>NZ_JACWZZ010000002.1 GCF_014698995.1 Hymenobacter duratus
AGCTACCCGTGAAGAAGTAGACTATTTCATCAATCAGCCGTGCCCTTCATTTCTGTCGTCCTGAGCAAAGCGAAGGACCTTATCACGCAAGAACATCAGGCGTGATAAGGTCCTTCGCTTTGCTCAGGACGACAGATTACTTTCGGGATATGAGTACACACAAAATCACTGCGGCTAAAACCAGATGCTGAATACGGTACGGCCGTTTTCCTGGGTTTCGAGGCTGAAGCGCAGGTTGTGTTGCAGCAGAATGTCGCGGATGAGGGTAAGGCCGATGCCCTGACCGTCGCGCTTGGTGCTGAAGAAGGGCGTGAACAGCCGGCGCTGCACTTCGGGCAGGATGCCGGGGCCGTCGTTTTCGATGTGCAGCGCGGGCGGGCTGAGTGTGGTGCGGATGGTGAGGTTGCCATTTTCGCCGATGGCCTCCAGCGCATTTTTCACGATGTTGAGCAGCGCCTGCTCCAGCTGTTGCCGGTCTAGGTCGGCGTGGAGGGGCGTGGGTACCAGCTGCCAGTGCCAGCGCACGTTGCGGCGCTCGGCCTGCACCTGCATCAGGCGCTGCATGCCACGCAGCAGTTCGTGCACATCGGTGGGCTGGCGGTTGGGCGGCGGCAGGCGCACCAGGTTGGCGAAGTTGGCAATGAAGTTAGCCAAATGCGTATTACGAGCAATGGACACCTCCAGCGCCTCCTGGAAATCAGGCTGGTCATCGGGCCGGAGCTGGGATGTGTAGTAGCCGAACGACTGTAGAATGGAGTTGATAGCCCCGATGGAGTTGTTGATTTCGTGCGACATCATCCGGATCAGCTTCTCGTACGCCTGCTTTTCCTGCCGGATCAGGTCCTGCGTCAGCTCTTCCAGCAATATGAAGTTGCGCGTAAAGCCCCGATCCACGAAGTGCGAGCAGTGCGCCCGGTAGGTCTGGATGCCAGAAAGCTGTACTACCTGTGGCTGTCCCTCGCGCAAGGTACCCAGCGCCGCGCCCCACTCGCCGGGCAGATTGGCAGGCCGCTGGCCCAGCAGCGTTCCGGCCGGCTGCCCCAGGAACCGTTCAGCGGCGGGGTTCACGGCCTCCATCTGGCCCTCGAAGTTGAGCAGCAGAATGCCCGCCGGCGAGGCCTGGATGAGACGTTCCAGCAAATAGCTTTTCTCGTGTTGCGTCACCCGCTCCTGCCGCAGTTCATCTATCATCTGGTTATAGACGTCGATGAGCTGGTCCATTTCGCGCTGGCCCACGGGCACGAACTTCATGGAGAAGTCCTTGCTGCGAATGGCCTCCGTGCCGGCCGCAATCAGCTGAAACGGGCGCACAAAGCCGCGGTATAGCTGCACCGTGAGAACAATGCTAATAAGCAGCAGCACCTCCAGCCCCACGAACAGCGCCGCATTTGTCCGCATTACCTGCGCCGCCAGTACAATAAGCACGGCATGAATCAGGACGACGAACAGCAAAAAATTGGTACGCAGGGACATGCAGAGGATGAAACTGTTGCGGAAAGTAAAAACGTCATTCCGAGCGAAGCCGAGGAATCTCGCTAGTGTAGTAGAATTGCCATTACAATCTCAGCACGCGAGATTCCTCGGCTTCGCTCGGAATGACGTACTGGAAAGCCCTTCCTCCTATTCCGCGTCAAACGGAATAGCGTATTTCTCCAGCCTACGGTACAGCGCCCCCCGGCTCAGGCCCAGCGCTTTGGCTACGCGGCTCACGTTACCGGAAAAGTGCTCCATTGAGCGGCGAATCATCTGGGCTTCCAGCTCATCCAGGGTGATAGTGCCGGGTTCAGGGAGTTGGCCGGGTTCTGGGGTGCGGGTAGCGGGCTGGAACTGTGCCTGGAAGTCTTCGGGGCTCAATTCATCCTTACCCGAGACCAGCACGGCACGCTCCACCAGATTTTTCAGCTCCCGGATGTTGCCGGGCAGTGGTAGTTCGCGCAGCCAATGCAGGGCGCGAGTGCCTACCTTCAGGGCGGGGCGGTTGTAGGTGGCGCGCAGTCCATCCACGAAATGCTGCACCAGCAGCGGGATGTCCTGGGGCCGCTCGCGCAGGGCGGGCAGGCGCACCGTAATCAGGTTGATGCGGTAAAACAGGTCTTCGCGGAAGCGCCCCTGCTGCACCAACTCAGTGAGGTTGCGGTTGGTAGCGCAAATCACCCGGATATCGAGGCGGCGCGGGCGGCTGTCGCCGAGCACCTCGTAGGTGCGGTCCTGCAGCACACGCAGCAGCTTCACTTGCGAGGATAGGTCCAGCTCCCCTATTTCATCCAAGAAGATGGTGCCGCCGTTGGCCAGCTCAAAGCGTCCCACCCGGTCAGTTTTAGCGTCGGTAAAAGCGCCGCGGCGGTGCCCGAACATCTCACTCTCAAACAGCGAGGCCGCAATACCACCCAGATTTACTTTCACGAACGGCTGGTGGCGGCGGTTGCTGTTCTGGTGCACGGCCTCCGCAATCAGCTCCTTGCCGGTACCACTTTCGCCCTCAATCAGCACCGAGGCATCAGTAGCGGCCACCTGGCCCACGTTGCGCAGCAGTTGGAGCAGGCGCGCGTCCTGGCCTACAATGTTGCTGAAATTGAACTGTTTGTCGAGCTGGCGGCGACTGAGCTGCGTTTCTTCGGCCGGAGCCGCAGTGGCCTGCTGCTCGCTCAGGCTCAGGATGGTACGGATGGTCTGTAGCAGGGCCTCGTTGTTCCAGGGCTTGGTCACGAATTCGGCCGCCCCGGCCTTGATGCCTTCCACGGCCAGCGTGATGGAACCCCATCCCGTAATCAGAATAACGGGTAGCTGCGGCGCTACCTGCTTCACCTGGGCCAGCAGTTGCAGGCCATCCTGGCCACTGGTTTCCAGCGAGTAGTTCATATCCATCAGCACCAAGGCTGGTGGCGCGGTGCGCACGATTTGCAGTGCCTCCTCGGGTGTAGCCACGGCTTTCGCAACGTAACCGGCCTGTTTCAGCAACAGTCCTAGCGAGGTCCGGACGGCCAGGTCGTCGTCAACTAGTAGTATCATAGCTCAGTGCACGAAGGACGGAAATGCGGAGAAATAAAGCGAGAGGCAGTTTTCGGTAGTTGCAGGCTATACACTTGGTAATGAAAACTACTCTTCGCGAAGGGCCACGGCCGGATGAATGCCAGCTGCTTGCCGACTGGGGTAAAACGCGCATAGTGCCGTGATGCAATACACTGCCACTGCTGCCACCCCAATACCCGCCAGATAGAACTTCGGAGCCAGCTCAAAGGCATTTAGTAGCGGAAACTGCACGGCCAGCAGCCCGCCCAACAGTACACCGAAGGTCGTTACGACCAGCATTTCGCCCAGAAACTGCCTGATAATGTCCGGGCCGGTGGCACCCATAGCCCGGCGCAAGCCAATTTCGGCCCGGCGCTGGCTGATGTTGTACCACAGTACGCCAAAGAGGCCCAGCGCTACATTCACAATCAGAAATACGCTGATCAGGGCCAGCCCCGCCACCGGCACGATGGTGTAGCGGCGCTTGTGCAGGCGGTCCTCGTCCATTACGCGCACCATAGTAGTCCACTGGCGAGTGACGCCGGCCACCGTGCGGGCTATTTTCTCCTGCAGCTCGCCGCCCTCGCCGGGTGCTACGCGCACCACCACATTGGCCGTTTCCCAGCGCGTGGTGTCGAACGGAATCAGGCGCTTCCAGAGAGAAGGCACCGCCGGGCCGAAGTCATTTTCCATGCGCACATCGTCTACCACCCCTGTCACCTGAAACTCGTCTGCGGGGTCAGGGTTGGGGCCGGGCTCTATCCAGGTGAAGATTTTGCCCAGCGCCGGCCCGTTGCCGAATAGCTCTTCCCGCAGATTCTGGCTGATGACGACCGGACGGTGGTGGCTGCCGTCGTCGGTTTTGGCAAACCAGCGGCCCTCCCGCAGGTGCAGCTTCATCACCTGGGCGTAGTGGTCGTCGGCGTCATAGATATTGGACTGCCCCGACTTGCGGCCCTGGTAGCTGAAGGCAGACGTATTGGAATTAAAGATGAACGGCACGTTGCCGCTGGTAAGAGCCACCTGCTGGATACCCGGCAGGGCCTTCACCTGGCGCAACACATCGTCGAGCTGGGCGCGGGGCATGGTTTCGTTTTGGCCCGCCCTGATTTCGAGGCGCCACACCTGCTCGTAGTCGAAGCCATGCGGCTCGAGGTAGTACTTGGCAAACGTGAGAAGCAGGGTACCGACGCCAAACAGCACCACGAAGGAGAAAAAGATTTCTGACACCAGCAGCAGATTGTTGCGCTTGCGGTTCCAGATTAGTTTGAACAGATGGCGAAGCATTTTCGGGGAGGATGAGGTGATGAGTGTGATGTTGGAGCAGACCAAAGCATCGGGCCGGAGGCCGCCGCCCTTTGCTACTTCTGCTCTCCGCTGCCGCGCAGGGCTACTACCGGGTTGAGGCGCGACATTTTCCAGGCTGGGTACACACCGCTCATCAGCCCGAAGACCAGCGTGAGCAGCAGCCCCCAGGCAAACACGCGCCAGCTCAGGCTAAACTGCGCGTAAGCCACCACGTGTACATCATTGAGCAGCGCCAGTGCCCCGGCCGCCAGGGCCAGCCCAAGCAGCCCGCCCACCACGGCCAGCACCACGTTTTCCACCAGAAACTGCCCCACCAGGTTGCGGCTCGTGGCTCCAAAGGCCTTGCGCACCCCAATTTCACTGGAGCGTTCCAGAATGCGCGTCACGTTCAGATTCACCAGATTCAGGGCAGGCAGCAGCATAAATAGCAGGCCCAGCACGGTACAAATCAGGTAGAAAGCGCCAACATTATCATCGTCCAACGTCTGAGAGTCGCTACCACTTACTGCCCGTGTAATATGCAGCGCCCGGGTGAAGGTGGCCAGCATGGGGTCAGCATAGGAGAAAAGCGCCCGTACTTCCCTGGGGTTAGGAATTTCTACGCGCCGCATCATCTGGCGGTATTCCTCGCGCATAGCCGGCATTTCAGCCGTGGATGGCGCCAGCAGCACGACCATAAATTCCCCACCTATTCGGTTGTCGCGCGTCAGCGAAGGACTCAGCGTATAGGGTACCCACACATCAGAATACGACGCAATATGCACGGCCGACACATTGCGTACTACCCCGGCAATTTGGTAGCGCTTCAGATCAATTTCGATGGTGCGGCCCACCACCTGCGTGGTGCCAAAATAGCTACGGGCAGTAGCCTCGTTGACTATGCACACATGCTGGACCTGGTCTACCTCGGCACCTGTAAAGGCCCTTCCTCCCAGAAACTCGAAGTCCATAATCTGCCAGAAGTTGCCATCGGTGTAGCGCAGATCCAGCGGCAGCAGACCGCCTGGGGTAAAAGCTGTGGCGTTGTAGATGTTCGACATTACGCCCACCTTTTCGGGCGTCTTCATCCTGCGCACGTACCTGTCCACGAAGTGTATGCTGGCGGGGTTGTTCATCCAGCCGTGGTCGTCCACCATCTGCTGCCGGATGGTGTTCACAAACAGCATCCGGTTGAGGCGCTTTTCCGGCATGTTGGGGCCTACTACATGGTCTGCTAGCGCCATCACCACCAGCAGAATCATCAGGGTGAAGCTGATGCCGAACAGGCTGATGAAAGTAAAAAACTTGCGGCGCAGCAGCACCTTCCAGGCTATTTTAAGGTAGCTGAGAAGCATGGTTTTTTAAGTAAGATTTGAGAAGGGAAGATGAGGAACCGAGAACCAGAAACTGCTCAGGGACTCGTCCGTCAGCGGGTAGTTTCTACTTGCCTGACTTAGCTGACCTGGCTGCCGTCGAAGAAGCGAATGAGACGCTCGGTGCGGCGGGCCATGTGCTCGTCGTGGGTTACCATCACAATGGTGGTGCCTTCCTCCCGGTTGAGAGTTAGCAGCAGCTCCATAATCTCCTCGCCCATCACCGAGTCGAGGTTGCCGGTGGGTTCGTCGGCCAGAATTAGTTCCGGACGTCCGGCCAGCGCCCTTGCTATGGCCACCCGCTGCCGCTGCCCGCCGGAAAGCTGGCTGGGGAAGTGAGTAGTGCGGGAGCTCAGGCCTACTTTGTCGAGGGCGGTGTGGGCCAGCTCGCGCCGCTGCCGGCCATTCACGCCGGGCCGGTACAGCAGCGGCAGCTCCACGTTGTCGAGCACCGAGAGGTCGTTGATGAGGTGGTAGCTCTGGAATACGAAGCCGATTTTGTGGTTGCGCAGCGCCGCCAGCTCCCGGTCGGAATACGACTGCATGGCCCGGCCTTCAATCTCCACGACCCCGGCCGTCGGTTCATCCAGCAGCCCCATAATGCTGAGCAGCGTAGACTTACCACAGCCGCTAGGCCCCATCACCGACACGAATTCCCCTTTATGGATGATGAGGTTGACGTGGTTCAGAGCTACTGTTTCGATGGTTTTGGTCTGATATACTTTCTCGATACCACGCAGCTCAATAACCGGCTGCCAGGTGGCTGGGCGGGCAAGAGGCGCGGCAGTCGAAGTAGCGGAAGCAGTGCTGGAGTTCATAGGGCAGTGGTTGAATGGGAAAGGCGAAGGAAAGGCAATTGTCCGTTTTCGGCCAGCTGGCACGAGTACTATGCTGTACCTAGCCAAGCCCCATGCCAACTACATAAATTGTTTATTATCAATATTTTACAACACGTAATACAACTTATAGCTTTATCAAAAGATGTCCGTAAACGGACAGTGTGTTCGGTCTTGCAGGCTATCCAGACACAGGCACCAATATTATTCAGCGGTCAGCGGCAGTTGATGCTCAAAATCGTAGAGTGTGAGGGCGCGCAGGCGGTAGTGGGCCACCCAGCAGGCGCGCAGCGCGGCAATGTAGGCGCGACGGGCCTGGTCTTTCTCGGCTAGGGCAATATTGAGGTCGGTGAGGCTGATGCGTCCAACTTTGTATGTGGCCTGGGCAATACCATACCGGCGCTGGGCCAGCGTATCGGCCTGGGCCGTGAGGGCTAGCTGCTCAGTAAGAGTGCTGAGTTGGCTGGCCTGCACCAAGACACTTTGCTCGAATACCCTTTGCTCCTGCGCTACATTCTGCTCGGTCTGGCGGCGCGTCACCTCGGCCGTTTTCACCACCGATTTTTGCCGACCCCAATCCATAAGCGGCAACGAAAACACCAGGCTCACCCGCTGTTGGTTCTGCGGACTATGATAGGTTTCCCAGAAGTTGCGGGAGCTGTTCACGTAGCCCAGGTTGGCTACCAGCGTCGCCTGAAAGCCGGTAGTGCCTTTGGCCAGGGCTACGTCGCTTTCGGCCTGCAGCAGGCGGCGGCGGAAGGCCAGCGTTTCGGGGCGGTGCTGGCGGGCCTGGGCCAGTGCTTCATCGGCGGGTGCCCTAAGGTATGGCACGGCATCGGGCACCCGCAGGCGCAGGGTTTCGGCGTTCTGGCCGGTGTAGCTCTGCAGACGCAGGGCCGCATCCTGGGCATCGAGCCGGGCTTGGCCGAGGGCTTTGCGGGCGCTCAGCACGTTGAGTTCCAAGAGCAGCAGGTCGCTCTGCGAAAGGCGGCCTAGTTGGTACCGCTCTTTGCCAAGACGCAGCATTTCCTCGTTGGCCTGCACGTTCTGGGTAGCTACCTCGGCATTCACCTGTTGCAGCAGCACGTCAAAATACAGCTCTGTGATGCGCTGAGCAATGGTTTCGCGCTCCAGCACAAACTGGAGCTGGCTTTCCTGGTAGCGCAACGGCTCGATGCGCCGGTCCCAGCGCAGGCGGTTGTAGCGGCCCAGCGGCTGCGTGAGGCCAATGGTCACGGGTTGGTTGTTGTAGAGCCGGGCGTTGCGGTTGAAGTCATCGAAGCGCTGCATTTCCGAGCTGACCACCAGTTGCGCCCCCGTGGGGCCAATGTGCTGGCTAAGCGAAACACCCAGGATAGAGTTATTCTGGCGCACGGCCTGAAACTGCAGGGTGCCATCGGGCTGGACTACGGGCGTAATCACGCGGCTGTAGTTGGGCAGCTGGCCCTGCAGCGCCAGCTGCGGCCGGTAGTTCGCCTGGTACGTGCGGTACTGCCAATAGCTGGTTTCGCGGGAGGTGCGGGCCTGCCCTGCCACCGCCGACTGCTCCAGCGCCAGCCCAATTACCTGCTCCAGGCTCAGCACCTCTTGCTGAGCGGTGGCCGAAAACCCGGCCGCAACTAGTGCCAAGCTGCTCCAAAAACGCTTCATAGCAGGCTATTCTTTGATGATGAGGCTGGGCGTGCCCAGATAGTCCTTCATGTCGCTCACCACTATTTCGTCGCCAGGACGCAGGCCGCTCAGCACCTGCACGTAGTCGAGGTTGCTTTCCCCGAAACGTACCGTCCGGCGCTCCGCTTTGCCATCGTGCAGCACAAATACCTGCTGTTCCTTGCCTCCCTGGTAGAAGGCGCCGTTCTTCACGCGCAGCACCTGGCGCTGGCTACTGGTCACCACAAACACGTCGACGCGCAGGTTGGAGCGCAGGGCCGGGTGGTGGTCTTCGATGAGCCGAGCGTAGAACGTAACCGTGCCCTTGTCCACGGCCGGACTTACGGTGCTGATGGTGCCGCGCAGGTCGGTGTCGTTGAGGCGCACTACTACGGCCGCGTCTGGGTGCAGCGCATCAGCATACGCGTCAGAAATAGTAGCCCGCACCCGAAAGCTGCTCAGGTCGGCGACGCGGGCCAGCGGGTCGCCCTGCTGCACGGTGGCGCCTATATCCTCGTTCACCCACGTCAGCACGCCGGGCTGCTGGCTGCTGATGTCGGCCTGAGCTAGCTGGCTGGCTAGCTCCGCAATGCTACGGTCCTGAATCTGCATCGTGAAGCCCAGTTCGCGCACATCGGCAGCGTTGGCCGCCTGCTGGTTACGGATCTGCTCGTGCAGGCGCTGCAGCTCCAGTTGTGCCACTTTCAGGTTTAGCTCAGCCTGGCGCACACTTTCGGCGGTGCCGCCGCCTATTTTCAGCAGATATTGCTCGTCGCGCAGCGCTGACTGCAGGCTACGCACTTTCACCTGCTGCACCAGTTGCTGGGAACGAAGGTCGTTGAGGGCTTTTTCGAGGCTGAGCCGGAGCTGGCTGTTTTTGTTGCGGTTTTGCTGCTGGCCGTTCTGCAGCTTTGCCAGCGCGGTAGTGGTAAGGTCCTTATCCAGCTCCAGAATAGTCTGGCCGGGCTGCACTTTCTCGCCTACCTGCAAGGCCACGCGCCGGATACTGCTCTGAATAGGACTGGTAATGACAGCCTCGTACCCCGGAATAATGAGGCCGGCGGCCGTGAGCGAGGCTTGCAGGTCGCCGGTTTCGACGGTTGCGGTCAGCAACTGAGCCCGGCGGATGCTGGGCCGCAGCACCGAGCGGAAGGCCAGCAACGCCACGGCCGCAACGACCAGCCCCGCCAGCAGCAGCAACCAGCGGCGCGCTTTGCGGCGGTTCCGGATGGCCGAAGAAATAGCTCTGTCCATTTTCGTACAGGAATGAGGAGGATTCGTGTACAGTCCGCCAACGTTTATGCCAATGCTTTATATCATTGACAGATAAACCATTACATAGCAATCTAATAGACTTGCGCAGCCAGAAACTGTCCGGATGCGGACACAGTGTTCAGAAACACCCAACGGTTGGCAGAGCACACCCTACGAAAGCCAGGCCCGACTCAGAAGCAGGAGTGAGTGAGGTCAGCGGGTCCGTATCCGGCCGGCTAATGGCCTTTTGTCAGTCGCGTAAGCATAGCAGTATCAGAATACCTGAATAAAATTTCGGGTACAGGCTACCCTTTGACCGGATAGTGCATCTGTCAGTCTGAAACCTCAAAATGCCTCCCATACGGCTGCAGAAGGCATTTCAGCTCACCATTCTCAACAAGTGCTTTCTGTTTCAACTCCCTTAATTCCAATGAAAAAACCGGGTAACACAAAAATAATTCACCCAGTACCTTGCGTTGCATAGTACCTTCTGTTACCTTTGGATCATTGATTAGATAAGTACTTCGACGCAGGCCCCGCTTCTCACCGGAGCGCCGCCCACGCCGAAAGCCGGACACCACCGCGCCAACCGGGCCGGGAGCCGGCAGCCCGACAGAAACAGCCGTTTCCTTCCGCTGCCCCTTGTGTTTTGGCCGTTTGGTGCCCCCAAATTCGTTTGGGCCGCACCCCTACTTTTCGCGCCTTTGTTACTGGCAAACAGCCTCCCAGCGGAACCGCGGCCGCCTGGAACGGCACCTCTTTGCCTGGTTTGTACTCCAACTCACCACTTCCAATGACTTCCTTTCCGACTTTCAGCCGGGCCATTCAGGGCCTGGGGTTCCTTGCTATGCTCTCTCCTTTGGCTGCCGCGGCCCAGCAGCCCACCGGCTCCGTCTCGGGTACGCTGCTCGACCAGACCAACGGCCAGCCGCTGCCCTTCGCCAACGTAGTTGTGCTCCGCGCTCAGGACTCTACTTTTGTGAGTGGCGCTCAAACCGGCGAAAACGGCACGTTCGAGCTGGCTTCACTGGGTCTGGGCACTTACCTGCTGAAGGCTTCGGCCATTGGCTACCAGGGTTTCCGGCGGCCCATTGCTCTTACCAGCGCCAACCCCACCTTGCGGCTGGGCACCCTGAAAGTGGCTCCCACGGCTACGCAGCTCAACGGTGTAACGGTAACCGGCGAGCGGGCTGCCGTGGAAGAAAGCCTGGATAAGAAAGTCATTAACGTGGAAAAGGATCTGAGCAGCGTGGGTGGCACGGCCGTGAACGTGCTGCAAAATGTGCCTAGTGTGGCCGTAGCGCCCGATGGCACGGTGAGCATGCGCGGTAGCTCCAACATCACCATCCTGATTGATGGGAAGCCCAGCCAATCGGCTAATAGCGGGGCGGGCGGCAACCGGCTGGAACAGATTCCGGCCAGCTCTATTGAGAAAGTGGAAGTCGTGACGAATCCTTCGGCCCGCTACGATGCGGCCGGCAGCGGCGGCGTCATCAACATCATCCTGAAAAAGCAGAAGAAAGATGGCTGGAACGGGCAGGCTTCGGCTACGCTGGGCACCCGCGACAAGTACAACGGCAGCCTGAGCCTGAACCGCCGGGCCGGCAAAATGAACTGGTTCGGCTCGTATAACTTGCAGGACAACCGCTACCGCAGCACTTCCCGCACTGACCAGACCAGCACCGTGGAAGGCACTACGCTGCTCATCAACCAAGATGGCCTGAACCAGCGTCACAACGTGAACCATTCCGGCCGCCTGGGCTTCGACTACACTATTTCGCCGGAGCAGACCCTCACGCTGACCGTGGAGCCCAACCTGAACCGGGGCCTCAATACCGGCACGCAGCTCGCCGACATCCGTAGCGCGCAGGGCTCCGACCGGATTGGCAGTGCTTTCAAGGTCACGGAAGACGTGAGCAACACGGACGCTTCGCTGGACTACCGCCGCACCTGGGAAGCCCACAAAGGCCGCGAGCTGACGGCCAACATTGCCTACACCAACCTCGACGCCGACGTGGTAGTGGGCCAGCGCAATACGTTTGGCTCAGAAGATTTGCGCGAGTGGAAGCAGGACCTGCATGTAGACCTGAACGCCGCCGCCTACCAGGCCGACTATGTGCATCCGATTGGCGAAAAGGCCCGTTTTGAGGCCGGCGTGAAGGGCCAGGTAATGCTCAACGACGGTACCGACGACTTCCTGCGCCAGAACTCGGATACGCCCGGCTACGAACGTCTCGCCGACCGGTCTTTTGCCTACTCATTCAGGGAGTATCAGCAGGCGGGCTATGCCACCTACCAGCAGACCATGGGCAAATGGAGTGCGCAGGGCGGCCTGCGGGCTGAATACACCAATACCAGCGGCGAAGTAGAGGGCGGCAAGGGTCCGTTCCGGCTGAGCTACCTCAACCTGTTCCCTTCGGCTACGGTGGCCCGCACGCTTTCCACCGCCGACCAGCGCGTGCAACTCAGCTACTCGCGCCGCCTCAACCGCCCCGGTTTCATGCAGCTGCTGGCTTTCCCGCTCTACCAGGACCAGCGCAGCTACCGCATCGGCGACCCGACGCTCCGCCCCGAATACATCAACGCGTTTGAGCTGGGGCACCAGATGACCATGGGCCAGACTTCGCTGAATACCACGCTGTTTTACCGCCAGACCAACAATGCCATTCAGCGGCTGACGCGAGTAGATGAAGAGGCCACCCGCCTTTACGGCAACGGCGCCGTTGTGACGGGCAGCTACTCCGACAACTTTGGGCAGGCAACCAGCATGGGCGCAGAACTCTCGCTGAACCACCCGCTGGCCAAGTGGTGGCGCCTGACGGCCAGCGGCTCGCTGTTCCAGACCAACGTGACGGCCGCTACCGGCAACGAAACCAGCCGCCGCACCCTATCGGGCACGGGCCGCTTGATGAACACCTTTAATCCTACGCCCAAACTGGATGTGCAACTGACCGGCAACTACCGCGCGGCCGCCATTACGTCGCAGGGCCGGATTGCACCGGTCGGCTCGGTGGAAGTAGCCCTGCGCCAGCGCCTATTCGGCGACCGGGCGGCCCTCACGTTGCGGGTGAGCGACATTTTTAACACGCAGCGTAACCTCACAGAAGTATATGCAGCCGAGAACAACTTCCAGGCAACGTACTATAACAAGTGGGAAACGCGGGTAGGCTACTTGGGCTTCTCCTGGTACCTGGGCTCCACCAAGCCCCCGAAAAAGATTGAAAGCCAGCCTCAGGGTGGTGGTGGCGGCTTCGGTGGCTAGGCCAGCAGATTCCGGGCCTGGTCCACTCTACTGACCTTCTTAGCCAAAGCCTAAAAATTCTTTTTATCCTGCAGGCATCCCTTAGGCAACTACCCGCATCTTTCGAGCAGTTGCAGCATCCCACCGCAGACAGCTAGCTACTTCTGCTTCCCCCCCCGACCCCGCGCTAACGGGCGGCCGCTTCCCTGATTGGCAAGCATGGCCAACTGCCCGACAGCGCCTCCCCGCTCCTGCGTAGCGGGGCATCGTCCCTGCCCGCTGGCCTAGCTGCCGGCCGGGTTCCGGGCCTGCCAACTCCCTTTTTTCCATTGCTCCCGCCAGATGAGCCGCTCCATGCCGAGCAGCCGACGGGCAGCGCCTTGTCTTCTTTTTCCTTTCCAAAGCCATGAAAAATTCCGTGCTGAACCGCTCCCTTCTGGGTATCATTGCTTCGCTGGCTGTGCTGCAACTCTCGGCCCACACCCTGGGCCACGGCACCGTAACAGGCAGCCTGCGCGACGGCGACACCAAAGAGCCGATTCCCTTCACCAGCATTGTAGTGCTGCGCGCCGCCGACCACCGGCTGGCCGCCGTGGGCACCACCGATGCCGAGGGCAATTTCAAGCTCAAATTTCTTCCCCTCGGCGACTACGTAATTCAGTCGACGGCGCTGGGCTACCAGCTGCAGCAGCCCACCGTATCGTTCCGGCCCCTGAGCAACCGCCAGAAACTAGGCACGCTCACGCTGCAGTCATTATCGAGCCAGCCCCGGGTGCAGGCCCCGCGCCAGACAGTAGCCCAGCGCACCAGCTGCCCGCCTGCCCCTAAGCTGGCAGTCCGGTCATAGACAAAATAGCGAAGTAGTTGATGGTCCTACGGCACCCTTTTGGGCAGCTTGTAGGGCCATTGCCTGTGACAAGAAGCGTAGGCCAACGGGCCGGCACGCGGCGTGAGAGGGGCAGCCGGCAGCCGAGACTACAAAGTATCTGGCTGTGCCTGATCTTGCAGGTGCTATGTCTGCTGCTTTCACTGCCCTGATTCTCTTTTTGTGCACTGGCGCGCTGGTCCCCGTAAACCGCCAGTTCCGCCAGACACCAGACGGTATCTTGGTATTCGTGGCTTCAAACGGCACACATACCGACGTGGTATTGCCGCTGCACGTGCCGCACACACAGGGGGCTAGTTGGTTCCGGCATTTTCCCGATTCCAGCTTCCACTCGCGTTTTGGTGCCTACGAGTATGCAGCCTTTGGCTGGGGCAGCGAGAAGTTTTACCTAGCCTCCTACAACCAACAGGTGCCTGGCCCAGCCACTGTGCTGCGCGCCTTGGTGCCGGGGCCTACGCTCATGCACGTGCGCTTTCTGCGTCACGCGCCACCGGCCGGCACTCATGTGGTAGCGGTGCGCATCTCCCGTGCACAACACCAGTTGCTTACCGCCCAGATTGAAGCAGCTTTTCAGTCAGACAGCCTGAACCGCTACACCCTGCGCAATGCGGCCGGCTATACCGCCAACGACTTTTTCTTCCGGGCTACCGGCCGCTACCACGCGCTGCGTACCTGCAACGACTGGACCGTGCGCACTTTGCGCCGCGCCGGACTGCGGGTGCCGCTGAAGTCGCCGCTGGCGGCGCCGGTGCTTCATCAGGTGCGGCAGGCGAAGTAAGCTGCTGGTTGTACCTTCGCGCCATCATTCCGCATTGTTTCTGATGAGCGTTCAAAAACCCAGCATTCCGCAAGGCACCCGCGACTTTGGCCCGGCCGTAGTGGCCCGCCGCAACTATATTTTCGGCATTATTCGTCGCGTGTTCGAGAAGTTCGGCTACGCCCCGCTCGAAACGCCCACGCTCGAAAACCTGTCGGTGCTGACCGGCAAATACGGCGAAGAAGGCGACCAGCTGCTGTTTAAGGTGCTGAACTCGGGCAACTTTCTGAAAAAGCAGAAGGGCGACGTTATCAAAGAGGAAGTAACGCCCGACGACCTGCTGGCCGGCCCCAAAAAGGTATTGCCCAAAATTGCCGAAAAAGGCCTGCGCTACGACCTCACGGTGCCTTTCGCGCGCTACGTGGTGATGAACCGCGGCACGCTGACATTTCCTTTCAAACGCTACCAGATACAGCCGGTATGGCGCGCCGACCGGCCCCAGCGTGGCCGCTACCGTGAGTTCTACCAGTGCGACGCCGACGTGGTAGGTACCGACTCACTGCTCTGCGAGGCGGAAATCGTGCTGATGATGAGCGAGGTGCTAAATGCGCTGGGCCTCACGGAGCACACCATCAAAATCAACCACCGCCGCGTGCTGGGCGCTATTTATCAGGCGCTGGGCGGCGAGGGCACCGAAACCGACCTGTTCACGGCCATCGACAAACTCGACAAAATCGGGCGCGAAGGCGTAGAAAAGGAGCTGGCGGGCCGGGGCTTTTCGGAAGAGGCTACCGTGCGCCTGTTCGATCTGCTGGGCGTGGCAGGCGGTTTCGAGGAGAAGCTGGAGCGGCTGCTCGCCGGATTCGTGACGGCCGGCGTGGATGCCGACAATGCCACCGCCGACGGCTACAAAGGCCTGCAGGACCTGAAACGCGTGCTGGACTACCTGCGCGACTTCGGCTTCGACAAGTTCGAAAACCTTGATTTTGATGTGACACTGGCCCGCGGCCTGAGCTACTACACGGGCTGCATCTTCGAAATCAAGATCAACAACGTGAACATGGGCAGCGTGAGCGGCGGCGGCCGCTACGACAACCTCACGGGCGCGTTCGGGCTGCCGGGCGTGTCGGGTGTGGGCTTCTCGTTCGGTGTGGACCGGCTCTACGACTGTCTGGAGGAGTTGAACCTGTTCCCGCCCGATACCGCTACTACCACCCGCTGCCTCGTGGCCAACTTCGACGAGGAAGGTGAGCGGGCCATGCTGCCCGTGCTGCGCCAGCTGCGCGAAACCGGCATTTCCAGCGAGCTGTACCCGGAAACGGGCAAGCTGGGTCGGCAGTTTAAGTACGCCGATGCCAAAGGCATTCCGTTTGTGTTGCTGCAGGGCTCAGAGGAGCGTGCCGCCGCCCAGTTCAAGCTCAAGACCATGAGCACCGGCCAGGAGCAGACGCTTACGCTGGCTGAAGTACTGGCCCAGCTGCAGGCATAAAACAAAGCTGATAGATATAGATAACAGAACGTCATTCCGAGCGAAGCCGAGGAATCCTGCTGGTGTAGTAATCAATTAGGTTTACCACACCAGCAGGATTCCTCGGCTTCGCTCGGAATGACGTTTTGCTTTTGTGACTGTGTGGCCCGGCATTTATTTTTTGTTCGGCGGGAAAAACGGACTTTTGAGATTACACCCCGGCACCACCCGCCGCCCACCCTGCTTTCCACCCCATGCCCCACGAGTACGCCCTCACGCCTTCCACGCACCTGAGCCTTGACACCCTGACCGAGCTGCTGGACCAGGAAACCCGCCTCACGCTTTCCGCCGAAGCCCGCCAGCGCATCCAGCACTGCCACTCCTACCTGCATAACCGGCTGGAACATTCCGATGCGCCCGTGTATGGCATTAATACCGGTTTCGGCTCACTCTGCGACAAAAGCATTTCGCCCGAAGACCGGGGCCAGCTCCAGACCAACCTGATGATGTCGCACGCCTGCGGCACGGGCGAGGAAGTGCCCTCCGACATCGTGAAAACCATGCTGCTGCTGAAGGCCCAGAGCCTAAGCTACGGCCACAGCGGCGTGCAGCTGGCCACCGTGCAGCGCCTGCTGGACATGTACAACCGAGACATGCTGCCCGTAGTGTACCAGCAAGGCTCCCTGGGGGCCAGCGGCGACTTAGCACCACTGGCGCATCTGTGTCTGCCGCTGCTGGGCCTGGGCGAAGTGAACTACCAGGGCTACCGCTTGGCCGCTGCCGACGCACTCAGCCTGTTCAGCTGGGAGCCGCTTACGCTGGAAGCCAAGGAAGGGCTGGCGCTGCTGAATGGCACGCAGTTTATGCTGGCCTATGCCGTGCATGAGCTGCTGCGCACACGCCGCCTGCTGAATGCCGCCGACATTATCGGCGCCTTATCGTTGGAGGCGTTTGATGGGCGCTCTGAGCCGTTTGATGAGCGGCTGCACCGCATCCGGCCCCATGCCGGGCAGCTGACGGTGGCGCGTCGCATTCGGGAGCAGCTGGCCGGCTCGGAGCTGCAGCAGCAGGTGAAAATGGCCGTGCAGGACCCCTACTCTTTCCGGTGCATGCCGCAGGTGCACGGCGCCTCCCGCGACGCGCTGGCCTATGTGGAGCAGGTAGTGGAAACCGAGTGCAATGCCGTCACCGACAACCCCAACCTCTTCCCCGACGACGACCTGATTCTGAGTGGCGGCAACTTCCACGGGCAGCCGCTGGCCCTGGCCCTGGACATGCTGGCCATTGCCACCGCCGAAATCGGGAGTATTTCGGAGCGGCGGGTGTACCAGCTCATCAGCGGGCAGCGGGGGTTGCCGCCGTTTCTGGTAGCCGAGCCCGGCTTGAATTCCGGCTTCATGATTCCGCAGTACACCGCCGCCGGTATCGTAAGCCAGAACAAGCAGCTGTGCACGCCGGCTTCCGTGGACAGCATTGTGAGCAGCAACGGCCAGGAAGACCACGTGAGCATGGGCTCCAACGCGGCTACCAAGGCCCTGCGCGTGGTCCAGAACGTGGAGCAGGTGCTGGGTATCGAGCTGCTGAACGCGGCCCAGGCGCTGGCCTTCCGCCGCCCCACCCGCAGCTCCGAGGCGCTGGAACAGGTGGTAGCCGCTTTCCGGGAGAAGGTTAATTTCGTGAGCCGGGACCGGGTGCTCTACCCCGACCTGCACGCCGCTGCCGCCTTCGTGCGTAGTTATCCTTGGTCCTGATACACTAGCCGTTTGCCTGAAGCATGCGAAACAATGTGATTAACACGTTATCCGTTTGCATCTTGCCTGCCGCTACCCGATTTCATCCGCCAGCCTATGCGTTCTGCCAACTACTTCTACCTGCTGCTGCTGTTCGTCGGAATAGTGCTGGCTGCTCATTCGCCTACTCTGGCGCAACCCTGCGCGGCCACTCCCGGCCAGCCGGCCTGCACCTTTGTGGCCGTAGATGTGCAGACCAACCAGATTGTGGAGAAGCTATGCGTCGGCCGCCCCGTGCGTTTTGATTTGTGCTCTGGCCGGCAGCCACTGGTATACACATATCAGGTGCTGCCAGGCTCCGCAGCGTATCCCAACCCTTGTGGCCCAGGCTTTCAGTCGTTGCCCTACACCTACACGCCTACTGCCACCGGCCCCATTACGGTTACTGAAAACGGGCAGCCAGGTAACCCAGGTGGCACTTCCACCATATATTTCCGCGAATTCCAGGTATACGACAACCCCGCACCTGCATTTACTACCACGTCCTGCTCGCCTGGCTTTGTGCAGGTAACGCTGCCGGGCGCCCCCTACGACAGCTATACCGTCCAGATTGGCAGCAGCGTGCTACCAGCACCCCGCGGCCAGACCATCACCTACCCAGTGCCGGCCGGCGCTACCAGCATCACGGTAGCCGGTGTATACAGCGACAATGCCTTGTGCACGCGCTCAGCTACCCAAACCCTGCCGCAGCTGGCCGCACCGGGGCCGTTGGCTATTCAGAATATCACATTGCAGGGCACTACGGCCCAGCTTACCGTGGCGCCCCTTACGGCCGGCTACCGCTACAGCGTAGAGCGGGCCGACTTCGCATCCCCCACCGCCTTTCAGACAGTGACGGCCGCAACGCCTACCGGACTCACGGGCTTCACGATACCGGGGGCGGCGCCGGGCTTCTACCGCATCCGGCGCGCCGACGACTGCCAGCAGGCTCTGGCCGTATCCGACCCCATCAGCACGCTTACGCTTACCGTGCAGGCCGCCGAGCGCCGCAATGAGCTGGCCTGGCAGCTGGGCCCCGACCCCGCCAGCTTTGAACTGACCCGTACGCCCGCCCTCCCGCCGGGCGTTGTGCTGTCGCCGGCCGCGCGCACCTACACCGATACGGCCGTGGCCTGCGGTATCACCTACACGTACCGGCTCACGGCTCGCTACCAAGGCAGCGTGTCGTCGGTTTCCAATGAAGTAGCGGTGCGGGCCACCGCCACGCAGGCCCCGCCTGTTCCGCAGCTGCTGGCGACATTTGATGAGCGCAACCGGGTGGTGCTAACCGCATCCGTAGCCCGATTCCCTACTACCGGCCAGCTTACCTACCTGCGCGACGGAACTCCTATCGGCTCCACTCCTGCCCGCACCCGCCGCGACTCTTTGCAAGCCTATTCGCCCGCGGCGGCTCCCTGCTACCAGGTCCGGTTTGAGGACGATTGCAGCAACCGCTCCCCGGACAGCGCTCCTTTTTGCCCGGCAGTGCTGGCGGCCGAACTGGCCGATCCGCGCGGCTCCTCGGTGCGCCTGCAATGGTCGAAGCTGCGCGGAGCGCCCGCTGCCACCACGCCGGACACGCTGCGCTACCGCCTGCTGGTGCTGAACCCTGACAACACGGTACGCAATACCTTGGCCGTCAGCTCGCGGGGAACCTACCTCGACCTGCTGCCGCCCACTGACCTGCAGGCCGTGCGCTACCGGCTGGAAGTAATGGGCGGGGGGCTCCCGGCACCCAGCTATTCCAACATTGCCAGCGTGGTGCGCCGCCTGGAGGCCTACGTTCCTACTGCTTTCACGCCCAACGGCGACGGCCTGAACGACGTGCTGGAAGTGAAAGGCCGTTTCCTGAAAACCTACACCTTCACGGTGGTAGACCGCAACGGCCAGGAGGTGTTCCGGGGCACCGACCGAACCCAGGCCTGGGACGGGCGCATCCGCAACGAAAAGCCCGTGCAGGGCGCGTACGTCTGGCGGTTTGAAGCCCGCGACGATGCCGGCCAAACGGTAGTACAGCATGGCACCGTTACGATTCTGCAGTAAGCGGCAGTTCTGCACCGGCGGGCCTGGCCAGTGCCGCCGGCGCAGAACTGCGGGCTTATTTGGGGCGAAGCGGTAAATTTGCCTTTCTTCCGGCTTGGCAAACCCTGTTCCGGGCCTCTTGTATCCTGCATGACGAATTCCCCTGCTTCACCCGGCATTCTGCACCGGCTGCGAACTGAAACCCGTCCTTACCACGACGCACTGGAGCAGAACCGCTTCAATCAGGAGCTGACGGCCGGCACCCTGACGCCGGAAGCCACCGCCCATTTTCTGGCCAAGATGTATGGCTTTCTGAAGCCCTACGAAGACCGGCTCCGGCAGCAGCAGCAGCATTTTGCGCCGGAATGGGCCATAGCACACCGCTACCGCGCCCACCTGATTCTGCAGGACCTGCCTGCCGGTTCGGCGGCGCTTCCCCTGTGCCCTGCTTTACCGCCGCTGCACACCTGGCCGCAGCTGCTGGGCGCCATGTACGTGCTGGAAGGGTCTACCCTCGGCGGGCAGGTAATTGCGAGGCAGCTGGCCAAAGCGGCTATTCCGGCCCGCACTTACTTCAGCGGCTATGCCGAGCGGACCGGCCCGATGTGGAAGTCGTTCTGCCAGCTGCTGGGGCAGGCCGTCACGCCCGAAAATGAAGATGAAGTAGTGGCGTCAGCGGGCCGCACTTTCCAACACCTTGACGCCTGGATCAATACCTGATGAGCTATACCGATGAAAGCCTGCTGGCTGCGGATATCGACCTGACTAACTGCGACCGGGAGCCCATTCATATTCCGGGCTCTGTGCAGCCGTATGGCTTTTTGCTGTGCCTGAACGAGGCCACCATGCGCATCGTTCAGGCCAGTGAAAACACCCTGGCGCTGCTCAGCATCCCGGCCGAAGAGTTGCTTGGCGCCCAACTGGACCGCCTGCTGGGGCCCGACTGCCTGGCTGAAATCGACCGGCTCCGGATTACGCTCACCACAACTACCCGGCTGCTGGGCGCGCAGCTGGCCAATGTGCCCGGCCAGCCCTACTACAAAATCATTCTGCACCGCCACGACCAGCTGCTGTGGCTGGAGTTTGAGCCGGTGGAAGAAAAGCTGGCTCTCCCGCCCGACCTGCCGTTTCTTAACGATGCCCTGGGCCAGATGCTCGCCGCCACGCGGGTACTGGACTTCTGCCAGCATGCTGTGGAGCAGGTTCGCGCCATCACTGGCTTCGACCGGGTGGCCATCTACCGGTTTGCGGCCGACGAAAGCGGCGAAGTCATTGCAGAAGCCACGCACGAAGACCTCGAGCCCTGGCTGGGCCTGCATTATCCCGCCACCGACATTCCGAAGCAGGCGCGGGCCATGTACCTCAAAAACTGGCTGCGTTTTATTCCGGATGCCCGCTACACTCCGGCGCGGCTGGTCCCGGTGAACACGCCCGGCACCAGCCGCCCACCCGATATGACTTACTCCGTGCTGCGGAGCGTGTCGCCGATACACATTGAGTATCTGCACAACATGGGCTCGGCGGCCACCATGACCATTTCGCTCATTCAGGAAGGGCAGCTGTGGGGCATGATTACGTGCCACCACCGTACGCCCCGCCTGGTCAGCTACGAGCTGCGCGACCTGTGCCAGTTTATCGGCAAGACGTTTTCGGCCCTCATCAGCGCCAAAGAGCAATACGACGAGCAGGAGTACCAACTCCGCATTCGCGAAAACCAGGTAAGGCTGCTGGAGCACGTGTCCAGCAACGAGAACTTCGTGCAGGCCCTCTACAGCCGCCAGCCCACAGTAATGGATGTGTTCGACTGCGACGGCGCGGCTATCTGCTTCGATGGCAGCATTATGCGCATGGGCACTACCCCGTCCGAAGACCAGATTCGGGACATTCTGGCCTGGCTGCAGCAGCAGACAAAAACGGAAGTGTTTTACACCAATTCCTACGCCAGCCTGAACCCGGAAGGAATTCGCGTGCGGGCAACAGCCAGCGGCATCCTGGCCGTTTCGCTGGCCGAGGCCCCTGGCAACTACATTCTCTGGTTCCGGCCCGAGATAATCCAGACCGTGACCTGGGCCGGCCGGCACCAGAAAAACCAGGTGCTGGCCGACGGCCAGATTTTCCTCTCCCCGCGGCAGTCGTTTGAGGCCTGGAAGCAAACCGTGGAAAACACGTCGGCCCCCTGGAAGCCGCTGGAAATTGAAGCTGCCCGCGAAATTCGCCTGCATATCTCCGACCTGCGGCTGCGGGTTTTCAACGAGCTACAGCAACGGGCCGCTCTGCTCAGCCGGCTCAATGCCGAGCTGGAGCGCAGCAACGACGAGCTGGATTCCTTCGCCTATGTAGCCTCGCACGACCTGAAAGAGCCGCTGCGCGGTATCCACAACTACTCTCTGTTTCTGCTGGAAGACTATGCCGACCAGCTCGATGCCGACGGCGTGCACAAGCTCCAGACGCTGGTCCGGCTCAGCCAGCGCATGGAAGGCCTGATTGAGTCGCTGCTGAAACTTTCCCGCGTGGGCCGCACCGAGCTGGAAGTGGAGCCCACCAACCTGAACGACCTGCTGGCCGACGTGCTAGATCTGCTTTCGCCCCGCCTGGAGCAAACCGGCACCACTGTAACCATCGCCGGAACGCTGCCCGTCATCAACTGCGACCCGGTCCGCGTAGGCGAAATTTTCAATAACCTGCTTACCAATGCCATGCGCTACAACGACAAACCCACAAAGCAGGTGGAGATTGGCGAGGCGCCCGCCACGGTAGCTCCACAAAAAGGCAGTGCGAACCGAGACGATTTGCACGTGTTTTACGTACGTGACAACGGCATCGGTATCGACCCCAAGCATCACGAGAATATCTTCAAGATATTCAAGCGGTTACACTCCCATGAGAAGTATGGAGGCGGCACCGGAGCCGGCCTGGCCATCGTCAAGAAAATGGTAGAGAAGCATGGAGGCTCCCTCTGGGTAGACTCGCAGCCCGGAGAAGGCGCTACCTTCTATTTTTCGCTTTTAAAGCACTTGTAAAGTGGCAACCTTACCTCTCAAACCCATCCTCGTAGTGGAGGACAGCGCCGAGGATTTCACGGCCCTGGGCCGTGCCTTCCGCAAACATGCGCTGCGCAACCCCGTGCTACGCTGCGAAGACGGCGACCAGGCGCTGGAATACCTGCAGGGCTGTGGCAAGGCCAGCGGCTGGCCCCAGACGCTGCCGGCTTTGGTGCTGCTGGACCTGAACCTGCCCGGCACCGATGGGCGCACGGTGCTGAGCAAGCTCAAGCAGGATACCCGTCTGTACTCTATTCCCGTCATCATTTTCAGCACGTCCAGCAACGCCCGCGACATTGAGGACTGCTACAGGCTGGGGGCCAACAGCTACCTGACCAAGCCCATAGAGTATGCCGTGCTGGAAGAAAAAATCCGCCTGGCCATGCACTACTGGCTGGATGCCTCTGAACTACCATTTGCGAATTAGCCTGCCTAGTGAAAAAGATATTACTCGTTGATGACAACGAGCAGGACCGGATGCTGTACAAGCGGTTTCTGGGCAAGCAGGGGTCGTATGAGCGGCTGGAAATGTTCGAGGCTACTTCCGGTGCCGAGGCTCTGGCGCAATACGCGACGCTGCGCCCCGACTGTATCCTGCTGGACTACAACCTGCTGGACACGGATGGCCTGACGCTTCTCTCGGAATTGAAAGCCTTGGCATCGGCAGATAGCCTGTGCGTAGTCATGATTACGGGGGGCGGCAGCGAGCAGCTGGCCGTGCGGGCTCTCAACAACGGGGCCATGGACTACCTGGTGAAGCAGCAGTTCGACCAGGAATTGCTCTACAAGACCGTAGTGCACGCCATTGAGAAGAACGAGTGGCGCCAATACATGGCGCGCTACCACCAGGAGCTGCAGGGCGTAAATCAGCAGTTGCGCGAATCGGTGGGGGAGCTAACCGATGCCCGCCAGCAGATTCATTTGCAGAACACCCTGCTGACCAAGGCCAATACCGAGCTGGCCACTACCAATCAGCAGCTGGCCCGCACCAACGCCGACCTCGACAACTTCGTGTATGCGGCTTCCCACGACCTGCGCCAGCCGGTGCACAACCTGCGCGGCCTTTTTGAAGAGCTCCAGCGCTCCGCAACCGTAGATGACCCCGAAGCCGACCAGCTCTGGCGCCTGCTCGACCATTCCCTGCGCGCCCTCAGCACGACCATCACCGATCTGGCGGCCGTGGTACAGGTAGCGCGGCAGCCCGGTGAGCAGATTACGGAGCCGGTTGCCGTTGAGGAGCTGACGGCGGATGTCCTTCAGAGCCTGCATCCGCAGCTGCTGGCAGCACAGGCGCACGTCGCCACCGATTTTTCGCGTTTGCCGGAAGTGACCTACGTGCGCAGCAGCTTGCGCACCATGCTGGTCAACCTGCTCAGCAACGCCATCAAATACCGCCACCCCGACCGGCCGGCCCGCATACGGGTTAGCACGTACCGGGCGGGCGGGCAGCCGGTACTGGAAGTGTCAGACAACGGCCTAGGCATGGATCTGCAGCTACACGGACCGGAGCTTTTCCATCTGTTCCGGCGCTTCCACCCGCAGGTGGGCGAGGGTACCGGTGTAGGCTTGTTTCTCATCAATCGGCTTGTCAGGGCCCAGGACGGCCGTATCGAGGTAGAAAGTCAGGAAAATGTGGGCACCACGTTCCGGCTGTTTCTCCAGGGGGCAGAATAGCCGCTGCTGCCAGAGCCGCAGTCATCCCCATTAAATTATTGCGTTCTTCGTTCACTCGACGACAATACGCTCAGCAGTATTTGGTAGCGGCTACAACTATGCTGGACAATCCTGCCCTGCTGCTTCTGGGGTCGACCCCGGCCCTATCTGTGTATTATGATGCGGAGAACCTGTGGCTCTACGCGGACTGGCAGGGAGCGTATGAAGCCGATACCGCTCAGCGGAGCGCCCAGTTGCTAGTGGAATGCCTACAGTCGTATCCGTGCCAGAAGTTGCTGAACAGCACGCTGCAGGTCACCAGCAGCTGGAACGGCAGGGAACGGTGGGCTGGAGAAACCCTTTTTCCGCTGCTGGCCAGTTTTGGTATTCGCTACATTGCCTGCGTCTACTCCAGGCAGTGGCCGGCGCGCCATTCCCTGGATATGGCAATGGAATATACTACCCAGCCTTTCATCGTGTCCTTCGACGACCTAGCCACGGCTTATAGCTGGCTGCAGCAAACCAGTTAGAGCCTGCGCTCCAGCCGAAGGCCAGGCCGGATGGCTGGCGGAGCAGAAGACAGGGGTTCCGTTTAGGAATAGCCCTCTGTCTCACGGATTTCCGCTTGGCGTTTTGAACCGCCTGCCGGTATGCCAGTCGCGCCGCCTGCTGCTTTTTGTTTGAATTGTATCAGAAGCTGTTTGATTCCTGTTTTTCGCCCCGCAGCGAATCTGGAACCTTTGTCGGGCACAGTTGCTGGTGAGCCAACCCAGTATCTTATTCCGCCTGTCCGATGAAAAACCACACCAACGCCCCGCCGGCACCCAGCAGGGAGCCGCTGAAAACTTCAACGGCGTGGCCTGGGTGACGCTGCTCACCCCACCCGGCAACCCGACCGACTGCGTAGTCGGCGACGTGACCTTTGAGCCCGGTGCCCGCAACAACTGGCACTCGCACGCCGCCGGCCAGATTCTGCTGGTGACCAACGGCTTGGGCTACTATCAGGAAGCAGGCCAGCCAGTACGCCTGCTGCGCCAAGGGGACGTCATCAAGGCTCAGCCCGGTGTGAAGCACTGGCACGGTGCCTTGCCCCGGCAGGCCATGACACACATTGCGCTCAACGTCAATACCGAGAAAGGCATTGTGACCTGGCTGCAGCCCGTGACAGAACACGAATACACCAGCTACCGGTAGCCCGCCTGCGCCAATGCCCGCCGCGAAAGTCCAACCCCTTTCCCCGATTCGGAGTTTATACCGACAGCGCCGCCTGATGCTGGCGCTGTCGAATCCAATGCCGCAGCCTCACCTTCTTGCCCGGTCTTCTGCCCACCCTCTTATCAGTGGAGAAATTTGTGTGGCGACAATGGAGGATGTCCGCCGGGTGATGGGCGCCTTCAGCCGGCGCGACCATTTCAAGGTGGTGCTGGTGCTGGAAGGCGCCAACGAGCTGCACTACGCTACCCGCAGCTACGCCGTCGACAAGCCAGCCTTGGTGTTTACCAACCGGCTGGTGCCCTACTCCTGGGAGGTAGTAGAAGGCGGTGGCGACCAGCAAGGGTATGTCTGCGGATTCACCGAAAGCGTTCTGCATTCGGCTATGCGCGGTATCAGCCTCAAGGAATCGGTACTCTACAAAGTAGATGGCAACCCAGTCTACTTTCTCACTACTGAGCAGCAGCGCTACCTCGCGCAGGTATTTGAGCGGATGCTCCAGAACCAGGAAACTGATTATCCCCATAAGCACGACCTGCTGCGTAGCCAGCTCTCCTTTATTATTCACGAAGCGGCCCAGATGCAGCCGGCCAGTGCGTACACCGTGCCCTCAACCAACGCAGCGGAGCGCATCACCGCCCTGTTTTTAACCTTGCTGGACGCGCAGTTTCCGGTGACAACGCCTACTGACGAGCCCATCCTGAAAAATGCCCAGGACTACGCCGACCGCCTGGCCGTGCACGTCAACAGCCTGAACCGGGCAGTAAAGGAAGTCACGGGAAAATCTACGACCGCCCACCTGGCCGAACGATTCGTGCACGAAGCCAAAACGCTGCTACAGCACACCGACTGGCCCGTAGCCGACATTGCAGACCGCCTCGGCTTCGAGTACGCGACTTACTTCACTCGCTTCTTTAAGCAGCATACCGGCAGCACACCGTTGGCCTTCCGCCATCCTGCTTGATTTGTAAAAAGCTGTTCGACAGCTATTCGCCCACGTCTTCAGCTGACAGGCACTTTTACCACTTCACTCATTTAGCCAGCCTACCATGATACCAGCCAAAGGTTACGCAGCACAAAGCCCGACCACAGACCCCGCCCCTTGGAATTTCGAGCGCCGTGACGTTGGGGCGCACGACGTGCAGATTGAAATCCTGTTCTGCGGCGTTTGCCACTCCGACCTGCACCAGATCCGCAATGAGTGGTTTCCGGGCATCTTCCCGATGGTGCCGGGCCACGAAATCGTGGGCCGCATCACCAAAGTGGGCGAACATGTCAAGAAATTTAAAGTAGATGAGTTGGCTGGCGTAGGCTGTATGGTAGATTCCTGCCAGGTCTGCGTAAACTGTAAG
Source organism: Hymenobacter duratus (assembly GCF_014698995.1). GTDB lineage: Bacteria > Bacteroidota > Bacteroidia > Cytophagales > Hymenobacteraceae > Hymenobacter > Hymenobacter duratus. The sequence goes on from NZ_JACWZZ010000002.1 coordinate 26,811, forward strand.
GATGGGCTGGAGCAATACTGTCTGGAAGGCAATACCCAGACCTACAACAACCTCGGACGCGACGGAGCCCCTACCTACGGCGGCTACTCTAACACCATTGTGGTGCGTGAGGAATTTGTGGTGCACGTATCGGAGAAGCTGAATCTGGCCGCGGTGTCCCCGCTGCTTTGTGCCGGCATCACTACATACTCGCCGCTACGCTACTGGAAAGTGGGTGCCGGCCATAAGCTGGCCGTGGTTGGGCTGGGCGGCCTGGGCCACATGGGCGTGAAGTTTGGTGTGGCCTTCGGCGCGGACGTGACCGTGCTGAGCACCTCCCCTTCTAAGGAAGCCGACGCCAAGGCCCTTGGTGCCCATCATTTCGTGGTTACCAAGGACGAAGCCCAGTTGGAAGCAGTAAAAGGCTCCTTTGACTTCATTCTCGACACCGTAGCAGCCGACCACGACATTCCGCTGTACCTGTCGCTGCTCAAAACCAGCGGCACCCACATCTTGGTTGGAGCGCCACCTAAACCCATGGAAATTCCGGCCTTTGCCCTGATTCCGGGCCGTAAAAGCGTATCTGGCTCTACCATCGGCGGCATTGCCGAAACTCAGGAAATGTTGGATTTCTGCGCCGAGCACAACATCGTTTCCGATATCGAGCTGATTGACATCAAGGACATTGCCGCTGCTTATGAGCGGATGGTAAAAGGGGATGTGCGCTACCGCTTCGTCATCGACTTGGCTACGCTGTAACCACTACTAAACAGGCATGAAACGACCGTCGTTGCTGCTACTGCTCCTATTGCTGCTGTTGAGTGGCACCGGGGCGTGTGAAAACGAGTCCTCTGAGCCCGCCAATTTGCCTACGATGAGCACCCGACTTCGCATTCGGATTGGTTCCGACACCTTCACCGCTACCCTGTTCGACAATCCTTCTTCCGCGGCCTTCGTAGCCCTGCTACCTCTCACCGTTGCAATGAGTGAGCTAAACAGCAACGAGAAGTATTACGACTTCGCGACTGGCCTGCCAACTAATTCCACCAGTCCTGGCACCATTCAGGCGGGCGATTTGATGCTGTATGGCAGTGAAACACTGGTTCTGTTTTACAAAAGCGTTGCCACCTCTTACCGCTACACACGGCTGGGGCGCATCAATAACCCTGCGGGACTAGCGGCTGCTCTGGGGGCTGGCAGCGCCACCGTAACATTCGAACTATAAGTGCGGCAACCCGCGCACTTGCTCATGTGCAGCAGACGCAGGACACGGGCATTTTGCTCTTCACTAATAGTCTAGCAAGGACAGCAACGGACATATACCGACTATCGACCGGGTCTCTCAAAGCCATGAAGAATCTACCAAAAACAATTTTTGAGCGGGATTTGGCTGGTGAAATCATCCGGCTCGACGACCCGGAATACCCACAGATTTACGCCGTCATTCGCAAAGCCATCCGTATTACCTCCCAGCTCAATTCTATGATGGTGGATGATGAGGACGAGGTTCGGCGGGTTTTCAGCGAGCTGATCAACCAAGAGGTAGACAAAACCTTTTTCCTGATTCCGCCTTTCTACACGGACTTCGGCCACAACATCCGGATTGGCAAAAACGTGTTCGTGAATTTCGACTGCGTGTTCATGGACCGTGGCGGAATTACACTGGAAGACAACGTATTGGTGGGCCCGAAAGTGAGTCTGATTACTACCAACCACCCACTGGAGCCCGCGCAACGTAAGAGCACCTATTCCAAGCCTATTCTTATACAGAAGAATGCCTGGATTGGGGCTAATGCCACGGTCATGCCCGGCATTACCATCGGAGAAAATGCGGTAGTAGCGGCTGGTGCAGTTGTCACGAAGGATGTGGCGGCCAACACTATTGTAGCGGGCGTACCGGCCCGTGTGGTAAAGAAAATCTAACGTATACTCATGCTTGGCGGGCCAAACCGGCGCTTTCTACCTGCCTTTGTTTCCTTTTCGTCATGAATACTGAACCCGAAAACGCAAGTCCCCACGATGACTCGCGACGCACGTTTCTTAAACAGTCGACGCTGCTGACGGCCATGGCTCTGGTGCCGGGCCCGGTAGTATCGGCTGCCGAGGCCAAGCTGGACGAGCGGGTGGCTGAGGCCATTGAGCAAGTACCGCTAAGCCTGAAAGTGAATGGCAAAAAGCTGAAGCTTTCGGTAGAACCCCGCACGACGCTACTCGACCTGTTGCGTGAGCAACTGCACCTGAACGGCACTAAGAAAGGCTGCGACTATGGCCAGTGTGGGGCCTGCACTGTGCACGTGGATGGCCAGCGCGTAAATAGCTGTCTGAGCTTCGCGGTGATGCACGACGGCAAGGAAATCACCACCATTGAGGGCCTAGCTGACGGCGACAAGCTGCACCCCATGCAGGAGGCGTTTGTGAAGCACGACGGCTTTCAGTGTGGCTACTGCACGCCCGGCCAGATTATGAGTGCCGTGGCTTGTGTGCGTGAAGGCCACGCCGGCTCTGAGGGTGAAATACGGGAGTATATGAGTGGCAACATCTGCCGCTGCGGAGCTTACTCAAACATCGTGGCGGCTATCCAGGACGTGAAGAAGGGAGGACAAAAGGTATGAACCAGTTCCAGTACAGCCGCCCTACCAAGCAACAGGCCGCCATCGACGCAGTTGCGAAGGACCCCAATGCCGCCTTTATTGCGGGTGGCACCAACCTCGTGGATTTGATGAAGCGCGGGGTAACAAGCCCGCAGAAGTTGGTTGACATTAACCGCCTGCCATTAGGCAAGATTGAGTCCCAGAACAACGGGTTGCGTATTGGCGCTCTGGCCCTGAACTCGGCCGTAGCTGAGGACCGGCAGGTGCGTGAGAAGCAGCCGCTCCTGGCCTTAGCCCTGAATGCCGGAGCCTCGCCGCAGCTGCGCAATATGGCTACCGTAGGTGGAAACATGCTGCAGCGCACCCGTTGCGCATACTTCTACGATACTACCATGCCCTGCAACAAGCGCCAACCCGGTACCGGCTGCGGCGCGCTGGAAGGCGTTAACCGAATGCACGCCATCTTCGGCTTTTCAGATAAGTGCATTGCCGTGCACCCCTCCGATATGAGCGTGGCGCTGGTAGCCCTAGATGCAGTGGTGCAGGTAAGTGGCCCTAAAGGCAACCGCAGCATCCCCTTCGCCGACTTCCACCGCCTGCCCGGCGACACGCCCGAAAAGGACACTAATCTTACGCCCGGGGAGCTGATAACAGCCGTAGACGTGCCGGATGGTCCTTTCACCAAGCATGTGCACTACCAAAAGGTGCGCGAGCGGGCCAGTTACGCTTTTGCGTTGCTTTCCGTAGCAGCAGCGCTGGACATCGACGGCAGCAACATCATCAAAGCGGCGCGGCTGGCCATGGGCGGCGTAGCCCATAAGCCCTGGCGTCTCACAACTGCTGAGCAGATGTTAGTTGGCAAGCCGGCTACCGAAGAAACATTCCGACAGGCGGCCGATGTGGCTATGCAGGGCGCCAAGTCTTTTAAGTACAACGCCTACAAGCTCAAGCTTGGCCCTAATGCAATTGTCCAGGCGCTTAAAACCGCCGCAGCCGCTTAACCCGATTTTGTTATGAAAACCCCAGAAAAGCAAATCGGAGCACCGATGGACCGCGTGGATGGCCGCCTGAAAGTAACTGGCGCGGCCACCTATTCGGCTGAATACGAGCTACCCGGCATCACTTATGCCGTGCTCGTGGGCAGCACCATCACCAAAGGCCGCATTACGGGCATCGACAGCAAGGCCGCTGAGCGAGCCCCTGGCGTGCTGGCCGTCATCACCCATTTCAACTCGCCTAAGGTGCCGGGCTTTGATACGGCGGGCAAGGACCCGTCGCAGCCAGCCACGGTGGGTGGGCCGATTAAGATATTCCACGACGATAAAATTCGCTTCAACGACCAGCCAATTGCCATTGTGGTGGCCGATACGCTGGAGCGGGCCCGCTTTGCCGCACGGCTGGTGAAGGGCCAGTACGCGCCGGAAAAGCACCAGACCAACCTGGAGGCCAGCAAGCCCCAGGCTTTTCTCCCGACTTCGGCCAAGAAAAATCCGAAGAACCCGATGAACGACTACCAGCGGGGAAAGACGGATGCGTATAAGGCCGGCGCTATCAAGCTGGAACAGGACTATGTGATTCCGACCGAGGTGCACCATCCGATGGAGCTCCAGGCCATTACGGCGCACTGGGAAGCGCCCGACCGCCTAACAATTTACGACAAGACGCAGGGCACCATGGCCACCCGGCGCGACTTTGCCAAAGAATGGGGCTTACCCGAAGAAAACGTAAAGGTCATTGCCACATTCGTGGGCGGTGCTTTCGGCAATGCCCTGCACAGCTGGCCCCACGAGTCAGCTGCCATAATGGCGGCTAAAGTGGTGAATAGGCCGGTGAAGCTGATGCTGACCCGCGAGCAGATGTTCACGATGGTGGGTTACCGGCCCTACACTTGGCAGAAAATTGGGATGAGCGCCACGGCCGACGGCAAAATCACGGCTATTACGCACGAGAGCATCGGCCAGACGTCCAGCTACGAGGAGTTCACCGAATCGACGCTGGCCCAGACGCGCATGATGTATCAGTCGCCTAATCTGACCACGCGCTACCGTCTGGCCTCCCTTGACATAGGCTCACCCATCTGGATGCGCGGCCCGGGCGAGGCGACTGGTGCATTTGCGCTGGAGTCCGCTATGGATGAAATGGCGCACCAGTTGGGCATTGATCCGCTGGAATTCCGGCTGCGCAACTACACCGATACTGACCCCGAAAACGGTAAGCCGTGGAGCACCAAGTTTTTGAAGGAATGCTACCAGCTGGGTGCTGACCGCATTGGTTGGAACAAGCGCCAGCTGAAGCCAGGCAGTGTGCGCGACGGCGACTGGCAGGTGGGCTACGGCATGGGCGTGGGTACATTTGGGGCGCATCGGGGCGCGGCTACTGTAGGCGCCCAGCTGTTGCCCAATGGCACGGTGCTGCTCCAGTGCGCCACCACCGACATTGGCCCTGGCACCGGCACCGTAATGACGCAAATTGCGGCCGACACGCTCGGTATGGACCCGCAGAAAATCCGGTTCGAGTTGGGCAACTCTTCTTTCCCGAAGGCGGGCACGCAAGGTGGCTCCTCCACTGTGAATAGCGTGGGTCCGGCCACGCAGCAGGCCTGCCTGGCCTTGAAGGACAAGTTGCGGCAGTTGGCGGCGGTAGGCAGCGCGGCTTTTGCCTCGGCTAAGAAAGAGGATATTATCCTGACAGATGGGTACCTCACGCTGGCCAGTAACTCCACTGCCCGCGTACCCTACGCCGAATTATTGAAGCAAGCCGGCGGCACAGCCGTAGCTGTGGAAGCCAAGCCCGATGGTGCTGGTCAGAAGTATTCCATGTACTCGTTTTCGGTGCATTTTGCCGAGGTGCTGGTGCATGTGCTTACCGGCGAGGTGCGGGTAAGCAAACTGGTTTCCTGCGCCGATGCGGGCACCATCATCAACGAGAAAACCGCCGCCAACCAGATGAAAGGCGGCGCGGTAGGCGGCATCGGCATGGCCCTGATGGAGCACGCCATCATCGACGACCGGTACGGCCGCTACATCACCAAGGACTTCGCCGATTATCATGTCCCGGTAAATGCCGACTCGCCCGACATTCAGGTGGCATTTGTGAACCAGCCTGACCCGTACGTCAACGCGTTGGGCACAAAGGGCATTGGGGAAATTGCCACTATTGGTGTGGCTCCTGCTATTGCCAATGCGGTGTTTAATGCCACCGGCAAGCGTGTGCGGGAGTTGCCCATAACCCCCGACAAGCTGGTGTAGATAGGTGTAGCTCTTGGCACTAGGTTCAAGTTCATCAGGTAGTTTGCCTGCTAAATAGTGCACCAGCATGTACAGTTTTTCCGCTTACGCCTTCATATGGTTTTCTAGCATCAGTCGGGTATTCCGGTCACTTTCTGGTGCAGCGTTGAACCCCAACAGTTGAAGATCTTGCGAGGATTTTACCCGCTATTCGGCTAACAGCTACTAATGCAGTAGCGGAGCCCATTATGTTGGTATGGCTGTGACTTGCGTAAATTGCGCTGTTGCCAGCAGATTCGCCGGTGAAATAAAAATTCAGGTTCCAGAGTAGCCATTTGCGCAAAGCTGGTCTCGGAAACAAGTGCGCGGTGTAGGATGAGCAACACATGTTGCTCGGATTATATCAGAACCTGACTACACCTTACCCCCTTCCAGTTCGCTGGACTCAACGATAGAAGAGCTTATGTTTGACATGATGGGCATGATGGGCAAAATGAAAGAGCTGCAGGAGAAAATGCAGCAGGCCCAGCAGGAAATGCAGTTTGTGACGGCCACCGGCGAAGCGGGTGGCGGCCTTGTGCGCGCCACCGCCAACGGTCAGCGCCGCGTGATTAAACTTGAAATTGATGAAACCCTCCTCTCCGACCGGGAAATGCTGTCGGACCTGGTAGTGGCGGCCGTGAACAAGGCACTGGATGAAGCCGGCGACAAAGCCAAGGAGGAGCTGAAGCGCAAGACCAGCGGCCTGATTCCGAACATTCCTGGCCTCGACCTCGGCGGTTTTGGCCTCTAGCAGCATTTCAACGCCAATTTCTGCTGTAACCGGTATTGCTGACGCCTGCGCCGATGTAGCCGTAGTAATACTGAACTGGAATGGTGCGGCCCTGTTGCGCCAGTTTCTGCCTTCAGTACTGGCTTACAGCAATGCAGCACAGATTATCGTCGTTGACAATGCCTCAACAGATGACTCCGTGGCCGTTCTGGTACAGGAGTTTCCGCAAGTGAAGCTACTTGCGCATGCCGCCAACTTAGGCTTTTGTGAGGGCTATAATCAGGCCCTTAACCAACTGGCACCCGATATCCGGTATGCGGTGCTGCTCAACTCCGATGTGGCCGTGACGCCGGGCTGGTTGCAGCCCATACGTCAGCTTCTGGAAGCACGCCTAGCCGTAGCGGCCGTTCAGCCCAAAATACGGGCCCACGCGCAGCCGGAATTGTTCGAATACGCCGGAGCTGGTGGCGGCTACCTCGACCGGCTGGGCTACCCTTTCTGTCGCGGCCGCCTCTTCGATACGCTGGAACCCGACCAGGGCCAGTACGATGATGCCCGGCCGGTGGCCTGGGCTACCGGGGCCTGCATGGTGGTGCGCCTGAGCGCCTGGCACGCTCTGCATGGGTTGGAACCGGAATTCTTCGCGCACATGGAGGAAATAGACCTGTGCTGGCGCCTCTGGAACGCCGGCCACGAGGTGTGGTACCACGGCGGCAGCACAGTGTACCACGTTGGAGGCGGCACCCTGCACAAATCCAACCCACGCAAAACCTACCTCAACTTCCGCAACGGGCTGGCGCTGGTCTACAAAAACACGCATGCATCGGAGCTGGCCGGCACTTTGGCTACCCGTCTTGTGCTGGATTGGGTGGCGGCGCTGCGCCTGCTGCTGCAGGGCGAATCGGCGGATGCCCGCGCCATCCTGCGGGCTCACCGTGACTTCTACCGCCGCCTCTCTCATTGGAAGCAGAAGCGCCGCCAGTATCCGCCGCGCCTCACGCAGCAGCGGCCGGGCGTGTATCGGGGCAGTCTGGTGTGGGCATATTTCGGGCAGGGCAAACGCAAGTTTTCGGAGCTGGATACCCGCCTGCTTTCCTGACCATTTGGCCGCCTATCGGCTTCAGTTGCGCTGGGTTGCTCACAAAAAAGCCTGCTCTTTTAACGAGAGCAGGCACCCGAATAAGCCACCGTGTGCGTTACAAGTCCCAGACCGTGCTGCGCTGCCGACGCATGGCACGCCGCACGTTCATCCAGAAGGCAAGAGCGAAGTACAGCACAATGGGCGAGCCGAAGGTGAAGAACGAAGCGTATACGAAGGAAAGCCGGACACTGCTGGAAGAGAAGCCCAACCGGTTGCCCAAGGCATTGCAGACGCCAAAGCTCTGCTTTTCGATGTAGTCGGTAAGACGTTTCATAGCATCCTGTTGTAAAGACTGAGTGTTGCTAACCTGGTACAAAATAACAAGATACGTCTGTCTGAGCAAGCTCAAGCGGTGCAAATTCCTTCCAAGATACGTCTCCCGTACGCGGTTTTCCGTTTGTTGTCTGAAATTCCGCCCCAGATACTCTGCTTATGAGAAGCCTTTCGCACCTGATTTCGCCCACCTTGCTCTTGGTAGTAGCCGGTACGTTGCCCGGTTGTACGCTACCTAAGATGCTGAAGGTTGCGCAAAGCGGCCAGCAAGTGAGCGTGCAGCCTTCGGTGCTGGAAAGCAACGGCGAAAATGTGCTGTTTGAGGTAACGGCCCGCGTGCCGGCTAAGCACCTGAAAAAAGGCGCGGCCTACGGGCTCAATATGCGCTACGTCTATGATAATGGCCTGCGCGAAGACACGCTGGGCCGCCTCTCCTTCGTGTCGGGCGAGTATGTGTACGATGAGGAAAAAAAGGACCAATTAGTCCTCAAAAAGCAGCTCTCTTTCCCCTACACTCCGGCCAAAAGCCCCGGCGAACTGCTGGCCCTCCCCGAGGCGCGCGAGCTGAAGGCCAAAGGCAGGCGGGTGAAAGGCAAGGAGTTTCGGGTGGCGCGGGGCATCGTAAGCACGGGCCAGCTGGTAGTGCGCCAAGATACGGCCATTACGCTGCTCGTTGATAACGTAGACAATAACATGAGCGGCACCCGCGTGCTGCCGTTTTTCTTCGATGCCGGCAAGGCCGAAATTCGTAATTACCTGGGCACCAATGTAGCGGCGCTGGAAGACTTTATCGAGGCCAACCAGCGCACCGAAAAGGTGATGATAGTGGCCGGCCACTCGCCCGACTCGCTGGATGCCCACGACCGGCGCCTGGCCGACAAGCGCGTACTGGCGCTGCAGAAATACTACAAAAACCGCGTCGATACGGATTCCTACCTGAACCGGGTGCACGACATCGACTTCGAAACCGAAGCTTACCACCGCCGCTGGGACCTGTTTCTGAACAAGGTACAGGAGTCGGCGCTGAAGCCCGCGCAGGTCGATTCGGTGCTGCTGCTCATCAACGATACGCCCGGCACCTATGCTCAGAAGGAAAAGAGCCTGCACAAGCTTTCCTACTTCGACTACCTGGAGCAATACATCTATCCGGTGATGCGCTTCGGGACGGTGGCGGTGCAGTATTCGGCGCCCAAGCGCTACGATTCGGAAATCTATCTGCTCTCGAAAAAGATTGTAGAGAAGCAGCTTGAAGCCGATGCCCTGACGCCGGAGGAACTGCGCTACTCGGCCACGCTCACGCCGCTGCTGGCCGAAAAGCAGCGCATCTACGAAACTTCGGCCGCTACTACCGGCCGCTGGGAAGCCTACCACAACCTGGGCGTGGTGCTGCTGCAGCGCTCCGAGAAAGAAGTGAGCGATAAAGTGCGCCGGGCCTACCTGCGCCGCTCGGCCGTGAACTTCACGCTGGCTGCGCACCGCAACCCCGCGGCCAACATGTTCTACCGCGTCGCCACCGCCTACCACCGCGCCGGCGACAAGCTGGAAGCCCTGCAGAACTACGACTACGCCATCAAGCTCGGCGGCCCGCGGCCCGTATTGGACAAGGTATTTGCCGATAAGGCGGCACTGGAAATTGAAGTTGGGCAGCTGGACGATGCGCTGGGCAGCCTCAGCTACAGCTCCAAAAGCTACCAGAACACCATGAACCGGGCGCTTATCTACCTGCTGAAAGGCAACTATGAAGGTGCCACCAGCATCTACCAGGAAGCCCTTACTCTGAAGCCCAACGACCCGCTGGCCTACTACTGCCTGGCCGTGGTGGCGGCGCGCCAGCAGGACGAAACGCTGATGGGCCAGAACCTGCGCCGCGCCGTGCAGCTCGACCGGAAGTTCGCCAGCCGCGCCGTTGAGGATCTGGAGTTTGCCGAATATGCTAAAGGGAAGGTATTTCTGGAGGTGTTGCGGTAGACAGCTCTTACCGGTGCAAAAGAGCGTTACTTATTTGAAGTGCTATGAAAACACGAGCCTATTCCCTTCTGGCATCAGCAGCACTATTTACTGGTTGCCTTTCTACCAAAGTACCTCCTACTGAGTCCGACAGTGCGCTATTGATGCTGTTGAATAATCGGCAGCTTACTGTGACTTCACTGAGTTCTGCTATCCAGACCAACATTACCCGACAGGAGCAAAAAGGCGATACGCTGGTCCTGACGTATACAATAGGTGCTTTTCTTCGCAATCCTTCAAATACGGTTGCCGTGGCTGAAAACATCCGGTATGTCAGGTGCGCAAATCAGGTATATAGAGTAGCGGCGGCGGCTGACGGCTTGCGGCTTGAGCCGTTGTAACTTGCCTTTTCCATTGTGAAGCCGCCTTTACTTGCCCGTCCCGGCTAGCCGTTGTAGCTTTACGCGCCGGCTGGCCCGGCTTTTTCATTCTGACTTTCGAACTGCAACAGACTATGCGGACCATCCAATTCCGGGAAGCCCTGCGTGAAGCCCTGTCCGAAGAAATGCGCCGCGACCCGCGCGTGTTCCTGATGGGCGAAGAAGTAGCCGAGTACAACGGCGCCTACAAAGTAAGCCAGGGCATGCTGGACGAGTTTGGGCCGGAACGTGTAATTGACACCCCGATTGCTGAGCTGGGCTTTGCCGGTATCGGCGTGGGCGCGGCCATCAACGGCCTGATTCCGGTCATCGAGTTCATGACCTTCAACTTCTCGCTGGTTGCCATCGACCAGGTGATTAACTCAGCCGCTAAAATCTACTCGATGTCGGGCGGACAGTACTCCTGCCCCATCGTGTTCCGCGGGCCTACGGGCAGCGCGGGCATGCTTTCGAGCCAGCACTCGCAGAACTTCGAGAACTGGTACGCCAACACGCCCGGCCTGAAAGTAGTGGTTCCCTCCAACCCTTACGACGCCAAAGGCCTGCTGAAAGCCGCCATCCGCGACCCAGACCCAGTAATTTTCATGGAGTCGGAGCAGATGTACGGCGACAAAGGCGAGGTGCCTGAGGAAGAGTACATCCTCGAAATCGGTAAGGCCAACGTGGTGCGCGAAGGCAAATCGGTAACGCTGGTGAGCTTCGGCAAGATGATGAAGATTGCCCTGGCCGCCGCCGACGAGCTGGCCAAAGAAGGCATCGAAGCCGAAGTAATCGACCTGCGCTCGGTACGTCCGATTGACTACGACACGTTGGTGAACTCAGTGAAGAAAACCAACCGCATGGTGGTGGTAGAAGAAGCCTGGCCGCTGGCCAGCATTAGCTCGGAGCTGGCCTACACCGTGCAGCGCCGCGCCTTCGACTACCTTGATGCGCCCGTAGTACGCGTAACGTGCATGGACGTGCCGCTGCCCTACGCTCCTACCCTCATCGAAGCCTCGCTACCAAACGTAGGTCGCACCGTGAATGCCGTGCGCGAGGTGATGTACGTCAAGAAATAAAGAAGCACCGCTTCTCGCAAAAAGCCCCGCAGCCGTTCTGGCTGCGGGGCTTTTTTATTGCGGAACGAGAAGTCAGTTCACTCATCCATTTCCAAACTCAACATCAGACTCCAGCTGCCACTGCTATTACCACAATGCCCGCGGCCCCAGCTCCAGCGTAGCCTGTGCCGTTACTGATGCCCAGAAGCAGACCGCCACAAACCCCACATATGCCACTCCCACCGCCGCCAACTGCCGGCGCGGCAACTGGGAAGGGTGCCACGCCGTGGGCCACCCGAAACACAGCACCGCGTACAGGAGCAGATGCAGTGGCAGCAGGAAGCGGCATTCCATGCTCATGGGCAGCATGGGCATACAGGGCATCAGCAGCACGGCCAGCACCAACCACTGGTGCCAGCGTAGCTTGCGGAAACGAGTACGCAGCAACACGAGCAGCGCCCCGAACCACACCGTATAGTTCAGCCACGCCAGGCCCCAGGTCGGCACGTACACCCGCTTGATATACGGCGTCGGATATTGCACGTCAAGCCCGTTGAACAGCCGCCACGCATACATTTTCGTGAACGTGAGCGGGTGGCGCAGCACCAGCTGCAGGTAGCTGCCATACGAGTCGAACCAGCCGATACGCTCGGCTTTGACGAGCTGCTCGCCAGCTACGTCCCGAAATATGAGAACCCGCTGCGGGTAGTCGGTGACGATTGTGGTTTCGTATTTCTGGTGTACCAAGCCCCATTTCAGCTTTTCGCGGTAAAGATTATCCGTTTCCAGGTCCTCGTGCTGGGCCAGCACCAGCGGCGAGTTTTGCCGGAACTGGTAGTGGTTGATCAGCAGCTGCGGCAGCCACAGCAGCGCCATGCCAGCCAGCAGCGCCAGTGTGCGAGCCACCCGCCGACCACCGTTGATATGGAGCGGCAATACTGCCAGAAGCGCCATAAAAAAAGGCACGGAAATCAGATAGGTGGGGCGCATGTTGCAGGCCGCGGCCAAGCACATTCCCGCTCCCGCTACTCCCCAAAGGCCGGCATTATACAGCAGCAATACACCAAGTCCCAGCGCCCACAGGGCCGGGAAATCGGTGAGCGTGAAGTTGAAATAGTCGCGCCACAGGGCAAAGCCCAGCGCCGCGAAGGCCAGCCGCCGCACCCAGGCCAGCGGCTCCCGCTGCCCCTTAGCGGACTGCCACAGCAGTGGTCCAATCAGCCCAAACCCCACGGCCGCCGACACCGCTCCGAACACGCGGGCAAAGAGAATAGGCGGCAGATTAGTATAGAACTGCACGATGCGCAGCGGCAGCAGCAGCAGCGGCAGCAGGTAGCCCCGGAAACTATCGTGAAAGTTGAGGAGCGAGAAGCTGCCCTGCTTATGGTAGTAGATGGAGATAAACCAGTAGTTCAGCGAGTCGTGGTACAGGCGCGTGTAGCCGGAAAAGGGCAGATACAGCAGATACGCCAGCAGCAGTAGCAGAGTCAGGCGCCAGTACGGAAGCCGCGGGCGGCCGGGCCGGGCCGATAATAGTTGTGTCAGCAAGAGAATCTGAGGTTTAGCGAAGCCGGCTTAGTCGTCCACTAAGGACTTGCCTTTGCCAGGGTCGGGCTGCAAGTTGCGGAAAGTGGCCGCCGAAAGCCAGAAGCAGCAGCCCAGCCACAGGCCGGCCACCAGCAGCCCCGCCACCAACCGAAGCGGCCGGCCCCGCCACCACTCCTGGTAAGGCCGGGGAGAAAACCGGAACGCGGCCACCGTGAGCAGCAGCAGATGCAGCGGAAGCACAAACCGCGACTCAATAGCAGTAGGCACGGCCACCGCGCAGGGCAGCAGCAGCGCCAGCAGCACCAAGCCACGCGGCCAGCTCAACCAGCGCCCTAGCCTAGCCCCGGCAACTACGCACAGCCCCAGCCCCAGAGCTGCATAGTTGAGCAGCTGCATCAAGTGGCGTTCGGGGCCGTAGTCGTGCAGCAGATACGGGGCGGGCTGCTGCACGTCAAGCCCGTTGAACAAGTGCCGCACGTAGCGCCAGCTATAGTCGAGCGGGTGGCGCAACACGGCACTCAGAAACTGCCCGTAGGAAGTATACTGGCTGATTCCGGCTTCTTGCAGCACCCGCAGGCCCGCCGGGTCCACGAAGAAAAGGCGCTTGTTCAGGTCGGCATCGTAGCGAAGCAAACGGGTGCCCCAGGTAAGCTGTTTGAGGTACAGTGGCGCCTGCTCCGTATCGGAAACGCGGGCCAGCACCAGCGGTGTATTCTGCCGGAACTGCAGCCGGTTGATGGCCAGCTGCGGGGCCAGTGCCAGCGCCATGCCCAGCAGCAGCAATGCCCACCGCCAGACCAGTGCGCGCCGGCTACGCTGCCAGCTCCACCAGCCCGCCAGCGCCAGCACCGCTGGCACGGCCGCCAGATACATCGGGCGGCTATTGAAGGCGGCGGCGAGGCTGAAGCCTGCTACCAGCCACCACCCCAGTCCTCGCCGCCCACACGCCCATAGGGCCAGCAGCAGCAGCACCAGCGCCGGCATATCCACCATCGTAAAGCTGAAATGGTCGCGCCAGAACACAAAAGCCAGCAGCACCAGGGCCAGCCAGCGCACTCCGGCTACGCGGCCGGGTACCAGCTGCTGCCACAGTGCCGGAATCAGCCAGGCATACAGCGCAGCGGCCCATACCACGCCCATCGTTTTGGCCGCCTGCGGCATGGTGCAGTCGGTCAGGAAGCGGATGATGAGGGCCGGAAACTGCAGCAGCGCCGCCAGGTAGCCGCGCGTAGGCGTGTCGAAATACAGCAGCGAAAAAGCCTGGTGGTGCCGCTGAAACGACACAGCCAGCTCCCAGTAGTGGCCCGCATCGTAGGGCATGCGAGTGCCGGTGAGGCCACCACCGAGCAGGAAATAGCCAGCATACAGCGCCACTACCACCACGATACGCACCCAGAGCGGCCAAGCCTGCTGCTGCACCCTGCTTCCAGCGGGCAAGGCGACCTCAGCACCTCTGGAAGCAGATAAAAAGCGGGCAACTGAAGGTAGCACAGGCATTAAGCGGGCGGACTAGATGGCCACATGGGCCGGCAGGAGGGATTTTACGTACCTTTTGCCCAAAGCTACGCCGCATTTCCGCTACCCTCGCCTTCCCACATGAATCACCGCCTGCATCTTCGCCTCGAGCAACTCGAACAAGCCACCGACCGCCTGCTGAAATCGGCCGAGGCGTTGGGCAGCAAGTCTCACCAGTCGCCGGGGCCGGGCCAATGGTCGGCGGCGCAGGTAGTGCAGCATCTGGTGGTTTCGGAAACCGGTATCTGCCAGTATCTCGACAAAAAGCTGCAGCAGTCTGAGGAGCTGGAGAAGGCCGGGCTGGGCCACACCCTCAAGTCCATGCTGCTACGCGTGTTGCTGCGCCTGCCTTTCACCCGCTTCAAGGCGCCGTCCCGGCTGGCTGAGCTGACGCCGGATCAGGTGGAATCATTGCCGCAACTGCGCGAGGAATGGCAGTCGGTGCGCCGCCGTCTGGAGCAGACCCTGAACGAATATCCGGGCAAGCTCCTGGACCGGGCCATTTTCAAGCACCCGCGCTCGGGCATGCTTACCATTTACCAAACCCTGGACTTCATGCTCGACCATGTGCTGCACCACCAGCGCCAGCTCGAGCGGATTGGCAAATCCTTGCAGTAGCCGCGCCGCTGCCGGGCTCACTACTTCTTTTCCCGAACGATATCAGCGTAGCTGGCGTGCCGCGTCATTTCGGTGAACGTAGCGGTTAGCTCCGGTGGCGGCACCGTGAGTTTGCGCAGCTTCAGATCCAGCCAGGCGCCATCAACAGCTACCACAGCGGCTTCGCGGCCATCGGCTTTGTAGAGGGTATGGACAATGCGCCAGCGGGAGCCATCGGCATTCAGCCCGCCCAGCTCTGCCGTCACGCGGATGGTTTCGCTCAGATGAATTTCCTTCAGAAAGCGGGTGTCTTCGCGGAACAGGATGGGGCCGATGCCCAGCTCCGCAAACCGGTGCATGGAAAAGCCTTGGTCGGCCAGGAAATCGAGACGTACCTGGGCGGCGTAGTCGGTGTAGGCAGAATGGCGCATATGCACGTTCGGGTCCATATCGGCCCAGCGCACTGTGAAGGTTTTGATATAGGTCATGGTTGCGGCAGAAATCAGGAAAAACGCAGTGGATGCGCGAACCGCTTAGGCGTCGCGCTCCATACGCACGGTGAGGCGCACAAGGTATTGCTGCTGCTCGTCTTCCCCCAGAAACTCCACTTCGTAGCCGGCGTCTTCAGCGTAATCCTGCACGATGCTGGCATCCGCGAAAAGCCACGGAAACTCGGCCCCGTGCTGCTCGCCGTACTGCATTGTATAGGTCACCTCGCCATAGTACGGCCCGTTCAGGTCAAACACCAAAGCGCCGTCTTCGTCTTCGTAGAGGTAGCTGATATCGGAGGACGTAGCGAGAATCTGGCCGCCGGGGGCCAGCATGGTGCGGGCATGGCGCAGAAATTTCTCCAGGCCCTGCAGTGTGCCCACCAGCCCTACGCCGTTCATGAGCATGAGCAGCGTGTCGTATTTCCCGTTGGCCAGAGCCGCGTCAAAAATATCGTGGCAGGCTACTTCCCGCACACCCCGCTCCTGCATCACCTGCACGGCGCCAGCTGAAATATCCACGGCTTTCACTTCAAAGTCGCGGCTTTGCAGCTCCAGCGCGTGGCAGCCGGCCCCGGCTCCCAGGTCCAGCACGCGGCCCCGGCATTCGTCCAGCGCCTGCCGCTCCAGTTCGGGCATTTCCCACAAGCTGCGGAAGAAATAGGCGGCCGGCAACGGCTCCTCTTCGGCTACGTTGCTATGGACGGTGAGGGAGGCATCCAGTTGCCCCCGCTGATAATCGAGCAGGGCGTGGCCAAGCGGGTCGGCGGCGGAAAGGTTGCTGGCGGGCATAAATTCGAAAGTCCGGGTGAGCCGGCTGCGGGCCGACGCCGCAAGGTACGGCATTGCCGGTAGTCGCTCACCGCCTGCGGCCCGGCCTGCGCACGAACTGAGGCGGAACAGGGCCCGCGTATCCTTCTGGCGCTGGGTTGCGTTTGGCTAGTATCCAAGCAGCTTTTGACGCAACTTCCATGTCTACCAATCTCGACTACCTCAACCCGAACCTTCTGCCGCTCGAAGACAAGGTCAACGCCTATCTGGCGGCGGAAAAAGACCTGCAAAGAGCCCAGGTGGAAGCAGTAAACCTGTCTTCTGAGCAGGCACAGGAAGCCGCAGCTGCCCAGCAGTTCGAGCAGCGCTCCGCCACCGGCAGCTTTCCTCAGCACGCGGAGGAGGTGCGGCAGAAGCGCCAGAATCTGCAAGAAGACCTAGCCCGGTTGCGCCAGGAAATCATCGAGTTGCTGCCCGTGCGCGACGAATGGGTTAAAGTGAATCTGGGCTATGGTCCCAGCCGCGTCGGCGCTTTCCTGGTACCGAATTCTGCGGGAGAGTACGAGCTGCGCGTTATCCAGTAAAGCCAGTCTCCGCGCGCTATACGGAACCACTGCGCACCAGAACAGACTTTCGCTGTTACCGGCACTCCCAGGGCAGCAATACGCGCATCAAAATTTTCAGCCCGGCAAAGCCCGGCTCGTCAGCCCCTTCGGGCTGACGAGCCGGGCTTTGCCGCTTTCCTGCCAGCCACCATCTCCCTGTATTGCCAGCTGGCGGTTTGTATTGGCGGGCATAGAGGCCATAAAAAATTAAGGCGAACCAACGGCCCGCCCCAATTCCACAACCAAAACACCTTAAAAAATATTCTTTCTCACCAATCTGTATCAACTATTGGGCCAAAGTGCCCTAGAGATTATACCACCAGTTGGAGCGCCTGTTTGCCTACGCTCAGTTCTATGTAGGCACACTTGATAAATCCACAAAACAATAACACTCCATTTATGTACTTAATAATAAATATGAGCTATAATTGCTCATATAACACTATACAAGTTGTATTTTATAAATAATATCATATCACTCACTTGGCCAAACAACAGGAATAATCATAAACCAACTCTTCAATTTTCCATTTCTTACGTATGAAAGCACTCTTTACCTTTTGGCAATCCGGGCCTTTCCTGAAGTGGCGCTCCTTTTTTATTATTCTGCTCTGGGGCCTTTTGTGCGCCCGTGGCCGGGCATATGCCCAGTTTCCACGGCTCGAAACGTTCCGCAACTCCACAGCAACGGGCTGGACCATCGGGGGTACTGCCTACCTCACCGATAACGGCACAACCGGCGGCGACGCAGCTGGCGAAGGCTATCTACGTCTGACACAGTCCACTACCTATCAGGCTGGCTATGCCATCGACAACAGCTCGTTCCCGGCGACGCAGGGATTCAGCATTTCCTTTGAATATTTTGCCTACGGCGGCACCACGCCCGGCGCAGATGGTTTCAGCGTGTTCCTGATTGATGGCAGCACGCAAACCTTCAATATCGGAGCATCGGGCGGCTCGCTCGGCTACGCGCAGAAGACCGGTATTCCGGGCGTCAGCAATGGCTATATCGGTATTGGGATTGATGAGTGGGGCAACTACTCAAACCAGACGGAAGGCCGCAATGGCGGTATCAACTCCGGCAACCTCACGCCTGACGCAGTGGCTATCCGGGGGGCGGGCAACGGCGCGGGTACCGACCAGTACCCTTATCTGACCGGCACCCAGTCGCTGCCGTTCAGCCTCGATGTGGCAACAGCCCGGGCACAGAACGGCTCCCCCGACTATCGGCGGGCGTTTATTGACGTCATTGCGTCCGGTGGTACCTACCGCATCACTATCCGCATTCAGCACGGCTCCGATGTCACGACTACCATCAGCAACTATGTTGTATCGGCACCACCGAGCACGCTGCGTGTTGGCTTTAGCGGCGCCACCGGCGGCAGCACCAACATTCATGAAATCCGCAATCTGCAGATTGTGCTGCCGCCCGTAGCGGCCAACGACCAGGCCGTTACGCTGCTGGATACCAACGTTTCGTTTGATGTAGTGAGCAACGACCAGGCCCCGGGCAGCAGCATTGACGCCGCTTCCGTTGATCTGAACCCCAGCCAGTCGGGCATCCAGAGCACTTATACGGTGGCCGGAGAAGGTACCTTCAGCGTCAATGCGTCCGGCGTGGTCACCTTCGACCCAACCCCCACGTTTGCCGGGGTTGTCCGGATTCCGTACCGCGTCAACTCCATCCTGAATTCGACCTCCAACCTGGCCAACCTGACCGTGCGGGTGGCAACCACCTGCGCTACGCCGGGCAAGGACGGACCGGGCACGCTCACTACCGGCTCGGTGCTGAACACCTATTATCCTGGCGCGGCCAGCGTGGCGGCAGGCAGCAGCGCACTAACTGTAGGGGCAGCCGCTGCCGGCACTACCCCCATTTCGGCCGGCGACCTGGTGCTGCTGATGCAGATGCAAGGAGCCACCATCACGACGGCCAACGATGCGTCTTATGGAGCAAATAATGCCACTGGCACCGGCAACTCAACCACCGACTTCACGGCCGGGCAGTATGAGTATGGTATTGCTGCCGCCGACGTCCCCCTCACCGGAGGTACGCTCCAGCTGGTCGGTGGTCTTACGCGCGGCTACCAGAACCTCGACTATGACGACGCAAGCAACCCCACCGGTCAGCGCCGCTTCCAGGTGATTCGGGTACCGCAATTCTCTGACTTGGATGTGAGCGGCACAGCGGCGGGCACGCCCGCCTGGAACGGTAGCACCGGCGGCGTGCTGGCCCTGGACGTTGCGGGCCTCACTTCGTTTGCCAGCGGCGCAGCAGTTGACCTCACGGCCAAAGGATTCCGGGGCGGTGGCGGGCGCATTACTGATGGCAGTACTACTGCCCTAGCCTCCGACTACCGAAGAGGCAATTCGGGGGCGCATGGCGCGAAAGGGGAAGGCACGGCTGGCACACCGCAGTTTGTATACAACGGTACCGGCATCGTGAATGGCGGCCTTGCGGGGTACCGGAATGGCTTTACGGGCCGGGGCGCGCCGGGCAATGCCGGTGGCGGCGCCGTGGATTTCGCGCCGATTACGAACTCCGGCAATGCCGGTGGAGCAGGCGGCGGCAACGCCGGTACAGGCGGCAGCGGGGGCTACGGCTTTGGCTCGGGCGGTACGGGCGCGCAGGCGCTGGGTGGCGCAGTAGTTGCGCTGGCCAATACTACCCGCATTACGCTGGGTGGTGGCGGCGGGGCCGGTTCAGCAAATGGTGCTGGCTCCGGCAACAGCAATTTTGCGGCGGCCAGTGGTGGCCTGGGCGGCGGTATTCTACTCCTGCGGACCGGCTCGGTGAGCGGTACCGGCACTCTGCGTGCCAATGGCGGCAATGCCCCCGGCACCGCAGCAGCGCAGGAAGGCGCCGGAGGCGGGGGCGCCGGAGGCAGCATCGTGGTGCTGGCTAACCTGACATCCGGCCTGAGCAACCTGACGCTGCAGGCCAACGGCGGCACCGGCGGCAGCGCCAACACGGCAGCTGCCGACAACTACGGCCCCGGTGGCGGCGGCGGCGGCGGCTTCATCTATACGAATGGTGCCGCCACCACCTCGGTGGCAGGCGGCACGGCCGGGCGTACTTCCAGTGGCAATAGTGCCTTTGGAGCTACCAGCGGCAGTGCGGGCACCTCTTCTACTACTGCCGGACGGGGTATACCTTATACCATTGCCGGTGCCGGTGGTTGTCTGCCAGAGCTCAACACTACGCTGGCGACCAGCACCCCTACCCTCACTCGTAGTGGCGGTACGGGCAGCAGCGTAGCACCTGCCACCTACTCCCTGACTATCTCCAACACGGGAGGCGGCTCGGCTATGGGTGTGGCAGCACGCGTAACATTACCTGCCGGGCTGTTTGGCTACGACGCGTCCGGCCCCACCACCGTTACTATTCGGCGGGCCGATGGCAGCACGTTCACGCCTACCGGCTACACCACACCGACCAATGGCACCAACACGCCTGCTTTCGGCAATATCTTTCTGCCCAGCGACGCGACCCTGCTGATTTCGTTCCGGGCTACCGTAGCGGCCAATGCGTTGGATGAGGTATTTTACCAGGCCAGTGCCACCGTTACCTACGCCGACCCTACCCGCGACCAAGCTGCCAGCATCGTCAGCCCCGGCGGAACCTACTCCAGCGGCGGCCCGGTGGAAGGCTCCAACTACGCCAGCGCCAGCAATACCACTGAGGACGTGCGCATTGCCCGCCCGCTGCCTGTCGAGCTGGTCATTTTTGAAGCCAAGGCATCCGGCACCGATGCCCTGCTGACTTGGGTAACTGCATCCGAAAAAAACAATGCCCGCTTCGAAGTGGAACGCTCCCTCAACGGCACGGCCTTCGAGCGAATTGGCACTGTGCAGGGCCAGGGCACTACTTCCCGCCGCACCAGCTACCGCTACACCGACGGTGGCGTGGGCAAGCTCGGCCTGCAGGTGGTGTACTACCGCCTCCGGCAAGTAGATACCGACGAAGGCTCGTCGCTGAGCCCGGTGCGAGTGGCAACGTTCAAAGCTGGCAAAGGCGTCGTGAGCCTCTACCCCAACCCGGCCCCGGCTCAGGCCACCCTGGATCTGACTGGCCTGCCGGCCGGCGCTTATCAGGGTGAAATTCTGGACCTGACCGGCCGCCGTATTCAGACACTGTCGTTGCAGGGCGCTACCATCCAGGAGTTGCAGCTCACCAACCTGCCGGCCGGCACCTACCTGCTCAGCCTGCGCGGCCAGGGCCAGAACCTGATGCTGCCGCTGGTACATAAATAGTAACAGGGCACCACGCAAATCAAAAAAGCCTGCCGGATATGTTCCGGCAGGCTTTTTTGATTTGCTATTCCTCTACTGCTTCACAATTCTGCTCACCAGCTTGCTGCCGGCTACTTCTACTGTGAGCAAGTAGACCCCAGGCGCTACGCCCGGCAGGCTTATCGTCTGGCGGTTGGCGCCAGTGCGCACGGCCAGTACCTGGGTAGCTACCGTGCGGCCGAGCAGGTCGGCTACTACCAGCGTGCCACTACCAGCGCTACGGGCTTCAAACGTAACTGTGGCCGTTTCCTGCACCGGGTTCGGGAACGTAGCGAAGCTTTCCGCTACCAGCGCCGCGGGCTGCGTCGAGAGTACCACGCTCAGGTCGCGGGCGCCGCGGAACACCTGCCCCCGGATTTCACCACTCGGGTTGGCCGCCGTGTGCAGGTTCACATATACACTGTCGCGGCGGAACTGCAGGGCCCGACGGGCGGTAAAGGGACGGGCGGCATTAGGAGCCGGATTGGCAGGTAGCCAGAACCCTTCTGCCGCGCTGGGCAGCGTAGCCGAATCAAAGAACGGCATCAGGTCGAAAACTACCGGCCCGGCCTGCGTGCGCAACCCGGTATGGAAGTGTCCCATGGTAGCGGGGCCACTCAGGCCGCCCCAGGCCATGCTGAAGTGCACATTGCTCTGGTCCCGGTCCATGCTCACAAAACCGGAGCCGTAGCCAGGGCTGGTAACCGGCGTGGGCCGCTCCTGCGCGCCATTGAGCGAGAAAACATAGCCCTCACGCGCCAGCCGGTACACCTGCCCCCTGATTTCGCCATTGGGGTTGGCCGCCGTATTGAACACCATATTCACTCCTCCCTGCAGAAACAGGTTCACCGCCGCTGTGTTGAGGCCCGTCAGGCTGACGGAAAAGGCGTTGGCTGTACCAGCCGGAATGGTAACGGTAGTGAGTGGCGTAGCCGGATTTGCCTGCCCGGCATCGGCCTGGAACAGGGTAAGGCTGGTAGGAGCACTGCTCAGGCCGGTGTGCGCCACAAAAATGCGCAGCGTATCGAACGTGGAATTGAGCCGCAGGAACGAAACCGCCTTGGCCGTTGAGGTAACGGCCGGCACCATCTGAGCGCCATCGAAGCGGGCGTCGTGGCTCAGGTAGCGGGCATCCCGAATCAGTTGCCCCCGGATTTCACCGCCGGGGTTGGCGGCGGTGTGCACGTTGATGTAGATCTGACCAGCCAGCATGGCCGTTACGATGGCCGGCGTCGGCGTTACTTCGCCCTCAATCACATTGCCGGCCACAAACGGCATCAGATCCAATACCACCGGACCCGCCACGCCCGTGGCGCCCTGATGGAAATGTGCCATCGTAATGGGGCCGCTCAGCCCCGCTACCACCACCCGAAACTTCAGCTTGTCCTGGTTCTGGGCAAGATTGAAAGTACCGATGCCCACGGCCGCCGTCGTGACGGGCGGCACTTCCTGCGCCCCCGACAGCGACGCCACGAACTCCTCGTCCTTCTCAATCTCAATCTGGCCCCGGATTTCACCGGCCGGGTTGGCCGCCGTGTGAATATTGATGTAGTAGCCGCCGCGCAGGTACCGGTCCAGCTTGGTGCGGTCAATATCCGCCCCAGTCAGGTAACCCTGGATCCGGTTGCCCCGGATAAAGCGAAACAGGTCTGTTACGACCGGTCCGGCCACGCCCCGAAAGCCAAGGTGCGTATGCGCCATCGTGACCGGCCCGCTCAAGCCATTAAACGCGCCAGAAATAAACAGTGTGTCGCGCGTATTATTCAGCGTGAAGCTGACAGCGCCGCGCGCCGCAGTAGCAACGGCTGGTACTTCTTGGCTCCCGCTCAGGGAGGCTCCCAGCAGCAAATGTGGGCGCTGATGGTCAGCAAAGACGGTGCTACTGCTCAGCAAAGCGCACAGCAGCAGCAAGCGAGTAAGAAGTTGTTTCATGGAGGTAGTTGATAAATGATGGACAAAAGCCAACGACTACATTGGCTACTCGTTGATAACTACCGATTCGCTGCTTTAGAGTTATGTATAAAATTGCGTCCTTCGCAGCCCCCTTCGTTTTTAGCCCATTTACGTGGGTGTTTTATTGCCTTTCCTCCCCTCATTCCTATGGAAGCTCCCAACCCCGATTTCATGCGCGAAGCCATTCGCCTTTCCGTTGAAAAAATGCAGGCCGGTCACGGCGGCCCGTTTGGTGCCGTCATCGTGCGCGACGGTAAAATCATTGCCCGCGGCTTCAACCAGGTTACGAGCACCAACGACCCCACCTGCCACGCCGAGGTAGACGCCATCCGCAAGGCCTGCGCCGTGCTCGGCACCTTCCAGCTCGACGACTGCGACCTGTACACGTCCTGCGAGCCGTGCCCCATGTGCCTGGGCGCCATCTATTGGGCCCGCCCGCGCCGCGTGTTCTACGGCAACACCAAAGCCGACGCCGCTGCCATTGGCTTCGATGACCAGTTCATCTACGACGAAATCGAGAAGCCTCTCGACCAGCGCCGCCTCTCCATGACCGAGCTGCTCCGCGACGAAGCTAGCGCCGGTTTCCGCGCCTGGGAGCAAAAAGAAGGCCGCACAGACTACTAAGTACGAAGCAGACTCAAACCCAGTAAAAGCAAGAGCCCCGAACGATGTCGTTCGGGGCTCTTGCTTTTCGATTAGGTATCTACCAGTTACCGCAGCGGACCTTTCATGCCCATCATGCGGGCCATCTGCTGCATGCCGCCTTTGGTCTGGCTCATTTTGTTCATAGTGCGCATCATTTTGCGCATGTCCTCGAACTGCTTCATCAGGTTGTTTACCTGCTGAATGTCGGTGCCGGAACCTTTGGCGAGACGGCGGCGGCGGCTGCCGTTCAGCAACTCCGGCTGGGCACGCTCGGCCGGCGTCATGCTCTGGATAATGGCTTCAATTGGCTTGAAGGCGTCATCGTCAATGTCCACGTCCTTGATGGCCTTGCTCATGCCCGGAATCATACCCACCAGATCCTTCAGATTACCCATCTTCTTGATCTGCTCCAGTTGCGAGAGGAAGTCGTCGAAGTTGAACTGGTTTTTGCGGATCTTCTGGTTGATGCGCTTGGCTTCCTCCTCGTCGAACTGCTGTTGCGCACGCTCTACCAGGCTGATAACGTCGCCCATGCCCAGGATGCGCTGGGCCATCCGGTCGGGGTAGAACAGGTCGAGGGCCTCCATCTTCTCGCCCGTCGAGATGAACTTGATGGGCTTCTCCACCACCGCCCTAATCGAAAGGGCCGCACCACCGCGCGAGTCGCCGTCGAGCTTGGTAAGTACCACGCCGTCGAAGTTCAGCCGGTCGTTGAAGGTTTTGGCGGTATTCACGGCGTCCTGGCCGGTCATTGAGTCCACCACGAACAGCGTTTCGCTCGGGTTGATGGCCCGCTTCACCGCTTCAATTTCGTTCATCATCTGCTCGTCCACGGCCAGGCGGCCGGCGGTATCGATGATGACGACCTTCTTGTTGTTTTTGCGCGCAAACTCGATGGCGTTCTGCGAAATCAGCACCGGATTCTTGTTTTCCGGCTCCGAATATACCTCCACGCCTATCTGCTCGCCCAGCACTTTCAGCTGGTCAATAGCGGCGGGGCGGTACACGTCGCAGGCCACCAGCAGCACGTTGCGGCCCTGCTTTTTGATGTGGCTAGCCAGCTTGCCGGCAAACGTGGTTTTGCCCGAGCCCTGCAGGCCCGACAGCAGTACCACAGCCGGCTCGCCCTTGATGACGATATCCTGCTTCTCGCCGCCCATGAGCTGGGTCAGCTCATCATACACGATTTTGGTCATCAGCTGGCCCGGCGACACGCTGATGAGCACGTCGCGGCCCATGGCCTCTTCCTTGATTTTATCGGTTACTTCCTTGGCTACCTTGTAGTTTACGTCGGCATCGACAAGGGCACGGCGGATTTCCTTTACGGTAGCCGCCACGTTGATTTCGGTGATGCTGCCCTGGCCTTTCAGAGTTTTGAAGGCGCGGTCGAGCTTGGTACTGAGGTTATCGAACATCGGGTGATGTGCTGAGTATTAACGAACTACTATACTGGCGCTGCCGGGTTCCTGGAGCAGAAGGCTGGCGCAGCAACTGACTTGCCTTCCAACGGCAGACTACCGCCGGGAGCGGATTGCCGCGTTGATTGGCTTCCCAAAAGTAACCAGAAAACCCCGAAAGGCCACGTCTATGTACCTTCGCGCTTCTCCTGCTAGTTTGTCTGCCCGTGTCTGCTGCCCGTCCGCTTCGTTTGCTTGTCATCACCTACTACTGGCCGCCTTCGGGCGGGGCCGGCGTGCAGCGCAGCCTCAAGTTCGTGAAGCACCTGCCCGCGCTGGGTGTCGAGCCAACGGTCATTACCGTCGACCCCGAAAAAGGCGCGTATCCGGTGCTGGACCACTCGCTGGCGGCCGAAGTACCGGCCGGAGTGCGCGTAATCCGCACCGATACCTCGGAGCCGTTTGGGAGCTACAAGAAGCTCACGGGCCGCCAGCAGATTCCGTACGGCGGCTTTGTGGGCGAAAGCAAAACCAGCCTCACGCAGCGGTTTTTCAAGTTTGTGCGCGGCAACCTGTTTATTCCGGATGCCCGCCGCGGCTGGAACCGCCACGCCCTGCGGGCCGTGGCCGACCTACTGGCGCAGGGCGAACAGTTTGATGCCGTACTCACCAGCTCGCCCCCCCACTCTACCCAGCTGATTGGGCTGGAGCTGAAGCGCCGCTATGGCCTGCGCTGGCTTGCTGACCTGCGCGACCCGTGGACCGATATCTACTACCATCACGAGCTGAACCAGACGCCGCTGGCCCGTCGCCTCGATGCGCGCTACGAACGCCAGGTGCTGGAGCTGGCCGATATCGTCCTGACTACCAGCGCCGACACACGCCGCCTGTTTCTGGAAAAGTCAAAGGCGCTGCGGCCAGAGAAGTTTCACGTGCTGCCCAATGGCTACGACGAAGCCGACTTTCAGGCGCCTTCTGCCCCTCCCACTGATGCGCTGCTCATCACGCACACCGGCACCATCTCCGAAACCTACCATATTGAGTTGTGGCTGAGTGCGCTGGCCGAGTGCCGCCGCCGCCACCCTGCGGTGCCGCTGCGGCTGCGTTTCGTGGGCAAAGTGTCGGAGGAAGTGCAACGGCAGGTGGAGGTGAACGGCCTGCTGGACTGCACCGAACTGGTGCCCTTTGTGCCACATGATGAGTCAGTAGGCTATTTGCGGCGGGCCACGGTGCTGCTGATGGCTATTCCGGATGTGCCGCACAACCTAGGCATCCTGCCAGGCAAGGTGTTCGAGTATCTGGCGGCCAACAAGCCCGTTATCTGCATCGGCCCGGCCGGCTCCGATGCCGACCGGCTCTTGCGCGAGTGTGGGGCCGGGCAAGCCTTCCCCTACGGCGCCTACGAGGCCATGCTGGAGCATCTGGAGGCCTTAGTAGCGCAATGGCGCGTCAATCCCAACCTCGATTTGCCCACGCTCAGCCACGCCCGCTACTCGCGCCGCGCCCTCACCGAGCAGCTGGTAGCGCTGGTGTGTGGGAGTCTGGCGCCGGCCAGCAACTAAGAAACACGATGCCCACTGGCCGGATTATCTGCGGCCCTAACCGCGCAATCATTACTTTTGCCCTCCCTATTTTGCCAGCCGGGCGTCAACGGCACTTCTCTTTTGGCTCTCGACCTCAACCACAAATCTATTCTGGTAACCGGCGGCACCGGTTCGTTCGGTAAGCAGTTCGTGCAGACCGTGTTTGAGAAATTTCCGCAGGTGAAGCGCCTGGTGGTGTACTCGCGTGATGAGCTGAAGCAGTACGAAATGTCGCAGACGTTTCCGCAGAGCCAGTACCCGGCCATCCGCTACTTCATTGGCGATGTGCGCGACGGCGAGCGGCTGAAGCGGGCCTGCGAAGGCATCGACATCATTGTGCACGCCGCCGCCCTCAAGCAGGTGCCCGCCGCCGAGTACAACCCGATGGAGTGCATCAAAACCAACATCTTCGGGGCCGAAAACGTGATTAACGCTGCCCTCGACTGCGGCGTGCAGGAAGTAGTAGCGCTGAGCACAGATAAGGCCGCCGCCCCCATCAACCTCTACGGCGCTACCAAGCTCTGCTCTGATAAGCTGTTTGTGGCGGCCAACAACATGAAAGGCGCCCGCGACCTGCGTTTTTCGGTGGTGCGCTACGGCAACGTAATCGGCTCCCGCGGCTCGGTGGTGCCGTTTTTCCTGCAGCGCCGCGAAACCGGCGTGCTGCCCATCACCCATCCTGGCATGACCCGCTTCCACATCTCGCTGGAACAGGGCGTGGACCTGGTGCTATATGCGCTGGAACACAGTTGGGGCGGCGAAATCTTCGTGCCCAAGATTCCGAGCTACATTATTACGGAGGTAGCTAAAGCCATTGGCCCGAACTGCCGGCAGGAAATTGTGGGCATCCGGCCCGGCGAGAAGCTGCACGAGGAAATGATAACCGAAACCGATGCGCTGAGCACGGTGGAGTTGGCCAAATACTACGTGATTCTGCCCTTCACGCCGCAATGGGACGTGGAGAAGTTTATTGCCCACTTCAACGGCAAACGGGTGCCCGAAGGCTTCCACTACGACTCGGCCAACAACGATGAGTGGCTGAGCGCCGAGCAGATCCGGGAGGAAATCCGGCTGCACGTTGACGCCGAGTTTGCGGTGTAACGGATTCCCTACTCCTGTAAAGAAGAAGGCCGCTTTCCTCACTGGAAGCGGCCTTCTTCATGTACTTACGGGCATTCTGTCCCTATCGGCTCACTTCCATCCAGCCTTTGTGCTGCTGTCCGGTAGCAGCATGGTGGAGCAGGTAGTAATAGACACCTTCGGGCTGCCCGGTGGCATTCCAGCTGTTGTCGTAGCCAGCTTTCCGGTACACCTGCCGGCCCCAACGGTTATATATTTCAATATTCCAGTCGGAGGCTTTCAGGCCTTTTAGCACAAAACATTCATTCTGTGCGTCCTGGTTGGGCGTGATAATGTTAGGCAGATTGGTGAAATCGGGCACGTTGGGCGAACCGGCACAATTGGCTTGCGTCACTATCAGCTCGTCGGTAGCCGCGCAGCCACTGGGGCTGGTCACAGTAACGCTGTATATGCCGGCAGTAGTGGCCGTAAGCTCGGCGGCAGTGCTGCCATTCTGCCACCTGAAAGTGCTGCCTGCCGGTTGTGGACCTGGGCTGAGCACTTGGGTTTCGCCGGCGCACAGCCTCACGTCGGGCCCCAGATCAACGACCGGGCGCGGCCTAACCTGCACCGTTTGAGTAGTGGAGTACTGCCGGCCACCAGCCGCTGTCACGATTAGCGTCACGGTGTAGATGCCGGCGGTTTGGTACTGATGCGCAGGTGCCTGGCCGCTGGCAGTATTCAACGGGCCCGATGCCGGGTCGCCGAAATTCCAGGCGTAGGCAGTGGCAGTCACAAACGGGCTGAGTGAGGAACTCAGCTGCACGGCCGTACCGGCACAGGCAGGTTGGACGCTGATACTGCCGGAGCCTGCTACCACGACGGGTAGCAGGTTCAGGTCGTTGGTGGCACGAGGCAGCCCAGCCAACGTAATAGCGCCCGTTGTGAGGACAAGCGCAGTGTCGCGGTACCTGGTTGCGCTACCCAAAGCGTTGGGCGACTCGAATCGTCCTACCCGGTTGACGAGGGTGCTCGCATGGTAGATACGCCCGTCAGGCCCCAATTGCAGGTTATTACCGGCGCCAGACTGCTTTGCCCCGGCAACGGGGCGCGCCACCACCACCCGGGAAGCAGCCACTGCCGCCGGCGACCCCGCATTCAGATTATACTGCCAGATTTCGCGGCTGGCCAGCGTATCAACGTACAGGCGAGAACCGTCCGGAGAAAATTCCAGTCCGCCAGTGCCGCCAGACCATCTACTGGGGGCAAGCTTGTAGCGGGCAGTATCCGGAATAATGTAGGCACTGGCAATACGCCCGCTTCGGTTATCAAACTCTGCCACTTCCTGGTAGGGCAGGCGGACTCCGTTGAAATTGCCGCGTGCATCAACCAGAAAGCAGAAAAAGCTGCAGGCCAGCCGGCGTCCGTCCGATGAAGCCTTTATCAGTCCGCCCGGATTTACCATCGGCAGACGCCGGCCGACCGGGTTTACTGTAATGACGGGCTGCGGGTGCACGCCGGTATCGTTGAGCAGGAAGCTGAGGTAATTCTGCTGATCTGTCTTTATGATTAACCACATATCCCGTCCATTGGCATGCCGGACGGCAGCAATGTCGGTTGCAGCCAAGCCCTGATTACCAGTAACAGTTCCCTGAGGCAGTTGTATCAGACTGTCTCGGGCTACTACTTCTCCCAGGCCTCCCTGCCGACGCATATCCACCACAAAATAGGTGAGGTTGGGCGGCGGGTAATTTGTGGTCAACCCGATATCCACCCAGTGCTTAGGGGTGAATACATAGTAGCGCCCCGGCCGGCCGGGCTGGGGCAGCGCCATTACTTCATATCCGAAATATACAGGTCCGCCGAGTTGCCCTCCGACCATCAGCTGAAAATTGCGGTTCAGGATTCGGTTGCCTTCTGCTATAAACTGCAGCGTACCGGCACTATCCGAAACGGAGCAGACATCCCGGTACAGGTCTGGCGCGCCTAGGGGAAGTGGGGCGGCCGCGCCACTCAAAAAGCTTATCCCGGCTCTATTGCCAAAATACCAGTTGTAATACTCCCGTTGCGCCAGAGCTTCGGGCTGCAACCAGCCACAAAGCAGACCGAGCAGCAGGCTGATGCGGCATAGTTGTTTCATATAGCCAACCTAATATTCTGATAGCAACAGATACTGGTAAAACTAACCGAAACCAGGAAGTATGCAATGCCGCCTAGTTGCGTATTTTTGCCCTCATGCCCACTTTCCAGCCCCACCGTCCCATTGCCTACGGCCGCCAGCACATCACTGATGAAGATGTGCGGGCCGTGGTGGAAACCCTGCACTCCGACTACCTCACGCAGGGGCCAAAAGTGGCCGAGTTCGAGCAGAAGTTCGCCGAGTACATCGGAGTAGGCTACGCGGTAGCCGTGAGCAACGGTACGGCGGCGCTGCACCTGTGCGCGCTGGCGCTGGGTGTGCAGCCGGGCCAGCGCGTCATTACCACGCCCATCACCTTCGCGGCCTCGGCCAACTGCGTGCGCTACTGCGGCGGTGAGGTGCATTTCGTGGATATTGACCCCACCACGGCGCTGATTGACTTACACGCGGTGCGCCGGCTGCTGGAAAGCCAGCCCAAAGGCTACTTCCACGGCCTGATTCCGGTGGATTTTGCCGGGCTGCCGGTGAACCTGGAAGAAGCCCGGCAGCTGGCCAATGAGTTTGGCCTCTGGATTATTGAGGATTCGTGCCATGCACCGGGCGGCTCTTTAACCGACTCGCAGGGCCGGGAGCAGCGCTGCGGCAACGGGCAGTTTGCCGATCTGGCCATCTTCAGCTTCCACCCCGTCAAGCACATTGCCACGGGCGAAGGCGGCATGATTACGACCAACCGCGAGGATCTGTACCGGGAGCTGCTGAAGCTGCGCACGCACGGCATCACGAAAGATCCGGCCCAGATGAGCCGCAACGACGGCGGCTGGTACATGGAAATGCAGGAGCTGGGCTACAACTACCGCATGCCCGATATGCTCTGCGCGCTGGGCATCAGCCAGCTGACCCGCGCCGAAGCCGGCCTGGTCCGCCGCCGCCAGCTGGCCGCTCGCTACGATGCCGTCTTTGCCGAAATGCCCTCCGTGCAGCCGCTGGCCGGCGCGTCCGGCCACGCTTACCACCTCTACGTGATTCAGGTGCCGGACCGCAAAGGCCTGTATGATGCGTTGCGCGAGCGGCAGATTTTTGCGCAGGTGCATTACATTCCGGTGCATACCATGCCCTACTACCAGGGACTGGGCTGGCAGCCCGGCAGCTTTCCGCTGGCCGAGCACTACTATGCGCACTGCCTCAGCATTCCGCTGTTCCCGAGCCTGACCGATGAGGAGCAGCAGTACGTTATTGACTGTATTCGGGAGTTTGTGGGCGACTAAGTGCATGAATGAAGTAACAGAACTGCTGCATCTACCGGCCCGTCTACCCACTTACTCGTTCACCCATTGAAGAAAGTTGGCATTATTTCGCAGGCTCGCATGACGAGTACCCGCCTGCCGGGCAAGGTGTTGCTGCCGGTGGCAGGCAAGCCCTTGCTCCACTATCATGTAGAACGGCTGCAGGCCAGCGGCCTGCCACTTTACATTGCCACCACGAGTAATGCCACCGATGATCCGCTGGCTGCTTTTGCCTACACTTCCGCCCTTCCTTGTACCCGCGGCGACGAACACGACGTGCTGAGCCGCTACCAGCAGTGCGCAGCGCAGCATGAGCTGGACGTAATTGTGCGGGTGACATCGGACTGCCCGCTGCTGGACGGCGAGGTGCTGGCCAAGGGCGTGCGCGACTATCTGCTGGCCAACGACCCGCACCTGTACCTGTCCAATGTGCTGGAACGCACCTTCCCGCGCGGCTTCGATTTTGAGGTTTTCTCGCGGGAGCTGCTGGAGGAAGCTTTTGAGCAAGCCACACTGCCCTCCGACCGGGAGCATGTCACGCCGTATATTCACCAGAACCGCTCGGGCCGCGTGCGGTTTCGGCATATCATGCGCCCCAACGACCGTAGCAGCTACCGCCTCACCGTGGACACCGCCGAGGATTTCGAGTTGGTGCGGCAGCTGATTGAATCCCATGGGGCAGCTACGCTTTCCGCCGACTCGCTGATTGCGCTGCTGGACCAGCACCCGGAACTGGTGGCGCTGAATGCTCACATCGAACAGAAAAAGCTCTGATGCCTCTCCCCCGCCTGCTCCTGCGCGCCGATGGCAATTCCCACATTGGGCTGGGCCATGTGATGCGGCTGCTGGCGCTGGCTGAAATCCTGCGTGACGAGGCCGCCGAATGTCTGTTTCTGGTTCGTGAGCCCAGTCCGGAGCTGCAAGTCCAGCTCACCGAGGCCGGCTGCGCGGTGCTGACAGTGCCGGTACAGCCGCTGGCCGAAGAGGCAGCCTGGCTGGTACGTCACATTCTGCTCGCCACTGATGTGCTGGTGCTGGATGGCTATGCCTTCACTTACAGCTACCAGAATACGGTGCGCGGTGCGGTAGCCCGCCTCGTGTACCTGGATGACCTGCACAGCTTTCCGTTGGCCGCCGATGTAGTACTGAACCCGGCCGGCGGCCTCAGCCTCACCCACTACGACCTGCGCCAGCCAGGTGCCCGCCTGCTGGTGGGCCCTGCTTATGCGCCGTTGCGGTCTGCCTTCCGCCAGGCTTCCTCATGGCCCGCCTCTACGGCTCTGCCCGACACGGTAATGGTGTGCCTCGGCGGGGCCGACCCTACGCACCAGACGCGGCATGTAGCAGCGGCGCTGCTGGCCTTGCCTTCCGTAGCGCAGGTGCATGCCGTGCTGGGCAGCGCCTATTCCGGCTGGGACGAGCTGCATAGCTGGGCAACACAGCAGCCGCGCCTCACCCTGCACCGCAGCCTGTCGGCGGCTGAGCTGGTGGAGCTAATGCGCCGCTGTGGAGCGGCAGTGTGCTCGCCCAGCACCGTCAGCTACGAGTATTGCGCGGCGGGTGGCGGCCTGCTGCTGCTGCTGCCCGTGGCCGACAATCAGCACGATATCAACCAGTATTTGCGCGCCACTGGCCTGGCCCTGCCCTACCCCAGTGCCCCGAATGTGCTGACCTCGGCGGAAGCAGGCAGGCTTGCGGCACAGCTGCGGCTGCGGCAGCGGCAGGTGTTCGACGGCCTTGCACCAGTACGGCTCCGGCAGGAGTTTCGGGCAATGCAGCTCCTGGCTCCGCCGTTTCACCTGCGCCCGGTTCGCCCCACCGATTCGGCCCAGCTGCTGGCCTGGACCAACGACCCAACCGTTCGGCAGCACTCCTTCAACCCCAATCCCGTACCACAACCTGCACACGAGCAATGGTTTGCGGCCCGCCTCGAAGACCCCAACAGCCTGCTCCTGGTGGCCGAAGACGCCGCCAGCGGCCAGCCGGTGGGACTCATCCGGTTTCAGGCAGAGGGTACAGAGGCCACCCTCAGCTACCTGCTTGATGCCGCTTACCGGGGCCGGGGACTGGCGCCGCTGCTGCTACTGGCCGGCACCCGCATGGCAGTGCACTTTTTTGCGCGGGTGCGACAGATAGTCGGGCATGTGCAAACAGCCAACGTGGCGTCGGTGAAGGCCTTTGAGCGAGCTGGCTACCATCAGTCGGCCAAGCCGCTCACACCAGCTCCAGATTCCGTTTCGTTTGTTTGGGAAGCTGCGGAAGTTTAACCTTCTTTAAAGGTTCTCCCTGCTCTATACCCTAGCTACCCCAACGATTCGTGATAACTCGGGCCGCGGCCAGCAGGCCCTGTATGGCTTTATGGGCCTTGGCCTTTTGCTTATTGCCTCCGCTATCCTACAGGTTATCTACAGCTTCATGCTGGGCACTTCAGAACCCGATTCTACTACCATCGAGGGAATGGCTGCGCTGGTAAATATGCTGTCCATAACCGAGCTGGGAGTTACCATTCTGAGTGCCATTGCGTTTATCCGCTGGATGCGGCGCGCCTACTACAACCTGGGGGCACTGGGAGTTGGGATGGAATATGTGGACAGCTGGGCGGTCAGCGCCTGGATTGTGCCGATTGTCAGCCTACACCGGCCGTACACCATCATGCGCGAAATCTGGCAGAAAACCCAGCGCATGGCCTACGGCGAAGTCACCTCTCATCATTTGCTGCGGTTATGGTGGGCTCTTTTCCTATTGCATAGCTGCACAGGCCTTATCACCTCGGCGGTGGCCCGGCAGACTACTACTTACGAAGGGCTACGGGCCCAACTACTGCTGATGGCTGGTCTGTCGCTTATAGACCTTTTGGGAGTAGTGGCCGTTATTCAGGTGATTCGGCGAGTGACAGACTTTGAGCAGCAGTTGCAACTGCAGGCACAGGTGCTACACCTCGGCGGCACGGCACCCGAAGCACTGAACCCCGGTGCCACGGCCGAAGAACTGTACGCCTAAGGCCGGGGGCGTGGTGCTTCGGTGCGGCCTTCGTTTCTTTGCAGCATGAACATCTCCTTTGGCTCCCGCCTCGTGGGCCCCGACCAGCCCCCGCTCATCATAGCGGAGCTTTCCGGCAACCACAACCAGGACCTCAGCCGCGGCCTGGCCATTGTGGATGCTATGGCCGCCGCTGGTGCCCACGCCATCAAGCTCCAGACCTATACCGCCGATACCATGACGCTGCCCGGCGCCTACCGCATCGACGACCCCAACTCTTTGTGGTTTGGCCGGGAGCTGCACGAGCTGTATCAGGAAGCCCATACGCCCTGGGAATGGCACAAGCCGCTGTTCGACCGCGCCCGGCAGCACGGCATGCTGGCGTTCAGCTCGCCTTTCGATGAAACGGCCGTCGATTTTCTGGAAACCCTCGACGTGCCGGCCTACAAGATTGCCTCGTTCGAAAATACCGACTGGCCGCTGCTACGCCGGGTGGCCGCCACCGGCAAGCCCGTAATTATGAGCACTGGTGCCAGCACGCTGGCCGAGGTAGCCGAGGCCGTGCAGGTGTTGCGCGCCGCCGGCTGCCGGGAGCTGGTGCTGCTGAAATGCACCAGCACTTACCCCGCCACGCCCCAAAACACCAATCTGCGCACGCTACCGCACTTTCAACAACTGTTTCCCGACGCTTTGGTGGGTCTCTCCGACCACACCATGGGTGTGGGCGCGGCCGTGGCGGCTGTGGCCCTAGGCGCCTGCGTAGTGGAGAAGCACGTGACGCTGCGCCGGGCCGATGGCGGCGTGGATTCGGCCTTTTCGCTGGAGCCCGAAGAAGTGGCGCAGCTTGTGACCGAAACTGAGCGCGCCTGGCAGGCCCTGGGCCAGATTCAGTATGGTGTGCAGCGGGCCGAGGAAAAAAGCCGCCTCTACAAACGCTCCTTATATGTAGCGCAGGATATTGCCGCCGGCGAAGTCTTCACCAAGGATAACCTGCGCGTGGTGCGCCCCGGCGACGGTCTGCCGCCCCGCTACTACGACCAGCTGCTGGGCAAGCCGGCCCGCCAGGAACTGCGCGCCGGCACCGCGCTGACATGGGACGCGCTGTAACGCCGGCCATGCCTGATTCTGCCGTTCCGCCCACTCCCGCCGCCCGCCTGCACGACATTCTGCAGTTGCGGTTCACGTCCCTGTTTGCGGCCCTGCCAGCCCGGATGCTGGAGCCTATTTCGCCGGCTAATCCGCTGAAACGGTTGCTGAAAGTGGCGGGCTACGCCGGGCTGCGGCTGGTCGGCAATATGTTCCGGCCCGTCCGAAACCCGGAAAACCTGCGCGGCGCAGTGTGGCTATACGCAGTGAGCCAGAACAACTACGATTCCCTGTATTTTCTGCGGGAGACCCGGCCCGATTCGGTGCTGATAGCCGGGCAGAGCAAGGAAATCGGGCGCTACAACGGACAGGTAAACCGGCTGTCGTTGCGGCGCAAGCTACTGTATTACGGGCAGCTGCCGGAGGTATACCGGGCGTTGCGGCACACGGAGGGCGAGCGGGCCTGGCGGTTTTTCGATTTGATTTTCAACGCCATCGGCTACTACGAGGTGTACCGGCGGGCGCTGCGCCACTACCGGCCGCGGGCTGTGGTGTTTGCCAACGACCACAACGACGACGCCCGCGCCCTGCTGGTGGCCTGCCACGCCGAAGGCGTGCCCACGGCCTACGTACAGCACGCCAGTGTCAGTACCAACTTCCCGCCCCTGGGGTTCGACCTGAGCCTGCTGGAAGGCCAGGATGCGCTGGACAAATACCGGCAGTGCGGGCCGGTGCGCGGCCGCGTGGCGCTGGTAGGAATGCCCAAAGCAGACTCCTTTCTGGCCCGAAAGAACCAGAATACGCGGGTGCAGCGCGTAGGCGTAGCCTGCAACACGCTGGATACCACCGAGGCTATTACCGAAACCCTGGCCTACCTGCTGGGCGAGTTTCCGGACCTCACCTTCACCTTCCGCCCCCACCCCGGCGACCAGCGCGACTTCGCGTTTCTGCGGCGGCAGCACCCGCAGCTGCAGTTCTCCGATGCCCGCCAGCAGAACGTATTTGAGTTTCTGCAGCAGCAGGATGCGCTGGTGGCCGCCGACACCAGCACCCACCTCGAAGCCACGCTGCTGAATCTGGCGAGTGTCTATTTCCGCTTCGGCACCCACGCCGTGGCCGACGACTACTATGGCTATGTGGCGCACGGCTTGGTGCCACGCGCCGCCAAGCTACCGGAGCTGGCAGCCCTGCTGCGCGGCTATCAGCAGCACAAACCGCTGGATCTGTACCGCAAAGCCGCCTACTACAACGCCACCCTCGGCACTCCCGACGAAGGCCACAGCCAACGGCGCGCCGCGCGCCTGCTGGATGAGTGGCTGGAAACTGTAGCTTGAGCTGACAATCTTCTTTTAGGCTCCAAAGTCCGGTACTTTACTGGCTTACTTCTCTGCCGAAACTATGCTTCCGCCGCTGCCTCCTGTCGTTGCTACCACGCCTGAAAGCCGGCTGGCGTACGTGCTGCACCACTTCTGGCAGGCCTACAATGGCCGACCGGAAGTAACTATCGGCTACGCGGCCACGCAGCCGCAGGTGGAAATGGCGGAGGCAGCCGGCACTTTTTTCAGCGAAACCAACCCCTACCCGGCCGCCCCTGGCTGGCGCGACTGGCACGGGCAGCGCCTGCCGTTCTTCTTCGACCCGCACCCCGACAAGCCGCTACTGGAGCTGTTGCCCGCCGGCCGGGCGCGCATCAATGCCGATGTTGTGTCGGCGGCGTTTTACCTGCTCAGCGGCTGGCAGGAGTTTTTCTCCGACGAGCGGGACCAACACGACCGTTTTCCGTTTGCGGCCAGCGTGCAGCACCGCTATGGTTTCGTGGCCGTGCCGGTCGTTAATTATTACTTCGACGTGCTGAAAACGGCCGTGGAACATGCTACAGGCCAGCCAATGCCGCCGCGTCGCTGGGCGGGTGGCGCGCCCTTCGCCACCTTCGTTACGCATGATATTGACAGTTTGCACGGCGCCTGGAAAGCACCGGCCAAGGCTGCCCTACGGCGCCACGACTGGCTGAGTTTCGGGCGGCAGCTGTTGCAGCACTTCACCCAACCCGATACCTGGGACAACTTGGAACTAGTGCAGCGCACGGTAGCGGAGTTTGGGGCGAAAAGCACATTCTTTTTCCTGCCTGAGCACCAAAAAGATGCCAACGGAACCCCCAATGCCGATTATCTAGCCGCAACTGTTCGTCAGCGCGCTACGCAACTGGTGAAAACCGGGTCTGAATTAGCGGTGCACGGGAGCATAGGCACCTGCGTTGATGCCCGAAAACTGCGCAAACAGCGCGCCCGGATACCCGGAAAAGTACTTGGCAACCGGTTTCATTACCTGTACTGGGAGCCGCGCCTTACTTCTGCCGTGCTGACGGAGGCCGGAATAGCCTACGATTCCACGCTGGGTTTCGCCGAGCATTACGGCTTCCGCAACTCCTACTGTTTACCGTTTCAGCCGTTCGATTTCCAGACCGGCAAGCCTTGCGACTTCCTGGAAATCCCGCTCAATGTCATGGATGCCACGCTGCACCACCCCAACTACCTGCAACTGGCCCCCGACGAAATTCTGCCGGCCCTGACGCCCATGTTCCGGGAAATCGAGCGGTTCGGAGGCGTCTGTACGCTGCTCTGGCACAACGACCACTTTGACCCCGCCAACGAAAGGACCGGCCCACGCCAGTTCGCCGAGCTGATGCAGTACCTTCGCAGCCGTAACACGGCCTTCGTCAACGGCCAAGATGTAGTGGATTGGTGCAGTGCTGGATTGGTGGATTGAGCGTTTGACGCTGAATTCCCCCGTTCCGCCTTGCTAAATCCGCCACGTTGTAATCCATTAATCCACCAATCCACCATCTTGGGTATCGTTCGGCGGCAGGGACTGCGCAACACGGTTATTTCTTACATCGGGCTGGCGCTGGGCTTCGTGAATACGGTGCTGGTGCTGCCCAAAGTGCTGGAGCCGCACCAGATTGGCCTGACCAGCGTGCTGGTGGCGCTGGCTACTATGTTTGCGCAGGTGTCGGCCTTCGGGTTCGGCAACATGGGCATCCGGTTTTTCCCATATTTCCGGCAGCGCGAGGTAGGTCACCACGGGTTTCTGCCGTTTCTGCTGGGCGTGCCGCTGCTGGGCTTTTCGCTGGTAGCGGCCCTGTATCTATTGGGCAAGCCGCTGGTGCTGAGCTGGTATACCGAGGACGCGGCGTTGCTCAACCAGTATTACGTGTGGGGCCTGGTGCTGGCGCTGTTCACGCTGCTGCTTAATCTGCAGGACGCCTACCTGAAAGCCCTCTATCACACCGCCTTCTCCTCCTTCTCACAGGAAATCGTTCTGCGCCTGCTCATTACGGCCGGCGCGTTGCTCTTCGGCAGCGGCTATCTCGATTTTCATGGCTACGTGCTCTGGTACATCGGCGTCAATAGCAGTATTGCGCTGCTGCTCACGGTGTACACGGCCTTCATCGGGGAGCTGCACCTGCGGCCGACGCGGGCGGTGCTGGGCGTACGGCCACTGCGCGAGATGCTCAGCTTCGGAGCGTTTGCGCTGCTCGGCAACGTGTCGGGCGTTATCATCACCACCATCGACTCGCTGATGGTGGGCTCGAAGGTAAACTTCGACGGGGCGGGCGTGTACAGCGTGGCGTTTTTCATCAGCACGGCGCTGGTGCTGCCGTTCCGGGCGCTGTATAAGATTGCCTTTCCGCTGCTGGCCGATTACTGGAAGGAAAACGACCTGCCGCGCATGGCCGACTTCTACCAGCGCACCACCCGCCTCAACACGCTGCTGGGCTGCTACCTGGCCCTGGGCATTGCGCTCAACCTCGACTTCATCTTTGCCCAGATGAAACCGGCCTACGCGGCCGGCGCCACGTCGGTGCTTATCCTGCTCGGCGGCCGCCTCTTCGACGGCATTACGGGCGTGAACGGGCTCATCGTCGTTACGTCGCCACGCTATCGCTACGATTTACTGTTCAATGCCTCGCTGGCCGCCGCCACGGTGCTCATGAACCTGCTGCTGATTCCGCGCATGGGCCTGACTGGTGCCGCCGTAGCCGCCGCCATTGCTCTGGTTTCCATCAATATAGCCCGCACCTGGTTTGTGTGGTACAGCTTCGGCCTGCAGCCTTTCGACCGGCGCGTACCCCTGATTCTGCTGCTGGCTGCTGCCGCTGGTCTGGCCGCGTGGCTGGTGCCGTTCGTGTACTCGCTGTTCGTCACAATGCTGCTGCGCTCCACCCTGCTGACGGCCGTATACGGTGGCCT
The DNA here is from genome assembly GCF_014698995.1 of Hymenobacter duratus. Taxonomy (GTDB): domain Bacteria; phylum Bacteroidota; class Bacteroidia; order Cytophagales; family Hymenobacteraceae; genus Hymenobacter; species Hymenobacter duratus. The sequence goes on from NZ_JACWZZ010000002.1 coordinate 66,389, forward strand.
GCTGCTGCTTACCAATGCCGAGCCGCAGGTACGCGAGGTATTGCGGAAGCTATTGAAGCGGATATAGGCTGCGGCTACACTTATTTCTCTGCTCTTATTTCTTCTTAAATCAGGCTACTTGCTGGAATGCAAATCTGCCGCGGGCACTTCAAAAACCTCTGTTGACGAGGTTTCAGTTCGCAAATCAGTTGCTTTGTATACTTGACGCAGTATTATAGCCAATACAGCGGCGCTAAGCAGCACAACACCACCATATAGCCAGGGACCACCAAGGAAGTCTACTACATCTTCGGCCTCCTTCACATTCGGCAACCAAATGATGGCCGCAAACGCCAAAAGGTTGTTTAATGCATGTACGGCTATGCCCACCGACAATGAGCGGGTGCGGTAGTAAAGCCAGCCTAGCAACATGCCAATCAGGCAAGCATTCAAACTTTGAGCTGGGTTGAAGTGAACGAGTCCGAACAGAAAGGAAGATTGTCCAATAGCTATCCACGGCCGGTAGTTGCGCAACAAGCCTTGCAGCAATACTCCACGAAAAATCAGTTCTTCCAACACAGGTACGACTACAACCCCGATTGGAAGAGTGATCCATGGTTTTTGCACCAGCTTCTCGAACGCGCCATGCGTCCAATCAGGCAAATGCAGAAAACTACTCAGTGTAAGCACCATTCCGAATGCAAACACTAATAAAGGCAACACCGCGAGTAGCCACATTTGCCTCAGACCAGTGAGTTGCAAAGACTGACCGCGGCTTCCGACCTTCCAACGCAGAAAAGCTAGCAGCACCAGATTACTGCCCACCGTTATCAGAATTCCTGACACCGATTCTGACAGGGCAAATACGCCTTTTGCAACCGCATACAAGGGAATACCTGTAATTATCAAAGCCAGCAGGTACCAACCCAAAAAGCCCCAGCTTTCTTTGATGGTTGGATAAACTTTTATGGCTGATTTGGGGGCCACAACGGGCGTTTCGGTAACAATAGCGTCCACTGAAAAGCAGGATAAAGCGAGGGCCAAAGCTACGTGCAAACCACCCCGCAACGCAAACAGCCGGAACCTTACGGCACCGGCTGCTACTGCGGATGTACAACCTAATTCTTAATTTTTAATTCATTCCCCAGCTTACTGTGCTTGCGGCCGTACCCGAAATAGATGCCCAGGCCAATAGCCAGCCACACGGCTAGCCGCAGCCACGTTTCCCACGGCAACGACACCATCATCAGCACGCAGGTCAGGATGCCGAGGATGGGCACCAGCGGCACAAACGGGGTGCGAAACCCGCGGGGTGCGTCGGGCTCCTTTTTGCGCATAATCAGGATGCCCACGCACACCATCACGAAGGCCAGCAGCGTGCCGATACTCGTCATTTCGCCCACTACCGAAATCGGCACAAAGCCGGCAAACAGCGCAATGAACAGCCCCAGCAGCAGATTCGACTGCAGCGGCGTGCGGAACCGCTCGTGAATGCGGGCGAAAACCGGAGGCAGCAGGCCATCCTTGGCCATGGAGAAGAACACGCGGCTCTGCCCCAGCAAATCCACCAGAATTACGGAAGTATAGCCGATAATTATGGCCAGAATCACGGCCGATGACAGCCAGGCATACGGCGTTTTCTCGATGGCAATGGCCACGGGTGCCGCACTGTCCTTGAACTCGGTGTAGTTGGCCAGGCCCGTCATCACGTGGCCAAACAGCACGAACAGGATGGTGCACACCACCAACGAGCCGATGATACCGATGGGCATATTGCGCTGCGGATTCTTGGTTTCCTGCGCCATGGTAGCCACGATATCGAAGCCGATGAACACGAAGAATACTACGCCGGCCCCGCGCAGAATACCGCTCCAGCCGAACTCGCCAAACACGCCCGTATTCTGCGGAATGTACGGCTGGTAGTTGGCCGGATCAATGTACTGCCAGCCCAGCCCGATGAACACCAGCACTACGGCCACTTTCAGCGTGACTACCAGCGCATTGAACCACGCTGAGCCCTGCGTGCCACGAATAATAATCATGGTAATGGCCAGCACAATGAGCATGGCCGGTACGTTCACAAAGCCGTGTACGATGCTTCCATCGGCGAGCTTGGCCGTTTCGAACGGCGACATCACCAGCTGCGGCGGCACATGAATGCCGTAGTTGCTCAGGAATTTGAGCAGGTACTGCGACCAACTGATGGCCACCGTAGCAGCCCCCACCGAGTATTCGAGCACCAGGTCCCAGCCAATAATCCAGGCAAACAGCTCGCCCATGGTGGCGTAGGCGTAGGTATAGGCCGAGCCCGAAACGGGCACCATCGAGGCAAATTCGGCGTAGCACAGCGCTGAAAACGCGCAGCCTACTGCCGCCACAATAAAGGAAAGCGTAACGGCCGGCCCGGCGTTGTTGGCAGCCGCAATGCCCGTGAGTGAGAACAGGCCTGCGCCAATAATGACACCAATGCCGATGGTGATGAGATTGAAGCCGTTCAGGCTTCGTTTGAGGGTGTTAGCGCCCGTTTCGGCCGCTTCCTGCCGGAGCAGTTCCAAGGATTTTTTAAGCATACAAGACGGCAGCACGAAGCGTAGCTTCGCGGATCAGTGAACAGGCCGGCGCCTTCCACAACGGGCAGAAGCGCAGGGCCGCTTGCTGCATGAGCAAACGGACCGGACAACCAGAAAATACAGGTGAAGAAAACGCAGGCCGGCATCAGCCTAGCCCATTACCAGCCGACAAGGAACAGCCCCGAACAGCAGGATCAGAGGCACTCAGCAGCAACAACAGCCCGCGCTACAACAGCCCTGAGCGCCCACAGGAAGGCACAGAGAAGTAGCAGAAACAACGAAACGAGCAGTAAGGCGAGGCAGGAAATCCACGGCAACTTGTTTTTATATGGTCAGGAATTGGCACCGTTCCGGCAGTGTCCGGGTGGTTGCCGACGCTTCATCGAGCCTGTCTCTCAGCGCCTCTTTATAAAAACAATCCTTTGTCGGTAAAGAATTGATGCGGCAAAGGTACGTTCGGCCGGCGCGGATTTACAAACCGGCGTGATAGTTCCGGTTTTGGCCGGCTTGTGCAGGCCCGACTACGCATTGCGAACAAGGTTTAAACTCCGTATTGACTTTTTTTTATTTTACCCGGACTGTTCGATTTGAAAAAAACTGGCATTTGAGTTGCGTACAGGCATTTCACAAGCACAAAAGCTCGCTCCAGACAGCGGGCACTCTTCTCTTCAAATTCAACAATTCAAATACTTCAGCCATGAAAAAGTCTCTCATTCTGCTCGCTGCTCTTGCATTCTCGGTTAGTGTGGCCTCGGCCCAGACGGCTACCTCCAAACCCGACCGCAAGGCCAGAATGGAGCAAGCCGGCAAGACCCCGAAAACGCCTGAGCAGCGCGCCGACCACGCCGCGCAACGCCTCACCAAGCAACTGGGCTTGTCTGCCGCTCAGACGGCGCAGGTGCGTGAGCTGCACATAGTCCGGTACAAGGAAATGGAGGCCAAGCGCACCCAGCTTGCCACCACCGACAAAACCCAGCGCCACCAGGAAATGAAGGCGGGCAAGGAGCGGTACGAAACCCAGCTCAAACAAATCCTGAGCGCCGAGCAATACACCAAATACGCCCAGCTGCGCGCCGAAAAGGCCGAAAAGCATAAAGGCCACCGCAAAGCCAAAGGCTAGTTTTCGCAGTGAATAAGCAAAGAGCCCCGCCAGCATTGGCGGGGCTCTTTTGTGCTTTGGTCTTTTGAAAATACCGAGTCATCCTGAGCGGAGCGAAGGACCTTATTATGCCCGACGCCGTTGATACTTGTGGGGGCGTGATAAGGTCCTTCGCTCCGCTCAGGATAACAACTCTTTTTTCGGTTCTTGGCCCTCAAACCAGCGCATGCGGTAGCAGTTGATGGCAGTTTCGCCGAGTTGCTCCAGAAGGCGGTAGTTAGCCACTGCCCCTACCGCCGCCCCAATAACGGGTACCAGCTGGGCCATTTTGGCGAGGTCGATGTAGTCGCGGTACTCTTGCTGGAAGGTGCGCCAGTCGAAGTCGTGCGCGTCGGGCGGCAGGGTGTGACGGTAGGTTTCCCAGGTGGTGAGGTGCTGGTAGGTTTCGTTGCGGGTGTGCTGGCTGCTGAAGGCCAGCTGGAAGATGTGCAGCAGATACACCCGCTCGGAATAGTCGCGCGCATCGTAGCCGTAGAGGGCCGCCACATCGAAAAGCAGCTTGAGCTTGATGCTGAGCAGCAGCGGAAAATCGGCGAGGCCGAGCAGGAAGCCGCCCGCGCCTGTTACCGCTCCTTCGGCGGCGGCCGTATTGCGGTAGGCCCGGATGCGGCGGCGCACGGCCTCTTCCCGCTCCGCCAGCGTGCCTTGCGGCAACGGCTTCTGCGTGACGTACTCGGAGCCGAACAACACGCCGCGCACCATCTGCTTAATGGCCGCAGTAATGGCCACGTGTACCTTTTCTGGCAGCAACGCATTCAGCCGTGCCTGCACGCGCCGCGCCACCCGGTTCAGCAGCGAAGGTGGCCGTTGCATCTTCTGCTGCCAGGCATGCAGCTCGTCACGGGCGGGTTGGTCGGGGTTGAGCATGTTTCTACAATTCTTTCTATTCAATTAAATTTATTTTTTCAGGCAAAGTATTTTCAAGCCCAATATCAATATCTCGTTGCTTCACAACATTACCTACCACACGTCCCAGCGCGAACACCATCTAACTACTTGCTTGTTTTCATTTAATTCAATCAAATAAGAAGTCGTGAAGTTTCGAGTCTTAACAAGATTTATTCTTACATAATGCTTTGTTGCTATAGCCGATTCTTGAGAGATTGACATCGATTTATTGCGATGTAGCCATAGATGTTTTAGACGTAAGTATTCTTTCCCTTCTGCAGCATTGATTGATACTGGCCGCGCATCAAGACACTTTCCAACACTATCAAGTGCACTACATAAGATCTTTGCAGTACTCCAACCTTCTTCCTTAAAACAAGGAACCTAAGCATTATATGGCCTTGTCATCGACTGCGCCTGAAAAAGCCCATTTACCCTTAAAACTTACTCTATTAACCTGCTATGATGAGTATATAGAATCAAAAAAATAGTCAAATGCTACCTGTTCATAGCTGGCAGTTTGAGCTGAAGAATAATCCGGGATGAATAGAAAACCTATTGATACGACAAATCTTATTTTCATCGTATTGTCTATTTCAACCCGTAAATCCGCTCGATAATCTCCACGACTTTCATTCCTTCCAGCGCATTGGTGGTGGCGAAACCGCGCTTCTGGATAGTGTCTACTACGTTTTCGATGACCTGGACGTGGTTGGCGGCGCTGCCCTGGTAGGGGCCGTAGTCATTGGCAGGGTTGGTGGGCGGTAGTGTGGGGAGCTGGTAGTCCTGCAGGTGGCAGTACTCTACTTTGTCCATGTACTGGCCGCCGAGGCGCAGGCTGCCGCGCTCGGCTACCACCGTGAGGGAGCTTTCGAGGTTTCGGTCCCAGACGGCGGTGCTGTACTGCAGGGTGCCGCTGCCGCCGCGCACCAAATCGAACGTGACGAGGCCGGAATCCTCGAAGTCGGTGAGGGCGGCGTGGTTGAAGTCGCGGAAGCGGGCCTGGATGTTGTCGATGTCGCCGAACACCCAGTAGAGCAGATCCACGAAGTGGCTGAACTGGGTGAAGAGCGTGCCGCCATCCTGCTGCCTAGTGCCTTTCCAGCCGCCGGCGTTGTAGTAGCGGGCGTCGCGGTTCCAGAAGCAGTTGATCTGCACCAGGTAAATATCACCGAGGCGGCCTTCGTCGTAGACCTGCTTGAGCCAGGCGGCGGGCGGCGAATAGCGGTTCTGCATCACGCCAAACACGAGGCGGCAGGTTTGCAGGGCCGTGTGCACGAGGTCTTCGGCATCGCGGCGGCGCAAGGCAATAGGTTTCTCGACCACGGCGTGCAGCCCGGCCCGAAGGCCCTGAATGGCCTGCGGGGCGTGCAGATGGTTGGGTGTGGCCACGGTCAGGACGTCGGCGGCGGGGCCGTGCTGCAGGTAGTCATCGAGGGAGAGAAAGAACGGGACGCCGGGAAATTCGGCGGCCAGCCCGGCCTGCAGCTCCGGCCGCACATCGATGAGGGCGGTGAGCGTGGCGCCGGGGTGGCGCGAAACGAGGGCAGCGTGGCGGTGGCCGATGTGGCCCACACCACAGATTACGAAACGAACGTCAGGAAGGGAATCAGCCAAGGCAGGCGGGGTTCGGGGCACAGGAAAGTTCGGCAAGCTGCGAAAAAACGTGCGCTTCTCCTTCATCTACCTCGCTATGCCCCGGAGGTGTTTGGTGACGGCCCGGAAACCGTTGGTGACGCCCCGGAAACCGTTGGTGAAGGTCTGGAAACCATTGGTGAAGGCTCGGGAACCGTTGGTGAAGGTCTGGAACCGTTGGTGACGGCCCGGAAGTCGTTGGGCACGGTGTGGAAACCGTTGGGTACGAGGTATCGGCGTAGCGCAACAAAGCCAGCTTCGGGCCTGCGGAAGGGCTGAAACTGGCTTTGTTGCGTGGCGGGTGAGCGGCAGGCGGGCTTACAGCAGCCGCTTCAGCTCGTTGAAACTGGTGTTGCTGACGGTGCGACTGGCGCAGCCCAGGGCCTGGGCGCTCTTCTGGATGTTGGTGATGCGCGAGCCGGGGTTGGGGTGCGTGCTTAGGAACTCGGGCGTGCCGCCCCCCCCCTGCTTTTCGGCCTTGATGAAGAAGCCGGCAGCCCCGTCGCAGTCGTAGTAGCGGGTGCCGTTGAGGTAGATGGTGGAGTATTTATCGGCGTCCAGCTCGTAGTCGCGGCTGAATTTGAGCTGCCCGATGCCGGCGGCCAGCTGCACGAGCTGGCTGGAGGAGCGGTTGCCGAGCACGATGCCCAGCAGTAGGCTGGTACCGTATTGTTTCTGCAGAATCTGGGTGCTGTGGCGGCGGTCGGCGTGCGCAATTTCGTGGCCCAGGATACCGGCCAGCTCACTCTCGTTATCCAGAAACTTAATCAGGCCCGAAAACACGTAGATGTGGCCGCCGGGCGTGGCAAAGGCGTTCTGGATCTGGTCGTCTTTGATAATTTTGACGTCCCACGGGAACTGCGTGCGGTACTTGAGGTTGCCGTTGTCGAGCACGCGCTTCACCACGCCGTCGAGGAGCTGATACGCGCGGGCGTTTCTGGAGCGCTCCATCAGCTGGCCTTTGGCGCGGTACGTGGAGTCGGTCTGGCGGGCCACCTGGGCGCCCAGCTCGATATCCTGCTGGATAGAGAACAGGCTGAACTGAGCTGGCTTGTTGATGGCGGCGGTGGTGAGAGCAGCTACACCGGCCAGCGGCAGGAGCAGCGTCAGAAAAGAACGGCGCATAAGGAGAAAGTAGAGACGTGGAAAAGTGGTGTCTATACGGCGGAAAGAAAAAACAGTGCCAAGGCAATGTAAGGCAGTACCCCGAAGCGGCGCTTCGGCCCCACAACGCGGAATTGAGCGGTATACCCCGGTGGACCGAAGCGCCGCTTCGGGATACTAGCTACACCCCGGCCCGCACCACCGCCGCTACATATGCCACCTGCTCCTGGGTGAGCGTGGGGTGGATGGGTATCGACAGCACGGTGTGGCACAGCCGCTCGGCCACCGGAAACTGCCCGGCGCGGTAGCCCAGGTAGTGGTAGGCCGGCTGCAGGTGAGTGGGCAGCGGGTAATATACCTGGCTGGGTATGCCGTGCGCGGCCAGGTGCTGCTGCAGCGCGTCGCGGCGGCCGGGCTCGTCGTCGGTTATTGTGAGGGTATATTGGTGAAATACGTGGGTGCTGCGCGGGTCGCGGGCTGGTATCGAAAGGCCTGGCAGGCCGGCCAGCGCGGCGTCGTAGTGTGCGGCTACCTGCTGGCGGGCGGCAGTCCACTGGTGCAGATAGCGCAGCTTTACGCGCAGCAGCGCGGCCTGCAGGGTATCGAGGCGGGAGTTGAGGCCGATATGTTCGTGGTGGTATTTGCGGGTCTGGCCGTGGTTGGCAAGCTGGCGCAGGTAAGCGGCGCGGGCCTCGTCGCGCGTAAACAAGGCACCACCGTCGCCGAAGCCGCCGAGGTTTTTGCTGGGAAAGAATGACGTGGTGCCCACCTCTCCTACTGTGCCCGCCACCCAGGTTTCGCCGCGGCTAGTCGTGAACGTAGCCCCGATAGCCTGCGCGTTGTCCTCAATCAGGGCCACGCCGTGCTGGTCGGCGAGGGTGCGCAACGCTTCCAGATCGGCGCACTGCCCGAACAGATGCACGGCCACGATGGCGCCGGTACGGCTCGTAATGGCCGCCTGCACCGCCTGCGGGTCGAGGTTGAAGGTATCGGGCTGCACATCGGCAGGCACGGGCACGAGGCCCAGCACGGCGGCGGCTTCCAGCGTAGCTACGTAGGTGAAGGCCGGCACAATCACCTCGGAGCCGGGCGGCAGGCGAAGTGCCATCAGGGCCAGCTGCAGGGCATCGGTGCCGTTGGCGCAGGGCACCACGTGCGGACCGCCGAGGTAGTGGCTCAGTTCCTGCGCAAACTGCTGCACAGTCGGCCCCTGAATAAAGGCTCCTTCATCAAGCGCCTGGCGTAGGGCCTCATCCAGCTCGGCCCGGATAGGCGCATGCTGGGCAGGCAGGTCGAGCAGCAGAATGGGAGCAGACGGGGGCAGCGGAAAATCGGGCACGGGCAGCGTTACTTACAGGGGCCCAAAGATAGACGTGTGCCGTCAGCAACCATATATACTGCCCATCTGGGCGTAACCTCCGGCCTAAGGGTTGCGTTAAGCGTGCCAGAGCCAGCTACATCGTAGCTGCGCTATATGTCTCCCTTAATCTCTCCCTACCATGTTCAGGAAAAATCTCACTCTCCACGCGCTGTCGGCCATGTTGCTGATGGGGGGCGCTGCTTTCACCCAGACCAGCTGCACCGAAGGTCAGAAAAAAGAGGTGTCAGCGGAAAGCGACCAGGCGTACAATGACTTCTCCACCTTCGTATCGGATACGGAGGCCAAAGCCGATGCCGTAGCCAACGAAGCCGAGGCCGACTACGACCGGGAAACCGCCCAGCTGAAGTCAGACTTCGACGCCAAAGTAGCGGCCGTGGATAAGTACGCCGACCAGTACGATGATGCCCGCCGCCAGGAGATTGAGGCACTGCGCACACGCTACACCACTGCGTACGACAAGCGCGAAATGTCCTGGAAAAACCGTGCTACGGCCGGTACTGCCAGCACCGGCACCATGAAACCAGGCAAATACTATACGGCCATGAATCCGGCCGCTCAGGTTACGGCAGCCAACGCCCGCACTACGTATGAAAACTTCGTCAGCAACATCAAAAAGAATGAAGACAAGTACGACATCGACGATTGGCGCTATATCAACTCCGAGTGGCGCGCCCTCGATGAAGCCTACGACAAAGTAAAAGGCGACATTCCGGCAAAAGATCTGGCCGAAATTCAGAAGGAAAAACTGAAGTATGCTGCTTTCAAATCGTTCGACAAAGCTGAGGCCCGCACTGCACAAGGTGCTGCGGCCGTAAGTGGTGAGGCAAATGAAGTGAAAGCCGAAACGGCCGATGAGCGTAGCAAAGTAGGCCAGGCCGCCAGCAACACCGCTTCCGATGTGAAGGAAGCCGGCAAGGATGTTGGTCAGGGCGCTGCCAACGTTGGCAAGAAAGTAGGCGGTGCCGTGAAGGGCGCTTATAAAGAAGTGAAGTCGGAAGTGAAAAACACCGACAACGACTAAGCACTACAGCACCCACCCGGGAGAAGAGCCGGTTTCCGCAAGGAAACCGGCTCTTTCGTTTTTTCAGCTTTTGCCGAAGCAAGCCGCCAGGAAACCACGGTGCTAGCTATTTCAGCTCCGTAAGCAGCCAGTAGAGCTTCAGGGCATCCAGCTGGCGCAGGCTGGGCTGCGCCGAAAGCAGGTTGCGGCGCACCTGCTGCTGCCGCAATTGGAAAGCCCCGCGCACGGCATCTCCCAGGCCCCAGCGGTGCAGCTGCAGGGCCGCTTTCAGCAGCTTGGTATCGGCGCCCAGGCCTTCTGCCCGGTACAGGCAGGCCAAGTTGCGCACCGCGTCGTGGGTTTTTTGCAGAAACTGAGCAGCCGGCTCCAGCCCGTCGTGCAGCACCGGGTTGTCCAGATGCAGCACGCCGATACCTGCCTGCCGCAATAGCCAGCCAAACTTGGTGTCTTCGTGTCCGTAGCGGGTCAGGCTCTCATCCAGGCCAAAGCGGCGAAAGACCTCCGTGCGCACCAGCATGTTGTTGAGAGTGAGCTGGCCATGCGGAGCACGCTGGCGAAGCGCGGCGGGACGGGCCTCGCGGCGGCGGCCGTAGAGCCAGCGCAGCTGAAGCTCCGGCGCAACTGGCGCGGCCGGCTCGTAGGCGGTGCCTCCTACCAGCACCGGCGCTACGTGACAGGCGGCGGCATAGCGGCCAAGAAACTGGTCGTCAGGTAGCAGGCTGTCATTGTCCAGCAGCAGCAGCCATTCGTGTTGCGCCGCGCTGGCCAGCTGGTTGCGGATAGCGGCGCGGCCCACATTGTGCGGCAACTCCTCGTAGCTCACCCCGGGCAGCGTGGCCAGCACGCGGTTTGGGAGGCGCAGGGCTTCTTTGGAGCCGTCATCAAGGCAACGAATTTCCAGGGGGCCCGGCCAGGCGACGGCCTGCGCCAGCAGCGCGTGCACCAGCGGCGTCACGTCGCGGTTGTACACCGGAATCAGTACCGACAGCCCAGGGGAATTCACGTACAGCTTACTATCTAATGGTGCAATGGAATTGCTCTGCTCGATCCACGGTAAGCAAAAACCATTCTACTATCTGGCGAGAAAGGAGCAGCACAGCCGTTTCAGACCTGCTGCGGCTATATCTTAACTGATAGCCGTCATAGAAAACGGGGTGGTTTCGGAATCAATCAGTTGGCCTTGCTCGCACTTGAGTACGCGCTTGGGATATTGCTGGATGATCTGGTAGTTGTGTGTGGCCATGAGCACGGCCGTGCCCGAGTTGTTGATTTCCACAAACAGACGCATGATGCTGTCGGCCACGTCCGGGTCGAGGTTGCCGGTGGGCTCATCGGCGAGCAGCAGCAGCGGCTCGTTGAGCAAGGCCCGCGCAATCACCACGCGCTGCTGCTCGCCGCCGGAAAGCTGGTGCGGCATCTTGGCGGCCGAGTTGGCCAGCCCCACCCGCATCAAAACTTCCGAAATGCGCTGCTGCTTGCGCGCCTTGCCGCTCCAGCCCGTGGCGTTCAGCACAAATAGCAGGTTTTCGGCCACGCTACGGTCGAAAAGCAGCTGAAAATCCTGGAAGATGATGCCCAGCTTGCGGCGCATAAACGGCACTTTGCTGCTGCCCATCAGCTTAGGCAGTGGAAACCCAACCACGGTGCCCGTGCCGCCGCCCAGCGCCAGGTCGGCGTAGAGCGTTTTGAGCAGGGAGCTTTTGCCGGAGCCCGTGCGGCCCACGAGGTAGGCAAACTCGCCTTTATCGAGCGTGAACGTGACCTTTTGCAGCACGGTATTCACGTCCTGCATAATGTAGGCGTCGTGCAGCTCGATAACCGGGTTGGAGGCAGTGGGCATAAGGGCGAAGATACAGGACCGGGGGTTTCCCGAAAAACAGGATTCCGGGCAACGCAAAATGGCCCGGCCGCTTACTACGGCCCGAGCAGCTCTTTTGCTTCACCCGGAATGCGTTGAAGGCGCTAGCTCAGATTTCCAGCTTCTGCAGCTTTCCGAATTCCAACCCTTCGATGACAGCAGCCAGCGGTACTTCCTTGTTTTCGAGGCCGTAGCGGTGCAGGTCTTTCAGGGGCCGGTCGGCGCGGAAATACGCAATCAGCACGAAGTTTTCGTCGCGCAGCTGAATGTAGTCCGGAATTTTGGCTTTGCCTTTTACTTTGATGATGTACATAGCGGACTGAGTTGATTGATGATTGTTGACGGGTTGATTGCTGACGGTTTTGGCCTGCGGCGAAAACGATATGGAACAAGTCCAACCGAGAACCAGCACCTCAACAATCAACTCATCAACAATCCCCGCATCAGCTAGCCATTCACCTTGGCGTGGTCGGCCAGGAAGGTAGCCAGACCTTTATCGGTGAGCGGGTGGTTAAGCAGACCGGTGATGACGCTGAGCGGGCAGGTCACCACGTCGGCACCCAGCTCAGCGCACTGGATGAGGTGCGGCACGTGGCGCACCGAGGCCGCCAGCACCTGCGTAGGGTAGCCGTAGTTCGAGAAAATGTCTACAATCTGCTGAATCAGTTGCAGGCCATCAGCCCCGATATCATCCAGACGACCCACAAACGGCGACACGTAAGTAGCGCCGGCTTTGGCGGCCAGCAGGGCTTGGCCAGCCGTGAAAATTAGTGTGCAATTGGTTTTGATGCCCTTCTCCGAGAAATACTTGATGGCTTTTACGCCTTCCCGGATCATGGGCACTTTCACCACAATGTTGGGGTGCAGCTCAGCCAGGGCCTCTCCTTCCCGGATAATGCCCTCGTAGTCGGTGGCAATTACCTCGGCCGACACGTCGCCATCCACGATTTCGCAGATTTTCTTGTAATGGCTCATTACGGCATCGGTGCCGCGGATGCCTTCTTTCGCCATCAGCGAAGGATTGGTGGTCACGCCGTCGAGCACGCCCAGCTCCACAGCTTCCTGAATGTCTTTCAGGTTGGCAGTATCAATGAAGAATTTCATGCGGGTAGGTTGGAAACAAAGATGCCCCAAAGCTAGCCATTCGCGGGCAAACTAGCCGCGCGGCTTTCTTCGGGGCACCTTCTTATGATTCGGGAGAAAAGGGCAAAAAAAAGCGAGCCAAAATCGCACCGCTCAACCGTCTACCCTTGCTACCTTCCGGTCCTGGGGGAGTTCAACAGGAGCTGGTCGTTCTGACTCGCCGTTGCAAAGGTACGCACAGATTTCACAGAATTGGCACGCAGGCCTCATCTTTTCAGGAAAAGCAGCTGTATTGTGAGGTTGCAGCGTGACTGTCAGCCACAAAATTTCCTGATTACCCTTTTGCTACTCCTTGCTGAAGCGCTGCACCGCTACTGCTTGCCCTTGCTCAATGCGCAATAGGTACTGGCCGGCCGCCAGTATTTCGATAGGCAACACCACGGTCCCATCGGGCCGGGGCAGCAGCTGCGTAAGCGGCAGCACGCGCCGGCCCAGCAAGTCTGTAACCTGCACGGTAGCCGTTTGGCGGCTAGTCGGCAGCTTCAATGTGAGCATATCGTGGGCCGGATTGGGGAAGAGCGCCAGAGCCAGCGTATTGCGAGCTGCCTGCGTGGCCTGCGGTGCCCCGAACGTGAGGCGGACATTCACCAGAATATTGGTAGCCGTCAGAGCAGTAGCACTCGTTACGGGCACGGTTCCGGTATAGCGCCGGCAGGCAATCCGGATTGGATTCATGGTGACACCATACAGGTAGCGGGCGCGCGGACCGATGGTAGCCTGCACGTTGCCGCCGCGCCGCAATACCAGCACCGCTAGGTTCTGGCCAGCCGTATTGGCGTAGGCAAACGGACGCTGCAGCGCTACTTCCTGATAGCCAGCGGCGGTAGCATTCGTAAAGTTGCCCGCATACACCCGCTGGTAGCCCAACGTATCGAGCGTGCCGTTCTGAAACTCGGTGGCAGTGGTAGTTTTGAGGTAGATAATGACTCCGGTGAGCGGCTGCAACTCCGTACCATCCGATTTCTCGAAAGCCAGCCGCGTGATGTTGCCGGCCTGCGCGATGCTCGTCTGCAGATAAATAGTTTCGTAGGCTCCCTCAGAGCTGGCGTGGTTGATGGGCGACAGGGCCGAAATCTGGCTGCCACCGGTGATGGTCACGACCTGCGCGGTGGCTGGGGTGAGCGTGGCGCTGGCCACAGCAGTGCAGATCAGGAAAGAGAGTAGATTTTTCAGCATGGCTTGTGGAGTAAGGTGTAGGCTAAGTAAGAGAAATTTTCGGTTAGCATCCTTACGCACAAGGATTTGCTATGACTATCTACCGGCTGCTTACCGGCCCAATAAACGCAAATAGGTCCGGGCTGCTGGAGCCCGGACCTATTTGCGTGAAAATCTATCAGGTTGGCAGCACTCAGGGCTTTTCCCAGGCTTTGCGCGCCGACTTCACCTGTTTTTTGAGTTGCTTGGAGTACTTGTCGATGGCCGCCATTTCTACTATCAGCGGGCCGGAAACCGGGGGCGTTACTTCCAGCTCGGAGTAGCCGGCGTAGCTTACATGCAGCACCGGCGCCTGGTGGGTGGTTTTCAGAATGAACATGCCGGCGGAATTGGTAATGGACGACTCCCGCTCATCCTGCCGCAACGACACCGTAACACCGGCCAGGGGTTTGCCGCTTTGGCTCTGCACATTCCCGGTAATTACGCGCACCACTGGCTCAGCAGGCAGCACCTCCACGGTTTGCGGCGGCGTACTTTCCGAGGTTTCAGCGGCGGGCTGCGGCTCTGTTTTCTTGGCAGGTGCCGTGGCTGGCCGGGCCACGGGTTGCTGGGCCAGCACCAGTTGCGGCACCAGAAGCAAGAGCGAGTAAAGCAGGAAATTTCTCATAATAAAACCCCGGAAACGGAACAACAGAAGAAGTTGGCAGGGAAAATACAAAAACGAATTCAACTTCTTCGGTCGTCATTAGTATATCCTTTTTTTTAGTGATTAAGCACCAGAACCACCCGAATGTCGGGCTTCGGACGGTTGGGTTCAGCCTCCTGCCGGCGCGAGGCTCTTGTAAGTAAACGCAGAAAGGCTGCTGTCGGATTTTGGCTGGGTCCGGTCGGTTCGTAGCTTTGTGCTATGCCTCAACAAATCCTGATTCTCGATTTTGGGTCGCAGTACACCCAGCTCATTGCCCGGCGCATCCGGGAATTGAATGTCTACTGCGAAATCCATCCGTATAACCACGCCCCGGACCTCACTGAGGATATCCGGGGCGTTGTGCTTTCGGGCTCGCCTTGCTCCGTGCGCGACGCCGACTCGCCTAACCCCGACCTGAGCCGCTACCTGGGCCGCGTGCCGGTGCTGGGCGTGTGCTACGGCGCGCAGTTGCTGGCCCAGCAGCAGGGCGGCGAGGTGCTGCCCGCTACCATTCGGGAGTATGGCCGCGCCCGCCTCAGCCGCGTCCACCACGAAAGCCCGCTGCTGCACGGCGTGCCCACCGAGTCGCAGGTCTGGATGTCGCACGGCGACACGATTAAAGCGCTGCCGGCCGGGTTTGACATCATTGCCAGCACGCCAGAAGTAGCCGTGGCAGCTTTCAAAATTGGGGGGCAGGAAACCTACGGCATCCAGTTCCACCCGGAAGTAACGCACTCGACGGATGGCAAAACGCTGCTCCAGAACTTCGTGGTGAATATCTGCGGGCTGGACCAGAGCTGGACGCCGGAACACTTCGTGGACAGCATGGTGGAAACGCTGCAGCGCACCATAGGCGAGCAGGACCAGGTGATTCTGGGCTTGTCGGGCGGCGTGGATTCCAGCGTGGCGGCGCTGCTGCTGCACAAGGCCATTGGCAAGCGCCTGCACGGCATCTTCGTGAACAACGGGCTGCTGCGCAAAGACGAATACGAGCAGGTGCTGCACTCCTACAAAGACCTGGGCCTGAACGTGCGCGGCGTGGATGCCTCACAGGAGTTCTACGCGGCCCTCACCGGCCTGACCGACCCCGAGCTGAAGCGCAAAGCCATTGGCCGCACCTTTATTGAGGTGTTTGACCGCGAAGCCCAGAAAGTAGACGGCGCGCGCTGGCTAGCCCAGGGCACCATCTACCCCGACGTGATTGAGTCGGTATCGGTGAAGGGCCCGGCCGTGACCATCAAGAGCCACCACAACGTGGGCGGGCTACCCGAGAAGATGAACCTGCGCATTGTGGAGCCGCTGCGGGCGTTGTTCAAGGATGAAGTGCGCGAAGTGGGCCATACGCTGGAGTTGCCGGTGAATATTCTGCACCGCCACCCCTTCCCCGGCCCCGGCCTGGGCATCCGCATCCTCGGCGACATCACGCCCGAGAAAGTAGACCTACTGCAGCGCGCCGATGCCATCTTCATCAACGGCCTGAAAGAGCACGGCCTCTACGAGAAAGTGTGGCAAGCCGGCGTGATGCTGCTGCCAGTGCAGAGCGTGGGCGTAATGGGCGACGAGCGGACCTACGAGCGGGTAGTAGCCCTGCGCGCCGTAACCAGCGTGGACGGCATGACCGCCGACTGGGCCCACCTCCCCTACGAGTTCTTGGCTGACGTGAGCAACAAAATCATCAACCAAGTGCGCGGCATCAACCGCGTGGTCTACGACATCAGCTCCAAGCCCCCGGCAACTATTGAGTGGGAATAACGGAGTGAGCGGAATTTTTCTGCGAAGAAAACGGCTGCCGGCTTAGTGCCGGCGGCCTTTTTACTTTACTTGGTTTTTTCGCGCAGTTCCAGCAGCGCCTGAGCATTGATATAATACATCGCGCCATCCTTGCTCTGCTCCCGGTTTAGGTTGCGCAGGTATAGGTGCAGTTGAATACCGTCGGTGGCGGCATGGAGAGTCAGGCCTTTGGCCGGCAGCTCGATAGAACGCTCCGGGTTGGTGCCGTATACACGAACCAGGGAGTCGGCGGTGGCTCCGGGAGTCAAGGTGAGGCGGGTCTGCCAGCTACTATCGGTGCGGAGTTGCTGCAGGAGTAGCTGGCGGCCATAGTGCTGGGCCAGCAAGCGGTACGTACCTTCCAATATATTGAAAGTTGTGGCTACTTCCTCTGCAGGCGGATTGTACATGCTCGACTCTATGTTGTTGAGCCAGTAGCGCCCGTTACCTAGAGGCCAGACCTTGTCCTCTTCGTGCTGAAAATTGGCTGACCGTATAGCCACGGCTTCCGTGACTGCGGAATTTGTAGAGGCAATACCGCTTACCTGTTCTATCTGGTTAGCGGCCCAATGTCGGCGCGTCCAGTTATCAGCATCCTTCAGAGAATCAGGCAAGGCCAAGCTGGCAGCAAACAGAGGCTGCAGTTGGTGAGTGGCTTCCCGCTGCGTGAAGTAGTAAAAGATGGAGGATAACCGTGTATGCACCGTTTCCGGTAAGTTGGGCACCCGTTGACTGGCTCCATCCAGCTTACCGTTTTGCAGCAGCTTGTATTGAGCGGTTAGTTCAAGCAGCTGGTTTAGCTGGCTCCGTTCGGACACGGCAAAGGCGCTCAACGGGCCCGCTGAAGCCACAAACGCCACTACTGCCAGCGAGGTCGGAATCCAGATGATGCCCCGCCCCTGCCGCCATAGGAAATATGCGGCTATAACGCCCAGCCACACAGCCAGTACCAGCACAAAGTAGCGTTCCTCGGTGATGCCATACGCTTGCACGCGGGTACCGATGGCCACGAACAGCAGCGCCAGCAGCGGAAACAAGGCCCGATAAAACCAGCGGGCAAACGTGCGAATCCAGGTGTTTTCGGCGGCGTTGCGGACGGGATGTATGAGCAGCAGCGCGAAGATACCGGCCACTGAAAACGCCAGAATCAGGGTAGAAACCCAGCCTTTTGGCAGCGTCCAGAGCACCACAATGCGGGCCAGATAGGCATACAGAATACCCAGGTATAGTACCACCAGCGGCAGCAGCACAAACTGCGTGAACAGCTTCAGCCCCTTTGGATAGGTGGTATCCTGTTCCAGTGCGGCCCAGTCATGCGGCACGCCGGCCAGAAAAAACCAGGTATTGAATACGGTAGCCATTACCGTAAACAGATGCTCATAGATATGTCGGTCCAGCTTGACATCAAACAGGTTTTCTACGGCTACCAGCGCCAGCGCACAGCCTGCAAACAACACCCCGGAATACAGTCCGCCGGTCAGGATACGCAAAAACAGGGTTTCATTATAGCGCCAGAAGCCGGGCGTGTCGGCCTCGCGGCGCAGCTCGGGCAGGTAGGGCACCACGGCCACCAGCAGGTGCAGCCCCAGCAACAGCAGCACCAGCCGAAGCCCCCAGACATTAGTTGGATCGGCCGGGCACAGCACGTACCACAGCACCAGCAGCCCCACAGCTCCGGCGGCAGCCAGCACGCGCCCCAGCCGTGGCCAGCCGTACCGCTCCCCGGCCAGGGCCAGGCTCAGCGTGAGCGGCAGCCCCAGAGCCGCCGCCGACAGCACCGGAAACAGCCAGTCCAGAGCAGCTTTTTCTTTGTAATCGAGCCGCTGATAGTAGATGGCTACTGCGCCCAGCAGCAGGCTACAGCATAGCGTAAGCGGGAAACGGCGAACCACACGGACGGCTTCGGTAGCCAGACGCTGCAGAGAGGGAAGTTGCATAAATAGAGACGAGAATAGAATCGGCAAGAAACGTACTTATTGGGCTTCTTTCCTATTTTCCTGCTGAGCTACCGGCGACCGTATCAACGCGGCGCTTTCTGCGTACTAGCAAAGCACTGGCTGTAAACTTCTGCCCTCCTACCCCTTATGAAAAGACCTTCGCTTCGTCAATTTCTGGCTATTTCTGTGCTGGGATTGGTGCTGACGTTGGTAGGAACGGCCTGGGTGCTAGGCACACGCTGGGGCCAGCGGCAGCTGGAGAAGCTCATTCGGGGGCGGGTATCGCGCAACTCCGACTTGGTGCTGGCGCCCTTTGAAGTGGACATTTCGGCATTGCGCCACTTCCCGCATTTTACCGTTTCGCTGCGGCACGTGCTGCTCACCGATACTTCGTTTGGGCGGGCGGTGCCGGTGCTCCGGGTGGGGCAAGTAGATGCGCGGCTGGAGCTGAGCCACATCTGGCGCGGCGAGTTCCGGATGAGCCACCTGACGCTGCGCGATGCTGAGTTCCGGCAGCTGACCGACTCGCTGGGGCGCGACTGGGGCCTGCGTGGTAAAGGACCGCGCCGCAACACGCCCAGCGTACCGCCCAATTTCGACCTCGACTCCCTGGTATTGGTGAACGTGCGCGTGCAGGACCGCAACGAGTTGCACAATGGCGGCTTCGATGCCTATGTGCGGCAGGGCCGGCTGGTGGTGCAGGTGCGCAAAGGCCTCGCCCATACCACAGGCACCCTGGATGGGCAACTTAACTACCTGCGCAGCGGACGTGGCAATCTGTTCCAGAACGAGCCGGTGGTGGCGCAGGTCCGCTACCGCTACGACTTTCGGCGGCGCGAAGGCACTTTTCTGCGCACCCAGGCTACTCTCAACGGCGACACGGTGCTGGTAAACGGTACGCACCGGGGCGCGGCGCCCAATGAGCCCCGCGGTACCCGCCTCAACCTGCAATTTGAGGGCAAGCAGCCGCTACTGGAAGTGCTGCACGTGGCGCTGCCCACCAGCCTCGACCATTTTCTGGATGACGCCCGCAGCCCCAGCCACGCCCATATCCGGTACAGCATCCGGGGCATCAGTGGCCCCACTACGCGGCCCCGGACCGTGCTGCGCTTTGCCCTGCGCAACGCCCAGGTACAGTGGGCCGATTCGGCGCGGCGTATACAGCGCTGGGATGCGCGCGGCGTATTCGATAACGGCCCCAGCCACTCGCCCCGCACCACCAGCCTCTCGTTTGAGCAGTGCCGCATCTACTCGAAAGCCGGGGAGCTGGACGCCTCACTCACGGTATCTGACTTTACACGCCCACGCCTGCAAGGGCACGTGCGGGGCCGTACCGAGCTGCAGACGCTGGCATCTGTAGTGGTACCTACCCTCTGGCGTGCCCGCCGAGGCGAGGCCACCATTGACCTGAAACTGGACGGCACACTGCCTGAAATACCAGACCGTGCTTCCCGCCGCGCGCTGCGCGCCGACACGCTGTTGCCACCCATTGCGGCCCGCGGTACCGTACAGCTCGAAAATGCGTCCTTCACTATTCCGAGGCGGCAAGCTGATATGACAGGGCTCAACGTGCGTATCCGACTACGCGACAGTTTATGGACGCTGGAAAACTTGGCAGGACAGCTGAATGGAATGCAGGTGCGGGCCAACGCTACTACCACGTATCTGCTGGCCTATTTCAGCGGGCAACACCCGACCACAAACGTAACAGGCACTTTTGAAGTAGACGAGTTGCGTACCAGAGAATTGCAGCGGCTGCTGGCGGCCCCGCATAGCCGAAACCGACCCGCCCAGCGAGCCGCACGCCTAGGCCGCACGCCCAACCAGGAGTTGGCAACCAAGGCCATGAATTTGCTGCCACCGGGTCTGCGTCTCAACATTCGGCTACGCTGCGGGCTACTGATACTGGCCTCCGATACGCTGGAGCAGCTGGCAGCTACAGTACGCCACAACGGGCGCTATGTGCAGCTCCGCGACCTGCACGTGCGCGTATGGGGTGGGCAAGTGAGTGGCGTAGTAAGCTGGCCGACTGATACGCTCAATCTGCAGCCCGTAGCGGCCCGGCTAGCGGTGCAGTTTCCTTCCCTCAACTACCAACAGCTGCTGGCCCGTGTAACGCGCCCTTCGCGCCGCGCCCCTGGTGCTCCCAAGGACCCTACCCTGCGCGAAGTGCTGCTGGCTGCCAACGGACAGGCAACTGTGGTGGTAAACGAATTGGTGCTGCCCGGCAACAACAACCTGCGCAATGTGCGTCTGCGCATCGATAAGAAAGGCCCCAGCTTCCTGATTCCGGCGCTTTCCTTCCGCTCCAGCTCTGGCGGCACCGGGCAGCTCAGTGCCAGCGCCCGCCTCAAGGGCACGCAGCTACTCAATGCCCGCGCCGACCTCAACCTGCGCTACGCTACCCTCGATGTGCAGCATCTGCTGCAACTATTGGCCTCTTTGAGCACCATTCCCTCGCCAAACGACGATGCCCCGCGCCGTCGCCCTACCCGTACGCCCGGCGCCTCCTCTCCTTTTCTCGACGGCACCGTAACCGGCCGGGTAAACGTAGCCGCTGACCATATCCGGTACGGGGCCTTGCGGGGTAGTCAGTTTAAATTGGTGAGTAGCCTGGATGCGGGTGCAGCGCGGTTGGAGCAGTGTTCATTACAGGCGTTCGGTGGAAATATTTCGTTGCGCGGTGTATTGCAGACCAACGCCGGCGCCAATTCCCACCCGCTGCATGCCCAGCTCCGCCTGAACCACATTCAACTACCGGAGCTGTTTGGGCTGGCTACCGGCCTTGGCCTGGATGTGCTGGCTCCCGAGAACATTCGGGGTACCATGGATGGCGAAACTGACCTGCACACGTCCCTCGACAATGCTTTTCTTCCCAAGCTCAGCCAAACTCAGGCTTTTCTCAAAACGCAACTTCATGACCTGGAATTGCTGAACGTGGAAGCCTTGATGGAAGCCCTGAAATTTATGCGGGAGGAACGCACCAGTCACCTCTACTTTGAGCCCGTGAGCCCCCGGTTTGTGCTAGATGGCGGCCGTCTGCTGATTCCGAACCTGCAGCTCAATAGCAACCTCACGGATATGGACGTGAGCGGAGAATACTACCTCACCGGCCAGGCCAATTTATACGTGGGCCTGAGCCCCTTACAGGCGCTGTTCGGCAACAATGAAAAGCGAATTGCCCGTATTCAGAGCGGAGAAGCTGCCCAGCGCCGCAGCCGGGGCCTTATTTACCTGAACCTGAGCCGAACCACGCCCGGCAGCCGCTACAAGGTGCGCCCCTTCCAGAAGCAGGAGCAGCGCCAGAACAAGGACGCAATGCTGCTGGAATATCAGGAGTTGCTCCGCACCCAAAAGCTGGACACCACGCTTCGCCTTCTACAATAGCTGGCCATTATACTACGCCGGCAGTACCAGCGTAAACTCCGTGTAGTTGCCTTCTTCCGTTTCCACTTGCAGCACTCCGCCGTGCCCTTTCGTGACGATATCGTGGGCCAGTGACAAGCCCAGGCCCGTTCCCTGGCCGGCAGGCTTGGTGGTGAAAAAAGGGTGAAAAACCTGCTGCTTCACGGCCGCCGACATGCCCGTACCATTGTCACGCACGCGAATCTCGATGTGGTTGCCCACACGGCGGCTGCTTACGTGGAGTGCAGGCGCATAGCCTGCCCCAAGCTGGGCCTGGCGGACGGCCAGCGCATGAAAGGCATTGGTGAACAGGTTGAGCAGCACCCGGCCTATTTCCGTGCGCACCAGCAGCACCTCCCGCACCGACTCATCCAGCTCTGTATGCAGCAGTGCCCGAAAGTCTTGGTTTCTGGTCTGCATTTCCTGGTAGGCCAGCCGCAGATTTTCTTCAATCAACTCATTTACCGGCACCCGTTCGCGCTGGCTGGCACCGGTACGGGCATGCGTCAGCATGTCGGTGATGATGGAGGAAGCGCGCTGGCCGTGCTGGCTGATTTCCTGCAGGTTTTGCTTGAGGCCCGCCAGAATTTCCTGCTGCAACCCATCTGACGCACCAGGCCCTGGCACGGCGCGGGTGCCGTCCTGGTCGAGCATAGCAACGCTGACTTCCGCAAAATTCTTCATGAAATGCAGCGGGTTCTGCAGCTCATGCGCAATACCAGCCGACAGCTCCCCCACAAACGCCCATTTTTCGGCCGCTACCAATTGCTGCTGAGTAGCCAGCAAATCAGTCTGTTTCTGCTCCAGCAGGGCATAGGCACGCTGCTTCTGGCGGTTGCTGCGCCACAGCACCAGGCTCAGTCCGGCCACTGCCCCCAGCCCCATCAACGACACCACCAAAAGCCACTGCTGCTGCTGGTTTTTCTGCCGGATCAGCTGCTCGTTGCGGGTCAGCTGGCTGATGCGGGTTTGCCGTCGGTCCAGCTCGTAGCTGTATTGCAGCGCGGCAATACGCCGAATAAGCTCACGGCTACTGAGGCTGTCCTGATAGGCTCCGAATAGTGTCTGATACCGGTAGGCGGCGGGAAAGTCCCCGACCCGGACGCTGGCCTGGGTCAGCACTTCGCTCACATCCCGGATATTCTCTTTCACGCCGCTGCGCAGGCTGGCCTGCAGGCTGGCTTTGCCATAGATCAGGGCACTATCGGGGCGGTTGGTATGCAGGTGGGCGCGGGCCAGCACGAGCTGGGTCCAGGGTAGATAGCCCACTACATCCAGCTGCCGGAGCTGGTGCAGCACCCGGTAGCTGTAAGCAAAGGCTTTGGGGTGGTTCCCTAACCGCTCCTCCATATCCGCCACATTCATTTCCTCTACCAAAAAGCCAGGCTCATCCCCTAACTGGCGCGTCAGCGTAGCATCCTGCTGATAGTAGCGGCGGGCACTATCCCAGTTGCCCTGCGTGCGGTACAAGTCGCCGAGGCCGCGCAGTCCCTGCGACACGCCCGGCTGATTGTGGTGGTGCCGGGACAGTTGCAGGCACCGCTCCAGATACTCGCGCGCCTTCTCATACTCACCTACTTCCGTGCTGATAATGCCCATCTGCGCGTTCATCAGCACCAGCCAGTGCGGGTCTTTCAGACGCTCAGCCAGGGTCAGGGCCTGCTGGGCATGGTCCAGCGCCTGCGTGTAGTTTCCCTGGCCGGAAAAGATATAGGCCAGGTTGTAGGTACAGGCCAGCTGGTTGCGCCGGTCGCCGAGTTCGGAAAAAGCCTGGCGGGCCTGCTGCGTATACAGCTGGGCCGGGCCGTACTCATTGCGCTTGCGGTAATAAAAGCCGAGGCCAAGTTGCGCCTTTGCTTCGCCGAAACGATAGTGCAGGCGCTGGGCCAGTTGAAGGGCCTCCTCGAAAGAAGCGCGCGACTCCCGCGGGGCCTTGGACCGCTGCTCAAAAGCCAGCTCGTTCAGCCGGTTCACCCGCGCCGTATCAGCCTGTAGGTGTGCCTGCACTTTGGCCCGCAGCTGCTGGAGCCTAGGCGTCTGGGCACCTGCCGCCGGAGCAGTCAGCAAAACCAACAATAAAATGCAGGACTTCAAACCGAATAAGCTGTTTTGGAACAGTAGCGTTGAGCTTCACAAAGCTACCATTTTCCCTGCTGCTACCCAGCACTGCGGGCGGCAGAGCCGGGCTTCCGAAACCATGCTCACGCTGTAGTGCCGCCTGGCTGTTCAGAAGCCTTTGGGCAGGTCAATTCCCCGGATTGTCCGGAACAGGCTCAAGGCATTCTGATCCGTGAGGCCGCCGATATAGTCTGTCAGCAGGATAATCTGCTCATATGCAGTAGCGGCCTGCTGGGGGCCTTCGGCCCGAAACTGCTCGGGTAGCAGGTGCAGCAGCTTGCGGGAGCGTGGCCCGGTGTGGGGGTCGAAAGTGGCGTGCAGAAACGCATCGAGCAGGCCGGCCAATACTTCGAAGCCTGCCGCCTCTATTTCCAGTACCGGGCGGCTGCGGTAGAGGTGCTCCACCGTGAGGCGGTGCACGTGCTGGAGCTGCTCCCAGCAGTCGAGCTGCTGCACCAGCGGCTCATCGGCGCGGCCGCGCAGCAGGTCGTCGGCGCGGTCGGCAAACAGGCGGGCGGTTTGCTGCACCAGGCGGTTGATGAGGCGCGCACGCAGATAGCCGAGTTCCTCGCGCCAGTCGCGCCACTCTACTGAGCCTCGGCGACCGGGCGCGTCGCCGAGCATGTCGCGCAGCAGCGCCAAGCCGGTTTCGCACGGAATCAGGCCCAGTTTGAGGCCGTCCTCAAAATCGATGATGCGGTAGCATAGATCATCGGCGGCCTCAACCAGAAAGGCCAGCGGATGCCGATGGTAGAAGCCCCCGATGTCGGTGCCGATGGGCTTGCTGAGCAGGCCCAGCTCGCGGGCTACTTCCAGAAAGCGTGGTGCTTCAGTTTGAAAGTACCCGTACTTTTTCTCGCTGGTGCCGCGCGTCAGGCTGGCTTCTTCTACTACTGAGGGCCGAGGGTATTTGGTGAAAGCGCCCAAGGTGGCATATGTCAAGCCCAGACCGGCCGAGCCGCTGCTGTGGGCGGCGTAGGTATGCGTAAGGACGCGAAAACCAGCAGCATTGCCTTCAAATTGCTGCAAATCGGCGCGCTGTGAGGCGTTGAGCATGCGCACAAACGGCTCGGCGGCCGCACTGCGGAAATAGGCAGATATAGCATCTTCGCCGGAGTGCCCGAACGGCGGGTTGCCGATATCGTGCGCCAGACAGGCGGCAGCCACAATATCACCGAAGTCAGCGTCAAGATGCGGCAGCACAGCCGCCAGCGCGGCATTTTCTTCGAGCAGCAGCCGGCCACCGAGGCGCCCCAGGGAGCGGCCCACGCAGGCTGTTTCCAGCGAATGAGTGAGGCGGGTATGCACGAAGTCGGTTTCGGGCAGCGGCATTACCTGGGTTTTGCGCTGCAGCCGCCGAAACGCGGAGCTGAACACCACCCGGTCGTAATCGGCGACGAAAGCGCCGCGCACGGGCGGCGCATCCGTGACGAGGTGCAGCTGGGGCTGCTCGGGGTAGCGGCGGCGGCTGAGCAGCCGTTCCCAGCTCATGGTAGGCGCGTCGGCGGAAGAATCGGTCTGGAGGTGCATCATCGGGCAGGCAAGGTAAAACGAACCTCCCTATTCTGCGGCATCCGCTAGCCGTGCCAGCGCTCCGGCAACAAGCCGGCCGTATCTTTGGAACGATGAATTCTTCTCTGCTCTCAACTTCCCTGGGCCGCCTGCGCGTGGTCGGGTTTCTGGAAGGCTGGTCTTTCCTGATTCTATTGCTGGTAGCCATGCCGCTCAAATACCTGGCCGGCGAGCCACTAGCGGTGCGCTACGTGGGTATGGCGCACGGTGTGCTGTTTGTAGCGTACGTGCTACTCGTGCTGCAGAATGCTCTGGAACACAGCTGGAACCTGCGCAAAACGGCGCTGGCCCTCGTGGCTTCATTTATTCCGTTGGGCACTTTTTGGGCCGATAAGCACCTGTTTCGCAGCGCCGCTTAGGCCCCAGCTCTAATCGACCGGCTCCTCGCCCATGCGGCCCAGCAGGCGCACTGTGGCGTAGCCGAGCAGCAGAAACACGCCGTAGAGCAGCGTTACCCCCCAGGTCCCCGAGAAGGACATCGGGTGCAGAATGCGGTTCAGAATATCGTAGAACAGCGCCAACGGATTCGTGATGATGTCCCAGGAGTTGAAGCGTAGGTAGCGCCCCAGATACACTCCAAAGCTGCTCAGCAGCAGCGCTACCGCGGCAAACCCCCAGCCGGCCCACCAGCCCAGACGGCGCGTCACCAGGGCCTGCATGTCGGTGAGGGAAGCGTAGGCCAGCATCAGGCCGTTCCAGGCGGCGCTCAGCAGCAGGGCCAGATCAAACCAGTAGGGCACACCGGCGCGCGGCTCCAGATGAAATAGGTCGGTGAGGATGTAGGGCGCGTTAGGAAAAAACAGCAGCCACACTGCCCCCACCGGCAGCAGCACGCGCGCCTTCAGCCGCCCCGCCGACAGCCCCAGCATCGTGCTCAGCCCAAACGGGATGAGCGCCAGAAACAGGTTCCAGAGCAGAAAAACGAAGGTAATCTGGTGGGTCAGGAATACCCGGAACGTGATGAGCACAACGCTCAGCGTGAGCGAAGCCCCCAGCACCAGCAGCAGGCTCAGGCGCTGGCGAATCTGGGGCAGGGCAAAGGTTAGCGGCATCGGCATAGCTACAAGTACGGAAATTATGGGCTTGGAAACGACAGAGCCGTCGCCGTATTGCCTTCCGCTTCCTAGTTCTGCCCGGCTGCCTATTTATCAAACCACCACCTGTATACCAGCCAAAGCACGAAAAACACTATCAGGATGTACCAGCCCCACTTGGCGGCCTCGCGCGACGTATCGCCCTGTACCCGGGGGCGGCGCTTCAATTGCGGAAGAAGACGCATAATGGTATAACGGTTAGTTTGCTGCACAACAGCAAAGCCAGCCGCCCTGTTCCGGCAGCCGGTGTTTCCTGCCGGAACAGGGCGGCTGCGCGACCTGCTACTCTACGCCGCCCGCTGCCCAACGCAGCGTAGCCTGGGTCTGGGCGTATTTTGCCTGCAGCTCGGCCAGCTTCACGCGGGCCGAAACCAGCGTCGATTCGCGGGAGTTGATAAGAAACACGGAGCTTTCCCCGTTCTCGAACCGGATTTGCTCGCCCACGCGCAGGCGTTCCGCGTTTTGCACTACCTGCTCCTGCAGGCGCAGCTGCTCGCGCAGGGCCTCCCACTCGTTGGCCACGGTGCGCACGCCGGTCTGGATTTCCCGCGTGTCCTGCTGCAGATCCAGCTCGGTTTCGCGCAGCTTGAGGCGGTTGAGCTGCAGCTTGGCGCGCTCTTGGCGCAGCAGCAGCGGATAAGCAAAGCTCACGCCCAGCTTGTAGTTGTTCTGCAGGTAGTTGCCGTTCAGGCTGGCCGGACTCTCGGGGCTGAATGGCTGGCCGGCCTGCAGTAGGTTATAATCGACGGAAAGCTTGGGTAGCAGCTTATTGGAAAGCAGCCGCCGCTCTACGCCCAGCTGGTTGAGCTTGGCGCGGCTTTTCTGCAGCTCCGGGTGAATGCGCTGCGCCAGCTCGGCCAGCGCGGCCACCGAGTCGGGGGGCAGCGGCTGCCAGGCGGCGGGGCCGGGCAGCACCTGCGGCCGGGCAGCAGCCGGCAGCTCCAGCGGCTGGTTCTGCTCGTTCCAGAGGTAGTTGGAGAGCAGCAGCGTGGAGTTGCGGAACTGCACCCGGGCCTGCGCCAGCGTGGCCTGCCGGTTCTGCAGCTCCGTCAGGGCCTCCACCGAGTCGATGGCAGCCAGGTCGCCGAAGACCACACGCTGCCGCACGGCTTCAAAGCGGGTATTGGCCAGACCCGTGTTGCGGTCCAGCAGCTGCAGGCGCTGGTAGTTCAGGCTCCAGTCCCAGTAGTCTTTGGCGGCCTGCAGCAGCAGTTTGTTGAGGGCCCCGCGACGCTCCGCCTCGGCCAGCCCCTGCAGGGCCTGCGCCTGGCGCACGGCAGCGCGGCGCTCATCTATCAGCAGGCCCTGCGCCAGCGGCACCGAAAGGCCCACGTAGCTTAGGCCGGCCGGCGCCGTGTAGCTCTCCGGATTCACGTAGGTCCCCACTCCCCGGTCGAAACCGGCTTTCAGGTCGGCCCCGAACCAGAGCGGTACGCGCAGCTGGCTGTCCCAGTCGTGGAAGTAGTCTTTGCCGCCGAAGGTTTTGCCGTAGTATTTGCTGGTCGCCGCCGGATCGAAGAGGCCGCGGGCGTAGCGCACTTCCTGCAACGCCCGCTCCGGCAGCAGCCCGGCTTGCCGGGCCACCGGATGCCGCAACGCCACGAAGGTCAGCAGATCGGTGAGGCTGAACACCTGCCCGGAATCGGTGGCGGCAAGAGGAGCCGGCAGAGGAAGCGCCGCAGGCACCACCCCAGCCGGCCGCTGCGCACCTACCGGCCCGGCCAGGGCCAGCAATGCCGCTGCTACTATCAGTCGGAGCCGTTTCATTTCGACTCGTCCTCCTCTCCGCCATCTTTAGCGCCTTTGTCAGCCTTCGCGCCTTTGCTGGTGCCCAGCGTGCCGGTGGTGCCGCCGGCCCCAGGGTTGCCCACGAAATCGGGCGGGAAGCCATTGAGCTGGCGCCACAGCTCATACCAGATCGGCACATCGTCGAGCAGGGCCCAGCCATACACGCCGGAGCCTACCCGCAGCGGCTTGGGCCAGGGCTCCTGGTCCGGGTCGGGAGTCACGAGGATGCGGTACTGCCCCTGGCTGTCGATGTTGTCGATGACGGCCACCGTGCCCCCGAAGGTACCGAAGCTGGTACCGGGCCAGCCGGTGAAAACCAGCGCCGGCCAGCCATCAAACTGCAGCCGCACCTTGCGGCCCACACTCAGCAGCGGCACGTCCATGGGGCGCACATAGAGCTCGGCGGCCAGGGCCGGCGTGTTGGGCATTACGGTCACAATCGGCTCGCTCTCCTTCACAATTTCGCCGATACCTGCCTTCAGGGCCCGCACCACATAGCCGTCCTGCGGGGCCCGGATGTGGTAGTAGCCGGCCCGGATGCTGAGGTTGGCCAGCTCGTTGCGCATCTTGGCAATCTGGCCTTCGCTGTCGAACTGGTAGGCCGTGGTCGAACGCCGGTCCGACTCCGATTTGGCTATCTTGTCCTGATACTCTGCCTGCAGCGACGACAGCTCCAGCTGCGAGTTGGTGAGCTCCTGGCGGCTGGCATTCAGCTTGTTTTCCACGGCCTGCCGCTTGGCGGTGCTTTCCTGAAACTTGAGGCGGCGCTGCTCCAGCTCCGTCAGGCTTTTGAGGCCCTGCGCGTACAGCGCTTCCTGGCGGGCCAGCTGCTGCTGCGCAATGCTGAAGTCGTTGTCGGCGGCGCGCAGCTCGGCTTCGTCAGAGTTCACCTTCAGGCGGCTCTGCGTCACTTTGTTGCGGGCCTTGTCGAGGCTGATGCGCAGGCCGCTGCGCAACGCATCCTGCTGGCTACTGAGGGCCGTGCCTTTCGCCCGGTTTTCTTCCAGCGCCGAAATTTTGGCCTGCAGCTGCTCTTGCGTGCGGGCCAGCAGTTCGGGGTCGAAGTATTTTTCCTTGATTTCGGTGATGACGACCAGCGTATCGCCTTTTTTCACCTGCTGCCCCTCCCGCACTTTCCAGGCCTCAATGCGGCCGGCAATGGTACTGGGCACAATCTGGGGCCGGTCCTGGGGGCGCAGGGTAGTGAGCGTGCCGGTTGAGCGGATGTTCTGCGTCCAGGGCAGAAAGCCGGCTACCAGCACCAGCAGGCCCAGCGCCGTGAGCCAGCGGGCCACCGTACGGCCCGACTGCGGCGTCTGCACCTGCTCAAAAGCGCGGAAACGACTGATCTGCGGGTCGGTTTCAGCTAATGGATGTTCAGCAAAAGGCATAGGTAAGGGGAGGCTGAGTGAGGGTAAGCTGATGCGGCGGGCCGGCAGGCAGTTGAGGGCGGGTTCTTTACAACCAATCAGTTACAACTTCGGCTACGGCAGGGCCGCTGCTTATAACAGCGCCTGCAGCTCAGGCAGTTTCGACGTGGACTCAAACGGCCCATCGGCCACAATGCGGCCATCGCGCAGCAGGGCCAGGCGGGTACACAGGCTCAGCACCCGCTGGTCGTTGGAAGCCACCAGCACGGTCCAGGAATGGGCCGGGTCCAGCAGGCGCTTCAGAATACGCAGACGCTCCGCCGGCTCCACGCTGGACAGGAAACTGTCGAGCAGCAGCAGGCGCGGGCGGCGCACCAGGGTGCGGGCCAGCAGCAGTTTGTGGCGCGAGCTATCAGCCAGCGGCGTTCCGATGCCCAGCGGCGTACTCAGGCCCAGCGGACGGGCATATACCTCGTCGCGCAGGCCTACCAGCTCCAGGGCCCAGGCCACGTCGTCGGGGGTGATGCCGGGCTGGTCGAGGGTAAGGTTCTGCAGCAGCGTACCTTCGAACAGATTCTGGTGCGAGATAGTAGCGCCAACGACGCGGCCCAGGGCTTCCGTTGAAATGTCCTGCAGCGCCAGCCCATCAAACGCTACCACGCCGGTGTAGCCTTCCAGCAAACCAGACAGAATCCGCAGCAGCGTGGTTTTGCCGGAGCCATCGGAACCAGCCAAGCCGAGGTGTTCCCCGGCTTTGAGCACCAGCGACACGTCCTGCAAGGCCTGCTTGCCTACGCCCGGATACTGGTAGCCCAGGTGGCGCACTTCCACCTGCAGCCCGGTGTGCTGGGTAGTCAGCGGCAGGTCCGAGCCATGGTTTGTTGCTACCACGGGCAGGTCCAGCACGTGCCCGATTTTGTCGAGGGAGGTAAGCGCATCGTACACCACGTCCAGTTTCAGCAGCACTTTCTCTACTGCCGAAATGGTGAGAATGATAACGATTTCAGCCGCCACAAACTGCCCGATGTTGATTTGCTTGGCAATCAGCAGCCAGCAGCCAATGATGAGCAAGGCGGCCGTAATCAGCGTCTTGAAAGCCACAAACCCCCAGAACTGCGTGAGCAGCACCCGAAAGTGGCTTTGGCGCGCGGTGAGGTAGCCCTGCACCAGCGTGTCGGTGCGGTTGAGGGCCATTTCCTGGCGCGGCGGATGGCGGAACGTGTGCACGGTGCGGGCTACGTCTTCCAGCCAGGCCACCACGCGGTATTTGTACTTCGACTCGGTGAGGCTGGTGCTCAGGCCTTCGCCACCCGTAAACCGGATCATCAGGGCCAGCAGCCCAATCAGCACCAAGCCGAAGGCAATGAACACTGGGTGGTAGAGCGAGAGCAGCAGCAGCCCGAACAGAATCTGGAGCGCGGCCGCCGAAAACTCAATCAGCAGCGAGGAAATCCCCTTCTGCAGCGTGGGCGTATCGAGCAGGCGGTTCATCAGCTCCGGCAGGTACTGCCCGTCCAGCGACTCGGTCCGGATGCGGGGCAGCCGCACGGCAAAATCCAGGCTGATACGCGCAAACAGCCGCTGCTGAATGAATTCGACCAGGTAAAGCTGCATCACCTGCAGGCCACCAACCAGCAAAGTACCTAGCACGATAAACCCAATCAGGACAATGATGGAGGTGCTGACGTCGCCACTGCTGATGAAGCCGATAACAGACTGCACGCCCAGCGGCAGCGAGAGGTTGATGAGGCCTGCCAGAGCGGCATATATGTAGAGGTAGGTAATGTCGCGCCGCTCCGAAGCCAGCAGGCGCAGCAGGCGCTGGCTGGGCGTGAGGGCAGAAACTGAAGATTCAGCCATGAACGATACGGGTAGTGTGGTGTGGCAGGAGCAGATGGCGGGTTTTGCGGCAGGCGGCACGGCTATAGCAGGTCGTCACGGAGTCCTTGTCGGCGTGCAGCCGGGCCGGTATTTAGCCGCCACAAAGGTACCGCCCCCCCTAGAGCGGTAACTTAAGATGGTATTAAATGGAGCTTAATTTTTGATTAAAGAACTGTTCTGCTTCCGACGTTCCGGTTCTGCGCCTGAACCACGCTGACGGAGCTCTGTGGCGAGTAGCAATATCTTCCCCGGGGTTCCTGCGTACCTTTGCCCGGTACTGCCTGCACGCAGGCGGCGCTTCTCTCTCCCGTCCTTTTCCCCGGCTCCTCTGCCATGCGGTATTTCTCTGCTATCCGGCTCGCTACTCTTTGCACTGGTCTGGCCCTGGCGGCGTCCGGGCGGGCGCAGCAGCCCGGACGCTCCACCATCCCGGTTCCTTCCCGACCGGCCACCACCACGGCTAAGCCCACTGCTACCAAAGCAACTGTTCCGCCAGCTGCCGCCAAACCCGTTGCGCCTGCCAAAGCCGGCACCACTACGCCCGCCAAAACGGGCAGCGCGGCGGCCACTGCCGGTAAACCAGCCTCCTCTACGAAGCCGGTCAAAGCCCCCGCTGCTACCACGCCAAAGCCTGCTGCCACAGCTCCAGCCAGGCCGGCCGGCCCTCCCCTGCCCGCCAACCTGGGCTCTACGGACTTCAGAACCCGCTACAAAAACGGCAAGACCCTGCTCGACCAAGCCCGCTACGACCTAGCCATGCAGGAACTGGAGCCTCTCACGGCCCCCGGCAACAAGTTCGAACGTGCGCCGGAGGCCGCTTACCTGTATGCCGTAGCAGCTACCCGCGCCAAGAAATGGGCAGAGGCCGAGCAGATGCTCAATCTGCTGCGCAGCGAGTATGCCCAGTGGCCCAACCTGCCCGAGGCGTTTTTCCTGCAGGGCCAGGCATCATTCGAGCAGGCCGACTTTGAAAACGGACTACGGGTGCTGGCGCAGCTTCCGCCCGACCGTTTGGCTCAGGAAGCCGCTGCCATGAAAGCCGTGTACCTGCCCCGCGTGAAGGACAAAACCACCTTTCAGAACCTGCTCAGGGCTTACCCGCAGGATGCCGTGCTGGGCCGCGCCTTTGCGGAAAAGCTGGCCAACGGCGGCTGGTATACTGATGCTGACCGGGACCAGCTCGACCAGCTTATCACCCGGTTTTCGCTGGACCGCGCCCGTTTTACGCCGCGCCCCCGTGTGCTGAAGAAGAGTAGCTACAATGTAGCCGTACTGCTGCCCTTTGAGTTCGATGACCCGAGCTGGGAAACGCGCCGCAAAAACCAGTTCGTGACGGACCTGTACGCCGGCATGCGGCTGGCGCAGGACTCGCTGCAGCGGGAAGGCCGCCCGGTGCAGATTTTTGCCTATGATACCGGCGCCGATACGCTGCAGCTCAAGCAGGTTTTGGCTCTGCCCGAGCTGGCTTCCATGGACATGCTCATCGGGCCAGTGTATAAGTCAGGCTCCAAGATTCTGGCCCGCTACGCTCAGCAAAAGCAGATTGTGTGCGTCAATCCCCTTTCTCAGGACGGCGACCTAGTGCTTGACAACTCCTGGCACTACCTGTTTGAACCCAGCACGGCCACGCAGGCCCGGCAAGCTGCACAATTCGCCTACACCCGTCTCGGTGGCGCACGCACAGCCGTAGTGCTCTACGAGGATACAAAGGACGAAGCATCGTTCGGGCAGGCGTATAAGCTGGCGTATGAGGCGCTGGGCGGCCGTGTACTGCAGCTGCGGCGCATCAACTCCGATGTGGAAGAGTCTCTGGCCGCTGGTTTCGCGGGTCTGGATCTGAAATCTGTCGGCCACCTAGTAGTGGCTTCCGATGCCAAAAAGGCCGGGCCGTATACCCTTGGCCTGCTTAAAGCCCAGGATGCCCGCCCGCCCCTCATCACCTACAGCTCCTGGCTCGACAACAACCGCATCGGGCTGGGCCAGCTGGATGCCCGTGACGTATACTTTGTACATCCCAAATTCCTCGACAAAACCAACCTGGGCGTGCGGCGCTTCCGCCAGCTGTACCTGCAGCGCCAGAACCTGCCGCCGTCCGTCTTTGCGTTTACGGGTTTCGAGTTGCTCTACTTCTTCGGGTCGCAGCTGCACCAGAATGGCACGGCTTTCCAGCAGAATCTGGCGGCCAGCGGCCCGGTGTCGGGCACCGTATTTCAGGGCATCGGCTACCCCGGCGGCACCCATGACAACCAGTACGTGCCACTCACCAAGCTGGAACGGCTGGAAGTGGAAATCCTGAACCCGGTAGGCCTGCGCTAGGTTGTATCCTTGGCGGCTGAGCCACTGCCCGGCCTGCCCTCTTTCGTACTCATCCATTTGCTGACTGAGCCGCTTAGTTGCGGTATAACTTTCTCTCATGTCCCAAGCTACTACCTCCCCCAGCCTTACCCTCACTACCTCCGACGCGCTGTTTACGCGGGCCAAAAACCACATTCCCGGTGGCGTCAACTCGCCAGTGCGGGCTTTTCGCGCGGTGGGCGGGCACCCGGTGTTCATGCAGTCGGCGCAAGGTGCTTGGCTGACGGATGTGGACGGCAACAAGTACCTCGATTTTATCAACTCCTGGGGTCCGATGATTCTGGGCCATGCCCCCAGCATCGTGCTGGATGCCGTGCAAGGCGCCATCCGAAACTCTCTTTCCTTCGGTGCCCCAACCCAGCGCGAGGTAGAAATGGCGGAACTCATCAAGCAGATGGTGCCGAGCATTGAAAAAGTACGGCTCGTGAATTCCGGGACTGAGGCTACTATGTCGGCTATCCGGGTGGCGCGGGGATACACCGGCCGCGACAAAATCATCAAGTTCGAAGGCTGCTACCACGGCCACGGCGACTCATTTCTGATTGCGGCCGGATCGGGCGCCCTCACCCTCGGCACCCCCGACTCGCCGGGCGTAACGGCCGGCGTCGCGCAGGATACGCTCACCGTCCCGTACAACGACCTGGCAGCCGTAGAGCAGATCATCATGGCCAACGAAGGCCAGGTGGCCGCTCTAATTCTGGAGCCGGTAGTGGGCAATATGGGTCTGGTTGCTCCCGTAGAAGGCTATCTGCAAGGCTTGCGCGAGTTGTGCACTCAGCATGGCATCGTGCTCATCTTCGATGAAGTGATGACCGGCTTCAGGCTGGCGCGGGGTGGTGCGCAGGAGCTGTATGGCATCACGCCAGACATGACTACGCTGGGTAAAATCATCGGGGGCGGTATGCCGGTGGGGGCTTATGGTGGCCGTCAGGACATCATGGACAACGTGGCGCCGGCCGGCAAGGTGTACCAGGCCGGGACGCTTTCTGGAAACCCCATTGCCACCGCCGCCGGCATTGCCCAGCTTACGTATCTGAATGAGCACCCTGAGCTCTACGACGAGCTCAACCGCGTCACTACCCGCCTCGCCGATGGCACGCGCCAGATCTGCGCCGAACTGGGGCTGAACTACACCGTGAACCAGGTTGGCTCGATGTTCAGCGTGTTCTTCACTGATAAGCCCGTGACGAACCTCGAAGACGCCAAAACCTCTGATACCGAAGCCTTCGGCCGCTACTTCCGGGCCATGCTCCACCGAGGTATTTACCTGGCGCCCGCGCAATACGAAGCCTTGTTCGTTAGCACGGCCATCACCGATGAGCTGGTGGATACCTACCTCAGCGCCTGCCGCGAATCGATGCGGGAAGCCCACGGCATGTAAGCTGCCGCTGGCTGTTCCGGTGCTGTAGTGCCTCAAGTGTCCCGGCTGTCTGCCGGGACACTTTTTTTGGGAAGTGAAGCCCCTCAGCAAAAACAAAGCCGGCACTAGGGCCAACGTGTTACCTTTGCGGCAACTATCTGTGTTGCCATGCCCCGATTTCGCCCACTGCTACCGCTTTTTCTGTTGCTGTGGCTGGCCGTGCCCGTCACACTCCGTGCCCAGGCCAATGGCCCCGCCGCCGCCAACAAACAGCTCTTCGACCGGACTGTGGATGAGTTGAATTTTCGCACCATGGAAACCGTGTACGACAAGTCGTTTACGCGGCGCAAGTTTCCAGTGGCCATGCGCACGGCCAAAGCCCGCCGCGAGTTCACCGACTTCAACGGCCGCACCGACCTGCAGACCCTGTTCCAGAACTACAACGGGGTGTCGGAGCGCTACAAGGCCCGGTTTGGGAAGGGCCGCACAGATCTGGTGGAATTCGAGAAGCAGCTCAACGCCATTCTGGTAGACAAGAACTTCGAATTCTTTATCCGGGTGCTGCCGCGCGATGAGCGGGTGGCGCTTATCCGCTTGCTGCAGCGTGTAATCAAGCAGGGGGCCGCGCAATTCAATGCCTCCGAAGACCCAGTGCCGGAAGACCTGGCCGCTGATGGAGCCGCCGTACCGCCCGCTGACGTGGATGCCCCTTCCACGACGGCCACGGCTACTGAAGATCCTTCGCCTCAGCCAGAAGCGGGGCTTACTTCGACCACCGTTACCAGTAGCAGCACTACGCCCCGCGCCCTTGATATTGCCGTGCGTCACGATTGGGTAGACTACCTGACGCTGCTACTGGCCGGCTCTTCCACCCTGCTGCTGCTGTTCCTGATTACCAGCGTGCTGCCCGATCTGCGGGCCCGCCTTGATGGGCTGGCAGATGAGTTGGAAAACCAGCAGCCCGCGCCCCGCCCCCGTGTGCGCGCTGGCGCACTCCCCGAAGACCGGTACGACGACGAGGAGGAAAATCAATAATCTTAGCATCCAGAGCACCTTCCATGATCCTCACCGACCAGCAGATTCTCGCCGAAATTGAGCGGGGCAACATCATTATTGAGCCTTACGACCGGACCTGCCTCGGCACCAATTCCTACGATGTGCACCTGGGCCGCTACCTGGCTACCTACCGCGACAAAGTGCTGGATGCCCGCAAGCACAACGAAATTGACGTGTTTGAAATCCCGGCGGAGGGTTTCGTGCTGCAGCCCGGCACGCTCTACTTGGGTGTAACGGAAGAGTATACCGAAAGCCACGCGCATGTGCCCTTCCTGGAAGGCAAAAGTAGCGTTGGCCGCCTTGGCATCGATATTCACGCCACCGCTGGCAAGGGCGACATCGGCTTCTGCAACACCTGGACGCTGGAAATCAGCGTGTCGATGCCCGTGCGGGTCTATCATCTGATGCCCGTGGGCCAGCTCATCTACTTCGCCGTGCAGGGCAACGTGGAAACGTTCTACAACCGCAAAGCCAACGCCAAATACAACGAGCGCACCGAGAAGCCAGTGGAGTCGATGATGTGGAAAAACAAGTTCTAGAGCCGGCAAAAAGCTCCGGAACGTCAGCCGAATATAGCGGCAGACCCTGCTCTTTTTTTCTCAGCCATAAACTCGTTGGCACAGTTTTTCGTTAGTGAAGCACAGGCAGTTGCTTTTTCCATAGTGCTAAGCCGCTGCCTTTTCCCTGGTTCCTGACCTGTCAACGATATTTAAGAACGATGAGAAAGCAACTTGCCACCGCTGCCCTGCTCCTCGCCGCTACCCTCGGTACGCAGGCCCAGCAAAAGCCTTCCCTGGCTCCCAAGGACAAAACCCAATCGTCGCCGCGCCTGAATCCGGTGCAGGAGCGGGCCAAGCGCCTCTCCGACCAGATGGTGCGCGACCTGCGCCTCAATGGCTACCAGGCAACCCGTCTGCGGGCCATCAACGATGACAAAGTCGCTAAAATGGCGGCTATTGAGCGAAAAAACGCCGGAAATCAGAAGCTCATTGACGAGCAGTGCCAAGGCGTCTGCAAGGAGCGTGACCAGGAGTTGCAGGCCGTACTCTCGAACGACCAGTACACCGATTATTATGGTTCCCGCTCGGCTTTCTATAAGTTTGACAAGGACTACGCCTCTCGTTCGGCTAATGCCAACGCCACGTTCGTAAACTCGGTGCAGAACCCTTCGCCGGCTTCCAGCGGCGCTGTTATCGCGCCGGCCCGTACCACTCCCGCCCAGACTCGTTAGTCTGAGAAAAGCCC
The DNA here is from genome assembly GCF_014698995.1 of Hymenobacter duratus. Lineage (GTDB taxonomy): Bacteria > Bacteroidota > Bacteroidia > Cytophagales > Hymenobacteraceae > Hymenobacter > Hymenobacter duratus. The sequence continues at coordinate 103,921 of NZ_JACWZZ010000002.1, forward strand.
ATAAAAAAGCCTCCGCAGCAGTTGCTGCGGAGGCTTTTTTATGGGCTTTTCCTTACTTCTGCTTCTTGGTTTCCTCATCGATATGGTCAGTGAGGACCCGGCACAAGTCGCGCATTTTGGTGGCCATTACCACATCGTTGGTAGCCGTCATAATGGTTTCGGCCATGGCTCCGATGTTATCCACTACGAAATACTTCATAGCATCGACCGGCATGTCCTTGGTCCAGAGGTCTATTTTCATGGTGCCATCCTGGTTACGGTCCCAGATGGCCACATTAATGGCTTTGGCGAAGTGAATATCGGGGCCCGCGTCCGTCGCCGACCAGCTGATGGCTTCGGGCACTTTCTGGTCGTCGAGGGCAATACTGAAGCGGATTTCAGATTTTTTCATGTCAGGGGGGTGTTTACAGAAGAACGTCATGCTGAGCTTGCCGAAGCATCTCCACTGCAAAAACTAAATCTAGTTAGCAGCGCGGCAGAGATGCTTCGGCAAGCTCAGCATGACGTTCTTTTGGTTTCGAGCAGTTATTACACGTAGTTGTTCAGCATCACCGGCATCACGAGCATCAGAATGTTCTCGTTGTCGTCGGCGAGGGTGGGCATGAGCAGGCCAGCACGGTTAGGCGTGCTCAGCTCCAGCGTGATTTCCTCCGAGTCGATGTTGCTAAGCATTTCCTGCAGGAACTTGGCGTTGAAACCGATTTCCATGTCTTCGCCGTCGTACTGGCAGGCCAGCTTTTCGTTGGCTTCGTTCGAGAAGTCCAGGTCTTCGGCCGAAACCGTCAGCTCCGAACCCGCGAGGCGCAGGCGTACCTGATGCGTGGTTTTGTTGGAGTAAATGCTGATCCGCTTCACCGAGTTCAGCAGCTCTTGGCGGCTGATGATAAGCTTGTTGGGGTTGCTGACTGGAATTACGTTCTCGTAGTCGGGATACCGCTCGTCAATCAGGCGGCACACGAGGCGCATCTGGTTGAAGCTGAAGAAGGCGTTGGAGTTGTTGAACTCCACGCGCACTGGCGTGGCCTCGGAGGGCAGCGCACCTTTCAGCAGGTTGAACGCCTTGCGCGGAATGATGAGGTTGGCAGTCTGGCCGGCGCCTACGTCGGAGCGGCGGTAGCGCAGCAGGCGGTGGCCGTCGGTGGCCACAAACGTCACCTGGCTGTCGGCGAGCTGCACCAGAATACCGGTCATGGCCGGCCGCAACTCGTCGGTGCTTACGGCGAAGATGGTTTTGTTGATGGCGCGCGCCAATGACGACGACGGAATTTCCAGCGGTGCCGACCCTTTTACTACCGGTACCCGCGGAAAGTCGGTGGCGTTTTCGCCGGCCAGTTTGTAACGGCCGTTGGAGCTGGCAATTTCGATGGTATAGGTTTCCTCGTCCAGCGTGAAGGTCACGGGCTGGTCGGGCAGGTTTTTCAGGGTATCGAGCAGGATGCGGGCGGGAGCGGCAATGCGGCCACTTTCGCGGGCTTCCACGGGCAGCTCGGTCATCATGCTGGTCTCCAGATCGGAGGCTGTAATCGTCAGCTTGCCGTCTTCGATTTCAAAGAGAAAGTTCTCCAGAATCGGCACCACAGGGTTGTTCGTGACCACGCCGTTGATGCTCTGAAGCTGCTTGAGCAGGGCGGAAGACGAGACGATGAACTTCATAAGGATGGGGTTCGGGAGTGTTTTTGGAAGGGAGACAAAGATAGGAAACCGGGGCGGGGTTTTCTAGTATTACGAAGGTGGCTTTACAACACCTGGAACTTCCTCAGGCCGGTTGAAAGATGCAGAAAACGGCCGGGGCGGCTTCAACTCCAGCTGTGGCGCCAGACAACTAGGATACTTGTCCGGAAAGCTGCCAACTGCAGACCGTCTACAATCTGCATCACGGAATTTATCCCGGAAGTGCCGGTAATAGCCTGTTGAGTGCCGTCGTGCTGGGCTAGTGCCTTTTCACTAAGAGTGGCGTCCGGCAGCGTCCGTACCGATAGACACAGCCGACCCATACGTATAAACCTGCCACTGGTAGTATTCCCCGATTCCGCGCCCAGGCCACTGCTCAGCAAGCCCCCCATCATAGAAGCCAGTCAGGAGTTTCGGGGAATGACTCTCTAAAACCGCGCGTAGCGGCGCTTACGGCGCCAAGCCCGCACGGCGCCAAACACGCCTAGCAGCACCAGCGGAGCCGCCAGATTCAGGAGTTGCCACTGGCTGCGCTGCTCCGCCACACGCAGCTTATCGAGGGGGCGGAGCGTGATTTGCTTGCCGCGCACCGTAATCAGGCCGCTTTCGTCGAGCATATAGTCCACGGCGTTGAGCACCAGTTCGCGGTTGGCGAATTCGGTGCTGGCGAGGCGGTCGAAGCCGAGGCGCATGGGGCGGCCGGTTTTGGGGTCTACCTCATTGCGCACAAAGTCGCCGTCAGAAATGACCAACACTTTGGCAGGGCGGGCCTGCGGCGAGGTTTCGGGCTGGAAGCGGGTGGTACCGGGCTCGGTACGGTTGGCATAGAGGGAGCGGAACTGGCCTTCGAGCAGATAGCCGACCGGATTAAACTTCGAGGTATAGAGCTTCTGGTCGGGCGGCAGGCGGGCGTCGTTCAGGTTCACGGGCACGGGGGCCGGCAGCACGCGCGTATAGCGCGAGGTAAACATGAGCGGCGTTTTGCGGATGCCGGTGGCTTTCACCGTATCGAGGCTGCTGATGAATTTGGTGTACACCGCGTCGAGGTTGCGGGTGATGGGGTGCGGGCTGTAGTTGTTGATGAGTGGGTAGAACTGCCACGGCATGGGCTCTACTTTGGGCTTGTCGCCCTCGGTGCCCGTCACGAGCGGAATCACACCGGAGTTGAGGTCCAGAATCAGGTCGGGGTTTACCCGGACGCCGTACTTGAACAGCAGGTCGTCGAGACCCAGCTGCAGCGGGAAGGCCAGCATTCCGCCCCGAGCGGCGCTGTCGAGGTTCACGCGCATGGCGTCCATAAAGAACAGCGCATTGCCGCCCTGCGTGACGAATTGGTCCAGCTTGAACTTCTCGGGCTCGGTGTAGGCGGTGGCGGGCTTGGCTACAATCAGGGCGCTGAGCGTGCGCAGATCCTGGGGCCGCGACGCCGCCAGATTCACCCGGAATACGTCGTAGAACTGGCCCAGGGAGCCGATCAGGTCACCGGCTTCCAGGTTAGATAGCTCGCCGTGGCCTTCCACCACCCCAATGCGCTTGCGCTGGCCGGGGCTGAGCTTGCGGATGGCGCTGGCCAGCTCGTATTCCAGCCCTTCGATGCTTTGGTTGAGGCGCACGTCGGAAGGCGCGGCCTGGTTGCCGCGTAGCAGTAGTACCTGTTGCTGCTTGCCGCCGGCCTCTACCGTGGCCCAGGGAAAGATGATTTTCTCGACCCGCTTGCCGTTTTCGTTGGCGCCGAGGTTGGTGGGACGCAGGCCTTTCTTCAGCAGCGTCTCATAGTATTGGTTGCGAGCCTGCTCGGTGCCGGCCGCCGACGGGTCGATGAAGACGTAGTGCAGGTTGGAGCCGCCGTACACCTGCATTTCGTTCAGGGTTTCGCGCACCGACTGCTGCAGCCGCCGGAATGCGGGCGGAAAGTCGCCGTCCAGATATACCGTTACCGTCACGGGCTGCTTCAGATTTTGCAGCAGCGCCTTGGTAGCGTCCGACATGGTGTAGCGCTTCTCCTCCGTCAGGTCGAGGCGGAAGAAGAATTGCTGGCCGAGGAAGTTGAATAGCAGCAGCAGGCCTATCACCACCAAAAAGCGGGTCAGGTCGCGGCGTTTGCGGGAAGCAGGAAACGAGGGTTGTTGTTCGGACATGTTGTTTCGTAGCTGCTACCAGTTCCGGCTTTGCAATACCAGCCGCGTAGCGAGTAGCAGGCCGGCAATCAGACTAAGGAAATAAAGTAGGTCGCGGGAGTCGATGAGGCCTTTGCTGATGTCGCGGTAGTGGGCCGCAATGCCCAGCTGGCCGATGTAGTAGGCCGGTGCCCCGTCGAAGACCGAGGCCAGCGAATCGAAGCCCGAATACACCAGAAAGCAGCCTACCACCGCCACCAGAAACGCAATGATCTGGTCGCGGGTGATGGCCGAGGCGAAGATGCCGATGGCCGAAAATACCGCTGCCAACAGCCCCAGCCCCAGGTAGGAACCCACCGTGGCCGCCGAGTCGATGTTGCCGGGCGGATTGCCGAGTTGATATACCGAGTAGTAGTAGAGCAGCGTGGGCAGCAGCGCCAGCAAAGCCAGCAGCAGGCAGGCCAGGTACTTCCCTCCTATTATCTGGCCATCGGTGAGCGGGCGCGTGAGCAGCAGTTCAATGGTGCCGGCCTTCTTTTCCTCGGCGAATGTTCGCATAGTGAGGGCCGGAATCAGGAACAGGAAAATCCAGGGAGCCATGTTGAACAGCGTCTGCAGGTCGGCAAAGCCGTAGTCCAGCACCGAGCTATCCGGAAAGACCCACACGAACAGGCCCGTAGCCACCAGAAACACCCCCATGACCACATAGGCCACCGGCGAGTTAAGGAAGCTGTTGAATTCTTTGCGAAGGATGGCGAGCATCGAATGATGTGCTGATTATTGATGTGTTGATTGGCTAGCTGTCATCCTGAGCGAAGTGAAGGACCTTATAACAGTAGAACGACTTGTTCTATGGTAAGAAGGTCCTTCGCTCCGCTCAGGATGACCGACTTGGGTCTTTGGTCAGCTGCTGAAACACCTGCTCCAGGCTCTGCTCTTCCTGCCGCAGCCCCAGCAGCACCCAGCCCTGCTGGGCAGCCAGCCGCGAAATAGCGCCGCGCTGGTCGGTACCGGCCGCGGCCCGGATGCGGTAGGTAGTGCCGGTTTCCACTTCCACGCCTCGGATGCCAGCCAGAGCCAGCAGCGGCGCCGAGTCAATCGGCTCCTCAAACTCGGCACGGATGATAGTTTCGCGCGCGGCCTTACCGCCCAGCTCCGATACGGGCGAATCGGCGACGAGCCGGCCGCGGTTGATGATGACGGCGCGACTGCACAGGGCGGCTACTTCGGGCAGAATGTGGGTGCTGAAGATGACGGTTTTGTCCTGGCCCAGTTCCCGGATCAGGCTGCGGATTTCGCCAATCTGGTTGGGGTCTAAGCCAGTGGTCGGCTCGTCGAGGATAAGCACGCCAGGGTCGTGGATGAGGGCCTGCGCAAGGCCTACGCGCTGGCGGTAGCCTTTGGACAGGGCCCCGATTTGCTTGTTCTGCTCGCGCCCCAGCCCTACCCTATCCACCAGTTGCCGTACCCGCTGGCGCAGCCCGCTGCCTTTCAGACCGTGCACCGACCCAATGAATTCAAGGTATTCGTGCACGTACATATCGAGGTAGAGCGGGTTGTGTTCGGGCAAGTAGCCTACGCGGCGGCGCACTTCCAGCGGAGCCGTCTGCACGTCATAGCCTTCAATAACGATAGTGCCAGCCGAAGGCGGCAGATACCCCGTAGCCATCTTCATGGTCGTGGACTTGCCGGCCCCGTTCGGCCCCAGAAACCCCAGTATTTCACCTTTCCCGACCGTGAAGGATATGTCATCCACCGCCGTTTGGGTACCGAAGGTTTTGGTAAGATTCGTTATTTCAACCATGTAGTAGTGGTCATTTGCAATGAACGGTCATGCTGAGCTTGTCGAAGCATCTCGCGTGCTGACATTGCCAGAGTAATCCAACGAAGCGGTAGAGATGCTTCGGCAAGCTCAGCATGACAACACTCTGCAATCCAAGTCGTAACCTTACTTTGGCAGCGTGGGCCGCATCTGCAGCTCCGATATCATCGTGCTTTGTGGGGCCTCCAGCGCGTGCACGATAGCAGCGGCAATGTCTTCGGGCTGCATCTTATGCGGGTCAGGTTTCTGGCCAGGTTCGGCGCCGTTGAAGTTGGTTTCTACCGAGCCGGGCATAATGCACGTTACGCGCACTCCCTGCGGCCGCACTTCTTTGAACAACGAATCGGAAAAGCCACGCACGGCGTATTTGGTGGCGCAGTAGCCAGCCAGATTGGGGCTGCCCGCCGTGCCGGCAAGGGAAGCTACATTGATAATGTGGCCTTCTTTCTGCTGCTTCATCTGGGGCAAAACGGCACGGGTGCAGTAGAACAAGCCATGCACGTTGGTATCGAACATAGCGTGCCAGTCATCCGACGAAAAGCCGTCAATCGGTCCGAAATTGCCGATACCGGCGTTGTTCACCAATACATGCACCTGCTGGCCCAGTTCTTTGGTAGTAGCGGCGTACGCCTTCTGTACATCGGCTTCCTTGCGGATGTCGCACTTAATGAAGTGAAAGCGCGGATGTTTGAAATCATCGGGAGCAGTGCGGCCCCAGCCGGCCACTATGGCCCCTTTGGCCAGTAGTGCCTCAGCGGTTGCCCGCCCAATGCCTTTGCTGACCCCTGTGATTATGGCTACCTTGCCGCTAAGATCCATAGCTGTGATGATGTTTCGGAATACATTCGGAGTGCAAGTTAATGGCCCCTGGCGGGTTTTACGTGGTATGCTGGCGTTGGGGCTGAGTATGGGACTGTTAGCATCCTGCCAGAACAACGACTGTCTGAAAAGTGCCGGCGAAGAAACCACGGAGCGGCGGGAGCTGCCCGAATTTCAGGACATCACCATCAACGACAATGTGAGCGTAACGCTGGTACAGGATTCGGAGACATACGCCGAAGTCAGGACCGGTAAGAATCTGCAGGAAGACCTGAAGCTGGAAGTGCGCGGCAGCCGACTTTACCTCACCAACGAAAGCCGTTGTAACTGGGGCCGCAGCTACGACATAGCCTACGAAGTTACGCTGCATCTGCCCCGTATCAACGATGTAGACCATTTGGGCCAGGGCACCATCCGCACCCAAGGCCAATTCCGGGTTGATACGGCCTACTTCCACATGACCGGCACTGGCGACTATGACCTCGACCTGCGTAGCAACTACCTATGGCTCGACCAGTACGAACTGGGCGACTACCGCCTGCGCGGCACCACCGACCAACTTCTGCTGACCGGTGGCGGCCTGGGCCGATTCTTCGCCACCGAGTTGCGCGCCCGCGCCTGCTACCTCAACCTGAGCATCTACGCCGACAATGATGTGTATGTCAATGCCTCCGAGTATGTGCAGGGCACCCACGCCGGCGGCGGCAGCATTTACTATGCCGGCAACCCTACCACCGCCGATGTCCGCGTGACGGGCAAAGGAAAGGTCATCAAGCAGAATTAGTGAGTTGGTAGCACTTTTGCTACTATTTGCTACTATAGGTCTCCAAGCTGCGGCCGGATTAGAAGCTCTTCCAGCACCGCCTGCGGCGAAAGAGAAAAGGCAGCATAGATGGCTGCGGCCACATCCTCAGCCCGCACGAACCGCTCGGCGGGAAGGTCCACGCCTTCCCAACTGGCGGTAAGGGTAGCGCCGGGCAGCACAGCCGTTACGCGCACGTTTTGCTCCTTCAGCTCCTCGCGCAGGTTGCGTGTGAAGCCATATAAGGCATGCTTGGCAATGCCGTAGGAGCCCCCATTCGGGTAGGCCATGATGCTGGCCGTGGAGCAGATATTGAAAATATGGCCGCGGCGGCGCGCAATCAGGCCAGGCAGCAGGGCCAGGGTCACGTCATAGGCACTGAGCAGGTTCACGGCCAGCATCTGCCGTAGTTGCGAGCCATCCTGCGGCTCATCTTGTAGGCGGCCGGGCAGAAAGGAGCCCGTATTGTTCACCAGCACTTCCACAGCTCCTCCCAAACTCAATACAAACTCTGTGAAGCGGTGGCAGTCCTGGGGTTGGCTGAGGTCGGCGGGCAGCGTGTGCAGCCGGGCACCGGGAACTTCCTGCGCTACATCTGTTTGTAGCCGGGCCAGATCTTCGGCTGAGCGGGCACAGGTAACCACTGCAAAGCCGGCCCGCAGGAAGCTCAGCACTACCGCCCGCCCGATTCCTTTGCTGCCCCCTGTTACCACGACATATTTTTCCATTCCTTTGGTTGTTGTTTCGGTTTTTACGTAAGGATTCAGGGCTTCTGCGGCTCAGCTAACTCGCGCCGCAAGTTCCCGCTTTTCTATCTCACTTCGCCTCCTATGGTTAAGACCTTCGGTTCTTTTCTACTGTTTATGCAGAGTATGCTTTTCCGCAAAGAGCGGTTTGCTGTTCTGTGGAAACGCACCATCGATGAATGTGTACTGATTGGTATTGACTCAGTATTTATCGTTGCCATTGTTTCGGCGTTCATCGGGGCTGTTACCTGCGTCCAGATTGCCTACAACCTCATCAACCCGCTCATTCCCAAATCCACCATCGGGTACATGGTGCGCGAGATGACCATTCTGGAACTGGCACCGACCATCACCAGCATCGTGCTGGCCGGTAAAGTTGGGTCGAGCATTGCGGGTGGCCTGGGCACCATGCGTATCACCGAGCAGGTTTCGGCGCTGGAAGTAATGGGTATCAACTCGGCTTCCTATTTAGTACTGCCCCGCATTATTGCTTCTATGGTTATGTTTCCGCTCCTCGTGATTCTGGCTATGGCCTTATCTATTGTGGGTGGCTATCTTGCCGGAACGTTGTCGGGAGCTATGTCGGCGCAGGAATACATTGAAGGCATCCGTACCGATTTTATTCCTTACAACATTGCGTTTGCGCTGATAAAATCGGTGGTCTTCGCGTTTCTGGTATCGGCTATTTCTTCCTTTAAAGGCTACTACACTGAGGGCGGCGCGCTGGAAGTAGGAGCTGCCAGTACCGGTGCCGTTACCAATTCTATCATTGCCATTCTGCTGGCCGACTACGCGCTGGCCGCCATTCTCCTGTAAGTAATAAGTGAAGAAATGAGCAGCCAGAGAGGTTTCCGCACCTTCTTATCTGCTTAACTCGCTGTCATCTTCACTCATTCACTCATTCCACCGCGAAATGATTGAGGTTCATAATATTCAGAAGGCGTTCAACGGCAATCAGGTGCTAAAAGGCATTACCTGCACCTTCGAAACGGGCAAGTGCAACCTGTTGCTAGGCGGTTCCGGCACCGGCAAAAGCGTGTTGCTACAGTGCATTGTGGGCCTGATGAAGCCCGATTTGGGCAGTATCACTTTCGATGGCACGGTGTTCACGAACAACAAAGTGGACATCCGGCAGGAAATCCGTCGCAAAATTGGGATGCTGTTTCAGGGCGGCGCCTTGTTCGACTCGATGACAGTGTATGAAAACACGGAGTTTCCGCTGAAAATGCTGACGCCGGAAATGAGCCGGGAAGAGCGGCGCGACCGGGTAGAGTTTTGCCTGAAGCGAGTAGGCCTCGAAAATGCAGGCACCAAAATGCCCTCCGAAATTTCCGGTGGCATGAAGAAGCGCGTCGGTATTGCCCGCGCCATTGCGCCCCAGTGTACCTACCTCTTCTGCGACGAGCCCAACTCCGGCCTCGACCCCGCCACCAGCATCAAGATTGACCAGCTCATCCAGGAAATCACCTACGAGTACAACATCACCACGGTCGTCATCACCCACGACATGAACTCGGTCATCGAAATCGGGGACCATATTATCTTCATGCACAAAGGCCTCAAGCTCTGGGATGGCACCAAGGATGAAATCCTAAACGCCCAGGTACCGGAACTGCGCGAGTTCATCTTCAGCAGCAGTCTGGTACGGGCTGCCAAGAAGGTGGATGAGGAATCGGAAGGTGGCCTCGAAGCCTTGGCTAACGGTCCGCTTTCTGAGGTATAGCAAGTCTGCCCCGCCTTCTCAGGATATAGACCAAAGCGACAAACCCTGCTATCCTTATGGATGGCAGGGTTTGTCGCTTTGGTCTGGAGACGTAGACTGTATTTCTTCCTGACGAGCTACGCCCACCCTTCCCGGCGGCGCAGCTCCGTGATATGGCCCAGATGATGCCGGCCGTGCCAGGCATAAAGTACCAGCGCCTGATCCAGCGTGTAGTCGCGCTGCTGCTCCGGGTGATGAAAGGTACGGACCCATTGCTCGTCAGTAAGGTGTCGCATCAGCACGCCCCAGCGAATGTGCAGTGCCTCCAGTAGCGCCAACGACACGGCCGGTGGCGTTGCCTGCGAATCAGGCAGCTCAGCCCAGGCACCTTCTTCGTAGGGCCGCACCACCGGGTTTTCCTCAGTAAGAGCCAGCTTGAAGCGGGTGTAGCTGTTCAGATGAGAATCCGGCAGGTGGTGCACAACCTGGCGCACACTCCAGCCTTCTGGGCGATAAGGCGTGTTGAGCTGCGTAGGGTTCAGGCCCGTCACGGCAGCGCGTATCTGATCCGGCAGCAACGCAATCTGGGCAATGTAGGCCATACGGGCGCCATGTTCCAGCGGCTGCGTGGGTAGCACTGGGGGCCCAATCGGGTAGCGCAGGTCAGGTTCAGCAGTGATTGTCATAGAAGTGAGGTCTGGGTTGGAGGTGCAAGGTACAAACCGCCGGAAGCAGCCAACTGTCTTCCCTAGTAAAAGTAAAAAGGCTTTCCTGTGTCAGGAAAGCCTTTTTACCGGTCTAGTGATGCCGATGTTTAGCCGTTACGCTTGTTCAGTTCGTCACGGATTTTGGCAGCCTTTTCGTAGTCCTCACGCTCCAGCGCCTGCGCCAGCATCTTGGTCAGCTCGTCCAACGACACTTGGCCGCTTGGGTCGCGCGGCGCGGGGGCCGGTTTGGCCGGACCCTCGTTGGTGTCGTCCTCATCTTCGTCGTCCTCATCGTCGTCATCCGCCTCATCAGCGTTTTCGTCGAGGTCCGAGAGAATAATACCGGCTTCGCTCAGAACGCTTTCCACCGTAAAAATGGGCACTCCAAAGCGCAGTCCAATAGCAATGGCATCAGAGGGCCGGGCATCGAGCTCAAACGTGCTGGCGCCATCAGAGCAAACGATTTTGGAGTAGAAAACACCTTCCTTGAGGTCTGAAATCAGAACTTCGAGCACCGCCACATGTACGTGCTCGGCGAAAGACTTGAACAGGTCGTGGGTGAGCGGCCGGTTCGGATTGATTTTTTCTATCTGGATGGCAATGCTCTGTGCCTCAAACATGCCAATAATGATCGGCAGACGCCGATTACCGGTTTTCTCGCCCAGAATGAGGGCGAAAGAGCCGGACTGCGACTGGCTGGAGGACAAGCCAAGAATTTCGAGCGGAATCTTCTTCACGAATAAGTGAATGAGTGGAGGAGTGAAAGGAAGGTCTAACGTGAAAACAGCGAATGAGTGAAGCTAACACTCATTCGCTGTTTTCCTCATTCACTTACTAGTTAAGTTCCTTTACGGCCTGAGTGAGTTTAGGCAGTACGTCAAATACGTCGCCAACGATGCCGTAGTCAGCCGCTTTGAAGAACGGAGCTTCCGGATCCTTGTTGATAACCACAATCACCTTGGAGCTGTTGACGCCGGCCAGGTGCTGGATAGCGCCCGAAATGCCGCAGGCAATGTATAGGTTCGGCGACACAGTGATGCCAGTCTGGCCCACGTGCTCATGGTGAGGGCGCCAGTCAACGTCCGACACGGGCTTGGAGCAGGCCGTAGCCGCGCCCAGCGCCTGCGCCAGCTCCTCAATCAGGTGCCAGTTCTCCGGGCCTTTCATGCCCCGGCCACCCGATACCACTTTGTCGGCTTCGGGCAGCAGAATGCCGCCAGCCTGGTCCTGCATCACCACCTGCTTGGGAGCATCAGCAAAGTCGGCATCCGACAGCTGGGCCGAGAAGGCCTCTACCTGAGCGGTTTTGCCGGCCTCGTGCAGCGCCTCAATAGAGTTCTTTTTAACGGCAATGATTTTCCGGTCGCCATCCAGCTTCACATCGGCGAAGGCTTTGCCCGAGAAGGCGCCGCGCTTCACCACGAAGCTGCCGCCGTCCGTTTTGGGCAGCTCCACTACGTTGGTAGCCAGGCTGGCCTGCAGCCGCACCGACAGGCGCGAGCCTACCGAAGCCCCAATGTTGGAGTTGGCCAGTACAATTATTTTCGAGTCTTCTTTCTGCGAGGCGGCGGCAATGAGCTTAGTATAGGCCCCGTTCACAAAGTCCTTCAGGCGGGGCTCGGCGTCGTGCAGCACCTTGGTGATGCCCTGCTCACCCAGCTTGGCCAGGTTGGCTTCGGTGGCTTCACCCACGGCTACGGCCGTAGCCGTGGTACCCAGCATCTGGGCTACCTGGCTGCCGTAGGAGGCTACTTCCAGCGAGGATTTCTTTACCTCGCCGCCGTCACATTCAACAACTACTAGTACAGACATTTTCTTCTTAATTAAGAATTAAGAATTAGTAATTAAGAATTGTTGGTCTTTACCACAAACTGCTCTTCGCGAGAGTATGCTAGGGCAACTACTCATTCTTAATTGTTAATTCTTAATTGATGTTTAGATGACTTTGGCTTCGTTGCGGAGCAGCTTGATCAGCTCGCCGGCGCTTTCGGCCGGGATGAGCTTTACGCCCTGCTTTTTGGGCGGCAGCGCGTACTCGGCTACTTCGGTGCGGGCCGCATCAGCGGTAGGCTCTACCACTTTCAGCGGCTTGGTGCGGGCCGTCATGATGCCGCGCATGTTCGGGATGCGGGGCTCGCACATCGGCTGCTGGCACGAAGCCACAAACGGCGTGTTCACCTCCACGATTTCCTTACCACCTTCGATTTCGCGCTCCAGCGTGGCGGTGTTGCCGCTCATATCCAGCTTCATAGCCGGCGCTACCGTCGGGATGCCGAGCAGCTCGCCTACCATGCCGTGCACCTGGAAGCCGTTGTAGTCGATGCTTTCCTTACCCATCAGAATCACGTCGTAGCCACCGTCTTTGGCGATGCTGGCAATCTGCTGCGCCACAAAGAAGGCATCTTTCGGATGCGCGTTCACGCGGATGGCATCATCGGCACCAATAGCCAACGCTTTGCGGATATTGGGTTCCGTGTCGGCTTCGCCTACGTTGAGGACGGTTACGGTACCACTGCCCTGCGCTTCTTTCAGCTCAATAGCACGGGTAAGGGCGTATTCGTCCCACGGATTGATTACGAACTGCACCCCCGCCTTATTGAACTCCTTGTTATCGGGAGTGAAGGTAATTTTGGTGGTCGTGTCGGGTACGTTGCTGATGCAAACGAGAAACTTCATCTACGGCTGCTTGAATGGAGGATAAACTACGGGGAAACTCCCAAATTTGGGGCGAAGATACTGAAAACTCCCACCCAATGGAAACGACACCCAGCCGTCTGCAGCAACTCCTCGCCTTCTATCAGGACGACCCGAACGACGCTTTCACGATTTATGCGCTGGCCACCGAATACAAAACGACAGAGCCGCTGCGGGCGCTGGAATACTTCCAGAAACTGCTGACCGAGCACCCTGACTACGTGGGCACTTACTACCACGCCGGCAAGCTGCTCGAACACTTGCAAAAGCCGGATGAGGCCGAGAAAGTTTACCGCGAAGGGCTGCGCGTAAGCCGAAAAGCCGGCCAGATGCACGCCGCCAGCGAACTGCAGCAGGCCCTGAACCAATGCCTAGGCCTCGATTACGAAGACGAATAGCACCTGTTCTGGCCGGCCCGTCTGGCCCGCGCAGCCTCCTGATTTCGGAAAACCATGAAAATACTGCTGGTAGAAGACGAGCCCAAAGTATCGGCCTTTATCCGCCGGGGCTTGGAGGAAGAAGGATTTGCCGTAGACGTGGCTTTCGATGGCGACATGGGCCGGCGGCTGGCCCTGGCCCAGCCCTACGACCTGGTGATTCTGGATGTAATTCTGCCCCTCTTCAACGGCTACGAGGTACTCACCGCTATTCGCAGGCAGGACCAGCAGCTGCCCGTGCTGATGCTCACGGCGCTGGGCACCACGCAGGACAAGCTACAGGGCTTTGGCGGCGGCGCCGACGACTACTTGGTGAAGCCGTTCGACTTTCCGGAGCTGGTGGCGCGGGTGCATGCCCTCACGCGCCGCCGGGGGCAGCAGGCGAAAAGCATGGTGCTGACCCTGGCCGACCTGCAGATTGATACCAGTGCCAAAACCGTGGCCCGCGCAGGCCAGCCCCTCAAGCTTACGGCTCGGGAGTTTGGGCTGCTGGAGCTGTTTATGCGCCAGACCGGCCGGGTACTCAGTCGCGCCGAAATTGCCGGCGACGTATGGGAAGACTCCTTCGATGCCGGCTCCAACGTGGTGGATGTGTACGTAAACTACCTGCGCAATAAGATTGATAAAGGGTTTTCTCCCAAACTCATCCACACGGTGGTGGGCATGGGGTACGTCATGCGGGTAGACGACTGAGGCGTCGTGCTTCCTTGCTCAACCGTCTGCCCGCCCCAAAGCCAATTCTAGTATGACAATCCGCAACCGTCTGACGTGGCTTTTTCTGGGAATCGTGGCGGTGATTCTGCTGGCGGCCATGTCGGCGGTTTACATTCTGCAGGCCGACTACACGCAGGAGGAGTTTCAGCAGCGCCTCCGCGACCGGGCACAGGTAACGGGCTACGTATTTCTGGAAGAGGACGAGTTGCGCGCCGTGGCTTTTCGGGCATTTCAACGGCGCTACATGCGCACCCTCACCAACGAAGTACTACAGATTTACGACGACAAGCTGCAGCCTCGTTTTATAGAAGAAGACGAACGAGTGAAGATAGCCGACCATATTCTGGCCCGGATTCTGGTGGAAAAGGAAGTGTATTTCCGGTTGGGAGTGCGCCAGGCCGTCGGCATCTTCTACCGCGACAACCAAGGCCAGTTCATCATTGTAGCGGCGGCAGAAAACCAATCGGGCAAAGCCCGCCTGCACTACCTGATTTCCATCATGGCCAGTATTTTCGTGGGAAGCCTGCTGGTGATTTATGTGGCCGGCCGCGTATTTGCCGGGCGTGCCCTCGCCCCTATTGCGGCCGTCAACGACCAGGTAGACCGTATCACGACTCAGGATCTGCACCTGCGGGTGGATGTAGGGCTTAGCACTGAGCAAGACGAAATTACGCGGCTCGCGCGCACTTTCAACCGGATGCTGGCACGCCTGGAGAATGGGTTTGAAACGCAGCAGACTTTTGTAAGCAATGCCTCGCACGAGCTGCGCACGCCCCTAACGGCAGCCATTGGTGAACTGCAGGTGTTGATGAGCCGACAGCGGGAGCCGGAACACTACCGGGAGGTCGTAACATCGGCGCTGCACGAGCTGACCGGGCTCAAAACCCTGATCAACAGCCTGCTCGAACTAACCCAAGCGGAAGACTCCACGATAGGAAAGGAAGAGCTACGGCTGGATGAGCTTCTTTGGGAAGCGCGTGAGGCTCTATTACCCGAGCAGCGCCGCCGTGTACAGATTGTGCTGGGTGCGCTTCCTCCCGACCCGGAACACTTGGTAATCCGGGGAAACCGCCAGCTACTGAGCCGTGCTCTTACCAACTTGCTCGATAACGCGCTAAAGTATTCGGGAACGGACCGCCCGGTGCTGGTGCAGTTCGACTTTCGCGGCGGCCATTCCCACATCCGTATTCAGGACCACGGTATTGGCATCAGTGAACAGGCGCTTCCCTTGGTTTTTCAACCTTTTTATCGGGCCAACAATGCCCGCGGAATTAGCGGGCACGGAGTCGGACTACCGCTGGCACGCCGCATTGTAGAGGCGCACGGCGGGCAATTGCATCTTACGTCCGAACTAGGCACAGGGACTCTTGCCGAGGTAGTCTTCTAACGATTTGGGGGCGGACAAACTACCTTTTTTCACTTATTTCTCCATTCTAATCGGTTTCTAATCCGCCTCTAATTCTGCCCTAATACGGCCGGCGTACTCTTGCATATCCAACTATTTAACCCGGATATGTCCCGCTTTTTTTCCTTGCTGTTTGCGGCCTGCTATCTGGGCCTGAACCTGCACGTGCAGGCCAGCCCCCTAGGCACCGATACGCTGCAGCTAACGCTGCCGGCCGCTGAGCAACGCTTTTTACAATATAACCTGGCGCTGCTGGCCCAGCGCTACAACGTTTCGGGCGCCGAAGCCCAGATTCTGCAGGCCCGGCTTTGGGACAACCCTACCGTTTTTCTGGAGCAGAATACCTACAACCCGCAGACGGGCAAAGTGCTGGACGTGACCCGCACCGGCAACTCCATTGTGCAGGTGCAGCAGCTGTTTGCCATTGCCGGGCGGCGCAAGGCCGCTACCAATGTGGCCAGGCAAAACGCGCTGGTAGAGCAATTCAACTTCGAGGATCTGCTGCGGACCCTGCGCTTCCAGCTCCGCAGCACGTTTTTCGACCTCTACTACAAGCAGCAGAGCGTGCTGGTGTATGACAAGGAGGTGAACACCTTTCAGCGTTCCGTAACGCTCTACCAGAGCCAGTACGAGAAAGGAAATATTGCTCTCAAAGAGGTGATTCGGCTGAGAGCCTTTCTGTTTCAGCTGCGCAACGAACGGCAGCAGCTACTCTCCGACATTGCCGCCCAGCAAACCGACCTGCGCACGCTGCTGCGCGACACCACCGGCACCTACTACGTGCCCGCCGCCGACCCCAACCGCCTGCGGCAGCTTTCCCTGGCCAGCTACACGGAGGGGCAGTTGATGGACTCGGCGCAGGTGAGCCGGGCCGATGTGAAAGCCCGCGCCGCCGACCTGCAGCAGCAAACCCAGAACCTTCGGCTGCAGCGGGCCCTGGCCGCCCCCGACCTGACGGTGGGCTATACCTACGACCGGGCCGGCAACTACATCCAGAACTACAACGCGCTGACGCTGGGCATTGCCGTGCCGGTCTTCAACCGCAACCAAGGCAATATCCGCACGGCCCAGAGCCAGGTAGCGGTAAGCCAGGCTGCACTCAGCCAGCAGCTGCTGCAGGTGCAGAACGAGGTGCAGGAAGCGTGGCGCCTAGCCCGCCAGACCGATGAGCTATACCGCACCACCAACCGGGAAACCTCCGACTTCGAGCAGCTTATGAAGGGCATTGATGAAAGCTACGCCAAGCGCAACCTCACCACGCTTGAATTCCTGGATTTCTACGAGAGCTACAAAAACAACCTCGTACAGCTTTACTCCCTGAGGGCCAGCCGCATCCGGGCCTTCGAGCAGCTCAACTACGCCGTGGGTCGGCCCTTGTTCAACTAAGCTCTCCTATTGCTCCTTCCTCACGCCTACGCAAGGTTAAGTACCTGATGTATATGAACCGTATTGCCCCGCTCCTACCCGTTGTCCTTGGCCTGTTGCTGGCCAGTTGCTCTACTGCACCCGAAGCCGATACCAAGCCGAAAGCCGAAGCCCGCGCGGCCCTCTCGGATGAGATGCTGCGCGACCTGAAAATAGATACCGTTCGCAACGAGCTTATCCGCAACGAGTTGAACCTTTCGGGCCAGATTGCCACCAACGGTGACAAAACCGTGCAGGTATATCCCTTGGTAGGCGGCGTGGTGGAGCAGCTTACGGTGGAGCTCGGCGACCATGTCACGAAAGGCCAAGTCCTGGCCGTGATTCGGAGCGGGGAAATAGCCGACCTGCAAAACCAGAACAGCAGCGCCCTCACCGACCTGGCTATTGCCCAGAAAAACCTTTCGGTGCTGGAAGACCAGTACGCCGCGGGCCTGGCCTCGGAGCGCGACGTGAGCCTGGCCCGCCAGGAATTGCGCAAGGCCCAGGGCAACGTGGGCAAAAGCCGCAAGCAGATGGCCATCTACGGCGTATCGGCGGATGGCACCTACACGCTGCGCGCCCCGATTTCGGGCTTCATCACCGAAAAGAACGTGACCAACCACATGCAGTTCAACGACGATAACGTGGGCAGCTTGTTCACGGTCAGCAACTTGGACGATGTGTGGATTATGGCCAACGTGTTTGAGGCCGACATCGCCAAAGTAAAGGAAGGCTACACCGCCGACGTCACGACGCTGGCCTACCCCGACCAGCACTTCACGGGCCGCATCGACAAGGTATTCAACGTGCTGGACCCGGAAAGCAAGGTGATGCGGGTGCGGGTGCGCCTCGAAAACCCCGGCTACCTGCTCAAACCCGAAATGTACGCCCAGATTAAGGTGCGCAACACCGAATCGGGGCGCATGCCGGCCGTGCCCGCCAACTGCGTGGTGTTCGATAAGGACCGCAACTTCGTGATGGTGTTCAAAGACCGGCACCACATTGAAACCCGCGAGGTGGAAATAGCCAAAACCGTGGGTGACAGGAGCTATGTGCACACCGGCCTGCGCGAGGGGGAGCGAATTATTGCCCAAAACCAACTGCTGATCTACGACGAGTTGAACGACTAGGGCTTTGGCTATTAGCTGATGGCTGTTAGCTGTTGGCTTCTCCAATTTTATCTGCAAACACGGCGGTTTTCTAGCCGCCAGGGCTGCGCTTTGCCCACTGAAAAAGCTAATAGCTAACAGCCATCAGCTAACAGCTTATAACCGCCATGAACAAATTCATCCAGGGCATTATTGCCTTTTCGCTCAAGAACCGGGGCTTCGTGTTCCTGATGACGCTGGTCGTTGTCGTGGCTGGGGTGATAAGCTACCGCCACACGCCCATTGAGGCCTTTCCGGACGTTACGAATACGGAAATTACCATCATCACGCAGTGGCCGGGCCGCTCGGCCGAGGAGATTGAGAAGTTCGTGACGGCCCCGATTGAAATTGCCCTCAACCCGGTCCAGAAGAAAACTAACATCCGCTCTACTACGCTCTTCGGGCTGTCGGTGGTGAAGGTGATTTTCGATGACGGCGTGGACGATGCCTTTGCCCGCGTGCAGGTCAACAACCTGCTCAGCCAGGCCGACCTGCCCGAAGGCGCCGAGCCCGACGTGCAGCCGCCCTACGGGCCCACCGGCGAGATTTTTCGGTACACGCTCCAGAGCAAAGGCAAAACCACGCGCGAGCTGAAAACCATTCAGGACTGGGTGGTGGAGCGCAACCTGAAAGCCGTGCCCGGCGTGGCCGATGTGAACAGCTTCGGCGGCGAGGTAAAAGCCTACGAAATCAGCGTGAACCCCGGCAAGCTCCAGACCTTCAACATCACGCCCCTCGACCTCTACAACACGATTCAGCGCTCCAACATCAACGTGGGCGGCGACGTGATAAACCAGGGCCAGCAGAACTACGTGGTGCGCGGCATCGGGCTGCTCAACAACATCTCCGACATCAACAACACGGTCATCAAGAACGTGAACGGGGCCCCGATTCTGGTGAAGGACGTGGCCCAGGTGCAGGAGTCGGCGCTGCCGCGGCTGGGCCGGGTGGGCCGCGGCCTCAACGACGACGTGCTGGAAGGCATTGTGGTGATGCGCAAGGGCGAAAACCCGTCGGAGGTAATTGCCCGCCTCAAAGACAAAGTGACCCTGCTCAACGAGAAGATTCTGCCCGCCGGCGTGAAAATCCAGACCTTCTACGACCGGCAGCAGCTAATCGACTTCTCCACTGAAACCGTGATTCACAACCTGCTGGAAGGCATTGTGCTCGTGACGGTTATCGTGTTCGTGTTTATGGCCGACTGGCGCACCACGGTTATCGTGTCGGTGATAATTCCGCTGGCGTTGCTGTTCGCCTTCATCTGCCTGCGCCTGAAAGGCATGAGCGCCAACCTGCTCAGCATGGGCGCCATCGACTTCGGCATCATCATCGACGGGGCGGTGGTGATGGTGGAAGGGCTATTCGTGGCCCTCGACCACAAAGCCCACAAGATGGGTATGGAGAAGTTCAACAAAGTGGCTAAGCTGGGTTTGATTAAGAAAACCGGCCGCGACATGGGCAAAGCCATTTTCTTCTCTAAAGCCATCATCATCACGGCGCTGCTGCCCATCTTCTCGTTCGAGAAAGTGGAAGGCAAGGTGTTCAGTCCGCTGGCCTGGACGCTGGGCTTCGCCCTGCTCGGCGCGCTCATCTTCACGCTCACGCTGGTGCCGGTACTCACTAGCATCCTACTGAAAAGGAACGTGGTGGAGAAAGACAACTTCTTCGTGCGCGGCATCAACCGCGGGGCGCAACGGTTCTTTGCCTTCACCTACGCCCGCAAAACCGCCAGTTTGCTGGTGGCCACGGTGGCGGTGGTGCTGGGTATGGGGTCGTTTCACTTCCTGGGCTCCGAGTTTCTGCCCGAGCTCAACGAAGGCTCCATTTATGTGCGGGCACAATTGCCGCTGAGCATTTCGCTGGAAGAAAGCAACAAGCTCTGCAACGACATGCGCCGCGTGTTCCTCAGCTTCCCCGAGGTGGGCGACGTAGTGAGCCAGACCGGCCGTCCCAACGACGGCACCGACCCCACCGGCTTCTACAACAACGAGTTTTTGGTGCAGCTCAAGCACACGCCCGAGGTGCAGGCCGAAATGAAGCATAAAGACAAGCGCGCAGCCCTGATTGCCGGCATGAAAGTCAAGCTCAGCCACTTTCCCGGCGTGGATTTCAACTTCTCGCAGCCCATCACCGACAACGTGGAAGAAGCTGCGTCCGGCGTGAAAGGCTCCATTGCGGTGAAAATCTACGGCCAGGATCTGAAGCTGATGGAAGAAAAAGGCCGGCAGGTGTACGGTGTGCTCAAGAATATTGAGGGCATCGACGACCTGGGCGTGCTCCGCAACATCGGGCAGCCGGAACTGCACGTGGAGCTGGACGAGCGGCGCATGGCCAGCTACGGCGTGAGCAAATCCGACGCAAACGCGGTGCTGGAAATGGCTGTGGGCGGCAAACAGGCCACGCAGATGTACGAGGGCGAACGGAAATTCCCGATTCGGGTGCGCTACCAGAAGCCCTTCCGCGAGTCCAATCAGCAGATTGCGGCCCTAATGGTGCCCACGCAAAACGGCAAGTCGGTGCCGCTCTCCGAAATTGCGAAAATCGAGGACGTTACAGGCCCCTCGCTCATCTACCGCGACGACAACCAACGTTTCTCGGCCGTGAAGTTCAGCATCCGAGGCCGCGACATGGGCAGCACGATTGAGGAGGCCCAGCGCGAGGTGGATAAGGTGGTGAGTTTGCCCAAAGGCTACAGCATGAAGTGGACCGGCGACTTCGAAAACCAGCGCCGCGCCACCGAGCGCCTCACGCAGGTGGTACCTGTTTCACTGGCCTTGATCTTCTTTATCCTGTTCATCTTGTTCGGCAACCTGAAAGATGCCGGGCTGGTGCTGCTTAACGTGCCGTTTGCCATCATCGGGGGCATTGCGGCGCTGCTGCTCACGCACACCAACTTCAGTATTTCGGCCGGTATCGGGTTCATTGCCCTCTTCGGCATCTGCATCCAGAACGGCGTAATTCTGATATCGGTGTTCAAGCAGAACATGGTGCGCCGGCACAGCCTCGATTTCAGCATCTCCGACGGCGTCACCAGCCGGGTGCGCCCCGTGGTCATGACGGCCCTGATGGCCACCATCGGCCTGCTGCCTGCGGCCATGAGCACCGGCATCGGCTCCGAAACATCCAAGCCGCTGGCCATTGTGGTTATCGGCGGCCTTATTACGGGCACCCTCCTGACGCTGTTCATCTTCCCCCTGATTTTTGAGCGGTTCTACCGCGCCGAGCACTCGAAGTACGTACCGCTGCCGCTGCCCGAATCGGAGCGACGTGAGTTGAGCGCTGTCTGAAAGTTTTTGAGTTGGAATGGATAATGTGAATGAAAACCCTTCGTGCTTCACGGAGGGCTTTTTGCGCTTTACAGGACATCTACCCCGCCCATCAGCAGCCTCCCGGTTTGAACCATTCCGATACAAGGATTGTCGAAAAACCATGCGCAAGACCACTCTGCTGACCGCCGCCGGGCTTCTGCTCGCCGGCCCGGCCTGCACCCTGGCCCAAACCATTGACCCCAACGTCAACAATACTGACACCCCGTTTATCCGCAATATCAGGCCCGACCGGCCCGGGCAAACCATTACGACCAGTATGCTCCGGCCCGGCCAGGTGCAGCTGGAAATGGGTACCCAAAGCCAGCTGAACTCGGCTCCCGGCACCATGCCTGCCTTTTCTACCGGCCTGCTTCGAGTAGGATTTTTTGGACTCATGGAGTTGCGCGCCCAGCAGAGCTACCTGCCCCGCGCCGGCAGCGGCTCCGATACCAGTCCTGATTCCGGCATCGGAGGAGTTGGGCGGCCCACTGGTTTCGCGCCCCTCACACTGGGAGCCAAAATGCTGGCCTCCTCCAATCAGGATACCCGTTCGCAGGTATCGGTGCTGGCCGAGCTGACTTTGCCCGGCACGGGTGCTGCCTCCTTTACCAACAAAGTGTACGAGCCGGCCGCTCGCTTGCTGGTGTCGCAGCAGCTTGGCAAGCGGTTTGGGCTGGAAGCCAACCTGGGGTTCCGGCAGCGTGGTTTTAAGGCTGCCGATACCAGCCGGGGCCAATACCTGGGCACACTGGCACTGAACGGCCCGCTTGGAGACCATTTCGGCTTCTTCGCCGAAACTTACACGACCTGGCAGCGGGCCGCAGGCTGGCGGCCCGGCCTGAGCACCGGGATATACTGGCGCCCGGCCCCTGGCCTGCGCTTCGATGTCACAGCCGGCGGAGGCCCCGGCACTGTTCCTTACGCTCCCAGCGGCCCGTATGTGGGAGGCGGGCTAAGCCTGCGCCTTCCTCACTGAAGCCACGGCATGGCATCACATGTTTATGTGATTGACGGCGGGGTGTAGCATTCGGTAGATTTGACACATCGGGTTGGGTTGGCTGCCGTCTGATGGCACACGGCAACCTCTTCGATCTGTCTGCTCCCTTACCCACACCTCTGCTACATTACCGCCAGCCGCCCCCTCCTTTGCACTACGCCGAAACGCCCCGAACCGTGAGTTCGGGGCGTTTTATTTTGTTTCGTCAGCGGCCTGATGCTACATCCGGTACCGCAGTTGCGCTTGCAAAGCCTCCAATGTGTCCAGCCCTGCATTATTTCCAGAAGCTTGAACTATATATAGTCTTAAAAAAATATCGATTTGAATATTTTTGATAAAAATAATTAGGTAGGTTTGGGGTGGGAGTTGAAGGTTGTCACGTCTGGGTATGACGATACGTTTATTATTATTACTTGTGCTGGGATGGCTGTTGCCAGGAGCTTTGTCGGCTCAGAACGCCCATCCCACAGTTATCGATAGTCTGAAGCGGCGGCTGGCAGCCGCACCCGCCAACGATACACTACGCGTGTATCTGCTCGATGAACTGTGCTGGAACCTGAGTCGCTCTGATTTGCCCAAAGCCCGCAGCTACGCTGAGGAGGGCATTGCCCTGGCGCAGCGCATTGGGTATACCCGTGGCGAAGCCCGTTGCCATCAGGATCTGGGCACCTGCCTGTCCTTCGTGGGGGCCGCCGACGAAGCGTTGAAGCACCATTTCCTCGCGTTGCGCCTGTTTCGGAAGCTGGGCATGAAAAAGGCGATGGGCTATGCCTACAATGGCATTGCCAACTGTCACAACCTACGTCAAGACTTCACTACAGCCGAGAGCTTTTACCTCAAAGCCCTGGTTCTGGCCGAACAGCGGCGCGACTCGGCCGACGAAGCCCTGTTTCTGAGCAGTCTGGCCGACCTTACCTGGCAGCACAACCAGTTGGGGCGGGCCAGCCGGTATATCCGCCGGGCGTTGGCACTTTACACGGCTCTCAACAACCTCCCCGGGCAGGCCAATAGTCTCTACACGCTCGGCAATGTGCATCTGCAGCAGGAGCATCCTGACTCCGCCCGGGCCAGTTTGCGGGAGGCGCTGGTGCTCTACCAGATGCTGGGCGATGACTATGGTATTTCGGGTACGTACTCCAACCTGTCGGCCGTGATGCTTAAGCTGCGCCAGCCCCGGCAGGCACTCACCAACTCGCAGCTGGGGCTGCGCTATGCCCGGCGTGTAGGCTCGCCGGACCGGGTGCAGAATGCTTACCAGCAGCTTTCTGACGCGTATGCCCGGCTGGGCCAGTATCAGATGGCCTACCAGATGCAGCAGCGTTTCCAGCACCTGCGCGACAGCCTTATGACCGAGGCAAACACCCGCGCAATGGCCTCTTTGCAGAGCCGCTACGATGCCCATGAGCGCGAAAGCCGGATTCGGCTGCTCACGCAGCAGCAACGCGTTACCAGACTGCGCGCCGAACGGGATGAGCAGCGGGTCCGGCTGCTGGGCGTTATTGTGGGCGGATTGCTGTTGCTGGTGGTAGCGGGCAGTGTGCTGTATGGCCAGCTCCTGCGAGGGCGCGAAGCATTGGCCGCCCGCAACCAGCTCATTGCTGATAAGAACACGGCGCTGGAACGCGCGGCACACGAACTGCAGGCCCTGGCTGAATCCAAAGCGCGGCTTTACGCCATCATTGCCCACGACCTGCGCGGCCCGATTACGGCTTTTGCCGGAGTAGCGCAGCTGATAAATTTCTACCAGCGCACCAACGACCAGGACAGCCTGCATCACCTGCCCGCCATGGTGCACGATTCGGCTCAGAACCTGAACAGCCTGCTCGACAACCTCCTGAACTGGGCTGCCAGCCAGACAGGTGAGCTGCGCTGCCAGCCCGAGCGGATACCGGTCCGGGAGCTACTGGCCGAGTGCTACGAGCTGTTCCAGACCTCAGCGCATGCCAACCAGGTACAGCTGCAATTTGAGGCCGACCCCGATTTGCTGCTCTATGCCGACCGGAATATGGTGCGCACCATTCTGCGCAATCTGGTCAGCAATGCCCTCAAGTTTACGCCTGCCAACGGCACGGTCCGCTTGCATGCTGACATCGACACGACGGACCCGACCCAGATTCACCTGGCGGTAACAGATACTGGTCCTGGCCTGCAGGCCAGCCAGATGCAGCAGATTATGCACCCGGAATCGGCCCGGATGCGTGCCGCGGGCCTCAACCGTACTACGCAGGGCACGGGATTGGGCCTGCAGCTCTGCCGAACTTTTTCAGAGTTCCACGGCGGCTCACTGGGTATGCGCAACAGCGCGGAAGGTGGCACCGAGGTATGGGTGACGCTGCCATCCGCCGGCATGCGCACTACTGCTGGCACGCCGTCTCAGCCTCAGCCCGATGCCGCGCACGCCAAGGCGGCTTATACAGCGGCATAAACGCCACTCAGGGCTTTTGCGGCGCTACTGACTCCGGAGCAATGCGGGTAGGCGTCTGCTGGCCGGCCACGATACCAGCCGCGCTCCGCCCAATTGCGGTTACTACGGCCGTCATGTTGGGCAGGTCCAGGCTTTCCACTTCGTCATCGACCGAGTGGTACAGCTTATCGGTCGGAATCTGGTCGGTGCTGATGCTGTGGGCGGGCACACCCAGCCGGGCCAGAGTAGCATTATCGGAGCGGTAAAACAGGTTCTGCTCGGGATACGGGTCGGCCTCGAAGCGAAATGGAGTACCGGTGAGGTTGGTCTGCAGCAGCTTCCCGAAATCAGACCGCTCAAAACCCGTAATGAATGCGGTATTGGGGCCGAATTTGGCCGGCTTGCCAATCATTTCGATGTTAAACATTGCCACTACCTTGTCGGCCGTCAGCTGGCGGGAGAAATACTGCGAGCCGAACCCACCGATTTCTTCGGCGGCAAACGCCACGAACACCAAGGTGCGCGCATTGTCATTCTTCTTCTTGAAATACTCCGCCAGGGCCACTACCGCCGCCGTGCCACTGGCATCGTCGTCGGCACCGTTGGCAATGGAGTCGCCGGCAACGGCAGGCAGCACCCCGATATGGTCGTAGTGAGCAGAGAAAAGGACCTGCTCGGTGGCATACGCCGGATCTTTTCCCGGCAATACAGCCACCACATTGCGCAGTTCTACGGTTCGTAGCGTGGTGTTGCCGGCTACC
This sequence comes from Hymenobacter duratus, assembly GCF_014698995.1. Taxonomy (GTDB): domain Bacteria; phylum Bacteroidota; class Bacteroidia; order Cytophagales; family Hymenobacteraceae; genus Hymenobacter; species Hymenobacter duratus. Next base: position 129,579 of record NZ_JACWZZ010000002.1, read on the forward strand.
CGGAATTTCACTTTCCCATCTGCCGGAGCCGGCGCCAGCACAACGAGGCTGGAGAAAGGATTGCCGGCTTTATCGAGACGCAGACCACCGTGGCTCAGGTATTCCGCAACCCGCTTGAAGTCCTTTTCATGCACTGGGTCAAGCACGACCACCAGGTTTTCGCGGGGACGCATAATATCCCGGATGTGTGGCTGCAGCTTGTCTTGTGGCCCTACTACCAGAGTGCGTGTAGCCGGCTCATCTTCATCGGTCCAGTTCAGATGCGGCTGCGAAGAGTTCAGGATGACTTTCTCCTTCACCACCGGAATGCTGTGGAGCATTACAAACAGAGCCGCTACCTTCGACTCATAAGCCGGAAAAACCTGCTCGTAGCTGGTCAGGCCAGGAAACATTCCCAGTTCCAGGCGTTGAAATTCAGAGGCCAGGTACTGGGCGGCTTTCAGGCCGCCGGGCTTGCCAGAGGCCCGGCCTTTCAGCTCATCAGAAGCCAGGGTTTTTACCACCCGCTCAACTGTAGCCGCCGATACGCCCGGCGTGTTGGGCACGGATTTTGGCTTTTTCTGGGCGTGCAGGGAAAGGGAGCAGAATACTAAGGACAGAACGAAGAGAGGGAATTTTCGCATACCGCAAAATAACCATTTTGTTCTGTCTTCTGTACAATTCCCAGTGCACCGCGCACACTTTTACCGTATGATTTTGATCCTCAACTTTCTCCGATGAATTCTCTTTTTCGTGCCGCTCTTGCTTTCAGTGTGCTGGCTTCCGGCTGCCAGACTGCAGCTCCCCGCCTCGAGCCTGATGCCAACGCGTCAGGTGCTGCTACTACTCCCGATGCCGAACTGCGCAACACCCGGTGGGTGCTACGCATGCTCAACGGCCAGGCCGTTGCACCGCCTACCAACGCCGAGCCGTACCTACTGCTCCGGGCAACTGAGCTGAATGCCGAAGGGAATGGCAGCTGCAACCGGTTCCGGGGCCCATTTGAGCTGCCTGCTGCCGGCCAACTCCGCTTCGGGGCCCTGCTTTCCACCCGTATGGCCTGTGCCAGCCCTGACGGTAACGCCACAGAAAGCGGCTTTATGGCGGCTCTTACCAACACCCGGACCTACCGCATCAGCGGCGACACGCTCCGGCTCTATGGCGAAGCGGCGGCCATACCAGCGGCGGTACTCCACGCCGTATATCTGCGGTAAATTTCGCCGCCGCAAACGCACGCAGGCCCATTCTACAACTGAGTAGAATGGGCCTGCGTGTTTTCTCAGGACCTTCTAGCCTAACGTGAGCACAAGGTCGTCGGCGTTTACCAGGGTTCCTTCCGATAGGTTCACGGCCTGCACCGTGGTATTGTCGGGCGCCGTGATGGTGGTTTCCATCTTCATGGCTTCGATGATGAACAACGGCGCATTTTTGGGTACCTGCTGGCCGTTTTCAACCAGCACCCGGGAAAGTAGCCCTTGCAGCGGGGCCCCAATCTGCTTGCCATTTGCCTTATCAGCCTTGGGGTTCTGCACTTTCTTCACTTCCACCGCCGTATCCCGAATTTCGATGTTGCGGGTCTGGCCGTTGAGGTTGAAGAAAATGGTACGGCAGCCATCTTCATTCACCGGGCCGATGCTTTGCAGCCCCACGATGATGTTTTTGCCGCGCGCAATTTCAATCAGGGTTTCGTCGCCGGGCTGCAAGCCATAGTAGAAGGCTTTGGTAGGAATGACGGATACGTCGCCGAACTCCTGCACGTGTGCCCAGTACTGCTCGAACACCTTGGGGTACAGCAACCACGACAGCACATCCGTGAACTTCCCCCGCTGCCCGAACTTCGCCTCAAAGCTCTGCCACTCCTGCTCGAAGTCGATAGGCGCCAGGTGCTCATTCGGCCGATCCGTGAAGGGCTGTTCGTCCTTCAGAATGACCCGCTGCACGTCCTGCGGCCAGCCGCCCTCAGGCTGGCCAATGTCGCCGCGAAACAGTTCCCGCACCGATTCCGGGAAGTTCAGGCCCTCCCCTTTCTGCAGCACATCGGCCGTCGTGAGGTTGTTGGAAACGAGGTACAAGGCCATGTCGCCTACCACCTTGCTGCTGGGCGTCACCTTCACAATGTCGCCGAAAAGCTGATTGACATCGGCGAAGGTATGCTTGATGGTTTCGAACTTGTCGAGCAGGCCCAACGCCGCCGCCTGGGGCCGCAGGTTGGAATACTGGCCGCCCGGAATTTCGTGCTGAAACACCTCCGATGTACCCGCCTTCAACCCGGATTCGAATGGGTAGTAGTACTCGCGCACCGTATCCCAGTAGTTCGAAAACTCGTTCAGCGACTCCTGGTTGAACTCCCGGTGGCGCTCCTGCCCGCGCAGCATCTCCACAATGGAGTTGAAGTTGGGCTGAGAGGTAAGGCCCGACAGACTGCCCAGTGCCACATCAACCACATCTACTCCGGCTTCCACGGCTTTCAGATAAGCAGCTGATTGCAAAGAAGATGTATCGTGCGTGTGCAGGTGTATCGGCAGGCTGATGGTGTCGCGCAGGGCCGTAATCAGCTCCTGGGCCGCATAAGGCTTCAGCAGGCCCGCCATATCCTTGATGCATAGTATATGCGCGCCGGCTTCCTCAATCTGTTTAGCCAGCCGCAAATAATAGTCGAGGCTGTATTTCCGGTTGCGCTTCGGGTCCAGAATGTCGCCGGTGTAGCAGATGCTGGCCTCGGCCAGCCGGTCGGTTTTGTTGCGCACAAACCCGATGCAGGCTTCCATGCCCGGCATCCAGTTCAACGAGTCGAAGATGCGGAACACGTCGATACCGGTTTCGGCCGCCTGCTGCACGAACCGCTCCGTGAGGTTGTCGGGGTAGGCTTTGTAGCCCACGCCATTGGCCCCGCGAATCAGCATCTGGAGCAGAATGTTGGGGACGGCGGCGCGCAGCTTGGCCAGCCGTTCCCAGGGGTCCTCGTGCAGAAAGCGCAGGGCTACATCGAAGGTGGCACCGCCCCAGCACTCCAGCGAGAAAGTCTGTGGATGCATGCGGGCGTAGCTTTCGGCTACTTTCAGCATATCAAACGTGCGCATGCGGGTAGCCAGCAGACTCTGGTGGGCGTCGCGCAGGGTGGTATCGGTGTAGTGGATCTGCTTCTCGGCGCGCAGCCATTTCGCAAAACCGTCGGGGCCAAGTTCCGTGAGCTTGTCTTTGGTGCCGGCCTGCAGCGGACTGGCCGCATCAACTTCCGGCAGCCGGGGCTTGCGCAGGTCGCGCTTGGGGTCTAGTTGCCCTTTCACATCAGGATTGCCGTTCACGATGACGTTGCCGAGGAAGCTCAGCACCTTGGTGGCACGGTCCTGCCGGGCCTTGAACTTGAACAGCTCGGGGTGGTCCTTGATGAAATCTACGTTGGCCTCGCCCGCCATGAAAATGGGGTGCGCAATGATATTCTGCAGAAACTGAATGTTGGTGCTTACCCCACGTACCCTAAACTCGTCCAGCGTGCGGGCCATTTTGGTAGCGGCTTCTTTAAGCGTAGGTGCCTGCGCCGACACTTTTACGAGCAGCGAATCGAAGAAGGGCGACACTTTTACGCCGGTATACACCGAGCCCTGGTCGAGGCGGATACCGAAGCCGCCCGCCGAGCGGTAGGCCGTGATGGTGCCATAATCAGGCTTGAAGTCCTGCTCCGGGTCTTCGGTGGTGATGCGGCACTGAATAGCTACTCCGATTTTAGGCGGCTTCTGCCCCTCGCCCAGCCCGATTTCCGGGTCGGAGAGGCGGCGGCCATCGGCTATGTGCAGCTGCGTTTTAATCAGGTCCACTCCTGTTATCATCTCCGTCACGGTGTGCTCCACCTGAATTCGGGGGTTCACCTCAATGAAGTAGATGCGGTCATGCTCCGGGTTCACCAGAAATTCCACGGTGCCCACGTTGTTGTACTGCACCGCCCGGCCCAGCCGCAAAGCATAGTCATACAGTAGTTCGCGTAGGTGGTCCGGCAGGTGCAGCGAAGGCGCTACTTCCACTACTTTCTGGTAGCGGCGCTGCACCGAGCAGTCCCGCTCGTAGAGATGCATCAGCCCGCCGTAGTTGTCGGCTACCAGCTGCACTTCTATGTGCTTGGGCTGCTCCACAAACTTCTCCAGAAACACGGTATCGTCGCCGAAGGCTTTCAGGGCTTCGTTGCGGGCCTCAAAAAAGCCGCGCTCCAGCTGCTCATCGTCGCGGATGACGCGCATGCCGCGCCCGCCGCCGCCGCTGGCCGCCTTCAGCATCACGGGGTAGCCGATGCGCCGGGCTTCGTGTTTGGCTATGTCGATGTCGGTCAGGTCCTGCTCGCTGCTCTCGATGATGGGCACCTGGCACTCCACTGCTACCCGCTTGGCCGCCACTTTGTCGCCGAGGGCTTCCATTACTTCCGGCCGGGGCCCCACGAAAATAATGCCCTCCTCGCGGCAGCGCCGGGCCAGGGTGGCGTTTTCGCTCAGGAACCCGTAGCCGGGATGAATAGCATCGGCACCGTTGGCTTTGGCCGTCCGGATCAGTCCCTCAATGTCCAGATACGGCTTCAGCGGCTCATCGTCGCGGCCAATCTGGTAGGCCTCGTCGGCTTTGTAGCGGTGCAGCGAGTAGCGGTCCTCGTACGTGTAAATGGCTACCGTCGTGATGCCCAGCTCGGTAGCAGCGCGCATCACACGGATAGCAATTTCGCCCCGGTTGGCGACCAGCAGTTTGCGGATATTCATCAGGAAAGCGGTGTAAGGGTGGCGAAATAGTGCGGATGCCAAGCTACGGAAACCAAAAAGAACTTTCAGCGAAAATTCGCTAAAAGTTCTTCCGGTAATTAAAAAGTCTTGTTTATCAATGCCCTAAACTCCGGCAGTCCATGCCACATCCTCCCGAACCAACTCTTGGCACGTGTTTGGAAATTGTCATGCTGAACTTGTCGAAGCATGACGTAAACGACGTTTATAAAAATTCCCGAACCAACACTCACTGTTCGGATTTTTGCCTGACGTTTAGCGGATTACAGTAGCTTACTTTTGCAGCACTTTCACGCTGAGCCGGCGGTTCATGGCACGGCCTACTTCGGTTTGGTTGGAGGCTACCGGATAGTTGGAGCCGTAGCCGCGGGCATCGAGGCGGGCCGGGCTGACGCCCATTTCTACCAGTGCCGTCCAGGCGGTGCGGGCGCGGGCTTCGCTCAACTGCCGGTTCATTTTGTAGGTGCCGGTGCTATCCGTATAGCCCCCGATTTTCAACCGGATATTCGGGTAGGCTTTCATCAGGGCCGCAATGTTCTGCAGCTGCGGCATCGACCCTTTGGTCAGGGTGGCTTTCCCAACCTCGAAATAGACCCGGTCGAAGCTCATCCAGCCGGCCGACAGATTGACGGTATCAACCTGCGCTTTGGGGTCGGCAACGAACTTGTAGAGGAAGCTTTCGGTAGAATTGGTGCCTACGCCGGCCAGCTTATGGCCGTTGGGCAGTTGTAGCGTGGTAAGTGCTCCGGTATCGTAGATGTAATTCCCGGACTTCGCGTCGTAATGACCACTGACGGCAGGGGGAGCAATGCGGGTAGCAGGGCGACGGGTAGCCGCGTAAGTGCCCGTTCGGCCGGCCGATGGCGTAGCGGGGCCGGTAGCCGGAACACCCGTGGTTGCCGGCGGGCGTGTTGCGGCTATGGCAGCTGTAGCAGGCACGGCAACCGGAGGAGCCAGCTTCGGATTCGGGCCCGAACCAGAGGCCGGCGCAACTGACGCTGCCGAACCTGCAGACGCCGTTACGGGCATGGTGCGCGGCACCGAGGAGGATGTGGTGCGAGCAGCTGGCGCCGAAGTAGACGGAATAATCTGGCACTGCTGTATGTACGTGAGGTGGTTGCGGGCGAGAACTGGCGCCGACACGGCGGCATTGCCCGTAGCAGCGGGTAGCTTTTGCTCTTTGCTGTCTGCTGCCCCGCGAGACTTCCCTTTTTTGCCCGCTACCTTCTTCTCCTCCGGATGCAGCACAAAGTTGCCATTGGCTGTTTTGCCGGTCAGCAGGAATATGTCGTTGACGGTTTCCGTCTGGTAGCTGGGCTGGCTGACCTGCACCGTGTAGGGCCCCCCTACTGCCAGCTCCTCCACCACAAAGCTGCCGGCAGCATCGGTCGTAGCGCTACGCTTCACTCCTGAAGGAATGTGCACCACGGTTACGGAAGCCCTGGCCAGCAGCTGGTTGTCTGCTGAGCGCACTACCCCGACTATCCCGGTAGTAGTCTGCACCTGCCCAGCTACCGCGTATAGCAGCGAACAGCAGAAAAGCAACACGGAGGTAATAAAGTGCTTCATGAGGGGAAATTGAATAGCATGTACAAAATGAACGTATAAATGTAATATTTTTTCTAAAAACTATTCAAATAATACCAGTATCTAACCCATTTATTTCTGGATTATAGCGCGTTGATACTTTACAAAATAATACTTATCTATCAAAAAATCAGCAAATTATATTCTGACAACAGCAGCAGAAGCCGCTCATCATGGAGTGTAAAAACCTTATGCATAAGGTTGAGTTGTGATGGGAACCTACTCCAACCCCTGTTCCATGGATTTTGCAGATAAGAACATCCTCATCGTTGGTGCCTCCTCTGGCATCGGGCTGGCCACCGCGCAACTACTTCAGCAACTCGGTGCCCATCTCTACACTGCCTCGCGCCATCGTACGCCCGCGCTGGAGGAAATCGGGGCTGACTTTATCGAGCTGGATTCCACGCAGCCTTTGGGCACCGCGCTGGATGGGTTGCCGGAGGTGCTGCACGGTGTGGTGTATTGCCCGGGCAATATCCGGCTGCGGCCTTTCGAGCGGATTTCGACTGATGACTTCCGGGCCGACTTTGAGCTGAACGTACTGGGCGCCGTACAGGTGCTGCAGGCAACCATGAAGCGGCTAAAAAAGGCCAACGGCGCTTCGGTTGTGCTCTTCAGTACAGTTGCCGCCGAAACCGGCATGGCGTTTCACACCAGCATTGCTACCGCCAAAGCGGCCGTAGAAGGCCTGACACGCGCCCTGGCGGCCGAATACGCGGCCAGCAACATTCGGGTGAATGCCGTGGCTCCTTCCCTTACCAACACTCCGCTGGCGGCCACCCTGCTCAACACCCCCGAAAAAATCGATGCCAGTGCCAAGCGGCATCCGCTGCAGCGTATTGGCGAGCCAAAAGACATTGCCTACATGGCCTCCTTCCTGCTCTCCGACCATAGCTCCTTTATTACTGGCCAGATATTGCCGGTAGATGGAGGCATGAGCCGATTGAAGTAGCCCCTTCCCGACAATTCACCTGATCCTCCGGTAGTTCATTCAGACTTTATGGCAACTATTTCCTTATTCTGGCACCGCCGCGACCTGCGCTTCGAGGACAATGTGGGCCTGGCGGCCGCGCTGCAGGCCGAGCATCCGGTTGTGCCCCTTTTTATCTTCGACCCGGAAATTCTGGATAAGCTGGAAAACCGGCAGGATGCCCGCGTGACCTTTATTTATGATGAGGTGGAGCGTCTGCGGCAGGAAGCCAAAGCGGCGGGCGGCAGCTTTCTGGTCCGCTACGGCCACCCCGTGCAGGTGATGCAGCAGCTACTCAAGGAGCTGGATGTAGCGGCAGTCTACACCAACCACGATTACGAGCAGTATGCCGCCACGCGGGAAGCGGCCGTGAAAAAGCTGCTCGACCAGCATTCCGTGGCGTTCCATACCTTCAAAGACCAGGTTATCTTCGAGAAAGACGAGCTGCTGACCAAAGGAGGGCTACCGTACAAGATTTACGGGCCCTACAAGCGCAGTTGGCTGGCAAGGCTCACGGAGCAGGACTATCAGGCCAGTCCATCGGCCAGCCACCTTGAGAAGCTGGCCGCCGTGAAGGCCGGTCACCACCCAACGTTGCAGGAGCTGGGTTTTGAGCGGAGCCAGGAGCCTTTTCCGGACCGGAAACTAACCCAGCACACCCTGGAGCACTACGCGGCCACCCGTGACCTTCCCGCCCGCGACAGTACCAGCCGCCTAGGCCTGCACCTGCGCTTTGGTACGGTCAGCATCCGGAAGCTGGTGCAGCGGGCACTGGCCGCCCACTCCGATATCTGGCTGAGTGAGCTGATCTGGCGCGACTTTTTTATGCAGCTGCTCTGGCACTTTCCCCACACCGCCACCCAGAGCTACGACCCCAAACTGCGCGACATCCGGTGGCGCAACAACGAAGCCGAGTTTCAGGCGTGGTGCGCAGGCCGAACCGGCTTCCCGCTCATTGATGCCGGCATGCGCCAGCTCAATGCCACGGGCTTCATGCACAACCGGGTGCGTATGGCCGCCGCTAGCTTTCTGATCAAGAATCTGCTGATAGACTGGCGCTGGGGCGAGGCATATTTCGCCGAAAAGCTGCTCGACTACGAAATGGCCTCCAACGTAGGCAACTGGCAATGGGTGGCCGGCACTGGTGCCGATTCGCAGCCTTGGTTTCGGGTGTTCAGTCCGGATGCCCAGCTGGCCAAGTTCGATAAACAGCACGCGTACGTAAAGCAGTGGGTGCCGGAGTTCGGCACAGCGCGCTACCCAGCTCCTATCGTAGAGCCAGCGGCCTCGCGCGACCGGGCGCTGGCGGCCTACCGTGCTTCCCGCGAGCGGCACTCCTGAGCCGGTGTTGTAGCGCGGAGGCGGGTGTTCTTTTTCAGCTTTCACAAGTTCAGATGCGCAACTTTGCGGGGCACCGGCGGTTATAGATGCACTATGGAACAGCAACCTACGCCTGCCACCGGGGCGGCCCCCTCAACCAAGGCCCGTATTAAACAGGCCTATCTGGAGTATGTGCTGCGTAAGGGCACACCACCTGCTTCAGTCTACAAGCTCACGCGCAAGCTCAACCTGCCGGAAGAAGAGTTTTACCGCTCCTATGCCAACTTCGATGCCATTGACCGGGAACTGTGGGCCGACTTTGGCCGGGAGGCCCGCGCCACGGCGGAGCGGGAGCCGGTGTGGGAGCAATACGGCAGCCGCGAGAAGCTGCTGAGTTTCTACTACACGCTGCTCGAAATCCTCAAGCGCAACCGTAGCTATGCGCTGCAGGCGTTGCGCCGCTCGTTGCACCGCATGCCCGGCCTTACGCCCCGCGTGCTCGACGATTTCCGGCAGGAGTTTGAGGTGTTCGTGGCCGATATTCTGCGCGAAGGCCGCCGCACCGAGGAGGTAGCCAGCCGGCCGCTGCTACAGGAGCAGTATCCGCGGGCTTTCTGGCAGCAGATGCTGTTTGTGCTCGGCTTCTTTGCCAAAGACGATACGGTAGACTTTGAGCGCACCGATGCCGCCGTGGAAAAGGCCGTCACGCTGAGTTTCGACCTGGTAGGCCGCAACACGCTGGATTCCGCCGTCGACTTCGTGCGCTTTCTGGTCCAGCGCTAGCATTGGTTCAGACCAGCAGGAAGGCTGATATATCACCTGCGGCCGAGCTTACCATTTCACCTTACCACTTCTTCTCCAGCCCGCGCGGTGCCCAGCCAAAGCCTGCGCACCTGTGTTTCCCTGCTTTTCATGGACGAAGCTCCCCATTCTCTCAACTCCCTGCCTACTACCAAGGTGGCGCGGGCCGCCCGGTTCGCCAAAACCGGCCTCAACGTGGGGGCCAACTACGTGAAGCACTATGCCAAGCGGGCCGTAGGGGCCGAAAGCACGACAGCTGACCTGCACGCGGCCAATGCGGCGGAACTGTACGGCACTCTCAGCGAAATGAAGGGTTCCGTGCTGAAAGTAGCGCAGATGCTGGCCATGGAGAAAAACCTGCTGCCCACTGCCTACGCCGACCAATTTGCGCAGGCGCAGTATCAGACGCCCCCCCTTTCCGGGCCACTCGTGGTAAAAGCCTTCCGGGACTCGTTCCGCAAGTCGCCATTTGAGGTGTTCGATGAGTTTGATATCAACGCGCGGCAGGCTGCCAGTATTGGGCAGGTACACTTTGCGCGTAAGAACAATAAGCCCCTGGCAGTCAAAGTGCAGTATCCCGGCGTAGCCGATAGCATCCGCTCCGATATCCGTTTGGTAAAGCCGGTGGCGCTGCGCATCCTGGGGCTTGATGAAGCCACCGTGCGCCCCTACATGGAGGAGGTCGAAACGCGTCTGCTGGAGGAAACCGACTATGTGCTGGAGCTTCGCCGCGGCCAGGAAATAGCGGCGTCCTGCGCCGGGCTGGCGCATCTGCAGTTTCCGCAGTACTACCCGGAGCTTTCTTCAGCCCGCATCCTGACGATGGACTGGCTGCCCGGTCAGCACCTCAAGGAGTTTCTGGCCACCAACCCGACCCAGGAAGTTCGCAACCAGCTGGGGCAGGCACTCTGGGACTTTTATATGTACCAGCTGAATACGCTGCGCCGCGTACATGCCGATCCACACCCCGGCAACTTCCTGCTGCAAGCCGAAGCCGGCGGCACCGTGGGTGTGCTGGATTTTGGCTGCGTAAAGGAAATTCCGGCCGATGTGCACCGCCTCTTCACGGCGCTGCTGGCCCCGGAAACGCTGGCCGATCCGAACCGCCTGACCGAACTCCTGACCGAAGCCGGCGTCGTGCGCCCGGAGGATGCACCGGCCAGGCGCGCTTTTTACGTGGACACCATGCACCAGTCGCTGGAGCTGGTTGGTCGCCCTTTCCGTCAGGATACGTTCGATTTCGGCGACCCGGCCTATATGCAGAGCCTGTATGCCCTCGGCGACGACCTGATGCAGCAGCCGGAGCTACGCCAGCAGCGTGAGCCACGGGGCTCCGAACACTTCATTTACCTCAACCGCACCTATGTCGGGCTTTATGCGCTTCTGACTGAGCTGGGGGCCCGCATCCGAACCAGTTAGCAGATAGTGGCTGGCTTCAAAACCAAACTGTGTCGTGCGGGTTTACTGGCTCCCGGCGCATCTCATGTAGCTACATAGGTAGGCAACGGAGGTTTCACTTCACTCTTTTTCTTCCCATGAAAAAACTCTGGACTCTCTGTGCCGCACTGTTGGGCATGGTATCGGTGGCCTCGGCCCAAACGCTCAGCTGCTGCGCCAAAGCGCCTGCTGCCAACGCTACTGAAGTGTTTGCAATGCTGGCTACCAACGAAGACTTTTCCGGTGGCCACGATGCCCCACTGCCCTTCACGTACCAGGGCGGCGGCAACATGATTCAGTTTAAAACTGCCGATGGGCAGACCGGCAAGGCCTTTGAAATCAAAAGCAGCAAGCCTTCTGACAAGTACCTGTTCGTGATTCATGAGTGGTGGGGCCTGAATGACTATATCAAACAGGAAGCCGCCCGGTTCGCGCAGGAGCTGCCCGGTGTGAATGTTATTGCGCTGGACTTGTATGATGGGCAGGTAGCCACAGATGCAGACCAGGCCGGCAAGCTGATGCAGGGCGTTAAAACCGAACGGGCGCAGGTCATCATCAACGGGGCGCTGGGCTATGCCGGCCCCAAGGCCCAGATAGCCAGCATCGGCTGGTGCTTTGGTGGCGGCTGGAGCATTCAGACTGCACTGCTGGCCGGCCCAAAAGCCAAGGCCTGCGTGGCATACTATGGCATGCCTGAAAAGGACGTAGCCAAACTCAAGACGCTGAACACAGATGTGCTATTCGTCTTTGCGAAGCAGGACAAGTGGATCAACCAAGAAGTAGTCAATCAATTCCAGAAGGATATGGCCACGGCCAAGAAAGGCCTTATGGTGAAAACCTACGACGCTGACCATGCTTTTGCCAATCCTTCCAATCCCAAATACAGCAAGGCTTTTGCCGAAGATGCGCATGCGGCATCGGTGGCTTATCTGAAGAAGAACCTGAAGCTTAAATAGTGCAGTCTTCCATTCGCTCCAATACAAAAAGGCTACCCAGTGGGTAGCCTTTTTGTATGCAGCCAGCACCTTAATGAGCAGAGGCGTGGTATTTAATTATGCTGATAATGCCCTATATTTTAGCATCCTCCCACTTACCACATGGCTATGTATCCTGCTGCCAGTTCTGCTGTTCAAAGCTTGCTAGATGAGTACGGCGAAAGCCACCAGAACCCGACCAACAAGCTGGTGCACTGGATATGCGTGCCGCTGATTATGTTTTCGATACTGGGGCTGCTTTGGTCGGTGCCGGTGCCGCAAGCCATACGCAGCATCAGCCCCTGGCTGAACTGTGCTACGCTGGTCATGGTGCTGGCGCTGGTTTATTATGTCCGCCTCTCCGGGCGGTTGGCGGTGGGTATGGTACTGGTTTGGGGGCTGATGGCCGCCATGCTGCGGCTGGTGGCGGCCGAGGCCCCCCTCCCGATGTGGGCTATCTGCCTCCTGATTTTCGTGCTGGCCTGGGTCGGGCAGTTCTGGGGGCACAAGGTGGAGGGCAAAAAACCATCTTTTCTGAAGGATCTGCAGTTCTTGCTCATCGGGCCGCTGTGGCTGCTGCACTTCATCTATCGGCAGCTGGGCTGGCGCTATGCGTAAGGCACCTCGGCAGCAGCTTCTGGTAGTGCCAGAAGCTGACTTCATTCCAGCAGGCGTTGCAGCAGCTCCTGCAGGCTACCCGGCAGTTGCTGCATGTCGTTCAGCACGAAATAGAGGTCCTGAAATTTATCCTTTTCGAAAGCCGTATCAAGCACTCCATCGAGGCTGAACGGCAGCCGCGTGGGGTTGTTGCCAAGGCTGAACTGCACCTCTCCATGCGAAGAAAGCAGACCCGCTCCGTAGATGCGAAGCCCTGCCGGCTCCTGAATCAGGCCAAACTCGGCCGTGAACCAGTACAGGCGGGTAAATAGCTCCAGCCTGCCGGGCCAGCGCTGAAAATGGTGTACTGCCGCCTGCCCCAATTCCTGCAGAAACGCCGCAAAACCCGCATCAGTCAGCAACGGCACGTGCCCGAATACGTCATGGAACATATCGGGCTCCTCCAGGTAATCAAGCTGCTCAAGCCGCCGAAGCCACGTGGTAGCCGGAAACTTTCTCTCGGCCAACAGGCCGAAAAACGTGGCGTCGTCCACGATACCCGGCACCACCACCAGCTCCCAGCCGGTAAGCTCGCGCAGCAGTGGGTTTACCTCCCGAAAATCAGGAATTGCGTCGCGCGTAAACCCCACGCGCCGCACTCCTTCCAAAAAAGCGTCGGAGGCCCTGCCCGGCAGAAGTTCCATTTGCCGGTCGAAGAGCAGCTGCCACACGTGCTGGTCGGCGGCGGTGTAGCGGCTGTAGTGCTGGGTTAGAAGTTGTGGAGGGGCAGCGGCCGGGGAAATGTGTGTAGAAACCATGGGTTCTGGAAAAATGGTAAAAAAGAAAAGCCTGCCTCCGCATCAGCGGAGGCAGGCCTTGAGAAAGTGTCGAAGGATTTGCTTTACTCCTCATGACACGCCGCAGCCGCTCCGCTTCGTTGAGAAGCGTAATAGGCGTAAGCGTAATAACGAGTGGTATGCAGCATCAGAGTTTGATCAAAAAAGTAAGCAGTAAGTAAACAAGCCAGAAGCGCAGAAGCGTATTCTGCCGTCAGCCGCGAAGCATCCCCACCACCCAGAAACAGCAACAGTAGCATCCCACCCCCACCTGTTGCGTTTCTGCTATTCGGGTAGCCACAAAACAGCTTCCACACCCTGGTTTGTTTTTCCATTCTGCGAATTGCAGTAAAAAACAAGCTAGAAAAGCCGCATTCCCACTATTTTTCCACCGGTTGCAGCTGCCAGCCCGAGGCGAACAAGGCCGCCAGGTCGGCTATGCTTTCCGTGAGCTGGTCCCAGCTATTGAGCAGGAAGTATTGATCCTGCAGATGCGCCTCGCTATAGGGCGTCTGCAGCACCGTGGCCAGATCGAAAGGCTGGCGGCGCGTCACGTCACTGATGAAATGGTGAATTTCGCCGGAGGACGACAGCAGGCCCGCGCCGTACATCCGGGACTCGCCCCGCTCCTGCACCAGCCCAAATTGTACCGTAAAGCCATAGAGCCGCTCCAGACGGCTGAGCGCTACGGCGTCCTCAAGATGCTGCACCGCCATCTGCCCCAGGAAGTGCAGGAAATCAGCAAAGCCTTGGTCCATGAGAAGCGGCGCGTGCCCGAACACCCCGTGGAACAAATCGGGCTCCTCAATGAAGTCAAATTGCTCCATCGACCGAATCCAGACAGTTGCCGGAAACTTGCGCTGTGCCAGCAGCCCGAAGAACTCGGCATCGTTGAGCATGCCCTTCACGGGCTGCAGCTGCCAGCCAGTGGCCCGGAACAGCCGCTCGCTCACTTCCGCAAAATCGGGAATGGCATTGCGGTGCAGGCCCACGGCTGCCAGGCCCTGCCAGAAGGCAGCGCAGGCCCGCTTGTGCAGCAGGGCGGTCTGGCGGTCGAACAATACTTTCCAGACCAATTGATCCTGGGCAGTGTACCGGTCGTAGTGTTGCTGTAGCATGAGAATTGGGCAGAAAAAAAGCCCGGCTCCTTATCGGAGTCGGGCTTGTTTGAGGTCTTTCAGAGAAGAAGTAGCATGTTGCGCTTCTAGCTTCCGTACCGGCAAAGCAGCCCGACTCCCATCTGCACGGGGCAGATGAAATTCAGATAGGCGCGCTTTGTGGTCAGTTGCATCATGATTGGCCAAATATATACAGGTTTACGAATAAGTTGTAGCTCTTCCTCCTATATTTTTTTCACGCATCGGAGCCTCCGGCTTCTATTTTCACCCACGCCCCTGCCCTAGCCGCACTTCACCGGCAAAGGGCAGGTGGGTGTCAGCGCTGGAAATGGTAGGTGTTGCGCGTCAGAAACGCCGGGCTTCCGGCATACTTCACTTCTTTCACCACCGAAATCTGCTGTGGACCTAACAGTAGTGTGCGACGAATCAGACAGGCTCTGTTGTCATCCTGGCCGGGCCCTTCAAACTTCAGCCGCAGCGTCTGATTGGGAAGCGGCGTTTTCTCGACCAGTACCATTGGCACTCCGTCCCACTGCAGCTTTGTGCCGGTGACATCAAGTGTAAGCTTATCGTAGCCCTTCACCTGCTTTCCTTCAGGCTCCTGGTACACGAAGTCGAGGACCAGCTCATTGGAGCGGGGCCGCATTCCATTGAGGTAAGTGGGCAACGTGACTGTCTTTCGGGAGCTATAATCCAGATACGTAAGAGAACCCCGCTCCCACTGCTGCGCCAGCCCGGCCAACTCTTGCATGGTCAGGCGAGGAGTTGCTGCCTGGGCGCATACATCACCATTTCCCAGCAGCAGCAGTAATGGCAGAAGAAAAGCTGGCTGCAGCATACCAGCATTGCTCTGACTACGAATAGGCTGCGGCCGGCTTAGGAGATAGTCGAGCGAGTACCGGCCGCCGCCTACGACGGCCACCAGCACGAAAGCCCAGAAAAGCAACTGCTGGTAGTACATGCCCAAGAGTGGCTCCGGACTCTCGTACCACAGAAAGGCGATAACCAGAAACTGCAGTGCCAGCTGCAGGCTGCTCCAGCGTGTAAGCAGCCCTACTGCTATCAGCAGGCCACCAGCAAATTCGCCCCAGGCTGCCAGCCAAGCCCACACGTAGGGCGAAGGATACACAAACCCAAGCTGCGCCACCTGCTGCACAAACCAGTCGGGTGGGCCCAGCGCGGCGGGCCCCGGAAGCAGCTTGGCAACCTCGGAGGCGGTGGTCAGGTTGACGAGCTTGGACCAGCCGGCGCCAACAGCAATAGACAGGCCCAGGTGCAGGCGAAACAGAAGCCACGCTACATCTGCAAAGCGCGACGAAAAGGGACGAGCGAAAAACAGCCATTTTTTCATGATGACACGATAGCAGAAAGTGAAATATGATTTCGCTTACAGCTTCCCGTTGGGCTCATAGCCCATGCTGAGTTTCGTATCGCCGCTGATGGTGAGGTTCAGGCTGGCTTCTTCCTTAGATGGATTTAGAAGCAATGCTGAGGAGCCCGCCATAAACCGGACAGTACCTCTGGCGCCGGGGGCCAGGGTAGTTTTGCCGAAAATGCCCCCACCGCGCGGCCGCTCCTTGATTTCGACAGATACCTTCCCTACGTTGTGGGCCTCTACCTTGAAGGCGCCGAGTTGGCTTCCGCCTAATACGAATTGCTTGCCGGGCTCAATGCGCAGCCCAGAACGGATACCAGCCCAGCAGACCGTAGCCAGCAACAGCCCGAGAATGAATGCGGCTACCGCAGGAGCCGAACGGAAAATGGAAAAAGTACGCATGACAGGTTGGGGGTTGAGGTGAAACAATGGTTCAAAGGAACCGCCGCTTAGCCTCCCAAACGCCCCGATTTACAGCCTGGCACGCCCCAATATATAATCTGACACCTTCGGGCACGCCTATTCTTCGCGTGCTACCTCACTGGGGGTGAGCCCGCGCAGCTTCTTGAACACCCGGTTGAACGTGGACTTGGAATTGAAGCCGGCTTCCAGCGCCACGGCCAGCAACGTGTAGTGCCGGAACTTCGGGTCACGCAGGCAGCGCTCGGCTTCGCGCACCCGGTACTCGTTGATGAAGTCGTTGAAGTTCTGCCCGCAGCCCGTGTTAATGACTTTGGAAAGCCATGAGGTATTGGTGCGAAGCTGCGCCGCCAGCTCGCCCAGCGTTAGCTCGGGCTCCAGATAAGGATGCGCAACTTGCATGTGGTGCAAAAGACGTTTCGTCCACCGGGCAAGCTCGGCATCGGCTTCCGCGGGCTCCGGGACGGGGGCCGGAATCGGGGAGCCGGTACTATCTGCCGTTGCAGACGTGGCAGCCGTCGGCTGGGCGGCGGGCCCGTAGGTCTGCGGCGGGCCGGTTGTGTTAAAGGACTCCGAAACCAGTGCGGCCGGTATCTGCTCGGGATGGGTGGCAAGGGGGGTGTCCGTCAGGTCAGTTGGGGAGGTGGGCTGAAACCGCAGTGCCGCCAACCGGTGCCCGGTGAGCAGGCCCGCAATACTGAGGTAGTAAATCAGCAGGCCCGTAAACAGGTAGTCATACCAGGCCTCGTAGTAGCTCAAGGGGCTGACGAAGCTACCAATAAGTCCAAACGCCAGCGTGATGCCCGTGCCCACCACCACAGCCACCAACACATTGCGCAGCCAGCGGAAGCGTATTTTCTCGGTGTCGGAAAAGTTGTCGTTGAGGTAGCGGGCGTACGCGCGGTATTCGCGCAGGCTACGCACCGCATACGCCAGCACCGACAGGTAGCCCAGCGCATCGGCCAGATAGTACACGGGCTGCTGGTCGGCCCAGAAAGCCAGCGGGCCTTTGGTGCCAAAATGCTCCGGCAGTGGTTGGTGCTGCACCCCATGCCACCAGCCAATATCGTAGCCGAACACCAGCAGACGCCACAGCAGCAAGGCCAGCGCCGGCCCGAAATGCCAGCCGTGCCGGCATTCCAGCCGAAACTCCTGGTTGGTAAGGCTGCGGAAGTAGAAGTATAGCCCAGGCCCTACGGCCAGCCAGTTGCTGAACGGCCAGTAGAACATGAAAGTAGTGCGGGCATCGTGTGCGTCGTACCAGCCTGCAAAGCCCAGCATCCACTGCGCCAGCCGCCCCGCAAACAGCAGCAGCAGCAGGGCCAGCCAGCCGTCAGCCGCCGTTCCTTCCCGCCGCCGGCGCGCCCACAACACCGCCGCCACCACGAGGCCCTGCACAAAAAACGGCAGCAACACCCCGCTATACATATTGAAGCCGAACCACATACCGGCAAGGTAGCAGCAGATCCGCTTTCGACTATATAAAAAACTACCCCGACTCGGTTGAGCCGGGGCAGTTTGCAGGGAAAGCAGCAGACACAGCAGCTCTGAGTAGTGCGTTTTCGCTTTTAGTGGCTTACTCCAGCTCTTCCCGCAGCTGATACACTTTCCGCAGGTTGCGGATCAGACGGGCCGACTCCTGAAAATTCAGGGTCTGCGCCCCATCGGAGGCCGCTTCTTCCGGCTTCTCATGTGCTTCGTAGATGATACCATCGGCCCCGGCCATCAGTCCGGCCAGGGCCATGGTGGGCACGTATTCCCGGATACCGATGCCATGCGAAGGGTCCACGATGACCGGAAGGTGCGTTTTCTCCTTTAGGATGGGCACCGCATTCAGG
This sequence comes from Hymenobacter duratus, assembly GCF_014698995.1. Classification (GTDB taxonomy): domain Bacteria; phylum Bacteroidota; class Bacteroidia; order Cytophagales; family Hymenobacteraceae; genus Hymenobacter; species Hymenobacter duratus. The sequence continues at coordinate 147,588 of NZ_JACWZZ010000002.1, forward strand.
TCGAGGGTATTGCGCGAAGCCGTTTCGAAGGTTCGGATGCCTCGCTCGCAGAGAATTAGCTTCTCGTTGCCACCCGAAAACACGTACTCAGCCGAGGACAGCAGCTCTTCGAGTGTGCCAGAAATGCCCCGCTTAATCATCACTGGCTTGTCTACTCCGCCCAGCGCATCGAGTAGGTTGAAGTTCTGGGTGTTGCGGGCCCCTACCTGAAAGACGTCCACGTAGTCGTGCATTTCCTCCACCTGCGACACTTGCATTACCTCTGTCACGATTTTGATGCCGTGGGCACGAGCCATCTGATGAAACAGCTTCAGCCCGTCCATACCCAGACCCCGGAAAGAGTACGGCGACGAGCGAGGCTTGAACACACCTCCCCGCATGATGCGCACGTCGTTTTCAACGAGGTGCTGCATAATCAGCTCCATCTGGGCTTCGCTCTCGATGCTGCAGGGCCCGGCCGCCAACGTAAGGCTGCCCTCACCGATACACACTCCGTCGCCGAGGTCGAGGACGGTGGGCCGCACACGCCACTTGCGGCTCACCAGCTTGTAGTCGTCCGAAACGCGGTGAATGTCCAGAATACCAGGTAGCTGCCCAATGGTACGCAGGTCGATATCTGCTTTGCCAATGGCCACCAGATAGTGTGCCCGCTGAGTTTTCACCTCTGTGGCTTTGTATTTAAGGTCGTTGATGCGGGCCAGAATACCAGCCTTGGCGGCTTCTGAAATGGCGGGCTCGAGTTGAATGATCATACTGGAAAGAGAAATAGGGAATCTGGCCTGCGGTGCATTACTACTGCCGCAGGCCTAGGCTACTACTGACTGCACAAACCGTTGGGCCGCGGCCGGAACATCATCTACCCCATCGAGGGCACGAATGAAGGCGGAGCCGATGATAGCACCTTCGGCGTAGCGGCAGGCATGCTGGAAAGAGGCTTTGTCGCCGATGCCGAACCCGATAAGGCGAGGGTTACGCAGCTTCATGTCCTCGATGCGCTGAAAATATGCGTCCTGCACGCCAGCTGCTTGCGTGTTGGCGCCGCCCGTGGTGCCAGGGCCCGACACGAGGTACAGAAACGAATCGGTTAGCTCATCGATGCGGCGGATACGTTCGGGCGCCGTTTGGGGTGTAATGAGAAACACCGGCCGCAGTTTGTGGCGCCGAAATACGTCCTGGTATTCCTGCACATAGTCATCCAGGGGCAAATCGGGCAGAATTACCCCGTCCACGCCCGCGGCGGCGGCTTCACGGCAGAAATTTTCCACTCCAAACTGCATCACCGGATTCAGATAGCCCATCAGCAGAATGGGCGTATCCGGCACCGACTCGCGGATTCCCTGCAGTTGGCTAAACAGCACCCGCATATTCATGCCATTGTGCAGCGCCGCCGTGCTGCTGGCCTGAATCACCGGGCCATCCGCCAATGGGTCAGAGAATGGCATCCCGATTTCAATGAGGTCGGCGCCAGCGGTAGCCAGGGCTTGCAGCAGCGGCACCGTATCGTGTAGGCGCGGGTAGCCGGCCGTGAAGTAAATATTGAGCAGGCCTTTCTGCTTTTTTTGGAAGGCACTTTTGATTCGGTTCATTGTGTTGTTCCGGTCTTCTGGGTTAAGCGGCTGATAGGGGGCGTTACATGATAGTGTCAGCGTACTTGATGTACGTTTCCAGGTCTTTGTCGCCGCGGCCCGAAAGGTTGATAACCACTACTTCCTCAGGCCCAGCTCCCAGCTGGCCGATGGCAGCCAGCGCGTGCGCCGTTTCCAACGCCGGAATAATGCCCTCCAATCGGCTGCACTCCGATACTGCCTTCAGCGCCGGCTCATCCTCGATGCTGATGAAACGCGCCCGGCCCGATTCTGCCAGAAACGCATGCAGCGGCCCGATGCCGGGATAGTCGAGCCCCGCCGACAGCGAGTAGGGCTCCGTAATCTGGCCATCTTCGTCCTGCATGAGCAGGGTGCGGGAGCCATGAATGATGCCGGGCTTGCCGAGTACCGAGGTAGCCGCCGAGTGCCCGGAATGGATGCCGTGCCCGGCGGCCTCTACGGCCACCAGCTGTACCGAGGGTTCTTCCAGAAAATGGTAGAACGCGCCGGCCGCATTGGAGCCGCCGCCTACGCAGGCCACCACGTAGTCAGGTAGTTCCGAGCCGGTTTTTTCCAGCAGCTGCTTGCGCATTTCCTCGCTGATAACGGCCTGCAGCCGCGCCACTAGGTCGGGGTAGGGATGCGGCCCCACTACCGAGCCGATGATATAGTGCGTATCCACCGGGTTGGAAATCCAGTCCCGGATGGCTTCGTTGGTGGCGTCCTTCAGGGTGCGGCTGCCGCTCATGGCGGCGCGCACTTCGGCTCCCAGCAGCCGCATCCGGTACACGTTGGGCTTTTGGCGCTCCATGTCGATTTCGCCCATGTACACAATGCACTCCATGCCCATCAGGGCGCAGACTGTGGCCGTGGCGACTCCGTGCTGGCCGGCGCCAGTTTCCGCAATGATGCGGGTTTTGCCCAGCCGTTTGGCCAGCAGAATTTGTCCTACCGTGTTGTTTATCTTGTGGGCGCCCGTGTGGCACAGGTCTTCGCGCTTGAGAAAAATCCGGGTGTTGTACTTCTCAGAAAGACGCCTGGCCTCAAACAGGGGCGTGGGCCGGCCCACATAGTCGCGGAGCAACTGCTGGTATTCGCGCTGAAACTCGGGGTCGGCGAAGATGGCCAGGTAGTTATCGCGCAACTCTTCCACGTTGGGGTAGAGCATTTCGGGGATGAAAGCGCCGCCAAACTGACCGTAGTAGCCGCGTTCCGTGGGGTGTTGGTACGTAGGATTCATGTGTTAATGGATTTGAGAGTGGCCAATGCAGCGCTTATATCAATTGCCGCAAGCACACGGCAACGCACTGTAGTACACCACGTCAGGCTCGCAATTCAGTAAACATCTGCGCCAGCAGTTCTGGATCTTTCACGCCGGGCGCCGTTTCGAAACGGCTGTTCAGGTCCAGCGCAAACAGGCCAGGCAGGTGCAGGTTTCGGAGCGTGGCAGCCTGCGCCAGTTCTAGCCCACCGGCCAGAAAGTAGGGCACCGCCAAAGAGTAGGCTGCCAGCACATTCCAGTCGAAGGCCGTGCCATTGCCGCCGGGCTGCGGGCCTTTGGTATCGAAGAGAAAGTAATCTACTTGCTCTACGTAGGGCAGCAACTGCGCGAAGTCGAACGTTTCTCCTACTCCGAAGGCCTTGATAACCGGAATACCTACCGCCCGAAGCTCGGCGCACTGCATCGGACTTTCGCGGCCATGCAGCTGCACCAGGTCCAGCCCAAACGCTGCAACCTGCTCCTGTATCTGCGCAGTCGGCGCATCTACGAACACGCCTACTTTACGGATGGAAGCCGGCAGAGCCAGCAGCGCAGCCCGGCTCAGCTTCTCGCCTACGTAGCGGTTGGATTTCGGGTAGAAGATGAAGCCCAGGAAATCTGGCTGCAGCGTCGCCACAGCTGCCAGGTTGTCGGGCTGCGTCATGCCGCACACCTTGATCTGAGGCGCGGCGGCACTAGGAGGAACAGGGGCAACTTTGGCGGACATAGCAGCAATCATCAGATCAGGGTGACGGCCTCCGTGGCCCGAAGCTGCTGCACCAGGGCAGCGCAGGCTTTTTCGGGGCGGCTGTGGCGCATGAATGTTTCGCCGATGAGGAATCCCCGGTAGCCAACGGCCCGCAGCGCCTCAATCTCAGCGGCGGAGCTCAAGCCGCTTTCCGTCACTTTCACATACGCCGCCGGAATGCGCTGGGCCAGCTCGCCGGAAGTATCGAGTCGGACGCTGAAGTCGTGGAGGTTACGGTTGTTGACGCCCACCAGCGTCACGGCATCGGGGTGCAGGGTGTTTTCCAGCTCTTCGGCGTTATGGATTTCGAGTAACACTTCCAGCCCCAGGCTCTTGGCGAAACGCCCCAGTTGCAGCACTTCTTCTGGCTTCAGGGCGGCCGCAATAAGCAACACGGCATCGGCTCCGATACTCTTGGCCTCCAGAATCTGATATTCGTCTATCACAAAATCTTTGCGCAGAATGGGGCAGAAATTGTAGCGCCGCGCCGTGGTGAGGTCCTCGTTTTTGCCGCCGAAAAACTCCGTATCGGTCAGGATGGAAAGCGCCGAGGCGCCGGCCTGCATGTAGCCCAGCGTGGTACGCTCGACGGGGGCGTGCGGGTTGATGAAGCCCTTGCTCGGCGACTTGCGCTTGAACTCGGCAATAATGCCGCTCAAATCGTCGCGGAGCAGGTACCGGCTCAGGCTGAGCGGCTGGGCATTCATATACAGGCTCTGTTCCAGCCGTTTGGCAGGCACCAGGCTCTGGCGCTCCGCTACTTCCTGGCGCTTGTGGGCAATGATGTTATCCAGAATGGTCATAGTCGAAAAAGATGTGGTGGCATTCATGCGCGAATCCTGATTACTGCAACGCTACCAGCTGCCGTAGCGCCTGCCTGGCCCGGCCCGAGTCCAGTGACTCTTGCGCGGTGGCTAGTGCATCTCCCAAACCCAGCTGCGGCTCCAGGCACCGAATGGCCAGCGCCGCATTGGCTGTCACGACGTCGCGCTGGGCACGGGTGGCCCGGCCCTCCAGCACGTCTACGAAAAGCCGGGCCGACTCGGCGGGGGTGCGGCCACCGGCCAGCTCGGCCGGCTGCGTGGCGGCCAGCCCGAAGTCGGCGGCTGTCAGCAGCTGCTCGCCGGCTACGGTAGCCAGCTTGGCCGCACCTGTCAGCGAGAGTTCATCGTAGCCATCCAGCGCATGCACCACGGCATAGCAGGTATCGGTTTGCTGCAGTAGATACTGGTAGAGGCGCAGCAGCTCCAGGCTGAACGTGCCGGCTACTTGGTAGCGCGGCCGGGCCGGATTGACGAGCGGACCCAGAATATTGAAGAACGTGCGGACGCCTAACTCCCGCCGCACCGGGCCCGCATGGCGCATAGCCGGATGGAACGAAGGCGCATGCAGAAAGCAGATGTTGGCGTGCTCCAGCTGCCGCTTGAGCAGGTCATTACTCGCCCCAAACGCTACCCCCAGCTGCGCCAGCACATCCGACGAGCCACACACCGATGACACACCGATATTGCCGTGCTTCGTGACCTTGTAACCCGCCCCTGCCACTACGCAGCAAGCCAGCGTACTGATGTTGAGCGTGTCCTTGCCGTCGCCGCCGGTACCTACTATGTCTACTGTTTCGCGTGTGCCTAGTTCCGGGTCTCGGCTGAGGCTGAGCAGCGCCTCGCGGAAGCCTGCCAACTCTGGCACCGAGATGGGGCGCATGCGGTACACGGTCATAAAGGCGGCCATTTCCGACGCGTTGGCCTCGCCCTGCCCAATGCGCAGCATGGCCTCTCGTGCTTCGGCGTGCGTTAGGATCTGCTGGTTGAAAAGCTGATTGAGAAGATGTTTCAAAACTGTTTCTATTGCTACTTGGGTGCCTGTAACCGACTGTCGTTCTTTATAAGTGGAGGCTGAGGATTTCCTCTCTCGGGACCACTAGCTGAGCCAGTTGCGGAGCATCTGGTGGCCGTGCTCCGTCAGAATAGACTCGGGATGAAACTGCACGCCACGCACATTGTAGCGGCGGTGGCGGAAGGCCAGCACCTGGCCATTTACGTCCAGCGCCGTCACCTCCAGCTCCGCCGGCACCGACTCGGGGCGTACGCTCCAGGAATGGTAGCGCCCTACTTTAAACTGCTGGGGCAAGCCTTCGAACAGCAGGTCGTCGGCCACCACATGAGCGTCAGTAGCAACGCCGTGGAGCACCTCGGGCAGATTATACAGTTCGCCACCGAAACTTTCGGCCAGCCCCTGGTGGCCCAGGCATACGCCCAGTATGCGCTTGGTACTGGCATAGCGCCGGATAATTGTGGGCATCAATCCGGCCTCCGATGGCAGCCCCGGCCCCGGCGACAAAAGCACGGCATCATAAGCCTCTACATCTTCCAGTGTCAGCTTGTCGTTGCGGATTACCGTCACCGTATCGGTATGCCCCAACTCGCGCAGTACCTGCACAAGGTTGTAGGTGAAGGAGTCGTAGTTGTCGAGAACGAGAATTTTCATGGCAGAAGTCATTAATCAGCGGTTCAGGTCCAAGAGCTACTACACCTGTTCTGCCTCTTTCAGGGCGCGGCGCAGAGCGGCCAGCTTGTGGTGCACTTCCTGCAACTCGGAGTTGATGTCGGAAGCGGCTACCACGCCGGCACCGGCCTGGAAGTAAAGCTGCCCGGCCGTGCTCAAAAACGAGCGAATCATGATGGCGTGGTTGAAGTCGCCGTTGAAGCCCAGGTGCCCGATGGCTCCGCCGTAGTACCCGCGGGCTGTTGGTTCCAGTGCATCAATGAGTTGCATGGCACGGTGCTTGGGTGCGCCGGAAAGCGTACCGGCCGGAAACGTATCGGCCACCACCTGCAGCGGACTGGCCTGCGGGCTGAGCGTGGCATTCACCTCGCTCACCAGATGAATGACATGCGAGTAAAACTGGATTTCGCGGAAGGTTTTTACGCGCACATTGTCGCCGTGCCGGGCCAAATCGTTGCGGGCCAGGTCTACCAGCATGGTGTGCTCGGCGTTTTCCTTGGGGTCGTCGGCCAGTTTTTGGGCCAGCGCAGCATCTTCGGCATCGTGGCCGGTGCGGCGGAAAGTACCTGCAATAGGGAACAGACTGGCTTCGCGCCCTTTGATAAGCAGCTGCGTCTCGGGTGAGGACCCAAAGATTTTGAAGTTGCCGTAGTCGAAGTAGAACAGGTACGGCGACGGATTGATGGAGCGCAACGCCCGGTACACGTTGAACTCGTCGCCCAGAAAACCCTGCTGAAAGCGCCTGGACAGCACAATCTGGAACACGTCGCCGCGGTGGCAGTGCTGCTGGCCGGCCGCCAGTATCCGCAGGAACTCCGCATCGGTTTGGTTGGTCTGCTCCTCACCGGCCAACTCGAAGCTATAGTCGGGCAACGAAGGGTTGCGAATGAGGTGGGCAAGACGCGTCAGGCCATCCTCGTCCAGTTCCTCGCCGGCCAGCGTGTGCTCAAACACATACAGCTCGTTGCGGAAGTGGTTGAGGGCAATAACGTAGCGGTACGTTCCGTACAAAATGTCCGGAATTTGGCCCGCCGGCTGTTTCTCCGGGTTCAGGGTCAGGTCCTCAAAGTACTGCACGCCCTCGTAGCCGATATACCCGAATAAACCGCCAGTAATGAAGTCGAAGCCCGTTTCTGTAGTCTGAAAGCTATTGGCAAATTCCTGCAGTCTAGCCAGGGCGGCACCCGGCTCCGTCAGGGTTTCTCTCGTCGTGGTGTCGTCTGGCAGCGTCAGGGTCAGCTCCTTGCCGCGTAGCTCAAACCGGGCGAGCGGGTCGAAAGCGAGGTAGCTGAAAGCGTTCTGCTGCCCGTGGTAGTCGGAGCTTTCTAGGAGCAGGCAGTTGGGGTACCGGTCGCGCAGCCGCAGATAAAGGCCAACGGGCGTCACGGTGTCGGCCAGTACGCGCAGGTGGCGGGTATGAAGCTGGAAGGATTGCATAAGTGGGCTGCTGATATGTGAAAACCAAAGCTGCAGCGCCGGGAAATAAAAAAGCCCGGCGAGCTGGCCGGGCTTTCTGTTGAGTCAGTGCGAAAGAGGAGTTTCGATACCTTAACGCACGCACAGGTTGTCCCGTCCGGATTCTCCGTAGGGCCACCACCAAGCTTGCTGCGTCATCGAAAAAATCATTGCCAGAGTATTGTTGAGGCGTTGAACGGCACAAAGGTAGGCCTGGTTTTCAGAAAATCTTGCATCAGCAGCACATTTTATCTGCCATTTCGGTAAACGAGCCTTCTTTTGACTGAAAATCTGGCAACTACTTATTTGCCGCAGGCTCCGGCAGAATCAATTGCTGCTGGCATGTTGCCGGCTGCTGCGCCCCGACAACACGCCCCGTCTGCTCCATCATCAGCCGGTAGGTGCCAGCCGGCAGCCGGCTCAGGTTGAGGCGCGAGCCAGCAGCCTGTTTGCTTCGTTTGACACGCTGCCCGGCTGCGTTATAAAGCGTCAGCTCAATTTTTCGCAAGCCGGCCTGCTCCTGACTGGCCGCTATGTGCAGCTGCCGGGGGCCGGGCTCCAGCCACGCCGCCCAGCGCAGTTCCTGGGTGCCTGGGCGGCCGGTGTGCTGGTCTTTCAACCACCGATAAGCCGCCGGAAACTCGCGCTTCCAGAACCATTCGGCGTGCTGGCCATCCGCCTGCACCAGCGTCTGCACCTTGTTGGCAAGAGAATCGGGACGCCGTAGCCCCTGAGCCATCTGCAGCAGGAGTGGCACCATGGTTTCGCCTTCTTTGCTCCCGGCTACCAGGTAGTAGGCTGTCGGTGCACCCTGCGGCTTGGGCGGCACTTGCCGTATATAGCTCCGCAGCGAGTCTTCAGCGAACCAGAAGGCCGGCGAAAACACGCCTACTCTGCTGTACGTCAGCGGGTATTTCAGAGCGGCGTAGGTAGAAATGAGGCCGCCCATGCTACTGCCCGCTACGCCCGTAAACTCCCGCCCCGTAAGAGTCCGGTAGGTTGCATCGATGTACGGTTTCAGGGTTTGCACCAGGAAATCGACGTAGGCGTCGCCCTGGCCGCCGCCGTATTGGGGGTTGCGCCACGGCGAGAGTTCGTTGAGCCGTTCCTGGTCGCCGTGAGCCACCGCTACTACAATGCTACCGGTTGCATCCAGCCCCTGCTGCTGCAGCTGGCTCAGCGTTTCGTCGACTCCCCACTCCCCCGAAAAGCTGGTACAGGCATCAAATACGTTCTGCCCGTCGTGCATATAGAGCACGGGGTAGCGCTGGCCAGGGCTGGTAGTGTAGCCGGCCGGAAGATACACCCACACCCGGCGTGCGCGCCCCAGCTGCGGCATCAGGAATGCAGGATTTACAACCTGCACATTGGGCTGCACTGCCGTGCTGGCGCAGGGTTTGCCTGCCTGTCCCAGGTCTTTCCAGTTGGCCACCTGCACATCAAGGTAGCCCGGTTTACCCGTAAGTTCTGCACGCCGGTTCTCTATCTCATCATGCTGGGCACTGGTTTCAGCACGCTGCCACGAGCCGCGCGTCAGCTTAAACTCTAGGGCCCCTGTAACAGTGGCTGGAAACGTGAGCTGGTAGGTGCCATCCGACTTACTGACCAGACGGTAGCCCTCGCTTCTGGGGTTCCAGTTGTTGAAGGTCCCAGCTGCATACAACGTATCGGTGGGCGGGGTAGTGGGAGGCACTTGCGTAACGCGCAATGTAACCTGAGCAGATGCGCAAAAGGGAGCCAGAAGCAGGGCTCCCAGGAGAACTTTTATCATGAGGCAAAAATACATGGTGAGTAGATACTCACTCTATCTGGCATAGCCTGACCGATCTAGAGCGAGCAGGCTGTCCGAGCGTTGAAAAGGAGGTAAAATTCAGATTTATCCCATTTTACCTATCTGTACTTTTCCGGGAAAACACTGAGTGAGCCCTGACTTTCCCGGCTGGTCTATGGCCGTCGGTGCCAGTGCCAAGCCAGCCTTTAAGAAGTACTCACCCAGTGAGAATCAACAGAGCTTTACAGGTGAATACCCGACTAAGATATATACAAAAAAAATTAAAGGATTATCCGAAATCAGAGCCAGCACACCTTGTACTGTATTGACTTCCGCACACAAAAGAGACCCGTAAGCTGGAAACAGCACTTGCGCCGGCTTCCATGAACGTCATCTAATTTCAGTCCTATACAGAAGAGAATATGCGCATATTTGGCCATCTGCAGCGCAGCAATATTGCCTCGCACCGGCCTGGCACTCTGAATAACCGGACTCCCACCCGGCAGCAGCGCTCTAAGCTTGCAGTCAATACAGCACCATTAAATTTTTCGCCGGGAGCATTTTTATCTTATTGAAATTACCGTGCATCCCGGCATTTCAACCGGCAGAGGGCTGTTTTACAGACGCCGTTTACACTGCCTCACCATATAAATTAGCAGGAGTAGTGTCCGGAGCCAAAACGACAGGCTTTGCTGCAGCAGTTTTGCGCACACATAATCCAATTATCACTATACCTCTTTCCTTCGTTTGGCTCGTTGTTTTTGTGGGATATACCACTTTAACTTGCGAAGTTTATTAACGATTTGGTGATGTTGGACGGACTAAAAACGTACTGCGGAAAGCCCTGGTGGCCCCTGCTGTTTTGGTCAATTTTTCCGTCAATAATCTCCACTAATTCCCACTCCGGCCAAGCTGGAAAAATCCATTTCACCCCTAACCATTTTTCAATGAAACACCCATACCTAGCGAAACTACTGTTTCTGCTACTGTTCGTCTGTGCCGGCTTCACCGGAGCATTCGCTCAGACTGGTTCCGTGAGTGGCCGTGTCGTCGACGAAAAGAACGAAGGACTGCCCGGCGTAACTGTTCTGATTGAAGGCACCTCGCTCGGCAACTCCACCAACTCGGATGGCACCTACTCTGTCCAGAACGTTCCGGCCGGAAGCAATACACTGGTAGTGTCCTTCGTAGGCTACACCACCAGCCGGATTCCGGTAAACGTAGCAGCCGGCCAGAATACGGCCGTTGGCAACATCACGCTCAACGAGAATACTACCCTGCTCAATGAGGCAGTAGTAGTAGGCTACGGTACCCAGCGCCGCCAGGATGTAACGGGCTCTATTGCGACGGTGCAGGCCAAGGATTTTGTGCCGGGCCAGGTAACGAACCCTGAGCAATTGGTGCAGGGCAAGATTCCCGGCGTGAGCATCACGACTGGTGGCGGCGCCCCTGGCGCAGCCAACACCATCCGGATTCGTGGCAACTCTTCGCTCAACGCCAGCAACGATCCGCTGTTTGTGATTGACGGAGTACCAGTAGATAAGAACAAGCCAGACGGCACCAGCAGCATCAGCGGAGCCAGTAACCCGCTTACGCTCATCAACCCCAATGATATTGAGTCGATAACGGTTCTGAAGGATGCTTCGGCACTGGCTATCTATGGTAACCGTGCCTCCAACGGCGTAATTCTCGTCACGACCAAGCGTGGTGTGCAGGGCGAAAAGCTGACGGTAAACTTCTCGTCACAGACCTCCGTCTCGCGGCCGTTCAAAACCTACGAGGTACTGGGAACCGACGAGTTCCGCACGTTGATTCAGGCCAATGGTTCGGCGTCGCAGGTGGCTACGCTGGGCGCGGCCAACACCAACTGGCAGGACGAAATCTTCCGTACTGCCGCTACCTATGACAACAACATCAGCCTGACTGGCAACCTGGGTAAAGTGCCTTTCCGCGTTTCCTATGGCAATCTGTATCAGGATGGTATTGTCATCACCAACAACCTGAAGCGCAACACCGGCTCCGTGAGCCTGTCGCCTGTGCTTCTCGACGGCCACCTGCGCATCGATGTGAATGCCAAAGGCACGAAACTGAAAAACCGCTTCATCGACAACGGCTCTATCGGAGGCGCTCTGTTCTATGATCCGACGCAGTCTGTACGCTCGTCGGAAGCGCAGTACGCTCCCTACGGCGGCTATTTCCAGTACCTGACTTCTACCGGCGTGCCCCTGACGCTGGCTCCCGGCAACCCGGTTGCCGCCCTGCAGAACACGACCAATATCAGCAACGTGGACCGCTTGATCGGCAACGTGCAGTTTGATTACAAATTCCACTTCCTGCCGGAGCTGCGCGCCAACCTGAACCTGGCCACTGACATTTCGCGTGGTTCCGGCTCAACCACCAACTCGGTTACTGACTTCGGCAACTTCAATAGTGCGGCCACCAACGTCAACCAGAATGGCCGCTTCTCCCAGTACAAGCAGGACAAAGACATGCGTCTGCTGGAATTCTACCTGGCCTACAACAAGCAGCTGGGCGAGAATACCCGCTTTGACATTCAGGCCGGCTACTCGCACCAGGACTTTGAAACCCAGGGGCCGCTGTACCTGCCCTACCGTTTCGACCGTACCACGCTGTTCACGGCCGGCCAGGAGCAAACCGTAGCCGGTTATTATGAGCCCTACCGTCTCATCTCTTACTTCGGCCGGGCCAACCTGTCGGTAAAGGACCGCTATCTGCTGACGGCAACTCTGCGTAACGACAACACGTCGCGCTTTGGGGAGGACAACCGGAGCGGCTACTTCCCAGCCCTGGGCTTAGGCTGGCGTCTCAAAGGCGAAGAATTCCTCGCCGACAACACTTCCATTACGGAGCTGAAGCTGCGCGCCGGCTACGGCATCACGGGCCAGCAGGAAATCGGCGGACCGTTCGATTACCTGCCCCGCTACGTAACGAGCCGGTCTACGGTACAGTACCAGTTCGGGGTGGACGCCAACGGTGCCCCCATCTTTGTTACGGCACAGCGCCCCGCCGGCTACAACCCGGACCTGAAGTGGGAAACCACCACCACCTTCAACCTAGGTCTGGACTGGGGTATCCTGGACAATCGTCTGTCTGGTAGCATCGATGCCTATCAGCGCGAATCCAATGAGCTGCTGGCTAACGTATTTGTACCAGCTGGCGGCCTGAGCAACCAGCTGAACCGCAACATTGGCTCGCTCCGCAACCGCGGGGTGGAAGTGGCGCTGAATGCCGTGCCGGTTCGGACGGAAGATTTCACCTGGGACATGAACTTCAACGTGGCCTACAACAAAACTGAAATTACCGACCTGGGTACGCAGCAGGAAAACTTTCCTGGTTATCTGACGGAAGGCGTACCAGGCGGTACGGGCACTACCATCCAGATTAACTCGGTAGGCTACGCCAACAACGCATATTACGTTTATCAGCAGGTATATGGCGAGAACGGCCGTCCGCTGGAAGGTGTTTACGTGGACCGCAACGGCGACCAGAGAATAAACGAGCAGGACTTGTACCGCTACAAGCAGCGCGCTCCTCTGGCCACGTACGGCCTCACGACCAATTTCATCTACAAGCGTTTCTCTCTGAACGCCGTACTGCGGGCCAACACCGGCAACTACGTGTACAACTCGCTGGCAGCCAATCTTGCCAACTTCGCCAACGCCAACACATCGACGGGATTCGTGGGTAACCTGCCCGTAGGCATCCGCGACACCGGTTTCCGTTCGCAACAGCTTCTCTCCGACTACTATGTTGAGAACGGCTCTTTCCTGCGCGGCGAGAATATCACGCTGGGCTACAATTTTGGCAAAATTTTCACCGAAGGTTCGAATCTTCGTCTTACCGCCGCTGTTCAGAATGTATTCCTGATTACCAAGTACAAAGGCCTGGATCCGGAAATCTTCAATGGTGTGGATAACAACTTTTATCCACGCGCCCGCACTTTCACTTTCGGCCTGAACGCCAGCTTCTAATTCCCCGACCAATGAATAAATTTTTGATTCGTGGCTTAGCAGTAGCCACCGCGAGCATGGCCCTGAGTGCAGGCCTTACTTCTTGCAACGACCTCGACCTGCAACCCAAGTACGAGACAACGCCGGACCGCGTGTACGTAGACCTGAACGGCTACCGGTCGGTGCTGGCCAAAGTGTACGGTGGCTTTGCCGTGACGGGCCTGGGCTCAGATGACGGTGGCGCCTCCGGTGGCGGCGACGTACAAGGCATCGACGAGGGCACTTCCGACTACATTCGTCAGCTATGGAGCGCTCAGGTACTGTCCACCGACGAGGCTATCCTCGCTTGGGGTGACGCTGGCGTCCGCGACTGGCACAACATGAACTGGACGGCTTCCAACCCGCTTATCCGGGGTCTGTACTACCGTATCTACTACGAAATTGCCGTTGCCAACGAATTCATCCGCGAGTCGAGCGACGAAAAGCTGAACTCCCGTCTGAGCGGCGGCGACATTGCCACGGCCAAACGCTACCGTGCCGAGGCGCGCTTCCTGCGCGCGGTGGCTTACCAGCACATTCTGGATCTGTATGGCGGTGGCCCCTTCGTAGTAGAAACCGACCCTGCCGGCGTGTTCACTCCTCCGTATCGTAACCGGCAGCAGCTGTTTGACTACGTGGAAAGCGAGATGCTGGCCCTGAGCACTGATGCTGACTTCGCGGAGCCCCGTTCCAACGAGTATGGCCGCGTAGACAAGGCGGCCGCCTGGGGTATGCTTTCCCGTCTCTACCTAAACGCGCAGGTGTACACCGGCACTCCCCGCTACACTGACGCGGCAACGTATGCCAAACGTGTAATCGACGCTGGTTACGCCCTGTCGACTGCTCCGGCCGGCAACGTGGCTTCGGCATACGGCCGGCTGTTCTTGGCTGATAACCACACCACACCTGCGCGCAACGAAATCATCTGGCCCGTTACCTTCGATGCGAACAATACCCGCAGCTTCGGTGGCACTACGTTCCTGGTGAATGGCTCGACCAGCCCAAGCAACACTGCCTGGAAAGCCAGAAATGGGATGCCACAGGGTGGCTGGGGCGGTATGCGTGCCACCAAAAACCTGGTCAACCTTTTCGGAGCAGATACTGCCCGTGACACCCGCGGCCGCTTCTGGACGCAGGGTCAGACTCTGGAAATTGCTGATGTCGGAAATTTCAATGAGGGTTTGGGAGTAATTAAATTCCGCAACGTTACCTCTACTGGAACGCCTCTCGGTGGTTCGCAGAGCCAGTCGAGCGTAGATTTCCCAATGATTCGTCTGGGAGAAATGATGCTCAACTACGCTGAAGCCGTGAAGCGCGGTGGTTCAGGCGACGCTAATCTGGCCCTGACTTACGTTAACCAGCTCCGGGCCCGTGCGTACGCCGGAGCCCCCGGCAGTGCCATCACAGCGGCGCAGCTCACCACCGACTACATTCTGGACGAGCGTGGCCGTGAGCTGTTCTGGGAAGGCTTCCGCCGTACGGACCTGATTCGCTATGGTCGTTTCGTGGAAGGCTCTTACCTGTGGCCCTGGAAAGGCGGCGTGCAGAATGGCCGTGGAGTGGATGCGTACCGGGTGGTGTATCCCCTCCCTGCTTCCGACCTTTCAGTCAACAAGAACCTGCGTCAGAACGACGGATACTAGCATTTTTCTTAACGGGCCGACTTGCCTTCCGGGAAAGTCGGCCCACTCTGGTTCACACTTCATTTCACTTCCCACATGAAAAACTGGTTATCTTCACTGGTGGGTCTGTGTTCCTTGCTCTTCGTGTTTTCGGCCTGCGAAAAAGACGAAACCCAAGCTACACTCACTCCTTCTAATGCCCCTACCCTCACCACGACTACCAGCAATGTAGTACTGGTTCAGGCCAATGAAACCCAGACGGCCATTACCTATTCCTGGACGCCGGTAGCTTCTTTTGCCTGGTCCAACGTCGAGAATAAGTACAATCCGGCTGTTACTTACTCGCTAGAAATAGACAAGCAGGGCAACAACTTTGCCCGTCCGGTTTCGGTGGCAGCAGGCAATGGTCCTACCACGACGCTGCGCGTTGACACGCTCAATGCCGCTCTGAACGGACTAGGTCTGACGCCGGGCACCCCTACTCCCGTGGAAGTTCGCCTGAAAGCTGTTTATGCCGCCAACACGCCGCTTTATTCGGCTGTGCTGCCACTCACGGCCACTTCTTACCGCGTTTGCCTGCCTCCTAATACCGACCGGTGGTCTATCATTGGCCCGGCTGGGGTCGACTGGAATACGGATGTTCCGCTGCGTTACGACTGCGACACTCGCACGTACAAGATTACGCGCGTTCTGAATGCCGGCGAGTTTAAGTTCCGTAAAAACAGCGACTGGGGTGTAAACTACGGCTCCGACAGCCCACGCAACGCTGGCGGCACCGGCCCTCTTAATGCCAATGGTGCCAACATTCCGGTTCCTACAACCGGCACGTACACCATCACGCTAAACCTGACTGCTCAGACCTACACACTGAGCAACTAAGTAGAGTAAAAACAAAAGCAAAAAAGGGCCGTCGGATACCGATGGCCCTTTTTTCGTGCCTAATTGCATTAGCTGCCTGAGTACCATGGAGCTACATTGGTTTGCCCTGTTATGCTGCTTTGGGGTTTTCTGCCTTGCATCAGTACGGTGTCATTCTGCGCTCAAAATCCCGGCTCTGCCACAACCTGTTCCTTCCGAATCAGGAACAAGCGTCAGAAGCGCCCGGAGGCGTCTGGTCAGCCGCCCCTCACTCGCATATGCCAAGAACACAAAAAAGCCCCGCCATCAGATGGCGGGGCTTTTTGTTTCAGGTGCAGCAAGCTTACAGCAGGGAAACCCGGCGAGTAGAGGCCTGGTCGCCTACCTGTACCTTAATGAGATAGGAACCGGCGGCAATATTCTGGCGGCTCAGCTCTATGCTGCGCGTACCAACCGGCTGCACACCGTTCAGCAGCGTCCGAACCGGACGGCCCAACAGGTCCATCAACGTAATATCCACTTTCTGCGCTTTGTCGAGCACCCGGTACGAAACGGTTGCCTTGTCCGAAGCCGGATTAGGATACACCGCCAGGGCCACTGCTGCTGCTTCAGCACGCTTGCTGCTAAGCACCGTCAGGCCCGTAGCCGTCACGACCAGGGTAGCGGCCTGCGTGCCGGGCACGTTGGCAAAGTTGGCAGCGGCAGCATCGCCAATGTTAGTGCCGGTGGTAGGCACTGGGTTAATCTGAGGGATGAAGTCAGTGGACAGGAAGCCACCATCCTGGTTGTTCTGCAGCGCAAAGATCTGCACGTTGCCACCAGCAGCCGGCAGCCCCATGGCTGTACGGCTCACCGCTATTTCCAGGCCATTGCTTGGCGCGCTGCCATTGCTGGCAAAGCCCGGATTAGAAGACAGGTTGGCACTGCTGGTATAGGCTACCTGCGCACCGGCAAAACCAGCCAGCGCACCCGTTGCGGCGCTGGCCGGCACGGTTCCGGCAGTTCCGTTAGCAGTCAGCGGAGTGGTGCCGGTCAGGACGGCGGCAGTACCGGCCGTAGCCGACGTGTAGGCCACCCCTTCCACCTGAATCTGGTTGGCGGTGCCATTACCTCTGATGGCTACGGCAATGTCGGCGGCCAGATCAAGGCGGGCAGTCATGCCATTGAAAGAAGTAGCTGCAGCGCCGGTGGCCACCGGCAACGCAGTACCTACCGGCACACCTGCCACCCCTGGCCGGTCGATGAACAGCTGCAGAGAATTTTTAACACCGGTTGAGTTATTCTCCAGGGTACCGGCAACAAAGAAATATAGATTGTTGGCATCCGAGGCGGCATACAAGGCCAGCAGCCCGGCATCACCAAAGCCCCGAGGGCTGGTAAAACGGCCTACCAGCTGGTAGCCATTGGCCGCTACTTCGGTAGCAGCGAGCTGGCCGTTGATGGTGATGGGAGCCTGTGCCTGTGCGCTGTTGAAAGCGGCTGTAGCCAGTGCTCCGACTGCGGCCAGAGTAAAGATTTTTTTCATGGTTAGGGATGAAAAAAGTGTGGAAAAATTGGTTGGGCAGACACGCTGCAACAGCTCGTGCGGCTTCCAGGTATCTGTAGTAAATATAAGCACTCACTAAGCATTAAAAAAACAGTATAAATGCTTTAAACCGGCTTTTACTGCAAATTTTGCCGCGTTATTTTGGAAATTTGCTTGGTGTTTTTCCGATTCCTTGCTAAGGCGTTACTGCGCACCCGCTGACTCTCTCGAATTCTGCCGGATGCGGGACATGTGTGGCAGCGTTGGCGCGGTATGCGGCGCGGCAGTTTTGCTGGTTTGCCGGCCTTTCGGATGATAGTTTAGGCCATTGATGGTTGCGAAAGCGCCCACTTCCTGTACTTTCGTAGTTCCCCTAACCTGAAGCCGCAGGCCCGCCTGGCGGCGGTTTCTTTCTAACCAACCTTCTATGATTCTCATTGCCGACGGAGGCTCGACCAAGAGTAGCTGGTGCCAGCTTGATGAAACTGGCAACCGGGTGTATTTCAACACCGAAGGCTACAATCCTGACTTCATCAAGACGGCAGAAATAGCCGCTTCGCTCGACAAAAACCTGCCGGAAACGCTCCCGCGGGCAGAAATAACCGAGGTGCATTACTACGGTGCGGGCGTATCCACTGCTAAGAAGGCGGAAATCATTGCGGCCGCCATGCGCCAGATCTTCCCGAACGCCAAAGTGAAGGTTGACCACGACCTGCTGGCAGCCGCCCACGCGCTACTCGGCGACAAGCCCGGTTTTGCGGCTATTCTGGGCACCGGCACCAATTCCTGCCTCTACGACGGGGAGAAAGTGATTCACAACGTTGATTCGCTGGGCTATTTCCTCGGCGACGAAGGCTCCGGCTCGTTCATTGGCAAGCGGCTCCTGCGCGACTACCTGCGCGGCCTGCTGCCCGATGGCCTGCAGGAAATCTTTCAGAAGGAATTCAACCTCACCCGCGAAGACATCCTGGACCGGCTCTACAACCAGCCGCTGCCGAACCGCTTCCTGGCCAGCTTCGGCAAATTCACCTACGACCACAACAACATCAGCTACTGCCGCGAAATCGTGCTGCAGGGTTTTGAAACCTTCTTCACCAACATTGTAGCCCACTACCCCAACTACCAGGACTACACCTTCAACTGCGTGGGCTCGGTTGGCTACAACTTCCGGGATGCGCTGGCTCAGGTAGCCCGTGCGCACAATATGGAGGTCGGCAAAATCATCCGCTCCCCCATCGATGACCTGGTAAGCTACCACGAAGGCAAAGCCTAGTATCGCACGCCTCATTCAGGCATTCAGGCACAGAAAAGGGCCGACTCCATCTGGAATCGGCCCTTTTCTGTGCCTGAATGCAGGCTTACTTTCCGCTTAGTGCTGCACCACCAAGCGGGTGGTTTGCATCAGCTGGCCCGTGCTGACCCGCACAATGTATATCCCGTTCGCCAGGTCCTGTACCGGCAGCTGGAGCTGGTGCGCACCAGCAGCCTGCTTGGCACTTACTGTGATAGTCCGTACCGTAGAGCCCAGCATGTTAACTACCGCCACAGTAACAGGGGCCGCCGTAGCCAGCTCGTAGCGCAGGGTAGCGGCGGTGCTGGTAGGGTTGGGCGAAGCTGTCAGGCGCAGTGCTTCGGTAGCGCGCGGCTTGGTGCTGAGCACGCTGGCCTTTTTCACGAGCCGCGAAGTGTACACAGCATACTGGCCCGGCTGCAGTGCAACAGGCGCTGTGGTATTCGTGACCGTGATACTGTCGCCGGTGAGGTAGTTATACCACTTGCCCACGCTCTGGAAAGCCGGGTTAACGCTCTGCGTTGTCACGTCGAAGTTGCCAATAACGGTGATATTCTGCGCAGCGCTGCTGAGGTGAATCGTTTTGGTGGCACCGCCCACGCTCTGCGTAAACGTGCCGGTTTCGAACACCGGATCCGCCTTTTTGAGCGCAATCAGATAGCGGTAGGTGTCGTAGAGCTTGCGGCGCGCCGGGTCTTGGTAGTAGTTCCACCGAATCGGCTTGTTGCCGGTGCGGCCGTTGAAGTCGATGTTTACGTCGTAGCCTACTTCGCCAAACTGCCACACCATTTTGGGGCCGGGCACCGTGAAGAAGAAAGCGGCGGCGGCTTCGCTACGGGCCAATGCCGTATTCAGGTCGCGCGGGTTGTACGCCGGGTTCAGCTGGTTGCCGAACGTGAGGTTCTTGTACATCTGGCGCTCCTCATCGTGGCTTTCCATATAGGTCACCAGATGCGGATTGTTCCAGGTGCGGGCGCCGTAGTAGCCACCGCTCAGGTCGGAGCTGCCCACGAAGCCCATAGTGGCCTCGCTGTAGTTGAAGTTCATGTTGCCCCACAGCATCATGCCTGCATCGGCCAGCACCTTTTCCTCGGTGTTGTCGGCAAAGTGCTCCAGAATGCAGTACACAGTGGGGTCAATGGCCGTCAGCTGGCCGTATATGCGGTTCCAGATGTTGACGCGCGACTGGTCGTACTGGCCCCACTGGCCAACATTGGAACCGGAGTTTACCTGCGTGAAGCCTTTGCTCAGGTCGAAGCGGTAACCGTCGATTTTGTATTCCTGCAGCCAGTGCGCATTCACTTTCTCCACGAAATACTGCGTGAACGGGCTTTCGTGGTTGAAATCGTAGCACACATTGAAGGGGTGCGTGGCATCCTGGTTGAACCAGGGCGAGTTGGCAGCGGGCTTGCCGGTGGTGCCATCGAAGTACATCTGCACCATGGGGCTCTGGCCGCAGCTGTGGTTGAGCACCATGTCCATGATGACGGCAATGCCGCGGCGGTGGCACTCATCGATAAATTGCTTCAGCTCGTTTTTGGTGCCGTAATACTTGTCGGGAGCAAAGTAGAAAGAAGGGTTGTAGCCCCAGCTTTCGTTGCCCTCAAACTCGTTGAAAGGCATCAGCCCGATGGCATTCACGCCCAGGCGCTGCAAGTAGTTCAGCGTGTCGCGCAGGGTCTGGTAGTCGTGGCGGGCAATGAAGTCGCGCACCAGCAGCTCATAGATTACCAGGTCGGTTTTCTTGGGCTTCTGGAAGTTGTTCACCTGCCACTGATACGCCGTCTGGGCGGTTTGCAGCACCGACACAATGCCCGTGGTGCGGCCCGTTGGGTAGGGCTTCAGGTTCGGATACGTGACGGCCGGAATAAACGAGTCGTTGTTGGGGTCGAGCACCTTCTCAGTGTAGGGGTCGGCGATGCGCAGCGTGCCGTCCACGAGGTATTGGTAAGCGTACTCTACTCCGGGCGTAAGGCCATTGACCTGAATCCACCAGCGGGTGCCGTCGGGGGTTTTGTTCATATAGGCCGCGTTTTCAACCTGCCAGTTGTTCCACTCGCCGAGAGCATACACAAACTGCTTGTTGGGGGCGGTCAGGTTCAGAATTACTGAGGTGCCACCGTTCAGATAAGTCACGCCATCTTTGGCACCGGCAGGCAGCGCGGCTACGTTTACGGCGGGGCGCACCACAAACAGTAAGGAGTCAGACACCTGCTGGGCGCCGCTGCCGGCCACCAGGCGCACTACGTTGCGGCCGGTTTGGGCAGCCGTAACGGTTCCAGTGAGCGTGGTGGCGTTGGCCTGCTGCGTCACCAGCGTATTGTTCAGGTACAGCGCCAGCGCGGTACTGGCCGAGGCCGTGCCGGTTACGCTCAGCTGGTCGTTAAGATTCAGAAACAGCGGATTGCCGCCGCCGGGCACTACCGGATTGGTGATGCGCACGGTGAGAGCCGAGCTCTGCTGCACATCCACGAAAATGTCGGAGCCGCCGTTGCCGCGGCCCACCACGGAGCCGTTGGCATTCTTGAAAATCATGGCCAGCTTCAGAATCTGCTCGCCGGCCGGCACGCCGTAAAAGCTACGGGGCGTGAAGCTGATGGTGTACAGATTGGGGTTGGAAGAGCTGCGCGTCATCTGGGCCGCCGGGTCGGCGGTATTGAACGACGGGCTTTTCACGTATTTCCAGTCCGAGTTGTTCGTGCTGTTGTTGGTGATAACGCCCGTCCAGATATAAACCGGCCCCGTAAATCCGGCTAATGCTGCATTGCCTTGTGAGGCGTCAAAGGTCAGCGTGATGGGGGTAGTATCCTGAAAGAATACGGGTTGAGTGCTCACTACCTGGGCCTGCAAAACCGGCATTCCGGCCAACAGCGCCACAAGACTGAGTAACAGTCGAAGTGTTTTCATGAAAAGTTGAATTGGGAATTTTTAGAACAAGGACAAGAACCAGTGGTGCTGCATTAACCGATTTAACAAAGCAACCTCCCCATTTCAGTGCAAAGGGGCATTAAAGATACATTGCACGTCGGTATTTATACAAGCCACAAAAGGCTTTTATCGTAGCTTTAAGCCCATTTTAACCTGCTGCCGCGCCTGCCCTGATGCTGTTCTTTTCTCTGCTTTCCTGGTTTGGCTTGCGGTTCCGCAGAAACGGGTGGCTGGTGAGTGCTGCCTTACTCGTGGCAACAGCACCGACGCTGGCACAACCAGGCATGCCTGCAGGGCCCGACACCGCACAAATCCTGCGGGCGCCTTCCATCGCCTCTGCCAGCAACGCTCTTGACAGCAGCCGCCTGAACCGGCGGCTCCCACTGCTGGCGGGCGGGCTGGCCGTGACCTATACAGGATTAATGTATGGGCTTAGCAAGAGCTGGTACACCGGCGAACGGGTGCCACTGCACTGGTTCAACGACCTGCCGGAGTGGAAGCAGATGGACAAAGCCGGGCACTTCTGGGGCGCGTTTCATCAGAGCCGGGGTGCGGTGGATATGCTGCGCTGGGCCGGCGTGCCGGAGCGGCGCGCCCTCTGGTACGGTGGCTTCGTGGGGTTTCTGCTCCAAAGTCCCATTGAGCTGCTGGATGGCCGCGACCCAGCCTATGGTGCTTCGGCCACTGATCTGGCAGCCAATTTTCTGGGCTCAGCGGGCCTTATTGGGCAGCAGCTGGCCTGGGGTGAGGTGCGCATCATGCCCAAATACTCGTTCCACACTACCCGCTACGCTCCCATGCGCCCCAACGTGCTGGGCCGCAGCCTGGCCGAGCAGCACCTGAAAGACTACAACGGCCAAACCTATTGGCTGTGCGCCGATGTGGGCGCCTGGCAGCCGGCTACCTCGCGCTGGCCCCGCTGGCTGCAGCCGGCCGTGGGCTACGGCGCCCAGCAGATGCTTTACAACGACCCGGCTACCAACGCCGCTGCCGGTCTGCACGCGTATCGCCAGTACTATCTGAGCCTGGACGTTGACCTGCGCCGCATCCCGACCCGTAGCAAACTGCTGCGGCGCGTGTTCTACGTGGCCAGCATCTTCCATCTGCCCGCCCCCGCCCTCGAATGGAACCCGCGGCGCGGCCTGGTGATGCACGGGCTTTATTACTGAGCGGCCGGCAACGAAAGGCGCGGGCAGACACGGCGTTTCGCGGTGGGGCGGCGTAAGCAGGGAAATAACCGTAGGCCGGAGCCAAGTCCCGGTTACCTTTGTTGCTTTCCCACACTTGACCTGATACCGCTACCACTATGAACGTAGGAGACCGAGTGCGCCTGTTAACTGGCCGCGAACAAGGCATTGTTACCCGTCTGCTCAGCGACGAGCTGGTGGAAGTAGCCATTGATAACGATTTTACTATTCCGGTGCTGCGCCGCGAAGTGGTGGTAGTAGCCGCCGAAGAAGACAAGGCTTTCGGCCGCCAGGGCCCGGCGCCCGTATCGCCGCACCGTGCCAAGGCCGGTAAGCACAAGCCCACCAAGCAGGCACCAGTTGCTGCTCAATCGGAACGACCGGCTGCTGCCAGTGCGCCCGAGCAGCCCGCGCCGCCCAAAGCCACTGTGCCCCAGCCCGCCGCCAAAGGCCTTTATCTGGCTCTGAGCCATCAGTCGCCGGAGCTGCTGTCGGTGCACGTCATCAACCACACCGACCGGGACGTGCTCTACACCTACGGCGAGGAAAACCAGGGTCGCTACCGCGGACTGCGTTCCGACAAGCTGGGCGCCAAGGCCGTGAGCGGCGCGCTGGCCCACCTGCACCTCAAGGATTTCGACCAGTGGCCAGCCGTGGTAGTGCAGCTCCTCCCTCATCAGGTGAACGGCGACACGGCCTACGAGCTGCTAACTAAGCGCACCCAGTTCAAAGCCGCCAGCTTCTATAGCAGCCGCCGCGAAGCCCCGGTGCTGGGCCGCGAGGCCTATCTGTTTCAATTGGATGAGAAGCCCGCCGCGCCCGTGGCTATTGCGCCTGAGAAGCTGGCCGAAACGCTCCAGGCCCAGCTCACGGGCAACGCGCCCGCCAAACCCGCTGCCATAGCCCCGACACCCGAGCCCGCCAAAGCCATCAAGGCCCCGCCCCACGAGCTGGATCTGCACCTGGAAGCCCTGCGCCCGGAAGGTGGCGAGGAACTGAGCAACACGGCCATCCTGAAGCTGCAGCTCGAAGCCTTCGAGGATGCACTGAGCCGTGCGCTGGCCACCAACATGCACGAAATCGTGTTTATTCACGGCTCGGGTAGCGGTACGCTCCGCAAAGAAATTCATAAGCTGCTCAGCCGCAACAAGGACATCAAGTTCTTCGAGGACTCGCAGAAGGAAAAGTTCGGCTACGGCGCTACGCTGGTCCGACTGAAGTAAGCAGAAATAATATAATTGTGCCTTGAGAAGCTGTTTTTGGATAGTTTTTCAGGGCATAATTATTTGTAATACTCTCTTGCTTATGCATACTGGTTTTCGATATTCTACTCGCCACATACATTTTCATCTTTTATTATTCCTGCTCCTAATCAACTGCCTCCTGCCTGGCTGTATGGCGGTAAAGCATTACTCAATAGTATCACCGAAGCAATTGGGCCTCAATCAAATTCAACTTCGGCGGCTCAAAAAATTTGTAGGCCAGCAAGACAGGGATAACTGCCGCGACACTAAGCGTTACAACAGCGCTTCTTTTTACTTTTTTTCGCCCAAAGTAACATCAGCAGATTATATAGGCCTTGTATCCGTCAATCCGCGCAACAGTTCCCACAGTTCCACGATGTACTTCATAAATGGAAAGCGCCGTATGACCCCGCTTGACTTGAAGCTAACCAAGTGCGGGCCAATAGATTACATTGCCTCTGTTGACACTACGGCAGAAAAGAGAAGACGAGTTCAGGTTGTTGAAACTGCGCTACTACGTCACACGAATGAGTTACCGGATAGTCTTCAGCAGCAGATTAGACAATATTTTCAGTTTTTCTACCGATAGTTTCCTCGCATGAGATTTCCTGCGCTTCTCGCCGCTTCCCTCCTTTCCATTTCTGCGCTGTCTCAGCAGCTGCCGGTGCCGCTCAACCTGCAGGCTACCTACGCCAAAGGCACCCGCTCCGAAACCGGCGCGCCCGGCCCCAGGTACTGGCAGAACACCGCCGACTACGATATAGCGGTGCGTTTCGATCCGGCCACCCGGCGCGTGGCGGGCACCGTGGATATCAGCTACCAGAATGCCAGCCCCGACTCGCTGCGGCAGCTGCAGTTCAAGCTTTACCCCAACTACTACCAGAAGGGCGCGCCCCGTGCCGGCCGCATTGCGCCGGAAGATGTGAATGAGGGCGTGCAGATAGAAAGCCTGAGCCTCGACGGACAGCCGCAGGACGTAAGCAAGCTGCGCATTCAGGCCACCAACCTGCCCGTGCGGCTGCCGAAAGCTCTGGCTTCGGGCCGCGCCATCAAGATGCGGGTGGCGTATTCCTACACGCTCAACAAAGGCTCCCACATGCGCACCGGCGAGGTGGAGCCCAACGCGGCTTTCGTGGCCTATTTCTTCCCCCGCGTGGCTGTGTATGATGACATCGACGGCTGGAACGAGTTTGCCTACAATGGCTCCCAGGAGTTCTACAACGACTTCTGCACGTTCCGGGCGGCCATTACGGTGCCGCGCAACTTTGTGGTGTGGGCCACCGGCGACCTGCAGAACACCGACCAGGTTCTGACCAAGAAATACGCCAAGCGCCTCCAAGACGCGGAGCGCAAAGACGTCATTGCTACCATCATCAGTGAAGCCGACCTGCAGCGCCAGGACATTACGGCCGCCAACGCCGAAAACACGTGGCGCTTCGAGGCGAAGAACGTGACAGATTTTGTATTTGCCACCACCGACCACTATGTGTGGCAGGCCAGCAGCCTCATGGTGGACCCCGCCACCAAGCGCCGCACCCGCGTTGATGCGGTGTACAACCCCAAGCACAAGGATTTTGAGGAAGTGGTGCAGTTCAACCGCCAAACGGTGCAGGCCATGAGCTACACGTTTCCGAAGTGGCCCTTCCCCTACTCCCACGAAACCGTGTTCGACGGCCTCGACCAGATGGAGTACCCGATGATGGTGAACGACAACCCCGTAGAAACCCGCGACGACGCCATTACCCTCACCGACCACGAGGTATTTCACACCATGTTCCCGTTTTATATGGGTACCAACGAAACCAAATACGGCTGGATGGACGAGGGTTGGGCCACCATCGGCGAGTGGATTATTTCGGGCATCATCAAGCCCGGTTTCGAGGACGACTATGGCGTGGAGCCCTACGCCAAAGGCTCGGCGCAGGAGTTCGATGTGCCTATCACCACGCTCAGCACCCAGCAGACCGGCACGGCGTTTTTCCTCAACTCCTATCCCAAGCCCGCGTTGGGCTACCTCTACGTGAAGGATTTGCTCGGTGATGAGCTGTTTACGAAGGCGCTGCACACCTACATCCGCAACTGGAACGGCAAGCACCCCATGCCCTACGACTTTTTCAATTCGATGAACACGGGCGCGGGCCAAAACCTGAACTGGTTCTGGCAGCGCTGGTTCTTCGACGGCGGCTACCCCGACCTAGCCATTGCCAGCGTGAGCAAAACCGCCACTGGCCACGACATCCTCGTGCAGGCCAAAGGCACCAAGCCCGTCCCGATTGACCTGACCGTAACCTACGCCGACGGCAAAACCGAAAAGCTGCACCGCACCATAGCCGTATGGCAGGCCGGCAACTCCAGCGTGACCGTGCCGCTAGCCACCACTAAAGCCGTGAAGCGCGTGGAGTTGGGCAGCACCTGGGTACCGGACAAGAGCAAGGCTGATAATGTGTGGGAGGGGAAGTAGAACACTGAAACCCATATTTCCACCTCCCAATTACCCTATATCTAGACTATGAGAATCAGCTGTAGCTGTACTTGTGCGCTGGGCTTTATGCTAAGCCTTTCCTTGTCTGTTCACGCTCAGAACCTACCCAATACAGCGTCATCTGCCAGTGCTCATACCAAGGTGTTCACGCTGGCAGGTGCCCCCAAACAAGCGGGTAGCATAGATGGTGGTGGCACAGAGGCGCGGTTCAAACGGCCAATGGGCATAGCCATAGCGCCAAACGGAGTAGTTTACATAGCTGACACAGAGAACCATACTATTCGCCGCATTACGCCTGCTGGCGCCGTTACTACGCTGGCAGGCACAGCAGGCAGCAAAGGCAGCCTTGATGGTAGCGGAGAAGCAGCCCGATTTTACCATCCGGTGGGCATTGCACTTGATTCTCAAGGCAACTTGTATGTCACTGACAGTGAAAACCACACTATTCGCAAGATTAATTCGGCTGGTCTGGTAACGACTCTGGTCGGCACAGCGGGCCGTAAGGGCATTTCAGATGGCGCTGGCATACAGGCCAGCTTCAATTACCCGCATGGTATTGCAGTAGGCGCAGATGGTACTATCTATGTCACTGATACAGAAAACCACACCATCCGGCAGATTAGCAGCACGGGCGTAGTTACTACACTAGCCGGCTCTGCAGGCAAAAAAGGAGCTCCCGATGGAACAGGCGCAGCAGCACTTTTTTACCATCCTTCCGGCATAGCCGTTACTGCCGAGGGCATCCTTTACGTAGCGGATAACGGCAACCATACTGTCCGTAAGATTAGCCGAAACGGCGCCGTAACCACACTCGCCGGAATGGCACGTAAGCGCGGCCACGCCGATGGCACGGGACCAGCCGCCCGTTTTGACTGGCCAAACGGTGTGGCGGTCGATTCGCAAGGCCTTGTGTATGTGGCGGACAATGTCAACTCCATAATTCGGATAATCACCCCTACCGGTGTAGTAACCACGTTGGTCGGCAAAGCACTCAGTTGGGGCAGTCAGGATGGAAATTCAGAAAGCGCGCGGTTCGAGTTTCCGTTTGGCGTAGCTGTTAACCCCTCCGGCAACATTATCTATGTAACTGACACTAAGAATCAAACAATTCGTCGCATTCAGCGTCCCCCGTTGTAATCTATAATAGATAGACCTGAAATTGAAAAGGCCAACCCAAATGGGTTGGCCTTTTCAATTTGCGCTGTTTAATTACCCTTTCGGGCTGAGCGTGATGTACGGAATGATACATTCCTCCAGCGAGATGCCGCCGTGCTGGAACGTGTCCTTGTAGTAGTTCACGTAGTAATTGTAGTTGTTGGGGTAGGCGAAGAAATAGTCGCCAACGGTGAAGACGTAGGCGGTACTTACGTTTTCGCGGGGCAGGAAAATACGCTCCGGCTTACGAACCGTGTACACGTCCTTGCTGTCGTCGAAGCCCAGGTTTTTGCCGTGCTTGTAGCGCAGGTTGGTGTTGGTGTTCCGGTCGCCCACAATCTTGTAGGGCCGCTTCACCCGGATGGTGCCGTGGTCCGTCGTGATGATGAGTTTGCCCTTCTTCTCGGCAATAACCTGCAGCATCTCATACAGCGGCGAGTGCAGGAACCACGAGCGGGTGATGCTACGGTACGCCGACTCATCAGCGGCCAGCTCCCGAATCATGGCCATGTCGGTGCGGGCGTGCGAGAGCATGTCCACGAAGTTGTAGACAATGGCGTTCAGCTTGAAGTTGTTGTGCAGGTTGGACATCTTGCCCAGCAGGTCTTTGCCGGCCTGCAGGTTGGTCACCTTGTGGTAGCTGAACTTCTGCTTCTGGCTGGCCTTCTGGAACATGATTTCCATGAACTCGGCCTCGTTGAGGTTTTTGCCCTCGTCATCATCGTCCCACACCCACAGGTTGGGGTATTTCTTCTGAATCTCGCCGGGCATCATGCCCGAGAAGATGGCATTGCGCGCGTAAGCCGTGGTAGTGGGCAGAATGGAGTAGTACATTTCCTCCTGATCCACGGTGAACAACTCGGCAATGATGGGCTCCAGAATCTTCCACTGGTCGTAGCGCAGGTTGTCAATCAGCAGGAAGTATACAGGCGTGTCGCCGGTCTGCTTCATGAGCGGAAACACACGCTCCTGAAACAGCTGGTGCGACATGAGCGGGGCTTCCTTGTCGTCGCCGTTCACCCAGTCCTCGTAGTTTTCCGTGATGAAGCGGCCGAAGTACGTGTTGGCTTCGTCCTTCTGCATGTTGAAGACCTCGGCCATGCTCTTGCCTTCCGTCTCGTTGATTTCCAGCTCCCAGTACACCAGTTTCTTGTACACATCAGTCCACTCGGCGGGGCTGAGGCGGTCGGAGAGCTGCATGCCCAGCTGGCGGAAGTCGCGCTGGTAGCCCGAGTTGGTTTTCTCGCTCACAAGGCGCTTGTTGTCGAGCACCTTTTTCACAGCCAGCAGAATCTGGCTCGGGTTTACGGGCTTAATAAGGTAGTCGGCAATCTTGGAGCCGATGGCGTCCTCCATGATGTGCTCTTCCTCACTCTTGGTAATCATGATGACGGGCAGCGTGGGCTTTACCGCCTTGATTTCGGTGAGGGTTTCAAGGCCGGTCAGGCCAGGCATGTTCTCATCCAGGAACACAATGTCGTAGTTCTGCTCCTGTACCTGCTCAATGGCATCAGCGCCGGAATTCACGCCCGTCACGTCGTAGCCTTTCTCTTTGAGAAACAGAATGTGGGGCTTGAGCAGGTCGATTTCGTCGTCGGCCCAGAGGATGGAGTATTGTTGCATAGTAGGGTCTTGGGTATGGCCGAAGCATGTGCTCCGTGCCTCATTAAACGAGCCAGTACAGCTGCCGTCCGCTCCGCCTTACGGCTTCCCAAGGAAGCCAAAGTGCGAATTTAGGTTGCAACTGAAGTTTCGTAAGTAGCTTTACTCCCAATCCCTGGTTTTTGGTTCTAAAAAATTACCGGAAACAGATATTTGCCTGTAACTCCGCCGTAAAGAAGCCGAAAAAAGTTGGTTTAGGTTCCCGGCTTCACGTGGCGGGCACCCGCCGGACAGGCCGATTCCTGTCTTGCTACTACACCTGATACCGTACTTAATGATGCCCCGGGCCAGTATCTGCCCGACAGCTCTATGAACAAAAAGAAAATCTTCAACGACCCGGTGTACGGCTTCGTCACGATTCCTACCGAGCTGTTGTTTGACCTGATTGAGCATTCCTATTTCCAGCGGCTGCGACGCATTCAGCAGCTGGGCCTCACGATGTTCGTGTATCCGGGCGCGCTGCACACCCGCTTCCACCACGCGCTGGGCGCCATGCACCTGATGTCGTTGGCACTGCGCACACTCAAGGACAAGGGCATTCCGATTTCGGCCCGCGAGGGCGAGGCCGCCCAAGCCGCCATTCTGCTCCACGACATCGGCCATGGCCCCCTCTCCCACGCGCTGGAGCGCAGCATTTTTCATGATGTGCACCACGAGGAAATCAGCCTGCACCTGATGCAGAAGCTGAACGCCGAGTTTGGCGGCGCGCTAGATCTGGCCATTGCCATCTTTAAGGGCTCCTACCACCGGCCGTTTTTCCACCAGCTCGTAAGCAGCCAGCTCGACATGGACCGGCTCGACTACCTCAACCGGGACTCGTTCTATACCGGCGTGCAGGAAGGCCGCCCCGGCGCCGACCGTCTCATCAAGATGCTGACTGTGGTAGATGAAAAGCTGGTGCTGGAAGAAAAGGCGGTGTACAGCATCGAGAACTTTCTGGTGAGCCGCCGCCTGATGTACTGGCAGGTGTATCTGCACAAAACCGTGACCAGCGCCGAGCAGATGGTGATTCGCATCATGCAGCGCGCCCGGGACCTGGTGCGCACCGGCGTGGAGGTGCCGGCCTCGCCCAACCTGCATTTCTTCCTGTCGCGCAACGTCACGCAGCAGGAGTTTGAGCAGGACGACCAGATTCTGCGCCGCTTTACCCGCCTCGACGACACCGACGTATGGAGCGCCGTGAAGCTCTGGGCCGACCACCCGGACAAGGTGCTTAACTTCCTGGCCCAAAGCCTGCTCGACCGGCGCCTGTTCAAAATCACGCTCCAAAGCCAGCCGTTCGAGGAGGATTTCCAGATTGGCATTGTGGAGCTGATTGCCGAGCGGTTTGGCCTCACGCACCAGGAAGCGGCCCAGCTGATGATATCCGGCCGCATCAGCAACAACGCCTACGACGCCGACGGCCAGGACACCATCGACGTGCTGACCAAGCGCGGCCGCGTCATAAACGTAGCCGAGGCCTCCGATTTGCCCAATATCAAGGCCCTGGGCCAGCGCGTGGAAAAGCACTACATCTGCTACCCCAAAGAGATTCTGTAAATCAGGGTCTTGGGGTCTTGGGAGCTTGGGGGCTTGGGTGATGTTCTGTGTGAAACCCTTGCGCTAAATCCAAGACCCCAAGCTCCCAAGCCCCCAAGACCCCAACAATTCTCTACTTTTGCACCCTATGGAATTTACGGTAGGCCAGATAGCAGAAGTGTTGCGCGGCGCAGTAGAAGGCGACGCAAGCCAGCGGATTGACCGGCTGGCCAAAATCGAAGAGGCCCAAACCGGTGCCCTCTCCTTCCTTTCCAATCTCAAGTACGAGCCGCACCTCTATACTACGGGTGCTTCAGCCGTAATTGTGAGCCGCACGCTGGAGCTGAAACACCCGGTTACAACGGCCCTTATCCGCGTCGATGACCCGTATACCAGCTTCACCACCCTGCTCGAGTTCTATCAGCAGGCCACCCGCACCGGCAAGCGCGGCGTAGAGGAACCGGCCTACATAGCCAGCAGCTCTACCATCGGCGGCAACCACTACCGTGGCGCGTTTTCCTACATCGGCGAGAACTGCCAGATCGGCAACGACGTGGTGATTTTCCCGCACGTTTTCATCGGCGACCGATGCAAAATTGGGGATGGCACAATTTTGTACGCCGGGGCCAAAATTTACGCCGAAACCGTAATCGGTAACCGCTGCACGGTGCATGCTGGTGCCGTCATCGGGTCCGACGGCTTTGGATTTGCGCCGCAGCCCGATGGATCCTACCGCACTATTCCACAGATCGGTAATGTGGTGCTGGAAGACAACGTGAGCATCGGGGCCAACGCCACCATCGACTGCGCCACTATGGGCTCCACCATTATTCGCGAAGGCTCCAAAATCGATAACCTCGTTCAAATTGCCCACAATGTGGAAATCGGGCAGCACACAGTAGTAGCGGCCCAGACGGGTATTTCGGGCTCTACCAAGATTGGCGACAACTGCGTGCTGGCCGGCCAGACCGGCATTGCCGGACACCTCACGCTGGCCAACCGCACCACCGTCACGGCCCAGTCGGGCGTGGGCAAATCCATCAAGGAAGAAGGCATTCTGCTACAGGGTTCCCCGGCCTTCAACCTACGTGACAGCCTGCGGGCCAACGCCGTTTTCCGGCACCTGCCGGACTTGGAGCGCCGCCTTACGCTGCTGGAACGCGGCACAAACCCGCCGGAAAAGTCCTAGCTTTGCATTGTACTAGGCTGTTGGCTGATGGCTGTTAGCCGTTGGCTTGGGGCTTTTTCCGCACTTTTTATTTTTGAACCCGCAACGGTTCCGAACGTCAGCTGACAGCTAACAGCCATCAGCTAACAGCCAAGGAATGAACGACAAGCAACATACTATTAAGGCACCCGTCACGGTGAGCGGCATTGGCCTGCACACCGGCGTACAGGCCACCATGACGTTTTGCCCGGCGCCCGTTGGCCACGGCTACAAGTTTCAGCGCGTGGATTTGCCCGGCCAGCCCATCGTGGATGCCGACGTGGACAACGTAGTAGACCTCTCGCGCGGTACCACCATCGAGCAGAACGGCGCCCGCGTCAATACGGTGGAGCATACGCTGGCGGCCCTCGTAGGTCTGCAGATTGATAACGTTCTGATTCAGCTCGACGGCCCCGAGCCGCCCATTATGGACGGCAGCAGCCACGAGTTTATTGAAGCGCTGGAAGAGGCCGGCCTCGAAGAGCAAAACGCGCTGCGCAACTACTTCGAGATTCCCGAAGAAATCCGCTTCCTCGACAACGCCCGCGGCGTGGAAATTGCCGCCTTGCCCCTTAACGACTACCGCCTCACGGTGATGGTCGACTACAACTCGCCGGTGCTGGGCTCGCAGCACGCCTCGCTCACCGACATCAGCCATTTCAAGGCCGATATTGCCAGCTCCCGCACGTTCTGCTTCCTGCACGAGTTAGAGGCGCTCTACAAGCAAAACCTCATCCGGGGCGGCGACCTGAGCAATGCCATTGTGGTGGTAGACCGGGTCGTGAGCGAAGACGAACTCAGCGAACTGGCTACCATGCTGGGCAAGCCCAAAGTGGCCGTGAAGAAGGAAGGCATCCTCAACAACGTGGACCTGCGCCACAAAAACGAGCCCGCCCGCCACAAACTCCTCGATATGGTCGGCGACCTGGCTTTGGTGGGCCGGCCGCTGAAAGGCCAGATTCTGGCAGCCCGCCCCGGCCACGCTGCCAACGTAGCCTTCGCCAAGAAGATCAAGAAAAAGATGCTGGAAGCCGATTCGTCGCCGATTCCCAGCTACGACCCCAGCCGGCCACCGGTCATGGATATCAACCAGATAGCCGCCACGCTGCCCCACCGCTACCCCTTCCTGCTCATCGACAAAATCATTCACCTCGACGCCACTACCGTGACGGGCGTGAAGAACGTGACGATGAACGAGCCATTTTTCCAGGGCCACTTCCCCGGCAACCCAGTGATGCCCGGCGTGCTGCAGATTGAGGCCATGGCCCAGACCGGCGGCATTCTGGTACTGAATACTGTGCCCGACCCGGAAAACTACTGGACCTATTTCATGGGCATCGAAAACTGTCGGTTCCGCCGCAAGGTTATTCCCGGCGACACCCTCATATTCCGCTGCCAGCTGCTGGCGCCCATCAAGCGCGGCATTGCCAAAATGAAAGGCCAGGCCTTCGTGAATGGCAAAGTGGTAATGGAAGCCGAAATGTCGGCCAGCATCGTCCGTAAAGACGCGTAACCCTGAATTAGTAGTTAGTAACTAAGAATGAATAATTCTCAAACGACATTCGCATTCCGCGGCGTTGAGGCATTCTTACTTATTAATTCTTAAGTACTAATTAACCAACGAATGAACCAGCCGCTCGCCTATATCCACCCGCAAGCCAAAATCGCCCAGAACGTGGTAGTGGAACCCTTCACGACCATTGATAAGGATGTGGAAATCGGGGAAGGCACCTGGATTGGCCCCAACGTGACCATCATGGCCGGGGCGCGTATCGGCAAAAACTGCAGGATTTTCCCGGGCGCCGTCATTGCCGCCATGCCGCAGGACCTCAAGTTCGCAGGCGAGAAAACCACGGTTCATATCGGCGACAACACCGTAATCCGGGAATGTGTGACCGTCAACCGCGGCACTGTAGACAGGCTCCGGACCGTAGTGGGTGCCAACTGCCTGCTGATGGCCTACGTGCACGTGGCCCACGACTGTGTAATTGGTGACAACTGTGTGCTGGCCAATGCCGTGCAACTGGCCGGCCACGTCGAAATCGGCGACCATGCCATTATCGGCGGCACTTCGGCCGTGCATCAGTTTGTGAAAGTAGGTCCGCACGCCATGATTTCGGGCGGCTCTTTGGTGCGCAAGGATGTGCCGCCATTCGTGAAGGCCGGCCGCGAGCCGCTCACCTACGCGGGCATCAACAGCATCGGGCTGCGCCGCCGGGGCTATTCCGACCAGAAGATTTCCGAGATTCAGCAGCTCTACCGTTTGCTGTTTCTGGGCGGTATGAACAACAACGACGCCCTCGACAAGATTGAGCTGGAGCTGGCGCCTTCGCCGGAGCGCGACGAAGTGGTAAACTTTGTGCGCAACTCGGGACGAGGCATTATCAAGGGCTATTCGCGCGGCGGCAACGGTGCAGATTGAAGCAACCGGGCTAAGCAAGCGCTACGCCCGCGACTGGATTTTCCGGGGTCTGACGCATACGTTCCTACCTGGCACGGCAACGGCAGTGCTGGGCCCAAACGGCGCCGGCAAAAGCACCCTCCTCAACACTCTGTCGGGCCAACTGCTGCCCACGGCTGGCTCGCTTAGCTACACGCACGCGGGCCAAGCCATTCCGGTGGAAGAACTACCGCCCTTGCTGGCCTATGCGGCCCCGTATCTGGAGCTGATTGAGGAGCTCACGCTCACCGAGCTATTGCAGTTCCACACGCGTTTCAAGCCGCTACGCCCCGGCTCCAGCCCCCGGCAGCTCATCGAGTTGATGTATTTGGAAAAAAGCAGCCATAAACTGGTGCGCGACTTTTCTTCGGGCATGAAACAGCGCCTGAAGCTGGCCCTGGCCCTCTATGCCGACACACCGCTGTTGCTGCTCGACGAGCCTACTACCAACCTCGACCGTACCGGCGTAGCCTGGTACCTGGAGCACGTACACGCCACGCTAGCTGGCCGCACGGTGCTGGTGTCGTCGAACGTGCCGGAAGAGTACGCCTTCTGTACCCAGCAGCTGCTGATTACGGATTTCGGAGCGCAGGCAGCACGATAAGCATTGTTCTGGAGCAGTCTGCGGAGCTGCCTGGCCTCGCTCAACGTTCTCATTTCGGTGACGGTACATGGTGCGTGAGCAGGACGACAGCTGTACGTTGCGCGCTTCTTTTACTGCGCAATTTGGCAGTAGTTAGGCCAAGCAAGGGCGCAGCTAAAGCGGCAGGCGGATACGCGGCCAGCAGAAAAGCAGAAGCAGGCATCAACCGGAAATGGTTCGTGCCGTATCTTCGCAACCGAAACGGCGGTACTTGCGCCTCTTCCTTTTCACCTTCTTACCGCCCCTGACCAAGGCCATGAGACAATACGACGACCTAGACGATGACGACCTGCTCGGCGACGATGACGAGCTGGATAATTTTGCCAAAACCGGCGGCAGCAAAACCCGCGGCACTTCTGAAGACCAACTTTCGGCTAAGTACGCTGATTATCTGATGTGGCGCGACACCGGCTCTTCACACGATGAGGCGCTGGACCTGGCCAACATGAGCGAAGATGAGTTTGAGCTGGCAGATGCCTCCGAGGATTCGGAAAATGACACCAAATTCACTAGCCTCGACGACCTCGACGAAGACGATTATTCCGACGGTGGCGACGAGTATGGTAGCTCCGGCAGTTCCCGCAACAGCGGCCGCAACTCCGACTACGACGATTATTAGTCTGCTTTGATCTGACCGTATATAATTTGATCTGACCGTATATAAAAAGAGCCTGCACGTACTGTGCAGGCTCTTTTTGTGTGTAGCAAGAATACTCCCGCAACTGAATGCAGCTAGTTTTTGCGGCCGAATACTTTCTTAAGCAAATCTGTAGTGCGCGCAACGGGGTTTTCGCGGATGTTGGCTTCTTCCTGCGCAATCAGCGTGAACAGGCCACCAATGGCGCGGTCGGTAGCGTACTGATTCAGGTCAGTCTGAACGGGCGTTACGAGCGGAATCCGGTTGTAGCGGGTTGTCAGGTCAGTGTAGTAGCGGGTGGCGCCCACTTTGTCGAGGCTTTGCTGGATAATTGGCTTAAAGGCCGAGCTTAGCTGGGCAGTAGTAGTGCGCTGCAGATACTGCGTAGCAGCATTTTTCTCCCCCGTCAGAATATTCCAAACGTCCGTGAAGGTCAGGCTTTTGATAGCCGACAGGAAAATAGGCTTGGCACTTTTAGCGGCATCCTCAGCCCCCCGGTTCAACGACAGCTCAAACTTATCGACCTGGCTACCCAGCCCAATGTTGCGAAGCGTGGTGGCCACGCGCTGAGCATCGGGCGGGAACGGAATCCGGATAAGCCGGTTCAGATTAAAGCCATCCGTTTTGGAGGCCTGATCTGCACCTTTGCTGATGCCCTGGACTAAAGCCTCTTTCAGACCATTGGCGGCTTCCGTATTCGTCAGGCCCCCCTGGCTGGTAGTGCTACCCGATTTGGGCAGCGGCGGCAGCTTGATGTTGCCAATTTTAGGAAGGCTGAAAATCTGCGCCGAAGCGCTGAACTGGAAACCCAGCAGCGCCAGGGGAAGAACGAGAAAGAGGCGTTTGTTCATGGTAGGTGCGGCGGTAGTGAAAAGAACAGGCCGAGGCCGTACAGTGCCAATTGCACAAACCGGACCAAACCCCGCCGCGTTCCTGCAGGGGCCGACCAAGCCGCTTCTATTGCCCGAATACCCGCTTCAGCAGCTCGCTGCCGCGCGCAGCCGGGTTTGCCCGGATCCGGGCTTCCTCGGCGGCAATCAGCGTGAATAAGCCATCAACGGTCTTCTGGCTAGCGTAGGCATTGAGGTCTGCGTTGATGGGTGTTACGAGTGGAATCTTGTTGTATCTGGCCACCATTTCAGCATACAGCTTGGTAGCACCCGTTTGATCCAAGGACTGCTTAATGGTGGGCTGGAATGCTGTTTTGAGCTGTTCGGCAGTCTTTTCGTATAGAAACGTGGTACCGGCGTCGCTCTCTTTGCTGGTAGCCAACCCCAGTGCGTCCTGAAAGCTCAGATTCTGCAGCGCACTCAGGAATATCGGTGCGCCATCTTTGGCAGCCGTTTCTGCACCACGGTTCAGCGCTACTTCAAACTTATCCACCAGCGCGCCCATGCGGAGGCCCCGCAATGTGGTAGCTACCAGTTCGGCTTCGGGCGGAAACGGAATCCGGATATCGGCGTTGGCATTAAATCCATCGAGGGCCGAGGCCTGCTCTACGCTACGTGTGATGCTTTGCGTCAGGGCTTCTTTCAAGCCGCTGCTGGCATCAGTATCTGTCAGTGGGATTTTCACCGGGGCTACCACCGTGGCGGCTTTGGTGGTAGTAGTCGTGGTCTTCGCCGTAGTTTTTACGGGCGCTTTTGCGGGCGTTTTCGCCGTGGTTTTTTTGGCAGTGGTGGTTTTCTTGGTAGTTGTCGTGGTCTTTTTGGTCTGAGCCTGAGCGGCTACAGGAGCAACCAGGGCCAGCCCAAGCGCGAAAGTGAGCGTACGAAACGTGGACATATGCGGCAGATGACGAAAACCAGACGGCCTGCGTGGCGGTCTTACGCGTCAGGGTGCCAAATTGCGCCAAATCCCTCTCCTATCCTAACCTCCGCTGTATGCCGCTGCTTCCCGACGTTGAAATCATGACTATTGGCGATGAGCTACTCTACGGGCAGGTCGTCGATACCAATTCGGCCTTTATGGGGCAGGAATTGGCCAAAATTGGACTGCGCGTCCGGCAGATCAGCAGCGTATCCGACCGTGCCGACGAAATTGTGGCGGTCCTTGATCAAGCCCGTGAACGGGCTCAGGTGGTACTCATTACGGGCGGCCTTGGCCCCACAAAAGACGACCTCACCAAACACGTGCTGGCGCACTACTTTCACACGGAACTAGTGCTGCACGAGCCCACGCTGGAGCATGTGGAAGGCATTTTCCGTCGTTTCAACCGCCCGATGCTCGACGTGAATCGGCAGCAGGCGCTGGTGCCGGCCAACTGCGAAGTGCTGTTTAACGCAGTAGGCACGGCACCGGGTATGTGGTTCGAGGACCGGGGCACTGTGTTCGTGAGTATGCCCGGCGTGCCCCACGAAATGAAATATCTGATGACGGAAGCCGTGCTGCCGCGCCTGCAGCAGCGTTTTCAGGTGCCACCCATTGAGCACGTAGTGGTGCAGACCGTGGGCCTTGGCGAGTCGTTTCTGGCCGAGCGGATTGCGGACTGGGAAGCAGCCTTGCCCGCCAATTTCAAGCTGGCCTACCTCCCCTACCTTGGCGGCGTGCGGCTGCGCCTCACCGGCCACGCCGATGGCCTGCCAGACCTGCGCCAGCGAATGGAAGCGCTGCTGCCGGAACTACGGGCCCGGTTGGGCGAGCATGTTTTCGCCGAAGGCGAAGTGAAGCTGGAAGAAGCAATTGGCCGGCTGCTGCAGGAGCGTGGCCTCACGCTGGGCACTGCCGAAAGCTGTACCGGCGGCCTGCTGGCGCACCGCATTACCAGCATTCCGGGCAGCTCGGCTTACTTCCTGGGCAGCATTGTGGCCTACGACAACCGCGTGAAACAGCAACAGTTGGACGTGAAAGCCGAAACCCTGGCGGCTTACGGAGCAGTGAGCGAGGAAACGGTGCGGGAAATGGCCGAAGGAGCCCGCCAGCGCCTAGGGGTGGACGTAGCGCTGGCTACCAGCGGCATTGCCGGCCCCGACGGCGGCACCCCAGACAAACCCGTGGGTACTATTTGTATTGCCTACGCCGATGCCCACCAGACGGTGAGCCGGCGCTTCACCTTCAACCGGGGCCGGCAGCTAAATGTAGAATACACCGTCACGATGGCTCTTAACCTGCTGCGGCTACACTTGCCAGCCTTAGCTGAGGCCTAGCTACCATGAGTCTACGGTACGTTTTCTCAATAAGCCTTACGGAGCATATCCGCGTATTCATCAGGCAGGGTTGATAATTCAATGGCCTGAGCGGCCTTCTCCACGTCGTATGCTACCCGAACCAATTCGGAGCGGATACTTTGAGGGTCGGTGAGCCGGGTGTTTTCATCTAGGTGCAGCAACTGGTAGGCTGCTCGGGGGTCGCCATCCTTGGGTTTGCCTACGGAGCCGATATTGAGCGCATGCCGGTAGCGGGTTTCGCCCTGGTACTCATAGGGCAGAATGCGGTGGTACGGCTTGTGGGTGTGGCCGAAGAGCAACACGTCAGCATTTGCTTCCTGCAAAATTCTCAGTGTACTGGCTTCTGGTCGTTCCTCGAACAGATACTCATTGATTTTGCGTGGCGAGCCGTGCACCATCAGCAGACTCAGGGTGCACGGCTCTTCCTGAAATTCCAGCCGCATGTGTCTGGGCAGACAGCGCAGGTAGCGCCGCTCAGTTGCGTTCATCACGTGGTTGGTGTAGGCAATGCTGCGTGCCCCCAACTCTTTCTCACGGCTGGTTTTGTAGGCGCATCCACATTCTGACGACCCCAGCCCGATGCCTTGGTCGTAGTTTCCGGCCAGCGTTGGTATACCACGGCGGCGCACCTCGTTGACCACTTCGTTGGGCCAGGGGGCATAGCCGACTAAGTCGCCTAGGCAGAAAATCATATCCGGCTGCCGCTGCTCCATGTCAGCCAGCACCGCTTCAAGGGCGGGCAGATTGCCATGCACATCCGAGAAAAAGGCAATTGTCATCTTCGCTATTTTAGGAAGGATAAATACTCCGGCAGGCGGCCGACGCAACTAATACAACCAACTACCTGCCTAGCAGCAACCGCCACCGGGCGTGCAAGCGGCCGTAGTAGCCGGGGCAGCTTCCAGCAGCGTAAAGGCCATGGGCGCGGTAGTAAGTACCTCTTCGGCTTTGGGGGCAGCAGATGCGGATGGCGCGATACAGCACTGGGCACTGCTGCTGGCAGCGTGTTCGTATTCCTGCTGGTAGCGCGGGTCGTTGAATTCCGCATCCTCGTGGAAATAATACACCTCCCATTCCACACCGTCCGGGTCGTTTACCCAGAACTTGTCCTGCTTGGCATAGCAGCAATTCGTGCCCATTTCTTCGCGCGGTAGCAGACCAGTGGTGCGAGCCTGCTCCAGCCGCTGTTCCATTTCCTCCATGGTTTCTACCTGAAAGCCCAGATGGCCGAAGTTGCTGGCTACCCGTTCAGGATTTTCCACGAACGAAATGATGAGCGAAGGCTGATCAAGTACATATTTGGCATAGCCCCGCCGAATTTTGGCAGCGGGCCGGCCAAAGAAAGCCGTGTAGAAATTGACGGTAGCCGTCAAATCAGCCACGTACAGCGAGACGTGCATGCGGGGAAAGGCAGAAGTTTCCATAGAGCAAAGTGGGGTGAAGTGAACAGAAAAATTAGCAGCAGGATGCGCCTGGACCGCAAACATCTTCGGCAGTGGCATCCGTGAAAAAGGTCGTGAACTGCTGCTGCACCTGGCGCAGCAGTCCCATGTTGAGGCAGTAGCAAACGGTAAGCCCGTCTATTTCACCCCGAATCAGGTCCAGGGCTTTGAGTTCCTGCAAGTGCTGTGACACCGTCGTGCGGGAGAGCGGCAGCTCGGCGGCAATGTCGCCGGAAATGCATGTTTTTTTGGAGGCCAGTAGCTGAATAATGGCTACCCGAGCTGGGTGCGCCAACGCTTTAGCCACGCGGGCCAGCTGTTGTTGCTCCTCGGTAAAAACAGTTGTTTTGGCGTACGTCATAGCATCAATGTATTATGACGTAAACATACGACATAGTACGTCGTATGTTTACGTCATAGTCAATTATTTTTTCTCGTTACTCTTAATTGCCTTCTCTGCTGCTTATCCAGCAGCATGCAGTGCCACTCCCTTAGCCTAAAATTTCATACGCTGGATTCGTACGGCGTTCAGAATGGCGAGCAGCGCCACGCCCACATCGGCAAACACGGCTTCCCACATGGTGGCCAGCCCACCGGCGCCCAAGGCCAGCACAATACCTTTCACGATGAAAGCCAGCCAGATATTCTGCCAGACCACGCTGTGTGTGGCGCGGGCAATACGACGGGCAGTGGCAATTTTGCTCGGATGATCGGTCTGTATTACCACATCGGCCGTTTCGATGGTGGCATCGGAACCCAGCCCGCCCATGGCTATGCCCACATCGGCAAGGGCAACTACGGGAGCATCATTTACTCCGTCGCCCACAAATGCCACCCGGCGGCCTTCTGCCAGATACTGCTGCACATAGCGGGCTTTGTCTTCCGGCAACAAGCTACCGTGCGCTTCGTCGATGCCGAGTTGCCGGGCAACTTGCTGCGTGATGCTGTCTTTGTCGCCAGAGAGCATTACCAACTTCGAGATACCATCGGCTTTCAGCTCCTGCACTGCTCGGGCAGCATCTTCTTTCGGCGAATCGGCCACTGTGATGTATCCGGCGTATTGCCCATCTATGGCGGCTACCACAATGCTGTCTACCACCTCGTCGATTTCTGCGGGATAGGCTACACTGTATTTGCTGAGCAGCCGTGCGTTGCCGGCCAGCACGTCGTGCCCTTCTACCCTACCCCGCAAGCCGTGGCCGGCTATTTCCTCAACATTTTCCACGGCTACACCCACAGCAGCCTCTCCTACATGCGCCACTACGGCTTTGGCTATGGGGTGAGTAGATTTGGTTTCCAGAGCGCCAACTAGGCGAAGCAAATGGGCTGGCTCTATACCAGCTGCGGGCCGCACCTGCTGCACAGAAAACACGCCCTGCGTCAGGGTACCGGTTTTGTCCAGCACTACCGTATTGATTTCGCGCATCAGGTCCAGGAAGTTGGACCCTTTGAAGAGGATGCCTGCCTTGGAGGCCGCCCCGATACCGCCGAAATAGCCCAGCGGGATGCTGATGACCAACGCGCAAGGACAGGCTATAACCAGAAATACCAACGCCCGATATAGCCACTCCCGAAATACATAGTCCTGCACCACGAAATACGGCACCAGCACCAGCAACGCAGCCAACGCCACTACAATAGGGGTGTAAACTCGGGCGAAGCGGGTGATGAACTGCTGCGTTTTGGCTTTGCGGCCTACGGCGTCCTGCACCATGGCCAGTATTTTTGAGAGCTTGGTATCTGCAAAACCGGCCGTAACTAAAATCTGGGCCAGAGTTTCCTGGTTAATCATGCCGGCCAGAACCGTTTCGCCAGGCTGTTTGGTCTGGGGCACAGATTCGCCTGTGAGAGCCGACGTGTTGAAGGACGCCGCCGAGTTCTGCAGCGTGCCGTCAAGCGCGACCTGCTCGCCCGGCCGAACTTCCATGATGTCGCCCAGCACAACTTCCTTCGGGTCTAGCACCAGGCTCTGGCCGGCCCGCACTACCCTAACTTCAGTAGCCTGAATATTCAGCAAGGCCTGGATACTGCGCTTGGCTCGGTTCACAGCGGCATCCTGAAACAGTTCCCCGATGGTGTAGAACAGCATTACGGCTACGCCTTCCGGATACTCGCCAATGGCAAAAGCGCCCAGTGTGGCAATGCTCATAAGCAGAAACTCATTGAACACGTTGCCGGAAGGAATACTCAATATGGCCGCTTTCATCACCTTCCAGCCCACCAGCAGGAAGGCTACGCCGTACCACGCCAGGCGCACATACCCCGCAAAGAAACCTGCGTCATAATAATCCAAGCCAATACCAACGAGCAACAGCACCAGGCTTACGCCGGGTATCAAATAAGGATTCTCACCGAGTGGCCCGTGGTTATGGTCATCTTGCCCAAAGCTCAGCTCGCCTGGGTCGTGCGAGTGGCCAGCATGGTCGTGGCCGGCTACATCATGGCCCTGAGGTTGCCGGGTTGCTTCAGGCGTAAGCTGCTCCCGGCTGAGTGCCCCCACGTTTTCGGGCTTAATCTGCTTGGCGGTATTCAGTTTTTCGCCGGTATTGCGGGAAGTCGAATCGGGCATGAGCAAACGGAGGCATGAGAGGTTGAAGCAAGCGGCAGCTTGGGCCAGCTACTGCTACTACGCAAAACCGGCTACTCCAACTATCATCAACCCGGCCTGCGCATGCATACCGTCCATTACGGCTTGCCGCATGAAAACCCGGCAGACGCAGCACTACGCGGCTTAGGCTACCGCCCATTCCCGGGCCTGCTTCGGGTCAGAAAATGAGCGTAGTTCAAATTGCGGGCTGGTAGCGGCCTGCTGATACATCCTGCCAATCAGCAGGCGGTTCATGGTGTCCTGCGCATCCAGGCGGGCAAACCGTCGAATCCCGAGTTTCATCAGAGCGGGCAGTACGTGTTTGGCCACCCAGTCCAGATCAACGGG
This sequence comes from Hymenobacter duratus, assembly GCF_014698995.1. Classification (GTDB taxonomy): domain Bacteria; phylum Bacteroidota; class Bacteroidia; order Cytophagales; family Hymenobacteraceae; genus Hymenobacter; species Hymenobacter duratus. Next base: position 190,867 of record NZ_JACWZZ010000002.1, read on the forward strand.
GCGCACGGCACCCAGCAGCTGGTCGTTGGCAATCCAGCCGGTAACGCCGTGCTGGCGGGCCAGGGCCAGCGCCTCTGTGATGTAACGCCGAAAATCCCGGCTGCCTGTAAACCCCAGCCACTCCGTTTCCAGCGCGGCAGCCGAACCTGAGTGCAGGTGTATCGTCAGGGAAGGGTGAGAAGCAACAACTGTCATAAAGAACCAATCAGCACGCCCCTAACGGGTTGTACCGCCCGGATGTTGCAGGCAGCGGTCCTACCGGCCTTTCAGCTGGCTGGTTACCGTGTCGCTGAGAGGCGAAACGGCCGGCCCGAAATAGTGCGTCAGGCGCCCGTCCTCACTGATAAGGTACTTGGAGAAATTCCAGTCGGGGGCCTGCTCATTCCAGCCGTTGCGGCGGGCATCACTCAGCCACTGGTACACCGGATTTTGCTGTGGCTGCTTTACTACCACGCTTTTTTTCATCAGCGGGAAGCTTACTCCGAAATTCACTTGGCAGAACTGCTCAATGGTCTTGTCGTCGTCCTTCTCCTGCTCGGCAAAGTCGTTAGCCGGGAAGCCCAGCACCACCAGCTGGTCGGCGTATTGCTCGGAGAGCTGCTGCAATTCCTGGTACTGATTGGTATAGCCGCAGTTGGAGGCCGTATTTACCAGCAGCACCTTTTTGCCTTTCAGCTCCTCGAAGGCAAGCGTACTTCCCGTGTTCAGCTGGCTACCCAGCTCGTGGAAAGGCGCCGGCGCGGCTACCGGCTTAGGGCTTTCCAGCACTTTGCCCCGATTACTCGATTTGGAAAGCCGCATGATCAGCGGATACAACTGTTTCAGGAGTTTCTGGCGGAAGGAGGCCATGGTGTCTCGTTAAGCAAAAAAGAACAGAACTGCTGGCAGAGGAAGATGTTTCGCGGGATACAAACCGTCATTGCCCCGGCCGCCCCGGTTTACGACCAATTACCGGGCAGGTTCCGCCACACCAACTGGTCCGGCCGGCCAAGTCTGGCCGCACGCTACGGGAAGCAAGGGCCCAGCAGCGCTGGGAAAAGGCCCGGACTACGGCTGAGCTCCAAAGGCAGGCAACCGGGCCGATGAGGATTTATTGGTAAACAGGGCCTACTTTCAGGGGGAATTGTGCTGCCCGCCGGGCCTCAGAACACCCTTCCCAGAGGATAGTTTATGCTGTACCAGCTGCTCTGCCTTCCAGTCTGCCTTCCGCTTCGCTGCTCTCATGTCTGATTTCCCACCGCTGCCAGTTGTCTTCAACGCCCTGCCCGAGGCCTGCCTTCTGCTCTCCCCGGAGCTGATCATTGAAGCGGCCAGCAATTCCTATCTGGCGGCCACGTTTACGCAGCGGGAAAGTATCCTGGGCAAATCCCTGTTCGACGTTTTTCCTGATAACCCTGATGCCCCCGAAGCCTACAGCAGCCACGATCTGCGGGCTTCCCTGAACCAGGTCCTCGCTACCGGCAAGCCGCACCAAATGGCGCGCCAGCGGTACGATGTACCTTCTCCGCAGTTCGCCGGCCAGTTCGTGGAGCGGTACTGGCTCCCGTGCAATACCCCCGTTCTGGACGAACAGCAGCGGGTGACGCACATTCTGCACGCCGTGGTGAACGTGACGGAGCAGGTGCACGACGAAGCGCGGCTGCTCACCCGCCAGAAACGGGAGGAGGAGGCGTTGGCCCAGGCCGAAGCACACCGCCTGCAGCTGCAGAAGCTGCTGTTGCAGGCCCCGGCCCTGATTGCCAGTCTGCGGGGCCCCAACCACGTGGTCGACATTGTAAATGAAGAATTCCGGCAGCTGTTCGGCGGCCGCGCCATGGAAGGCAAGCCCTACCGCGAGGCTGTGCCGGAACTGCAGGACCAGCCGTTTTTCGACCTTCTGGATGAAGTGTACCGCACCGGCGAAACGTACCACGGCAACGAAGTGCTGGCTTACATCGACCGGACCAACTCGGGGCAGCGGGAGGCGCTGCATTTCAACTTCATTTACCAAGCCACCCGCGACGCCGCCGGCACCATCACCGGTATTCTCATCTTTGCCTACAACGTAGAGGAACAAGTGCGCACCCGGCAGCAGGTGCAGCACCTGAACCAGGATCTAGCCGCGGCCAATGAGGCCTTGGAGAAAAGAGTGTCGGAACGGACGCAGGCGCTGCAGCAAGCGCAGGCGGAGGCGGAGCGGCAGCGGGCACGCCTGGAAAGCCTCTTTATGCAGACACCAGCCGCCATCTGCATTCTAGACGGCCCCGACCTAGTGTATGAGTTGGTTAATTCTGGCTACCAGCAGCTGTTTCCGGGGCGCCAACTGCTGGGCCAGCCCATTTTGCAGGCCCTGCCAGAAATAGCCAACCACCAGGTGTACCAGACGTTCCGGCGGGTGTATGATACCGGCGAGACGCAGCAGGAGTTGGGTATTCTGATTCCGCTGGCCCGCCCAACTGACGGCTTGCTGGAGGACCGCTACTTCAACTATATCCAGCAGGCCCGCTACAGCGCCGATGGCCTCGTGGATGGCATTATCGTGTTTGCCTTTGAAGTAACCGAGCAGTTAGTGGCCCGGCAGCAGGCCGAGAAAGCCCGGCTTACCAGCGAAACGGCAGCGCGGCAGCTGCAGTTGCTTACCGATTCGCTGCCCGTGCTCATCGGCTACGTAGACCAGAACCAGACCTACCAGTTTGCGAACCGCGCCTACGAAACCTGGTTCAATATGGCTCCCGAAGAGCTGGTTGGGCGCTCCGTGCGGGACGTCATTGGAGAGGCCGCCTACGCACGGGTAGCAGGCTTTATAGAGCGGGGCCTGGCCGGCGAGCGGCTGACTTTCGATGCGGCTATGCCGTACCGCGCCGATTTTACCCGCCACATTCATACCAGCTACATCCCCGATGTGCGCGCAGGAAAAGTCCTGGGGTTTTACAGTCTGGTAGCCGATGTAACGGAGCAGGTACAGACGCAACAGCAGGTACAGGAGCTCAACCAGGCCCTGGCCACCATCAACGCGGAGCTGCAGGCCTCCAACCAGGAGATTAGCAGCAACCATACAGAGCTGATCCGAACCCAGCAGGCCCTGCTCGACGCCGCACAGCGCCAGATTCAGCAGCGGGAAACATTTTACCAGGTGTTTGAGCAGACCCCGGCCAGCATTGGGCTGCTGCGTGGCCCTGAGCACCGGTTCGAGTATGTGAACGAAGCATATCAGCAGCTTTTTCCAAACCGGAAACTACTGGGCCGGCCGGTAGCCGAGGCCCTGCCTGAAACCGTGGGCCAGGGCTTTCTGGAACTGATTGACAACGTGTACCGCACCGGCGAAACGTTTTTCGGCACAGAGCTTCGGCTGAGCCTTGAGAGCTCCGACGGTACACAGCCAAATCAGGATGTGTACTTTACGTTCACGTACCAGGCCTACCGCGAAAACGGCGTGATTATCGGCGTTTCCATCTTTGCCTACGATGTGACCGAGCAGGTGCTGGCGCGGCAGGAACGTGAAGCCGAGCGGCAGCGGCTGGAAAACCTGTTTATGCAGGCTCCCGCTCCCATCACCATCCTCGACGGGCCGGAGCTGGTGTTTCAATTGGTTAACCCGGCCTATCAGCTCATCTTTCCCGGCCGCCAGCTGCTCGGCAAACCCCTGTTGGCCGCCCTGCCCGAGCTGGCCGACACCCTCGTTCCGTCATTGCTCCGGCAGGTGTACACTACCGGCGAAACTTATGTGGCCCAGGAAATGCCCCTTATGCTGGCCCGCCACGCGGGGGCTCCGCTCGAAGAAATATTCTGGACCTTTACCTACCAGGCCCGCCGCAATGCACAGGGCGCCATAGACGGAGTTATGTGCTTTGCCCACGAAGTGACGGACCAAGTGTGGGCCCGCCGTGTGGTAGAAGAGCGGGAACAGTCGTTCCGGCAGATGGCCGATAGCGCCCCGGCCATGCTATGGGTAACCGATGCCAACGGCTATTGCACTTACCTGAACTACCCCTGGTATGCATATACCGGACAAACCGAGGAGCAGGCCCTGGGTATGGGCTGGGTAGAAGCCGTGCACCCCGAGGATGCCGCCGCCACCAGCGCCGCCTTCGTGGAAGCCAATACGAAGCGGCAGCCGTTTCATTGCCAGTACCGGCTGCGTCGCCACGACGGCACTTACCGCTGGGCCACCGATTCCGGATTGCCGCGCTTCGGGGCTTCCGGCGAGTTTGAAGGCATCGTCGGGACGGTTATTGATGTGCACGAGCAGAAGCTGGCCGAGCTGGCCCTGCAGCACCTCACCCAGAAACTGCGCACCTCCCGCGACGAAGCCCAGACCCTCAACGTGGAGTTGCGTGAAACCAATGACCAGCTGGTGCGCACCAACGTCGACTTGGATAATTTCATCTATACCGCGTCGCACGACCTCAAAGCGCCGATTTCCAATATTGAGGGCCTGCTCCACATGTTGCAGGATGAGTTGCCGCCGCCGAGCAAGACGGGAGAAGTGCCCCATATTCTGGATCTGATGCAGGAGTCGGTGGACCGCTTCACCCGTACCATCGAGCACCTGACCGATATCAGCAAGCTGCAGAAAGAGCACGGCCAGCCTGTGGTTGCGGTGCCGCTGGCCGCCGTAATCGAGGACGTGCGCCTCGACCTCGCTCCGCTGCTTCAGCAAGTAGGCGGGCATCTCAGCGTGCATATAGAGGCGACCCCCACGGTCAATTTTTCTGAAAAAAACCTGCGCTCAGTGGTCTACAACCTGCTGAGCAATGCCCTCAAATACCATCACCCCGACCGGGCTCCCGAGGTTCAGGTGCGCACCCGGGTAGAAGCCGCTTATCATGTACTAGAAGTGCAAGACAACGGTCTGGGGCTGGACCTCACGCGTGAAAAGTCGTTGTTTGCCATGTTCCGGCGGTACCATACCCACGTCGAAGGCTCTGGAATCGGCCTTTACATGGTGAAGAAGATGGTGGAGAATACCGGCGGCAAAATTGAAGTGGAAAGTCAGGTCGGCAGCGGCTCCACTTTTTCGGTTTACTTTCCTGCCTAACGTCTGAGCGCAGCACTGGCTGCCACTATAGCACCAGCCGGCAGAGCACAGGCCGGCTAGTGTTACAGAAAGCGGCGGCGCAATGCCGGCGTCGGAATACGGCATTCCGTCTGCCGGCCCAGTAGCAGATAGCGGTGGCGAGCTACCAGCTGATACACCCAGTCGCGCAGGAACCGCGGCAGCACCAGTAGAGCCGCTGCGTGGCGCCATCCAGAATCCAGCTGTTGCAGAATCAGCAGCACTGCTTCGGAACGCTCATACAGCTGCCCATTACGCAGCAGATAGATGGTGGAAAGGGTTGCCGGCGGCCGCTCGCCATGCCGGATCAGTAGCTCGTGGGCTACTGCCGATTGCAAGGATACAAACTGAAAACGCGCTGCTTCATCCCGGTCGATGACAAACTGCACGAACCCATTGCAGAGGTTACACACCCCATCAAAAAAGATTATATCGTTCATCTGGCTTATGGCTACATACGTCGACACCCTTTCGCAAGGCTTATTTGCAATTAACTAATATATGAGTAACAAATGAAGTTTCATCCGCAAGAAAAAAATAATTAAAAAAATCTTTTCAGCCCTTGCATATTATAGTGGATACTTGTTATTTGGTCTTAACAATACGCGCTTGCTGCTTGATTAGCAGCCTCTTTTAGTACTGCCTGGTGAAACGCCGGCAGATAGTACCGCGCCCTACTACCACCAACTACCTATTGCACCTGGCTTCCTGAACTTAATGTGCTTTTGCACATTGACAGGAATGCTATTGCCGCATGATTCGTTTGCCAACAGCAAGCGAGACGGCCTGTTATACCCTTAAAATCCTACTTCCAGCCAGCAACAATCTACTGGTTACATAATAGCATTACCCCTCCTGGTCACTCTGGTACCAGTACAATTCATTTTTTTCAACCTTCACATCTTTCCAACGATGAAAAATTTACGCAAGATGAAACGGCCCATTGCGGCTGCAGTGTTGAGCCTATCCCTTTTCCAATTCTCCATCCAAAATGCAGTGGCCGTTGGCAGCTACCAGCAGGCGCCAACCTACGCTTCCATGCAAAGCCAGCAGGACCTGGCTTTTGGCTGGGCTGCTATTGCCGCGGGTGTTGCCGTGGTGGGCGCAGCTGTGGGTGCAGTGGTAGGGGCTTATGAGATAGGCACCATCGTTGGGCACGCCGCGCATGACTTACTGGGCCGCTCTAACGATATGGCCAGCAACTATGAGCGGGCCAGCTATGTAGCCGGCGACTTTTCTCAATTCGACAACGTGAGCCACAATTAAGCAGCTGACTATGAAAACCTTCCACAAATTTCAGCGCGTCATTGCAGCCTGCCTGCTCACAATTTTGCTGTTCACGGCGTCTATGCAGAATACCGTAGCCTTGGGAACCTACACCCAGGCCACGCCACTTCAGTCACAAAATGCTATGCTGGAGGAAGCTGTGTTCCCAGCTGTAGCGGCTGTGGCATTCGGCGTAGTGGTGGTGGGCGCTTTCGCCTACGGTGTGTATACCGGCTACCGCGAGGCGGCCAATGGCGACAGCAACAACATGGCAAATTCGGTGCTGCTTGACCCATATCAGAGCAACGATTTTTCGGAATTTGACCTGAAAGCCGCTGCTATCTAGGCGTTACCGGCAGTAGCATCCCCCGGCCAGGAGGGGTTTGGGGATGCTATACCCTCGCAAAACGCCCGTGCAGTTCGCTTAGCCGGCATAGTACAATTTATCCGGCATCATTAGCTCACACGCTGCCACACAGTACCTATTTGCAGCAGGGCATTCGGCAACTATCGCCCATCCCTGCAGCTGATGTCAACGTCAGCTGATCAATATGCAATCAGCACGACATAGTACTACTCTGCTTGCCTGTCGGCTCCCGCAGGTATCACTGCAGAGTACAGACTCTGATTCTGAATCATTGTAGGAGTCCCTTACGCACTTGCGCCTCTGCTCCCGCCTGACTACGAAAACCAAAGAATAGTTCTGTTTTAGCTGCACTTCACCACCCTTGGCAATAGTGCCTGACCAGCTTTTCTCACCCTTGCTGTGCCCTATGAAACCGAAACTTCTACCCCGCATTCTATTTTCCGGGCGCTACTGGTGGCTGCTGCATACCAGCCTGGTAATGATACTGATAGGCCACTTTACGGTAGTAGCGTTCAGTATGCTCCCGGCCAACCCGATCAGCCATCAATACAAATACCAGATTCAGGGCTACATGAATCCGTGGTTTTCGCAGACCTGGAACCTGTTTGCGCCTAATCCTATTGCGGCCAACCAGCGGCTGCTGTTTCAGTACGAAGTGTTTCAGAAGGGGAAGGCCCTTAATTCTGGCTGGGTTGATGTGGTGGAGCCGCTCACGGATCTGAAAAAAGTCAGCTACTGGTCGCCGGTGCAGCGCATCCTCAAGCACATGTCGGCCTCAACGAACGAGGTGATTGAGACGCAGAACAAGGCCTTCCGCTTTGCAGCCCGCCAGGATACGCTGGCCAAGGACACGGCCAAAACCAAGCGTTTTCTGCGCGCTGTGGTCAAACAGTCGCCGGGCCACCGGGCTATTCTGCAGTACTCGCGCCACACGCTGCAACGCCTCACGCAGGCAAACCCCACCTGGAACCGGGCCGATTCGGTGCGTGTGACCTACCGCATCATGAGCCAGGAATTTCCGCGCTTTTCCAAGCGCGAGCAGGATTACTTCAACGAGAAGAATTCGCGCTACACGCACATGACCAGTGAGGCCTATCTGCTGCACGTGGCCCGCCGCTAACCTGTCTTCACCTCATTTTACTTCGCCATGCTTCCCACTTCTGATTTGCTGCGCAATTCTATGGGCCTGTCGGTATTCCGGTGCCTGCTGGCCGGGCTGGTCATGAAAAATATGATTTTCTACCTACCGATGGCCGATAATCTGCTGGGGCCCCAGGCTATTGTAGACTATGACACATACCTGGGGCTTATGCACGCTTACGGCCTGGAGGCCCTGCTCTATCCGTTTCATGTGCCCTACGCGCCGCAGGCTTTTGTGCTGGTCACGTTTGTAGTGGCTTTTCTGCTCTTTTTTGGGGTGTTCGGGCGCGTTACGGCATTTGTGTTGTGGCTACTGCTCCTGCTCTTCAAGCAGCGCAACGGCTTCATTCTCGACGGCTCCGACAACGTGATTGAAGTAACGCTGCCGTTTCTCATTTTGGCCGATGCCTACCGCTACAACACGCTGAGCACCGGCTCCCGCTGGCAGTGGCCGGCTTCTTTGAGCAAGGCGGGCCAACTTGTGATGCGCTATGCCTCCCTGGCCCTGTTGATTCAGATCTGCTATGTGTACTTCTTCACGGCGCTGGCCAAACTGCAGGGTGACTTGTGGCTGAACGGTACTGCCACCTACTACACCATGCGCGTGGACGAGTTCCGGCAAACCAGTTGGAATATTCCGCTGACGGAGAACCACTATTTTGTGGTACTGAGCACCTATTTCACCATTCTGTGGGAACTGTCTTTTGCCTTCCTGATCTGGTTCAGACCCACAAAATGGCCGGTAATTGTAGGCGGCGTACTGCTGCACCTAGGTATCTGGTACTTCATGCGCATCGACAACTTTTCCTGGATCATGATTGGATCTTACGCCATGTTCATCACCAACCGAAACTACGTGCATGCCCTGGCTTACGTGCGGCGCTTTCTGCCACGCCGGAGCCGGGCCCCACAGCCCGTTTCTGAGCTGGGACAAACCGTGGTGGTCCACAGTGAGCAATCCATTTCTTCTCAAAACTAAGCGCTCATGACAGTTTTCCTGATTCTGTTGTTGTCTCATCTCGCTACCACAGCAGCCAGCCTGAGGCTACACCGCCGCCTGTTTGCCGGCCGTTCTTTTCAGTTTCCCCGAACCATAGATACAGCCGTGCAGGATCCGGTTTTCCGGGCGTTGCTGCTACTGGGCATCATTCTGCCCTACGTCGTTGCATTGATAATTAATACGTTGGTTTTCAAGCTGGATTATGCATCCGGGCGCTATACCTGGACACTGGCACTACATACCAGCCTGAGCATCCTGTACTACCAAGCCAGCCTCCGTGCTGCGTCCAAGAAAAAACGTTCTTAGCTCTACTTACTATGAAAAAAGATCTTCTTTTTCCTTTGCTGACCTGGTCCCTCCTGACATCGTTGGTATACCTGGCAATGCTTTATGCGGTATTCTACAACTGGATGGATGCTGATACCGGATTATTCCGCGACGACAAGATGATTCTGCTGCCTGTGGTGCCGGGGCTGCTGATGCTGCTGGCGGAAGGACTGCTCCACACATTTCCAATTTACCAGCACCGCGCAGAGGCGTTCCGCAACCACCTGAATCCGGTAAAAGGCATCTGGCTGCTGCTAGTGCTTTCATTGGGCACGTTGGTGTTCTGCTTTTCCCTCGATCTGCTTTACTGCCAGTTTGTGGATGCCAGCATTCCGCAGACCTACGCCGAAACCGTGGCCCAGATGTCGCTGAAAGGCGGGCGTGTCCCCGACGATTCTGTTGTTCGCTCGTTCGCGCAACTGCCCTTTTTCGCACAAAACATCTTCATGAACATCATTTCCATCATTCTGGGCAACGTGCTGGCCCTCATGATTGGCCGTAGTATCGCGAAGCCCCTAGTGCCACAGCTCACCTGAGACCTTATTCCGGCACCCAGAGTAAGCAGCCAAGCAGTACGCCCGAACTTCTGTTCTGGAGACTGAAACGAAAAAGGGCCGGACGGCTTCTGGCACTTGTTCCGAAACCGCCCGGCCCTTTTTCTATTGCATATTGCCGATGGCACCAGCGGCAGCTTCTACTGCTTGGGCAGCCCGTAATGTGCCCGGTAGCCGCACCACACAAATACCTGGCTCCCGCAGCCAGCGGGCCTGCGCCAGCTGTTCCAGCCCAATAGTACCGGTCAGGTAGTGGCCCCGCGCATCAGATTGGAACTGCTCATGCACTCGGCGGAAATCGGTGGGGTCTGGGGCTGTTTCCGCCGTAAACGTAACCAGCACTTCCACCTCGGCGGCGGCGGCCCCCAACGCCAGATGGGTTTGCTGGCGCAGTTTTTTGTACTCGTAGCGGTAGCCATAGGTGAGGGCCGACAGGTCGCTGAGCACGGCCGAAGCGGTAGGAAAAGCCCCGGCACCGCGGCCCAGGAAAAACTGCCGGTCGGCGAAACTGCTTTGGGTGATGAGGCCATTGTATTCGTCGTGCACATGCGCTAGTTCGTGCTCCGGCTTCACCAGGGTAGGCAGCACCGCCGCCGCAATAGTGCCGTTGGGCAAGCGCCGCGCTTCTGCCACCAGCTTCAGAGCATAGCCTTGCTCCTTCGCATACGCCGTAGCCAGTGGGCTTAGCCTGTCGATGCCAAGCGTAAGCAGTTGCTCAGGGGCCACTACCAGCCCAAAGGCATGGGCTAGCAGCAGCACCAGCTTGTTGCGAGCATCAAGACCTTCCACATCCAGAGCGGGGTTGCTCTCGGCGAAGCCCAAGGCCTGCGCTTGGCTTAATGCCTGCCCAAACGACAAGGCGTCGCGGTGCATGGCCGTAAGAATGTAATTGGTGGAGCCGTTGATGATGCCTTCCACCGACTCCAGCAAATCCGTGTCGTAGTACTCTTCCAGATTGCGGATTACGGGCAGGCTGGCACAGGCAGCTGCTTCGTAGAGGAGCGGCGTGCCCGTTTCGCGCTGCAACTCAATAAGCTCCCCCAGATGCTCAGACAGCATCTTTTTGTTAGCCGTTACGACTGCTTTGCCCCGGCGCAGTGCCTCGGTCACAATAAGGTAGGCTTCATCAGCATCGTCAATCAATTCCACTATTACGTCCAACGCAGGGTCGTCGAGCAAGTCGTGGCGGCTGAAGGTAAACAGGCCCAGAGGCAACGTACGCGGCTTGGCGCGGTCCTTCACCCCGATGCGCCCGATGCGGGCCCGCAGGCCCGGCGTACGCTCCAGTACCGTGTGCAGCCCCTGCCCTACTACCCCGAAGCCAAACAGCCCGATATTGATGTCTTTACGCAGCATATTCAACACCTAAACAGTCCAGGACAACAAACCAGAAGCGGCCAGCCCAGGCCATATCAGGGCAACATCAGCGCAGGTTTTCTTTCCGCATGACTGAGCAGCGGCAGTAGTAGCATGTTGAGAACAGCATGTGGTACGCATAGGGAAAGGACGTATTGAGGTGAATGAAACGCCTCCCTTACCAAAGCACCTGATCAAGATTCCTTACCGAAATGGGCATAAAAAAAGCCCTTCCGATAAGTCAGAAGAGCCGCACCCGCCGCAGCGGGGCATCATTCAGCTTATCTTCTCCCAAGCCTGCCGCAGCACGCCTGAAACAGGATTTAGCACCTGGTATTGCTACTGGTTGCTAAGGCATCACAGGGCCTGTCCCTCCGCCTTTCTTGATAAGTGCTCCGTGAAAGGAGCGCACGGCAAATATACAACCCGAAGCAGCAGACGCAAGTAGGTATGCCTGCACTAGACATTTGCAGCGCGGCAACCAATGGCATTGGCCGGCGTTGTGGCTTTCTGTTACCTTTGAGTCCGCAAATTCCCCACCCAATACTCCAACCCCTACCCCAACCGCATGGCACGAGTGGAAATGACGATGCCCAAGATGGGCGAATCCATCATGGAAGGCACCGTCCTGAAATGGCTTAAACAAGTTGGCGACACCATCGAGCAGGATGAATCCGTGCTTGAAGTAGCAACCGACAAAGTTGATACCGAAGTGCCTGCCATTCATGCCGGCGTGCTGCAGGAAATTCTGGTGCAGGAAGGCCAGGTAGTAGCCGTAGGCGCTCCTATAGCCATTGTAGAAACCGATGCAGCCAATGCCGGTGCTTCTGCTCCGGCAGCTGCCCAAGCTACTGCTGCCTCCTCCGACAACGGCGTGGCGGCAGTGCCCTATCTGCCCGAAGCCGGCGACCCACAGGCCAACCAGGCGCAAGCAGTGAGTACCTCAGCCGCTCAGCCGCAGCCGGGCCGCTTCTATTCGCCGCTGGTGCTCAGCATTGCCCGCGAAGAAGGCATTTCGATGGCCGACCTGGAGTATCTGCCCGGTACCGGTAGCGAAGGCCGGGTCACGAAGAAAGATATTCTTGACTATGTAGCTGGCGGCAAGAAGCCACTTGGTGCTGCACAGGCGGCGGCAGCTCAACCAGCAGCTCAGCAGCCCCCCGCTGCTCCTGCTCCTCAGGCAGCAGCTCCGGCAGCACAGCCAGTAGCCCAAACACCAGCGGCAGCGCCCAAAGCGGCGCCCTCAGTAAGTGGCAACCAGGAACTGATTGAGATGGACCGGATGCGCAAAATGATTGCGCAACGTATGGTTGACTCTAAGCGCATTTCGCCCCACGTTACTTCCTTCGTAGAGGCCGACGTGACGGACATCGTGAACTGGCGCAACAAGCACAAGGATGGCTATAAAAAGCGCGAGGGTGAAAACCTCACCTTCACGCCCATCTTCATCCAGGCCATTGCGCGCGCTATCCAGGACTTCCCGAACATCAACGTATCGGTAGAAGGCGACTACATCATCAAGAAGCGTGACATCAACGTGGGTGTAGCAGTGGCGCTGCCTTCCGGCAACCTTATTGTGCCCGTAATTCACAACGCCGACCAGCTTAACCTCAACGGCCTGAGCAAGCGGGTGAATGACCTCGCCAACCGCGCCCGGGCCAACAAGCTGAAGCCCGAAGATCTGGAAGGCGGCACCTACACGGTATCCAACGTCGGCTCGTTCGGCAACGTGATGGGCACGCCCATCATCATGCAGCCACAGGTAGCCATCATGGCTGTTGGCGCTATCAAGAAGAAGCCGGCCGTCATCGAAACTCCGCAGGGCGACCTGATTGGCATTCGCCACTTCATGTTCCTGAGCCACAGCTATGACCACCGCGTGGTAGATGGCTCGCTCGGTGGCCAATTCGTGCGCCGCGTGGCCGATTACCTGGAGCAATTCGACCCGAATACGGCTATTTAGGTTGCCTCATTTACTGGAAAGCCCGTCGTTCCGGCGGGCTTTTCTTTTGCCTGAACCACCATGAAAAACGTTATTACCCTTGGGGCGCTGGTCATTTCCCTGGCCCTGATTGTTTACCTGTACGTGCGCCTTTCTGATACAGAACAGAAACTGGCTGCTGCCGAACAGAACGCCAAAGACTGTATGCAGGTGACTTTCCAGCTGCAGAACAAGCTCACGCAAGCTACCAGCGGCAAAGCGCCCGACAGCCTGCAAGCGCGCAAGTAGCTTCCTGCACAGCCACACAAAAAAGGCCCGCCTGCTGAGCAGACGGGCCTTTTTGTATAAGGAGCACCAGCCGTTATGGCCGTCCGCCGCTGGGGCCCTGGGCCGGGGTTGCGCCAGCGCCATTGCCGCCGTCGGTGCCGCCGTCTTTCAGGTCATCGTTGTTGACGGAACGCTTGCGCCGCGCAGGAGCCATGCTCATCTTCCCGATGCGGTAGCTGATGTTCATGCGGAAACCTGTGCGCCGCAGTACGTTCACGCTGTTCTGCTCCAGGAAGGGCGTGCTGATGGAGCTGCGGATTTTGTTGGTGGGCGTGAAGATGTTATCGGCCCCGAAACCGATGGAGCCTTTCTTCTCGGCAAAATCCTTCTTCACCCCTACGCTATACACCCCGAAGCCGCCCTGGTAGCCTTGCAGCTGCACCTGCCGGCCGCGGTAAAACGCAAACGCCTGCATGCCCCAGCCTTTGGTAAAGCTGTAGCCCCCCATCATTCGGCCACTGGCCACCCAACCCTGGTTGCTGGCTGCATACAGCGGGCTGGAAATGTTGTTGTCGAGGGTGGCGTAGTACACGTCGGCGCCGCCGCCCAGCGTCAGCTTGTTGTTGATGTTGACGTTGGCGTTCAGGCTGCCGCCGTAGGCGTTTTCGGTGCCGATGTTGTCGTAGGTGGTCCGCACAATAGCGCCGTCCTGCGTGCGGATGGGCTGGATGGAGCCATCCGTGTTCCGCGCAAACACCGAGAAATTGAGCGAGGTCTGCTTGATGAAGGTATTGTAGCCCAGCTCGTAGTTGTTGGTGTATTCTGGCTGCAGCAGCGGGTTGCCTTCCGTGGTGCTGACCTGGTTAGGCACCTGTCGGTTAGGGTTCAGAAACTGCAGCGACGGACGCTGAATGCGGCGGTTGTAGGCCACTTTCAGTACGTTGCCGTTGGTCAGCTTCCGCGACAGGTTCACGCTGGGTACCAGCACCCCATAGGATGGAATGGAAGGCGCGTTTTCAGTACGGAAATTGGCGTCGATGGTCGTGTATTCGTAGCGGGCACCAGCTTTCAGCGTGTAGCTTTTCAGGAAGCTGAGCGTGTACGAAGCATAAGCTGCCGCCACGTTCTGGTTGTAGTCGAATACGTTCGAGAGGTTGGTGCCGGACTGCGGCTGGCCGTTGAGCAGCGTGGTGTAGTCGCTGTTTACGCGGCGCATAATGTCCTTGGCGCCAAACTCCAGTAGCTGGGTTTTGCTCAGGGGCGTCTGGTAGTCGGCCTGCACCGTTACTTCCTGGTTGTAGCTGTCGTTGTCGTTGCGCAGATTGTCGCCGGTATTCTCGCCGGCCAGAATCAGGTTAGTGAAGTTGTTGGTGCGGGTGTTGCGGCTGTACTGGGCCAGCAGACTGAACTCGCGCTGCGGCGTTTCGAAGGTGCGGGTGTAGTTCAGGGTGGCGTCTAGCGTATTCGAGTTATCAAGCACACTGATGTCGCGCAGGCTGCTGGTCGGGTTGCGGCCATCGAAGTAGGCAATACTGGTGCTCTGGTTGTCCTGGTAGTTCGTGCCATTGCGCAAACCCAGCTGCACCGATGCCGACAGGAAGTTGTACTTGTTGATATCGTAGTCCCAGCCCAGCGAGTAGCGCCCGAACAGGTTCTGGTTGCGCGTGTCGGCTTCCTGCACGGTGCGGCTCAGCAGCTCACGGGTGCTCAGGTCCTGCCCCTGAATGGAATACGTCTGCTGCTCGTTGCGGAAGCTGCCCGGCGTGTTGTACTGGCCCCGGCCGCCGCCACCCAGCGAAAAGCCCATCTTGCCCACGCGGTACGAGGCACTCAGGCCCAGGTCGGAGCTGCGCAACCCAATGCTGCTGCGCAGGTCCAGCGTAAAGCCCTGCAGGTTGTTCTGCTTGGTCACGATGTTGATGATACCACCAGAGCCTTCCGCATCGTATTTGGCCGAAGGCGAGGTAATGACTTCCACCGACTTGATCTGGTCGGCGGGAATCTGCTTCAGCGCATCGGCAATACTGTTGGCGGAGATGGTGCTGGGGCGGTTGTTGATGAGCACCCGAATGTTGGAGCTGCCGCGCAGGCTCACGTTGCCATCAAGGTCGACGCTGAGCATGGGCACCCGTTTGAGCACATCGGTAGCGTCGCCGCCACGGGTGGTTTCGTCCTTTTCGGCGTTGTATACGGTGCGGTCTACCTTCTCTTCTATCAAGCTGCGCTGGCCTTCCACTACTACTTCGCCCAGCTTCTGCGCCGACGACTCCAGCACGATACCGCCCAGCGCCACCGTGTTACCGGCGTCCGTAATTACAACGCCGGTCTTTTCAACGCTCTTGTAGCCGATGAAGCTGATCTGCACGGTATAGGTGCCAGCGGCCACACGCGGAATCGAGAATTTGCCGTTATCATCGGCCGAAGTCCCGTCCACCGCTTTGCCAGTAGCAGGGTTCAGCAATACTATCGTAGCATAGGGTACTGGCTGCTTGGAAGCCGCGTCCGTCACGGTGCCGGTGATACGGCCGGTGCCTGCTTGCGGTGCAGTGGCTGCACCCTGCGGGGCCTGTCCGGGCGCACCAGCGGGGCGCATCCCTCCGGCAGGCCGTTCGCCCTGTGGCATCTGTGCCCAGCCCAGTCGGCCAGCCGTGGTGAGAACCAGAACGAGGAAAATCTTTTTCATGAACTTCTATTGAAAGATGCCGCCCGGCAAACCGGCGCGGCGTTATGGCTGCTCTATTGTTGGCGCGAACTTACCTCAGGTGCCAAAGGCCCGAAAATCAAACCGACTAACCAGCAGTTTCTGCCCTTGAAAACCCACAAATCATCCGCTGGTTTCGCCGACCAGCCGAAGCCACAGACACGCTTTCGGCAGTAGAGTGGCACATGGTGTAGAAATTAGTTTCGAATCGGGCCTTGCAACCGGAATACTCTTGATTTTGCCCTGCAAGCGCTCCGCCAACTACCAGGCGCCACGCCTCTCCCCATGCTTTGGGCTGAGAAAAGAAAAGGCCGGCTCCTTGGGAGCCAGCCTTTTTCAAGCTACTCTATTGCGGTAGTACTACAACGCCGCCAGGCTTTGCTCCAGGGCCGTGATTTTGGCTTCGGTGTCGGCCAGCTTCTGCCGCTCGCGCTCCACCAGGTCGGGCTTAGCGTTGGCCACGAACTTCTCGTTAGCCAGCTTTTTCAGCACCGAGTCGCGGAAGCCTTGGGCGTATTCCAGCTCCTTGGTCAGGCGCTCCTTCTCGGCCCCGAGGTCAATCTGCCCTTCCAGCGGCACAAAGAACTCCGCGCCGCCCGCCACGAAGCATACCGAAGCCGCCGGCGCTTCCGTCACCACCGATACGTCGGTGAGGGCGGCCAGCTTGCGGATGATGCCGTCGTAATCGGTCAGCAGCTGGGTGTCGTCGGTTTTGGCGGCCAGGGTCAGGGGCTTGTTGGGGCCCAGGCCCTTCTGGTTGCGGATGGTGCGCACGCCACCCACGATGGCCAAGGCCTTTTCCATGCGGGCCAGCACCTCGGCGGCACCCGCTACGGGCTGGGCCTTGGGCCAGGCCGCCACGCACACGTACTCCTTGGGGCCGCGCTCCTGCAGCTCGTGCCAGATTTCCTCGGTGATGAAGGGCATGAACGGGTGCAGCAGCTTGAGCAGGGTTTCCAGGAAGCCGGTGGTCAGGCGCAGCGTTTCGGGGTCGATGGGGGCCTGGTAAGCGGGCTTGATCATCTCCAGGTACTCCGAGCAGAAGTCGTCCCACACCAGCTTGTACACCGTCATCAGCGCGTCGCTCATCCGGAACTTCTCGAAGTGCTCGTCCAGCTCCACAATGGTGGCGTTCAACTTGGCACCGAACCACTCCACGGCCTTGTCGTTGGGGAAAGGCAGCGCGGCATCTACCTCCCAGCCCTTGATCAGGCGGAAGGCATTCCAGAGCTTGTTGCTGAAGTTACGGCCCTGCTCCACCAGCTTTTCGTCATAAAGCAGGTCGTTGCCGGCCGGGGCCGAGAACAGCATGCCGGTCCGTACGCCATCGGCCCCGAACTGCTTGATAAGGTCCAGCGGATCGGGCGAGTTGCCGAGCTGCTTGCTCATCTTGCGGCCCTGGGCGTCGCGCACGATGCCGGTGAGGTAGACGTTGCGGAACGGCACTTCCTTGCGGAATTCCAGCCCGGCCATAATCATGCGGGCCACCCAGAAGAACAGGATGTCCGGCCCCGTCACCAAGTCGTTGGTGGGGTAGAAATAGTTGACGTCGGCGTTGTCGGGATCCTTGAAGCCGTCGAACACCGAAATCGGCCACAGCCACGACGAAAACCAGGTATCCAGCACGTCCTCGTCCTGACGCAGATCCGAAAGCTGCAGGTCGGCGTTGCCGCTCTGCTCGCGGGCCTGGATCAGGGCTTCCTCGGCGGTGAGGGCCACCACGTAGGTGCCGTCGGGCAGGTAGTAGGCCGGAATCTGCTGGCCCCACCACAGCTGCCGCGAGATGCACCAGTCGCGCACGTTTTCCATCCACACCCGGTAGGTATTTTTGAACTTGGCCGGGTGCAGCTTCACGGTATCGTTTTCCACTACTTCCAAAGCCGGCTTGGCCAGGTGCTCCATTTTCAGGAACCACTGCAAACTCAGGCGCGGCTCAATGACGGCCTTGGTGCGCTCCGAGGTCTGCACGATGCTGGCGTACTCCTCCACCTTCACCAAGTGGCCGGCTTCCTCCAGGTCCTTCACGATGTTGCGGCGGGCCGCAAACCGGTCCTGGCCCACGTAGAGCACCGCTTTTTCGTTAAGCGAGCCGTCGTTGTTGAGGATGTCGATAACGGGCAGGTTGTGCTTCACGCCCAGCTCGTAGTCGTTCAAATCGTGCGCCGGCGTCACCTTCAGCGCACCCGTGCCGAAGTCGATGCTCACGTACTCGTCCAGAATCACCGGAATTTCGCGGCCCAGCAGCGGAATCCGCACCTTCGCCCCGTGCAGGTGCGTGTAGCGCGGGTCGTTCGGGTTCACCGCCACGGCCACGTCTGCCATGATAGTTTCGGGCCGCGAAGTAGCTACAGTCAGGAACTGGCCCTCCTGCCCTACCACTTCATACCGCAGATGGTACATCTTGGCCATGACGTCCTTGGGAATTACTTCCTCATCGGACAAGGCGGTCTGGCCCAGCGGGTCCCAGTTCACCATCCGGACGCCACGATACACGAGGCCTTTCTGGTGCAGGTCCACGAACACGCGCAGCACGGCCTCGGTCAGCTCGGGCTCCATCGTGAAGCGCGTCCGGTCCCAGTCGCAGGAGGCGCCCAGCTGCTTGAGCTGCTCCAGAATGATACCGCCGTACTTTTCCTTCCACGCAAAGGCGTGCTCCAGGAACTGCTCCCGGGTCAGGTCCTTTTTCTCGATGCCCTGCTCCTTCAGCAAGGCCACCACCTTGGCCTCGGTGGCAATAGAGGCGTGGTCGGTGCCGGGCACCCAGCACGCTTCCTTGCCCTGCATGCGCGCCCGGCGCACCAGCACGTCCTGAATGGTATTATTGAGCATGTGGCCCATGTGCAGCACGCCCGTTACGTTGGGCGGCGGAATCACCACGGTGTAGGGCTGCTTGCGGGGGTTGGCTTTGGCTTTGAAAAAGCCCTGCTCCTGCCAGCGCTGGTACCATTTGGCTTCAACGTCGGCGGGCGTATAGGTTTTGGCGATGGACATCGTCGGAGGAAATCAGTTCAGAATACCCGCAAAAGTAGGCATTTCGGGCGGGGGCTGGAAATGGCCCTGTTCCGGTAACAGCAGTGGTCTTCGCAGCCGTAAAAAGCCGGCCAGCCAGCTCCCTACACGTCCGTAATTCTGATATTTATCGGGCTCATATCTGGCATAAACCGTATTTTGGCACTTCTCAAGCGTACCTTCCGCCACCTTGCCGCAGGTATTGCCAATTTAGTTTTAGCCTGTTTTCCTTCCTGTAGTTGATGCGTGCGTATGGCTCTTTTCTCCTTTCGTAAACCGTCATCCCCCAAAGCGGCACCTATGCCAGCTGTGGCTGCTTCCCCTCCGACTACCGCCACAACGCCCTCTTTCGCCGGTTCTATTCGGGTAGGTATGGGCCAGTTGCTGGTAGAGGGCGGGGAGCCAGAGCGCAACATGGAACGCGCCGCCCAGATGATTGCCGAGGCCGCCCGCCAGACCTGCGACGTGGTGCTACTGCCCGAAACGCTGGACTTTGCCTGGACCCATCCCAGTGCCCTGACGGAGGCACAGCCCATCCCTGGCCTCTACTCCGACCGGCTCTGCCAGGAAGCGCTGCGCCACCAGGTGTACGTGTGTGCGGGCCTGACGGAGCGTGGCGCCGACGGCCACAACTATAACGCCGCCATTCTCATTAACCCCCAAGGCGAAATCCTCACCAAATACCACAAAATCAACCTGCTGACCGTCGAGCAGCCTTTCTACGCCGTGGGCCAGACCCTGAACGTAGTGGACACGCCACTCGGTAAAATCGGGGTGAATATCTGTGCCGACAATTTCCTGGATGGCCTCAGCATCGGGCACACGCTGGCCCGCATGGGGGCCGAGTTTATCCTGTCGCCTTCCTCCTGGACCGTAGACTATTCCATTACGGAAGAAGACGACCCGTACCGCGAGAAATGGGTGAAGCCGTATTCCATCCTGGCGCAACTCTACAACGTCGCCATTGTTGGCACTACGTCTGTGGGTTACATTGTGGGCGGGCCCTACGAGGGCAAAAAAAGCGTGGGCTGCTCGCTGGCGGTTGATGCCTCGGGCATCCGGGCGCAGGGGACATTCAATGAGTTTGCCGGCGACCTAGTCGTGGCAGAACTACCACGGCCTGTACGGGCAGAAAAAGGGACGCAGATTGGGGAAATGCTGCTGCGCAAAGGTTTTCGTTTCGACGTATTGCCGGGTTAATTTCCCGAACATACGCTTTTTTTAATATGAGCTTAATTCGGTTATGCCAACTTGCAGGCATATTCCGTTTCGTTACTACATGACTCAACTTTACCAACAGTGCACCCGCTGCATCATGGATACCACTGTTCCTGGTATTCAGTTCGACAAGCGAGGTGAATGCAACTTCTGCGCCGTACACGACCACATGGACCAGGCTTTCCCGTTAGGCGAAGCCGGCAAACGTAAAGTGCAGGAAATAGCCGCTGACATCAAACAGCTGGGCAAAGGCAAAAAATACGACTGCGTGCTGGGAGTGAGCGGTGGCCGTGACTCGTCCTTTACGCTCTGGTACTGCGTAGTGAAACTGGGCCTGCGGCCGCTGGCGGTGCATTTCAACGACGGATTCGGCAACCCGGTAGCCGGCGAAAACATGATTAAGGCCTGCCGCAAGCTGGGGGTGGAAATGCGCACCATCACCTCCGACTGGCGCGAATCCAAGGACCTGAAAATTGCCTTCCTCAAAGCCTCGACTCCCGATATGGAGGAAGGCACCGATGTGGGAATTGCCACCGCCCTCTATGGCGTAGCGGCCAAGGAAGGCATTCAGCGCATTATTATCGGGCAGTCGTTCCGGACCGAGGGCATTGCGCCGCTCACCTGGAACTACCTCGATGGCAAGTACCTGAAGGCCGTGCACAAGCGGTTCGGCACCGTGCCGCTGCGCCCCTGGAAAGCCGATGACCCCGGCTTTCACCTCGATATTCCGCAGATGTTTTACTACGCCTTCATCCGCCGCATCAAAACCGTGACCCTGCTCTACCACGTGGACTATGTGCGGGCCGATGTGGATGAACTGCTGGAGCGGGAACTGGACTGGGTGAACCCCGGCGCACACTACTTCGACGACCTGTATCAGAGCGTCATCTACTACCTCAACCGCACCAAATTCAACATCGACCGGCGGCTGTTCAACTATTCGGCGCTGGTGCGTTCCGGGCAGATGTCCCGCGAGGTGGCGCTGGAACGCGTCAGCCACGTCAATAAGATTGAGGATGAAAAGGTGATTAACCTGTGCATCAAGCGGCTGGGCCTGACGCGGGAAGAGTTTGAGCAGATTGTAGCCAGTCCCCCCAAAACCTTCCGGGATTATCCCAACAACTACGCGCTTATCCGGCAGCTGCGCTGGCCCATCAAGGTGCTCAGCCGCCTGAACCTGATTCCGGAATCAGCCTACGACAAGTATTTCAACTGCGGCACCTAAAATCACAGATGGTGCAGATATTTTTGATTTAGCAGATTTTTTGATGGTTGATTCGCAAAAAGAAGAGGCTTGCCAGTCGGCAAGCCTCTTCTTTTTGGACGATTGAGTCCGGAACAGAACACAAATAAAATCTGTGATATCCAAGCATCTGTATCATCTGTGATTAGCTGTGCAGCCACTCTTTCTTGGCCGTCAGCTTCTCCTGTGATTCGCGGTAGTCGGGGTCATCCACGCAGCAGTCCACGGGGCATACGGCAGCGCACTGCGGCTCCTCATGGAAGCCAACGCATTCCGTACACTTGTCGGACACGATGTAGTAGTACTCGTCGGAAACGGGCGTTTGGGGTGCTACCCCGGACACGGTCTGGCCTCCATCGATGGTTACTTCCTTCAGCGTGGTGCCATCAGACCAGCGCCAGGCGGCGCCGCCTTCGTAGATGGCCGTATTGGGGCATTCCGGTTCGCAGGCACCACAGTTGATGCACTCGTCGGTTATCATGATGGCCATAGCCTTCGAATCAGTTAAGTGAGTAGTCGGAACGTTATAACGCAGAAAAAGGCTACATGGCAGCCTAACCGGTAGGCAAAAGTAGAAACTAACTCGTACCCTTGCGAGTTTTTTGCTGATGCCGGCCCCAGATAATGCGACGCCCGACGCCCGAAACGCCTCGTTTGCCGTTCTTGCGTCTGTTTGCCGGCAACTGTTCCGGCGTTTCGGCTTCGCCACCGCCCTTTTTTCGCTACTCTACTCCCGCTCATGACCCATTCCGAACGACTTACGGCCTTTGTTGCCTTGGGCCAGCTGCTGAGCCGCCTCCCCGAGGAGGAGCTGGCTTCGCTCACGTCGCGCGCCCGCAACCAGAATGCCTGGTTTGATACGCCCAACGTTGAATCAGCAATCCGGGGAGTGGCCGGGCTTCTGTCGGAAGACAGCCTGCGCCACTGGGCCGCCCGCTACCCCGCCGAACCTGCTACGCCCCGGCAGATAGGTGTGGTGATGGCCGGCAATATTCCGCTGGTAGGCTTCCATGATGCGCTGTGCGTACTGCTGAGCGGCCACACGCTGCTGGCCAAGCTCAGCAAAGACGACACCGTGCTGATGCAGTGGATTCTGGAGCAACTCAAGCGCCTGGAGCCGCGCTTCGCCGACCAGATTCAGATAGCCGACCGCCTCAACGCGGCCGATGCCTTCATTGCCACCGGCTCAGACAACACGGCCCGCTACTTCGAGTATTATTTCGGCAAGAAACCCAACATCATCCGGCGCAACCGCACCAGCGTAGCCGTGCTGACCGGCCGCGAAGAGGCCCACGACCTGGGCCTGCTGGGAGAGGACATTTTCCGCTACTACGGCCTGGGCTGCCGCAACGTAAGCAAGCTGTATGTGCCTCATACCTACGATTTCACGCCGCTGCTCGACTCATTGCAGCCCTGGCACCATATCCCCGACCACCACAAATACCAGAACAACTACGACTACAACAAGAGCATTCTGCTCGTGAACCGCGTGCCGCACCTCGACACCGGATTTCTGCTGCTCACGGAAAGCGCCCAGCTGGTTTCCCCGATTTCGGTGCTGCACTACAGCACGTATTCCAACGAAGTGGACCTGGTGGATCAGCTGACTGATGTAGCCGCTCAGACGCAGTGCATTGTGTCGGGGGGCGGACAGTGGGCCGGCAGCTTTCCGTTTGGGCGGGCGCAGCGCCCTGCCGTGTCCGATTATGCTGATGGCGTAGATACGATGGCCTTTTTGGCGGAGCTAGCGTAAAACACAGCAGAACGGTAAGGCACGGTTTTCGCCTCGCACCACCTCGGGTTCTGTGGTATCTGCCTCATGAATTCCTCATTGGCTTGCGGCCATATTCCGGCCTTCTGCTGTTCTCTGACCTTTAGCCTCCCCTTTTATGTCTCTGCCACTCCAGACTCTCGCTGCCGAGGTAATCGATAAAGACCTCATCCCGACCCTGAGCTTCCCCCACGACGACGTGCTGACCGATCCGGCCGACGTAAAACAGCGCCGCCATGATGCGGAACGGGCCACCAGCCTCGGCAATAACTACCACGGCAAGCTGGATATTTACTTCCAGACGGCCGATGGCGCCGTGAAGCGCGTGTATACCACCATCTGGGCCACGCACCAGGACTACCTCACGCTCAAGTCCGGCATCACCCTGCCCCTGCACGCCGTCCTGGCCTTCGACTTCTATTAACCCCCGGCTTTTCACGGTGACGGCGCCGGTTTCCCGGCGTCCGCACTCAACGCAGCCACAAAAAAGGCGCTTCAGATGAAGCGCCTTTTTTGTTGAACCTCTTTCAAACCAGCTCAGCGAATCCCGGAGGCTTTCGACACGACTTCCGGGGCTTTCGACACGACCTCCGGGCCTTTCGACACGGTTTCCAGAGGCTTCGACACGACTTCCGGGCCGTACGAGGGCCTATCCTACGCCGCTCATGCACTCTGGGGAAGCCACACAGTGACTGCCGGAACTGCGCTACTAGATACGGTCCAGCGTTTTCTGAATCAGGTCGTTGACAACGTCTTCTGAGTTGGTGGCAAATTCGCCGGTGGCGCGGTTGGCCACAATAGCGTTCAGCGACACTACCTCATGGCCCAGCATGCGGCCCAGCGCGTAGTAGCCGGCCGTTTCCATCTCGAAATTGGTGAGGCGGAACTCGCCCTCGGCGCTCTGGTAGCGGAAATTCTGGAACTGTTGAATCAGGTCGGGGATGCGCAGGTCGAGGCGCAGTACGCGGCCCTGCGGCCCGTAGAAGCCGGGGCAGGTGAGCGTATTGCCGACTACCATGCCCGCGCCCAGCTGCTCGCGCAGCAAATCGGTGCCCCGCACACAGTACGGGCGGTAGCTCAGGCCCAGCGCCTGCTGCACGCCGCTGGCTACTTCCACTTCCAGGCCGGTTTCCACCAGCGGATAAAACTGCATCAGCGAGTCGAGGCCCACGGCGTGCTCCGTCACCAGGTGCGAGCCCACCGGAATGTCGGCCTGCAGCGCGCCACTGGTGCCCACACGCACGATGCGCAGCGCAATCCGCTCTTCCAGCGGCCGCGGCTCCCGCGTCACGAAGTCGATGTTGACCAGCGCATCCAGCTCATTGAGCAGAATATCAATATTGTCGGTGCCCATACCGGTGCTGATGACCGTGAGGCGCTTGCCTTTGTAGTAGCCCACATGGGTCACAAACTCGCGCTTCTGCATCACCGTCTCAATGGAGTCGAAGTGCTGGCTGACGAGCGGCACCCGTTCCGGGTCGCCGACGGTGATGATGGTATCGGAAATATGGTCGGGCTGCAGATTCAGGTGGTAGATGCTGCCATCCTTGTTGAGGATAAATTCGGAGTCGGCGATGGGCATAGCGGGAGGGATTTAGGAGAGAAAGGTGCAATGGTACTGAAAAACGAAACATCGGGCAGCTGCCAAACCAAGGCTACTGCAGAACGAAAAGGACCTTGTCGCGCCGGAACGAGTCGTGCAGACGACAGCCATTCCAGCAGGACAAGGTCCTGACCGGGTAGTGCGGAGAGCTTACCGGGCCGGGGCGCGGTAAGAAATCAGGCCCTGCTCGGGGCTGTAGTGGTTGCTGATTTTGGGGTAGGTGCCGGTGCCATCATAAGGGCGCTTGTCGGGGTGCTCTAGGCAGGTAGCAGAGCAGGCTCCTTCCAATTGCTGACCGCAGGTTTCGCAGAGCGGCACGTGGGCGTTGCAGTGCGGATTGGCGCAGTTCACCATTCGGTCGGAGAGCGTGCCGCAGTGGTGGCAGTGGCTGATGATGGTGGGATTTACGCTGTTGACGTCCACGGCCACGCGGCCGTCAAACACGTAGCACTTGCCGTCGAAATCCTCACCCCCAGCCTCCAGGCCGTATTTGATAATGCCGCCATGCAGCTGGTACACGTCTTCGAAGCCCTGCTCCAGCAGGAAGGCGCTGGCCTTCTCGCACTTGATACCGCCGGTGCAGTACGTCAGGATTTTCTTGCCCTTGTATTGCTCCAGCTCGGCCACCTTGTCCGGAAACTCGCGGAAGTTTTCGATGTCGAGAGTCACGGCATTTTTAAAGCGGCCCAGCTCATGCTCGTAGTCGGAGCGCACGTCCAGCACCACCACGTCGTCCTGATCCTTCAGGGCACGGAACTCCTGCGGCGAGAGGTGCACGCCGGTCCGCTCGTAGGGCTTGATGTGCGGCAGGCCCACGTGCACGATTTCTGGCTTCACGCGCACGTGCAGCTTCTGGAAGGTGTGCGCGGCTGCGGGCTCCACTTTAAATTCCAGCGCCGCAAAGCGCGGATCGGCCTTCACCAGGCGCATATACTCCGCACAGTCGGCCACCATGCCCGACACGGTGCCGTTCAGGCCCTCGGGGGCCACGATGATGCGGCCCCGCAGGTTCAGGCGCAGGCACAGCCGATGATGCTCGTCGCGGAACTGCTCCGGGTCTTCAATCTGGGTGTAGCAGTAGTACAGTAGAACGTGGTAGTCCATCTTTTGAATTAATAATTAAGAATTAGTAATTAAGAATTGATGCCTGAGTTTCAAAGCCGCTGGCAGCCAGTGTAACAACTCAATCATTCATTCTTAATTATCAATTACTAATTAAACCTTGGCAGCAGGGTTGCCGAACACCGTTTGATTGGCAGGTACATCGGACACCACCACCGAGCCAGCGCCGATACGGGCTTTGTTGCCGATTTTGACGCCGGCCACCACTATAGCTCCCGCCCCAATAAAGGCCTGCTCCCCTACCGATACGTCGGCGTTGAGGATGGCACCGGCCCCAAGCTGCGCGTAGTCGCCCAGCTCGGCGCGGGCATCCACCACGGCATTGGGTCCGATCAGGCAGCCATTACCGATTTTGGCCGTGCCCACTACCACGGCGTTGGCGCTTATCAGGTTGCCATGGCCCAGCCATGCGTGCACCGACACGCTGGCGCGCTGGTGAATGGCATTGACGGGCACTGCCTGATACTCTTCGTGCAGCATGTTGGTGAGGCTGCGGCGGCTGGCCGTGTCTTCGGTAGCCACGAACACCTCACACTTTTTGCCCAGCAGCTTGAGCAGCTCTTTGTCGTCGGTGCTGCCCATCACGGGCACATCAAACAGCTCGGTGTTTTGCAGTTTGGTATCGTCGTCGAGGAGGCAATAGACCACCAAGTCGTTAGAAAGGAAGGCATCGAGGGCAGAGGTACCCACCGTTTGGGCACCGAGTATGATGATAGGATTTTCCATGCGAAGCGAAAAGCGGCCAGCGGCCGGCAGAGTTCCAAAACGCAAATTTAAGGATTCGTTTGCTCGTATGCCTCACCAGCAGCCGGCACCGGCCTCACAGGCCGATGCGCCGCAGCCAACGGGCCGCATGCGGATGCTGCAGCCCCAGCCACAGCAGATACGGCAGCAGGGCCACCCGATACCGGTTGAGTGTGCCCAGATTGGGCGTACTCAGGCCCAGCAGCGCAGCCAGCAGCAGACAATACGCCAGCAGCGCCACCACCACCGCAAACGGCAGACTGCCCGGCCGCCCTCGGGCTGTTTCTATGGCCGCCCATAGCAGCAGGGCCAGCAGCAGCAGGTTTTCGAGGCCGGCCGCAACATACAGCACGCCACTTCCCTCCCAGGGCCAGGGACGGCTCAGGGTGGCGGCAACTGCCTGCGGGGTGTGCTGCAGAAGGCTCGTGCCCGTAGGCCGCAGGTCGGGATAGTTGAGGTGCGGGCGGCTGCCGGAATTCTGCTGCAGTGTGTGGTAGTTGATGAGCAGGCGGCTGGTAAACTTATTGAGGCTGAACACCGGGCTGATTTCTCCCAGCATCCAGGCCCCGCCCAGCAGCCATCCGGCCAGCAGCAGCACCGCCACCTCGCGCCGAGAGCGGCCCAGCAGCCGCTCGGCCACCCGTATCAGCCCCAGGCCTGACAATACGGCCAGCAGAAGCCCGGCAAAAAAGAAGCGCATCTGAAAGTGCAGCACCGCCAGCGCCAGGGCCAAAACCACTGCCCCGGGCCGCACCCGCCGGCCACCATAGAGCCAGCCCAGTACCAGCGCTACCACCGCCGCTCCGCTCCCTACCAGCAGGCTTTCCTTCGTGATGCCCGACGTCCAGTACACGACGCTCGGCCACATCAGAAAACCAACCAGTACGGCTCCGGCGGGCGTAGCAGGCCAGATTCGGACTACGGCCCGAACCAGCTCCCAGCTGGCCACAAAGCAAAACAGGGAACAGTAAAGCCCCATCAGCAAAGCGCTGCCATTGCCAGCCAGCTGCAGCCCCGACAGCAGCTTGATAAAGAACAGCGTATTTGAAAACCCGTGAAAAACCAGATGCCGCCCGCCAAAGTGAAACTCGTTGCTTCCCAGCGTGTGCAGCCAGGCAGCCGGGTCGGCCCAGAGCTGCTGATTGACGGAGCATGACCAGCCGAAATAGTACAGTGGGTCGCCGCCGATGAAGTAGGTGGCTACGGCACAGGCCAGCACTTTCAGGGCCAGCAGCGGCAGCAGCCAGCGGCCCAGGAGCGGCTCGGCCAGCCGGAGCCGAAGCCAGCGCCACACCAGCAGCAGCAGGCCACTATTCAGTACCAATGCTACCAGCAGCTGCTTCACCGGACGGTACTATCACGTTGCAGAATCCGGCTCCCGATGGCGCACTGCATGCAGCGGCGCGGCGTGCAGTAGCCCCGATGCAGCGCCAGCAGCCCCTGCGAATCGGCGGCGGTACGCTGCACAAATCCCTGCGCGGCATACGCATCGGTGAGGTGGTTATGCTCAGCGGGCAGCTGACTGAGCAGCGCTACGGCGCTTTCCACCAGCTCCGGCTGGCCTACGTGCCGCGCATACGCTACGCGCAGTGGTACTACCACATTGGTAATCAGCATCTGGATACTGCTTTTGCCCAGCGCGGGCACCTTGCCCGGCACACCCGGCCGGTAATGCCCGCGCCAGTAGTCGGTGGTAGGTACCTGAAAAAAGCGCATCAGAGTAGGTACATCAGCGGCCGAAAGCAGGGCATCGAACAGGGCGGGGCGGGCATGCAGCACGGCCGACAGCTGCGCCAGCCGAACCGGTGGGAAGTTGGCGGGCCGCATCCGCAGAAAACTCCACTCGTGGGCGGCCAGTGCCGTGCCGTGCAGGCTGTACTTGTGGCGCAGAAACTCAAATTCCTGCCGCAGGCCGGCTATATAAGCATCTGTGCGGGTATTCTCATTCTCAGCCAGGAAGCCGGCCTGCCCAAACAGCAGCGCCTCCAGCTGGCGGGCGTCGTGGCGGTGGCGGCGCAGGACAGGCAGCGGCAGGGCCTTAGCCAGACGAGCCAGCGGCTCACTGTTTTTCTGGAATCCGAAGGCAGCCGCCAGCGCATGGTAGGCCGTGGCTTCCCAGTCCTGCTTCAGCTGCTCGTGCAGCTCTGCCACAACGGCCGCTTTCTGCTCTACCCGCTCCAGCAAGGCGCGTTCCGCCATGCTTATCCGCGTAATATCGGGCACGGTGCTCAGTAGCGGGGCGCACGGCAGTGCTTCGGCCGTACCCGGCGGTGCCACAAGCCGCTCATAGGTATGCAGCAGCGCGGGGGCAAGGCGCGGAGCCAGGGCCAGAGCGGGCACCTCGCTCCCATCGAGACGGCGCACGGGCTGGTCCGCTTCATAGACCACATGCAGCACTACCTGGTCGTATTTCGGGTCGTGCTGGTGCTGGTGGCGGTGCCAGTCGGAGGCCCGGATATGGATTTCCACTGCGCCGTTCCACTCCACTTCGCCCAACTGCAAGCGGGCATTCAGGAAGTCAGGCCCAGCATCGGAATTGCGCATGCCGGGCTTAAGCACGGTTATCAGTTCGCCGGCAGTGGTTTTTAAATCCGTCTTATCGAAATACTGATACTGCCAGACGTAGTGGAGAAAATCTTCTTGCATAACGCTATATCTACATATGAGCGGACAAGATACAGGAAACGGAATGTCCTGTTTTGATTTCCATGCCTGTAGAGTTAGTTGCGCTCTAAAACCAAACCGGCCCGCTTTTGCACGAAGCAGAAGCGGGCCAGCCAGAGTGGCAGAACTGCCTAGCGCAGGTCAATGACCTTCACGCCTTTGTATTTGGCTTTGTCGAAGTTGAACGTGGTAGCATCCACGGGCACATTCGGCGTAAACTTGTTGATTTTGAAGGTATAGCGGTTGCCGTTCTTCTTGAACATCTGCCAGCTTTTCACCGATTTATCGGCTTTGCTCACCTTCAGACGAACCTTGAAAACCGGGTTGTTGCGGTCTTCCGGCGACAGTTCGATGACGTCCACGGCCTCACCGCCTTCCCTGGCTTCCTGCACATAGGAGTACTTGTAGCCTTTTTTATACAGCGTGTAGATCTGAGAAGGCGAAATTTCCTGCTCATCAGGCTCGTTGTCGGAAATGGTTACTTCGTTTTCCGACTTCATGTAGGCCCACACGGTCTGGCCGTTGTTGATGACTTCCTGGCCGCTGATTTTCAGCCGGAACTTCTGCCCGCTTACCAGAATGTCGCCGCTTAGATTTTCTTTGACTTTGGTGGCATCATTTTCCAGGGTCTGCGTGAAGTTGGCCCGGAAGGCTTTCATCGTCTGGTACTTGGCGCTCATCTGGTCGAGAATCTTGCCGGCTTTGGGATCCTGCTGCGCCGAAGCGGCCGACAAGAGCGACACGGACAGGGCAAGCAAGGCGAGGTATTTTTTCATTGCAAAAAGGTGATTCGGTAGGTTGAGTACAGAGACGTGCAAGAGGCCACTTTGTTTAAGCGAGAACAAAAAGAAGTAGAAAAACCTTCCGTATTGGACTCCTGAACATTTTCGGACGCTTATTTCGGGAGCGTATTCAACAACTGTTCCAAACTGTACTCATCCGGAATTAATACCTCCCGGGCCTTGCTGCCCTCAAACGGACCCACAATGCCGGCATGCTCCAACTGGTCGATGAGGCGGCCGGCGCGGTTGTAGCCCAGCTTCAGGCGGCGCTGCAGCAGCGAGGTGCTGCCCTGCTGGTGCGTGACAATGACGCGGGCCGCTTCCTCGAACATGGCGTCGCGCTGCGAGGGGTCCATATCCTCCATGTCGCCGCTGCCACCGCCGCTTTCGCCCACCACTTCGGGCAGCAGATACGCATCCGGGTAGCCCTGCTGCTCCCCGATATAGTCGCAGAGACGGTCTACCTCAGGCGTATCAATGAAGGCGCACTGCACCCGAATGATGTCGGAGCCCTGCGAAATCAGCATGTCGCCCTGGCCTACCAACTGGTCGGCGCCACCGGCGTCGAGGATGGTGCGCGAGTCGATTTTGCTAGTCACCTTGAAGGAAATGCGGCAGGGGAAGTTGGCCTTGATGATACCGGTAATCACGTTCACCGAAGGCCGCTGGGTGGCCACAATCAGGTGAATACCGATGGCGCGGGCCAGCTGCGCGAGACGGGCAATAGGCGTTTCCACCTCTTTGCCGGCCGTCATCATCAGGTCGGCCAGTTCGTCAATCACCAGCACGATGAAGGGCATGAAGCGGTGGCCCTTCTTCGGGTTGAGGCGGCGCTCGATGAACTTGCGGTTGTATTCCTTCAGGTTACGGCAGCCCGCATCCTTCAACAGGTCGTAGCGCTTGTCCATTTCCATGCACAAGGAGTTGAGCGTGTTCACCACCTTCTTGGTGTCGGTGATGATGGCTTCCTCAGTGTCGGGCAGCTTGGCCAAGAAATGGCGCTCAATCTTGTTGAAGATGCTCAGTTCCACCTTCTTGGGGTCGACGAGCACAAACTTCAGCTGCGCGGGGTGGCGCTTGTAGAGCAGCGAAGCCAGAATTACGTTCAGACCCACCGATTTGCCCTGGCCGGTGGCCCCGGCCATCAGCAAGTGGGGCATCTTGGCCAGATCTACTACAAACACCTCGTTGGTGATGGTGCGGCCGAAGGCAATCGGCAGGTCCATTTCAGTGTGCGCAAACTTCTCGGTAGCAAACACCGAACGGATGCTTACCATCTCCTTCTTGGTGTTCGGCACCTCAATACCAATGGTGCCCTTGCCCGGAATGGGGGCAATGATGCGGATGCCCAACGCCGCGAGGCTCAGGGCAATATCGTCTTCCAGGCTCTTGATTTTGGAGATACGCACCCCGGCATCGGGCACGATTTCGTAGAGCGTAACTGTGGGGCCGATGGTGGCCTTAATGCTGGCGATGTTGATGCCGTAGTGGCCCAGCGTCTCCACAATGCGGTCCTTGTTGGCCTCCAGTTCCTCCTTGGTCACCTGCGCTTTCGCAACGCCGTAGTCATTGAGCAGCTCCAGTGTAGGATACTGGTAGCGCGAGAGGTCCAGCGTAGGGTCGTAGTTGACGGCAGGCATAGTATCAGCATCCTCATCGTCGTCGGCAATGGAGGCCATGTCGGCGCCGGCGGCGGGGTCCAGCTCGCCGGGCTTGGTTTCAATCTGAAAAGTGGGCTGATGCGTGGTGACGGGCACAACGGGCGTAGCGGCCGGCAAGGGCATGTCGGCATCGGCCAGATCGTCCATGGACAGAGGCGTGGGCACACGGGCAGCAGTGGGAGTCAGCGGCTCCGGGTCGGTGGGTGCTTCTATCGAGAAGCTGGGGCCTTTGGCGGGGGCCGCGGCGCCAGCCGAGGCTACGGTAGCGGCAGCACTGGCGGCACTCAGTCCGGCGCCAGCAGCCGCTACGCTCAACGGCACAGCTGCACCAGCAGCTCCGGCCATGCCAGCAGCCATGGTGAAGGCCGGCGAAGCCACAGAACCGGTTGTAACCACCGGTGCATCGGGCGTGCCAAACTCCTCTTCCAGGTCTTCTTCCTCCTCTTCCGCTGCCAAAGCGGGCACCGGAACCGGACGCGTGGCCGCCGGCCGGATATCACGCACGGTGATGCCGAGGTCGGGCTCTTCTTCCGGCTCGTTTCGGGCATCGAATGCAGCAGGCGCAGCAGCACGACTGGCCGGGCGGCTGCTCAGGCCATCCTGTACGGTATCTTCCTCATTTTCTTCGCCCTCCGCTCCAAAGCGGGGCAGCGTGATAGACGTGACGTTGAAGAAATACACCACGAAGGAAATCAGCAGGAAGGCCAGCAGCAGCACTGTGCCCCAGCCAATGAGGCTGTCGAGCCATACGGCAGCTTCGTAGCCGATACCGCCGCTCAGAAAGTCGAGGCGGTAGCCCAGGTTGGGGTCGGCATCGGGAGCCTGCATAGTAAGCACCACGTAGCCCAGCAACACACTCAGCCAGCCCATAATGAACAGGCACAGCGCCAGCACATAGCTCACCGAAACCCCGGCACGCCGGAACACAATCTTGTAGCCCAGAAAGAAGACAATCGGAATCAGGGCAAACGCGGCCACGCCGAACCCCTTGTAAATCAGGACCTGCGCCGCCATAGCCCCGATAAGTCCCAGCCAGTTGCCCGACTGCTTGCCGGCTTCCTTCACCGGCGTCTGATCCAGGCCTTCCACCACGCTCTGGTCGGCGTGTCCGGTAAACAGGAACGAGAAGAATGCGAAGGTCAGGTACAGGGAGCCAAGCAGGAAGAAGAAGCCCAGAAACAGCTGAAAGCGCCGGTCGCGCAGGAAACCAAACAGGTTCCCCAGGTTCAGGGAGGGCAGTTTCAGCGGCTTGCGCGGAGGCTTGGGAGCCGCCTTCGGTTCGGCAGCCCGCCGGTTTTCGCGGGGGGCGGCCACAGGTTCGGGCGCAGCCGCCCGGGGCTGGTTCGCACGGTTCGGCCGCGGCTCGTTGGCCCGGTTAACGGGGGTGGGGTCTTGCTTGTAGGTATTTTTTGCCATTCTCACGCACCAAAGGGCCAAATCTAGGTAATTCCGGTGAGTAACTAAGTAGGGTAGCAACCGGGTAATGACGGAAGCAAATCAACCATTTTCAGGTCAATCCACAGCAGATCAGCCACTCATTGCTTCAGTTTGTAGAGCCATATTCGCCAGTATGCGGCGGGCTGCTCAAACACGCCCGCCAGCTGCAGACCACTCTGGTCCGGTGTAGCCAGCTTCGCCGCCGACAGCACATAGCGCCCGCCCAGCCGCCGGAATGCAGCCGTATCGAAGGCGAAATCCTGCACCACACGCTGCTGAAACGCGCCGACCCGAAAATCCTTGCCCAGCTCCGCCGAAAACAGGTAGCACCGGTTGCCCCAGGCATCAAAGTAGCGGCGCAGCTCCGGGCTTTTGGCCAGCTCGCCGGCAATGATGGGGCGAAACCGGTGCTTGTAGGCCAATGGGTAGTTGTTCTGATACGAATCGAGGGTGTAAAAATTGTTGAGCTGGGCTACGGCCGGCGGCAGGCCCAGGCACGCCACCCGGTACTGCTCCGGCAACAGGCCCGACTCCTGACGAATGGTCTGCTGCACCAGCTGAAACAAGTCCAGCGCCACGTAAGCCGTGTAGTTGGGCTCGTGCGGATCGGGCCGGCCGGCCAGCTCACGCATATTATTCAGCCACTCCATGTTCATGCCGAGGCCAACGAGCAGCTGCAGCGCCACTACTACTGCCTGCCACCGGCCAGACAAGTA
Source organism: Hymenobacter duratus (assembly GCF_014698995.1). Lineage (GTDB taxonomy): Bacteria > Bacteroidota > Bacteroidia > Cytophagales > Hymenobacteraceae > Hymenobacter > Hymenobacter duratus. The sequence goes on from NZ_JACWZZ010000002.1 coordinate 224,792, forward strand.
ACGCAGAGCCAAGGCCAGCAGCCAGAACCAGAGCAGCGGCGCCAGAAAGTGGAAGCGCCCAAAGTTGAATACGCCCAGCAGCGGCAGCCGGTTTTGTCCTAGCGCTACCAGCTGCGGGTAGAATCCGCTGAACAGCGCCAGCCCGGCCAGTCCCAGCAGCCACGGCAGCAGGCGGCGCCAGCGGACGGCGCGCTGTCCGGCCGGGGCCAGGACTACGGCCACCGCTATGGCCAGCAGCACCGCCACGCGCAGAAACCGGCTGGCGTGGTACTGCCCCATCAGAAAGAACTGGCCGGCACTGCGCAGCCCGGCCTTCAGGCCCAGTGGAGTCAGCTGTGCCAGATCAAACTCCAGCCGGTGTGGCACAAACTGCCGGGCAACCAGCAAAGAGTAGAACAACGGCCATTCTACCAGCAGGTACACACTCAACAGCAGGAATACCCCCAGCAAAAATACCCAGTTTGGGCGGCGGGCCCGCCACCAGTCCCGGAGCCACAGCCCTCCCAGCGCGGCCAGCACAAACGGCCCCACAAACACGAACATGCTCCAGAGCGGAAACCCAACGATAATCACCCAGTGCCACCACCGCGCCGCCCGCCGCCGCAACGCCAGAAACGCCAGCAGCAGCGCCGGCTGCCCCGCCACCGACAGGCCGTAGACGGCATACAGCGGCAGCACGGCCCAGCAGAGCGCTATAGCGGCCGCTACGGGTTTAGCCCGAGGTGCTTGCAGCAGTTCCTGCCGCAGCAGCGCGTACATTCCCAGCAGCCCCAGCAGCCGCACCAGCGCCTGCTGCACCAGGTAGGCGGCCCAGGGCGGGAAAAGCGCAAACAGGCCCATGCCCGCATTCAGGCCCGAGCGTAGCGCGTTGCGCGGCAACCCATCCATGATGGCGGGCACTGTTGCCGACGCTTGGTAGTCAAATATTATCCCGTGATGGACAAGCAGATAGGGAATATTCAATTCCGCATCCAGATTATCGTCGATTGTAACGTAACTATGCGCCAGCAGAATGCCGTATGGCAACAGAAACAGCAGCAAGCCCAGCAGTGCCAGCAGCAACGGTGAAAACCGGGGCGAATCAGTAGGTTTTGATGGCACGCTAGTAAGTTTGTTGCAAAAGTACCCCGCCGCTCCGTTACCTCCGCCAACACCTGTTGCAATGCCCGATTAGGTTTCCTCCTACTCTTCTCCGCATTGCTTTCTATGTCCGATTCCTCTGCCTTCTTCACCGCACAACAGCCGTTTTGCCGTGTGGAATTTGATGCCTGCAACCACTGGCTCCGGGCCACGTGGCGTGGTTTCGTAAACCCGCAGCAAGCCCTGCAAAGTGTGGTATCCCATCTGAACCTGCTCAGCAGCCCTCTGTCTCCCCTTTTGCTGAACGATAACAGCCAGGTACTGAATCCGTGGTTTGACTCGCTGACCTGGCTGCGCTACGTCTGGGAAAGCACCAACACCTGCCCGCCGCTGTGCGTGGCCCACGTGATGCAGCCGGGCGCCAATGCCAATGTCGGCGACCTGGACATCAGCTGGACGCGCCGCACTGGCACGGAGCTGCAGCTGTTTGAATCGGTGCAGGATGCGGAAGAATGGCTCCACAGCTGCCAGCGGCAGCACTTCTCCCGCTCGGCCTAGCTTCGGGGGTGAAATGCCGTGATGACCTGCCGCAGGTAGTCCCGGTCGAGGTGGGTGTAGATTTCGGTGGTTGTAATGCTTTCGTGGCCCAGCATTTCCTGCACCGCCCGCAGGTCGGCGCCACCTTCTATCAGGTGCGTGGCAAAGGAGTGCCGAAACGTGTGTGGGCTGATGCTCTTGCGCACCCCGGCCTTATCGGCGGCGGCCTTGATAACCGTGAAAACCGTGACTCTCGATAGTTTCGAGCCGCGCTTGTTCAGGAAAACGAAATCTTCGTGGCCGGGCTTTATATCGAGGTGGCAGCGAATGCCCTGCAGGTACAGGCCCACATGTTTCAGCGCGTCGCGCCCGATGGGCACGAGACGCTCCTTGTTGCCTTTGCCGGTCACGCGCACAAAGCCTTGGTCTGCGTACACATTGGAAAGGCGCAAATCGGTCAGTTCGCTCACGCGCAGGCCGGAGGAGTACAGCACTTCCAGCATGGCGCGGTTGCGGGTGCCCTCAGACGTGCTCAGGTCGATACTGTCGAGCAGTTGTACTATCTCATCGTAGCTGAGCGTATCGGGCAGTTTGCGGCCGGTTTTGGGCGCCTCCAGCGTGTCGGTGGGGTCCAGCGTGAGCAGGTCTTCCATAATCATGAAGCTGAAGAAGGCCTTAATACCCGACAGAATCCGGGCCTGCGAGGTGGCGCTCAGGCCCATACCACCCAGCCACTCCAGAAACTCGCGCAACAGGGCCGTCGTCACTTCTTTGGGCGAGTTGGGCAGGTGCCGCAGCTCCAGAAAGTGCCGCAGCTTGCCCGCATCCCGCACATACGCCTCCACGGAGTTGGCGGAAAGCGACTTTTCGAGCTGCAGGTAGCCTTCGAATTGCCGGAGCGTGACGGACCAAGTAGACATGTGTTGCGTGTTGGTTGCTGATTGTTGGCAGGTTGCCCGGATATTCGTGCAAGTTTAGCGAGACTTACCCGAGAAACAGGTGTTGCTGCCTAGTAGTCCGCCTCGCAACAGCTACCACATCAACAATCATCAACCAGCAATTAGCAGCCCTCTACATGCAGCTTCTCATTCTCAACGGCCCCAACCTGAACCTGCTGGGCCGCCGCGAGCCAGGCATCTACGGCACCCGATCCTTTGACGACTACCTGCCCGAGCTGCGCGCCGCTTTTCCGGAAGTCACCATCGAGTATTTTCAGAGTAACCACGAAGGTGAGCTGCTCGACAAACTGCACGAAGTAGGCTACACCTACCACGGCATCGTGCTGAATGCTGGCGGCTACACCCACACCAGCGTGGCGCTGGCCGATGCTGTGGCCGCCATCAATACGCCCGTAATTGAGGTGCACCTGAGCAACCTGCACGCCCGCGAAGACTTCCGCCAGCGCAGCCTGCTGGGCAAGCACTGTGTGGGCAGCATCAGCGGCTTCAAGCTGGAAAGCTACCGGCTGGCCGTGCAGTATTTCGAGAGCCTGCGCCCCCGCCGGGTTGGATTTAAGGTGTGATGCTGGGATGAGGTGAATGGTGATGAGGTAAATGGTGACAAGTGCCAGGTGACAGGTAACAGGGTAAACAGAACGTCGTTCCGATCATGTGGCAGTTCTTTCATCAGCCCTTCACCATTTATCTATCACCTGTCACTTGTCACCCATTCACCCGCTCACCATTTACCTCATCACCCCATCCCCCTTATACTACCTTTGCAGTTCCTCTAGCCTCACCACACCCTATGTATACATTCAATCCCGGCCCTTCCCAGGTGTACCCGCAGGTACGCCAATACCTCCAGGATGCCTTCGATGAGGGCTGGCTCTCGGCACCACACCGCGGCGAGCGGTTCACGGGCCTCATGCGCCAGACCGTACAGGAGCTGAAAAATAAGCTCAATGTCCCGCAGGATTACACCGTGTTTTTCATGAACTCGGCTACCGAATGCTGGGAAGTCCTGACGCAGAGCCTCACGCCGCGCAAGAGCTTCCACCTCTACAGCGGCGCGTTCGGCGAGAAATGGTACGAGTACGCCAAGGCGCTGCGGCCGGCCTCCATCGGCTACCAGTTTGGCATCGATGAAGTGCCCGACGTGGCAGCCTTGCCCCTGCCCGACCACGAAACCGACCTTGTTTGCATCACGCAGAACGAAACCAGCAACGCCACGCAACTCCGCGACGGCTTCATCCTGAACCTCTACAACCGTCTCGGTTCGGCGCTGCTGGCCGTTGATGCCACTTCTTCCATGGCGGGCGTGCAGCTCAAATACATCAAGGCCGATGTGTGGTACGCCTCGGTGCAGAAATGCTTTGGGCTGCCGGCTGGGCTGTCGCTCATGATTCTGTCGCCGCGGGCCGTGACGCGCCTGCGCGAAATCAACGAGCGGAGCCACTACAACTCGCTGGCCTCGCAGTACGAGAAGATGCTGAACTGGCAGACCACGCACACGCCCAATGTGTTAGGCATTTATCTGCTCTACCGGGTGCTGCAGGAACGGCCCGTTATCAAAACGGTGCACCAGCATTTGCAGGAGCGGGCTACCAAGCTCTACGACTATTTCGAGCAGGCCACGCAACTCACGCCGCTCGTCACGAACCCGGAAACCCGCTCCACAACGGTTATTGGCCTGCAAGGCGCGCCCGCCCTGATTGATGAGGTGAAGCGCCGCGCGCTGGCGCAGGGCTTGCAGCTCGGCAACGGCTACGGTAACTGGAAAGCTGGCAGTCTGCGTATTGCCAACTTTCCAGCCATTCCGGATGCCGCATTTGAGCAGTTAGTGCAGTTTTTCGCCAAGGAGTTTGCCTAAACCGCATGTTCAGTCTCAAGGAAATATTCTCGGTTACGCTCACGCTTTTCGCCGTGATTGATATTCTGGGTTCCATCCCGATTATCATTCAGATCCGGCAGCGCGAGGGCAAAATCAACTCCGAGAAGGCCACACTGGTTGCGGGCCTGCTGATGTTCGTGTTCCTGTTTCTGGGCCAGAGCATTCTGAGCTTATTTGGCGTCGATTTTCAGTCGTTTGCGCTGGCAGGGGCCATTATCATCTTCCTGATTGGCATGGAAATGATTCTGGGCATCGAGCTGTTCCGGCACAATCCTACCGCGGCATCGGGCTCCATTGTGCCACTGGCGTTTCCGCTCATTGTGGGGGCCGGCACCATGACCACCTTGCTTTCCCTGCGGGCCGCCTACTCGCTGCCCAACGTGCTGGTGGGCATTCTGCTGAACCTGGTGTTCGTGTACGGCGTGCTCAAAAGCAGCGCCTGGATTGAGCGGAAGTTGGGCAAAGCCGGCGAAGACATTTTGCGCCGCGTGTTCGGCGTGATTCTGCTGGCCATTGCCATCAAGCTGTTTAAATCAAATTTTTAGTCTTCCAGACCGTCATTCCGAGCGAAGGTGTAGCCGTAGCCGAGGAATCTCGCTAGTGTAGTACATACCATGGCAACCTCAGCACGCGAGATTCCTCGGCTGCGCTCGGAATGACGTCCTTTTTCAACCGTTTCCCTTGATTTACCTGTTCACCGACGGTTCTTCCCGCGGCAACCCCGGCCCCGGCGGCTACGGCGCTATCCTGCGCTTTGGGCAGCACGAAAAGGAGCTGACCGAAGGCTTCCGCCTCACCACCAACAACCGCATGGAGTTGCTGGCCATCATCGTGGGCCTAGAAGCCATCAACCGCCCCGAGCTACCCATCACCGTCGTCACGGACTCGAAGTACGTGGTGGATTCGGTAGAGAAGAAGTGGGTGTTTGGCTGGGAAAAGAAGACCGATTTCGGCAAGAAAGCCAACGAAGACCTCTGGCGGCGCTTCCTGAAAGTGTACCGCCGGCGCACTGTGCACTTCAAATGGGTGCGCGGCCACAACGGCCACCCCGAAAACGAGCGGTGCGACCAGCTGGCCGTGCGCAGCGCCACTGGCACCAAGCTGCTGGTGGACGAAGGCTACGAATTGATTGAGGCGCGGCGGGGGTAAATGCCTACCTTTGCCTCAGTGATGAGTCGCTCCACCGCGGCGCCTGTGTCAAAAGCAGGCGACGAGGAAAGTCCGGGCAACACAGAGCACCCTGCTTCCTAACGGGAAGGACCGGGAAGTATAATGCAACCCGGGACAGCCAGTGCCACAGAAAATACCGCCTACGTTGCCCTCGGGCAGCCGGTAAGGGTGAAAAGGTGCGGTAAGAGCGCACCAGCGGCTGGGTGACCAGTCCGGCTGGGTAAACCTCAGGGGTTGAAAGACCAAATAAGCTGGCACGCGCCCTGCGAGGGCGCACCGGGCGGCTCGTCCGGGGCCAGCGGGTAGGTTGATGGAGCCTTTCCGCGAGGACTGGCCTAGATAAATGGTGGAGGCGCGGCCTTTCGGGGCAGCGTACAAAACCCGGCTTACAGACTCATCATTACGGCTTACGGCCGCCGCAACGTTGCTTGCGGCGGCCGTTTTCGTTTCTGCGTAGTGTTACTTCGCGCATCCAATTGTCTCTACTGTCTATGCCTCTTTATTCTCTTTGCCGGCTCGCAGCTACGTTGTGCCAGCAGCGTACGGCCCTCTGCTTTCTGGCCTTTTTCCTGCTAATCAGCATTTCAACGCAGGCTCAGTCCCCGCCGCCAGCCAAAGCCGATGTGTATATAGATGGCAAAGGCGTGATGCGCTGGCAGGGCAGCAAGCAGGAAGTAGCGCTGTTTGGCGTGAACTATACGGCTCCATTCGCCCACTCATACCGCTCTATTAAAAAGCTGGGCATGAAGCCCGAGCAGGCCATTGAGCAGGATGTGTACCACCTTTCCCGGCTGGGCATAGATGCTTTCCGGGTCCACGTGTGGGACGTAGAAATTACGGACACGCTGGGCAATGTGCTCGAGAATGAACACCTGCGCCTGCTCGACTACCTGATTCAGCAGCTCAAGCAGCGCCGCATCAAAATCATCCTGACCCCAATTGCCTACTGGGGCAATGGCTACCCGGAAAAGGACACCGCGCAAACCGGCTTCTCCAGCATTTATCCCAAGGGACGCGCCTACAACAATCCGCGCGCCATCAAGGCGCAGGAAAACTACTTGGCGCAGTTCCTCAACCACCACAACCCCTACACCGGCCAGCTCAACCGCGAAGACCCCGACATCATTGCCTACGAAGTCTGCAATGAGCCCCATTACCGGCAGCCCGAAGCGGAGGTAAGCACCTTCGTGCAGCGTATGGTACAGGCCATGCGGGCTACTGGCTACAAGAAGCCCATCTTCTACAACATTGCCGAAAGCCCGGCAGTAGCTAATGCCATCCTGAATAGCTCCGTGCAGGGCTTCACGTTTCAGTGGTACCCTTCAGCGCTGGTGGGGGGCCATACGCTGCGCGGCAACCTGCTGCCGCTGGTAGACAGCTACCCGATTCCGTACGCCAAAGACCCGCGTTTCAGCAGCAAGCCCCGCATGGTGTATGAGTTCGAGTCGGCGGATATTCTGCAGCCGGTGGCGTACCCGATGATGGCGCGCAGCTTCCGGAGTGCCGGCTTCCAGTGGGCTACCCAGTTTGCCTACGACCCGCTGGCCATAGCCTTTGCCAACACCGAATACCAGACCCACTACCTCAACCTAGCCTACACGCCCGCCAAGGCCCTGAGCCTGCTGATTGCGGGGAAAGTATTCCGGCAGGTAAAACTCGGTCAGCAGTTTGCCACCTATCCTGCCGACTCGATTTTCAATGATTTCCGAATCAGCTACCGCGCCGGCGTGAGCGAGCTGAACACGCCGGAAGAATTTTACTACACCAGCAGCACCACCACGCAGCCGCGCAAACCTGCTGCTCTGCGCCGTCTCGCGGGCACCGGTTCGTCGCCGGCAGTACGCTACGAAGGCACCGGCGCCTACTTCCTCGACCGGCTGGCTACGGGCGTGTGGCGGCTGGAGGTGATGCCCGATGCCATTGCGGTTCGTGACCCGTTTGCCCCTACTTCGCTCCGTCAGGCTGTTACGCGCATCGTCTGGAACACCCAACCGATGCAATTGACGTTGCCGGGCCTAGGTTCTGATTTCGCAGTGCGCGGTTTGAACGCTGGCAATTCGTTTCAAGCACAAGCCACCAGCAGCACCGTGCGACTGCAGCCAGGCGTGTACCTGGTGTCGGCGCGCGGCAAGTCTACGGCAGCCTTCACGGCTGAAACCATGCTGGGCGCTATAAAGCTAGGCGAGTTCGTGGCGCCGCCAGCCACGGTCCTTCCCACACAGGTCATGCACACGGCCCCTACCCAGTTCGCCGCCGGGCAGCCCGCTGTGCTGCAAGCCACCATAGCCGGTGCCACCGCTACCGATTCGGTGCTGCTCGTGGCCCAGCACTACTACGGGCGCACCCGCACCCTGCCGATGCGCCGCCTTACGCTTACTTCCGCCGAAGCCACCGTGCCCGCCGACCTGCTGTATCCGGGCCTGCTCCGCTACTGGATTGTGGTGAAGCGCAACAACATTTCCACCACTTTCCCCGGCGGTTTTACAGGCAGTCCGCTCGATTGGGATTATGCTCCACAGGAGCACTACGAGGCCTCAATTGTAGCTCCCGGTTCCGCTCTGCCGCTCTACGTGGCGGCGCTTGATCAGCAACGCACCGAAACCGGCGGCATCAACGGGGGCGGCTGGGCCGACTACGTGACGAGCAGCAACGGTCAGTTGGCATTGCGTCTGCTGCAGAGCCCGCCGCCGGCCAGCCCCATTCCCTTTTCCGACCCAACCGCACCGGTGGCCTTCCTGCGCGCCTACTTCGGCGACCGGCTGGCTACGCGGGCCGCCGATGCCGCCAATTTCCGGGAACTAGTGATACGCGGCCGCCGCGGTGCCGGCGCTGGTACTGTGCGCCTGGTTCTCACCACCCGCGACGCGGCGGCCTACGTAGCCGATGTGGATCTTCCGGCTGAAATGCAGGAAGTGCGGGTTCCTTTGACGGCTTTCCGCCCGGGTGCTCAACTGCTGCTGCCACGCCCCTACCCTAGCTTCCTGCCCCTCTCCTTCCAGGCTAATGGTCCGGTGGCGCTGCCACTGGCACAGGCTGAAGTGCTGCAAGTGCTCCTCGGGCCTGCGGCCCAGTCAGCGGCTGATGCCCGCCCCTTCCTCGACCTTGAATCCATCTACTTGCGCTAACGATGCTGCTTCGCAACTTTCTCCCACATAGTCTGGCACTAGTAGCCTGGCTGGCTCTGGCAGCCTGCACACGCTCCGGCAGTTCCTCTCAGCCCAGTGAAACCGCGCTGCCTGCTAGTTTCAACACGGACTGGGAATTTGTGCGGGATATGGATACCGTAGTCGGGCCGGCCTTCTTTGTTCGCGAAGACAAGGTTCGTCCTTGGGCGGGCGTATTGTTGCCGCACACGCCGCGCCTAGAGGCAGTAGTTACCAAGGAGCGGCAGTGGCAGGGCACCTGTTTTTACCGCCGGTTTTTCCGGGTTTCGGCCGCCGACACCAGCCGCCGTGTGGCAGTCCGCTTCGAGGGAGCTATGCACGAGGCCGATGTGTACCTGAACGGCCAGCGTCTTGCTCGCCACCAAGGCGGCTACCTGCCCTTTACCGTAGATCTGACGCCTTATCTGAAAGCCAATGCGGAGAACTGCCTGCTGGTGAAGCTCAACAACCAAGACAACCAGGCTATTCCGCCCGGCAAGCCTCTCAAAGACCTTGATTTCAACTACTACGGTGGTCTTTACCGGCCCGTGCAGCTAGTTGTGCAGGAGCGGCTGCGCATCACGGACGCTGTGGAAGCTGCCCGCCCGGCAGGCGGCGGCATTATGCTGCACTACGAGAATGTGAGTGAGCAGCAGGCTACCCTGCATGTTCAGACGGAGGTCCGGAATGATTACCGCGACGCCCGCATTTCCAAGGTGCAGACTGTGGTGCTGGATGCGCAGGGCAAGGAAGTAGCACGTACCCTCACTGATGCGCCGTTGCTCACGCCGGGCGCGGCTACATCGGCAAGGCAAATTCTGCCGCTGGCGCAGCCCAAGCTGTGGTCAGCAGACCGCCCTTACCTCTACCAGGTAGTGGTGAGTGTGCTGAACGACAAAGGCCAGCGGGTGGATCAGCAGCGGATTTCTACCGGCGTCCGCACCATTCGGTTTACGCCGGATGGCTTCTACCTGAATGGCCAGAAAACCCGACTTCGGGGTACCAACCGGCATCAGGAATACCCCTACTTGGGCTATGCACTGTCTGATGAAATGCAGTACCGAGACGCCTGGAAAATCAAGGAGGCCGGCTTCAACTTTGTGCGCTGCTCCCACTATCCGCCTTCGCCGGCCTTCCTGCAAGCCTGCGACGAACTGGGGCTACTGGTGATGAACTCGATTCCGGGCTGGCAGTTTTTCGGCGACGCGGCGTTCCAACTCAACAGCCTGCAGAACGTGCGCGACATGGTGCGCCGCGACCGAAACCACCCCAGCATCGTGCTCTGGGAAGCGGCCCTCAACGAAACCGATATGAGCAAGTCGTTCATGGACCAGGCTCACCAAGCGGTGCACGAGGAGCTACCCTGGCCTACCGATGTATATACCTGCGGCTGGCTGGACTATGCTTACGACGTGTTTATTCCGGCCCGCCAGCACGCCGAAGCCCCCGACTACTGGCACAAGTACAACAAGCAGAAGCCCATCCTGCTCTGCGAGTACGGCGACTGGGAATACTACGCTCAGAACGCCGGTTTCAACCAAACAGCCTATGCCGGCCTGCAAGCCTCGGAACGCACGTCGCGGCAGCTGCGGGGCCAGGGCGAGCAGGCGCTGGCGCAGCAGGCCCTCAACTTTCAGGAAGCTCACAACGACAACTTCATCGGCCCGGCCCTCGGCGACGCCAACTGGCTGCAGTTCGATTATAAGCGCGGCTACGACCCGGACATCGAATCCTCGGGCATCATGGATATCTACCGGCTGCCCAAATTCGTGTTCTACTTCTACCAGAGCCAGTATGGCCCCGTGCCCGACGCCTTGGGTTTCGGTAAGCCGATGGTGTTCCTTGCCAGCTACGCCCAGGCCAGCAGCGCGCCCCGGCAGGTGCGCGTATACAGCAACTGCAGCGAGGTGGAGCTGCAGTTGGATGGCCGCACACTGGCCCGCCAACGCCCCGACCAGGACCGATATTCCAGCCAGCTGGCGCACCCTTCTTTCACCTTCGTGGTGCCGGCATTTGCCACCGGCACGCTGCGGGCAGTAGCCTACCAGAACGGGAAGCCGGCCGCCGAGCACATTCGCCGTACGCCGGGCGCGGCGCACCATGTGCAGCTTTCCTTCGACAAGAGCGGCCGCGACCTAGCAGCCGGCCGCCAGGACGCCGTGTTTGTGTATGCTACCGTAGTAGATGCCCAAAACACGCCCGTCCCGACGGCCACCACGCCTATCCGTTTTGCCGTGGCGGGTGATGCAGAGCTGCTCAGCGACAACCCGGTAGCGGCCGAGGCCGGCGTTGCCACGGCGCTGCTGCGGGCGGGCCGGATGGCTGGTGCGCTACGTATTACGGCTACCGCTGAAGGTCTGCCAGCAGCTACACTGGAGCTAGTGAGCGTAAAACCCTGACACAGGCAGAGACTCCGGGAGCAGCTACATCGTTTGCACGGAGGTTTTCGTTACTTTGACTTTTCCCATTTCCTCTTACTTCAGCCCATGCCCCGCATTCTCATCATCGACGACGAAAAGGCCATTCGCAATACGCTAAAGGAGATTCTCGAATACGAAAGCTACCAAGTAGATCAGGCAGAAGACGGTCCCACCGGCCTCGACATGCTCATCCGCGACAAATACGACGTGGTGCTCTGCGACATCAAAATGCCCAAGATGGACGGCATTGAGGTGCTGGAGCGGGCCAGTGTGCTGGCTCCCGACGCCGCTTTCATCATGGTATCGGCGCACGGCAACGTGGAAATGGCCGTGGATGCTACCAAGAAAGGCGCCTACGACTTCCTGCAGAAGCCACCGGACCTCAACCGCCTCCTCGTGACCGTGCGCAACGCCCTGGACCGCACCAAGCTGGTGGCCGAAACCAAGACGTTGAAGAAAAAGGTGGCCAAAAGCTCCGAGATGATTGGCTCCTCGGAGGGCCTTGGGGCGGTGCGCAAAGCCATTGAGAAAGTAGCCCCCACCGATGCGCGGGTGCTCATCACGGGGCCCAACGGAGCCGGCAAGGAGATGGTAGCGCGCCAGTTGCACGAACTCAGCAACCGCGCCAACGGCCCGCTGGTAGAGGTGAACTGCGCTGCCATTCCTTCCGAGTTGATTGAATCAGAGCTGTTTGGACACGAGAAAGGCTCGTTTACGTCGGCCGTGAAGCAGCGTATCGGCAAGTTTGAGCAGGCCGATGGCGGCACGCTGTTCCTGGATGAAATCGGCGACATGAGCCTTTCGGCCCAGGCCAAAGTGCTGCGTGCTCTGCAGGAAAACAAGATTACGCGGGTGGGCGGCGAGAAGGAAATTTCGGTGAATGTGCGCGTACTGGCGGCCACCAACAAAAACCTGCTCCAGGAAATAGCCGACCGCAACTTCCGCGAAGACCTCTACCATCGCCTCTCCGTCATCCTGATTCAGGTACCGGCCCTCAATGACCGGCGAGACGATATTCCGGAGCTTATTGAGAAGTTTCTCAAGGACATAGCCAGCGACTATGGCACCAAGCCCAAACAGATTGATGCCGCTGCTTTAGAATACCTCAAAGGCCTCGATTGGCGCGGCAATATCCGGGAGTTGCGCAACGTAGTGGAGCGCCTCGTCATCATGAGCGACGACACCATTTCCGCGGCCGACGCCAAGGCGTTTGCCGGCAAATAACTTCCGGTCGTTGGCAAACATCAGCTAGCGGCGGCAGTTTTAGTGTAACTACAGACAGCGCGGGCCAGCCGCCGGGTACGCCTCCGGTTGCTGGTCCGCGCTGTTGTTTATTTTGTCTCAAACCCGATACGCAATGCAGGAGTTTTTCAACAACCTACTGGGCATGCAAGCCACGGCCGAGACCATTACCATTGGACAAACCTGCGCGCGGGCGGTGCTGGTGTTTCTGGTGGCGCTGGTGTTGCTGCGGCTGTCGGGCCGCCGCACATTCGGCGGCAACAGCGCCCTCGACATGGTAGTGAAATTCATGTTTGGCGCCTTACTCAGTCGCGTCATTATTGCTGATGCGCCAATGGGTATTACGTTCGTGGCCGCTGCTGCTTTGGTATTTGTGCACCGGACACTGGCGTACGCAGTGTATTTTTCGCCACTGCTGCGCAAGCTGGTGAAAGGCTCCGACTCCATCTTAGCGGAAGGGGCAACCATTCATCAGCACGAGTTGCGCCAAGCCAGTGTGAGCGAGCAGGAGCTTCGCGCCGGCGTACGGGCCGCTGCCAGCACCAACGACCTGTCCACTATCAAAGAGGTTCGCTTAGAGCACGACGGCGTGATTACTGTCGTGAAGATGTGAACTGTCAGCCCGATTCCTATGCTGTTCGGGAAGACAAAGCCAGCTTAGCTGCTCACCATCTGGTTGCAGCCGCGCACATCGGAGTTATCCAGGCGGCCGAGCACTTCGAAGGACCCATCGGGATGCATCCGGGCCAGATCCTTGGTTTCGATGAAAGCGCAGGAGTCTATGTTGGCTAGGTCGATGACATTGATGGCACCGTCGGGGCGGGTGGCGGATACGGCAAACGGGTCGGCGGGGTCGCGCAGCAACACTTGCAATTGCGGCGGCGCATGGAAACGCCCATCCCCGAAGCTGTAGGCCTGACTGAGCAGTTCCGTCATACCGTACTCGGAGTGAATGCCAGCCGGACCGAATGCCTGCTGGAGTTCTTGGTGTAGCTCCTCGCGGATCATCTCGCGGCGGCGCCCTTTCATACCACCAGTTTCCAGCACGGTCAGGCCCTGCAGTTCCGGCACGGCACCATATTCCGCCGCCAGGTCGAGCAGCGCATAACTCACCCCGAACAGCAGTACGCGCCGGCCCTGATCTTTCGCCTCCGCTAAGGCCTGCAGCAGTGCGGCATGGTCGTGCAGGAAAAAGGCCTGCTGCTGTTGTCCTGATTCGCGGGCGAAATACTCGACCATGGCTACCAGCGACGAATGCCCCTGCTCCAGATACGATGGCAATAGCGCCAGAAACGTCCACTCCGTGATGGGGCCGTAGTACTGCTCGAAAATGCGGCCCGCGTTCCGGCGGTAGAGCTGCGGGTCGCGCAGGTGATGCTGGCTGCGCTGCTGCTGCGTGGTGCCGCTGCTCAGAAACAGCTCCTGCGGCGTCCAGCTTTCCGGCTCCGTGCGCACCTCATGCGTTTTGAAAAACTCGATGGGTAAAAACGGAATATCCGCCAACTGCTGCGCCTGCGCGGGGTTGCGGCCCAGCGCCGAGAGGTAGGCGCGGTAGGGCGGGCAGTGCTCGGCCTGGTGCCGGAACAGGCGCAGGGCCGCAGCCGGGGCCGTGGCATCCGTCAGGTGAGGCAATGCATTCAGGTAGTCGTCGCGGAAACTCATTAGCGGGAAGCGGGGTTTGCAGAGAGGATAACAATTGCGTTCCGGCTTCGTTGAGAAGTTGTACCTTTTGCCCGTTGCTTCGGCACTTCGTATCGTAGTTTACTGCTTCCTATGACCATGTTTCGTACTCTTCGCGCAGGGCTGCTCATCGGGGTGGGCAGCGTAGCCATTGGCTCCTGCATCAGCCCCCCCAATTTTCCTGAAACACCCAGCATCGAGTTCAAGGAGCTGATTGTAAAGCGGCAACCTTCCAACGGCAGCATTCCGGTTGACAGCGTAATTGTGACGGTCAGTTTCAAGGACGGTGATGGTGACCTGGGCCTGACGGAAGAGGAGTACAACAACCCTCCGTATCAGCGGCTCAACGGTGACGGCACGCTCAACCTGAACCACTGGAATTATTACTTTAAGCTCTTCGTGAAGGCTCCCGGCGACACAGAATTCCGGCCCTATACGACAACACCTGATTTGCTAGTGCTTAAGCCGGAAGACTATTACGGTCAGTTCCCGCATCTGGAGCCACCAAACATCGACAAGAAAGCCCCGCTGCAGGGTGATTTGCGCTTCAGCCAGGCATTTACGCTGGGCTCGCCCTTTTACCCGGGCCAGGAAGTGCGGTTTGAAGTAACGATAAAGGACCGTGCACTGAACACGAGCAACACTGTTACCACCTCCAGCTTTTTAGTGACGCGCTAGGCTGGTCGGAAACTATAAATCCCCGCTGGCGGCTCCTGGGAGCTGTCAGCGGGGATTTATAGTTTCCGGTTAGTAAATAGCCGGGAACTGCTTGGGGTCCACTTCCTGCATCAGCGCGTACACCGTATCGAACACGTCTTCGGTATTGGGCTTGCTGAAATAGTCGCCATCGGAGCCGTAGGGAGGGCGGTGGGCCTGGGCCGCAATGCAGCGCGGCGCCGAGTCGAGGTAGCGGTAGGCATCCTGCTCATCGAGCACCTGCTGCAGCATGTACGCCGTAGCGCCGCCCGGTACGTCCTCATCGGCGAAGATGACCCGGTTGGTTTTGCGGATGCTGTCCGTGATGATGTGCTCTAAATCGAAAGGAAGTAGGGTTTGCACGTCCAGCACTTCTACCGAAATACCCGCGTCGGCGAGTTGCTTGGCGGCTTCCAGCACAATGCGGCACATCGAGCCGTAAGTAACAATCGTGACGTCGGTTCCTTCGCGCAGCACTTCGGGCATGCCCAGCGGCAGCGTAAACTCGCCCACGTTGCTCGGAATCCGCTCTTTCAGACGGTAGCCGTTGAGGCACTCAATCACAATGGCCGGCTCATCAGAGCGCAGCAACGTGTTGTAAAATCCGGCCGCCTGCGTCATGTCGCGCGGTACGCACAGGTGCATGCCCCGGATGGAGCCCAGAATCATCTGGATGGGTGAGCCGCTGTGCCAGATGCCTTCGAGGCGGTGGCCGCGGGTACGCACAATGAGCGGCGCTTTCTGGCCACCCTTGGTGCGGTACTGCAGGCAGGCTACGTCGTCACTCAGAATCTGAATGGCGTAGAGCAGGTAGTCGAGGTACTGAATTTCGGTGATGGGACGCAGACCGCGCAATGCGGCCCCGATGCCCTGCCCCACAATGGTGCACTCCCGAATGCCGGTATCCGTCACGCGCAGTTCGCCGAACTTATCCTGCAAGCCGGCAAAGGCTTGGTTTACGTCGCCGATACGGCCCACGTCCTCGCCAATGGCGAAGATGCGCGGGTCGCGCTGAAAATTGGCGTCGAAACAGGCCTGCAGTACTTCGCGGCCATCTACCTGTGGGGCATCGGCAGCAAAGGCCACCTTCACCTCCTCGATGTTGCCAACGGCTTCCTCGCTTTGGCTGAACAGGTAAGAGTTGTAACGGTCCGCGTTTTCGGCGAGGGCCTGCTCCAGCCAGTTTACCAGTTCGCGGCGGGCCCCACTACGCTGGCCCCGCACCTGACGCAACGCCCGGCGTGTGGTGCGCACCAAATCAGCACGGATAGGCGTGGGATTGTGCTCCAAATGCTCTACCAGCTCATGCAGGCCATTTTCTGTTCCGGTTTCGGCTACCAGCTTGTTGAGCATAACCACCACCTCGTCGCGTTCCTGCTTGATGGGGTTGAAAAACTCGCTCCAGGCGGCCGTGCGGGCTACTTTCACAGTTTCTTTGGCCTCAGCTTCAATCTGATTCAACTCCTCTTCGGTAGCATAGGCTTCGGCCAGCAGCCACTCGCGCATCTTGCGCAGGCAGTCGTGCTCCTCTTCCCACGAAAGCCGGTCTTTGGACTTGTACCGCTCGTGCGAGCCGCTGGTGCTGTGGCCCTGCGGCTGCGTTACTTCGGTTACGTGAATGAGCACTGGCACGTGCTGGGTGCGGCACAGCTCAGCCGCACGCTGATACGTGTCAACGAGGGCAGCATAGTCCCAGCCTTTTACCACGAAAATCTCGAAGCCCTGCTCGCCTTCACCGTCGCGTTGCAGGCCAGCCAGAATGGCGGAAATGCTCTGTTTGGTGGTTTGATACTCAGCCGGCACCGAAATGCCATAGTGGTCATCCCAGACGCTCATCAGCATCGGAATCTGAAGCACACCAGCGGCATTCAGCGCCTCGAAGAACATGCCTTCGGAAGTACTGGCGTTGCCGATGGTACCAAACGCCACCTCGTTGCCGTTCACCGAAAACTGGTCGAACTGATGCAGGTCAGGGTTTTGGCGGTAGAGTTTGGAAGCGTAAGCCAGCCCCACGAGGCGCGGCATCTGGCCGGCCGTGGGCGAAATATCGGCGGAAGAGTTTTTGCTCTGGGCCAGTTTTTTGAAGTTGCCGTCCTCGTCCAGAATGCGCGTGGCGAAGTGGCCGTTCATGGCGCGGCCGGCGGTGGCGGGCTCGGCCTCGGCATCGGGGTGGGCGTAGAGCTGCGCGAAATACTGCTGCAGCGTCAGTTCACCGGCGGCCAGCATAAACGTCTGGTCGCGGTAGTAGCCGGAGCGCCAGTCGCCGGGCTGAAAGGCCCGTGCCATGGCCAGCTGCGGCAGCTCTTTGCCGTCGCCGAAGATGCCGAACTTGGCCTTGCCCATAAATACTTCCTTGCGGCCGGCCAACGACGCCTGCCGGCTTTCCCAGCCCAAACGATAGTCGCGGAGCAGTTCTTCTTTACTTAAGGTAGTGGCAGTAGCCATCAGATCAGCAGATTCAGCAGTGGGCATAAAACGGATGGGGAGGGATGTTGATGCCAGGTAAACAGGGGCGGAAAGAGTATCTGTTAGGAACAGATGCCCAAAAGTACGGATTTGGCCGGGAGCATTCGTTGCGCCAATGCTTACGGTGCCGGAGCGTTTTTGTATATCTTTGGGGAGGCATGCCATAGTGCGACATTTTTGCCTCGTGTTATGTTTGCCCTTGCGGCTTCTGCACCAGCCGGCACCTTCCTACTCATCGAAACGCAAAGCACCCACTTTGTGCCCCATCTTATGAAACACCTTGCCTCCCTCCTGCTCTTTACCTTGCTGGCCTTCGGTAGCCGCGCCCAGGGCGTAATGACCTTCGAAAAGGACGCGCATGACTTCGGCAAAGTGCCGGAAGGCACCATGGCGACGCACGAGTTCAAGTTCAAGAACACCGGCAACCAGCCCATCATGATTGCCAATGTGCAGGCCTCATGCGGCTGCACCACGCCCGACTGGACCAAGACGCCGGTATTGCCAGGTAAGTCGGGCATCATCAAGGCCATGTACAGCAGCGCGGGGCGGCCGGGCATTTTCTCTAAAACCGTAACCGTCACCAGCAATGCTAGCACTCCCAGTGCGGTGCTCACCATCAAAGGCGACGTCGTATCGAAGTCAGAAGCCAAGGAAGCCCTGACGCCGGCCCAGCTGGCACAGTCGCCACGGCTGGTGCTGGACCGCACCACCCACGATTTTGGCAAGATGGAATCGGGGCAGCAGGTGGTGGCCAAGTTCACGGTGAAGAACACAGGCAAACAGCCACTGGAACTGGGTATGATTACGTCGGCCTGCAACTGCGTCGGGTATAAGTCGGTGCCGCCTACTATTCAGCCGGGCAAAAGTGCTGTAATAGAGCTTCTGTATGCCCAGCGCCAGACCGGCCAGATAGCCGATGTAGCCACCCTGACATCGAACGATTTGAACGGTGACGTAAAAATTACGCTGAAAGCCAACATTGTGCGCGACCTGAACGGCGGCAGCATGGTGAAGGAAAGCGGTGCTGTAGTGCCCTTCAAATAGCCTGCTCTACCAGACAGGCTTGGTAACCGGGCTTGCCTGAAACGTTTCCTGCTAACACGATACCCGAGCCCCTGGCGTCTGTATGGATGCCAGGGGCTCGGTGCATTATAAAATTTGGCGTATTGCTGGCAAGCAGTAGCGGGCTTCGTGCACAATGCCAGCGGCGGTGCCTATCTTTGTAGCCTTATTCCACCCATTTACCCTCACGTTCTGCCATGATCATCGGCGTACCGAAAGAAATCAAGAACAACGAAAACCGCGTAGGTCTGACTCCTGCCGGTGTAGCTGAATTCCGCAAGCATGGCCACGACGTGTACGTGCAAGCTACTGCCGGCCTCGGCAGCGGCTTCTCGGACGCCGAGTATGAGCAGGCTGGCGCCACGGTTTTGCCGACCATCGAGGATGTGTACGCCAAGGCCGAGATGATTGTGAAGGTGAAGGAGCCCATTGCCTCGGAGTATCCCCTCATCAAGGAGAATCAACTGCTGTTCACGTATTTCCACTTCGCCTCGGGCGAGGAGCTGACCCACGCCATGATTGAGCGTAAGGCAGTGTGCTTGGCTTACGAAACGGTGGAGCTGCCCTCACGCGCGCTGCCCCTGCTCATCCCGATGAGTGAAGTAGCTGGCCGTATGGCCCCGCAGGAAGGTGCCAAGTACCTGGAGAAGCCGCTGAAAGGCCGTGGTATTCTGCTGGGTGGTGTGCCCGGCGTGAAGCCTGCCGAAGTGCTGGTACTGGGTGCCGGTATCGTGGGTACGCAGGCTGCCAAAATTGCGGCCGGCCTGGGCGCCAAAGTAACCGTAATGGACATCAGCCTGAACCGCCTGCGCGAGCTGGACGACTTCATGCCCAAGAACGTGGTAACGCAGTACTCCAACGAGTACAACATCCGCGAAGCCATCAAAACCGCCGACCTCATCATCGGCGCCGTGCTGATTCCGGGTGCCAAAGCTCCGCACCTCATCACGCGCGACATGCTGAAGACCATGCGTGCCGGCACGGTGCTCGTGGACGTAGCCGTGGACCAGGGTGGCTGCATTGAAACCTGCCGCCCCACCACGCACGAAGACCCGACGTTCATCATCGACGACATCGTGCATTACTGCGTGGCCAACATGCCGGGCGCAGTACCCTACACGTCTACGCTAGCCCTGACCAACGCCACGCTGCCTTACGCGGTGAAGCTGGCTAACCTGGGCTGGCAGGAAGCCTGCCGCCGCGACGAGGCCCTGCGCCTCGGCCTGAACGTGGTGCACGGCAAAGTGGTGTACAAAGGCGTAGCCGACGCTTGGGGGCTGCCACTGGAAACCGTGGAATCCGTAATGGAAGAAGCTGTTGCTTAACTAGTAATTGAGAAGTAGCAAGTAAGAATTGGGCGTTCTGGCAGCATGTTGGCTGTTAGGGCGCTCAATTTTTCTTTACTATCCGAATTCCGGCTGTCGTGCCGGTACCCACTGAATCGGCAGGCGGCCATTTGCTCCTTCCTGATCTTATTAACTCCCCCATGAAAGGCATTCTATACAAAGGCAGCGAGCTGACGGATCTGGTGAGTTTCGCGCGCCTCCCTTCCTACCTGCAAGCCTTTTTGCGCGAACAAAACGGTGTAGTGGCTTACTTTGGCGGGCTGCACATCCGGGGCTGCGTTTCTGATCCAAGCTGGCACTCCCTGGCTGAAGCATGGCAGGGCGAGCGGGCATTCTGGCGCACGTATGCTGCAGTGCAGGAAACCGATATTCCGTTTGCTCAGGATTGCGCCGGCAACCAGTTTCTGTTGCGCGGTGATGCCGTGCTCTGGCTGGACACGGAAACCGGCGAGCTGGCCGACCTGGAAGTGGACTTTAAGCACTTCCTGTTCGGGGCCGAAAAGTTTCCGGTAGATGCCCTAGGCATGGAACCGCTGCGGGCCTTCCAGCAAAGTGATGGGGTGCTGCGGCCAGGCCAGCTGCTAAGCGTTTACCCGCCTTTCTGCATGGCTACCGACGGGCAGCAAACGCCCAGCTTCAAGGCAATAGATGCCACTGAGAGGCTGGCCTGGCTAGCCGATTTCTACCGCCAGATTAAGGATTTGCCAGATGGACAGTCCATCAGCCTGAAACCGCTGTAAGCTCTAGCGCCCTTCCCTCTTTTGCCGCTGGCTGGCCTGTTCAGAGCAGGCGGACAGCACTGATTTCTCGTTTGTATGCCTGCTGAGTTTCTGTGGTTGCTGCTACGCCGTCTGGCCCTGTTACTGGGGGCCTACCTATTGCTGCGCCTTGGATTCTACGCAGCCAACGCCGGCATTTTTCGGGAAGCGGAATCCACTGCCCTGCTGCTGGCCTTCTGGCACGGCTTCCGCTTTGATGTATCGGCGCTATTGCTGCTGAACGTGCCGGTTATTGTGCTGTCGTTGGTGCCGAGCCGCGGGCGGGTATGGCAGCGGATGCTGCGGGCGGTATGGCTGCTAATCAATGGGTTTGGGGTGGCCCTCAACCTGATTGATACGGAATACTTCCGCTTTATCGGGCGGCGCACCAGCAATGAGCTGGTCACCATCGGGGATGATGTGCGGCGGCAGGCCGGCCAGCTACTGCTCAACTACTGGTATCTGCTGATTCCGTTTGGGCTGCTGCTGCTGGCCCTGTGGCTGCTGTACCCGCTGCCCAGGCCCTTGCCCGCGCCAACCGGGCCGCTGCCAGCAGCCAAAAGCCGCACGACTACCGTGCTGATTTTTGGGACGCAGTTGGTGCTGCTGGCCGGGCTGGTGGTGCTGGGTATCCGGGGCGGGCTGCAGCTGAAGCCCTTGCGCACCGGGCACGCCTTTGGGCAGCAGCCGGCAGTGCTGGGCCACCTAGCCCTCAACAGCACCTTCACATTCCTGAAAAGTATTGATGCCCAAACGATAGAGCGCAAAACGTATTTCCGCTCTCCTGCTGAGTTGCGCCAGGCCCTGGCGGCCCGCCCTTTGCCACCCGCCACAGCCCCGCCCACCGCTGATAACGTAGTGATTCTGCTGCTGGAAAGCTTTGCATCGGAATACACAGGGGTTGAAAACAGCGGCCAAACCGGCTATACCCCCTTTTTCGATTCACTAGCGACGCACGGCGGAGTGCTGTTTCGGGAGAATTATGCCAATGGCCGCCGCTCCATTGAGGCCCTGCCTGCCACGCTGGCCGGCTTGCCCGGCCTAATGGACAATTCGTTCATTACTTCCAGCTTCCAGACCAATGAGTTGCATGGGCTTGGTGAACTGCTGGGCCAGCGTGGCTATGCTACATCTGTTTTTCACGGCGCCCAAAACGGCACTATGGGTTTCAATACCTTTTCCGGTATTGCGGGAATACAGCAGTATTATGGTCTGGATGAGTACCCGGGTGGCGCAAAGAGCCCCGATTATGACGGACACTGGGGTATTTTCGATGAGCCTTACCTGCAGTATTTCAATCGGGAGCTGAGCCGAAAGAAGGAACCATTTTTCAGCACTGTATTCACGCTAAGCGCCCACGAGCCATTCACGCTGCCCAGCCAGTACAAGGGGCGCTTTCCGGCGGGCACCCTGCCTATTCAGCCCACTATTGCCTACACCGATTATGCGTTGCGGCGCTTTTTTGCGGCAGCTGCCCGCCAGCCCTGGTACCGCCGCACGTTGTTTGTGCTACTCGCCGACCACACTTCCCAGAGCGACAATCCGGCTTATCTCAATACGCTGGGCGCTTACAAAACGCCACTTCTGCTTTTTCATCCTGGCCGAACCTTGCCCGCCGCCAACGTGCACCGCATTACCCAGCAGGCCGACGTACCGGCTACGGTGCTGGATGTGCTGGATGTGCCCGTGCCGGCGTCCCGGCTATTGCCTTTCGGCTATTCGGCTTTTGATGCCGGAACCATGGGGCGGGCTCTTTTTCTGAGCGGCGGCAGCTATTTTCTGGTGCATCATGACTTCGTAACGGAGCTGACCGCCGACAACAAAATCCGCTTGTATCCTTATCAGACGCATTTTATTCCGGCCAAACCGCTGCCCAACCCCGATCCGCAGAAGCTGCAGCAATACGGCAATGAGCTGAAAGCCTGCGTGCAGTTCTTCACCGCTGGGCTGCTCGACAACACGCTCTACCGCTGAACCAGGCAGTTTGTGGGCCGCGGTTCTACCCCTGCTGCTCCTGCAGCCGTGCCTGGATGGCCTTTATCTCTTCCGAATCGATGGGCTTATGAATCAGGCCGGCAACCAGTTCGTATTGCTTGGCCTTTTCCATGTCCGAGAGGGCCAGCGACGAAGTGAGAATGTAGATCTGGCAGCGCCCCTGCAACTCATCTGTGTAGGGCTCCAGGGCCTCCAGAAACTGCCAGCCGTTCATCACGGGCATATTCAAATCCAAAAAAACGACCTGCGGCACCGTCTTCTCCTTGTTCTGGACCAGCTGCTGCAGCGCCTTAGTAGCCGAAACAAACGTGCAGATCAGGTTTGAAAATCCTTCGGCCCGCAGCAGCTGCTCCGTAAGGTAGATGCTGAGAGAATCGTCGTCGATTAAATAGGTTTCAATTCGCATAACACTAGAATTCTAAGGTGAAGTGGGTTCCGATGCCCACTTTGCTCTGCACGCTAATACGGCCATTCATGGATTCGACATGGGATTTCACTAAAAATAATCCGATGCCCCGCCCCGGCTTGTCGGGATGGAAGCGGCGGTAGAGCTGAAAGACGTCTTCCCCTTCCTTCTCCTGGTCGAATCCGGAGCCGTTATCCCATACCTCTATCGTCACGTGCTCATCGGCAGCCACGGAAGCCTCGATGGAAATCTGCAGCGGGCGCGCATCAGACCGGTATTTGATGGCGTTGGAAATCAGATTGTGAAAAATGCTGTGAAAATAGGCCCGACTTCCCTGCACCTGCAGCTGCTCGGCAATACTGCAGTGCAGCTGGCCCCCGCATTGGCGGAGCTGTTTCTCCAGGCCGGTCAGGGCCTGCCGGCACACGGCCGCCAATGCCACCGGCTCCGGCCGGTAGCTGCCCTGCTGGTCGCGGATAGCCAGAATGCCGTTGACGTCGGCCAGCACGCCATCCAGCTGCTGGATACTGGTACGCAGGTGATTGAGTGACTCGTCGAACACGGGCGACGCTTTATCAACTCGCAGAAGCAGGTTGCTGTAGCCAAGCGCATTGGCCAGTGGTGCCCGCAGATTATGCGACACGATATAGGCAAACTGTTGCAGGTCGGCATTTTGCTTGCCCAGCCTGTCGGCCAGCAGCAGTTGCTTCTCCTCCGCTTCTTTGCGCGCCGTGATGTCCTGCATGGCGCCAATCATCCGGACCGGGTGGCCATGCTCGTCGCGCAGGATATAGCCCCGGTCGAATACGACTGCCCAGGAGCCATCAGCACGGAGAAACTTGTATTCCTGCTGCCAGAATGTGTTGGCGGTGTTGAAGGCCGTTTGCACCAGACCCGCCACTACCCGTTGGTGTTCTGCTTCTTCTACGGCATCAGCCCACGTGCTGAATGGGGTCGGATTCTGCTTTAGCTCATAGCCAAACAACGTATTAAACCCCTCCCCCCAAAACAGCGTGTTGGCCGCCACGTTCCAATCGTAAAGAGCGTCGGTAGTAGCCCTGAGAGCATACTGAAACCGTTCGTTACTGGTCTGCAGGTCTGCTTCCACTTCCTTCTGCGCCGTCAGGTCATGTACAATCCCGACCAGCTGGCAGCAGGTACCGTCCGGCTCCAGCACGGGGGTTATGCTTACTTCAGCCGTTTTGCGGCCGTTCGGATAATCTGACACTTCCTGCCAGACGACGCTCTTCATGGTACGCAGCGCCGTATTGTAGTGCTCCAGCACCATACTGAGCGACGGCTCAGGAATAACTTCCGGAACCAGACTGCCCACTACCCGAGCCGCCGACACACCGGTCGTTTGCTCGAATGCCTTGTTCACAAACATGAACCGGAACTGCCCGTCTTCTTCCCGCCGCAGCACAAACGTCACGTCAGCAATATTATCGAAGATGACTGACAGATGCTTTTCGCGTTCCAGCAGCAAAGAATTTGTGGACGATGCCAGCTCCTTCCTGACCACCCCGTAGACTCCGGCCGCGTGCCCTTCGGCGGCCGGCAGTAGCGTCAGCAAAACCGGTAGTGGCTGGCCTTGCACCAGCAGTTGCGCTTCGCAGGCCACTACTTCGCCGGCTGCCGCGCGGCGCAGGTATTGGCGCAGGGCGTCAGCCTCCGACGAAACCGTGAGCTCCATGAGCAATTGCCCGGCTAAGTGCGCGGCGGGCTGTTGGAGCAAGCCGGCAAATCCGGCTGTCAGTTGAGACAAACGCCCCTTTTCGTCCAGCCTGAAGGCGGCTTCCGCACTGTGCTCAAATCCTGTACTATCCAGCGGCGTACCTGCATCTATCATAGTCAGTCGGAAGCAAAACAATTCGTCTCATTCTGGCAGCTTCCCGGCTAGTGTCTTTTGCTCATGCAGCAGAAGCGGCAGCGACGGTAATGAGGCAGAAGTATACTCGCGAGGGTATAAAGAAAGTGAATTACCGCAACTCATTCAGTATAAGCACCTCAATCTGATATTTTGTCATTTTCGGCTGGCCCGGTATAGTGCGGCACTTCAGCCAGCCGCTCGTTGGTACGCTGCTCGAAATTCACGCGCCAGCAGAAATGGTGCAGGCCGTTGGTCAGCAGCAGCAGCGGGGCACCAATGGTCTGGTTGTAGGTGGCAGCCTGCATAGCCACTGCGGCCGTGATGGGCACCGTGGGACGCTTGCATTCTACTAACAGCAGCGGCAGGCCGGTGGCATCCAGCGCAACCAAATCGGTGCGCTTCTGGCGCTGGTTGTAGCGGTGCCCCTGCTCCAAACTCAGCAGGCCTTTGGGGTAGCCGCGGTGGTTGATGAGGTAATGCACCACGTGCTGGCGCACCCATTCTTCGGGGGTCAGCACCACATGCTTGCGGCGCAACACATCCCATATCAGCAAATTTTCGCTGGATTGTGTAACTTTGTATTCGAAAGGCGGCAGGTTCAACTCTTGCATCACCTCCAAAGGTACGGTCCCCGAACTTCGGTTCCCGCTTTTCCCCTCCGTACCGTCACATCCTCTTTCCAAGGATCTGACGGTTTTTTTGTACCCGGTTGGGTGCCCGGCCAAGGCAGCAGATACTGAGTTTCTCCTGCCCAAAGCCCTATTTTTCTCATTCATTCACTCGTTTAGCCATTCCCCGAATTGCCTATGAAATCCAAATCTGACATTGTAGAAAACTGGCTGCCCCGCTACACCGGCGTGCCGCTGAAAGAGTTCGGACAGTACATTCTGCTGACCAACTTCATCAACTATGTGCACATGTTCGCCGAACAGTTTGGCGTGGAAGTGCGCGGCCTCGACAAGCCGATGCAGACGGCTACCGCCAACGGCATCACCATCATCAACTTCGGCATGGGCTCGCCGATGGCTGCCACCGTCATGGACCTGCTGTCGGCCGTGAAGCCCAAGGCGGCGCTGTTTCTGGGTAAATGCGGCGGCCTGAAGAACAAAACCAAGCTCGGCGACCTGATTCTGCCCATCGCCGCTATCCGGGGTGAGGGTACGTCGGATGACTATCTGCCGGCCGAAATTCCGGCCCTGCCTTCGTTCCGGCTGCAGCGCGCGGTCAGCAGCATGATCAAAAAGCACGAGAAGGACTACTGGACCGGCACGGTGTATACCACCAACCGCCGCGTGTGGGAGCACGACGAAAACTTCAAGGAGTATCTGCGCCAGATCCGGGCCATGGCCGTGGATATGGAAACGGCCACCATTTTCACGGTTGGCTTCGTCAATGAGATTCCGCATGGCGCGCTGCTGCTCGTCAGCGACAACCCCATGACGCCCGAAGGCGTGAAAACTGCTGAAAGCGACAAGAAGGTGACGGCCGACTACGTCACGGCGCACCTGCAGATTGGGATTGACTCGCTGCTGGAACTGAAAAACTCCGGCGAATCGGTGAAGCACATGCGCTTCGAATAGCAAAACTGCCGCCCGAAAGTTAGCTTGCACGGTATGCAGGCACCCTCTATCCCCAGTGCCTCACCCGAGGGCGCTGGGGATTTTTTTGGCAGAAACGGACCGCAGCCGTGCGGTTCGGGCTCTTACCAATCTGTGTATCAGACCTCCAAAACGAATTCTATGACCTCATTTTCTACTCCTTATCTGGATATCATTTACCGGCCGGAACAGCACGTATTGCTGGGGCGCTGGCTGCGGGGCGTGATGCCCTTTGAGCTGCAGCAGGGCTATGCCGCCCTGCTGGAAGCGGCCACCGAGTACAACTGCCGCTTCTGGCTGCTCGATATCCGGCGGCGCGCCGGGGTTGATTCGTCGGATGTATTCTGGATTATGGAAGAGTTTTTTCCGAAGCTGCAGCCCCGCTTGGGCCGCACCACGTACTTGGCCTTCCTGATGTCGCCGCACCACCTGGCCGGCGTGCTCGCCAACGCTACCATTCCTTCACTCACGTACTTCGATACGCTTCCCTACCAGCTGCAGCGCTTCACCGACGAGTCGGCTTCACTAGAGTGGCTGCAGCAGCAGTACCAGCAGGATGCGGTAGCCAGCCAATAACCTCCCCTACTATTTGGATGCGGAATGCCGTGTGTACTTTCGCCCCATGATTCTGTTTCGCCTCCGCCTGCTGGTAGTGCTGCTGCTGCCCGCTCTGCTCAACAGCTGCCAGCCCCGCACCGCTGCCGACCTGATTGTGTACAACGCCACCGTCTACACCGTCGATTCGGCGTTCAGCAAGGCGCAGGCCTTTGCTGTGCAGGATGGCCGGTTTGTGGCGGTAGGCACCGCTGAGGAAATCCGGGCCAAGTACCAGAGCAAGCAGGAAGTGGATGCGCAGGGCCAGTTTATCTATCCTGGCTTCTACGACGCGCACTGCCACTTCTACCGCTATGCCCTGGGCCTGCGCGACGCTAACCTGGTAGGCACCGGCTCGTGGCAGGAAGTGGTGAAGAAACTCCAGGAGCAGCGTCGGCAGTACCCGCAGGCTGCTTGGCTGACGGGACGCGGCTGGGACCAGAACGACTGGCCTGGCAAGCAGTTTCCTACCAAAGACACCCTCGATGCGCTGTTTCCGAACACACCCGTTTTCATTATCCGGGTAGATGGCCACGCGGCCCTCGTCAACCAGAAGGCCCTGGATCTGGCCGGCATTACGGCCCGCACACCCATCAGCGGGGGCACCATTACTCTAGATGCGGGCGGCAAACTCACCGGCCTGCTCGTAGACAATGCCGTAAAGCTGGTATCGAGCAAGATTCCGGCGGCCACACCGGCAGAGGCGGAAGCCGCACTGCTCGAAGCCCAGCAAAACTGCTTGGCCGTGGGCCTCACCAGCCTTGCCGACGCGGGCCTGGACAAGTCGGACATCGACCAGATGCAGGCGCTGCAGAAGACCGGTAAGCTGAAGCTACGCCTCTACGCCATGCTCAACCCGACCAAAGCCAACCGGGACTTTTACCTCAAAAATGGTCCGGTCTTTACGGACCAGCTCACCGTCAGCTCGTTCAAAGTATATGCCGATGGAGCCCTGGGTTCCCGCGGCGCCTGCCTGGTGCATCCGTATTCCGACCGGCCCAAGGAAACCGGCTTCCTGCTTTCCACCGAGAAGGAATTTCGGACCCTGGCGCAGGAAATTGCGGCCAGCAAGTTCCAGATGAACACCCACGCCATCGGCGACTCAGCGAACCGTATCATTCTGAACATCTACGGCGAGGCGCTGCAGGGCCAGCAAGACCGGCGCTGGCGCATCGAGCATGCCCAGGTGGTAACTCCGGCCGACATGCCCAAGTTCGGGCAGTTCGGCATTGTGCCTTCGGTGCAGCCTACGCACGCTACTTCTGATATGTACTGGGCCGGCGAGCGGCTGGGCGCGGCCCGCCTCAAAACAGCGTATGCCTACGAGGCCCTCCGCAAGCAGTACGGGCAGGTGGCTATCGGCAGCGACTTTCCGGTGGAAGACATCAATCCGCTGTTCGGCTATCATTCGGCCGTGGCCCGGCAGGATGCCAGGAACTACCCCGGCGGCGGCTTTCAGATGGAAAACGCGCTGAGCCGCCCCGATGCTCTGCGCGGCATGACCACCTGGGCTGCCCATGCCGCCTTCGAGGAAAAGCAGAAAGGCAGCATCCGTCCCGGTATGGCCGCCGACTTCGTGCTGCTGAATACTGACCTGCTGGAGGCTCCCAAGGAAAAGCTGCGCAGTGCCAGAGTGCAACAGACCTGGATTGCCGGCGAGCAGGTGTTTACCGTAACATCTCGGTAATCCCTGTTTTTTTGAAAAAGCACAAGGCCGACCGTAACATAACGGCCGGCCTTTTTTCATGGCGTTTTCCTATTCTAGTACAATACTACTCGTCGCAGTACTCGACCGGCATTGGCATACTCAACCTGTACATAGTAAGTACCGGCGGCCAAACCTGCTACTGGCAGTGTGAGCATGTCCGTGGGTTGCTCCAGGGTGAGCACCGGCTGGCCCAGCACGTCAAGTAATTGTACACGTTGTGGCCGGCTACCGGCATCCAGACGCAGGTTGAGCGTTTCGCGGGCCGGTACTGGCCAGGCAACCGTACGAGCATCAGCCACCGAGGACATTATCCCCAGCACGTTGGCATCAAGCACCCGCACTAAACTAGTAGCACTGCCAGTTACCACCCCAGATAATGCTGCGCCAGCTATCATAATTGCGCCGTCAGGCTGCACCAGAAACCGTCGGACATTACCAGCAATACCCGTTATAAATCCTGCATCAGCGCTGCCATTAGATTGCACGCGTTCCACTGTAGCATGAGCTAGTAACACCCGCCCGTTGGGCTGCACAGAAAGTGCTTTTACTGCCCCAACATATGGTGGCACCGTGAAAGACCTGAAATAGCCAAAGGACGAGTCAATTGTACCATCAGGCAAGTACCGGCGCAGTAAACTATTGCCCGGACTGCCTTGAAACATACCACCCGCGTAGATTCTACCAGCAGCATCCAGCGCCAACCCATTCAGATCGGCAGTAACCGAACTTTCCAGCGGAGAGAAAGCAGTATCAATCGTGCCATCAGGCTGCAGTCGTATAAGCATGAACGCTCGACGGTAAGAGGGCCCGTTTGCAGCTACTAAAATCTTCCCATCAGGTTGAATCAATATCGTGTGGGGCGAGGTATCGGGGGTCGGGAGGGCATACTGAAAGCTAGGGTCGTATTGGCCGTTGGTGCCATTGAGCCGGACGATCTGCTGCTCACTGAACCCCGCACCACGCATATTTACTCTGCCCACTACTAGTAACTGCGCATCGGGCTGTATCAGCACCTGAGCTATTCCGTAGCTGGTGGCAATAGCCGATGAAGCTGGAGTGAAAGTTGAGTCCAAAGTTCCTGAAGGCAGCAGCCGGCCCAAGTATATTCGTCCACTGCCAGCCAAAGTGGTGAAACTACCGCCCACGAGTAAGCGCCCATCTGGCTGCAACGCTAAGCTGTTTACCGGCCCATTGGTGGCACACGCCGCTGTGAAAGCAGCATCGAGGGTACCATTCGCTTCTAGGCGCGCCAGCCGGGAAGCAGCCACCCCATTGATGGCTGTGAAGTCGCCGCCAATGATGTATTTCCCGTCCGGCTGGCGCACTATATCATTGATAGTACTCGCCTCTACAGCACCGGTTATGGAGTTGAGTTTAGTAGCTTGAATTGGTGGAAATGTTGGGTCGATGATAGACTGTTGCGCCCAGGCTGACAGAGAAAGCAGTGTCACGGCTACCATAACACCCATATTCCGGACGAGAGATATGCAATTTTTGGCCATGTGTTTACAAGATAATAAGCCGGGAGGCGGCAAGATAATTATCTGATTTATAAAAATATTCTTACAAGAGAATTAATTATTCCTACTTCTCGTCGGCGGAGGGGCCGTAGAGGCCGGGCACCGGAATGTCGAGCAGACGCAGGTACACGGTGAGCTGGCCCCGGTGATGAATGCTGTGGTTGAGGCCCATGAGGCGGATGGCAGTGCTTTTCGGACGGTCAAACATCACCTGCTCGCCGCGGTGCAGCTTGAAACTGTGGGTCAGCTTCTCGTCGGTGGTGGCCTGCAGCTCCTGCTGCAACGTGGCGCTGTACTCGTCGAAGCGGGCCAGCAGCTCCTCCTTGCTCGTGGGCGTAGGGCCGGGCTTGGGCGCATCGGGGTCGAGGAAGTCGCGCGAGTCGTGGGTGACAAACAGCGTCTTGAAGGCCAGCAGGTTGACAACGTGCGTGGCCAGCTGCCACAGCGTCATGCTCTTGGGGTGCGGGCGGTACTCGGCCTGCTCAAACGGTACTCGTTCGAGCACTTTGCGGGTGCCGGCCAGCTCCACATGGAGCTCCGCCAGAATATTTTGCTGCAGGGAAGAAGTGTGCATTGGGTTGACTGTAAGTGGGGTTAAACGCGAGGAAAAGCAAACGAGCATCGGGGCCTTCCCGATGCTCGTGCAAGAAGCAAAAACCGTTCGTAATGTTCAGGAAGCTGGCATGCCCGCATTGGGGGTGGCAGGCGGCGGCCCCAGGGTGTCGGAAGAGTCTTCGCGGAGCTTGCGGCCACGCAACTGAAGCAGGAAAATCAGGCCCAGGATGAAGAACACAATCAGAGCCAGGATGCTGTAGCGCATGTTGCCGCCCATCAGCTGCGAAATGCCGCCGAACACCACCAGCCCCACCACAATGCCCACTTTCTCCGTGACATCGAAGAAGCTGAAGTATGCCGCCGAGTTGTGCGTATTCTCAGGAATGATTTTGGAGTACGTGGAGCGCGACAGGCTCTGCACTGCTCCCATCGTGAGGCCGATGACGGCCGCCAGCGCGTAGAAGCTCCACCCGGCCTGCACGTAATAGCCCGCCACACAGATCAGCATCCAGATGAACACGGCCCAGCTCAGGGCCCGCGTGTTGCCGATACGCTCCGAGAGCTTGGCAAACAGGTAGGCGCCCAGTATCCCGACAATCTGAAGCAGCAGAATGGTGATGATCAGTGAGGTGCTATCCAGCTTGAGCTCCTCGGAGCCAAACAGCGTGGCCACGTACATCACGGTCTGCACGCCCATGTTGTAGGTGAAGTAGGCCAGCAGAAACCGTTTGAGGTTGGGCTGCTTTTTGGTTTCCTTCCACACCTTGGCCAGCTCGCGGAAGCCGTTGAGCAGCCAGCCCGATTCGGAGGCGGCGCCGGCCGGGCGGCCGGGGTCGGCGGGCAGCGTGAAGAAGGGAATCTGGGCAAAGCCGGCCCACCAGATACCCGTGAGCAGGAAGCTGTAGCGGGTAGCTTCGCCGGTGCTCAGCCCAAACATGGGCGTGCCCGACAGCGTAGGCCCCTGAATCAGGAGCAGGCACAGCACCAGCAGCACCACCGAGCCGATGTAGCCCATGGAAAAGCCCCGCGCCGACAGCGAGTCGAACTTCTCCTCGGAGGAAATATCGGGCAGGTAGGAGTTGTAGAAAACGATGGAGCCGGAGAAGCCGATGGTCGCCAGTATGAACACGAATACGCTCAGCGTAAACGTGCTCGGCTCGAAGAAATACAGCCCGGCGCAGGAAGCGGCGCCCAGGTAGCAGAACACCTGCAGAAACAATTTTTTCCGGCCCGAGAAGTCGGCCAGCGACGTGAGCAGCGGGCTGATGAGGGCAATAATCAGGAAAGCGGCCGACACGGAGTAGTTCTGCAAGGACGTGCCCGGCACGTGCATGCCCAGGAACTCAACCGGCGTTTTGCCACTATCCGTGCCGGTGACTTCCTTCACCATCGAGCTCCAGTAGATGGGGAAAATACTGGAGGTGATGACCAGCGGATACACCGAGTTTGCCCAGTCGTAGAACGTCCAGCCGCGGGTGATGCGCTTATCATCCTTGGGAATATGGTACAGGTCGGCCGCGGGGGCAGCCGGGGCGGCGGAAACGTCGCTCATAAGGACAATGGTTGAAGAAGGGTACGGGCAAGATAACGGGAATTCGGCGCGGCCGTTGCCGGGACAAGGGGCACCCTCCCCAAAAATAACGGGCCTGCCGATACCGACAGGCCCGCTGAGCCCCAGGCTCCTGTTGCGGAAGAGTCCGGCAACTGTTGGGCAAGAGTTGGGTACCTCCTGCCCAACAGGTTGGCCTTACTTCTCGATGCGCCTGAAGTCGGCGGCCTGAATGGCCTGCCCGAAGAGCTTACCGGGGCGGAATTTCACGCTCACGCTGCTGATGAGGGCCGGGTTGAACTCCTTTTCCGAGTCGGCGCCGCCGCTTTTGAGCGTGGTGAAAAAGGAGCCGAAGTCGCCGCAGCGCACGATGCGGCCATCGGCCAGCTCGCCGGGTACCACCTGAAACAGGGCTTCGAGCACGGCCATCACATCCACGGAACTGACCGTGGAAATTTCGCTGATGCGCTTGGCCAGGTCGCGCACGGTTGTGTCGCCCTGCGACTTGGCCGTGGCATAAAACTTCTTCTTGGCCGTGGCCGGTGCTCCGGGCGTGCCGCGCTCCACGAGGGAATATTCGATTGGCATACGAAATAGGGTTAGGATGAGGCCGTTAAGATATCGGTATTTAGAAGTATTCCCTACCCATATAACTATTTGTTGAGTCGGAATGCAACCGGACAGCGGTCGGCCCGGCCGGGCACCAGCGGCCGATGATACGCTCCACCCCCGCTATCTTATGATAACACTTATTCGGTCAAAACCAACTTATTTCAAGACATATATGTGTTATTTCAATGAGCTGGTTTGTAGGGTATCTTTAGTGATGCGACGCCTCGCGACGCTTCCACTCCCTTTTCTGCCTGCTCTATGAAAACCAACCTTCCCTCTTATCGGCCGGTCTGGAGCCGGCTGCTGCTGCTGCTGGCCGTGGGCCTGCCGCTGGTAGTAGCCTGCGACGACGACGACGACTCGCCCCGGCAGCCGTCCATCAGCTATGGTCCTACGGTGCAGGTGGGCAGCGGCTCGGCCCGCAGCTTCGTTGCGGCCGATGCCGATGGCAAGCCCACCGAAATCGGTATTGCTCTGACCGAAGCCGGCCTTACCGGTCTGCCCGCTACGCCGGTTACCGGCATCATGTACGAGCTGGCCCTGCCCACCGGCGACGCCACCGCCCGCCTGCCCTTCGACCATCTCTCCTTCGATTGGAACCCCAGCGGCCACGAGCCCGCCGGTGTCTATACCGTACCGCATTTCGATGCCCACTTCTATATGATTCCGTCGAGCGTGCAGCATGCCATCATCCTCGACGACCCCAAAGGCGACATTCTGCCGGCCCCGAACAAGCTGCCCACCGGCTACGTCACCGCGCCCAACGTAGCGCCGGGCCGCACCGTGCCCATGATGGGCCGGCACTGGTCGGACCCCAGCAGCCCCGAATACCAGCCGGGCGGCAGCTTCAGCCACACCTTCATCTACGGGTCGTACGATGGGCACGTCAGCTTTCTGGAGCCCATGTTTACCAAGGCGCTGCTGGTACCAGCAGTAGCGGTTCAGCAAGCCATCAAGCAGCCGCAGGTATACGAAGCAGCGGGCAAATACTACCCCGCCACCTACACCATTCGCTACGATGCGGCGACCCGCGAATACATCATCTCCCTCAAGGACATGACGCTGCGCTAAGCTCCGCGGCCGGCAGCCTTACCCGGTAGCAGTCGGCCCGGCCAACAGGGCCGCATACTGCGCTTCCGTATCCACATCCAGTGCCCCGCCCGGAAAGGACACGGTGGCTACCAGCTCCGAGTGCTGCTTCAGGAGCTGGCCGGCGCCGGCAGCGTCCGGCACTTGATAGAGCAGAGGCAGTGCTTCGGCCCCAAACAAGACCGGTACGCCCCGCACACCCCCATACTCACTGGCCACGATGGACCGGCCGGTAGCGGCATGCGTTTCGGCCAGCTGCCGGAGCAGCGCGGGCGTCACGAGAGGCTGGTCGCAGAGCAGCACCGTGACGGAACGGAGCGGAGAATACTGCGTTTTTAGTGCCTGCAGGCCGGTTTTCAGCGACGCGCCCATGCCCCGCGCCCATTCCGGGCACCGCACCACCCGCACCGGCAGGCCGGCCAGCTCCGGCAGCAGCTCCGTATGCAGCGCCCCCGTCACGACGACCACCGGCACGCCTCCCGCGGCGGCCACGGCGGTTTCGGCCGCCCGCCGCAACAGCGTCCGGCCCTGATAAACCAGCAGCTGCTTGGGCCGACCCAGGCGGGACGAGGACCCAGCGGCAAGCAGCAGTATGGCGTCGGGCATCAGTTGTGTTGTTTCAGATTGTCATCCTGAGCAGCGCGAAGGACCTTATCACGCATGAGCCAGTCGTGCTAACGTGATAAGGTCCTTCGCGCTGCTCAGGATGACAGGCGTTACGTATTACAGTCCGCACACGGCATCTACGCGGCCTTCCGCTACCAGCGGGGCGTTGCTGTGCAGGGGCGGGTGAATGGGGTGCGGGGAGTCGCGGAGGAAGCCGGCGGGGCGGCCCGTGAGCACCGCCTGAATTTCAGCCACGATGGACAGGGCAATTTCCTCGGGCGTTTCGGCTCCCAGGTTCAGGCCGATAGGACTGTGGATGCGGCCCCGCAGTTGCTCGGCCGCGTCGGGCGTGTCCTTGCACAAGTCTTCCAGCAGCCGCTCGTACTTCTTGCGCGGCCCCAGCAGCCCGATGTAGCGCGCCGTGGCGGCCGGCAGCAGATGCTGGAGCACCGCCAAATCGTAGTAGTAATTATGCGTCATCAGCAGGGCGAAGCTGCCATCGTGGGGCTGCTGGCCGACTTGCGCCAGCGGTAGCACGCGCACCTCATCGGCTTCCGGGAAGCGGGCGGGCTGGGCCTGGGCGGGGCGGCCGTCCACCACCAGCACGCGCCAACCAAGGCTGGCGGCCAGTCGCACCAGCGGCTGCACATCGTTGCCGGCCCCGTACACGGTGAGGCGTACGGGCGGGCGCAGGATTTCCAGGCTCACGCGCACGGTACCGGCACCGGCCGGGTAGTGTCGGGTAGCAGGCTGCCCGGCCGCCAGGGCGGTGCGGGCGTCGGCCAGAATGGCGGCGAACAGTTCGGCGGCTTCCGGCAGCGTGCCTTGGGCGGCGTTATCCGAAGTCAGCAGCAAACGCTGGCCCATGGCTACCTCAGCCCCCGGGCCGGCCGTACTGAATACGGTGGCCACCACGGCGTTGGCCTCCACACCTTCAGCCCAGCGGCGCAGCAGCTCCACGGGGTTGTCGGGGTTTTGGAAGTCGAGAGGTTCGAGCAAAATCTGCACGATGCCCTGGCAACCCAGCGCGGCCCCGAATTGCAGGTCGTCGTCAGGGTCGGTGGAGTCGTAGGTGACGACGGTGGGACGGCCCTGCTGAATCACGCGGCGGGCGCGCTGGCGGGCGTCGCCTTCGAGGCAGCCGCCGCTGATGGCCCCGGTCAGGCGGCCTTCGTCGGTGACCAGCATGCGGGCTCCGGGACGGCGGTAGGCCGAGCCAGCCACGTCCACCACCGAGGCCAAGGCGCAGGCGCGCCCCTCAGCGCGGTGCGCGTCGTAGGCGATAAGCAGGCGTTGGAGTTCAGTCATGATACACAACAGTACGGATAGGGAAACGGTGGCGTTGGCCTGAAACTGTCATTCCGAGCGAAGCGAGGAATCTGGGTTAGCCTGTAACTGGCAACTCAGATTCCTCGCTTCGCTCGGAATGACAGTTTTACTACGCCTGTACTGGTTTCGTGGCCAGCACTTTATCAGGGGTGATGGGCAGGCTGCGGACCCGCTTACCGGTGGCGTGGAACACGGCGTTGGCTACGGCGGCGGAAACGCCTACCATCGAAATTTCGCCTATACCCTTCACGCCCATGGCGTTGATGTAGGGGTCTTTTTCGTCGATGAATTCCACCGTCATTTCCGGAATATCGGCGTTGACGGGAATGTGGTAGTCGGCTAGGGAGGCGTTGGTGTAGCGCGAGTAGTTCTGGTCGCGCACGGTGCCTTCCATCAGCGCCGCCCCGATGCCGAAGATGCTGCCGCCGATGATCTGGGAGCGGGCAGTTTTGGCGTTGAGGATGCGGCCAGCCCCGTGTACGCTCACCCAGCGCGTGACGCGCACGGTGCCCAGGTCGGGGTCTACCTTCACCTCGCAGAAGTGCGCCCCGAAGGAGTGCATGGAATGGTCAGCGGCCTGATCCTTTTTGGCGGGGTCGGCGTTGGCGGCGGCTTGGGCGTCTTCGTAGCCGCTGCCGTAGCGGCCCTGGCCGTTGCCTTCGATGTCGGCCATTTCGGCGCGCTTCATGATGGCGGCAAAGTCCTCCCCTTTCTGCGGGTTGGCCTTGAGCTGCAAACGGCCCTGCTTCACCTCTACATCGGCCGCTTTAGCGCGGTACAGCGGCGACTTCTTATCGAGCACCGCCACCTTAATGAGCTTCTGCCACACATCCTGCGCAGCCATGTACACCGACGACGATACCGTGCCGGCCGCCACCGAGCCGCCCGAGTTGGGCGCGGTAGGCAGCTTGGTGTCGCCCAACTCGAAGCGCACCTTGTCCACGGGCAGAAACAGCGCATCGGCCGCTACCTGCGTCATCACGGTGTAGGTGCCGGTACCCAGGTCGGTAGCGCCCGACTGCACCACGGCGTGGCCGTCGGCGTAGAGGCGGGCGCGGGCCGTGCCCTGCGAGTTGTGGACGGGGTAGCTGGCCGTGGCCATGCCCCAGCCCACCAGCAGGCGGCCGTCGCGGGTGGCGCCGGCTTTGGGGTTGCGCTTGCTCCAGCCGAACAGCTCAGCCCCGCGGGCATAGCATTCCTTCAGGCTTTTGCTGCTCCAGGCCTTGCCGGTGCTGGGGTCCTTCTCGGCGTAGTTGCGCAGCCGGATTTCCAACGGATCAATACCCAGCTGGTAGGCCAGATCATCAAGGGAACACTCCAGCGCAAACGAACCGGGCGCTTCACCAGGAGCCCGCGTGAAGGTGGAAGTCATGACGTTGGCGCGGGCCAGCTGATACGACGCCTCGAAGTTCTGACACTCATACAGCATGTTGATAATCTTGCTGTTCGACTCGGCGTAGTTGTCCCACGGCGAGGTGGTGGAGGTCTTCTCGTGGATGAGGGCCGTGAGCTTGCCGTCGCGGGTGGCGCCCATTTTCAGGGTTTGGGTCTGGTCTTCGCGGTGGCCCATGCCCGTGAACATTTGAGGCCGGGTGAGCGACAGTTTCACGGGCCGGCCCACAGCCTTAGCCGCCTGCACCGTCAGGATGGTGTGGGGCCAGCTGGAGCCCTTGCACCCAAAGCCGCCGCCGAGGTACTTGGTCACGACGCGCACCTGCTCCGCCGAAAGTCCCAGCATCGTGCTGACGGCCTTCTGGGTGCGTGTCACGCCCTGCGTGGCGTCGTAGATGGTAAGGCGGTCGGCGGCTTCCCAGTGGGCCGTGGTGGCGCCGGGCTCCATCGGGTTGTGGTGGTTGATGGCGTGGGTGTACTTGTGGGTAAGCTGCACCGGAGCCGCCGCAAAGGCCGCCTGCGCGTTGCCGCGCACGGTGTGGGCCGGTGCTTTGCCGTCCTGCACTTTCGTGGGGTCGAACAGCTTGGCCTGCGGGTCTTCGTAGGAGGCTATCGGCTTTTCGGCGGCTACCTGCACTTTCAGCAGCGCAGCGGCGTACTGGGCGCGTTCCAGCGTATCAGCCACCACAATGGCTACGGGCTGACCGGCGTAATGAATCTGGTCGGTGGTCAGCGGCATAAAGCCCATGGGCGCGCCGATGGCCTTCTTACCCTCCGCGTCATTCGGCGTTTTGGCGAGCTTGGGCAGGTTCTGGTGCGTCAGGATGGCCAGCACGCCCGGTTGCTTCATAGCTGCCGTGGTATCGAAGCCGGTGATACGGCCCTTGGCCACGTCGCTGGTTTTGAGCACGGCGTGCACTAGGCCCGGCAGCTGGTTGAACTCGGCCGAATACTTGGCCTTGCCCGTGACCTTATCCCGGCCGTCCACCCGGTTCAGCGGCTGCCCTACGACGCCTGCCTTGGGGTTGGTATCAAAGAAAGTTGGTTCTGCGGTATCCATGGGAATGAGGTCCGTGAGGGAGGGGGTAGAGACGCGATACTTCGCGTCTCAATCGTTGCTGACGCTGTCTGTTGCGGCTTTTCAGGAGCAAGTCGTTCAACGGGGAGACGCAAAGTGTCGCGTCTCTACGCTGTTATTAGCCCGCTACTTTCATCAAGGCCTGCACCAGCGTGTTCTGCGCCAGCTCTACCTTGAAGGCGTTTTCCTTGCGCGGCTGGGCGCCACGCAAAGCGGCGGCAGCGGCGGCCCGGAACGTGGCTTCAGTGGCCGGCTGGCCCACCAGGGCCTTTTCCGCCTCAGGGCTACGCCAAGGTTTGGTTCCCACGCCGCCCAGCGCCACGCGGGCCGCCCGGATGGTGCCGCCCTGCACGTCGAGGCCCACGGCGGCCGAGGCCAGTGCGTAGGCATAGCTGGCCCGCTCCCGCACCTTGAAATACGTAGAGCGACGGGCATGCGCGGCAGCCGGAATGGTCACGGCGACAATCAGTTCGCCGGGCTCCAGCACGTTTTCCTTCTGGGGCGTTTTGCCAGGCAGTAGGTAGAATTCCGTCACGGGCACCTGGCGCTGCTTGCCCTTCTGGTTTTCCAGGGTCAGTACGGCATCCAGCGCAGCCAGGGCTACACTCAAGTCGCCGGGGTAAGCGGTGGCAATGCAGCTGTCGGAGGTGCCCAGCACAGCTAAGTTGTGGTTGTCGCCTTCCAAAGCGGGGCAGCCGGAGCCGGGCACGCGCTTGTTGCATGGAAACGCCGGGTCGCGGAAGTAGCCGCAGCGGGTGCGCTGCAAAATGTTGCCCCCGATGCTGGCCATGTTGCGCAGCTGCGGCGAGGCCGCCAGCAGCAGCGACTCGGAAATGGCCGGGTATTGCTCCAGCACCAGCTTGTTTTCTCCCACGTCGCTCATGCGCTCCATGGCCCCGATGCGCAGGCCGTCCTTGGTTTGCTCGATGCCTTTGAAGGGCATAGTGTTGATGTCGACCAGCTGCGGGTGCTCCTCCAGATTGGCTTTCATCAAGTCCAGCAGCGTGGTGCCGCCGGCAATGTAGGCCGCCTGGGGTTTGTCTTTCAGCAGGCCCGTGGCCTCTTTGGCCGAACCAGCCTGGGTATAGCTAAAGTTGTTCATGGAATTAGTGATGAAGTGATGAAGAGATGAGGTGACAGGCAGCAAGCAGATGACGAGAATTCCTCATCACTTTTTGCCTCATCACTTCATCACGCTTTGCCAGCCACTTCCCGCACGGCGGCCACAATGTTGGGGTAGGCGCCGCAGCGGCAGAGGTTGCCGCTCATCCACTCGCGGGTCTGGTCGTCGGAGCTGGCGTGCCCTTCTTTCACGCAGGCCACGCCGCTCATAATCTGGCCCGGCGTGCAGTAGCCGCACTGGAAACCATCGTGCTTGAGGAAGGCCTCCTGCATCGGATGCAGCGCTTCGCCTTGGGCCAGGCCCTCGATGGTGGTGATTTCTTTGCCTTGGTTCATCACGGCCAGCGTGAGGCAGCTGTTGATGCGCCGGCCATCCACGTGGACGGTGCAGGCACCACACTGGCCATGGTCGCAGCCTTTTTTGGTGCCGGTTAGGTCCAGGTACTCGCGCAAAGCATCCAGCAGCGTCACGCGGGGCTCGGCCTGGATGGTGCGCACGGTGCCGTTGATTTTCAGCTGGAGCGACGTGACGCCCTCCACGGTTTTGGAGTAGGCAGTCAGCCGCTCGGCCTGCGCTACCAGCGGTGGGGCCAGAGCCAGGCCCAGCAGGCCGCCGGCCTGTTTCATGAACGAACGGCGCGTGCCGTCCTCAGGATGCGGCGGTGTGCCCTCCGGCGTGCCGGAAGAAGAAACTGTTGACATACAAGAAAAGCAGATAGATGAAAAGCCTGCACCACGTACCGAACCCTACTCCAAACAACCATTCGCAGCCGGCCAGGTTGGCCCAGGCGGAACATAAAATATTGGCATAGCGGCAAACGGCAGCACCTGGGCCACTTTTACGGCCCAGGCCTGGTATAGTTGAGCCCGGACACACCTGTTCTGCGGCAGAGCTGAGCCAGCACGACCAGTCCCGCAGCCCCGCCCGAGCCTACCTAATGGTGATGCGCCGCTTCCGACTCTTCCATAGAAGAACCCTCGGCCTGCGTGGCAAACCAGCGCAGAATATCATCGGCGTCGTAGGGGTTGCCCTGCACCAGGTAGTGCACAGCGGCCTGCTTCCAGTTGGCCAGACTTTCGGGCTGGTGACGGCGGTTCTGTACCCGGTCGGGGTGGTTGGAAAGCCACTGCTCCACCAGAGCCAGGGCTTCTTTTTCGGTATACGCTTCCATAGCAGACCTACCTTGAAGTGAACATGAGCCGGCCAGACAGCCAGCTTCCCTTCCGTGCTATAGGTTAATATACGTTTTTTGCTACTTATTCCCGAACCCTTGTCGGAAGCCCGGCAGCTGTTGCGGATTACGAAAACAGCAAATTTGTAGTAGGCATGCCGTGTATTGAACTCGGCTGCCTATTTTTGAGGTACAGGGATATAGCCACGCTGCTACCTTAGGAGCTGCTTTCAGCTACGTTCGCCTTTCGCGGGGCGTCTGCCTACTTCACCTACCTGCACCATGAAAAGCTTCCAGCGAATCGAGCAAACCGCCTTGCAGCTGTTTGCAGAACGGGGCTACGACCATACATCTACGGCGCTGATTGCCAAGGAGGCCGGTGTTTCGGAGCCCCTGATTTTTAAATATTTCCAGAGCAAGGACAAGCTCTTCGAATCCATCATCAAGGATGGCTACAAGCGCATTGTGGAAGCCAACCGGGGCATGCTCACCGAAGCCGACGCCAGCGCGCTGGTCCTGAAAGTCATCGACCTGCCCTATAAGCTGGTCCGGGAAGAGCGCGCCTTCTGGACGCTGCAGGACAAGGCCTTCGACAAAGAGGTGGTGCAGAAACACTTCCAGAAGTTTATGCTGCCGGTCTATTCACTGCTCAACAAGGCATTTGTGGATATGGGCTATGCCCAGCCCGACCTGGCCACCTACCACCTCACACTGCTGGTACAGGCCCTGTGGCGGCAGCTGCTGCACGAGCAGGACGACGAGATGCTGAACCGCCTGAACGCCTACCTCAAGCGCATGTACACCAACCCAGCCATGACCGAGCTGCACCAGTAGCCTGGCTGCACTTATTGCCTGGCAACAAAAAGGCCGCTCCTGCTTCAGAGCGGCCTTTTTGTTGCCGGACGCAACGTATCCGGGTAAGTCTGCCTTCAGGTCCAGCGACTCAGAAACTGCAGAAAAGCTTCCTTGTACTGGTCGCTCACAGCAATGGTGGCCGGGCCAATCTGCACCGTCAGGCGCCGCACCGACTCAATCTTGTCGAGGGCCACAATAAACGAGCGGTGAATGCGCATGAAGCGCCGGGCAGGCAGCTTCTCCTCAATGGCTTTTAGGCTCATCAGCGACAATAGTGGCCGTGGGGCGCTGTGCAGATGCACTTTCACGTAGTCCTTCAGGCCCTCCACGTACAGAATGTCGCTCAGGGCCACTTTCACCAGCTGGTACTCTACTTTCAGAAACAGGAACTCCTCCTCAACAGCGGCGGCCGGAGCTGGTACCGGCGCCGCTACGGTTTGGCCTCGCTCGGCATAGGCACGGGCTTTGGTGGCGGCCCGCAAAAACTCTTCGTAGTTGAAGGGCTTCACTAGATAATCCAGCGCATCCACGCGGTAGCCGTCCAGCGCATACTGGTTGAAGGCCGTGGTGAAGATGATGCGAGGCCCGGTGCCCGGCTGCCCCCGGTCCAGGGTGCGCGCCAGCTCCAGGCCATTGAGGTCGGGCATCTGAATATCCAGGAAAATCAGGTCTACCCCGCCCGCGTGTTCGTGGAGGCCTTGCAGCGCCTCTACACCGCTGCTATAGCGCCCTACCAGGTTCAGAAAAGGGGTTTTTTCGATAAATGAGCAGGCCAGCCCCAGGGCCAGCGGCTCATCATCAACGGCTATACAGTTCAGAACGGTCATGCGAAGGGAGCTACGTGCAGGGTAAGATGCACCAGGAATTCCGGGTCGGGAGCCGCAGGGTCGGTGACAAGCAGCGTGTAGCGGCCGGGATACAGCAAATCGAGGCGGCGGCGGGTATTTGCCAGCCCAATGCCGTTGCTTTCTTCGAGGCTGGCTACGGGTGTGGCAAAGCGCGAGTTCCGGACATCCAGCTCCAGCACCTCACTGGCCGGCTGCCGCACCGCTATATGAATATGGCTTGCCTCTGTGGCGCTGACGCCATGCTTAAAGGCGTTTTCCACGAAAGGCAGCAGCACCATAGGCGCCACCGGCACTTCCATCACGGGCTCCGGCAGCTCCAACACCACATCTACCTTGTTGGTGAGGCGCAGGCGCATGAGCGTCACATAGTCCTGCAGAAACGCAATTTCCTTGCTCAGCGGCGTGGTGCCAGCCGTGGTGTCATAGAGCACATAGCGCATCATGCGCGAGAGGGTATGCAGCGCCACGCGGGCAGCATCACCATCCAGCAAAGTCAGCGCGTAGATGTTGTTGAGGGTATTGAAGAAAAAGTGCGGATTGATCTGAGCTTTCAGAAAAGACAGCTCGGAGCTTACCTGTTGCTGCTCCAGCTCCTGCCGCTGCCGGGCATCGTGCTGCCACTTCTGCACCGCCGTAATGCTCGTGCTAATCCCCAGCACCAGCAGCGTCATCAGCATACTTATGGCATCGAAGCGGCGGCGCGGGCTGCCGCCGGGGCCGCCGAAACCGCCGGGCCGCTGCCCCCCCTGCCCCTGGTGTAGCGCCTGTTCCATCAGGGCCGGCAGGTTCAGCCACGATTCAATGGCCTGGGTAAGCAGCGTAACCGCTACGGCCGTACCGAGCAGAACTGCCACAAACCATCCGGCGTGCCCGCGAAACAGCAGCCGCGGGACGCTCACGCGGGCCGTGAAATAGAACGCGGCCACCCACATGGCAAACACCAGCGCCTGCTTCATCCAGAACTGAGGCGGCAGCACCACGCGCCCCGCAAACGGCTGAAACAGCAGCAGCGTTAGGCCGAACACGCCCCACAGCAGCACGTGAATCAGGGGCGTGAGCACACGCCGAAACGAAAATGAAACCATCAGGAGCAAGTGGTAAAAGAGCAAGTACAAACCTACCCTATACCGCCGCCCCAAACCAGCCCGTCCGACTGCCAGGCAGAATATATCGACCGGTCCGGAGCTTTCATCGGCCAGCTGGTGGGCGCCTGCCGGAAGTCAGGAATCCGGGGTGGTCGGTGTGCTTTGGTGCCGGCCGTTTCAGCCGCAGGCTTGTACTACCGCTGGCCGCGAAGCGGGGGGCGCTATGCAGTTGGATTATCATCCGGCAGATGCTGCAGCAGGTCGGAGAAACTGCCGGCGCGCCCCCCCTGGAAAATGGGCAGATGGAAGGCGTCGAGCTTTTGCAGCAGGTACAGGAGTTGAATCCGCTCGGCGCGGGTCAGGTCGCCGGCAATCAGCTGGGAGGCCTGGCCCATCGGCCCGAAAACCTGCCCCAGTACCTCGCCGCCCGCTTCCGTGATGGTCAGGAGCTTGCTGCGCCGGTCGGTAGCATGTGGCTGCTCGGCTACCAGCCCACGGGCCAGCAGCCGCTTAATAACTTCCGTACCAGTGGCTTTTTCGTGGATGTTGCGCGCAATCAGCTCAGTCTTCGAAATCGGCTGATGGCCCATCACGGTGGCCAGATAGGCAAAATCGTCGGGGGTGAGCAGTGGCGTGCCCGCCAACCCCAGCCGGATATACGAGCGGGCGTAGCGGGTAAGAAAGATGAGCAGCTTGCCAATCTCCGCTTCCGGCGGCATAGACGGCACCGTGGCCGTCGC
Organism: Hymenobacter duratus; assembly: GCF_014698995.1. Classification (GTDB taxonomy): domain Bacteria; phylum Bacteroidota; class Bacteroidia; order Cytophagales; family Hymenobacteraceae; genus Hymenobacter; species Hymenobacter duratus. Next base: position 268,947 of record NZ_JACWZZ010000002.1, read on the forward strand.
CGCTGGTCCGCGTGGCTCCGGCGGCGCCGCAGTTCGGCCGTAGAGCCAGGCAGCAAAGCCAGCCAGATCAGGCGCAGAACTGCCTGCACCTACCCGGCTCAATTCCTCAAACTGCTCTAGCTGCTCCAGAAGCTGCTTCAATAAGGTATACGCCATGAAAAGCAAAGAAAATAAGACGCCTAAAGGAAGGATGAAAAAATACTTCTAAATCCTTAAACATACTAAAACATCTCATGTTCGTACGATACCCAACTAAATTCACGGTTATGCTGTTTCGCTACCTCCTTGCGTTTCTTCTTCTGATTGTGGCCTCCGGGCCAGCGCACGCCCAAAGCACCGGTGTGCTCAGCGGTACCGTGCGCGACCGGACCACGCAGCAACAGCTGCCCGGCGTGACGGTGGCGCTGGAAGGCACCAGCCTGGGCACTGCCACCGACGAGCAGGGTCGCTTCCGCCTCACCGGCATCCCGACGGGCAGCTACAACGTGCGCGTGTCATTCATTGGGTATGAGCCGCTGCTGCGGGCCAACGTGAGCATCACTTCCGGCAACGCCAACATCGTGAGCCTGGAGCTGGTACCGTCGGCGCAGGCGCTGGGCGAAGTGCAGGTGACGGCCAGCCGCGCCATTCGGGCGGCTACGCCCGAAACGCCGCTGAGCGTGCAGCGCCTGAACGTGGAGGAAATCAAGAGCAACCCCGGTGGCAACTTCGATATTTCCCGGGTGGTGCAGGTGCTGCCCGGCGTGGGCGGCGGCGGTACCAGCGGCACGGCCGGCTTCCGCAACGACATCATCATCCGGGGCGGCGCCCCCAACGAAAACGTGTACTACCTCGACGGCATTGAGGTGCCGGTCATCAACCACTTCCAGACCCAGGGCAGCGCCGGCGGGCCCACGGGCATGCTGAACGTGAGCTTTATTGAGGACGTGACGCTGAGTTCCTCGGCCTTTGAGGCGCGCTACGACAACACGCTGAGCAGCGTGCTGCAGTTCCGGCAGCGCGACGGCAACCCCGACCGGGTGCAGGGCAACGTGCGCCTGAGCGGCACCGAGGTGGCTGGCACGCTGGAAGGCCCGCTGGCCAAAAACACCACGTTTCTGGCCTCGGTGCGGCGTTCCTACCTGCAGCTGCTGTTCAAGGCCATCGACCTGCCCATCCGGCCCGACTACTGGGACGCGCAGTTCAAAGTCACTACCAAACTCTCGCCCAAAACCACCCTCACGGCCCTGGGCCTGGGCGCGCTGGACCACTTCGAGGTAGCCGTGCCCAGAAAGTCGTCGTTGGAGAAAGAATACATTCTGCGCAGCCAGCCCATCGTGGACCAGTGGAACTACACAGTGGGCGTGTCGCTGCGGCAGCTGCTGGAGCGCGGCTACCTGAACGTGGCGCTGAGCCGCACGCAGCTCGATAATCAAGTGAACCGGTTTGAAGGCGGCGCCGAATTCAGCAACGACGAAAGCCGCCGCAACCTGCTCACCCGCTCGGGCGAGACGGAAAACAAGCTGCGCGTGGATGTAAACCGGTCGGCGGGCAAGTGGCAGTACGCCTACGGGGCGGTGGGCCAGTGGATTACGTTTGATAGCCGCTACTTCAACCGTCTGCGCCGCGAGGTGCTCAATCCCGACGGCTCGGTGCAGCAGTCGGCAGTAGATGTGCGCTTTCAGTCCGACCTGAGCTTTGCACGCTTCGGGGCGTTTGCGCAGGTCACGCGTCCTTTCCTGCCCGACGACCGGCTCACCCTCTCGGCCGGTGTGCGCGCCGATGGCAACTCCTTCACCGAGGACGGCGCCAACCTGCTGCGCACCATCTCGCCCCGCGTGTCGGCTTCGTACGCGCTGGCCTCGCGCTGGAACCTGAACGCCAGCATCGGGCGCTACTACAAAATTCCGCCTTCCACCCTGCTCGGCTTCCGCGACGCCGGCGGCCAGTTCGTCAACAAACGCAACCGCTACATCGGGAGCACGCACTACGTAGCAGGGCTGGAATTTCTGCCCGCACCCAGCACGCGTTTCACCCTGGAAGGCTTCTGGAAGCAGTACAGCCACTACCCGGTGAGCGTGCGCGACGGTATTTCGCTGGCCAATCTGGGCGGCGACTTCGCGGCCCTGGGCAATGAGGACGTGACGAGCACCGGCAAGGGCCGGACCTTCGGCGGCGAGTTTTTCTTTCAGCAGAAGCTCACCAACAACTGGTTTGCGGTGGCTTCCTACACCTTGTTCAGCAGCGAGTTTACCGGCACCGACGGCGTGTACAAGCCCTCGGCCTGGGACACGCGCCACTTGGCGTCGGCATTGCTGGGGCGCAAGTTCAGCCGTGGCTGGGAAGCGGGCGTGAAGTACCGCTTTGCAGGTGGCGCGCCCTACACGCCCTTTGATCTGGCAACTTCGCAGCAGAACTACCTCACCATCGGGCAGGGTGTGCCTGACTACGCCCGCCTGAACACCGAGCGGCTGGGCAGCTACCAGCAGTTCGACTTGCGCGTTGATAAGAAGTACAACCTGCGTCGCGTCACCATCGACCTATTCATCGACCTGCAGAATGCCTTCCTGATCAAGAATCCTGCGGTACCGAACTATACCTTCCAGCGCACCCCCGACAACTCGGCGTTCGTCACCACCGACGGCCAGCCCATCCTCGCCAACGGCTCCAACGCGGTACCTGTGCTGCTCGCCGAGGACGACGCCACCGTGCTGCCTACCATCGGCTTCATTGTGGAGTTTTAGATTGAAGCGGGCCGGCGTTGTACTGCCGGCCCACGTGTTTACCTTGCCGCAAACGTCTCCCCTTCCCCGCTATGAAACCTGATTCCGTTGCCACGCCCTCCTCTTCGCTGGTTGAACGCTTAGCCCAGCAGCTGGGCGCTTCGGCTACTGCCCAGACTATTTATAGCACACCCGTAGAGCGGGACGGCGTCACGGTGATTCCGGTGGCGCGGGCCGTGTATGGCTTTGGCGGCGGCGGCGGTGCCAAAGCGGCCGAAGCAGAAGGCTCCGGCGGCGGCGCAGGCATGGCACTTACGCCCATCGGCTACATCGAGCTGACCGAAGGCCGCTCCCGGTTCCGGCCTATCCGGGGCTCGGTGGTGCCGCTGGTAGCCGTCAGCGGGCTGGTGGCCGTGCTGCTGCTGCGCAGCGTGCCCAGGCTGCTGCGCCGCAACCGGTAGCCGCCGCCAGCCGCTGGCTTTTGTGCAACTTGCAGCCTGGCAGTCCAGCGACCCACCATCCCTCTGGCCGCTGCTCGTTCTGCTATGCCTTCATCCCGCCCCCCTTCTTCGGCCGAATTCAGCACGCTGGAAGCAGAAAACCGCGCGCTACGCGAGGAAATTGCCCGACTGAAAGCGCAGCCAGCCGCCGAACTGGCGCAAAAGCAGGAACGCTTCCGGACCGTGTTTGAGAACTCGCCGCTGGGCCAGAAAATTATTACCCCCGATCTGGTTATCAGGCAAGCCAACCAGGCCTTGGCCACCATGTTAGGCTTCGAGAGAGGCCAGGACCTAGTGGGCCGCCGCATCCTGGAGTTTGCCCACCCCGACCATGCCCCGGACTGGCAAAAGCTGCAGGAGCGCCTGTGGGCCCACAAAGAGCCCAGCTTCACCCTCGAAACCTGCTTGGTTCGCCAGAACGGTTCCTCGTTTTGGTGCCGTATCACGTCGGTGCTGTTTCCGGATGATGGCGCGGAACTGGGCTACACAACCCTGGAAGATATTGCGGAGCGCAAAGACCTGGAGGTAGCGCATAAGCGCCTCTACGATGCGCAGGAAACCATTCTGCACCTGGCCGCCCACGACCTGCAAAGCCCCATCAACAACCTGCAGATGCTGATTGAGCTGCTGCGGCTGGAGCCGGCGGTGCAGGCCGCTCCCGAGAGCAGCCGACAACCGCTGCAGGAGCTGCTCACGATGATGGACCGCTCCTGCCAGGATGCCAATGTCCTGCTGAAAGACGTGCTCTATCTGGGCCAGATGGAGTCTTCGCGGCTGGAAAAGCACCGCACCGACCTGGGGGCCTACCTGGATGAGCGCCTGATTCTGTTTCGGGTGGCGGCGCAGGAAAAGGGCGTCGAGCTGGTGCTGGACCTGCCTTCCGAGCCTATTCACGCCAACATCCACGCCGATAAGTTCGGCCGCATCCTCGACAATCTGCTCACCAACTCCTTTAAGTTTACGCCCGCCGGCGGCACAATTCATGTGCGGCTGCAGCGGCACGAAGGACACGTACGCCTGACGGTGCAGGATACGGGCTTGGGTATTTCGGAGAATCTGCAGCCCCACGTCTTCGACAAATTCACGGCAGCCTCGCGCCCCGGCCTCTACGGCGATACGACTACGGGCCTTGGCCTGTTTATCACCAAGCAAATTGTGGAGCTGCACGAGGGAAAAATCTGGCTGGAAAGCCAGGAGCACCAGGGCACCACGTTCTTTATCGACCTGAGCTAGCGCCTGCCTGCACGCGCCTGCAGTTGTTGTTCAAAGCCCAGGAAACCACGTAAAAGGGCATTTTCGGAAGCTGTTCGTATACTTTCCTGCCCATATAAACGGTATGTTTGCAGGCGGCCATGCCCCGGCCTGGCACTGTATAGCGCAGGCCGGGCAGCCAGGGTACCAACGGCTTCTGTTTCTTCCCGCTTATGGCATTAATCCGACTTGTGCAGCCGCTGGTGCGGCCTTTTTCCGAGTTTTTCCGGCGTGAGGCGGCCAGTGGTATCGTGCTGCTGCTGAGCAGCGTACTGGCATTGGTGCTTGCCAACCTAGACTGGGGCCCGGCGCGCTACTTTCCGGCTATCTGGGAAAGCCCGCTACGTCTGGCCATCAACGAGTTTGTGCTGGAAAAAAGCCTGCTGCACTGGATAAACGATGGCCTGATGACGGTTTTCTTCCTCATCGTGGGCCTGGAAATCAAGCGCGAAGTGCTGGAAGGCGAACTGGCTTCCGTGCAGCAGGCAGCCCTGCCCATTGCCGGGGCCCTGGGGGGCATGCTGATGCCGGCGCTGCTGTTCACGCTCTTCAACCGGGGTACGGCTACCGCCAGCGGCTGGGGCATTCCGATGGCCACCGACATTGCCTTTGCCCTGGCCGTGCTGCAGCTGCTGGGGCCACGGGTGCCGCTGGCGCTAAAGGTGTTCCTTACAGCTCTGGCCATCGTCGATGATTTGGGGGCGGTGCTCGTTATTGCCATTTTCTACACCCAGGATCTGCGGCTTGACTACCTGTTTATGGCCCTGGGCATCTGGGCTATGCTGGGCATGCTCAATATCATGGGAGCACGCAGCCTGTTTCTGTATCTGCCGCTGGGCGCAGTGCTGTGGTACTTCATGCTCAAGTCGGGGGTGCATGCCACGCTGGCCGGCGTGATGCTGGCCGTGACCATTCCCTCGCGCATCGGACACAGCCGCGGGGCACTGCTGCGCTTGCTGGAAGGCCGGCTCGCCTTCATTCAGGAAGAGGCGCATGCCGGCAACACCGACCCGCGTACCATTAGTGAGGAACTGGAAGCCCTGTCGGAAGCCGTCAGTTCGCCGGCCCAACGGCTGGAGCAGCGCCTGCACAGTGTGGTTTCGTTCGGCATCATTCCACTGTTTGCCTTCGCCAATACCAGCCTGGTGATAGAGCCGGCGGTATTTCAGCAGCTTTTTTCGCCGCTGGGCCTGGGCATTATCACAGGCCTGTTGGTAGGCAAGCCACTGGGTATCTGCCTGCTGGCCTGGCTGGCTACCCGGCTGGGCTGGGCCACACTGCCCGCGGGCATCACCTGGCGGCATCTGTGGAGCGTAGGCGTGGTGGCGGGCATCGGGTTTACCATGTCTATTTTCATAACGCTGCTCGCCCTGGGCGAAAAATCGGAGGGCGAGGTAGTTGCCAAAACGGCTATTCTGGTAGCATCGCTGCTGGCCGGTGGCATTGGCTATGTGCTGCTGCGTACGGCACCGCCCGTTGTGCCGGCCGCCTCCGTACTGCCGGAACAGGCAGCATAGGCATCGGTCCGGAAACCACCCGCGCCGCCGCACAGGTCGGCGGCATTGTTGCACGTATTTGGCAATATATAATTTATAAACTATATTATATAATTAAAACATTATTCACTAACTTATCAGCACTCCGCCTTCTGCGGTAGGGCCGCCTGCGGACTGCCCTGCTAACGGGCCTGAGGTGGGTCCTGCCTGCGGAGGCATTCCTACGGGATGGGCAGGGTCCTTGATCCTTCACCCTTACCTTCTATGCCGCATGAAAGCTTTTTTTCTCCTGATCCTGTGCCAGTTGCTCAGCGTTGTGGCAGCCGCCCAACCCGACGACTGGACCTTTGCCTGCGCTTTCGGTGCCCCTACTGAGGTGGCTGACGTAGCCACCGACGAGGATGGCAACTATTACATAACCGGCCGCTTCAGTGGCAGCCTGCAGCTGGGCAACACCCGGCTAACCAGCGCCGGCCCCAGCCTGTACATTGCCAAGTACCGGCCCGGCGGCCAGCTCCTGCGGGTCACGCAGCTCTCGGCCACTACCGATGTGCAGCCGCGTGGCATTGCCGTCGATGACGACGGCAACTGCTACGTTACGGGCAGCTTCCGGGGGACGCTACGGGCCGTGTGCAGCCCGTGGGCGCCAATTGCCCTGACTGCCGCCGGCACTTCCGACGTGTTTGTGCTCCGGTGCGGCCCGCTGGGCATCGTCCGTTGGATCCGGCAGGCGACCGGCAGCTCCCTAGGCAGCGGAAGCATCTGCTACGGCGAGGGAGTGGCCCTGGATGCCGCCGGCAACTGCTACCTGACGGGCCAGGTGAGCGGAATAGAGGTGCTGTTCGGCTCGGTGCGCGTCGCAAACACTACTCTCAACTCCGCCTTCCTGGCCAGCTACTCGGCGCAGGGTGCGCTACGCTGGGCCCGGATCTGGCGCAACACGGGCCTGTCCAGCATCAGCCGGGGCGGCGGCATTGCGCTGGCAAGCGGCAACACCGGCTACCTAAGCGGCATTTTCAACGGCGTTTGGACCCTCGACAACGTCACGATGTCGGCTATGCCCGGCGGCCTGTTTCTGGCGCAGTTTGACAGCCGCCAGGGCCGGCTGGCGTGGTCAATTTCGCCAGCGGCCCTTACCAGTGGGAGCGGGCGGGCCGTAGCTACCGACCGCCGGGGCCGGGTGTACCTGGGTGGTGGCTTCTTCGGCTCGTTCGGATCTTCCGGTCCGGCCAGCCAAGGCTCTTCCGATGCCTTTGTGGCCCGCTACACCGCGCAGGGCACCCTGGAGCAAGTGGTGCCGCTGGGCGGCGGCGGCGCCGATGCCATCAACGACATAGCCACCGAACCAAATTCGGGCAAAGTCTTCGCGACGGGCAGCATCACCTCGGCGCAGGCCCCCAGAGAGCAGGCATTTCTGGCCCGGATTCAGCCCAACGGCCGGGTGCAGGCGCTGGAAAAAGTAACTGGTCCCGGCTCCGGCATCGGCCTCTGCCTGGCTATTGATGAGCGTGAAAACATCTACACCACCGGCGCTTTCACCGGCAACTGCCGCTTCGGGTCATTCGTGCTGAACGGGGGTGCCAGCCAGCAGGGCTACTTTGCCCGCTACGGCCGCGCTTTCTGCCCGGTTCCCCCCGCCCCGGCAGACGCCCCTACGCTCGCCCTTGACGTCTTCCCGAATCCTGCCAATCACCAGCTGACACTCCACCTGCCGGCCGGGCAAGCTGGGGTGCGGGCCACGCTCTACGATGCCCGGGGCCAGGTAGTGGCGGAGCACACAGCCGCCCCCGGCCAAGCGCCGGCGGACCTGCAGTTCGGCACGGCCACCCTCCCCGAGGGGCAGTATACGCTCAGGATAGCGCAGGAGCAGCAGCAGGTACGCACCCGCCAGATCAGCATTCGTCATTAGCCAAGTGCCCGCAGGCTGCTTTCGGCTGTGGCTGGAAACGCAGAGCGTTCTTTTTTTGGAGCGGCGTGTTGCGCGCGAGCCTGTTTTCCAGCTGCCCCACTAAGCCGGACATGAAAAATAAAACCCCGTTTCTGGTTCAGAAACGGGGTTTTGTGCAGAGAGGATGGGATTCGAACCCACGATGAGCTTTAGACCCATACACACTTTCCAGGCGTGCTCCTTCAACCACTCGGACACCTCTCTGGGTGCTGGGAAGTGGCGCAAAATAACACCCTATTTTCGGGATACGCAAGCCCCGGCCCCAACATCGGCTCAGACAATGGTGATTTCGCCGCGCAAATCGTGGGTGAGCAGGTGGCGGGTTTCGGTGGCAGAGCGCTCCAGGCCCAGCACAAACATGAGCTTGGTGATGGCCGCTTCGCGCGTGATGTCGGCGCCGCCAAGTACGCCGAGGTCGGTGAGGTAGGCGCTGGTTTCATAGCGCCCCTGCATCACGCGGCCTTCTTCACACTGGCTTACGTTCAGGAGCTGGACGCCCCGGTCGGCTGCTTCGCGCAGGCACCCGAGAAACCACGGCGCCGTGGGCGCGTTGCCAGAACCGTAGGTTTCGATGATGGCGCCGCGCAGGTCGGCGGCCTCCAGCTGGGCGCGCACCATGCGCTCCGTGATACCAGGGAAGAGCGGCAGAATCGTCACCCGGTCATCAAGGCGCTGGTGGGCGTGCAGATGAGCGGCGGGCAGCAGCCGGATCTGCTTGTCGTTGAAATCCAGCTCGATACCGGCACGCGCCAGTGGCGGGTAGTTTTCGGACCGGAAGGCATTGTACTGCTGGCTTTCCACTTTCTTGGCCCGGTTGCCCCGAATCAGCACGTCGTTGAAGAACAGACACACCTCCGGCACGCGCACGGTGCCGGCCACCGGGTGACGGGCCGCCGCTATTTCGAGGGCCGTAATGAGGTTGCGGCGCGCATCGGTTCGGATGCGGCCCACGGGTACCTGCGCGCCCGTAAACACCACCGCCTTGCCCAGATTCTCCAGCAGAAAGCTTAGCGCCGCCGCCGAATAAGCCATGGTATCGGTGCCGTGCAGCACCACGAAGCCGTCGTAGCGGGCGTAGTTTTCCTCGATGAGGGCCGCAATACGCAGCCAGTCCTCGATGGTGATGTTGCTAGAGTCAATCGGCTGACTGAGGCTCTGTACTTCCACCTGCATGTTCAGCTGGCGCAACTCGGGCATCTTCTTGCGGATCTGCTCGAAGTTCATCGGGACCAGCTCGCCGCGCTTGTTGTAGGCCATACCGACGGTACCACCGGTATAGATGACGAGGACGGTGGCTTCGGGGAGGTTGTCGGGGTTAGTAGGCAAGGGCGGCGAGGATTGGATGGGGGCGGCAAGTTAGCAAGGCTGAGCGAGGCCAGTACGCAAACCCGTCATGCTGAGCTTGCGAAGGACCTTATCACGCCAGAACGGCCACAGTTGCTATATCTCGCTCTATGGTACTAAGGTCCTTCGCTCTGCTTAGAATGACGGACTGGGCCACTTACAGGCTGAACAGCTTCTGCGCATTTTGGGTGGTGGCTTCCACTACTTCCTCCACGTCTTTACCCAGCAATTCGGCTACGCGGCGGGCAATGAAGGGCAGGTAGGCGGGCTCGTTGCGCTTGCCACGGTACGGCACAGGAGCCAGATACGGGCAGTCCGTTTCGAGCATCAGATGCTCAAGCGCAAGGCCGGGCAGTACCTTATCGAGGCCACCGTTTTTGAAGGTTGCCACGCCCCCAATGCCGAGCATAAACCCAAGCCGGATGGCCTCTTCGGCTTCGGCGCGGGTGCCGGAAAAGCAGTGGTACACGCCGCGCAGGGTGCCGTCCTGGCCGGCTTCTACCAGCTCGGTGGTTTCGCGAAAGGCGTCGCGGGTGTGCAACACGAGGGGCAGCTGGTGCTTTTTGGCGAGGCCAATCTGCACGCGCAACGCCTCCTGCTGCCAGCCCAGGGTAGTCTTGTCCCAGTACAGGTCAATGCCGCACTCCCCTACCGCCGCAAAGGGCCGCTTGCTGAGCCAGTCTTCCACCTCGTACAACTCCTTTTCAAAGTTTTTGGTGACGTGGCACGGGTGCAGGCCCATCATGGCGTGGCACTGCTGCGGGAAGTGGGCCTCCGTTTCGAGCATCACATCGATGCTTTCGTGGTCGATGTTGGGCATGACAATGGTGCGCACACCGGCCTCATAAGCGCGGTTGAGCATGTCGTCGCGGTCCGTCTTAAACTGCTCGGAATAGACGTGGGCGTGGGAGTCAGTGAGGTGCATATCTAGTTGTCGGTTATGAGTCACTTATACCGTCTCCCCTTCCAGTCGAAGGAAAGCGGCAGCAGGCGAAAAATGGCAAGAGCAGCGGTGAGGGCAGGCGTGTACAGCTCGAACAAAGGCAACAGTCCCAAAGACACGCGGCGGCCGGCGCGGCGGAAGCAAAGGGCTGCCAGCACACCCTGCAACAGCATTTTAGCCAACAACACGGCAGCAGCCGATAGTGGGCCGGCTAACCACCACAGTGCCAGCAGCGCCGGGTAGAAACCGGCATAGTAGAGCAACCCGCCCTGCAGCCACCACGGCAGCGCCTCTACACCACGGGTCCAGCGGCGGCGCTGATGGAGTAAGGCACCCACCGTAGGCATCGGCAACGACTCAGCCAGCACTTCGGGCCGAAACAGGATGCGGTAGCCGAAGCCATGGCGCAGCGTGGCCCGGAACAGCTCAAAATCTTCGGTGACGGAGAATGGCAGCGCCTCGTAGCCGCCAGTGGCCTGGTAGGCGGCGCGGGTCACGAGCATGTTGTTGCCCATGGCCGTAACGGGCCGGCCCAGATCAGAAACTACCTGCACGAGCCCGAGCGAAATCAGCCAGTCGAGCCCCTGGAGCCGGTCGAAGAGGCGCGGGCCCTGCACCAGCGTGAGTCCCGTGACGGTTCCAATGCCAGGCTGGGCGTGCGCCAGCAGCGCCTGGACCCAGGTGCGAGGCACGGCAATATCGGCGTCGGTGATGAGGAAATAGTCAGTAGTAGCGGCGCGGGTAAGGTGGGCCAGCACGTTGGCTTTGCCGCGGGCAGTACCGAGGTTTTCCCGAATGGCCAGGATATGGAAAGCACCTTCAAAACCATTCATAGCTTGGGTAGCAACAGCAGCGGTAGCATCGGTGGAAGCGTCGTCGCCGAGCAGCACTTCGAGCAAATGCGCCGGGTACTCCAGCTGCTGTATGGCGTGCAGGCAACGGGTAATGGCCGCTTCTTCGTTGCGGGCGGCAATGAGGATGCTCACGCGAGGCAGCGGCTGGGGCAACGGGCCGGGCTGACTGCCCCGCCGCAAAGCAAATAGCAGCGTGGAAACGGCCAGAATCAGGAACCAGCCGGCGAGAAAAAGCGTGAGGAACAGCAAGCTGAGGTGGTGAGGTGATAAGGTGGCAAAGTTACTGTCATCCTGAGCTTGCGAAGGACCTTGTCATGCCAGAACAAGTCATTCGGCAGTAGCTCAAACGTAGCAAGGTCCTGTGCGCTGCTCAGGATGATAGATAGTGTATCTGCCGGCTTCACTTCACAGCACCTCAAACGAGTATCCTTGTTCAGCGCAGGCCTCCAGATAGCGGGGCAGCACAGCACGCAGATTCTGGCGGGCCTTTTGACTGTCGTGGAACACTACGATGGAGCCGGGGCGGGTGTGCGCCAGAGCAGCGCGCAGGCAGGTCTGGGGCGGATAGGTGGCGTCGTAGTCGTAGGTCAGCACGTCCCACATGATGAGGCGGTAGCCGGGATGCAGTGCGGCGGCCTGGGCGCGGGTGAGGCGGCCATAGGGCGGACGCAACAGCGGATGGGCCTCGGGCTGGGGCAGCAGCGCATCAAGGGTCTGTTGGCAGCGCTGCACGTCGGCCAGATACTGTGGCAGCGGGGTGCGCCAGCCACTCACATGATGGAACGTATGGTTGGCGAGGCGGTGGCCGGCTGCGAGTACCTGCCGGGCAATATCCGGGTGTTTATCCAGGTTGTCGCCGACACAGAAGAAGGTAGCGCGGGCACCGTATTGGGCCAGCTGCTCCAGCACGAAGGGCGTTTCGTCAGGAATAGGACCGTCGTCGAAGGTGAGGTAGAGCGGCTTCTCCCCTGCCCGCACCGGCCCGCGCCACTCGGTGTGCGGCAGCCAGCGCTGCATGATTTCGGGGAGGCGGTGAAGACGCATAAGACGGAGCAGAATGGAGCGCTAAAGTACGGCAGGCGGCGCGGAAGGGCTACGACAGGCAGTGAAAACAGCGTCAGCGCATTATGCCGGATGCTATTTTCTGGCTACACTTTCGATGGACTCCCACAACACCTCGGCGCTTTGCTCCCACGAAAAGCGCCGGACATTCACCAGACCTTGTTCGATGAGCTGCTGCCGCAATTCCGGCTCCTGATGCAGCCGGACCAGCGCGTCGGCAATGGCGGCGGAACTGTACGGATCGGCGAGCAGGGCTGCGCCGCCGGCTACTTCGGGCATGGAGCTGCAGTTGGAGGTGAGCACCGGCGAGGCGCAGGCCTGAGCCTCAATAATGGGAATGCCGAAGCCTTCGAAAAACGGCACGTAGGCCGTGGCTAAGGCGGCGGCATACAGCTGCACCAGCTCATCGTCCGTAACGCGGCCGGTCAGGTGCACGTCGTGGCGGAACTGCATCTGCTGGTACACGTCGAACATCGGGCCGGCCTGCCAGGCGGTACGCCCCACAATAAGCAGCTTGGTGGGCGCGCCGGTGCGCTGCTTGAACTCGTCGAAGGCGCGGAGCAGGTTGGGCAGGTTCTTACGCGGCTGCAGCGCCCCCACGAATAGGAAGTACGGCTTACCGGCTGCGTACCGCTCACGCGTAGCCTGTTGCTGAGCGTCCGGCAGAGGCCGGAAATGCTTGTCGGCAGCGTTATAAGCAATGCTGATGCGGGCGGCAGGAATACCATAGGTCTGCACCAGATCCTGCCGCGTAGCCTCCGACACCGCCACCAGCCGCTGAGTGGCGCGGGCAAAGCGCGGTGTAAAAAACCGGTAGTAGCGCTGCACCAGCCCGCCGGTATGCTCCCGGAAATGCTCGAAGGCAAGATCGTGGAAAACCGTGACGCGCGGTACACTGGTAGCCAGCGTGGTGTAGCCATCGGGGCTGAGGAACACGGCCGGTTTGTGCTGGCGCAACCATAGCGCTACGGCGCCTTCAAACCAGGCCAGCCACAGCAGTGGGTGCCGGGCCGGCGGAGCCAGCACGTGCGGCATCACATTCGGGCCAAACAGGTAGCGGGCATCGTAGGCGCGGTCGAAGAGAAAATGAAACGTGTGCTCTGGATTGGCCGCCACGAGGCGCTTCAGGGTTTCGTAGGTGAAGCGCCCGATGCCTTCGAGCTGGTCGCCGGGAAGCAGAAAGCGGACGTTGACGGCTATGTGCAAAGAGTCAGGAGTGAGAGGTGAAGGCGTGGCAAAGGTACTGGCCGCTCATTTCTGTTCTTCTCTACCCCTCTTTTCCAGTAGCAGGCGCAGCTCGGACAGGCGCAGGATGCCGGTAAGAAACAGGATAACGACGAAAGCCAGACCCGCCAGAACCGACTCGGGCAGCCAGTGCAGCCGCAAGCCGGTTTGCATCCCGAACCACACGGCGCAGAGCAGCCCGAAAGCCAGGCCCAGCCGCGCCAGCCAGTTCCAGGGCACCGCAATGCCAGTCCGGCGCTGCACCAGCCACAAATACCCCACCGACACAAATACGGCGCAGACCAGCGTATTGATGGCCCCGGCCACCGCCCCCAGTTTCGGGAGCAGCACTAGGTTCAGGCCCACATTCAGAGCAATACTGGCCGCTACCAGCCAGCTGACGGGCCGCTCGTGGTTGGTGCTGGTGAGCAGGGTGCTGTAGATGGCAAAAAAGGCGTGCACCAGTACGCTGACAAACAGAATCTTGAGGCAGAGCGCCATGCGGCTCACTTCCAGCGGGGTGCTGTGCCCGAACTGCCAGAACAGAATTTCGCCCCGAAACAGCACAAAGGCGCAGATCAGCAGCATGGGCACCGTCACGACGCGCTGCCCGAACCAAAGCAGGTCGCGCTGCTCGGCGGGGCGGGCGGTGGCATGGGCAAACTTGGCAAAAAACAGCGGCAGCACCGTCCAGAGGTACATCATCATGGTGTCGCACCAACGGTAGGCGGCGGCGTAGTAGCTGGCTTCCTGCGCCGATACCAGCCGCTCCAGCATGAGCATATCAATCCGCTCATTCAGGCCATACACCAGCGTAATGAAAGCCAGTGGCAAGCTGGCTTTGAGCACCGTGCGGGCATGGTCCCAGCGCAGCCGAAACTTCACCCGGCCATACAGGCGCGTCACGAGGCCGTAGAGCACGATAAAGGTGAAGCCAATGGCCACCGACCGGGCACCTACATAATTGTTGAGCGTGATGCCGATAGGGACCAGGGCCAGCACCAGCCCCAGCAGCAGAAACTTCTCCAGCACCGACAGCAACGCATCGGTATTGAAGCGCTGGTGGGCCTGCAGCACGCCCCGCAGAAATAGCGTGTACTGGGCCAGCAGCAGCCCGCCGCCTGTGAGGGCCAGCAGCGTGAGCGTGTGCCCGCGGTAGCCCAGCAACCACCCGATGCCCACCGTAGCCACCAGAAACAGCGCCGAAAGCCCGCCTTTCAGCGGCAGCAGCGTGGGGAAATACTCGGTCAGAAACTCTGGAGTGGCGGCCACGCGCTTGGTGGTGAGCTGCGTGGTGCCCAGATCCGACACCGACGCCACGATGGTGGCCAGCGTGAACAGGGCCGTGAACGTGCCAAACGCTTCGTGTCCCAGCCGGTCCTGCACCAGATTCTCGACCACCACCCAGCCTGGCTTTACCAGCAGGTTGAGCAGCACCACGAAGCTAATATTTCCGAAAAAGCGTTTGATACGGTTGTCAGCTAAAGGATTGGGCGGGCCAAATTACACGGATAGAATGAGGAATGAAGCATAAGCAGGCCGGAAGACCTACCAGACAAATGCCTAACCCGGCCCAATTGCGCATTCTTTGTTCTTCATTCCCTAATCTTGCCCGATTGCAGTAGCTTTGCTCCACTGCGCTGCATCCGGTAGGCCGGCTGCAACCCGTTTGGTAGTCTTTTCTGTCCCGTATGTCATCCCGCTCCTATTCGCTGCTGGGCCTGTGGCCTGTTATCAATCGTTGGAAATATCTGGTAATAGGGGCCTTGGCGCTGGCGCTGGTCGTAAGCGCAGTGGTAGCGCTGCTGATGCCCAATATCTATAAGTCGACCACGGTTTTCTACCCCACCGACCCCCAAACCACGGACCCTGACCGGATTGTGACCGAGGGTGGCAAGCTGGAACTGGGCGGCCGCACCGAAGACCTGGACCGGGTTATTACCATTGGTCAGTCGCAGCCGGTAGCCGAGGGCATTATCCGGCGGTTTCGCCTGCATGAGCACTACAAAGTGGGCAAGGCCGGCGATGATGCAGCCGATAACGCGGCACTCAACGAGTTTTCCAGCAACCTCGACATCGTGCACAACGACCGGGACGCCATCGAGCTGACTTTCCGGGACAAGGACAAAGTGCTGGCCGCGCGCATTGCCAATGCCATGGTGCAAAGCATCGACTCCGTGAACCAGCAGCTTACGTTTGCCAACCGGGGCAAGGTACTGGAGTTGTATGCGCAGCGCCGCAACTTCCTCCAGCGTGAATACCAGAGCACTTCCGACAGCCTGCTGGCAGGCCGCCGCCGCTACGGTATCTACGGACTGGCCCTGGAATCCCGGTATCTGGCCAAGGAAATCATTGAAACGGAAAGCGCCCTGCGCCGCGCCGAGGGCGAAGGCAACAGCAGCAAGGCAGCCGGGCTGCGCCGCGCCCTGCGCGCCCTCACCAAAACGGAAGGCGGCAATATCTTCAACCTGGAAAGCTACACCACCGGCATCGACCGGATGAATACACTCTACGCCCGCTTCGCCGACCTGCAGAACCGTCTCATCAAGGCCCGCAGCGACTACGAAACGGCCCGCTTGGGTATCAGCGGCAAGATTTCCAACATTTATGTAGTCCAGGAAGCTTACCCCGCTACCCGCAAGGCGGCACCGGTGCGCTGGTTCATCGTCATGTCGTCGGTGCTGATTACGTTCGCGCTGTCGGTCATCTTCATCACGCTGCTGGAGCTATACCGGGGCAACCTGAGCATGGGTAAGCCTGCAGCTCGCTAACCCCTGGTTCTTCTGCGTTCTGCCATGAGCTTTCTTGCCCGCCTGCGCCCCCAGAACCCCGACCAGCGCTTGTTTGTGGCGTTTGTGGGCCTGCTGCTGGTAAGTGGCATGGCGGCCCTCCTACTGCGGACGCAGTTGTGGCTGGCGCTGCCGGTGGCCGTGCTAGGCGCGGTGGTGCTACTGGTAGACTGGCGCTGGGTGTACTATCTGCTGCTGGGCATGCTGGCCTTTTCGATTGAGATGCCGCTGCCCGGCGGGCTGAGCATGGACGTGCCCTCGGAGCCACTGATGCTGGTGCTGCTAGGCTGCTTTGGGGTGAGTGTGCTGCTGGGCAACAGCGGCGTTTCGGCGCGCGTCTGGCGCCATCCGCTGGTGATATTTATCGGGCTGGCACTGCTGTGGTCAGTGGTGTCCACGGCATTTTCGGTAAGCACGCTCAAATCGGTGAAGTATCTGCTGGCCAAAACCTGGTACATCGTGCCCTTTGTATTCGTGACGTTGGCCGTAGTGCGCAAGCCCTCCGATGTGTGGCGAATGATGGCCTTTTTCGCGGCTGGAGTCAGTGTTACGGTGCTATACACCATGGCACGGCATGGCGGCAAAGGCTTCGGGTTCAACTCCATCAACTGGGCCATTCAGCCTTTCTACCATAACCACGTGCTGTACGCCGCCACGGCTGCGCTGCTCGTGCCTTTTGCCTTGTACGCCGCCCGCGACGCCTCCTCGAAAGCGGCCCGGTGGCTGTGGTATCTGGTGCTGTTTATTGCCGTGAGCGGCGTAATGCTTTCCTACACCCGCGCCTCGGTGCTTTCCCTGGTGGTGGCGGCGCTCTACTACGGTATTGTGCGGCTGCGGCTCACGCGCCTCACGCTGATGGCCGCCAGCCTCGCCGCCCTGGTTACAACCGCCTATTTCGTGCGCGAAAACACCTACATGCTCTACGCGCCGGAGTTCGAGAAAACGGTATTCAACAAAGGCAACTTCGAGAAGCACCTGGAAGCTACCTACAAGCTGCAGGATGTGTCGGGTATGGAACGGGTGTACCGCTGGGTAGCCGCCGCCCACATGATAGCCGACAAGCCGCTGGTTGGCAGCGGCCCCGCCACCTTCTACCCGGAATACAAGCGCTACACGGTAAGGAGTTTCCGCACCTACGTGAGCGACAACGTAGAGAAATCCACGACCCACAACTACTTCCTGCTGCAGCTGGCCGAGCAAGGTGTGCCGGGCTTTTTGCTGTTTGTGGCACTGATTTTTACGGCGCTGCTGCTCGTGGAGCGGCTTTACCACAACGCCCGCACCGCCAGCCACCGGCGCATTGCCATTGCGGCCGGCCTCTCGCTGGTCATTACCATATTCCACTTGCTTCTCAACGAGTTGGTTGAGGTAGATAAGATTGGCTCCATCTACTACGTTTCGCTGGCCCTGCTCATTCGGGTGCAGCTCTGGCAGCAGGATGCGGCTAATACGGAACAGGAGGCCGCGGCACCTCCGCTTCTACCCTAACAACTCTGCTGCAGCACCGGCCGAAAATCATCGTGCGGTCTATTCTTCATCAATCAGCGGAAGCCTTACTTAAAGCGGCAGCTGAGGATAGTAACGTCGTCAGCAAACTGGTTGTCGTTGATATTGAAGCTGCGGATGGCAGTCAGCAGTTCTTCGTGCAGGCGCTTGAGGGGCAGGTAACGGTTTTGGTCCAGAATGCGCAGGATGCCTTCCTCGCCAAATTCTTCCTGCTCCGAATCGAAGACTTCCGTCAGGCCATCGGTGTAGTTGAGCAGAAGTGCGCGGCCTTCAATGTGCACTTCCCCTACTTTCAGTAGCGGTAATTCATCCATGACGCCCAGCATGATGCTGCCTTCTTTGAGGCGCCTCACCTCGCCCGAATCGAACACGAGCAGCGGGTCGTTGTGGCCGGCATTCACGTACTGCAGGCGTCGCGTGGCCTTGTCGTAGATGCCAAAAAACACGGTAATGAACTTGTCACCACCGGAGTTACGGAAAATCAGGTTATTGAGCTCCTGCGCAATAGTGGCCAGGTCTACCTGCTGGCGTAGCAGCGTGCGCAAGCCGGCCTGGAAGTTCGACATCAGCAGCGAGGCCGCCACGCCTTTACCCGACACGTCGGCCACGCAAAACAGGAAGCGGTTGGCATCAATATCTACCACATCGTAGTAGTCGCCGCCCACGGCGGTGTGAGGTACGTAGGACGCGGCCACGGCCACGTGCGCATCATTAGGCAGTTTGCGCGGAAACAGCATGGCCTGCACCTCCTGCGCAATTTCGATTTCCTTGCGCATGGCCGCAGCGGCGACACGCTGGCGGCCTAGGCGCCGGTTTTCGATGGCACCAAGCAGGATATTACTCAGGGTTTCCAGAAACTTCGCCGCTTCGCCGCTGGCGTAGTCATCGTGCATATTGCCGATGAACACGTAGGCCATTACCTCGTCGTTGCGGACCACCGGAATCACCGTTTCAAGCAGTTTCCACTCGGGCCCCAGTGGCAGTTCCGTCACGGCGCACGCCGGCCCCATGCAGGTCCGCACCACGGCTTCCGGCAGGTCGATTCGGCGGAAATCAGGCAGGTTGGCCCCGAAGGAAACCACGCATTGCCACTCCCCTTCCTCTTTCACATACAGCACCAGCCGCCGGATATTGAGCTGGCCGAGCAACGTAAAATGGAAGATTTTGTACAGCGCCCCTTCGCCGTGGTCCTGGTTGATGGCCTGCGTAATTTCCAGCAGTGCCCCTAGCTCCCGGTCCTTGAGGAAGAGTCGTTTTTCAGGAGTGAGTGCGGAATGGGGCATAATCGAGTTGGAAGAACGGTGTAAAAGACGGGCTGAGCAGTATGTGTTAATGAGTAGCTAATCTGGCAAATTAGGCGCTCAGCTACCCAGTGGCGTTTTGGGGTCGTAGGCGTCGCGCAGGCCATTGCCGAGCAGGTTGAAGCTAAGCACCAGCAGGCTGATAGCCAAGCCTGGCAGCAGCGTGAGCCACAGGCCGGCTTCGGTACCCAGCAGTTGAAACCCTTCATTCACCATCAGGCCCCACGAGGGCGAGGGTGGCTGCACGCCCAGGCCCAGGAAGCTCAACCCGGCTTCGAGCAGAATAGCCGCCGCGAAGTTACTGGTTGCAATGACGATGAGCGGACCGGTCATGTTGGGCAGCAGATGCCGGATGATGAGGCGGCTTTGCGGCAAACCCAGCACGCGGCCGGCTTCCACAAAGGTTTTCTCGCGCAGGCTCAACATCTGGCCGCGCACCACCCGGGCCACATCTACCCACATGGTGAGGCCCACAGCTACAAACGACGTCCAGACGCCTTTGCTGTCGAGGGCCAGGGAAATGGCAATAACCAGCATGATGCCCGGAATGCTCCACACCACGGTCATCACGCCCAGCAGCAGACTATCGACCCAGCCGCCCACGTAGCCGGCCACGGCCCCGATAGCCATGCCCAGCACCACCGAAATCAGTACAGCTACCAGCCCGATGCCCAGGCTCACGCGGGTGCCCAGCAACAGCCGGCTTAGCTCGTCCCGCCCCGATTTGTCGGTACCCAGCCAGTACGTGCGCTTCGTGATGCGCTCCTGCTCGACTATGGGGCGCAACTCGGCCGCCGGCCCGCTTTGGCCCGCTACCTGCGCCAGCGAATAGCGCCGGGGCGCATCGGCCAGGGCCGAATGGTTCTTATAGGGAGCTATGAAAACGGAGTCACCCTGAATGCGGTAACCGCCAATGGGCACTTCCTGGTAGCGCGGCGCACGGCCGTAGAGCCAGGTGTGGAAGATGTTGTCGGAAGCGGCACGGGCCGAATCCGGCATGGGCATACGCAATACCGTGGCCTGAAAGCCGGGTGCTTCCTTCTGCAACTGTACAAGGCTGTTGTTGGCGTTGGGCGAGTTGTCGGGCAGTACCCAGTAGCCCAGCACCCCAATCAAAGCACACAGCACAATAAACCCCAGCCCGGCCATGGCAGGTCGGTTCTGGAGCAGGCGCTGGCGCACGTAGTAGCCCGGCGGCCGGGCGGCCGGCGCGCTGGCTACGGGAGCAGCAGAAACAACAGGCCCGGCCACGACTAGCGGGTATTGTGCTGAAGCAGGCCTTCCTTGGAAGCCAGGAAAAAGCAGTCCTGGCTCAGAGCACCGAAGGAGCTTTCCTCGTAGGCCAGCTCGGTATCGGGGTCGGGCCAGAAGCTGCGGATGAGCCCCTGCTCCAGCAGACCGCGCAGGTGCTGGGTCAGCTCAGCGGCCGGCAGCCGGGTTTTCTGGCTCAGGTCGCGGAAGGAAGTGACGAAGTACAGCTCGTCGAGAATATCGAATTGGGGGTCAGTCACGGACAAAAGGGCAAACAGCGGGAATAGTACCCAAAGGTAGCAGCCCGGCCGGTATCCGCCGATATGTGCTAGTATCCGTTTCGATTCATGGCCTCACTCAGTTATGGTAGTGCCTTGTATCTGGGGTGAATACAGCGCGTAACCTGATGAATTCAGGCTGAAAAGCCTCTTTTTAACAACTGGTAATGCATAAAAAAGAGGATGCAGACTTGTACTGCGTCCTCTTTCTCATCTTGCTGCCCGAGGGCTATTCTACCAGCAGCTTGCCCGAACAGGTTTCGTGGCCGGTTTCCAGTATGTAGTAGTACATGCCGGCCGGCAGCGCCGGGTTCTGGCAGCGCAGCTGGTGCGAGCCGGCTGGCAGCAGCCGGCCACCGGGCAGCAGGTCGGCTACTTTTGCGCCGGCAGCGGAATACAGCGCTGCCTGCACGCGGCCGGCGCGGCGCAGGGTCACATCAAACGTGAAAGCCGATTTGCCGGGATTCGGGTAAACCTGCACCACGGCCGCCGCGCCGCGCGGGGCCTTCACGGGCAGCACGCCGGTGATGGTACCTACCGCGCTGGCACAGTTGGCAGCCACCAGGCGCGTACCCGAAACCTCCAGCCAGTCGATATCCGCGAAAGAAGCCGTCTGGGTGGTTTCCAGCCTGATTTCGTTGACGCCCGGCCCCAGCGTCACGTCCAGGGTGGCCAGCGCGAAAGTGGTGCTGTTGGAAGTGCGTGGAAATGGTACAGCCGGGTTTACTTCCGTACCGTTGATGCTTAGCTTCGCCGTGAAAGCTGAAGAAGCACTGCTGTTCACGTAGCGCCATTTAAGCTGATAGAGGCCTGCCGGCGCCACTTCTACTTTCCAGGTGATACCCCGCCCGCTGGAATTGGTCAGGTTGATAACCGAGCCGTTGTCGGCGCCGCTGTTGGTGCTCACCACTCCATCGAAGCTGCACAGGCCCGTGGTCGGCAAAGCCGAGTCCTCGATGCGGACCAGACTACCCGGCGCACCCGGCGTGGTGCTTTGCGTGAAAGTGGCGGTGAGGGCGCGGCTGCGGCGCACCGGAAACGTGAGCGGGTTGGTGGTAGCCATCGTGTCGCCGGACCAGCCCGCGAACTGCCAGCCGGAAGCCGGCGTGGCGGTCAGCGTCAGCAGCTGGCCCTGGTTGTAGACGCCGCTGGCCGGGCTTACACTCCCCTGCCCTACTACGGCCGTGCTCACCTGAAACGTGCCCGGAGCCAGCGTAGGCCCTACTATCCCGATACCGGCGTTGGCCAGCACCAGCGCCGGCACATCGGCAGCCGGATTCAGCACACTGGCATACGTGTAAGGGATGGTGGCCGTGCAGACGGGCAGTACGCGCACGTCGGAAGCATACACGAATGGGCTGTTCACCAGCACATTGCCCGACACATCCCCGAAGCCATCCTGGGCGCTGTAGGCCGTCACGTAGGGGTTGCGGGCGTTGTCGAAGTAGTTGTTCTCGATTTTCACGCAGGCTCCCATGCGCGAATTGATGCTGGTGGAGGCAATGTCTTTGTAGTAGTTGTTGAACACGTGGCCGCTGCCAAAGCGAAACAGGGGCAGGCGGGAGTTGATGTTCTCGAAGCGGTTGTGGTGATAGGTGATTTTACGGTCGAAATTGTCGGTATCCGTGAAGCCCATCAGGCTGGCTTTCCAGGCGTCGTGAAGGTAGTTCCAGGAAAAGGTCAGGTACTCGCAGTCGGATTTGGCGTCCAGCAGGCCGTCGTAATCATCAACACCTGCGCCCTGGTATACATTGTACAGTTCGCAGTGGTCTACCCACACGTGGCTGGCCGGCCCCTCGATGCTGATACAGTCGCCGTCGCCGAAAGAAGCCAGCACGTGGTGCACCTTCAGGTTCTGCAGAATAATGTTATTGGCCCGGAATACCTTGATACCGATACCGTTGAACTCACCCAGCGTCGCGAAGCCGATAATGGAAATATCGTTTTTATTCTTGACCTCAATCTTGTCGAGGCCCGGTGAATTGGCGGGCGTGATGGTGCCGTTGATGTAGATGGTGAGCGGCTGCGCGCCTTTGCCGTTGATGGCTGTCTGCAGGGCCGCACCGGTGTTCACGGTAACAGAAGTGCCGCCTGCGCCGCCAGTAGTGCCCGTGGTGGCACCCGCGTAGCCAAACAGGCCAAAGGTGGCGCCAGGCGTCTGGGCGCGGCTGCCCGGCCCGGCCAGCAGCAGAGCCAGCAGCAGAAAGAGTAGTGGTTTATTCATGGGAACTTATAGGTAGTGGAAAGATTGAGCGCGGCTATAGATGCTTGTCCGGCTGGATTCCAACATGTTGCTCCCGGCCCCACTCCTGCTTTCTGTTACGCGCAAGCACCTATCTATCAATAGTATCTCATTCCGGAGCGGAAAACGCCGGTTCACACGCCTTTCTTTGCGCAATCGATGCCGGGAACGTTGCCAAGTGGCAGGTCAGGTTGAAAGCCGTGCGAGCCGCTCAGCCCGTTGCTGCTTTTCCGCCCGGTGCCACGCGCTGGGCGAGGATGGAGTTGAGCTTAATTTTCACGTAATCAGCAGCTGACAGCTACGGTAAAGCTGTAACTTACTTCCCTCTTAAAACAGGCAAATTGGTGCCTGCGGGCTTGGCTGTTGCTGCTTCTACCGTACAGCGCGGCCTTTCCAGACGTAGCCGCCGCGCAGCCCGGCCAGGCCCACGGCCAGCGCGTAGGGCGCATAGGCCAGCTGCAGCACCGGCACCCACCACAGCCAGCGCCGCCGCTCCAGAAAAGCCAGCACCGGACTCAGAAACCATATATCGGCACCCAACTTGAGCAGCCAGGCTGTGGCCGCCCAGGGAGCCAGCGTCGGCAGCCACGGCAGGGCCAGCGCGCCGGCAGCCAGGGCCACGTTGGCCAGCAGCACCAGCACCGCCAGCTGCTGCGAGGCCGGGTGCCGGTAGTGCCGCCACTTGCTGGCCCAGCGCACCCGCTGCCGCAACAACGCCGCCAGCGTGGACGGGCCGGCCGTGCGTACCAGCGCCGCCGGATGCTTCAAAAATCGGATGCTCCCCGGAAACGCTGCGTGCAGCTTGTGCATCAGAAACTCGTCGTCGCCGCTGGCTAGGTGCTCGTTGCCGGCGAAGCCTGCTACGGCCGCAAAAGCGTCGCGGCGGTAGGCCAGGTTGGCGCCGTTGCACATCGTGGGCAATTCGGCGCCTATGCTGGCCGCGCCCGTACCCACCAGGCCGGCAAATTCCAGTCCGGAGAGGCTGTGCAGAAGTGTTTCGGGCCCCGTCAGCAGCACCGGGCCGCTTACCAAGCGGACTTCCGGTCCGGCTTCATCCAGCAGCGCGGCATAGCTGAGGAGCCAGTCGGGCTGTACGCGGCAGTCGGCATCGGTGCAGACAATCCAGGGGGCGCGGGCCTGGGCCAGAGCGGCCTGCAGGGCAGCTTTCTTGCCGGTGTCGGCTCCCGGCACCTCGGCCAGTTGAATAACACGTAATGCAAACGGCACCTTGAATGCAGCGGCTACTGTGGCTGTGGCATCCGTGGAATGGTCATCGACAATCAGCACCTCAAACTGCTGCACGGGTAAGGTTTGGCAGGCGAGGTCGGCCAGCAGCAGCGGCAGATTCTCAGCTTCGTTGCGAGCAGCTATAATTACCGAGAAGCGCAACGACTCACCCTGCAAGGCTGTACTACTTGCTGAAGCCGGTGGCAGCATAGGCACCGGCAGCCGGTCCCAGGCGCGGCGGAGCGCCAGCATCCGGGCCGCGTACAGAACCGGCGCGGCCAGCAGCAACATTCCCAGCCATGTGCTCATGCGGCCGGGTTCCGGGGGCTGGCTTCCGTAGACGCAGCGCTGGCGGGAGTATTGTTGCGCTTACGAAGCACCTTTAGCCGCAGCACAAATACCAGTCCGGCGGCGCTTGGCAAGGCAATGTTGAGAATCCAGAGGCTAAGGCTGGCACTGAGTACTGGCAGCGCCGGCTCGCCCAGCAGCCCAAACAGGTGCGTAGCCGACAGTTCGCGCACACCTACATCGGCCAGGGCATTGAGCGAGGGCACCAGTGACTTCAGCAGAAACGTGGACGCCACGGCCGCCGCGCCTGGCAGCAGCTGCGCCTGCGTTCCGTAGGCTTTCAGCAGCAGCCCAAACTGCGCGCAAAACACCACGTACCGCAGCCCCGATAGGGCCAGCACCGCATGAATGGCGCGGGCCGGATACGTAGGCATTACGGCCAGAAACCGGCGAAACCGGCGTAGCGGCCTGATAGCTGACAGCACTGCCAGCAGCAGCCGTGAGCGGTACAGCGGCAGCAAAACCGCCGCATTTATCAGCGCAACCGCTACTACCACGCCTAGCTTGGAGGCCGCGTAACCCTCCAAATAATACGCCAGCAGAAAGTACAGCAGTCCGGCAGTGCCCGCCAACACCGTCACGACGAGTTGGGCGTAGCGGCCCAGAAACACCGCACCCAATGCATCGAGGCGGCGGCTTTTCAGCTCGATGATGCGGCCGGCATAGTCGCCGACGCGGTTGGGCGTCACGAAGCCGAGCGTGAGGCCCACCAGCACCGCCCGAAAGCTGCGTCGGAACGACACGGGCTCCAGATGCCGGGCCAGCCGCCACCATTTCCAGGCCTCCACCCCCCAGTTTACGGGCACCAGCGCCAGCGCCAGCAGCACCGGCCCACGCCCGGCCCCCGTGAAAGTGGCCGCCAGCAGGCCGCGCCAGGCCGCCGCCGTGGCCACATCGGCAAACACCGAATGGTAGAGCAGCCCCAGCGTGAGGGCCGTGATGAGCAGCTTGCCGGCCACCACCCACCAGCGCCGCCGCGAGGCGGCAACTTCCGGCTTTTGGACGTAGTTTTGTAGATGAGTGGACAAGACGGCGGCAGGGTATTCGGTTGAATGCGGCAAGTTACCGACGAAAATCAACGACAGCTCTACCTCCTTCCCTTCTCCTCCCGCTACCGCGCATGATTCTTCCCCTCGCCCCCACCGATCTGCTGCCCAAAGTCATTATGGGTGTCGACCCCGGCACGCAGATAATGGGCTATGCCGTGATAGAGGTGCAGGGCCAGCGCGTGCGCATGCTCCAGTACGACGTCATTGATATGCGCAAGCTGGGCACCAATCATGCCCTCAAGCTCAAGAAGATATTTGAGCGGATGACCGAGCTGATTGACGAGTTCTTGCCCGATGAGTTGGCCATTGAAGCGCCGTTTTTCGGGGTGAACGTGCAGAGTATGCTCAAGCTAGGCCGGGCACAGGGCGTGGCTATTGCCGCTTGCCTCGCCCGCCAGATTCCGTACGTGGAATACGCGCCGACCAAGGTAAAACAGTCGGTAACGGGCTCCGGCAACGCCACCAAGGAACAGGTGGCCCACATGCTACGCCAGACCCTGAAACTGCCACCCCTGGAAGAAGCGCCCAAATTTCTAGATGCTACCGATGCGCTGGCCGTGGCCATGTGCCACCATTACCAGAAGGGCAACAACGTAAAAGCCGGCGGCAAAAGCTGGGGCAAGTTCCTGGCCGATAACCCCGGCAAGCTCGCCGCCACTACCACCGTCAAGAAGGCGCCGTCCCGCAAAAAACCCGCGGCCTGACTTTCCTTATCGGCCGGCCTGCGCTGTAGTCTGTTGCCCAAGAGTATCTTGCTGAGCAACTTCAGTTAGTTACTTCTATGCAGCGCCGTCCTATCCGTTCTACCTCGCTCAAAGCCGTTGGCTACGACGAAGCCACCCAAACACTGGAACTCGAATACCGCCACGGCGGGCTGGTGCGCTACACCGGCGTGCCTGAAACCATGTACCGGGCGCTGCTGGAGGTGCCGGGCAAGGCTATGTTTGTAGAGCAGGTAGTGGAGCGCGGCGGCTACGGGCGGGAGCAAGTACGCTGAGTGTCTGGCACTACTATATTTGGTTGGTAAAATATTCTGATTGAATTGCAACTTCTACTCAGAATAGCGGCTCTGAAAGAGGGAGGCCAAGCCTTGGCTAGCTTCCCGACCCTCATCTGCCACTTTTATCATCACTGGTGTATGCTCAAAATCTTTACTTATCTGTCTGGCCTGTTGCTGCTGCTGGGCACGCAGTCCTGCTCCAACGACGAACCCCAACCCACTACCGCCTACTACGACGGCTATTGCCCGCAACTCATGGACCGTGCGGTGCTGGAGCAGTCGGTGGCGGCCTTGGCGGCCCGGCCCATGCACAACACCGGCAAAATCTACCTGTATGGCCGCTACCTGTTCATCAATGAGCGGTACGAAGGCGTGCATATCATTGACAACCAAAACCCGGCGCTGCCACGCATTATCGGCTTCATCCGGATTCCTGGCAACGTGGATATTGCGGTGAAGGGCAACCTGCTCTATGCCGACAACGGGCCCGACCTCGTGACGATTGACATATCGAATCCGGCGGCCGTGCAGGTGCAGAGCCGGGTACGAGACGCCTTCCGTGAACTGCCGATGCCCGAAATGGCCGGCATGCCTTCCGAATGCTTCCCCGAAAACCGTCCGGCTAACGCGGTGGTGGTAGGCTGGCAGAAAGTGAAGATTCCGTATACCATCAATCCGCGGCCTGGCACCGGGTGGGGCGGCTTTAATGACCGGGTGACCTTCAACACAACGGCTACCGCGTCAGCGCCAGGAACCACCGGAAAAGGCGGCTCGCTGGCTCGCTTCGCCATTCTGGGCCAGACGCTCTACACCGTGGACGAGCAAAGCCTGCGGCCTTTCAGCCTGGGAAATCCGAACCAGCCGGCTCCCGGCACCAAAATCCAGCTGCAGTTTGGCGTCGAAACCATCTTCCCCAAAGACCATTATCTGTTCCTGGGCACGCAGCGCGGCATGTACATCTTCGACGCGGCCACGCCCCAGTCGCCGCGGCAAGTGGCGTATTACCAGCACGTAGTAAGCTGCGACCCAGTGGTGGTAGACAACCGCTATGCTTACGTGACCCTGCGCAACGGCCGCAACTGTGGCGGCGGGTCCAATCAGCTCCAGGTGATAGATCTGAACAACATGAGCCAGCCGCGCCTGGCCCAGACGTACCCCATGAGCGGGCCACAGGGCTTGGGCGTAGATGGCAACCAGCTATTTGTCTGCGACAGTGACGGGCTGAAGGTGTTCGATACCAGCCAAGCCCCGGTGCT
Organism: Hymenobacter duratus; assembly: GCF_014698995.1. Lineage (GTDB taxonomy): Bacteria > Bacteroidota > Bacteroidia > Cytophagales > Hymenobacteraceae > Hymenobacter > Hymenobacter duratus. The sequence continues at coordinate 296,518 of NZ_JACWZZ010000002.1, forward strand.
CACGCAGCAGCAATTCTTCCCGATACAGGTAGTAGATGTAATTCCGGATGGCGGCACGCTCATGGCCATTGGCGCTGCTGGCCTGTATCAGTATAACTACACCGGCACTACGCTGCAGCAACTGAGTCTGCTGCCCATTACGCCGCTACCCTGATGCTGCTCTATCGTTGCCTTGTACTTGGGGGCCTGCTGCTGCGGGTGGGTACGGCGGCGGCGCAGGAAAGCACTTTCCAGCTCAACCTGTTGCTGAAAGCAGCACCGCAACATGTGGTGGTAAGTGGCTACTGGCTGGAAGTGGAAAAGCGCTGGAATCAGCAGCCGCGCCATAGCTTCATCATCACGCCCCAGCTCTATGCCGGCCCCACCGGCCAGCCCGACGTGGAGGCCGCCAGCCGCCGCATTGCCCGCAACGAATCGGTGCGGGGTGCCGGCCTGCAGGTGCAGCACCGCTGGTATATATGCGCAGCAGAAGCAGTCTACCCGGCCGGGTTATACATCAGCGCAGGACCTGTTTTCCAGCACTTCGCCGTTTCGCGCGACGAGCAGGGCTGGACGGAGGTGGTAGACCCCACCGGCCTGCCGCGCTACGAATACCGCGACATCCGGCGTACCGAAACCATTAACCGCTACGGCGCTACGGCGCAGCTAGGCTATCAGGCACCGCTGCCGCCGGGTCGGGTGTTTCTGGACCTGTACGCGGGTGTGGGGTGGCGCATGAGCCAGAGCAGCCACAGCCCAGACCCCGAAAGCGGCAGCCGCTACCAGTCCGGCCCTTCCGACTACGGCCATGCGGGTTTCTACGTCCCGGCCGGCTTCAAAATAGGTGTTGCGCTGCGGTAAACGTTGCCTTTGGCGTTTCCAAAGTAAAAGAGCCGTTCTAAAGACAATAATCTGGTTTTAGTCAGATACTGTCTTCAGAACGGCTCTTTACATTTCGTCTTGGTTGGGTTTTGCTTTCAGGTGTTTCACATCTCTATCTCCCCCCGCAGATACGTTACGGCGTAGCCGCTGATGTGCACCCGCTCTTCCAGCAGCTCACACCACAACTCCCCGCCTCGCGCCGATACCTGCCGGGCTTTGAGCGTGGTTTTGCCCAGCCGTGCGGCCCAATACGGGATGAGCGTGGTATGCGCTGAGCCCGTTACCGGGTCTTCGGGCACGCCCACCCGCGGACCGAAAAAGCGCGACACGAAGTCGGTTTCCGGATCGGCGGCGGGGGCCGTTGCAATGATGCCGCGGTATTCTATCTGAGCCAGACGCGCCTGGTCGGGGCGCAAAGCCCGCACCTCGGCTTCGGAGTTGAACACGGCTATCAGGTCGGGGCCGGCCAGTACGTGGAGCGGCGTGGCCCGCAGGCCGTCGGCGAGGCCATCGGGGTGGCCCGCGAGAGGCTGAGGCGGCCGGCTGGGAAAGTCCAGTGTGAGGCGGCCATCGGTTTCGCGTAGTACCCGGAGCAGGCCGCTTTGCGAGTGAAACACGATTTCCGGTCCCTGAAAGCCCAGATGCTGGTGCAGCACGTGCGCCGAGGCCAGCGTGGCGTGTCCGCACAGCTCCACTTCCACGGCCGGCGTAAACCACCGGATTTCATACTCGTGGCCCTGACGGGGCACGAAAAAGGCGGTTTCGGCAAGGTTGTTTTCGGCGGCAATGGCCTGCATGGTTTCGGCGGGCAGCCACTCGCTTAAAGGGCACACAGCGGCCGGGTTGCCGGCAAAAGGCCGGGCCGAAAAAGCATCGACCTGATAGATAGGAAGGGGCATGGCGCAGAGAAACGGGTGAGTGGAATAACGGGCTGAATCTACATATTGCCGGTCGTAGTACTGAAGAGCGACACCGTACAAGATTGATTTTTAGGTGTAGTACGGGCTCCTTTCCCACCTTTCCAGGCTTCACAAATTTATTTTGATCCCCGCGCAACCCGGCCCGGCTGGTGCTGGTCATGGGGTCAGAAGCTTGCTAGCACTTATCCTTCGTTCTCTATTCCGCGCATGCCGCAGCCTCTCGAAGACCTTCTGGCCGACTGCCGACGCGGGCGCCCCGCGGCGCAACGGGAGCTGTATGAGCGGCTAGCGTACCGGCTGCTGGGCGTGTGCCTGCGCTACTGCCCCAGCCGGGCCGAGGCCGAGGATGCGCTGCAGGTCACGTTTGTCAAGATTTTCACCCGCCTCGACCAATACCGGGGACAAGGGCCTTTCGAGGCGTGGGCCCGCCGGATTGCAGTTACCACGTCGCTTACGGCTTATCACCAGCACCGCCAACGGGCCCCGCAGGTAGAATATGATGAAGCCACCGAAATGGCCCACCCGGACGGCACCCCGCTTGACCAGCTTTCGGCCGAAGAAGTTGTGACCCTCATCAATACGTTGCCTCCGGGCTACCGCACCGTGCTCAACCTCTACGCCATAGAAGGCTATTCGCACCAGGAAATAGGCGAAATGCTGGGCATTTCGGAAGGTACCAGCAAGTCGCAGCTCTCGCGGGCACGCCGGCTGCTGGAAGAACGGCTACTGGCTAATAATAACTTTTCTCTGTCATGACGGAACGCGAATCGGAAGAACTGTTTGAAGAACTTCGGCGCAAGCTGCAGGACTACGGCAGCCACCCGTCGGAGGACGTGTGGCAGGGCATCCGGCAGCAGCTGCCGGATGCCCTGCCACACGTGCCGTCGGTCCCGCAACCGGCTCTGCGGAGCCGGCGGCTAGTGGCGGCCTTGCTGTTCCTGCTGGTTAGCGTTGTGGCCACTGTATTGATGGTGCAGCCTTCTGGCACCAAGCGGGAGTTTGCCAGCCAGCCAGCAAAGCCTAAGGAGCGCTCTAGCAAGTCAGTTTTCACTCCAAATAATCAGCAACAAACAACCTCATCAGCTTCGGTCAGCTCTGACAAAACACGTCCTGGAGTCATCATCTTGCCCCAGGCACCTCAACCGGCTTCTGCTACTACTGCCGCCCAGGCTACAAGCCCGAACGCAACACAGGAACCCGCAGGCAGTTCCGAACCGACGTCTCCAGCAACTCCCACCAACCGCATGCCGCAGCGGAAGCGTCGTTCTGCGCTGCTGGCGGCATATGTGCCTTCTGCTACTCAGCCTATTTCTGAAGTTGCTCCCAAAAAATCTGTGGCCTCGGTACGTGCGAGTAATCGTTCTGGTGCTACAAAGCCCTCTATTTCTAGTTCAGAGGCCCTTACTGCCAGTGGTAGTACAATCAGCCGCGTACTTCCGGCCGCCTGGAATGCTCCTGCTGCATTTGGTACACTGGCAACGGCAACCAATAGCAGTGGCAGCTCCGAGCCAGATGGCCAAAGCTATTCTGCTTCTGCAACGCTAGCCCGAACAGGCATGATGCCCTCTCTTCTGCTCCGGCCAGTGTCGGTCCAGCGGCAGCTGCCCAATAATCCGGTTGTTCAGCTAGTAGTGCTGGATTCGGTGGTGCCGCGTCGGCCAAGCCGCTGGGCGCTGGAAGTGCTGGCAGGTCCTGCCCTGGCCTATCGGCGGCTGGGGGCTGACTCCGCGAATAGCACTAGCCAATACGAGCGGCCCGCAGTGGCTTTTGCGGCCCAGGTACAGGCGCGCTATAGCCTCACGCCTCGTTTATACCTGACAGGAGGCGTAGGCTACGCCACGTACAGTACTCATCTCGACTTGGTACTTCGGCAACGGCAGCGCGACTCGGCTGCTACCACAGTTGACCGGGCTATAAGGCAGCGTGATGTATTTCGCTACTTCACGCTGCCCGTGCAGGTGCAGTACCAGCTGCAACGCCGGGGCCGCCTGCAGTACGGAGTGCTGGGCGGCGTCTTGCTGGATGTATATGCTGGCGGACGGACGAGCGGCAGCACGCCCTGCACCTGCGAGCAGCAGCAAAGCTGGTCCTCGGCAGATAGCCCCTATCGGCGGGTGGGCCTGAGCCTGAGCGCCGGTCTGGACCTACGCTATGCCCTCACGCCCCGCCTGACGCTGCTGGCTCAACCCATGGGCCGCTACTCCGTGCTTTCTGTTTCTGATTCCGATAAGAATAGTTCTCCTGCATTGCCCGCTCGCCATCCATTCGCGGTGGGGCTGCTTACCGGCTTTTCATTCAACCTGCGCTAACGCTGCCCGACTGGCCACCGGGCCGGCTGCCACGAGGTTGTATTCTCCACTTTTCATCCTTCCTACTTATGAAAACGCAATTCTTTGCCTTGCTGGCCACTGGTCTGCTCTTATTTAGTGGCTGTAAAAAAGACGCTGACCTGCTTCAAATTGACTGTGAAGAGCCTGCTGCACAGCATGCGCTGGCCAATTTCTGGGCACGCAATGGCGCTCCGGTCCAAAAATTTACATTTACCAGTTCCACCTACCCTCCCCAAACCACTGCGAAAGGAAATCAACTATACGTCGGGTCTACTTCCTTCGCCTATACTGATGGCAGTGCTTTATCAGCCAATGCGACTATAGAGCTTGAATTTCGGGAGATTGAAACCAAAGCAGAAATGATCCTGAGCAATATGCCTACTTCCTCCAACGGCATGCCCTTGGAATCCGGAGGCGAGTATTACTTTAAAGTTACCGAAGGCAACAAACGCCTGCGCATGACTCCACAGGGCCGCATCTACATGGCTACGGCATATCGGTCCAGCTCCACGCGCAATTCAGGTATGCAATTGTTCTTCGGCCAGAATACCCCAAACGGTTTCAACTGGCTGCTTCCGTCCTCACAGGATGTTGTTTCCGGAGTTGGACCCTCTCAGGATACTGTTACTGCAACAGGTACGCTCTTCCAATACATTTTCACCCTCAACAACGACAGCCTAGGCTGGGTAAACTGTGACGCCTTCATCAATGCCACCCCTCGCACTCCAGTATTCATAACTGCCAATGGCACCAATATGACGAAGGACAACACGGCCATGTATCTAGTGTTCAAACGTCGAAACTCGGTAGTATCTACTGGCATTTTGTCCTTCGGAAGTGGGCTCACACTGCAGCTTCCCAACGTACCGGTTGGGGAGGAAGTTGATGCTGTTGTGCTGCATAAATTCAACGACAAATATTATTTCGGCAAACAAAGCGCTACCGTAGCAGCCAATCAGGTTATTGCGCCACCTATCCGAGAAGTCACAGAGGCCGAACTTGTTGCAGAAATTCAACAATTGTAAGTAGCTATTTATCGTGCTGTGCCAAAACAAAAGGAGCCGCTGCTAGCGGCTCCTTTTGTTTCAAACGGACCAGTTACTGCACTTCTCCTCCTATCACCACTTGCTGCACCGGATTTTCGCCCAGCCAGTACGGAATTTCCTCGTAGTCTTGCACATCCAGTAGGAGCAGGTCGGCGCGCTTGCCGGGCTCCAGGCTGCCGATTTCGGTTTGCAGATTGAGGGCCCAGGCCGCATTGAGCGTGGCGGCGGCCAAAGCTTCTTTGGGAGTGAGGCCCATTTTGAGGCAGGCCACTGACAGGGCCAGCCACAGATTTTTGCTGGGACAGGAGCCGGGGTTGAAATCGGTGCTGATGGCGACGGGCACGCCCGCCTTGATGAGGCGGCGGCCGGGCGCGTACACGTCCTGGCGCAGAAACAGTGGCACCAGCGGCAGCAGCACCACCACCGTCCGGCCATTGGCCGCAATGCGCGCCGCATCGGCTTCGTTGAGGTAGTCGCAATGATCCACGCTAACGGCGCCCAGCGTGGCTGCCATAGCCGCGCCGCCCAGGTCGTGGAGCTGCTCGGCATGGATTTTCAGCTGAAAGCCCCGTTGCCGGGCCTGCTCCAGAAACTGACGAGACTCCTTGACGCTGAAAGCTCCTTCCTCACAGAAGATATCCACAAACGGCACCTCGGCCGGGTCGAGTTGCGGCAGTACTTCAGTAGCCAGCATCTGCAGATACTCGGCGGGGCGGCCTTTGTATTCGGGGCCGGGCACGTGGGCGCCCAGAAACGTGGGCACCACCCGCGCCGGCTGTTGCCTACCCGCCTCCTGCGCCACCCGCACCAGCCGCAACTCCGTTTCGGCATCGAGGCCGTAGCCGCTTTTGGCTTCCAACGTCGTGATGCCGTAGCGCCGGAAGCCTGCCAGATGGTGTAGCGCGTTGGAGAGCAACTCCGCCTCAGACGCGGCTCGCGTAGCACGCACGGTGCTCAGGATGCCGCCGCCGCTGGCCAGGATATCCAGATACGACTCGCCCTGCAGCTTGCGCTGGAACTCGTGGGCCCGGTTGCCGCCGAACACCAGATGCGTATGGCACTCTACCAATCCCGGCATCACTACGCGCCCGCCTGCATCGAGCACGCGCGTACCGGGCCCTATCCGGGTGGCGTCCAACTCTGCCATTGGCCCCAGCGCCACGATTCGGTCCTGCTCACAGGCTATATAAGCATCGGTCAGCACCTGCCAGTTGTGCAGCGCAGCGCCGGTAAGCGGCTGGCTGGCAGCAGCTCCGCTCAGCGTGAGCAACTGGCCACAATTGCGGATAAGAAGCGTGTAAGGCATAGGCGGCGGGAAAAAAGAGAGGCAGAAGGCTGACGCAGTAAATATGCAGATAAGCTTGCCATGAGGCCACTTCGGCCTTCAGTCAGGCCAGCAATACGAAGCCATACTTTTCTCTCTCTATATGTACATTATCCAATGATAACCAGCACTATATATACAAATTTATCCCGTATCTTTTATATACCCATTTTGAGAGAATACAAGTAAACGGCTTCACAGTGAAAGCCGCACCACATGCTGCTCTGCTCAATTAATCAGTCACTTTTACCCCGTACTGTCATGCTTCCCGGAATGAGAAAAACTCTACTTGCGTTTCTTCTGCTTGCCTGTGGCCATGACCTGCTGGCCCAGCTCCCTACCAACAGTTTTGCCGTGACGTCGGCGTGCCCGGCCAGCGCCGGCAACCCGTCGGTGCTGCAACAGGTGAATACCGATGGCTCGCTCACGCCTATCGGCACCGTAACGGATGGAACTACCCCGATTATCCTGAACGCGCTGGGCTCCGACGATAATAACCCGAGCGTGGTGTACGGCCTGAACGTGCAGCAGCCGATTACGGTAGCCAACATCAACACGCCGCCCAACCTCTACCGCGTGAGCCTGGCCACGGCGCAGGCTACCAACCTGGGCCCCGTGACACCGCCCGCTTCGCCCGGCGACGTAACAACCCCCACGCAATCCGGCGAAGCCGGCTCCTACGATGCCCGGCTCACGCTGAATTTTATTGGTGACGGCGACGCCAGCTCGAACTACTACGTGGCCGGTGCCACGTTCCGGGTATTCTACGTGTTCGATTTGTCCTTTCCGTTTCCGTTTCTGCGACCGGTGCGCGTTTCCGACCTGCGGCTGTATGTGGGCGTAGTTCCGCTGGCTACCTTCCCGGCCACGCCTCCTGCCTGGAACCGGCTCGATACGTCCGATCCGGCTACGGCCGCCGTCGTTGCCAGCTACCAGGCCGAAGTGCAGGCTTTCCTGACCAGCAACGGCGCGCTACCCGTTCCGGAAGGTGGCATTCAGGACTGGGTATTCGATGTTCGTTCGGGCAACCTGATCAGCTACCTCGGACAGGACGATAAGTTCATCAGCATCAGCACCCCTGCCACCAACCCCGTCGGGACTACCACCCAGCCAACTTCCCCCATTCCTACCCAGCAGAATATCGGCTCGATGTTTACGGACCGCGACGGCAACATTTACGCCGTAGACGCGGACGGCGGTACTATCTACAAAATCGACCGGCTGACCGGCAACTATTCGGGCAGTTCTTACGGCTCGGCATTTGGCTGCTCGCGCGGTGATGCCGTGAGCCTGCCCGGCGCCCTGCCCCTGCCGGTTAAGCTGAAAAGTTTCACGGCTAAAGCCAGCAATGGGGCAGTTCGCATCAATTGGGTCACAGCCAGCGAGGAGCACGCCGAATCCTTCCTGATCCAGCGCAGCCGCACTGGCACCGAGTGGCAGACTGTGCAGACTGTGAAGGCCGGCAACCGCCCGTCCGGCCAGAGCTACAGTGCACTGGATTCTGCCCCATTGGCCGGCCAGTCGTATTACCGGCTGGGCATGCGCGACACGGATGGCAGCACCGTCTACTCGCCGGCACAGGCAGTTTCTCTGACCGGTAAGCTGGTGGTTCAGACCTTCCCGAACCCTGCCACCGGCCGCTTTACTGTACTCCTTTCCGCGGCCAGCGACGCGGGCACCAGTGTTGAACTACTTACCCCTATGGGCCAGTTGGTGCGGCGCTTTCAGCCCGAAGCCGGCACTACTTCCTTCCCGTTTGATGCTCTGGGGCTTCCTGACGGACTGTACTACCTGCGTGTAGAGCAGACCGGAAGCATGCAGACGGTTCCGATAGTGCTGGTGCCGGAGAGCGGCCGATAAAACCAGATCCGAGCTTTACGAACAATGCCTGTGGCGTTTGCTACAGGCATTTTCGTGTGTAGCGGCCAACCCTACCTGGCTGCCAGCAGTTAACTATACTGATGCTCCATTCTACCCCACTTATTCTTACGCTGGCCCTGGATGCCAGCTCCCAGCTTTTTTTCAACGAGTTGCGGCAGCGCCACTTTCCGCCGGAGCGCAATTTCCTACAGGCGCACCTCACGCTGTTTCATCACCTGCCCGGCTCCCAGCATGATGCGCTCTGCACCCAAATAGAATCCCTGACCGCACGCACGGAGCCACTGACGCTGGCCGTAACCGGCGTGCGCTTTTTGGGGCGCGGCGTGGCGTATACGCTCGAAAACCAGCAGTTGCGCGCCTTGCATAAGGAGCTGCAGGCTCTCTGGCAACCCGACCTGACTCCCCAGGATCTGCAGAAGCTACAGCCGCATGTTACAGTCCAGAATAAAGTGGAGCCAGCCATAGCCCGCACGCTGCACCGGGAGCTTTCGGAAGACTTCCAGCCATTTGAGGCTACCGGAACGGGGCTGCAGCTGTGGGCCTACCGCGGCGGACCATGGGAATCATTGCAGACATTTTCTTTCAAAGGATTGTAGCGCAGGCAGCAGCCGGTAGCGCGCAACACGCCCCAATCGGACCGGAATTTTCGGCCAATTGGGGCGCTGTTATGTAGTGCCGACTGTCTCGGGCTAGATTTTCTCCGGCAGCAGAATAGCGTCTTCGTAGTTGCCCAGCACCGGCTTGTCGCCTTCTGTCACGGCTTCTACCAGCAGCGCACCGCCCACGAAAGCGCCTTTCCACGACTCACCGAGGCCACCGAACACCTCTTCCCGGTCGCCGCGCGAGCGGAGCTTGTTGATGCCCATCTTAAAGGCGCGGACTTCCTTGGCGGTGCGCTTGGCCCACTTCTCGTCGTCGGAGGCTAGGGCACCCACCAAGGCCCCGTTGCTGATATTCATTTCGCCCACCAATTCCTCTACCCTGTCTACCAGCACAATGCTGTCGATGGGGCCGAACGGCTCTTTGAAGTATAGCTCGCTCTGGCGGGGCAGATTTACAAGGGCACGGGGCGCGCGGTACGCCGAGCGGTCCTGGCCGGGTAGGAAGAGGCTGTCGTCGAGCTTGCCTTCGAAGATGGGCGTGGCGCCGGTTTTCAGCGCATCAGCATAGAGACGGTCCAGGTCCTCGGCCTGGGCTTTATTGATGACCGGGCCAAACGCCAGGTCCGGTAGCTTGTCGTCGGCGCTGTCTACGAGCGTGGGGTTACCCACTTTCAGGCTTTTGATGGTGTTCCAGTAGGTTTCCACGAACTGCGGGAACAACCGGCGCTCCACCACGAAGCGCACGTAGGCCGTGCAGCGCTGCTTGCCATAGTCGTAGCCCTTTTTGAGCTGGTCGGAAAGGCCATCCCAGTCACTGAAATTCCAGATGCCGTAGGTGTTCACGCCTTCCATTTCCAGCATGTAGCGCTTGTGCTCCGAGCTGAGGGCGTCGGCAATGTTGCGGCCGTTGTAGCGGCCACCCACGAAGCTGAGGCAATCTACGGCGTCATTTTTCACCAGCACGTCGCTCAGCTCGCCGCCCGAGCCGCTTACCAGCGTCACGGGCAGGCCGCAGCGGCGCGCAATGGCAAACGTCAGGCTCAGGGAAATGAAGCCGCCATCAGTAGGCGTTTTGGCAATGACCGAGTTGCCGCACAGCGCCTGCACCAGCACCGCGTGCAGCAGCACCGACATCGGGTAGTTCCAGGAGGCAATGTTGCTCACCAGGCCCAGCGGCTTGCGGCTGCCCAGCATGCCTTCGATGTTATCGACGTACCACTGCACACCCTCGATAGCGCGGTCGATGTCGGTGAAGCCCAGCTTGTAAGTTTTGCCGATTTCCCACATGATAAGCTTGCCAGTCAGCTCTACCTGCTGGCGCAGCTGGTCGAGGCAGTCCTGCACCCGGCGCTTGCGCTCATCCAGGTCCACTTTGGCCCACTCGGCGGCTTCCTTTTTGGCGGCCTGCACGGCGCGCAGCGCGGTAGCGTGGTCGAGCATGGGCAGGCTGCCGAGTTCGGTGCCATCAATGGGCGACGTGAACGGGCGGGGCTTGCCAGGCTCCTGCCAGCGGCCTTCCAGCAGGTTCAGAAACTGACCATCTTGGCCGAAAACTTCCGGCGTTACGGCTTTCATCTGGCTCAGCAAGCTGCTGAACTCGACCTGGGGCGAAATGATTTTAGGCATAAGCGAAGAGAAGCCGTGTGGTGGTAGTGGTGAAGGAGTACGAATGCTCCTAAAAGTAGGTGGTGAAGAAGTTGTTTCGGAGGTCAGGCTTTTACGGCCTGCGGCCGCAGCGAGGTAAGGTCGGCAATACGCACGGGCTGGCCGCTGGCCATGCTTTTGCGGGCCCCGATGCCGACCAGAATAGCCATGGCGCCGTCGCGGCTGCCGGCGGCCTGCCGCCAGGTGTCGGGCGCATTGGGGGTGCGGAAGATACGCTCCCGCAGCAGCTTGTCGCCGCCGCCGTGGCCTTCAGCCTGCGGCACCTGAATGTACTCGACCGGCCCGAAATTGCGCGCCAGCATTATCTCATCGTAGGGCTCCCGTTTCATGGCTCCCGACTCTTTGATCCACGCGTCGATGCGTCCTTTGGTGCCGTTGAAGGCAATGCGGTAGCCCTCGTAGGGTGAATATGCCGTGAGGGAGTAGCTGACCTGCACGCCGTTGGCGTAACCGATGGTGGCCGCCATCTTGTCGTAGATGTTCACGTCTTCCTTGTACACGCAGCCGTCGCGCAGATAACCGTCGTGCTGCTCGTTGGCAGCGTACAGGGCCATCAGGCGGGCGTCCTTGGTCATGTCCCAGTAGTAGAGGCACTGGGCTTTGTGCGGGCAGGGGCGGCAGTTGCTGAACCGGAACGGGCCGTTTTTGCCGTAGTTCTCCAGCGCGCCCTTCGCATACACCGTCTCGGGCTCCGACTCCAGCCACCAGTTCAGCAAGTCGAAATGATGACTGGCTTTGTGCACCCACAGCGAGCCGCTTTGTTCGGTGAGGCGGTGCCAGCGGCGGAAGTAATCGGCACCGTGGCGGTTGTCGAGGTACCAGTGAAAATCAACGGAGGTGACGGTACCAATGGCGCCCTGCCGGATCAGGTCGTAGATTTTCTGGCGGTGCGGCGAGTAGCGGTAGTTGAACGTGACGGTCACCTTTTTGCCGGTGCGCTTCTCGGCATCCAAGATGGCCTGGCACTTGGTTTCGTCGGTAGTCATGGGCTTCTCCGATACGATGTCGGCCCCCATTTCCATGCCTTTGATGATAAACGCGTCGTGGGTGGCATCCACGGTGGTTACAATCAGGATTTCGGGCTTCTGCTTGCGCATCATCAGTTCGAAATCAGTGAACGTGGGACACGAAACGCCCATCATCTTGCGGGCCGTTTCGAGCCGTCCCTTGTTGCTGTCGCAGAGACCCACAAACTCTATCACGTCGCCGTGCTCTTGCAGCAGCTGCGTGCCCCACATGCCCGTGCCGCGGTGGCCGGTTCCTACCATGGCTACGCGCCGCTTTTTGGCCGCCGGCTCTGCCAGTACGGCCAGCGGCCCAGTGGTCAGCAGGCCGGCCGTAGCCAGCGCTGATTTCTGCAGGAAGGAACGGCGGGAAGAATCGTGTAGCGTTTGGTTCATGAGACCGATGTGCAGAAGCGAAGACTGTTAAACCAAAACCGGGGAATGCTACGCGGGCGTGGCTTCTACCGGAGCCAGTGCCACCAGGTCCTGCACCAGCGTAGCGGAGCCCACGTACAGCGGGGCACGTTGGTGAAATTCGGTCGGCTCGATATCCAGTACGGCCCCGGTTCCGGTTTCCGCGCGGCCACCGGCCTGCTCAATCACGAACGCCAGCGGGTAGCCTTCGTACAGCAGGCGCAGCTTGCCCTGTGGGTTTTTGGCCGTGGGCGGATACAAATAGATGCCGCCTGTAAACAGGTTGCGGTGGTAGTCGGCCACCAAGGAGCCCACGTAGCGGCCACTCATGCGCTGCTGCTTGCACTGCGTCAGGAAGTCGCGCACGTACTGGGCGTAGTCGAACCAGTTGCCTTCGTTGCAGGAGAAGGTAGTGCCGCTGGCCGGAATCCGAATGCTGGGGTGCGAGAGGAAGAATTCGCCCAGCGAGTTTTCGTAGGTGAAGCCCACCACACCGTGGCCGGTAGTGTATACGAGCATGGTGCTGGAGCCGTACAGAATGTAGCCCGCCGCCACCTGCTTGCGCCCGCCCTGCAGAAAATCCTCGCGCGTGGCTTCCAGCCCCACCGGCGTCACGCGGCGGTAAATGCTGAAGATGGTACCAATGCTGATGTTGACGTCGATGTTGCTGGAGCCGTCGAGCGGGTCGATGGCTACCACATATTTGCCTTGGCAGTTGCCGGTGTGGATGATGTCGTCCTCTTCCTCGCTCAGCACGGCGCAGGCCTCGCCCCCGTTGGTGAGGGCCCGGATGAAGCGGATGTTGGCTTCCACGTCCAGCTTTTGCTGGGCCTCGCCCTGCACGTTCTGCTGGCCCATGGCCCCGATGATGCTCGTCAGGCCCGCGCGGTTCACTTCGCGGTTTACGATTTTACCCGCCAGCGCAATGTCGCGCAGCAGCTGGCTCAACTCGCCGGTGGCAAAGGCAAATTCGGCCTGCTTGCGCATGATATAGCGCTCCAGCGTAGTGCCAACCGGCTGGGCTATGGCGTTTTCATTCGTGATACTCATGCAGTGGGAAGGATAACGGAGGGGCGTAGTAAGGGTGCGGCGGCCTTCCGGATGGTTCGTGGCCCCTAACCTCCACTCCCCTCTTTCAGCCGCCGCATTTTCTTAGCAGACCGGTACGTAGCCGGCCTCATCGGAACGCGTGGTTCCGTATGTCTTGTCAGCTTTTCGCCTCAGGCTGTTTCTGGCTCTGCCACAGCACCACCTGCCAGCCTTTTTTGGCGTCCTTCACCTGCACCACCACATACTTGAGGTGGGCCAGGTTGGGCGTGCCATCGGGCTTGTTGGGCAGCGTGATGGTGATGGTGCCATTTACTACGGCCGCTTTGCCATCGTTGTAGGCCCGCACATTCAGTGCTTCCACCTCAATTTTGTCGTACACGCTTTTGCCGTCGCGGATACTTTGCAGGTATTCGGTTTTGTTGTTCTGCTTGCCGTTGGAATGGGTGTAAACCAGGTCATCGGCAAACAGCTTTTCCAGCAGCGGATAATCCTTTTTCACCTGCGCCTCAAAGCGTTGGCGTTCCAGCATTTCTACCTCCTTGGTAGCCGCTTGGTCTTTTTTGGATTGGGCGAAGGTGAGTACCGGCAGCAGAAACGCCAGTAGCAGCAAGATCTTTTTCATAGCAGACAGAAAGGAAAGTTAGCGAGCAGAAGGCACAGAATCAAGCTCAATCTGCTTCATGCGCGGAGCCAGGAAATGCATCAGCACCCAAGCCAGCAGATACGCACCACCACAAATCAGGAACATGATGAAATAGGCCGTTTCCTTCTGCCCGATGCTTTCATAGTACACAAACATGCGCTTCTGCACCAGCGCCGACAGCAGAATGCCGCCCAGCCCGCCGGCCATGCCACCGATGCCCGTCACGGAAGCCACGGCGCGCTTCGGGAACATATCCGACACGGTGGTGAAGATGTTGGCGCTCCAGGCCTGGTGAGCCGCCGCCGCAATGCCAATCACCAGGACTGCCAGCCACATATTAATCTGGCCGAGGTATTGGGCAAACACAATTGGGAACACGCACAGCGCAATCAGCAGCATGCTGGTTTTGCGGGCCTTAAATGGCTCCCAGCCCTTCTTGATGAAGTTCAGCGGAATCCAGCCGCCGCCCACGCTGCCCACACTCGACAGAATGTAGACCATGGCTACCGGGAAGGCAATATCAGTTCCCTTCAGGCCGTACTGCTTGTTGAGGAAGTCAGGCAACCAGAACAGGTAAAACCACCAGATAGGATCCGTCAGGAACTTGCCGAGCACGAAGGCCCAGGTCTGGCGGAAAGTGAGCAGCTTGAACCACGAAACCTTGGGCTCGGTGGTAATGGAAGCCGCAGCCATGTCGTCCACGTCGCTGTGGATGTAGTCGAATTCGGCTTTGGTGAGACGGGCATGACGGGCCGGCACTTCATAGTACACAAACCACAGAATCAGCCACACAAAACCGAGGGCACCGGTAATCACGAAGGCCCATTTCCAGCCAATGGTTTCGGCAATGAGCGGTACAGTAAGCGGCGCAATGATGGCCCCCACGTTGGAGCCCGAGTTAAAGATGCCGGTAGCCAAAGCCCGCTCCTTCTGCGGAAACCACTCGGCGGTGGTTTTGATGGCCGCCGGGAAGTTGCCGGCTTCTGTCACGCCCAGAAATGCCCGCGCTACACTAAAGCCAAACGTGCTGCTTACAAAAGCATGCCCAATGGCCGCCAGACTCCACAGGAAAGTGGAAAGCGCATAGCCCATTTTGGTCCCAAGCTTGTCGATGACGCGCCCTACACCCAGCATGCCCAGCGAGTAGGCCAGCTTGAAGGCTATTTCGATGTTGGCGTAGTCGGCATCAGTCCACTTGAACTCAGTTTCCAGGTAGGGTTTGAGCAGGGAAATAACGGCCCGGTCCAGGTAATTGACGGTCGTGGCGAAGAATACCAGGGAACAGATAGTCCAGCGGTACCTGCCAATGGCGTCGGAAACGGGAGCCGAAGTAGCGGGGGGAGCTTGTATCATCGGGCGGGTGGAAAAACGGTGAGCGTATGGCCGCAGAAAGGCGCGGCTGAAGCCGCCGGGTGGCGGCTGGGAAGGCGAAGGTTATTTTCGGAGGGTCGGCAGGAAGACCAGCAAATCGGTGAGCAACTGCTTCAGCGCAGTTGGGTCGTCGTTTTTGAACAGTTGGGAACCCATGCCTACCACATTTACACCCGCGCCAAACCACTCGCGCAGGCTTTCTGTGGTCGGCTCCACGCCGCCCGTCACCATCAGTGGCACACTCGGCATCGGGCCGCGCAGGCTCTTGATGAAGCCGGGCCCAACCACGTTGCCCGGGAAAATCTTCACGAGCGCCGCGCCCAGCTGCGTGGCTTCGTACACTTCACGCACGGTCATGGTGCCCGGCATCCAAGGCGTCTGATGGCGGCGGCAGGCCTCAGCCACTTCGGCCGTAATGCAAGGCTGCACCACGAAATCGGCGCCAGCCTCGATAAACCGCTCCGCATCAGCGGCCGTGTAGATAGTGCCAATGCCCAGCAGCAGCTCCGGGCAGTTTTCGCGCACGAATTTTACCAGCTCTCCGAACACCTCAAAGGCCTGAGTGCCCCGGTTGGTGAACTCAAACACGCGCAGGCCTCCATCGTAGCAGGTCTGCACAATGCGCGTGGCATACGCGGCATCAGCGTGGAAGAACACCGGCACGATGGGCGTGCGCAGTACGGTTTCGAGAATATGGTCGGCGGAGAAACGCGGCATTGCAGAAGAATCATGTGCCCGAGGCATAAGCCCCTACACGGAGGGAAGGAGAAGCTAGCGGAGCAGCCGGCCGGTGGTGTTGCCGGCCATGATATGCTCCACTTCGGCGGCCGTCACCAGGTTGACGTCGCCGTGGATGGTGTGCTTGAGCGCCGAAGCAGCCGTTGCGAAGGTCAGGGCCTCCTCTACCGTTGGGTAGTGCAGCTGCCCGTAGATGTAGCCCGAAATGAACGAGTCGCCGCCCCCGATGCGGTCCACAACAGGGTTGATGTCGAAGTACTGCGTCTGATGATACGCGCCCTCCACGTAGGCCATTCCCTTGATGCGCTCATGCGAGGCACTCTGGGTTTTGCGCCTGGTGGCAATAACCTGCTTGATCTGCGGAAACTGGGCAATCAGCTTTTCGCTCATCGACACGAAGCTATTTTCGGCCCCTTCGTCAGCCTTGATGCCGAACAGGTCGGCGGCGTCGCCTTCGGTGCACACCACCATGTCGCAGCCGGCCACCAGTTCGGGCATTACGTCCTGTGCTTTCTGGCCATACTGCCACAGGTTGCGGCGGTAGTTCACATCAGCCGATACCATGATGCCCAGCCGGCGGGCGGCCTGAATGGCTTCACGCGTGGCTTGAGCCGCCGAGGCCGAAATAGCAGGTGTGATGCCCGTCCAGTGCAGCCATTGCGCATTTTTCAGGATTTCATCCCAGTTGAACCACTCCGGCTGCAGGTTGGCAAAAGCGGAGTTGTACCGGTCGTACACGATACGGCTGGCACGAAGCGAGGCCCCCACTTCTAGGAAGTACAGTCCCAGCCGCTCGCCTCGGAACACACAGTGGCTCATATCCACGCCGTGGGACTGGAAAGCCTGCGCGGCCGCGTGGCCCACGGCGTTGTCCGGAAAGCAACCTACGTGTGCGGCGGGCATGCCCAGGTGCACCAGCGCGGCGCCCACATTGGCATCGCCGCCGCCGTAGGTGATTTCCAGCGAACTGGCCTGCGGAATGCGGTAGTGGAGCGGCGGCGAAAGCCGCATCATGATTTCACCAAAGGTGACAACTTGCTTCATCAGAGAGTGGTAACGTGAACGTCTGGCGGGCGTGTGCTATACCGTGGCGGCTTCGGCGGGCTTTGCTACCGCCTCAAAACCGAAGTACTGTTTGGCGTTGCCGTGGCAGATGTTCTGAATGATGGTGCCCAGCCCTTCCATGTCGGCCGGCAGTTCGCCGTTCTCTACATCGTTGCCGAAGAGGTTGCAGAGCACGCGGCGGAAATACTCGTGGCGCGGGTACGAAAGAAAGCTGCGCGAGTCAGTGAGCATGCCCACAAAGCGGCTCAACAGGCCCATGTTGCTCAGCGCATTGATTTGTTTCTCCATGCCGTCCTTCTGATCCAGAAACCACCAGCCGGAGCCGAACTGCACCTTGCCGGCCACGGAGCCGTCGTTGAAGTTGCCAATCATAGTGGCAATCAGCTCGTTGTCAGCTGGATTCAGGTTGTAGATGATGGTTTTGGCCAGCTTGTCCTGCTCGTCGAGGCGGTTGAGGAACTTGGACAGGGCGCGGCCCTGCGGGAAGTCGCCGATGGAGTCCCAGCCAGTATCGGGGCCGAGCTGGCGCAGCATGCGGGCGTTGTTGTTGCGTAGCGCACCCAAATGAAACTGCTGGGTCCAGCCTTTCTCCCAGTCCATTTCAGCCAGCAGCACCAGCATAGCCGATTTGAAGCGCAGCACCTCATCGGCAGTCAGCTCCTCGCCACTCCGGATTTTAGCGAAAATGTCGTTGCAATCCGACTCGGTGTAGTCGGCGGCGTAAATCTGCTCCAGGCCGTGGTCAGAGAGGCGGCAGCCAAGGGCGGCGAAGTAGTCATGGCGCAGGCGCAGGGCCGTTTGCAGGTCGTAGAACGTGCGGATTTCTACGGCGGCGGCTTCGCCGAGCTTATCGAGGTACTGATTGAAGCTAGCAGCGTCCTCTACGGCCATAG
This sequence comes from Hymenobacter duratus, assembly GCF_014698995.1. Classification (GTDB taxonomy): domain Bacteria; phylum Bacteroidota; class Bacteroidia; order Cytophagales; family Hymenobacteraceae; genus Hymenobacter; species Hymenobacter duratus. Next base: position 314,325 of record NZ_JACWZZ010000002.1, read on the forward strand.
CCTTATCAGGACGGAACGTAGGCAGCACGCGCACCTCAAAACCACTGGCGGCCAGCGCGCGGTGATGTTCCAGCGAATCGGCCGGATCATCAGTCGTGCAGAGCGTTTCCACCTTCATGCGGCGCAGCAGGTTTTGCACCGAGTACTCCGGCATGCGCAGCTTCTCGTTGCACTGGTCATAAATGCGGCGGGCACTACCGGCATTCAGTAGCTCTGTGATGCCGAAGTAGCGCTGTAGTTCCAGGTGCGTCCAGTGGTAGAGCGGGTTGCGCACCGTCTGAGGCACGGTTTCGGCCCACTTCTCAAACTTCTCCCAGTCGGAGGCGTCGCCGGTGATGTAGCGTTCCGGGATGCCGTTGGCCCGCATGGCGCGCCACTTGTAATGGTCGCCGTAGAGCCAAATCTGGGTGATATTGTCGAACTGCTTGTCGCCGGCAATTTGGTCGGGCAGCAGGTGGTTGTGGTAGTCGATGATGGGCATGGCCGCGGCATACTCGTGGTAGAGTTGCTGGGCCGTTGCGGTCTGCAGAAGAAAATCTTCGTTCAGGAAAGGCTTCATAATCAAAGGGAATTATGACGGGCGGTACCCTCAGAATCGGGTGGGTGGTGGGTGGCTAAAGGTATTCAGACAGGAGCAGCTTCCGGCCGTTTTCCGTTGCTGGGCGGCTCTGTTCATGGAAACGCTTGCGGTAGGTGGGCTACGGAAATGATTCCGGGCTTACAGGCTCACGCCGCGCTTCCACGGAATAAAGTCCGTTTGGCCGTGGCGTACGGCGGCTACTTCCTCACCGCTGGCGACTCGGATGACGTAATCCAGAATCCGTTCCCCAGCCTGTTCAATGGTTTCCTCACCGTCGATAACGGTGCCGGTGTTCACATCAATGATGTCGGGCATGCGCTTGGCCAGCGCCGTGTTAGTGGCAATTTTTACCACGGGCGCAATGGGGTTGCCGGTGGGCGTGCCGAGGCCGGTTGTGAAGAGCACTACGTTGGCACCCGACCCTACTTCGGCCGTGGTAGATTCCACGTCGTTGCCGGGGGTGCAGAGCAGGTTGAGGCCCGGCTTCGTGACAGGCTCCGGGTAGTCGAGCACGGCTACCACGGGCGAGGAGCCGCCTTTGCGCGCCGCCCCAGCCGATTTCATGGCGTCCGTAATCAGACCGTCGCGGATGTTGCCGGGCGAAGGGTTCATATCGAAGCCGGAGCCGACAGCAATGGCACTGTCGCCGTAGGCCTTCATCAGGAAGCTGAACCGCTCGGCGGTGGCCGTATCCACGCTGCGGTCTACCAGTTCCTGCTCAACGCCACACAACTCCGGAAACTCAGCCAAAATAACCGAACCGCCCAGTGCCACCAGCATATCCGAAACGTGACCCACAGCAGGGTTGGCGGAGATGCCGGAGAAGCCGTCGGAGCCACCGCACTCCAGCCCGATGCACAGCTTGCTGAGCGGGGCCGGCTGGCGGGTTTGCTGGTTGGCTTGCATCAGGCCGGCAAAGGTCTGGCGCAACGCCATGCTGATGAGGGTTTCCTCGGTGCCCAGCTTCTGCTGCTCAAGCACAAACAGGGGTTTGCTGAAGTTGGGGCTGCGCTTGTCGATTTCGTCCTGCAGCATGCTCACCTGCGCGTTCTGGCAACCGAGGCTGAGCACCGTAGCACCAGCCACATTGGGGTGCGTAATGTAGCCAGCCAGCAGGCCGCAGAGCGTTTGGGCATCCTGCCGGATGCCGCCGCAGCCGCCTTCGTGCTGCAGGAACCGGATGCCATCCACGTTCGGAAACAGCTTAGGCTTCTGGTGGCCGTTTTCGGCGGAGTGCAGGTCGGTGGCCAGAATTTCTTCCACCGACTTGCCAGCCTGCATCAACGAAATCAGTTCCTGCGTCTGAGGCTGGTAGGATTTGCGGCGGGCGTAGCCAAGGTCATTCACGAGGGCTTCTTCCAGCACCTGAATGTTGCGGTTTTCGCAGAACACCAGCGGAATCACCAGCCAGTAGTTGGCCGTGCCTACGCTCCCATCGGCACGATGAAAACCCATGAAAGTGCGGTCCTGCCACTTGTCCACGCTAGGAGCGGCCCAATCGGTGCGGTGCTGGTGGTGCTCGTCGTAACTGTCGGTGGCGTGCCGGATGTTGCTGGTAGTCAGCAGCCCGCCTACTCCAATAGCGTCGTTGGCTTTGCCTACCAACACACCATACATGTGTACCGGGTCGCCGGGGGCCAGAAACTGCAGCGCCAGCTTGTGCTTGGCCGGAATTTTCTCGGTGGTTGTTACGGTGGTGCCTTCCCACGTCACGGGGGTACCAGCAGGCAGGTCCGCAAGGGCTACCAGCACGTTGTCCTGCGGATGAATTTTGGCTACCAGATGTTTCATGGCTTGGGGTGTTGTCTACTTTCTTGGCCGGAAGCTAGGCTCCGAATACGGTTCGAGTGTCCTGCACTCTCTGGCACAACGCTGGTGTTTGCGCGACCCAGGCAGGCTACACGCTGACAGTTCTGTTCATGGCTCGTACCAGCGTGGCATGCACGCCGTATTCCAGCATGTTTTCCAGGTAGCGGCTCACACTATCGGCGAAGCCCGGCAACGCCGACAAATCGTGGCCCCAGAGGTTCTGGTTGTGCAGCACCGTCCGAACCAGCGCGGCTGGCTCCAAACGGTTCCACAGCTCCGCAAAGTACCCGGCCTTCTCATCCTGAATTGGGTATTGTCCTCCCAGAGCCTCCCCGTACCATACGTCGCCCTGCTGGTGCGTACCGCGCATAAAGAGCAGGTAGGCGGCAAAGCCCAGCGCCATGTAGTGCGGTACTGCCTGCTGCTGTTTGTAGTAATGCAGCAGCGTGGCCACGTTGCGCATCTGCATTTTCATGGTGTAGTTCATGCTGATGGACAGCCACCGGTGCTCGATGGCGGGGTTGCGGAACCGGTCGAGCACCTGCATCCCAAAACGCTGCCCTACTGCTTCGTCTACAGCGTAGGGAATACCAGGGAGCAGGTCGGTCAGCATCAGGTGCTGAATGAAGCCGGCCATATTCTCATCCTCCATAGCCTCGCGCACGGTTGGGAAGCCCGCCAGAAAGGCCAGCGCGCAGCTCAGTGTGTGCGTGCCATTCAGCAGGCGCAGCTTCAGCTCGCGGAAGAGGTTGATATCCGGCTGCACAATCACGCCGGCATCTGCCTGCTCGAAGCTCAGAATCTGCTTTACCCGCTCGTCGCCCTCAATGGCCCAGAGCGTGTATACCTCCGACATCGTCAGCAGGTCATCCTGGTAGCCCAGCTGGCTGGCCAGGGCGGCCTGGGTGGCGGCGTCGGGGCGGCCGGGCACGATGCGGTCCACGAGCGAGTTGCAGACCTGGTTGGCGCTTTCCAGCCAATCGATAAAATCAACCTCGAGGGCATTGCGGTGGGCCAGCTCCAGCAGAATTCCTTCCAGCTTGGTGCCATTGTCCGGAATCAGCTCGGTAGGTACTATCACCAAGCCCTTGTCTTTGGCGCCCTCGAAGGCCTGATAGCGGGCCAGCAGAAACGCCAGCAGCTTGCCCGGAAACGACTGCGGCGGGCTTTGGCAGATATCGTCGGAGGTAAGCTGAATGCCAACCTCGGTGGTGTTGGAAATAACCACCTGCAGCTCCGGATTGGCGGCGCAGGCCATAATTTCGTCCCACTGGCTTTTGGCCGACAGCACCCGGCTGATGGCTGAGCACACCACGATTTCTTCTACTTCGCGGCCCGCTTCGATGCCGCGGATGCTGAGCGTATACAGGCCATCCTGGCGGCGAAACGCGTCAATGTCGCCGCCATCCGTGGATTTCACCACCACGATGCGGCCGTTGAAAATGCCCTGGCGGTTGGCTTTGTCGATGAGGTAGTCGGGCAGGCCGCGCAGCAGCACGCCTGTGCCGAACTGCAGCACCTTCTCCGGTAGCTGGAAATGCGCCGGCTGAGGCAGCGCTACGGAAGCAGTAGCGGTGGCCTGAGCTAGCAGTTGTTGGGATAGATGCGACATAACGTGTCTTACTTTATGCTGCCCGGCGCGGGGCTGGCGGTTTTGTTCCATTTTTGCTGCCAGCGCGGATACTCGCGGCTCAGGAGCTTTTCGGGCCATACACCGGCGTAGGCATAGCCTGTGCGGCGCTCATACTCAATGTCGGCCAACCGGGACATTGGCTTGGATTCGCGGCCCACGTAAATTGGCTGGTTGGTAGTCAGGTCATAGAAACGGGCCCAGATGGTGGAGCCGGCTTCCGGCACGATTACCCGGTCGAAGCCCTTCGGCTGCTTGGGGTCGGGCTGGTCCTTCACCGTGTAGCCGCTCAGCTTCACGGCCTCCAGCCAAGCCACGGCTGCCTCCACGGATTTCCGGATTTCCGGCGAAGGATTGTCGGTGTCCATCAGGAACCGGACGATGCCGACGGTTTCCATGCCGCTGAGCGAAGCCAGCTCGAAGGCGCGGGCTTTGGCCGGCAACAACGTTTTCTCGTCGTGCTGAGCGCACCAGGCCGTGAGTTTGCCGCGCTGCACATACTGCGTTTTCAGCATGCACGCAATGCCCAGGTCCACGGCCTTGGCAGCCGGTGCCGTCAGGCTGGCGTCCAGGGCGTCGAGGTCGTTGGTGCGGCGGCTCAGGTCGCGCAGAACCTGCAGGGCCTTCACCATGGCGTTGTCGTTGTAGGTAATCTGGTGGCGGTAGCCACTCTCATCGGGGTAGTACTGCGGAAAACCGCCGTTGGGATACTGCATTGCCAGCAGGTAGCGGATGCCTCTCTCGGCCGCGGCCTTGTAGGCAGGATTCTGCGTGGCTTTGTAGGCCTTGGCTAGATACCGGATTTCGCGGGTGGTGGCGTCGTTGTCGATGGTGGCGTCGGACTTGGCGGGGACCTTACGGGCCGCTGCCCGCTCGGCAGTCGTCAGCGGGTGGTCGTACTTCACTTTCACGTCGTCCAGGGCTTTGGGCCAGCCGCCCACGCTCCGCTGATACAGCAGCATCCGCTCAGCCACGCTGTCGATGGCTACGGGTGCTGTGGCCCCGGCAACTGCCGTTGCGGCGGCCATCGGCACCGTGGAAGCCTGAGTCTGGGGCAGCGTGGAATACCGGTCCTTCGCCGTAGGGTCATACGCGGGCAGGACCACCGTGGCAGGCTTGCCCGATACCGGAAACCAGCGCCCGCCAAACGTCCAGTCGGCTGTGATGCCGGAAGCTTTGGGCGCTCCGGCCGCCGTGCTCAGGTTGTTTTTGTGCCAAGCATAGTCGCCGCCTTTGCGGTGGCAGTTCTGGTAGTACACGCGCCGGCCCCACTGCTTCGCGCCCGGGCCCGAATTGGCCCAGTAGATGTCGGCGTCGGCCATGTCGCGCGAGAAGTTGCAGTTCACCAGATAGAACTGCGCTTCCCGGTGAAAGCGGCCCAGCTTGTAGCCGGCGTCGCCCTCGAACGAGCAGTTTTTGAGCACCGTTTTCGATTCCTGGTTGCCGGAGCCGTCGTGCCAGATGGCCGCCGACGTGTTGTGGCAGATGAAGCGGCAGTTTTCGGCGAAGGCCCAGCCCCGGGGGCAGTAGAAATCCACGCCGCCTTCCAGGGTGCAGTCTTTGAAGTAGTACAGGCCGGCATCCACGTCCCAGGGGCTCACGGTGTCGCCACCGAAGGCCCGCAGGGTGCAGTGCTTTACCGTCAGGCGGGTAGTGCCCGGCATCGTGCGCAGCGCCATCTGGTGGCCGTTTTTGCCGATGGTGCGTTTGCCGTTTGCGGCTGTGGCGCAGGGTATTTCCACATCACCCTTCGCCTCGAAGCCGTAGCTGTTGATGATGGTGAGGTTTTCGAGCGTGATATCCGGCGAGTTGCGCATGTTGAGCGTAGCCACGCCCCAGTCATCCTGGCCGGCTACCGGGTCACAGCGCCACTCGTCGCGGGCCTGGGCATAGGTCAGCACCACACCCTTTTCGCTCTGGCCCTTGAGCGTGATTTTCTGCTTGCCATCGAGCATCACCTTCTCGCGGTAGGTGCCATTCTTGATGTACACCGTGCGCGGCTTGGCGGCCTCGTTGGGCAAGCTGTTGAGAGCAGCCTGGATGGTCCGGAACTCCCCCGAACCATCCGCTGCCACCGTCACCTGCTGAGCCCGGGCTGAAAAGATCCCCATCCCCCCTATTCCCGCCAGCAGGAGCAGTAGTTTTCTCACTGTTTTCATATGATTAGTACCTCCCACTACGCCTACACAAAATCTTCCCGCATGGGGCTGAAGGCGTCCAGCAGAACGCCTTTTTCCACGCATACCACCCCGTGCACCACGTTGGAGGGCGCATGAAAGGTGTCACCGGCCTGCAGTACCCGCATCACACCATCGATGGTGACATTGAATATGCCGCTGACGATGTGCGTCATCTGGGTATGCACATGCCGGTGCGGCGCCCCGATGCTCCCCGCCTCAAACTCTACCTGCACCAGCATCAGCTGGCTGTCGTAGGTCAGCACCTTGCGGCGCACACCTGCACCCACGGTTTCCCAGGGTTGGGCGTCATCTTCCAGAAACAGGCGGTTTGAAGCGAGGAGCATATGCAGCGACTGGAGTTAGTAGCCGAAGTTCTGCACCAGGGCCGGGTCGGCTACCAAGGTGCTCTGCGGAATTGGCAGTAGCTCTTTGCCCTGGCCCGGTACGTACTCGGCGGCCAGGCCCGTGGCGGTACTGGTGGCGCTGGTGGTACCGAGCGTGTAGGTGGCGCCTGCTGGCCGGGTATTCGCAACGTACGCGGCATCAATTCCCTGGCGCCAGTTCACGCGTACCGTGCCGGTTGGGGCCGTGTTGGGCGTGGGCGAAGGGCGGTAGAACGAGCGGGTCCACTGCACGTTGCCGGCGGCCGGCGTGCGGTAGTACATGTACAGCGGCACATTCTGGTACGGAGCTTCGCCTTTGGCCAGCTTCTCGATGTTGGCTTTCACTTCGGCCAGCTTGGTGGCAAACAGGTTCCAGCGCAGCAAATCGTATTTGCGGATGGCTTCGCTGCCAAACTCCAGATACCGCTCGTTTACAAGCGCATCAAAGAAGCTGGCTTTGCTCGACAGGCTGAAGCCGGCCTGCGTCAGGGTGGCCTGGGCGCGGGGCTGGTTGCCGGCGAAGGCCCGGGTCCGGACCCGCAGCAGGGCCTCCTGGGCAACAGCCGTGGGGCCATTCAGCTCGTTTTCGGTTTCAGCAAACATGAGCAGCACATCAGCGAAGCGGATGATAGGCCAGTTGTAGCCCAGATAGTTGCTGCTACCCGTGAGCGGCGGGCTGTGCCAGTCGCGGCGGAACTTGCCATCGGTGATGGAGCCAAGCGCCACCCCCGACTGGAAGTTGCTGGTGCTGGCAATGCCGTAGGTCGTGATGGTCACGTCCCGACGGGTATCCGTCGAGTCGAAAGCGTAGAAGTACGTGGGCACGACCGTTACGGCACCCTGCGTGGAGCCATAAATGCCGGACGCATTCTGCAGGCGCGGGCCGTTGTAGTAGCCCAGCTTGCTGTCCGACACCGCCGTGGAGCCGGTCATGCCAACCTGGAAAATGATTTCGTTGGCACTTTCCGAACGTTGCTCGTTGATGCTCTTGAACACCTCCAGGAAGCTCGGGTTCAGGCTATGCTCGCTGGGGCGCGCCATCAGCTCCATGCATTCCTGCCGCGCAATGCGGTAGTAGTCGAGGTAGTCGGTGGGGCGGGTCATCTGGCTGCCTTTCAGCGAATAACCGCCGCGAAACAGCGCAATCCGGGCCCGCAGGGCTTTCACGGCACCTTTCGTGATTCGCTCACTGGCGGCACCGGCCCGGCTGCGCCACGGCACCAGCTTCTGGGCAAGCGCCAGGTCATCCACCAGCCGGGCCAGCGTGGCATTGCGGTCTGCGTTGGGCAGGTTGAAATCCTGGCCCGAAACCGACGGCGTGAACTGGGCCGGCACATCGCCCCAGTTGCGCACCAACTCAAAATAATACTGCGCGCGCAACGTCAGGGCCTCGCCGTGCAGGCGGTGCATAGCAGCCGTATCGGCCGCGCTGCCGCCGTTATACACCGGCGACAACGGAATCTGCTGGATGCAGATGTTGCTGCGCTCTACCCCCTGGTACAGCGTGTTCCAGGGGTTGGTGATTTCGCTGTTTGTCGAAAGAGCTTTGTAGCGCGCAATGCTGCGGCGGCCCCCGTCAGCGGCCCCAGCCGACCCAATCATTTCGTCGGAATCGTAGGGAAAATACATGCTGACGCGGGTACCATAGCTCTGGTCGCCCGACAGTGGGTCGTAGGCACCAATAACGGCGGCCGTGGAGCCGGCAAGGGTGCTGAAGGTATACTCGGTGGTGTTGAGCGCCAGGGGCTCCACGTCGAGGTAGTCTTTGCAGGAAGTGACCAGTCCGGCGGCACCCACCAGGGCGCCGGCTGCCAGCGCGGTCCGGAAAAAGAGGATAGGTTTCATGATACGGAGCGAGTGGGAATTAGAGAGAAAGGTTCACGCCAACCAGAAACGCGCGGCTACGTGGGTAGGCGGCGTAGTCTACGCCGGGCGTTAGGGGCGTGGCACGGCGGGTGTTCACCTCCGGGTCGTAGCCGGTGTACTTCGTGAACGTGTACACGTTGTTGGCCGTCACGTAGAAGCGCAGGTTGTTGATTTTGGCGCGCGTCGTGAGCGTCTTGGGCACGGTGTAGCCCAGCGTCAGGTTGTTGATGCGCAGGAACGAGCCATCTTCAATAGCCCACGAATGCAGGAAGTAGTTGCTGGTCGGGCGCCAGATGTTGGCCCCCTGGTTCACTTCGCGCAGGCGGTCCAGCGTCGTGATGGGCGCCCCGTCGGCTTCCACAATGCGGTAGCGCGAGGCCATGTCGTCCAGCACGTTGCTGAACACGGTGTTGGCCGTATTGGTCGTGAATTCTACTTTGTTGGCGTTGTAGATGTCGTTGCCCAGCACGAAGTTCAGGAAGATGCTGGCATCAAATCCTTTGTAGGTAAATTGCTGGTTCAGACCGCCCACCACTTTCGGGTTAGCATCCCCGATAACCGTCTGGTCCTGGTCGTTGATCAGGCCATCCCCGTTCATGTCCTTTAGCTTGAGCAGGCCCGGCTGAGCAGCCAGTCCGTCGGGGGTGCCGGCCAGCAGCCGTCCCGACTTCAGCACCCAGCGCTGCGAGGTAGCGTTGTAGCTCTCGAAGTCGTCGGCGGTGTAGTAGCCATCGGTTACGTAGCCGTACATCTGGCCTACTGGCTGGCCTACTCGCGCCACATAGTCGCGGGTGAGGGCCGTGCCGGCCCAGCCCGACGACAGGCCGGGCAGCTCCGCCAGGTTTTCGCCCAGGCTCTCGATGCGGCCCCGGTTGAAGGAGGCGTTGGCCGTGGCGGTCCAGGTGAAGTTCTCGTTGTTGACGATGTTGCCCGTCAGCTGCAGTTCCAGGCCTTTGTTCGACGTCGAGCCGATGTTCTGCGTCTGGGTGGTGTAGCCCAGGAACGCCGGAATGGTCCGGTTGATAAGCAGGTCGCTGGTGGTGTTGTAGTAGGCGTCGGCCGTGAACTGAATCCGGTTTTCGAGCAGCGCTAAGTCAATACCAATGTTGCGGGACGTGGTGGTTTCCCACTTCAGGTCCTTGTTGGCCAGGCGCGTGGCGGCCGAGCCCAGCACGATGGAGTGGTTGAGCGAGTACGGGGCGCTACCGGCCGAGTAAAGCTGCTTGCCCAGGAAGTCGCCGATGCGGTTGTTGCCGGCCTGGCCCAGGCTCAGGCGCAGCTTCAGGTCATTCACCACCGACACAGACTTGAAGAAATCTTCGCGCGAGATGCGCCACGCCACCGAAGCGCCGGGGAAGTAGCCCCAGCGGTTGCCGGGCTCATACTTCGAGGAGCCGTCGGCCCGGAACGTACCCGTAAACAGGTACCGGTCGTCGTAGGAGTAGGTAAGGCGGCCGAAGCCCGAGAGCAAGCGGTAGTCCTGCTCGATATCGGTCTGGGGCAATACCGGCTGGCTGGTCTGGCCGGCTGGCAGCACACCCTGATTGATGTTGGCCAGCGCCCGCTCCGCCGTAATATCCAGCGGCAGGAAGTTGGTCTGGATGTACTGGATGTTGTTGGTCTGCTGGTATATCTCCTCCCCTACCAGCACACCAATGGAGTGCAGCCCGGTTTTGAGGTTGTAGTCCAGCACGTTGGAGTTGTTCAGCGTGTTCTGAGCACCCGTCCGGATGGAGGCAGTCGGCAGGTTCTGGTAGTTACCGGCTGGCTGGCGCAGCAGCGGCGAATAGCGGCCGTTGAACGTGCCCAGATTCTGGTTGGTAATGTCGAAGCCGGCGGTGGAGCGGAACGTCAGGTTCTTCAGAATGTCGAAGGCCACCGTGCCCCCGATGTTGAACGTCTGGCGCTTGTCGCGGCGGTACTCGCTGTCGATGGCCAGCACGGGGCTTACCAGCGTGGAGATGGTGAAAAACTCGTCGTCGAACGTGTTCGGGTCGAGCACGGCACCCGAGAGGCGCGGCACCTGCAGCGGCTGGTACTGCACCGAGTTGCGCAGGCGCGACGTCGTGTTTGAGCCGGTCGTGGAAGTGCCCGCGCCGTTGGTCGTCTGGTCGTTGAAGCGCAGGTTCAGCCCCACCCGGAACCGCTCGGTGGCCTTGGTATCAAACCGGAAGTTTACCAGCTTCCGGTCGTAGTCGGAGCCGCGCTGGATACCATCTTCCTTGTTGCGCGTCAGGCTCAGCGAATACGTGGTGCCTTTCACCCCGCCCGCAACCGACACGTTGTGCGTCTGCTGGAAAGCATCCCGGCCAAACACCTCGTCCTGCCAGTCGATGAACGGCGCATTGCGTGCATTCACCAGCGTGTCGCTGTTGTAGTTGCTGCTGCCAAACAGGCTCCTGAAGTTGTTCAGGCCGCCGGTGCCCGTGGCGCCCGCCACAAATGCCCGCTCATACTGCAGGTTGAGGTAGTCCTCGGGCTTGAGTACGTTCAGCTTTTTGGCAATGCGGCGGAAACCAGCAAAGCCATTATAGCTCACGACCGTGCGGCCTTCAATGCCTTTTTTGGTGGTGATGATAACCACGCCGTTGGCACCGCGTGCACCGTAAATGGCCGTTGCCGACGCATCCTTTAGCACATCGACCGAGGCAATGTCCTGCGGGGCAATAACGCCCAGCGCGTTTTCAATCTGGATACCGTCAACTACGTACAGCGGCGAGTTGTCCTGGGTGATGGAACCACCACCCCGCACGCGCACCTGCACATTCTGGTTGCCAGGCGTTCCTTCCGCCGATGTCAGCTGCACACCGGCCAAACGGCCGGTCAGAGCTTCTGCCGCTGAGTTAACCGGAATGTCTTTGATCTGCTGCGAGTTCACCGACGACACGGAGCCCGTTACGTCGCGGCGCGGCACGGCCTGGTAGCCGATTACCACCACGTCGTCGAGAACTTTGCTGTCTTCGTTGAGGGTGATATTGAGGTCCGTTTTGCTACCCACTGCCACATCCTGCGACACGTAGCCGATGTAGCTTACGCTGAGCGTAGCGTTGCTGCCCTCGGGCAGGGACAGGCTGAAGCGGCCGTCGCCATCGGTAGAGGCGCCATTGGTGGTGCCTTTTACCACCACCGTTACCCCGGGTAGTGCTTCGCCCTTGTCTGATTTCACGACACCCTGCACGCGGCGCTGTTGCGCCCAGGCGGGGGCAGCTGCACACACCATGAGCGGCGCGAGCAACAGTAGTTTTCTTTTCATGATGTGTGGGAATTTGTGTGTGAAGATTCAGGAAGGTGCAGACCTAGCGCAGCTGGTCAATCGGGGCCGGGTCCATGTCGGTGTACTCGCGGTTTTCGCCGCCCATGCCCCAGATGAAGGTGTAGCCGGCCGTGCCGCAGCCCGAGTGAATGGACCACGGCGGGGAGAGAATGGCCTGCCCCTCGCCCACCCACAGGTGGCGGGTTTCCTGGGGCTGGCCCATCAGGTGCAGCACGCGCTGGCCCTGCGGCATGTCGAAGTAGAGGTAAGCTTCCATGCGCCGGTCGTGGGTGTGCGCGGGCATGGTGTTCCACACGCTGCCGGCGTGCAGCTGCGTGAGGCCCATCACCAGCTGGCAACTCTGGATGCCCTCGGCGTAGATGTACTTGTAGATCGTGCGCTGATTGGCGGTTTCCAGTTCGCCCAGCGTCACGGGCGTGGCCTCGGCCTGGCTCAGGCGAGTGGTAGGATGCGTGGCGTGAGCCGGCGTAGAAAGCAGGTAGAACTTAGCAGGCTGCGCGGCATCAGTGCTGGCAAAGCTGACCTCTTTCGCGCCTTTGCCCACGTACAGGCAGTCCTGGCGGCCCAGCTCATACGCCGTGCCATCCACCGTCACGGTGCCGGCGCTACCGATGTTGAGGATGCCCAGCTCCCGGCGCTCCAGAAAAAACTCAGCTTTCAGGTTCTCCGGATTCGGCAGCGCAATGGCGCCGGTGGTGGGCACCACGCCGCCCACCATCATCCGGTCGTAGTGCGTGTACACCAACTCGATTTCACCGGGCACAAACAGGTCTTCTATCAGGAAATTTTCCCGTAGCTGCTGCGTGTTCATTGCCGCTGTTTCGCGCGGCCCGATGGCATATCGTTGGTTCATCTGGAGCAAGAGAAAAGGGAGGTAGAGGTGAAAAAGCTAGCGGCCCATCCAGCCGCCATCGACGGTGAGGATGGTGCCGTGCACGTAATCGGAGGCGGAAGAAGCCAGAAAAACCGTGGGTCCCTGGAAGTCTTCGGGCGTGCCCCAGCGGCCGGCCGGAATGCGGCCCAGAATGCTCTGGCTGCGCTCGGGGTCTTGGCGCAGCGCCTCCGTGTTGTCGGTGGCAATGTAGCCGGGCGCAATGGCGTTGACGTTGACGCCGCGGCCGGCCCATTCGTTGGCCAGCGCCTTCACCAGCGAACCGATGGCACCTTTACTGGCCGCGTAGCCCGGCACGTTGATACCGCCCTGAAACGTGAGTAGCGAAGCGGTGAAAATGATTTTGCCGCTGCCCTGCGTGAGCATACGCCCACCAATAGCACGGGCAATGCGGAAGGGCGCATCCAGGTTGATATGCAGCACCTCGTCCCAAAGTTCGTCGGAGTGCTCGGCGGCCGGAGCGCGCTTGATGGTGCCAGCGTTGTTAATCAGAATGTCGATGCGCGGAAAATCCTGCTGCACCTTTTCTAAAAAGGCATCAACGGCGCCGCGCTGGCTGAAGTCGGCCTGGTAGGCCGTGAACTGGCGGCCCAGTGCCCGCACCTGCTGCTCGGTGTCGGAGCCGTGCAGGGCCAGCGAGGCCGATACGCCGATGATGTCGGCGCCGGCCGCGGCCAGGCCCAGGGCCATACCCTGCCCGATTCCGCGGTTGCAGCCCGTAACCAGGGCAACTTTACCGGTCAGGTCAAAGGCGGAAGATATACTCATGCAACAGGTGGGTTTATAAACTTTTCGGAGAATGCCAGTGTATCTTTCCTACACCGCAGCCATCTTCCACTCTTATAAGGTTATGCGTTACGGGGCCCAATCGGAAGAATAGCACAATGTTTATTCGTGCAAACGTTGTCGGGAACGTTGCCAACGCGCCGGTTGGCACACCCGAAAAATTGGATTGAAGTGAAATCGACCAGCTATTTCTATTTTCAGCCCCGGAACCCCGCCTGTCCCGCCGTTTGCGGTTGTTGCATTTTGGTAAGTCAGCCCTCACCCACCCGCTAAAGCACCCACCCGTTGGAAACTTTCACGATAAAAGACATTGCCCGCGAGCTGAACATTTCCACCTCTACCGTATCGCGCGCACTGCGGGGCTCTTATGAAATAAACCCCGAAACCAAGCGCCTGGTGATGGAGTGCGCCGAGCGGCTTAATTACCGCCCCAACCCCATTGCCCTGAGCCTGAAAGGCAGCGCCAGCCGCGCCATCGGGGTGATAGTGCCCCAGATTGCCAACTATTTCTTTTCGCAGGCCATCAACGGTATCGAGGCCATTGCCTACAACCGGGGCTATCATGTCATCATTTTCCAGAGCCAGGAATCGTATGAGCGGGAAGTAGCCAACGTGCAGCAGGCACTGTCGCGGAAGGTAGACGGGCTACTGATTTCGCTTTCCAGCGAAACCTCCGACGTGACGCATCTGCAGGAAATGCAGGACAAGAACGTGCCGCTGGTACTCTTCGACCGGGTTTCGCCGGAGCTGGAAGCCACGCAGATAGTAGCCGACAACTTCGGCGGGGCCTTTTCGGCCACCGAGCACCTGATTCAGTCGGGCCGGCGGCGCATTGCGCACCTCACCATTCAGCCCTGGCTCAGCATCACGCGCGAACGGCTGGCCGGCTACCGTGCGGCGCTGGAGAAATACGGCCTGGAATTCGACGAAACGCTGGTGCGCTACGGCACCTTCGGGCCCGATGAAGTGGGGCCGATGGTAGACGATTTGATGCACCTGGAGTCGCCGCCCGATGCCTTCTTCACGGCTTCTGACCGGCTAGCCGTGGGCTGCCTGCAGGCCCTGCGCCAGCGCAAGCTGCAGATACCAGAAGACGTGTCGCTGATTGGCTTCACCAACCTCAACGTGGCTGACCTGCTAGACCCGTCGCTTAGCACGGTGGTGCAGCCGGCCACCGAAATCGGGCAGGTAGCGGCCGAGCGGCTCATCGACCTGATTGAGCGCAAACACCGGGCGCTGCCCATCGAAACGGTTAAGATTCCGACTGAGCTGATTGTGCGCGCCTCTACCCGACTGGCCGGGCAGCAGCAGCCCCTGAGCGTCGCGCACACCTAGCCTTTCCGCGCTGACTATCCTTCACAAAAAACGCGCTTCGCAGCCGGGCCCATTCACTCTCTGGGCCTTATTGGCAGCGAAGCGCGCTTTGTTTAGCGGCCTGACTGTTGCAGCAGCCAAGTCGCTATGTCTTTGGCGGCGCTGAAGTTCTCGAACGAAGCCGGAATCTTGCGCCCATCCACATATTCGTTGTAGAGCCACGGGTCGCCCACGGCAAACACGGTGCCCTTGCCTACTTTGGCCGTCGCAATGACGGTGTGCTCTCCCATCTTCACGAGCGGCGTGGCCGGCGCTTTCAAATCTAGCGGCGCCAGTTCCTTGATGTAGGCCGATTTCGAGGTTTTGAATACCGGCGTCCCGGCCGGAATTGTCACGCGGCCCTGCTCGAACTCACTGCCCTTCACCATATTCAGATTGAGTGGCTTGAACTGCATGCCGAAGGCCGCAGCCAGCGTGTTGAAGCGCGGAATTTCGCAGTTGCTCGTGTCGTTGGCCATCAGTACCAGCGTGCCGCCGTCTTTCACCCATTTCGTGAGGGCCTGCACGTCGGCGGGCTGTACGAAGTTGGGCTTTGCGGTTTCCTTTTTAGTGTCGGGGTCGACGATGATGTAGACGTCCACGCCTTTCAGCGAGGCAGCCGTGGGGGCCGTGCCAATGGTGGTGGTTTTAGCGCCCAGGTCGCGGAACTGCTGGCCCCAGAAGTAGAAGCCGCCGTGCGTCCGGTCGTTCCAGGTGTAGTGCCAGGCTTCCTGCTGGCCGCTGAGCTTGCTTTGGCGCAGCTCATGGTTGAAATAGTTGTCAACGGCCACGGTTTTGCCGTTGCCGAGGCGGCTTTCGGCGGCTACCTCCATTTCGATGCTGGCCAGAATGAACGGCCCCACTCCTTTCAGGTCGTTTTTGCGCAGCGGCTCGGAGAGGTAATACTCGAAGCTGCCGTCGCGGTAGGGCTTGCCGCCCAGCCCGCCCACGCTCACCGTGCCGTTGAAGGCCAGCGCGCCGCTTTCTTCGGCCACGAAGGTCTTCAGCAGACCGTCGTAGCCTTTGCGGGCCACATCAGCGTACTTTTTATCGAGGTAGCCCATGCGCGCGCCCTTCTGCAGGAAATACACGAACATGCTGCTGCCCGAAGCCTCGGCATAATTGCCTTTGCGCGAAGCCTGGTCCACGACCAACGACCAGGTGCCGGTTTTGGCGTCTTGGTACTTGGCCAGCACCGGCGCGAGGCGTTGCGCTGCTTTCACCAGCATAGGGCGTTGCGGGTGGTTCTGCGGGAAATAGTCCAGCACATCTACCAGCGCCATGGCATACCAGCCCATGCCCCGGTCCCAGAAGTTGGGGCTCTGGCCGGTGGTTTTGTTGGCCCACTGCTGCTCCCGGCTCTCGTCGTAGCCGTGATATAGCAGGCCGGTTTTGGGGTCCACGAGGTTCTTCTCAATCAGCGCGAACTGCTTGGCCACGTCATCGAAACCAGCGGGCTGGTTGAAAACCTGGCTGTACTCGGCGTAGAATGGCTCAGCCATGTACAGCCCGTCGAGCCACATCTGGTTGGTGTAGATTTTCTTGTGCCAGAAGCCGCCCGCGTTGGTGCGCGGCTGCCCATCGAGCTGCTTACGCAACAGCTGCGCGGCTTTCTGGTACTTCTCAGCCTGCGGCACCGACATCTGGCCCAGCGTGAGCAGCACGTGGCCAGTGGTCAGGTTGTCGAGGTTGTAGTCTTCGAGCTTGTAGGTGCGGATGGTGCCGTCCTTCTGCACAAACTGGTCGAGGTCCTTCTGGATGTAGGTGAAGTAGCGCGCGTCGCCGGTGCGCTGCCACACCCGCTCCAACGCCTTCAGCATCAGGCCCTGCTCATAGTCCCAGCGGGCCGTTTTGCGGTTGCCAATCAGGATTGAATCCGGATGCCAGCTGATAAACGCATCGGTCATGCGCTGCGACATAGGCCGGGCGGCGGCTGGCGCAGTTTGGGCCTGGGCAGACAGCGAGGCAGCGAGTAAGCAGGAAAGCAGGAAGGGGCGGAAGGACATGGATGGGAAGTTTTGTTCTCTTGAACGTTATGCTGAGCTTGCCGAAGCATCTCTACCGCTTCACCTGAACGTCATTCCGAGCCTGCGAGGAATCTCGCGTGCTGGTATTTGGAATGACAACCGCTCCATAGCCCAGGGTTTAAACCCTGGGCTAGTGAATCGTTCAGGCAAAGCGGTAGAGATGCTTCGGCAAGCTCAGCATGACGATTAGTTAAGCAACGTCAGCACGCGAGATTCCTCGGCAAGCTCGGAGTGACGTTCTATTTTGTTAGTTATAGCTTGCTTACCGTCACCGTTTTTTTGGCCACCTTCTCGCCCATTTCCACGCCTTTTTTAGCGGATTTGGTATCGGTGTTGCGCAGTACCACGGCTTTGCTGCGGGCGCCGGTTACGCGCAGCAGCAGCTCGGCACCGGGTGTGTAGCGCAGGTTATCGAAGCTGATGTTGCGGCTGTTCTGGACTTCCAGCACGGGCTTGGTTTCGTTGGAGAGCAGGGTCACGTTTTTCAGACGGATGCCGTCAGCTTCCTGGCACACCATGCCTTTGTTGCACTCCAGCACCGTATTTTCAATTTCGACGTTCTGCACTGCCATTTCGGGCAGGCCACGCACCAGAATGCCGGTATTAGCGCCCTTGCACGTTACGTTGGTGATGCGGAAATTCTTGAACTGCGGAGTGCCTTCTCCCAACGGTTCGGCCTTAATTTCGGGGATGCCATAGGCTTCGCCGTTCACCTGCACTGGGTCTTTGGCGGCGTAGTACATATCGAACAGAATGGCCTCGCCGGCAATGTCGGTCATGTCCACGCCGTCCACGAAGATGTTCTCGACCACGCCGCCCCGGCCGCGGGCCGTCTTGAAGCGCAGGCCTACATCGGTGCCCATAAAGGTGCAGTTGCTCACGTACAGGTTGCGGGCGCCGCCCGACATTTCCGAGCCAATCACGAAGCCGCCGTGGGCGTGGTACACTTTCGTGTCGCGGATGATGAAGTTTTCAGTAGGCACGCCGCGCTTGCGGCCCTCCGCGTCGCGGCCCGATTTGATGCAGATACCGTCGTCGCCGACGTCAAACGTGCAGCCTTCCACCAGGCCGTTGCGGCACGATTCCAGGTCGAGAGCATCAGTATTTTGGCCATACCACGGGTTGCGGGCCGTCACGTTGCGCAGCGTGATGTTGTCGCAGAGCAGCGGGTGGATGGTCCAGGCCGGAGAATTTTGGATGGTAAAGTCTTCGAGCAGAATCTGCTTGCAGCGCTGCAGACTCAGCATATTCGGCCGCAGGAAATCTTTGAACTCGGCAAACTTGCTGAAGTCCGGCTCCTGACCGGCGGTCAGGGTCCAGGGCTTGTTGAGCGTAGAGCCTTTGAATGAGCCGGCCGTGGGGTACCAGGTCGTGCCTTTCTCATCTACCACCCCACCCGATTTCACCAGCTTCTGCCACTGACCTGGGTTCAGCTTCTCCTTCTTCACCATGCGCCACGCGTCACCGGCCCCATCAAAGGTGCCTTCGCCGGTAATGGCAATGTTTTCGAGGTCGTAGCCGTAAATCGGCGACTGATTGCGCACGGCGTCTTCCCCTTCCCAGTTGGTTTTGAGCAGTTGATAGTCGGCGAGGTTGCTGCTGAACTGCACCAGCGCGCCGCGCTGCACGTGCAGGTTCACGTTGCTTTTCAGCTGAATGGGCCCCGTGAGCCACAGGCCGCGTGGCACCAGCACCACCCCGCCTTTCTGGCTGCAGGCGTCAATGGCTTTGCGGAAGGCTTCGGTATTGAGCGTCTGTCCATCCGCTACCGCGCCATACTTCACGATGTTGAACGTGTCCTTATTGAAGTAGGGCTGCAGCACCACCGGCAGGTCGAAGGCATACTTGCCAGCGAAAGCCAACGGCTTCAGGTTGGCGGCAAGGCCCAGGTTGAGCTTCTTGACATCCTGCGCTACCAGTTGTGCCACCCGCTCCGCACCATAGGCCGAGAAATGGGTGTTATCGAGCTTAGTGTTGTTGGCGCCGTTCTGGTAGCTCCAGAACAGCGGCTTGGTGCCTGCGTCGCCGAGCTGGCTGTACATGGCCCAGCTGGTTTCGTGCAGATCAATCAGGGGTACTTTCTGGGTTTTAGCTACCTCCTTCACCACTCCGGGATACTCGCCGTGGTCATCCTTGCGCTTGCCAGCCTCATCAAAGTATCGGCGTCCAACAGGCGTCAGCAGTACCGGGTTGGCCCCCTTGGCACGAGCTTCCTGCACGTAGCGGGTCAGATTCTGGCGGTAGGCGGTCTGAGGCGCAGCGTAGCGGGCGGTGTCTTCTTTCTTAGAATCGTTGTGGCCGAACTGAATCAGCACCCAGTCGCCAGGCTTCAGCTGCTCCAGCACTTTGGCCCAGCGGCCTTCGTGGCGGAAGTTGCGGGTGCTGCGGCCGTTCATGGCGTGGTTTTGCACGACCACGCCATCCTCAAAATACTGTTTGAAATACATGCCCCAGCCACGCTCAGCCTTGTCCAGCGGCTTGTCAGACATGGTGGAGTCGCCAACGAGGAAGATGGTAGGCTTGCGGCTGTCGGCAGCTGGGCGGAAGGCCAGCAGCAGCACGGCCAGGAATACAACACAGAGCTGTTTCATACGGGTGGGAATGGCAGGAGGCGGCACGATAAGTGGCTTCCAGAAAAGCAGTATTCCGGGAAGCTGCTGCCACCAAGGGCAGTAGACTGGTTGTTAAGGTTAACCGAATAGTTGGCTGACGCTGCACCATCCAGCCGCAATTTTTGTGCAATCGTTATCGGGAACGTTGCCATGCCCCCATTACCAGGGCCCGGATTGAGTTGGCAAATGCATTTTCTGCCAGCAAAAGGCTCTTTTTAAGTTACGGGTTGATGAGGCTCTTACTCACCGAAATTGCACTCTACTCATCTGCTTCTGCGCCGCAACAGTATCTGAGCAAAGTGACTCATCTTTGCGGCCTGATGCTTTGTTTCACACGTTATCCAATGCTAGCTGATGAAGGCGCTGCTTCTAATTGATATTCAAAACGATTTTGTGCCTGGTGGAGCACTGGCAGTGGCCGGTGGCGACACCATTATTCCGTCGGTAAACCGGCTGCAGCTGCATTTCGGGCTGGTGGTAGCTACCCAAGACTGGCACCCGGCTGGCCACGGAAGCTTCGCCAGCAGCCACCCGGGCCGCAAGCCCTTCGAGCAGACCGAGCTGCACGGCCTGCCCCAAACCCTCTGGCCCGACCACTGCGTGCAGGGCACACCCGGCGCCGACTTCCACGCCGCTTTGGACCAGCACCGCATTGAGGCCATTTTCCGTAAAGGCACCAACCCCGCAATAGATTCCTACAGCGGATTTTTCGACAACGGCCACCGCAAAAGCACCGGCCTGGCTGACTACCTGCGGGGGCGCGGCGTGACGCAGGTGTATCTGGCCGGTCTTGCCGCCGACTATTGCGTGTATTTCTCTGCCAAAGACGCTTTACAGGAAGGTTTCGAGGTGTGCTTCGTCGAGGATGCTGCCCGTGCCATTAGTGCCGACGGCTACCAGCAGGCCCGCACCGACCTGTTGCAGCGCGGTGCCCAATTCGTGACCGTAGCGGAAGTAGTCCGGTAGCATCAGGACCGTTTCTGAGCCACTACAGAGTACACCATCGGGAGCTTGCCAGGCAGGTGTCGGAGCCGGTACTGCCGTTCGCCGGTTTGTTCCAGCTCGGCAAAGCAGTTGTAGGGCGAGTAATCATACTCCTCGAATTGCTCAATTTCCAGTCCCTGTTTGAGCAAAGCACCCAGCACCTCGCCCAGGCTATGATTCCAGGATACGGAGGTGGTTTGTATGGGCGCGGTGCGGTCGGCGTAAGTGCCGGTTTCGGTTTCCGTAATGGTTTCGCGGTTGAAGTAAGAGTACTCCACGCGGGTGAAATTGGCGTCAAACATCCAGACTACCGGGTGAAACTCGACCAGCACCAGCCGGCCGCCGGGCTTCAGGAAATGGGCTACTACGGCGGCCCAGCGGTCCATATCGGGCAGCCAGCCCAGCACGCCATACGTCGTGAACACGACATCGAATTGCTGCTGCAAATGTTCCGGCAAGGCATACACATCGGAGCAGATAAACCGGGTGTCTAGGCCGAGCTGTGTTGCCAGCCGGCGGGCTGTATCTATAGCTTTATCCGATAGGTCTACGCCTGTTACGTGCGCGCCCATCCGGCTCAACGACATGGAATCCTGCCCGAAATGACACTGCAGATGCAGGATGTGCTGCCCGCTGATGTCGCCCAACAGCTCCATCTCAATGTTGTTCAGCGAAGATTCACCCGCCAGAAAGCCAGGCACGTTGTAGAATTCTGACTGCACATGGTACTCGGTTTTGGCATTCCAGAGGCTCCGGTTCAGGGCAGCGTAGTTGGCAGGATAGTCGGGCATATACCGGTTTCAGACAGGTGTTTCGGGGGTCGTGGCGAATTCTTTCAGCAGCTCAAAGAAGGGCTGGTCCATGCGCTGCGGCCGGGCCGCCAGAAAATCGGGGCTGGCCGGGTCCTGATAGCCGGCCAGCTGTGCAAAGTCGGCGGCAGAAGCCGTGGCAAATCCCATCGACCATTCGGGAAACGCCTGGCTGGCCACCGGACCATCGGCGAGCTTGTAGAGGTGGCTATGCCGGCAGTCCCGGGCAATGGTGTCGAACAGCGCCTGCACGGTTTCCTGCTTGCCCTCGAGTACCTGCAAAATATTGCCTGCGCTGAAAAGCAGCAGCCCCGTGATGTTGCGTTCCTCGTTTCGGCGGCGCGAATGCAGCAGTAAGGACCTCAGGGCAGCATCATCCATGTCTGCCACCGCCGAGCTGAGGTACACAATACGATACATAATCTGGAAATTCTGACTTCTATAATGGCGTGTCCGGGCGGTGAGTTTGACCCATCTGTCCGGCTGTAAGCAGAAAAGTTACTGAATAAGTAAGAAAGTCAGCTGCAAGAAAGCCCCACGGCCCGGATTTGCACACCAGCGAAAACCTTTCCCCGGCCCCCAGGGTACACCGGAAGCCTGTTTTACAAATCCGCGAGGCACTACTTCTCTCTTTCTGATGCCTTTTCAACTGCCTGCTCTGCTCCCCGAACAAATCGAAACTATCCTGCGGACTTCGGGAGTAGTACTGGGCAGCCTGGTAGTTGGGTGGCTGCTGAAAGTGGCGGTATTCGGGCTGTTGGCGGCCTACGTGCGGCGCGAGCCGATGGTGCTGGCCAGTTCTGTGCTGCGCCACCTGCGCCAGCCCAGCGCCTGGTTTTTCCCGGTGCTGGTGCTCTCTTTTCTGCTCCCGCTCACGCAGCTCGAAGACCGCGCCTTGGAGGTGGCCCGACGACTGGTAGAAACGCTCCTGCTGACCACCTTCGCCTGGGGGCTAGTGAAAACCGTGGACGTAGTTCAGGACTTGGTGCAGCAGCACTACCGCCTCACCGACAGCGACAACCTGCGGGTCCGGAAGCTTTTCACGCAGCTACAGTTCGTAAAAAAACTGGCCGTGTCGCTCATCATTTTCGTGGCCATTGCCCTGATTCTGATGAGCTTCGCTACGGTCCGCAAAATCGGGACGGGCCTGCTGACATCGGCTGGCATTGCCAGCGTGATTGTGGGCTTTGCGGCGCAGCGCTCCATCGGCAATCTGCTGGCGGGCTTCCAGATTGCCTTCACCCAGCCCATTCGCCTCGATGATGTGCTGGTGGTGGAAGGCGAGTGGGGCCGGGTGGAGGAAATCACCTTCACGTATGTGGTGCTGCGGATCTGGGACGAGCGGCGCCTGGTACTGCCGCTCAACTACTTCATCGAAAAGCCTTTCCAGAACTGGACCCGCAGCTCCTCGCAGCTATTGGGCACCGTATTTCTCTACACCGACTACACCATTCCGGTTGATGCCGTGCGTACCGAGTTGCAGCGTATCGTACAGCACAATCCGCTCTGGGACCAGCGCGTGTGCGTGCTGCAGGTCACGGACTCAAAAGAACGGACCCTGGAGCTGCGCTGCCTGGTAAGCGCCGTTAATTCCAGCCAGGCTTTTGACCTACGGTGCGCGGTGCGGGAGCAGCTGATAGCCTTTATTCAGCGCAACTACCCCGATTGCCTGCCCAAAACCCGCACCCTCACCCAGCCCACAGACCAGCCCTTCACGCCAGGATTGGCCATGGAAGACTAAGGGCGGAATGCCCAATCTGCGCCGCTGCTCAGCCGGCAAACACAAAGCGGCGCTGCCGAAGCCAGCTTTCCAGCAGCCGCGGGTCGGCGGAAATGCGGCCTACCACGCGGTAGCGCGACCGGAGCGCGGCAGAAGTAGCCGCTTCCTCGTTCACAACCTGGCCCGGCCCCAGGTAGGTGGAGTGAATGAAGCGCACTTGGCCGCCTTTCACCAGCAGAAACCCTACGTGGAAGTCCAGCCCCACCAGATACAGACCTTCCCCGAGTTGCTGCACCTGCCGCACAAACTGGCCGAGCGGCACCATCCGGTAGCGGCGAATATGGCCTTCATCCGTCAGGTTTTGGATCAGTTTCTCGGAAGTGGTTTTGGCCAGCGCTACCCGGTCCAGGCGTAAGCCGGCGTCGCGCAGGGTGGTCGTTACGAAGTAGCCGCAGGCAATGGAGTCCTGCTGCGGCACCTGGGTGGTTCCGTAAAATGCCCACGGTGTGCCGTACCACGCCGGCCAGATGGCCGTATCGAGCGACGCAACCAGCAACCGGCGCGCCTGCCGGAGCACGGCCGCTTCGGTGGCAGCCGTACGTGCCTGCTGGTACTGCGCAGCGAGAGCGGCCCGCTGGCTTGCCAGTGTCTGTAGCTGCTGCCGATATGGCACCGCTGCGTCCTGCTTTGGAAGCAGCGGAGCCGAATACCAACAGCGGACAGCGCCGGCCAGCACAGCCAGAAATAGCAGGAATTTCATAGAAGTAGCGGCCTGGAGTTGCATTGCAGCAGGACAAACGAACAGGGCATAGTTTATTGTACTATCAAATGAGGAGCTTACATTTTTTCTACCTTCCAGAAAAAACAGGGCGCTTCTACCGGAGTGCCGAACTATTCCCGCCCGGAAGGGTCTTATCTTAGCCAGCTTGCGCGCCTGCAGTGTGCGCGTGGCCCATTCTACTGCCTTCTTTCTCTGCTGCCTGCTGCATGATCAAACTGGAATATTTTACGCCTGCTGACTTCCCGCAACTCATCACCTGGATTACTGACCCCAAGCTGCTCATGAACTGGTCGGGCTCCCTTTTCAGCTTTCCGCTCACCGAAGACAAGCTGGCCTGGTACCTCGAAGACACCAATGACCCGGCCACCTCAGATGCCCTCATCTACAAGGCCATCGAAACCAAGACCGGCGAAGTAGTGGGCCACATTTCGCTGGGCGGCATCAGCCGCAAAAACAGCGCCGCCCGCATCAGCCGGGTGCTGGTCGGCAACAGCACGGCGCGGCGCCGGGGCATCTGCCAGGGCATGATGAAGGCCGTGCTTCGCATCGGGTTTGAGGAGCTGGGCCTGCACCGCATCGATTTGGGCGTGTACGACTTCAATACGGCGGCCATCCGGTGCTACGAAAAGGCAGGAATGCAGCAGGAAGGCCTCTCGCGCGACATTCTCAAGTACGAAAACGAATACTGGAGCCTGATTGAAATGAGTATGCTCGACCACGAGTGGCATGCCCTGCACTCCAAATAGGTCTGCTGGCTTTCCCTGGTTCAGCAACGTAAACGCCCTGCCTGGTTTGAGCCAGACGGGGCGTTTTCCTTTTTCCAGCGGCAGGTATCAGCGGTTGTTCAGCAGCGGGAAGCGGGCACTGAGCTGCTCGCGGGAGGCGCGCCGGACTTCTTCGGAGGTGCCATAGCCGACTTCTTGCTCCCCGGCTGCCCGCCGCTGCATCTTCGAGTCGGCAAACGCCAAACGCCTGCAGGCCGGGCAGCTGTGCCGTAGCAGTGCTTCGCACCTTGCTGGTGGCTGTCAGTTGCCGAATTATTTTGGGTCAGCAGCTACTTTTTCAGCTTTTCAGCGTAATGCCAAAGTCTTTTCTGAACCATCCATGAGCACGACCGACAGCGCTGCTCCACTCACCACCGACGTGGTGCTGATAGGAGCCGGAATCATGAGTGCAACTCTGGGGCTGATGCTCAAAGAGTTGGACCCCACTCTCACCATCACCATTTTTGAGCGGCTGGATGTAGCGGCTGCCGAAAGCTCCGATGCCTGGAACAACGCTGGCACCGGCCATTCGGCGTTCTGCGAGCTGAACTACACGCCTGAAAAGCCTGATGGCACCATCGACATCAGTAAGGCGCTCAAAATAGCTGAGCAGTTTGAGGAGAGTAAGCAGTTCTGGGCCTACCTCACCGAGCAGTACAACGTGAAGGAGATTCAGCGCTTCATCAACCACATTCCGCACATGAGCTTCGTGTGGGGCCACGAAAACGTGGATTATCTGCGCAAGCGCCACGCTGCCCTCACTCAGTCGGCCTTGTTTGAGGGCATGGAATACACGGAAGACCGCGCCCGGCTGCACGACTGGATGCCGCTGGTAATGGACGGCCGCGACCCACAGCAGCCCGTGGCAGCTACCCGCATGGATTTGGGTACTGATGTGAATTTCGGCTCCCTCACGCGCGGCATGTTCAATTTACTGCAGGAGAAACCCGGCGTTACGTTCTATTTCAATCATGAGGTAGAAAAGCTGCGCCACAAATTCGATGGCACATGGGGCGTGAAGGCCCAAAACCGCAAAACCGGCGAGGACCTGAAAGTGCGCGCCCGGTTCGTGTTTATCGGGGCCGGAGGAGGCTCGTTGCCGCTGCTGGAGAAATCCGGCATTCCGGAGGCCGACGGCTTTGGCGGGTTTCCGGTAAGCGGCCAGTGGCTGAAATGCACCAATCCGGACGTAATAGCACGCCACGAAGCTAAAGTGTACGGCAAAGCCGCCGTTGGCTCGCCCCCTATGTCGGTGCCGCACTTGGATACGCGCATGATTGACGGCCGCAAGGAGTTGCTGTTCGGGCCGTATGCCGGCTTCAGTACCAAGTTCCTCAAGACCGGCTCTTACCTCGACCTGCCGGCTTCGATTCAGCTCAACAACCTGCGCCCCATGATCATGGCAGGCCTCAAGAACCTACCCCTCACCAAATACCTCATTCAGCAGGTACGCCAGTCGCCGCAAGACCGGGTGGCGGCGCTGCGGGAGTACATGCCCGAGGCGCAACCCCAGGATTGGCAGCTAGCCGTGGCCGGACAGCGCGTGCAGGTTATCAAGAAAGACGAAAAGCAGGGGGGCGTGCTGGAGTTCGGGACGGAGATGGTAACTGCTTCCGATGGCTCTATCGCGGCCTTACTAGGCGCTTCGCCCGGCGCCTCCACGGCCGTGAGCATCATGCTGAGCCTTATTCAGAAATGCTTCCCGCAGCAATCCGCCTCGCCGGCGTGGCAGGCCAAGTTTCACGAGATGATTCCTTCCTTCGGCCAGTCATTGGCCACCAAGCCCGAGCTGGTGGCGGAAGTACGGGCCCGCACCAGCGCAGTGCTGGGTCTAGTGGAGGAAGTGAGATAAACCCACCTACCAGACGTTGTACACACCAAGGGCCCGCTCCATAGATGGAGGCGGGCCCTTGGTGTATGTTGCCTAGCCCAATAGGTTATCAGGAATGCAGTGTCTTTTGGTCACTTGCCTGTTTCTCCGGTGAGAACACCTCGGCCAGCATGCACCGGGCGCTGCCGCCCCCAATGGTTTCAATGGTCGGGATGGCCAGCGGCAGCAGGTCGGCGTAGCGGCTCAGCGTCTGGCGCTGCGAGGCAGTCAGGGCATCATAGGCACTCTGCGACATAGCCAGCAACTCCGGCCCGGCGGCGGGTTGCAGCGTCAGCATATTGCCGGCAAACCGGGCTACCTGCGCCAGAGAAATATCCACCAGCTCGTGGCCGGTCTGCTCCAGTGAACCTGTTACGGCCGCGCGCTCCGTTGGGTCGGTGATGCTTTCCAGGCATAGCACCGCAAAACGCGCCCCAACGCACAGCATTACGTTGGTGTGGTAGATGGCGTGGCCCTGCGCATCCTGCGCCCGAAAGGCAACCGGCCGGTAGCCCAGCTGTGCGCACACACTCCCAAATAAGTCAGCGTCGGTGCGGGCAGAGAGGCAGGCGTAGGCGACGCGGTGCACATGGTCAAAAATGATGCTGCCAGTGCCTTCCAGATACCGCCCTTCCTGCTCCGCGCCTGACAGGTCGTGCACCTGCGTAATAACAAACTCCCGGCCCAGCATTTCCAGAATATCTGGGCGGCGCTCCGGGCGGCGGTTTGGGGCACACATTGGATACAGCAGCACGCGCCCATCGGGGTGGAAAGTGCCCCAGTTGTTGGGAAATACCGCATCCGGTTTGGCAGGCTCCGGCGTATCGTCTACCACCAGCACGCGCATTCCTTTTCCGCGAAGAGTGCTTACCATGGCGTCAAACTCGGCAAAGGCCCGGGCCTGGATGGCACTTTCATCGAGGCCGGCTATGGCCTGCTGAAAGTGGTTGGAAACGGCCGTTTCGGGGTTGAAGCAGAACCGAGCGGGACGGACAAGCATTACGGTGCGCGCAGATTGCATGGGCAGTGACTAGTGGGTGGACGCAAAGAAACTCTCTGTGCATCAATCTTAATGAAAAGCCACGCCAACCAAGCCCTAGCTCAAGCGTACAGCCTACTTCGCTTCTACCTCCTCGTATGTACCATGCTTTACCCGCCCGGGACTTTCTGGACCTGAGCTACCGCGATGATATGTGCTTCATCATCAACCGCATTCTGCGGCCCTTGGCGCCTACTGAAGCGCAGGAAGCTTACGCGCTGATGCTGGATGCCGCCAACAGCCACGGGTGCCAGCACTGGCTGATTGACTTGCGCCGCGATACTACGTTCCAGCCGGACCTGCTCACTACCTTTTTTCCGCAGCCCGGCGACCAGCCCAGCAAGGTCACGTATCTGGCCTATCTGGTGTCGCCGATGCTGCTGGCCGAGCTCGAAAACCGGGACGTAGTGCCCTTGCCCGTACACTACGACGACCTGCCTTTCCGAGTCAAGCTGTTTGTGGATGAGCTGGCTGCCCAGGAGTGGCTGTCGGCCAACTGATGCACTACTAGGCAGCGCCGTACCTTGGCGCATAGCCAGCTCCGCTTCTCCCCCATGGATATTCGCCCCCGCGACACAGACTCCGACTGGCGCCGCCGTGCGTACAGCGTCATTTTTGAGTCGGACACGCCGGCCGGCCGCGCCTTCGATATTGCGGTGCTGGTAGCTATTGTGCTGAGTGTGGTGGCCGTGATGCTGGAAAGCGTACAGCGCATCAATCAGCAGTTTGGGGCCGTGCTGCGGGCCGTGGAATGGTTTTTCACGGGCCTTTTCCTGCTCGAATACATTGCCCGGCTGGTCGTGGTGCGTCGGCCGCTGACCTACGCCTTCAGCCTGCTGGGTATTATTGATTTTATGGCCATCGTGCCAACACTAGCCACACTGGTGCTGGCGGGCAGCCGCTACCTGCTCGTTATTCGCACGCTGCGGCTGCTGCGGGTGTTCCGCATCTTCAAGCTGGGCCGGTTTGTGGGCGAAGGCGAATTCATCGTAACGGCGCTGAAAGCCAGCCGCTTCAAAATATTGGTCTTTCTCACGGCAGTTCTCACGCTCGTGACGGTGGTTGGCACGCTGCTGTACGTGGTGGAAGGCGGCCAAAACGGCTTCACGAGTATTCCCAAGAGTATTTATTGGGCGGTGGTAACAGTCACGACCGTTGGGTACGGCGACATTTCGCCCGTCACGGTGCTGGGCCAGACGCTGGCCTCCATCCTCATGATTCTCGGCTACGCCATTATTGCGGTTCCTACCGGCATCGTTTCGGCCCAGATGGCCAGCCCGCGTGCTACAGCAGCCCCCACCTACAAGCAGGTGATATGCCATGTCTGCCAGGCCACCGACCATCGGCCCGAAGCGGACTATTGCTGGCGCTGCGGCGAGAAACTTTAGCCGGCCTGCAGGCTATTCCATCACTTCTACATCAGTCCAGCGGCGCGCTGCCTCCATCAGATACGGGCTGACAAAACGTAGCGCCACACTACCGGCCGGCGTTTGTACGGTGGTGCTGTAGATGGTAGTCCAGAGGAAGCTTGTAGCCCTGAAAGGCCCGATGGCTGACCACGGAATCAGGAGCGGTGGGTGGCCAACCTTGAACAGAAAACCAGTCTGCAGCGCCAGCCCCTGCGCCGATACCGCCGCTTCCAGGGCATTGCGGTAACTCATGCCCCCGATACTGGCCTGCGTCAGCGTAACCAGGCTGCCGGGCAGTGGCGCGGCCGCCCGAAAGTAGTTGGCGAGCCGCTGCCAGCCCATAAGAGCTATCAGTTTCACAACCAGGCACCAGAAAAGAACGAAACCGCCTACTGCCAGCGGCAGAATCCACAGAAGATGCAAGCCCATAGCCGCTGATACGGGCTACGCCGCAGAAAGTAGGCTTTCCGTCATAAACCATTGCCCCACAGCCGGGCATCATCGTTCACTACAAATGATTTGAGCAGTAGCAGCATGCTTTCCTCTATTTCCGGCAGGTGCGCATCCAGAAAGTTGGACCGGTACGGATCAATGTAGCCAGTCAGGCGCGCAAAATCGTCGCCGGAAAGCACCTGAAACCCCATGGACCAGTTGGCGAAAACGCGCGTTTCAATCGGGCCATCGGAGAGCCTCAGTACCCGCGTATGGCGCTGGTCCTGCACTATTCTACTGTAAATCTCCCGCACAGCATCCTCTGTTCCTTCCAGCACCTGCAGGAAGCTCCCGTTGCCATATAGCAGCAGCCCCGTGATATCCAGCCGGCTATTGTTGCTCCGCGACTGCTGCAGCAGGTGCTTTAGCTCGGCATTGGTCGGGTGGCCTACCGCATAACTTTGATACACGATATGGTGCATGTTCTGAGAGCTACGCCCGATGATAAACGACTGTTTACTACCGAGCAGGCCGGCCTAAACGGAACCACAACTACTGTTAAGATAGCATTTTGCCGGCAGCCGCACAAGCTTAACAATACCGGGCCTCCCACCTGCTTCGGGTTGATATGCCAGCGTACAGGCCTGAAACCGGCAAAAAAAAGAAGCATGCCGGGTGGCATGCTTCTTTGATTCTTCCGAGTGGGAAGGAGAATTAAGCGCGACGTACTTTAACGGCGCTCAGACCCTTACGGCCTTCTTCTACCTCGAACTCAACCTTGTCGTTGTCGCGGATTTCATCGATGAGGCCCGTTACGTGAACGAAAACGTCCTGACCGGTAGCACTGTTGTTGATGAAACCAAAGCCTTTGGTCTCATTGAAGAATTTTACGGTTCCTGTCTGCATGATTGCTAGGAAAAAAGTGAAAACGAAGCAACTGGCAGCGAAACTCTACTATTATTCAAAATGCGTGAATCAATGGTAGTGACACGAGGCAACTTGCCTTTAATACTGTAAACATACGGCTTATTTTCCGTTTGCCGCACATATAGCGCAACTTTCGGATATAAGATGTGATTTACGAGGACCTAACCGACAGGCTGTCCATTAGGTTCAGTTTGCGCGAAAACATACCTGCAGTAGCTTGCATGCTCCCTGCATAGTGCCTGGCGGGCTGGGGCTGCTTTCGTGCTGGGCTACCTCTTGTCTGGGCTTCTTCCGAGCCCTGATATCGGCGCGGACGTTACCGACTACCTGTTCACTGCCCCCGATTCCGGAATGCACAACGGCCCGAACGGCCTCCGAATGCCCCCCCCGTCGGTCCGGCTTTAGCAGAGCTTACCAGGGCCTTTGTCGGCCTCGTCCGGTTTCGCTGCGTATGCGCATCGTCTACGGTCGTGAAGTTCTGGTGCCTGCAATTGCTCTTGCCTATGAAAAAGCTCCTGCTGTTTCTCCCGCCGCTCCTGGCTGGCTGTGGCTCCTGCGAGGAAGTAGTGCTCACTCCGGAGGAGCGGGCGTGGTTTACTGTCTACCAGAAAGCCAGTACGGTTACTTTCCGAAGCAACCGGGGCCACACCGTTACGGCGGTAGTGCAGCCGCTCAAGGAATGGCATCAGAATACGGACTGCAACCAACTGGAATCAGGAAAATACCAGCCCATTTTCACGCAGCTGGGCCTGATTCCAGCCGAGAAATACAACGACTCCAATCCTTCTTTTACGGTAAATATCCGCAAGCACACCCCGGAAAAGCCTGGCTACATGACTTTTGATATGGCTGGGCTGCAATGCGGCACGGCCTCCCAGGCAGGCGTGCCTACTGCCAAATGGCAGCAGCAGGCCTGCACTCTGTCTACTACCGGCAAAACATATCCGGCGGCTTATGCTTTTCGCAGAGACCAGAACTGCACCAGCTACTCCAATGCGCGGCTACAGGCCTTCTATTGGGACAAACAGGACGGCCTTATCCGGTACGAGCTGACCGATGGCGAGATTTTCGAGCTGGCGGCCAGGTAGTTTCTAAACCAAGCAGGCTTAGCAATCCGGCAAGTCGTCTCATCCAACCTTACTCCTACTCAACTACATCAACTCCCGAATGGCTTCGTCTACTGCTGAACTCAGCCCCGAAACGCTTCCCCAGGCTCCTTCCACTTCCGGCCCGGTAGTGCTGGCCGGTGCTACCGGGGCGCTGGGGCTGCTGATTGCCCATCATCTGCGCCGCCGCGGCGCATCAGTGCGGGCACTGGTTAGGCCTGAATCCAGCCACAAAGCGGAGGCTGAATCGTTGCGGCAGCAGGGCGTGGAGGTGATAGCCGTAGACTATAGCAGCGTTGCGGACCTTACGAAAGCCTGCCAGGGTGCTACCTGTGTCATCTCAGCTTTATCGGGGCTGCGCGATATTATTGTGGATACGCAAACGCGGCTATTGGAAGCAGCGGTAGCAGCCGGAGTACCGCGCTTTATTCCGTCGGACTTCTCCGCCGATTTCACCACGCTGCCAGAAGGCTCCAACCGCAACTTCGACCTGCGCCGGGAGTTTCAGCGCCGGCTTGATGCGGCACCAATCCGGGCCACGTCTATTCTCAACGGCATGTTCATGGACTTGCTGAAAGGCCAAGCGCCGCTGGTGCAGCCGGGTATCGGCCGGATTGTATACTGGGGCGACGCCGACCAGCCCCTGGACTTCACCACGATGGTAGACACGGCCGATTTTACTGCCGCCGCTGCCCTTGATGATGCCACGCCCCGTTACCTGCGCGTAGCCGGCGAAGTAGCCAGCATCCGGGGGGTGCAGGCGGCAGCCAGCCAGGCGTTCGGGAAACCGTTCAAGCTGCTGCGGGTAGGAAGCCTGGGCGTACTGGCCACCATGATTAAGGTGACGCGCACACTCATGCCCGCCCCCAACGACGTATTTCCGCCGTGGCAGGGCATGCAATACATGCACAACATGCTCAGCGGCCAGGCCAAGCTGAACCCGCTGGATACGGCCCGCTACCCCGATATCCGCTACACCCGAATCCGGGAGTTGCTGGCGGAGAAATAATCGGGATGGGGCTGGTGGACGGCCTGGGGGTGGCTTATAGATACGAGAGCCACCAGTAGCTGTGCCGCTGCCTGTATTGCTGGTACCAGCGGCAGGGCCAGTACAGCATCAGCACCAGACCCACCCACACGGCATAGGTGCGCCACAGACTGGGGTGGTAAGCTGAGGGCCAGGTAGCCGGCGCAGTAAAGCCCAAGTTGCGGGCCTGCCCGAAGGCCAGACGGGTCCAGACCCAGGCTGACGCGCTGATCAGCAGCAGATGCAGTAGATAGTAGAAGAACGGCACCTGCCCGAACGTGCGCAGCCAGCGGCTCAGGCGGCTGGTGAGCTGCTCGACGCTGCTCAATGCCAGCAGCGCTACTCCCAGCGTAAGGCACACAAACAGCAAAGAAGGTGGGTATTTACTCACATTCAGAAACGACAGTACGGTATACAGTTCCCCACGGGGCTGTACGCTCCACGGGGCCGGGTCGCCGTACCAGTTGGTGGCCCGCAGCACCCCAAACAGCACCAGCAGGCCCGCTCCTACCCGGCGCAGCAGCTGGGTGCGCCGGGGGAGCGGCAGCGCAAACCACGGCCCAACTACATAGCCGGCCAGCATCACGCCCAGCCACGGCCCCAGCGAATAGGCCACCAGAAACGGCGGCAGTGGTGGCAACGGCAGCAAAAACGGATTGTTGTGCAGCAGAGCCCAGCCGACGTTTTCGGGCGTAACGGGCTGAATGAACGGCAGCGCATCGTGGCCGGCTATGATGAGGAGTGCCAAGACCGCCAGCACCGTGCGAGGCAGCCACAGCAGCCCGGCCAGCAGCACCATGCTCCAGCCAATCACCCAGATTACCTGAAGCAGCAGCATGTCGTAGTTCCACTGCAGCAGAAAGCTGATAACCAGCAGCTCAAGCGCGGCCAGCCACAGGCCCCGCGTAAGCAGAAAGCGGCTGGTGCGGCACCGGCTGCCCTGTTTCTGCTGATACAGCCAGATGCTCACGCCTGAGAGAAACACGAAAGTAGGCGCGCAGAAATGCGTAATCCAGCGGGTGAAAAACAGGAGCCCGGTCGTCTGGGCCATATCCTCGGGGCGGATGGATGTGGGGCTCCACAGCTCACGCACGTGGTCGAGGGCCATAATGACCATCACCAGGCCGCGCACTACATCAACGGCCTGCACGCGGGCGACGGAAGCCCTGCCCGGCACGGGCACAGCGGCTGAAGCGAAGGCAAACTGCATAGCACGAACAGATTGAGTGGGAGAAGCAACCCAAAGTAGCGTATTCGCCGCCGAAGATTGCGCTACGGCTTCTGCCGAGGCTTTTCGAGGCTGACGCTTTGCAGCAACCTGCTGAAACAAAAGCGCCGCCCCGGTTTCCCGGGGCGGCACCATGTACCGACTTCGACAATGTTAGCTAGATAAACTGACGACTAGCATTTAGTATATCGAACTCATATGGGTTATGCTTATTGTAAACGATAGTGACGGTAGCTCCTGCCGCATACCGTGGTACAGCAAAAGCTGTCCCGTTCTTATCTAGGGTTTCAATTGTCTGACCACTCTGGGTCGTGAAGCGGACAACCGGCCGCATAACAGTCGTTTCCCCCCAACACAGCTCATTACGCACTACGACTCCCGGCACCCGCACTCCGTGCATCTGCAGCCGGTCGCGTCTCCTCTTGGCTGTAATATACCATACAGTAAGTGCTACCCCGAACATTACTAAGACAACTATAAGATGGCCGTCGAATGACAAATCCATAAGATCAAACGTGTTTCAGACGTAAAGTATTAGACGGTAAATGTACAGCGAGAATGAGGTCAGCTAGATGATGAAGAGCATAACTTGTACCTGACAAAGGTGCGTCTTGAATCGCAAGGTTTCTCTGAGAAGCTGCGCCCGGAAGCAGGTGTTCCCTCCAAAACGCAAAGCGCCGCCTGAGTTTCTTCAGGCGGCGCTTTGCGAGTTTAGTATCAAGAAGCCCGTCATGCTGAGCATGACGGGCTTCTTGATTTCCGGCAGGCGGCTACTTCAGCTTGATGCCCTGATCGGCCATGGCCTGCTCGGTTTTGGCGTGGTTGGCCAGAAACTCCTTGTGCTGCTCCTCGGTGCGCTCGGTGCCGAGGCTCTGCAGGTTCTCGCGCAGCTTGTCGGCGGGCATATCGGCGCCGTAGGAAGGGGTGCCGGGCTGCTGCCGCCACGACTGATGCAGGGTACCAGCATCCACCGCGTCGAAGCCCAGCTCATCCACCATCTGCATTACTTTCTGCTTGGCGGCGGCATCGTCGCCGGCCACGGGCAGGCTGATGCGGCCGGGCGTGCCGGCGGGCTGGCCCTTCTCCACAATGTGGTGGGCGTAGATGTTGTTAAACACCTTCACCACGGGGCGGCCCAGGTGCTGCTGCACCCACTCGCTCTCGGTGAGGCTGCCGGTTTCCAGCTCCGCAATCTTGCCGTCGCGCAGCATGGGGTAGTAGTTGCTGGTGTCGATGATGGGCGTCTCGCGGGGCACGCTGGCCAGCAGATCCTTGGGCAGGTCGGGAATGTTCTTGAGCGGGATGGTCACCACCACGAGGTCGGTGCCGTGCTGGGCGGCTTCCTCGGCCGTCACGGCCTGGGCACCCGTTTTCTGCTCCACGTCTTGGAGGGTTTCCGGCCCGCGGGAGTTGGCAATGTATACCTGGTGGCCGAGGTCCGTCAGCCGCATGGCGAGGGCGCTGCCGATGTGGCCGGCGCCAATGATTCCGATGTTCATAGTTGCGTTGTTTAGTAGTTCGTGCGCCGGTGATGTGCCGGTGCAGGGAGGTAAACAACGTAAGTGGGCGTTTTGCTTTTTTTCTTCTTTGGTGTGGCTAGAACGAGCAACGCCGCCGGAGAGGGGCTCGGGCGGTGTTAGTAGTAGAGTGCAGAAGACCCGTTCATGGTCCGGCGAGGCGGCTGGTATATCCTCAAATGGCCGGAACGCGGCGGGCTCAACTGCCCAATGATCTACGCCGGGGCCGGTTTTGCGTTTGGCCCGTCCGGCGCGTAGGTAAAGTCCTGCAGCATGTCACCAGTAAGAACTACGAATGAGGACGTAGTATAGTAGTATAGCGGGGCGGCATGTGTTGGTAGGATGCCTTTCAAAACGTCAGGCTCCTGATTTTACAGAAAATGAATGCCATACTCGGCACATATTTCAGCTACCTGAGCAAATTCCGGCGGGCCGGGCGGCAGTTGGGCCAACTCGTGAAACATGTCCTCGATGTCGGCAGGGAAAATGGAGAGCAGCACCCGGGCCGGGGCATTTCCCACTACTTTGAAACTATGCGGCACGCCTCTGGGCACATATGCCAGTTCGCCGGCTTGCAACACTTGCACGTTGTCGTCCACTTCAAATTCCACCTCTCCCTCCTGCACGTGAAATACCTCGTCTTCTCGCGAGTGCACATGCCGCGGGACGCCCGTGCCGGGCTGATTCAGTTGCTCAATCAGCGTAAACTGCTGGTTGGTGTCCTTACCAGTGAGCAGAATGCGTTGATGGTCCCCGATTACAACCAGTTGAACACCTGCTTCCGCCTCCAAAATCTTGGCATGTACATTCATAAACTTTCTGTTTTATGTCTTTCCTAATTTACATTTTATAGTAGATAATAAACAAAAGCAAACACAAGAATTGTGCGCCAGGTTGCGCATGAATCTTTCAACATCAACAGGATACGCAACGAAATTATGCGGCATATATCACGCTTGCTGCAACCAGTGTAAGCGTCGATTAATCTGTCGACCCTCACCACCCCCAAGCTTGGCGAAAGTTGTTGCAAGGCACTGGCCGAGGCCCAGCAGCAACTCAACGCCATACAATACCTCTAGGTGCGGGAGTGGCGCCTGAAGGTATTGTATGGCTAACTATCCCTACTATTTGATACACAAGGGCGGCAACCAGCCAGAAAGGCCAGATTGCCGCCTCTGCAGCTTACTCCCGCCCCGGAATCTTCACCCCGCGCTCCTCGGCTACCTGCTGGGCCAGTTCGTAGCCCGCGTCGGCGTGGCGGAAGACGCCCATACCGGGGTCGGTGGTGAGCACGCGGCGCAGGCGCTCCGCTTTTTCGGGGGTTCCTGTCGCTACTATCACCATGCCTGAGTGGGTGCTGTTGCCGATGCCTACGCCGCCGCCGTTGTGCAGGCTCACCCAGTCGGCACCGGAGGCGGTGTTGGCCAAGGCGTTGAGCAGGGGCCAGTCGGCTACGGCGTCGGAGCCGTCCTTCATGCCCTCGGTTTCGCGGTTGGGCGAGGCCACGGAGCCGCAGTCGAGGTGGTCCCGGCCGATGACGATGGGGGCCGACACCTCGCCGCGGGCCACCAGGTCGTTGATGACCAGGCCGAACTTTTCCCGCTCACCGTAGCCGAGCCAGCACACGCGGGCGGGCAGGCCGATGAAGGGCACCTTGGCCTGGGCCTTCTCGATCCAGCGGGCCAGCATCTTGTTGTCGGGGAAGGTTTCGAGCAGGGCCCGGTCGATGCGCAGAATGTCCTGCGGGTCGCCGCTGAGGGCGGCCCAGCGGAAGGGGCCTTTGCCCTCGCAGAACAGCGGGCGAATGTAGCCGGGCACGAAGCCGGGGTAGAGGAACTGCCCGTTCTCGTCGCGCACCTGCAGGCCGCCTTTTTCGGCCTGTCCGCGCAGGTTGTTGCCGTAGTCGAGGGCTACAGAGCCGGCCGCCTGCATATCAATAATGGCCTGGCAGTGCTTCATGATGGAGGCCAGGGCCTGGCGCTTGAACTCCTCGGGGTTGTCCTTGCGCAGCTGCAACACGGCCTCAATGTCGCCCTCGGGAATGTAGTCCATCAGGTCGTGGGCCGAGGTCTGGTCCGTCACGATGTCAACTTTGTAGCCTTGGGCCAGCAGCTCGGGCAGCACGGTGGCGGCGTTGCCGGTCAGGCCGATGCTCCAGCCTTTGCGGGCGGCTTTGTACTGCTCGCACAGCTCCAGGGCGTGCGGCAGGTCGCGGGCCTGCTCGTCGAGGTAACCTTCGCGCACCTTCTGCTTCACCCGCTCGTCAATGGGTTCGATAACCAGGCACACGCCGTCGTTCATGGTCACGGCCAGCGGCTGCGCGCCGCTCATGCCGCCGAGGCCGGCCGTCACGGTAACGGTGCCGGCCAGTCTGCCGCCGAAGTGCTTGTCTCCCACCGCAGCGAAGGTTTCGTAGGTGCCCTGCAGGATGCCCTGGGTGGCAATGTAAATCCAGGAGCCGGCCGTCATTTGCCCGTACATCATCAGGCCCAGCTTATCCAGCTCATCGAAGTACTCCTGGGTGCTCCAGGCGGGTACGATGTTGGAGTTGGCAATGAGCACGCGCGGGGCGTGGGCCCAGGTGCGTAGCACGCCCACCGCCTTGCCCGACTGCACCAGCATGGTTTCGTCAGCTTCCAGGTTTTTGAGGGTCTTGACGATGGTCTGGTATTCCTTCCAGTTGCGAGCAGCACGGCCGGCGCCGCCGTACACAATCAGCTCATCATACACGAGGCTCACGGCCGGGTCAAGGTTGTTTTCCAGCATGCGCAGGGCCGCTTCGGCTTCCCAGGTTTTGCAGCGCAGCGTGGTGCCGTGCTGCGCTTTTACCGTTTCCTCAGGTTTATACTCATAGTACATGGGCCGCGTGGTGGGCTTTTTGGCAGCGGATGACTGGCTGGTAGCTTCGAGATTAAGCTCGGGCGTTTCGAGGGCGGAGTGCGGCATGGGAAGGGCCATTGGGATGGTGGGTAGAACGGCGAATATAGCGTTTTCGCCGCTTGACGGTACACAGTTTGGTGGAGCGACAATGGAAAAAGCGAGGACCATGAAACAGAATTCCAACGCTGGAAATCCTCCGCGCCTGAGAGGCCTCATGGGGCTGCTCCCATTCATGCGCAAGAAGAAACCTCGAAGCAACAGAATATTTTTTTTACTATTTTTTATTATATAATTTATATTTTTACCGATATATGCTCCGTCTTCTTCAGGCATCTACCACTTAGCTACAACTTCTTTCTTATGGACAAACTTCTACTTCTTTCGACGACACGGCGCCTAGCGTGGTCGGGCTTGGTAGTGCTGGCGCTGCTGCTACAGAACTGCCAATCAGACAAGGAAACGGCAGCGCCCGAATCGGTGCCGGCAACCAGCTACACTGCCGAAGTGGCGGACAAATGGGCCAAGCTCACGCTACAATTGGTGCGCACCAGCCCCGGTTTCACACCACCCGTAACGGCGCGGGCGCTGGGCTACGCTGGCCTCACCATGTACGAGTCGGTGGTGGCCGGCATACCGGGGCGCCGCTCGATGGCTGGCCAGCTGCAGGACCTGAGCAGCTTGCCTCAGCCGGAGGCAGGGCAGGTTTATAACTGGCAACTGAGCGCCAATGCCGCGCAGGCCAGTATCCTGAAAGCGCTGTTTGCCAATACTACTGCCGCCAGCATGGCCCGTATCGATTCGCTGGAAACGGCGCTGGCCCGCCAGCACGCCGGCACCGATGAGGCGGTAGCTGACCGTTCAGGCCAGTACGGGCGCAGCGTGGCGCAGGCTATTTTCACGTGGTCGAGGACAGACGGCGGGCACGAGGGCTACAACCGCAACTTCCCCGCTAGCTTTACTCCGGCCAGCGCATTAGGTGACTGGCAGCCTACTGAAAACGGCCGGACCATCCCGATGCAGCCGTACTGGGGCTCGAACCGCACGTTCCTAGCCACAGACCGGAACATGCCCATGCCCGTGCCTATTTCTTATTCCAGTGCCCCTACTTCGCAGTATTACGCCCAGTATCTGGAGGTATATGCCAAAAACCGCAGCCTGACGCAGGAAGAGAAGGAAATTGCCATCTGGTGGGCCGATGACCCCAGCGAGACCTTCACGCCCCCCGGCCACTCCTACAACCTGGCCCGTATCTTGGTCAACACTACCCACGCCGACTTGGGCAAAGCCACCGAAACGTTTGCCCGCACCGGTATTGCTGTGGCCGACGCCTTCATTCTGTGCTGGAAGTGCAAGTACATCTACAACAACGAACGGCCTTACACCTTCGTCCGCCGCTTTATCGATCCTACCTGGGTGCCATTCTGGCCAGCGCCACCGTTTCCGGGTTTTCCATCGGGCCACGCCACGCAGTCGGCCGCCACGGCTATTGTGCTGGAGCAGTTGTATGGCAACATCACCTTCACCGACGACTCCCACGTGGGCCGGGGCCGCGACATACCCCGCGCCACCGACTTCCGGGCCCGTACCTACCATTCGTTCTGGGAAACGGCCGAAGAATCGGCCCTCTCCCGCTTCCTGGGCGGCATTCATTCCCGCCAGGACAACGAAATCGGGCTGCGCGAAGGCCGCAAGATCGGGCAGAACGTGAATGCCCTGAGCTGGCGCTAAGCGCGTGCTGGGGAATTTGTAAAAACGTTGTTTCTGTCCTGCTAAGCTGAACGGCACAGAATGCTGGCATTTACCGATCCGGCGCAGCCCTGAAGGGCGTTTCTGCGTATGCAACGCCCAAACCTACTGTCCTCCGTTATGAAAAAAGTAGCTGCTGGCGTGACCCAGCTTCAGATTCAGCGTTTCGTCAACCTGTATTTTGTGGAAACCGGTACGCCCGGCGAGTGGGTACTGGTGGATACCGGCCTGCCCGGCTCTGAAAAAGACATCATTGCGGCGGCCGACAAGCTGTTTTATCCCGGCACCCATCCCGAAGCTATTATCCTGACCCACGGCCACATGGACCATTCCGGCTCGGTGCAGGCACTGGCGGAGCATTGGAAGGTACCGGTATTAGCCCACCCGCTGGAAATGCCTTTCCTGACGGCCCGCGCCGTGTATCCGGCCGCCGACCCTACCGTGGAAAACGGCGGCACGCTGGCTTTCGTGGCCCGGTTCTTCCCGCCGCAGTCGTTCCAGCTCAGCGACTATGTGCAGGCTTTCCCCACCGATTCGGAGGAAGTTCCGTTTCTGCCTGGCTGGCGCTGGCTGCACGTGCCAGGTCACGCGCCAGGCCAACTAGCGCTGTTCCGCGAGTCAGACCGCACGCTGTTGGGCGCCGATGCATTTGCCACGGCCAACCACGAGTCGGTGCCGGCGCTGCTGCTACAGCTCCCGAAAATCAGCGTGGCCGGCGCGCCCTTCAACTACGACTGGCAGCAGGTGCGCGAGTCGGTGCAGAAGCTGGCGGCGCTTCGGCCCGAGGCCATTGGCTGCGGCCATGGCCCTGTCATTACGGGCCTGGAGGCCACTGCCGGGCTGCAGCAGCTAGCCGACCATTTCCCGATGCCAACCAAAGGCCGCTACGTGCAGGAGCCTGCTCGTCTTGATGCCAACGGCGTCGTGTCGGTTCCGCCCGCTCCTGCCGACCCACTCCGCACCAAACTCGCTATTACTGGCGTGGCGCTGGCGGCCATTGCTGCCGCGGCTTTCTTTGTCAAGAAGCAGAAAACGCATCAGCAGAACGACTACCCGAAAAAGCAGGCGGACGGGCCTCGCGTGCCCCGGACCGGTAAGGCTCCGGAGTAGAAACTGCCTTGTTGCAACTGTATACTGCCGCGCTCCGCTGAATCACTTCAGTGGAGCGCGGTTTTTTATTCCTCTTGCTTCGGTTCTGGTTCCGGCGCGTTTTTCTGGCCCGCTCCCTCCTGCTTCACCGCAATGCTGCCGTTCACGGTAGATACGCGCAGCTGCGGGCCGCCCTTCCCGAACGTAGCCGTGAGGCTATGCGCCTGCAGCAGCTTGCGCACTGCCGGTACCAAGCTAGCCGTGACGCGGCCGTGGCTGGTGCGGGCCACCAGTATCCCGGCATAGGAGGCCGGCAATTGGCACGTTGCACCACCGTTAGTAGTTTTTACATCGAGTCCGGGACCAGCCCAGGCAGCCCCGGTGAAGGCAACGTTCAGGCGGCCGTTGGTGGTTTTACCGCGTACGTCACCGCCCACACCCGCCAGCTCCACGCTGCCGTTGGTGGTTTCGAAGGTGATGGTACCCTGCACATTTTCGAGCCGGATGCTGCCATTGGTGGCCGTCAGTGCCAGGCTGGTTTGCGTGGGCACAAACACCTCGTAGCTCACGCCCCAGTCTTCCAACGAGCCATTGGCGCGGGACGCACGCAGCGTGTTGCCAGTGCTGCTGATTTGCACGGCCGCCGCCACTGCCCGGGCTGCTTCCAGCGTGCCGGACTGGCCTTGCACGCGGGCCCGCACCCGCACCGTGCTGCCGCTCCAGCCCCGCACCACAATACCGCCGTTCAGGCGGGCATCAACGGTCAGCGGGGTACCGGCCGCCGGGGCAGGCAGGCTCAGGTCGCGCGTTTCGCAGTAGGTTTTCTGCAGTTGGTTACCCGTACTGGTTTCACACCGAATCTGAAAAACGGGTGCCTGGGCGGCGCAGGTGGCAGCGCCCCCCATCAACAGTATAAGGAAGAGGTATTTCATGTTGAGAGAGCCGAAGAAGATACTGGAAGACGAAACTCGCCACGCGGCCGACACTACTGCAGGCTGGCCGCAACTCCCGTGAGGTAGGCCGCAACGATGGTAGCGGCCAGCCGCGCCGTCTGGTTATCCCGGTCGAAAATCGGGTTGAACTCCACTACCTCAAACAGCCGCACCTCCGGCTTCTGCCCGGCCAAGAATGCGGCTTCCGTGGCCTGGCGCGGCGTGAAACCGTCGGCGCTGGGCGCCGACACAGCGGGTGCAAACGCCTCGGCGCAGCCATCCACATCGAAGCTCACAAAGGCCGGGCTGGTAGCGGCCCGTGAAAGAGCCCGGCTCATGTAGAGCGGCATGCCTTCGGCCTGCACATGGGCCAGCGGCACAATGTGGGCCTGCTGCTGGTGCAGAAACTCGATATCCTCGAACGTGTTCAGATTGGAATGCAGCCCTATTTCGGTGAAGCGCGAACCGTCCAGGAACCCCTCGCGCAGCAGCTTGCCGAACGGGGTACCGCTGCTGATCAGGCCCGGCTTATCCTTCACATCAGCGTGAGCATCCAGGTTGATACCACTTACCGGCTGGCTTCCGGCCGCATCAAACAGGCCACGGACGGTGCTGTAGCTGCCATCGTGGGAGCCGCCCAGCACCACCACGCGCGGATAGCGGCGCAATAGGTCGGCCATCTGCTCCCGGATGTGGGCATGATTGGTCGCATGGTCAGGGTGGCTTAACTGCAGGTCGCCGGCGTCAGCAATCCGGAGGCCGTCGAGGCGAACGTTGTGCTCCAGATTGTAGGTTTTGTGGTAGCGGCCCAGCTCCCGGCGCATAGCGGCCGGGGCACCGGCGGCGCCGGGCCGTCCTCCTTCCAGCACCGTCCCGAAATCCAGGGGCAGGCCCACGAGGCATACCTCGGCTTCGGGCAGCTCGGCGGCGGGCCGAATCAGTTCACGCAGAAATGTTGGCATGCGCCAAATGTAGTACACAACCGAACAGGACGCATACAGCCCGACCGATCAGCAATAGCATGGCAGACAACGGCTTTTGCGCAATCCAACTCCCGCTCCGGCTCAAGCGTATTGCAGAAAACATCATCGGTATGGCCTGACAGGCGCCTTTCTCTCTCGCTCATGGCCTCTTCTTCCAGCCCACGGATTCTGTTCGATACCGCTTCGCTCACGATCCGCTACGACTACCACAATGATTGGCTGCACGCCCAGTGGCAGGGCCACCAAGATGATGCATCGGTACGCAGCGGCTGCGCCCAGCTATTGGCACTAGTGCGGCAGACTGGTAGCACACGTATCTTCAACGACAGTAGCGAAGCCTTCGGCGAGTGGTACCAGGCCGCCGAATGGATAGGTCAGGAATTTATGGTGCAGCTGCACGAGGCCGGGGTGCGGGCCGTAGCCTGGGTAAATGCCATGGACTGGCCTACGCGCAGCTGTGTGGCTTCCACTCTCCAGCACATGAACCACCCGCTGGCTACCACGTTCGAGTTCGATGAGAAGGAGGCCGCAAAAGCCTGGCTGGCCACCATCCACTGAGTGCTACCCCGATCTAAGCGGGCGGTGCGCTATCTTCCGGCATGATTCGTCGTTTTCTACTCCTGCTGCTGGCCGGCCTGTTGTGTAGCGCCCCGGCCGCCCTAG
This sequence comes from Hymenobacter duratus, assembly GCF_014698995.1. GTDB lineage: Bacteria > Bacteroidota > Bacteroidia > Cytophagales > Hymenobacteraceae > Hymenobacter > Hymenobacter duratus. The sequence goes on from NZ_JACWZZ010000002.1 coordinate 357,623, forward strand.
CCCAGCGCAAAACCGCCCCGGTACCCAAGCTGGCACCTTCCTTCTTCAGCACCTACTCCTACCTCACCTATTCCATCCTCGACAAGGCCACCAGCCCGACGCCGATGGCGGCCAAAGGAGTGGGCGGCACCCTCACGCTGCGCCCCGATGGCACTTTTCAGAAGGCCCTGACACTGGCCGGCAACGGCGGCACCATGCGCTTCGACCAAAGCGGCCGCTTTGCCTTCACCGCCGACCGGATTACGTTCAGCTACACCGACAAAAAAGGCCAGCCCCGCACCGATGAGGGCACATTTCGGCTGGCCAATGGCCTGCTCACGCTCACCATGCAGGGCTACCCCGCCGGCAACCAGAGCATCTACACGCTGCGGGTAGAATAGCGGGCCAGCGTTGCGCCCGGCCGGGCTTTCTGCTAACTTGCAGCCCATTCCGGGCGCAGGCCCGCTTTTCCTCTTTACCCACTCACCTACTTACCTACTCTATAGATGGGACGCGCGTTTGAATTCCGCAAAGGCCGCAAAATGAAGCGCTGGGACCGGATGTCCAAGGACTTTACCCGTATCGGCCGGGAGATTGTAATGGCGGTGAAGGAATCGGGCCCCAACCCCGATACGAACTCCCGCCTGCGCACCGCCATGCAGAACGCTAAGGGCGTGAACATGCCCAAAGACCGGGTGGAAGCCGCCATCAAGCGCGCCAGCAGCAAGGAAGAGAAGGATTATGCCGAGGTGGTGTATGAAGGCTACGCGCCGCACGGCGTGGCTGTAGTCATCGAAACCGCCACCGACAACCCGACCCGCACCGTAGCCAACGTGCGCATGTATTTCAACCGCGGCAACGGCGCCCTGGGCACGGCCGGCTCCTCCGATTACACCTTCACCCGCAAGGGCGTATTCAAGCTGGCCGCCGAAGGTCTCGACCTGGATGAGCTGGAGCTGGAGCTGATTGACGCTGGTGCCGAAGACGTGTACGCCGACCAGGAAGAAGACGAGCACGGCGCCGTGAAAGACTACATCGTGGTGGAAACTGCCTTCACCGACTTCGGCCAGATGCAGAAGGCGCTGGAGGAAAAAGGCCTGAACGTGGTTTCGGCGCAGCTGCAGCGTGTGCCCAACACCACCGTGCATCTCGAAGGCGAGCAACTGGAGGAAGTGATGAACCTCATCGAGAAATTCGAGGACGACGATGACGTGCAGGCCGTGTACCACACGCTGGGCTAAATCACGGATTTAACCGGATTTTCCGGATTGGTCGGATTTCGTAGTCGATTCAATCAGGCAAGCGGGCCGCTCCATTGGGGTGGCCCGCTTTTCGTTTGGTGGTGGCCGCGAAGTTGGGTAGGTTTAGTTTTCCACCTTCACGCCTGCTTACGTGCTCCATCGACTTCTCGCACTCGCCACGCTTAGCCTAGGCCTGCTGGCTTCCTGTTCCGGCCCCGCTCCCACCGAAATCAGCGCCCCGGAGACGCCCAGCCTCAGCAGCTACTTCCCCGCCCCCGATACCACCCAGCTGCAGACCGGCGGCGTGCAGCTGGTGGCCATCAACACGCCCAAAGGCACGTTCAACGTCTGGACCAAGCGCATCGGCAGCAACCAGCGCCTGAAGCTGCTGCTGCTCAACGGCGGGCCAGGGGCCACGCACGAGTACTTCGAGTGCATGGAAAGCTTCCTGCCCCGTGAGGGCGTGGAAATCATCTACTACGACCAGCTCGGCTGCGGCAACTCCAACAACCCCAAAGACACCGCCATGTGGAGCCTGCCGCGCTACGTGGAGGAAGTGGAGCAGGTGCGCCAGGCCCTGCGCCTCGACAGCAGCAACTTCGTGCTGCTGGGCCACAGCTGGGGCGGCATCCTCGCGGCCGAGTACGCCCTCAGGTATCAGCAGCACCTCAAGGGCCTCGTCATCAGCAATATGATGATGAGCGTGCCCGACTACGGGAAGTACGCGGAGGAGGTGCTGGCCCCGCAGTTCAAGCCCGAGGTGTTGAAGGAAATCCGGGCCATTGAGGCGCGCAAGGACTTCCAGAACCCACGCTACATGGAGCTGCTGCTGCCCAACTTCTACGCCAAGCACATCCTGCGCCGCCCGCCCGCCGAGTGGCCCGAGCCGGTAAACCGCTCCTTCGCCAAAATGAACCAGTCGCTCTACGTGACCATGCAGGGGCCCAGCGAGTTTGGCGTGTCGGGCAAGCTGCTGAACTGGAACCGCGTGCCCGACCTGCCCAGGCTGCGCGTGCCCGTGCTTAGCATCGGCGGCAAGTACGATACCATGGACCCCGAGCACATGCGCATGGTAGCCCAAAAGGTGCAGCACGGCACCGCCCTCATCTGCCCCAACGGCTCCCACATGAGCTTCTACGACGACCAGCCCATCTACATGCGCGGCCTGATTACCTGGCTAAAAGGCGTGGACCGGGGCGAGAAGGCGGTGAAGCTGTAGCGCCCACAAGACGTGTCATCTTGTGCTTGCGCAAGGTCGGGTTGAGGATTTACAGGAGTTCTATACTTGTGATTTCCCGCATTTTGCTGAAGCGTTTTTCCTGAGGCTGGTATATATCAATTTCCTGCCAGCTAATGCGCACCTGCCGACCTTGCAGCGTATTTAGCTTTGTTAGAATTTCTTCGGCCTCTGGAAAGCGAGTTAGCCACAGGAACTCGGCATTGTCACCTTTTGCAATCTGTACTTGCAGCCGCGCCAGTCCCGTACCCTGCAATGGGCCCAATTTACCTACCGACTTCCCAGTAGTGGCGGCAGTGGATTCAGGTGCAGGCGCCACCATTTGTGATAATGCCATAAAAGCTGGGCAATCCTGCATTAACTGAGCCCCTACCTCAGTACCAATCTGATTCATAATCTCAGCATTGCCAAAAGCATCTGCACCATATAGCCGCTTAATTGTCATTACTTCTTTGCCCGCTACCGGCCCGAAGCTCTGCGTTAGAATTTTTAGGTATTGAGCTTTCGTGAGGGATTCCGTTTTCTGCTCAGAAGCAGCTTTTTCAAGAGCCGGGCATATGGCCGCTGCCATTTTCACATTCAATTCCTGCTTGGTTTGCTGCGCATAACCCTGAATAGTATTCAAACAAATCATCCACAAAAGCAGAAATACGGTCTGTAAACGAGTAAGCATAGCAACGTCAAACAAATGAAGAGTGTGAGAAAGTGTCAAAGCTAAGCGTAATCTTGCTTCAAATTTCTGTTACCCCCAATGACTTACCGCCCCCTGTTCCTGCTCGACGCCGACACGGCCAGCATCTTCGAAATAAAGCGGCTGGATGTGCGGAGCGACAACCCCGGCGACGTGTACTTCTGGCTGTATTTCGACCGCGCCAGCCGCCAACTCCGCCACCTCACCTTCGTTTCGATGAATGCGGAGGGCGACGAGCAGCAGCGCGAATTCACGCAGGGCCAGCTGCGGTTTACGGCCTCAGAAGGCACCTATACGCCCACGGACCCCGGCCCGGCGCTGGCCCTGCAACCGGTGGTGCCGCCCACGCTGCCGGTTGAGCTGGAAGCAGCCTTGTTTGCGCTTTTCCGGGAAACCCAGCCCGCGGAGTAAGGCCGCCGCCGCGCTATACCGTATCTTTGCAGGCTGCCGACCCTCCAGGGGGCCGGCAGCCTGTTTTTTACCCGCCTGCCCAAGTGCCTCAGCACCAAGCGCCAGGCCCTAAGCACGACCTCCATGGCTACCCGTCTCAATAAATACATCAGTGAAAGCGGCGTGTGCTCCCGGCGCGAAGCCGACCGCCATATCGAGCAGGGCAACGTGCTGGTGAACGGCAAGCGCGCCCACGTCGGCGACCAGGTGACGACCAAAGACCGGGTAGTGGTAAACGGCATCGTCATTGAGCCGCGGGCCGAAGAAGATGCCGTTTATATTGCCTACAACAAGCCGCCGGGCGTCGTCACCACCACCGATACCAGCGTTAAGGACAACATCATCCGGTCCATCAAGCACTCGGTGCGCATCTTCCCGATTGGCCGCCTCGATAAGGAGTCGCAGGGCCTGATTCTGCTGACCAGCAACGGCGATATCGTCAACAAGATTCTGCGCGCCGGCAATCAGCACGAGAAGGAGTACGTGGTGATGGTAGACAAGCCCATCAACGACCAGTTCATCGAAGCCATGTCGGGTGGCGTGCCGATTCTGGGCGTGATGACCCAGCGCTGCAAAGTCACGAAGGAAACGCCTTACATCTTCCGCATCACGCTTATTCAGGGCATGAACCGCCAGATCCGGCGCATGTGCGAGCATTTCGGCTACGAAGTGGTGCAGCTGGAGCGCATCCGCGTGATGAACATCAACGTGAAGGGCCTCGGCCCCGGCGAGTGGCGCGAGCTGACAGAGAAGGAGCTGAAGGTGCTGTTTGAGATGATTGAGCACTCCAGCGGTACCGACGACGGCTCCGTGCCTCGCCGCCGCAAAACCGTTTCTACTGCCACGCAGTGGGCCGACCGCCCCTCACACAAAACCGCCCGCCCCGCCACCAGCCGCCCCGACATTGTGCGCCCGGCCTCCGGCGAAACCGCCGGCGACGGGCCGCGCAAACCCAAAGCCAAACCCACTGGCGCCTGGGTCGAGAAGCCCAGCGCCAGCGGCCGCAAGCCGGTTACGCCCAAAGGCCTGGCAACGGCCGGCCGCGCGGCTGGCTCTGGCCGCCCAACGGGCATAGCAGGCACCCGCCCCGGCAAATTGGCTGGCAAACCCGGACCAGGAAAGCCCGTCCGCTCCGGCACTCGCGGCGCCAGCGCCTCTCCGAAAGGCAAAGCCAGCACCCGCGGCACCCGCGGCAGTGCCCGGCCCGGCAAACGCTCCTAACCACCACGAGCCGCTTCACATGAAGCGGCTCGTTTTGTTTTGCACTCTGTATAGCCGTAAAATCATCCGGGTTAAAAGTCAGATTTCACGGCTTCAGAAAGTTCACTCCACGCAGCTCAAAAACCCTGAAAACCGCCTTCACACCCCAATTAAGTGCATCACACTGCAGGAACAGAAGCAAAAACGGCGGCTTTTGCTCCGATTCCAAAAGTCTGATTGGTGCTGAAGTTTGGATACGATTTATGCCGGCTTGCCTGCTATGTTTGGTTTGTCGACCGGGGAAGTCCTGGCGTTTTTCTCTCACCCCAAACTACCTGTTGCTGTATGAACTCCAAGCCCTCTAACGCCTTCGTTGCGGCCTCGTGGCTGGCGCTGCTGGCCGGTATGTCTGCCTTCGTCATTGGCCTCTGGAATGCCCAGATGCTGCTCAATGAGAAAGGCTACTACTTTACGGTGCTCATGTACGGACTCTTTTCGGCCATTTCGCTCCAGAAATCAGTCCGCGACCAGCTGGAAGGCATTCCCGTCACGAGCATCTACTACGGCCTGAGCTGGTTTTCCACCATCCTCGCAATAGGGTTACTAACTGTTGGCTTGTGGAACGCGACGCTCCTGCTGAGCGAAAAAGGCTTCTATGCCATGTCATTTATGCTGGCCCTATTCGGAGCTATTGCGGTGCAGAAAAATACCCGTGATACACGCGGCGTAGCCAATAACACGCCGGAAACCCCGGTTTCGTAGCCGGCGGGCCCCAGGTACAATCGTTTCATTCAGTAGTTTATGCCGCTCACCGACAAAGAAAAAATGCTCTCCGGCGAGCTATACCTCGCCAACGACCCGGAACTGGTAGCCGAACGGCTGCGCGCCAAGGAGCTCTGCCACCGCTACAACCAGGAGCCCGTGTACCTGAACCGGCAGGTGCTGGCCGAGCTGTTGGGCTACGAAACCGACGCCCACCTGGAAGCCCCGCTGCGCTGCGACTATGGCTACAACATCCGGCTGGGCCGCAACGTGTACGCCAACTACAACCTCACCATTCTCGATTGCGCCCTCGTCACCATCGGCGACAACGTGTTTATGGCGCCGAATGTGGTACTGAGCACGGCCGGGCATCCGGTGGAAGTAGAACCGCGCATTGCGGGCTGGGAGTTTGCACGGCCCATCACCATCGGGGATAATGTGTGGCTGGGCGCGGGCGTGCTGGTAATGCCGGGCGTGACCATTGGCGCGGGCACTACCATTGGGGCGGGCAGCGTCGTCACGCGCGATATTCCGGCGGGAGTGGTAGCTGTAGGCAATCCGTGCCGAGTGCTGCGGCCAGTATAAAGTGGCAAACAAGACCGGCTAAGCCCGGTTCTTCATCCGTGCAAATCCGCTTCTCCTGTATCTTGCGGCCCGCTGTGGAGCTTCGGCACCAGTGGGCCGCGCTGTTTTGCGCAGACACCAGCTTCCATTCCTCTACCAACCAGACACTTCCCACTCCATGACCATTCGTACCGACTGGACGCTCGACGAAGTACACGCTATTTACAACCAGCCCGTGCTGGAACTGGTCACGCAGGCCGCCGCCATTCACGCCGAAACCCAGGCCACCGGCGAAGTGCAGGTATGCACTTTGCTGAGCGTAAAAACCGGTGGCTGCCCCGAAGACTGCGCCTACTGCCCCCAGGCTGCCCGCTACCACACCGGTGTGCAGGCCCACAAGCTGCTGCCCGACGCCGAAGTGCTGGCCTCGGCCCAGCGCGCCAAAGACTCGGGCTCCACCCGCTTCTGCATGGGCGCCGCCTGGCGCGAAATCCGCGACAACCGCGACTTTGACCGGGTGCTGGGCATGGTGGAGCAGGTGAATGGCCTAGGCCTGGAAGTGTGCTGCACGCTGGGCATGCTGAACGAGTACCAGGCCGAGCGCCTCAAGCAGGCCGGCCTCTACGCCTACAACCACAACCTAGATACCAGCCGCGAGAAGTACGACGACATCATCACGACCCGCACCTACGACGACCGGCTGAACACGCTGGAGCACGTGCGCAAAGCCGGAATTTCGGTGTGCTCGGGCGGTATCATCGGCCTCGGCGAAACCGACGAGGACCGGATTGCCATGCTGCACACGCTGGCCACCCTGCCCGCCCACCCCGAGAGCGTGCCGGTAAACGCGCTGGTGCCCGTAGCCGGCACGCCCCTCGCCGACCAGCCCCGCGTGAGCGTGTGGGAAATGCTGCGCATGATTGCCACGGCCCGCATCCTGATGCCCCACACGATGGTACGCCTCTCGGCCGGCCGCCAGGAAATGCCCGTAACGGAGCAGGCCCTGTGCTTCCTGGCCGGTGCCAACTCCATCTTCAGCGGCGAGAAGCTGCTGACCACGCCCAACCCCGATTTCGATGCCGACAAGCAGATGTTTGCTCTGCTCGGCCTCAAGCCCCGCAAGTCGTTCAAGGACGTACCCGAGGGCGCCACGGTGCTCGGCCGCACGGCGGCGGTGGAGGCGTAAGCAGCATCGATTCCTTGCAATAGAAACGCTCCTTAGGCCGCCTTTTCTGCGCCTAAGGAGCGTTTTGTCTGTGTACGACTTTCTCTTTGTTGCTGTGAGTAAAGCACTTTTCTGGCTGTTGGCGCTACCGTTTTCCAGTCTTGCCCAAGGCGGCATCAACGGCAAACGCCTGCTGCCGCTTGATTCTGCCTATGCCGTGCACGGAGTGCCGTTGGGAGCCGCAGAAGGCACCATAGCAACTCTACGGCCGCAATTTTCCGGCACCGGCAAACGCTGGAAAACCAGCCGGGTATATGGTCTTCTTCCTGAAGCCGACACCGTGACGGTAGCAGGCCAGCCAGTGCATCCGGCATTCTGGTTTCGGGGCGGCAGGTTTATCGGCGTCACGTACCAGTTCAAGAAGGAGCAGAAAACCCGCCTTGTTTTGCAGAACCTGACTCGCCAGTATGGGCCACCCAAACCCGGCAACGTGGCCGGCATGTGGTACTGGCTGGGGCAGCGCACCTACATCCTGTATGAAGATGCGCTGCCTGATGTGGCGTTGCACGTAGCCAGCCTGGATATGCTCAATGAGCAGGTGATAGAAACGGCCGTCCGGCAGGAAGCCCGGCAGCGGCTGGGCTGGCAGCCCGATTCGCTGGGCTTACCGCGCCAGTTTGCTCTTCCCGGCGAGAAAAAGAAGAAGTAATGTCCTCCCCTCTCCACCAGCGTCTGCAGGAAGAATTAGGTCGGCGCGAAGCCGCCGGCACCCGCCGCCGCCTGCCTCCCCCGCCCGCCCCCGGCCTCGTCGATTTCAGCTCTAACGACTACCTGGGGCTAAGCCGGCACCCGCAGGTACGGGCAGCAGTGCAGGCCGCCGCCCACGCGCCCGCCGGCAGCACCGGCTCGCGCCTGCTCACCGGCAACTCCGCCGCCGCTGAAGCCTTAGAAATCCATCTGGCTCGTTTCCACCGCGCCGAAGCCGCGCTGCTGTTCAACTCGGGCTACGCGGCCAACCTGGGTTTCTTCGCCGCCGTGCCCAAGCGCGGCGACACGATTCTCTACGACGCCGCCTCCCACGCCTCCGTGAAGGAAGGCATCCGGGGCTCGTTTGCCACCGCCTGGAGCTTCCGCCACAACGATGTGGCCGACCTGCGCCGCAAGCTGGCCCGCGCCACCGGCAGCGTATTCGTGGCCGTGGAGGCATTGTACTCGATGGATGGCGACATGGCTCCGCTGGCCGAGTTGGCCGAGGTGTGCCGGGAGCAGGGCCTGTATCTGGTGGTGGATGAGGCCCACACCAACGGCCTCTACGGCCCCCAGGGCGAAGGTTTGGTGGTGGAGCTGGGACTGGAAGAGGCGGTATTCGCCCGCATCCTCACCTTCGGCAAGGCCCTGGGCAGCCAGGGCGCCGCCGTGGCCGGCCCCGCCGTGCTGCGCGACTACCTGCTGAGCTTCAGCCGGCCCTTCATCTACACCACGGCCTTGCCTCCGCTCACGGTGGCGGCCCTCACGGCTGCCTACGCGGTGCTGCCCGACCTCGGCCCGGAGCGCGCCCGGCTGTTTGCCCTCTCTGACTACCTGAAAGCCCGCTTGAACACCGTACCCAGCCTGCATGTGCCTCCCGAAAGCCACGTGATTCACCCAATATTCTTCGCTGATTCCCCCGGCCCGGCCCACGTGCGCGCTGTGGCCACCGCCGCCCAGGCCGCCGGTTTTGACGTGCGCGCCATCGTTTCGCCGACTGTGCCCGTAGGTACCGAGCGGCTGCGGCTCATCATCCATTCGTATACTACCAAGGCTGAAATTGACGCACTGGCAGCCGTGCTGGAACACGTGGTAGCTCCCGAACGATAAGCCCAGCTTCGCATGGCAGCCGCAGGGCCTGGGAAGCTTTGTGACCCTAAACCGCTGCCACATTATTCATCTTCCTATGCTACCAGCCGACGCCTTACTCCTGCACATCGGGCAATACATCCGGGTTTCGGAGCCGTTGCGGACGGCCTTGCTGGAACGGGTGCAGGCGGCCAGCTACAATAAGGGCGAGCTACTGCACGATGCCCGGCGCGTATGTACCCGCAGCGACTTTATTCAGCGAGGACTCGTGCGCTTATATTACCAGCACGACGGTGAGAAGATAACCGAGTATTTCAGCGCCGAGGGTGAATGGGTAAACTCGCCGAACAGCCTGGTTAAGCAAACCCCGGACATCTACTACCTTGAGGCACTGGAGCCCACACAGACTCTGAGTCTGCACATGCGGGACTTGGGCTACCTGTTCGACAACTTTCCGGAAATGGAACGCTACGCCAGGCTGTCCATGGGGTCGGTTTTCGGGCATCTGATGGACCGCATTACCTCGTTGCGCTTCACCTCCGCCCGGGAAAAATACGAGCATTTCTGCCGCACTCACCACGATATTCTACATCGGTTGCCGCTGGGCATGGTGGCTTCCTACCTGGGCATTACGCAGGAAACGCTGAGCCGCATTCGGGCCGCGCGGTGATTATTTGATCTATGTCAAAGAGTAGGGAGGATGGTTCGGACCACCTTTGCAGAAACCCGTAACCAACTCCTGCCATGCGCCAGCTTCTGCTTCCAGTCGCGTTTTTTCTGTTCTTGCTGCTTTCAGCTGCTTCCGTTCTTTCAGCACCCATTGACCTGAAGACACCCGGCGTGCAGAGCCTGCTATACGTGGGCGCCGGCCGGCAGCAGCCGCTGCTGGTAGGCTTGGGCGGCTCAGAAGGCGGTAATGCCTGGGCCAGTTCCCGTTGGCAGCCCACTCGTGAGCAACTGGTGGCCGATGGCTACGCTTTTTTGGCACTAGGGTATTTCAAAGCTGACGGTACCCCGCCCCTGCTCGACCGTATTTCGCTCGACACGGTGTACGCGGCTATTAAGGCGGCCACCCGGCACCCACAAGTCAACGGCCGCAAAATCGCGCTGATTGGTGGTTCGCGCGGCGCCGACTTGGCGTTGCTGCTGGCCAGTCGCTACCCCGATATCCGCTGCGTGGTGAGCATTGTGGGCAGCCATGTTGCATTTCCGGGCCACACCAGCCACTTCACCACTTCGGCTTGGTCGTACAAGGGCCAGCAGCTACCATTTGTGCCCGTGAATGAAGCCGCCGTGCCCTTTCTGTTGCAGGGTAATCTGCGGGCTGCGTTTGCGGCCATGCTCACCGACACAGCCGCGGTCCGACAGGCATTGATTCCGGTGGCAAAAATTCGGGGCGCGGTGCTGCTGGTATCGGCTACTCAGGATGAGGTGTGCCCTTCCACGCTCATGGCGGAGCACATGCTGGACCAACTGCAGCGCCGCAACTCTCGCTATCCGCAGCAGCACCTAGCCATTGAAGGCGGGCACGCCGCGCCGCTAAAGCACTTTCCTGCCATCATTCGCTTTCTGCACACGAACTTTCCGGCTCGATAGGCGCCTGAGTCTTCGTTCGTTGTTAAACATCTTTTCCCTTTGGAACGACTCTTCATCACCGGCATCGGAACCGACGTAGGCAAAACCTTTGTTTCCGCCATTCTCACCGAAGCCCTGCAGGCCGACTACTGGAAGCCCGTGCAGGCCGGCCTCACCCCCACCACCGACGCGGCCACCGTGCGCAGCCTCGTGCAGAACCCCGTCAGCCGCTTCTGGCCCGAGCGGCACCGGCTGCAGCTGCCCGCCTCGCCCCACGCCGCCGCCGCCGCCGAGGGCCTCACCCTGCGCCCCGAGGATTTCCAGCTGCCCGCCACCGACAACCACCTGCTGGTGGAAGGCGCGGGCGGCCTGCTGGTGCCCCTGGCCCGCGACTTCCTGCTGGCCGATCTGGCCCAGCAATTCGCCCTCGATGTGGTAGTCGTATCGCGCAACTACCTGGGCAGCATCAACCACACGCTGCTCACGCTGGAAGCCCTGCAGGCCCGCGGCCTGCGCGTGCGTGGCCTCGTGTTCAACGGTGAGCCCACGCCCGCCACCGAGGACTTCATTCAGCAGCACACCGGCGTCCCCCTTATGCCCCGCATCCTCCCCGAGCCCGAGGTAACGCCCGCCGTAGTCAGCCGCTATGCCGCCGAGTTCCGGGCGTGGTTTGGGCTGTAGAAACCGGCTGTCATAGTGTAGAGACGCAACATCTTGCGTCTCGTCGTTGAACGATTGGCGTGCTGGCACCCTCACTCAACGGCTATTCTGTTAGTATCGAAGAATCCGAAGATTTAAAGAACGTCATGCTGAGCTTTTCGAAGCATCTCTACCGCTTCGCTTGAGCTATTTTCAACGAAGCGGTAGAGATGCTTCGAAAAGCTCAGCATGACGGGCTACAGGCGTTCTGGCGCTGCAACATCAGCAACGACGAGACGCAAGATATTGCGTCTCTACACCTGCCAAACCACCGCCCGCGTGCCCGGTTGTAGCTTTGCAGCGGCCGCTACCTCCGGCCCCACCCGCAATGCCCCATCCTACTTCCCTTGCCCAGCGCGACCACGCCGTTTTGTGGCACCCCTATACCCAGATGCAGACTGCCCCGCTGCCCATCCCCATTGTGCGGGGTGAAGGCAGCTGGCTGATTGCCGAAGACGGCACCCGCTACCTCGACGCCATTTCCTCGTGGTGGGTGAACCTGCACGGCCACAGTCACCCCGCCATTGCGGAGCGCGTAAGCGAGCAGCTGCGCACCCTGGAGCACGTACTGTTTGCCGGCTTCACCCACCCCGCCGCCGTGGAGCTGGCCGAGCAGCTGCTGGCTTTGCTGCCCGCCAACCAGGCCCGCGTGTTCTACTCCGACAACGGCTCGACGGCCGTGGAAGTGGCCCTGAAAATGGTGCTGCAATACTTCCACAACCAGGGCCAACCCGCGCGCCGCACCTTCCTCTGCTTCCAGAACTCCTACCACGGCGACACCTTCGGGGCCATGGCCGTGAGTGCCCGCGGGGCCTTCACCCAGCCCTTCTGGCCCCTACTGTTCGACGTGGAGTTTCTCGACGTGCCAGTACCGGGCCGCGAGGCCGAGACGCTGGCCCAGTTCGACGCGCTGCTGCTGCGCCCCGATGTGGCCGGTTTCATCTTCGAGCCGCTGGTGCTGGGCACGGCGGGCATGGTGATGTACGAGCCCGGGGTGCTGAGCGAGATGCTACGCCGCTGCCACCAAGCCGGGGTGCTCTGCATTTCGGATGAGGTGATGACCGGATTCGGCCGCACCGGGCCGCTGTTTGCCTCCGGGCTACTCACCGAGCAGCCCGACATCATGTGCTTCTCTAAGGGCCTCACCGGCGGCACCCTGGCCATGGGCCTGACCACCTGCGCCGCGCCGGTGTACGAGGCGTTTCTGAGCCACGACAAGATGCGGGCCCTCTTCCACGGCCACTCCTACACGGCCAACCCGGTAGCCTGCGCCGCTGCGTTGGCAAGTCTGGAGTTGACGCGAGCCGACGAATGTACAGCCCAACGCCAACGCATTGAGGCAGCCCACGCTGCGTTTCGACAGGAAATTGAGGGCCAGCCGGGCATCCGGGCGGTGCGGCACCGGGGCACCATCCTGGCCGTGGAGTACGACCCCGGCGAGGGCACCAGCTACTTCAGCCGCCTCCGCGACGCCTTCTACCAGCTCGCCCTCGACCACCACGTCGTGCTGCGCCCCCTGGGCAACGTGGTGTACCTGCTGCCGCCCTACTGCACCACCAACGAGGAGCTAGGTTTGCTCTACACCGTGCTGCGCCGCATGCGTGAGTTGGTACTCGACTTCATTCCCGCTCCCAACCTGCCCGAAATCCTGCATGACTAACTTCGTAGGTAACGCCGCCAACGCCGCCGGTCCGGTGGTAGTCATTCGGGGCCGGGGCCGGGTATCGGCGCTGGGCCTGGAGCCGACGCCCCCGCTCGAAGCCGCCTCGCCCTTCACGCCCCACGCCACCGGCGTACCCGTGGCCGCCCTGCCCGCCGCCACCGAAGCTGCTGTAGCTACCCTGCGCCGTAGCCAGTCTGCCTTTCGCCAGCTCGACCGGACCGTGCTGCTGGCCCTGCTGGCCGCCCGCCAGGCTACCGCCGCCGCCGGCTGGCTCCCGCAACCCGACACCCACGCCCCGCAGCCTGCCAGACATCTCCCGCACCTTGACACTTGTCTCCCGCAGCCTGCCACTTATCTCCCGCAGCTTGACAGTCATTCCCCGCAGCCTGCCACTTATCTCCCGCAAGCTGACAGACGTTTCCCGCAGCCTGACAGCTATTCCCCGCAGCTTGACAGTATCCTCCCACTGTTCGACAGCCAACCGCCCACAATTGACAACCAGCAAACAACTCACTTAGCCGTGAGCATCGGCAGCAGCCGGGGCGCCACGGGGCGGCTGGAGGAGTTTCACGCTGGGTTTCTGGCCGAGGGCAGCGTGCCGGTAGCCGCTTCGCCGCTTACCACGCTGGGCAACGTAGCCAGTTGGGTGGCCTACGATGCCGGCCAGCAAGGCGGCGCGGCGCTCAGCCATTCCAGCACCTGTAGCAGCGCGTTTCAGGCCTTGGGCAACGCGCTGGCCTGGCTGAAAGCCGGCATGGCCACCCGGTTTCTGGCCGGCGGCACCGAAGCCCCGCTCACCGATTTCACCCTGGCCCAGATGCGCGCCATTGGCATCTACTCGCCCCTGCCCGCCGCCGACTGGCCCTGCCGGCCCGGCGCGGGCCGACCTTCCACCTTCGTGCTGGGCGAAGGCGCGGCCGTGTTTGCCCTGGAACAGCTTTCCGCCGCCCAGGCCACCGCCGAAACCAGCCCACTGCTGGTGCTGGCCGGCGTGGGCTTCGGCTTCGAGGCCATCGGCAGCAAAACCGGCCTCTCGCCCGAGGGCCGGCACTTCCAGCAAGCCATCCAGCAGGCACTGGCGCAGTCTGGTGTAGGCCCGGCCGACATCGACGCGGTGGTGCTGCACAGCCCCGGCACCCCCGCCGGCGACGCCGCCGAACGGGCCGCCTTACGTGCTATCTTCGGCCCGGAGCTGCCGCTACTGCTCTCCAACAAATGGCTGCTGGGCCACACGCTGGGCGCCTCTGCCGCGCTCAGTCTCGATTTCGCCTGCCACGTGCTGGAAACCCAACAGTGGCCGGCCGCCCCCTTCGCCACCGATCTGGCATCGGCAGTTGACAAGCCCATCCGGCGTATTCTGGTGAATGCTGCCGGCTTCGGCGGCAACGCAGCCAGCGTAGTGGTGGAGCTGAGAGGATAAAGCGTAAGAACGTCATTCCGAGCTTGCCGAGGAATCTCGCGTGCTGACGTTGCCAAACCAGCTATCATGCTTGATCTGGCGTCCGCGCAGCCGAAGCATCTCTCCCGCTTCGCCTGAACGATTCACTAGTCCAGGGTTTAAACCCTGGGCTACGGAGCGGTTCTCGTCACAACGTCAGCACGCGAGATTCCTCGGCTGCGGCTCCGCCTTCGCTCGGAATGACGGTCTTATTGCGCTACTTCCCCGCCCCGCAACACTGGCGGCAATCCTGCGTCTATAGCCTTCCACACCCCAACCACCGTCTATGCGTCGTTTTTTCCCTTTGCTGCTGGCCCTCGGTCTTTCTGCCCCGGCCTTGGCCCAGACCCAGCCCGCCACCACGCCCAATCCGCTTATCCTGAAGATGGTGGAGGAAGTATCCGAAAAGAACCTGCGCGACGACATCGATAAGCTCGTAAGCTTCGGCACGCGGCACACGCTGAGCGACACCAAAAGCAAAAAGCGTGGCATCGGGGCTTCCCGCAACTGGGTGGAAGGCGAGTTCCGTAAGTACAGCAAAGCCAGCGGCGGCCGGCTCAAAGTGGAGCAGGATACGTTCACCATCAAGCCCGACGGCCGCCGCATCGACCGGCCCGTGCTGATGGCCAACGTCATGGCCACCCTCCCCGGCACCGACCCCACCGATAAGCGCGTGTTCATCGTGAGCGGCCACATCGACTCGCGGGTGTCGGACGTGATGAACGCCACCGCCGACGCGCCCGGCGCCAACGACGACGGCTCGGGCACGGTAGCCGTGAT
Organism: Hymenobacter duratus; assembly: GCF_014698995.1. Lineage (GTDB taxonomy): Bacteria > Bacteroidota > Bacteroidia > Cytophagales > Hymenobacteraceae > Hymenobacter > Hymenobacter duratus. The sequence goes on from NZ_JACWZZ010000002.1 coordinate 372,903, forward strand.
GGAGCTGGCCCGCGTGATGAGCAAGCAGCAGTTTCCGGCCACCATCATCTTCGTGGCGGTGCAGGGCGAAGAGCAGGGTCTTTACGGCTCCACCTACCTGGCCAAACGCGCCAAAAAGGAAGGCTGGAACCTGGTGGCGATGCTCAACAACGACATCATGGGCAACTCCACCGGCCACGACCCCGAAATCAGGAACACCACCCAGCTGCGCGTGTTCAGCGAAGGCGTGCCCGCCACCGAAACGCCCGACGAAGCCCGCGTGCGCCGCACACTGAGCAGCGAAAACGACTCACCAAGCCGCAACCTGGCCCGCTACACCCGCACCGCCTGTCAGCAATACGTGCCCGGCCACGAGGTGGTGCTGGAATATCGCCCCGACCGATTCCTGCGCGGCGGCGACCATACGCCCTTCAACCAGCAGGGCTTCACGGCGGTCCGCTTCTCGGAGATGAACGAGGATTTCCGCCACCAGCACCAGGACCTGCGCACCGAAAACGGCGAAGAGTACGGCGACCACGCCAAGTTCATGGACTTTGCCTACCTGCGCAAAAATACCGGCGTGAACCTGGCCACCCTGGCTTCCCTGGCACTGGCCCCCGCCGCCCCCGAAAACGTGGGCGTGCTCACCGCCAAGCTGACCAACCGCACCGAACTGCAGTGGCAGGCTCCCAAAAACGGCGAAAAGCCAGCCGGCTACTACGTGCTGATGCGCGAAACCAGCGCCCCCGAGTGGCAGCAGAAGTTCTTCGTAACCGACACCAAAGCTGACCTGCCCCACAGCAAGGACAATTTCATCTTCGGAGTGGTAAGCGTGGACGCCGAGGGCCACGAGAGCCTGCCGGTGCTGCCGAAGCCGGTGCGGTAGCGCGGCGTTGGATACATTCCGAAAAGCATTATCTGCCAGCTACCATTGATTATCCTTATGCGTTGTATTTTCCGGCTCATTTTGCTGCTTCTGCTGAGCACCGGGCCTTGGCCGGTATATGCTGAGTGCGTAGAACAACGAGACATTGCCGTGTGGCCGGATGAGTATGCTGCCGCGACCATCCAGCCACGCCAGCTGTTCCTGTTTTCCGCTGGTAGCCGCACTAATGGCCGCTTAGCCATCCTCGATTTTGGGCGGCAGACACAGGTGTATCTGTGGTCGAAGCACGACTCAGTGCCGTTGCTGCTACTGGACCAAACAGTTAACCCTCTCAGCAGCGACCTACAAGTACTAATGCAGCCAGTGCGGCCATTGCTGCCCGATACGGTATACCACTTGCGCACCAGCCTGCCGCCGCCCGCTGGCTACAGCTTGTTCAGAATGCAGCGTGCCAGGGCTGGCAGCAACCAGCTCATTATTGCGCACCGCTGGCGCGTCAGTAGTGCTCTGTCCGATACGCAGGCGCCGCGCTGGACAGCCACGCCTGCTGTGCTGCACAAGGAGTACTCCAGCAACAGTGAGGGAATCAACAACTTCGTGCAATTCTCTTACCCGATGCTGGACGCCTCGCCGGTGCTGGTGCGGGCCACCATCCGAAGCGCGCGGCAGGCACAACCGGTGGTCAGCTACCTCACGCCCTGGCAAAATCAACTGGGAATCGGCTGGTTTACGTGTGGCGGCAATTTCGCTTTTGGGCCAAGTGAAGACTGTACCGTAACGTTTGAGGCGCTTGATGCAGCCGGCAACCGCAGCCTCGCTACCGGCCGCCCTATTTCGTTCCGGGGCCCTAGGCCGGAACAGGCTGCTGCCAAAATGAGTGAGCGGAAAACCAAAATACCTGCCCCCAGACGGTAAAGAGGCACAACTTCCGGCGTCAATTTCATTTCAGCTGACACCTCCACTATGCAACCCGCTCCCGACCATGTGCTCAACCGCCTGGCCCAGCAGCAGCTGCCGTGGGAATAGGCATGGGCGTGGTTTGCGACCCTTGACGCAGCAGGCCAGCTTGCGCAGCTGAACACCTTGTGCCAATACATTCAGCAGGCCCAGCCCGGCGCTGGTGCGGCAGGCCTTGTCGGAAGCCCAAGTAAAGCCCACTGCTACCCCGCTGGTGTTGCTGCGGGCCCACGGGGTAGCGGAAGCCCTGCGCCGCATCCAGAAACTACCGCCGCCGGAGTATCCGAATGCCTTTCGGGCATTGCTGAGCCTGTTCAGCGTGGCCGATGCGCACCGCCGCCGCACCGCGTGCCGGACCGGGTGCACGCACGACTGGCACCATCTGCCGCCGCTGCGCTGAGACTGATGCGGCGCTGCTGCTGGCCGTAACCAAGCAACGCAGTGAGTGGCCGCCCCGACGCGTCAGGCGCTTTTTTTCACTCCAAGGCTGGCCAAATGCTATTTGTGTACTTTCTTTGCGGAACCAGACGCCTCTTTGGCCCTGGTCCGATACTGCGCTTATCTGCCATGTACCTTACCAACTCCCGTGTCGTTCTGATGCCGCTGGCTGCTGCCGGAGCGAAGTGCGCGTGCGTGTTGGTCAAGAAATGCAAGAAACGGATTCCGGCCTGACCGTCGCACCCGTTCATTGCGCCTCGTTGCTTCTCTGAACTCTCCGCGCCGGTCCTCTTGGGCCGGCGCTTTTTGTTTGTCCTTTTCTGCTGATTTCCCGTTTATCCCTTTCATGAAAGTTCTCAAGTTTGGCGGCACGTCCGTCGGGTCGGCGCAGCGGATGCGCGAGGTAGCAGAGCTGATTCAGTTGCCCCAGGAGCGGCGCATTGTGGTGCTGTCGGCCATGAGCGGCACCACCAACACCCTGGTGGATATTGCCCGCCTGCTCTACTCCAACGACGTGGCAGCCGCTACGGCCCGTATCGAAATTATGCGCCAGGGCTACCACATGATAGCGCATGAGTTGCTGCCCGAAGCCAGTATAGCAGCGGCAGCCATCAAAGACCTCGACGGCGTGTTCCGTACCCTGTTCGACCTGACGCGGCAGCCGCTTTCAGCCTCCGGCGAGCGGGTGATTCTGGCCCAGGGCGAGCTGCTGAGCACCTGTTTGTTCCATCATTACCTGACCGGCGTGCTGCACCGCGACGCCGTGCTGCTGCCAGCGCTGGAATTCATGCGCCTCGACCAGAACGAGGAGCCGGATGCGTCCTATATCCGGGAGCATCTGGCAGTGCAGCTGGCCCGGTATCCGGAGCAGCAGCTGTTTATTACGCAGGGCTATATCTGCCGCAACGCGCACGGCAAAACCGACAACCTCAAGCGCGGCGGCTCCGACTATTCGGCCTCGCTGATTGGGGCCGCGGCCGACGCCGACGAAATCCAGATCTGGACCGACATCGACGGGCTGCACAACAACGACCCACGGGTGGTGGAAGGCACGTATCCTATCCGCGAGCTGTCGTTTGATGAGGCTGCCGAGCTGGCGTATTTCGGAGCCAAGATTCTGCACCCCAGCTCCATTCTGCCCGCCGCCAAGCATGGCATTCCGGTAAGGCTGCTCAACACCATGCAGCCCGAGGCACCCGGCACGCTTATCTCCACCCGAACCGGTAACGAGGCCATCAAGGCGGTGGCGGCGAAAGACGGGTTGGTGGCCATCAAAATCAAGTCGAGCCGCATGCTGCTGGCGCACGGTTTTCTACGCAGCGTGTTCGAGGTGTTTGAGCGGCACCGCACGTCCATCGACATGATTACGACCTCCGAAGTAGCCGTGTCACTCACCATCGACGACGCCACTCACCTGCCCCAGATTCTGGAGGAGCTGCGGAGTTTCGGCACGGTGGAAGTGGATGAGAACCAAACCATCATCTGCCTCGTCGGCAACCTGATTCAGGAAACCAACGGCGCGGCCCGCCTCGTGTTCAATGCTCTGGTCGATGTGCCGCTGCGCATGATTTCCTACGGCGGCTCGCCCAACAACATCAGCCTGCTGGTGCATACTTCCGACAAAACCCGCGCCCTGAAAGCACTGAATGCCGGCCTGTTTCAGCGGCCGGCAACCACCTGAGCGGCAGTGCGCGCGAGCTGAACTCCTGATTTTTTGACCTGATATTTCCTTAGCTCTGTGCCGACTTTCGTGGCTGGCACGGACCGCAGCCTACGCTACATGTCCTTTTCCCTTTCGCCGGAGCTTCTGGCCCAGCCCACTCCTTTCTACCACTACGATCTGGCCCTGCTGGACCGTACCCTGGCCGCGCTGCAGCAGGCCGCAAAACCGCGCGGTTTTCAGGCCCACTACGCCCTGAAAGCCAACGTTAATCTGCCGGTGCTGGCGCGCATCAAAGCCGCTGGCCTGGGAGCCGACTGCGTGAGTGGTGGCGAGGTGCAGCGCGCCCTTGACGCGGGGTTTGCGCCGGACCACATTGTGTTTGCCGGCGTGGGCAAGTCCGATGCGGAAATCAACCGGGCGCTGGCCGCCGATATCTGGTGCTTCAATGCCGAGTCGGGGGAAGAGCTGCAGGTACTGAATGCGCTGGCCGGCGCGCAGGGCCGCACGGCGCGGGTAGCGTTGCGCGTCAACCCGAACGTAGACGCCCACACGCACCCGCACATCACCACGGGCCTGGAAGCCAACAAGTTCGGCATCAGCCTGACTGATTTACCGGCCGTGGTGTGGCAGTTTTCCGCGCTGCCGAATCTGGAGCTGGTGGGCCTGCACGCGCATATCGGGTCCCAGATTACGGACCTGACCGTTTTTGCGGACCTGAGCCGCAAGCTAAACGAGCTGCAAACCTGGCTGGCTGACCAGGGCTACACGTTGCCGCACCTCAACGTAGGCGGCGGCCTCGGCATCGACTACCATCATCCTGATGAGAACCCGATTCCGGACTTCGAAGGCTACTTCTCAATGTTTGAGAAGCACTTGGTGCGCCGCTCGGGCCAGCAGGTGCATGTGGAGCTGGGCCGGGCCGTGGTAGCGCAATGCGGCACGCTTCTGAGCCGGGTGCTCTACGTGAAGCAAAGCCAGCAGACCCAGTTTGCTATTCTTGATGCGGGCATGACCGAGCTAATGCGCCCGGCCCTCTACGGCAGCTACCACCACATCCAGAACCTTTCGAACCCCGACGGCGACCGGTACATCTACGACGTGGTGGGCCCCATCTGCGAGTCGTCGGATAGCTTTGGGAAGGAGCTGGCACTACCAAAGACCCGGCGTGGCGACCTGGTGGCCATTCGCTCGGCCGGGGCCTACGGCGAAGTCATGTCCTCGGGCTACAACCTGCGCGAGAAGGCTGCCGCCGTGTATGTAGGCTAAGCAGCCGGCAGGCAATACGCAATACGTACAACTCTATTGCGGTCCGGTAGTTAGCACTATACCACCTACCCTGCCTGCTCATGAAAATCCTGCTCACTGGTGCCAACGGCTACATCGGCCAACGTTTGCTGCCGCTTTTAATCGAAGCCGGCCACGAAGTGGTATGCCTCGTGCGCGACCCGCGCCGCTTTGAGCTGCCGGAAAGCCAGCGCCCGCACGTGACGGTGGCACAAGGCGACCTGCTCAAGCCGGAGTCACTACAGGAATTGCCCACCGACATTGAGGCGGCGTACTACCTCGTGCATTCCATGAGCGGCGACGGCAAGGATTTTTTCCAGCTGGAGCAGGAGTCGGCGCGCAACTTTACTGCCTATCTAAACCGCACCACGGCTCGGCAGGTGATTTATCTTTCCGGCATCGCCAACGACCAGGCCCTGAGCGTACACCTTCGTTCCCGCAAAGGCGTGGAAGAGGTGCTGGGCAAGGCGCAGGCGGCCCTTACGGTGTTGCGGGCCAGCATCATTATCGGCTCGGGGTCGGCGTCGTTTGAGATTATCCGGGACTTGGTGGAGAAGCTTCCCGTGATGATTACGCCACGCTGGCTGAACTCGCGCTGCCAGCCCATCGGTATCCGCGACGTGATGTTCTACCTAACCGGCGTGCTCGGCAACGAAGCCTGCTACGGGCGCTCCTTCGATATTGGCGGCCCCGATGTGCTGACGTACCGCGAGATGCTGCTGCAGCTGGCACAGGTCCGTGGCTACCGGCGCTACATCATCACGGTGCCGGTGCTCACGCCGCGGCTGTCGTCGTGGTGGCTGTTTTTGGTAACAAGCACCTCGTTTTCGCTGGCGCAAAGTCTCGTGGAAAGCCTGCGCAACGACACCGTAGCCGACCCGAAACGCAGCATTGCGGCGGTGCTGCCGCACGAGTGTATGGGCTACACGGAAACGGTACAACTGGCTTTTCAGCGCATCGAGCAGAATGAAGTAGTGAGTAGCTGGAGCGACGCGCTGAGCAGCGGCAAGATGCCCCGCAACTACATGGACCACATCCAGATACCACAGTACGGCCTGCTCACCGACCGCCAGACCCTGCGTTTCCGCCGCGACCCGCAACAGGTGCTGCAGAATGTCTGGAGCATCGGTGGCGACCGGGGCTGGTACAAAGTGGATTGGCTCTGGCGTATCCGCGGCATTATGGACAAAATGGTAGGCGGGCCGGGTCTGCGGCGTGGCCGCCGCTCCCCTACCAAGCTCCGCGCCGGCGACCCACTCGACTTCTGGCGCGTACTCGTGGCCGACAAAGCCAACCGCCGCTTGCTCCTTTACGCCGAGATGAAGCTTCCCGGCGAAGCGTGGCTGCAGTTCCGCATCCTCGATAACGAAGATGGTTCCCACACGCTGGAACAACTGGCGGCTTTCCGCCCCAAGGGCCTGGCCGGACGGCTCTACTGGTACTCGCTGGTGCCGTTTCATTTCATCATTTTCAAGGGCATGATTGAAAATATCGTGCAGTATGAGGCACCAGAGCAAGTGCCAGTCGTAGCGTAGCCTGCTGGCCGGGTAGCCAGATTTGCTCCGGTTCTGCGGCCAGCAACCACTTGGGCAGTTCGTTACTAATCCCGAAATCAGCTATTTATATCATTGGCTGATGATATCCCCAAATCATGTCTTTAATTTATTGATATTCAATATTATATTAATAAAAATCATCATTCTATAAAGTCTGATTACTGCAATAATTGGAGAGGAAGTCGGGTGATGGAAAAGTAGCTTAGCTTCCGTTGCCACTGTTGGGGCCGCTTTACCATAAGCCGTTCCTCACACTGCCAGTTGTGCTGCATTTTCGTACTGAAGCCGAGGCTTGACTGGTCCACGAAAATGCTGATACCGCTGAGTCAGCAGCAGTTTTCCGGCAGCTTTATCCGTTAGTCTATGCTCTGTTCGACTACCCTGTTGCTGCCCTCGCCCGTGGGGCACCACTACTATTCCAGCTGCTACCTGCTGGCCTTTGGGCTGATGCTGCTATTGCTGCTACATGCGGGCTATCGGCGTGGCTACCCGTTGCAGACGTGGCTGGTGTTGCTGGCGGCCAGCACGCTGGCCTTTATTGTGGGTACCAAGCTGATTACACTGCCCACCGGAGCATGGCCGGCGCTATTGCACGGCATCTGGCCTGATTCTACGGCCCGGTCAGTGCTGGGCGGTGGCCTGGGCTTCGTGGGGGCGCTGCTGGTGTTGCGGCGGTGGCTGGGCTACAGTTGGCACATTGTGGATGCATTTGCGGGGCCGCTCTGCGCGGGGCTGGTGGTGCAGTGCATCGGGTGCCTGCTCACAGGCTGCTGCTTCGGGGCTCCTACAGATGGCAACTGGGGCCTGACATATGCGGCGGGCACGCTGCCGTACCAATTGCAGCTCCAGCAGGGCCTGCTGGACACCCATGCCGCGCATTCGCTGGCGGTGCACCCAACTCAGCTCTATACCCTGCTACTATGCGCCGGTGTGTGGCTTGTGCTGCATCTGACGCGCCACCGCCAATGGCCGGCGGGCAGCCGGGCGTTGTTGCAGGCCGGGTTATTAGTGGTGGGCCGGCTGCTCATCGAGTTCTGGCGCGACCCGGCTGGCGAACCGGTAGGCTCGTCTGTCGTAGCGCTGGGCCGCTTGCAGATGCTCCAATTGCAATGGCTGCTTTTGCCCTGTGCTGTGCTTCTGCTGGGTAGCTGGCTCTGGCTGATCCGATATGCTACACCCACACCAGATGAAGCACCCGAAAACCGGCCGGTACGGAATCTGCTTGGCGCTCTTGGACTATTGGCATTTGCCGCGCTGCTCCCAGCCGGAGCCCTCACACTGCCTGAATTGCTGGTAGTAAAAGCCGTATTGCTGGCCGTGGTGGTACTGGCTACGGCCACCATCTTGCGGGGTGCCTTGGCCGCGCAACGGACCGGGCTTCCGCTGGCCGCACTGGCCGCGGTGCTGCTTTTCACCAACCAGGTGCCGGCCGATACTACCGGCAACAAACAGCACTGGTCGGTTACGGTGGGTGGCGGCAACGGCGAATTTGCACGGGAGCAGCAGCCGTATGAGAATGAGGGATGCGGCAGCCCCCCTCCCACCCAACCTTTTCGCCACAAGTACCAGTCCGTCAGCGTAGACGTTTCGAGCACCTGGAAACCTGACGAGCGTCCGGAAGCCGAGAACGAGGCTGGGCTACGGCTCATGGTCGGCCGCGACCAGCAACACACCATCGGCCGGCCTGACACCGTAAAATCGACCTTTCTGTTCGCCATCAATCCGCACTACATGCTGAATCGGCGCTGGTTTGGAATCGGGGGCGGACTCCTGCTGGGTACTCTTGGATACAGCAAAACAGCCGGCGACACGTACCAGCCACTCGTGGCCGCACCTCATTTCACCACCTGGATAGGGCGGCGCGAGTACTTATATGTGCAAGGCGACGTGAACACGCCCAACCAAGGTCTCGGCAATCCGGCACTACGCGTAGCGGTGGGTTCCCGGTTCCGTTCGAGCGGACGCTATAGCGTGCTGCTGGGTATGTCCACTGGTAGTGGCTACCCCACGCCTCCCGATGTAAATGATAAAGCATTCTTCGTTGAATCAAGCCTGCAAATCAGCCCGCGCTGGCAGGTGCAGCCCTACCTCACGCTGGGTGGCCGCGAGTTCCGGCAAGCACACGTGCAGCTGCGCTACGTACTACCGCCCCACAATCGGTAGTCTTGGCTTCAGCCACCGAAGCGCCGCACCAGCCACAGGAGCAGGCTCAGCACCACACTTACCAGCAGCATCGACACGATGGGCGCGTAGAACCGAAACCCCGGCCGCTCAATGCGGATGTCGCCGGGCAGCCGGCCGAACCAAATCAGTAAACTGCCGCCTCCCAGCCACAGAAAAGCGCCAAAGGCTACGACAATGAGGCCTAGAATGACAAGCATTTTACCAGGTTGAGGCTGCATAGAAAGCGGCGTAGCAGGGCTTCGTGTATTGTTAAGCCAAATAGCTGATGCGGCACATATGGTGCGCAAAGCGAAGGATTCGCATTAAACTTACCCTTGTCCAAACACCGGCTCGATCCGGCCTTGCTGATTAATCTGCAGCACGGCTTCGTAGTTCTTGCCGGTTTTGGCGGATACGAAGCCGCGGATGACGCCGGTTTTGCCTTTGCGTAGCAGCTGGTTCATTTGGGTGTCGGTGAGGGTTTTGCCGCCCCATTCGAACGGCACGCGGAACTGGCAGTCCTCGCGGAAGCGGGAGCAACCCCAGGCGCTTTTGCCGCGCAGCATCTGGCCCAGCCGGCACACCGGGCACGGAATCTGGCCGGGGTCCTGGGGCGTGGTGGGCTTGCTTTCGGCGGCGCGCACCAACTCCAGCGTGCGGGCCGGCGTGAGGCGAATGGCGGCATCGAACTTCTGGCCCATGCCGTCCACGAAGCCTTTCATGACCGGCGTGCGGCCCTTTTTCAGAAGCTCGCCTACTTGCTTGTCGGTGAGCTTTTTGCCCTCGAACTCGGTGGGCAGCCGGAACTGGCAGCCTTCCTTCCAGCGCGAGCAGCCCAGCGCCGACTTGCCGCGCAGCACGTGGCCGCTGCCGCAGGCCGGGCACGGCCCCAGCGCCCCCGGTACGGCGGGCGTAGCGGCGACTTTCGGCGGGCTGGCTTTGGCGGTAGCGCCGGCTTTCTGGCCGGTGAGGTCGGCCAACTCAGGCTTGTGGATGCTGATGCCGCGGCCCGAGCCGTCCTGCTTCACCTCGTGCACCATTTCGCGCACCAGCTGCTGCAGCTCGCCCAGAAACTGCCCCGATTCCAGTTGGCCGCCTTCAATCTGGCGCAGCTTCCGCTCCCATTGCCCGGTCAGCTCCGCCGATTTCAGCGTGGGGTTGCGAATCAGGCCAATCAGCTCGACACCGGTGGGCGTGGGCACAATCTTCTTTTTGTCGCGCCGGATATAGCCACGTTTGAACAGGGTTTCGATGATGGCGGCGCGGGTGGAGGGGCGGCCGATGCCGTTTTCCTTCATGGCCTGGCGCAGCTCCTCGTCGTCGACGTTGCGGCCGGCGGTTTCCATGCCGCGCAGCAGCATGGCCTCCGAGTACTCGCGCGGCGGCTGGGTCATTTTGGCGTCGAGGCGGGGCTTGTGCGGGCCGGTTTCATCTTTCACGAAGCTGGGCAGCACGGTGCTCACCACGTCGTCGTCACCTTCACCAACCGCTTTCGGGGCCGAGGGTGCCTGCTGCTTCTCGGGGTCGCCGTACACCTCGCGCCAGCCAGGGCTCAGGATCTGGCGGCCCCGCACGCGGAACGTGCGCCCGGCCACGTCGGCCGTCACAGTGGTGTTCGACACTTCGCAGTCGGGGTAAAACGCGGCCAGGAAGCGGCGCACGATGATGTCATACACGCTGCTTTCGGTGCCGTGCAGGCTGTTGGCGCTGGCCCCGGTCGGGATGATGGCGTGGTGGTCGGTGACTTTGTTGTTGTTGAAGACCTTGGTGCTCTTGCGGATTTTGGGGGCCGCCAGCAGCGGCGCGGCCAGCGCGGCGTGCGCGCCGCCCAGCCCGCGCATGATGCCCGCAATTTTGGGGTACTGGTCGTCGGGCAGGAAGGTGGTGTCGACGCGCGGGTAGCTCACCACTTTCTTCTCGTAGAGGCCCTGCACCGTTTTGAGCGTGTCTTCAGCCGAGAGGCCCAGCTGGTTGTTGCACTGCACCTGCAGCGCCGTCAGGTCGAACAGCGCCGGCGGACTCTCCAGCGCCTTCTTGATTTCCACGTTGGTCACCGTCAGGGGCTGGCCGGTCACCTGGGCGAGGGCGGCATCGGCTTCTTCCTGGGTCACGAAGTAGCCGCGGGCTTTCAGGCGGGCCTTTTCGTCGGGCTCGTCGTCGTCCTTGCCCTTTATCAGCACGGCCACGTGGCTGAACATGGTGCCGCGGTACTCGGTGCGCAGCACCCAGTACGGCTCGGGCCGGAAGTTCTGGATTTCGTGGTAGCGGTCGACAAGCAGCGCCAGCGTGGGCGTCTGCACGCGCCCGATGCTGAGCACCTGCCGCTGGCCGGGCGCATATTTGAGCGTGAACAAACGAGTAGCATTCAAACCCAACAGCCAGTCGCCGGCGGCGCGGCTTTTGCCGGCTTGGTAGAGATTATCGAACTCCGAGCCTTCGCGCAGGTTCTGAAAGCCCTGGCGGATGGCTTCCTCGGTGAGCGAGGAAATCCAGAGGCGCTTGAAGGGCTTGCGGTACTTGGCTTCCATCAGCACCCAGCGCTGAATGACTTCGCCTTCCTGGCCGGCGTCGCCGCAGTTTATCACTTCCTCGGCGTTGGCCAGCAGGTTCTTGATGACGTTGAACTGGCGCACCACACCGTCGTCGCGGCGCATGAGCTTAATGCCGAACTGCTCGGGTACCATGGGCAGGTCGTGGATGCTCCAGCGTTTCCACTCGGGGCGGTAGTCCTCGGGCTCGCGCAGCTGGCAGAAGTGCCCAAACGTCCAGGTGACCTGGTAGCCGTTGCCCTCGTAGTAGCCGTCCATGCGCCGGTCGGCGCCCAGCACGCTGGCAATTTCACGGGCCACGCTGGGCTTTTCGGCAATGCAGACTTTCAACTCGTAGATGCTCGTGGTGAGGGAATGGTGCCGGCTTTGCGCTGGCAAGGGAATCAACAAAGATACGCGCAGGAAAGGTCGGGTAGAACCAGCTAATTCAACAATTCCCTGGGATGAAAAGGGCCTTTCCAATTTCATCCTGCGTATCTGAAACTTGCTTTTGCAGCCGCATTTTCCGTGGTTGGCATTGTCAAATCCCCCCAACTACCCCGTGCTTTTTGTGATGCCTTTGCTGCAGCCTGAGTTATGGGATAAAATTCAGCGCTTTGAGTTGGATGATCCGGCAGCGGCGCTTTCATTTACCAGCCGGCTGGCCCGCGAAAATGGCTGGAGTCTGACTTTTTCCTTGCGGGCCGTGGCAGAATACAAGCGCTTTATTTTCCTGCTCTGCACTACAAATCAACCTCTTACTCCTTCCGATGAGGTAGACCAAGTATGGCATTTGCATCTGCTTTACACTCGTTCTTATTGGATTGACTTCTGCCAGTATACCCTGCAAAAGGTCATTCACCACGGTCCTACACACGGGGACAGACAAGAGCGTGCTAAGTTCAACAACTGGTATGACCAAACTTTGAAATGCTATGCTGAGGTATTTGGCCAGTTGCCACCACCCGACCTTTGGCCCTCACCGGCTGTGCGTTTCCGGCCTTCCCGTTTTCAGAGAGTCAACTTATCTACCAAGTGGCTGGCACCCCGATTTTCGCTCCCATGGTACCGGAAATAACAGCCTTTCTTCAGCAGGCGCGTCCCACGGAAATACTGCTTTTGCTTGCTGACACTACGCCTTCGCAGCAGCAGCAATTGCGCCTCACATTTTTAGAGCTACTGCGCCAACAGGTGTTGGTTCTTGGAAATCGGCTGATTCAGCGTCCGCCAAGTAGCACCAGCGCTATTTATGTACGGCCCGGGCCGGCTTTTTACGACTATCAACCCCGGGCCTATGAAATCTTACTGCTCCGGCCATTCCTAAAACAGAACCTTCCGGAGCTTCTTTTAAGACATTTTGTTGAACTGGCTTTCCAGGTGGCGGAGTCTGCCTCACGATTTTCGGGAACAGTACATTTGCAGGGGCCCTTACCTTCGCTGTACTCTCAAAACTGGTGGCAGCGGCTACTGGGAATTCGGCAACTCGTGCCATCCGGCAACGCACTGCGTATGCGGTTAACGGAGTGGCTCACACATCAGGATATTACGCTAAACCGCATTGCTCAACGGGATGAAAAAGCAGCTACTGTCCTGGCGAGCCAGCTTGGGAGAATCTTATTTTTGCTTCCCACATTTCGTTCTCCTCTCGGCCATATTCTTGATCGGGAGCTATTCCGGGCTCAAACGGAACAACACGGTGCCGTATTTGCCACTGATAGTTCTGACAGTACTGACAGCAGCCCTAGCTCATGGTACAACTGTGGACACCACTTCGACAGCCACACGGACGCCGGAGGGCACGGAAGCCAATCAGACGGGGTAGATGACTCGGGTTGCGGAGGCGACTCGGGCTGTGGCGGTTGCGGTGGAGACTAGAAAACTCAGTTGAAAACCATTGCTATAGGCAATGGATTTCATCTACTGCCCCACCCGCCGCACCATACGTACGGTAGCCACGCAGCGGAAACCCAGCCAGCTCTGCGGCCCCTGGTAGAGCTGCCGCGACTCCAGTTTCAGGCTCAGCACGGAGCTTTGGAACGAGCCGCCTTTCGCTATGCCTTTTGTGGCCGTCATTTCGGCGGCGTTGCCGATGATGTTGTAGAGGCCGAGGTAGTTGGCGGGGTTCACGTACACGTACTCCAAGCCCAGCTGGCCGGGCTTCGCCGAGCACTCAAATACCTGGTTGGTTTCGGTCGTGTAATAGTTTTCGCGCAGGTTGTATGGCAGCTTGTAGATGGCGCTGGCGGCCGGAATCTGCAGCGCAACCAGGCAGGAGTCGAGGCCGGGCTCTTTGCGCGTAGCTACAGGCTTTGGCCGGGCTTTGGGGCTGGGCGGCACCAACGCGGCCGGCGTGTGGCCGCTGCCGAGCGAGCCTGCGGCCGCCTGCTGCCACTCGGCTTCGGTGGGCAGGCGGTATTCCACCGTCAGGTCGTAGCCGCGCAGTTCGGGGTGCTTTTTCCGGAAGTCCGTCGACTGCAGCAAGGACTCGTTGACGACTGCGCTGCGCCATTTGCAATAGGCTACGGCCTGCTCGTAGCTGATGCCCACCACGGGATAGTAGCGGAAACCCGGATAGCGGAAATAAATGATGGCCGTTGGGATGCCGGCCACGGCCGTTGGCGGCGCCGCGGCCATAGCTTTCCAGACCGTTGAGTCGGGCAGCTGGCTGCGGTAGTAGGTTTCAGACGAATCGAGGCGGATGCGCTGCAGGTATTCCAGCCAGTGGATATTGGCCACTTCCGATTCGTCGATGAACAGATTTTCGGCTAGGCGGATGGTGCCGGGCGGTTCGGGCGCATTCACATGCTGTTGCGCCGTAGCCGCCCGGCCGGTCAGCACCAGCCATAACAGAGCCGGCAAAAGTATTCCTGGTTTCATGGTTGTGTTGCTGGGCCCGCTGTCGTGTTGATGCAGGCGGTTCAGCGTTACCTGTTTCCCGCGCCCTGTATTCACTACAGACATATATCCCTGAATTAGTGGAACCTGCTTTTCGGCCAAGTGCAGACCGGCTGCGTACTTCTACCCGAATATCACTTCTTTTTCATCGTGTATGTGGATAGTCTTTTCGTTGCTGGCAGCACTGTCGGCGGCTGTGGTAGTTACGCTTTCCAAAGTAGGCGTCAAGAACATAGAATCCAGCGTGGCTTTTGCCATCCAGTCGGTACTGATTGTGAGCGTGGCCTGGGGCGTAGTGGCATGGCAGGGCCACTTGCCGCAGGTAGCCCAGATTGACCGCCGCACGTGGCTGTTTCTCATTACCGCGGGCATTATCACGTGCGCCTCGTCGCTGTTCTCGTTTCAGGCCCTGAAGATGGGACAGGCCTCACGCACCTCATCGTTCGACAAAATCTCGCTGGTGTTTTCCATTCTGCTGGCCGTGTTCTTTCTGAAGGAAAAAGTAACCTGGCAGGTGCTTCTGGGCGCAGCCTTCATGGCCGGCGGCGCCATCCTGATAGCCTTCACCAAGCCCGCCGAGTAAGTGGTGGATTGGTGGATTGTAGATTGTCCAGATATCAACCCACCACTCCACAATCCACCAATCCAGCTACTCCACAGTAAGCACAATTTTGCCGGGCGTGCCACCTTTCTCGCTGAGGCGGTGCGCGTCGGCCAGGTCGCGCAGGGCGAAGGTTTTGTAGATAACGGGCTTGAGAGTGCCCGCCTGCAGCCATGCCGAAAGCAGGGCCATATCCGGGCCGCTGTTTTTGGCCAGAAACATGGCCTGGCTCTTATCGGAGAAGGCCGCCGCAAAGGTGCCTGTCACCATGCCGGCCGGGTCGGGGATGGTCGTGACGTAGCGGCCCAGGCGGCGCAGGGCGTTTTTGCTGGCGCTGAAGCTGCTCTTGCCGGCGGCGTCGAATATCACGTCGTAGCGGCTATGGTCTGCGGTGAAGTCTTGCTCTTTGTGGTTGAGGACCCGGTCGGCGCCGAGCGTGCGTACCAGTTCCTGGTTGTCGGGGCCGCACACGCCGGTAATTTCGCCGGCACCCAGCGCCCGGGCAATCTGCACCGCAAACGAGCCCACGCCACCCGACGCCCCATTGATGAGCACCCGGTCGCCGGAAAGCAAGCGGCCGTGGTGGTACAGGCCCTGCAGCGCCGTGAGGGCGGCCAGCGGCACCGCTCCTGCCTGCTCCATGCTTAGCAGCGGCGGCACAAACGCCGCGCTGGTTTCGGCCAGCACCGCGTACTCAGCGGCAGCCCCGCCCACGCCGTCGGCCGCCATGCCGTACACCCGGTCGCCGACCTGGAAGCGCGTGACATTGTCGCCGACGGCCGCTACCTCGCCGGCCACGTCGCGGCCCGGAATCTTGGGAAACCTGTGGCATGTGAGCAGCTTCATTTCGCCCTGGCGCACTTTCCAGTCGATAGGGTTGACGCTGCTGGCCCGCACGCGCACCAGAATCTGGTCGGCTTTGGGTGTGGGGGTCGGCTGCTCGCCGTAGTGAAGGACGTCGGCGGAGCCGTATTGCGTGTAGTAGACAGCTTGCATGGGAGCCGAAGTTTAGAAAACAGAAGATTCTAGCCCGCCTACGCAATAAGCGGGGAAGCAGGTTCGTCAACGCAGCATTCTGCCGGCCCTCCTCCACAAAAAAAACCGCCGTAGCCAAAGGCTACGGCGGTTCCAACCACACTTAACTACGTAAACTTGCCCAGGGGCAAGGCGGGAAGCCGCTAACTGGTTTTCTGAAGGTGGGGCTTGTGCTCCTTGTCCTTGCTGCCAGCGGCCATAACTTCCGATTCCGAAACACGCTTGCCTTTGTCGGCCTGCGGATTGAAACCGGGTTGTTCTTCAAATACCTCTTCGGCGTACTTCATGGCCTCGGTACCATAAATGTGGTCCAGGTCGCCTATTTCGTCGTTTAGCTGCAAATCCCGGAGCAGGCCTTCCTTGATGTCATACACCAGGCCATGCAGGCGGGGCGGCTTGCTGGTTTTGCGGGCATTCTGGATGATGTTGGTTTTGGCCAAGTTCCGGACCTGCTCAATCACATTGAGCTCTACCAAACGGCGCAGCCGCTCATCCTCATTCTTGATGCGCAGAAATTCCCGCTCGTGCACCCGAATCACGTCGCGGATGTTGGTCAGCCAGTTGTCTATCAGGCCGTATTGCTTGTTGGCGGCGGCGGCAGCTACCCCACCGCAGCCGTAGTGGCCCACCACCAGAATGTCCTCTACGCCCAGCACTTCCACGGCGTATTGCAGCACCGACAGCATGTTGAAATCGGTGTGCACCACCATGTTGGCGATGTTGCGGTGCACGAACATTTCGCCGGGGCCGGTGCCGGTGATGGCCGAAGCCGGCACCCGCGAATCGGAGCAGCCGATAAACAGGTATTTGGGCTTCTGGCCATCGGCCAGCCGGTTGAAGAATTCAGGATCTGCGGCTTTCCGGTCAGCTACCCATTTCTCGTTGTTGTCTAAAATCTGCTTGATGCTCATGGCCAGTGGGAGGGAATGGAGAGAAAACCAGCCGTTAGGAGGCGAAGCCGCACCGGGCGGCCCGGCTGCCCTGTTGCCTGTCGATGTCCTGCTGCTCTGACCGGCTCTAGTGGCCCATTACCTCGACTTGCGGAATACCCCGCAACTCCAGGTTCAGGCCCCGGTCGGCAGCCGACTGGCGGAAGTTCTCAATGGCTTCCAACACGTCGTAGTCTATCATCTCCGACTCAGTACCGTCGAGGATGACCCGGCTGCCGGGGCTGAATTGCTCCAGCATCCGGATGATGCTGGCTTTGTTCAGGAAAGAGACATGCTCGCTCAGCTTCAGGTGGTACACACCGGCTGCCTGGAGCTCCGGCGACTGGCGCAGGAAGTAAGCCGATTCGTAGTGCGTTTTCAGGATGTAGAAGATGCCCACTACCAGCCCGATGGTAACGCCTTTCAGCAGGTCCGTCAGGAGCACGGCCACAATCGTGATGATGAAGGGCAGAAACTGCCGCCAGCCCAGTTTCCACTGCGTACGGTAGAGAGCGGGCTTCGTCAGCTTGTATCCTACTACCAGCAGCACAGCCGCCAGCGCCGACAGCGGAATCTTGTTTAGAATGGTATCCAGAAACAGCAGGCTGATGAGCAGCAGCAGCCCGTGCAGAAAGGCCGACATGCGGGTCTGGCCACCGGCATTGATGTTGGCAGAGCTACGCACGATAACGGCCGTCATCGGCAGGCCGCCCAGCAGGCCGCTCACCATGTTGCCGGCTCCCTGGGCCATCAGTTCCCGGTTGGTAGGGGTGGCACGCTTCTGGGGGTCCAGCTTGTCAACCGCTTCTACGCTCAGCAGGCTTTCCAGCGACGCAACAATGGCAATTGTGAAAGCAACGGTGTACGTGGCAGGCACCATGAAAGCCGACCACCTAGGCTGCGTGAATATGTTGATAAAGTCGGACCACGAGGTGATGTTGGGCAGCTGCACCAGGTGCTCGGGCCGCACCCGCAGTACCGGCAGGGCCACATCCAGCAGCGAGCTGATCCCAATGGAAAGCAGCACGACCACCAGCGCCCCCGGAATCATGCGCAGCACGGCCACACGCTTCGCAAGCACATTTTCCCAGAGGAGCAGCACACTCAATGACACCAGCCCGATGAGAGCTGACCCCCAGCCAAAGGAGCGCAAGGCTCCGCTCAGGGCGCTGAACGTGTTCTGGCCATCGAACTGCAGAAAGCTCATGTCCTCGAAGTAGTCGGTATCTACCCCGAGCAGGTGCGGAATCTGCTTCAGAATCAGGATCAGACCAATAGCGGCCAGCATGCCCCGAATAACAGAGGTGGGGAAGTACAGACCAATGATACCGGCCCGGACCAGCCCCATTACGATCTGTAGAGCACCGGCAATGACGGTAGCCGCCAGCACGGCTTCAAACGAGCCCAGCGTTTGGAGAGCAGTCAGGATAATGGCCGTGAGGCCGGCGGCGGGGCCACTCACGCTGAGCTGTGAGCCACTCAGCCACGATACCATCACCCCTCCTACTATGCCGGTAATGATACCGGCCAGCAGAGGCGCTCCGGAGGCTAGCGAAATACCCAGGCAAAGCGGCAACGCCACCAGAAATACAACTAGTCCTGCCGGAGCGTCCTTGCCCAGCGAGCTGAAAGGACCTTTGGGCGCGGGAGGAGGCACTGTAGCGGTGGTTGCCCTTTGCGCAGGGGCGGATGCTGTTTGAAGCATGGAGGTAGACTTGTCAAGTGTGGAACTGGTACTGATCAGAAATCAGCCCAGGTAGCAGGAACGGTCCACAAGTCTACACGCAGGTAATTAAGACCCGGTTAAAAGAGCGTTAAAAGGAAGTTAAAACGGCCTGAGGAGTCAAAATAGCAGATTATGAGCCTTTTGCTCTGAGGTTTTTATCCAAGCGCAGGCCAGTGAAGCCATACCTGAGTGCCCTCACCCAGCTCACTTTCTACCCGCACGCTGCCGCCGTGCAGGGCCATGATTTTGGAAGTAAGCGGCAGCCCGATACCGTGGCCCGGCACCGTCCGGATGGCTTCGGCCCGGAAAAAAGGCACAAATACCTGCTGCCGGTCGGCTTCGGTCATGCCAACGCCATGGTCGCGCACTTCCAGAAACACGCGGGAAGCAGTGGTGGTCAGGCTAGCCACAATGGGTTCTTTGGAGTCTTTAGAAAACTTGCAGGCATTTTCCAGCACATTCAGAAAGGCGGAGAGCAGCAGGGCCTCATTTCCTTTCACAGCAAATGGATGCCGTATCATGGCCGGTACATCACCAAATTCCAGGTCGACGCGGCACGTAGGGTTGCGGCGCTGTACTTCCTCGTGTGCCTGCAGCAGCAGCTCGTCGAGGCGCACAATGGTCAGGGGCACCTGGGAGGGGTCGTCGGAGGCCCGCGCAATCTGCAGCAGGCCATTGGTCAGGTCTTTGAGCAGGCGGGAAGCATCGAGCGTACTCTGCAGTACCCGGCGGTATTCTTCCGGGCTGCGCTCCTGCAGCAGCGCCACTTCCAGCTCCCCGATAATGACGGTGAGCGGAGTGCGCAGCTCGTGCGAGGCGTCGCGCACAAAGGTGCGCTGGCCGGCGAAGGCTGTTTCCAGCCGGTCGAGGAGCTGGTTGAAACGTTGGGCCAAGTGCGCAATTTCGTCGTAGCCACCGGCCTGCGAGAGGCGGCGGTGCAGGTCCGTTACCGTAATGCTGTCTACTTCACGCACCACTTTCTGTATGGGCCGCAGGGCCAGTCCGGCAAAAAACCAGCCGCCGATGCTCACAATAATAAAGGAGGCGAGCAGGCCACTGGCCAGAATCCGGCGCAGACTGCCCAATTTGTCACGGCTGTCGGTATCCACGGAAGAAGCCACCACCACAAAGTCGCCCCGGTCCTTGTCGCGGTACAGCATTCCGACTGTCTGGCCGAAGTTTTCGCGCAGCTGCACTTCCCGGCCTTCCTCCCGCACGGCCGCCAGCAACTCCAGGGGTAGCGGCACATCAGAAAGCTGGCCCTCGCGGAAAACCACTTGATTTTCCGCGTTGTATACGCGCACTTCTTCTTCGGGCAGCGTGCGGTAGAACTGCCGTAGGTAGCGCCGGTACGAGGCGCGGCTGCCTTCATCAGCCCGGCCGGTACCATCGAGGTACACGTGGGCCACAATCCGGGCCCGCGCAAACAGGTTCTCCGTGAAGGATTCCTGCCGGGCCCGGAAAGTGGAGAAATAAATTACCAGGGAAAACAGCAGCAGGGTGAAGGCCAGAATAGCCGCAAACTGCAGCGCCAGCCGGAGCCGAATGGTCATTGGGAAAGGAAATAGTCGTGAGAATCTGCCGTAAGCTGGCACAAAGAAACCGCTTGGCCGGAGCAAATGGTTTTGTTTGTCAACGGCCAGGCCAGAGACGTTACTATCCAGGGGCTGCTCCTCCTGCTCAAATATTCATCTTTTTCTATCTTTAGACAGGCGGAGCCAGGCTTTCCAGAAAACTGTGGCTCCCGCCTACACTGCCCACCACCTTTTAGCGCCTTGCCTTGGAAGCTCCCCGCCCAGCTGCTCTTGCTGCTACTCTCGCCCGTGAGTTCGACTGGCTTTCCGCCGTGCTGAATGCGCGCCTGCAGCTATATTTTGGGGCTGAAAGCGGAGCCGCAGCGCGTGACGACCTGCCCGCACCCGAATTGCCGGCCGAGGCTACCGATGCCTATAGCCGGCTGGTACAGCGTGAGCAGCTGGGCCGGGCCGAGCGGCTGGTGCTGGCACTGGCGCTGGCCCCGCATTTCCGGCCGCAGGCGCTGGATAGCTTTTTCGCCCGCAACAGCCTCTACGACCGTCGTTTCACGGAATTCGGCGGGCTGCAGGGCCGCAACCACGCGGGCTTTCTGCCTACCGGCGAAACCGCGCTGTTTCTGCTGGCCGGCAACGACCTGGCACGCCGCCTGCCCTATCAGTTTCATCTTTTCGCTGATTCCGTTCTGATTACAGCCGGGTTCATTGAGCTAGGCACTCCCGATGCGGCGGAACCTGCCCTGAGCGGCGCGCTGACGATTACGCCCGAGGCGCTGGCCCTGCTTACGGCCGGCCACGGCGCGCGCCGGCCGGCGAGTGTCGCGGCCTTGGCTCAGCTTGTCACCACTCCTCTTTCCTGGGATGAGCTGGTACTGGAACCAGACACCCAGGAGCAGCTGCACAACATACGAGCCTGGCTGACTCAGCAAGGCAGCCAGGGGCCGGACGCGCACCTGACCCGCCAACTTAAGCCTGGCTACCGGGTGCTGTTCTATGGCCCGCCCGGTACCGGCAAAACCCTGGCGGCCAGTTTACTGGGGAAAACTACCGGCACGGCCGTGTACCGAGTGGATTTGTCGGCAATGGTATCGAAATACATCGGCGAAACGGAAAAGAACCTGAGCCGCCTCTTTGATATGGCCGAGCGGCAGCGCTGGATTCTGCTTTTCGATGAGGCCGAGGCACTATTCGGCAAACGCACCACCATAGGCTCCGCTCACGACCGGTATGCCAATCAGGAAATCAGTTACCTACTCCAGCGCATGGAGCAGTTTCCGGGGCTGATTGTGGTGGCAGCCACTGCCAAAGGCAATCTGGATGAAGGTTTTATTCGCCGCTTCCACGCGGTGCTGCCGTTTCCGCTGCCCGGCCCCACCGAGCGGGAGAAGCTATGGCGGCAGGCGTTTGCGGGTATACCAGTAGCTCCCGACGTGGATTTTTCAGTTCTGGCCCGGCAGCACCAGCTAACGGGTGGCGCCATTAGTAATGTGCTGCGCCATTGCGCGGTGGCGGTTCGGCAGCATGGCCAGCGCGTTTCCACTGCCGACTTTGAACGGGCCATCCAACGGCAGAAGGAAGCCTTCGGCTGAGCAAACAGCTACTCGCGTACAACTGGCGGACTCGTGGGCACGGGCTCAAACTGCCGGGCCTTGCCGGGCAGCGTTTTATGCTTTTCCTTGCCCAGGGCGGCAGCCGGCTCGGGCACCCAGTGGTGGCGGCCGCCGGCCCGCTCGTCCTCAAACTCCGTCGGGATATTGCCGGCCACCGTGCGCTGCTGCCAGGTTTCGTGGCGGCTGCCGTCGTCGCGGCGCTCCATCGTGATGCACTCTTCCACGGGGCACACCAGGGAGCAGAGGTTGCAGCCCACGCAGTTTTCGTCGATGATTTCCGGTACGCGGGTGCCTTCATTCAGCCGGATGGCCTGGTGGGCGCCGTCTTCGCAGGCCGTGTAGCAGAGCTGGCACCCGATGCACTTCTGCTCGTTGATGCTGGCCGTGACTTTGTAGTGCAGGTTCAGCTCTTCCCAGTGCTTCACGTTGGGCAGCGCCCGACCCACCATATCCTGTATGGTCTGAAAGCCTTTCTCACGCATATACTGCTCCAGTCCGCTGGTCATTTCCCGGATGATGCCGAAACCAAAATGCATAGCCGCCGTGCACACCTGCACGCTGCTCGCGCCCAGCAGAATATGCTCCACGGCGTCGCGCCAGTTCTCAATGCCTCCGATGCCAGAAATGGGTAGCTGCACGCCGGGGTGCTGGGCGCAGTTTTTCACCATGTTCAAGGCAATGGGCTTTACGGCCGGGCCGCAGTAGCCGCCGTTGGTGCCCTGCCCGTCCACTATCGGATAGGGCGAAAACTGGTCGAGGTCCACGCCCACAATGCTCTGGATGGTATTGATGAGCGAAATGGCGTTGGCCCCGCCCTGCCGCGCCGCCAGCGCTGGCTCGGTTATATCGGAGATATTAGGCGTGAGCTTCACGATAACCGGCACCGTAGCCACTTCCATCACCCACTCTACTATGGTGCGCAGCACGTTGGGCTCCTGCCCTACCGCCGAGCCCATGCCCCGCTCGCACATGCCATGCGGGCAGCCGAAGTTCAGCTCCAGCCCGTCGGCACCGGCATCCTGCGAGGCCCGCACGATGTCGTGCCACTCCTGCCGGCTCTGCACCATCAGCGAGGCAATGACAGCGTGCTGCGGAAACCGCTTTTTCACTTCCTCAATCTCGCGCAGGTTGTCCGACAGCGGCCTATCCGAAATCAGCTCGATGTTGTTGAAGCCAATCAGGCGCTTGTCGCGGTAGTTGACGCCGCCGTAGCGGCTCGACACGTTCACAACGGGCACGCCCAGCGTCTTCCACACGGCCCCGCCCCAGCCCGCATCAAAGGCCTTCATCACCTGATAGCCGGAGTTGGTAGGTGGCGCCGAGGCCAGCCAGAACGGGTTAGGCGACTTGATACCGGCGAAGTTGATGGAGAGGTCTGGCATGGCGCAAGCAGATTGAATTTGTGTAGTTTGTCATCCTGAGCGGAGCGAAGGACCTTCTCACGTCAGACCCTCGTTCGATTGCCCCAGATACAAGAAGGTCCTTCGCGCTGCTCAGGATGACAGGTCCTGACTCATTAGATACTCGTGAATGCCGCGCGCTGCCACTTTGGCTTCGGCGGTGGCATTCACTACTTCGGCCCCACCATTGCCCGCGTCGCCGGCGGCGAAGTAGCGCGGGTTGGTGGTCTGGCCGGTGCGGCTGTCGAGGATGATGCGGCCCTTGGCATCGAGCTGCAGGCCATCAATCAGGCCGAGAAAGGTGGTTTGCTTGCTCTGGCCGGTGGCTTTTATCACCATGTCGCAAGGCACGACGAACTCGCTACCGGGCACGGGCTGCACCTGGCCACCGGTGGTGGCGGTGCGCACAAACCGCACGCCTTCCACCTTGCCATTACCGGTAATTTCGACGGGGGCTACGTTGAATAAGCCTTCCACGCCCACGCCTTTGGCCAGGTCGTACTCAAAGTCGTAGGCGCCCATATCGGCTTTGCTGCGGCGGTAGGCCAGCGTCACGTGCTCGGCCCCCATTCTGGCCGACTCGGAGGCAGCATCCATAGCCGTGTTGCCGCCGCCCAGCACTACCACCCGGCGGCCAACGGCTATGGCGTGGTGCTGCTGGCGCAGCTGCTCGATGAATTCCACCGCACCCACGCAGCCGGCGCTGTCTTCGCCCGGCAAACCCAGCGTGCTGGTGCTGCCCAGCCCGATGCCAAGAAACACGGCGTCGTAGCTGGCTTCCAGCTTCTCCACATCAGCGCGGCTGGCAATGGGCGCGTGGTAGTACACCGAGTAGCCAAACTGCCCTTGCAGATAGGCCATTTCGGCCAGCGTTTCCTCGTTTGTGATTTTGTAGGGCGCCACACCGTATACGGTCAGGCCCGAAGGCTGCGCTTTGGCCTCGAATACGTCCACCTCGTGCCCCAGGGCCCGCAGTTCGCAGGCACAGCTGATGCCGGCCGGACCCGCCCCAACTACGGCCACCCGCCGGCCCGTGGGGGCGCCCGGCCCGAACAGGGCCTCTCCGCTGTCCATCTGGGCCCGCGTGGCGAAGCTCTGCAACCGCCCGATTTCGATGGGTTTTACGTCCTGCAGATTGTACACGCAGGCGCCTTCGCAGAGCACTTCCGTGGGGCAAACCTTGCCGCAGGCATTGCCGAAGTAGTTGGCCTCGTAAATGGTGCGCGCCGCGCCCGTTACGTTGCCGGTGTTTATCTGGCGGATGAACTGTGGAATGTCTATACCCGACGGGCAGGCCTGAATGCAGGGCGCATCGAAGCAGAACAAGCAGCGGGAGCTTTCCAGCATAGCCTCAGTGCGGTTCATGCGCGGCTTGAGCTGCGCAAAGTTCGCCTGGAATTCCTGCTCGGAAGTTGGGGGGGAGTATTCGGCCACGAGTTTATGGCTTTAGTTATAAGGAAATACACATCTGCTGTTATCCTAAGCCTGCGAAAGGCCCTCTCACACCAGAACGAATCGTTGTTCTGGTGGTTCACACGTGAAAAGATCCTTCACAGGCTCAGGATGACAGTACGGAAGGCTACAGCTCCACCAGCTTCTCATAGGTTTCGGGGCGCCGGTCGCGGAAGAACTGCCAGGTAGAGCGCACTTCCTCTATCATATCGAGGTCGAATTCGGCTACCAGCAATTCATCTTTGTCTTCTGAGGCCTGGGCGAAAATCTGGCCGCGCGGGTCCACGAAGTAGCTGCTACCATAGAACCGGCCCAGATTCCAGGGCTTCTCCTCTCCCACCCGGTTGATGCAGCCCATAAAGTAGCCGTTGGCGGCGGCGTGGGCCGGCTGCTCCAGCTTCCAGAGGTACTGCGAGAGGCCCGCCACCGTAGCAGATGGGTTGTACACGATTTCCGCGCCGTTCAGGCCCAGCACCCGCGCGCCATCAGGGAAGTGCCGGTCGTAGCAGATATACACGCCTACTTTGGCGTATTTGGTCTGGAATACCGGATAGCCCAGGTTGCCGGGCTTGAAAAAGAACTTCTCCCAGAAGCCGGAGGTGTGCGGAATGTGGTTCTTGCGGTACTTGCCCAAGTAGGTGCCATCGGCATCAATCACGGCGGCCGTGTTGTAGAGGAAGCCCGCCGCCTCCCGCTCGTACACCGGCACAATGATGACCATGTTGTACTTCTTGGCATATTCGGCCATGCGCTCCGTCGTGGGGCCCGGCACGGCTTCGGCCGAGGTATACCACGCTTTGTCCTGGCCGGGGCAGAAGTAGGGCGTGTTGAAGATTTCCTGCAGGCACAGAATCTGCACGCCCTGGCGGCCGGCTTCCTCAATCAGCGGAATGTGCTTCTGCACCATGGCCTCTTTTATTTCCTCTATACTGCCCTGCCCTTCAGTCATGGGCAGGCTCATCTGGATAAGGCCGGATTTAACGATTCTGGGCATGATGGAGAGGAAATTAAGTGAGGGAGAAAATCAAATATCTGAGCCGTAGTTCTGTGCTTTTAGGCACTATCAGGACGTGGGTGAACTGTCATTCCGAGCTTGCCGAGGAATCTCGCGTGCTGAGGTTGTGGTGGTATTTACCACACTAGCGAGATTCCTCGGCTGCGCCTTCGCTCGGAATGACGGTTAAGTTGAGAGAGTGTATCGTCTGAATTGCGGGTTGAAATCCTGTTTAGAAGGCCGTTTTGCCGCGTTTGATAAACTGGCCGTAGCCGCGTCCAACCTTGGTTTCGCCGGCATGCACGGCTACCTGGCCGCGCAGCAGCACGGTTTCTATTTTGCTGGTCAGCTCCCAGCCTTCGTAGGCCGAGTAATCGACGTTCATGTGGTGCGTGGCGGCGGAAATGGTGTGCTTGGCGTCCGGGTCGATGATGACTAAGTCAGCGTCGGCGCCGATGCTGATGGTGCCTTTGCGCGGAAACATGCCGAAGATTTTGGCGGCGTTGGTACTCGTCACTTCCACGAACTTCTGCAGGCTGATACGCCCCTTCTGCACGCCTTCCGAAAACAGCAGCTCCATGCGGTGCTCGATGGCCGGGTGCCCGTTCGGAATCTTTGAAAAGTCGTCCTTTCCCATCAGTTTCTGCTCCCACCTGAACGGGCAGTGGTCGGTGCCCACCACCTGCACGAGGCCTTGGTTGATGCCGGCCCAGAGCGTGTCCTGGTCCTTTTTCTCGCGCAGCGGCGGCGACATCACCCACTTGGCACCCTCAAACTCTTCACCGTATAGTTCGGCATCGAGCAGCAGGTACTGAATGCAGGTTTCCACGAACACGCGCTGGTTGCGGCGGGTGGCTTCGCGCACCTGGTTCAGCGCACCTTCACAGGTGAGGTGCACGATGTAGGCATTCACGCCGGTATAGTTGGCAATGTCCGTGAAGCGGCCGGACGCCTCGGCTTCCGTCACTTCGGGCTGCGAGAGGTAGTGGTAGCGGGGCGTGAGCTTACCCGCGGCGCGGTGCTGCGCGATGAGCGTGTCAATCAGGTCGCCGTTGGTGGCGTGGGCCGTCACGAGGCCGCCGTGCTGGCGCACTTCCTGCATCAAACCTACCATCTGCGCATCGTCAATCATGAGTGCGCCTTTGTAGGCCATGAACGTTTTGAATGATGTAATGCCCTCGGCCACCATGTCCTTGATTTCCTCCCTGGTGCTCGGGTTGAAATCCGTCACGGCCATGTGAAACGAGTAGTCGCCGACGGCGGTGCCGGTGGCGCGGCCCTGCCACTCCGTGAGGGCCTCCCGCAGCGAGTGGCCCTGCTTCTGCAGCACGAAATCAATGACCGTGGTGGTGCCGCCGTGCAGCGCGGCGCGGGTGCCGGTTTCGTGCGTATCGGAGCTGAACGTACCCATAAACGGCATGTCCAGGTGCACGTGCGGGTCAATGCCGCCGGGCACCACGATTTTGCCGGTGGCATCAATGACTTCTGCCCCGTTGGCCGGCAGGTTGCGGCCGATGGCGGCAATAGTTTCGCCCTCCACCAGAATGTCGCACACCGCATCAAAATCGGCCGTCACGACGCGGCCATTTTTCACCAGTAAAGTCGCCATCAAACCTACAAACTATGAGAGAGTTGCAATTGAGAAAAGTAGCGTTTTGCCCCACCAAAAACAAGCGTTTCCGCCTGACTTAGAAGCAAAAGCAATAACGGCACCCGCACGAATGCGGGCCGGGCAATAGGCAGGAAAAGAGCGGGTTAGTGCACGTGCGCGTCGGCGATGCGCAGGGCTTCGGAAATGATGGCGAGGCCTTCGTCCAGTTCTTCTTTGGTGATGCAGAGCGGCGGGCAGATGAAGATGTAGTTCCAGCGCACGAAGGTGTACATGCCCAGCTCACGGATTTTGGCCATCACTTGGTTCATCACCTCCATCTGACTAGGCGCGGCGTTCCAGGGGGCCATGGGCTCTTTGGTCTGGCGGTTTTTCACCAGTTCCAGGCAGCCGAACAAGCCGGTGTTGCGCCAGTCGCCGATGCTGGGATGCTCACCCATCAGGTCGCAGATTCGCTCGTCGAGGTAACGGCCCATCTGCACGGTATTTTCGAGCAGGTTTTCCTCTTCGTACACATCCAGCACCGCCACGGCGGCGGCACAGGAAACCGGGTGGGCCGAATACGTGAGGCCTAGTGGCAGCGGCTTGTCGTCGAAGTGATGCGCTATCTTCTCATCCACCATCACGGCGCCCAGCGGCAGGTAGCCGGCCGTAATGCCTTTGGCCATGCACATCAGATCCACTTTCACGCCGTGGTGGTCGGAGCCGAACCACTTGCCGGTGCGCCCGAAGCCGCTCATCACCTCGTCGGCCACCAGCAGAATTCCGTGCTGGTCGCAGATTTCGCGGATGCGCTGCCAGTAGCCGGGCGGGTACTTGATGCAGCCCGACGTGCCCGACTCACCTTCCAGAATGATGGCCGCCACGCTGCCGGGGTTCTCGTAGCCGATGATGCGTTCCATGGCAGCAGCAGCCCGCTCGGCGCACTCTTCGGGCGTGGCGCTGTACCACGGGCAGCGGTAGAAATACGGATTCTCGACGTGCACCACGCCAGGCATAGCCTGGCTATCTACGGCAAATTTGCGCGGGTCGCCGCCGGCACTCATAGCCCCGTACGAAGCGCCATGAAACGACTGGTACAGCGTCACGATTTTGTGGCGGCCGGTGTACACGCGGGCCAGCTTGATGGCATTTTCGATGGCCTCGGCCCCACCCAGCGTGAAAAAGGCCTTGGTGAGATTGGCCGGCGTGATTTCCGCCAACTTGCGGCCCAGGTCGCCGCGGGCCTTGGTAATCATGCCCGGATACACGTAGCTCAGCTCCCGCATCTGGGCGGCCACGGCCTCCGTCACGCGCTGGTTGCCGTGCCCGATGTTCACGTTCATCAGCTGCGACGAGAAGTCGATGTAGCGTTTGCCGTCCCGGTCCCAGAGGTACACGCCCTCGGCCCGCTCGGCGCTAATCGGGTTCAGCCCCGCCTGCTTCGACCACGAAAACAGCGTGTGGTCGAGGTTGTCGTGCAGAATCTGTTCTTTGTCGGTGTCGAAGGCGGTTTCCATTTTGCAGAGGTAAATGGGTATTTTCTGACTCGCTAATCAGAACGTCATGCTGAGCTTGCCGAAGCATCTCTACCTCATTGGTAATTCAACAAAGCGGTAGAGATGCTTCGGCAAGCTCAGCATGACGTTCTACTAGTATTGTTCTTCTAGCTCATCCAGTTCACTCTGGACTCGGGGTTCCACTTGGTGGTGGTTTTCTTGAGCTGGGTCCAGAACTCGATGGAGCTTTTGCCGGTGATGTCGCAGGCCCCGAACTTCGACTCGTTCCAGCCGCCGAACGAGAACGGCTCCCGTGGCACCGGCACCCCGATGTTGACGCCAATCATGCCGGCCGAGGCGTTGTCCATGACGTAGCGGGCCATGCTGCCGCTCTGCGTGAAAACGGCGGCGGCATTGCCATAGGGGTTGGCGTTTTCGATGGCCAGAGCTTCATCCAGCGTGTTGGTGCGCATGATGGCCAGCACCGGCCCAAACACTTCCTCCTGCGCAATCCGCATGTCGGACGTCACGTAGTCAATCACCGTCGGGCCCACGTAGTAGCCCTCTTCGTGGCCGGGCACCACGGCGTTGCGGCCATCGAGCAGGACTTTAGCACCGGCGGCTTCGGCCTCCGTAATGTGCTGCTCAATCCGCTCCTTGGCTTCTTTGCTGATGACCGAGCCCAGATTCTGACCGGGTACAATCTTGCGGGCCTCCTCCACAATTTTGGCCACGATGCTGTCAACGGGCCCCACGCCGACCATGGTGGAGCCGGCCATGCAGCGCTGCCCCGCGCAGCCCGACATGCTGGCGGCCACGTTGGAGGCCGTCATGTCGGGGTGGGCGTCGGGCAGTACCATTAGGTGGTTTTTGGCCCCGCCCAGCGCCACGCAGCGTTTCAGGTTGCCGGTGGCCCGGATGTACACGACCTTGGCAATCTTGGTGGAGCCGACGAAGGACACGGCCTGAATATCGGGATGGTCGCAGATGGCTTCCACGATTTGCTTGTCGCCGTGCACAACGTTGAGCACGCCATCGGGCAGGCCGGCTTCGCGCAGCAGCTCCGCAATTTTCACGGCGCTCAGCGGCACCTGTTCCGACGGCTTCAGAATCATGGTATTGCCGAGTACCAGCGCGTTCGGGATGGTCCAGTGCGGCACCATATTGGGGAAGTTGAACGGCGCAATGCTGGCCACCACACCCAGCGGCTTCCGCTCGGCGCGGGCTTCCACGCCTTTGCTCACTTCCAGAAACTCGCCCTGAATCAGCTGGGGCATGGAGCAGGCAAACTCGGTTAGCTCAATGGCCTTTTCCACCTCGGCGCGGGCCTCGTCCAGCGTCTTGCCGTTTTCCTCGCGCACCAGGTCGGCTAGGGCTTTCATGTCGCGCTCCAGCAGGGTTTTGTAGCGGTAGAAAATCTGCACCCGCTCCTTGATGGGCGTGCCCGACCACGCCGGGAAAGCAGCTTTGGCCGCCGCCACAGCCGCGTCCAGAGCGGCGGTTCCGCTCAGCGGCACCGTAGAAATGACAGCCCCGGTAAGCGGGCTGAACACATCCAACGCAGCGGTCTGGGTATCTGCGACAAACTCGCCAGCCACGTAGTTGCGAAGAGCAGGATATTTCAGGGCGTGGACTTCCATGGCATGATAAGGTTAAGCCCAGGCAAGCTATAGTTTTTGCATCAAAAAGCTAATACCATCTCCTTTATCCACAATATTTCCCTCAATCAGCTGCAGTCTTTGCAGATTTCTCGCCTGCCGCACTGTTCCAGCAGCACCAATCGAGCGGGGCTTGTGCGCCTGCTATTGATATAAGGAGCGTTAGTGAAAAAGAATGGTCTGTTGAGCTTTGCGAAGCTTAACAGACCATTCCACCTAAATACGCTGCTACATGCTTAATGCATCAGGTGCCGCACCTGCTGGTGCCCTTGGGGGCTGCGCAGGCGTAGCCAATAAGGTCCGGCCGGGAGGTTCTGCAGGCCAGTTAGGAGTATGGATTCTGCAAGATCGGGCACGGCTTGCTGCCGCACTACCCGTCCCAAGCCATCCAGAAGCTCCAGCTGCAGTGCAGTGGTGGTAGCTCTGGGAACAGCAATGTGCAATTGGTCGGCAAAAGGTACGGGCCAGGCCTGCACCCGTTCTCTTTCCCACTCCCCCGCCGCACTGCTAAGCGTGCCGCTGAACTCGTAGGCTCCCATATCGGGCAGCGGCCCGCGCAGGGTACCGGCCAGGTCGGTGGCAACGGAGGGCACTGGTGTTCCGGCATTATCCAGCGCGGCATTGGTGGGGCGCAGCACAACGGCACCTGCCCCAAACTGCGGATCCAGCTCAACAGAATTCGTGTCGAATCCGGTGCCGGCCTGCCAGGCAGCCAGCGAGGCATACTGCTGGGTTCCGCCCGGCGTTCCGGCAAAGTAGGTTCCCAGGTAGCGTTGCGCCCCGGTGGTCAGTACCAGGTCGTTGTGGTCCATGCGGACGCGGGTAAGCGGCGGCGTGGCCTGGGTGGCCGCAATGCCTATGTTCACCACCGCCTGCACCGTTGTGGCTGTCACAGGACTGATAGGCGGAGTGGTGTTGAGCAGAATGTTATTTAGAATCTCGGCCGTGCCGAACGACGCGTTTTTGGTGCGTACCAACAGGGCGCTGCTGCTGAAATTGGCCCAGGCCGGCGCTGCTACCGCCACCGTATTGTGCGCAAAAAACAAGTGGCTGGTTGCAAAGCCGCCCAAGTCGGCAAGTACGCCGTAGGTTTGGCCGTTGCGGTCCGTGGGAACAGAAGCGCCCGGAGCCAGCCGGTGCCGCAGCTCACTGATTTCGTTGTTGAATACCCGCACCGGGTGGCCAGCTGCCAATGCCTGGGAAGCCGGTGCCTGCAGCAGCCACAGGCCCATGGCCAGCGCCGGCATGACCGGCGACATAGCCGGGTTGGCCGGGTGCCGGAATTCAATGTCCCGGATGCGGTTGTTGGCAAATACGGACGGCAACGGCCCCATCAGGTCATAGACGTAAATGCCCACCGCAAAATTGGTACGGCTGACTACGCCCTGCACCACGTTGTCGTGCACGTTCAGGCCATTGACGCGCATAAAGTACATGCCGTAGGCCTCGTAGCCATTTGTCGGGTAGCCGATGTTGCCCGGTGTTCCGTCGCCGATGGTTACGCGCGCTACCTCCACATCATAGTCAGGAACGTTGCCAATGCCGGCCGCCACCCAGATACCGTGGCAGCTCTGTTGAATCTGCAGGTTTTCGTAGTGAATGCGCCGGTTTACGAGGGCCGTATCTCCCGGCCCGGCACTGGCTAGCAGCAGATTGCGCTGGTAGACACCCTTGGTATGCGCCTGGGTTTGCCGCATCGTGATGGTGGCGTTGCGGATGTGAATGTCGTGGCTGCCCTGATCGAACGCGCCCGAAATGGCGTACCCGGCTTCGGGTCCCACGGCTTCCGGGCCGGGCGCAATGTCCAGGCCGTCGAAGGTGACGTGATGAGCGCCTACTAAGTCGATGTTGCCACCCTGCAATTGCGGGTTTGGGCCCACTCCCTGCTTCTGAAAAGCCACCGGATGCGTGTTGGTACCCCAGAGCTGCGGTACTAATTCAGTGAAACGCTGACCCGCAGGAATGGCTACCGTTACCGGGGCACTGGTGCCGGCAGTATTCAGCTGGAAAAACACGTCGGTCAGACTCTGAAAATTTCGTGGGCTACGAGGCTGCTGGCGGCTAAGAGTATAAGCACCAGCCAGGGCCACGGGCGGACCCGCCGTCACTTCCACGTTGTCGAGTACGGCGGGCAGCGCGGCCGGCACCTGGGAAGAGCTGGCCCAGGTGAAAATCAGGCGCTGCGTAGTGCCCGCTACGGTTGCGGGCAGCCGCAGGAAGGCCGTGCTGTAATATCCGCCGTTCTGCAGGTTGGCACTGAGTTGCGTGGCCGCTGGCGACGTTGGCCGCACGCCCGCCGTAGGCTGATAAGAGGTCGGGGCCAGGTGTACGTCCAGCACGCCCTGGCTCCGGAAGTCAAAGCGCAGCACAAACTCAGTCGTACCGGCCGGAAACGTTACATCCCGGTATAGGTGCACCACTCCATTCAGGCCCGACAAGGGGCCGTAGGTGCCGGCATTTGAGGAAACAAAAGCGGCCGTGTTGCCGGACCAGCGCGGACCGTTGCCGGGTGCGGCACCGGCGTACCAGGCGGGCGTCTGCGGCCCATTAACGGCAGTGAAACCGCCCAGCGTGCCGCTTTCAAAATCCTCCGTCAAAAGAGAAGTTTGCGCCTGGGCAGAGGCCACAAGCGCCAGCCAAAGGCCAGCGCAGAAAAGGAAGTACTTCATTACAGGATAGAGGATACCAGCGGGATTTCGGAAGCAAGTTGGGTCATAATCATTGATTTATCAGCTGGCCAATGGCTTACCAGGATAAAATTTACGCTAAGGCTAAGGCACTAGTCGTTTCAGGCTCTCTTCCAGCTCCGTTAGCCGGTCCTGGCTGCTGTTTTCGTTCACCAGCAGCACCATAGCTACCTGCGTGGCCGGGTAAAGCACTAGTCGGGTATTGTAGCCAGTGGATTTGCCATTATGATAGATTCGCGGCTTTCCCTGCGCATCGGTATCCAACATCCAGGTTAGCCCCATTCCCGTTTCCGCGGCCCCGCCCCAGGTGCGCTGGTGGGCCAGGCGCACGGCCGGCAGCCGCTCCTGCAGATTAGCCTGTGCGTAGCGCAGCAGGTCAGCGGCGGTGGAGCTCAGGTTGGGGCCGCCCCAGTAGCCCGTGTAGTTCTGGTGCGCCTGCGGCAGGTCGGGCCGGGTGTAGCCTATAGCGTAGCGCATTTGTTCTTTGGCTGAAAGCACGCGCTTGGTATCGCGCAGGCCGAACTGCTTGCGCACATAGCTGGTCACCAGCTGCTCGTAGGGCTGCTGATAGACACGCTCCAGTAGTAGCTGCAGCACCAGCGTGGCTACGCCGTTGTAGCGGTAGGTGGTGCCCGGCGCGGTAGCCAGCTGAAAATGGTGCATGTCGGCCAGCAGGCTGTCGGCTGAGTAGCGGTTGTAGTGCGCCGTCTTCTCCGCAAGGTTCAGTTGGTCGAGGCGCTGCTTGGTAGCGGCCGTGTACACGTGGGCGGTGCCGGGCAAGCCCGAGGTATGGTTGGCCAAGTCTACCAGCCGCACAGGCTGGCCCTGGTACTGCAGGTTGGGGTACTGGCCGGGCAGATACTGGCGGATGTCGTCCGTGAGCCGCACCTTTTTGTCGAGTACGGCCTGGGCCAGCAGCGTGCCCACGAAGGTTTTGGCCACCGAGCCCATGTCGTAGTAAGTAGTGGCGGTAGGCCGGCGGCCCGTGCCCTTTTCCACTTCGCCATAGTTGTAGAAGCGCTGCCGGCCCTGCTGGTACACTCCAATGGACAAGCCTGCCGCTTCGGGCTGCTGCATGTAGGGCAGCACCACGCGGTGTACCGCCGAGTCGAGGGCCGTTCGGAGTGGGTTGTCGGTTAGTACGGGCCGGGCGCTGGCTGGCGCCTGGGCATGGCTGGTCGTGCAGCCATCCGTCAGCAGCATGCCGGCGGCAGAGGCGAGTAAGATAAGAGCGTATCGCATCAGAAAAGAGGAAGTAGGGAAGAAAAAAAATGTCTACCGGGTCAGTATTGCTGGAAATTGCATGCAAATCGAACATAATGCCGGTGCGTTGTAGCTACTGCTGGGTTCGGCCGTAAGCGAATAGGTATCCCGGCCGTCGGCGCCTGTCAGGGTGACGTAGCTGGCGGCCCGAGCCGGCGTGACCTGGCCCTGAATCATGTCCTCAGTAGGCAGGGGCGCCACGGCATCTTCCTTGGAGCAGGAGCCAGTAACCAGAAACAGGACGCACCCTAGCAGGAAGAGCGCACAGCGCAGAGAGTAGGTAAGAAACATGGAGAGAAAAGAAATATGGTGAAGTAAATATCTGGAAGTATGGACAGGCGGCAACCCGCTTGCTAGGGCTTGCTGAACGCGAAGCGGCAGCATCCTTCAACCAGCACGAAGCGCGACTGCCCCGCCTCAAACTCCAGTAGCCCGCCGGTCGGCTCGAACCGGAAGACGTTTGGGCGAACCGGCCGCAGCACGAAAGCCGGCTGCCCCGTGGGCTGGGCCTGCAGCGTTTCCCCCACCCGGGACAGGGTGATGGTCAGCGGCAGCTGCGGGCAGCTATAACGCCCCGCGTAGCGGTCCAGCTCCGGCGCGGTGGGCTGGAAGCCCGGGCTTGCGCGCGCCGGGTCCGGGCGCGGCCGTTGGGGCGCGGTGGCTACTGCCCAGGCGGTGCGGAAGATGAGCTGGCTGCGCCGGGTGAGGGCCGCAAAGTCAATCTTATCCACATCGTCGCCGGGCTGGTGATAGTCGGGGTGGAAGCCGCTGAAGTAGTAGATGACTGGTACCTGCTGCCGGGCGAAGTTATAGTGGTCGGAGCGGTAGTAGAGGTACGCGGGATGGGTCAGCGTATTGTAGCGGTAGTCCAGCTGCAGTGGCTGATGCCGGCCATTGGTCTGCTCGCTCAGCTCGTGCAGTTCGCCGGAAAGCCAGTTGCTGCCCAGCAGGTACAGGTAGTCGCCCTGCTGGTGGAGGCTGTCCACGCGGCCCACCATGTCCAGGTGCAGGTTGGCCACGGTGGCCGTAAGCGGAAATACAGGGTGGTCGGTGTAGTACCGGGAGCCCAGCAGGCCCAGCTCTTCGCCCGTAAAGCCCACAAACAGCAGGCTGCGGCGCGGCCCGTGCCCTTCGCGCTTGGCCTGGGCAAACGCCCGGGCCATAGCCAGCACGCTCACCGTCCCGGAGCCATCGTCGTCGGCCCCGTTGTAGACTTGCCCGTGCTGGCGGCCCACGTGGTCGTAGTGGGCGGAAATCACCACCACTTCCTCTTTCTTATCGGTGCCTTCGAGGTAGCCCAGCACGTTCTCGGTGGGGAAGCGCTGGGTTTGTTCCCGCACCTGCAGTGTCACGGCCGGCGGCCGGAACGGCGAGGCCACGGGCTTGCCGGCGGCCGCTACCTGCTGCTGGTAGGCCGCCAGTCCGGCCTCGGTAGTCCCCAGCAGGGCGGCTCCCATTTCGGGCGACACAAAAAACACGTTGGCCCCCGCGGCGGGCGCCGGGGCCGGCCCGTCGGGAAAGGCAATGCGCGGTTCCCAGCCGGGCAGGTCGGCGTAGGCCTGCGGTACCTGCGCCAACGCGGCGGCGCTGGGCATAATCCGGAAGGTGGCGTGCGGGGCCAGGGTGCGCATGGCCGGGCTGCGGGCCAGCATCTCGGCAAAGCCCGGCTGGGCGTAGGCGCTGGCCTGGCCGTTCGGGCTCAGCAAGGGCTGGCCGGCCGGGTTCCGGGGCTCGTCGAGCAGCAGCACCAGGTCCTTGGCCTGCAGCGCCGGGTCCGAGGGGGTGTAGTCGGCAAAGCCGGGGGTGCTGATGCCGTAGCCCACGAAGGTGGGCTGAATCACGGCAGCGGCGGCAGCCGGGTTGCGCAGCAGCACGAAGAAGTCCTGGTTCACCCGGAAGGTCCGGGTTCCGACCGTCACCGACGAGGCGGAGTCCACCCCCGTCCGGGTCAGAGTGAAGCGCTGATAGTAGGGCGTATCGGATCCCGCTACGGGGCCCCGCAGCCCCGCGGCGGCAAAGGCCCGCGCCAGGTAGGCGGCGGCTTGCTGCTGCCCCCGCCGGCCGGTGGCGCGGCCTTCGTAGGCATCGGAAGCCAGCACCGTCAGGTCCTGGCGCAGCGCGGCGGGCGTGATGCGGGCGGCGTAGGTCGGGGCCGGGTCCGCGGGGGGCCGCCGGGCCCGCTGGGCGTGGGTGCCGAGCGGGAGCAGCGGCACCGCCAGGACGATAAGGAGGCGAACGGGAAAGGCTGGCATAGCGGGGAAAAGGTTAGCCGCGGGGCTGGCCTGGGCCGGCAGCGGGCTGAGCGGCAGGTACTTCCGCCGGGCGGAAAAAGCGCAGCACCTGCTCGGTGAAAAGCCGGGGAGTTTCCACCGGCGCGTAGTGCGTGGCGCCGGGCAAGAGCAGCAGCGTGCCGTGCGGCAGGGCGGCCGCAATGGCCCGGGTGTGGGCCGGCCGGATGACGTCGTGCTCCCCCGCCATGGCCAGCGCCGGCGCCTGAATCCGGGCCAGGTCGGCCGG
This sequence comes from Hymenobacter duratus, assembly GCF_014698995.1. Taxonomy (GTDB): domain Bacteria; phylum Bacteroidota; class Bacteroidia; order Cytophagales; family Hymenobacteraceae; genus Hymenobacter; species Hymenobacter duratus. The sequence goes on from NZ_JACWZZ010000002.1 coordinate 409,743, forward strand.
GGTGAGGTGGGGCTCCTGCAGCAGCAGGTTCAGCAGGCGGGTCTGGGTAGGCGAGGCCGCTTCGGGGTGGGCGGCGCGGCGGCGCAGCAGCGTTTCCAGCTCGGGCGTGAAGGCCTCGGGGCCCGGAAACAGGTTGGCACCCAGCACGGCGAGGCGACGCACGTAGGCGGGGTAGCGCAGGGCCATTGTCAGGGCGGTGTTGCCCCCGTCGCTCCAGCCCAGCACGTTTACCTGGCGCAGGTGCAGCGTATCCAGCAGCTGGCGCATGTCGGCGGCAAACCGCTCGTAGGAAAGCGGGGTGGTGGTGGCATCCTGGCTGCGGCCCTGGGCCCGCGTATCCACGGCAATTACCCGGAAGTGCTGGCTCAGCTCGCCAATCTGGGCCGAAAAAGCCGCAATCGACTGGCTGTTACCGTGCAGCAGCAGCAGCGGCTCGCCGTGGCCGTACTCTTCGTAGTACAGCGTGCCGCCCTCGATGGCCACGGTACGGCCCACGGCCGCGCTGTCGCCGTAGTGCCGCGACGTGGCCGGCTGGGGAGGCGGGGCCAGCAGGGTCAGGTAGCGCAGGCTGTCGGGCAGGGTTTCGGGGGCGGCGGCCCCGGTCTCGGCGGCCCCGGCCCGGGCGTCGACGTCCGCCGTGAGGTTCAGGCTCAGGTAACCAGGGCGGATGGCCCGCCACTGGGCCGCGCTTTTCTCGCGGAACAGCACCGCGTGGCCCGGCGTAGGCACGGCGGCCAGCCCGAACGCCTTGGTATTGCCGGCAATGGCCTCGCTGCGCAGCCATTGCAGCGTGACGGCCACCTGGCGCACGTCACCCAGGCTCAGGTGATACGGGCGCAGGTCCACCGTCACCCAGCCCCGGGGCTGCGTCACGTCGAATACGATATCCGGGTGCGGCACGGGCTGGTCGGGCAGGCCCTGTTTCACGCGGTAGAGCTGCAGCCGGAACGTGACGGTTTTGAACCGGTTGAAGGCCACAAAGAAGCGGGCCTCGCGCAACTGGGAGCCGGGGTCCAGCTCAATCACGGTACCCTGCTCCCGGCCCAGCTCGTCGCTGATCAGGCTGGGCTCGGTGTACAGGCTGGCGCCCATCAGGGTGGAGCTGCCGGTGCGGCCAAAGGTGCGGGGCTTGCGGGGTTTGCCCAGCGGCGCCTGCACAATGACTTCGCCGAGCGAAACAGCCGCCGGCGTCAGCTCGATGGTACGGCGCCCCGGCCGGAAATCGTCCACGGCCAGGCGGACGGGCTCGTAGCCGACGCAGGAAACCACCAGCTCCGCTCCGGCCACGTCGCCGGGCAGGGTGAAGTGAAACCCACCCTCGGCATCGGCCACCGAGCCGTAGGGCTGCCGGGCCACGCCCAGCGTAGCGTAGGCCACCGGGGCGTGGGTGGCGCGGTCGAGCACGGTGCCCTCCAACATGAGAGTTTGCCCCCGGGCGCCCGCGCAGTGCAGGCAGCAGAGCAGCAGTACAAACCAAAAAAGACGCATAATAACTACGTGAATCAGCAACGGGAATTCTTATTTGATTCTTTGCTTATCAAGCCAATGCCACCTGTAAACCGCGTGGCAAGGTTACGACGCGGGTTAGGAATCAAGCAGGTTGTCAGAAGGTTATGGCGAATTCTCCGTTGGTAATGCGCTGGCTGGGAGTTGCTGCGCCTGTTCCCGGAGTAAAGCTGTAGTAGGTACCGATGAACTCGAACCGACCAGCCGCCCGCCGCGCTACGCTGTCGAACTGGCTTACCGTAATGGTGCCGACGGGTTGGAAGGAATACATGGTTGTGTACTGATCAAAATTACCTCCACGGGTAAACGTGTATCGGGCGTAGGGATACACGCTGCCCCCCAGTGGATAGGTGCCCACGCCGCTGAAGGGCCGCGCATTGGCGAGACCGGCCTGACTGATAACCAAGGTGAGGGAGTGGCTTTCCTGGTTGGCATCGGGGGCGGAGCTGCCTTCGATAGTGAATTTATCGGCGGTGAATTCGCCAGAGGTGGCCGGCACGCTGTAGCGCACCCCGTTCATCTCCCAGCTGATTGTGCCGCGCACCCGCACGGCCCGCGGCAGCGTGAGCAGGGTGCGGGTAGTGTCACCGACTTTTACCATCAGTTCCTGGGCCTCATTGGACGTAAACAGATAGTCGGCGACCGGCACGGCCCCGAGCAGGTAGTTCCCGGGAGGTAGCTGCGTAAACCGGAACAACCCGGTGCGCGCATCGGGCGCCACCGACCAGCGCCGGAAGCCCGCCCCGTGCAGCAGGATGCTGTCGGCGGAGCCGATGGGCTGCAGCCGTCCTTCCAGGGTTCCGGTAGTAGCGGGCGCGGGGCGGGACGGCTTAATTTCTTCTTTATGGCAGCCCGTCAGGGCAAGGAGGAAGGCGACGGTGAGCGAGGCAGCAAAAGCACGGAAGAAAGCGGGGACTATCATGGGAGGGAAAGCAGGAATAAAAAGTAGTAGGAATGCGCAGCCTGAACCAGCCGGCCAGCAAACGCAGGCAGTAGCCCGGAACTGAGGCCCGGCAACGAGGACATTGCCGTGAAAGAATTTGAAAGGGCTTGCTGGTGAATTGAGCGCTCATGCGGAACAGCAGCGCTGTTGCCCGTGAGATTCAGAAGTTTCCGCTACTGGCGCTGAAGCAGTTCGAGGGCCCGCTCCCGCAACTCGTCGCGGCCGGCGCGCAGGCCGGCGGGGGTCGGCTGCACCACCACGTCCGGGATAATGCCTACGCCCTGGGTGGGGCGCCCATCGGGGTAGAACACGCCGATGCCCGACATACCCGTTTTCAGCCCGCCCGGCAGCGTGATGGAAGAGCGGTTACCATCGGCCCCGGCCGTCTGGCTGCCCAGAATGGTGCAGTTTGGCGTAGCCCGCAGCGTAATGGCCGTAAACTCGCCCTGGCTCAGCGTGATTTCATTGACCAGCACCACCACCCGGCCGGTGTAGGGCAGCCCGGGCCCGGCCTGCGGGTAGATGGTGTCGGGGTCGGCGCGCAGAAAGCGGCCGGGCGAGCGGGTATCGAACAGCGTGTACCGGGCGAAGGTCGCGGGCTCGGGCAGGAAATAGCCGGGCAGCTGGCCCGCTACGAAGTCGCCGGGGTAGTTGCGCAGGTCGATGATGAGGCCCCGGGTCTGGCGGAAGGTCTGCATCATCCGCGGCAGCTTGTCGCGGCGCACCTGGGCCATGTCGATATAGCCCACGGTCGGGGTCAGAAATCGGTACAGGCTATCGGCCGCAGCCCGGGGCACGGGCGTCAGGGTGGTCGTCAGGCGGGCCTCGGCCCGCACGCGCAGCGGTCGGCCCTCGCGCAGCAGGTCCAGCGTAAGCTCGGGCGTGGGGCTGACGAGCAGCTCCCGGGCAATGAGGCGCAGCCGGGCGGGGCGGTTGGAGCCCGGCGTTTCGGGCAGGCGCTGCCGGACCAGCTCCGCCACCGGCACGCTGTTGAGGTGGGTGATAATGTCGCCCGGGGCCAGGGGACTGGGCTGGCCCACCCCGTCCTGGCGCACGCGCCGTACCACCGCCTGCTCCCCGATAAACTGCACCACCGCCGGCACCAAGTACGCGCCCGCTTCCTGGTCGAGCAGGGCATCCGGGGCCAGGGTGGCGTGCCCGTCCTGCAGCTCCGCCAGCAGGCGCAGCACCGCGTGGCGGTAGCGCAGGGGCGTATCGGCGGCCGCAAACAGCGGCAGCAGCTCGGGCAGCACCCGGGCCCAGGGCCGGGCCGCCAGCTCCTTGTAGGGCGAGTAGTACTCCACCATATTCCAGAAGCGGCACAAAGCCAGGATGCGCAGCCCTACCTCGGGGCAGGCCTGGTTGGCGTAGGCTTCCTCGTGCGGAAACGACGCGTTGCCGGCCGGCAGCTTCCCCACGTAGTAGGGCTCGCCCTGGTAGCGGTTGGTCTGGATGTAGGCCAGCTGCCGCCGCAGGGCGGCATCAAAGACCCGGGACTCCCGGGCCCAGCGCAGGTCGGGGGCGGTGTGCACGGGCAGGCCGGGCGGGGTGGCGCAGCTGGGGCAGGCGGGCACGTCGCCCAGGCTGCGTATCCAGCCGCCGAGCAGCAGCCGCTGCTCGGCGGTTGTGCGGCAGGCCAGCAGGGCGGGTAGCTGGCGCAGCAGCGTAGCATCCCAGTCCTGCTGCCCGGCCGCCACGGCCGGGTGGTGGTATTTCAGAAAGCCCCAGAGCTGGCCCAGCGCCGCCACGCCCGCCACTTGCCGCGGGGTCAGCGACTGAGCGGCGGGGCTGGCCTGGACGCTAGCTGGCAAAGCCGGGGTTTGAGCTCGTAGTGCCCCGGCGCAGAAAGTGAGCAATAGCAGCCATACGTAACGAATTGGGAGCATAGGAATTGGGTTTGTTGGCTAGAGAAATAGCATGTACTGGGTCGTGATATAATTGGCAGCACATTGCGTAACCAAGCGTCCACCCCACCGAAGTGGTGCGATACGCAGGATATCAAACCCAGAAAGTAGCCGGGGGGCTGGTGCTTATTTCGCGCCTCTAGCCCCCAACCACGTAGCGCTGCAGCGCTTCGAAGAAGCCGCGTCGGTACGTGTCGCCGAGCGGGGCGCTGGCCTTGCCGTCCTGAAACAGGATCTGGTTGCCGTCCAAGGCCTTGATTTTGGGCAGCGACACGATGTAGGACTTGTGCACCCGCATAAACTGGGTTGGCGGCAGCCGCTCCTGCAGGTCCTTGATGTTGAGCAGCGTGATAATACGCTCCTGCTCGGTGTAGATGGACACGTAGTTCTTGAGCCCCTCCACATACACGATTTCCTCGAAGCTGACCTTGCGCATGCGGCCCTTGCTTTCCGTCTTGACGAAGATGTAGCTGTCGGGCGGTGGGGCAATGGGCTGGGTGGGCAGGGCCTGCGCTTTCAGGGCTTTCTGGGCCGCTTTCAGGAACCGCTCAAAGGCAATGGGTTTGAGCAGGTAGTCCAGCGCTTCCAGCTCGAAGCCTTTGAGGGCAAACTCGCTGTAGGCTGTGGTCAGAATCACCTGGCACTTGCCCGTGAGCAGCGGCATGGCATCCAGACCCGAGAGCTGGGGCATGTGGATGTCGAGAAACACCAGGTCCACGGGCTGGGTGGCCACCAGGCGCAGGGCCTCCACGGGGTTGGTGGTGCTGGCCACCAGCTCCAGGAAGGGCGTTTTCTCCACGAATTGCCGCAGAATATCGATGGCGCCCTGCTCATCGTCCACAATCAGGCAGCGTATCACTACAGGGTCAGGGTAAGGTGGGTGGCGTAGGTGTCGGGCGTGTCGTGTATGGTGAGCTGGTGGCGGCCGGGGTAGATGGCCGCCAGTCGGCGGCGGGTATTTTCGAGCCCGATGCCGGTGGAGTGCTCCACGGGGCCGCCGTGCTTGCGGTTGCTGGTGAAGAAGGTGAGCTGGTTTTCCTGCACCCGCACCTGCACCAGCACGGGGTGGGCGGCATCAAACAGCTCGCCGTGCTTGAAGCAGTTCTCAACGAAGGTGATGAGCACTAGCGGCAGAATCAGCAGAAACCGGGTGCTGCCCTGCACTTCAAATTTTACCTGCAGCTGGTGGTCGAAGCGCAGCTGATTCAGAGCCACATAATTGCGCAGGTGCTGAATTTCCTTGTCCAGCATCACCTTGCCCTGCTCGCCGCCTTCGTTTAGGGCGTAGCGCATGATGTCGGAGAGCAGCAGTACACTTTTGGCCGTAGGCTCGGAAAGCGGGTAGACCTGGGCGTACAGGAAATTGAGAGAGTTGAAGAGAAAGTGCGGGTTGATCTGGCTTTTCAGGAAGGCAATGTCGGCTTCCAGCAAGCCCCGCTCCTGCTGGTGGAGCTGCTGCTCCTGGTTGCGCAGTTGCTGCTCGTGCAGGCGCAGCTGCTTTTGCATGCTGATGGCATACACGGCGTAGGCATACGTGAAGCTATAGCCCAGAAACTGCACGCCTCGCCAGATTACCAGGGACCAGAACATGCGGGCATTTTGATAAGTTAACGTCATCGTAATGCCCGTAGCAGGCACTAAATACACGGCTAGTAAGTAGCGTAAAGTACAGTAGCCAGCTAATAGGCCGATCAGGCCCAAGGCGTATTGCCCGTAGCGCTTAGTGTTGTAGTATCGGGGGAATATCCACAGCGCGTGGCCGTACAGCAGTAAAGCTGAAATAGCATAGTTGGGGGCCGTTTCCACTGGGTTGGGAACCGGGCCACCCAACGTCCACAGGCAAAGCACCTCATATATGTAAAATGTAGCCCACAGCGTGACGTGAAGCAGGATAGTTTTAAAGCGCGGCACGGTAAAAGCGGGCTGGAGAGAATTAGGGAAGGATAGTGCAAAAGTGCTCATAAAATTCTCTTGTAATAAAGTCCTCCCCTCACCTAGCAATACTGGCAATAGAAGCTTTGTGCTCCCCGCCCCTACCGCACCAGGCTCAGCTTGATGCCCACTTCCAGGTGCGGGCGAATCTGCACGCCCCGGTAGCTCATATTCAGCCGTCGGGTTTCCAGCCCGCCACCCACGTAGGCATCCAGCAGGCCGTGGCTGCCCAACCGATGCTGCGTGCCCCACAGCACCGACAGGGCCGATACTTCGTGGTAAAGCTTGGGTGCATAGTAGGGAGTGAAGCTGGTGCTACCCTGCAGAGCCACATAGTTGCCCACAAACGGCCCAGCAGCTCGTCCGGCAGCCTGCCGCTTCTCCTGGTTGTAGTAGTGGCGCACGCCCAGGTCTGCTCCTACCTCGGTGACATACGCCGACCGGGTACCACGCTCGGGTGCCGCCGTGCGGGCCCCTATGCGCCAGCCGCTGCTCACGTTGCCGTACACGGACCAGGCCGGTGCGTAGTTGTGCTCCACGCTGGCCACCAGCGGCAGTGCCGTGCCCATAAATCCGCCGATGGTCAGGCCGCGCGTGAGGCCGGTACCCAGCTTGAAAAGAGTAGCTGACTGGAAACCAGGCGCCGGTGCTGTCTTGGTCGGGGCAGGGGCGGCAGGTTCTGCAGCAGTCTGGGCCTGCGTAGCAAGCGGAGCACTCAGGCTGGCCGCTAAAAGAAAAGCGCTGAAGTAAAACTGATGAGGCATAAAATGAGAGAATGGGTGTAGAAAAACTGCAGTAAGAAGGCCAGCAGTTGCAGCTGCCTGCTCCTTCCTGCTTGATGATTCAAACCTACCTCACTGGCCTTGGGCCGTAAATTTTATTACACCAACAGCCCGTTTCTCCATATCAACGCGGCTCGTTTTGCCCGCAGGCCGCCAGAAACCCGCACGCAGGTGGCACCTACCCACCAGCAGTCAGCTGTCAGCCTCCCTACAGCACCCTTCCCTACTGCTCAGATACCGAGCTCCGCCACGGCGTATCCATCTATTTTCACTGCGCGGCACAGCAGCACAAGCACTTCCTGTCAATCCTCTGGCTGGCTTCTGTACCCATCTATCCTGTTGGTTTCCTCCCGGGGCCTTATATTGTCTTGGGGATTGGCCGCGCGCATCGGGCAGAGCCAAACGCCGCTTGCCCCGCGGCCCTGCCTACCCTCCTACTTCAGACTCTATGCGCTGTCTGCACTTCATCCCTTACGTGCTGCTTTTCTCCACCTTGGCCGGTTGCCAACGCCCTGTGTCGTCGGCAACCGCGGCATCGGGACCTGCTGCTACTCTGGAGTCCACAGCCGAAAAGCCAGCGGTTGTGTTTCTCACGTTTCGGGTGGTAGCTGCCGGGGCCGGGCAGCCGGCCCGCATCACGCTCCTCCGCAGCCAGGCCGCGCCGGGCCGCTTAAAAGCTGCGCCTGCTCCCACCCCAGCCACCGGCACCGACTATCTGGCGGTGCGGCTGCTTGATGCGGCGGGCCAGCCATTGGGCACCGCCGCGGTAGTAGAGCATCCGCTGCGCAAATCGGTGGAGTACACCGATGAAAAGCAGCAGTTAAGCCGCCGGGTAGTCAGCCTGCCCGAAGCGGAGTTTTTTGTGCGGCTTTCGCTGCCGGCGCAGGCCACGCAGGTGCGCGTCGAAGAAGTTGCGGCGGCTACGGCCACGGTTATTGCGTCCACCTCCTTTCCCCTACAGCCTTGAAAACACGCTACGCCTTTCTGCTTCTCCTGCTGCTGTTGGCCGCAGGCGCAAACGCTCAGAGTTTTCCCGTCGATACGCTCGTGAAAACCGGTCCCCTCGACCGGCGCATCAACCTAGTGTTTCTGAGTGACGGCTACCAGGCCAGCGAGTTGGCCCGCTTCCGCACTGATGTCGACCGGATTGTGGCGACTATGTTCACTCAAACGCCTTTCCGCGAGTATCAGGCTTACTTCAACGTGTTTGCCGTGCGCGTGCCGTCCGCCCAATCGGGCGCTTCGCACCCGCGCACCGCTCCCGACTGCACTTCGTCCACGCTGCCGGTGGCAGTAGTCAATAACTATTTCGGCAGCTCTTTCGACCAGGGTGGTATTCACCGGCTGCTGGTGCCGCGCAACCAGGGGGCGGTGGCCAGCGTGCTGGCGGCCTCCTTCCCACTCTACGATCAGGCCTTCATCGTTGTCAACTCCACCGAGTACGGCGGTTCGGGTGGGGCGCTGGCTACCTCTTCAGTGCACCCAAGCGCCAATGAAATCAGCATCCATGAAATTGGGCACTCCTTCTCCGGCCTATCGGACGAGTATTGGGCCGGCCAGCAGTACGCCCGCGAGACCCAAAACATGACCCAGCAAGCCAACCCAACCTTGGTGAAATGGGCGGCCTGGATGGGTACCAACGGCATCGGCATCTATCCGCATACCGGCAACGCTACCTGGTACAAGCCGCATCAGAACTGCAAGATGCAGGTGCTGGGCGTGCCCTTCTGCAGCGTCTGCCGGCAGGCCTTCACCGAAACCATTCATACGCTGGCCGGGCCGCTGCAGAGCTACAGCCCCACTACTCTTACCATCACCAACCCGGGCCAGGACCCGACGTTTGCGCTGATCCTGCTGCCCCCGAACCCCAATACGCTGCGTGTTACCTGGCGGCGCGACAATACCGTCGTCCGCCACAACCAGCCCCAGCTTACTGTTCCGCTCAGCAGCCTGAGCACCGGTACGCACCGGATTGTGGCGGAAATAACGGATACCACGGCCCTCACCCGCGCAACCAACCACCTCACCCAGCACACCTACACCGTGGTCTGGACGGTAGAGCGCACCGTGGCCGGCATCCGGAGCAGCGCGGCGGCCCACGACTATGAGGTGCAGGTTTTTCCGAATCCGGTGGCAGATGCACTGCAGATTTCCTGCACGCTCAGCCGGCCGCTACCCGTCGACATTACCGTGTACGACGCTACCGGGCGGCGGCTGGCCACTGCCCTGCGCCGCACGAAGCTGGCGGCCGGCACGCACACCTATCAGTTTAAAGCCGCGGAGCTGGGCCTGAAGCAGCCCGGCCAGTACACCCTCGTGCTGACCGTGGATGGCACTCCTATCAGCCGCCAGCTGATCAAGGAGTAGACACGGCTCTGTTAATAAGCAGCCCGCCTGCCCTTCCGGTTATGGATACCGGAAGGGCAGGCGGGCTGCTTTTTTTGATGGATGCGCTACTCTTCCTTCATCACGTAGCCCATTCCTACCAGCGTATGAATGAGTTTGGGAGTGAAGTCCTTGTCTATCTTTTTGCGCAGAAAGTTGATGTACACATCAATGACATTGGAGCCCGTATCGAAGCTGGTTTCCCAGACGTGCTCCAGAATATCGACGCGCGAGATTACGCGGCCTTTGTAGCGCAGCAGGTACTCAAGCAGTGAGAATTCGCGGGCCGTGAGCTGAATGGGCTGGCCGGCGCGCTGCACCAGTTTGCTGGCGGGGTCGAGGGTGAGGTCGGCGAGCTGCAGAATAGGAACCGAGGCAGCCGTTTCGGGGCGGCGGCGCACCAGTGCCCGCAGCCGGGCCAGCAGCTCCTGAAACGCGAACGGCTTCACGAGGTAGTCGTCGGCGCCGGCATCTAGCCCGCGGATTTTATCGTCGGTTTCGCCCAGCGCCGTAAGCATCAGAATAGGCACCGCCGGATTATGAGCCCGCACCTGCCGGCAGACTTCCAGTCCGCTCAGGCCGGGCAGCAGGTTATCCAGAATAATGAGGTCGTGCTGCCCGGCCAGCGCCAGTCGCAGGCCGGTAGGTCCGTCGGTGGCTACTTCTACGGTGTGCTGTTGTTCGGTAAGCCCTTTGTGCAGAAAAGCAGCCACTTTGGGCTCATCTTCCACCAGCAGAATTTTCATGCGGTAAGGTACAGGGTATAAACTGATTCAACGGGGCCGAAGGTAAAGGGTTTGCGGCTGCCGGCCACTACCTGCCGGCAGAGGAAATCAGAAACAGGCACCCTTGCCTTTCCTGTAGCACAGTGTTGGCAGCTACCCAGGTAAATACAATTAAATATAAAAAATATTGAATAAATATTTTGATTTTACAGAATCATACAATATTTTTATTAAAAAGTACCAGTTATTAAAATTATGCTTATGCTGAAGAGCTCCTGTCTTTTACCTCCGCTCATTTCCTGCACCACACGCTCTACTTATGTTCTCTCACGTTGCGTTGCTCGCCTTCCGCCCTCCCGTTCTGGCTCTGCTGCTGGCGCTTATGTTCAGCTCCTGCGTTCCAACCCGCGACATCAGCTACCTGCAGGGGCAGTACTCGCCCACGCAGCCGACGTCCGTAGCCAATCCGCCCACGGAGTACCGAATCCTCCCCAACGACGTGCTCTACATTCGGGTGCAGAGCCCGCAGCCGGAGCTCACCAAAGTGTTCAGCCTGCACGAGTCTGAGTTGGTGATGAACCAGTCGGACCCCGGCTCCCTGTACATCAACGGCTATGTCGTGGACGAGAAAGGCCAGATCATCGTCCCGACGGTAGGCAAGATTATGGTGCAGGGCCTGACCCTGAGCGCCGCCCAGGAAAAGGTGCAGCAGTCGATTGCCGGCTACGTGCGCAATGCCACCGTGGTCCTGCGGCTGGTCAGCTTCCGGGTGACGGTGCTGGGGGAAGTGAAAAACCCGGGGCGCTACACCGTTTTCAACGACCGGGCTACGGTGCTAGAAGCCCTGGGCCTGGCCGGCGACCTGAGCCCTCTTGGCAACCGCCGCAACGTGAAGCTGATCCGGCAGACTCCTTCCGGCTCAGAAGTGGTGCTGCTGGACCTGACCCAACCCGAGTTGCTTAAGTCGCCTTACTACTATCTGCTCCCGAACGATGCCTTGTATGTGGAGCCCTCCAAGGCCCTGACCCAGCGCGGCAACTCCGTAAATCTGGGCCTGCTGTTCTCAGGCCTGGGCACGGCAGCCCTGCTCTACGGCCTGTTCCGGTAGCGCCGGCAAAAGGCAAGAATCTGCACACATATTTATGTGATTAAAACAATTTTTTTTATAACAAAATAGTAACTTAGTTATCCGTCCCGGCTTCTGCCTACCCCGCTCCAGAAAGCCCTGAATGCTGCCAGTCGTTTTACAACTCAGTTTCAGTTTGCGCTTATGTCTACTACCCACACTCCCACTACCGCCGATGAGCTCAATCTGAGCAACATGCTGTTTAAGCTTCGCACGCGCTGGTACTACTTTGCGGCGTCGTTGGTGCTGTTTCTGGCCATTGCCTTTTTTGTGGCGCAGCTACTGCCGGTGCGCTACGGCTTCAAGGCCACCATGATGCTGGCCGACCGCACGACCGGCTCGCGCCATGCGCAGGAAATGCTGACCATGGAGGCCGCTAAGGAGCGGGAAACCAAAGTGGAAGACGAAGTTGGCATCCTCACATCAGCGGGCGTGATAAGCCAGACGCTGCGGGGCCTGGATTTCGGCGTGAGCTACCACGTGGTTCCGGATACGTGGGTGAATACGCTCCGGCCGCTGAAAACGCAGGAAGTATACGGGGCCGAGTCGCCGGTGAAGGTGGTAGTGGATACCACGGCGCCGCAGGTGGCGGGGGTGCGCTTTTTTCTGGAAAGCCGGCCCGATGGCACGTTCCACGTGAAGGCCGAGGGCAAGCGGGTGCCGGTAGTCCAGTTCACGACGGGCACCATGCTGAATACCGTACCGGAGTTTCAGTTTGAGCGCACCGTTACGCTGGGCCAGCCTATCGAGAGTCCTTACTGCAACTTCACGGTGGAAAGTACCACGCCGGGCCTGACGCCTCAGCTGCCGGGCAAGGCGTTCTACTTCGTGCTGCACGATATTCAGGGCCTCACGAGCGAGTACCAGAGCAAGCTCACCATCAAGCCGATTGAGCGGATGTCGCGCGTGCTCAGCATTACGACGCAGGGCGCCATACCGGCCAAGGAAATCCGGTTTCTGAACGCGCTGATGAACACGTATATCGTGAACGACCTCACCGACAAGAACCGGGACGGCCACAAGGCCGTGGCGTTCATCGACTCGCAGCTGGGCAAAGTAGGCGACTCGCTGCGTCGCTCACAAGCCGCAGTGGCCACGTTCCGGGGCCAGCGCGGCCTGATTGATGCTGGCCAGCAGACCAACGCCGACCTGCAGATGCGCGGCCAGCTCGAAAACGACCGGGCCCGCACCCAGAACGCGCGCATGGCGTACCAGAACGTGCTGAACCTGCTGCGTTCCTCGCCGGACGGAGATGCCGTCAGCTCGGCTACCGGCCTGGGCGTGGAAGACCCGGTACTCAACAGCCAGATCATCGAGCTGGCCCAGCTCAACACCCAGAAAGCCGGCCTGGCGGTGGGCGCATCAGAAAACAACCCGGTGCTGCAGGTGCTGGACAACAAAATAAAGGGCCGGCGCGCGGCCCTGCTGCGCAACCTTACCAACCTTATCGTCTCGGCCGACGCTACGCTGCGCAGCTACGACCAACGCCTGGGTGCCGTGCGCAGCAGCATCAGTCAGCTTCCTGAGAATGAGCGGCAACTGGCCCTGTTGCGCAACCAGGCCGATGTGAATGACAAAAACTACACGTTTCTGCTGCAGAAGAAGACGGAAGCGGCCGTGACCCTGGCCACCAACTCCAGCGACAAAAAGGTAGTGGACCAAGCCGCCATGCAAAGCGCTGATCCGCTCCCGCCTCATCCGCAGCAGCTCTACCTCGTTAGCCTGATACTGGCGCTGGTGCTGCCGGCGGGCCTGATTATGCTGCTGGAGCGCACCAACCAGACCGTGCAGACCGTCGACCAGATTAAGAGCGTGACGACCGTACCGTTTCTGGGTCTGATTGCCGACGCGGGCAAATCCATCAAGCTGGTGCGCCACGAGCTGCCCAAGTCCGCCGTAACGGAATCGTTCCGCACGGTGCGCATCAACCTGCAGTATGTGAGTGGTGGCGCCCGGCAGAAAGTCATCGGGTTTACCTCTTCGATATCGGGCGAGGGCAAAACCTTCTGCTGCACCAACCTGACGGCGGAACTGGCCATTTCGGGCAAGCGCACGGTGCTGATTGAAACCGACCTGCGCAAACCCACCATGAGCGCCTACTTCGATTTTCCGCCCCGGCGGCCCGGGCTGTCATCGTACCTGAAAGGCGACATCAGTCTGAAAGAAGCCATGCAGCAGTCGGAGCACATTCCTAACCTTGATGTGCTGACGGCCGGCCTGATTCCGGAAGATGCGGTGGCACTGCTGGAAAGCCCCCGCTTCCGGGAAATGATTGAGCAGCTGAAGGCCGAGTACGACTATGTGGTGCTGGACGCGCCACCCGTGGGGCTGGTATCGGAATATCACATTCTGCGCCAATACATCGACGTGTCGGTGTTTGTGGTGCGGCACCGCTACACGCAGCGCACTAGCCTGCAGCACCTGCAGGAGCTCGTTGACACGTCGCACCCCACGGCTCCGGCAGGCCAGGTGTATGTGCTGCTCAACAACGTCAACTTCAACGAGACCTACGAATACCATTACAAGAGCCAGGCAGCTTACTACTCCGTGTAGCGCAGCTTCATGGCACCAGCCTTCCGCAACCTGAGCGGGAACAGGGCCGCTGCCGGGTGGTAGCTTTTCGGGTGGCTCATCCTTTCGTTTTCTACTTTCTAATTCCCCCATCATGGCCATTGTGACGAGCCTTTGCGTGGATACGGCCGGGGCGCCGGCTTCCGTGTATCCGCAGCTGCTCGATGTGGGTGCGGAGCAGCGCCGACGGCTATACTGGCAGTGTACGGTTGTGTTCTTTGCCACATCGGTGCGCTGCAATCCGGGCGTGACGCATGTGTTTTACACGAATGATGAGGCCCCGGCCAACTGGGGCGGCATCGATTATCGGTCGTTTCTGGAGAAGCTGGGGGTGCAGACGCAGTACCTGCCGTTCGTGGAATTCTGCCCGCCTCCGCACTTCGGCACGGAGTTCCGGAATGCTTTTTATAAGCTGGAAGTATTGCGGGAGCTGGCCCGGCCCGAGGCGGAAGAAGGCAGTCTGCTTCTGGATTCGGATTGCGTCTGGACGCGGCCGGCACCAGCGCTGCTGCAGCTATTGCGCCAGCCCGAAACGCTGCTGCTGCTGGACGCCGAGCCCGAGGCCGGCCCCGACACCAAAGTGCACGGCCTGAGCCGCCGCGGCATCGGGAACCTGTACCGACAGCTTGACCCGACTTATCCGGCGGCCATACCGCATCATTATGGCGGCGAGATACTGGGTGGCAGCCGGCAACGGCTGGCGGAAGTAGACCAGGAGCTGCGTACGCTCTGGCATGCCGTGCTGCAGAACTACCCCAGCACCCCGCCCCGCTTTGAGAATGGCCGCAGCCTTTTCGATGGCGACGAGTACCTGACCAGCTACGTGTACAACCGGCTTGCCAGGCCAGGGGCAGATGCCAGCCCGTTTATCCGCCGCATCTGGACCTCCTACCAGAATACCAATGTGCGCCCCACGGATCTGGAGCTGCCCATCTGGCATCTGCCCAACGAAAAGAACCAGGGCCTGCCGCTGCTGTGCCGGCGCGTGCTGACTCCTGACAGTACTTTCTGGCGCACTCCCACGTCCGAACTAGCCCACTATCTGGGGCGGTTCCTGGGGGTTCCGCGCCCCCTGTGGCAGCCACAGCGGCTCTTGGTACTGGCCACCAAACTGCCTCGGCTGCTGGTGCTGGCCCGCCGGCTCTTGGCGCGGCCCGTTGCTCTCACTCCAGGCTAAGCTTGCTTCTGTTTCCCGCTCTATACTGCCCTGCCGCCCGCCGCCCCCATTTCCCCTGATCTGTAGCTCGTTGCCTCAGCTTCTGCTATGTCTGCATCTGCCTCTTCCATCCCGGCCAGCACCATTCGTGGGCTTCGTTGGAGCATGATTACCACCGTGGCCATTGCCGGGCTGCAATTCGTGTACTCCGGTATTATGTCGCGCCTGCTCACCCCCGCCGATTTTGGGCTGATGGGTATGGCCATGGTCGTCATCAGTTTCGGGAGCTATTTTGCCCACATGGGGCTGGAGCAGGCGCTCATTCAGCGCTCCGACCTGCAACCCGTACACATCCGGGCCACTTCCACCGTAGCTATTGGGCTCGGCATTGTCGTGACGGGCCTGATGTGGGCGCTGGCGCCTCTGGCAACGCTGCTTTTCAAAGAGCCGGGCGTCGTGCATGTGCTGCGTGGCATGTCGCTCACTTTTTTGCTCAATAGCCTGGGCGCTACCTCGCAGAGCCTGCTGCGCCGCCGCATGGCGTTTGATTTGCTGGCTCGTATCGAGTTCGGGGCATTTCTAGCGGGCTATGGCGTCATTGGGCTGGGAATGGCCTGGGCTGGCTGGGGCATCTGGAGCTTGGTAGGCGCCACACTGGCCAACCTGCTTGTGAAGGCCGTTGCGGCCTGGCTGTGTGTCCGGCACAGCCTGCGTCCGCCGCTGCGCTGGGCACATTATCAGCCGCTGGTCAATTTTGGCGGAGCAGTATCGGTGGTAAGTCTGCTGGAATATTTTGGCTCCAACCTCGACCGGCTGAGCATCGGCCGGCTGCTGGGCACCTTCACGCTGGGCCTCTACAACCGTACGTTTTTCCTGGTACAGCTGCCCCTCTACCATTTCACCGACAGCATTTCGCGGGTGATGCTGCCTTCCTACAGCAGTTTGCAGCACGACATTCCGCGCCTCCGGCCGCTCTACCTGACTACGCTCAGCCTATCGGCATGGGTGATGCTGCCGATGGCCGCCGGCATGGCGGTGGCCGCCGAGCCGCTGGTGCGCGTGGTGCTGGGGCCACAATGGGGCGCGGCGGTGCCGCTGCTTGGGCCACTGGCCCTGATGGTTGGGGCGCACCTGCTCACCATCTACAGCGGGTCATTGTGTGAGTCATTGGGCCGGCTGCGGTTTAAGGTATGGCTGCAGGTGGGCTTTATTGCGGGCCTGAGTGCGGGTCTGTGGCTGGCGGCCCCGTATGGGCTCCGCGCCATGGTGTTCACGGTGCTGCTGGCCGAGGTGCTGCGCCACCTCACGTACCAGGTCGCCATTCACCGCTACCTCCAGATTCCGGCGGCAGGCCTTTGGGGTGCCTACTGGCCCGCGCTATGCACGGCGCTGGTGCTGGCGCTGGTGCTGGGCACCGCACAGAATGGCCTAGCCCGCCTGGAAGCAGGAGCCCTGCTACAGCTGCTGGTGCTGATGGTGCTGGGAGCCGTAGCGCTGCTGGGCCAGCTGGCAATGCCTTGGAACCGCACGGTGCGCATTTCCCTCTACAACGAACTCGAAGGCCACCTCAAGCCCGGCACGATGCGCAACCGCCTGCTCGCCCTGCTGGGCCCGGCGCCTGCCATACTGCAACCCTCCTGATTTTTCCCCTGGCTGGTAGAACGCCTCTTTCCTCTGCTTTTCACGCTCTGCTCTTTTCCTTCTCATGAAAGTAGGCCTGGCAACTCCCATCGACATTGAAGTGCTGTGCCCCCACCTCGATTTGCCAGTCGGCACTGTGCCGCCGCAAGGGTTGGGCGGCAGTGCCACTACGCCGCTGGTGCAGGGGCTGCTGGCAGCCGGGCATACCGTATCTGTCTACACGTTGGGCCGCAACATACCGGAACCTGTTGTGCTGCGTGGCCCACGCCTCACGGTGTATGTGGGGAACTTCCGGGCCCGGGCCCGGCAGTACTGCCCCGATATGTTTGAAGCCGAAGCGACTATTATCCGGCAGTTCATCGACCTGGACCAGCCTGATATCGTGCATGCGCACTGGGGCTACGAGTTTGCGCGTGGCGCATTGGCCAGCGGCTTTCCGCACCTCATTACCCTGCACGACAACCCCTGGAACGTGCTGCGTTACCAACCCGACCTATACCGGATGGTGCGGCTGCTGCTTAAGCTCTGGGTGTTGCGGCGCGGCCAGCATTTCACGGCCGTATCGCCGTACCTGGCGCAGGCGCTGGAAAGTGCTTCCCGCAAGCTGACGGTAGTACCGAATGCCGTGCTTCCGGCTCCTGGTGGCGTCAAGGTTTTCCCAGCCAAGAAGGTCCGGCGCATTGTGTCTATCCTCACGGGCTGGTCGGAGCTGAAAAACGCCGCCACCGCGCTGCAGGCCTTCCGGCAGGTACGCGAGCAGCTAGGCCCCGACCTGGAGTACTGGCTCTACGGCCCCGACTATGGTCCGGGTGAAGCAGCCCAGCAGTGGGCCGAAGAGCAGGGCCTCGCGGCAGGTGTGCAGTTTGGTGGGCTGCTGCCGCACGAGGAGCTACTGCACTGCCTGCCCACTTTCGATGTGCTGCTGCATCCCTCGCGGGAAGAGTCGTTTGGACTGACGCTGGTGGAAGCCATGCAAGCAGGACTGCCAGTAGTGGGCGGAAGCCAATCCGGCGCCGTGCCCTGGGTGCTGGAAGGTGGCCGCTGTGGCCTGCTCGCCGACATCAACTCGCCCGCGGCTATTGCCGCTGCTCTGCTCACACTATTTACGCAGCCCGCCCGCTACGAAGAGCTGAGCGCGCTGGGAGTAGACCGGGTAGCCAACCACTTCTCCCAGGCGGCCGTGACAGCAGCCTACGAGCGACTCTACCAGCAGGTGTTAGGCTGGAACCAGACAGCCGTACGGCCACTGAAAACGCCAGCTACAGCCTGGCAGCACACTGTCGAACCCCATTCCGTTGCCCTTTCCCCGTTGTCATGAAAATCAATATCCGCTACTGCTATATCGGAGCCCTGCTGGTGCTGTTGCTATCCGACCCGCTGTTTTCGGAAATATTCACTGGCAAAGCGCCTGAAGGTGACCTGAGCCCACATCCGTCACACGAATTCAACCTTCTGTACGCCAGGTTTTTTGCCGTCATGTGCGTGGCACTCAGCGTACTCTACTACCGCTATCTGCGTGGTATGGCACTCGGGGTGTTTTGGGCATCGGTGGCCGCTACGGGGTTGCTGGCCGCCGAGTCGTACTGGTTTTATGATACACCGATGGTGTATCCGCATGTGTTTCAGAAGCTGCTGGTGCTGTTTGCCATCCCGGCTTTCTATGGCCTGTATGCCCGCGTAGGCCGCATCACCCTCGCCGACATCATTCCGATGATATGGGTGGCACTAGCCCTGAATCTGGCGCTGGTGAACCTTGAGGCATTGAGCGTGGGGTCATTCCTGGCGCACAACCGGGGGCTGTATGCCTCATCGGTGTACCTGCTGATGCTGCCCTTGCTCTACCATTTCAATGTTTATCTAGAGCAGCGGCAGACCCGGCAGCTGTTGCTGTTTTTTCTGGCAGCCTTTGCCATCTTCTTCTTCCAGCACCGCACGGTGTGGGTGACATCGGCAGTAGCCCTGGCGCTAAATGCGCTGCTGATAGCCCGGGCCGCGCCCAAACGCCTGGGCGGCGCGGCACTGCCCACGCTGATAGGAATCCCGCTGCTGGTGGTGTCACTGGCGGCATCCTTCATTCTGGTGTCGTACCCGGAAGTGACACAGAAGCTGGCGGCCAACTTCTCTGACATCGAGAACCACAGCACTCAGGGTACCGGCGAGTGGCGGGCCATCCAATTCGATTCCTACTGGCCTTTCGTGGAGGATCATCCGGTGCTGGGCATGCGGCTGGCCGGCTTCGAGCTACCAGTGCAGTTCTACAACCCGGAAAGCAACATGCCCTTCTTCGAGGACGGACACGGCCACAACCTGCACAGCTTCTACCTCGAAACCCTGTTCTACTTCGGGGCGGTGGGCCTGCTGCTGTTTGTGCTGCCGCACCTCCATGTAGCGGGCCAACTGCTGCGCCGCGTCCCGGCTTCTCCCGAAGCCCTGACTTGGGCGGTTCTCATCGTCACGAATCTGGTGTACGCCTACTCCTACTGCCTGCCGCCCTTTTTCTACGGCTTCATCGGGTTTGGCCTGTTGCGCATCACGCAGCTGACTGCTACGCCCCAGACGGCCAAAGCCCCCTTGCCACCGCCTGCCCGGCCACAGCCGGCACCATTTCCTGCAGAAAGCAATTCGTTGCCTTTTCCTGTCTGAGCTATGCAGTCCTCTCCATTTACTTCGGCCAACCCAAGTCCTGCTGCGGCGCCTCCACGGGCGGCGGTGTTGTTTATCATCTTCAACCGAGCCGATGTAACGATGCAGGTGCTGGCCGCCATACGGGCAGCCCGCCCGCCACGGCTCTACGTTGCGGCCGACGGCCCCCGGGCCCAGCGGCCCACCGAGGCTGAAGCCTGCACGGCGGTTCGGGCGCAGGTGCTGGCCGCCATCGATTGGCCCTGTACGGTTGAGACGCTGTTTCGGGAGCAGAACCTGGGCTGCCGCCGGGCGGTGAGCGAGGCCATCAGCTGGTTTTTTGAGCACGAAGAAAGTGGCATTATCCTCGAAGATGACTGCCTGCCGCACCCCAGCTTCTTCCCGTATTGCGAGCAGCTGTTGGAGCAGTATGCCCACGATACCCGCGTGCTGCATATCAGCGGCAGCAACCTGCTGCGTGGCTGGCACCGCGACCCGGACTACTCCTACTTTTTCTCACAATACGTGGGTATTTGGGGCTGGGCCACCTGGCGCCGGGCCTGGCAATTCTACGATGCGGCCACGTCGCTGCTGCCCGAGCTGGCCCGCAAAAACTACTTCTGGAACCGTTTTTTCCACCGGCTGGAGCAGCGCTTTGCCCTGCAGCCTCTTTGGGCCACCCACACGGGCCAGCTGGACACCTGGGACTACCAGTGGGCTTTCACGCTGCTGAGCCAGTCGGGGCTGAGCATCACGCCGGGCGTAAACCTGATCAGCAACATTGGCTTCGGGGACCAGGCCACCCACACCCACAATACCGACCACCCGTGGGCCAATCTGCCGACCCGGGCGCTGCCGCTGCCGCTGCGCCACCCACCATTCATGATGCGCGATACGCTGTCGGATTACCGGCAGTGGCGCTCCACACTCCGCGACAAGGCGGTGGCGCGGGTACGGCAGCTGGCAGCGGTATTTTCCATCACGCTGTAGCCACAAGCCTCCTGATTTCTACTTCATACTCACACACTTAAAAGCCACTCGCATGTCGGCAGTTCAGCTCTCCATCATCGTTCCTACCTACAACCGCCTGCACGACCTGCAGCGCGTGCTGGGCCAGCTGCAGCGGATGCACCGGCCGCCAGGACTTAGCCTGGAAATCCTTATCAGCGACAATTCTACCGAGGACGACACGCAACGCTGGGTAGAGCGGGAGCAGCCGGCGGGCATGCTCTACCACCGAAACGCCCGTAACCTGGGCCAATACAACAACTGCAACCTAGCGCTGCGGCGTGCACGCGGCGAGTGGGTGCAGATTCTGCACGACGACGACGAAGTAACGCCCGACTACCTGCAGGCCCTTGTTCCATACCTCTCCGATCCTGACCTCGTGCTGGTGACCGGCCGGAGCATCTTTGTGGGCACGAATGCCGCCGACGTGCAACAGCAGCACGATTTGCGGCTGCAGCGGCTACATTTCACGTACCCGGCCCGGCTCAATGGCCGGCAGCTGTTCACCCAAACCCTGCAGTTGGGCTGCCCTTTCATTATTTCGCATTCGCTCATGCGCCGCAAAGCCGTGTTGGCAGCGGGCAGCTTCAAGGAGCAACTCCGTTACACCGGCGACTTCGACCTGTGGCTCCGCATGATGATGCGCGGCGACTTCCAACTCGTGGACGCCGTGATGGGCAACTATCACCTGCATCCCGGCAACCAGATTTCGACCCGCAAAACGCGCTGGGCCATGTATATGGAAAGCTACTGCCACGCCCTGTACTATCTGGCCCCCCTGCACCACTACGACCCAGCTGGGGCCGCAACATTTCGCCAGGCACTTTCGAAGGAAGTACCCAAGCTGCAGTTCATATCCGGACAGCTGCTGCACAACCCCAGCCTGAGCCGGCGCCTCAACACGCTGCTGCAGCGGCACCAGCTACAGCCCCGCACTACTCCAGCCTCGCTGCCTTATATGCTGCTCAATGCGCTGCCTGCAAACCTGGGCGGACAGCTCTACCGCGGGCTGGTAAGCACCATACCGGCCTAAAATCCTTGCAGGCACATGGCATAATGCGCCAAGCGCTGTAGCAGAGCAGCAGGCTTCGCGGGCGCCATTCCTTCATCAGTAGATAGTTGCTTTTCACATCTCACTCTTTTGCGGCCATGCTGTATATCGTCATCCCGGTTTTCAACCGCCTCTCTTACACACGCGCTTGTCTGTATGCGCTGCGGGCCCAGACGGAGCAGGGGTTTCAGACAATTGTGGTGGATGATGGCTCGACGGATGGCACGGCCGAGGCCCTAGCCGCCGACTATCCGGAAGTCATTGTTCTGCCCGGCACGGGCTCGTTGTTCTGGACGGCCGGCGTGAACCTGGGCCTGCACTATGCGCTGGACCAGGGTGCCAGCTGGCTGATGACCATGAACAACGACGTAGTAGCCTATCCTGATTTCGTGGAGAAAATGATGCAGGCTGCCCACAGCCGCCCTCCGGCACTGTACGGGGCTTTTGAGCTGGACGCCCGCACCCAGGCGCCGGTATATGCCGGCGGCTGGCTCAACTGGCGCACCGGCAGCTTCCGGCGGCTGCTCGACGATGTGCCGCCGGACCAGCGCCAGGGCCAGTACCCCACTGAGTGCCTGCCAGGCCGCGGATTACTCATTCCGCGCGTTGTGTTTGAGCGTATCGGTCTGTTTGCGGCTGAGCTGCTCCCGCATTACTACGCCGACTACGACTTTACTCATCAGGCGCGGCTGGCGGGGTTTGAGGTGTATCTGAATTTTGACGCCTGCCTCGGCACCTACCCCGACGAAAGCGGCGACCAGCACAACCGGCAGCAACGCACCCTACGCAACTACTACCAGCACCTGTTCAGCATCCGGGGTGGCGCCAACCTGCGGGACTTCACGTGGTTTGCACGGCGAAACTGCCCCCCGCGCGACTTACCGCTGTGCCTGCTCACGGGCTATTCGCGCCGATTGGTGGGCTACTTTCTGAAGTGAGCCGGCTTTACCGCACCTATGCTACAGTAGGCCAGCTCTGTTCCACCCAGGTAGAAGCAGAACTGCTGTGACTTTTTTGGCTGTCGGCCCCGCCTGTTCATGCTGTTCGGACAACTATACAAGGCAGGCCGATGGTTTGATTTTGATATTGAGTAGAACAATACGCCTGGCTTGCCACCAAATTGAGTCTGGTCTGTTACAAAATTCCGGTCTTTTCCAGCATCGCCTTTCTGCATCAATCAAAATTGAACGCAAGGCAGTATGATTCAAATCCTTACCCGCAATAATTCAACCTTAGCCGGGGCATTACTCTAAACTCCTATTCCGACAAAAAATATTTCTACTATCCACAAGCAATAATTCAATTTTTCAAAATGCACTTGTACGCACTATACCGGTCATATTACATAATTTTTCCAATACATGAACCTTTATATACTTTCTATATGTATGCCTTTACTACATAGTTACGCTGGTTTAATCATTCATGAAGTGAACATGAATTAAGTTTTTCTGCGTAACTTTGCCTTACTCAAAACAACCTTTACGCTCTTTCACCTCTTAAAAAGTGCAAATGCTGAAGAAAAAGAAAATTGGAATGTCTGCTTCTTTGCAGACGTATGTGTCGTTGGCTGTGTTGCTCTTTTTCACCACGTTTTGCGCCAATGCTCAATCGGATGGTGGGCTGACCGGCCTGACGGCTAGTGCCCCGGTTCGCCTGGATGGCCAGAGCAACCGTGTGATTGAAAATCTGGTGATTACCAATTTCACCACGGAGCCGGCTATCAAGCTCACAAACTGCTCCAACATGACCATCCGTCGTGTTTCGATGCGCAACGGTCAGAAGCTGGGCGTTGATCTATACAACTGCTCGAACATCAAAATCGAGGATTGCTACTTCGAAAACCTGATTGGCGGTATCTACGCCCAGAACGGTACGGGTGGCCTGGTGGTTAGCCACAACTCCTTCAAGAACATGAACATGGCGGATGCCCGCGGGCAATTCGTTCAGTTCAACAACTGCACGGGCGCCGGCAACATCATTGAGTACAACTATGGTGTGAACGTAGCTGGCCAGAGCAACCCCGAGGATGCCATCAACATGTTCATGACCAGCGGTACGCCCAGCAGCCCGCTGCTGATCCGCAACAACTACATCAACGGTGGCGGCCCCAGCGCTTCGGGTGGCGGCATCCTGGTAGGTGACACGGGTGGCTCGTACTGCACGATTGAAAACAACGTGGTTATCAACCCGGGTCAGTATGGCATTGCCAACACCGGCGGCACCAACAACAAGATCATCAACAACGTGGTGTTTGGTCGTCAGCAGAGCTTCACGAACGTGGGCATCTATCTGTGGGGCGGTCCGCGCATCGTAGAAAACCCAACCGTAACCGGTAACAAGGTAAACTGGGTGAACAGCGCCGGCCAGCAGAATCCCTTCTGGACACTGAACACCACCAACATGGTGGAGAACAACAACAGCTGGGGCGACCAGTCGATTACGGCTAACTATCCGGCTCCGGCCGGCGCTGGTATCCGGGTAAGCGGTGGCGGTACTACTACCCCCACCACACCTACTACTCCCACCACGCCTACCACCCCAACGGTAACGCCGCCGCTGGCCAGCGGTGCCCTGTACCGCGCCATCAACTTCAACGGCAGCGCCGCTACCATTGACGGCAACAGCTGGGAAGGCGACAACGCCCCGAACGTAACGCACAATGCGCAGCGTTTCGCTGACCAGAACGCCGCGCTTACTCCCGCAACGGATGCTGCCCGCGCGAACATGATCCGCTCTTCCATCTACAGCAACAGCCTGCAGCTGACGGTGAGCAGCGTGCCAGCCGGCCAGTATAACGTGTATGCCTATGTGTGGGAAGACAACTATGCCGGCAACATCAACCTGAATATTCAGGGCCAGCGCGTCTCTTCCTTCAACACCGGCGCGGCCGGCAGCTGGCAGCGTATCGGGCCGTTCGCCACTACGGTAGCTTCCAACGGCCTGCTCCAGATTACGTCTTCGGGCGGTGACCTGAACCTCTCGGGCCTGGAAATCCGGGCAGCCGGCACGGCTCCGGCAGCCAACGTTGCACCACGCGTGCAGTTGGCCGCTTCTGCCGCTACTCTGACGGCCGGTGGCAGCGTAACCCTCACGGCTACGGCCTCGGATGCTGACGGCACCGTAAGCAAAGTAGAGTTCTTCCAGGGCTCGACCAAGCTGGGCGAAGACACCAGCGCGCCATACACCTTCACCTGGAGCAATGTAGCGGCCGGCGCGTACTCGCTGACGGCCAAGGCTACCGACAACGCCACTGCCAGCACTACCTCGGCTGCTGTAAGCCTGACGGTAACGGCTCCGGTGCCTACCACGCCTGTTACGGCCTTCTACCGCGCTATCAACCTGGGCGGCGGGCGCACTACGCTTGATGGCAAAACCTGGGAAGCCGGTACCGGCGCCTCGAACTTCACGGTAGTAAACGGCAACGCGTTTTCGAACAACAACGTGGCCCTCACGCCTGCTACCGATGCTACCCGCGCCAACGTGATTCGCTCGTCGGTATGGCACAACAGCCTGAACGTGCGGATGTCGGCAGTGCCAAATGGCACGTACGAAGTGTACATGTACGTATGGGAAGATAACAACCCGGCTACGTTCAGCCTGTCGCTGAATGGCCAGCAGGTAGTTACGAACCGCAACAGCGGCTCGGCCGGCAACTGGGCTAAAGTAGGCCCCTTCACTACCAACGTCACGAACGGTACCATCACCGTTACGTCGGCCGGTGGCGACGCCAACCTTTCGGGTCTGGAAATCTACTCGAAGACGACCACCAACTCGGCTGCTTCTACTACCTCGCCTGCCACAGGCGCCGGCCAGTAGCCTTCGCACTGACTATCTGCAAAAAAAGCCCGGCCGTTTGGCTGGGCTTTTTTCGTGTAAGGATTGTCTGGAAGCCACAATAGCGGCGGGCCTCAGCTAGCCCAGGTACTGGTGCACCATGTTGGCCAAGGACTTTCTGGCGGAGAACTTTTTGCGGTAGAAGGCATAGGCTTTGTCTTTCCAGCCCGTAATGCGGCCATCCGCTTTCATGGCGTGCATTTCCAGCAGGGCTTCATCAAAGCGCTCCGTGTCCGGGTCTATCCAGAAGCCATAGGTTTCGGCCGGATCTGCGGGCCGGAAGTCGTTCATGCCCCAGCCCTGGTAGAGGATAACAGGCACTTTGCAGGCAATAGCCTGCAGAATGACGTTGCCCAGCCCTTCCCAGTGCGACGAGAATATAAAGGCATCTGACGCCCAGAATACTTTAGGCAGGTAGTCGATATAGTCGAGGAAAATGACGTGTTGCTCGATGCCCAGCCGTTTCACGTATTCGCGCTCCTGGGGGAGGTTTTCGCCAGTGCCCCGGTGCAGAAAAACCAGGTTGGGCAGCCGGTCCTTCACTCTTGCTACCGCTTCAAATATTTCGTTGTGGCACTTCTTGTCGTTGCAGGTACCCACAGTCAGCACCACAAAGGCATCGGGCGCAATACCGATTTCCTGCCGGGCAGCCGCCATCTGCTCGGGCGTGGGCGGCCGGAACTCGTTTTCGTCAATCCAGTTGTAAACAATGGTAGTGGGGTTGCGGAAATGTTCCCGCTCCACCGTCTGCACCGACTCGCCGATGCTTACGTGGCGCACCCCCAACTGCGTGGCTAGCCAGCGGTGAAAAGTGCGCTTCATCCGCAGATACGGCGGGTACTGAAAGTAGACATCGTGGTGTGTATGCACAATGCGGGCCTTAGGAAAGGCCAGCCGGATAGCGAGGCAATGCCAGATAAATAGCCCCTCCAGGTGCAGGTGCACCACATCGGCAGGGTGCTTGCGCAGATACCGGTATAGCTCAATGAACGAGCCCAGATTCCGACGGGCCGGCAGATGCTCTACCGGGTAGCCGGCCCTGGCCAGTGTAGGAGCATAAGGGCCAAATTCGGGCCCTCGCGCTACTATCGAGCCGTACAAACCCTGCGACTCGAAGTACTCTTTGGCATCGTATACCATCACCTCAGCACCGGAATAGCGCAGCTCCCAGAGCAGGTGCAGCAGGCGCCGACGAGTTGGCTGGGGCTGTGTGGCAGCGGACGGCGCCAGCGTCTCGCGGCTGGCCACTAGCTGGTCTGAAGGGTAGGTTAAGGTTTCCATTGGGCAAAGCCTTGAAGAAAAATGGGAGTCCAGGAGGCGGTGATGTCAGCTACAAACCGAAGGTCTGACAGGTGCAACTTTGGATTAAACTTACGAATTTCATAATGCATTTTTGAAAGATTAGTTATATTTTTTCTTATTTAATTTTAATATAACCAGCCATATATTATGCCGCTTATTTCCTAATCTTACCGGATTTACCAAGCATTTTTCACCCTCGCGAGCTGGCACTCCAGCTACTACTGACCCATCTGAAGGCAGACAGGAGTAGGGTGGGGTCAGCGGAACATCAGCGTAGTAGCGGCACTTCTACCGGCGCATTGTAGTGCGGCTCCGGATTGCGCGTTCTGTCTTGCGCTGGTCTGCCACTGCCTTTTGCTACCACCTCCTGGTAGATGCTCAACAGGCAAGTGTAGTTGCTGGCCGGAGTGTAGAGCGCCTCATAGCTGGCCCGGCCTCCCTCACCCAGCCGGGCAGCCAGTTCTTCATCTGCGAGAAGATAGCGGGCGGCCTGGGCAAGTCCTTGGGCATCTCCGGGCTCAAACAGTAGACCATTACTACCCGGCCTGACCATTTCGCCGGGGCCGCCCCGCCGGGCCGCCAGCACCGGCGTTCCGGTGGCAAAGGCCTCCAGCACTACCATAGGCATTCCCTCCACGCACTCCGATGGCATCACCAGGGCCCGGCAGTGGCGCATGGCCTCCGCTACTCCGGCCGCGTTGGCGGACCCGACGTAGCGGACTGAGGGGGTGGCGGCAGCGCAAGCTTCCACTTCGGCGCGCAATGGCCCATCACCGACTATTACCAGCGGCAGCGCATGCGTGGCAGCGGCAGCCAGCAGGGTGTGCAGGCCCTTCTCAGGGGAAAGCCGCCCCACAAACAGCAGGTGGTTCGCCCGCTCAGTGCCAGCAACAGGTGGCCCCGGATCAGCCAGGAAGTTGGGTTTATAGACCAGCTGCTCGGGCCGTAGCCGTAGCGACGAATTAAGGTAGCGCTGCCGGGCAAAGTGCGTGAGCGTAATGTAGCGGCTCACGCCCCAGCGCCAGGTACCTAGCAGCTTGTGCAGGCCCGTAATAGCGGCTACAGTAGCGGTTTGCAGCGCTGAGTTGCGGTAGAGGCGGCGGCGGACTGCATCCCAGGGAAATAGCCGATGCACACTGGCCTCATACAATTTGCCATCGGTGTAGAGCAGTGCTCCGGGGCATATGAGCCGGTAGTTGTGCAGGGTCATCACGACGGGCACTCCGGCAGCGCGGGCTGCCCAGAGCAACGCCGGCGAGCCTACCGGAAACAGGTTATGAATATGAAGTACATCGGGCCGAAAGCGGGCAATAGCCTTGCGGAGGCGTCGGGCGCTGCCCGGGTTGTAGAAGCCCCGCAGGCCCGCCCGCAGCTTGCCCAACGCCCCGGCTTCTATCTCAGCGTTGTGAAATTCCAGGGTTTCGACAGCGTGGCCGTAGGTTCGCAGCAGGTCACGCTCTGACCGAAACACGGCATCTTCGCCGCCGGGCTGCTGGTAGAAGTTGTGAATGAGCAGGATGCGTAACATAGTAGCCAGTTTTCAGAACAGGATGTGGGACCTCGCTTCTTCGCCATTGCCGGGCTGCCCGGCTTAATTCCGGGTTCGATACACTGACTTCACCGGCTCCCCGACGAGGTAGTGCTCCACACCGTCTTCGAGGGCCCGCCGATACACGCCCAGCACCTCGTACAGGCGCTCCAACACGCTGCTGATAACGGCCGGCGTGTGCGAGTAATTGACGATAAGCGAAGGCATAAGCAAGCCGCGCCGCAGGGTTTCCTGCAGGAAAAGCGTACGGAGCGCCGCCGAGTGCTGCCCCTGGGCGTCGCGGGTGGTGTAGGTGAGGCAGCAGGACTGGCCGAGTGCCTGGATTTGTTCGGCTACACCTTGCTCCTGCGCCGCCTGCCGGAGGCCGTCGGCCAGCTGCCGGCCTGCTTTCCAGAGCTGTTCGACAACGGGCTGCGTGCGGTATTCGCGCATTACGGCACGGGCAGCAGCTAGTGCGTGCGTCTCGGCACCATACGTGGTTGAAAGCAGAAAAACCCGGTCGTGCGAATGGTGCAAACCGCCCCGTTCCATCAGTTCACGACGGCCAGTGAGAGCCGCCAGGCTGAATCCGTTGGCGAGGGCCTTGCCCCAGGTGCTCAGGTCGGGGCGCACGCCATAGCGGGCCTGGGCGCCCTGGTTGTGCCAGCGAAACCCGGTGATGATTTCATCGAAGATCAGGACGGCTCCTTCCTGGTCGCAGAGGCGGCGCAGCCCGGCCAGAAAGCCGGGTGCTGGTGCTACTTCTTTCTCTACTTCCAGCAACAGGCAAGCCACCTGCCCAGGATGGGCCGCAAACAGCGCCTCTGCACTGGCCAGATCATTGTAGCGGAAGCTGACGGTAAGAGAGCTGATGGCGGGCGGAATGCCAGCGGCCAGTGGCGTGGTCCCGATAAACCAGTCGTCGACGGAGAAAAATGGGTGGTCTTGGCAGATACCCACCAGATTGCGGCCCGTGTAGGCGCGAGCCAGCTTCACGGCAGCGCTGGTCGCATCGGAGCCGTTTTTGGCAAATTTCACCATCTCCCCGGCCTGCACGAAGTCCAGAAACTCCTCGGCCGTCTCTAATTCCAGCACGGCCGGCCGGCCAAAATTAACGCCCAGTTCCAACTGCTGCCGGGCAGCCGCTACTACGGGGCCGTAGGCGTGTCCCAGCGTCACGGAGCGCAGACCGGCCCCAAACTCAATGAACTCATTGCCATCGACATCCCAGACCCGGCAGCCTTCACCCCGCACAATATAGGGTGCCATGTGCTCCGGAAACTGGTCGTCGCCTTTGGCATAGGTGTGGGCGCCCCCCGGAATGGCGGCATGAAACCGGGCACTCAGCGCATTTGAGCCCGCGAAAACAGGTTCAGGGACTGATTTCTTAGCCAGAGAAGGAAGTGAAGCCGGAAGCGTGGCAGTTTCCATGATACGGAGCGCAAGAGTAGTGAGAAAGACCTAAACAGGTGCCAGTAAATCGGTGGTGGCCAGAGCTTCGGCGGCCCGCTGCAGCAGCTCAAACGGCAGGTTGGCCTGCTCGGCCACCGCTACCAGACTATGGTCGCCGTCGGAAAGGCTCAGTACCCAGAGCAAAGCCATCTGCCACTCCTGCCCTTCCAGACCTCCGCCGATACCCTTGTACAGGCCGCGCCGGCCCAGCTGCGGCTCGCCATACGGCCGCAGGTTTCGGTACACTTGGTCGCGTTCGAAAATACCGCATATGCGCAGCAACAACGCCCGCGCTTCGGCCAGCTGCTTGGGCTGGACAAAATCCAGGTTGTCGGCGGAGGTGTGGTACTCCGGAAACTCGCCAAATGGGGTGCGCGACAAACAGCCGACCGGCAGATTGAACCCTGGCGAACAGTATTGGCGCTCATCGTAGCCGTAGGGCAGCCAGGGCCTTATATTGTGCGCCACGGCAGCATCGCGCAAGGCCAGGGCCACGGCCCGGTCTACGGCGGCACTACCGCGGCGGCTTTGTTTATAGGTGAACGGCCCCGGGCCACCCAGCAGGGTAAGCACCAAGCCGTGCCGGATACGGGCTATGGCCTCCGGATTACGGGAAAGCCAGACAATGCTTCCGATAGTGCCGGGGCCAAACACGAAGCGGTACGTGTAGTGGCGCACAGGCTGGGCGGCCAAAGTCTGGGCCAGCGCCACGGCCACTACCAGCCCCGAAAGGTTGTCGTTGGCTAGTGAAGGGTGGCAGCAATGGCAGGAAAACAGCACCTCGTTCGCAGGGTTTTCTCCTGCTTCAGTAGCTGGCAACTCCAGTTCGCCGTAGGTCAGGAAGCCCTGCTCATCGATTGTGCTATCGATACAGACCTCGTAATACGCATCCTGCAGTGCCAGCCGGTGCTGGTGGCTGAGGCAAAAACCCCAGGTGGGCTGATAATAGCTGGTGCGATACGGAAGCAGATCTGGCTGCTCTGGCAATGAAAACAGGTGCTCATCCAGTTCCTGCCGCGAAAACCACCCCCGCACGGGTGTGCTGTACCCTACCACGTGCAGATTGTGCTGCCGGAAGTCGATGACCCGTTCCCCGGCCGCATTTTTCACCCAGGCATCCCGAATGTTCCACTCCGCAGGCACTTGCCAGTCGAGGGCGGGGGTGCCACTGGGCACCTCGTGTAGCTGCAGCGCGGGCAGATACTCCTGCACGATGGCCAGCGTCTGGCGGACTCCATTGCCGGTGATGCTCCGGCAGATAGGAAACAGCCGGGCCAGCAGGGCATGCATATCTTTTCCTGCTTCGAGGATAGCCGGTGTTTGTACTGGGCTGGTCGTTTCCATCCGAAAGGCTACTCAAACACCTGTACCTCCGGAATGGGCACCACAAACCGGCCACCCCACTCCCGGATACCAGCCATCTGGTCCATTATTTCCTCCCGCAGGTTCCAGGGCAGAATCAGCACATAGTCGGGCTGGGTGTCCCAAATCCGGTCCGGATGGCAGATGGGAATGCGGGTACCGGGCAGAAAATTGCCTTGCTTGTGCGGGCTCACATCCACTGTGTAATCCAGAAAGTCGGTGCGGATGCCGCAGTAATTAAGCAGGGTGTTTCCCTTACCGGGAGCACCATAGCCTACTACCGTTTTGCCGGCCCGTTTTGCCTCAATCAGAAACTCCAGCAGCTTCCGCTTCGTCTCTTTGGCTTTTTCCTCGAAGTCGGCGTAATACGTCAGGTCGGTGACGCCAGCAGCCAGTTCCCGGTTCCGGAGCTCCGCTACCCGCTCACTCAGGGGCCATTCTGGGCAGCCGGTGTGCCGGGCGTAGATGCGCAGCGAGCCGCCGTGCGTAGGCAGTTCCTCCACATCAAAAAGCGTAAGGCCATGATGCGCGAAGATGCGCTCTACCGTATAAAACGACAGGTAGCTGAAGTGCTCATGGTAGACAGTATCGAACTGGTTGCCCTCCATGAGCCGCAGCAGATGCGGAAACTCCATGGTGATAACGCCGTTGGGCTTGAGCAGCAGCTGCATACCAGCCACAAAGTCATTGATATCGGGAACGTGGGCCAGCACATTGTTGCCGAGAAGCAGGTCGGCCTGGCCACTGGTGGCAGCTATATACTGTGCTGTTTCACGCCCGAAGAAGCGTCCCAGCGTATTGATACCTTTGCTGCGGGCTACTTCGGCTACATTCAGCGCCGGCTCCACTCCCAGCACCGGAATATCCTTGGCCACGAAATATTGCAGCAGGTAGCCGTCGTTAGAAGCCACTTCTACCACCAGGCTTTGGGCGTTCAGGCCGAAACGCGTGGCAGCCATATCGGTGTAGCGGCTGGCGTGCCGGAGCCAGGAGGCCGAATACGAGGAAAAGTAGGCGTAATCGTTCTGGAATATCTCCTCGGATGTTACAAACTCATCAAGCTGCACCAAAAAGCACTCCCGGCATACCCGTGCATGCAGTGGATAAAAAGGCTCGGCGCAGTTGAACTCGTGCGGCCGCACATGGTTTTGGCATAGCGGTGATGTTCCCAGATCAACGAACGTCACATCGAGAGGAGCGCCGCAGAACCGGCAGGGACTAGCCGGAGGTTCAATTGGCTTGGACCGCAGTGCAGGTTGCTTTGTAGTAAGCTCTGCTGGTGCTACAACAGGCAATGCTACGGCAGAGTAGGTGGGCAGAGAAGACATAAGCTTGTCCATTGGGGAAGGTAGATCAGTAGTGGCAAGAACGGCGGCTCACCGAAGCATCGATGGAGGATCGGCAAGCGTTGGGGAATTCAGGAAGGGCTGGCTATTTTGAAAATACGCGGTCTGCTCAGCCCGCAATTGGTCTATGAGGCGACCCTCCGGCAGTATTACATCGTTGTAAGTCAGCACTTGGTCACGCTCGACATCGTGGCGAAGCGTGCAGCCCTCAGCCACGCCAATAGGCAGCAGGTTTTCGCGCTGGGTGATGTCGGCGTTTTCGGCCAGCCCGTAGGTATGGTAGTGGCCGATGCCATCGAGCACTTGGCCGGCAAACAGCGGCACTTTGGCGGCTGTCACGACTTCCACGCGCATGGGGCCGGCCGGGGCCAGGGCAGCATCCTGGAACAGCACGGCGCGGGCCACTGTAGTCGGCGTCTCGAAGTGGCAGAGATGGTAAGGCGTGTAGAAGCAGTAGAGTGGCCCGGGGCCCAGCTTGTAGAGCTTCAGGTAGTGCTGCTGCACCGCATCGTCGATGGTGCCCAGCACGAATACCCCGGGACCCGGCTCCGCTCCCACCACATAATCGACGAGGCCGGGGCCACCGCCCAGCAGCAGCTCCTGCGGGTACCATTCGGCGGCTTTGCTGATGGGCGTACCGGGCTCCACGGTGGGGCCCAGCATCCCGCGCCGCGCCACGCGCATGTCCAGCGCATTGGCAATAACGGCCTGCTCGAAGCTGATTTTGCTGCCGTCGGCGAAGCTGGTGACCATGCTCGGGTTCTGGCCCCACTGCCGGGCAAAGCCTTCCTGGGTAGTCGGGTTGCGGTACGGGTCGTGAAGGCCTTTGATGTTGCCGCACAGGACCGGTGTCACGCCCAGCCCCTTCACGAAGCGCGCCAGATTGAGCGTTACGCCCGGCTGGTCGCCATCCGCCACGGAGTAGATTACCCCGGCCCGGTCGGCATACACTTTAAGAATAGGCCCTACAGTACCGTCCAGCTCGGCATTCAGCAGGATGATGTGCTTGTGGTGCCGGATGGCTTCCAGCACCACATGGGCGCCGTGCTCTACGGCACCGGTCACTTCAATAATGGCATCAATGCCGGCGGCGCGGCTCAGCAGCAGCGCATCATCGGTAATGGCGGGCTGGCCCAGTGCTATGCAGGTTTCCAGCTGCGCCACCGAGGCTACTTCACGCACGTCGGCTACGCCCGCCTCGGCATAGATGTTGCGCGCCCGTTCCGGGTTCCGATTGGCAATGGCCACCAGCTCCATACCGGGCACATAGCAGCAAATCTGCCGGGCCACACCCCGCGCCATAAAGCCGGCCCCAATCATGCCCACCCGAATCGGGTTTCCGTCGCGCTGCCGTTTTTCCAGAGCTTTGTCAATGATGATCATGCGCTGATTCAATGAAAAATGGGGAGTCTGATGGGGAGTAAGGCTTCTGACAGCATTGCCACAGCAAGCTCTCAGGCCGTTTCCATCACATTTTTTAGCCGCTTACCTCTTCCGGCACGCGCAGTTCAAAGCCCGGATGGCTGCGGTCTTTTTCCGATACCAGCACCGGTTTGAGGGGCCACTTGATGCCGATGGCCGGATCGTCCCAGCGCAGGCCGCGCTCAGAGCCGGGAGCATACTTCGCCGATACCTGGTAGCACACGTCGGTATTGTCGGTGAGGGTGATGAAGCCGTGCGCGAAACGGGCCGGCACGAACAGCATCCGGAACGAGTCTGCGGTCAGCTCCACTCCCAGCCACTGCCCATAGGTCGGCGACTCTTCCCGCAGGTCCACGATGACATCGTAGATGGCCCCGCGTGTGCAGCGTACCAGCTTGGTTTCTTCGTGCGGGGCCAGCTGAAAGTGCATGCCGCGCAGCGTGCCCTTCGTTGGGTTTGAGGAGACGTTGGCCTGGAGCGGCGGCATCAGAATGCCATGGGCGGCAAACTCATCTTCGCACCAGGAACGGGCGAAGAAGCCCCGCTCATCGGACATGCGTTCTACATCAATGATAAACGCGCCGGCCAACTCGGTTTCGGTGAAAATCATACGGGATGTCATTAATTCAGGTGTGAGTGCGGTGGGGGTATCGGTTGCGGAGAATCGGCTATGCAAGCACGGCAGCCGGCGTGGCGGCCACTTGCGCCCAGGTCAGCTCATCGGTCAGCTCGCCCGACTCGCGCAGGCTGGTGAGCACCCGCAGGCGCATGAGCTGCGAAGAGCGGAACGAAGTGTCGCGGAAGTTCATCGCCAGCAGTCCGTCGCGCAGCTCGGCAATGGTATCGTGCAGGGTGCGGAGCGGCTGGTATTCGGGGGCCATGGCGCGGTACAGGCTGAAATCGACGCGGTACGAGCGTTTGTCGGGCGGAGCGGCGGCGTTCAGACTCACGTTCGTCCCCGGAATGATTTCGGCAATGGCATGTGCCAGGTCGCGCACCTGGTAGTTCCAAGCGTCGCAGCCGGTATTGATGGCCAGGAAAGCCCCTCCGTAGCTGGCGTCGCGGCGCAATGCCCACTCGATGCCGCGGGCCATATCCTGCACATGAATCAGGGGCCGCCACGGCGTCCCGTCGCTCAGGATATTGATGTCGCCGGAAGCCACTGCACCCGCCACAAAGTCGTTCACTACCAGATCTAGGCGCAGCCGGTCGCTCCAGCCGCAAGCCGTGGCAAACCGCAGGCAGGTTACGCAAAAGTCGTCATCGGCCAGCGGGCGCAGGTCCTGCTCGCTCATCACTTTGGAGCGGGCATATGCCGTCAGCGGGTTCACCTCCGACTCTTCGGTTTTGGCGCCTTCGCCGCCGGCCCCATATATACTGCAGGAGCTGGCAAACACAAACGTGCGCACCCCGGCTGCCTTCGCCCGCCGCGCCAGCCAGATGCCTGCCCGGTGGTTTACTTCCATGGTCACGTCCTCGTACGTCTGGCCCATGGGGTCATTGCTGATAGCCGACAGATGCACAATGGCATCTACTCCCTGCAGCAGGTCAGTGGGCAAGTGGCGCACGTCGCCGAAGATCTGGCGGTCCAGCCTCGATTCGGGCAGACGCGTGGCGCCGGTCAGGCAGTGCGCAAAGAAACCCATGTCGTAGCCAATCAGCTCGGCCTGCGGAAACTGCCGGCGCAGGTGCTGCACAACACCGGGCCCTACATAGCCCATGTTGCCAGTGATAAGGATGCGGTTCATCTCGAAGAGTTACAGGTGGAAAGGCAGGTATGTATGGCAGCAAGCAGGCTAGGCGCTGCCTTTGCGGCCAGCAGCACGGAGCTGGCTCGAAGAATTTTTACTCGTAAGGCGGGGGGAATCAGCTAACCGGCATAATGGTGGGTGCCGCCACGCGCTGGCCTTCGGGAGCAAGTACCGGAGCCGCCATAATTTCGGCCAGCACGGGGTCGGGCGCTTCGGCAGCAGGCGCCTTGTCCCAGACCTTCCATTTGGCCTGCCCTTTCTGCCAGAGCTCCTCCAGCATGTTTCGGTCGCGCAGCGTGTCCATGGGCTGCCAGAAACCGGTGTGGCGAAATGCGGCTAGCTGTCCTTCCTTGGCCAGCCGTTCCATAGGGGCTTTTTCCCACATGGTGTCGTCACTGTCAATGTAATCCAGCACGCGGGGCTCCAGCACGAAGAAGCCGCCATTTATCCAGGGCGTTTCAGCCCCTTCGGGCTTTTCCGTGAAGCTTTCCACCTGCTCGGAATTGTCATGCAGGTTGAAAACCCCGAAGCGGCCGGGCTGGCGCACCGCCGTAAGCGTGGCCAAAGAGCCCTGCGCCTTATGAAAACGAATGGCGGAGCGAATGTCCACGTCGCCTACTCCGTCGCCATAGGTCAGGCAGAAGGTGCTGTCGTCCAGATACTCTCGCACCCGGCGCAAGCGGCCACCCGTCATGGTCTCCTGGCCGGTATCTACCAGCGTCACATTCCACGGCTCGGTATTATTGCGGTGTACCTGCATTTCATTGCGGTCCATCCGGAACGTGACGTCGGCGTTGTGCAGGAAATAGTCGGAGAAATACTGCTTGATCATGTGGCCTTTGTAGCCGCAGCAAATCACGAAGTCGTGAATGCCATGGTGGGCATAGATTTTCATGATGTGCCAGAGAATAGGCTTGCCACCTATTTCCACCATGGGCTTTGGTCTTACTCCGCTTTCTTCGCTGATGCGGGTACCGTAGCCCCCCGCCAGAATGACTGCTTTCATGATTAGTACTGCTTGAGGAGAAAACGGAACCAAGACCACTTAACTTCCAGCTCAGGCGGTATTTCTCATACCAAGCACGTATCCTGGGCTAGTGAAAGATATCGATTATTATAATATTGTCAATATAAAATGTTAATTATTTTAATTTAAGGTAAAATACAAATTGGTATAGTTCACTAATAGCGCACTGTTGAATGGGTTGGGCGGCCCGCATACTGTGCTACCGTTCGCCGGAGCACGAGGTACACGAACTGGCTGTTGGTAACCAGGTAGCGCCGCCAAAGCCGACGCGGCTCCAGCCACAGCCGGTAGGCCCATTCCAGCCAGAGCCGCCGCGCCCACAGTGGCAGCCGGCGCTCCAGGCCGGCGTAGACGTGGAACGCCTGCCCGACGCCCAGCATGCAAGCCCGTACGCGCCCCCGGTGGTGGGCCATCCAGTTTTCCTGGCGCGGGCAACCCAATGCCACAAACAGCAGATCCGGGTCGGCGGCATTGATAGCAGCTACCTCGGCCTCATCCTCCTCCGGCGTAAGCGGACGAAACGGAGGCGCATGCGTACCGGCAATGCGCAGCGTGGGCAACTCTCGCCCTGCCCGTGCCACTATGGCTTCCAGTACATTTTCGGTGGTGCCGTAGAAATACACCGACTGCCCACGCCGCGCAGCTTCGGCAAGTAGCGCCGGCAGCAAATCCATACCGGCTACCCGCTGCTGCTGCTGCCCCTGGTTGAACCAGCCCACGGCCGCCGCAATCGGGCTGCCATCGGGCGCGGCAATTGCGGCCTGATTGAGTACCTCCTGAAAGCCGGGATTGGTGTGCGCCTCCACCAGCATGTGCACGTTGGTGAAGCAGACATAGGCGGAACAGCGGGCCTCGCCCAACCGCAGAATGGCGTCTACAAACTCCGGCGCTGTGCCGGTTGAGATGCGCGAGTCCAGTACATAGCGTTTGGGAAGCATGCCCTGAATGGTTGAATTGTCGATTGGGTTACCGGGCAGGTATAGGCGCCTGAGCACCTCTTAGTAGGCGTTCTTCTCGCCACGCACCATGTTCCAGACAGTCTGGCCTATGATCTTAAGGTCCAGCCCAAACGTCCAGTTCTCGACATATTTCAGGTCGTATTCCACCCGCTTTTCCATGGTGCCGGCCTCACGGGTTTCGCCACGGTAGCCGTTCACCTGTGCGTAGCCCGTGATGCCGGGCGTTACGGCGTGCCGCAGCTGGTAGGTGCGGATATGCTTGCTGTACTCTTCCAGCTGCGACACCATGTTGGGGCGCGGCCCCACCACCGACATATGCCCCAGCAGCACGTTAAAAAACTGCGGCAGCTCGTCTAAGTTGTACTTGCGCAGATACTGCCCCACGCGGGTTACGCGCACGTCGTTTTTGGTAGCCTGCAGCTCGGTACGGCCGTGGTCGGCACGCATGGTGCGGAGCTTGTAGCACGGAAACAGCTGGTTGTGCTTGCCGGGGCGCAGTTGCTTAAAGAACACCGGCCCTGGCGAGTCGAGCTTGATAAGCAGCGCCAGCAACGGCATGATAACAGGAAATATGGTGCAGATAACCAGCCCGGAAAATGCAATATCAAAGATGCGCTTCAGCACCTGATTGGTGCGCATGCCAAGCGGCTCATTCCGGATAGTGAGGATGGGCAGATGGTCGTAGAAATACACGTTTACATCCTTGCGCATGGTTCCGCGGAAATCGGGCACGATGCGGAAAGACAGAAAGTGCTCATCTGCAAACCGCGACAGCTCCGCAATGAGGTGACGCCGGTCGAGGGGCAGCGCGAAGTAGATATCGTTGATTTGCTCGTTCAGGCAAAACTCTTTCAGGTCGGCGAGGCGGCCACGCACCAACGGCTTCACAGCGGCCGGGGCGGCATCATCGGAGAAGAACCCCATAAACTTATTGCCGATAGGGTCGTGGGAGGCCAGAAAGCGGTACAGTTCCTGGCCACTATCGCTGGCCCCCACTATCACGAAGC
This sequence comes from Hymenobacter duratus, assembly GCF_014698995.1. Taxonomy (GTDB): domain Bacteria; phylum Bacteroidota; class Bacteroidia; order Cytophagales; family Hymenobacteraceae; genus Hymenobacter; species Hymenobacter duratus. The sequence continues at coordinate 448,088 of NZ_JACWZZ010000002.1, forward strand.
GGCTGCTGGCCCTGGCTACGTGCTGATGGTAGGAGCGGTTGAGAAATGTTACCAGAAACCGCCCCGATACCACGCCTACCATCGAAAGGCTGTACACCGAAAACAGATACTGAACTGGTGGCCATTTCATCTGCCCGGCCACTACGGCCAGCAGCACAATGGTGGCGTGCAGCAGAAAAGTCCGCATCAGGTAGAGCAGCTTCTCCGGATAGGTGATAAGCCGGTCGACGCGGTAGATGTTGGCATACTGGCCGGACAGTATCCACCAGAGCAGCCCGAAGATGACGAAGAAATAAGGATAATAGCCGGCAAATGTCCAACTATCGAGGTAGATGCGGCCAGCGACCCGGAAAGCTCCGTAAATAAGGAGCACGTCGACTAGCAACAATACGAAACGCGAGGCGTCCGTGTAGTGTCTGTAGCGTTCCATGAGTAAGCAACATGAGCGAAGGTTAATACCAGGCAGTAGCGGGAACGGTAGGGTAGGATTCGGAGCGGCTGTATGACAAAGAAACAATTTTTTATTCTTTAATCAATATTTTATATGACTTTTTTTCTCAATAAGACAAGACAATCTGTAAATGATTCTGTACTAGCACACTGTAGTATTTCGCTCTATCATTTTCTAACCAGCTGCTTATCTGCATGTTGCTACATATATTTCAGAGACAAGCTCGGAACAGGTCTCTTGCTAGGCTATTTCACCTAAGCTGCCCTGGGATTTGCCTCCTATACGCTGCGCCAAATTGCCGGACTCCGCGCAAGTGAAGCCCCTGTTCCCACTCAGCAAACCGCCCTGCCTGCTTTAGCGGACACTATTGTGGCGGAACGACTCAGGCGTTTGGCCGGTGTGCTTTCTGAAATAGCGAGCGAAATAGGAGGCATCCTCAAATCCGACTGCGTAGGCTACCTGAGCCACCGACTGGGCGGAATGGGCAAGCAGGCGGGTTGCTTCCGCAATTACCCGTTCCTGAATCAGGCGGCTGGCTGTTTTGTTAAGTATGCGCCGGCAGACAGCGTTCAGGTGATTAGCCGTCAGATGCAGCCTTTCGGCATAATAGCGCACTGTTTTCTCGGCTCGGAAGTGCTGGTTGAGCAGCAACCCAAACTCCCTGATCTGCAGCAGCGCATGGGAAGCCTGCTCCTGAGGCGTGTACGCATAGTGCCGGGTAGCGAGTTCCAGGCACAGAAATAAGTAGGCCCCGATTACAGAAGAATGGTTGGGAGCCGACACTGCACGCTCCAGATAAATTCGCTGGAGCAGCGGCAACAGCATTACTTCGCTGGGGGGCAGATACAGTACTGGCTGATGGGCCGGATTGAAAAAGGGATACTCAGCTAACCGGGCGGCAGGATACTGCTGCAGGTAGAAATCAGCCGTAAAAAACAGGATGTAGCCTTCAGTGTCGGCGGACAGCACCCAGGAATGCGCCTGCCCTGGCACCAGAAAAAACAGGCTCCCGGCACGCAGGTCATACGTTATCAGATCGATAGTATGGCTGCCCTGCCCCTGCGTAATGTAGAGCAGCAGATAAAAGTCATGCGCGTGAGGCTCGCTCACTATCGGAAACTTAGCCACATGCAACTCCAGCCGCTCGATATAATACTGGTGAGCAGCGTGTTGCCCAGGAAACGTATTCAGTGCAAGAACAGGCAGGCTGGAGTATTTCATGCGGAAGCAACTCGGCCTGAGTCTTGGTTGGGGCCGGATAAAGTTCGGCCGCAAGCTACGCAAAGCTTACGCTGCACTTTCTCCGGCACGGGCAGATTCCGCTGAATCCTGTAAGCGTACAGGCGAGCCCCCTCTCCTATCGGCTCCCTGATCTGAAGCCGTAGCTTAGTTGGTATCCGAACGGTTTGCGAAGGAATTTAGATTTCGGCTCGCAGGCTCATTCAGGCGAGGGTCGTAGGTAATGCCGCCAAACAGGTACAGCATTAGGGCCCGCGAATAGCGTAGTACGAGCGGGGTGGTGGCCAGCACAATAACGGCTACCGTCAGCACATACACCCATACGGCAGGGTCATTCAGCAGGTAGTAGCACAATACCCCGCTGAACGCAAAAATGGCTACTGAAAAACCGTAGCTCACGAACATGGCTCCCCAATAAAAACCAGGCTCGGGCTCATACGCTACGTTGCAAACGGGGCAATGCGCGGGCATTTCGGCAAACTTGGTGGAGTAGGCGGGGTGCGAAAACAACTTACCCTGATGGCAGCGAGGGCAACGCAGATCCAGCAGGGCCAGACCAGTGGATTCTATTGGCTTCATACGCTATGAACACTTAAGCTAACACAAAGCTACATACGCTTTCAAAGCAGAAGCAGGCACAAAAGCGGGTACGTACCGCACAAATCAACGATTTGTACACTGCTACGCCTCTGCGCACTATGCTATATCTGGTATCATCAGAAGTACAGCAAGGGTGGTTATCACGCGTACTGTGAGTTGTACGTATTTCCACTAACAAGAAACGTATACCAGCGGTTATCGGAAACGTTTCCGATAACCGCTGGTATGTAACTGGGCAGTTATTTTTCCAAACACATTATGGTATTCGGAAACGTTTCCGAAAATCTTACATTTGTTCATAGCCACTGCTAAGTGGCGAATCCGTTGCACACTGTCGGCCCCTCTTACGTCTGCTTATGTCTCCGTTGTCCTGCCTTTCATTTCTTGTTCCATTGATGCAGGACGTTGGAAAGCAGATTCTGTACGCGGCAGTAGCTCTACTCCTTGCCCTTCCCCTGTCAGTGCAGGCGCAATCATCTGCGGGCCTTTCGAAAGTGTGGGCGCCGGACCTGGGCAACGGCAGCTACAAGAACCCGGTGCTGTATGCCGACTACTCCGACCCCGATGCTATTCGGGTCGGCGACGACTTTTACCTGACTTCTTCCAGCTTCAACTCCGCGCCCGGCCTGCAGATTCTGCACTCCAAAGATCTGGTCAACTGGACCCTGATTGGCGCGGCATTTCAGGAGCAGTTGCCAGTAGCCCGTTACCGCGAGCCGCAGCACGGCAACGGCGTATGGGCCCCGGCGCTGCGCTACCACAATAAGGAGTTCTATATTTTCTACCCCGACCCCGACCTAGGCATCTTCGTAACCAAGGCGAAGAATCCGGCCGGGCCTTGGTCGACGCCGATATGCATCAAGGAGGCCAGCGGCTGGATTGACCCCTGCCCGCTCTGGGATACTGACGGCAAAGCCTACCTCGTGCACGGTTTTGCGGGCTCCCGGGCCGGCATCAAAACTATTCTGGCGGTTTCGCCGATGGCAGCCGACGGCCTGAGCCTGACTGGCCCTGACGCGCTGGTGTTCGACGGGCACGCGGCACATCCGACGCTGGAAGGCCCTAAGTTCTACAAGCGCAACGGCTACTACTACATTTTTGCGCCGGCCGGCGGCGTACCTACCGGCTGGCAGCTGGTGCTGCGCTCCAAGAACGTGTATGGCCCCTATGAAGAGCGAATTGTGATGGACCAGGGCAAAACGCCCATCAATGGCCCGCACCAAGGTGCTTGGGTAGATACAGATGCAGGCGAGGACTGGTTTCTGCACTTCCAAGACCAGGGGCCCTATGGCCGCGTCGTGCATCTGCAGCCGATGGTCTGGAAAAACGACTGGCCGGTGATTGGCGAAGACCCGGACGGCGACGGCAAAGGCCAGCCCGTGCTGACGTACCGCAAACCCCGCATCAAAGGCAAGCCGCAGCCGCTGGCTACGCCCGCTACTTCCGACGAGTTCAGCAGCAACCAACTGGGCCTGCAGTGGCAGTGGCACGCCAATCCGCAGGATTACTGGGCTTTTCTGAATGGGCCACAGGGCTACCTGCGCCTGTACGCCATGCCGCTGCCGGAAGGCTACAAGAACCTGTGGCAGCTGCCCAACCTGCTGCTGCAAAAACTGCCCGCCGAAACCTTCACTGCCACCACCAAGCTTACGTTTCAGGCGCGGGCCGAAGGTGAGAAGATGGGGCTGGTGATGATGGGTCTCGACTACGCCTACATTTCGCTGACCAACGTGGGCGGCAAGCTGCAGCTCAGCCAGAGCGTGTGCCAGAAAGCCGACAAAGGCAGCCCCGAAACCACCACGGCGCCGGTAGTTATACCGCAGTCCACCCAGCCGATATATCTGCGTGTGACCGTGAAGCTAGGCGCCAAATGCCAGTTCAGCTACAGCTTCGACGGGCAGCAGTTTCGGCCGCTGGGCATCGAGTTTCAGGCCGTGGAGGGCAAATGGATTGGGGCCAAAGTGGGTCTGTTCTGCACCCGCGCCGCCAAATTCAACGACTCCGGCAACGCCGACATCGACTGGTTTCGCATCGAATAAGCTGATTGTTAGGTGTTGATGGTCAGTTGCCGGAGCGACAATCAACACCTAACAATCATCCATCAACCAACAACCGATACTCATGCTTCTCCTCGGAATAGACCTCGGTACTTCGTCCGTTAAAGTATCGGTAGTGGATGCGCAAACCCGGCAGTGTCTGGTGTCGGTGAGCTACCCCGAGGCGGAGCGCGAGATTCTGGCGCGGCAGCCGGGCTGGGCTGAGCAGGACCCGCGCCAGTGGTGGCTCGATGCCCGGCAGGCCATCCTCAATGCCCACGCCACGCAGCGCTACAATCCGCAGGACATCAGCGCCATCGGCATTGCCTACCAGATGCATGGTTTGGTGGTAGTAGACCAGAACCAGCACCCGCTGCGCGACGCCATTATCTGGTGCGACAGCCGGGCCGTGCCCTACGGTGAGGCGGCTCTGCACACTATTGGGGCCGAGTATTGCCAGAGTCACCTGCTCAACTCGCCCGGCAATTTCACGGCGGCCAAATTGGCCTGGGTGAAGGAGCACGAGCCCGAGACCTACGCCCGCATCGACAAAATCATGCTGCCCGGCGACTTTCTGGCGCTGCAGCTCACGGGTGAGTCCACAACCAGCATTTCGGCGCTGTCGGAAGGTATTTTCTGGGATTTTGAGCGCCATGCGCTGTCCAAGGAGGTATTCAGCTTCTTCGGCTTCGATAAAAGCCTGATTCCGCCGGTGCACGACGTGTTTGCGCCGCACGGCAACGTGCGCGAAATCGTGGCCGAGGAGCTAGGCCTACGAACCGGCATTCCGGTAACCTATAAAGCCGGCGACCAGCCCAACAATGCTCTATCCTTGAACGTGCTGCAGCCGGGCGAAGTAGCCGCCACGGCCGGCACGTCGGGCGTGATTTACGCCGTGACGGACCAGCTGTTTGTGGATGCGCAGTCGCGCGTGAATCCGTTTGCGCACGTCAACCACACGCGGGAGCAGCAACGACTGGGCGTGCTGCTCTGCATCAACGGCACGGGCAGCCTGAACCGCTGGGCCAAGCAGACGGTAGCCCCGGGACTGACGTATCCGGAATCCAATGAGCGGGCCGCTGCCGTTGCGCCCGGCTCCGAGGGCCTGCTGTGCCTGCCCTTCGGCAACGGTGTGGAGCGGATGCTGGCTAACCAGCCCGTAGGCGCGCATTTCCACGGCCTCGACTTCAACCAGCACAGTGCGGCCCACATGCTGCGGGCCGCGCAGGAAGGCGTGGCCTTCGCGTTCCGCTACGGCTTGGATTTGATGCGTGAGGGCGGCCTCCACCCGACCGTGGTGAAAGCCGGCCACACCAACATGTTTCTGAGCGACGTTTTCACGCAGGCCTTTGTGAACAGCACCGGACTGGCCGTGGAACTGCACCAGACCGACGGCAGCGTGGGCGCGGCGCTGGGGGCCGGCATTGGGGCGGGCATCTACGCTACCCCTGCCGAAGCCTTCCGCCACATGCAGCCGTTGCGCACCATCCAGCCCGACGACGCGACTTCGGCCGTGTACGAAGGCGTGTATCAGCAGTGGAAAGAGCTGCTGATGCGCCACCTGCAGCAGCCGGCCGCCCCGGCCCTCCTCCCCGATTCCGTTGTCCGCTAGCCGGGTCCCGTTCCGTTTCCATCTTCCAACTTCTTCGTACCATGAATTCCGTGCTTGAAAAAAACTCCCTGTTTTCCTCTATCCCGCAAATTCAGTTTGAAGGGCTGGAATCCGACAACCCGCTGGCCTTCCGCTGGTACGACGAAAAGCGCGTAGTGGCGGGCAAGCCCATGAAAGAGTGGCTGCGCTTCGCCGGGGCCTACTGGCACTCGTTCAACGGCTCCGGCGCCGACCCTTTCGGCGAAGCCACCCACCTCTTCCCCTGGGACACGCACTCCGACCCGATTGCGCGCGCCAAAGCCAAGATGGACACCGCCTTCGAGTTTCTGACCAAGCTCAGCCTGCCCTACTACTGCTTCCACGACGTGGATGTGGTGGACTATGGCAACGACATTGCCGGAAACGAGCGGCGGCTGCAGACCATGGTGCAGTATGCCAAGCAGAAACAGCAGGAAACCGGCCTCAAACTGCTGTGGGGCACGGCCAACCTCTTCTCGCACTGCCGCTACATGAACGGCGCCGCCACCAACCCCGATTTCCACGTGCTGGCCCACGGTGCGGCCCAGGTGAAGGCGGCTCTGGATGCTACCATCGAGCTAGGCGGCGAGAACTACGTGTTCTGGGGCGGCCGCGAAGGCTACATGACGCTGCTCAATACCAACATGCAGCGCGAGCAGGAGCACTTTGCTAAATTCCTGCACACGGCCAAAGACTACGCCCGCCGCAACGGCTTCAAGGGAACGTTCTTTATCGAACCCAAGCCCATGGAGCCCACCAAGCACCAGTATGACTACGACGCGGCCACCGTCATCGGGTTTCTGCGCCAGTACGACCTGCTGAATGACTTCAAACTGAATCTGGAGGTAAACCACGCCACGCTGGCCGGGCACACCTTCCAACACGAGCTGCAGGTGGCTGCCGATGCTGGTATGCTAGGCAGCATCGACGCCAACCGCGGCGACTACCAGAACGGCTGGGACACCGACCAGTTCCCGAACGACATCTATGAGCTGACCGAGTCCATGCTCGTGCTGCTCGAAGCCGGCGGGCTGCAGGGTGGCGGCATCAACTTCGACGCCAAAATCCGCCGCAACTCCACTGACCCTGTAGACCTGTTCCATGCGCACGTGGGCGGCATGGACATCTTCGCCCGCGCACTTATCACTGCCGATAATATTCTGCAGAAGTCCGACTACCGCCGCATGCGGCAGGAGCGCTACGCCTCCTTCGACTCGGGTGAGGGCCAGGCCTTCGAACAGGGCCAGCTGACGCTGGAGCAGCTGCGCGACTATGCGGCCCAAAACGGCGAGCCGGAAGTACGCAGCGGCCGGCAGGAGTATCTGGAGAACCTGATTAACCGCTATATTTAGGCGCTTTCCATGCATCAGGGCGAGGCTGCAGCCTCGCCCTGTTTGTGTCTGTTCATTCCTGCCTGTCCGCTATGCAGCACCAGCTTTCCTCGCTCGACTACATCGTTTTCTTCGTCTATTTTCTGATTGTTGCCGGCTACGGCATCTGGATCTACCGCCGCAAAACCGGCCACGATGGTACCGCCGAGGGCGACTCGAAAGACTACTTCCTGGCCGAAGGCTCCCTGACCTGGTGGGCCATCGGCTCCTCGCTCATTGCGTCCAACATTTCCGCCGAGCAGTTTGTGGGCATGTCGGGCTCTGGCTTCAAGATGGGCCTGGCCATTGCCACCTACGAATGGATGGCGGCCCTAACGCTCATCATTGTGGCTGTGTTTTTCATTCCGGTGTACCTGAAGAACAAGATCTTCACGATGCCGCAGTTTCTGCATCAGCGCTATAACGGCACCGTGGCCATGATTATGGCCATTTTCTGGCTGATGCTGTACGTAGTCGTCAACCTGACGTCTATTCTCTACCTCGGGGCCATTGCCGTGAGCAGCATTTCGGGCCTGAACCTGGAGTTTTGTATGTATGCGCTGGCGGCGTTTGCCATCATCATCACACTGGGCGGCATGAAGGTTATCGGCTTCACCGACGTGATTCAGGTGTTTTTCCTGATTCTGGGCGGGCTGGCTACCACCTATCTGGCCCTCAATATGGTAGCGGAGCATTACGGCCAGACCGGCGTGCTGAACGGCTTCAACCTGATGACGGAACAGGCCGGCGACCATTTCCAGATGATTTTCAAGCGCGACAACCCCAACTATATCGACCTGCCGGGCCTCACGGTACTGCTCGGCGGCATGTGGATTGTGAACCTGAACTACTGGGGCTGCAACCAGTACATCACGCAGCGGGCCCTCGGCGCCGACCTGCCCACGGCCCGGGCCGGTATCCTGTTTGCCGCCTTCCTGAAGCTGCTCATGCCGGTGATTGTGGTGCTGCCCGGTATTGCGGCCTACGTACTCTACAAGCAGGACGTATTTGGGGCGGCTGAGTTCATGCAGGGCGGCGAAGTCAACCCGGACCGGGCCTATCCGGTGCTGCTCAACATTCTGCCCACCGGGCTGAAAGGCCTTTCCTTCGCCGCCCTGACGGCGGCTGTGGTGGCCTCGCTGGCCGGCAAAGCCAACTCCATTGCCACCATCTTCACCCTCGACATCTACAAGAAAGTCCTCAACGTGGATGCTTCCGAGAAGAAAATGGTAGCCGTCGGCAAGATTGCCGTGGTAGTGGCCATGCTACTGGGCGTGCTCATTGCACCGCACCTCGGCATCGACAAGAAAGGCGGCTTCCAGTACATTCAGGAGTATACCGGCTTCGTGTCGCCGGGCATTTTTGCCATGTTCATTCTGGGCTTCTTCTGGAAGCGTACCACGTCCACGGCGGCGCTGTTTGCCACCATCGGCGGCTTCCTGCTGTCAGTGCTGTTGAAATTCCTGCCCAATATCATGGACCTGTCGTGGCTGGCTCCAATGGGTTTTGCGGTGCCGAATGCAGCGGGCATCTACGAAATTCCCTTCCTCGACCGGATGGGTTTCGTCTTCCTTATCTGCGTGGCTACCATGGTGATTATCAGCGTATTTGAAACCAACCGTGGCGTAAAAACCAACGGTCTGGAAGTAGACAGCAGTATGTTCCGGCCCCAGCGCAGCTTTACCATCGGCGCAATGGTCATTGTTACCATCCTCACGGCGCTCTACACTATCTACTGGTAAGCAGCAAGCCCCCCCAAGCGGCGGCCCGGTCTGTGCTCCTATCCGGAGCCAGACCGGGCCGCTGGCTTTTTAATACGCTTATGACGAGAAGCTGGCCGCGGCTTATTTTCGCAACGAAGAGCTGCGCACAATGAGCGTGGGCTTGAGCACAATGCGCTGGCTGGTGAAGTATTCCGTCCGCTTCAGCACCTGGAGAAACAGCTGCACCGCCACTTCCCCCATCAGCTGCCCCCGCTGATCCACGGAGGTCAGCTGGGGCTTAATCATCGTGGTGAAAGGCTCGTTGCTGAAGCCGACCAGCGCCATATCCTGCGGCACGCGCAAGCCATGCTCCTCCAGCACCTGCAGCGCACCGGCCGCCGCAAAATCGTAGGCCGAAAACACGGCATCCGGGCGCGGCGTACGGGCCAATAGCTGCTGCATGGCGGCCGCGCCAGCGGCCGTGCCGGAGCCCGCCAGCGGCACGACCAGCTGCGCATCGTAGGGCAGGTTGTGGGCCAGCAGCGCATCGTGGTAGGCGCGGTGCCGGTCGAAGGTGGTGTTGAGGATTTGCGGGCCGGCCAGATGCGCAATCCGGCGGCAGCCCTGCTGAATCAGATGCTCCATCACCTGGTAAGCGCCCCGGTAATCGTCAACTACCACGCCGCAGGCGTTTTGCAGGGCGGGCATTCGGTCGAAAAACACGAGCGGCGTAGCCTGGTGGCGCACTTTTTCGAAGTGGCTCAGGTCGCGCGTGGTGTTCGACATGGAAACCAGCACGCCGTCTACCTGTGCGTTCAGCAGCGCCTCAACGTGCTTTTTCTCCTGGGCCTCGTCTTCGTTCGACTGGCAGATCATGACGCTGAAACCGGCCTTGCTGGCCACTTCCTCGATGCCGTGCACCACCGCCGGAAAAAACGCCCCGTTGATGTGCGGCACAATCACGCCCAGCATGTTGCTGCGGCCTTTGCGCAACGCGGCAGCCAGGGTGTTGGGGCGGTAGTTCAGCTTTTCGGCCAGGGCCCATACCTGCTGCCGGGTGGCTTCACTCACATCGGAAGCATTGTTGAGCGCCCGCGAAATAGTGGAGATGGACAGGCCCAGCTGCTCTGCTAAATCGGAAATGGAGATGCGCTTATTTCCCTTGGCCATGCCACGTGGTAAAATGAATAAACTGCCGCCGGGGGTAGCGTCCGGCTTGTTTTTAAGGCCCGGCAGGTTCTGGCAAGGCAATGTACTTCCGTGTTGCCTTGCTCCCACTAAGCTACGCGTTGGCACTCAGATGAGCGCGCCTGTGGGGCGCTGGCTCGGCAGAATCTACAGCTCGTTCAGCCGTTTGCCCTGCTGCCGGCCGTAGCGCAGGTGCTTGGCCTGCCCAATGACCTGGGCCCCATAGATACCCCGATGGCCGGAAAACAGGTAGGCCACCACGCAGGCTACAGCCAGATATACCGCGCCCTGCACCCCGAACAGCTCCAGCCCCATCAGCAGGCAGGCCAGCGGCGTGTTGGCGGCGCCCGCAAATACGGCCACAAACCCCATGGCCGCCAGCAGCGCCACCGGCAGCGGCAGCACCACCGCCAACGCCGACCCCAGGGCCGCGCCAATAAAGAAGAGCGGCGTCACTTCGCCTCCCTTGAACCCGCACCCCAGCGTAAGGGCCGTCAGAAAGAGTTTCCAGGCGAAATCCGACGGCCCCAGCGGCCCCTGGAATGCCTCCACGATGACGGGGATGCCCAGGCCTATATAGCGCGTGGTACCCGACGCCCACACGATGCCCACCAATAGCACTCCGCCTACCACTGGCCGCAGCGGCGCATACGCAATGCGCCCAAATTGCCGACTGAACCAATGGGTAAGCGCCGCAAAGCTGCGCGCCACCAGCCCAAACAAGGCGCCGGCCAGCAATGTGCAGCCCAGCCCCAGCGGCGTAATCGGGAAAGCGGCCAGCTGCGGATACTGCGTGTGCCCTACTCCCCAGGCCCGCGTCACGAGGTCGGCACTGATGGCGGCCAAGAAGGCGGGCAGCACCGCGTCGTAGCGGATGGCCCCCAGCAGAAACACTTCCAGCCCGAACACAGCCCCGGCCAGCGGCGTCCCAAATACGGAAGCAAACCCTGCACTCATGCCCGCAATCAGCAACAGCCGCCGGTCGCGGGGGCGCAGCCGCAGCAGGCGGGTGAGCTGGTCGGCCAGGGCACCACCCATCTGCACGGCCGTGCCTTCGCGGCCAGCGGAGCCGCCGAACAGGTGCGTAGCCAGCGTGCCGCCCAGCACCAGCGGCACCAGCCGCAGCGGAATCAGGGTGCGCGGGGTATGAATTTCCTCCAGAAGCAGGTTGTTGCCGCGCACCGCCTGCTTGCCGAAATAGTGGTAAGCCAACCCGATTCCCAGACCGGCCACGGGCAGCAGCGCCAGCACCCAGGGCTGCTGTTCGCGCCAGTCCGTCGCCCAGTCGAGGGCTATCAGGAAGAAGGCCGAAGCGGAACCGGCCAGCACGCCAATCAGCACGCTGATCAGCAGCCAGCGCACCAGAAAAACCGCAGTAGTTGTTGTTTCGAGGCTGCGCAGGCGAGCAGGCAACTGGCGGAAGAAAGAAGAGAGCAGCATATACGAACCACGTGAAAATCTACCCGGCCAGCCTTCGGGGCCAGCCGCTCAGTAGGAATCATCAGCACAAAGCGGAAAGCTCTGGCGGTTCGCGGTGGAAATCCATCACCGTAAGCGTGGGGCAAATATAGAACGGCTCCAGCTATTTCAATCTGGTTTTCCCGCAAATCAGCCTATGCCGCCACGGCTACCTGCCGTTGGCAGAGAACAGAAAACCCGCTCTACACAGGTGTAAAGCGGGTTTCAAGAGTGGGCCCAACTGGAATCGAACCAGTGACCTGCTGATTATGAGTCAGCTGCTCTAACCGATTGAGCTATAGGCCCGGTGCCAAACCAAGTGCCGCAGCCATTGATTTCGACGCTGCAAACTTCGAAGTTTGTGGCCGTATTTGCAATTGGCAGGGAGCTAAATCGTGAAATGAGGTGCTGGTTGCGTACCGGCCTTGCTTGCGCTGCCACTCCGCCATGGCGCTATTTTCTTCCCCTATGTCCCGGAAACTTCCCAATCTGCTGTTCGACTTCGGCGGTGTCATCATCAATATCGACTACCAGCACACGCTGGACGCCATGCGCCGCCTGCACCGGCACGGCAGCACCATCGAGTTTACGCAGGCTGCCCAGTCGGAGCTGTTTGACCTGATGGAAACCGGCCGCCTGACGCCGCAGGAGTTTCGGGAAGGCCTGCGGACCACGTATGAGCTGGATGCCACCGATGAGCAGCTGGATGCGGCCTGGAACGCTCTGCTGCTGGACGTACCCGCCGAGCGGCTGGCGCTTATTGCCGAACTGCGCGCCCAGGGCCACGAAACCGCGTTGCTCTCCAATACCAACCAGATTCATATCGAGGAAATAAACCGCGTGCTGCACCGGCAATATGGGTTCGAGCAGGGCATTGCCGACTGCCTGGACCGGGTTTTCTACTCGCAGCAGGTGGGCCTGCGCAAGCCCGGCGAGGAGATTTTCCGGCATGCCTTACGCGAGATGAACTGGAAAGCCGAGGAAACTCTTTTCATTGAGGACAGTTTTCAACATATAGAAACTGCGCGCCGACTGGGCCTGCACACCTTGTTTCTGGCCCCGCCGCTTACCCTCACCGACGCTCTGCCCGCTGCCCTCCGTGCCTTTCCCGACCGAGAATACTCCGCCGCTCCTCCCCTTTCCTGACGCGCCGGCTCCGCCGCTTTCCCCTGCCGAAGACTTGGAGGCCGCTTTCACCCGCTACGAGAAACCGGAGCCGCCGCGCTGGCGCCGCTACCTATTGCACCTGGGTCTGTTTCTCATCACGCTGGCGACTACCACGCTGGCAGGCGCCGAGTGGATGACGGGAAAATTCACGTTTGGTGCGCCGGGGCTGGCGGCGGCTGAAGTGCAGCAGGGGTTGTGGTTTTCGCTGCCGTTTCTGGGGGTGCTGGCCGTGCACGAGTTCGGGCACTATTTCACGGCCCGGCACAACGGCGTGCGGGCTACTCTGCCGTTCTTCATTCCGTTTTTCACGGGCTACTTCAATACCATCGGCACGTTCGGGGCCGTCATCCGCATCAAGGACCGCATATTCTCGCGGCGGGAGTTCTTCGATATTGGGCTGGCAGGGCCGCTGGCCGGGTTCCTGGTAGCCGTGCCCGTGCTGGTTTACGGCTTCACGCACCTGCCGCCGCTCGATTACCTTTTCCAGGTTCACCCTGACTACCGCCAATACGGAGCCGATTACGCTCAGTATGTGTACCGCGACGGGCAGGGCATGGCGCTGGCGCAGCCGCTGCTTTACCAGGGCCTTGAGTATCTGTTTGCTGACCCAACCCGCCTGCCCCACCCCAACGAGCTCATGCACTATCCGGTGTTGATGGCCGGGGCGCTGGCGCTGTTTTTCACGGCCCTCAACCTGCTGCCCATCGGCCAGCTCGATGGTGGGCATATTCTGTACGGGCTGCTGGGGGCGCGGCGCTTCAATCGGCTGTCGGCGGGGCTGTTTGTGGCCTTTATTTTTTATGCGGGCCTGGGACTGTTTTCATTGCAAAGCGACAAGCAGCAGTGGCTCTATTGGGGCCTGCCCTACTTTGCTTACCTGTTTCTGGTACTTCGGCGGGCAGTGCCAACGCCACGCCGGGCGCTATTTCTTAGCCTGGGGATATGGGCAGCTCAGCTGGCCTGCACCGTGGCCTGGCCGGGAATTTTCGGCAACCCGGGCTGGCTGGTATTCGGACTGATCTTGAGCCGCGTAATGGGCATCTTCCATCCGGCTGCGCCCGATGAATCCCCGATTTCAACCCGACGCAAGGTTCTGGGCTGGCTAATGCTGGCTATTTTTGTGCTGTGCTTCACGCCCAGCCCTTTCAGATTTATGTAGCGGCGTGAGCCGAAACACCCTGTATAATTTGATGCAACTTGAACAACGCCGGCTGTGGGCCGGCAGCACCCAGCTGGCTCTGCGCCAGCACGGCTTCTATATCTGCCAGCGTCAGGCCTCGGGCCGGGCGGTGCTGGAAGTAGAGCTGCCCTACGAAGAAATTCTGCCGGTGCGGGTAGAGCGCCGCAACACGGTGCCCCATAAAAAGCTGCTGAGTCTGCTGGCCATTGCGTGCTGGTGGCTGTTCACTTACTCACTCGACCACCACGAGGACGCCACGTTTGTCGTTGATTTCTGGTTGTGGTTTCTGGGCCTGGGCGGTAGCCTGGGGGCCTATATCTGGTATGGCTGGCAGTACCAGTGGCGCGAGTTTGCGCTCCTGACGGCTCGTTCCAGCGTCATTCTGGCCGACCGCACCACTGAACGGGACACGTTGCATGGCTTCGCGGAAAGCTTGGAGCGCCGTACCAAAAGCTACCTCCGCCGCGAGTACGGGCAGATTAATCCGCTGGGGCCTATTGAAATGCAGCTGAGCCGCCTGAACTGGCTGCACACGCTGGAAGTGCTGACCGATGCCGAAACCCGCGCCAGCACCACCCGCCTTACCGGACGCCTCTCCACCGAAAACCTGCGTAGCATGGGTCAGGACTTGGAAATGCCTTACGTAAATTAACCTGTAGCCTCACCAGGAAATCAGCAGTACCCCGCAACCACAGAAAAGCCCGGCAGATGCTGCATCTGCCGGGCTTTTCTGTGGTTGCGGGGTACTATTTAGCGGCCTTCCAATGCTGCTACGCCGGGCAGTTCTTTGCCCTCCATATACTCCAGTAGCGCGCCGCCGCCGGTGCTGATGTAGCTCACTTTATCGGTGAAGCCCAGCTGGTTGACTGCCGCCGCCGAGTCGCCGCCGCCGATGAGGCTGAACGCGCCGGCCGCCGTGGCGTCGGCAATGGCCTGCGCTACGGCCTCGGTGCCTTTGGCGAAGGTGGGCATCTCAAACACGCCCATCGGGCCGTTCCAGAGAATGGTTTTCGACTGGCGCACCACTTCAGCAAACGCCTTGCTGGACTCCGGGCCCAGGTCGAGGCCCATCCAGCCGTCGGGAATTTCGCTGTTCGAGGCCACTTTCGTCTGGGCGTCGTTGGCGAATTTGTCGGCAATGAGGCTGTCGGTGGGCAGTACCAAATTCACACCTTTGGCTTTGGCCTTCTCCATCAGGCTCAGGGCCAAGTCCATTTTGTCGGCTTCCAGCAGCGAGCTGCCGATGTGGCCGCCTTGCGCTTTGGCAAACGTGTAGGCCATGCCGCCCCCAATCAGCAGGTTGTCCACCTTATCGAGCAGCTTTTCAATCAGCATGATTTTGTCGGAGATTTTGGCGCCGCCCATGATGGCCGTGAAGGGCCGCTCGGCATGTTCCAGCACCTTTTTAGCGTTGTCCAACTCGCTTTGCAGCAGGTAGCCGGCCACGCGGTCCTGGGGAGCAAAGTGGCTGGCCATGACGGCCGTGGAGGCGTGCTTGCGGTGCGCGGCCCCGAAGGCATCATTCACGTACACGTCGCCGAGCGGAGCCAGCTTTTCGGCAAATGCGGCATCGCCTTTCTCTTCCTCGCCATAGAAGCGCACGTTTTCCACCAGCAGAATCTGGCCGGGCTGCAGCGCCTTAGCCTGCTCCTGTGCCTTCAGCACGTCATCGGCAAACTGCACTTCCTGGCCATACTCTTGGCCAAGACGGGCCACAATGTGCCGGAGCGAATACTTATCCTCGGGGCCGCCTTTGGGCCGGCCCAGGTGCGAGAGCAGCACTACCGAGCCGCCATCGGCCAGAATCTTCTTGATAGTAGGAGTAGCCGAGCGGATGCGGGTATCGTCGGTGATGGCGAAGCTTTTGTCGAGCGGCACGTTGAAGTCAACACGCACCACAGCGCGCTTACCGGCAAAGTTGTACTGGTCGAGGGTTTGCATGGAATAAGGATTGGGTTGAGGATGGGCGAAGATAGGTAATGAGGGGATGGAGTGATGGAGTGAATGGTGAAATGAAGAACGTCATTCCGAGCGAAGGCGTAGCCGCAGCCGAGGAATCTCGCTAGTGTGGTAGCTACGCACGCGAGATTCCTCGGCAAGCTCGGAATGACGTTCTTCCACCTTACCTGTCACCTCTTACCTGTCACGTGTCACCATTTACCCCATCACTCCATCCCCTCATTACCTATCTTTGCGCTACCTATGAAAATTGGCATCTTCTTCGGCGGCCCGTCGCGTGAGCGGGAAATCAGCTTCGCGGGCGGCCGCACCGTATACGACAACCTCGACAAGGCCCTGTTTGAGGCCGTGCCGGTGTTTGTGGACAGTCGCGGCAACTTCATTCTGCTCGATTGGCACTACATCTACAAAGGCACCATCCGGGACTTCTACCCGCCGGTTTCGGCGCTGCCCGCTTCCGAGCACAAGCTGCAGGTGTACCTGGAAAGCCTGGGCGAGCTGACACAGGCCGAGCAGGACCAGATTATCAGCGAAGTAGGCCGCCGCGTGCAGCCCCACGAGCTGCGTGAGCTGATGGATTTCGCTTTCCTGGCTTTGCACGGTCCGGCCGGCGAAGATGGCGCCATTCAAGGGCTGCTGGAGTGGTACGGTATTCCGTACTCGGGCTCCGGCATCCTGCCTTCGGCGTTTGGCATCGATAAGATTGCGCAGAAAAAACTGCTGCACGCACTGGGCCGCCCCACGCCCGCTTTCCGCGTCGTGACGGCCGAAGAGTGGGACGCCGCCGACCCGCAGGCTACCCTCGACTACCTCGTACGGGAACTGGGTTTGCCGCTGGTATTCAAGGCGCCGCGCCAGGGCAGCAGCATCGGCATCAGCATCCTGCGCGAAGCCGACGTGACCAAGTTTCAGGCGGCCATTGACCGCAGCCTGTTCCGCAAAACCGTGACCCGTGCCGACTGGCAGCGCCTTTCGGAGCGTGACAAGCTGGCCTGGGTGCAACACCTCACCGATATCCGCGACGGTATCGGGCTGCCGGTGGTGCTCGACGACGAGCCGACCATTATCTATCATCCCGAAACGCTGCTCACTACAGTTAGTGAGCGGCTCGAAACTGCTGAGGCGGTGCGCCTGACCAACGTGGATGGTGAGTCGCAGGTGTTGGTAGAGAGCTTCGTGCACGGCCGCGAGTTTTCGTGCATTGTGGTGGAAGACCCGAGCGGCAAGCCGCTGGCGCTGCCCCCCACGGAGATTGTGAAGGGTGAGGAGATGTTCGACTACCGCTCGAAATACCTGCCCGGTCTGTCGCGCAAAATCACCCCCATCGACCTGCCCGAAGCCGAAATCCAGCGCATCCGGGAGGCCTGCGAGGAAATGTTCACCACGTTTGGCTTCCAGGTATACGCCCGCCTCGACGGCTTTCTGGCTCAGGACGGGCAGCTATTCCTCAACGACCCGAACACCACGTCGGGCATGCTGCCGGCTTCGTTCTTCTTCCACCAAGCCGCCGAAATCGGGCTCAATCCGTCGCAGTTCCTCACGTTCCTGATTCGCACGTCGGTGGCAGCGCGGCGGCGCGGCGGCATGCAGCCGGTGCGGCTGGCTGGCCTGCTCGCCCGCCTTGATGCAGCCGTGGCTTCGCGGGCCCACGAGGAGCGCACCCGCACCAAAGTAGCCGTAATTATGGGCGGTTACTCGTCGGAGCGGCACATTTCGGTGGAAAGCGGCCGCAACATCTACGAGAAGCTCAGCTCCAGCGTCAAGTACGAGCCGGTGCCCGTGTTTCTGGCCGGCAACAGCCAAGAATTCCGCCTGTATGTGCTGCCCATCAACGTGATGCTGAAGGACAACGCCGACGACATCCGGGAGAAAATAGAATACGCCGAGGCCGGCCACGAGCTGCACCCGGTGCTGGCCCGCATCCGCCGCGAGGCTGAGGCCATCACCAGCACCTACGCTGGCCAGGCCACGGCGCAGCCGCGCCGTGTTTCGTTCGAGGAGTTGGCCGACATGGTAGATGAGGTATTTATTGCGCTGCACGGCCGCCCCGGCGAGGATGGCGCGCTACAGCGTGAGCTGGAAAAGTTCGGGCTTCCCTACAACGGCTCGGGCGCCGATTCCAGCTCCGTTACCATAAACAAGTTTGAAACGAACCGCCGCCTGCGCGAAGCCGGGCTGCGCGTGGCCGAGCACCGCATGGCCAGCCGCCTGGAGTGGCAGGCCGATGCCGAAGGCTTCTACCGCAGCCTCGAAACGCAGTTCCCCTACCCCTTCATTGCCAAGCCCGCCGACGACGGCTGCTCTTCGGCGGTGAAGAAAATTAAGACCCGCGCCGAGCTGCAGGCCTTCACCCGCCTCATCTTCCGCGACCAGGAAGACCTGATGCCCGAGGATGCTACCACGCTTAATCTAGGCTTCAAAGAGGAATTTCCGCAGAAGGATGCCTTCCTGGTGGAAACCCTGATTTCGCGCGACGGGGCGGCGCATTTCCTGGAAGTAACGGGCGGCCTGCTCACGCATTTCGGGCCCAATGGCGAGCTGCAGATTGAGGTGTTTGAGGCTTCCGAAGCTTTGGCAACAGGTGAGGTACTGAGCCTGGAGGAGAAGTTTCTGGCTGGCGAAGGCCAGAACATCACGCCTGCCCGCTACGCCCCGGAGCCGCAGGAGCGCCAGCGCATTTCGGAGGAAGTGAAAGCCGAGCTGAAGCGCGTGGCCGAAGTGCTCGACATCCAGGGCTATGCCCGCATCGACGCGTTTGTGCGGGTGCGCGACAACGGCGCCGTGGAGGTGCTCATTATTGAGGTGAACTCGCTGCCCGGCATGACGCCCGCCACCTGCATCTTCCACCAGACGGCGCTGGCCGGCTACACGCCCTATCAGTTCATCGACCAGATTCTGGATTTTGGGAAGAAGAGAAGCGAAAAGCTGGCCTTGAAAAGCTAAACTGCTGGCCTTAGCGTTATTTGCCCCTCTCTCTTCCGCTTGCTCACTTCTATTCGTAAGATGTCCTTTCTCAAATCTGATACGCCGCTTGACCTTGTAAAACACCTGCTGGTGATTGGCGTGGCCACGGCAGTACTGGTGTTCGGGTTCTTTTTCGTGTATCTGCCCCTCACTACCAACCACGGCGAAACCATTGTGGTGCCCAAAATCACGGGCATGAACCAGGCCGACCTGGAAGACTACCTTGACGAGCGGAACCTGCGTTTCTACGTCGATGACAGCTCCTACAATCCCGGCACGCGGCCCTTCACGGTGCTCAACCAGGACCCCGCCCCCGGTGAGAAGGTGAAGGAAGACCGGAAAATCTACATTACGGTGGCCATGAAAAACCCACCCGTCATCAAGATGCCCAAGCTGACCGATGGCTCGGTGAAAAACGCCCAGATGATTCTGAGCAGCTACGACTTGGTGGTGGGCCAGATTAAGCTGGTGCCCAATATTCAGCAGAACGCCGTGCTGCGGCAGCTGGTAGGCGGTAAGGACATTGCACCCGGCGCGGCCATTGCCAAAGGCACTAAAGTCGACCTGGAAGTAGGCGACGGCCTCGGCAACCAGGAATTCCCGGTGCCTAACCTCATCAACATGCCCGCCGATGAAGCGACTACGCTGCTGGTAGGCCAGGGCCTGCAACTGGGCGAAGTATTCTACCAGCCGGCTCAGGACGGCGAAACCGATGGCACGGTGGTGAAGCAGCGCCCCGTGGCTACGCCCGGCGCCACTATCCGCATGGGCCAGCTGGTTGATATCTGGGTGGCGGGCGACGAGCCGGTGAAGAGCGTTAACTAAGTCCACACTCTACCTTATCAGAAGCCCTTACTAGGGCAGTTGCACTGCAACTGCTTTGGTAAGGGCTTCTGGCTGAAAGGCAGTATACGGGATGGTGTTTTTTCCCGCGACGCCTGAAATTTTCTCTGCTGCCGGCACGTTTGACGCAGGTATCCTAACTTAGTCCCGATGATGTGTCCGAAACCTTTACGCCTCTCTGTTTTATCATTTCTGAGTTTGCTGCCGCTGGCTGGCCTGGCGCAGCTGGGGCCGCTCACCTCCGACCCCGGCCGCACTTCGCCGGGCGCATTCCGCCCGCGGGCCACGGCCCAGCGCAGTCAGGCGCTGGCCCTGCCCTTTTTCGATGACTTCACGACCCCTCTGGATGGGCGGCCCAATGTTCAGTTGTGGCAGAATGGGGGCGGCGTACTGGTCAGCAACCGGTTTGCGGTAGCACCGCCCACCCGCGGCACCGCCACCTTCGATGGGCTGAAGGCCGATGGCCGCCCGTATGGCAGCGGCTACAGCGACATTGATACGCTCACCTCGCAGGCCATCGACCTGAGCGCCAGCACAGCCGCCAGCAAGCTGTACCTGGGATTTTACTGGCAGGCCGGCAACGTACTGCGGGCTCCGGAGCAGAGCAGCAGTTCCCGCACCCGGTCGTTGCAGCTGGAATTCCGGGACGCCTCCGGCAACTGGGTGCCCGTCTGGACCCGGCTCAGCAATGGCACGCGCGAAGCATTCCGGCGCAAGTTTGTAGCCATTGACCAGACGCGTTTTCTGCACGCCAATTTCCAGTTCCGGTTTCGCACCAAAGGCAGTCTGGCCAGCAACGATGACTCCTGGAGCGTCGACTATGTGAAGCTGGCTCCGGTGCAGACCACGGCTGATTCGGTGTATCAGGATGTGGCGACCAGCAAGCCGCTGAGCAGCCTGCTGGCCCGGGGCTCGGCCATGCCGGTGTGGCAGTACAACGCGGCAGCCAATCCGGCCAGCATGCTCAATCCGGCCACGTACACCACCATCAACAACCTCTCGACCACCAATATTCCGGTTCCCGGCCAGTGGATAGGCACGCTGGAAGTGCTGCCGAGTGGGCCGGTGGCGGCATTCACCACCACCCCGGCTTTCACGCTGAGTAGCCCGCAATACCAGGCGCGCATAGAAGGCGACCTGCGCACCAGCCCCATCCCGGTTACGGCCGACCCCAAAACGATTCGGCACCGCATCCAGCTAAACACCGGTGAAGGCGGCGTCAACCCGCTTACGCTACCCAACGACAACATCATTCGGCTGACGGAGCTGAATGACTATTACGCCTTTGACGATGGCACGGCCGAAGCTACCGTGAGCGTACCGCAACCGGGTTTGGCCACCAACTATTATGCCTTGCGCTTCGAGTTGAATAAGCCCGACCAAGTACGTAGCATCCGTATTTCGCCCTCGTTCCCGAGTGCGGCCAACCGCACGATAACCGTAAATGTCTGGGACGCGGATCCGGCGAACAGCAACGCTCCCACCCGCCTGCCCAAGTCCACGCAGAGCATCCAGCTGCCTGACTCTTTGCCGGCCGGGCAGACTTTTCTGGAAGTAGCTCTTCCTAGTCCGGTGGCGGTGAGCGGCGTGTTTTATGCCGGGTACGGCCATGGGGTCATCAGCACGGCGCTCAATATCAATGTTGACATGAATACTGTGCCGCCAGCCGATGCCATGTGGCAGTTTACCCGGGGTTTCTGGGAGCCTAAGTCTACTGTTTCGCCCGCCACTCCGCCTCTTTATGACGGCTATGCCCTCATGTTGCGGCCCGTGATGACCAACAATGTGCTGGCTGTAGCGCCAGCAGCCGTGGCGGCTGGGTATGCTCTCTATCCAAACCCCAGTTCGGATGGACAAGTACAGGTGCAGGGGCGCTATAGCCGGGCGCTGGTGCTGGATGCATTAGGTAGGGTAGCCTGGCAGCAGCCGGCCGCGCAGCAGGGCCAGCCGGCGCTGGATCTGCGGGAGTTGCCGGCCGGTCTGTATCTGGTTCAGCTTGCCTTGCCGGATGGCCTGACGGTTACGAAGCGCCTGATACTGACTAAATAGCACCCGAAAACTGCGCGGATTAGCGGCACTTCTGCGCAGTTTTTCCCACCTTTGCTCTTCCTTCCACATCCTTCTACCACCCTTTTTTCTCATTTTATGCCCGACATCACCCCTGCCGAGCTAAAGCAACGCCAGGCCGCTGGCGAGACACCAACCATCATTGACGTGCGCGAACCTTGGGAAAATGAGGAAGGCCGCATTGAGGGTAGCCAGAATATTCCGCTCGGCACGCTTCCCCAGAAGCTCGAGGATCTGGAGGACTTAAAGGACCAGGAGATAATCGTGCACTGCAAGGGCGGCGGACGTTCGTCTACTGCCAAAGCCTTCCTGAGCCAGCAGGGCTTCACACACGTGCGGAACCTGGTAGGCGGCTTTCAGGCGTATCAGCAGAGCTAATCATCCGTTTTCCTGTCTAAAAGGCTGCCTTCCACCCAGGAGGCAGCCTTTTTTATGCCCTTTGCACAGACTGTATGGAATCAGGCCTAAAAAATTAATTGCACACAATTAAACATTACACAACCTTATCCGTTCTATACCCGAACTGCATGAGCAACGACACGCCCCATACCGCCCCCAATCCCCTGCAACAGCTGGACAACCAACTGTGCTTTCCGCTGTATGCACTCTCCCGCATGGTCACGAAGGCCTACCAGCCACTTTTGCAGGAGCTGGACCTGACTTACCCGCAGTACCTCGTGTTTCTGCTGCTGTGGGAACACCAGGAGCTAACGGTAAAGGAGCTGGGCGACAAGCTGCTGCTGGACTCCGGCACGCTCACGCCGCTGCTCAAGCGCCTGGAACAGAAACACTGGATCAGCAGGCGCCGCGACCCGCGCGACGAGCGGTCCGTCATCATTGGGCTATTACCGGCCGGCCGGGCATTGCAGGAAAGAGCCTGCAAGGTGCCGGAGCAGGTTTTTGCTCAGCTCGACATGTCACCGACGGAGTTTGAGGCATTGCGCCAACAACTGCGTCATCTGTTAACTCACCTGGCTTAGGCCGTTTTACTTTTTCTTTTCCTACTTCCGATGAAAATCGAAAAAATCTTCACTGCACAGGCGAAAGCCAAAGGTGGCCGCGACGGCCAGATTACGTCCAAAGACGAGGTGCTCAACCTTGCCTTGAGCACGCCGCGCGAAATGGGTGGCCCCGGCAAGCCGAACTCTACTAACCCCGAGCAGTTGTTTGCAGCCGCCTACGCTTCCTGCTTCGAAGGCGCGCTGGGCGTAGCAGCCCGCCAGGCGCAGGTGAAGCTGAACGGGGTGACAGTGGAAGCCCTGATTGGTTTCGGCCAGGCCGAAGACGGTGGCTACGGCATTTCGGCCGACCTGCACATCAATATTCCTGGTGTGGAGCAGCAGAAGGCCGAAGAACTGGTGCAGGCGGCTCACGGCATCTGCCCCTACTCACGCGCCACCCGCGGCAACATCGAAGTGAACCTCACGACTACAACGGAAGCCGCTTAGGCTGCTAGTAGCTTTTTACAGGCTGCCATCCTGAGCCACACGGTAGCCATTCTCCGCTCGGATGGCACCTCTACCCGCCGGGCACGCTGAACTGTTTGGCGGCTCAGCTCAGGATGGCAGTTTTCTTTTCTCAGTTCTTCCCCGCTATGCAAAACCAAACTATTCTGCTCGCCAGCCGCCCCAGCGGTACTCCTACTGCCGATAATTTCCGCTTCGAGACCAGCATGGTGCCATCCGTGGCAGCGGGCCAGGTGCTATTGAAGACGCTGTACGTTTCTGTGGACCCATACATGCGGGGCCGTATGAACGCCGGCAAGTCGTATGTGGCGCCCTTCGAGGTAGGCCAACCTATTGCGGGTGGCGTGGTGGCAGAGGTAGTGGAAAGCCAGCTGGAGCAGCTCCCGGTGGGTAGCGTGGTGGTTGGCAACCTGCCCTGGCAGCAGTACAGCCTCTCCGATGGCAAAGGCCTGCAGCGCATCCCAACGGGTCCGGCGCCGGTCAGCTATTTTCTGGGTCTGCTGGGTATGCCCGGCCTCACGGCCTATTTTGGGCTGTTGGATATCTGCCAGCCGAAGCCCGGCGAAACCGTAGTCGTGTCTGGCGCGGCCGGGGCTGTGGGCATGATTGTGGGCCAGTTGGCCAAAATAAAAGGAGCCCGCGTGATTGGTACGGCTGGTTCCGATGAGAAAGTAGCTTACCTCAAAGAGCTGGGCTTCGATGAGACCATCAACTACAAAACCGCCGACATTCCGGCTGCTTTAGCTGCGGCCGCCCCAAACGGCGTAGACTGCTACTTCGACAACGTGGGCGGCGCCATCACGGATGCCGTGTACGACCTGCTCAACAAGCACGCCCGCATTGCACTTTGCGGCCAGATTTCCAGCTACAATGACGCTGAAGTACCCGTTGGCCCGCGCCCGGAAGGCAAGCTGCTCAAGACCAGTGCCAAGCTGCAGGGCTTTATTGTGGGCGACTACCTGCCGCAGTGGCCCGAAGGCGTAAAGCAGCTGACCCAATGGTACCAGGAAGGCAAGCTACGGACGGAAGAAACCGTGACGGAAGGATTCGACCAGATTCCAGCCGCTTTCCTGGGTCTGTTTAAAGGCGAGAATACCGGTAAAGCCCTTGTAAAAGTGGCTTAGCCGTTTGTTTTAGTTTCACTCTTACCCCTACTGCCATGAAGATATTGATGGTTCTGACCTCGCACGACCAGCTCGGCGACACAGGCAAAAAAACCGGTTTCTGGCTCGAAGAATTTGCCGCACCTTACTACGTGTTCAAAGATGCCGGCGCTACGCTCACACTAGCTTCCCCAGCCGGCGGCCAGCCGCCCCTCGACCCCAAAAGCGACGACCCGGACGCCCAGACGGAGGCCACCAAGCGGTTCAAGCAGGACCCCGATGCGCAGCAAGCCCTGGCCAGCACCGTGAAGCTGGACTCGGTTTCGGCCGCTGACTACGACGCTGTATTCTACCCCGGCGGCCACGGCCCACTCTGGGATTTGGCCGAAGACAAGAAGTCGATTGAGCTGATTGAAACGATGTACGCTGCCGGCAAGCCCGTAGCAGCCGTCTGCCACGCGCCCGGCGTGCTGCGCCACGTGAAAGCTGCTAACGGCGAGCCGCTGGTAAAAGGCAAGTCGGTAGCGGGCTTCACCAACACCGAGGAGGAAGCCG
The DNA here is from genome assembly GCF_014698995.1 of Hymenobacter duratus. Classification (GTDB taxonomy): domain Bacteria; phylum Bacteroidota; class Bacteroidia; order Cytophagales; family Hymenobacteraceae; genus Hymenobacter; species Hymenobacter duratus. The sequence goes on from NZ_JACWZZ010000002.1 coordinate 473,067, forward strand.
TGCAGCTCACCAATGTGGTGCCTTTCCTGGTGGAAGACATGCTGAAGCAGAACGGCGGCACCTATTCCAAAGGTGCCGACTGGGCCCCGTACGTCGTGAAAGCCGGCAACCTGATTACCGGCCAGAACCCCGCTTCGTCGGAACCAGCCGCTGAGGAGCTGCTAAAACTGCTGAAGAAGTAGCCTCAATCGGGCTCCAAACCAAGCCGCCCCGGCCGCGCCTGAGACAGGAGCAGCCGGGGCGGCTTTTCGTTGGCAAAAGTTCTGTAGCCTATTCTCTGAATTTTTAAAATAAGCTACAAACACCTGTAGCTTATTTTAAAAATTCAGAGAATAGGCTACAGAGCAGAAAAACCGTTATCGGGCATACTGTAGCTACCCCAGCCGCCCATCCGTTGCGTAGCGCAGTTCCCCTAGCTCCACCAGTTCCCGCAGCAGCTGCGTGATAGTAGTAGCCTGCCCCGGCGCAAACTGGGTCAGAATTTCGCGCGGCGTCTGCGGGCTGGCTTTTACCAAAGCCACCAGCTGCTCCCGCAGCTCGGGAGCCGGCGCTGTTTCCTGCTTGGCCTTTTTCTTGGCGAGGCAAAAGTCGCAGACCTGGCAGGCAGGCGCGTCCAGCTCCCCAAAATATTCCAGCAACAGCTGCTGGCGGCAGCGCCCCCCGCCGGCGTAGCGAATCACGGACTCGGTTTTGTGGCGTGCCAGCTCGCGGGCCTGGTTCAGGCGTTTCTGGTCCAGCGGCAGCTTGTCGGCGTCGAAGCGCGGAGTCGTGAACAGGGCCTGCGGCGACTCGTGCTTGGGCTGGTACTGAATGATGCCGGAGCGGTGCAGAAACACCAGCATCTTGCGCACATCCACCACGCTCAGGCGCAGGTGCTGGGCCAGACTGTTTTCCGAAATCCGCTGGAAGCCCGCAAACAGTTCCCCGCCATTGAAGCGCAGCAGGCTCTTAATCAACTGGTCTTGCTGCTGGTTGGCCACCTGAAACCGGTACAAGTCGGTGTGGTCGATGGGGATGTGCACGCGGGCCGGGTTGTTGACGGCTTCATTCAACTGCACAAACCCTTCGCGCTCCAACGTGCGCAGGCTGTTGTGCGCATCCAGCGCCTTGATGCGGTAGGTTTCCGCAAACTGCTGAATGTCGAAGTCGAATGCCACTAGCTCGCCACCACCCACGGCCGTGCGCGAGAAATTAGCCAGCGCCTGATACACGCGTCGCACCGTGTCCAGCGGCGGATAGGCCTGTTGGGTACGGCGGCGCAGCTCGTCGGCATCGTTGGGGCCCTGCAGCAGCACGGCAAAGGCGTATTTCTCGTCGCGGCCGGCGCGGCCCGCTTCCTGATAGTAGGCCTCTAGGTTGTCGGGCGCGTCGAGGTGCACTACCAGCCGCACATCGGGCTTATCGATACCCATGCCGAAGGCGTTGGTAGCCACGATGCAGCGGGTTTTGTTCTGCATCCAGTCCTGCTGGGTGCGGGTGCGCTGCTCGCTGGGCAGGCCCGCGTGGTAAGGCGCCGCGGCCACGTTCTGCTGGCGCAGGTAGTTGGCAGCTTCCTCGGTCTGGCGGCGCGTGCGGGCATACACGATGCTGGTTTTGTCGGCCCCTACCCCGCGCACCACTTCCAGCATGCGCTTGAGCTTGTCCTCCGTGCTCAGCACCGAATACGACAGATTGGGCCGGGCAAAGCTCTGCTGGAACACCCGGTGTGAGGCCCCAAACCGCAGCTTTTCCACGATATCCTGGCGTACCTGCTCGGTGGCAGTAGCCGTGAGGGCAATGCACGGCACGCCCGGCAGCAACTCACGCAGCTCCTGAATCCGCAGGTACGGCGGCCGGAAGTCGTAGCCCCATTGCGAAAGACAATGCGCCTCATCGATGGCCAGCAGGCTCACTTTCATCTTGCCCACCCGCGCCCGGAACATGTCCGTCAGCAGCCGCTCGGGGCTCACATACAGAAATTTCACCGGCCCATACACGCAGTTGTCTAGGGTCTGGTCGATTTCCTGATGGCTCATGCCCGCATACACAGCTTCGGCTTTGATGCCCCGCTTGCGCAGGTTTTCCACCTGGTCCTTCATCAGCGCAATCAGCGGCGACACCACCACGCACAGCCCCGGCTGGGCCAGCGCCGGTACCTGGAAGCAGATGCTTTTGCCGCCGCCCGTCGGCAGCAGCGCCAGCGTATCCTGCCCGACCAGCACCGACCGGATAATATCTTCCTGCAGCGGCCGAAACTGGGTATGCCCCCAGGTCTGGCGCAGCACATGCAGAATATCGTCGGTTTCGGGCAGCAACTGATTTGAGGAATATGGCGGACTACGAAGGTAGCGCCACTCGGCTGGAATCGAAAGCGCAGAACCGTTTCGCGCAGGGGCGGGGCAAGCCCCGCCCCTGCGCGAACTGAGCATCCATCGTTCAACGACGGGCGGGGGCAAGCCCCGCCCGTCTACGGATACCGGATGTAAGCCACAACAAAAAAGCCCGGTTCCAAGCGGAACCGGGCTTTCGGTGTATGTACTGGCAGCTTATGCGGCAGCGGCCTGGCCGTTTTCACGGTCCTCAATGGCCTTCTTCAGCTTGGCAATAGCCTGCGTGGCACGCTCATCGTCCAGACGGTTGATGTTGAGCAACATCTTGGTCTTTTCCGGACGAGTAATCACCGGATGGTTCAGCAGGCGGATGATTTCCTCCTTCTGCGCGGCCGAAGCGTAGGCTACGGCCGGCGCAGCTGGCTCAGCAGCTACTGCCTTCATGGCGGCTGGGGCCTCAGCAGTGGCGGCAACCTCCGCAACCGGTGCAGCAGGCACAACTGCCATAGCAGGCTGGCTGGTTACAGCGGGCGTGTTGCCGCCGTACTCCATTTCCTCGGCCGGCGTAGGCTCGTAACCCGCCGCCCGAATAATCCAGGCCAGGATGTTGCGGTAGGCTTTGCCGATGGCCCGGGTCTGGGCCATGCTCATGATGGCAAACTCCTGGTAGAACTTCTTGCCCTGCTCCTTATTGGAGCAAATGGCGAAGCCTGCCCCCACCGTGTGGCCCGACTTCATGTCGAACAGCGTCACCTTGGCCTGATACTTAATTTCCTGGTCCGTGGACACGTTAATGACGTGGTCGACGATGGGCACGATGCCCAGGCGCGAACCGGCATACTGCCAGCCTTCCACGTTCACGAACTCCTTGCCCTGCACGGTGGTCGTGAGCTTGTTTTCCTTGATAAACTTGGCCAGGTCCGTCGCCAAGTGCAGCGTCTCGTCGGAGCGCGAGATGTCGAAACTCTCCACTTTGGTCTTGCGAACCGGCTCTTTGATGGTCTTGGTTACGTCAGTCATGGCGTCTGTTGTTTTTATGTCCTGTAATACCGTTGTGTGTTCTGAGTATGTAACGCCTCAGCACCTACAAAGGTGCAAAAAACAGACTATTTTTTATCAATTTTTATCACTGAATAACAGACACTTACAAACATTATTTCCAAAGCAGTTAGTCAACTAACCTTTTTGGCTTTCATCAGCGCCATTTCATCAAAAACCGACCAGATATTCGGCACAGATTCTACCCAGTTTTACACAAAAAATAACCCCTTGCTCCGTTCCGGTAACGGAGCAAGGGGTTTCTACAGAACGGTCCGGGGCAATAACGGACGCGTTACCTAATCGACTGTAATACACTCTCGGAGAGAGTGGGAATGTTGGGTTCTAAACGCCTAGCAACGCGCCTGGGTTCCTCGCTGCTAATTGGATCCATTTTCCGGCATAGCGTAGAGGGTTGCTACCAAGCACAAAAAATACCGCTGACTTGCGCCAGCGGTATACTTTTGAGTTGTGCTGCCGGAATGGATTTAGCCTTCCCAGATGTAGCCATCCTTCATCGTAATCTTGCGGTCGGCCATTTCCGCCAGCTGGTCGTTGTGCGTCACGATGACGAAGGTCTGGCCCAGCTCCTTGCGCAGCAGGAAGAAGATCTGGTGCAGCTCCTGGGCGTTCTGCGAGTCGAGGTTGCCCGAAGGCTCGTCGGCGAAGATAATTTCGGGGGAGTTGATGAGGGCGCGGGCCACGGCCGTGCGCTGCTGCTCGCCGCCGCTCATCTCCGAGGGCTTGTGGTCGGCGCGGCGCTCCAGGTTCAGCATCCCAAGCAATTCGCGGGCCCGCACGCGGGTTTCCTTCTCCGAGCGGCCGGCCAAGTACGCCGGCAGACACACGTTTTCAAGGGCCGTAAATTCGGGCAGCAGGTTATGAAACTGGAAGATGAATCCGATATGGCGGTTGCGAAAACGCGCCAGTTCCGACCGTTTCAGCGAGCTGACCGACTGGCCGTCGAAGAGGATTTCGCCGGAATCGGGGTTGTCGAGCGTACCCAAAATGTGCAGCAGCGTGCTCTTGCCTGCTCCTGAGGAACCTACGATAGACACGATTTCCGCCTTTTCAATGGTCAGATCGATGCCCTTTAGGACTTCCAGCGTGTTGTAGCTTTTACGAACGTTTATGGCTTGCAGCAAAACGGAACCAAGTGAAGTGAGCCGGAATACGGGAAACAAATCTACAGTTTGCTGCGCAGATTACGCAGCCCAGCCCTATTTCATCTGCCTTACGGCTGCTAAGCAGTGCGGTGCCGGTGCTAACGCAATGGAGATACGGGCGGTTTTGCACAATTTGGGTCTTGTCTTTTGTGCTACACCGATTTTATGATGGCCACTCCGTTTCCTGTCGCCCACCGTGTTGCTTGGTTGCTGGCTGGAGTATTGGTGCTAGCCATGGTAGCGGTTGCTGCCTTGCAGCAGCGTACTGCTCCTCGCGTATCAGTGCCAGCTGAGGCTGGTGAAACTTCTGCGGCTACCCGCCGCGTAACGGGGCGTTTGCTGGGCGTGAATTGGGTGGCGGCCGACTCTGCGTCGAGCCAGGATATGGAGCCGCTGGTGCGCGCCCACGTGACCTGGATTGCCCAAACACCTTTTGGCTGGCAGCCCGACGCGGCTCAACCGCAAGTGCGCCTGCATACCGGTGCGGGCAGCCGCAACTACTGGGGCGAAAGTGACCGGGGCCTCATCCGCACGGCATTGTTGGCGCGGCAGCGTGGCATCCGGACAATGCTCAAGCCGCATCTGTGGCTGCGCAGCGGCGGCACCTGGCCCGGCGACGTGAGTATGCGTTCCGAAGCCGACTGGCAGCAGTGGTTTGCGGCGTACACCACATTCATTGTGCACTATGCTGCGCTGGCCGAGACCAACGGTATGGAGGCGCTGTGCATCGGGACGGAGCTGGAGAAAACAGTAAGCCACGAGGCGGAGTGGCGCGCCCTCATCGAGCGGGTGCGCCAAGTGTACCACGGCCCGCTCACGTACGCCGCCAACTGGAGCGGGGAGTTCGAGCAGGTGAAGTTCTGGGACGCGCTGGACTACATTGGGGTGCAAGCCTACTTCCCGCTCAGCACCACCGAGCGGCCCACCAAAGCGGCACTGCTGAAAGCCTGGCGCACGCCGCTGGCCCGCATGGCCGCCGTGCAGAAACGCTATGGCAAGCCTGTGCTGTTCACAGAAGCCGGCTACAAAACCACGCCCGATGCCGCCATTCAGCCCTGGGTATGGCCCGACCGCAACGCCCTGCCCACCACCCCCGACGAAACCACACAACGCGTCTGCTACGAGGCGATGTTCGAGACGTTCTGGCCGCAGCCCTGGTTTCGGGGCATCTTCATCTGGAAGTGGTACCCCGGCCTGCAGCCCAACGGCCCCGCCCACCGCCACCTCGACTTCACTCCCCAGCACAAACCCGCCGAGCAGGTAATGGCGCAGTGGTATGGGAAGTGATAGGGTGATGGAGTGATGAAGCAGATAAGTTAATATGTCATCCTGAGCTTGCGAAGGACCTTATCAATACAAAACAGCTGGCGTATTAGCGACCCGTTCTGCCGTGATAAGGTCCTTCGCAAGCTCAGGATGACAGAACCATTTCACCTCATCACTGCATCACCTCATCACTTAATCCCCCCTTTTTGCCTACTTTCGCGCTCAGTAACCCACCCCGAACTTCTCTTTAACCGACCTTTATGAACATTCACGAGTATCAGGGCAAAGAAATTCTGAAACGCTACGGCGTGCGCGTGCAGGAAGGCATCACGGCCGACACTGCCGAGCAGGCGGTGGAAGCGGCCAAGAAGCTGACTGAAGAAACCGGCACGAGCTGGTACGTTATCAAAGCCCAGATTCATGCGGGCGGCCGTGGCAAAGGCGGTGGAGTGAAACTCGCCAAAAACCTGGAGCAGGTGAAAGAAATTGCCGGCCAGATCATCGGCATGCAGCTCGTAACCAAGCAAACCGGCGCCGAAGGCCGCAAGGTGCATAAGGTGCTGATTGCGCAGGACGTGTACTACCCCGGCGCTTCGGAAACCAAGGAATACTACATGAGCGTACTGCTGGACCGTGCGACCGGCAAAAACGTCATCATCTACACCACCGAAGGTGGCATGGATATCGAGGAAGTAGCCGAGGCGCACCCCGAGAAAATCCACCGCGAGCATGTTGATCCGCGCGTAGGTCTGCGTCCGTTCCAGGCCGCTAAAATTGCCTTCAACCTGGGCCTGACCGGCCCGGCTCAGAAGGAAATGGTGAAGTTCGTGCAGGCCCTGTACAAGGCCTACGACGAGACGGACTCGGCCATGTTCGAAATCAACCCCGTTCTGAAAACTTCGGACGACAAGATTCTGGCCGTTGACGCCAAAGTAACCCTCGACGAAAACGCCCTGTACCGCCACAAGGACTTCGTGGAGCTGCGCGACACCAACGAGGAAGATCCGCTGGAAGTGGAAGCTTCGGCTTCCAACCTGAACTATGTGAAGCTCGACGGCAACGTGGGCTGCATGGTGAACGGCGCCGGCCTGGCCATGGCCACCATGGACATCATCAAGCTGAGCGGTGGCGAGCCGGCCAACTTCCTCGACGTAGGGGGTGGAGCCAACGCCCAGACCGTAGAAGCTGGTTTCCGCATCATCCTGAAGGATCCGAACGTGAAAGCCATCCTCATCAACATCTTCGGTGGCATCGTACGCTGCGACCGGGTGGCGAATGGCGTGGTGGAAGCCTACAAGAACATCGGCGACATCAAAGTGCCTATCATCGTGCGTCTGCAGGGCACCAACGCCGAAGAAGGCGCCCGCATCATCGACGAAAGCGGCCTGAAAGTGTACTCGGCCGTGCTGCTGAAGGATGCCGCTGAGCGTGTGAAGGAAGTGCTGGCTGCCCAGGGCATCTAGTCTCTCCAGGCCAACTGCTTAGCATAAAAAAGGCCCGTCCGGATATCCGGACGGGCCTTTTTCGTTGGGCTATTGAAAGCTGCGGTTAGCCTTTGGCGGCTACTCCGGCATTCTCATCAGCTTCTACGGGCAGGGCTTCGCCTTTCACGCGCAGCTCCACTTCCATGTTGCCGCGGGTGCCTACCGAGTACGGGCAGATTTTGTGGGCCTGACGCACCATTTCCACGGTTTTCTGCTGGTCAAACGACTTCAGGTCGACGTCGAGCACGGCCGACAGGCCGTAGCCTTCGCCTTCCTGAAACAGGGTCACCGAGCATTTTACCTCGGTTTGCGGGTCGAGCTTGTCGCCGGCGCGCTGGGCAATAACGAGCAGCGCCTGCTGGAAGCACGACGAGTAGCCAGCCGCGAACAGCTCTTCGGGGTTGGTGGCGTTTTTCTTGCCGCCCAGCCCTTCCGGCACCGACATATCCAGGTCGATGATGCCAGTGGCGGAGCGGACGTGGCCGCTACGGCCGCCTACTGCGGTGGCGTCGGCGGTATACAGGTTCTTTTTTTCAGTGGAAGCCATAAGTAGAAAAAGTTCGGGTTGTGTGCTAAGGCTAACTGCTTTACCAGCCGGAAGGTTGTAGCCAGCCCGAACATGATTTTGCATAAAATGGCCCGTGCTGTTTTGCGCGGCGGCATTTTCTCTCTAGTTTTGCGCCTCACTACCGGGTTGCGTAGTACAACGGATAGTATGGGAGCCTCCGAAGCTCTAGATCTAGGTTCGATTCCTAGCGCGACCACACCTAAGCCTGTTAATCGACTGTCCAGCAGTTTATTGACAGGCTTTTTCTTTGCCACCCGGAAACTGTGCATGCTGGGCATCCGCGCAAAAACAGCCCTCCCAATGGTTTACTGCGCCTGGGTGACCTACTTTTGATGCTGTTTATGCAATTTTCCGCTTGCTTTATTTTTAAGCTTACCCCGCCCTGAGGACTGGCCAGACTGCCTTGTGCCGCCGCTTTCTGTAGAAAGCGTGCGGCTTTTCTTTTGTCCTACCTCAGATCCTATGTTTCAAGTCCTGCCCTATCTCGCGCAGTATAAAATCAACGTAAAAAATGAAGTACTGGCGGGCCTGACGACGGCGCTGGCGCTGGTGCCGGAAGTAGTGGCGTTTGCCCTGCTCGCCCATATTAGTCCGCTCGTGGGTATCGGGTCGGCTTTCATTATCTGTCTTATCACCAGCGTTTTCGGAGGCCGGCCCGGCATGATTTCCGGGGCGGCCGGCTCGGTGGCGGTGGTGATTGTAAGTCTGGTGGTGCAGCACGGCCCCGAGTATCTGTTTGCGGCCGTAGTGCTGATGGGCTTGCTGCAAGTGACTATTGGGCTGTTGCGGCTGGGCAAGTTTATCCGGCTGGTGCCGCAGCCGGTGGTCTATGGCTTCGTCAACGGACTGGCAGTCATCATCTTTATGGCGCAGCTGGACCAGTTTAAGGTGCGCGATGCTGCCGGCACAGAGCAGTGGCTGGCGGGCACTCCGCTGCTGCTAATGCTGGGCCTGGTGGGCCTCACCATGGGCATTGTGTACTTTCTGCCCAAGCTTACGAAGGCTGTTCCGGCCTCGCTGGTGGCCATTATAGTGGTGTCGGCGCTGGTGATTTTGGGCGGACTCGATACCAAATCAGTGGGCGACATTGCTTCTATTGCGGGCGGGCTGCCTACATTTCATGTCCCACAGGTGCCGCTGGCCTGGCACACACTGGGTATCGTGTTTCCCTACGCCCTCATCATGGCGCTGGTGGGCCTCACCGAAAGCCTGCTGACACTGACCGTAGTGGATGAAATGACCGATACCCGCGGCCGGGGCAACCAAGACTGTGTAGCGCAAGGCCTTGCCAACATCACCTCGGGTTTTTTCGGCGGTATGGGCGGTTGTGCCATGATCGGGCAAACCATGGTCAATCTGGAATCGAGGGGGCGTGGGCGGCTGTCTGGAGTGGTAGCGGCGGTGGCGCTGGCATTATTCGTAGTGGTGGGCTCATCCCTGATTGAGCGGCTGCCGCTGGCCGCGCTGGTGGGTGTAATGTTTATGGTGGTAATTGGCACGTTTGAATGGGCCAGCCTACGCATTTTGCGCCGGATGCCCCGGGCCGATGTGCTGGTGATGCTTGTGGTGACGCTCGTGACGGCCATTTCGCAGAACCTGGCGCTGGCGGTGCTGCTGGGCGTCGTTATTTCGGCGCTGGTATTTGCTTGGGAAAACGCCAAGCGCATTCGGGCACGTAAGTATCTGGATGAAACCGGCGTGCGCCACTATGAAATATACGGCCCGTTGTTTTTCGGCTCGGTGCAGGCGTTCAGCGAGAAGTTCGACACGGCCGGTGACCCGCAGCAGATTGTTATTGATTTTCAGGAAAGCCGCGTGGCAGATATGTCGGCCATTGAAGCGCTGCACAAACTCACGGAACGCTACCACCGCCTGGGCAAAACGGTGCACTTGCGCCACCTCAGCCCCGACTGCCGCCGTCTATTGGCCAACGCCGATTCCATTATCGAAGTGAACATTCTGGAAGACCCACTGTACACGGTAGCCGGCGCCAACCAGATGTACTAGCGTTGGGCCCAGCCCCTGATAAAGGCACTCTCAATTGAGTGTGGGACCATTGCGGACAAAGTGTATCTTCCTACAACGACTGGCTTCCGCAGCCATTCCTTTGGCTGTACTACTCTATTCCGTTCCCCGTTCTGCCCCATGAAAAAGCCCTACCTGTTCCTGCTTGCGCTCCTGCTGCCACTGCTGGCTGTGTCTCAGACGCCGGCCATTACCCGCCTCAATCCAACCAACTGGTGGGTAGGTATGAAGTACGCCAACGTGCAGCTGCTTGTGTATGGCCCACAGGCCGGCACCCTCACCTATTCTGTCACCTACCCCGGCGTCAAGCTCACGAAAACCAACACCGTTGAGAATCCGAACTACGCCTTTCTCGACCTAAGCATTGCGCCTACAGCCAAGCCCGGCATTGTGCGGCTGGTAGGTAAAAAAGGCACCCAGACTGTAACCCAGAACTGGGAATTGAAGGCGCGCGACAACAGCCCTAAAGCCCAGGGTGTTACGCAGGCCGATTTCATCTATCTGGCTATGCCCGACCGGTTTGCCAATGGCGACCCAACCAACGACAAGTTTGCCGACATGGCTGACCCCAGTTCTGACCGCGCCAACCCGTTCCTGCGCCACGGCGGCGACCTGCTGGGCGCGGCGCAGCACATCGGCTACCTCAAAGACCTGGGCGTAACAGCCGTGTGGTTTACGCCAGTCATCGAAAACGACCAGAGCCTGACCGACGAAGGCGGCGCCAAACGCTCGGCATACCACGGCTACGGCTTCACCGACCACTACAACGTGGACCGCCGCCTGGGAGGCAACGCTGCCTACAAGACGTATGTGCAGCAGGCCCACGCCGCCGGCCTGAAAGTAGTGCAGGATGCTGTGTACAACCACGTCGGCAATAACCATTGGTTTATCAAGGATCTGCCGATGAAGACTTGGCTCCATCAGTGGCCCACTTACACTAATACCTCTTACCGTCAGCAGCCCATTACGGACCCGCACGCAGCCCAGATTGACCGCCGCGTAACGCTCGACGGCTGGTTTGTGCCGTTCCTACCCGACCTGAACCAGCAGAACCCGTACGTTGCCAATTTCCTGATTCAGCATGCCCTGTGGTCGGTGGAGATGTTTGGGGTGGACGCGTGGCGTATCGACACGTACATGTACAACGACCAGCCGTTTATGAACCGCTGCAATGCGGCGCTGCTGGCCGAGTATCCGCGCATCCACATCTTCGGCGAGTCGTCGGTGAGCAATGTGGTGGACCAGGCGTATTACGTGCGCAACAAGATTGACTTTCCCTTCAAGTCCAACCAGCCCGGCGGCCTCGATTTCGTGCTGGAAAACGCCATGCTGGCCGGCCTGAAAGAAGTAGGTGGCACCTCCGCTACCGGCTGGGACAACGGTGTGCAGCGCGTCTATCAGGCGCTGGCGCAGGATGCCGTGTACCAAGACCCCGGCAAACTCGTGTCCTTTCTCGACAACCACGACCATAACCGCTACCTATCGGAAGTAGGGGAAGATATCAGCAAGTATAAGATGGGCCTGACCTGGCTGCTGACCACGCGCGGCATTCCCAGCATGTATTATGGCACCGAAATTCTGATGAAGAATTTCAAAGACCCTTCCGATGCCGAAGTACGCCGCGACTTTCCCGGCGGCTGGCCCGGCGACGCGCAGAACAAGTTTATGGCGGCCGGCCGCACCGCGCCCGAAAATGATGCCTTCAGCTTTGTGCGCACCCTGGCCACCTACCGCCGTACGCACCCGGCGCTGCACTCCGGCAAGCTGATGCAGTATCTGCCGCAGGACGGCCTCTACGTCTACTTCCGCTACGATGCCAGCGGCACCGTGATGGTGGCCACCAACTCCACCGACAAAGCCGCCGCGCTGCCTACCGCTCGTTTTTCAGAGCGGATGAGTGGCTTCTCGAAAGCCCGCAACGTGCTGACCAATGAAGCGCTAAGCAGCCTCAGCACTATTCAACTGCCGGCCAAAACTGCGCTGGTGCTAGAGCTGCAGCGGTAGCGGTAGGAAGCGGGTTGCTTTCTGAGCGGAAATACCCTGGCTCGTAGCTGCCAAAACCAGATCAGACCACTGATAAACAGCTCACTACCTCGCGCGCAAAGGTCGTATATCTGATTTTATTATTATTTAGAAAACCATCCACCATTGTTGAGGTATCTATTATGGGCAAAGCTTCGTATAGCGGCCCATTACTACATCCACTCAACTCCTGTTACCCATGTTGAAGCAACTTTTTTCCCTGACGGCACTGGCTTTGGTACTTAGCGTAGGCACCGCTACTACCGCGCAGGCCCAAACTAAAACCAAGTCGGACGACGAGAAAACCAAAACCAAGAATGCCGAGATGACCACCAAGACCAAGGTGGCCGATGATGGCAAAATGAAGGTGAAGGGCGAAGCCGCCGACGGCTCGAAGATGAAAGCCACCACCAAGCCCCGCAAAGGCGCTGACATGAAAAACATGCAGATGAGCGAGACAGCGCCGGCTGCTGGTGCCGGCGTGATGGTGGGCGGCGCCATGATGACGCCGGACAAAGACATTGTAGATAATGCCGTAGGCTCCTCGGAGCACACCACGCTGGTAGCCGCCGTGAAAGCCGGTGGCCTGGTAGAAACGCTGAAAGGTGCGGGCCCCTTCACTGTGTTTGCGCCTACTAACGCGGCATTTGAAAAGCTGCCGGCCGGCACGGTCAACACGCTGGTGATGCCCGAAAACAAGCAGAAGTTGACCACCATCCTGACCTACCACGTAGTGCCCGGCCGCCTGATGGCCGCTGACCTGAAGGATGGCCAGACGCTGACCACCGTGGAAGGCGAAATGCTGACCGTACACCGCAAAGGCGACATGGTGATGCTGCATGACGCGAAAGGCGGCATGGCCAACGTCACGATTCCCAATGTGGTTTCGAGCAATGGCGTAACGCACGTCATTGATACGGTGCTGATGCCGACCAAATAATTTTGCTGGCTGCCACGGCTGGCACACAGCTTTGGTCCGGCAAGTAGCAGACAGCCGCCTTCGCGAGAGGGCGGCTGTTTTTTGTGTAAATTATTGGGGCGCCACGGAAATTTCCGGCCGTTGACACAATTTAAAGAGTTGGCAACCCGCTGATTCTAGCCAAAATCCCGACCTTTGCGGGCGTTTTCCCCTCAATCTTCTTTTTTCCAGAATGAAACACTTTTTCGCTCGGGTACTGGCAGCGGCGCTGTCGTTGGGCAGCTTGGCTGCGTCAGCGCAGATCATGCCGGCGGCTCCGCCTACCAGCCTGCAGGGCCAGGCTCTGAAAGACTGGCTGCGCCAGAACTGGTACGATGGCAAGCGCGTGGAGCTGAGCTACAACACGGCCCGGGGCAAGATGTACAACTACGTCGACAACTTCCAGGGCCGCGTGACGTGCGTGTACTCCGGCTACCAGGAAACCGTGCGCCTCGATTCGTCGGCAACCGGCACGGGTGTCGTCAACCGTATCAACTGCGAGCATAGCATTCCGCAGTCGTGGTTTAACGAGGTAGTGCGGATGCGCTCCGATATCCACCACCTGTACCCGACCTACGACACCTGGAACTCCAACCGCGGTTCTGATCCATTTGCCGAAATTCCGGACGCCCAGACCAACCTCTGGATGCGTGGCACGGTGGGCCAGAGCACTATTCCGACGTCGAACATCGAGGAATACAGCGAAGACAACAGCGCCTTCTTTGAGCCCCGCGAAGACCACAAGGGCAACTTGGCCCGGGCGGCGTTCTATTTCTACACCATGCACCAGAATCAGACGTTTGATCCGGGCAAAGGCACCATTGCTGCCTTGGCCGATATCAACACACTGTATCAGTGGCACCTTGCTGACCCGGTAGATGCCCGGGAACGGGAGCGGAACCGCCGCGCCGCCAAAAGCCAAGGCAACTTCAACCCCTTTATTGCCTATCCCGACCTCGTAGCCCGCGCCTGGGGCTTCCAAGTGGTGCCTACTTTCTCGTTTGCTACGGCTACGGCTACCATCACGGAAGGCAACAGCGGCACTACCACCTACACGGCAACGGTAAACGTCACCCCCGCTCCTACCACGACCCTGACGGTACAGGTGGTGCTGGACGCGGCTAACTCGACGGCTACCAACGGCACCGACTTCACCTTTACCTCACCCCAGACGCTGACGTTTACGGCCGGCCAGACCTCACGGACAGTAACCGTAACGGTAAACGGTGACACCACCCCCGAAGCCGACGAAACGGTTGTGCTGAGCCTGCAGAACGTAGGCCCTACCAGCAACGATGGCGCAATCGGTGGCCCGTCGTCGCAGGAGCTGACCATCACCAACGACGACGGCACGCCGCCTTCCGTCCGTTTTGCTGCCGCAACCGGCTCCATCACCGAAGGCAACAGCGGTACGGTAACGTATACCCTGAACGTAACGGCCGCCAGCGTGCCGACCGGTGGCTTCACGGTGCCGGTTACGGTGGATGCCGCCGGCACTACCGCCGACGCTACCGACTACCTGCTCAACACCAGCACCCTGACCTTCGCCGCCGGCCAGACTTCGCAGGCCGTTACCATCACCGTAACCGGCGACGTGACGCCCGAGCCGAACGAAACCGTGCGCCTGCGCCTGGGTACTCCGTCCAACGCGGCCGTACTGGTTATTGCGCCTACCACGCACACGCTCACCATCCTCAACGATGACCAAGCGCCGGCCGGCTCGCCCTGCACCGATCTGTACTTCTCGGAGTATGTGGAAGGCGCTTCCAGCAACACCAAAGTGCTGGAGATTTTCAACCCGACTTCCGCTCCGGTAAACCTGGCCGGCATCCGGATTGAGCTGTACGCCAACGGCGCTACCACGCCTACTTCCACGCAGGCCCTGACCGGTACCATTGCTCCCGGCGACGTATATGTGGTGGCTAACACTGGCGTAGTATCTCCGGTGGTAGCAGCCCAAACCGACCTGCAGTCGGCCGTTGGCTTCTTCAACGGCGACGACGCCATTGCCCTGATTGACGGCACCGACACACTGGATATTATCGGTGTGATTGGCGTAGACCCCGGCACTACCTGGACCATTCCGGGCGGCGGCTCTACCACCGACAACACCCTGATCCGCAAGCCTACTGTGGCCCGCGGCGAAACCGACTGGAGCGTAGGTGCTTCTACCTGGCTGGCGCTGGGCACCGATGTATACACCAACGTAGGCAGCCATACCAGCAGCGCCTGCATCGTGAATTCGACGGTGAAAAATGCGCCCTTGAATACTGGTCTGGCAGTGTATCCTAACCCGGCCGCAACGGCTGTTCGGGTGCAAGTGCCCGGTTTGCAGGGCCGCCACGGTGCCGATATTCAATTGTATAATGCCTTGGGCCAGCAGGTGCTGCGCCAGGAGTGCCTGCTTACGGGCGCCGATGCTGCTACGCTTGATGTGCACGCATTGCCCGCCGGCCTCTACTCCGTACGGGTAGTTGTGGATGGCGTGCGGTATACCAGCCGTGTGGCCGTGAAGCTGTAACCTACTGTACTGCTGACTCAGGTCAGACCTCACAGCAAAAAAGCCGTGGTTCCCAATCGGGAACCACGGCTTTTTTGGTAGTAGGCCAGTTACTTTTCCGGAATAGCCAGCACCGGAATCCGACTGTGCGCCATCAGGCCAGCCGTGACGCTTTGCAGAAACTCCGGGCCTGGGTACATGTGCTGCCGCACCACAAACCCAAGTAGGTCGGCGCGGTGGCGGGCTGCAGTATGCCGGATTCCTTCTTCTATGGCCGGATAGCGGGAAGTAGCAATGGTGTGCGCTATGCCGGCCAGCAGCCCGGTTTGATGGATACGATTGGCAATGTCGCGGGCTTCCGGCCCCGCCTCGGATGCATACACATGAATTCCCACTACCCTCGGAATGATATGGCTCAGCAGCTCGTCCACGGCACCCGCACCGTCGCAGAGCTGCAGCGGCGGGCCTGATGCCGTGAGGTAGGAGAACAACTCCGACACGACATCGGCTGCTCGCGGTAGCCGCAGTGGCTTGCGGTCCATGTCGAACACGATACGGCGCGGAGGCTGCCCCGCCCGATAGGTAGCCGGCACCACCAGCAAAGGCAGCGTCAGGTTCTGAACCAAGTACAGAGCGGTACTACATTGTGCGCTGTGCATTGCTTTGGCTGGGTTGCTGTTGCCTACCACGAGCACGCCTTTGGCTGTCATTTCCCTGGTTAACTCCTGCTTCGGCTCACCGGTAAGCACCTTGCCGGAAGCAGGCACGTAGCGGCTTGCCCAGTCCACTTGCTCTTGAAGCTGACGCTGGTTGTTTTCGGCTTCACGAGGATTGGCGCAGTCAAAACACGCAGCAACCGCTGACGGTGCAGATGGCACCACGTGGAGCAGCCGCACATGCGCCCCGGCCTGCTGCGCCAGCACCAATGCATGGTGCAGCGCATTGGCAGCCGCTATAGAGAAGTCTGTAAGGACGTAGAAAGTCAGCATGGGAAGCCAAACCTGCACCTGGTACGGGCAAGGTTATCGAGTAGATAATATACATGCTTCCCAGGCTTTGTGAATTAAGCTCACATTAAATACCCTATTAATGCAATAAGCAATTCATCCTGTCAGCTACCGGTACAGGCTACACTGTGCCGGGTGGCTCACTCCTGTTGCCTGTCCAGCAAAGGCTGATACTCCGGGTGCTGCGCTACGTAGCTCTTCATAAACTCACAGCTGGTCCGGATTTTCAGGTTTTGCTGTTGCGCATAGGCTAATGCCTCTTTTGCCAGGGCCTCTCCTACGCCTTTGCCGCGCAGGGCTTTATCAACGAACGTGTGGGTGAAGTCTATGACATCTTCAGTGGGAAAACTGTACGCCAGCTCTCCGGAGTGCCCATCCAAGGTGGCGGTAAACTCTTGGTCCTGGGGCTGATGCTGAATAGTGACGGGCATATTGCAAGGGACGGTTGAAAAATCAAAAGGCTACAAACCTGAGGAACCAGGCGCGGTATCTGATACGAGCCGGGGATTTTTTTGGTGCGCTGTTGTCCATGCAAGGGGTTGTCTGCGTATGAAACCAACGAACTCCCGGGTCTCTCCCCATTCGTTTCACTTCCTACCTACAGTCGTACTTATGCAGACTACCCCTCCCAACGGCGGCACCGACGAGAGCCGCGCTGACAACGAGTTTGAACAGGGCAACACCCCCGAAAATATCCAACAAGGCACGCAGCGCGCCAATTCTGCGCCGGCCGCATCTGGCGTGACCGGTGCCAGCAGCACCCCACAGTACGGCGAATTTGGCCACGCTGACACGCCAGTTGCTGCATCCGACAAAATTGAGTCACGGCCTGCCGGCACCAATCCCGGCGGCGTAGCGGCTCCTTCCTACACCGAGCCCGACCAGCGCGGCAGCGTACCGCAAAATCTTGACCCGAATGCAGTCCGCAATGTAGCGGATGCCGAATACGACGAACAGCGGACAGGCTGGGCCAAAGATGACCCACGCTACGGCAGCGGTACCCGCAACTGGCCAACCGAGGAACCTGCTAATCCCACCACCGCGCCAGCCGACGACAGTGGACGCAAAGCCAGCAACGACGGCAGCAACGACAACCCTGACGAGTTCAGTGCGTTGCGCTCAGATGAAGGCAAAGGCATTCCCGGCAAGTAAACTCAGCAGCATTCACAGATTTTATAGCTCCCATGGCTTCTAAAAACCAAGATCCTGCCAATCAGAACCCCGCCGATGCCCTCAACCCCGGCGCAGGCGCAAACCTGACCGACGAGCAGCGGAAACACCGCGAGGAGCTGTATGGCTACAAACGCGACGAGGAAGGCACTCTGGACACCTCAGCCCGGCTCGAAGACGAGACGGCGGGTATTCCTTCCGGAAGCTCCACTACCGGCCCCGACCCAGACACGGGCAGTCAGGCAGATGAGCTGAACAACCCTGATTTTAACAATCCCATCGACGATAATAACCGCTAGGCCTCCGTCGGTCTGCGGCCCAAAAAGCCCTCTGCATTTTGTGGGGGGCTTTTTTTCATATCGTTGTGCTGCCGGGCTGAATGCCCGGACGCGTGCCATGCCGGGTGAACAGCAGACCGAAAGCCTTCGACTGCCTCGGCGGCAAGCCACACGCAACCTTTTGCGCTTTGGTGGCGCATAGAAATAATCCTTATACTTCCCTCTCCCAAACCTCACCTCATTATGTCTGCTCATTTCCTCGTTCTGACTGATTTCACGCCTGACGCTGACCGGGCCCTGGAATACGCCGATGCCCTGGCCGTGCCGATGGGCGCGTCCATTGTGCTCCTGCACATCCGCCGCGAGTCTTTGCTGGACCCCGATGCCTTCACAGGCAAAATCCAGCACATGAGTGAAGGCGAGGTAGCAGCCGCGCTGGCGCAGCGGGCGGCTACCGTGCAGGTTCCTATTGAGGTGGAAAGCACGGTGGAAGGCATAACAGAAGGCGTGAGGGAGGCAGTAGCCCGGCACCGCTCAGCCCTGGTGATACTGGGCAAGCCCGAGACTGAAGACACGCCCGATGAGCTGGTAGCCAGCACCTCGCTTAAGCTGTTGCGCGCTACGCAGGTGCCGCTGCTGGTAGTTCCCATCGGCACCACGGCAACTATGCCGCCGGCCCGCATCACGCTGGCCGCCGATGGGCAGGCGTTCCGGCTGGCCGAGCCGGTTATCGTGTCGGTGCAGAAGCTTTTGCAACGCCTGCAGCCTGCACTTACCGTGGTACATGTAGCGGAGCCCGAAGAAAATGACGACCCCGGCATAGCTCTGGCCACCGTGCTGCACAGCGGTCTGGGCACCGAGTTTCCGGCCATCAACACGTGTGGCGTGCGGCACCGCACGCCGTCCAGAGGCATTCTGCAGGCCGGCCACGAAACCCAGGCTGACCTGCTGGTGCTGGTAGCGCGGCGGC
Source organism: Hymenobacter duratus (assembly GCF_014698995.1). Classification (GTDB taxonomy): domain Bacteria; phylum Bacteroidota; class Bacteroidia; order Cytophagales; family Hymenobacteraceae; genus Hymenobacter; species Hymenobacter duratus. Next base: position 491,828 of record NZ_JACWZZ010000002.1, read on the forward strand.
GCAGCTTCCTGGGGCAGCTGTTCAACCGCAGCGTATCGGCGCAGGTGATTCTGCACAGCGAGCTGCCGGTGCTACTGCTGCCAGCCACCGAATAGGTTCGGTTCTCTACCTGCCCACGACCGTGCTGCGGCGTTCCAGCAGATACACGTCGCGCCACTGCCCGTGCAGCTGGCCCAGCTTTTCGCGGATGCCTACCGTGCGGAAGCCGGCCCGGTGATGCAGGGCCAGGCTGCCTATGTTCTCGCGGATGATGCCCGCCTGCAGCGTCCAGAGGCCGTGCTGCTCCGATGCCTGTATCAGCTGATGCAGCAACCGCAGCCCTACCCCCTGCCCGCGGGCGGCAGCGGCTATGTACACGCTTACTTCAGCTACACCACTGTACACGCAACGTCCCGATACCGGCGTCAGGGCGGCCCAGCCCAGCACGGTGCCGGCGGCATCCAGCGCTACCAGGCGGCTGTGGGCCAGATGCGCCGCCTCCCAGACCTCCCAGGTCGGCACTTCGGTGGTCAGGGTGGCGTAGCCGGTGGCTATGCCTTCGGCGTAGATGGCGGCCACGGCCGGATAGTGAGCAGCCTGCAGCGGCGCAAGCGTACTGAAAACGGACGTTTGGGTACTGGAAGCGGGCATCGGAAAGGCGGTTAGAAGACCGAAAAGGCAGCAGCGGCGAAGGTAAAAAGGAAATCCTGAGCCACGATATATGGTGCCGGCCCGCTTGTAGTCCGCCGTTCCGGCAGTTGTTACCAGCGCCAGCCGGCCTGCACGCCGCCGTAGTAATTGCGGCCGGGAGCGGGCTGGAAATAGCGGTTGCCGAAGGCGTTGAGGTCGTTGCCGAGGCTATAGCGGCGGTCGGTGGCGTTTTCGAGGCCGGCGAACAGGTCGAGTTCCAGCTTGTTTTTCAGTGCTCTGCGCCAGCCGCCGCGCGCCCCGAAGGTCCAGTAGCCGGGCGCCGCTTCGGTGTTGGCATCGTTCACGAAGATGCGGGCCTGGTGGTTGATGGTGGGGCTGAGGTAGAAACCGTGCGCTTCGCGGAAATCGAGGCCGGCGGTGAGGGTGTGGGGGGCGGTGCCGGTGAGGCGGTTGCCGCTGTAGTCGTTGCCGTTGCTTTCGTAGCGCCCAAAGCGGTAGTGGTTGTAGGTGTAGCTGGCGAAGGCCCGCAGGCCCACGCTGCCGGGCACGTTTCGCATCTCATACGCGGGGCCGTTCGGAGTCGGGACCTGCACGTTTTCAAGGCTGGCCATGCGCCACAGCCAGCCGCTGAGGGCTGCTTCCAGGCCGCGCTGGCGGGTGTTGCCGGAGTTGGCGAACAGCTGCGTGCCCTGGTCGTCGGTGCGCGTGACGATGGTTTGGTGCAGGCGGAAATCGTAGGCGGCTATATCGAAGGTGAGGCGCTGGTTCAGGAGCGTGCCGCGGGTGCCTAGTTCGTAGCTGGTGCCTCGCTCGGCCTGTAGGGCGGTGTTCAGGGAGCCATCCGAAGGCCGGATTTCCTCTTCGGTGGGGGGCGAGAAGCCGCTGCTGGCGCTGCCGTACACGGAAATCTGCGGGGTGATTTCCTTGAGCAGCGCCAGCCTCGGCGACACCTGCGGCCGGAAGTCGCGCGTGACCTGGTAGGCTGCGAAGGGGGGCGTTACGGCTTCGGTGAGGCGGTTGATGCGGTAGCGCAGGCGGTTGTAGCTGGCCCCGGCCGTCAGCAGAAAGCCGGCGGGCAGCTCGTAGTCGGCCTGGGCGAAGGCGAAGCCGGTGAGCGTGCGGATTTCGTCGTCGTAGCGGAGGGGGCCGGGCTGGCCGGCGCGGTTCTGGTAGTTGCGCGAGTTTTCGAAGCTGGTTTGCAGCTCGCCGCCCCCTTGCAAGCGCAGCGTGCGGCCGGCCAGGGCAGTGCGGTAGTTGAGCGTGGTGCGGCCGCCGGTACCGAGCTGCGTGTTGCGCTCGAAATCAATCAGAAACGGAGTTTTGATGGCGCTGGCAGTGACGTAGAGCGTGGTACGGCTGCTGAATCGGTCGGAGAAGCGGTGCTCGTAGGTGCCGCCCAGCAGCACGGTGCGCGAGGCGTAGGCGGCACGCTGGGCCACGGTGCCGGCGGCGGTGGGCGTGCTGGGGCGGGCCTGGCGCGGGTCCTGCCCGAACTGGGCGCGGGTGAGGCTGCCGGGCAGCTGGTAGTCGAGGTCGGAATAGAGGGCGTGGAGGCTGAGGGTACCTTTTTCGGAGGCCTGCAGCTCGCCGTCGAGGGCCAGCACGTCGCGGCGGAGGGCGCTGTTCTGGCGGTAGCCGTCGAGGATCTGGCGGGCGTATTGGGCGCGGAAGTAGCCGGTGGCACTGCCGGTTTCGGCGGCCACGGTGTAGCGGCGGAGGCCGTAGCTGCCGGCCGAAAAGCCGATTTGGGCCCGCGCCTGACCGGCTACGGGGCGGCGGTTGCGGAGCAGCACCGCACCGCCTGTGCCGGCCCCGTAGACGCTGGCGGCGGGACCTTTCACGACTTCGAGGGCGCCGAGCTGGGCGGGGTCGAGGAGGTTGAGGGGGGTGCTGCCGCTGGCTTCGGTGAACGGAATGCCTTCGTAGTAGACCTTCACGTTGCGCACGCCGAAGGGTGAGCGGAGCGTGCTGCCGCGTACGCTGAGGCGGTAGCTGGCGGTGGCACGCTCTTCGAGGCGCACGCCGGGGAGGGTGTTGACGGCCTGGGTGAGGGCGTTTTGGGGAAACCGCTCGAAGGTGGCGGCTTCTACCACGCCCACGGCGGCGGCGGTGCGGCGCAAGGGCAGCTGCTGGCCGTAGCCGGTGACGGTGGCTTCGGGCAGGGCCACGGTGCGGGTGGTATCGGGGGAGGTTTGGGCAAAGAGGGAAGCGGGCAGCAGCAGGAGCGGCGCGGCGTAGCGGAGGGGCATTGGGGAATGATAAGTGTCAATGTGGCTAACCTGAAAACCGGCATCAGGGTTGGGGTGATGAGGTAACAGGTGGCAGGCTGCGGGAGACAAGTGGCAGGCTGCGGGGGATGACTGTCAGCTTGCGGGAGATAAGTGGCAGGTTGCGGGGAATGACTGGCAGGCTGCGGGAGATGTCTGGCAGGCTGCGGGAGACAAGTGGCGGGCTGCGGGAGATAGGTGGCAAGGTGCGGGAGACAACTGGCAGGCTGCGGGTGATGTCTGGCAAGGTGCGGAAGATGGCTGGCAGGCTGCGGGGAATCAGAAAGCCTTCCGGATGCGGCGCTGGAGTTTCCTGGAGTTCTTTGGGGGGCTGTTTGCAGGAGGTGCAGGGAGTAATAAGGTCCTTCGCAAGCTCAGGATGACAGGCGACTAACAGCAGGGCTTGCGGCTTCTTTGCTATCTTTCAACGCTATACCTCCTGCCTTATGCCGCTACCGCTTCACTTGCCCCGCCGCCACCGCCGGCCACTACTGTTCCCGCCGGGTTTGCTGGCGCTGGCGTGGCTGCTGTGGCTGGGCTGCGTGGCGCTGCCGCAGATGCGGGGCATGGGGCGAGAAAGAGTTATGCAACTGACCTTGGCTCCCCTTCAAATACCCTATTATGGTGTGTTAGGGACCAACCTCATTGGGAAAGAGCCTTACTTTTCGTCGCTCGAATTGGCGGCTTTTCGCCCCTGGCAAGAGGTACGCTTCACAGGTAATCTGTGGAACGATTACTTTGCCCATAAACAAGTACAATCAATTGTTAAACAAATGCAGGCAGAGCCTGACTACGACCGTGGCCTGTGCGTGCAATTCGAGTCCCATATTTCATACGCTTCACTAGTTCGGACACTTGATATGCTCAATATGTATGATACCAAGAATTCCTGGCTGGACATCAGACAGTCTCCGGTTACTCTACATGCCTTTACTTCTAAGCCAATACCAGTAGCCACATCGATAGAGGCAGAGCCTTTGGATATTATTAGTTGTGGATATATTCCTTCCGAACCTACAAAACAAGAATTATTGATCAAGCATTTTGCTTCTCTCTTCCAGCCCGACTGGCGCAACTCTACGCTGCTCCTGCTGCTCATGGCGCTGCTGTCTGCCGTGCGGCTGGGGCGGCGGTGGCGCTTAGGATGAAAGCCGGGCTGTAACCCCGGCCCGTGAATGGGAGTTGAACAGAACCGCTACTTCGTTCGACTTCTATGACTAAAGCTCCCCTCCTGCTTGCTACGGCCCTGTTTGCCGGCTTCAGCTCTGCTACTGCCCAGAACGTGCCGCCGGAGGCGACGCCGTTTCAGATGCAGGGCAACATCTATCTGCCCAAAAAGCTGCCGGCTACGCCTGAGCGGGTGGCTTCGCTGAAAGTGCCGGCCGGCTTCACTATCAGCAAGTACGCCGAGGGCCTTGATGCACCGCGCATGCTGGCCCAGGCCCCGAACGGCGACCTGTACGTGAGCAACCGCGTGAAAGGCACCGTGACCTTGCTGCGCGACGCCAACAAGGACGGCAAGGTGGAACTGACGAAGCAGGTGGCGCAGAAGCCGCATCTGCACGGGCTGGCGCTAAAGGATGGCAAGCTGTACATGGCGGCGGTGCGGGAGCTGTACGTGGCCGACGTGAAGGCCGATGGCACGCTGGGTGAGCTGAAAACGCTGTACAAGGACCTGCCCGACGCGGGCCAGCACGCCAACCGCACGCTGCAGTTCGGGCCCGACGGCAAGCTGTACCTCTCGGTGGGCAGCACCTGCAACGCCTGCGACGAGGACAACCCCGAAAACGCCACGCTGCTGCAGGTGAACACCGACGGCTCGGGCCGCACGGTGTATGCCACGGGCCTGCGCAACACCATCGGCTTCGACTGGCACCCCACCACCAAGGCCCTGTTTGGCATGGACCACGGCATCGACTGGCTCGGGGACGAGGACCAGCAGGAAGAACTGAACCTGTTGAAGCCGGGCGGCAACTACGGCTGGCCGTCTATCATCGCCGATGGCAAGCCTTACCCGGCCAACAAGCCCAAGAGCGGCGAAACCTACGCCCAGTTTGACGCCAAAGCCGTGCGGCCGCTGCTGCTGTATAAGGCGCATTCGGCACCGCTGGGACTGGTGTTCAACCGCAGCCAGCAACTGCCGGCTGAGTACCAGAACACGGCCTTCGTGACGATGCACGGCTCCTGGAACCGGGCGCAGCCGTCGGGCTACAAGATTGTGCGGGTGCGCTTCAACGAGCAGGGGCAGCCCCAGCAGTTCGAGGATTTCGTGACGGGCTGGCTGGTGGAGAACGACAAGTCGGAGTTTGGGCGGCCGTGCGCCATCGTGCAGGCCGCGGATGGGTCGCTGCTGGTGTCGGATGATGACAACGGGGTGATTTACCGGGTGGCGTACACGGGTGGCGGGAAGGCCGTGAAGAAGGAGAAGAAGCGGGGGTAATTTGCTTTCAGGCACCCCACTACCTGACCGTCATGCTGAGCTTGTCGAAGCATCTCGCGTGCTGAGGTTGTGGTGGTGATTACTACACTAGCGAGATGCTTCGGCTGCGCTCAGCATGACGTTCTTTGGGGAATGACGGTCTTTTCAGCGTGGTTTTATTGGGTGAATGACGCGCTGTCTGCTTCCTGAGGGCTTGCTTCTCTCCTATCTTGCCGCGGCATGAAGAAACTTTCGCGTAATCTGACCTTCCAGGTGCTGACGGCCATTGTGCTGGGGGTGCTGGTGGGTACGTTCTTTCCGGGCGTGGGCACGGCGCTGCAGCCGCTGGGCAAGGTGTTTATCAACCTGATTAAGATGCTCATCGGGCCCGTCATTTTCCTGACGGTGGTGCTGGGCATTGGGAGTATCGGGGATTTGAAAAAGGTGGGGCGCGTGGGCGGCAAGGCGCTGCTGTACTTTGAAATCGTGACGACGCTGGCGCTGGTGATTGGGGTGGCGGCAGCCAACCTGACCAAGCCCGGCGCGGGCATTGACACGAGCGGGGTGGCAGCCAAAGCCGCTGAAACCGAGAAATACACCAAACAAGCCGCCGACATGGACTGGGTGGGTTTCTTCACGCACATCGTGCCCGAGAGCTTTGTGGGGGCGTTTGCGGAAGGCGACGTACTGCAGGTGCTGCTGGTGGCGGTGCTGTTTGGGCTGGCCCTGACGAAGGTGGGCCCCAAGGTGAGTGCGCCGCTGATTGCCACGTTTGAGCGCCTGAGCCACGTGTTTTTCGGGGTGCTGGGCATGGTCATGAAGCTGGCGCCCATCGGGGCATTCGGCGGCATGGCCTACACCATCGGCACCTACGGCCTCGATACGCTGCTGCCGCTGGCCAAGCTCATGGGAACGGTGTACCTGACCATGGTGCTGTTCATTTTTGGGGTGCTGGGCGGCATTGCGCGCTACTACGGGTTCAGTTTGTGGCGGCTGCTGGGCTTCATCAAGGAAGAGCTGCTGATTGTGCTGGGCACCTCGTCGTCGGAGTCGGCGCTGCCGCGGCTGATGGACAAGCTGGAAGCCTATGGCTGCGCGCGGCCGGTGGTGGGGCTGGTGGTGCCCACGGGCTACTCGTTCAACCTCGATGGCACCACGATTTACCTGTCGATGGCCAGCATTTTCCTGGCGCAGGCCTTTCAGGTGCCACTTACACTGGTCCAGCAGCTCACCATCATCGGGATTCTGATGCTGACGAGCAAGGGCGCGGCCGGCGTGACGGGCTCGGGCTTTGTGGTGCTGGCGTCCACGCTGGCCGCCACTAAGGTTATTCCCGTGGAAGGCATGGCCCTGCTGCTGGGTGTCGACCGGTTTATGTCGGAGGCCCGCGCCATCACCAACATCATCGGCAACGCGGTGGCTACGGTGGTCATTGCCAAGAGCGAAAACGAGTTTGATGAGGAGAAAAACCGCGCGGCGCTGGCCGGGCTGGTACTGCCCGAGTCGGATACGGTGGGGTAGTACTCCACCACTCCGCTACAACCCCAGCCTCCGCAGAGCCAGCAGGCACAGCGCGACAGAGCCGGAAACCCGGATTTCGCCGCGCAGCACCAGGCCTTCTACCTCGTGCAGGGGCACCTGCACTACTTCGATGTTTTCGGTTTCGTCGAGGTGCTGCTCGGCTATCTGGCGCACGTCGCGGGCCAGGAAGAACGAGAGGAAGTTGGTGTCTTTGGTGGGGTTGTCGAAGACTTCCAGCAGCGGCTCCACGGTGTCGGAGGCGTAGCCGGTTTCTTCCAGCAGCTCGCGGCGGGCGGCTTCCAGCACGGAGGTTTCGCCTTCATCGACCACGCCGCCGGGCAGCTCCAGCAGAATCTGGCCGGCGGCGTGCTTGTACTGGCGCACGAAAATGACGTGGTTGTCGGGGGTAATGGGAAACACCAGCACCACGTGGGGCCGCACGCTCACGAAGTAGTCGTCGAGGTGCTGGCCGCCGGGCAGCTGCACATGGTCGCGGCGCAGCTTGTACCACGGATGCTCGAACACCAGCTCCGATTTCAGCGTTTTCCAGGGCTCGATTTTCTTGCTCATAATGGTAGTCGGAAAGACGCAAGGTATACGGCAGCGGCCATTGCTGCGTAGTTTCGGCGGGCTGAAGTGCTGCCCCGCTTGCCCGTTGCCTTTTCATTCTGCCCCGCCTCATTCTATGCCTGCTCTTTCCCCCGACCTGCGCAAAGCCCTGCTCGCCCTGCCCGAGAAAGAAAAAGACCAGCTTCTGGTACGCCTGGTGGCGCAGGACGCCGTCCTGATCGAGCAACTGGCGTTCCGGCTGCTGGAAGGCGACGAGGCGCTGGAAATCCGGCGCCAGCGCCTGCAAATGCAGGTAGATGACCCGGTGCGCGGCTACCACCAAACGCCCAACGACCTGCTCCATATTGTGCGGCAGCTGCAGGCGCGGCTTGCGTACCACGCCAAAATCACGGGCGATACGCACGGGGAAATCGAACTGACGCTGCGCCTGCTCACCAACATTTTCCGGCACCAGCCCGAGGCCGTGGCGCGCCTGCACGGCCCCACCCAGCCGCTGCTGCAGCACCTGGCCCGTCGCACCGCTGATGTGCTCAAGCAGGTCGCCAAGCTTCACCCCGACTATTTGGTCGAGCTGGAAACCAGCCTCAATGAGCTGCTGACGCTGCTGTACGCTTCAGCGGCCGCGCCGCTGGCCCGGGAGCTGGGCGTGCCAGCGAGAATTGAGAATTGAGAATTGAGAATTGAGAATTGGAAACGCGCCTCTTAGCAGGACGGGTTGCATTGCCTGTGCTTTTTCGGGTGGGTGTTGCAGGCGTTGTCATGCTGAGCTTGCCGAAGCATCTCTACCGCTTCGCCTGATGCTATTCAACGAAGCGGTAGAGATGCTTCGGCAAGCTCAGCATGACGGAACCGATGTTTGTGCAAAACTCTAGGCACGCTTTACCTATTTATTTCAGGGCCCGAAACATGATGGGCAGCGTGTAGGCGACGCGCACGGGCTGGCCCTGCACGCGGCCGGGCGTCCACCAGGGCATGATGCGCACGAGGCGCAGGGCTTCTTCGTCGAGGCCGGCGCCGAGGCCTTTTACCACCTTCGCATCCTGGATCCGGCCTTCTTCGTCGATGATGAAACTGACGTGGACTTTGCCTTCCAGGCCTTTGCGCAGCGCTTCTTCGGGGTAGCGGATTTTGTCGCGCAGAAACCTCTGAAACGCCGGAGCTCCGCCGGGGAAGGCGGGCATTTGCTCGGCAATGTTGTACACCATCGGTACTGCTGCGGCTCCGGCGGCGGCAGCTTCGGGCTGCGTAAGGGCAGTAGTGCTAGCAGTCTGGGCGAGTAGCGGGCCCGCAGGCAGCACACACCAGGCCAGCAGAACAAGAACACGGAGCATAGGAACGGGGAGTAACGAGTTGGCCGACAAAGCTACTTGCACCGCTAAGCGCGACTGTAACGCCAGCGTTATGCTTGCGTTGTGCTTCTGTTGGGAACGGAAAGCGTATCCTTTCGCGGCTGAAAGCTGTATCTTAAGTAAGAAACCTTCGCCCACTCTACTCCTACCGCTATGTCAACCCTACCGTCTCCTGACAACGTGCGCCCGCCCCAGAACCTCTCCGATGCCTCCCTGCGGCAGGCGCTGGACGAGTTGGACAGCAAAATCCGGACGTTGCAAAACCGGGCTCATGCCACCACCGCGGGCGCCACGCACACCTACCACGAACACATTGCCAGCCTGGAAGCCAAGCGCCACAAGCTGCAGGAGCGCCTCGGTCCGGCTGCCGCGGAAAATGCTGCCTCACCCGCCAACGATTCGGAACGCAACACCTGGGACGAAATCTGGCGCGGTATCGAGAACCTGCGTGAAGACCTGCGCAACATTATTTAGGACAGCTCCCGCTTTTCCGTTGCTTTACTTGTCACAACGGCACCTCCCGCGAGGTGCCGTTTTTTGTTGTATCTGGGCGTGTCGGCCGGGTAGGCACCGCAGCAGGTCGGCAGGATTTTGCGCCGTTCGGGCGCCGGATTTACCGTTCGCTCAAAAGTAGTTTCGGTTGGGCTGAGGAGCGACTAGGTTTACATCATCAATCAACCTTTCTCCTTCTTCCGCCATGAACCTGACCGCTACCTTCCGCCCTATTTTTGCTGCCCTGCTTTTCTCCGTTGCCTCCGTTGCCGCCTCTTCGCCAGCCCTGGCCGCGGCCCCAACCATCACCGCCAGCACCGCCGCCGACACTCCGGCCGCACACCCCAACTTCACGGTGCGGGTAGTGGGCAAGGGCAAGCCCATGCTGCTGATTCCGGGCCTGACCTGCCCCGGCGCGGTGTGGGACGAAACGGTGGCCCGCTACCAGAGCCAGTATCAGTGCCACATCATCAGCCTGGCCGGGTTCGGCGGAAATGCGGCCCCGGCTTCTACCGACAAGCTGCTGCTTAACGTGCGCGACCAGCTGCTGGCCTACATCAAAACGAAGAAACTGAATAAGCCCGTAGTGGTAGGCCACAGCCTGGGCGGCTTTATGGGCCTGTGGCTGAGCACCACCCAGCCCGAGGCCGTTGGCCCGCTGGTAATCGTGGATTCGCTGCCGTTCATGGCCGCCATTCAGAACCCGGCCCAGACGGTGGAAGGCGCCCGGCCCATGGCCGAAGGTATGCGCCAGCAGATGGCGGCCGGCAAAATGACCGTGGCCCAGGCCCGCCAGATGAGCGCCGGCTTAGTAACCGATACGGCCCGCATGACGCAGCTGGCCCGCTGGAGTGCCGCCTCCGAACCCGCCGCCGTAGCTCAGGCCATGTACGACCTGTTCACGACGGACCTGCGCCAGGACATTGCCCGCGTGCAGCAGCCGGTGCTGGTGCTGGGCGCCTGGGCCGCTTACAAGCAGTTTGGCTCCACCAAGGAAAGCACCCGCGCCATTTTCGCGCAGCAGTACGCCAAGCTGCCCCAGCACCGCATCGAAATGTCGGAGGCCGGCCGCCACTTCCTCATGTACGACGACACGGCCTGGTTTTTCCAGCAGACGGACGGTTTTCTGAAGCAGCATTACGTGGCGAAGAAGTAAAGCCATATTTTCGGGTCCGCCAGGCGCGGCAGTTTGCCGCGCCTGCTTTTCCTTCTTTTTTTACTATGCTACCTGAGCACAATTTCGAGGCGCTGCGACTGGAACTCTCCGCCAAAGCCAAAAACGGACTGGATTTTATTGGCGCTGCCACGCTGGTCTGGGCCGCCATTGCCTTTGTCTGGACGCTGCCGGTGAGTGTGCCGTCGAAGGGGTTCATTACGTTCTGCGTGGGGGCCGCCGTGCTGCCGCTGGCCGCGCTGCTCTCAAGGGTGCTGGGCACCACCTGGAAGCTGCCGCACAATCCGCTGCAGCCGCTGGGTTTGTGGCTGAACTTCGCCCAGCTGTTCTACTTTCCGTTCCTGATTTTCATGCTTATGCGCTACCCCCAGCATTTCATCATGACCTACGGCATCATCACGGGGGCGCACTTCTTTCCGTATGCGTGGTTTTACCGGGCCTGGCCCTACGCATGTATGGCCGGTCTGATTCCGGTGGGCTGCCTGGTGCTGGGTCTGCAGCTTTCCCCGCCAGATCTGTACCTGATTCCGGCTTTTGTGGCCGGGGCGCTGCTGGTGCTGGGCGGACTGCTGCTGGGCTCGTATCGGCGCAACCGGCAGGCATATCTTCTTACTTCGCCGGCCGGCCGGTAGCGGCGGCTCTTCTGCTATGTTTTCCTACGCCTCGGTGCCCGCCCCCAGCCGCCTCTACTGGCGCGCCCAGCTGATTGGCTGGACTTTATACTTCTTGTTCAATCTGGCGTTGTTCTCGGCGTTTGGGCGGTTTACGAAGGAACTGCTGCTGACCGTGATGGCCATTGTGCTGCCCATGACTGGCCTCACGCACTGGCTGCGCTACCACATCCGGGCCAACGGCTGGGAACAGTTGTCGCCGGGGCCGCTGGTGGGGCGCCTGCTGGTCACGAATGCGCTGCTGTCGGTGCTGAGCCAAGTGATTATCTGGGCGCTGCTAATCTGGGTGGTTCGGCCGGGGCCTGATGGCAAGCCGCACGGCTGGGCGCAGTTCATCGGCTACGCGCTCAACGTCAATTTTGTGCTGTGGCTGTGGGCCGGCTTTTATTTCGGCTGGCACTTCTTCCACCGCTACAAACAGGCCGAAGTGGATAAGTGGAAGCTGGCCGCCGCCGTGCGCGAAGCCGAAATGCGCACCCTTAAGGCCCAGATCAATCCGCACTTCCTCTTCAACGGCCTCAATAACATCCGGGCTTTGGTGACGGAAAACCCGGCCCGCGCCCGCGACATGATGACGCACCTCTCGGATTTGCTGCGCTATTCCATTCAGCTGAACTCGGCTGAGCAGGTGCCGCTGGGCCGCGAGCTGGAAATAGTGGAGCACTACCTGCAGCTGGAAGCCCTGCAGCTGGAAGAACGGCTGGACTATTCCATCGACGTGGACCCGGCCGCGCTGCCCGTGCTTATTCCGCCCATGACGCTGCAACTGCTCGTGGAAAACGCCATCAAGCACGGCCTCGCGCCCCGGCCCGAGGGCGGCTTTATCCGGCTCACGGCCCAGCTCGACGGAGCGGGCCAGCTGCACGTAGCAGTGCGCAACACCGGCCGCTACCAGCCCCAGCCGGGCCACGAAGGCGTGGGCGTGCGCAACGCCCGCGAGCGGCTGGCCCTGCTGTTCGGGCCCGAAGCCTACCTGCACATCGACAACGACCCCGCTGAATCCGATACGGTGGTAGCCCAGCTGCGCCTGCCCGTACGGGCCGCCTCTGCCGCCGCATAGCCAGTATCCTGTTACCTCTCACCCCCAACTCTCCCGTGAACGTTCTGCTCGTTGATGACTCCCGCCTGGCCCGAACCGAGCTGCGCCACCTGCTGCAAGCTTTTCCCGATGTAACGGTGGTGGGCGAAGCCCGGCACGCCGCCGAAGCCCGCACGCGCCTGCAGGACCTGCGCCCCGACCTGCTGCTGCTCGATATTCATATGCCCGGCGAAACGGGATTTGAGCTGCTGGCGTCGCTGGAAGCTGCCCCGCACGTCATCTTTACCACTGCCTACGACGAGTACGCCTTGCGCGCTTTTGAGGTGAATGCGCTGGACTACCTGCTCAAGCCAGTGCAGGAAAACCGGCTGGCAGCCGCTCTGGAAAAAGCCCGCGCCAAGCTGCTGGCTCCGGCTGTGGTAGAAGCTGTAGCCGCACCCGCGCAGTCTGCTCCCGACGAGTCCGCGCCTACTCTGCTCACCGAGCACGACCAAGTATTTGTGAAGGATGGGGAGCGGTGCTGGTTTGTGCGGCTTTCCGACATCCGACTCTTTGAAATCAACGGGAGCTACACCCAGATTTACTTCGAGCAGCACCGCCCGCTTATTCCGCGCACCCTGCAGCACCTGGAGCAGCGCCTCGACCATAAGGTGTTCTTCCGGGCCAACCGCCAGCAGATTATCAACCTGAAATGGATTGAGAGCATTGAGCCCTGGTTCAGCAACACACTCAAAATCCGGCTGCGCGGTGGGCCGGAAGTGGAAGTTTCGCGCCAGCAGTCGGTGCGGTTCCGGGAGCTAATGAGCCTGTAGGATAATGCTGGGATAGTGTATCTTTTTTCATGCAACCGTAGTACACAGGGCATTACCTCACCTTTGCTACCCCGCAGCCATGAGAAATCTGCTATCCATACTTTCCCTCGCCGCCCTCGTCAGCCTCGGTTCCTGCGCCCAGGACCGCGTAACGCAAAGTGCCAATCCGCGCGGCTATGGCACCGTGAAAGTCAAGCCGGAAAAACGCAAGAACAACAAGGCCCGTTTCTACAAGGAGCGCAACCCTATTGACCTGGGCATTGACCTGTCGCCGCGCAAGCCCACCCAGTACGAAACCGTGAAAGCGCCTAAGAAATACAAGTACAGCAAAGTCGGCTGGTAGTATTCTACCCATAAAAAAGGGCTGCCGGATGTGCTCCGGCAGCCCTTTTTGTGTGCTGTGATATGCTATTCGGCCGGCTCCCGGAAGCCCACCCAAGTGAAGCGCTTAATCACGAATTCGGGGTTGGTGAACGAGGCGTTGCCGGCCGGATTGCCGCCCGTCACGTGGAAGTCGGAGAAGCCGGCGGCCTGGTTCACGTAGATGTTGCCGGTCAGGTTGAAGCTGACGGGCGTTCCGGCCAAACTCATTTCATCCATAATCTGCTCTTTCACGGCGCTGTTGGTGGTGTAGGCGCCGCACGAAATAGCGCCGTACTCGCGGGCCAGCTGCGCCGCCAGCCGGATGCTTTCCTGCGTGTCCCGGGTTTTGATAACCAGCATGATGGGCCCGAACAGCTCCTGGCTGTACTGCTCAATCCGGTCGGCACTGATTTCATGGATACAGGGCGAGCAGGTGCGCGCATTCTTGAACGTAGGGTGCTCTACCGGGCCGTGGGCCAGCACACTACGGCCGCCATCAAGGGCAAGCTTCTGCACCCGCTCGTGGGTGTCGCGGTTCTGGATGGCGCCCAGCACGTGCGGCCCGGCTTTGGGGTTCTGGGCCAGCCCCGTAACCGCGGCGGCCAGCTTCTGCACCACTTCCTCGTAGGGCACCTGCTCGTCGCCGACCCGTATGCCGCCAGCCGGCACAAAGAAGTTCTGTGGCGCCGTGCACATCTGCCCCGAGTATAAGCTCACGGAGAAAGCCAGATTCTGCGCCACCTTATCCAAGTCGTCGCAGGAATCCAGAATCACGCTGTTGACGCCGGTTTTTTCGGTGAAGACGGTTTTGCCCTTCAGCCCCTCAAGGTACTCGCCGAACTGCGCGCCACCAGTGTAGTCGATGAGCTTCACGGCCGGGTTTTCGGCCAGATCCTTCCCGATGAGGTGGTCGGCGGCATCCACAGCCAACTGGCAGATGCGCGGGTCCAGGCCGTATTCGGCCAGCACTTTCTGCACTTCGGCTACCACAATGGCAATGGGCAGCACGGCTTTCGGGTGAGGCTTAACGAGTACCGGATTGCCGGTAACGAGCGAGGCGTACATGCCCGGCACCGAGTTCCACGTCGGGAACGTGGAGCAGCCGATAACCAGCCCCACGCCTTTGGGTACAGCGCGCCAGGTTTTGTGCAGCGTGAGGTTGTATTTGCCCATGGGCTTTTCCCAGCGCGTTTCTTCCGGGAAGCGGGTCTGTTCCTCGTAGCCGGCGGCAATGGCCTCCAGCGCCCGGTCGGCGGCGTGCGGCCCGCTGGCCTGAAACGACATCATGAACGACTGCCCGGTGGTATGCATGGTGGCATAGGCAATTTCGAAAAACCGCTGCCGAATGCGTTCCAGGCTCTCGGTGAGCAGGGCCGCACGCTGCGCCGGCTTCAGCTTGCGCCACGGCCCAAAGGCGGCTTCGGCGTTGCGCACCAGCATAGCGGGCTCGAAATACGGGTACTCGATGCCCAGCGGCTCCTGCTCGTACGGCGACTCCTCCTGCCCCACCCAACCGGCCGGCTCGCCCTGCCGTAGCTCGGTGTAGCGCTGGTGGCGGCGCGCCTCGAAGGCAGCGCGGCCGTTGGCATCGGCATCAGCGCCGTAAATTTCGGGGGAAGGATTTTCGGGGAAAGCAGCGAAAAACGTGCGGCCGTGCAGAGCCTGGATGGCGGCGTCGAGGGCGGGCTGGTGCTTGCGGGTAGCTTCGGTCATTGGGCGGGTGAAGTGGCAGCGGAAGATTGAAGGACGATTTTGGGAAGTTGATCGAAAACCGGAATCCGGCGTAGCCGGAACAGCGGGCGAAGTGGCTAAATTTACGGAATCAGCCCCGCTACGTTTGCCCTGATTTTGCGGCATCCATCGGCGGCAGCAATTCGTTTATCCTGAATCGGATCCGCTTTTTCCCTGTCGATATGTTTCCACGGCTACGCGCGTTTTCACTGGCTGCATTACTCGGTTCTCTGCTGACTCTGGGCTCCATCCCAGGCCACGCCCAGCCAACCTACGGCCCGCTCACCACGGAAAACGCCACGCCTGCTACTCAGCCCGGCACGCTGGTGTTCAAGCTGCGCCCCGAATACCGGGCCCAGGCCGGCCCCACGCAGATAACGCAACCCCGGCTGGAAGCCACTTTGCGCCGCCTGGGGGCCACGCGCCTGCGCCAGAAGTTTCCGAAAGCTCTGCCGCCCGACCCCAAGAATCCTGAGGCTGTGGATCTGCGCTTGGTCTATCAGGTGTGGTTTGAGCCGAAAACAGTGCTGCCGAAAGCCCGACTGGCCCTGCAGCAAACCGGGGTGCTGGCCTACGTGGAGCCGCTCTACAACCGCGCGCCGCTCTATCTGCCCAACGACCCGCTGGCCGACTCTACCAACGTCAATGGCCAGCTCCACCTGAAAAATATCCGAGCGTATCAGGCCTGGGACTTGGCCAAAGGCGACACGACGGTGGTTATCGGCATTACGGATACCGGCTTCCGGCTTTCGCACGAGGACCTCGACGGGCAGTGGCAGCGCAACCGCCAGGACCCGCCCGATGGCATCGACAACGACAACGACGGGTTCGTGGACAACTTCCGGGGCTGGGACTTCGCCGACGACGACAACAACCCGTCTTCCGACTCCTACCAGCAGCCCCGGCACGGCGTGCACACCAGCGGCTGCTCCTCGGCCCGCCCCGACAACGCGCGGGGCCTGGCGGGCGTGGGCTTCAACTGCCGCTTTCTGCCCCTGAAAATATACCCCAGCACACCCGGCGGCAGCTTTGCCGGCTTTGAAGCCATTGTATACGCCGCCGACCACGGCTGCAAAATCATCAACCTGAGCTGGGGAGCGGCGGGTGGCCGCTCGCAGTTCGAGCAGGACGCCATTACCTACGCCGCCGTCAACCGCGACGCCGTGGTGGTGGCCTCGGCCGGCAACACCAACGCCGAGCTGGACTTCTACCCCGCCTCCTACGACCATGTGCTGTCGGTGGGCTCCAGCAGCGCTACCGACGTCAAATCCGGCTTTGCCACCTTCAGCCGCCGCCTCGATTTGGTAGCGCCCGGCGACGGAGTACTGACCACGTGGGGCGACAACGACTCGGACTATATCCGGGCTACGGGTTCGTCGTTTTCGGCACCGCTGGTGGCGGGAGCGGCCGGACTGGTGCGGGCGCGCTTTCCGCAGCTGAATGCCGCCCAGGTACGCGCCCAGTTGCGCCGCACCACCGACAACATTGATCTGCTGCCCGGCAATGCGGCCTATCAGGGCAAGCTCGGGACGGGACGCCTGAACGTGTACCGAGCCGTGCAAGCCAACAACCAGCGGGCAGCCCGCATCACGCAGCGCATCTTCGCGCCCGCCAAAGGCGCCTATCAGCCCGCCGACACGATTCGGCTGGCGGTGGAAGTGGAGAATCTGCTGCTGCCGGTGCAGAATCTGACACTCACCGTTACGTCGTTGTCGCCGTACCTCACGGTGCGGCAGGGCTCGTTTGCGGCGGGGGCGCTGGGCACGCTGGCCCGGGTTTCCAATCCGGCGGCACCATTCCGGCTGACAGTAGCGGGCAGTGTGCCGCTGAACACGCGCGCTGTGCTGCGCTATCATTTCTCGGATGCGGCCACCGGCTATGAGGAAGACCAGTACGCCACTATCCTGCTAAACCCTGATTATGTGGTGCTGAACGCCGGCGACCTGGCCCTCACGCTCACCAGCCGCGGCAATATCGGCTACGACGGACTGGGCTCCGACCTCGGCGAAAGTGTCAGCTACCGGGGCGGCGCACCGCTGCTCTACGAAGGCGGCTTGCTGCTGGCCACTGGCGCGACCCGCGTATCCAACCGCCTGCGCAACGAACGAAACACTGCCGACACCGACTTTTTCAGCCGGAGCCAGACTGCCCTGCGCCGCCAGCCGCTGCGCGCCGACCAGGAAGCCAGCGGCCTGCTGCAGGACTCCCTGCCGAGTGCCACGCGCAACCGCACGGTGGGCGTGCAGGTGCGGCAGCGCGGCTTTGCCTGGGCACAAGCGCCACACCGCGACTATGTGATTCTGGAATATCAGCTCAAAAACGTCACGCCCGACACGCTGAAACCGCTGTATGCGGGCCTGTTTATGGACTGGGATGTAGTGCCCGAATACAGCCGCAACGTGGTAGCCTGGGACTCGGTGCGCCGCCTGAGCTATGCTTATGATACTGGCAGCCCTACTACCTATGTGGGGCTGAAATGGCTGAACGGTGGCACTGCTACTTGCTACGCCATCAATGTAAATGCGCCAGCCGGCAGCCCCGTGCAGCTTTCCAACGGCTTCAGCCGGAGTGAGAAGTACCTAACCCTCAGCAATGGTACCCGCCAGAACACGACCGGCTTACCCACCGGCACCGATATTGCGCATGTGCTTGGCGCCGCGCTGCCCCGCCTCGCTCCCGCCGACTCCGCTGTGGTAGGGTTTGCCGTGCTGGCCGCCCCCAGTCTGGCCCAGCTGCAAGCCGCCGCCGATGCTGCCCAGACACGCTACAACCAGGTATTGCCTACCCGCCCGGCCCTAGCGGCTGGTGAGTGGCAGCTGTATCCAAATCCCGCTACCGGACGTGTGCGCCTCGAAATACCAGCCCGATTCGGAGCCCAGGAAATGCAATTGCTTAATCCGCTGGGGCAAGTGGTTCGGCGGGTTACTATTGCCGGCACCGTTGCCTCGCTGGATGTGAGCGGACTGCCGGCTGGGCTGTATATGGTGCGAGTGCAGGGCGCAAGCGCGAGTCTGGTACGTCGGCTGCTTGTGCAGCAACCGCAGTAGTACGGGCTGTTGCTGCACCAGCAGCCAACGTTGGCAGAATCACTTTATCATCAACTGCGGCCGCCATCCGTCATATCTGCCACAACTCTTCCCAGCTTGTCGTGTACAAGTCAGAGCGCATGGCACTGCGCCCTTTCCAGCCGGCATTTCCCGAAGCAATGCCGGCAGCCGCATAGCTCACCCGCCCTCGTCCGAACCGCTGGTTGAGAGTATCTACTGCTGCCATGAGTTGGGGCCGGTTCCGCTGGTCAGATGCAGTAACAAATAGATTCGTTTGTACCTGACCGGCTGCTTCCAAGCCACAGAACATTACACCAGCACGGGTGTAGACAGTTCCGGGCCGCCAAAGCCGCAGAAGCGCACTATGCGCAGCCTTCAGCAGCTCTCCGGTATCGTTGGTTGCGATGGGCAGCGTAAGCGTGGTGCTAACCGTGGCTGGGCCAGACCGGGCTTTGTACCGGTCAGTACCAAGCAGCACCGTGACAAGATGGGCGGCCAAGTGCTGCTGGCGTAGCTTTTCGGCGGCACGGCAGGCAAATGTGGCTATGGCCTCCTGCAGTACTTCAGCGGCATGCTGGGGCCGACCAAACGAACGGGTGCATACGACGCTCCGGCGCTGGCGGCCACCGGCAGGCAACAAGCAACCATCTTCGTCCAGCGCATGCGGATCAAAATCCAGGCAGGGATGCCCGTGCAATTCGTGCCACAGCCGCACTCCAGTAATTCCTCCTAATTGCCGGCGGACCCAGCTTTCGGGTTGCCCAGCCAGATCAGCAGCCGTTTCGATACCATACTCCCGCAGTTTGGCCGCGTAGCGCCGTCCAATTCCCCACACGTCCTGTATAGGTGTCTGGGAGAGTGCTGCAGCGCATTCAGACGCGGTTGCCAGCACTACAGCCCGCTCCATGAGCGGCTGTTTGCGGGCCAGGCGGTTAGCGAGTTTAGCCAGCGTTTTGGTAGGGGCCACGCCCACGCAGGTCGGGATGCCTACGTGGCGCTGTACAGTATCCCGGATCAGCAGCGCATAGGCCCGCACATCGGGTGCGGTGTAGCGCAGACCAGCCAGATTCAGAAAGGCCTCATCAATGGAATAGACTTCTACCTGTGGCGAAAAGCCCGTGAGAACCTGCATCACGCGCCGGCTCATATCACCGTAGAGGCCGTAGTTGGAGGAAAACACCGCTACTCCGTGCTGTTCCAGCGCAGGGCGCACCAAATGGTACGGCTCGCCCATCTTCAGGCCCAGTGCCTTCGCCTCATCCGAACGCGAAATAAGGCACCCGTCGTTGTTGCTGAGCACCACCACAGGTCGGTTTTCCAGCGTCGGCCGAAACACCCGCTCGCACGAAACATAAAAGTTATTGCAGTCTATCAGGGCATACATAGGGCGGGCTAGGCTTGCTTGTGGTGCCACTGCCGCAGCGGCGTTGCGGCCGGGCGGCCTTCCAGCGCATGTATGACGTGCGTTACGACACCCCAGACCTCCAGGCGGACATCGGCAAGGAGTTCAAAAGGAGCATACCGGTCATTCTCGGCTTCCAGCCAAGCACGGCCGTTTCGTAGCCGTAGCCGCTTCACAGTATGTTCGCCCTCTACCACCGCCACCACAATACTGCCGTCGCAGGCCGTTAGGGCACGGTCAACGGCTATCAGGTCGCCGGGATGGATGCCGGCCCCGGTCATGGAGTCGCCCACGATACGAGCCAGGAAGGTAGAGGCCGGATTGCGGAACAGATGCCGGGTCAAATCCAGCGGTGCATCCAGCTGGTCGTCGGCGGGCGAAGGAAAGCCGGCGGGCACGGGGCAGGTGTACAGGGGCAGTTCGGCGGGCAGCAGCTGATGTGCCGGAACGCAATACAGAATGGCGGTGCTCATAACGGGTAGCGACGGGGAAAGAAATCCGGCGGCGCTATTTACTAATAAAATTAGCAAATACCTCTACCCACTGCTTTTTGCACGGCAAGTTTGGCAACAGTTAACTCCGCCTGAATGTTCATTAAAATTACATTAAAAGCTGTTTTAAGCCACTTTTTCCAAAAAAACGCGGAGCTAATTCTTTTGGAAAACAGGAAATATGTTTATCTTTGGATATGTCGAAAGTAAAGCTTCCCGTTCCGCCTCCCTTGCAGCAATACGCCCGCTGCATAGACGCATCGCGCCGCCCCGCCGACCACGTAGGTGACTGGCCGGAAGCCGGCCGCGTGTATCCCATTCAGTTGCGCCGCAACGCCCGCACCGGCCTGCCGCAGGTACACGTGCTTGGCTTCTATGCAGAGCGTCCGTATGGCGCCTTTGCCCAGCACCGGTTTGAAACTGTGGTGCAGCTCTGGCTCAATTAACCTATCTACTTTTTCAACGCAAAGCCCGACCTCCCTGCTACACGTAGCTGGGAAGCCGGGCTTTTTTTGGAAGCGGCTATAGGCCGCAAAAAGGTATGAGAACAGCCTAGGCAACTACCGCTCTGCTTCGGTCTTGGCCTCCTGCCCAATTTCGACAGCAGGCGTCTTTTTGCCTTCGCCGAACATCACCTGGTCGCCGAGATTATAGATTTCCTGAATATCGTGCAGGATATGCTCAAAATCCAGGTTCAGGTCTTTGAGCAGACCGGTTTTCAGGTCGAATACCCAGCCGTGTACCGTCGGATAGCCTTTCTCCAAATACGCCTGCTGCACCACCGCCATTTTAGTGACGTTGACGCACTGCTCCTGTACATTCAGCTCTACCAGACGGTCGTAGCGAGCCGTGGTGTCCTCGATTTTGTCGAGTTCAGTGTGGTGCAGCCGGTACACGTCGCGGATGTTGCGTAGCCACGGATTCATGATACCCAGATCCTTGGGTTGCATGGCCGCTTTCACGCCCCCGCAGCCATAGTGGCCACATACCACAATGTGCTTAACGCCCAGGTGAGCCACGGCATATTCAATAACCGACGTGGCATTGAGGTCGATGTTGATGACCAGGTTGGCGATGTTGCGGTGCACAAACACTTCACCCGGCGCCACGCCCATCAGCTCCTCGGCTGTCACGCGCGAATCGGAGCAGCCGATGTAGAGGTAGTCCGGCTTCTGGTCGGCAGCGAGGTGCTGGAGAAAACTGGCGTTGGTAGCGGTGTTTGAAGCCACCCACTGGCGGTTCTTCTCGAAAATTTCGTCGTACGTTATCATAGCACCAACATACGATTTTTGTCATCAGACGATGCATAGCCCACCGGATTTCTATCCGGCGGGCTGTTTTTCCCTGTCTCGATAGTGCCAGAAGATGCCCGCGTCGAAAGGAGTCCAGAAGGCAGCCCGCTGGCCGGCCGCCTTTAGCGCCTCATTGGCCCAGCTGTTGCAGGTATAAAATAAGTTGTAGGTGCGCTTGGCCTCATAAAATGCATCGTGCTGGCCGTAGCTATGGCCCTGAATGTGCTCTACGCGGCCCTGCGCATCATAATCGAAGCTGTTGCGGATGAACTCAATCAACTGGCTGTACTGGGCCGGCGACAAATAAATTTTCACGCAGTCGGACCCTTCGACGGGCTGATGGTGGAACGTGGTATGCATGGCCGACTCGCCCAGCCAGAACATGGCTTTGAAGGCTGTACTGGGCTTTAGCTCGGCCCAGGTCGGCGTGTCGAGATAAAACCCCTTGTCGCCCCAGCCAAACCCGACGTAGCGCATGCTGGAATCGGCGGCAGGCGTATCGGCGTAGCGAACCAGCCGGGTCCAGTCCATTTGCGCGTTCCGGACGGGCACCACAATATCGGTATGCACGCCATTAGACAGTACATACGCCTCAATAGCATCGGGGGCAGAATGGCCACGCTTGCCTACCGGCACGGCCGAAAGCCCCACGGCAGCTACCCCATACAGTACCAACACCCCCACAATACTTCCCCCCGCGTAAGCAGCTCCTTTGGCTATTTTTCTGAGTGTACTGGGCATGAACGAGCGTAGCTACGGTTGGGGTCAGGCTCTCATACGCAAGCTCACGAAAAAAGCCGCCTGCGTTCTATATTTGAGGAATTCACTTTTGCCATGCCTCAGCCCGACAATCAGACTTACTCTATTCCGGCCCCATACCGCCGGATGGAAAACCTGCACATTCTGTTCTGGCTGCTCAAGGATATCGGCTGGTGCATGCTCTGGAAGCCGCTAGGAATTAGCATGATTTTCCCGACGCTGACCATTGCCCTCGTCATCACCTGGCGCACCCGCCACGTAGCGTCAGAGCTGGCCCACAACTTGGCCATCGTATTTTGGATTTCGGCCAACTCCTACTGGATGGTCAGCGAATTCCTGGGATTCGATACAGCGCGAGTGTGGGGCAACGTCACGGGCAAGCACCTGGCACTACTGCCGTTCCTGACGGGCCTTGTGATTCTGCTGTATTACTATCTGGTGCAGAAGCCACGCGAGAATCGGTCGGAGCAGGTTGCGACGTAGTTGATGGTCCGGTGCTACGCTGATTGCAGCTGCCGCAGGTGCCATGTGGCCAAGCCTACCGCCGCCAGCACTAGCAGCCCGAGGTAGTCATCTAGCGGCACGGCGGTTGGTTGGTTTTGTTCGCTTTCATCCACATCCAGCGCCGCTTTGCCGCTGAGTACCTGCTCCTGCTTTTGTTGCAGCGCAGCTTTCTGGGCCTGATTTTCGAGGGCCAGATAGGCCGTGAAAGGCGTCAGGATACCAGCCCGGAAGCTGGCCCGCACGAACGGAACGCGCTGCTCATCGGTGGATTCGGGGTGGAAAGCTTGCCACTGCTGGTAGCCGTGCAGCAGCAACCCCGTCTGCCAGCGCCCACCAGCCACCAGCGCCGGCCGCATTGGGGCCGCCGGGTGCGCCAGGACCACTTCAGCCGCACCGTTATCGGACAGGTAGGCCAAAGGCCGCGTTGCCGAAGGCCACGCCCGCACTGCCGGCTGGGTGGTTAGCGGCGGTAGTGTTGCGAAAGTATCAGTTAAATTCTGGCGAGAATTCTGGCGCAGCGAATGCACGGTTAGTCGCCGGTCGGCATCCAGCACGTAGAACCGGTCCGATTCCGGATACGCCACCTGCAGATCGGCCAGATCGGGCCCCAGCACGGTAGCGGCCCAGTTGCCGGTAACCACTACCGGAATCGGGTAGGCGGCGCGCGGCGGCTGATGCGCCTGGACCAGTAGTTGGCGCAGGGCGCCTTCCAGATAAAAGCCGCCCCGGCCCTGGTGGGTGGCCAACTGCTGCGCCCAATCGGCACCGGCCAGCATTGGGGTGGCATAGGCATCTACCAGCGTGAAGCGCGTGGCGGTATCGCGCAGAACTCCAGTTCCGAACTGCTGCTCCAAGCGGCGGGCATAAGCCCGTTGGTGTTGCTGCTGGCTGGCCGACACATCGAACAGGAAATGGTAATACGGCCGGCGCTGTACCAGCGGCAGACGCTGCTTGGCCGCGCGGCTCACGTACGCCACCTCCCCTCCCGGCACCAGCACTGGGGCCGTTACGGCCGGGGCTCCATCAGCCTTCCCTAGCTGCAATGTGCGACCATCCAGCGTGAGGACAACAGGCTCCTTATGCAGCAGCTGAAACCCGGTCACGCGCGGGGCGCGGCGCACCACGGGGTACACACGCAGGCTCAGTTGGTGGTCGTTCTGGTATGTTAGCAGGCCGGGGTCCCGCACCTGATTTTCGCTCAGAATCTGGGCGTACACCCAGGCGGCGGCCTTTTTCTCAGCCAGCACGCCATGCTCCCGATGGCCGTTCATGTCCAGGTAATAGTCGCCCACCCAGCAGCCGGCGGGCAGGCTCAGCAAGGTTGTGTACTCGCCGGCGCGCACGGTAGTATCGGTGTTGGCGACGCGTAGCTCCACTTGGCTCACCCAGGCTTGCTGGCGGGCATCGTAGGTGCTGGTGGTGCGCACATTGCGCAGGGCCGGGGCGGCGGGCAGCGGTGTGGCAAAAGGCCGGGCTACCGATTCCGTCTCCTCCGGCAGCGCGCCCAGGAACACCTGCTCTAGGTCGGCAATTTTGGTATCCGACAGCGTCAGGTTATCCAGCACCAGCCAGTTGAAGAACAACGACAGGTACGGCACGTGCGAGCCAAACATAACGTCACCCCGGTTGCTGCGGTCTTTGTGCTGCTTCACCACCGCCAAGGTGCGGGCCAGCGCCGACTCATTCAGGTCGTAGCGGCGGCCATACTCGGGGGCGTAGCGGTAGTCGAGGGCTTGGTGCAAAGTGTGGCGGTCGAATAGGTAGCGGGCCGTGATAAGCAGCGGCAGTGTACCGATTCCGCCCAGCAGCACCAGCCACAGCACCCGTCCCGAGAATAGCGGCCGCAGCAGTTGCCAGTCGGCGGCCAGCTCCCGCACGTGCACCACCAGCAGCATCAGCGGCGTAAGCATCAGAAAGCCGGTCCCGATGAGGATTACGGCCAGCAACGACAGCGGCAGGAACGGCAGAAACACCAGGAAAAAGTAGAACGTGTAGCCCAGCAGCACGCTCCGCCCGAACAGCAGCAGCAGGTGTCGCCAGTGGTTGGGGCTGGCCGGCAGACAAAGCAACGCCCCGTTCAGCACGGCCAGGACATAAAACCACGGGCTGTTGAAATTGCCGAAAATGCCCGTTTCCGCATTGCCGAAACTGCCCCAAAACAGTCCGTTGTTCACCAGCAAGCCTAACACCGGTAGCACAATGCCCAGCAGCACCTTCCAAAGCAGGCTAAACTCGCGGCCGTAGCCGCCCCGCCGCAGCTCCAGAATGTACACCACCCGCACCACGTAAAACAGAAATCCGATGGTGCCCACCACCAGCCCCGTCACCATAAGCCCGCCACTAAGCCAGGCAGGCAGAATATTTTCCAGCAGAAAGCCGCCCGGCAGCATAATCAGCACGAACCACACGCCCGGCACCGCCAGAGCCAGCAGCACATTAATCAGGACGGAATACTCGCGGTCAGTGGGCGTCAGGCGCATTACCAGGGCATAGCCGGCGTGGGCCAGCGTGGGCATCAGAAACGTGATGAGGTACACCAGCGGGTCGGTGGGCACCATCCAGCGCGGCACGGCCCGGGGCACCAGTTCATCCGCCAGGCTCACGCTCAGGCAGATGAAGGCCGCATAGCCCGCCAGCGTCAGCACGCAGTATAGCGTGCTGACCTCCTGTCGGCGCCTCAGTTGCCACAGCGCATACGTCAGCGTGCCGGCGGCCATCCCTGCCAGGCCGCCGCCCAGCCACGCCCAGGTCTGCACACTCCTGGTTGGCAGCAGGCTTTGGATAACATTGAACTGCCCGTAGCTCAGCAGAACCAGCACAACAATGGCCACCGTATTGACCAGCAACAACCATTTCGGATGCAATAGATTACGCATAAGATTCAGGAAACATAACGCCCGCACCACATCAGGCAACTGCCTGGTTACTCGGGTCGGACAAACATACTTTAAAGTACTTTGCATTTCAAAGTTTATACAAATAAAAACGGCCGCAGACCCTCTCCGGGCAGGCGGCCGTTTTTAGTAAACTGCTCTATAGCCTTTATTGCTGCTGCAGTTTCAAGGTGTTCCTATATGGTCCAGACTAAACCAGCCGCACTAGTGCCCCTCCTGCATTCCGGCCACTACCAGCTGCATCGGAGCCGGTTGAGCGGGGCGTCTGGCACTCCACTTGCGCAGCACGAAGTGCGTGGGCAGATAGGCAACCACCAGCAAAGCCAGCATCCAGAACACCAGATAGACCGGGGCCGGCAGCCAGGTTTGCGGGGCCGCGTCATCGAAGCCAAACACGTAGTTAATGTTTACTGGAATCTTCGGATCGGGCATAACGGCGCCGGCGGGAGGCAGGAAGAAGTATGCAACCAGACACAACGCCCAGGCCACACCCGTCCAGGCCCAGATGGCCCGTTTGTCGTAGCCGAGGCGGCGCACCAGGTACACGAGCAGAAAGGGCAGCCAGCCGTGAAAGAACGAGAGGCCGCGCAGAAACAGGCTGCGGTTTTCGTCGAACATATACGAGGTCATGCCCAGCAGCCGAACGCCCAGCAGCTCTCCCACAAAATCGGCGCACCAGAGCACCTGCGGCAGCAGAATACCCACCGCCGCCATCGACGCCGGCAGGGCCTTCTCGGTCCAGACGCTGATCAGGCAGAGCAGCAACGATATGTCGCAGAAGTACAGGAAGTTGCTGGGGCCGTAGTTGTACCAGTACACCGGCACCATCACGGCCAGGAAAGCAGTGAAAAGAACTTTAAGAGGAAGCGGCAGATGAGAGGAAGTGCGAAACATGGCAGTGGCGCGAAGCAGTGAAGGTTGCTACCAGTTTTCCGGACTGGTATGCTGGGACAAGTATAGCGCTACGCGTCCTCGCCATACCACCGAATTATCGTCTTTTCCAGACCTTGTCAAGTTCCTACAATCATTGTCTATCTGGTATTCAAGACCACTTTAGGTTTAATAATCAGACTTTACAAATACTAAGCAGCTGCCTCAAAAACTGACTAAATCAAACAGTTTGCAACCTCTGTAAAGCGTCAAACAGCATAAAAAAACGGCCGCCTCCCAAGCAGGGAAGCAGCCGCTTTCAATGTGCGCCGAATTCAGAATTACTTCTGCGATAGTTGGGCTTCGCCCGACTCCTTCAAACGAATCAGGTTCAGGGCCGAGCCGGCTTTGAACCACTCAATCTGGCCCTGATTGTAGGTGTGGTTCACCGTGATGAGGTCGGTGTCGCCGTCGGCGTGATGCAGACGGATCTGCAGGGGCTTACCGGGGGCAAACTCCGTCAGGCCGAGGATGTCGAACGTGTCGTCCTCTTCGATCAGGTCGTAGTCGGCCTTGTTGGCGAAGGTGAGGCCCAACATGCCTTGCTTCTTCAGGTTGGTTTCGTGAATCCGGGCGAAGCTCTTCACCAAGATGGCACGCACGCCCAAGTGGCGGGGCTCCATGGCAGCGTGCTCGCGCGAGCTGCCTTCGCCATAGTTCTCATCGCCTACCACAATCGACCCGATGCCCTGGGCCTTGTAGTTACGCGCTACTGCCGGTACCGGCGAGTACGGAGTGCCTTGCGTCAGGGCGTCTTTCACGGCGTTGGTTTCACCGTTGAAAGCGTTGGTGGCCCCAATGAGCATGTTGTTGGAGATGTTGTCCAGGTGGCCGCGGTATTTCAGCCACGGGCCGGCCATTGAAATGTGGTCGGTGGTGCATTTGCCCTGGGCCTTGATGAGCAGGCGCAACCCTTTCAGGTCGGTGCCTTCCCACGGCTTGAACGGGTCGAGCAGCTGCAGACGGTCGGAAGTGGACGCTACCAGCACCTGCACACCCGAGCCATCGGCGGCGGGGGCCTGGAAACCAGCATCTTCTACGGCAAAACCAGCGGGTGGCAGCTCAATGCCCTG
Organism: Hymenobacter duratus; assembly: GCF_014698995.1. Lineage (GTDB taxonomy): Bacteria > Bacteroidota > Bacteroidia > Cytophagales > Hymenobacteraceae > Hymenobacter > Hymenobacter duratus. Next base: position 519,258 of record NZ_JACWZZ010000002.1, read on the forward strand.
CGGCTCGTCAAACTTCACCTGCTGGCCGTCTTTAGTGGTCAGCGTATCGGTGAGGGGATTGAAGGTCAGGTCGCCAGCAATGGCGAAGGCCGTCACGATTTCGGGCGAAGCCACGAAAGCGTGGGTGTTCGGGTTGCCGTCGTTGCGCTTGGCAAAGTTGCGGTTGAAGCTCGTGATGATGGAGTTACGGCGCTTCGGGTCGTCGGTGTGGCGGGCCCACTGGCCGATGCACGGACCGCAGGCGTTGGCCAGCACCACGCCGCCCATCTGGGCGAAGGTGTCCAGCAGGCCGTCGCGCTCCACGGTGTAGCGCACCAGCTCCGAGCCAGGCGTCACGGTGAATTCGGCGTTAACCGTCAGACCTTTGCTGACGGCCTGGCCGGCAATGCTGGCGGCGCGCGTGATGTCCTCGTAGCTGGAGTTGGTGCACGAGCCAATCAGGCCTACTTCCAGCTTCTCGGGCCAGCCGTGCTCTTTTACGGCTGCCGCGAATTGCGAAATCGGCCAGGCGGCGTCCGGCGTGAACGGGCCGTTCACGTAGGGCTCTAGCTCGTCGAGGTTGATTTCGATAAGACGGTCGTAGAAAGCTTCGGGGTTGGCGTACACCTCATCATCGGCGCGTAGGTGCTGGGCCACGCCGGCGGCGAGGTCAGCAATGTCGGCCCGCTCGGTGGAGCGCAGGTAGTCGCCCATCTTCTCGTCGTAGCTGAACACCGAGGTGGTAGCTCCGATTTCGGCGCCCATGTTGCAGATGGTGCCTTTGCCGGTAGCCGAGAGGCTGTTAGCGCCTTCGCCGAAATACTCCACGATAGCGCCAGTGCCGCCTTTTACGGTCAGGATACCAGCTACTTTCAGGATTACGTCCTTCGCGGAAGTCCAGCCGTTCATTTTGCCGGTCAGCTTCACGCCGATTACTTTCGGGAACTTCAGCTCCCAGGCCATGCCGGCCATTACGTCCACGGCATCGGCGCCGCCTACGCCAATGGCAATCATGCCGAGGCCACCCGCGTTGGGCGTATGTGAGTCGGTGCCGATCATCATACCGCCGGGGAAGGCGTAGTTTTCGAGCACCACTTGGTGAATGATACCAGCCCCGGGCTTCCAGAAGCCGATGCCGTATTTATTGGAAACCGAAGCTAGGAAGTCGTATACCTCTTTGTTTTCGGAGTTGGCGATGGCCAAATCTTCAGTAGCGCCTTCTTTGGCCTGAATCAGGTGGTCGCAGTGTACGGTGCTGGGTACGGCGGCCTTGGGCTTGCCGGCCTGCATGAACTGGAGCAGCGCCATCTGGGCGGTGGCGTCCTGCATGGCCACCCGGTCGGGAGCGAAGTCGACGTAGGAAACGCCCCGCTCAAACGCCTGCGAAACCGTGCCGCCGTACAGGTGAGCGTACAGGATTTTTTCGGTGAGGGTAAGCGGGCGGCCAACGGCGGTACGGGCGGCCTCGATGCGGGAGCCCATGCCAGCGTACACAGCCTTGATCATTTCTAAGTCAAACGCCATAATTCAAAAGGGAAAAAGTGGAGAGAACGTACCTATCTAAGACAGGTACGCAAATATAGGTACCGGTCGTTGCGCAGCCCAACTTTTCGGTGGTCGGAAGCCGATACCGGCTGGCATTTAGAATGATTCCAGCCGGCGCCGGCCAAAGTTGGGCTACATTCGCGGCTCTTGCGCTTTAAACTAATTCGGGGGCGCCGTAGTTTAGCCCCGAATCACCTTAACCCTCTTTTGTATGCCCGTTGCCATCGACATTCGCAAGGCAGTACTCGGGGCCGGACTCGCGCTGGCCGCCGCGGCCTGCCAGCCCAATTCCTCCACTTCTGAAAATCAGGCCGCTACCGATGCCGGCAGCGCCGCTGCTGCTTCGGCCCTGTCGGCCGGCACCTGGCGCGGCGTGCTTTCGGCCCAAGGCCAGGAAATACCGTTTTTGTTTGATGTAAACACCGCCGCCGGCAAGTCCACCGTGACGCTGCGCAACGGCGAGGAGCGCCTCAAGCTCGACGAAATCAGCGTGGCCGGTGACTCCACCACTATTCGGCTGGGCGTGTTCGATGCCGCGCTGGTGGTGCGCGCCGATGGCGCCGACAAGCTCAAAGGTACCTGGGTGAAATACGACGGCAAAGAGCCATACCGCGTGGCGTTTGCGGCCACCAAGGGTGCCGAGCCGCTGTTTCCGGTGATGGCCGACCAGAAGGTGGAATCCTTCGACGGCACCTGGAAAGTCACGTTTAAAGGCAGCGACGGCGAAACGTATCCGGCCGTCGGGATTTTCAAGCAGGAGGGCCCGAACGTAAGTGGTACCTTCCTGACCTCTACCGGCGACTACCGCTACCTGGCGGGGCAGGCCGACGGGAACACGCTCAAGCTCTCGACCTTTGATGGCAGCCACGGGTTCCTGTTCACGGCGCAGAAACAAGGCACCGCGCTGCAGGGCGACTTCTACAGCGGCAAATCGGGGCACGAAACCTGGACCGCCGTGCTCGACCCCAACGCCAAGCTGCCCGACGCCAACGCCCTGACCGGCATGAAGCCCGGCCAGAAAAAGCTCGACTTCAAGTTCCCGAGCGTCTACGAAGGCGGCAGCATCTCCCCTTCCGACCCCAAATACAAAGGCAAAGTAGTAGTGGTGCAGATCCTGGGCTCGTGGTGCCCCAATTGCATGGACGAAACCAACTTCCTGGCCCCCTGGTACGAGAAGAACAAGCAGCGCGGCGTGGAAATCATCGGGCTGGGCTATGAGCGCACCACCGACCAGAAAGTGGCCTCGCAGAAGCTGCTGAAGATGAAAGAGCGCATGAACATTGGCTACGACCTGGCCGTGGCCGGGCAAGCCTCATCGGCGGAAGCCAGCAAGTCATTGCCGCAGCTGCAGAAGGTCATTGCCTTCCCCACCACCATTTTCCTGGATAAGAAAGGCGAGGTGCGCAAGATTCACACGGGCTACTCGGGCCCCGGCACCGGCAAGTACTACGAGCAGGAAGTGGCCGAATTCAACAAAACCATTGATCAGCTGCTGGCGGAGTAACTGCATTCTGATAAAGCCAACCGGTCGTTCCGAGCCGAGCGAGGAATCTGAGTCATCATCTGAAATGGTGAAGCCAGATTCCTCACTCCGCTCGGAATGACCGTTTTAGCCGTATTGCCCCGCCTATTGGCGAGCCCGTTCCAGCAGCACAATGGGCGCGTTGTGGTAGGTGGCGCGGGCAAATTCCTGAAAACCGAATTTGCGCGCCACAGCCAGCGAAGCCACGTTTTCGGGGTCGATGATGCAGGTGAGGCGGGCTTGGGGAAAGCGGGGTTCAATCCAAGCCAGGGCAGCCTGCAGGACCTGGCTGGCGTAGCCGCGGCCGTGCAGGCGCGGGGCCAGGGTCCAGCCGGCTTCCAGGGTGCCCTTGAGGGAAGGCGTCAGGTCGCGCTGAAAATCGAAGAAGCCTACGGAGCCGCAGTAGCGGCCGGTGGCTTTTTCCTCGATAGACCACGCGCCGTAGCCAAACATGGCCCAGTGGCCCAACTGGCCCAGCATCCGCCGCCACACTTCCTCCTCCGTTTGGGGCTTGTTGCCCAGGAAGCGGTAGAAAGCCGGGTCGTTGAGCAGGGCAGTAAATTCCGGCAGGTCGGTGGGCAGCGGGCCGCGCAATAGCAGATCGGGCGTGTCGAGTTGGGGTACCGTTACGGCGGGTGTATTAAGCAGAGTAAGCAGAGGCGGCGTCATGGTGGCAGCTGGGATGAATGGTAGAGCAGACGACGGGGCTCAGGCGCTGGTTACTTGCAGCCACAATGGGCCTTTCGGGCGTAGCGTCACCAGCGGGTCGGTACCAGGAGCATCGGGAGCAGTGGGCTGAAAATCGAAGTGGCGCAGCGCCTCCAGCAACACCAGCTGAATTTCGGTGAGGGCAAAATGGTTGCCGACGCACAGGCGTGGCCCGCCCCCGAAAGGCAGATAAGCATAGGCTGGAATTGGTGGTTCCTGGCCGGACGCGAACCGCTCGGGCCGGAAAGCATCCGGTTCCGGCCACAGGCCCGGGTGGCGGTGAATGCCGTAGATGTAGATGGAAAACAGCGTGCCTTTCGGAATAGGTAGCCCCCGAAACTCGTCGTCTTCCAGCGCTACCCGGTCCAGAATCCAGGCAGGCGGGTAAAGGCGCATAGTTTCCTGCACCACCTGCTGGGCATAGGTTAGCTGCGGGAGTTCGGCAAATTCCGGCGGACGCTGGGCCAGCCCTGCCGCGGCCCGCTCCTGCCGAACCCGTTGGGCCGCCTGTGGATGCTGGGCCAGCAAATAGAATAGCCAACTCAAAGCGTTGGCGCTGGTTTCGTGGCCGGCCAGCAGCAGAATATTGGCCTCGTCCAGCAGTTGCTCCTCACTCATGCCTTCGCCGGTGTCTTCGTAGCGCGCATCCAGCAGCATCTGCAGCAGGTCATCGGGGGCCGGACTTTCTGGAGCAGTATTCTGCCGCCACCGAATGTAGCCGCGCACTAACTCGCGCAATTCCTGGCTGAGGGCCTCGTGCTTTTTGTACGCGCCCCGCGCCATAAACCACGGCCGTAAATAGGGCTGCCGGATGGTGCGCACATAAAAGGCCTGGATGCGCGTGAGAATGTCGGACAGCCGGTTACGCTCCGCATCGGCCATACTGGTACCGAAGGTGGCCTGCGCAATAATGTGAAAAGCCACCCGGGTCATTTCAGCATGAATATCTACCGTGAGCATGCTCTGAGGCGCGGCCTGCAGGCGGGCGCGCAGGTCGGCGCTCCACTCCTCGGCAGCAGCCTGCATCAGGCGCGTCAGGGCCGTGAGGCGCTGCTTATGAAAGCCCGGCTGAATCAGGCGGCGCTGCCGGAGCCAGTCGGCGCCTTCGTTGGTGAGCAACCCGCGCCCTAGGTATCGGATGAGGCCATGCGTCAGGTCGGATTTGAGGTAACGGCGGTGGTTTTTCTGCAGAATATGCTGAGCCAGCGCCGGGTCGCGCGTGACAATACAAGGCCGCACGCCGCCCAGGTGCAGCCCCACCGTGTCGCCGTGGTTCGAAAGGGCCCGGTCGAGGTTGCGGATAGGCTCGCGGGCCATAGCCAGGGAACCAAGCAAGGTGCGCCAGCGTGGCACCTTAGGCAGCGTAGTTAGTTCAGGGGCGCTGGGCGAAGTGGGAACAGACATCGTAGCAGGATAGCAATCAGAGCGGGGAAGATACGGGACGACGGCTTCGGTTGGTAGCCGAACATAACCCCGCCCCTACTTCTGCCCGTACAGAACGAAGCGGCCCCGTTGCGGCCCGCCGTCCTTTCTTCCAAACCAACTTCCTTTTCCTATGTGGATTCAACAGACAAGCACTCCGGCCCCTCTCAGCGAACTTCAAGGCCATACGGTCGGCCTCAAATTCGAATGCAACCAATGCCACACCGAAGTATTCACTGATTCCATAGGGGTGCCCGCCGCCGACCACCTCGCGAATTCCACGGAAGATGACGGCCAGTTTGAAAAGGAGGAAATCAAGTGCCCTGGCTGCGACATGACCCACGAAATAACCGTGAAAAGCACCTTCGAGGGCGTCACGTTCGATGTATCCGAGGTACAACCGGCAAGTGTATCCTACCAGCTGAATCACTAGCCGCTGGCCCGAGGCAGACTACCCGGATTTGGTAGCCGATTGACAGTCATCCAAAGCAAAAGAGGCTTGTCGTCTGGCAAGCCTCTTTTGCTTTGTCGCCCGGGGCAGCAACTGAAGCCGCTGCCAGCCGAGCTACTCAGTGGTTCCGCTCGATGGTGTAGTTAATCAGTTGCTCCAGGGAAGTGCGCGACGCCGACTCAGGGAAGGTGCGCAGGATGGTCAGCGCCTCGTCGCGGTAGCGCTCCATAATCCGGATAGCGTAGTCCAGCCCTCCGGACTGCTTCACAAACTCGATAACGGCCTGTACCCGGTCTTTGCGGCCGTCGTTGTTCTTTACGTTATAGATGATGCGGCGCTTCGTGAGCCAGTCGGCTTGCTGCAGCGCATAAATGAGCGGCAGCGTCATCTTTTTTTCCTTGATATCGATACCCACCGGCTTGCCAATTTCGGTGGTGCCAAAATCAAACAGGTCGTCTTTGATCTGGAAAGCCATGCCTACTTTCTCGCCGAAAAGGCGGGTGCGCTCAATCGTGTCCTTGTCGGCGCCAGCCGAAGCAGCACCCACAGCGCAGCAGGAAGCAATAAGCGAGGCTGTTTTCTGGCGAATAATATCGAAGTACACGTCCTCGGTGATGTCGAGGCGGCGGGCTTTTTCGATCTGCAGCAACTCGCCTTCGCTGAGCTCCTTCACGGCGTTGCTCACGATTTTGAGCAGCTCGTAATCATCGTTTTCCAGGCTCAGCAGCAGCCCCTTGCTCAGCAGATAGTCGCCGACGAGCACGGCAATCTTGTTTTTCCAGAGGGCGTTGATGCTGAAAAAGCCGCGCCGGTAGTTGCTTTCATCCACCACATCGTCGTGCACGAGGGTAGCCGTGTGCAGCAGCTCAATGAGGGCCGCGCCGCGGAACGAAGCTTCGGGCAGCGGGTCGCCGCCGCTGATTTTGGCCGTGAAGAACACAAACATGGGCCGGATCTGCTTGCCCTTGCGCTTCACGATATAACCCATAATCTTATCCAGCAGCAGCTGCCGCGTTTGCATGGACGCCCGGAATTTCTTCTCGAACTCCTCCATTTCGGCGGCAATAGGCGCCTGTATCTGGTCCAGCGTAACGGTCATGCAGGTATTTTGGGCGGTGCAATGATACGGGGCCGCGCGGGGGTTTCCTAACGGGCACGCCCGCGCCGGCGGAAGCGGCGCGGCCCGCAGGCCCTGCTACATACACCGGCAGCCACCGTCTGGTATAGCCAGCGCCGCTGCTGCCTGCGTATTTCACGATAAAACCGAAGCTGGCTTCCAGCAATTTTCAACTGCCTCCGCGACAACGGGACTACTTTGTGGCTACCTTGCCTGGCAGGCGGAACAGGCTGGTGCGGTAGGCACTGCCACCCTGCCGCCACTACGGCAGCCGATGTTTCGGCGGCTTTTCAGGTTATTTACTGGCTGCTGCAGGGTTCCTGTGGTTGCCGTTCGGCTATGGCTGCTTCTCCGGTTCGTCTCGATTTCCAACTCACCAGTGCCCGCCACCCCCGGCCGTTCACGGCCGACGTCCGCTACCTGCCCGATGGCCGGCCCAAACCGGTGGTAGTGTTCGTGCACGGATTCAAAGGGTTCAAGGACTGGGGGCATTTTAACGTGCTGGCCGACTGGTTTGCACAGCAGGGCTTTGTGTTCGTGAAACTCAACCTCTCGCACAATGGCCTGGTGGTAGGCGGCACCGGCGACCTGGAAGACCTGGAAGCTTTTGGCCGCAACAATTTCAGCCTGGAACTAGACGATATTGGTACGCTGCTGGACCATCTGGAGCAAAGTGCTGCCGTGTTGCCGGCTACTGAAGCCGACTTTTCCCGGTTGGCCCTCATCGGGCACAGCCGGGGCGGCGGGCTGGTGCTGCTGAAAGCGGCCGAAGATGCGCGCGTGAAGGCCGTCGTAACCTGGGCCGCCATCAGCAATGTAAACCCCGGCTGGACCGACGAGCTCATGCAGCATTGGCAGCAGCAGGGCGTGTATCACGTAGAAAACACCCGCACCAAACAGCTGCTGCCGCTCTACTACCAGATTGTGGAAGACTACCACCAGAACCGGCTGCGCCTCGATATTGCGCATAACCTGCGCCGCAAGCTCCGGCAGCCCCTGCTCATCGTACACGGCGACCAGGACGAAACGGTGCCAGTGGAGCGCGCCCACGAGCTGAAAGGCTGGAAACCCGAAGCCGAGCTGGTTCTGCTGCCCGCTGTCACCCACAATTTCGGCGGCGGCCATCCGTGGCCGCAGGAAGAACTGCCAAACGAGGCGCAGCAAGCCGCTGAGGCAACGGTGGAGTTTTTGCAGCGCATACTCTAATGCTTTTTGCGTTGAAAAAGCTGTTTACACACCTTTTCGCATTCGGCGTTAATTTTTACTTCCTCTCCGCATGCCTTGGCCTGGCCGCCGCAGTATACACTACTGAGCAGGGCCCTCTGCATCCGGTTGCTGCGGTATGCATTCCGGTGGCGTCTCTTCTGCTTTGTATTTGCTATCAGCTACGACGACGGTCCTTCTCTTTTCTCAGTCCTGGGGAAATAGCTCTCAGCAACCACGATAAGTCAAATCTATTGCTGCAACAGTCCGGCTTCGCACTGACGCGCATTCCACTATTCATTTTATTACTCCTGACTCTGGCTTTACCCAGTAATTTCTTGGATGGCTTGAGTGAAGAACAGACCTACCGAATTCCGCAGGTAGCCACATTGGCTCTGTTGTATTTCTGCTTCTATCGTGGCCTCGTTTTTTTCTCGCAGCCTAGGTTTTCGACTGCTGCTATGTTTGTCGGTGGGTTATTACTGTCGGCAGTAATGTCGTACACGCCCGGCGCCGCTGGCGCGGCTGTTTCCGCCCTGTTTCTGGCGCTGGCAGGGCTCTGGATAGTGGCATGGCTACTGTACCAACGCTTTCATACTCCCTTGCCTGACACCCCTTAATCCATGCCCGTTGCCTACCTCCTGCTTGGCTCTAACCTCGGCGACCGAGCTACTATTCTGCACGAAGCGCTACAGTACCTGCAGGATGCAGCCGGCACAGTGGAGGCGGTTTCCGGGTTGTATGAAACCGCCGCCTGGGGCCTCGAAGACCAGCCACCTTTTCTCAACCAGGCCGTGCAGTTGCGCACGTCTCTGTTGCCGGAGAAGCTACTCGATGCCTGCTTAGCCACGGAGCAGCAAGCGGGCCGGCAACGTCTGGTGCGCTGGGGCGCCCGCACCTTGGATGTGGATATCCTGCTCTACGAGGATATAGTGCTGCATACGCCGCGCCTGACGGTGCCGCATCCGCGGCTGCCGGAACGCCGCTTCGCGCTGGTGCCTCTGGCCGATATTGCCGCTTCGGTGGTGCACCCGGTGCTGGACCGCACGGTGGCGGAGCTGCTGGCCGCGTGTGCCGATGAGCTTGCAGTTACCCGCTTAAAATAGGTATATTAGAATATTCAGGATGCGTATCCCGCCTGACCGGATCTGGTCCTGCCGGAAGCATGTCGGCTGGCTGTATCCTGAGAGAAGGCACAGTGGTATCTGCCGGGTGCGCCGCCGAAGTAAGGCCGGAAACGAGCTTCCGCGCTTGGCTTCTGTATTCATCGAGCTTTGTCAGTCACAGGCTACAACTATGGAAGCACAACTGGAGCAGATTCGGGAGCAGCAAAAAGAAACCTGGAACAGGTTTTCGGCCGGGTGGCGAAAGTGGGATGACTTCACAATGGACTGGCTGCGGCCGATGGGAGAAGAAATAATCAGTTCCCTGGACCTGCAGCCCACCGATATAGTATTGGATGTGGCAGCCGGCACCGGCGAGCCGGGCCTTACCATCGCCACCATTGTGCAGGATGGAAAGGTGGTAATTACGGACCTCGCGGAGAAGATGCTTGCCGTAGCCCGCGACAACGCCGCTAAAAAGGGCATTACTAACTACGAAACCGTAGCCTGCGACGTATCAGAATTGCCGTTCGAGGACGCCACGTTTGATGCCGTAAGCTGCCGTTTCGGCTTCATGTTTTTCCCCGATATGCTGATGGCAGCCCGGGAGATGGTGCGCGTGCTGAAGCCCGGCGGGAAACTGGCAGCAGCGGTGTGGGGTATGCCCGAAAAGAACTTCTGGATTACGGCCATCATGAGTACCATCAATCGAAATATGCAGCTACCGGCCCCGCCACCCGGAGCGCCCGGCATGTTTCGCTGTGGCAGCCCCGGCTTTCTGGCCGATTTGTTCCGGCAAGCCGGGCTGAAAGACGTGACCGAAAAGGAGGTGACTGGCACGCTCAATTGCGGCACGAATGATAACTATTGGAACTTCATGAATGAGGTAGCTGCCCCGGTAGTTTTTGCGCTGAGCAAAGCCGATGAAGCCACCAAAGACAAGATTCAGCAGGAAGTCTTCGCCCTAGTAGACCAAAAGCTGCCCGGCAAAAACACCGCCCTGGACTACGGAACCGTGGTGGTGAGTGGCGAGAAATAGCTCGCACCTGTTCAGGATAAAACAAAAAAGCGCCCTGCCGGAATTCCGGCAGGGCGCTTTTTTGTTGAGGCGACTTGCCGTCTATACGGCTGCTGAGCTTACGGCCACTTCCGGCGCAATCTTCTTCACGAGGCCCTGCAGCACCTTGCCAGGTCCGCACTCCACAAACTCCGTAGCGCCATCCTGCACCATACGCTGCACGCTCTGGGTCCAGCGGACGGGAGCCGTGAGCTGACGCACCAAGTTCTCCCGGATTTCGTCGGGGTCGGTGTGCGGGGCGGCATCCACGTTCTGGTACACCGGGCAGATACCTGCCGAGAAAGTCGTGCGCGCAATGGCTTCGGCCAGCGCCGCCTCTGCCGACTGCATCAGGGGAGAATGGAAAGCGCCGCCTACGGGCAGCGGCAGGGCGCGCTTGGCGCCGGCGGCTTTCAGCTGCTCGCAGGCCAGTTCAATACCGCGCTGGGAGCCGGAAACCACCAGTTGGCCGGGGCAGTTGTAGTTGGCCGCTACCACCACGTTGCCGGCTGCACTGATTTCCTGGCAGATACGAGCCGTGGTATCGTCGTCGAGGCCGAGAATGGCGGCCATGGTACCGGGCTGCTCCTGGCAAGCGGCCTGCATGGCTTGGGCGCGTTTGGCTACCAGCAGCAGCGCATCTTCAAAGCGCAGCACTTTGGCCGCCACCAGCGCCGAAAACTCGCCCAATGAGTGGCCTGCCACCATAGCCGGCTGCAGCTCGGGCAGCACAGCAGCCAGCGCTATGGAATGCAGGAAAATGGCTGGCTGCGTCACGTCGGTGCGGCGCAGGTCTTCCTCAGAGCCGGAAAACATGATATCGGTGAGCGAGAAGCCCAGCAGCTCATTGGCCTGGTCCATCAGGCGCTTGGCTTCGGGGTGCTGTTCGTACAGGTCGCGGCCCATGCCGCTAAACTGGCTGCCTTGGCCAGGAAAAACAACTGCTTTCATGAGAGAATAATAGAGAGTGGCAAAGGATGGGGCGGCAAGATAGCCGAAATAAAAAAGCCCGCTACCGAAGGGCAGCGGGCTTTTTCGTGACAGACAGGCAAGGAAAGCGTGGCTGGCTAGCGGGTTATTTGCACCCAGCCTTTGTAGGTGCGCTTGGTGCGGTCCAGGTTGCTGAATTCCACCTCCGCCTGGTAGAAGTACACTCCTTCCACCACCGATGGCGCCGCGCCACCTTCTGCACGACTACCGCCGCCGCTCCAGTTGATGAGCGGGTCGGCGCTGCTCTCGTAGATTTTCACGCCCCAGCGGTTGAATACCGTGAACTTGGTGCTGCGAATCGGGGTGAAGACCTTGGGCCGGAACGTGTCGTTTTTCCCGTCGCCGTTGGGAGTGAAGATGTTGGGCAGCAGGAACAGCTGGCAATCATCCTTGCAGGCGATGTTGCTGCGCACACTCCGGGTTCCGCTGGAATCGACGGCCTGCACCGCGTAGCAGCCAGCCTCAGAAGTGAGGTTCAGGTGCTGATACGTGGTTTGCGTGGCCGGCACCGAGGTCAGGAAGCGCAATGAATCCTGGCTGTTGGGCGCGTAATAGATGTTGTACGAAGCAATGGCGCGGCTACAGTCAGGCGGCGTATTGCCCAGCGTCCAGCTCAGATTGTTTGTGTACACCGCTCCGCTTATCGGCGTGGCGGGCAAATCGAACAGGCGGCTGGCCAGACTGTCGCAGTTGGTGCGCTTGAGAGAAAGCACCGGCGCGCACGGCACGTCGCGCAGCGCAATACACTGCTGCTGACTTAGGTTAATCAGGTCACTGGGCAACCGGGTGCCAGTATATGCTCCATTTGTCGAGACATAGTAGCAATACGTCTGGCCTTTCACGAGCCGCTGCGCGGCCGTGCCTTCATCCAGATAAGAGCCGCCGGTAGCGGTGCCGGTTACGGTAGCAATGGCCACGAACGGGTCGTTGGCAGCGGGTCCTTTGCGGTACACAGTGGTAGGGCGCAGAGCATTGTTCCACGGCACGTTGTAGGTCCAGCGAAGCGAAATACCGTTTAGAGCAGTAGCACTGACGGCCGGTACGGCCGTGCCATCTATCCGCACACTCGAGGCTGCCGTGGCCGTTTCGGCCACCAGATTCTGGCTGAGCAACTCTACCCGGTAGCTGTACGAGCGGTTTTGCGTGTCCAGCGAGGGGTCAGCATCCACGTACGTGGTATCGTTGACGTTGTTAATGGTGGTGATGGTCGTGAAGGGGCCGGTTGTGGTCTGGCCAACTGCCCGCGACACCCGGTATTGCTGCGGATCAGCGAAAGGCGGCGTGCTGACCGGCTTGGTCCAGCGCACCGTAATCTGGCCATTGGTAGGAGCAGTCCGGTCTACCGTGACGTTGCGCATCAAGAGTGGGCGGCCAGCAAAGTCGATGCAGGCTTCCTGCGACACTTGGCTCTTGCCTCCGGCGGGCAGCGGAAACTCCACATATATTCGGTAGCAATACTCCTTACCCCGCTCCAGCCCGGTACCGCCGCCGTTATCGACGAACGACAACAGGTCTGTAGTACCCAAAGGCGAGGGATACGTCAGAGTACCGATTTGAGTGAAGCCCGACCCGGCCGGGATACCCGTATCGCAGGGACCTGGATTCAACGTGGACGCCCCTTCCTTGCGGAAAATCAGGATGCGGGCCCCGGGCTTGCGGCACAGGTAACTGTTCCAGGTGAGCACCGCACTTCGGACGCCCGTGTTGCCAGGCGCTACCCGCAGGTTCTGCGGAGCCGGCCCAATAACGGTGATGTTCCACACACGTTGGTCAATCAGGGGCGTGGGGTTGCCCCCGCCGGGCTGGTCCTCAGCCGTAAAGCTGACCCGCACGGGCTGGTTAGCAATGTTAGAGCAGTCTGGCGTCCAGCGGAAGGTACCGGTAGCGGTGGGTGGGCCAGAAGCGTTCTGCACAAAGGTAGCCGGCGGCAGAATACCGCTATTAGCTGTCAGTTTGATTGGGTTACTGTCGGCATCCGTAGCCGTTACGGTACCCGTGATGAGCGTACCGGCTACCACGCAGATGTCGGGCGGGATGGTCAGGATAGGGCGCTGGTTGTTGGTCGGCTTCACGTTGATCTGCATGTCGCGAATCACTTCCCCAATCAGGCGGCGGCCAAAGGCAGTGCGGCGCCATTCCTGCACCACAAATGCCACGTTGTATTCGCCCACCGTACCCGGCGAGTTCCAGATGATGGTACCCGTACGCCGGTTCTGCTGGAAGATGGACGCATTGCCCGGAATACCATTCGGACTGTCGCCGGAAGGGTCAGTGTAGGCTACCTGAACCCCATTGTTGGCTCCCACTAGCCGGTTGGGCAATACGTAGCCCGTAACACGGGTCGAGTCGACAACGAAACATGGCGGCTGCGGGCCGGTAATGCCGCCTACTACCTGCATGCTGGGCCGTAGCTTAAACACCAGCGAGTCACCATCCGGGTCGTAGGCCGATGGGTTGTGCAGAAATACCTGACCTACAGCCGCATTATCAATGGAGGGCTTGGTGAGGATGGGGGAACGGTTCTGCCCCAGGCCCGGGTCGATGGTGAAGGTGGTGGAAATGTAGAAAGACTGCGAAATAGAGGAGCTCATATTCAGAACTCCGGCATTGCGGTTTTCCCCAATGTAGTGTACTGTGTAGGTGCTGGGCGCACTATACGTGTGCTCAAAAAAGTAGACGTTGCGCTGCGTCTCGCTATTGACAGCTACCGCGGAGGCCCGCGAAAAGACCTGCGGCGGGCCACAGTCACCGAAAAATATGGTCACGCTGGCCTCATCCGGGATACCGCCAACGGGAGTTTTCTGGTAGAGCACCATCTTGAAAAACACCCGCCGCGGGTTGTTGCCGGGCCCTACCGTGGTGTCAATCTTGGCCTGTATGTCGCCGGCGCGCAGGTGGGTGGCCTGCACCTGGGAAGCCCAGCTCAGCAGCACGGCAAGTAGCAGCAGCAACGGGCCACGCCGTGCCAACCGGGATAGTAAGGAAAGAACCATAGAGAAACGTACGTAAAGGGACAACAACAACTCCGGCCCAGTAGCCAAAAGAACCATACGGCAACCTAACAAAAATTATACCTGACAGGTTACTAGCTAGGTTCTGCCTATAGCTGCTGTAACGGGATTGGCAACGGATTGATTCACGGATGACAACGCTCAAGTCCTATAGTTTATTTGGATTGTTTCCTAGCAGGACCGCCCTTACCTTTGGACGATTCACTGAACCCACCAAAACCTTTCATTCGCTCCTATGAGTTGGATTAGCAACACGTTTTCCAGCAGCATTGGCCGCAAAATCGTCATGGCCGCCACCGGCCTCTTTTTGTGTTCTTTTCTGGTAGTCCACTTAGTTGGCAACCTCCAATTATTTAAGAACGACGGCGGTCTGGCGTTTAACGCCTACTCCGAGTTCATGAGCCACAACACCATCATCCGGATTCTGGAAATCGGGCTGGTTGCCGGATTCGGGCTTCACATCTTCGAAGGGCTGTTGCTGGCATCCAAAAACAAAGCGGCCCGTGGCAGCAGCTACGTTTCCAACCATATTGAGCAGAACAGCCCGTGGCATTCGCGCAACATGGCGGTATTGGGAAGCCTAGTGCTGTTTTTCCTGATTGTGCACCTCTACAACTTCTTCGGGACCCTCCGCTTCGGCGAGCCGCTGAAAGACGCGCAGGGCAATGAAAACGCCTACGCCCTGGTTGTCGATGCCTTCCACAACATTTTCTACGTGGCCCTCTACGTGCTGGCGCAGTTTGCCCTGCTCTACCACTTGCTGCACGGGTTCCAGAGCGCTTTCCAGACGCTGGGCCTCAACCACCGCAAATACACTCCCCTCATCAAGCTGGTGGGTGTGGTCTTCTCCGTTGTAGTGTGTGCTGGCTTCGCGGCCATGCCCATCTACTTCTACTTCTTCAAATAGATACTAAGCTCT
This sequence comes from Hymenobacter duratus, assembly GCF_014698995.1. Classification (GTDB taxonomy): domain Bacteria; phylum Bacteroidota; class Bacteroidia; order Cytophagales; family Hymenobacteraceae; genus Hymenobacter; species Hymenobacter duratus. Next base: position 534,285 of record NZ_JACWZZ010000002.1, read on the forward strand.
ACTGCCAATGTTTCCGGAGTCTAAAATTCCCGAAGGCCCACTGGCCGAGAAGTGGGACAAGCACAAGTTCAATGTCAAGCTCGTAAACCCCGCCAACAAGCGGAAGTACGATGTCATCGTTGTGGGCACCGGCCTGGCCGGTGGGGCAGCGGCGGCCTCGCTGGCTGAACTGGGCTACAACGTAAAGGCTTTCACTTTCCACGACTCGCCGCGCCGGGCCCACTCCATTGCGGCGCAGGGCGGCATCAACGCAGCCAAAAACTACCAGAACGACGGCGACTCCGTGTTCCGGCTGTTTTATGATACCATCAAAGGCGGTGACTACCGGGCCCGCGAAGCCAACGTGTACCGCCTCGCCCAGGTATCGGTCAACATCATCGACCAGTGCGTAGCGCAGGGCGTGCCATTCGCCCGCGAGTACGGCGGACTGTTGGCCAACCGCTCTTTCGGCGGGGCGCAGGTAAGCCGGACGTTCTACGCCCGAGGCCAGACCGGACAGCAGTTGCTGCTGGGTGCCTATTCGGCCCTTTCGCGCCAGATTGCCTATGGCAAAGTGAAGATGTACACCCGGTCCGAGATGCTGGATCTGGTTGTCGTTGACGGACAGGCCCGCGGCATTATCACCCGCAACCTCATTACGGGCGAGATTGAGCAGCACGCGGCCCATGCGGTGGTGCTGGCTACCGGCGGCTACGGCAACGTGTTCTACCTGAGCACCAATGCCATGTACTGCAACGCTACTGCTGCGTGGCGGGCTCACAAGCGAGGTGCTTACTTTGCTAACCCCTGCTTCACCCAGATTCACCCTACCTGCATTCCGGTATCCGGCGACTACCAGTCGAAGCTGACGCTGATGTCGGAGTCACTGCGGAACGACGGCCGCGTGTGGGTGCCCAAGACAGTGGAAATGGCAGAGCGGGTGCGTAAAGGCGAAATCAAGCCCCAGGACATTGCCGAAGACGACCGTGACTATTTCCTGGAGCGCAAATACCCTGCATTCGGCAACCTAGTACCACGCGACGTAGCCTCGCGCAACGCCAAGCAGATGTGCGACGAGGGTCGTGGCGTCGGGTCAACTGGCCTGGCTGTGTACCTCGATTTCGCTGACATCATCAAGCGGACGGGTGCCGAAGCAGTGAGCCAGAAGTACGGCAACCTGTTTGCCATGTACGAGAAAATCACCGACGAGGACCCCTACAAGCAGCCGATGCGCATCTATCCGGCGGTACACTACACTATGGGTGGCCTGTGGGTTGACTACAACCTGCAAACCACCGTTCCTGGTCTGTACGCTACCGGCGAGTGCAACTTCTCAGACCACGGCGCTAACCGCCTCGGGGCTTCGGCTCTGATGCAGGGCCTGGCCGACGGCTACTTCGTGATTCCCTACACCATTGGGGACTACCTGGCCTCTACGCCGCCCAAACCCGTTACGACCGAACACCCGGCCTTCAAGCAGGCCGAGGCCGACGTGCGGGGCCGCATCGGCAAGCTGATGAGCATCAACGGTACCCGCACGCCCGACGACTTCCACAAACATCTGGGCCACCTGATGTGGGAATACTGCGGCATGGCGCGTAACGCCGAAGGCCTCAAGCACGCCAAAGCAGAAATTCAGAAGCTGCGCAAGGAGTTCTGGAGCGACCTGAAGCTGTCCGGCACAGACGGGGAGCTGAACCAGGCCCTGGAAAAAGCCGGCCGCGTTGCCGACTTCCTGGAACTGGGTGAGCTGATGGTGGACGATGCGCTGGACCGCAACGAAAGCTGTGGCGGCCACTTCCGGGAGGAATATGCTACCGAGGACGGCGAAGCCAAGCGTAACGACGATGAATACGCCTACGTGGCGGCCTGGCAGTACGTGGCCGACAATCAGCCCGAAATCCTGAACAAGGAGCAGCTGACCTTCGAAAACGTGAAGCTCACGCAGCGCAGCTATAAGTAAGCTGACTGCAACCAGCTACCGCACTTGCGGTGGCTGGCTTTCACCTCATTTAAAACGAAAGCTTGCTGCCTGCGGCGAAGAGCTTGAATCTTATAAAAACATGGCCGGAAGTAACCCCAACGCCAAACCAATGAATCTTACCCTGAAAGTGTGGCGGCAGAAAAACCGCAACACCGAAGGCAAGATCGTAGACTACCAGGTGAAGGATATTTCGCCCGAAATGTCCTTTCTGGAAATGCTGGACGTGCTCAACGAGGACCTGCTGCGCCAGGGCGACGAGCCGGTAGCCTTTGACCATGACTGCCGCGAAGGTATCTGTGGCTCGTGCAACCTGTTCATCAACGGCCGCGCCCATGGCCCTGAGTCCGGCACAACTACCTGCCAGCTGCACATGCGCAAGTTCTCCGACGGCGACACTATCGTCATCGAGCCCTGGCGTGCTAATGCCTTCCCCGTAAACAAGGACCTGAGCGTGGACCGCTCCGCCTTCGACCGGATTATTCAGGCCGGCGGCTACGTGAGCGTAAACACGGGCGGCACTCCTGATGGCAACGAAATTCCGATTCCAAAAGAAATTGCGGACCGTGCTTTCGAAGCGGCTACCTGTATTGGGTGCGGAGCCTGCGTGGCATCCTGCAAGAATGCATCGGCTATGCTTTTCGTGTCGGCGAAAGTAAGCCAGCTGGCGCTGCTGCCGCAGGGCCATGTAGAACGCAAAACCCGTGTCGAGAACATGGTAGCGCAAATGGACAAGGAAGGATTTGGTGCCTGCACCAACATCGGCTCGTGCGCGGCAGAGTGCCCGGTTGGCATCTCGCTCGAAAATATTGCCATCCTGAACCGCGAATTTCTGGCCGCTAAAGCCACTTCCAATAACCTCGTCTAGACAACGCGGTTATACCAACAAGGTACAAAAAGCGAAACGGCCTGCCGTTTCGCTTTTTTTGTTGACACGCAGCGGAACCGGCCGTACGCAAAACGCGTGACCTGCTTGGCGCAGCTGTACTGAGTCCGGCGGCTTTCCGTTTCTAACTCCCTATATCATAGATGATAACCATCATTGCGGGCACCAATCGTCCTGATTCCCGGGCCCGGCGCATTGCGGACATCTACGCCACGCTGCTACGCGAGCAGCAGGTACCCTACCAACTGCTGGATCTGGTAGAACTGCCGGCCGACGTCAGCGTTTCGGCGCTATATGACAACACCGGCCGCCATGATGAATTTAACCGACTGGCGGCCATGGCCGCTGCTGCCGATAAGCTGGTGCTGGTGGTACCGGAGTATAACTGCTCGTACCCCGGCGTGCTTAAAACTTTCATCGATGGCCTGCCCTACCCCGGCGGCATCCGCGGCAAAAAGGCCGCATTGGTCGGGCTGGGCACCGGTGCACAGGGCGGTTTGCTGGCACTGAGCCACCTGACCGATGTGCTGATGTACCTGGGCACTGCCGTGCTGCCGGCCCGGGTGCGTCTGCCTTTCATCGACCAGCACCTGACGCAAGACGGGCAATTGACCAATCCGTTTTACCAGCAATTGGTGCAGGAACAGATGGCCCAGCTCCTGGCATTTTGAGGGTGAAACCTTTATTTAGCCAGTATTGCTGGCTGAACAGCCTATATTTGCCCTGATTCATCTGCTTCTTCCACTACTATGGCACGCGTGCTGGCTCTTTTTCTGGCTGCTCTGATGCTGCTCCAGACATTCAGTCGGGAGTTGGTGGTAGTGGATTACCAAATGCACAAGGAGAGCATCACGCGCCTTTTTTGCGTGAATAAGGACAAGCCCCAGTTGCGCTGCAACGGAAAATGTCACCTGGCCAAACAACTACGCAAAGCCTCCGAATCAGAGAGCAAAACGCCTGCTTCCGGTTTCGCTAAAGTAAAGTATGATGTGGTGCTGCCCTTCGTTTTCCGGGTAGCGGCGCCCACGCGTACCTGTCCATTGCCGCTGCGCTTTGCACCAGCTGCCTCAGTGCATTATGCTTTTGCACCGGCACAAAGCGTGTTTCATCCGCCGGCCCCGAAGGCCTGATGTCCGACTTTCCACCCCGGTTTCGGGCGTGGTATTTCCTGCTGTGCTTGCCACCCTGCTTCTTGAGGCCGGGCGCACAGCAGCATTGACTGCATTTCCTTCGCCTTCCCAAGATGAAAATCCTGAAATACGCCACCCTTTTTCTGGCTTTGTCCGCCTCCTTCTCCCTCACTTCCTGCAACGAAGACGAGGATGTACAGCAGGGCAGCGTGAGCCTGGAATTTGAGAACATGGCCGGCGCTGTGCCGGTACAGCTGGGCAGCACCACGTATAAAACGACTGCCGGCGACACTTTTTCGGTTTCTACGCTGCGCTACTACATTTCCAACATCAAGCTGAAGAAAGCCGACGGCAACGAATACGTGCAGCCCGAGAGCTATTACCTGCTTGATGAAGCGCTACCCGCGACCAAAACATTCACCATTCCCAACGTGCCTTCCGGCGACTATACCGGCCTCACCTTCACGATTGGGGTAGACAGCGCCCGCAACGTAGCAGGCGCCCAGACCGGCGCCCTGGCTCCTTCCGACATGTTCTGGAACTGGAACAGCGGCTACATCTACACGAAGCTGGAAGGACGCTACAGCCCTTCCAAAACGAATGGGCCGCTTGTGTTCCACATTGGCGGCTTCAAATCCCCGAACAACACCATCCGCACGGTGTCGCCGGCTATGACCAACAAGGTTATTCAGATTCGGGAAGGCCGGACGCCGCAGGTGCATCTGAAGGCCGATATCCTGAAGATGTTTACCGGCGTCAGCACTATTCGCTTCGCCACGGTCAATAATGTGATGGGCGGGCCGAATGCCGTGCTGGTAGCCAAAAACCAGGCGGCGGGCATGTTTACCGTCGACCATATCCACGGCAACTAGCGCCAGTTGCTCTTGGCTCCCATGAAAGGCCTGTGTCCCTTCGTCCGTGGCTGGCTGCTGCTGGCATTGCTGGTAGCCGGCGGCTGCCGGCCCGATGCCGACGTGCGCCCGAATGAGGAAGTGCCCGGCACCAGCATGCCGGGCAACTTCCCGGTGCCGGTATATGGCATCGACAAGAACCCGCCAACCCGCGCGGCCTTCGAGCTGGGGCGCACGCTCTTCTATGACCCGCGCCTGTCGCGCACCGGCGCTGTATCGTGCGGCAGCTGCCATCAGCAATTCGTAGCGTTTGCACACGCCGGCCACCAGTTCAGCCACGGCGTAGATAACCGGCTGGGTATGCGCAACGCCCCCGCACTGCAGAACCTGCGCTGGAAACCCAATTTCTTCTGGGATGGTGGCCCGAGCAACATCGAAACGATGCCTCTCGCTCCCATTACCAATCCGGTGGAAATGGACGAAACCCTCGACAATGTGGTGCGCAAGCTCAATGCGGACGACGACTACAAGCGGCGTTTTGCGGCTGTATTCGGCGGTTCGGGACCTATCGACTCTTATCAGTTTCTGCGGGCGCTGGCCCAGTTTACGGCCGCACTAACTTCTGCCGACTCGCGCTACGACCATTACGTCCGCCACGAAGCCGGCGGCACGCTCAGCCAATCGGAACTGCGGGGCCTGACGATACTGCGCCAGAAATGCGGCAGTTGCCACGCCGGGGAGCTATTCACGGATGAGTCGTTTCGCAATAACGGGCTGGACCGCAGCTTCCCGCTGGACTCGGGCCGGGCGCATATCACGCAACGGAGCATTGATGTGGGCCGGTTCAAAGTGCCCAGCCTGCGCAACGTGGCGCTTACCGGCCCTTACATGCACGATGGCCGTTTCCAGACTCTGACCGAAGTGCTGGACCACTACGACCACGGCATGGTAGAATCCGGGACGCTGGACCCGCAATTCCGGCAGCCGGGAGCCAGAACCGGCATTTCCATCACGACCCAGGACCGCCAGGACCTGCTGGCCTTTCTGACCACGCTCACCGATGAGGAATTTCTGCGCAACCCGGAGCTGTCTGAGCGTTAGTCGCCCCAAGAGGCTGCTCAGGCTCAGGCCTAACCCTTAAATCAGCGCCGCATGGCGGTGCTTTTTCCTATGCTTTCCAAACAACTCCTACTACTGGGGCTGGCCCTATTGCCGGCACAGGCTGGTTGGGCTTGCGACATCTGTGGCTGCTTTATGGGCATCACCCCCTACGATAATCAGAGCAGTTTTTCGCTGATGCACCGCTACCGGATTTTCAATGGCTACCAGTACCTGGGCCAGAACCCGCAGTTTTTTCCAGCCGGAGCGCGCCCCGTGGTGCCGCAGCCGCTGAACGGCACGGATGCCGGCTACACGCATGCCCACAAAGGCGACCCCACCGATTTTGAGGCGTTTCGGGTAGTGGAGCTGCGGGGCAAGTATTTCCTGTCCCAGCGCCTGGAGCTAAATGCTTTTGTGCCATTTGCCATGAATACCTCGCAGATCAATGGCCGGCAGATCAATTTGAGCGGGCTAGGCGACGTGACGGGTTTTGCCGGCTACCACCTCATCCGCAACATCGAAACCGCCGGCGTGCAGAACCGCCTGATTGTGGGAGGTGGCATGAAACTGCCCACGGGCAGCTTCATGCGCCAGAAAGCCGATGGCAGCCGCTACCCTACCCTCACTCAGCCGGGCACTGGCACCACCGACGGCTTTCTGTATGCCAACTACATCGGCAGCTACCACAACGTAGGACTCAGCCTAAACACGAGCTACCGCCGAGGCGCGGCCAACCGTTTCGGGGAAGGCCTAGCACCCGGATCAACGGCGTTTGCGAATCTGTTTTATCGGGTGGCGCTGGGCCAGGATTGGCAGGTTTACCCATCAGCACAGTTGTTTTATGAGAAAAACAAGGGCGAGCTTTTTGAAGGCCGCCTCACCGGAGAACATGCTGTGAACAACGCCCTGCTGGGACCGGGTCTGGATGTGTATTACAAAAATCTGTTGCTGAACACCAGCGTGCAGCTTCCCGTGTACACCGCCACCACCGACCACCCTGCCAGCGCCGGCCGGATAGTGGTGGCCGTGGGCTACAGTTTCAAGCAAACCAACTACCTGTTTAAGTAGCGCAGGAGCCGTCAGGCGGCCGGTAGCCCACTGAATATCAGTCAGTGAAACTGAACTGACTGTATTCCATGTTGCCACAGGAAATAGTATCTTGAGCCTTCTTCGCTTTGCTACACTATATGCTTTTAAGTAGTACTCGTTTGCGCTCCTACCTGCTATTGTCAGCGGCTTTGTTGCTTTCGGCGGCCGCGTGCCACAAAGAAGAGCCGCAGCCGGCCGACCCGAAACCAGACGCTCCTACGCCCTACACGCTGGTACTGCCCACTCAGCTGCCGCAGAATGTAATCCTGCCTGCCGACAACCCCTTGACCGTGGAAGGCATCGATCTGGGACGCAAGCTGTTCTATGAAACCCGGCTCTCCCGCAACAATACTATGTCGTGCGGGAGCTGCCACCAGCAAAGCAAAGCCTTTACGGACGGCCGCCAGCTAGCCGTTGGCGTAGATGGCATTGCTCATCAACGCAATTCTATGTCGCTGGTGAACCTGCTGTGGGAGCCGACCCTGAACTGGGACGGCGCGGCGACTACTCTCGAAACGCAGGCCCGCAAGCCCATCGAAAACCCGGTGGAGCTGCACCAGTCGCTGGCTACGGGCGTGAGCAAGCTGCAGCAGACACCGCTTTATCCGCCGCTGTTTGCCAAGGCATTCGGCTCCAGCACCATCACGGAGGCCAACGTGCTCAAGGCGCTGTCCCAATTCGAACGGACTCTTATTTCAGCCAATTCGCGCTACGAAAAGTCACTTCTGGGGCAAACACGCCTGAACGATGATGAGCGCGCCGGCAAGCTGCTCTTCTTCAATCATCCTGGTGAGGGTGGTAATTCCAGCGCCCGGGGTGGCTCCTGCGACCATTGCCATAACGGCAACAACTTCACTTTCACGAATGCCACCTTCGCTACGGCCGGAGGAACAGCCGAATTCGTCAACAATGGGCTGGACAGGACTTTCACCGACTTGGGGCGCTTCAACGTAACGGGTCGCAACAGCGACAAAGGCTTGTTTCGGGTACCTACGCTGCGCAATATTGCCCTGACGGCTCCCTACATGCACGATGGCCGCTTCCAGACCCTGGAAGAAGTAGTGGACCACTACAACGAGCACATCGAGCGGAACAGTCCCAATGTCAATCCTATTCTGCTGCTGTCTAATCCTGCGCCGGCTGGCAGCAACAGTACCACGCTGAACCTGACAGCCAACGAAAAGCGGCAGCTTGTGGCCTTCCTGAAAACGCTGACTGACTCCACCTTCATTCAGGACCCGCGTTTCTCCAACCCTTTTTAGCCGAAGGCAGTTGTTCCACCTGCTTCTCCCCTTCTCATGCAGCAGGTCGCTTTTCGTCTGATTTTAGCGCTGCTTGGCTTGCTCACAGCAGCCTGCTCTTCCTTCTCGTCTACCCGCCAGCTTAGCCCTGACCGCGAAACAGGTACTCCCCGCTACAATTCACCTTCGGATACGGCCACCCAACCAATACAGGAGCCACACTAGATTCATACTAAAAAGGCCATTGCAAAATTTGCAATGGCCTTTTTAGTATGAATCTACAATCTACGCTAGTCCACGTTGTCGTGCAGGAAACGGTTGTCACCCAGCAGTTCATTATCGTCGGAGAGGTTGAAGCGGCTGATGTTGCGCTCTGAGGAAGGCGTCACGTTCTCCAGTTTCACCTGCCGACGCAGATAGGCGGGCGTTTCCAGTTGGTCCTTGATGGCATCGTTGGTCAGACCATTGCTCAGCTCCTGGAGGCGGCGGCGGCGCTCTTCTGCGCGAGCATCGAGTGCCGGGCGGCCGGGCAGCGGCGCAGCGGGCTGCGCCGCATGGTACACCACCGGCTCGGGGGCAGGGGCAGAGGGCGCTGCGATAGGCGGTATCTGCCCCGTGTAAGGCGACGTTTCCAAGTCGAATTTTACCGGCTGTGGTTCGGGCATAGCCACGGGCTGCGGAGCGGGTACACTCGTAAAGGACGGTACTACCGGAGCCGTTGTAACGTCCAGCGGCTCCTTGTTAAAAACATTGAGCTGCGCCTCTGGCTGGGCAATTGGCGCCTCCTCTTCACGAGCCGGGATGGCCGTGATTGTATGCGCTTCACGCGCAAAACCGGTGGCAATCACCGTCACGCGGATGCTCTGGCCCAGCGTTGCATCAATGCCGTGGCCAAAAATAACCTCGGCGTTCTGGCCGGCTTTGTCCTGGATGCACTCGGTGATTTCCGTCAGCTCGTCCATTTCCAGTTCCGCCTGGTCGCCGGACATGATGCTGAGCAGGATGCGCTGCGCGCCATGAATGTCCGTGTTGTTGAGCAGCGGCGAGGCCAGGGCCTCTTCGGCAGCACGGCGGGCGCGGTTTTCGCCTTCCGTGATGCTGGAGCCCATTACGGCGGCCCCACTGTCCTTCATCACCGTTTTCACGTCTTCAAAGTCCACGTTCACGTCGGCCGTTACCGTAATGATTTCGGCAATAGACTTGGCGGCGGTGCTCAGCACGTTATCGGCTTTGGCGAAGGCGGAGCGGATAGGCAGGTTGCCGTAAATCTCGCGCAGCTTATCGTTAAGAATCACGAGTACGGTGTCGCAGTTTTCGCTCAGCTCCTTAATGCCGTGCTCCGCCTGCTGACGCTTTTTCTTGCCTTCGAACATAAACGGCGCCGTCACTATTCCCACCGTGAGGATGCCCAGCTCCTTGGCAACTTTGGCAATAACCGGTGCTGCACCAGTACCAGTACCACCGCCCATACCGGCCGTGATGAACACCATCTTGGTGCCATTGCTGAGCAGCTCCCGGATCTGTTCGCGGCTTTCAATGGCCGCCTGCTTGCCCCGTTCGGGGTTAGCTCCGGCGCCAAGGCCTTCGGTCAGGTCCAGTCCGATCTGCAGCCGGTTAGGCACCGTAGAAGACGCCAGTGCCTGCTTGTCGGTGTTGCAAATGACGAATTCCACGTCCTTGATGCCCTGGCTGAACATGTGGTTTACGGCGTTAGAGCCGCCCCCACCCACGCCAATCACCTTGATGATGGACTTGGACTGCGCCGGGATGTCGAATTTATAATTCATTGGTTGGGGTCTTGGGACTTGGGGACTGTGGGTCTTGGTTGCTGCTACAGGGTTTCCTGGCCACTAAAGTTCCGCCATGCAGAACTGTTGAACCAAGCTCCTGAGGCCCCAAGACTCCAATCAACTAGTACTGCTTATCATCAAAATCGTCGATCAGCAACCCTTTGGTACGGCTGATGATGTCGCTCAGGAATTTGCTGGCACCGGAAGGCTTTTTGGGTTCAGCCGGTTTCTGAGCCTCTGGTTTTGGAGCGGAGGCGGGTATATGCAACGGCGTGGGTATGGCAACCGGCTGCTGGTAAGCAACGGCTGGCTTCTGCTGCAGCTCCTCCTGCTGCTCGTAGTTGTTGCGGTTCAGGCGCTCATCCAATGAGCGGTAACCGGCCAGCACGAGGCCGACCGTAGTAGCATACATCGGCGACTTCACCGCCTCGATTTTGCTCTTACCAAGGTGCTCATTCGGGTAGCCGATGCGGGTGTCGAGGCCCGTAACGTACTCCGTGAGCTGCACCAGATTCTGGAGTTGTGCACCGCCGCCCGTCAGCACGATACCAGCCGCCAGCTTATCGGCGTGGCCCGTACGCTGAATCTCGGCGTACACCAGCTCAATAATCTCCTCCATCCGCGCCTCAATGATGTAGGCCAGATTCTTGAGAGAAATTTCTTTCGGGGCACGGTCGCGCAGGCCGGGAATGCTCACGATTTCGTAGTCGGAAGCTTCTTCGGCAATGGCTTTGCCGAATTTTACCTTCAACTGCTCTGCCTGGTTCTGCATCACCTGGCAGCCCTGTTTGATGTCAGATGTAACGATGTTGCCGCCGAAAGGCAGCACGGCCGCATGGCGGATAATGCCATCCTTGAAAATGGCCAGGTCGGTGGTACCGCCGCCAATATCAATCAGCGCAACGCCCGCTTCCTTCTCTTCATCCGACAGCACTGACATGCTGGACGCCAGCGGCTCCAGAATCAGGTTGTCGATTTCAAGGCCGGCTTTGTTGACGCACTTGTTGATGTTGTTGATGGCCGTGCTCTGCGCCGTAATGATGTGGAAATTACCTTCCAGCCGCACGCCCGACATGCCCACCGGATCCATAATGCCTTCTTCGTAATCCACCTTGTAGTCCTGGGGCATTACGTGGATGATCTGGGAGCCGGGCGGCGTCACGAGGCGGTACATGTCGCCGGTAAGGCGCTCCACGTCTTCCTGCGTGATTTCGCTGTCGGCGGATGCCCGCGTGATGCTGCCGTTGTGCTGCAGGCTCTTGATGTGCTGGCCGGCAATACCCACGTTTACCACGCCGATGTTGATGCCCGACTGCTCTTCTGCCTGCCGAATAGCCCGCTTAATGGCGTCGACAGTTTTATCGATATTCGATACAATGCCTCGCACCACACCTTCGGACACGGCTTTGCCCATGCCCAGAATTTCTAGCTTACCAAATTCGTTTTTGCGGCCCACAAGGGCGCAGATTTTGGTGGTTCCAATGTCGAGGCCGACTACAATCTTATCGTGTTGCATGGGGAGGTTGTCGGGTTAAGCTGGCGGGCAAGGGCAGTGTGAGGCGGTGTGTTAGGGGCAAAAATAGGCTTTTCAGGCCAATAGAGCGAGAAAATCTCACTCACAGATTATCTGATCTTTAAACTCAACGTTGACGCGGTGGTACGTATCCCAGCCTAGGGCCGGAGGTATTTGACGGTAAAATACCATCAGTTTCGCAAATTTCTCCGAAATATTCTCAGGAAAGCCAAATTCTACCTGCTGATCTCCTATTTGCTGCGTGAACGAAACCTTGCCGTTGGCCCCAATAAAGACCTCCGCCACCTGAGCCCGCCAAAAGGAATGCTCGTCGATGTAGCGCAGCAGCTCCAGATAGCGCAGGCCGGTAGAGTCCTGGAAAAAGGAAGCGGCCAGCGGCTGCCCACCGGGTCGCGACACCGGCACCACGCGCGCCGTGAACAGCGAGGACAGCGGCAGTTTGTGCCCATCGGCATCGAGGTAGCAGTCCTGGCGGGTGTCGGCGTGCACGAGGCGGGCAATGGGGCGGTTCTGGCGCACGTCGGCGTGCAGGTTGCCGGCCAGGTCGCGGTAGACCTGGGCATCCTTCACGAAACTGTGGGCTTTCAGGCGGGCTTCCAGCGCCGGCAGATTGAGTTCTTCGGGCGTGGTGCCTTCCAAGCGCTGTTCGCCGTTGCGGGTGAGCAGGCTGGTTACTTCTCGCTCGCTGATGAAGTAGTTGTTGAACTCGTTGCCGATGGTGACGATGACCTGCCCAACGGGCCGGCTAGCCTGCTTTACGCCGGCAAACACGGCCAGCCCACCCAGCAGCACGAGGCAACCGGTGGCAAACAGCACATTATTTACCTTACGCTTGAGTTCCATTCCACCGAAGATGTAAAATATTCTTTAAACGCGGTACCAGTTGGTCAATGTCGCCGGCGCCGACAGTGGCTAATACGTCGAAATCCGTTTGGGTTTCGGCATTAGCGAGTATTTCCTCCCGGCTCTGCAACGATTTTCGGGGGGCAGTTATTTGGGACAAAATCAATTCGGACGTTACGCCGGGCAGTGGCAGCTCCCGCGCCGGATAGATATCCATCAGCACCACCTCATCGGCAAGGCTCAGACTCTCAGCAAATCCGGGGGCAAAGTCGCGGGTGCGGGTGAACAGGTGCGGCTGGAAAACCACCCGCAGCCGACGACCCGGATACAGAGTTCGGAGGGAACGAAGGAAAGCCTCAATTTCGCGTGGATGGTGAGCATAATCATCCACATAAACTTTTTGCTCCGCTCCTGCTCCGGTAGTCAGAATAAACTCGAAGCGACGTTTCACCCCCCGATAAGCGGCTACGGCTGTTTGTAACTTTTCCGGGCCCACGCCCTCCAGCTGGGCCACACAGGCGGCGGCCAGCATGTTTTCCACGTTGTGGTAGCCGGGCACGGCCAGCGCGAGACCCGCTGTCGTGCCCTGTGGCCCATGCAGGTCGAACCGAAACTCATGGCCCTGCGCCTTGATGTTGTCGGCGTAAAGCTCCGGCCCCTGCTCAGGCGAGAGGCCATAGCGAACAACCCGCACGCCAGCGGGCACAGCGGCGGCTACGCTGGCGTCGGCGGTGTGATTGATGATGAGCGTGCCGCCAGGCTGAATCTGGCCCACAAACTGCCGGAACGACTCTACCAGCGCGTCTTTGTCGCCATAGATGTCGAGGTGGTCGGCGTCGGTGCTCGTGACAATGGCAATTTCGGGGTGCAGGGTCAGAAAGCTCCGGTCGTACTCATCAGCCTCCACCACAATGGGCACGTTGGCTTCGCCGGCCGGCGGCAAGAGCAGGTTGGAACCCAGGTTTACGGAGAGGCCACCCAAGAAAGCAGCGCAGGGCACGCCGGCGTGGTGCAGCAGGTGCGCCACCATGCTGCTGGTGGTGGTTTTGCCGTGCGTACCGGCCACGGCAATGGTGCGGTGCCCAGCCGTGAGCACGCCCAACACCTGGCTGCGCTTGCGGATGTCGTAGCCATTTTCGCGCAGCCACGCCCACTCCAGGTGGTTTTTGGGAATGGCAGGCGTCAGGACTACCAGCGTCTGGGCGCGGTGCTGGCGTACTGCGGCCGGAATGCTTTCTACGGCATCGTCAAAATGCACCGCAATGCCTTCCGCCACCAGCGCGTCGGTGAGGGGCGTGCGGGTTTTGTCGTAGCCCGACACCTGGTGGCCATTAGCCCGGAACCAGCGCGCCAGCGCCGACATACCAATGCCTCCGATACCGAGGAAGTAGACGTAAGGAAAGGCGGCGACTGGGTTCAACGGAATTGACAATTAAGAATTAACAAGTATGAATTGCTGGTACACCTCCGGCTTTCAGGGTGTTTTGCCAGCCAGCTTCAGCAGCTCATCTACAATGGTACTGGTAGCCTCCGGATGGGCAAGCTGACGAACATGGGCATTGAGCTGCTGCTGCCGGGCCGGGTTCCGGAGCAGAGCCAGGGCCTCATCGTAGAGGCGCGTGGCGGCTTCGGTATCCTTCACCAGCAGCGCGGCATCGTGCTTTACCAAGGCTAGGGCGTTCTTGGTCTGATGATCTTCGGCCACGTTGGGCGAGGGTACCAGAATGCTGGGCTTGCCCGTGAGACACAACTCCGACACCGACAGCGCCCCGGCGCGGCTAATGACCACGTCGGCGGCGGCGTAGGCCAGATCCATGCGCTGCACGAATTCCAGCGCGTACAGACCAGCTGCCCCAAAGGGTGCGGCCTGCTCCTGCGCCTGCGGATAGTAGAGCTTGCCGGTTTGCCAGAGCAGCTGCACCCCGGCCGCCTGCAGGCGTGGCAGGGCGGCGGCGGTGGCTTGGTTGAGCGTGCGGGCGCCGAGGCTGCCCCCAATCACCAGCAGCACGGGCCGGCTGGCATCAAGGCCGAAGAAGGCCAGTGCCGCGGCCCGGTCGCCCGTGGCTATTTCGGTACGCACGGGGTTGCCGGTGAGCACCAGCTTCTCCGCCGGAAAAAACCGGCTCATACCCTCATACGCCACGCAGATTTTGTCCACGCGGCGGGCCAGCAGCTTGTTCACGAGGCCGGCGTAGGAGTTCTGCTCCTGGATGAGCGCCGGAATACCGCGCGACGTGGCCGCCAGCAGCACCGGCGCCGACGCATAGCCGCCCACGCCCACCACGGCATCGGGCCGGAAGCTTTCCAGCAGCTTTCCGGCTTTACGCACGGCGCGCATCACTTTAATCGGGAACAGCAGATTCTGCGGAGTGAGGCGGCGCTGCAGCCCGCTGATGTCGAGGCCCACGATTTGGTAGCCCGCTTCGGGCACGCGTGTCATCTCCATGCGGCCGTTGGCGCCCACAAACAGGATTTCGGCATCGGGCTGGCGGCGGCGCAACTCGTTGGCAATTGCCACCGCCGGGAAAATGTGCCCGCCCGTACCGCCGCCGCTGATGATGAATTTCATTTGTTGGTTGTTGATTGTTGATGGCTGACTATTAGTTGTTGATTGATGGTTAGTTAAGCTTTCGATAGCGCATCAATCAACTATCAACAGATAGCCATCATTAGGCATACGCCGTTTTCTTGGGAATCCGGGCAGTATCGGCGGGTTCGCCCACCATGGGCCGGATTTCCCGTTCGCCCCGGCTTACGGCCAGAATAATACCCACGCTGATGCC
Organism: Hymenobacter duratus; assembly: GCF_014698995.1. Classification (GTDB taxonomy): domain Bacteria; phylum Bacteroidota; class Bacteroidia; order Cytophagales; family Hymenobacteraceae; genus Hymenobacter; species Hymenobacter duratus. The sequence continues at coordinate 549,493 of NZ_JACWZZ010000002.1, forward strand.
GGTGAAAATGAGAGAGGTACCACCCATACTCAGCAGTGGCAGGGGCAGACCCGTAATCGGGCCCAGCCCTACGGCCACGCCCATGTTCACCATGGCCTGCAGCACCAGACTAAACGTAAGTCCGGCCGCCAGCAGCCCGCCAAAGGCCCCATGGCTGTTCACCACCGTCAGCAGCCCTCGATACAGGAAAGCCAGGTAGAGGAACAGCACCGTCACGCCGCCCACCATGCCGTATTCTTCGATGATGACGGCGTAGATGAAGTCGGAGTATGGGTGCGGCAGAATGTTGCGCTCGGTGCTGTTGCCGGGGCCTTTGCCCGTGAGGCCGCCCGTGGCAATAGCTATATAGGAGTGCTCCAGCTGAAACGGCACCGGCTTGCTCTTGTCGGTGAAGCTCTCGATACGTGACAGCACGGTTTTGTAGCGCTGACCCGAGGCCAGGCCCACGCCCCCAACTACTATCCCAATAGCCACCATCACGGCCATCTGCTTGAGCGGCACGCGCCCGATGAACATCAGCAGCAGGCAGGTAGCAAACAGCAGCAGCGCCGTGGAGGCGTTACTCATGATGATGATGCCACAAATCAATCCCACCCACAGCATTACCGGCAACAGCGTGGCTTTGAAGTCGTTGACGTGCTGCTGGCGGCGACTGAGCATGGAGGCCAGGTGCGAAATCAGAGCCAGCTTGGCTAAGTCGGAGGGCTGAAAGGTTTGGTTGATGACCGGAATGGTGAGCCAGCGCGAGGCATCGTTGAGGGTGGTGCCGCCCATGAAGAACGTGAACAGCAGCAGCGGCACCGACAGTAGCAGCGCGTATAGCGAGAGGCGCGAGTAGTAGCGGTAGTCGATGCGGTGGGCCAGCCACATCAGCGCCAGCCCCACGAAGATGAGGCTGGTGTGCTTGAACAGAATCATTTCGGTGGTGCCGGACCGGCCGCGCAGCTCGTTTTTGTAGGCCAGCGTGCCGGTAGCCGAATACACCACGGCCATGCTGATAAGCGAAAACAGAATCACGATGCCCCAGAGTACCGGGTCACCCTTCAGATTCTGCCGCAGCCAGTTTTTAATGATGTCCATAAGGCACGTATTTTCGCTTATTGGGCTGGTTTGCCGTCGTCTTTTGTCACTATGCTGCCTTATTCGCCGGATTCCTCGTTGGTTTCGTCGTCGGCAAATCGGGCCACCGCGGCAGCAAACTGCCGGCCGCGGTCCTCGTAGTTCCGGAACAGGTCGAAGCTGGCGCAGGCGGGTGAGAGCAGCACCACGTCGCCTTTCTCAGCCAGCTCGGCGGCGCGCCGTACGGCGGCTTCCACGCTTTGGGTTTCCTCCAGCAACGGCACTACGCCGCCAAAACTGGCTTTCAGCTTCTCATTATCCACACCAAGGCAAATGAGCGCCTTCACGCGCGACTTGGCCAGCGGTACCAGCGTAGAGTAGTCGTTGCCTTTGTCGGTGCCGCCCGCAATCCAGATGATGGGCTGCCGGATGCCGTCCAGCGCGTACCACGCGGCCTCCACGTTAGTCGCCTTAGAGTCGTTGATGAACCGGGCCCCGTTGATGGTGCCCACGGGCTGCAGGCGGTGGTCGGCGTTGCGGAAGGTGCCCAGCGAGGCTTCAATCTGCTCGGTGCTCAGGCCGGCTACCCGCGCGCAGAGCACGGCGGCCAGCATGTTCTGGCGGTTGTGCTGCCCGATGAGCGGTGAGGCGGTGATGCTTATTTCTTCCCCATCCAGACTCAAACCGGGGCTCAGATTGGAGCACAGCCGGTCTTCCTGCGTGTAGTAGGCCGCTAGGTGGTAGTCGGGGCGGCGGTGCAGGCTGAAGGGCAACTGGTTGACGGGCCGCAGCGCGGCTTGGAAGTAGCGCTGAATAGTATCGTCGTCGGCGTTGTAGATGAACCAGCCGGAACTGTCCTGATTGCGCATGATGCGCAGCTTGGCCAATGCATAGAGCTGCAGCGAGTAGCCGTATCGGTCCAGGTGGTCGGGCGTGATATTGAGCAGCACCGAAATCCAGGGCTGAAACTCGTAGGTGTCATCCAGCTGAAAGCTGCTCAGCTCCACCACGTAGTACTCAAACTTGTCCTCAATCACCTGCTCAGCCAGCGAGTAACCCACGTTGCCGGCAAGGCCTACGCTGTAGCTGGCTTCCTTCAGCAGGTGGTAGGTGAGCAGCGTGGTGGTAGTTTTGCCGTTGGTGCCCGTGATGCAGATGCACCTGGCTTTGGTGTAGCGGCCCGCCAGCTCAATTTCCGAAATGATGGGAATGTCCTGTTCGCGCAGTGCCTGGATTATAGGCGCTTTTTCCGGAATACCGGGACTTTTCACTACTTCGTCGGCGCGCAGCACTTCGGCTACGGTATGCGTACCTTCCTCAAACCGAATGCCCGCCTGCGTCAGCTTTTCCTTGTAAACATGCTGAATGGGGCTTTGGTCCGATACGAACACCGTATGGCCTTTAGCCTGCGCCAGTAGCGCGGCCCCTACCCCACTTTCTGCGGCTCCGAGGATGACGTAGTGCATAGTTTGAGTATTAGCGAAGTTTCAGAGTAACCAAGGTCAGGACGGCCAGCATGATGCCCACAATCCAGAAGCGCGACACGATTTTGGACTCGTGGTAGCCGAGCTTTTGGTAATGATGGTGCAGCGGCGACATGCGCAGCAGGCGGCGGCCTTCGCCGTATTTGCGGCGGGTGTATTTGAAGTAGCTCACCTGCACCATCACCGATAGGTTTTCAATCAGGAAAATCCCGCAGAGCACCGGAATCAACAGCTCTTTACGCACAATGATGGCCAGCACCGCAATAATGCCACCGATGGCCAACGAGCCAGTGTCGCCCATGAACACCTGAGCTGGGTAGCTATTGTACCACAGAAAGCCCACGCACGCTCCCACGAAGGCAGCACAGAAAATGACCAGTTCCCCGGAGTTCGGAATGAACATAATATCCAGGTAGTCAGCCAGCAAGGCATTGCCGCTCACGAAAGCAAAAATGGCCAGCGTGGTACCGATGATGGCCGAAGTGCCCGCTGCCAAGCCGTCGAGGCCGTCGGTAATGTTGGCACCGTTGCTCACCGCCGTGATGATGAGAATCACGATGGGAATGTAGAAGAAGGCGTAGTACTCGTTGAAAAAGTCGCCGGCCGTGGCAAACAGGTCGCCGTAGTTCAGCTCGTTGTTTTTGGCGAAGGGAATGGTCGTAATCATCAGCTTCACATCCTGGTAGATGGTGCTGGCATCCACCGCCGACGACTGCCCGTTAGCCAGCAGATACTGGCGCACGGTCACGTCGTTGGAGAAGAACAGCACCCAACCCACCGTGAGGCCCAAGCCCACCTGGCCCATAATCTTGAAGCGGCCGGCCAAGCCTTCCTTGTCCTTCTTTACTACCTTGATATAGTCGTCGACGAAGCCAATCAGGCCCAGCCACACGGTGCTCAGAATCATGAGCACGATGTAGATATTGTCGAGCTTGGCAAAGAGTAGTACCGGCACCAGAATGGCCAGCAGAATAATGAGGCCGCCCATAGTAGGCGTGCCCTTCTTCTCCATCTGGCCCTGCAAACCCAGGTCCCGGATGGTTTCGCCGATTTGCTGGCGTTGCAGAATCCGGATCAGAGGTGCGCCAAAAAACTGCGCGATAATAAGCGAGGTGACGATGGCCAGGGCCGCACGGAACGAGCTGTACTGCATCACGCCCGTGCCGGGTACGTGGTGCACTTTATACAAGTAATTGAAGAGATAGTACAGCATGGGCGCGGGTTCAGCAGATTGCGGTCAGAGTTTCGGCAAGCTGCAAAGGTTCGGGTTTTTCAGGGTTCGGCAAGCGTTGCGTTTGTGCAGATTTTGGTGTAGAACGGAGCGGCACACTACGCTGCTGACTTACTTGCCCAGCAGATCAAACATGTCGGTCAGCACTTTTTTATCGTCAAAGTCGGTTTTCACGCCTTTTATTTCCTGGTAGGTTTCATGGCCTTTGCCCGCCACCAGCACAATGTCGCCGGGGCCGGCTAGGGCCACGGCAGTTTTGATGGCTTCGCGCCGGTCCGGAATGGTCAGGACTTTGGCTAGGTCCTGCACCTTCACGCCGGCCTGCATCTGCTGCAGAATATCGTTGGGATCTTCAAAACGCGGATTGTCGGACGTCAGCACGACCCGGTCGGAGCCTTGGCAGGCGAGGCCGGCCATAATGGGGCGCTTGGCCCCGTCGCGGTTGCCGCCGCAGCCCACCACCGTAATTACCTGCTGGCTGGGCTGGCGGATATCGGCAATGGTTTGCAGCACGTTTTCCAGCGCGTCGGGCGTGTGAGCATAGTCTACGATGCCCGTCACGCGGGTTTTCTCCGATACTACCGGCTCAAACCGCCCCGGCGCCGACAGCAGCCCCGACAGCACCGTTAGCACTTCCAGCGGCTCCTCGCCCAGCAATACAGCCGCGCCATATACAGCCAGCAGGTTGTAGGCATTGAACACCCCGATGAGGCGGAATTGGGTGTCGTGGCCGTCTACTTCCAGGTGCAGGCCATGCACGGCATTTTCAATCAACTTGGCCCGGAACGTGGCAGCACTGCGGAGCGAGTACGTTTCGCGGCGGGCGGCCGTATTCTGCAGCATCACCACGCCGCGCTTGTCATCAGCGTTGGAGAGGGCGAAGGCAGTTTTCGGTAGCTGGTCGAAGAAGCCTTTCTTGGCTTTCAGGTAGTTATCGAACGTGCCGTGGTAGTCGAGGTGGTCGTGGGTGAGATTGGTGAAGATGCCACCCGCGAACCGCAGCGCGGTGGTGCGGTGCTGCACGACGGCGTGGCTGCTCACCTCCATGCAGGCATGTGTGCAGCCGGCTTCCACCATGCGGGCCAGCAACTCGTTCAGCCGGATGGAGTCGGGCGTGGTATGCGTGGCCGGAATTACCTGCTCGTCAATCTGGTTTTGCACCGTGCTGAGCAGGCCGGTGTGGTAGCCCAGCTCGCGCAACAGCTTGTGCAGCAGCGTAGCGCAGGTGGTTTTGCCGTTGGTGCCCGTCACGCCAATCAGCTGCAGGCTCCGCGACGGATGCCCGTAGAACGCCGCTGCCATATGGGCCATAGCCTCCGCCGAATCCGGTACCTGCACGTAGGCCGTGGCCGGATTGAGGGCGGCGGGCAGGTCTTCACATACAATAACGGCGGCACCCTGCTCCACGGCTTTTGCAATGAACTGGTGGCCGTCGGTGGCGGCGCCGCGTAGCGCGAAGAACACGAAGCCGGGTGCAGCCTGTCGCGAGTCGAGGGTGAGGGCATGCACGGGCACATCGGCGGGGCCATGCTGCACCGTTACGCTCACATCGGCGAGCAGAGAAAAAAGCGGAGGCGTTATTTCGGTGGAATCAGGCAATGTGTTGGGTTCGTTTTCTCGCAGAATCCTTTGGTAAGGTGCGCGGAGGTGAACGGAATACTATCAGGCCTTTTTGGGCTTGGCAGCAGTGGCTTGCTGGGTCACCTGTTTGGCAGGTTTCGCCGGTTTGGCGCTGGGTTTGGGCTCAGGCTTCTTTTTCGGCTGGCTCGTAGCAGGTGTAGTATTGGCAGCAGCCAGGCGGGCCTTGGCTTTGGCGGCCAGCGCCCGGGCTTTGGCATCCAGGTCGGTATCAACGGGCGTCAGCAGCTTGTTTTCTTCCAGTTGGCTGGATGCTGGCGCAACCACCGGTGCTGCCGGGCCGCCGGAGCGCTGCCCGATGGGCGCCAGCGCCAGCGTCACCACGGTGCCGCGCCGCACGGCTGCTCCCGCCGCCAACGACTGCGCTTTTACGCGGCCGGTGCCTTGGGTGCGTACGCGCAGTCCCCGGTTTTCGAGTAGAAAGAGTGCGTCGCGAAGCGTGAGGCCCGTGACGTTGGGCACGCGGCCGGGCCGCACGGGCAGCGGCTGCAGCGTCAGGGCTTCGGCTCCGCTATCCTTTCTGGTTGCAATGCGGACCCAATCCTCGTCAGGCGTGGCAGCTTCGTTTTTCACACCAATCTGCTCACATACCAGCCGCAGCTCATCCTGCATGCCTGCTTCCACAAACGGCACTTTGGCTTTCTGCAATGAGGCGGCGCGTGCCAGCAGCGGGCGTTGGCTGGCCGCGTCGCGAGCCATAGCTTTGTCGGCTACCTCACGGAACACCGGCGCGGCCACATCGGCGCCGTAGATACGGCCTTTCTTGGGCGAATCGACCACGACAATACAACTGTACTTGGGCTTATCAGCGGGGAAATAGCCGCAGAAGCTGGTAGAATACACTTTGGTGTATGCTCCGTTCTTGAATTTCCAGGCGGTACCCGTTTTGCCAGCAATGCTGAAATCCTCGGACCGAATGCTGCGAGCCGTGCCCTGGGTGACGACGCCTTCCATCATGGCTTTCACCTTCTCCAGCGTTTCGTCGGAGCAGATTTTGGGGTTGAGCACCACCGGCTCGAACCGCTCCAGCACTTTGTCGGCCTGCTTGATTTCGCGCACAATCATAGGTTGCACCTGCACCCCGCCATTAGCCACGGCGTTGTAAAAGGCCAGCGTCTGCAGCGGAGCCAGCTTCAGCTCATACCCGATACTCATGGTAGTAAGCGAAGTGCGGCTCCAAGACCGATCCTGCGGGTCCTTCACGTAAGGGCGGGCCTCGCCAGCCATCTGGAAGCCCAGCGGCTTGTGCAGCCCAAACCGCTTCAGGTGGTCGGTGTAGCGCGTCGGGTTCTTGCTGAACTGCCGGTCGACCAGCACGGCCACGCCAATGTTGCTGGACTTCTCAAACACCTGCTTTACCGTGATTTTACCGTAGCCATGTGAGTCCGTTTTCACGGCTCCCCCGATGTACATGCGGCCGGGGCCGGTGTCTACCACATCATCGAGCGTGATGTCCGGGTTTTCCTCGAACAGGGCCATCATCGAGGCCAGCTTGAACGTGGAGCCCGGCTCGGTACGGCCCTGGTCGGCAATGGCGTAGTTGTAGTCTTCGCGGTATACGCCGTCGGCCACTTTGCCCAAGTTGGCTACGGCCTTGATGGCACCGGTCTGCACTTCCATCAAAATCACGCAGCCGTACTGAGCATTGTTATCTACCAAGGACTTGTACAGCGCATTTTCGGCCACATCCTGCAGGTTGATGTCAAGCGTGGTCTGCACGTCGTAGCCAGGAATCGGCTTCACTTCAGTGCCGTCGTAGATGGGCTTGTTGCCGCCGGGCAGCCGTTCAAACAGCGCCTCGCCGTCTTTGCCGGCCAGGTGGCGGTTGAAGGTGAACTCCAGGCCCGCGCCGTTCTTGTCCTCGTTTACGAAGCCGATGGTACGCTGCGCCAGCCCGCCGAACGGCCGGAACCGCTTATCCACCTTCTCGAAAATGACTCCGCCTTTGTTTTTGCCTTCCCGGAAAATGGGCCACTGTGCCAGTTCCTTTTTTTCCTGGTAGTTGATCTGCCTAGAGTTCAGGCGGATATAGCGCACGGAAGGCTTGGCCAGTTTGGCATTCTTCAGCTTGCGCTTGTACTCCGATACGCTTCGGTCGCCGAAGAAATGGGCCAGCTGAATAGCCAGCGAATCGACGTCTTTGTGGAAGGTCTCCGGATCCACTACGCTGGGGTCCCAGGCCACCCGAAAGAAGGGCAACGAAGTAGCCATAATGCTTTTGCCGTCGTCGGCGAGAATGGTGCCGCGGGTGGCAAACACCGGCTGGTACACTACGCGCCGCTCCTGCTCCAGGGCGCGCCACCGCTCCCCTTCCTTGAACTGGATGTTGGAAATCTTCCAGACCACGGCGCACGAGAATAGGCAGACGCCCAAAAACGCCAGCCGTACGCGGGTAACGATGGATTTTTTTACGCTTCCTTTCATCTTCACTTAACGACGGCGACGGGTGGCAGCGGGCTGAGGCTCCGGTTCGGCCGGAGCACCGGTGGCGTCCGTCCCGATGGGTACAGGTGGAGCACCTACCTCAATATTGGTAGAGTCGAGCGGCCCGACGGGGCCGGCGCGGCGCAACGAGTCGCGCAGGGCGCGGGCCGCCAACGAATCGGCGGTCAGCACAGGTACCAGATCCAGAGCCGCCTCATCAATACGGCCAGTTGGCACCTCAATCCGGAAGGGCGGCGAGGAGCTTTCCACGAGGCCATAGGCAGCCACTTTACGGGCCACTTCGCTTTGCTTGCTGGCTTCCATATAGTCCGACTTAAGAGTGGTGTAGTCGGCGCGCAGGTCTTCGGTTTCCAGTTTCAGCTTCTGGATGCCGCGGTTCATGCGGGTGGCATAGTGCGTGTTGCCGATGTAAACCAGAATCAGAAACATCACAAACAGCACATGCGGCAGGTAGCGCACCGGCAGCCCTTCCCGAAACAGACCATCCATGCGCGTAAGGCGCTCCAGCAGCGAAAACACGCTCCAGGAGTTGCGGGACACGGCTGGGCGTTCCGGACGCGCTGCTTTCGGAGGCTTAGGCGGCCGGGGCGCAGGCACCGGGGCCGTTTCGGGTTCCGGCAACACCATAGGCTCCGGCTCCACGGCGCGGGGCACGTTGGAGCGAGGCTGGCTGGCGACGGGTTTTATTGTATTAATAGCCACAGGCGTGGGGTTCTTCGGGAGTTTTCAGGAAACAAACGCGGATTACTCCGGCCGTCTTATGGCAATGCGCAGCTTTGCACTTCGGGCGCGGCTGTTCAGGGCTACTTCGTCGGCGGAGGCTTCCACCGGCTTGCGGGTCAGCACCTCGAAAGGTGTGTTGGTGTGGCCGAACAGGTCTTTCTCGGCTTCGCCAAAGAATTTGCCTTTCGCCATGAAGTTCTTCACCAGCCGGTCTTCCAGGGAGTGGTAGCTCATCACTACCAGCCGCCCGCCGGGACGTAGCACCTGCGCCGTTTGCTCCAGCATTTCCTGCAGGGCCTTCATTTCGTCGTTGGCCTCGATGCGCAGCGCCTGAAATACCTGGGCCAGGTACTTATTCTCCTTGCCGCGTGGCGTGCAGCTGGCAATAGCCTTTTTCAGGCCGGCAATGGTACTGATGGTTTGTCCGCGCCGGGCAGCGGCCACCGTCTGGGCCAGCGTGCGGGCATTGGTTACCTCGCCATACATGCCGAAGATGCGGTGCAGGTCGCCTTCCGGATACTCGTTGATAATATCAGCGGCGGTGGGTCCGTCCTCGGCGTTCATACGCATGTCCAGCGGCCCATCGAAACGAGTACTGAAGCCGCGCTCCGGCGTATCAAACTGGTGCGACGATACGCCCAAATCAGCCAGCAGGCTATCTACGGGCAGCGCGCCATGCTGCTGCAATTCGGTGTATAAGTCGCGGAAGTTAGCGCGGATGAACGTGAACTGGGGCCGGGCAAGCTTTTCGGCTTCGCGCTCGGCGTCAGCATCCTGGTCGAAGCTATAGAGGTGGCCTTCGCCGCTCAGATGCTCCAGAATACGAGCCGAGTGGCCACCGCCGCCAAACGTCACATCCACGTAGCGGCCGCCGGGCTGCAAGTCCAAGGCCTCCAGGCACTCGCGCAACATCACGGGGCGGTGGTAGGCGGTATCGTTCTGGTACTCGTTATTGGGAGTCGTGCTCATGCGGCAAGGGAGCCGCCAGGCCCGGTTTCGTTGGTCAGGAATTTCTGGGCCAGCTTTGAGAAGCTCTGCTGGTCCTTGATGAGGTATTCGTCGTAGCGGGCGGTATCCCAGATTTCGCAGCGGTTACCGAGTCCCACGATAATGGCCTCCTTCTCCAGGCCGGCGTAGCGCCGCATGGAGCCGGGCAGCATAAACCGCCCAATGCTGTCCAGTTCTACCTCCGTCATACCCCGGAAGAAATTGCGCTGGAACTGGCGGTATTCCTCGTTGAACTCATCCAGCGCCATCACCTTGTCATGAATTACGCGCCAGGCCTCCAGCGGATACAGCACGAGGCAGGGCTCGAACCCACGCACCAGCACAAGCTGCCCGGCCGAGGCTTGTGGCAGACTGCCCTTCACCTTGGCCGGCAGCACCAGCCGCCCTTTCGGGTCCAGCTTGCAGTCGTATTCGCCGGAGAGCAGGTTCATGGATGAGAGGAGGGCATGGAAGAGGGATGTTAGCAAAAGTACGGAATGCCTCAGAAAAGGCAACCACTATTTACCATTTTCTACCACTTCCTGAAAACCGCCTTTTTAAGCTGCAAACCCACTTTTTCAACTCATCTATCTGAATTTCGCCGGCTGCAAACCCGGATCAGGAGCGGTTTTGCCAATATGGCAGTCCCGGTAATCATCTTTCCGCGTTGGGAGTTCCGAGGCGCTGAAACTCACCAATTTGTTCGGTAATTTGCCTGCCGTAGTAACTGCAAAGTTCAGTTACTAGGGCCTAAGTCCTATTACCCAGCCTGCTTATTCTGCCTGCTTGATTCTAACTCCTACTTTCGTTTTTGCCCGCCGGGTTTCCAAGCCAGCTTCCCGCGTTATTCGCAGTGCTAAATGGGGCGGCCTGGCGGCTTTTTTACTACTTGGGCAGGCAGGGCACGGGCAAAACACGGTAGTTAGCCGTGCTCCGGCGCGCAACGCCACAGCCGCCGTCCGGACGGCGCCGGTCAGTGCTACATTTGCCCAGGCTATTTCCTCGGCTTCGGCCGGCAACCTGCGCGTGTTCAGCAGCCAGCGCCAAGGGCGCCGTACCGGTTCGGTAAGCGGCGGAGGCAGCCGTACCCTTTCCTTTAACCCGAACTACCCGCTGCTGCCGGGCGAGTTACTAAGCGTTAGTGTGCCCCCCACCCTGCTGACTGCCAGCGGTGGCACGCCCGTAACGCGGCAGGTATACCAGTTTCGGGCCGCTGCCGGAGGTACCAGCCGCGGCTACTTCACCGACTCGACCACCATCGGCCAGGCGGGCACCCGCAACGTGCTGCTGGGCGACGTAGATGGCGACGGCGACCTGGATATGGTGAGCGTAGCGGGCATATTTTCTGCCCGCATTCGTCTCAACAACGGCACCGGGCAGTTTGGGGCGGGTTCCAGCGTGGTAGTGGCCGGAGACCCGGCCGGCCTGGCGCTGGCGGATGTGGACAACGATGGTGACCTGGACCTGCTGGCCACCGATGCCCAGAATGCCGCCGCCGCCGTCTGCCTGAACAATGGCAGCGGCGAGTTTACCGGGTCGGTTTTCGGGGCGCAAAACGTGCCCGTAGGGCCGCGGCCGGTTAGCGTGGCAACCGGTGATATTGATGCCGATGGCGACCTGGATTTTGTGACGGCCAATGAATCCGGCAACTCGGCCAGTGTCAGTTTCAACAACGGCAGCGGCGTATTCAGCGCTGTTACCACGGTAGCTGTCGGCCAAAACCCTAACACCGTGACGCTGGCCGACGTGGACGATGACGGGGACCTGGACCTGCTCACCACCGATGGCACCAGCAACACAGTAAGCCTGCGGCTCAACAACGGCCTGGGCATATTCAGCGGCGCTGGCAGCGTGGCGGTTGGCACCGCCCCCAGCGACCTGGCCCTGGCGGACTTCGATGCCGACGGCGACCTGGATCTGCTGGTGACCAATGCCGGCAGCGGCACCGTTAGCTTGCGGCTGAACAGCGGAGGCGGCGTATTCGGAGGCACTACGGAACTGGCGCTGAGCGGAGGCAGCACGCCCTCGGCACTGTTTATCGGGGATGTGGACGCCGACAGCGACCTGGACTTTGTGGTGGCCCAGGGCACAGGAGGCGCAGTTTCGACCTTCAAAAACAACGGCTCAGCCACTTTCACCCTGCAGAACACGCCCCTGGTGGTTGCCGGCCTGCAATCCTCTGGCGTAACGCTCGGCGACGTAGATGGCGACCTGGATCTGGATGTGGTAGCTGTGGATGGCGGCGCGTCCACGGTAGTGCTGGGCCGCAACGGGCAGGCGCCGGCGCCGCCACGCATCCTATCTTTTGCGCCCGGAAGCGCCCCGGCAGGCAGCACCGTGACGATTACCGGCACCGATTTTACCAGCGCCAGCGCCGTAACGTTTAACGGAACTCCGGCCACGTCATTCACAGTCATATCGGCCAACAGGCTTACGGTAACGGTTCCGGCCGGAGCTACCAGCGGCCTGCTGACGGTTACGACACCGTTGGGCGTGGCAACCTCTACTACACCCTTCCAGCTTACACTGGGCATTATCAGCACCCTGCCCGCGCGCAATGCCTTGAATGTAAGCCGCGACGCTAACCCAACCCTCACCTTTGGACAGTCCCTGGCCCCCGCCACGGGTACGGGGGTGCGGGTGTTTGGCTCGCGGCTGGGCGGGCGCAAGGCGGGCACAGCCACAACGAGCGGCACCACTTTCACCTTCGATCCGGCGCAGGACTTTGCGCCGGGCGAACTAGTGAGCGTGACGGTGCCCGGTACCGTGCAAAGCAGCGGCGGCCTGCAGGCGCAGAAACAGGTACTGCAATTTACGGCCGCGGCGGGCGGAACCGGGCAGGCTAATTTCACGGCCCTGCCCAGTACCCCCGTCGGCTACAATCCCATTCAGGTGGTTTTGGCCGATGTGACCGGCGACGGCACCCTGGACCTGCTTACCACGCTGGCCTATCACATGACGGTGCAGGTTGGCATGGGCAATGGCCACTTTGGCGCCGCCGATACGCTGGCGCAGTTCTCTAACTATCTAGACCCAAACGGTATCAGCCCCGTTGATTTCGACGCGGACGGCGACCTGGACCTGCTCACAACCTTTCAAACACCCTACCAAGGCAAGGCAACAACCACCTGGGTTAACAACGGCAGCGGCGCCTTTACCCGGCGCCAGACGCTGACGACGGGCAGCTCGGAGGGGCCAGCCGTCGGCGACGTAGATGGCGACGGCGACCTGGACTTTGTGGTGTCAGCGAGTGTGGGAAGCACCACGGAGATTTTTACGGGCGTCAATGATGGCAACGGCAACTTCACGCTGCGGGCGCTGGCCACCGGATATGCCTCGAGCGAAGCCAGCTACCTGGCCCTGGGTGACCTGGACAACGACGGCGACCTGGACCTTGTAGCAGGCCAGAACGCCATATCATCCCTGCGAATTCGCCTGAACGATGGGCAAGGCAACTTCAGCAGCCCCACCGAAATCATGACGGGTGCCTACACGGAGGCGCTACAGGTAGCCGACATCGACGGCGACCAGGACCTGGATATCATTGTGAGCCTGTTTAACTCGTATTCGGGCAATTCCAATGCCGTACGCATCTACCTGAACAATGGGCAGGCGGCCTTCAGTGCCGGGCAGGTGATACCTATGGGCAACAACTACGCGCCCAGCTTAGCCACTGGTGACCTGGACGCGGATGGCGACCTGGACCTGGCACTATGCGGCGTAGGGTCCAATTCCTTGGGCATTTACCGCAACGATGGCAGCGGAACATTTGCTCCTTCCTCCACGCTGCAAGGCGGCTGGGTCGCCTACGGGCTTACGCTGGGTGATGTAGATGGTGACGCTGACCTGGACCTGGTCAACGTGACGGCCAATGGCCAGACGCTCGACGTTTTCCTGAACCAGGCCCCGGCTCCTGCCAACCTGAGCTTTACGCCAGGCACTGGCCCGGTAGGCACGAGCGTAATCGTGACCGGCACTAATTTCATCAACGTCTCGAAGGTGGAATTCAATGGCCTGAGCGCTGCGTATGTGGTCGACTCGCCAACGCAGCTGACGGCTACCGTACCCACTGGCGCCCGCACCGGCCCTGTTCGGGTGACGACCGGCGGCGGCACCGTTACCAGCACGGCCGTTTTCACGGTGCTGGTGCCCACGCCGCCCGTAGTGACGAGCTTCAGCCCGGCCCGCAACGACCCGGCCATTCTGCGCACGGCGCCGGTGGTGGTGAGCTTCTCGCAGAACATTACGGCGGCTACGGCTGGCAACCTGCGCGTATTTGGCTCGCAGCTGCGCGGGCAGCGGCCCGGCACGCTCACGGGCGCCGGCACTTCCACCCTCACCTTCCGCCCTACCCAAAATTTTGCCGCTGGCGAACAGGTGAGCGTCAGCATTCCAAGCAGCCTGCAGGGGCCGCTGGGTGGCAGCACGGTACCGCAGGTACTGCAGTTTACAGTAGCAGCCAGTGGCACCGGGCGCGGCCAGTTTGTAAGCCGCCCCAACGTGGCGACGGGGGCCGCCCCGTTGGAGGTGGCCGTCGCGGATTTCAACAACGACGACCTACTGGACCTGCTCACTGTCAATACCAACAGTTCCACGCTGAGCCTGCGTTTCGGCTGGGGCGGCGGTAACTTCAGCGGCTCCACTGAGGTGGCAGTTGCTAGCGTGACACGCTCCGTTGCCGTCGGAGACGTGGATGCCGACGGCGACCTGGACCTGGCAGTAGGCAGCTTCAATACCGCTAATACGGTAGAAATCCTGCTCAACAACGGCCGCGGGCAATTTATGGCTGCTCTTCCCGTGCCAGTTGGCGGAGGCACCTATAGCCTGGCGCTAGCCGACATCAACAGCGACGGAACCCTGGACCTGATAGCCAGCAGCACTGCGAACAGTGGCGTAAGCCTGCGCTTCAACGACGGGCAAGGCCACTTCAGCGGCACAACTAACCTGCCGGTCAGTTCCTGCTACGGAATAAGCACCGGCGACCTGGACAACGACGGCGACCTGGATCTGGTAGCCATTACGGGTGGCTCTGCCTCGGCCGTGCTATTCGCCAATGATGGGGAAGGCAATTTTACGCAGAGTGGTTTCTACCTGCTGGGCAACAACAACACGGTGTGGCAAGGCAAGGTGCGCATGGGAGACGTAGATGCGGACGGCGACCTGGACTTTATCGTCTCAACGGGGCAGCAAGTAAATTCGACGATTGTGCTGCTGCGCAACAACGGCAACGGCACCTTCGCAACCCCTGAACACCTTGCCCTGAACACGACTGCCCACGACGCCGTGCTGGCCGATGTTGATGCCGACGGGGATTTGGACCTGATCAGCAGCAATGCCTACTCGCTCAGACTGGAGGTGTCACTGAACAACGGCACGGGCACGTTCAGCCGCGGCGCCACGCTCACAGTGAATGGCGACCCAAGAGCCCTGGCTACCGGCGACCTGGACCGGGACGGCGACCTGGACCTAGTGACGGCTAACCCGGGCACAAATACGGCTAGTGTGTTGCTGAATGGCGGCACCGTGCTCGGAGCCACCGCTGGTATGGCATCTACTGCCGAGCTACAGAGCTACCCCAACCCCGCCCACGGCTTCTTCACGCTCCGCCTGGCACCGGATCTGGCCGCGCGGGCTACCCAGCTGGTATTACTCGACGCGTTGGGGCGGCAGGTGCAGGCGCAGTCCCTGAGCCGGTTGCCGGCCCATGGCGAAACCGAAGTTGATGTGCGTACCCTCAGCCCCGGCCTGTACCTGCTCCGGGTGCAACTCCGTGACGGGCACCAGCTGACCCAAAACCTGATGCTGGAGTAAACAGGCCGGCCCGGCAGGAATCTTATACCTGCCGGGCCGGTTTGCTGTACAGCCACCTTTGCTAAGGATGTGCTACTTTTGCACTTATGGTATCCCCGCGTCCTGTCTCTCACCGGCTGTTCAGCTTGCTGCTGGCCCTGCTCGTCCTCGCCTCCTCGGTGGGCCTGACGGTGCTGCGCCATACTTGCCGGGAAAGCGGGCATACATCGGCGGATGTTATTTTCAGTACTCCCAAACACGGCTGTCCCACCCCTAAGCCGGCGGCAGAGCATGCCCACAGCAGCCAGATCAAAGGCGCGTGCTGCGACTTTAGCGCCCACCTGCACAAGCTGGAGGTGCCTGCGCCAGAACTGACCTGGGCCAAGCTGCTGCCCCCGCCGCTACTGGCGCCAGTGTGGCTGCCAGCCACTAGCTGGCCTACTCTACCCCCGGCTCCCCTGGTAGCACAGGCAGCAGCATGGCATGCGGCCGATAGTTCGCCGCCGCCCCGGGCCGGCCGCGTGCTGCTCACCTTTATTAGTGTGCTGGTAGTCTAGCCTTCATTTGGCGTGCCTCTTTGAGCCGCTATGGAATACAGCGCCCTTCAGCGCTGGCATTTTCTCCAGAATGAATGCTAACTCACTACAGACATGGATTTTTTCTCCGGAAACCGGTTGCCGTTTGCGCTTGGCCTCCTGCTGAGCAGCACCGCCGCCGCTACCGCCCAATCGGCAGCTGATGTACTGGCCCCAGTCCGGGGGCAGGTAACGGATGCCGCTGCCGCCCCCGTACCGGGTGCTGTGGTCCGCTGGCTAGGCAGCACTACCACAACCACTACCACCGACAATGCGGGCCAGTTCGCCTTACCTCGCCCGGCCCGTGCTGAAGCCAGCAAACTGGTTATCAATGCCCTCGGCTATCGTGCCGATACGGTAGCTGTGGCTACTTCCGGCTCACCTTATGTGCGTGTATCCCTGAAGCCGGGCACTGAGCTAGGCGAAGTGAAAGTGGAAGCCCGCGCCCCCTCCTACTCCTCACTGACGCCGACCAACACACAGGTTATTACGGCCCGCGACCTGACGAAATCGGCGTGCTGCAACTTGGCGGAAAGCTTCGAGACGAATGCTGCCGTTGAGGTTTCCACAACGGATGCCGTGTCGGGGGCCAAACAGATTCAGCTGCTTGGCCTTGATGGGGCCTACTCGCTGCTGACCGTAGACAACCTGCCTGCGTTGCGCGGGCTGGCCACCCCTTACCGCCTGGGCTACCTTTCCGGAACCTGGATTGAGAGCATCGATATTATCAAGGGCATGGGCTCCGTCGTGAACGGCTACGAAAGCATGTCGGGGCAGGTGAACGTGCGCCTGAAAGAGCCCGATAAGTCGGAACGCCTGCTGTTCAATGCCTACGGCAATGATTTGGGCAAATTCGACCTCAACCTGAATCTAGCCGCGCCGGTCAGCAAGAAGGTCAGCACCGTTTTCCTGCTCCACTCCGACCACTTGGGCCGCCGCGTCGACCGGAACAAGGATGGATTTATGGATCTGCCGCTGGCTACGCAATACAACGTATTCAACAAGTGGAAATACAAGTCTGACAAAGGCCTCATCAGCGAAATTGGGGTGGGTGCACTGCGCGAAACCCGGGAAGGCGGCCAGGTAGATTTTCGGGCAGACGAGGCCAACGCGTTTGAGCGCAACTACGGCTTCACGGGCCGTACCAACCGCTACACCGGCTTCGCCAAAACCTCCTACACTTGGCCCGGCCGGCCGTACCAGAGCCTGGGGCTGCTGCTCAGCGGCACGCACCACAGCTTCAACTCTACCTATTCCTACGGGCAGTTTCTGAGCGGCGGCACCCTGCGGACCACCCGCGCCTACGATGGCACCCAGCGGACGGGCCTGGCCACGCTGCTTTTCCAGAGCGTACTGGGCACCACGGCGCATACCTACCGCCTAGGCCTGAGCTACCTGCACGATGACTACCGGGAGTTTTTCGGTTCCGGCATCATCTACCCCACCGAAACGGCGGAGCAACGCTATGCCCGTCAGCACCGCAACCGCCTCGAGAACGTGCCGGGCGCCTTCGCAGAATACACGTATCAGAACTCCCGCAACCTGACGCTGGTGGGCGGCCTGCGCCTCGACCGCCACAACCTATTCGGCTGGCAGTTTACGCCCCGGCTCAACGTGAAGTACGACGCGGCCAAAAACACCGTGCTCCGGCTGGCAGCCGGTACGGGCTTCCGGGTAGCCAACCCTATTGCCGACAACAGCGGCGTGCTGCTCAGCTCCCGTGAGTTTGTTATTGCGCCTGATCTGCGGCCTGAAAAAGCCTGGAACGTGGGCGGCAGCGTCACGCAGTATTTCACGCTTGCCGGCCGGCCCGCCACACTCATCGCCGACTACTACCACACCGCGTTTCAGAACCAGGTGGTGGCCGACATGTATACGTCGCCAACCGTATTGGAAATCAGCAATCTGTCGGCTGATGGCCGTTCTTTCTCCCGCAGCTTTCAGACTGAGCTGCAGGTAGAACCCGTGAAGGGGCTCACGGCCAAAGCGGCCTACAAGTACCTCGACGTGCGGACTACCTACGACGGGCAGCTGTTGCCGAAACCCCTGACGGCCCCGCACCGGCTGTTTTTTAACGTGGGCTACGCCACAGCATTTGATAAGTGGCGCGCCGACTTCACGGTGCAGGGGTTCGGGCAGCGGCCGCTGGCGCACAACCCCGCTTCCATGGGCCACCAACACGGCGCCGGCGAAATGCAACTTCCCTATGCGCCGCGCTTCGCGCTGCTCAATACCCAGGTAACCCGGGCCTTCAAACGCTTCGAAGTATATGCCGGGGTTGAGAACCTGACCAACTACCGCCAGCCTAACCCCATCCAGAGCGCCGCCGCACCGTTTGAGCAGGCTTTTGATGCGGCTATGGTGTGGGGGCCTACCTACGGCCGTCTCACGTATGCCGGCCTGCGTTTCCGGCTGGAATAGCCAGGTTAGCTGATCCGCGTTTTTGGCCGCTTTTTTGTATTCACTGCATCCGCTTTCCAGCGGGTTCACTCCACTTACCACTTCTTATGAAATCGTTCAAGCTTCTTTTCCTCGCCGTATTCGCTCTGCTTGCGCATACCACTACTGCCCAGACTACCGCGAAGGCCAAAGGACCAGCCACCGAACAGGTGCAGCTCAAAACGTCAGCCGTCTGCGACATGTGCAAAACCCGTCTCGAGAAGGCCATGGCCTATGAGAAAGGCGTGCAGGCTGCGGTGCTCGATGTGCCTACTCAGGTGCTCACCGTAACCTACCGCCCTGACAAAACCACGCCGGCTGCGCTGCGTACGGCTGTACAAAAAACCGGCTACGATGCCGATTCCGAGCCCGCCGAGGCCCGCGCCTACGACCGGCTTCCAGACTGCTGCAAGAAGACCAACGCCGTTCATTAACGCAGATAGTAGTAGCGCAAAACGCCCTTCTGTATCTATGGAAGGGCGTTTTTGCTCATTGTAATTCGCGTCAGGCCTCGGCAGCTTCCGGATTGAGCTGCAGGTCGAATTCCAGAACGGCGCTGAAACCCAGGGGCCGGGTGAGACGCCGCCGGTTGGTACCGGATATTTCCAGCGTAAACCAGTCGGAGCGCAGGTATTCCAGCAGGTTGGGCCGGCCCAGCATTTCCATGGTTACATGCGTGGGATGTACGTTACGCTCCGAGAAGGAGGCAATGGCAATTTTGCGGCTGTTCGCCGTCAGGAAGCAGCTGCCGCTTTCCAGCGCGGCCAGCGTGGAAGTCCCTCGCCCGATAGGATGTTCCGGGTCGGGCTGCCACGCTAAATGCGCCTCGCGTAGCGTTACGGCTATCACCCCTGGCCTGGTAAGGGCCCCCAGGCAGGGCAATGTGCCGGGCAGTGTTTTTTCGCAGAGAAAAATAAGGTCCATGCTGGGGTCAATCTGCAGATTGATGGCCCGCGTCTTCATGCCGAAAGCCGTGCGCAACGACCGGCGCAGGCCTTCATTCAGGTCGATGGTAAGCTCTACGCCCAGTATAACGGGGGGCAGTGCAGCAACTGGGAGTAGGTTCATAGCCAAAAGCAGGTGTGCGAGCAGGGGCGGTCATGTTGGGAACATGCGAAAAAGCAGCAGTTTGAGTCAACGGTGGAGAAGCGGCAGAAAGAAAAGCAGGTAACATGCAACGGTATATTTACTAGAACAGATATATGCATAAGCTATTGAAAGTCACCGATGATTACTGCCTAAAGTATAGCAAAGCCCGGTAAAAGTATACGTAGATGGTAATATTTGCCGTTAAGATTGATTTCTTCCGATAAAAAAATAAGATATAATTTCCAATTCTCTTTATATTCACCCAAACGCCTGCCATTTCTGCTCTTCTATGAAGATTACCTGCCTGCTACTCGATGATGATCCGCTGGTGCTGGACCTGCTGCAGGCTTATGTGGCCATGACTGATGTACTGGATGTAAAAGCCACGTTCACAGACCCCTTGGAAGCGCACCGCTACCTGTTGCACAATGATGTACAGGTGCTGTTCTCCGACGTTACCATGCCTCACCTGAGTGGTCTGGATCTGGTACGCTCGTTGCACCAGCCGCCC
Source organism: Hymenobacter duratus (assembly GCF_014698995.1). Lineage (GTDB taxonomy): Bacteria > Bacteroidota > Bacteroidia > Cytophagales > Hymenobacteraceae > Hymenobacter > Hymenobacter duratus. Next base: position 569,464 of record NZ_JACWZZ010000002.1, read on the forward strand.
CTGGTTGTGCTAATGACAGCTCATCCGCAGTATGCCATGGAAGGTTTCAACCTTGACGTTATCGACTTTCTGCTGAAACCGATTTCACTGGACCGGTTTCTGAAAGCGGTGAATAAGGTAGCCGGGATTTTGCGCGCCAGCTCGGCCGAAACCGACCCCAAGCAGGACCTACTTTCGGGCTGGGGGTCGTTTTTTATCCGCACCGATGCACAGTTCGTACGCCTTCACTACCGCGACGTTCTTTACATTGAGGCGCTGAAAGACTTCACCAAAATCAACACCGCCGACGGGCGCACTCACCTGACGCTGGTAAACCTGAAAAACCTGGAGGAGCAGCTGCCACCCGGTTTATTTGTGCGTACGCACCGCTCCTACCTCGTCAATGCTTCCCGCATTGATTCAATCAGCAACCTTGAAGTGCGGGTGGGAGGGCACGCTCTGCCATTGGGCCAGACGTATCGGGAGCGGGTTACGGAGCGTATTGTCAACCGGACGCTTATCCGGCGGCAGCAACCGTAGCCGGCTGGCTCGAAGAAAGCAGGGGCAGCATCTCGGGGGCCGCCGCCGGCAGCGAGAAGCGGAAAGTAGTGCCTTGGCCCGGCGTACTTTCGAAGGAAATATGGCCTCCATTGCGTTCCACAAACTCCTTGCACAGGCGCAGCCCCAGCCCGGTACCTTTTTCGTGTGCCGTGCCCAGCGTGGTATGATGCCCCTGAGCTCCAAATATTTTCGCAGCATCCTGGGCGCTGATTCCGACACCCGTGTCCGCTACGGAAATTTCCCAGTGGGCATTCTGTAGCTGACGGGCTGAAATGGTAATGCTACCACCCTGCGGCGTGAACTTAATAGCGTTGCCAACCAGATTACGCAGCACCAGACGCACCATGTTTAGGTCGGCCCGCACGATACAGGAGTCAGGCAGGTCTGTGAGGAACAGGATGCTTTTGCGCTCGGCATCGCTAAGCAGCAATGCCAGTGCCTCTTCGGTTACCCCCTGCAGGTAAATCTTCTCCGGCTGGATCTTGTCGCTCTGCATCTGTGATGCTGACCAGTTGAGCAGGTTGTCCAGCAGGCGCAGCGTCACATCAAGGGTGCGGCCAAGGCGTTCCGTGTGCATTGCCATGCGCTCCGGCGACAAAGTGCCCATCGTCATAAGCGAAAACATGGAGTACAGCGAGCTGAGCGGGCTGCGCAGGTCGTGCGAAATGATGGAGAACAGCGTGTCTTTGGTGCGGTTGAGCCGGCCGAGTTCTTCCTTCTGCCGGCTGATAGCCCGGTTCTTTCGCTGCAGCAACCGGTTGATACGCGCCTGCTCCTGCCGGCCCCGGTACAGCGCCGCTACCGCCATCAGCAGCAGCAATGCCCCTATGGCCAGCCCATTGCGCAGCAGCATCTGGCGGCGCAGGTTAGCCGTCTGAATCTGCCGGTCCTTGGTCAGCAGCTGAATTTCACGCTCTTTTTTTTCGGTTTCGTAGCGGGTCTGCAGTTCGGCAATCTGTGCAGAGCGGCGTTCGGCAAACACGCTGTCCTGCAGGGCGGCATACCGGGTCTGAGCTCGTAGCGCCTGCTCAAAGTTTTCCTCGCGCCGATAGAGGCTCGTGAGCGTCTGATAAATATTGCTGGTCTGCACAACCGAGCCGCCGCGCCGGGCTAGAGGCAGCGCCTGCCGCAGCGCCCGGATTGCGGCAGGGCGGTTCGTCAACGAATCCTGCACTACGGCCAATGACTGGAATCCGGCAGCGCGGCGTGCCGGTGGCGTAGTGTGTGGCAATTGGCTCAGGGCTTGGGTATAAAAACCCATTGCTACTTCGTAGTTGCCGACATCCTCGTAGACACGGCCCGTACTGGCTAGTGCTTCACCGGTGCGGGCACTATCGCCGAGTTGGCGGGCATCGTTCAGGGAGCGCCGCAGATAGTAGAGCGCGCGGCTGTAGTTGCGAAGCTGGTGGTGAGCCAGCCCAATGGCATTCAGGGCAGCCGTCTGGCCCGTGCGACTATCGGCTTGTTGCCACTCAGAATACGCGCGCTCATAATTACTTAGCGCCCGCAGCCACTGGTCTTGCGTACCATACAGGTCGCCGAGTTGGGTGTATATCTGCGCTAGTCCGGCCGGGTCACGCAGGCTTTCGGTCAGGCGAAGTGCCTGCAAATACGTATCGTGTGCCTGGCCGGTGTCGCCTTGCAAATATTGGGCTTTGGCCAGTAGCCGCATCGACTGGGCCCGGCCTGGAGCGCTATGCAGTTGCTGATATAGGCGCAGAGCCCGCCGAAAGTAGCGCAGAGCCTGTTCGTACTGCTGCTGCTCCTGCTGGGCTTCGCCAATGGCCAGGTAAGCAGCCGCTACTTCACTGGTTGGGCCGCTTACAGCCGCCAGATGCAATGCCTGCTCCGCCTGCAGCTGGGCCGCCGCCGGATTAAGCGGCAACAGCTGTTCGCTGCGTTGCAGGTAACGGGACACCGAATTGGCCCCAGAAGCAGAGACGCGTTGGGCCATGCTGCTCTCTGGCACCAGCCACAGAACTATCCCAAGCAGCAACTGCCAGAGCCGAACAGGTAGCGTACGTACGAACCAAGGCTGCATCGGGATAAGAAAATAGCAGAAGTACTCCGCGCGCGAAATGAGCCCGGGCTGCAATTCCGAGGAAGATAAGTAACTATAGGCTAACTCCCGTTGCAGGCAGCACACAACGGTGGTATACCAGCCTGACCTGCAGGACATGTACTTCTGCCAGGCGTTGGTATCTGGCCGGCTGGCCACCTGCCCACTCACCTCTCCCTGCCCTCTGGGTTACAGGTCTACTGCTCAATCCTTTACTAGAACGCGCTCCTTCTCATAACGTTGCGGCGGCGGTCATCCGTATATTGTGCAGGCCAGAGCCTCAGGACGCCTCCTTGGCACGCCATAGCCGCCACCAGGGCAGGTACGGCTGGTCGTGGTGTTCGTAGTGATACCCGAAAAAGTAGCAGCTCACGAAGGCCCACATATGGTGGCGGAACTGGCTGCGGGACTTATGGGCATTATCAGGCGCATGGCTACCCCGGTGGGGCAGGTAGGTTCCGAAAAAGAAGAGCTGCAACGTCGCCAGCACGGCCGGAATCATCCAGAAGGCAATAACATTGGCTTGCGGAAAATATAGCTTGAGCACGTTGTAGGTAGCTGCCATCAGCACTATCTGCCACCACGTCACGTAGTTCCAAGCGAAACGGGCAAACCACGGCAAGAACCCGGCGTGCTGCCCGTCATGAAAATCGGGGTCCTCCTCGGTGGCGACATGGCGGTGGTGGGCATGATGCTTGGGCAACATGCGCGGAAACCAGTTGTAGGCAAACAGGCCGGCCGCCAGTGTGCCCAGCGCGTTGTTCAGGCGCTGGTTGGAACTGACCACACCGTGCATTGCATCATGAGCGGTGATGAACAGGCCAGTATAGAGGTGAGTTTGGAGCAGCACCAGCAGATAAGGCCACGGCGTGGCCCAGTCGGGTTGGTAGAACGCCAGCAGAAATGTCAGGAGCGCCGCCCAAAGCCCTATTACTCCTAATGCCACGACTACGCCCTTGCGGCCTAACGGAGCAGGACGCACACGCTTTGTAGCGCTGCCAGACAGAGAAACGGATGAGGGAATGGCTTGGAGCATAACGAGGATGCAAAGGAACAAACGGCCGGCTGAATACGTGCCACTGCCCAGGATCTACATTCGCTACAGCATCAGCAATGCGTCCCGCACCTGCTCCATCAGCCACATGGGCGTGCTGGTGGCCCCACAGATTCCTACCGACTGCCCGGGCTGAAACCATTCAGCGCGTAGCTCATCCGTGCTGGAAATGAAGTGGGTTTGCGGGTTTGTGTCTTTGCAGACCTGGTACAGCACCTTGCCATTAGAGCTTTTCGTACCCGAAACAAACACAATCTGGTCGAACTGGGCCGCGAATTTGCGCAGGTCCTTGTCGCGGTTGCTTACCTGACGACAGATCGTGTCGTTGGCATTCACCAGATAGCCCCGGCCTTCCAGCTCAGCTTTGATGCGGTAGAAGGAATCGGTGCTTTTCGTGGTCTGGCTGTAGAGCGTGATGTTGTCGGGCAGTTCGTGGCGCAGCAGCTCATCGAGGCTTTCAAACACTACAGCATTGCCGCTGGTCTGGCCCAGCAACCCGCGCACCTCCGCATGGCCGTGCTTGCCGTATATGAAGATGCGGTCCTGCTTATCGTAGGAAGTTTTGATGCGGTTTTGCAGCTTCAGCACCACCGGGCACGAGGCATCTACGAGCGTCAGATTGTTCTCGAGTGCGGTTTGGTAGGTACTGGGCGGCTCACCGTGGGCCCGGATCAGGACGGCTTCGCCGCGCAGCCGCGCAAACTGCTCATAGTCGATGATGCGCAGGCCGCGCTTCTCGAGCCGTTGGACTTCTTCGTCGTTGTGCACGATGTCGCCAAGGCAATAAAGATACCCCTGCTCTTCCAGCAGATCCTCGGCCATTTGAATGGCATAGATAACGCCAAAGCAGAAGCCGGAGTTGGGGTCGATTCGGACGCTCAGATGGTGCGGCATAGCTGATGAGGTAACCGCAGTGACAGGCGGAAAGTTATAAAGCCGCGGAATAGGCTGTAAAAGTTACGTAACTCAACGCTACAATAGATTACTGTTGCCGGCTGAATTGTGCTTTTCAGTAGCGACCAAACACTTTCCGGCCCTCAAAGCTCTTAATCACCTCCTGCTCCACAGGGCTGGCGCGCAATACTTCGTTTGTTTGCCAGAACTCGGGGTTGTAGGCTTTTTTCATTACCTGCTCCAGGTCGCGGGAGTGCCGCCCCACATCTTTATAGGCATGTCCTGGCAAGCGGCCGGTGTACTGGTAGAAGACCAATTGCGCGGCTACCCGCGTGCTATCAGGCCGGGCATTGGGGCGGCGCAGCACGATGGTCCCTTCGGCCCGCGTGGCGCTCAGACGCGTCAGGGAGTCGGCGTAGGGAATGAAATCAGCAACTAACCTAAAATCGTCGCCGGCACGCTCATACCCGGGCTCCATCTGAAAGCGAAGCATGCTGCTCAGGGGCAACGACAGTTCCTGCCGGCGCAATGCGGCCGTTTCTACATCTATATAGAGCGTGCCGGTCGTGGCTGGTTTCTGCACCTCTGGCCGGGGCTCAAAGTCGATGACGGCCGTTTCGCGGCCGTTTTCGGTGAAGAAGCTGCGCAGCGTGAAGTAGAAGTACTGGGTGGCCTGGGGCCCGAGCGGAACCAACAGTTTTTCGCGTAGCGGGTGGAGGCTGAACACCGGCACCTGCCGGATCAGGGAGGAGAAATTGGTGAACGTGAAGCCGCCCGGTGTGAATGCATAGCGCGATTCACCTAAGTCCCACCCCTCAATCACGCGGTTAGAGAACTTCACATCATAAAATGCATCGAAAAACTCGCGGTACTCGCCGTTGTGCCGGGTTTTCTGGCGGTAAAACGCCTTGCCGTACTGCACGTCTTTCCTGTGGCGAAGCAGCTTGGCGCTGGCCCGCCGCACCAGTTCTTCGGCTACCTTCTCTGGGTTGCGCACCGTCACGCCGGGCAAGGCCACGGCGCTGGCCTGCAGCACTATCCGCAGCAGCGTGCCGGCCTGCTGCACTTCCGTTTCAGAGCGGCTGTAGCCCATGCTGAGCACCACCAGCCGCTGGGGAAGCGTCGGCACTCGTAGGCTGAACTCGCCTACTTCGTTGGTAGCCGTGCCGTTTGAGCCATCTGCTAGCCCCACAATGGCGTAGGGCACTGGGCGCTGCTGCTCATCCACTACCTGGCCCAGCAGTACTATTCGCTGGGCCGATGCTGTGCTGGATAGCAGTAACAATGCGAGCAACACAGTGAACCGGACAGGCAGTAGCATTCAATGTTGTTTACAGAATCAGTATTACACAGACACAAAAAAGCGAAGCAGAGTTGGCCCTGCTTCGCTTTTTAGAGCGGGACTGAAATCTTATTGACTGTTCCCATACTACCCTTCAATGCGGCCCAGCTTCTCAGCTTCGGGGCCGGAAACGTGGCCGCGCTCCACCAAAAAGTCGCGGACCAGCCCGAACGACTCGGCGTCGAGGCCGGATTTGGGATGCTGTAGCAGAGTTTCAACCAGAAACTGCCGGTCTTCATCGACGTGGCCGCTCAGGCCCAGGAACGAGGGCAGGTTGCTTTCCACGCTCAGGCGCAGAAACCGGATTTCGGCATTGTCGCCGTCCAGTTTCACCGCTTCCTCAAACTGCTTGTTGGCGTTTTGCACGTAGGTCAGCTTGTTGAACATAGACGCGTCGCGGGCCCGGATGGCTTCGGCGGCGGCTTTGTAGGCCAGTACCACGGCATTGCGCTGGTCGTAGGCAGCCATCAGCTTATGAAATTTCTCGCCGGCTTCTTTGCTGGAAGCGGCCTGCTGGTATTGGCGGCGCAGATTGGGCAGGGAGTACGGGGTGGCGTCGGACACGAACGGAGACAGAATCAGAAGGAGAGAAAAAAGAACAGACAAAAACAGCTTCACGCGGCAGCAGATTCGTGACTAGATAGCTCGAAGGCGGTAGCGAAAGTACGACCCCATCAGCAAAAGCAGCTTGGTATTGTCTGGTACGCGCACCCGCTCGCCAAGGATGCGGGCCGCTGGTAGCTGCCGGATTTTGTGGAACAGCTTGAGATAGTACACATAGGCCAGGTACACCCCCAGCCGCGCCGCCCGCGGCAGCTGCACGATACCGGCGTATGCCGCATCAAAATCGGCCCGGATGTCCGCTTCGATTTCCTGCTTTACGTGGTCAGAAAATCGTTCGTACTGCACCCCGGGGAAGTACACGCGGCCCCGCTCCTCGTAATCTGACCGAATGTCGCGCAGGAAATTAACTTTCTGAAAGGCCGAGCCCAGCCGTCGGGCGGGCTCCCGCAGCCTGTCAAACATAGCCGTGTCGCCTTCGCAGAAGATACGCAGGCACATCAGGCCCACCACTTCCGCCGAGCCGTAGATGTACTTCTCGTAGAGCGACTGGTTGTAGGCATGGTCATCGAGGTCCATTTCCATGCTGTACAGAAAGGCATCGATAAATTCCCGGTCGATGCCGTACTGGCGCACCACATCCTGGAAAGCATGCAGCACCGGGTTCAGACTCAGCCCGATTTCCAGGGCCTCGTAGGTCTGGCGCTTGAAATCCTGAAACAGCGCCGCCTTGTTGTGGCCATGGAACGTGTCCACAATCTCATCAGCCCAGCGCACGAAGCCATACACGGCATACACCGGCAGGTGAAAACGCGTGTCGAGCGTGCGGATGCCCAGCGTGAATGACGTGCTGTAGCGCTGCGTAATCAGCTTGCTGCACGCCCGGCTGGTTTCGGTGAAAAGGGCAATATGATCCATCTTCTTCGACTTAAGAATTCTCCTTTTCTACCTCCTGCGCCACCACCTGCCCCGAAATGAGCGAGGGCGGCACGCCGGGCCCTGGCACGGTAAGCTGCCCCGTAAAATACAGATTACTGACCTTTTTGCTTTTGAGCGAGGGTTTCAGAATAGCTGTCTGGCGGAGCGTATTGGCCAGGCCGTACGCGTTGCCTTTATAGCTATGGTAGTCCTGCTGAAAATCCTGGTGGGCGTAGCTGCGCTTGTACACCACCGCGTCGCGGATGCTGTGGCCGCAATGGCGCTCCAGCCGCTCCATAATCAGGTGGTAGTAATACTCCCGCGTTTCTTCCGGGTCCGGCAGGTCAGGCGCCACCGGAATGAGCAGAAACAGGTTCTCGCAGCCTTCGGGCGCTACACTGGGGTCGGTTTTGCTGGGAGCCGACACGTAAAACAGCGGCCGGCTGGGCCACTTGGGCTGCTCGTAGATTTCTTCGGCGTGGAGTGCAAAATCCTCATCGAAGAACAGATTATGGTGCCGCAGCTTATCCACGCGCCGGTTTACGCCCACATAAAACAGCAGCGACGACGGGGCCATAGTACGGGAGTTCCAGTAGGCTTCGTCGTAGTGGCGCCACTCGGGGGCCAGCAGGTGCTGCTCGGCGTGGTGGTAGTCGGCGCCGGCCACCACTACATCGGCGGGGCGGAAGCCGGCGGCGGTTTGCACGCCGGTGGCGCGGCCATTTTCCACTACTATCTGCTGCACTTCCTGGTTGTATTCCAGCGTCACGCCCCGCTCCTGCGCCAAGGCCACCATGCCTTCCACAATCTTGTGCATGCCACCCATCGGGTACCAGGTACCCAGGGCCAGGTCGGCGTAGTTCATGAGGGAGTATAGGGCCGGTGTGTTTTCGGAAGTAGCACCCAGAAAAAGAATCGGGAATTCTACCAGCTCCAGCAGGCGCGAGTCTGTGAAGAACTTGCGCACGTGCTTGTGCATACTCTGGAGCAAATCCAGCCGGACGGCATCCACGAGCAGGCGCGGGTCGGCAAACTCCAGCAACGAGCGGCCGGGCATGTGCACATACTTGCCGATGCCGACCTCATACTTGTAGGCCGCCTGCCGCAGAAACTCATCGAGGCGGGCGGCGCTGCCGGGCTCGTACCGCTCAAACAGCTGCCGCAGCTCGCTCATGGCGGCCGGAATATCCACGGCCTCCGGCCCCTTAAAAATCACCTGATAGGAGGGGTCGAGCCGTACCAAATTGTAGTAGTCGCTTACCTTTTTGCCGAAGCGGGCGAAATACTGCTCGAAAATATCGGGCATCCAGTACCAGCTCGGCCCCATATCGAAGATGAAGCCCTGCTTCCGGAACACCCGCGCCCGGCCGCCCGGCCCTTCGTTCTTCTCCAGAATAGTGACGCGATAGCCGCGCTGGGCCAGCGACGTAGCGGCCGAAAGGCCCGCAAAGCCGGAGCCAATAACAAGGACGTGTTTGGAAGATGCAGTAGAAGCCAAATCAGGGAGGAATTCAAGGTTGGGTGCAAGCTACAATCCGGCAGGCAGATGGTTTTGTTTGCGCAGGTGGGCGCTTGCGTACGTCGGCTACACTGGCTTGCTGCCGGTGAGGCGTTGCAGGAAGCATCGGGAAGGTACCAACGCAGACAACTCTGTGTCGTATAAAAGCCGCCTTCCCTTTCTCTAATCCCGTTCCGTATGCGGCACCGCGTCCTGTTTCAGTCCCCAGCGCTCCTGCTGGAATATGATATGGTAGATGACTTTATCCATGCGCAATGGACAGCGCAACAGTCCGAGGACTCGATGCGCGCGGGCTATGAACAGATTCTGGAGGCGCTGCAGCAGAATTTCTGCCACCGCCTGCTCGACAATCATCTGCTGATTCAGGAGAATTGGGCCGGGTTGGTGAGTTGGTTTGCTACCGACTGGTACCCCAGGGCCCAGCAGGCAGGTCTACACGCTCATACAGTAGTCTTTTCATTGGATTTCTTTGGCCGGCGCTCTACCGAGCTGGCCCTGGAAATGGTGCCCGGAGGCCTTGTCGCCGGCTTCGATTCGCAGGATGATGCCCGCAACGCGCTACTGCATCTATAAAAAAGCAGCCGTAACGCTGACCCACAGCGCTGGTAACACAAACGGGCCGCGAGCTACGCCGAAAATGGCACTGCTCGCGGCCCGTGATACGCCCGGGGCGGGGTATACTCTCTCCCTATTCCCTACACGCCGGGGGCGTATACCTTGAGCGCATCCTTGAGCTCCTTGCGGGCAATGTGGATGCGGTTCTTAACGGTTCCAATCGGGATTTGCAGCTTCTCCGCAATTTCCAGGTACTTGTAGCCGATGTAATACATCATGAACGGCGTCCGGTAGTCGGCCGACAAACTGGCAATAGCCTGGTTGATGTCCGTTACTACGAAGTCGGAGGTTGCACCGTTGTGCGTAATGTAGTTTTCGTCGGTATTGAAGTACTGGAAGTACTCGGTACTGTCGATGTTACTGTTGCGCTTCGTTATCTTGTTGTAGTTGTTGATAAACGTGTTGCGCATGATGGTGTACAACCATGCCTTCAGGTTGGTACCGGCTTTGAACTTGTCCTTGTTGAGCAATGCCTTGAGCAGGGTTTCCTGCACCAAGTCCTTGGCATCGTCAGCGTCGCGGGTCAGGTTCATCGCCACTGGCTTCAGCGAGTAGGAAATCTTCTGTACTTGATTTGTGAATTCCAAAGAGGTCATGCTGTTTAGCTTTTCGTGGCAAAAAGTTAAACAAATATACGAGGGAATCTGAAAGTCGTCTACCTGCACCCCAACTATTTTTTTCCAGTAGGCCAAACAGGCTGGCGGACAGAAAAACAAGATACGAACCCACTGATAATCAGGATTTATTAATTCGTACAAGATTCGGCACACTCCCTGTTACACCCTACTTATACCGCTGCTTTCCGGAGAGCAAAAGCAGGATATATGCCCCTTAAACAGGCACTTGTATGTACAGACACGATTTTTCGGAAAAAGTGGCAGCGCCGGAATATTTTTTCCTTAGGCGGGCTCCGCGAACTGCACGTTCATCTCGTCGGCCAGGGCCAGCAGATCGGTAATGAGGCGCAACCGCACCGTATGGTGCGGCAGTTCCAGCGACTCGGCCTGAACCAGCGGGCCCGACAGCACCAATAGCGTGTCGGGGCACAGCTGCCGCAACTCCTCCACGAAACCCTGCAGCCGTTCCCGTTCCGGCACGGCAGTCAGCACAGTGCATACGGCATAGGGCTGGTAGCCCTGGCACACATTGTATAGGCCTGCAATTGGCAGGTTCTGCCCCAGATACAACACGTGGTGCCCCCGGGCCCGCAACGCGTAGTTCATGAACAGCAGGGCCAGCTCGTGCATCTCTCCTTCGGGCAAGAACAATACCCACCGCTTGGCCGAAGCAGGGGGTACCGGCGACAATACATCGGTAGCGGCCATCATCTTCTGGCGCAGCAAGTGCGTCACCAGGTGTTCGTGCGCCGGATTGACGCTGCCAGCCTGCCACATCACCCCGATGCGCTGCAGGAAAGGATATACCACGTGAATGATGGCGGCCTCAAACCCCAGCCGGCGAATTGCGCGGTTCAGCAGGCAGTTGAGCTGCACTTCATCCATGGCCAGCATGGCCGCCAGCAGCGAATGCACCTGCTGGCAGTAGTCGTTCACATCATCGTTGCAGGAAATAACGGCTTGGGCTATTTCCTTCTCGCTAAGTTGCGCGATTTTGGAAATCCGGTAGCCGCGGCCGCAGAGGGTGGCTACATTCAGCAGCCGCCGCAGGTCATCGTCGCAGTAGGTGCGGATGTTGGTGGCGGTGCGCACGGGCTGCAGCAGGCCGTAGCGCTGCTCCCAGATCCGGATGGTGTGTGCCTTAATGCCTGAAAGCTTTTCCAGGTCACTGATTGCGTATTGTCCCACGATTATTGACCTCCCTCCTTTTCTTGCGATGATACCGCCCGGGGCCGCAGGGTCCGGGTCGGGGCAGGCTGGCGTAGTGCCAGTGTAAAGTATTTCGGCGATACCCACAGCAGCCCGAATTCCTCGGAGCCGTGGCGGGTAGTGGCTTTATGATGCATTTTATGCGCCATGTTCAGGGCCCGCAGGTAGGGGTTGCGCGACTTGCGCCAAAACCGCAGCCGGCCATGAATCAATACATCGTGCACGAAGAAGTAGAGCGTACCGTACGCCGCAATGCCTACGCCTACCCAGAAGCGCCAGTCCTTGTCTGGCGAGCCGTACACGATAAGGAGCGCCGACAGGGAGCCGTAAAACAGAAAAAAGAAGTCGTTGCGCTCGAAGCGGTGCGGGTGCCGCACATGGTGTGAGCGGTGCAGAAACCATAGCGGCCCGTGCAGCACAAAGCGGTGCATGAACCATGCAACAAACTCCATTCCCAGAAATGTAGCCGCCGTAGTGGCAATGGCTGCGGGCGTTGTCATGCGGAGCTAACCACGAAAGAAGCGTAGAAGTTTGGAAACACAGGCGTTGAAAGGTACAAATTCCACTTGGCCAAACTCAACAGCGCGCCACCACACAGTATCAGATTGTATGATGGCGCGCTGCCTTGCTGTGAGAAGGATAGTCAGTTTTCCCAGGTAATTTTCTCTTTCGCCAGAAAAGCGGCAATGCCACGGCGGCAGTCCAGGGAGCCGCGGGCTTCAGCGTTGATGTGGGCGGCATAGCGCAGGCTGTCTTCCAGGGGCATTTCCGGGATGCGGGCCAGCATTTCCTTGGTGGCCTCCATGCTTTGGGCCGAGTTTTCGACGCAGAGGCGGCGCGCAAAATCGTGCACATAGCTCGTCAGTTCCGCCGCCCCAACCACACCATTTACGAGGCCCAGTTCCTGGGCCCGCTGCGCGCTGAGCACGTCGCCGGTGAGCAACAGCTCCTTGGTGCGGGCCTCTCCTACTTTGCGCAGCAGAAATACGCTGACGATGGCCGGCAGGAAACCAATCTTCACCTCCGTGTAGCCAAATCTGGCTTCGGGCACCGCAAAGGCAAAGTCGCAGACGGTGGCCAGCCCGCAGCCGCCGGCCAGCGCGTGGCCCTGCACCTGCGCAATCACTACTTTTTTGAGCGTGTAGATCTGGTGAAAGAGCTGCATGAGGTGCGTAGAATCGGCCAGGTTATCGGTGTAGCCGAAGCTTTGCAGCTCCTGAATATAGGCTAGGTCGGCGCCGGCGCAGAAGGCGGCTCCTTCGGCACGCAGCACAATCACCTTGCAGGCGGTATCCTCCTCAGCAAACTCAAATGCCATTTTCAGCTCCGACACCATGTCGGCGCTGAGGGCATTGCGTTTTTCAGGACGATTGAGGGTGATATAGCCAATGGCATCGGCAGCCTCATAGCGGATGAAGCGCAGGGCTTCCAGCTCTTGCGTGGGCATGTTGTCCATAGAATACAGAATTGCAACGGTGAGCAGCAACGCGGGACTGGCTCTGCGCAGCAGAACGGCCGGGCGGTACTAAATCAGCAGAATCAGGTCGGCACTATCCAAACCTAACAAAAATGCGGGGCTAAGTAAACTATATAGCGCGGCAAGCAGGCCGGGTGTTTCGGCCATGCCCGATTTTTACTTTTTCTCCGCCTGTATCGGCCGGACAAAAGCGCCCTGCAGCGTTACATCATGCGTCTGCCAGCCGGCCTGCTGCAGCTTTTCCTGCATGGAAGTCACGTACCAGGATTTGCACGAGGAGTCGAATACGATGGTCGGGGTGTACCCGAACGTAGCCGCCAAGTCTTCGGGCCATACGCGGGCATTGCGGCGCAGCACCACCACATCAACCGGCACCGACTCCCGCGCTCCGGCCAGGCGGCCGGCCACCAAAGCCACCCGCACGCCGCGCCACACGGCCAGCACTAAGTTGGTGCGGGCCGCCGTATCGGCTGTGGCCGGAACCGGGGCACCGCGCCAGCCGGCGTGGTAAACTACCTGGCGAGCGTCGCGCTGAATGGTGCCGGGCACGATGCGGTAGGTACGCTCGGTTTCGTTGAGCGGCAGCGAGTCGGCGCTGACGACGTGGGCCGCCGCACCCTGCCAAAACCCCACCACTGAGCGGCGCGGAATACTGTAGATGACAAGCCGCTCATCGGGAGCCAGCTCGTGGGCGGCCCACACGCGGCTACCGGCAAACAGGCCCAGCAGCGCACACGCCAGCCCCATCCAGGCCAAGTTCCTGAGCCGGAAAAACGCCAGCAACGCCAGAATAACGCCACATATCAGCCAGGCCTGCGGCGCCGTGACGTGAATACCGGAAATCAGCGCGCCGGGCATAGCCCGCCCAATCCAGAAGATGTATTCATTGAAAAGCCAGATCATCCATTCGAATACCCTGGCAACCAGTTGGGGCAGTATATCCAATACCTGAGCGGCGCCGGCAGAGGCCAGCCCCACAACCGCCACGAGGCCCTTCAGTACCAGCAGGCCCAGTCCCACGTACACGGCTCCGCTGGAAATCGGTACTGCCACCAGGTTCGAGAACAGAAAGCTGAGCGGAAACTGGTGGAAGTAGAACAGGCCGAGCGGAAACGTGGCCACCTGCGCCGCCAACGACAGCGCCGTGGCCTGCCAGACGCCGTCAAGAAACTTACCACTCCATTTCCAGAATTTCTGCACCGTTTTGGTCTGCCAGGGTCGCTGCTTCTGCAGGAAATAATCCTTCACATCAAACCAGGCCACAATGCGCGGCTGCAGGTACACGATGCTGATAACAGCCAGAAACGAGAGCTGAAACCCTACGTCGCAGAGCAGATAGGGGTCGTAGCAAAGCAGGCAGAACGCGGCCACGGCCAGCGTATTGAACATGTTGGTTTGCCGCTGCGTAGCCCGCGCCACAATGATGAACGTGAACATCACAGCCGCCCGCAGCACCGATGCCGACAGGCCCGTCAGAAAGGCGTAGCTCCAGATAACGGCCAGCCCCAGCGCCGCCGTCACGAACCGAAACAGGGGGCCGCGCCGGCCTGGCAGCAAGCCCAGCAACCACGTCACGGCCCCAAACAACAGCCCCACCTGCAACCCCGACACGGCCATGATGTGGGTGGTGCCCGTGTTGGCATAGGCCTGCTTGGTCTGCTGGTCGATGTCGTCTTTGATGCCCAGTACCAGCGCCGAGGCTAACGCATACTCACGTTTGGCCCGCACATACTGCCGGAACACGCCATCGAGCACGCGGGCTGCGCGCATGGCCGCCGCCTTCAGGTAGCTGGGCGGCTCGGTGGCTACTTTCCGGTACTGGTCGGGGTGAATAAACTGCTGATGGTACACCTGATGGTACTGCAGGTAGCGGCGGTAATCGAACTCGCCGGGGTTTAATGGCGCTTTGCTGGGTGCCGGCGCGCCCCGCACCAGCCACACGTCACCGTACTGTGGGGCTGCCACGCCGGAGTCGCGCGGAATGGACACCCGGATGCCGCCCAGAGCCGGGCGCCACTGCCCACCCACCCGCACCGCCGACACGCGCACGGTAGTGGCATAGGTGGCGGGCCGCACCACGGTGTAGTCGTCTACCACGGCCCGGTAGTATTCGATGCGGCTGCCAAAGCGGTAGAGGTGCGCTCCATCGCGCGACTCGGTGGCCTGCTGCGTAAGGGCCACGCCCGTCACGTACACGGCCAACAGAGCCACAAGGCCGGCGTTATCAGCGGAGGCCGGGTTGGAACTGCGCCGCACCGCTACCTGAACGACGAAGAAAAGAACGGCCAGACCAGCCAGCGGCCACCGCAAATCCGGCAGCTGCTCACCGAAATACAGAAAAGTCAGGATGCCAGCAACCAGCGCCAGCGTGAGGCGCACAAAGGCGTAGGAAGCCCAGTGAATCATAAATGCACGAGTGATATAGTATTGCTTCTCAATATATATACTGGCCCGCAACCTCCACAAAAAAGCCCTTCCGTTTTTACATCGGAAGGGCTTTTTTGTGGGCTATAGGAGTTTCGTTAGCGGCGTTGCCACACCATTTTGTAGTGTTGCAGACCGCCTTCCTCGAACATCGGCCCCACTTTCTCAAACCCATGCCGCTCGTAGAAGCGCACGGCCGGCAGCTGCGCATTCAGGTACACGGTAGCGTGCGGGTGCGCTGCCGCCACGTCCTGCAGCACCTGCCGGAGCAGCGCGGCACCGGCCTGTTGGTTCCGGTAGTCGGCCAATACGGCAAAGCGCTCCAGCTTCACGCCGCTTTCTGTAACGCGCCAGCGCGCCGCGCCGCAGGGCGTGCCATCGTCGGCCAGGGCCAGATAGTGCGTGGCGTCGGTATGGTCGTGGGCATCCCGCTCCAGCTCGGCGGGTACGTTCTGGCCCAGCACAAACACGGTACGCCGAATGGCAAGAGCCGCATTCAGGTCAGATTCGCTGGTGATTCGATGGGCATTCATACAATGTTCAGTTCAAGCGGGGTACTTTCCAGACAAATCCGCTGATGCAAGTAACGACTTCTTATGGCAGCAAAAAGGGCGAAAACACCAGAGCCGCCACCCGGCGGGGCAACGGCTCTGGGGTGTTAAGCAGCGGCAATTTCCGCAAGCCTACCGGTTTCCGGACTTCGGCGTGCCGTCAGATTTGCTCGTGGTTGACGGGCAAATCCCGGGTGCCGTCGTCTTCCCGGCGGGCATCAGGATGCTTGCCAGGGTCGGAACCAGCATTTCCGGGGTTGTTGGGGCGGCGGTAGGGCTGGTACTCGCGGATAGGACGGTTGGCTTGGTTGGCCTGCTCGTGCTGCATTTCCACGTCGAACTTGTCGTAGGCCTGCACAATCTGCTTCACCAGGCGGTGGCGCACCACGTCTTCGGCCGTCATTTCCACAAATCCGATGCCCGATACGTCGCGCAGGATATCCAGCGCCTGAATCAGGCCGGACTTCTGCTTAGTGGGCAGGTCAATCTGGCTCCGGTCGCCGTTCACCATCACCTTCGCCGACGGACCCATGCGGGTCAGAAACATTTTCAGCTGCGAAGGAGTAGTGTTCTGGGCTTCATCGAGCAGCACAAACGCATTGTTGAGCGTGCGGCCGCGCATGTAGGCCAGCGGGGCTATTTCAATGGTCTTGTTTTCGAGGTAGAACTTGAACTTCTCGGGCGGGAGCATGTCTTCCAGCGCGTCATAAATCGGGCGCAGGTAGGGGTCTACCTTCTCCTTCATGTCGCCGGGCAGGAAGCCGAGGCTCTCACCCGCCTCCACCACCGGGCGCGAAATGATGATTTTCTTGACCTCCTTGTTCTTCAGTGCCCGCACCGCCAGCGCCACCGAAATGTAGGTTTTGCCGGTACCGGCTGGCCCCAGCGCAAACACCAGGTCGTTTTTCAGTACCGTGTCCACCAGGCGCTGCTGGTTGGCCGTTTTGGCTTTGATAACGCCGCCTTTGGACCCAAACAGAATCACATCGGGCGAGGCCGCTAATATGCGGTCCTGCTGGTCCTCATCGGCTGAGGACAGGTACTGGGCGACGGTTTTGTCGGTAATCTGCCCGTACTGGTGGTAATGCTCCAGCAATGCCGACAGGATATCGTTGATGCGGCTGATAACGGGCGTTTGGCCCTGTATTTTAATCTCGTTGCCGCGTGAAATAATTTTACTACCCGGAAAAGCCGCCGCCAGCTGGCGGATGTTCTGGTTGTCGGGCCCCAGGAAATCTATCAGGGACACGTTTTCGAGCGTGATGACTTTCTCGACCAAATCGTGGGGGTTTTGTAGCTAGGGAGTTAGGAAAAAGGCACCTCTCGCAGAGGCAGCAGTTCGGCTAAATAGCCTACTTTTGCCGCCCTTGGGGCACCCAAACAATAGTACGAAGAACTCAGGATTTCCGGCAATGGGGTTGATTACGTTTCTGTCAGACTTTGGCTACCGCGACCATTATGTGGCGGCGGTGAAGGCGCGGATTCTCCAGCTGGCACCCACAGTACCGGTTCTGGACATTACCCATGCCATCGAACCCTTCAACATCGCCCACGCCCTACACGTTCTCCAAGCCGTATTTCGCGACTTCCCGGAAGGCACAGTGCACCTGATTGGGGTGAACGATTTGGGTGGTCCGCGCGCGGCCTGGCATGCGGCCAGCTTTCAGGGCCACTACTTTGTAGCGGCCGACAACGGCCTGCTGGCGCTGCTCTGCGACGGGCAGCCCGAAGAGCTGGTTGCCCTTGGCACGGCTGCACCTGCTACCTCCTCCCCCACCCGTGACCTGCTGGCCCCGGCGGCCGTGCATTTGGCCCAGGGTGGCCTTCTTCCGGACCTTGGGCCCGCTACCACGGAGCTATACTCATTGCTCAACCGCCAGGTGCGCCTCCAGGACAACCGCATTACCGGGCATATTGTCCATGTGGACCACTACGGCAACCTTATTACCAACATCACGCGTCCGGCGCTGGAGGTTATCGGGCGCAGCAGGCCCTACACTATTCATTTTGCCCGCGAAACAGTGCGCAGCGTAATGGCGCATTTTCAGGCCGCTGATCCAGGTGAAATAGTGTGCATATTCAATAGTCAGGACCAGCTGTGCATCGGTATTAACCAAGGCCACGCGGCAGAACTGCTGGGCCTGCACTTCGATTCTCAGGTCGATATCCGCTTCCCTGCATAGCCACCAAACCACTGATACCAGCTCGAATAAGCCTTTTTACGAGTTGTTTATTTATTATGTTAAGTAAAATATAATGTCTTGACAGACATACTTTCTGCTTTTTGTCTTCTTGACCAACATGTTGATTCGAATTGTGCGCATGACGTTTGCGCCGGAAAACGTTGGTGCCTTCCTCCAACTGTTTCATAACTCAGCGGACCAGATCCGGCAGATGCCGGGCTGCCGCTTTCTGGAACTTTGGCAAGATGCTGACCAGCCTCACGTCTACTGTACCCACAGCCACTGGGAATCGGCGGAGACACTCAATGCGTATCGCCGTTCGGCTCTGTTCGGGCAAGTATGGCCCGCTACCAAACGCCTGTTTGCGGCCCCTCCATTGGCTTTCTCCGTACACCCGGCTAGTAGCGCCAGAACCAACAGCACCGCTACCCTCCTCTAGGCGCGCCAGTCGTACCGTCTTTCCCAGCCTTGTTTTCATCTCTGCCCATGGTGCCCGATTATTTTACGTTCTACCAGCTGCCGGAAACCTTCCGCCCAGATGCAGCGGCCCTAAAACGCGCTTACTACACCCTAAGCCGCCAGTATCACCCTGATTTTCATGCCACTGCTTCCCCCGAGCAGCAGCAGGAAGCCCTGCATCTAGCCACCCTGAACACCAACGCCTACCGCACCCTCTCCGACCCCGACCTACGCATGGCCTATATCCTCAGCCGCTACGGCTTGTTGGAAGAAGGCAAACAGGAAATTCCGGCTGACTTTCTGATGGAAGTAATGGAATTGAACGAGCAACTGATGGAACTGGAAGCTGAACCTAATCCAATGGCGGCAGCACAGGTAGAAAACGAAGTGAATATTCTCACGGCGAAACTGGAAGCAGGTATTGAGCCGGTAATAGCTGGCTACGAATCTCTTGCTGCTGATTTCCGCACGCAGGCACTGCAGCAGATACGCACGTATTATCTCAAAAAGCGCTATTTGTTGCGCATTCAAGAAAGTCTGGCTAAGTTTGCCACCCGTTCCTGACCTACCGACAGGTTCGGCGTGAAATGCCCGGATGGCGGAATCGGTAGACGCGTCGGTCTCAAACACCGATATCGAAAGATGTGCCGGTTCGACCCCGGCTCCGGGTACGAAAAGGCCCCTGCTACATGTAGCAGGGGCCTTTTTCGTTGTGTTGTTGGTTATTGAATAAAACCTGGCCGTATCAGATTCTCAAACGTGAAAATCTCGTCCCATTTGGCTTGGGTCAGCAGCTGCCGCTCCGTAACGGCAATATCGTGCACCGACCTACCGGTTTTCAGCGCCTCTTTCGCAATTTCGGCGGATGCTTCGTAGCCCAGCACGGGGTTTAACTGCGTCACGATGCCGATGCTGTTGCGCACCATATTCTCGGTGTGTTGGGCGTTGGCCGTGATGCCCAGCACGCATTTTTCCCGCAGGGTGTGGCAGGCATTGGTCATGTAGCTGATACTGGTAAACAGCGCGAAGCTAATAACCGGCTCCATCACGTTGAGCTGCAGTTGCCCGCCTTCGGCGGCCATGGTCACTGTCAGGTCGGCCCCGATGACGTAGAAAGCCGTCTGGTTGACCACTTCCGGCACTACCGGATTCACCTTGCCGGGCATGATACTGGAACCGGGCTGCAGTGGTGGCAGGTTGATTTCAAACAGCCCCGTGCGTGGGCCGGAGGACAACAGGCGCAGGTCGTTGCAGATTTTGGAGAGCTTCACGGCGGTACGTTTCAGCACGCCGGAAAGCTGCACGTAGGCGCCGGTATCGTAGGTGGCTTCGATCAGGTCGCCGGCCAGGCTCAGGTCGAGGCCGGTGATGGTACGCAGGTGCTGCGTTACCAGCTCGGCGTAGCCGTCGGGGGCGTTTACGCGGGTACCGATGGCCGTGGCCCCCATGTTGATTTCGCTGATCAGGCGGCGGCTGTCTTCGATGCGCAGCAGCTCCTCGCGCAGGTTGGTGGCAAACGCCTTGAACTCGTCGCCCATGCTCATGGGCACGGCATCCTGCAGCTGCGTACGGCCCATTTTCAGCACGTTGCGAAACTCCACGCCTTTGGCAGCAAAGGCATCAGCCAACTCGCCTAAAGCAGCACTGTAGCCCACCAGCTTGTTGCTGAGCGCAATACGGAAGGCGGTAGGGTAGGCATCGTTGGTAGACTGGGAACAGTTGACGTGGTTGTTGGGGTGGCAGAAGTCATACTGCCCTTTGGGCTTGCCCATCAGCTCCAGCGCTACATTGGCAATAACTTCGTTGGCATTCATGTTCACGGAAGTGCCTGCACCGCCCTGAATCATGTCGGTCAGGAACTGGTCGTTCAGTGCCCCGGAGGCCACTTTGTCGCAGGCCTGCACGATATAGTCGGCAATGGTGGGGTCCAGGACCCCTAGTTCCCGGTTTGTTAGAGCGGCGGCTTTTTTCACGTAGGCCAGCGCCTGCACAAACAGCGGCTCCGACTTCAGCGGAATGCCCGTGATATTGAAATTCTCCATCGCCCGCAGCGTCTGGATACCATAATACGCTTCGTCGGGAATAGCTCGTTCGCCGAGAAAGTCGTGCTCAAGTCGGGTGGTTTGCATGGGAAACGGGTCGGGGATGTGAGTTGGGGGCCGAAAGGTAGCGGCTCAGGTGCAAATCAGTGGCGGTGCCCAGTTGAGGGCGCGCCGCACAGCCGGATAAGCGGTGGCGGAGCGGATACGCTGCCGGCCATTGCGCGGTTGGCCGCCAACTGTGTAATATTGTCGGGTGCCAGCCGGCTCATGCCGATGGCCTTTCTATTCCAGCTCTGGTATCCTGAATGTCTGTTTATTCGCCGGGCCTGCACGTGCTGGCCACTTTTGCTGCCCCCGCCGGCGCGCTGACCAATGCGGCGGCCTGCCAGCGTTTCTTCGATGAGCAGATTGCCGCGCTGGGCCTGACCAAGGTGGGCGAAGTGTACCATACGTTTCCGAATGGCTCGTTCACGGCCGTCATTGGCCTCACCGAGTCGCACCTGAGCATTCATACCTGGCCGGAATACGGACAGGCCACGTTTGATGTGTTTCTGAGCAACTACCACCGCGACAATGCCGACCGGGCACGGAAGCTATACGTCGCAACACTGGCCTTTTTTGAGGGAGTTGAGCAGAACAAAACCGAAGTCCGCCGATGAGCAGCCTACTCGCTACGCCTGCGGCCCCTGCGCACGTGCCCTGCCCAAGGTGTCGGCATGAGGTACCGTATTTCGACCAGCTGAACAGCGTTTTTTTCGTGTGCCCGGCGTGTCACGCCTACTTCAAAGCGGAGGACAATACCGCGCTGGTAATGCTGGGCAAATTTGCGGGTGACCAGAAGCCCGTGCTGCACCCAGGGGCCCTAGGTACGTTGCGCGGGCAGCAATACCGGGTCATGGGCTTTATGCTGCGCAAAGAAAAAGAGGCGAGCTACCAGTGGCACGAGTATATGCTACGCCACGAGGAAACAGACATCTATGCCCAGCTGGCTATGTATGACGGCCATTGGATGCTGGTAGGCCCTGCCGGCCGCGACTATACTGTTTCCGGACAGGCCACCAGCCCCGGAGCCACTATTCTGGACGAGGATACCACCTACGACATCTACAATTCCTACTCGCCGGATATTCTGTTTGCGGAAGGTGAGTTTGACTGGGATATCCGCGAGGACAGCAAACTCACGGTCACGGAATACATTGCGCCCCCTTACATGCTGGTGCGCGAGAAGCAGGGACACCAGGCGGCACAATGGTACAAGGGGCTGCACCTGGAGCCATCAGAAATAGCCGAAGGCTTTCAGGTGCCCAACCAGCGCATGCCCTTCCGTACGGGCGTGGGTGCTATTCAGCCGGCACCGGCTGAGAATTGGCCGGCCCTGCGTTCATTCAGCCTGAGCATGGCCCTGCTGGTCATTATTACGCAGCTGGCCCTGCTGTTCATCAAGCCCGAAAAACGGGTACTGCGGCAGGAATTCTCAACCGGCCGCGAAACCGTGCCGACCGGCGCCAGCGTGGAGGCGTTGGCTGCGGGCAGCAACCGGGTGCTGGTGTCGAAGTCGTTTGACATAGAAGGGCCGGCGGCGCTACAGTTTGAACTTACCTCGTCGCTGGCTAATCAGTGGCTGGAGGTACCCGTAACGCTGGTAAATGAGCGCACCGGCCAGAGCTACGAATTCACCAAAAGCCTGGAGTTTTACTCGGGCGTAGAAGGCGGCGAAAGCTGGCGCGAAGGCTCCCAGGACCAGGAAGCAACGCTGGCAAACATTCCGACGGGCAAGTATCATCTTACGCTTTACCCCGTCACCGAAAACGGACAGGATCTGCCGCTACGGCTCGGTGTCAGCCAGCACACGCCGCTGCAGTCCAATGCGGTAGTGTTGCTGCTGCTGCTGGCGGTTTATCCCGTCATCCAGTACCTGCGTCGCTACTCGCACGAACACACCCGCTGGGCCAACAGCAGCTACGGCCCTCAGGACGAATCTTAGCCCTCTTACAGCACTGCCGCATGAATTTTCTGCGCTCCTTACTTTCCATCCGTTACTACGTGCTGGTGGCGCTACTCGCTTACGGCGTGTTTGTGTGGGCTGGCCTCCGAGGCATACGCCTGCTCGGCGACGACAACGAAAATCCGGAAGGCACCCGCACTTCGGGCGCACGTGGCGGCCACGCGCGCTTTTATCACAAATAGCGAATCACCCCCACTCGTATGGAATACCTCAACTTCAAGCTCATTGCCTCCTCCATCATCTACTCGGTGCTGGGCATCGTGATTCTGGTCGTGTCGTTTGTTGTCATCGAAAAGCTCACGCCGCGCATGCTCTGGAAGGAAATTGTGGAAGAGCACAACACCGCCCTGGCTATTCTGGGAGCCGCTTTCATGATTGCCGTGGCCCTGATTATCAGCTCTGCCATTCATGGCTAATGCCACCACGGACGCGCCGCCCGCCGCGCCGGAGCGGGCCCGGCGCGGCACGGCGCGGCAGGATGCCCAGTCGGTGCTGCTGCTGGGGTCGGTGTTTGTGATTGCCACCTGCGGGCTGATTTACGAGCTGATTGCGGGCACGCTGGCCTCCTACCTGCTCGGCGACTCAGTCACGCAATTTTCCACCATCATCGGGGCGTATCTGTTCTCGATGGGAGTGGGCTCGTGGCTGTCGCGCTATCTGGGCGGGGCGCTGCTGAAATGGTTTATCCGGCTCGAAATTCTGGTAGGCCTGGTGGGCGGCTTTTCGGCGCCACTGCTGTTCATATTGTTCGAGTATGTAGCGTCCTTCCGCCTGATTCTGTACGCACTGGTGGGCCTGACGGGCATACTGGTAGGCCTGGAAATTCCGCTGCTGATGCGCATCCTGGAAAACCGATTTGAGTTCAAGGATTTGGTTTCCCGCGTGTTCACCTTCGACTACATTGGGGCGCTGCTGGCTTCGCTCATTTTTCCGCTGGTGCTGGTACCGCAGCTGGGCCTGATGCGGACGTCGCTGCTGTTTGGAGCCCTGAACGTGGTGGTGGCCGCGGTGGCGCTGTACCGCTTTGCCGAAACCCGCCCCTACCGCCGCTCCTTCGCGGCCCTGATGGCCGCGGCGCTGCTGGCACTGGCTGTCACCTTCGGCTACGCCGGCCGCATCCAGCGCTACACCGAGACACTGGCATTTCAGGACCAGGTAATTTTTGCCAAAAGCACCATCTACCAGCGTATTGTGCTCACCAAAAACCAGCGCGAACTGCGCCTGTTTCTGAACGGCAACCTGCAGTTCAGCTCCCAGGACGAGTACCGCTACCACGAAGCGCTGGTACACCCCGCCATGCAGGCTCTGCCGAATGCGCGCCGGGTGCTGGTGCTGGGCGGCGGCGACGGGCTGGCCGTGCGGGAGCTGCTGAAATATCCGCAGCTGCAGCAGATTCGGCTGGTAGACCTCGACGCGGGCATGACTGAGCTGTTCAAGCAAAACCACCTCCTTACGGCGCTTAATCAACGGTCCTTCTTCAACCCGAAGGTGCAGGTCGTCAACGGCGACGCCTACCAGTGGGTGCGCCAGGATACCACCCGCTACGACTGCCTGATTATCGACTTTCCGGACCCGGCCAACTATTCCATCGGCAAGCTATACTCGGCAGCCTTCTACCAGGAGCTGCACCGGCTGCTGGCGCCGGGCGGCAAGCTGGTAGTGCAGAGTACCTCGCCGTACGTGGCGCGGCAGTCGTTCTGGTGCATCGCGCATACGCTGCAGGCGGCGGGGTTTCACACCATTCCCTACCACTGCTATGTACCGTCGTTTGGCGAATGGGGCTACGTGCTGGCTGGCGAAAACGGCCATTGGCGCCCCAACGCCGGGCCGTTGCCGCGCGGTCTGCGCTACGTCACGCCCGTCACCATCCGCCAGATGCTGGATTTCCCGCCCGACATGGCTGAGGTGCCTACCGATATCAATCAGCTCAACAATCAGGCACTGGTGCGCTATTTTGAGGAAGACTGGGGCCCCTACGTGCATTAGTCAGGCAGCCAGGTAGCGCCGTTTGGCTCCTCTGGCTATACTCAACAGCCTTTTCAGCTTACCCTTTCACACGATGCTGCCACACAATTCTTCGCCCTTTCCAGCGCCCAGCCCCACTGACCTTAGCCGCCGGGACTTCCTGGCGCGGACTGGCATAGGTGTGGCCGGGCTGCTGCTGGGGCCGGGCGTATTGTTGGAAAGCTGCAGCCCGGCTGGCTCCGCCACCAGCCACATACAGGGCGGCCTGCGCGGTGCCGACCATGCCGTGGGGCACCTGCTGCGTACGCCCGGCCAATTGCCTGCTCCCAGCCAGGAGCTAAGCACTGACATCCTGATTGTGGGCGGCGGTGTGGCCGGGCTGGCAGCGCGGCGCGAGTTAGCCCGGCACGGCCACGAGCCGCTGCTGCTGGAGCTGGAAGCCCGGACAGGAGGTAACGCAGCCAGCGGCCAGAATCCTGTGTCGGCCTACCCATGGGGTGCTCATTACCTGCCCGTGCCTGATGCGCGCAACCACGAGTTATTGGCTTTTCTGCGGGAATCGGGGGTCATTACAGGCGTTGATGAGGCTTCCGGCCAACCTATCTATAACGAGTATCATCTTTGCCACGACCCCGAAGAACGGCTGCTGCTAAACGGCCATTGGCAGCAGGGGCTGGTGCCGGAAGTAGGGGTGCCGGCCGCCGACCGCGCTCAGATTACCCGTTTTTTCCGGGTCATTGGCGAGTTGAAGCAGGCACGGGGCACCGACGGGCGCGACGCCTTTGCCATTCCGCTCGACCATTCCTCCACCGATGTGCAGTTCCGCCGCCTCGACCAGCTGAGCTTCGCGGCCTACCTCGACCGGGAAGGATTTACGTCGCCCTACCTGCGCTGGTACCTCGACTACAGCTGCCGCGACGACTATGGCGCTACAGCGGCGCAGGTATCGGCGTGGGCGGGCCTGCACTACTTTGCCGCTCGCAAGGGCCACGCCCACAATGCCACCGCCACCGATGTCCTGACGTGGCCGGAAGGCAACGGCTTTCTGGTTGAGCAGCTGCGCCGCCAGGGCAAGGGCACCATTTTGCCGGGCACCGTGGCCTGCCAGCTGCAGGAAACGCCGGCAGGTGTGGAGGTGCTGGCCTACGATGCTTCAACCCGGCGCACGATACGCATTCGGGCACGACAGGTGCTGCTGGCCGTTCCTCATTTTGTGGCGCAGCGCCTGCTGGCCGGCATAGAAGGCACCACGCAACCAGCACAGCCCCTGCATCATGCGCCGTGGCTGGTAGCCAACCTCACAATAAACGGATTACCGCAGGGCCCCGGCCAGCCGCTTTGCTGGGACAATGTGGGCTACGGCGGGGCTTCGGTAGGTTATGTCAATGCCAACCATCAGCACCTGAGCCTTTCAGCCGACGGGCCTAGGGTAATTACGCTATACTGGCCTCTTACCGATGCGCCGCCTGCTGTAGCCCGTCGCCAGGCCTACCAGACAACTTACGCCGAGTGGCTGCCCCGAATTTTGGCTGAGCTGGAGCACCTGCACCCCGGCGCTACCCCGCACGTGCAGCGCGTGGAAGCCTGGGTATGGGGCCACGGTATGGTGGCGCCCACTCCGGGTTTCCTCTGGGGCCCTGAACGCGCGAAGCTTGCCCAGCCTTTGCGGCAGCGCATTTTCTTCGCCCACTCCGATTACAGTGGCATGTCTATCTTCGAGGAGGCCTTTTACCAAGGCTTACGCGCCACCCACGAAATGCGGGCCGCCGTATGAAACCCTCCCTCCTGACACCGGAGCCCCAAGCCGCCAGTCGCCAGCCCTGGATTCGTTCGGCGGCGTTTGATGGGCTCTGGATTCTGGGGCCGCCGTTTCTGGCACTGCTGGCCGTGGTACTCGGGCCGTCTGTTTTTCGCACGTCTGCCCAGATGCCTGTCTGGGCCTGGGTAAGCCTGGTGGTGCTTATTGATGTAGCCCACGTCTACAGTACACTTTTTCGCACCTACCTCGACCCGGTACGGCGGCAACGGTTCCGTACGCTGCTCTGGCTGGTACCGCTGGGCTGCTATGTGGCAGGGGTGGCGCTGCACTGGGTGGCCGGCCTGTGGTTTTGGCGGATGCTGGCGTACGCGGCGGTTTTTCATTTTGTGCGGCAGCAATACGGGTTCCTTCGCCTCTACTCCCGCCACGAAGCAGCGGCCGCCACCAGCCACCACCTCGATGCAGTGCTGATCTATGCGGCAACTCTCTACCCATTGCTTTGGTGGCACCTGTCGTCCCCGCGCAACTTCAACTGGTTTGTAACCGGCGACTTTGTGCAGTACGACTGGCCGGCGGCACGCGGGCTGCTGACAGGCCTATATGCAGCCCTGCTGCTAGCTTACGTGGTGAAGGAACTCCGCCACTGGCGCCACACCCGCTACGTCAACCGGCCGCGCAATCTGCTGCTGCTGGGCACGGCGGCCTCATGGTATGTGGGCATCGTGCTGTTCAACGGCGACCTGGCTTTCACGCTGCTCAATGTAGTGGCGCACGGTATTCCATATCTGGCCCTTGTCTGGACGACCAGCCAGCCCCCTTCCTCCATCCCGGCCAAGGCCCGGCACTGGTGGCAGGGACGCTATGGCATAGGCCTGTTTCTGGGGCTGTTGGGTGGGTTGGCTTATCTGGAAGAAGGTATCTGGGATGGGCTGGTATGGCGCGAACATGCTGACGTCTTCGGCCTGTTTCAGCAGTTGCCTACCGTCTCCGATTCGCTGGCGCTAAGCCTACTGGTGCCCTTATTGGCCTTGCCGCAAGCCACGCACTACGTGCTGGATGGCTTTATATGGCGGCGAAATTCCTGAGAAGCTGCCCTAAGTACAACGCTCCGTTTTTGAAGCAAAAAAAACCGGCATGGCATTTACTTCTAAAACAGACAGATACTCTTGAAAAAGAATCAGGCCACGCGGGCAAGCGGCCGTGCTACTTCAGCATCCAGAATTTCGACGATGAAGCCATGTTCCGGTGAATACGTTTTGCGGTACTGCACCACCAGCTGACGACCACGAGGAGAGGTGGCCTGTGTGAAGCACACTTCGCCATAGGCTTTTTCCTTCTCCAGAAAGGGTTGCAGCAATTGCACTGTCTGCAGAAATTCAGCGGGCAGCAACCCCTGCTGCTCCTGCAGCTTCACAGCACTAACCGGGTACAGAAAACGAGTGTTGAAGAGAATCATAGGAGGGTTTCAGGCCAAGAATGAACGCTGCTTTTCAACATTTATGCCCAGCACAAAATTCCCTTAGCCTACACTATTGCTCTTACCCCGGCCAGCCTGTTCTGCCCTGGTTCAGCCTCCTGCTACAATCGCACTTCTACCAGCACGGCAGTCGATCCACCCTGGTCGTCGTCCGTTACCAGTAGCAGCTCGTAGTGGTTGGTTCCAAGGGTTCGGCGCACGGCTACGCTTTCTACTTTGCCCCGGTATGGCTTGCCATCAGGCAGCTGCAGCAGCGCAAATGACGCCAACGAGGCAGCGGGAGTATCTGGGTTCAGCACGCCTACAAAACTGCCCAGCACGGCCCCATCAAGCACGGCATCAAGGGTGTCTTCCACGGAGGCTGTCACAAACAGTTTGCCTGCATGAAACGAGGCCCCCGAGAAGCCGGCGGGCTTGCCCTCAATATGAGGCAGGCTGAAATGCTGCGCCTGCACCGGCGGCAGCTGCGGCGTGCGGTGGTGCAAATAGTCCAGCGTGGCAGGTAGCGGCAGCCGGAAGATGAAGTTGCCAGCCGCGGCGCCCACTGTCCGCTGAAACAGCAACAGCTCCGTAGGGCTGGCCGCAATAGCCTCCAGGTTCAGCGTGATGCCCGCCGGAAGCAACTCCCGCAGCCGTGTATACAACGGCCCCAGCGCCACCGGATACACGGTAGCGCCCGACGGCCTCCCTCCCACTGGCACCCAGAAGCCGCCTTCCCGCGCCGCCGTTGCGCCCGACCCAAACACCAGCAGCCCCGTTTCGCCGGTGCGGGTATCGGTGAGGGCCGTCAGGCACTCCAGGTCGGGCTTGAGGGCCTTGGGAATACGGCCGGCGCTGAAATGAGCCGTATCAAACAGCGTGACAGTCTGGCCGGGCCGGAGCTCCGCCACCCCGAAACGGTACAGATACGGCGAGTCGTCGCCGATTACATACACCGTTTCGCCCAGGATTTCCACCCCCGAAGCCGACGGCAGGTTCGGCAGGTCGAGCTGCCGGATGATGGTGGCGCGCATTTTTTCTGGCTCTTATTTTACAATCGTAAACTCGACGCGACGATTGAGCCGGCGCGTTTCCTCCTTGTCGTTGCTGGCTCTCGGACGGGTGCCCCCGTAGCCAATCACACTGATGCGCTGCTCCGGTACGCCCCGCGTAATGAGGTAGCGCCGTACTTCTGCCACCCGGTCTTCCGAGAGCTTCTGATTCAGGTCGGCCTTGCCCTGATTGTCGGTATGCCCTTCGAGGCGGATGTTCACGGTGGGGTTGTCGGACAGGGTACGGGCCAAACGGTTCAGCTCGGCGTAAGAAGCGGGCAGCAGCGTGTATTTGCCCTGCGCAAAAATCAGCGTGGGCAGCTCCAGGCTCGAGCCCACGGCCGCCGGCACGAGCAGCAGCTCCACGGTTCGGGAACCGGTCATGCTAACGGTATCAGAAGCGGTGAGGAAGCCGGGGCTGGTAGCGGCCAGGCGGTAGCGGCCGGCTGGCAGTGTCGCCTGGAACGCCCCACTGCCCGCTACGCTCCGGGCCGTAGCGTTAAAAGCCATATCGTTGCCTAGGCGGATTACGCGGATTTCTGCCGCCAGCAGCTCCCGGGTTTTCGCGTTCCGGACAACGCCCGTAAGCAACGTGCGGGCCGCCACCGCGGGCTCGGCCACGGCTACTACCGGGGCCGCCGAGTCGGCCGGCACCGTGGCAGGCGGTACGCCGGCAGCCGTGCGGAACAGGTCGGCAGGGCTGTTAGCGGTACGTGCCGCCGCGTAGTACGCCTGCTTACCATCCGGTGACAGCGTAAAATAGGCCTCAAACCCGGCGCTGTTGATAGGGGCTCCCAGATTGCGCGGCGTACTCCACCGGGTCCAGGAATCGTCGAGGCGTGTGCTGACGAAGATATCGGAGCTGCCGTATCCAGCGTGCCCGTAAGAGCTGAAGTAGAGGGTTTTGCCATCGGGAGCCAGCCAGGGCGCAAACTCGAAGCCGGGCGAATTGATGCTGTTGCCAAGGCTGCGCGGTTCGCTCCAGATACCATCAGCGGCTTTTCGACTGATATACAAGTCGTTGCCGCCCTCCGTATCGCTGCGTTCCAATGACAGAAGCAATACCTTTTCATCGGTGGTCATGAAGAAGGTGGTGGCAGGGCCTGACGAGTAATAATTTTCGATTTCCAGGGGCGCAGGCCGGGTTCCCTTCGCCACAGAACGCGCCACCAGTGATACGCCTTCGTCGCGGAAGCTGCCGTCCCGCTCATAAGTGCCGCGCACCAGCAGCTGGCTGCCCTGTGGTCCTACCACGGTCATTATGCCGTTGTGCTGCGGCGTATTCAGCGCATCAAGGCGGGTAGCAGGGCCCCAGGTGCGGCCCTGGTCGGCGGAGTTGCTCACCCACACGTCGCCGGATTCGGTATTGCCTTCGGTGTTGCCGGCAAAACGTGTGCGGGACAGGTACAGCGTATTGCCGTCGGGAGCCAGCACCGGGTGCAGCTCATTGCCGTTGGTATTCACGGCAGTCAGCGGCTCCGGCATGCCAAATCCCGGCTGCGCAGGATCTACGTTCAGGCGCAGCTGAAACAGCCGCCATTGCTGCGTAGCCCGGTTCTGGGGCCGCTGCATCACTATCGGGGTGCCGTTAAACTTGTCGGAATTGGCAATAGCGGCACACTTCTCGTTGCCTCGCACCACCAGTTGCACGCTGCCGGCCGGACCACCAGGCACCAGTTTCCACTGCTGGTAAAAGCTGCCCGACCATGGCCGCTGCACCACGGGCGCATTCTCATCAGGCTTGTCCACGGTCAGGCACTTGCCGCTGTGGCGGGCCTCAATGCGGTAGTACTCGCCACCGGGCGTGATGCGCACGAAGCGCCACTGCTGGCTGTTCGGATGATGAAACTCCCACTGCACGGCGGCGGCCCCAGCCTCCTGCGAGCCTTTGCTTACATCAAGCGCACGGCCGCTGCTACGGGCTATAATACCGTACCACGCGTTTTCTTCGGGGGCGGCAAGGGTAAACTGGGCCCGCAGTGGCCCTGCTATCAGACAGGAAAGAAGAAAGGTGAGTAGCAGAGAACGGAACGGGGATTGAAACATGGGCAGCTAAACGGTGGATACGGGATGCAAGTTAGCCCAAACCCGGCGGCTGCAGAACGACAGGTGCCACGCCCCAGCCAAGGAACGTGGCACCCGTACAACACGGCCAAAGCGCAGCTTCTGCTACAATCCGTTGCTGATATACTTGAAGCGAACGAACCGGTCGTTTTCGTAGATGGCGGTGAAATGACCACCACTCTGCGTTTTCTGCTCGGGTTTGCGGTCTGGTTTTGAGGTAGCTGCCATAGGAACGGAAGGGTATGAACCGGGCATCATGCCGGGAACGTGGCAAATGAAAGAGAGGATTTTTGAAGCCATGATGTGTTTCGTTGCAAGAGTTGAAGTGTGAGGCAGAAAGGCGGCAGAGCGAAGACAAAAGCAGTTAGCACCCGATGAGTTGCGCTAAACAGCTTCATCAAATGTAAACATATTATCATTTGATTGAACGATGCTAAGGTATATTTTTTCTTCAATAAATGTAAATACGTGCTGCTGCGTAATTATATATCCGTGCCAGTACGTAACTATCCATCCGTACTGGCACGGATGAGCAGGCTACTACCGGCCTCTCTGTAGTATAGGCGGCCTTTTCCCCTACTCGCTTCACTAGCAGGCCGCTGGCTATACTTTCCTGCTCTTGCGCCCAGAACAGCGACGGCCCGGCTCCTTCACTGGTGCGTGAAGGAGCCGGGCCGCCTGCTGATGTTG
The DNA here is from genome assembly GCF_014698995.1 of Hymenobacter duratus. Taxonomy (GTDB): domain Bacteria; phylum Bacteroidota; class Bacteroidia; order Cytophagales; family Hymenobacteraceae; genus Hymenobacter; species Hymenobacter duratus. The sequence goes on from NZ_JACWZZ010000002.1 coordinate 600,919, forward strand.
CTACTGCTACGCTGAATCAGGTGATAAGCTTGTGGCGCAACGCGTACTGAATCAAGCCAATCACCGATTTTGAGTTTGTTTTGGCAAGAATGTTTTTGCGGTGGGTTTCTACAGTTCGCTCACTGATAAACAGCTGCTCCGCAATATGATAGTTAGAATATTCGCGCGCTATCAGCTGCAATACCTGTTTCTCGCGGGCCGTCAGCTCAATGGGGTGCTCATCGGAAGATTTGCGGCGGCCGTTGGCCGGAATCTGCATATTCTGCAGCAGCATGGTCCCTACTTCCCGGCTGAAAAACGTACGACCGGCCGCTACGGCGCGTATTGCCTCGCTTAGCTCGTCCTTGTTGGTGTTCTTGAGCAGATAGCCGGCTCCGCCTGCTTCCAGCACTTCCGTTACGGAAGTGTGGTCATGGAACATGCTTAGGGCCAGCACGCGCACATCGGGGCGGGTGGTATGGATGGTGCGAGTCAATTCCACGCCGGTCATCTGCGGCATATTCAGGTCCACAATGGCTACGTTCACCTCCGGATGGGCCTGCAGGCAGGCCAATGCTTCCTGCCCGGAATAGGCCTGTGCCACTACCCGGATATCAGCTTCCTGCTGCAGCAAGGTCTTGATGCCTTCAATCACCATCTGATGGTCATCGGCCAGCAGCACATGGATATGGCGGGGACTCGCTAGTGGTTCGTTCATGGTAAAGCGGTGGACTCGGGTCGGCACAGGGCGCAAGACGGGCCAAGGAGCGGCAGCGTCTCACTTCTTCAACAACTGGAAAAGGAAGTTACAAGAATTGCGGCTATGCTTCACAATATAGCGTTATTTGTATTTTATAAAGCGTATGTCATTGGCTATCCGCGCGAGGCAAAGGCAGTTCCAGCGTTATGGTGGTTCCTCGGCCCGGAGCGGCATCGAACAGGGCACGGCCGCCCAGGTACGCCATCCGAGCCTCAATGGTGCGCAGGCCGTGGCCCGCACTCTGCACAGCCGGGTCGAAACCGATGCCGTTGTCTTCGGCCACCACAACCAGCTCCTGCTCGTGGCAGATAAGCTGCAGCGTCATTTCGGTGGCCTGCGCGTGCTTTGCGGCGTTCAGCACAAGTTCCTGAATTGCGCGGAACAGCAGGATTTCGGTTGGCAGAGCCAGTCGTTCTTGGCTGAGGCCCACCACCTCTACCTGCAATGCCAGCAAGTGCTCAGTTGCGCTCATTCGGCTGGCCAGATCTCGCACGCCACCCGCCAGACCGTGCCTGATGAAGGCATTGGGCAGCAGATCCTGCGACAGGCGGCGTACTTCCCGCACCGAATTGTCTAGCGCATGTATGGCGCTGGCCAGCAATTCCTGCTGGCCGCCATCGGGCGGCAGCGGCAGGCGCTGCTCCAGCGCCGACAGGCTCATCTTGGCAGCGGAGAGCAGCTGGCCCAGTCCGTTGTGCAAAGCGGTTCCCACCTGGCGGCGCTCCATCTCATCTACCACTAGTGCCTCCTCTGCCCGCAACTGCCTCAGTTGCTGCTGCTGTTGCAGTAGTTCAAGCTGCTGTAGAAGCTGGTGCCGCACCCAAAGCAGGTAGCCTAACCCGGAGAGCAAGCCTAGTAAGAGGAAATGGTAGCCCATAAGCAATAGTACGCAGGCCGAACAGGAAATAGCCGCACTGGTTTCGGCAGCCAGATGGCAGCCATATTTCCTAGAAAGCACCACTGCACTTTGGCAACGTATTTCGGGAAGCTACAGTAAACAGGAAGCAGAAAAGCATCGGGCCACTTTGCAGTGGCTCATCAGCCCTTTTACTCCTCTATTCTATGCGCAAAGGCACGACTGTCACCTGGAAATACGGCACCGGCACAGCTACCGGCAAAATCGAGGAAACCCATAAGGAGTCCGTTACTCGCAAGCTGCAGGGCGCCGAAATAACCCGCCATGGCACTCCCGAAAATCCGGCCTATCTGATTGTGCAGGAAAACGGTGACCGGGTGCTGAAACTACAAAGTGAGGTGAAGGCAGCTGCCGCAAAAACGCCCAAGTAGCTCTGTCTGGAAATCCGTTAGCCCCATGCAGCAAAAAGCCCCGCCAGATACATCCGGCGGGGCTTTTTGAGTAGGCAGCAGTCCGACTTAGCGGTTGTGCTGGTCGGGCTCGATGAAGGCTTGCTCTTCCATTTCGGTGGGCACCACCACAATGCCGCGCTGCAGCATGGAGTTGCGCTTGCCGTAGAGGAAGTACACGATGAAGCCCAGAATCATCCAGCCCATGGCGACTTTCAGTGTGAAGCCATCCAGGGCCAGAATCATGCTCGTACACACCAGAATGCCCATGACGGGTACAAACGGGAATGATGGCGAGGAAAGCGGCGCGCGGAACGGCCGGGGCTGCGCGGGGTCGGAGCGGCGCATGATCCAGACGCCGGCCGACACCAGCACGAAAGCCAGCAGCGTACCGAACGAGGTCAGGTCGCCGGCCAGGGAGCCGGGCACGAAGGCCGCGAAACCACCCACGAACACGAGCAGGGCCAGGTTGGATTTGTAGGGCGTGTTGAATTTGGGGTGCAGCTCCGAGAAAGCCTTAGGCATGAGCCCATCTTTGGCCATGGAGAAGAATACGCGGCTCTGGCCCATGAGCATCACCAGAATTACCGAGGAGAAGCCCAGCAGAATGGCCATGGTAACGGCCGTACCCAACCACTCGAAGCCGGGCATGTGCGCCTTGATGGCATACGTCACGGAAGCTTCGCCGCCCAGCGCCGGGTCAGCAAATTCGCGCCAGTTGGCTACACCCGTCAGCACGTGGCCGAACAGAATGTACAGGACGGTGCACACAGCCAGCGAGCCGAGAATACCGATAGGCATGTCGCGCTTGGGGTTTTTGGCTTCCTGCGCGGCGGTGCTCACGGCATCAAACCCAATGAAGGCGAAGAATACAATGGCCGCGCCGCCCAGCACACCACCCCAGCCATGCTTGTTCCACTCCGTGTACTCGCGCACCACGGTGCCGGCCGCATTTTTTACGGGCTCAGCATTTTCCGGAATCAGGTAGGGCGTATGGTTGGCCGGGTTGATAAACTGCCAGCCTACGGCAATGAAAACCAGCACAATGGCTACTTTCAGAAACACCACTATGGCGTTGAACATAGCCGATTCCTGCGTGCCTTTGATAAGCAACAGCGACAGGGCCACAATCACCAGCAGGGCTGGCAGGTTGATGAGGCCGCTGTGCATCACGCCATCAATGGCCGCGCTTTCGAAGGGCGAGTGGCTGAGCTCATAGGATATGGGCGGCATATGGAATGCCTCTAAGAGTTTGTTCAGGTATTCGCTCCAGGCGATACTCACAGTGGCCGCGCCCAGCGCGTATTCCATAATCAGGGCCCAGCCGATAATCCAGGCCACAAACTCGCCCATGGTGGTGTAGGCGTAGGTGTAGGCCGAGCCGGCAATCGGAATCATGGCGGCAAACTCGGCGTAGCAGAGGCCCGCAAATACGCAGCCAATGGCGGCCACAATGAAAGCCAGCGTAACGCCCGGTCCGGAAGCCTGCGCGGCGGCAGCGGCCGTCCGCACAAACAGGCCCGCCCCAATAATGGCGCCCACGCCCAGCGCAACGAGGTTGCCGGCACCCAGCGTCCGCTTCAGCGTACCGTGCCCGGTGGAATTAGCCTCGCCCAGCAGCTGGGCCAGTGGTTTTTTGGCGAAAATATTTGCCATACAGGTTTGGTGAGAGAAAAAAAGAGAGGTAAGTGGTAGAAACAAAAAAGGCGCAACGGCCTGCAAGTCGTTGCGAGGCCCCGAATATAGGCGTTTATGTTCTTCGGGAACTGCAAATCTGGTGGCAGGGCAAATTGGGACGCTCAGATTAAACCCCGGCTTCTGCCAGCGTTCTAATCTGCCGTAACCCCTCACATAGACTTTCCCGACATGAAAAAGATGCTTGTAGTACTCGCTGCTTTTGCTCTCACGGCTGGCGCAGTCTCCGCCCAAACCACCGCGCAGCCCGGCCGCATGGGCCAGGGCCGCACCCACGACGCGGCCCGCACCCCGGAGCAGCACGCCGACATGCAAACCAAGCGCCTCACCCAGCAGCTGAGCCTCAGCGCCGACCAGAGCGCCAAGGTCCGGGAGCTGGCGCTGGCTGAAAACCAGGAGCTGCAGGCTCTGCGCGGAAAATTCGCCGCTGCTGACAGCCGCAAAGGCGCGGGCCAGGAGATGAAAGCCATTCAGGCGAAGTACGATGCCCAGCTCAAGAGCGTCTTTTCGGCCGAGCAGTACACCAAATACCTGCAGATGCGCGAAGAACGCATGGACAAGCGCAAGGAGAAGATGAAAGAAGGCAAGATGAAACAGAAGAGCTAAACCTCACTGCACTTCCTCGCGAAAAAGCCCCGGCCAACAACGGCCGGGGCTTTTTCGTGCCTGCGGCCGGCCGTTTCCCTGTGCGGCCCGGCGCATTCCTGAAACCTTTGGCATCGGCAGCGGCTTTTTGCACAACCCACAGTGTTTAGCTTGCTACAGTTATCTTCAGGCAATACATTTGAAGAAGTCCGCCCTTTGTGGTGGCACTCCACCACATCCTCCACCCCATGAGTCCTCTGCCCAGTAGTACCGCGTCGGTACAGATTCAGCAGTTTTACGACAAAGGCCTGGCCCACGCGAGCTACGCCATCCGCAGCGGCCGCCAGGTAGCCATCATCGACCCGGCCCGCGACCCTCAGCCCTACTACGATTTCGCCGACGAGCACGACGCCAAGATTGTCGCCGTCATTGAAACCCACCCCCACGCCGACTTCGTGAGCAGCCACCTGGAAATTTCCCAGGAAACCGGTGCCATTATCTACGTGAGTAAGCTGGTACGGGCCGGCTATCCGCATCAGTCCTTCGATGATGGCCAGCGCATCAGCCTGGGCACCATCGAGCTGCACGCCATCAACACGCCCGGCCACTCCCCCGACTCCATTAGTGTACTGCTGATGGACGAAATGGCCCAGACCCGCGCCGTGTTCACCGGCGACACGCTGTTTGTGGGCGACGTAGGCCGCCCCGACCTGCGCGAAGACGACAACGTGGGCGGCCACAGCCGCGAAGACCTGGCGGCCCAGCTCTACCAGAGCACCCGCCAGAAGCTCATGACCCTGCCGGCCACCACCAAAGTATATCCGGCGCACGGCCCCGGCTCGCTCTGCGGCAAAACTACCAGCACCGACCTCGACAGCACCATTGGCAAAGAGGTGAAAACCAACTATGCCCTGCAGCCGATGTCGCAGGAGGAGTTTATTAAGGTGCTGCTGGAAGACCAGCCCTTCATGCCCAAGTATTTCGGGCACGACGTGGTGATGAACAAGCTGGGTGCCTTGCCTTTCGAGGACAGCATCCGGGCAGTGCCACGCCTGATGCCCGACGCCGAACTGGAAGCTGGCAACATCATCATTGACACGCGCCCGGCGGCGCAGTTCCGGGCCGGCCACTTGCCCGGCGCCATCAACCTGATGGACGGCGGCAAGTTCGAAACCTGGCTGGGCTCGGTAGTAGGCCCGCAGGAACCGTTTTACCTCGTGGCCGATTCGCAGATTGCGCTGGACACGGTCATCCGCAAAACGGCTAAAATCGGGTATGAGAGCAACATCAAAGGCGCGCTGCTTGCGCCTCGCGAATTGCCTGCCACCAGCCCGGCGGTAGATGTGGAGCATGTGCGGCAGCAGCCCCACGACTTTACTATTGTGGACATCCGCAACCGCACGGAAGCTCAGCAGCCGGTGTTCGACAATGCGTTGCTGATTCCGCTGCCTGAGCTGCGCGAGCGGGCCCACGAAGTGCCCACCGGCAAGCCCATATTGATACACTGCGCCGGCGGCTACCGCTCCGCGGCTGGTGCCAGCATTGTGCAGGCCGCGCTGCCCGGCGCCACCGTCTACGATTTGGGCGAAGCCATTTCCACATTCCAGACCCAGGCCGTTCACTAGCTGACGCGGGCCAGGTTCTACTTACAACTTACCTGCAATGGTTCGCGGAGGCTTTCTTCGCGGACCATTGTGCTTTTGATGGAATGAGAAGCCCTGTTTAGCCGTTACCTTTACAGTTCATTTACCTGCAATGCGCGTACTACACACCGCCGACTGGCACCTGGGCCAGCGCTTTATCAGCGGCCACGAACGAACCGACGAGCACCGTCATTTTCTGGAGTGGCTGGTGCAGACGGTGCGCGAGCAGCACGTGGAAGTGCTGGTAGTGGCCGGCGACATTTTCGATACCGGTTCGCCCTCCAACCAGGCACTGGAGCTGTATTACAGCTTTCTGCTTGGCATGCAGAACACCGGCTGCCGCGACATAGTGGTGGTTGGCGGCAACCACGACTCGCCGGCCACGCTCAACGCCCCGGCCCGGTTGCTGCGCCATCTGCGCGTGCATGTGGTAGGTTGTGTGCCCGAGTGCTTTGAGGAGCAGGTGCTGGTGCTGGACGATGCCGCCGGCAAACCCGGCCTAGTAGTATGCGCCGTGCCTTTCCTGCGCGACCGGGACGTGCGCCTTTCCGTGCCCGGCGAAACAGCCGAGGAGCGCGAAGCCCGCATCAAGCAGGGCATTGCCGACCACTACCTGCGCCTTTCGGAAATAGAGCAGGTGTGGCAGCTGAAAGATTTGGGGCTGCCCGTGCTGGCTACCGGCCACCTCTACGCCGCCGGCGCCGCCCCGTCGGATTCCGAGCGCACGATTCATGTCGGCAATCTGGGCCAGGTTACGGCCGACCATTTCCCGGTGGTGTTCGACTACGTGGCGCTGGGCCACCTGCACCGCCCGCAGCGGGTGGGCGGCCGGGAGCATATCCGCTATTCCGGCTCCCCCATCCCGCTTTCCTTCTCCGAAATTGACCATCCCAAGGAAGTGCTGCTACTCGACTTCGAGAGCGGCAAGCTGGCGGCGCTGCAAAGCCTGCCGGTGCCAGGGGCGCGGCGGCTGCTGCGCTTCCACGGCACGCTTGATGAGGTAACGACGGGCCTCACCACCTACGACAACGCCGGCTATCTGCTGCCCGCCTGGGCCGATGTGCAGATTCACTCGGAGCTGACGCAGCTGGAAGTCGCCGACGCGTTGCTTGCCGTCATTCAGGCCCTGGACCGCCAGCAGCTCGAAGTGCTGGCGCGCCGTCATTTCCGCCTCGTGAAGCTCCGGGCTCTCGGGCAGGAGGACGAAGAAGCCGACGCCCCGCTCACGCGCAGCCTCCACGATTTTACGGAGCGGGAAGTGTTTGAGCAGCGCCTCGAAGCTGAACCCGAAGCCAGCCGCGCCGAGCTGCTGCGCACCTTCGACGAGCTACTGGAACGAATGTAGATGCGCAGCAGGCCCTAGCAACTGCCGCTGCGCGGGAGCCAGACGGCCGGGCGGCGCGTATCTTTACCTGACGTGCGGAAGCCTGCCGCCGCCTTCTGCATGCCGATTTCCTCGTCGCCTCATCCGCACCAGTATCTTTTGCCCAACCTGACTGTGGCGGAGCTGACCAACGCCGTTGTCTGGCTGCATTGTGCTTCGCTGCCCGAGGCTGATTCCCGTACGCTGGCGGCCATTCAGCCCGAAACGCTGGAGCCGAACCACGGTATCTTTAGCAGCACCAGCCAAGCAGCTGGCACTCTACATTTTCCTACTGTGGAAGTGCAGCAGCTGGATGGAAATCTGCTGGTTTCCTGCGCCTGTACTACGCCCAAAACTACCCTGTGCGAGCATCAGGCAGCGGTGCTGCTGAGCATTCTGCACCGCAAAGAGCTGCGGCTGTTTTTCGATCAGCAGGCCCGTAACCAGCACCTGCGCGCCGCCGCCCGCGACTATGGCCTGGAGCAGGCTGCTGATCTGGACGCGCATTTTGAGTTGACGTATGTCCGCCCGGCGTCCGTGACGGTAGCGCCCCGGCAGGCAGCGTTGTATCCCGTCACGGCGGCGGCAAACCAAGAGTTGATAGCTCAGTTACTACCGCCGAAGTCTGCGCCGCTTATTGCACCGGCGGGTAGCCGGCAACTGCTGGTACTGGGCCGCCATAAGTACTACGGGCACCTGACGCTACAACTGGCCGAGGCGGCGCTTACGGCTACAGGCAAGGTCAAAAACCCCATCAGCCCCCTTCATCCGCTGGAAGGCATCTGGCAGCTGCAGAGCGCAGAGGAAATTAAATTTTACACGGCCGTAGCGCATTTCCAGCGCAACTTCGAGGACACCCGCTCGGTGGCCACCCTCAACGCATTGCGGGCCGTGGTGCAGAATCCGGCCGGGGTAGCTTTCTACACGCACAACGCTACTATTTCTGATAACATCACGGCCCAGTCTATCAGTCCCGTGCAGCTCCGTACTGCCCGCACCGAGCTGCGGCTGACCGTCACCCAGCGAGGCGACTATTACGACGTGAGTGGCAAGCTGCTGCTCCACGACCAGCCCCACGACCTTCAGGCCCTCACCATCCGCTACGAGTATTTTGTGGCGACACCGGAAGCGCTGTACTTGCTCGAGGATGTGGCGGTGTGGCGGGTTGTAGAGTTTTTTCAGAAGCGCAACAACACCCTCCTGATTCACCGGAGCAAGTTTCCGGAGTTTCAGCGGGACGTGCTGGCCAATCTGGAGGACCGCCTGCACATTAGCTACGGCCACCTGCGTCCGGCCACGCCCGAGCAGCGCGCAGCCAGCGGATTCGATACGCCCCCGGAGCTCCTGCTGTACCTTTCAGATGCCGGTCCGAGCGTGGAGCTGCTGCCGGTGATGCGCTACGGCCCGAAGGAAGTATCCATACTCTCGCGGCGGCAGCTGCATGCCGTAGATGAGTTGAGCCGGCCTTTTGTGCTGGCGCGGGATGCGAATGCCGAGGACCGGTTTGTGGCGGCCTTACTAAAGCATTACCCCGAGTTTCGGGAGCAGCTGCAGCAGGAGGCATTATACGTGCCCAAAACGCAGTTTTTGCGGGAAGAATGGTTTCTGGAGGCTTTCGAGGACTGGCGCCGGGCAGGCATCACCATCCTGGGGTTCAATCAGCTGAAAAAGAACACCCTCAACCCGCACAAAGCCCGCATTACGGTACGCGTAACCGGCGAGACCAACTGGTTTGATACAGCTGTGGGCGTGCGGTTTGGCCAGCAGCAGGTGACGCTGCAGCACCTGCAGCAAGCCGTGCGCAACAAGCGTCGCTACGTACAGCTCGACGACGGTACGCGCGGCATTCTGCCCCAGGAGTGGATGAAGAAATTTGCGGCCTGGTTTGCCGCCGGCCACGTCGAGGATGACCGGATTCGCACGCCCAACATCAGCTTCGCCACCCTCGCCGAGCTTTATGACGCTGAAGCATTGGCGCCCTCCGCACAGGCCCAACTGGCCCGCTACCGCGCCGCCGCTGCCGACTTCACCGGCATTGCGCCGGTAATGGTGCCGGCCGGCCTGCAAGCCACGTTGCGCGAATACCAGCGGCAAGGCCTCAACTGGCTCAACTTCCTCGACACCTTCCATTTCGGGGGCTGCCTGGCCGATGATATGGGCCTGGGCAAAACAGTGCAGGTGCTGGCCTTCCTGCTGCATCTGCGTGAAAAGGGACACACGGCGGCCAATTTGGTGGTGGTGCCGGCGTCGCTGATATTCAACTGGCAGGCGGAGGCAGAGAAATTTGCGCCTTCGTTGCGGATACATGCGGTGCAGGGTGCGGGGCGCGGCCAGAAGGCGCCGGATTTCGACGCTTATGACATCGTCCTAGTTACCTACAACACCATGGTATCCGACATCCAGTGGCTGCGCGACTACCGCTTCAACTACGTGGTGCTGGACGAGGCGCAGGCCATCAAAAACCCCGACTCGCAGCGCTACCGGGCCGCCTGCCTGCTGCAGGCCCGCAACCGCCTCGTGCTGACGGGCACACCCGTCGAAAACAGCACTTATGACCTATACGGGCAGCTTTCCTTCGCGTGCCCCGGTTTGCTGGGCAGCCGCCAGCACTTCCAGGACCAGTTTGCGGCTCCCATCGACAAGTTCAAGGATGGCCGACACGCGCAGGCGCTGCAGCGCAAAATCAGCCCGTTTGTGCTGCGCCGCACCAAGGCCCAGGTAGCAACGGAGCTGCCCGCCAAAACAGAGATGGTGCTCTATTGCGAAATGGGCGCCGGGCAGCGCCGCATCTACGAGGCCTGCCGCCAGGAGTTCCGGGCCCGGCTGCTGGGCCAGCACCCCGACTCGCCCCGCAAAAACAGCGCGCACATTCTGCAGGGGCTCACCCGCCTGCGCCAGATCTGCAACGCCCCCGCTCTCCTTGCTGATGCCGAATCGTACGGGTCAGAATCGGCGAAGCTGGCGGTGCTGCTGGAGGAAATCGAGAGCAAGGCGCCGCAGCACAAGCTCCTGGTTTTCTCGCAGTTCGTCGGGATGCTCGATTTGATTCGGCCGGAGCTGGAACGGCGCGGCATCGGCTACCAGCAGCTCACGGGCCAGACGCGCAACCGGGCCGCTGCCGTGCGGGCGTTTCAGGAAGACGATTCGGTGCGCGTATTCCTGATTTCGCTGAAAGCAGGCGGCGTGGGCCTCAACCTCACCGCCGCCGACTACGTGTACCTCGTGGACCCGTGGTGGAATCCGGCCGCTGAAAACCAGGCCATTGACCGCGCCCACCGCCTCGGCCAGCAGAACAAGGTGGTGGCCGTGCGCCTCATCTGCCCCGATACGATTGAGGACAAAATCAGAAAGCTGCAGGAAGCCAAACAGGAGCTGGCGCATGACCTCATCAAAACCGACGCGTCATTGTTAAAGTCGCTCACGCCGCAGGAGTTGCTGGAGTTGCTGGGATGATGCTGTAGTGAATGGGGGTTGCCCCCGCCCCTTGTGGGCCGGTGACAAAGGGTTTCGTTCAACGGCGGGCGGGGGCAAGCCCCGCCCCTACACCAATCTGGGGTGCCGCAATTTTCCTCAACCCCTCACACCTGAGTTGCGTTAGAGCCTTTACACCATTTTTCCCTTGTCAATCATGAGTATATTTGGTTCTGACCGCCCGAGCGGTTCACTTGGTGGCCTGATTTCGGGCCTGTTTGGGGGACGCACTGCCGTTAACCCTACTACCGGAACATATGACACGCCTGCTCGCTCCGGCGGAAGCCGTAAGCTGCTAGGCGGTGCGCTGCTAGCGGCGGGTGCTGCCTACCTCTACAGCCGCAACAAGAACAGAAACGCCAGCACGCCCAGCTTCACCGGCAACAAATAGAGTAGCTACCAAAGCAACTCAAAACGCCCCGCTCCACTCCAGTTCAGACGTGAAGCGGGGCGTTTTGCTATCTGGCTGCTACTGCTAAACAGGTTCCCACAGTTCCAGTTTGTTGCCGTCCGCGTCCATGATGTGCACGAACTTGCCGTAGTCGTAGCTGGCAATGTCATCCAGCACGGTTACGCCGTTGGCTTTTAGCTGCGCCACCAGCCCTTCAATGTTCTGTACCCGGTAGTTGATCATGAACTCCTTAGCGGAAGGCACGAAATAGTCGCTCCCTTTCTGGAAGGGGCTCCACTGAAGCGAGTTTACTTCCTCGGGCCGCTCCACGTTTCTGTATTCAAACGTCGAGCCCCAGTCGTTGACTTCCAGCCCCAGGTTTTTGGCGTACCACTCTCTCATTTCCTGCGGATTGTCAGAGAAAAAGAAAATACCGCCGATACCCGTCACCTTGGGTGTAATGTCGTTAGACACCGGGGTATTTACTATGTTTTTTTGCTCGGCCATTTTTGATATGATTTAATGCATGAAGTCTCAGCATGCGCGGCTAAGCACGAGTTACTGTACACTATACTCGCGCCATCTGGGGCTTTAATAATCTCAGCCTGACTAAAAACCCAAAAGTTGACCCGCTCTTAATCCAGTATCAAATCGGTAATACGAATCCAAAGAGAGTTCTTGATGGGATTATGATTCTCTAATCCATAATCGTCTATACTTTGCTCGAACAATACCAATACCCTCCCGTCAAAATCATCATTTGTCTCAATGATTTTTCCCCTTTTACCTATTAGTTGCCAATAATTCTCTCTTGCCTCGATGTCCTCACCAGCCACTGCTGTTCCAAGGAAAGATATCATTCTTACCATTACGTCCTTCATGATGCTTTCAGCACTGAGGTGCTCCACAATAAAGATGTTAAGCCTTTGGCTCCCAGTTGGAAGCAATTTCAGGAAATCCAAAACCTGCTTCTACAACCCTCTCCTCCTCACGGCTTCCCCGCCATTGTAAATACCAACTCCCCGCCCTTCACCACATCGGCATATTGCAGGAACGGGCGGGTGAGCTTCTGGCCGTTGAGGCGGGCTTCCTTCACGTAAACGTTTCTGTCGCTCTGGTTTTTGACGGTGATGCGGAAGGCGTTGCCGTTCTCTAGATTGATGGTGGCGCCGTACACGGCGGGGCTGCCGAGGGCGTATTCCGGCGAGCCGGGCGCTACGGGATAGAAACCCAGCGCCGAGAAGATGTACCAAGCCGACATCTGCCCGCAGTCGTCGTTGCCGCCGAGGCCGTCGGGGGTGGGGCGGTACATCTTGGGCAGAATCATCCGCACGCGGGCCTGGGTTTGGTAGGGCTGGCTGGTCCAGTTGTAGAGGTAGGCTACGTGGTGGGCGGGCTCATTGCCGTGCACGTAGTTACCGATGATACCGTCGCGGGTGATGTCCTCGGTTTCGGCGAAGAACTTGTCGGGCAGGTGCATGGTGAACAGCGAATCCAGGTGGGGCAGAAACTTCTTTTCGCCGCCCATCTTGGCAATGAGGGCGGCGGGGTCCTGGGGCACGTAGAGGCTGTAGTTCCAGGCGTTGCCCTCGATGAAGCCCTGGTCGTGGGTGCTCAGCACATCAAAGCGCGGGCGGAAGCTGCCGTCGGCCAGGCGGGGGCGCATGAAGTTGATGCGCGCGTCGTACACGTTCTGCCAGTTCTGGGCGCGCTTGCTGAACTCGGCTTCAATGTCCGTCTTACCTAGCTTGCGGGCCAGCTGCGCAATGCACCAGTCATCGTAGGCGTATTCCAGCGTCTTCGATACCGAGGCGCCGCTTTTGTCTTCGGGCACGTAGCCCAGCTGCTCGTAGAGGCCGATGCCGTCGTAGCGCTGCTGGTGGGCGGTGGTTACGCAGGCATCGAGGGCGCGCTGGGCCTGGTCGGCGGGCACCACGCCTTTGAGCACGGCATCCACTATCACGGGCACCGAGTGGTAGCCAATCATGCACCAGTTTTCGTTGGCGTAGTGGCTCCAGATGGGCAGCATGTGCATCGTGCTCTGGTCGAAGTGGGCCAGCATCGACTGCACCATATCGGCGTTGCGCTTGGGTTGCAACAGGTTGTAGAGCGGGTGCAAAGCGCGGTAGGTGTCCCAGAGCGAAAACGAGGTGTAGTTGGTGAAGCCTTCGGCCTTGTGAATATTCTGGTCGAGGCCACGGTACTGGCCGTCCACGTCCATGTAGGTGGTGGGGCTGAGGGCGGCGTGGTACATGGCCGTGTAGAAATTCTCCTTGTCCACCCGTTTCGGCGACTCCACCACCACTTTGCTTAGCTCCTGCTGCCACAGCGCCTGCCCCGCCCGCTTCACCGCCTCGAAGTCCCAGCCCGGCACTTCGGCCCGCATGTTGCGCAACGCCCCCTCGGTGCTCACGCCCGACAACGCCATTTTCACCTTCACCTTCTCCCCGGCTGTGGTTTTGAAATCGAAGAACAAGCGCAGCTGCTCGCCGGCCAGCTCGGGGAAGTTCTTGGTTTGGTCGAAGCGGCCCCAGAAGCCGCGGTACACTTGTTTCTTGGACAAATTGCGGCTGCCGTAGCTCACGAACGGCTTCGAGAAGCTCATGGCGAAGTACTCGGTGCGGGTGCGCGCCCAGCCGTGGGTTTGGCGGTAGCCGGTCACGAGGGTGTCGTTTTCCACCCGCACAAAGGTCCAGACGTTCTTATCTGGGTAGTTGTAGATGCCGGCCGTGAGGTCCAGGATAATATGCGCCTGCTCGGACTGCGGAAACGTGTACTGGTGCATGCCCACGCGGTTGGAGGCCGTCAGCTCGGCCACAATGTTGTGGTCGTCGAGTTTGACACGGTAGTAGGCGGGCTCGGCCACTTCGTTCTGGTGCGAAAACCGGGAGCGGAATCCTCGTTCCGGCTGGTCTGCGGTGCCGGGGTTGAGCTGGAGCGGGCCGGTGGTGGGCATCAGCAGAAAGTCGCCTAAATCGGAGTGGCCGGTACCGCTAAAGTGGGTGTGCGAGAAACCGACGATGGTTTTATCGGCGTACTGGTAGCCGGCGCAGTACTCGTACACACGGGGGTTGTACTTGCCGTTTTGCTCGTAGCTCAGCGTGTCGGTATCGGGGGAGAGCTGCACCATACCGAAGGGCACCGTGGCGCCGGGGTACGTGTGCCCCATCCGGGCCGTGCCTACCAGCGGCTTGGCGTACTGCACCAGATTTTCGGTGGGCTTGGCTTTCTGGGCGAAGGTTGGAACGGTGGCGAGGAGCAGCGCAGCAAGCAGCAATAGTTTCATCAGCTTCAGGAGGGCGTTGAAGCTGGCAAGGTAGGGAGGCAGGTAAACAAAACCTTGTCACTTGGCTATAGTGAGGTACAGTCTGCCAACATTATTCTCGCCCTTCAATACCTCCAGAATAAAACGTGGATTTTTATCCATAGGTATCCCAGATGCTAACAGCAACTTACGAGTGTCAATTCCTTTAAATTCATCTACTCCATATTTACTAACGAATGATCTATACCCAACAGCCTCTATGTAAAGCTTCACTGTTAATACCGCATGAGCCTTATTCTTATATCGAGGAATAATATCTATTTCTGAAATCTGCTCCACTCGCAAAGGAAAATTCTCAGCATCTTTTCCCTGAAAAACAAATTCCATCTTCCATATCTCTGGTGTCAATTGTTCAGGAATCTGTCTGATAAATTCACCGTCTTTCCAATCCTCGGCATATAGCTGTTTTCCTCCTTCATCGAAGTACGTCCATCGGCCTATTTTTACACCACAATAGTGCCGTGTACACAAATCCCCCCAATCGTTAGTTGAATTTTCTTTGTACTGTCCGCTGATTTTAATTTTACCGTTGGGATAATATATTTTCTCCCATCCAACAGGCGCATCGGTATAGTAAACTCCTTCACGTAACAGCTGATTACTACCATTATATACCTTCAGAATACATGGACGGCAATTTTCCATATTTCGCCTCGCAAGCTGAAAACTATCATAAGTTAGCTTGTCGACTTTCTTATTCTCCACGATATAAATCCTCTCACCTTCTACCACGCGCGTCATCATGCTGACAGCAAAGAACTTCTTTGTGGCAAGGTCTTTATAAACCGTGCTGCTGGACGACTGGCCCTTTAAAAATCCGGCTGAGGCAAGACAGAAGAGGCAGGTGAAGAATATTAACTTCATAAGATATGGTGCAGC
Organism: Hymenobacter duratus; assembly: GCF_014698995.1. Lineage (GTDB taxonomy): Bacteria > Bacteroidota > Bacteroidia > Cytophagales > Hymenobacteraceae > Hymenobacter > Hymenobacter duratus. The sequence continues at coordinate 616,315 of NZ_JACWZZ010000002.1, forward strand.
GCGGCAAGCGGCAGTAGTTTCATCAGCTTCAGGGGGGCGTTGAAGCTGGCAAGGTAGGAATAACTCTAGCTGGTTGCAGACACAGGTATATAGGCGTACAGACGCAATCTGTCATCAGATAACTCCAACCGAAATTGGCCTATTTCCTCTATCTTCTGCTGAATGGAGATGATATCCTGTTTTTCAGACTCGATATTCCCAATAAATCGAGGAAAATCCAGCCATTCAATTTCCTTGTATGCACACCAGCCATTGAGCACCGGACTACCGGAAATCATAGCCTCCATAGCCGTGTCATAGTAGTCAAAATTATAGCTGGCATACTCGTCAATGACCAGTAGACGCTTAACGCCTTCATCTTCCCACATTAGTTTTACTCGACATTCCAGCACCATTCTGTGATTTTCAACAAGAACGGTTAGGAGCTTTACCCATTTGGAATCGCTCATTGTTGGAATCAAGTGTCTACTTGTAATCAACTTATCGAGTGAATCATCATCTCGTTTCGGCATGGAACTCCTCATAGTATCAGCAGTAGAGTTGAGATATTAATGCCCATAACTCACCACCCGCGTCACCTGCCAGCGCCCGTCGCGTAGGCGCCACACCATCATGTTCTTGAAGGTGCCGCAGTCGTCGCGGCCGTTTTCCACGTGGCAGAAGCGGTGCTGGTAAGTTTCCACAGCGCCGTAACCGTTAATGGGGTACACTTCCAGGGTGCCGGGCACGAGCTGGCGGTTCAGGCCGGTGGTTTTGTTCTGTTCGAACAGATTCCGGAAGCCATGCATGGTTTGCTGGAAGTTGGCTAGGCCGCCCTTATCGTGGTAGAACTCCAGGTCTTCGGCGAAAAAGGTTTGCAGCGTGGCCACATCGTGCCGGTTGAAGGCCACGAACATCAAGCTGTCCTGCCGGGCAATGGTGCGGTACAACTCCGGCGACACCGGCGGCGGGGCCGCACTGACGGCGGTGGTAGCGGTACGTACCGGCGCGCAGGCTTCGGCGAGGAGTAGCAGGAGCAGCGCGGCCAGCAGCAGGAGCTTCATGGGCACTTATTGGGATGTGGACTGGCAAGGTAGGAATCAACTACTTGCTATTGTCAGCTACTACTCAATTGATTTACCGCTTCACAATGGATTCAACCACTCCAACGCAGGTCCGCTTGAGCGAGCAGGCTCTCGGATCAAGAGGTGCATAGATATTATCTGTTTTAGCATTTGTGCTTGGATGTATCACCACCAATTCCCCATTAGCAAATTCCTTACTGATGTTGCATAGTTCTAACACCCTTATAGTATCATTTTCTATTGTTTTGACTAGAGTGATGGAGGCAGTTGGCATTATTCCACATAACTCGTTTGTGGTCTTATGAAAAACAACTATGCCTCTTATATCGTCACGAATGCCGGGATATTGCCAGTCTTCCTGGCAATCCTTCTTTCGATATGGCCTGTGCAGATAATTAGACGCTGACAACTCAGCACCCCAGCCACTGATAACGGATACCAACATTGTAGCTCCAATAACTCGATTCATATACATATAAGTGTCAGTAAAGCTTGATCTATAGGCAGGGCCAACGGCAATAGTTTCTTGGGCTCAGCAATGGCGTAAGCAGGCTAGGCTGGCAAGGTAGCACTCCTACCCCCTCTATCCTCCTTCCCCACCCAGTGCGTCTGCCAGCGCCGCCGCTTCTGCCTCCAGGCCCAGCAGCCGGGCCCGCAGCTGGTGGTAGCGGGCCGCTTCCCAGGCATCCAGGTCGGTGGCGGCCTGCTCCTGGCGGCGCTCCAGCCAGCGGCGGGCGGCGTCATCGGGGGCGGCAGCGAGCAGCGCTGGCAATGCCTGCTGCAACCGGGTAGCGGCCTGCTGCCGGGCCACCAGCTTCGCGAGCGAGGCCCGCAGCTGCCCGGCGCGGTGGCGGCATTCATCCAGGCGGGCCCAGAGCGGCTCCGGGTCGGGCGGGGACAGGGTGGGCAGCGGCTCGGTGAGCGGCCGGGGCTCGGTTTTGGCGGCCGGCGCGGCCAGTATCAGGGGGAGCAGCCGCACCAGCAGCGGCCCCGGCAGGTCGCGCCGGCCACTTTCGCAGTGCCCCATTTCCACCCGACTCAGGTGCAGATACGTGCCCAGCGTAGCCTGATCCAGCCCGAATACCTTGCGCACCAGTCCCGGCAACGATTCGTGCCGGCCGCTTTTTCGTCCCATCTGAGTGTAGCTTATTATTTTCCTTTTCAAGATAAGCTACAAAACAGTGTAGCTTATTTATATTTTTCAGAAAATAAGCTACACCCGTATTCGGCCATTTCCACCCCTTGCTGAAGCGGGCAGGATTTGCGGGTGACGCTTGGCCGGTTTTGGCGTAATTTTGAGTTTCCAGGCCGGCTCTCCCAGCGGCTACCCCTGCCGTTCTCCCTTCTCTGCCGCCAACCTGCCCACATGAAAATTCTCCGCGTCCGTTTCTGCAACCTCAACTCCCTACGCGGGGAGCACACCGTGGATTTCAGCCTGAGCCCGTTGGCCGATGCAGGGCTGTTTGCTATTACGGGCGCCACGGGAGCGGGCAAAACCACCATTCTGGATGCCATTACGCTGGCCCTCTACGGGCAGGTGCCGCGCCACGAAACCACCGGCCCCGAGCAGGTGATGAGCCATGGCACCGGCGAGAGCTGGGCCGAAGTGGAGTTTGAGGTGAACGGCCGGCACTACCGCTCCAAATGGGGCCAGTACCGCGCCCGCAAGCGCCCCGAGGGCAATCTGCAGCCCCCCAGCATGGAGCTGAGCGAGCGGCAAGTGGCCGATGACGGCGAAGAAACCTGGCCGTTTCTGGAAACCTACAAGTCGAAGGTGCCGGTGCGGGTGGCCGAGCTGAGCGGGCTGGAATACAAGCAGTTTCTGCGTTCCGTACTGTTGGCTCAGGGCGACTTCACCCGCTTTCTGAAAGCACCGGCCGGCGAGCGGGCCCAACTACTGGAAAAGATTACCGACACCCGCAAATACTCCGACATCTCGCGGGCAACCTTCGAGCGGGCTAAGCACGAAACCCAACAGGCCGAGCAGCTCCGAGCGGGGCTGGCGGGCGTTACGCTGCTTTCGGCGGAGGAAGTGGCGTTTCTGGAAGGCGAAGCGCAGGACCTGACCCGGCAGCTCACGGCCGCCACCGCCGCTCAGGAGCAGCTGCGCGAAGCACGGCAGTGGCACCTGCGCCTGCAGGAGCTGCGCCAGAAGCTGACCACTACCCGGCAGCGCCAGCAGCAGCTGGCTGCCCAGGCTGAAACCCTGGCCCCGCTGCGGCAGCGGCTGGCGCTGCACCAGCAGGCCGCCCCTTTTGCCACCGACTACGCCCTGCTGCGCCAGACCGAGCAGCAGCTGGCGCGCGTGCAGCAGGAAGTGGAGCAGCTGCGCAGGCAGCTGCCGCAGCTGCAGGAGCGCCGCGCCGCCGCCGAAACCACCCGCAATGCCGCCCGGCAGGCCCATGAGCAGGCCAAAGCCTTCCAGGAAACCCAGGAGCCGAAGCTGCGCGAGGCCGAGCAGCTGGATCAGAACATTCGGCAGCAGGAATCTCAACTTCAGGAGAATCGGCAGGCCTACGACAAGCGCAACACGGAATGCAAACGGATAAAAGCGGAACTGGCAGCGGCCGAAGCTCAGACCCAGGAGGCACGGCAGTTCTTGAGCACTTCCTCCGAATGGCTGCTTCGCCACGGCCGGCGGGCAGAAATGCTGGACGTTTTTGCGGCCTTCACCGGGCTGGTACAGGACTGGGACCGGCTTCGGACAGAAAATGGCCAGCTGGAAGGGCGTGTGACGCACTTGACAAAGCGCTTGGCAACGTTGCAACACGACGAGCAGCAGTGCGCTGCAACGGCCGAAGCAGCTCGGCAGCAGTTGGCCGAGCAACAGCAGCAGACCCGGCAGGCCGCCACCACGCGCGACGAGCAGTTGCGGCAGTTACATCACCATATCGGGAGCCTTCGGCGAGAGTTAGCGGAGAAGGAAGCCCGCCGCGAAGAAATGCGCCAGTTGGTGCAGGCGCACCAGCTTATTCTCAATCATGAACAGGCGCGGCAGCAGCTACGGCCGCACGAGCCATGTCCGCTCTGTGGGGCCACCGAGCACCCGTACGCGGCCGGGGTACTGGGGCTTACCGATGCCTCGCTGGCACAGGAAACAGCAAAGGCCGAACTCCTAACCCAGGAAGCCCACGCGCTGAACACCCGAGTCAATCACCTCAATACGTTTCTCAACCTGTTGGAAAATGCGGGTGGCGACTTTACCAACATAGCCACCGATGCCCCACTGCAGCTTATCACACCGGCCGCCGAGGAGATGGTGCCGGCTACCAGCCGTGCCATTGTGCGGCAGCTAAAGGATCTGGAGCAGCAGCAGGTAGCCACCGAAAGAAGCCTTGCCCAGACCGTAGCCGAGCAGCAAGCCGCCGTCCGGGCACAAGTCGGCGCCCAGCACGATTTACAGGAGGCCCGGCTTGCCTTTGAGGAGGTGCGCGACCAACTGCCCACGGTGCAAAAGCAGTTGGAAAGCTTGCTGAGCAATTTTGACTTGGCCTTCACCGGCGAAAACGGCGCGGCCATGCTCACACAGCTGCGGGGGTTAGAAACAGAATACCAGACCCGCAAACAGCAACACACTAAGGCAGAGCAGCAAGACAAAGTAGGGCAGGCGCTGATTGAGAAGCTGACGCGCGACGAACAGGACATCAGGGTGTGGTTGAGGGAGCACCGCCAGGACCTTATTGATCAGAACGATGCTATTGAGAAGCAGAAAAAGCAGCTCCAGGAACTGATTCCCGAACCCAACATAGCCCTGCTTCGGCAGCAGCTGGAAGAGGCTGTGCGCGCCGCTGAGCAGCAGCGCCAGCGCACCGAGCAGCAGCTGTTGCAGCACGAAACCGCCCATACGGTGGCGGCCAACACGCTGCGCCAGCGCGAGCAGGACGCCGGGCAGCAGCAGCAGGCCCGGCAGCAGCAGCACGCGGCGCTGGTGGCTGGCCTCACCGCCGCTGGCCTCGCCCCCGACCCCGCTGCCCTGCCCGCCCTGCTCCTCCCCGACCCGGAGCTCACGACGCTGCAGAGCCAGTTGCGCCGCCACGAGCAGGAAGTAGCCCTGGCCGCCGAAACCCTGCAGGAAACCACCGCGCTGCTGCAAACCGAAGAAGCCCGCGCCCTCACCCCAGAGCCGCCGGAGGTCATTGATCAGCAGCTGAACGCCTATAGCCAGCAGCTGGCCGCACTCAACCAGCAGCTGGGGCAGCGGCAGGAGCGGCTGAGCAGCCACCGGGCCGGGCAGGAACGCCACGCCACGCTGGCCGCCGAGCTGGAAAAGCAGCAGCAGGAAGCGCGCCGCTGGCGGGAGCTGGCCGAGCTCATCGGGTCTGCCGACGGTAAGAAGTTTAGCGAGTTTGCCCAGGGCCTCACCCTGGCCCGCCTCGTGGATCTGGCCAACCGCCACCTGCACCGCTTCACCGACCGATACCGCATCCTGCGCAACCCCGAGCAGCACCTCGACCTGCTCATTCAGGACGAGTACCAGGCAGCGGCGGTGCGCTCCATGAACTCGCTGTCGGGCGGCGAGAGTTTTCTGGTGAGTCTGGCGCTGGCGCTGGGCCTCTCGGAGCTGGCGGGCCGCAAAACCCAGATTGACACGCTCTTCATTGACGAGGGTTTCGGCACCCTCGACCCCGACACGCTGGACGTAGCCCTTTCGGCGCTGGAAATGCTGCAGGGCACCGGCAAAACCATCGGCATCATCTCGCACGTGGAGGCCCTGAAAGAGCGGGTGCAGACCCAGATAAACGTTCGCAAAGGCGCCGGTGGCGTCAGCTCGCTGCAGGTGCTGGGTTTCGGCGAGAACGTGTAACGCGGTGCGGAGCCTGCAGTAAAGACGCGGCCTGGGTGTATCGACAGCAAGCAAAAAGCACGTCCTGCTGAGCCCGAAGAACGTCATGCTGAGCGAAGCCGAAGCATCTCTACCGCTTCGTTGCAATGCTAGATTTTACCCTCGGTAGAGATGCTTCGGCTTCGCTCAGCATGACGGCCCGGAAGGCAGTTGAACACCTCCGACAAGCAACATCAGCGGCCGGCAGCCCTGATTTCGGCCCAGGTCCAGTAGCGTTTCGGCGCAATGCCTGCGTAACCGGTCTGGAAGAAGGCTACCACTTCGGCCTCCAATTGCTCCGGCACAATAGAGGACGGGTGAATGGGGCGTTGGTCGGGGTCGGCGTAGCGCTGGGGCTTCGTGAGGGCTTTGCCACTCAGGCGCAGCAGCGGGCCAGTGTCGGTGATGCCGTCGAAAGTCCAGCGGCGCGGCGTCTTCTCCAGTTGGTTGAGGCGGGCAGCCAGCGCATCGAGCGGCAGGCGCGGCAGCGTGGCACGGCTTTCCAGGTCTATCCAGGTGGTGTATTTGTACTCGAATTCGTAACGCTGACCGTCGTAGAGGCTCAGCACCATATCGGTGCCGATGCTCGGACTAAACAGCGCGTAGTACGGCAGCGGCTCCGGCGTGCGCACCACCGTCAGCCCGATTTCGGGGTAGCGGCGCACAGCCGTTGCGGAGCTATGTAGTATTGCCACCGCCTGTTTCACCCGCTCGTATGCCGGCTCCCACATGGCACGGCCGGCCTCCGGATTCGTCAGCAGCTCCGCGAAGCGCGGCAGAAACCAGTTGAACTTCTCGGCAGAAGCCTCATCCTCGCGCCGACGCCGCGCCGGGGCCCCGAATGGCTCATAGAACCTCGCCTTTTCCTCCGCATTCAGCCAGCACACCAGCTGCAAAGCGTGGTCGGCCAGCGGGTTGGCCCAGTTGATTTCGCGGAAGTCGCCGAGCGTGGCCACTAGCCGCAGCAGCTGCTCATGGCGCCGGGCCAACGCTGGGTTCAGTAGCGCCCACACGCCCACAAACCCATCGATATCGAAGTGGTTGGCCGTCACGGCGGCGGCTTCCAGTCCGGGGGTTTCGGGCTGGTGCAGCGCCCGGAGTACGGAGCCGGCGCTGGTGTCGTCGCGCAGGGCCAAAGGCGTGGCAGCTCCGCGCCAGTGGGCCAGCGTCAGGGCCGCGCCCAGCCCCGTGCTGTCGACCACAATAGTGGGCTGCCGGCGGAGCTGCTGAAACGGAACAAAGTATTTCTGCAAGGAAGTGGCAGTCGGTTTCACGATAAGATGACAGCCCAAATGTAGCCACGCGCGCCGGGCACAGCATTCCGGCAGTGGCCGGCTACCTCCGGCCGCGCCGGTTGGCAATCCGCTCGACCCGGCTACGACGCACCCAGTGCAGGTATTTCTGCAGCGGCTCGGCTGTCCGCAGTGCATCAATGGTGTGGTAGCACCGGGCCAGCTCCTTGTTGTCCAGCAGCAGATGAATGGTGCTGTGGCAGGGCTGGCACAGGTCGGCGGTGGGGCCGTGGCGGCCACCCTCTTCGCGGGGCACTAGGTGGTGGCGCGAGGTATGCTGCACTTGCCGCTCGCACAGCGCACACCGGGTCTCAGCCGGCGTACCGGCCGGTCCCGGGGCTGAAGGCGTACTTGGTCTGCTATTGCGGCGCGGCATGAGTCAGGGAGAAAGGGGGGGGATAAGCGAAACAGGTTTGGGGCGGCACAAGGAGGCGGAAGTGTAAAAAAAAATAAAAACCTGCTATACAGGCCAAGTAGAAATACTTCTATATTTGGTTGGGACCACGCTATACAACCCTCTAGCATCTGGTTTTTTTTACACTTTTCGGTTCTTTTTTTGACTTCGACACATTTAACTTCTTTGCCCATGCGTGTTTCTACTCCTTCTACGTTCCACCGCCTTACGTCCGTTCTGCGAGCAGCAGGATTGGCCTTGGCTCTGCTGCTGCTGGCGCCGCTGTGCGCCCAGGCTCAAACCTGGATGGTCTCGACTGATGCCTACATCAAAATGGGGGTAATGGACAAGTTCGGGCAGCTTGGTACCTACTCAGCCAAGTTCGTGGTGACTGACCAGACCAGCGGCAAGGCCTACGTCCTGGTGAAAGAAGTAGGTGCGGGCCAGAATGGCGTCGATGTAATTTTCCCGTCGGAGCCATCGGAGCCGGACTATTTCAAAACCGAAACCGGCGAAGCTGCCAGGTCGCAGCCCGGCCGCTACACCTGGGAGTGCCAGGTAAGCGGCAAAAAGGTAGTGGGGGGCCGCTTCACGCTGCCAGAAACGGCCAACGATGTAACTGTGGTGGAAAAGCAGGAAAAGAAGAAATAGCCTCCCTGCCCTACTCACTCCTGAAGGCCCAGTGCTGTGCACTGGGCCTTTTTTGTGCCCACATCTTCCCTACACCCCGACAAATTGCGTATCAGTTGGAAAGGCCTGTAGCGGGTCTGATTTGGTAGAACTACAGCTGACTAAGATGGCTAAGAAGTCGTTTGCAGAACTCATAAACAGCCCAGGCATGCCCGTGCTGGTCGATTTTTTTGCCGATTGGTGCGGCCCCTGCAAAACCATGGCTCCCATTCTGGAACAGGTGGCGGCGCAGCACCAGGGCAAGCTCAAAATCATTAAGGTAGACGTGGACCGGAACCCGGCGGCAGCCCAGCAGTTTCGGGTGCAGAGCATTCCTACGCTCATTCTGTTTCATAAGGGCCAGCCGGTATGGCGGCAGGCCGGCGCGGTACCCGCCGCCCAGCTGGTGCAGGCCGTGCAACCCTTTCTGAGCTAGGCGCCTCCCTCTAGGCACTGGCCAGCTCCGCCCAGACAAACTATCCGGGGCAGGCCACTGTTGGGCAACACGCAGGGACGTACCTTTGTCGTGCTTGTCCTTATCTGTGCTGATGTGTTTTTCAACTCTTCTATTTGCTTTTGTCTCGGTATGGAGCATGGCCGGCGTAGCCGTGGCCCAGGCACAGGAACGCTACACGCTGAGTGGCTACGTGCGCGGCGGCGCCAGCCGTGAGCGGCTGCCCGGCGCCTCGGTGGCCGTGCCCAGCCTGGTAGCCGGTGCCACCGCCGACTCTACCGGTTTTTACTCGCTCAGGCTGCCAGCTGGCCGGCACCAGGTGGTTATTTCCTTTATCGGCTACGAAACCCAGACCCACGACCTGACTCTGACGCACAATCAGCGGCTGTCGTTTACGCTGCCGGAGTCCAGCAATACGCTGGGCGAAGTGGTGGTAGAAGCCTCGGGTACGCTGGAGCAGAAGCTGCAGACCACCCAGATGAGTGTGGAGCGCCTGACCGCCAAAGAGGCGAAACTGCTGCCTGCGTTGTTTGGCGAAGTAGACCTGCTCAAGACGTTGCAGCTGAAGCCGGGCGTGCAGAATGGCGGCGAAGGCACCTCCGGCCTGTTTGTGCGCGGCGGCTCCTCCGACCAGAATCTGGTGCTCGTGGACGACGCCGTGGTGTACAACCCCAACCACCTGTTCGGGCTGTTTTCGGTGTTCAACCCCGACGCCGTGCAGAGCGTGGACCTCTACAAAGGCGGCTTTCCGGCCCAATATGGCGGCCGGCTTTCGTCGGTGATAGACGTGAAGCTGCGCGAAGGCAACAATCAGAAATTCGTGACCAGCGGCGGTATCGGCCTGATTTCGTCGCGCCTGACGGTGGAAGGCCCGATTGTGAAGGACAAAGGCTCGTTCATTCTATCGGGGCGGCGCACGTATTTCGACGTGTTTACGCGCCAGATCAACAAGCTGAACGAAGGCAACGCCGACTACAACCCCATTCCTGATTACTACTTCTACGATTTCAACGCCAAGGGCAACTACAAGCTCGGAGAGAAGGACCAGGTGTTTCTGAGCGGCTACTACGGGCGCGACATTTTCGGGTTCAACTCGCAGGGCGGTTTCAATTTCAACTTCAGCTGGGGCAATACGGTGGGCGCAGCCCGCTGGAACCACGTGTTCAACAAGCGCCTCTACCTGAATACCACCGCCTCCTACACGCGCTACCAGTACGGCATCACCAACGCGCTGGACCAGTTCAGCTTCAATCTGTCGTCGGATATTCAGGATCTGGCGCTGCGCACCGACCTCGACTACACGCCCAACGACCGGCACACCTTCAAATTCGGAGCGCAGCTCATCAGCCACGACTTTGGGGTGGGGCGCCTGCAGGCCGGCTCCGGCGACGGCAGCCTCAACCTGGGTTCCGATGTGGGCTATACCGGTCAGGAAGGCGGCCTTTACGCTTCCGACAACTTCAAGGCAACCGACAAGCTGCAGCTCGACTACGGCCTGCGCCTGACGGGCTTCCGCAGCGGCTCCGACGTGTATGGTGGCATCGAGCCCCGCGCGTCGGCCCGCTATTCCCTCACGCCCAAAACGTCCATCAAAGGCAGCTATGCGCTGATGTACCAGTACGTGCATCTTGTCACGAACTCCGGCGCCACGCTCCCGACTGATATCTGGTACCCTTCCCGGCTGTCGGTGAAGCCGCAACGCTCCCAGCAGGCCGCGGCCGGCGTGAGCTTTCTGCTGGGCGACGGCAAATACCTGCTCACCAACGAGGTGTACTACAAATGGAGCCAGAACCAGGTTGATTTCAAGGACGGCGCGCAGCTGTTCGTGAACCCCGACCTGGACCAGGAATTTCTGTTTGGCAAGGGCTGGGCGTACGGCAACGAGCTGTATCTGGAGAAAAAATCGGGCCGTACGACGGGCTGGGTGGGCTACACGCTGAGCTGGAGCAAGCGGCAGTTTCTGCCGCAGCGCGGCACTACCGGCATCAATGAGGGCCGCGTGTTCTACCCCAACTACGACCGGCGCCACAACATCACAGTAGTGCTGCTGCACCAGCTGACGGAGCGCCTGAACCTGACCGGCTCATTTGTATACACGACCGGCAACGCCACCACGCTGCCATCCGGCCGTTTCAACGTGCAGGACGTGTTCGGCGGCGACCTGTCGGTGGCGCCCATTTACCCCGACCGGAACTCCTTCCGGCTGGCGCCCTACAACCGCCTCGACCTGGGGCTGGTCTGGAAGCTGAAGCCCAACCGCTGGTTTCCGGAATCCGACCTGACGTTCAGCGTGTACAACGCCTACAACCGCCGCAACCCTTACTTCGTGTACTTCGACCAGGTGAAAAACGAAGCTACCGGCCAGGTGCTCAACTACCGCGCCCGGCAGGTTTCGCTGTTTCCGACCATTCCGGCCGTTACCTACAATTTCAAATTTTGATGCCGAAGCGCCGCGCTTTCCCCAAGCCAGCCCGCTGCGTGCATCTGTTTTCAGTATCTGACGTTTCTACTTCCGTGAACTACTTTTCGCCCGCCATACGCTCCCTGCTTCTCCCGGCAGCTATGCTTTTGTCTGGCTGCGACCTGCAGAAGGACATTGATGTGGAGCTGCCGGCCCTGCCCGCCCAGCTCGTGACGGAATGCTACCTCGAAGACGGCCAGATTCCGCGCCTCACCGTCACGGAAACCACGCCCTACCTGGCCAGCCCGGTGCCCGTACTCCCGACCGATGTAACCGTGGTACTAACGTTGCCTTCCGGCCGCCACGATACGCTCCGTTTCCGGCCGGGCATCGATTCCACTATTCTGAAAGGGTACACCCACATCGGCAGCCGCCCACTGGTAGCCCGCCCCGGCGACACGTTCAGGCTGGAGGTGTACGATACCAAAGGCCGCCGTGTGACGGGCACGGCCACCATGCCGGGCCGGATTCCGATTGATTCGCTCCGGTACAAATTCAACGATAAGCCAACCGAAGAGCGCAAAGCCTACCTGCTCACTTCCTTCACGGACCCCGCCGCCACCGCCGACTTCTACCGGCTGCAAATCCACAAGGACAGTATTTCTACCGACCGGGAACGGGACTTTGAGCTGGACGACCGGCTCAACAACGGCAAGTCGTTCACGGTGGGCACTAGCTACCAGTTTCAAGCCGGCGACACGCTCCTCGTGACGCTCTACCACATCGACCAGCCGTACTACCTGTTCCGGCAGTCGGTGCGCGATGCGCGCGACGCCAACGGCAACCCGTTTGCGCAGCCTTCCGCCATCAGGAGCACGGTGCAGGGCGGTGTTGGGGTGTTCACGGTGCTGAGCTATGACCGGAAGCAGATTATTCTGCGCTAACCACATATTTTCTCAGGTAAACCAAGCAGCTTGCAACGCTTTGCGGCGTGGGCTGCTCAGTTAGTTATTCCTTCACTTCCATTCCCTTTTAGTATGCGTTTATTGCGTTTCTCCATGTTGATATGGCTGGTTGCCTTGATGGGCCTTACCCTCAGCAGCTGCAAAAAAGATGACCCGAAGCCGGAAACCACCCCAGCCCAGCTGCTGGCCACCGGCACCTGGCGCCTTGATGCCATCCAGAGCAACGGCCAGACCACCAGCAGCGGCAGCGCCATCAAAGACCGGTTTACCCTCACGTTCCGCCCCGACGGCTCCTATACTGAAGACCAGTTCGTGAATGGCGACACCTACGACGGCACCTGGATGCTGATGAACAACAACACCGTTCTGCACTTCACCGACCACAAAGGCGACGACCACCAGTATGCACTCCGCAGCCTCACCGCCACCGAGCTGCGCTACAACTACACCAACAAGGGCAATATTTTGGAGGAATTCGTCTTCTCGGCGCAACCGTAACTGCCCTAACGCTTCCAACAAAAAAGCCCGCTGCATTACGCAGCGGGCTTTTTTGTTGGAAATCAGCAAGGTTACTGCTGCTCAATAACTGCCCGCAGCAATGCTGTTAGGCGGGGCTCGGCGGCGGCAGCCGTGCGCAGGATATCGGCTATGGCTACGCGTTTCAACTTATCGGGGGCGCACAGGTCGGTGATGACGCTGATGGCCAGCACTGGCAAGCCCATATGCACGGCGGCAATAACCTCCGGCACGGTGCTCATGCCCACGGCATCGGCCCCGATGGTGCGCAGGTAGCGGTATTCGGCGGGCGTTTCGAGCATGGGACCGGGCACGCTCACGTACACGCCGCGCCGCACCTTGTCGGCGAAGCCGAGGCTGCGGGCCGCCTCCTGCGCCTGGCGCAGCAGCGTGGCATCGTAGGGCTCCAGCATATCGGGAAAGCGCGGCCCCAGCTCGTCCAGGTTGCGGCCAATGAGCGGATTAGTAGGCTGCAGGTTGATGTGGTCCTCGATGAGCATCAGGTCGGAGTACTCCATGTCGGGGTGCAGGCCGCCGGCGGCGTTGCTCACGAACAGCTTGCGGATGCCCAGCATTTTCATCACGCGCACGGGCATCACCACCTGCTCCATGGTGTAGCCTTCATAGTAGTGAAAGCGGCCCTGCATTACCAGCACTTTCCGCCCCCCCAGCTCAGCGGCCAGCAGATTGCCGGAGTGGCTTTCCACCGTCGAAACCGGGAAATTGGGGATGCTGGCGTACGGGATGGTGTGGTGAATGGTCAGATCCTTCACCAGCGCCCCTAGGCCGGTTCCGAGGATGATACCAAATTCAGGCTCGAACCCCTGCAGCAGCGGGCGGATATGGTTAGTAGCGTCGTGGAGGTGTTGCATGTGAGCAAAAAAGAACTGCTGAAAAGCCTGTCATCCTGAGCATGTCGCGCATCAAGCGAGGACGAAGGATCTTGTCGCGCTAGAACAAGTCGTTGCAACGCTTGTCGTACTAACGTGATAAGGTCCTTCGTCCTCGCTTGATGCGCGACATGCTCAGGATGACAGGCGAAATAAAACCTATTGAATGTTCAACTCGAACGGCATGCGGGCCTGAGCCCCTTTCATTTCCGAGAGCTTCTTATACTGCTCATACACCGGGAAAAGCGGCCCCATTTCCTGTTTTACCAGGCTCAGGCGCACTTCCTCATTGATGCCGCTGAAGAAGCTTTCCATGAACGTCCGCTGGCGTGGCAACGCCTGCAGCCTGTAGTCGCCTTCTTTGAGGTTGGCGCGGCGGGCCGCAATGCGCAGCGCGTCATCAAACGAGCCCAGCACGTCTACCAGGCCACGGGCTTTGGCTTCGGAGCCCGACCACACCCGGCCCGAGGCAAACCCGCGCAACCGCTCTACGGGCATACGGCGGCCGGCGGCGGCTTTGGTCGTGAAGTCGGCGTAGATGCGGTTGATTTCCTGCTGAAACTGGCTTTGCTCGAAAGCCGTGAGCGGCCGCGTGATGGTCGGGAAGTCCGAGAACTTGCCCGTCGTGACGCGGTCCGTGGTGATGCCGAGCTTGTCGCGGAGCAGCGGCTGAATGTTGGGCAGCACGCCGAATACGCCGATGCTGCCCGTAATGGTGTTCGGATGGGCCACAATGGTGTCGCAGCCCATGGCAATGAAGTAGCCGCCCGAAGCCGCCACGTCCGACATGCTGGCAATTACGGGCTTGACTTTCTTGGTCAGCATCACTTCGCGGTATATGATGTCGGAAGCCAGCGACGAGCCGCCGGGCGAGTTCACGCGCAGCACCACGGCCTTCACCTTGTCGTCGAGGCGGGCTTTGCGGATGGCTTCGGCAAAGCGCGTGCTGCCGATGCTGCTGCTGCCGCCCTTGCCCGTCACGATGTCGCCCTCGGCGTAGATAACAGCAATCCGGCTGCTGCCGCTGCCTTCCTCATCGTCGGACTTGCCGTAGTCGCTCAGGTCCACGAGGCTCAGCTTTTCGTCTTTCTCCACACCCAGCTTGCCTTTCATGTAGTCGAGGGCCTGGTCGTAGTAGCCGAGGTTCGTGACGAGGCCGAGGCGCTTGGCGTCGTCGGCGTTGTGCACCAGCATCGAGTCGCTGATGGTTTTGATGCGTTCCGGCGTGATTTTGCGGGCCGTGGCAATGTGGCCCAGCATGAAATCGTTGAGCGAGTTCAGGAACGACGACGTCTGCAGGCGCGCCGAATCCGACATGTTTTCCCGGAAAAACGGCTCTACGGCGCTCTTAAACGAGCCAACCCGGAAAATCTGGGGCTGAATCCCGACCTTCTCGAACAGGTTTTTATAGTACATCGTCTCGGAGCTGAGGCCGTTGAACTCCAGCGTACCCTGCGGATTGAGGTAAATCCGGTCGGCGATGGACGTGAGGTAGTAGCTCTTCTCCGACTGCGCATCGGCGTAAGCCACCACAAACTTGCCCGACTTCTTGAAGTCCAGCAGCGCGTCGCGGATTTCTTCCAGCGAGGCCATGCCGGCCTGCACCAGCTCCACGTTCAGGAAGATACCCTTGATGTCGGAGTCGGTTTTGGCGCGGCGGATGGTGGCTTTCAGCTTGTCGAGGCCGATGTTGTCGGCCTGAGAGCTGATGAGCGAGCCAAATGAGGTGCGGCTTTCGCGCTCCGCAATAGGCTTATCCAGCTTCAGTTCCAGCACCGAGTCTTTGGCCACCGACACTTCCTTATCAGAAGAAGGCGCCAGCGACACTATCAGCGCCACGACCAGCAGCAGACCTACCAGACCGAACACAAACAGGCCGGTAACCGTGGCCAGCACGTACTTAAAAAATTGTCTCATGAGTCACTGATTTACGCTGATTTGGGGCGGATAGAGCTGATTAGCATTGCGGCTGGGCCAATGGCGGCCTCATCAGCAAAGGTAGAAGGGTTTCAGCATCGTAAAGAAGCAAAAAACAGGGCTGAAGTTGCCTGCCTGCCGTGGGATGTTACGCCTGAGCTTGTGCGGCTACCCGCATACCTTTCTTCAGCTCTTTCTTTACTGTATTATTTGCCTATCATGCAGTATTTTTCACTTAACCTCCTTCTATCCGCATGACGCTTATTGTTCCCAACGACCGTCCATTCGTCATTATCCCCAAGCACAGCAACCTGCCGCTGGCGCCCACGCATCACCGCAAGGAGCAGGGCACCGCTATTCAGCAGCAGGAGGCCTACAAAAACAACCCAGCCCAGCAGTTTCAGCTAAGAAAAAACGGCTCCGGTGAACACCTCGTGTACCTGCCCTACAGCAACCTGTTCTGGGCCACGGCCGGCGGCCCGTCGAGTGGCGAGGGCGCGGCTCTGATTCAGTGGCTGGACCAGAACACCACCAACCAACGGTTCCGCTTTCTGTACGCTGGCAACGGCTATTATTATCTGCGGCCGGTGCATGCCGGGGGCCTCGTGCTGGAAGTGCCCGGCGCCACCCACGGGCAGGACACCCTGAAACTGGGAAAGCTGGCCGCTGCCACCAGCCGCGACCATCAGCTTTTCCGCGTAGTACCCGCTTCGCCGTTTTACGTCGCCAATGAGGCCCACACGTTCCGGCAGTACAGCGACCTGATACGCGACGCTATTCTGGGCGCGATAAGCGCCATTCCGAAAGTGGGTGGGGCCGTGAAGGGCGTACTGGGCGTGCTTTGGCCCGACGGGCACGACAAAGACTTCTGGAACCAGACCACGCTGTATGTAGAGCAGCGCGTGCGGGAGCTGCTCCAGGCCGAGCACCTTAAGAACCTGGCCAGCGACCTGCAGGGCGCCCGCCAGAATGCCGACGAATACGGCAAAACGTCCAGCTTGGTCAACAAGCTGAGCAAGCTCATCAGTGCTATTTCATCGGCTACGCAGCGCGAAGACACCTTTCTGCGCGACCAGGAGGGAGTTGGGGTGTTGCCGATGCTGGCGGCCTGGGGTACGCTGGTACTCACGCTACGCGCCGAAATGGTGAAGGAGTACGACACGCTGCACCCCAATGAAACGGCGGACGAAAAACGGAGCGGGAAGGCAGACGAACTGACGTTTCTGCAATCCGCCATTGCCCGCTACAGCGCAGCCGTACAGCGCAGCCGGGAGGCCGCTATGGCGTGGCGGCTTGGCAAAATCAAGCAGAAGCACATCGAAGACTGGGAAATCGTTGATATTGGCACCAAGCAGTTCAACAAGACTGCATGGAATAAAGACTCCGTCACCGATGAGTACGACGGCTGGCAGATGTACCGCGAATACCGCCAGCATAACCCCAACCCCGGCGACCCGAACAGCCACGCCAACATTTCCTACGCCAAGCAGGCCCGCCAGGCCCAGGTGCAGGCCAAATTCGGGGCTGAGCTGGATGCTATGCTGGCCCAGGCTTACCTCTGGCCGTATCTGGACCCCACCAAGACCGCGCAGCCCAGCGACCAACGGATTCAGGTGGCAGTAGGCACCTTCGGGGGCCGGCCCGGCGGCACACCATTCAATGTGCCTGTAGACAGCCTGATGAAATTCAGCATCTGCTTCGATGCCAGCCACCACTATGTGTGCGGCCTGAACCTAACTTTTGCTGGTAGCGGCACCACTTTGCTGCGCGGCACCATGGGTGGGCGCCAGAACACCATCACGCTACAGCCGGGCGAGTATTTTACCAATGTGCGCGGCTACGAATGGGACCAGATAGAAGGCCTTGTGCTGGAAACTAACTACGGCCAGCTGGTGGAGGGCGGACAGCTCGGCGGTCATTCCTACTTCGAGGCAGGCATTGATGACGCGCTAAATGCCAAGCTGATGAGCATTTCGGGCACGTATCAGGGAGACGTTATTAATACGCTCACTTTCCACTGGGAGTACGTGCTTAGCAAGTAGCCGTACTGCCCATTCCTCCTACTGCGGCCCCGCCTGAGCATTCAGGCGGGGCCGTTGCAGTTAATACCCGTACTTCTCGCCCCAGAGCTGGCGCAGACGCTCCTGCACCTTGGTTTCGGCGGGGTTGTGGCCGGGGTGGTAGAACACGGTGCCGCTGAGGGCCTCGGGCATGAACTCCTGGTAGGCGAAATTGCCGGGATAGTCGTGCGAGTATTGGTACTGGCCACCGTAGCCGAGGTCTTTCATGAGCTTGGTGGGCGCGTTGCGCAGCGGAATCGGGACGGACTGCACGCCCTGCTGCCGCACCAGCGCCCGGGCCTCCCGGATAGCCTTGTAGCTGGCGTTGCTCTTGGGCGACGTGGCTAGGTATACCACCGTCTGGCCCAGAATAATGTCGCCCTCGGGCATGCCGATTACGGTGACGGCCTGGAAGCAGCTTTGCGCCAGCATCAGGGCGTTGGGGTTGGCCATGCCCACGTCTTCACTGGCCAGAATGAGCAGGCGGCGCGCAATAAATTTGGGGTCCTCGCCGCCTTCCAGCATCACGGCCAGGTAGTAGAGCGCCGCGTTGGGGTCGGAGCCGCGGATGCTCTTGATGAAGGCCGAAATGACGTCGTAGTGCATCTCGCCGCCTTTGTCGTAGCGGGCGAGGTGCTGCTGGGCCAGCTGCTGCACGCCTTCGTCGGTGATGATGACTTCGCCAGTCTTGGGGTCGGGGCGGCTGGCTTCCACTACTATTTCCAGCAGGTTCAGGAGTTTGCGCGCATCGCCGCCCGAAATGGTGAGCAGCGCGCCGTAGTCCTGCACCCGCACTTTGTACTGCTTCAGCACGTCATCCTGGGCCAGGGCATTATCCACGAGGCCGGTCAGCACCTGCTTGTCCAGCGGCTCCAGCACGTACACCTGCGCCCGGCTCAGTACGGCCGGAATCACCTCAAACGACGGATTTTCAGTGGTAGCTCCAATCAGCGTCACGATGCCCTGCTCCACGGCGCCCAGCAGCGCGTCCTGCTGGCTTTTGCTGAACCGGTGAATCTCATCAATAAACAGCACCGTGCCGCGCTGCTTTTTAGCCCGCTCAATGACTTCGCGCACGTCTTTCACGCCGGCATTCACGGCGCTGAGTGAGGCGAAAGGCTTCCCCAGTTCGGCGGCCAGCAGATTGGCCAGCGTGGTTTTGCCCACCCCAGGCGGGCCCCACAGAATGAGCGAGGGCAGGCGGCCGGCATTCAGGTAGCGGCGCAGCACGCCTTCGGGCCCGATGAGGTGGCGCTGCCCGGCGTATTCGTCGAGGGTGCGGGGACGCATCCGCTCGGCCAGAGGCGCGCCGGGGCGCGGGGCGTTGGACTGGGGCTGGGGGTCGGTATCGAAGAGGGAGCCGGTAGACATAGGTGGGGAAGCGCGAACCTTACGGGAGCGGGCTGGTTCGGATAGGGCCGCGGGGTTGCGGCAGCGTGTTTAACGTTCGAAGCGAAGCGCAGGCTACAAAGGTAGTGTGCAGCCCCGCCGGGTTATGCGTTATCCGCACATTCGCCTCTACCTTCGTTCTTAATGAAAAATGCAGCCCGGGTCCACGCGGCCTTGTTCGTGGTAGCCCTTATCTACGCCGCTAACTACAGTATTTCTAAAGACGTGATGCCGCGCTATATGGGTCCGTTTGGGCTGGTGCTGCTGCGGATTGTGGGCGCGGCGCTGTTCTTCGGCGTGCTGAGCCGGCTGGTGGCCCCGCAGGACCGCATCACGGGCCGCGCCGACCAGTGGCGTGCCGTGGTGTGCGGGGTACTGGGCATTGGGCTGAATCAGCTGCTGTTTTTCTCGGGCCTCAACCTCACCTCCCCCATCAATGCCTCGCTCATCCAGACTATTGCGCCCGTTGTGACGGTGCTGGCCTCGGTAGTGCTGCTCGGCGAGCGGCTGACAGTGCCGCGCCTGCTGGGTATTGCGCTGGCGGGCGTGGGCGCGGCCAGTATCATTCTGAGTCGGGGGCCAGTGGCCGCGGGCGGGCAGGATGGGCTGCTCGGCAACCTGCTGATTCTGCTCAACGCCACGGCTTTCGGCATCTACCTCGTGCTGGTGATGCCGCTGATGCGCAAGTATCATCCGTTTACGGTGCTGGCGCGCATCTTTCTGGTGGGTGCGGTGCTGGCGGTACCCGCCGGCTGGCAGCAGGTGCAGCAGCCCGACTACGCCAGCTTCCCGCCCGGTATCTGGGCCGCCATTGCCTACATGGTCATCTGCCTCACTATCATGGCCTATCTGCTCAACAACTGGGCCCTGAAATACGCCTCCCCTTCCCTACTTGGCGCTTATATCTACCTGCAGCCGGCACTGGCCGTGGGTATTGCCGTGGCAGTAGGCAAAGACACGCTCACGCTCACCAAAGGCCTGCAGGCGCTGCTGATTTTCGGGGGCGTGTTTCTGGTGAGCCGCAAGCCCCGGCAGCCCGCGCCAGCTGTAGTGCCCTTGGAACAGGTGCAGGACTAAGGTAACTTGCGGGTTGATATGCGTAATTCCCTCTTCTATTCCGGCCTGCTTGGCCTGCTTATCCCCTGCACCAGCCTGGCCCAGAACCAGCCAGCGCCGGCAGATACTACCGGCCAGCACTACACGTACCAGGAAACCATGCCCGTATTTCCGGGCGGCCAGGAGACGCTTTTCAAGCTGCTGACAAAGGGCCTGCAGTACCCGCCCAAAGCGCTGCGCGACGGAGTGCAGGGCAAGGTGTACCTCTCGTTTGTAGTAGAGCCCACCGGCGACGTGGCCGATATCAAGGTGAAGCAGGGCGTGCGGGCCGACCTGGACGAGGAAGCCCTGCGGATGGCGCAGCGGCTGAAAACCGTGCGCTGGCAGCCCGGCACCCAGAACCAGCGGCCGGTTTCGGTGGTCTACACCGTGCCGCTCACCTTCAGCCTCACGAAAGGCCCGTTAACGCTGGCGGCTGATTCGCTGGATGCCAACCCCGGCCCGGCCATCGTACTACCGTCGCGGCTCTGGACGGCCGCCGAGAAAACCATCCCCGCCGACAAAGGCGTGCTGTACGGCAACTGCATTCAGCGCCTGGGGTTCAGCAGCGGCGGGCTGCCCCAGTACGTGCGCGTGCTCAACCTGACGACGGGCAAGTTTTACCGGATTCTGGTGAAGCCCGCCATGCGCAGCCGCAGCGAAAACGGCTTTTGCGTGGCGCTGCCGCCCGGCCGCTATGCCCTGCAGTGGTATGAGTACTCGTATGGCCTTGATGCGCTGCGCAAAGCGGGCCAGGGCCGCCTCACGGATACCCGCTATTGCTTCACGCTGCAGCCCGGGCAGATGCATTACGCGGGCAAGTGGGATTTCTCGCAGCCCGATGCGCCGCGCTTCCTCAACGAGAAAGTGCAGCTGGACGCCCATTTTTCCGCTGAAACCAAGGCCCTGTACGAAGGGGCCGTTATCAGCCTGCCCCAGTAGCCGCCCCGCTTTTCCGCCGTGGACACGCCGCACACCCGCAAAATCATTCACCTCGACATGGATGCCTTCTATGCCTCGGTGGAGCAGCGCGACAACCCGGCGCTGCGCGGGCGGCCCGTAGCGGTGGGTGGATCGCGGCAGCGGGGCGTGGTAGCAGCGGCCTCCTACGAGGCGCGGGCCTTCGGGGTGCGCTCGGCCATGCCTTCCGTCACGGCGCTGCGCAAGTGCCCGGAGCTAGTATTCGTGAAGCCGCGGTTTGAAGTGTATAAGGAAGTTTCGCGGCAGATCCGGGCCATTTTCGCCGAGTACACGCCCCTCATCGAGCCACTTTCTCTGGATGAAGCCTACCTTGACGTGACGGAGAACCTGAAGGGCCTGCCGCTGGCGACACAGGTAGCGCGCGAAATCAGGGCTCAAATTCTAGAGAAAACTCAGCTCACGGCCTCGGCGGGCATCAGCTACAACAAGTTTCTGGCGAAGCTGGCCTCCGACTACCGCAAGCCCAACGGGCAGTTCGTCATCAGGCCCGAGCAGGGGCTGGCCTTCGTGGAGCAGCTGCGCGTGGGCGAGTTTCACGGCATCGGGCCGGCCACGGCGGCGCGCCTGAACCAGCTGGGCATATTCACGGGGCTGGAGCTGCGGCAGCAAACCGAAACGTTTCTGCGCCAGCATTTCGGCAAGGCCGGCTCCTACTACTACCACATTGCCCGCGCCATCGACGACCGGCCCGTGGTGCCGGACCGGGTGCGCAAATCGGTAGGCTCAGAAACCACCTTTGCGGAAGACCTGACAGAAGAAGCGCAGCTGCTAATCGGCCTGCAGCCCTGCCTGGATTCGGTGTGGGCGTATTGCGAGCGGGCGGGTCTGCTGGGGCGCACACTCACGCTCAAAATCAAGTACGCCGACTTCCAGCAGATAACCCGCAGCCGCACCATGCTGGCACCGCTGGCCAGCCTGGCCGCTTTGGAGCAAATCAGCCGGGAGTTGGTGGCTGGCTGCCTACCCTTGGCCAAGGGCGTGCGGCTGGTAGGCGCCTCACTCTCCAACCTCGAAACCACGGAAGACTCCGTAGGCAAGCAGCTGACCCTAGGTTTCTAGCCTGCGGGCGGTGGCGTAGGTGTCTTTCTGACGTTGGCCTTTGTTTTGGCCTTGGCGGCTGGTTTTTGAGGTTTCTTGCGGGCAGCGCGCCGGGCTTTGCGCCGCTGCCGGAGGCCGGCCAGGCGCTGGCGCTCGGCTTTGCGCTCAGCGCGCATCTGCATTCGTTCAGGGAGGCGGGCCATCAGCCGCTCGCGCACGTACTGGGCCAGGCTGGAAAGCGGCACCAGATTCGTGGTACGCAGAAAATGCAGCACCTCAGCACGTCGCAACTCACTCACGCCACGCAGGCCGCGGGCCATCAGAAACTGCTTCACTTCTTCTAGCAGTAGCAGGCTAGCCAGTGGCGCAGGCTCTACAGTAGCATTGTAGGCCGCAGCCCGGTGCGGGCGTAGCTCCCCTTCCACTACGGTCAGCACGCCTACCCATTCGGGTAGCAGCGGCAGCAGCTTGGGCAGGTGCTTTTCCGTCACCACAAACGTCACGAAGTCATATACCTCGCCGTAGCAGCGTAGCTGGTTGGGCACCCGCTGCAGCGTGTCGGAGTCGCCTTTTACCTCATAGCCGTGCAGAAAGTGCTCTGTGATGTGTACCACATCGGCACGGGTAGTACCGGTGGGTAGCTCATCTATATACACGCCGCCTGGCAGCAGCGGGTAGAGCAGGACACGAATTTCCGGGTCGTTCATATAATGATATTCGGCCGTACTGCCGGCCTCGGCACTACTCTCAGCGCCACTACAGCCTGCTCAGACGAAGTTGCACCGCTCCCTCTGATTCGCCAAGAAAAATAAAAGCCTGGCCGCAACTTGTGCGGCCAGGCTTTCAGCATAAGGCAAAACGCCGCTACTAGTCAGCGTCAGTCTTAATTTTACGCTTCTTCTTTTTGTCTTTGATTTTACCATCGGCCGGCAGCGTGGTAGCCGGAGCCACGCTGGTGCTCGACTGAGTTTCTACCGTGGTGGTGGTAGAAGCCGGCTGCGTGGTAGTGGTAGAGTTGATTACACCAGGCGCAGGCTGCGTCTGGATGGTGGTGCTCTGTTCGGGCTGCGTGGTAGTCGTGGTCGTGGTGTTGGTGGTCTGTGCGTTAGCAGCCGACACACCTGTCACGAGCACAGCGGCGAGGACAAGTAGCTTTTTCATGAGCATGGGGTTAGGTGAACTAATCCGAAAGAACAGGGAGTTTGTCTTTCAGTGAGCCTTAAACGGGACTTTTCCATTCCAGGTTCAATTCGCCCGAATTTTTCACCTTGCCAGAGCAGCTCCCGCATCTCCGTTACCTGGGCAATACGCAGTTTCAGGCCTTCCGGATTTCCAACCAATCAGCAGGTCAGGGAGCACAAATGCACTTTCTGCCGCGTGGCGCACGGCCCTGCATACTCCCGTTTTCGCTGCATGAGAATTGCGCGGATTGTGTGGCTTACCTGCTTCGGTGCTTTTCGGCTAACACGAGCTGCACTTTACCCAGGCTTCAAAATACCCACATGATCTGCAGACAGTTCAGAAGTGATTTATTAACTTTGCAACACAAAGTTCTTTTTAAAACAATTCTGCCATTCCCAAAAATCAAGTGGGAATACTCTGAGTTGAGAGCGTACTTACTTCCCCTCCATCATGCCACAACACCCAACCTACTTCGTGGCTCCCACTTCCGTGGTGCGCACCATCTGGGGCAAAGCGGATACGGTTCTGTTCATTTTTGCGGGTGCTGCCGCCGAGTTTGCGCTCAATAAGGCTGTTGACTGGCTCTACTTCACCGGCCGCCTGCCCGCCGACCCCTTGGCGCGTCTGTTTTCGACCGTAGAATATGCCCGCCGGATTGTGTTTGCCGAACGCGCCGACGCGGAAAAGGCCATCGACACCATCACGGCCATTCACGCGGCCGTGGAAGCCAAACGCGGCATGGCCATTCCGGCCTGGGCCTACCGCGACGTGCTGTTCATGCTCATCGACTACTCCATCCGCGCCTTTGAGGCGCTGGAGAGGCCATTGAGCTCCGCCGAAAAACAGGAAGTTTTTGCGGTTTTCACCCGTGTGGGCCAGCGCATGAGCATCCCGGAACTACCGGCTTCCCATGCGGCGTGGCTCCTGGCGCGGCGGCAGCACCTGACAGAGCACCTGGAGCACAGCGCCTTCACCGCTGACCTCTACCAACAATACGCACGGCACCTGGGCCCGGTGCGCTACCGCCTGCTGCTGCAAGCCCAACGAGTAGTAGCTCCAACCCAGGTGAGCCGGCTGTTGCGCCTTGGCCGCATTCCCTGGCTGCTGCCCGTTCTGGGTGTGTACCGCCACGCGCAGCACTTGCCCCTGAGCCGATGGGCGCGGGCCAGCCTGCTCCCCAGCGAGTACCGGGAGAAAATTCTGCGACTGGACATCGTGCCCTCTGCCCCGCTTTCTGTAGCCACCTAAACACCTAAAAGGCCACTCTGTAGGAGTGGCCTTTTAGGTAGTGCACTGTCTTTCCGCCTACTTCAGCAACTCGTGCAGCACCGTCTGCATGGAGATAGTGCGGTTGCCGGCTTCTTGAATGATGAGCGAGCCGGGCGCGTCGAGCACGGCGTCGGACACTTCCACGTTGCGGCGCACGGGCAGGCAGTGCAGGAATTTGGCGTCGTCGGTCAGGGCCATATGGGCGGGTGTGAGCATCCAGGCGGGGTCGTTCTGGAGCACTTGGCCGTACTGCTGGTAGCTGCTCCAGTTTTTGGCCTGCACGTAGTCGGCCCCGGCCAGCGCCTTCTTCTGGTCGTACTCGATGCGGGCCCCTTTCGTGAATTTGGGGTCCAGCTCGTAGCCCTCTGGGTGGGTAATGACGAAATCCACCCAGTCGATTTCCGAGAACCAGTCGCAGAACGAGTTGGGCACGCATTGAGGCAGGGCGCGCACGTGCGGGGCCCAGGTCAGCACCACTTTCACCCGCTCCTTCCGCTTGGTTTCGGCCACCGTAATCAGGTCGGCAAAGCTTTGCAGCGGGTGCAGCGTGGCGCTTTCCAGGCTGATAACGGGCACTGTGGCGTACTGCATGATTTTCTGGAACACTTCCTCGCTGTAGTCGGCCTCCCGGTCTTTCAGCGTGGGGAAGGTGCGCACGCCCAGCACGTCGCAGTACTGGCTCATCACGGCAATGGCGTCCTTGATGTGCTCCTGGGTGCCGCCGTTCATCACCGCGCCATCGGCCATTTCCAGCGTCCAGGAGTCGGCGCCGGCGTTGAGCACCCAGGCCTGCGCGCCTAGGTTGTAGGCCGCCTTCACCGAGCTAAGCCGGGTGCGTAGACTGGGGTTAAAGAAGATGAGGCCGACGGTTTTGTTGCGCCCGACGTGCTGGTAGCCATACGGGTTGGCCTTGATTTCCAGGGCTTGCTGCAACAGAGCTTTATAGTCGCCGGCATCGGCGAAGGAGGTGAAATTTTTCATGAGGGGGTATGGTAATAACCTGGTTCCGAAAGCTAAAAAAACGTCATGCTGAGCTTGTCGAAGCATCTCTACCGCTTCGCAAGCAAATCAGTCGCTCAAAGTTTCCAGATCAATAGGATTCCAGCTGGGATTGAAAGCTGAAATCAACGCGTCTTTTTTGCTGCGCGTCCAGCCTTTCAGCTGCTTCTCGCGGGCAATGGCCTGCATGGCATCCGGGCAGGCTTCGAAATACACCAGCAAGTCGGTTTGATACCGGCCGGTGAACTTACCCGTGTCGCCGCGGCTCTGACTGTGCTCGTAAAGGCGGCGGGCCAAGTCGTTAGTGACGCCGATGTACAGAACGGTTTTGGTCGTATTGGTCAGGATATAGACATACATTCTACGTCTGTCTTAATCAGAGAAAAAGTTTGACAACCCCCATCAGCAACAGAGCTAACTGTAGGCAAATGGCAGTTGTCAGAGAAAAGGGCACCACTTTCACTTTGTATGGTTTTCCCTTGTATGGAACTAAAGCAAGCAATGAACCTAGCAGGAAGCTTATCAGCTGTATCCCAAGAAATAACGTCCTGATTGTTGCTCCGCGCATTGCCTCACTTTGCCCCTCAACGACATGACCTGCCAAGTCACGACCATCTCCGACCGTAAAAGTGCTAACTAAGAAGTTGAGAATAGCCAGTATAACGATGGCAAAAAGCTGTTTCTTGGTAGTGTTGCCCATGCTCACAAGGTATTTTGTATTTTAAAAATAACCCGACACGCTGAGCGAAGCGGTAGAGATGCTTCGACTCCGCTCCGCTTCGCTCAGCATGACGTTCTTTTCTGTCTCTCGCTCTACTATTTACATCGCCTTATACTCGTTCCAGCTCTTGATCTTCAGGTCCTTCATTTCCAGGCGGCAGAAGGCCTGGATGAAGGCTTTCGCCAGGCGGGCGTTGGTGAGCAGCGGAACGCCGAAGTCGATGGCCGTGCGGCGGATTTTGTAGTCGTTATCCAGCTCACCCTTCGAGAGGTTCTTGGGGATGTTGATGACCAGGTCGATTTTCTTCTCCTTCAGGTAGGTCAGCACGTTGGGCTCCTGGTGGTCGTCGGGCCAGAAGAGCAGGCTGCTGGGCACGTTGTTTTCGGCGAAGAAGCGGTGCGTGCCCTGGGTAGCGTAAATCTGGTAGCCCTTCTGCACCAGCAGCTCCACGGCCGAGAGCAGCGTGACTTTCGACTTGATGGGGCCGCCGGAAATCAGCACGGTTTTCTGCGGAATCTTGTAGCCCACGCTCAGCATCGACTTCAGCAGGGCTTCCTCGGCGGTGTCGCCCAGGCAGCCCACTTCGCCGGTGCTCACCATGTCCACGCGTAGCACCGGGTCGGCACCGGGCAGGCGGGTGAAGGAGAACTGCGGGGCCTTCACGCCCACGAAGGGCAGATCGTACACCCGCTCGCTCTCGTCGCGCGTTACGTCCTTGCCCAGCAGCACCTGGGTAGCCTTTTTGATCAGGTTATTGCCCGATACCTTGCTCACGAACGGGAAGGAGCGCGAGGCGCGGATGTTGCACTCAATCACCCGGATTTCGCGGTTTTTCTCCAGGAACTGGATGTTGAACGGCCCGCTGATCTGGAAGCGCTTAGCAATCTTCTCGGCAATGATTTTGAGCTTGCGCACCGTGCCCACGTACACGCGCTGGGGCGGGTAGTACATGGTGGCGTCGCCGGAGTGCACGCCGGCAAACTCTACGTGCTCAGAAATGGCGTAGCTCACGATTTCGCCTTTGTCGGCCACCGCGTCCAGCTCAATTTCCTTGGCCTCCTGCATAAACTCCGACACCACCACCGGGTACTCGGCGCTTACTTCGGCGGCGGCTTTCAGGAAAGCTTCCATCTCAAAAGCGTTGGAAACCACGTTCATGGCCGCACCCGAAAGCACGTAGCTGGGCCGGATCAGCACGGGGTAGCCCACCTCGCCCACAAACTCGAACATGGCGTCGAGCGAGGTCAGCTCCTTCCAGCGGGGTTGGGCAATGCCCAGCTCGTCCATGATGCTGCTGAACTTGTGGCGGTTTTCGGCCTCGTCGATGCGGGCTGGCGCGGTGCCCAGGATGGGCGCGTTGGCGGCGGCCAGGCGGGTGGCTAGGTTGTTCGGAATCTGGCCGCCGGTGCTCAGAATCACGCCCTCGGGCTGCTCGAACTCCAGAATATCCATCACCCGCTCGAAGCTCAGCTCCTCGAAATACAGCCGGTCCGACACGTCGTAGTCGGTCGAAACGGTTTCGGGGTTGTAGTTGATGATGATGGTTTTGTAACCTTCCTCGGCGGCCGTCTGCACGGCATTTACGCCGCACCAGTCGAACTCCACCGATGAGCCGATACGGTACACGCCCGAGCCCAGCACCACCACCGACTTGTCGGTTTCCGGCGCCAGGTCGTTTTCGGTGCCGTGGTAGGTGCTGTAGAGGTAGTTGGTTTTGGCCGGGAATTCAGCCGCCAGCGTGTCAATCTGCTTGATGACGGGCAGCACGCCCAAGGCCTTGCGGCGGGCGCGCACCAGCAGCTCGTCGGCTTTCACGTCGCCCTCGCCCAGCAGCTTCACGGCAATCTGTTGGTCGGAGAAACCAGCGCGTTTTACGTCGCGTAGCAGCCCGGTTTCTAGTGCATCCACACCGCTGCCGCGACGGGCGGCTATCTGGTTGCCCAGCTCGAAAATGGTGAGCAGGCGCTGCAAAAACCACAGGTCAATTTTGGTCAGCTCGTGCACCTGCTGGATGGTGTAGCCGGCCTCAAACGCGCTGTTGATGGCGAAGATGCGCTCCTCGTTCGGTTCGCTCAAAAGCTGGTCGATGGCGGCGTTGTCCAAGTCAGCCTCGGGCCGGTTGGCCACGAAGCCGCGCTTGCCGGTGTCCAGCATGCGCAAGCCTTTCTGGATAGCTTCCTCAAACGATTTGCCGATGGCCATGACCTCGCCCACGCTCTTCATGGCCGAGCCGATGTGCCGGTTCACGCCCTCAAATTTGCCCAAATCCCAGCGCGGCAGCTTCACCACCACGTAGTCCAGGGCCGGCTCGAAGAAGGCCGAGGTGGTCTGCGTCACACTGTTTTTCAGCTCGGCCAGCGAGTAGCCCAGGCTCAGCTTAGCGGCCACGAAGGCCAGCGGGTATCCTGTCGCCTTGGAGGCCAGCGCCGAGGAGCGCGACAGGCGCGCATTCACCTCAATCACGCGGTAATCCTCGGAAACAGGGTCAAGGGCGTACTGAATGTTGCACTCGCCCACGATGCCCAGGTGGCGGATGGTTTTGATGCCGATGCTGCGCAGCTTGTGGTACTCCCGGTTGCTCAGCGTCTGCGACGGGGCCACCACGATGCTCTCGCCGGTGTGGATGCCGATGGGGTCGAAGTTCTCCATGTTGCAGACGGTGATGCAGTTATCATAGGCATCCCGCACCACTTCGTACTCCACTTCCTTCCAGCCCTTCAGCGACTCTTCCACCAGAATCTGGTCGGACGTGGTGAAGGATTTCTGGGCTAGGGCGCGGAGTTCGTCCATGTTGTTGGCGAAGCCGCTGCCCAGGCCGCCCAGCGCAAACGCCGCTCGCACAATGATCGGGAAGCCGATTTTCTCGGCGGCCGCCAGCGCGTCGTCCATGGTCGTCACAGCCACGCTGCGGGCCGAGAGCACGCCAATCTGCTCCAGCTTCTCCTTGAAAATATCCCGGTCCTCGGTGTCGATGATGGCCTGCACAGGCGTGCCCAGCACCTGCACGTTGTACTTCACAAACACGCCGGCGCGGTACAGCGCCACGGCGCAGTTCAGGGCCGTTTGGCCACCAAACGCTACCAGGATACCATCGGGCTTCTCCTTCTTGATGACTTCCTCCACAAAGTAGGGCGTCACGGGCAGGAAGTACACGTCGTCGGCAATGTTGTCCGACGTTTGCACGGTGGCAATGTTGGGGTTGATGAGGATGGTGCGTATGCCTTCCTCTTTCAGGGCCTTGAGAGCCTGGGAGCCGGAGTAATCGAACTCACCGGCTTCGCCAATTTTCAGCGCGCCGGAACCGAGGATGAGAACTTTCTGTGGTTTTTCCATTCTAAGGGTTGGGGTAACAGGCCGCTGGTGCGGTCATGTTCAAAGGCAGTCGTACTAAGTCGGCTACAGCCGATTGGTTAGGTGAGGGAAGTTTCTATTCGGTAAAGACGGTGTCACTTTTTACTATTTGCCATTCACCCGACGGGCGCCTGGCCATCCAAAGCCTGACGGTGGCATCGGCCCGCTCACCATCCAAGAAAAATCGGAAGGAGAGCGAATCCTTGGTAGCGCCGAGCTTCTCCACCTTAAAGTTTTTGGAGGTTATGTGTCCTGTCCTACTGGTAATCCGAGGTGAAACCCGAGCCGAACTCATGGACTTGTTAATCAAATTGGCTGGCTCACCCAGTACGGCTTTCAAAATCGTCTTCTGGCCCATGTTCCTGACGAAGTAGAACCCCGCGAAAGCCAAAGCACCCAACAGCACATATCCCCAGTTCGGAAAGCCTCTACGTTTTTCTTGCATAAGAGCAGTGCGTTGGGAAGTGATGAATAACTGAACGTTATGCTGAGCGAAGTCGGAACATCTCTACCGCTTCGTTGGAGTCAGTATAGAAGTTTAGTAGATGTCCTGCTCCAGCTCATCATCTGTAAACCAAACGGCTGGTGCATAATCATCGAATTGCCTCCGTGCTCTTTCATTCGCCCTCTTTAAAGCCCGGCTGAATGCTTCAACTTTGTCTGTGAAAGGTCGATTAATTTCGTAAGTCCAGGTTGCAAACGTCGGTACGGCGTCAGTCCCATTGCCTTCTAGCCACAGTAAGTAGTCAGGATTCTGAATTGGATCATCAAACGTGTTATAGATGAAGTGGCAGGCTAGTTGAAAAAAACGAGCATACACATCATCAAACACTGTTTGATGTAAGCTAACTAGCAAAGCTTCAACGCGTACATGGTCGTGCAATGCATACTTCGCGACCAAGTACTCAACTGCAACTGAGTAAGCACTACCCTCATCTTGCCGAAGAGCATTTGCCAGCAAATGGAAAGTATATTCCAACTGTTGTGGCTCTCGCAAAAGTGACTGCACATAATTAGGCTCAGAAGTAATAAGCTCGGGCGCTATCGTACCTTTAAAAAGGTAGTACACAAAGCACTGGATAACGAACTTGGCATCTTCTGAGAGCAGCATAGGCACAGAACAAGTAGTGGTTGGATAGAAGCTCAGAAACGGTTTTTTGGCTTCTACTTGCCAGCCTTATACTTCTCTACCTCGTCCAGAAACTGGTCGAACAGAAACTCCGTATCCTGCGGGCCGCCGGCGGCTTCGGGGTGGAACTGGGTGGAGAAGAACGGCTTAGTTTTGTGCTTAATGCCTTCGCAGGTGCCGTCGTTGAGGTTTTCGAACAGCATATCCCACTCGGCGGGCAGCGTGGCGGTATCCACCGCGAAGCCGTGGTTCTGGCTGGTGATGTAGCAGTGCTGGGTGCCGGTGAGCTTCACGGGCTGGTTGTGGCTGCGGTGGCCGTATTTCAACTTGAAGGTGTCGCCGCCCGCGGCCAAGCCCATGAGTTGGCTGCCCAGGCAGATACCGAAAATCGGCTTGTCCTGGCCTAGCGCCGTTTGCAGGTGGCCAATGGTGGCCTCGCACATTTTGGGGTCGCCGGGGCCGTTGCTCAGGAACAGGCCGTCGTAGTCGAACTGGGTGAAGTCGTAGTCCCAGGGCACCCGAATCAGCTCCACGTCGCGCTCCAGGAAGCAGCGAATAATGTTGGTTTTGGTGCCGCAGTCAACCAGCACGATTTTATGCTGGCCCGTGCCGTAGTGCTGCACGCCCTGAGGGCTCACCTGGGCCACCAGGTTTTCCAAATTGGGGTCGTGCAAAGGCACGTCCTGCTCGGCCACAATTTTGCCGAGCATGGCGCCCTTCTCGCGCAGCTTCTTGGTGAGCATGCGGGTATCGACGCCGAAGATGCCGGGGATGTTGTACTCCGCCAGCCAGTCGCCCAGGCTCTTGGCGGCGTTCCAGTGGCTGTGCTCCTCGGAGTAGTAGTTCACCACCAGCCCGGCAATGTGAATCTTGTCCGACTCGAAAATCTTCGAAATTGACTCGTACAGCTCCTCACCCGGCACCCCGTAGTTGCCCACCATGGGGTAGGTCAGCACCAGAATCTGCCCGGCGAAGGACGGGTCTGTAAGGTTTTCGGGGTAGCCGGTCATGGCCGTGCTGAATACCACCTCGCCCGCGGCGGAGGTGAAGGCGCCGAACGACTGGCCCTGGATTTCAGTACCGTCTTCGAGGACGAGTTTTACTGTTTTGGACATTTGTAGGGAGGGAATGTAGAGACGCGATACTTCGCGTCTCAATCGTTGCTAACGCTGTCGAGGCTGGGTGTGGGGCGGGCCGTTCAACGGCGAGACGCGAAGTGTCGCGTCTCTACATAGTGCTCGTATTTCGTTCCGCAACATTTGCCGCCGGCCGGATACAATTTCGGCTGGAACAGAACCAAACAAGTGAGGTCTATTCCAGCCGAACAATGACTTTAGCCAAACGGGAGAGAAAGAAACTAGATCAATCGGTCCCGCACCCTGCCACTTCCAAATGTCAGGCATCGGGAAGTCGGGCGGGCATAACTGCTGGAAGGAAAAGGGGGAGGCTGTTCTTTCGGGGAAAGAACTGGCCGGTTGCTGCGCAGGAGTCACCAATGGCAGCGGGCAGCTTGTCAGAAGGGGAGCGTGGCTCGGGAGCTTCAGGGTGCTACTCATTGGGGCTGCAAGTTAGGCCACAGGTCGTTTACTTTTTCACTTCGGCCGGAATTAATGCGTACAGCGCCTGCAAAAACCGGTCTACCTCGGCCTTGGTGATATTCAGCGGGGGCAGCAGGCGCAGCACCGTGGGGTCGGAGGCGTTGCCCACGAAGATGTGGTGCTCCGAGAGCAGCTGGTCGCGCAGGTCTTTGATGGGGAAATCGTACTTGATGCCCACCATCAGGCCCCGACCCCGGATTTCCTCGGCCCCGGCGTGGGCTTCCAGCTCCGTGCGCAGGTAGTCGCCCAGCTCGGCGGCGTGCTGCACCAGGTTTTCCTGCTCAATAACTTCCAGCACGGCCAGCGCGGCGGCGCAAGCCAGGTGGTTGCCGCCAAACGTGGTACCCAGCAACCCGTAGGAGGCCTTCAGCTCGGGGGAAATCAGGATGCCGCCAATGGGGAAGCCGTTGCCCATGCCCTTGGCCACCGAAATGACATCGGGCCGGATGCCGGCGTGCTGGTGGGCGAAGAACTTGCCGCTGCGGCCGTAGCCGCTCTGCACCTCGTCGGCCAGCAGCAGCGCGCCGTACTGCTGGCACAGCGCCGCCAGCCCCTGCAGAAACTCATCGGAGGGCATAATGATACCGCCCACGCCCTGGATGGGCTCGATGATGACCCCGCACACGTCGCCGCCCTGCAGCACCTGCTCCACTGCCGCCAGGTCGTACTCTAGGAAGCTGATGTGGTGGTCGGCGTTGAAAGGCGCCACAATTTTGGCGTTATCGGTGGCGGCTACCGCGCCCGAGGTGCGCCCGTGGAACGCGCCTTTGAAGGCAATGACACGCTTTTTGCCGGTGTGGAAGGAAGCCAGCTTCAGCGCATTCTCGTTGGCCTCGGCCCCGGAGTTGCACAGAAACAGCGTGTAGTCCTCGTAGCCCGACACCCGGCCCAGCTTCTCGGCCAACTCCCGCTGAATCGGAATCTGCACCGAGTTGGAGTAGAAGCCGATGTTGCCAAGTTGCTCAGTGAGGCGCTGCACGTAGTGCGGGTGCGAGTGGCCGATGCTGATAACGGCGTGCCCGCCGTAAAAATCCAGATACTCCTGGCCTTTGTCGTCCCAGAGTTTCGCCCCCAGCGCCTTCACGGGCGTGATGTTGACGAGCGGATACACGTTGAAAAGCTCCATGGTTGTTGCGGTAATCCCAGTGTTCCCAGGGTTGAAACCCTGGGCTAGTCAGCGAAAAAACGAAGTAGAAAATGCGGCCACTACGTAGCCCAGGGCTTCAGCCCTGGTACACCCGCGCCATTGGCATCAGTTAAAACAGCCCAGCCTTCAACCCCAAGCCCGTCGTTTCGGGCAAACCGAAGATCAGGTTCATGTTCTGCACGGCCTGGCCGGAAGCGCCTTTCACCAGGTTGTCGATAACCGAGGTAATAAGCAGCTGCTTGCCGAGTTTCTGCACGTGCAGCAGGCATTTGTTGGTGTTGACTACCTGCTTCAGATGCACTTCCTTGTCAGATACCGTGGTGAACGGGGCGTCCTGGTAGAACTGCTGGTAGAGCACACGGGCCTCGCCTTGGGTCAAATCCGACGGCGTATAGACACTGGCGAAGATGCCCCGGGTGAAGTTGCCGCGGTACGGGATAAAGTGGATATCCACCGCCAGCTCATGCTGCAGCTGCGCCAGGCTCTCCCCTATCTCGCCCAAATGCTGGTGCGTGAAGGGCTTGTAGATGGACACGTTGTTAGTGCGCCACGAGAAATGCACCGTCTCCGAGAGGCTCTGCCCCGCGCCCGTGCTGCCCGTAATGGCCGATACGTGCACGTCATCCGTCAGCTTGCCCGCCTGGGCCAGCGGCAGCAGTACCAGCTGGATGGCCGTGGCGAAGCAGCCGGGGTTGGCAATGCTCTGGGCCTGCTGGATTTGGCTTTTGTTCAGCTCCGGCAGCCCGTACACAAACTCCCGGCCTTCAAACTCGGCGTCGGCTTCCAGGCGGAAGTCGTTGCTCAGGTCGATGATGTGGGTGGTTTCGGGTAGCGGGTTCTGAGTCAGCCAGGCTTTGGAGTTGCCGTGGCCCAGGCACAGAAACACCACGTCCTCGTCGCCCTGCAGCGCGGCCGCGAAGCGCAGCTCCGTGTCGCCCACCAGGTCGTCGTGCACCTGGTAGATAGGGTTGCCGGCGTTGGAAGAACTCACGATGCCACCCAGCTCCACAAACTCGTGGTGCAGCAGAATCCGCAGCAGCTCCCCCGCCGTGTAGCCGGCCCCGCCGACGATGCCAGCCTTAATTTTCATCGTTGAATGAGCCGTGAATCCGCAGCTGGTTGCTGAAGATTTTGATGAAGCCTTTCGCGTCGCGCGAGTCCCAGGCGTTGTTTTCCTCGCCGTAGGTGGCCACCTTCGACTGCATCATATCAAACGGCGACTCCACGCCCAGCAGCTCAAACTGATACGGCTTCAGCGTCACGTACACCGTACCCGACACCCGCGCCTGCGACGATTCCAGGAACGCCTCCATGTCGCGCATCACCGGGTCTAGGTACTGGGCCTCGTGCAGAAGCGTGCCGTACCAGTTGGCGATGTAGTCCTTGTGCAGCAGTTGCCAGCGGCTGGAGGTGTGCTTTTCCAGCAAGTGGTGGCCTTTGATGAGGATCAGCGGCGCGGGCGCCTCGAAGCCCACGCGGCCCTTGATGCCTAGAATCGTGTCGCCCACGTGGGTGTCGCGGCCGATGGCGTACTGGCCGGCCAGCTCGTTGAGGGCCACAATCAGATCCACGGGCTTCATAGTTTCGCCGTTCAGGGCCACCGGCTCACCTTTCTCGAAGGTGATGCTGATTTCCTGCGGCTCGTGCTGGCTCAATTGCGTCGGCCAGGCCGACTCGGGCAGGCCCTGGCGGGAGGTCAGGGTTTCCACGCCACCCACGCTGGTGCCCCAGATGCCTTTGTTGATGGAATATTTGGCTTTTTCCCAG
This sequence comes from Hymenobacter duratus, assembly GCF_014698995.1. Lineage (GTDB taxonomy): Bacteria > Bacteroidota > Bacteroidia > Cytophagales > Hymenobacteraceae > Hymenobacter > Hymenobacter duratus. The sequence goes on from NZ_JACWZZ010000002.1 coordinate 651,425, forward strand.
CTCATCTCCACGCCATTCTGCTGCAGATACTCGATTTCCTGCTGGCGCGAGAGGCCCAGGTCGCGGATGGGCGTGATGATTTCGGTGTCGGGCGAAATCACCGAAAAGGCCACATCGAAGCGTACCTGGTCGTTGCCGGCGCCGGTGCTGCCGTGGGCAATGTAGTCGGCCTTGTTCTCGCGGGCGTACTCGGCCAGCGCCAGGCTCTGGAACATGCGCTCGGCACTCACGCTCAGCGGGTAGGTGTCGTTTTTGAGCACGTTACCGGCCAGCAGGTAGCGCAGGCACTGCTGGTAGAACCGCTCGGTCACGTCAATCACCTCGTGGCGCGTGGAGCCCATTTCGTAGGCGCGCTGCTCGATGCCAGCCAGCTCCTCCTCGGAGAACCCGCCCGAGTTAACAATCACCGTGTGTACTTCCAGACCCAGCTCGCGGGTCAGGTACACCACGCAATAGGACGTATCCAAGCCGCCGCTATAGGCGAGAACTACCTTTTTTTTCATGGAGTGCTGTGTAGTATTAGTGGGCCGTCATGCAGAGGCGGAGCCGAAGCATCTCGCGTGCTGAGGTTGTGATGCTATTCATGGCGTCAGCCATGCGAGATGCTTCGGCTCCGCCTCTGCATGACGGGCTGACGGCAATTGATTAGTGCTTCTGCTCCAGAATTTCAATGGATTGCTGCGTGAAGCTGTCGTCCAGCGTATCGTACACCATGCCGGTGCAGAGGCACATTTTGCGCTGGTTTTCCATCAGGATGCCGTAGTTTTTGCAACTGGAGCAGCCCTTCCAGAAGTCGTCCGACTGCGTGAGCTCGGGGAAGGTCACGGGGCGGTAGCCCAGCTCGTTGTTGATCTTCATCACGGCCGCCGAAGTGGTGATACCGAAGATCTTAGCCGCCGGGTACTTGGTGCGCGACAGTTCAAACACGCGGTGCTTGATGGCGCGGCCCAGGCCTTCCTTGCGCAGCTCGGTGTTCACAATCAGCCCCGAGTTCACCACAAATTTCGCGTCCTCGAAGGTTTCGATGTAGCAGAAACCCGCCAGCTGGTCATCGAGGAAGGCAATGATGGCATCACCCTTTTCCATCTTCTTAATCAGATAGTTAGGATCACGCTTGGCAATGCCGACGCCGCGGGTTTTGGCGGATTCGGCGTACCATTGACAGAGGATTTCCACATACTGCGCATCGGCAGCATCGGCGACTCGTAGGAACATGGTCAAAGCTCGGTGGGCTGCCGGAGTTGGGCAGCAGACTCGGAAAGACGAAAAGCGGGAGGGGAACGGCGCGGGCCAGGCAAAGCCTATGCTCAGGCAGAAACGCCGATAGCGACAAAAACCCAAAAAGAAGGTGGGGCCAGCAGGCCGGGGAGCGGGGTATCCCGGCGGATACCGGGCAACGTCACACGAAGGCTTACACTCGGACTAGGGTCGGTTGATTCGGGAGGTGTCTCTTGGGGTGGGCTCCGGAGGGAGGACCCGGCGTCGGTTCGCGGTAGAGGCGGAACCCGGACGTACTATTGCAGCCAGCGGTTAAGCTGGCATGATTCGCACGACCAGTCTAGGTCGTCGCAGAAGCGCAATAGAAGAGAGTTGAATCATGACGGATGCCGCGGCGAGGCGAGGGAGTGTTTTCACGGTTTAAATCGTTTAAACCGCTAAATCGTTGCAAAACTAGATGATTTTTTTCGGAAACTTTGCCGCTCCGGGAGCAAAATAAATTTCTTAACAGTGAGGCCGCCCGGTTGCAGCCGGGGCCCGATGAGCCTCATTTTGGCAGCGTACGGCGCGCAATGCCGCATTTCTCCCTACTTGCATCCTATGAGCGAAGGCCTGAAAATTTTTAAAATCGGGGGCGGCATTATTGATGATGACGCCCAGCTGCAGCGGTTTCTGCGGGAGCTGGCGCAAGTGCCGGGCCGCAAGGTGCTGGTCCACGGCGGCGGCAAAGGCGCCAGCCAGATGCTGCGCGACCTGGGCCAGGAACCCCAAATGGTGCAGGGCCGCCGCATCACCGACGCGGCCACCCTCGACATTGTGACCATGTTCTACGCCGGCAAAACCAACAAGCAGGTGGTGGCCGGCCTGCAGGCCGCGGGCGTGAATGCGCTGGGCCTCTCCGGCGCCGATGGCAACGCCATCCGGGCCGTGCGGCGGCCGGTCAAGGACATTGACTACGGCTTCGTGGGCGACCTGCCACCCGACGCGGTAAACGTGCCCCTGCTGCACCAGTTGCTGGAAACCGGCATGCTGCCCGTGTTCTGCGCCATCACCCACGACGGCGCGGGCCAGCTGCTCAACACCAACGCCGATACCATTGCCAGCGTGCTGGCCTGCGCCCTAGCCCCGCACTACGCCGTGGAGCTGCACTACTGCTTCGAGAAGGACGGCGTGCTGCACGACGTGAATGACGACGCCTCGGTAATTCCGCAGATAACCGCCGCCGAGTACCAGCAGCTGAAGGCCGCGGGCGTCATTGCGGCCGGCATGGTGCCCAAGCTGGATAACGCCTTTGCCGCCCTGGAGGCCGGCGTGGAGCGGGTGGTTATCGAGCACGCCCTGCGCATCAACGAGCCCGTAAAAACCGTGCTATGCCGGAGCTAACCGCCCTTACCCACGACGCCATTGAGCTGCTGACCCAACTGGTGCAGACACCCTCCTTCTCGCGGGAAGAAGACCAGACGGCCGAGCTGATCTTCCGGTTTCTGACGTTCCACGGGGCCCGCCCCCAGCGCGACGCCAATAACGTGTGGGCCGTTTCGAAGCACTTCGACCCGGCCCGGCCCACCATCCTGCTCAACTCCCACCACGACACCGTGAAGCCCGGCGCGTCCTGGACTGCCGACCCGTTCGGGGCCGCGGTGGAAGGCGACCGGCTGACCGGCCTGGGCAGCAATGACGCGGGGGCTTCGGCGGTGAGTCTGCTGGCCACGTTCCTCTACTTCCACGAACGAGAGAATCTGCCCTACAACCTTATCTGCGCCATTACGGCCGAGGAGGAGGTATCGGGCGCGAACGGCATCCGCCGGCTGCTGCCGCTGCTGCCCCGGATTGACCTGGGCATTGTGGGTGAGCCGACGCAGATGGACCTGGCCGTGGCCGAAAAAGGTCTGGTGGTGCTCGACTGCGTAGCCCACGGCCGCACCGGCCACGCCGCCCGCGAAGAAGGCGAAAACGCCCTCTACAAAGCCCTCGACGACGTGCAGCGCCTGCGCAACTACCGGTTCGAGCGAGTATCGGAGCTGCTGGGCCCGGTGAAGCTGACCGTGACGCAGCTGCAGGCCGGCACCCAGCACAACGTGGTGCCCGACCGCTGCACCTTCGTGGCCGACGTGCGCACCAACGAGCTGTATACCAACCCCGAAGTGGTGGAGCTCGTGCGCGGCCTCATTGGAGCTGAGGTGACGCCCCGCTCCACTCACCTCAACTCCTCGCGCATCCCGCTCACGCACCCGCTGGTGCAGCGCGGCGTGGCGCTGGGCCGCCGTACCTTCGGCTCCGTCACCCTCTCCGACCAGTCGATGATGCCGTTCACCACCGTCAAAATCGGCCCTGGCGACTCGGCCCGCTCCCACACCCCCGACGAGTACATCCTGCTCAGCGAAATCCGCGCCGGCATGCAGGGGTACGTGGAGTTGCTGGACGGGCTGGAGCTGTGAGGTAGAGACGCAATATTTTGCGTCTCGTCGTTGAACGATTGGTACTGCGTGGAATGCTGACCGTAGTAACGCGCACCGTTAAACGACTTGAAACTAACTACAGCAACATCAGCAACGATGAGACGCAAAATATTGCGTCTCTACAGCCTGAATCAACTTTCCCATCAAACGCGAAGCAAAGGTTTCGCGCTACACCGCACTACCATGAAAATCTGGGATAAAGGCATTGCCGTTGACAAGAAAATCGAGCAGTTCACCATCGGGCGCGACCGGGAGCTGGATATGTACCTGGCGCAGTTCGACGTGCAGGCCTCCCGGGCCCAGGCCAACATGCTGGCCGGGGCGGGGCTGATTTCCGCGGCGGAAAACCAGCAGTTGCAGCAGGGCCTGCAGGAGCTGGCTGCCCAGCTGGAAGCCGGCACGTTCACCATCGGCGAAGACTTCGAGGACGTGCACTCCAAAATCGAAGCGTACCTGACCGAGCACTACGGCGACGCGGGCAAGAAGATCCACACCGCCCGCTCCCGCAACGACCAAGTGCTGACCGCCATTCAGCTGTTCCTGAAAGACTACACCCGGCGCGCGGCGGCCAAAACGCTGGAGCTGGTGGAGGTGCTGCTGCAGAAGGCGGAAACGCACAAAACCGACCTGATGCCCGGCTACACGCACTTTCAGGCGGCCATGCCCAGCTCGTTCGGGCTGTGGTTTTCGGCCTACGCCGAGCACCTGTTGCTGGACCTGGCCCTGTTTGAGGCGGCCCACACCGTGGCCGACCAGAACCCGCTGGGCTCGGGCGCGGGCTTCGGCAGCTCCTTCCCCATCGACCGGCTGCAGACCACGCAGGAAATGGGTTTCAACAACCTGGCCGTGAGCAGCGTGGGGGCCCAGATGCTGCGCGGTAAAACCGAGAAAACCGTGGCCTTTGCCCTGGCCGGCATGGCCGCCACCCTGGCCAAGATGAGCTACGATCTGGTGCTCTACAACGGGCAGGACATGGCCTTCGTGGAGCTGCCCGCGGCGTTTACCACCGGCAGCAGCATCATGCCCCACAAAAAGAACCCCGACGTGTTCGAGCTCATCCGGGCCCGCTGCAACGCCCTGCAGGCCCTGCCCAACACGCTCATGCTGGCCACCGGCAACCTGCCCAGCGGCTACCACCGGGACTTCCAGATTCTGAAGGAAATCCTGTTCGAGCCGATGACGCAGTTTCTCGATATCCTCGACATCGTGCTGTTTGCTCTGCCCCAACTGCGCATTAAGCCCGATCTGCTCAACCAGCCCAAGTACGACGCCGTGTTTACGGTGGAGAACATCAACCAGCTGATCCAGACCGGCACGCCTTTCCGCACGGCCTACAAGCAGGTGGGCCTGGCCGTGGAAGATGGCTCCTACGTGCCGCACAAGGAATTCCAGACCACCCACCTGGGCAGCGTGCACAACCTCGGCCTCGACGAAATCCGGGCGAAGGTGGCGCGGTTCCGGGCGGGTAGCCGCTTGGGATAGCGCCGGCCTCGCCTGCTAGCCGGCCCGGCACAACGCCGCCCGGCCCTCATATCCCGTCTGGCGTTACCGAAGTCCCTCCCGGGACGCCTGAAGGCCCGAAAGTATCTCCGGGAACGTCTTCGGTTGCGCCGGGAAGAGGTTCGGTTAGGCCGAGAAAGGCTTCGGGAAAGCCGGGCGGCGCTTCGGGCGGGCCTGGAAAGACGTTGGTTGTGGCGGTAGATGTTTGGGTTGGCCCGGCTGGCTGTTCGGGTGCCCTGGGCGAGGCTTAGGCCGCTGACGGGAAACAAGCCGCTTGGTTTAGATTAGCCTGATTCAGCAACCTAAAAGCCTCGCGGTAATGCCCACAATCTGGACAGTACCGCGAGGCTTTTAGGTTCAGGTTATTTGGTTACTTTTTGACGACCTGCAACGACGCCATGATTCGCTGGGCGCTGGCTTTGTACACTTCCAAATCCTTCTTCACGCAGTTGAATGTTACAATAAGCAGCCGGCCTTCCACATCCGTGAAGAACATAAGGTTGTATATCTCCGTGTCGATGGCGGGGGTAAGCATTTCCAGATAGCCAACCTGACGACCATGAATGGTGCGCAGGCCGTGGCCGTACCAGGTTGCATTTGGCTGGGCCTTCTGCAAAGCACTATACAAGGCCTTTTCGTAGGCGGGCAAGGCAGCCTGATCGGCCTTGTTCTGAGTCCAGTTGAAGGCCACATTGGTTGCGCCTCGCTCATCTGTGAAAACCTCCCGAGGACGCTGAGCAGACGGATACTTGAGTTGCAGCATCTCGGGGTCCATTTCAGTGAAGCATCCTGGAATCAGTATCTCTACTTTTCCGTCAAGAATCTGACGCTTCTCAAGGGTTAAGGCTTGCCCCGAGGCTGCTGGTATTACAAGTAGCAGAAGCGCCACTACCACACAATAAATCGTCGCTTTCATTTACAATAGCTTAAGTTATAACTCAAACCTAGTGAAAACGCCCCGAAATCAGTTGATTCCGGGGCGTTTCTCTATCCGGCCAAAGCCAGAAGCGGTGCTACAACTCTTACAGGTGAATTACCTCGCCGTAGGCGGCGGCGGCGGCTTCCATGATGGCCTCGCTCATGGTGGGGTGCGGGTGCACGGCCTTGATGATTTCGTGGCCGGTGGTTTCGAGCTTGCGTGCTACTACCACTTCGGCAATCATTTCGGTCACGTTGGCGCCAATCATGTGGGCGCCCAACCACTCGCCGTACTTCTTGTCGAAGATGACTTTCACGAAGCCGTCTTTCACGCCGGCCGCCGAAGCTTTGCCGGAAGCGGAGAACGGGAATTTGCCTACCAAAATATCGTAGCCCTGCTTTTTGGCTTCGGCTTCGGTGAGACCCACCGAGGCAATTTCCGGCGAGGCGTAGGTGCAGCCGGGAATGTTTTGGTAGTTGAGCGGCTCGGGGTGATGGCCGGCAATTTTCTCCACGCAGATGATGCCTTCAGCGGAAGCCACGTGAGCCAGCGCGGGGCCGGGCACGATGTCGCCGATGGCGTAGATGCCGGGCACGTTGGTCTGGTAGAAGTCGTCCACAATCACGCGGCCTTTCTCCACCTTGATGCCCAGCTCCTCGATACCAATGTTTTCGAGGTTGGTTTGCACGCCCACGGCGCTCAGCACCACGTCGCACTCAATCTGCTGGTCGCCTTTGGCCGTTTTCACGGTCACGAGGCAGCCGGCGCCGCTGGTGTCTACCTTGGTTACCTCGGCCGAAGTCAGCACGTTCACGCCGATTTTCTTGAAGGATTTCTCCATCTGGCGGCTCACTTCCTCGTCCTCCACGGGCACGATGCGCGGCAGGTATTCCACCACCGTCACCTCCGAACCCATGGTGCGGTAGAAGTAGGCAAACTCGACGCCGATGGCGCCGGAACCCACCACTACGAGGCGCTTGGGCAGCTCGGGCATCACCATGGCTTGGCGGTAGCCAATGATTTTCTTGTTGTCGACGGGCATGGTGGGCAGCTCGCGCGAGCGGGCGCCGGTGGCCAGAATGATGCTCTTGGCCTCCACGGTTTCCTTAGTGCCGTCGGCTTTGGTGAGCTCCACTTTACCGGGGGCTAGCAGCTTGCCGGTGCCCATCAGGGCGTCGATTTTATTCTTTTTGAACAGGAAGTTGATACCCTTGCTCATGCCCTCGGCCACACCGCGGCTGCGCTTGATAACGGCGTCAAAATCGTAGCCCACGCCTTCGGCCTTGAGGCCATAATCGGCGGCGTGGTTGAGGTATTCAAACACCTGGGCGCTTTTGAGCAGGGCTTTGGTTGGAATGCAGCCCCAGTTGAGGCAGATGCCGCCGAGCGACTCCCGCTCGATAACGCCGACTTTCAGACCAAGCTGCGAAGCCCGGATAGCAGCCACGTAGCCGCCGGGGCCGCTGCCGACAACGACCAGGTCGTATTGCAATGCCATGTTGTTGTACTTGAGGGTGAGATTGGGAAACCCGCGCCGGGCATGAACTGCTGGCGGGGCCCGGCAAAGATAGGCAGGCGGCGCAACTCGCCAACCTGCCTGCTTTTGTGCGCGCCGCCGGGTGCGGCAGCGGGTGCAACCGGCAGAAATCCTTGCCAGCGGATATCCGTTCTGGTAGCGCTGCCGTAGAAGGCCCGACTGGCTTTTTACGGCCTATTGCATTCTTTTTCGCTCCCCTGCCATGACTCACCGTTACGCTTCCCTCCTCTCCATTGCCGGCAGCCTGCTTTTCTTTTCGCAGTGTGCTACCACCGTTGAAACCGATAAGCCTACTGCCACCGCCCAGCGTGCCATGCGCCAGGAAGTAGCCACGCCGCGCGCCGCCGACAGCACCGGCGCCAGCCTTTCGGCTTCTGCGGCACCTGCTATTCCGCTGCCGGAAGCGCCTTCGTCGGTGGAAGCAGCGGCCCCCAAAACCAGCGCCGACTACCGCAAGGCTATTAGGGTGGCCGATGCTACGCTGGCCAGCAAACCGCGCGACTTTGATGCCGTGCTGACTCGCGCCAAGGCCAAAAGCCACCTCAAGGACTACAACGACGCCATTGCCGACTACAACTTTGCCGCTCGCCTGCAGCCCAAGAACGCCGAGGTATACTACAACCGGGGCCTGAACCGCCTCAAGCTGAAGCAATACACGGCGGCCATTTCCGACTTTAGCAAAGCCACCCGCTACAACCCTGCCGACAAGGAGGCCTTCTTTGGCCGGGGCGCGGCCCGCATGCAGATGTTCCAGTTCAAAACCGCCATTCCGGACTTCACCAAGGCCATTGAGCTGGACCCCACCTACGCCGACGCCTACGAATACCGCGGCATCAGCTTCTCGTCCATTAACAAGCCCAACGAGGCCAAAGCTGACCTCGAGAAAGCCACCCAGCTTAACCCTGCCGCCGCCAAAAGCCTGCGCCGCTACGCGGGGAAATAGGTACTGCGTTAGCAGAAACACTCCCTTTTCATCATCCTGAACGCAGTGAAGGACCTTATTACAGCAGAACGAAAATCGTTGTATCGATTCGTTCCGCTGTAATAAGGTCCTTCACTGCGTTCAGGATGACAGGTGGTTGCCAGCCCCGCCACCCTATCATTTCCGGCCGAAAAGCAGCTTTAGGTAGAAACTGGGCTGGCGCACCCGGGCGCGCATATCCAGGTCCAGGAACATCATGGAGAGAGTTTCGGCCAGCGTGGGGTTGCGGGCGGCGCGGTTGGCCACGAAATTGAACAGCCACGGATAGTCGAGCAGCTTCTGCATGGCGCGGCTCAGGCGCAGCTCCTGCCCCAGGCGGTTATACACGGCGGCATCGTAGCCGCGCAGGAAAGCCGGCGCGAAATTCCGGGCTGCCAGCGCCCGGCCGGCCCAGTCGGCGGCGTGCCTTCCCGATACCATAGCGTGGCTGATGCCTTCGCCGGTAAACGGGTCGATGAGCGACGCGGCGTCGCCGAGCAGCAGGTAGTTCCGGCCCGACAAGGCGCGCCGTTTGGAGCCCAGCGGCAGCCCGAAGCCGCGCACCGGCCCCAGCCGCTCGGCTTCGGCAAACCGGTCTTTCAACGCCGGGTGCGTAGCCAGGATTTCCGCGAGCCGCTCGCGCAGGTTCACTCTCTTCTTCGATACGGCTTCCGTGAGCATGCCCACACCCACGTTGGCTTCGCCGTTGGGCAGCGGAAACACCCACAGGTAGCCGGGCAGGAAGTCCTTGATGAAGTGCAGCTCGATAAAGTTGTCGGGGTGCAGGCCGCGCACGCCGCGGTAGTAGGCGCGCAGGCCGGCGCAATGGTGAGCCGGTTCCAGCGCGTGCCCGGCAATCTGGCGCGCAAACCCCGACTGCGCCCCGTTGGCCACCAGCAGCAGCTGCGCCAACGCTACGGGAGTGCCGTCGGCGGTTTTTAGGAGCCAGCGGCCATCGGGCTGCTGCTCCGGCTGGGCCACGTCCGTTCCTTCCCGAAAGTCGATTTCCGTGCGCTGGCGCACTTCTCCAATCAGAAAATTATCGAAGTCGATGCGCTTGCTGATGTGGCCGGCGGCCGGGTCGGTGGCGGGGTTATAGCTGTATTTGAACGGCACCGTCAGCCGGCGGCCGTTAGGGGCGTAGAAGTCGATGCCCCAGCTGGGTATTTGCGTGGGCAGCGCCTGAAGGCGGGCGGGCAGCGTGGCATCAATCCGCTTCAGTTCCACCAGCACTTTGCCGCTGAGCGCGTCGCCGCATACTTTGTCGCGCGGGAAGGTGGCGCGGTCCAGGAGCAGGCAGGGCTGGCCAGCGTTGGCGAGGTGCAGCGCCGCGGTGGCGCCGCCGGGGCCGGCCCCCAGAATGCAGATGTCGGTTTCGAGCACGAAGTAATTTTTAAGAGCTGATTCTCGGCTTTTTGTCTGTAAAACCCGGAATCCAGCCACGAAGATGGCAACTTGCCTGCACTCCTGCGTGTTCAGCTCGTCTATTCACCCCGAAAACCACCAACCCAAATCCAAAAACCTATCTTCGCCGCATGACTAAACTGCTCGACGGAAAAGTGGCCCTCATTACGGGCGCTTCCAAAGGAATCGGCCGCGCTATAGCGGTATATTTTGCCCAACAGGGCGCTCAGGTGGCTTTCACATACCTCTCCAGCGTGGAGAAAGGCCAGCAGCTCGAAGAAGAACTGGCCGCCCACGGCTCCAAGGTAAAGGGCTTCCGCTCCGATGCTTCGGTGTATGCCGAAGCCGAGAAGCTGGTGGAAGACGTGGTGGCGGAGTTTGGCAAGCTGGATATTCTGGTGAATAACGCTGGTATCACGCAGGATGGCCTGCTGATGCGCATGAGCGAGCAGCAGTGGGACCAGGTGCTGGCCGTGAACCTGAAATCGGTGTTTAACCTGACCAAAGCCGCCACCAAACCTATGATGCGCGCCAAAGCCGGCAGCATCATCAACATGAGCTCAGTGGTAGGCATCAAAGGCAACGCGGGCCAGAGCAACTACGCGGCGTCCAAATCGGGCATTATCGGCTTCACGAAGTCGGTGGCGCTGGAGCTGGGCTCGCGCAACATCCGCTGCAACGCGGTGGCGCCCGGCTTCATCGAAACCGAAATGACTGACGCCCTCGACCCCAAGCAGGTAGACGAGTGGCGCAAAGCCATTCCGCTGAAGCGCGGTGGCACCCCCGAAGACGTGGCCAAAGCCACCGCCTTCCTCGCCTCCGACGATAGCAGCTACATCACCGGGCAGGTGCTGCAGGTGGATGGCGGCATGCTGACGTAGAACGATTGTAGCGCATTCCCGGCCGTCATGCTGAGCCTGTCGAAGCATCTCTCCCGCCTCAGTCATCAGATTACGTTGGCGGGAGAGGTGCTTCGGCAAGCTGAGCATGACGTTTTTTTTTGCCGGTTCTACTTGTCGTATGAATATTAAAAAGCCCGGAGTTGGTGACGTTGCAATGATGCTTCGGCTGCTCTGGCTTACGTTGTGTGCACAGCACAGGGCGCAGGTGCCCGATTAGCCATACATGCATCCTCTTCCGCCGGGGAAGAGCCTGGATATTTTTATTTCTACTCTCTTCCCGAGTGGAAGTGCTCAGAAATAGTTACATCTGCCCTCTTCCCGTGTGGAAGTGCTCGGAAACTTTTATATCCAGGCACTTCCCCGGCGGAAGTGCTCAGAAATAAAAATATCCAGGCACTTCCGCCGGGGAAGTGCCTGGATATTTTTATTTCTGAGCACTTCTTTCTGAGCACTTCCAAGACACGCAGGCAGTGGTTTGAGGTCAAAGCCGAAGGTTGTGTCACCATTCAGATACAACGCTCCCATTCGGTTGCTTTGAGCTTGGCTTTTTTGATCTGGTCAACAGTTAGATTTCAGTGGGTTTGATACTGCCGTGGTCCAACAAGCCCTAGCAAACCCGACTATCGGCACCAGCCTCCAAACACCTGCGCCCCTCGTCTTTTTTGCAGCAAAACCGTAGTAGCACGGCGTACCCTCGCAGTCGTTGCTTGCCGGCTGGCCCGCTGAACTTCGGCGCTAGGCCCGTGGCCAACGTACGACTGCTCCGGATACCTTTGCAGCGGCCTGCCGCCCGACAACCCGGGCACGCGGGCCAGCTGCACGCTTTCAACTTTGCTTGTTTCACTCAACCAACCCGCATGGCCTCCGGACTTTTTGCTCTACTAGATGATATTTCGGCTTTAGTGAAAGTCAGTGCCGCCAGCCTGGACGACGTGCCAGCGCAGGTAGCCAAAACCACCGGCAAGGTGTCGGGCATCGTGATTGACGACACGGCCGTGACGCCCAAGTACGTGGTGGGCCTCGACCCTAGCCGGGAGCTGTCCATCATCTACCAGATTGCCAAAAAGTCGCTGTTCAACAAGCTGCTGATTCTGACGCCGGCGGCGCTGGTGCTGGGCTATTTCGCGCCCTGGGCCATCACGCCCATTCTGATGCTGGGCGGGGCCTACCTGTGCTACGAGGGCTACGAGAAGGTGCATTCCATGTTCAGCAAGCACCCCGAGGCTCACGCGGAAACCGAGCAGATGGAAACCATTACGCCGGAGGAGCTAGAGCAGCAGCGCGTAGCCGGCGCCGTCCGCACCGACATCATTCTGTCGGCCGAAATCATGGCCATTGCCTACAGCCAGGTTACGGGCCAGCCCATCGTGAACCAGATTGTGGTGATGCTGGCCGTGGCGGTATTTATCACGGTGGCCGTGTACGGCTTCGTGGGCCTGATTGTGAAGGCCGACGACATTGGCCTGCACCTGGCGGAAGGCGACAACAGCGCGGCCACCAAGAAATTCGGCCGCGGCATCGTGAAGTTCATGCCCAAGTTCCTCAACATCCTGAGCTACGTGGGCACCGCCGCCATGCTGTGGGTGGGCGCCGAAATCATTGCCCACGGCATCCCCTTCACCGCCCACCTGCTCCACGATTTGGAAGAAGCCCTGGCCTCCATGCCCGCCGTGGCGTGGCTGGCTAAGGTAGTGGCCTGCGGCCTGGGCGGCCTGGTGGTTGGCTTTGTGGTTGACCAGATCGTACGGCTGGTGAAAAAGATGATGCCGGCTAAAAAGGAGGTGGCGGCCAAGTAGCGCGAACTTTGCAGTTCGCGCCCCCGCATCTTCTTACTAGGTGGTCATGTTGAGCAAAGCTACAGCTTCTCTACTGCGGGCTACTCAACCAGCTCCTGATGCGGCGGAGTCGTTTCGGCTTCATGCAGCATGAAATGCCTTTTCTGTTCTGCCATGAATCGTACGCGTAGCCTGTTGGTGGTGGTCATGCTACTGGTCGTGGCGTATGGAATGTACCCGCACCTAAAGCGCCTGGTGCAGCGCCCCGCCGGACGAATGCAGGCGGAGCTTACTACGCTGCGCCTGTCGGTGAAGCTGCGCGAAGGCGACCTGATATTCCAGACGTCGCAGTCGGCGCAGAGTCAGGCCATCCAGCTGGCCACTCACTCCCCTTACAGCCACTGCGGCATGCTATTGCGGCAGGGCGGCGAGTGGCAGGTGCTGGAGGCGGTGCAGCCCGTGAGCATCACACCCCTGGAGCAGTGGATTGCGCGCGGCAAAGGCCAGCACTTTGTGGTAAAGCGCCTACGCGACGCCGACCAGGTGCTCACGCCCACCGTGGTGCGCCGCCTCCGAGACACTGGCCGGCGCTACTGGGGCAAGCCCTACGACCTGTATTTCGGGTGGTCCGACGAGCGGCTATACTGCTCGGAGCTGGTGTGGAAAGTATACCACGAGGTAACCGGCCGGCAAATTGGCCGGCTGCAGCGGCTCCGCGAGTTTGACCTATCCCACCCTGCCGTGCAGGCCAAACTGCGCGAGCGGTACGGCCGCCAGCTTCCACTTGATGAGCTGGTAATTTCGCCGGTGCGGATGTTTGAAAGTCCGGAGCTGGTAGAGGTGCGGTAAGTAAGCTAGCGGCTACCTCTCCGTCACCCGGATGGGGGTAGCCGACAGGCCATACGCCTGCATCACCTGCTTCGCCTGCTCCGGGGTCAGGCGCTTGAGCGGCAGCTGTTGCAGCACTACATCTTCGGGTGCGGAGGAACGCATGATGAGCAGGCCAAACACTTCCTTCTTGGTTTCCAGGTCCAGGTTTTTGCCGGTGCAGTACGCGTTGTAAGCATTGGCAACGGTGGTCAGAATATCGATTTCCTTGTCCGGATTCTGGTCTTTCTGGAAATCTGCTATCCACTGTTCCCGGCTGCTGGGCTCCACTTCCCGAAAAGAATTGACCAAGTAATCTATCTTTTCCAGCTGCTGGCGCGTGAGGGAGTCGCGCAGTACCGGACCGGGCTGCACTTCCTGCGGGCTGGCTTCTACCACCGTTTCCTTGGGCGTGTCGCTCTGGCAGGCCTGCAGCACGACCAAACTCACTGACAGCAAGAAGTATATATTTTTCATTCGAAAAGCATTGAAGCAAAGAGCACGCAAGATGGGGCTCAACCCGTGCCCAAGATATCCGGAATGCAGCAGAACCTGTCAGGCTGCGGATGCCGGGCGCATCCGGCCCCGGCCATAAGTTTCTAACTTCGCCGCATAGCCCGTTATCCGGGACGCATGGCCCGAGGCAAGCAACTTCCCGCCTTGGTTAGGAGTTCTTGGGTTCCCACTGATACTATTCTCGTCTTTGATTTCTGTCGCTGCTTCTCCCTGGTTGATTCTGCTGTGCCTGCTGGCAGGTGCGGGCTACGCGGCCCTGTTGTACTCGGCCAAAGCGCCCTGGAGCCGGGGCCTCAACTACGGGCTGGCCGCGCTGCGTTTTGTGGTCGTGAGTCTGCTCTGCTTCCTGCTTCTCTCGCCGTTCATCAAAACCACCAGCAACACCACCGAAAAGCCTACCATCGTGCTGGCCGTCGACAACTCGCAGTCGGTGGGGCTGTTTACGCCGGCGCCGGTGCTACAGCAGGCTACCACCGGGCTGCAGCAGCTGCAAACCGCGCTGCGTGCCAAAGGCTTTGCGGTAGAAACCCGCCCGCTGGGTGGCGCCGCTGCCCGCCCCGACTCGCTGCGCTTCACGGCTCCGGCCACCGACCTGAACGGCCTGCTCAACAGCGTGCGCGAAACCTACGACGGCCGCAACCTGGCCGGCGTGGTGCTGCTCTCCGATGGTATCGTGAACCAGGGCCAGTCGCCGACATACTCCGAGTTCAGCTTCCCGATTTATAGCGTAGCCGTCGGCGACACGATACCGAAGAAAGACCTGAGCCTACACGCCCTGAACTACAACCGCGTGGCGTTCAGCGGCAACCGGTTTCCCATCGAGGCCGATATCAGCTATGACGGATTTGCGGGCGGCACGGCTGTGGTACAGCTGCGCGAAAACGGCCGCGTGCTCCAGACGCAGCGCGTGGCGTTGCCGGCAGGCCGGCGGCGCACCAAAGCCACGTTTACGATAGTAGCGCCGGCGCCCGGCAAGCGCCGCTACGAAGTGGTGATTGAGCAGCAGCCCGGCGAATTCACGGCCCTCAACAACAGCAAGTTCGCCTACATCGAAATCGTGAAGGGCAAGCTGCGCGTGCTGCTGGCGGGCGCCGCCCCGCACCCCGATCTGAAAGCCCTGCGCGCCGCCATCCAGCAAAACGACAACTTCGACCTGATTACGTATCTGCCTGGCATCAGCCCGCTGAAAGCCGGCCAGGACTACGATGTGGCCATTCTGCACCAGCTGCCGGCCCGCACCGGCGAAGGCGCGGAGGTGCTGGCGCAGGTGCGCAGCCGCCGCATTCCGGCGCTGTACGTGCTGGGCGCGCAGTCTGATTTCAACGCCTACAATGCTCTCGGCACCGGCCTCACGGTGCAGCCGCGCGGCTCCCAAACCGACGACGTGACGCCCGTACTCAACCCGAGTTTTTCGCGGTTTTCGTTTGAGGAAGAAGCCCAACGGCGCTTTGCGGCCTATCCGCCCGCGCCAGTGCCGTTCGGCGACTACCGGCTGGGTGGCGGGGCTGAGGCGGCGCTGTTTCAGCAGGTAGGCCGCCTCAAAACCCAGAAGCCGCTGCTGGTATTTGGCGGCTCGCCGCAGCAGCGCCAGGCCACGCTGCTCACGGATGGCAGCTGGCAGTGGCGCCTGCAGGAAGCCGTAGAGCACAACGACCAGCCCCAGGCCTACGACCGGATGGTGAACCGCACTCTGCAGCTGCTGACGCAGAACGCCAACAAGAAGCGCCTCGACGTGTATCCCACGCAGGATGCCTTCAGTAGCCAGGACGACGTGACCTTCGCGGCCGAAACCTACAACGCCATTTTCGAGCGGATCTACGGCCAGCAAATCACGCTTACGCTCACCGACGAGCAGCAGAAAACCCGCACCTTCACCTACACTAATGCTGAGGATGGCGCGGCGCTGCACCTGGGCTCGTTGCCGGGCGGCCTCTACCGCTACGCGGCCCGCGCCACGCTTTCGGGGCAGGCACAGCAGGACCGCGGCGAAGTGCTGGTGCAGGAGCAGCAGCTGGAAGCCCTGCAAAGCCGCGCCGACCACAACCTGCTCTACCAGCTGGCCCGCCGCAGCGGCTCGCGGCTCTACTATCCGCAGCAGTTTCAGCAGCTCACCGACGACATCCTGAAGGCCGATTACAAGCCGATAATCTATGCGCAGGAAGACCTGAAGGACCTCATCAATCTGAAGTGGCTGTTCTTCCTGATTCTGGCCCTGGTTACGGCCGAATGGGCGACACGCAAGTATTCGGGCGGGGTGTAGCAGGCGTTGTACCCCGAAGCGGCCCTTCGGCCCACCTGCGAGAAACCGCCCAGCACCGTACCACCGGACTGAAGCGCCGCTTCGGGATACAGATGGTACCTTTGCGCCATGCGCTACATCCTGCTCAACAAGCCCTACGAAGTTCTCACCCAGTTCACCGACGAAGCCGGCCGGCAAACGCTCAAGGATTTCGTGGCCGTGCCCAACATCTATCCCGTTGGCCGCCTCGACTATGATTCAGAAGGCCTCGTGCTGCTCACCGACGACAAGCAGCTGCAGCACCGCCTCTCGGAGCCCCGCTTCAAGGTGCCGAAAACGTATTGGGTGCAGGTGGAAGGCATTCCGACGGAAGAAGCGCTGGAGAACCTGCGCCGCGGCGTAGACCTGAAAACAGGTTACACCACGCCCGCCGAAGTGGCGCTGCTGCCGGATGCGCCTGAGCTTTGGGAACGAAGCAAGCCGGTCCGGTTCCGGGCCAACATTCCTACCAGCTGGGTCCAGATTCGCATTTCGCAGGGCATGAACCGGCAGGTGCGCAAGATGACGGCTGCCGTGGGCTACCCGACCCTGCGCCTGGTGCGCGTCAGCATTGCCGACATGGAAGTGGGCGCGCTCCAGCCCGGCCAATGGCGCGAGCTGACCACCGACGAAGTGCAGGCGCTGCGCGAAGACATGGCCGCCCAAACGGCTGCGGCCGGCACCTTCAAAACGCCTAACAAAGGCACCGAATACTGGCCCGGCGGCATCCGGCCAGCATCCGCCAAAAGCGGCCAGAATAGCGCCGGCGGCTACAACCGGGGCGGCTTTGGCGGCCAGGGCAGCGCCAAAAGCACGGGCAGTTCTGCTGCGGGTCGAAACGCCAGTGGCTCGTTCAAAGCCCGGCCCGCAGGCGGCAAACCAGCTGGCAGTTCCACGCCCGGCAAAACCGGCAGCAAGCCCGGCCCTAAGTCGGCGGGTCGCGGCGCGGGCCGCAAGCCGGGCCCGGCAGGCGGTGGCCGTTCCGGCGGGCGCGGCTAGTGGTGGGCCGCAAGTCGCGGAAGTCGCGCCGGTGGCGGCAGGCGTTGCTGCTCCTGGGGTTAGCCTTTCTGGCGATGAACGTAGTGGCGGCTTTTCACGCATGGCGCTTCACGCACTTCGTGGTGGAAGACGGTATTCACACCAACAACCCCGAGCAGCTGACAGCCTCACAGAGGCTGTGGGTACTGCTGACTGGCATCAAAAACCCCAAGCCCGTCAACCAGGCCCGCCCCGACTTTCCATACGTTACGCTCTACCTGTCCAGTCCCAACGGGCAGTTGGAATCGTGGTATAGCGCCGTGCCGGAGCCGCGGGGTACCGTGGCGCTGTTTCATGGCTATACCAGCTCCAAAAGCAAGCTCCTGACCGAAGCCGCCACCTTCCGCCGCCTCGGCTACAACGTGCTGCTCACCGATTTTGCCGGCAATGGCGGCTCGGCGGGCAACGTATGCACCGTGGGCCACCATGAGGCGGAAGATGTGGCTGCCGTTATGCGTTTGCTGCAGCGGCGACCTGGCGCGGTATATATCTATGCCAATTCTATGGGCGCCGTGGCCACGTTGCGGGCGGAGGCGGAGCTGGGCGTGCGGCCCATTGCCAACGTGCTGGAATGCCCTTATGGCTCCATGCTGCAGACTGCCCAGAGCCGCTTCCGCTCCATGCACGTCCCGTCCTTCCCGATGGCCAACCTGCTGGTGTTCTGGGGCGGCCTGGAAAACAACTTCTGGGCCTTCGACCTCGACGCCACTACCTACGCTGCCCGCACCTCTACTCCCACCCTACTCCTGTGGGGCAAAGCCGACCCGCGTGTAACCCGCTCCGAAACCGATGCCATTTATGCTGCTCTGCGCGGCCCTAAGCAGCGGCAGTATTTCCCGCGTTCCGGCCACGAGCCGTACTGGTGGAAGCATCAAACGCTGTGGGAACAAACAATTCAGGATTACCTAAGCCAGCAGTAGCCTGCCCTGCTGTCAGCATATCCCGCTTGCCGAATTTCCGTAAAAGCCAGTCCGTCGCAGATTTTTCCCTGGCATTCTCGCAAAGTGACAATCTGTCACGAAAAAAGGCTTTTTCAGGGGCTGGTACGCGTCTTGTAATTCCCCCGATGCGAGTAATTCGCACCTAGTATCTGACACTCCAACTCCTAACAATAACCAGTCAAATGGGCAAAATAATCGGTATTGACCTCGGCACCACCAACTCGTGCGTGGCCGTAATGGAAGGCAACGAGCCGGTGGTAATTCCGAACAGCGAAGGCCGCCGCACGACTCCCTCAATCGTGGCGTTCCTCGATAACGGTAAAGGCGAACGTAAAGTAGGTGACCCCGCTAAGCGTCAAGCCATTACCAACCCCACCAACACGCTCCAGTCGATCAAGCGCTTCATGGGCCGCGGCTTCGGTGAAGTGACTGAAGAAGCGAAAAACGTGTCCTACCAATTGGTACGAGGCGCCAACAACACGGTGGCCGTGCAAATCGGCGACCGGCAGTACACGCCGCAGGAAATTTCGGCCATGGTACTGCAGAAAATGAAGCAGACCGCCGAAGATTACCTGGGCCAGCCTGTAACGGAAGCCGTTATCACGGTTCCTGCCTACTTCAACGACGCCCAGCGTCAGGCTACCAAAGAAGCTGGCGCCATTGCCGGCCTCGATGTGAAGCGCATCATCAACGAGCCAACTGCCGCCGCCCTGGCCTACGGCCTCGATAAGAAGCACAAAGACCAGAAGATTGCCGTGTATGACCTTGGTGGTGGTACCTTCGACATCTCCATTCTCGAACTGGGTGATGGTGTATTCGAAGTACTGAGCACCAACGGTGACACCCACCTCGGCGGCGACGACTTCGACCAGGTAATCATCAACTTCCTGGCCGAGACTTTCGCCAGCGAAAATGAAGGCCTCGACCTGCGCAAAGACGCTATGGCCCTCCAGCGCCTGAAAGAGGCTGCTGAGAAAGCCAAAGTAGAGCTGTCGTCTTCGACGGAAACGGAAATCAACCTGCCCTATGTAACGGCTACCGCTTCGGGTCCGAAACACTTGGTGGTGAAGCTGAGCCGCGCGAAGTTCGAGCAGCTCGCCGATAACCTGGTGCGCCGCTCGATGGAGCCTTGCAAAAAGGCGCTGCAGGATGCTGGCCTGAGCACTTCCGACATCGACGAGGTAATCCTCGTGGGTGGCTCGACGCGCATTCCACGCATCCAGGAAGAAGTGGAGAAGTTTTTCGGCAAGAAGCCTTCGAAAGGCGTTAACCCCGACGAAGTAGTGGCCGTGGGCGCTGCCATCCAGGGTGGTGTACTGACCGGCGAAGTGAAGGACGTGCTCCTGCTCGACGTAACGCCTCTGTCGCTCGGTATCGAGACGATGGGCGGCGTGATGACCAAGCTCATCGAGTCGAACACGACCATTCCTACCAAGAAGTCCGAGACCTTCTCGACGGCTTCGGATAACCAGCCTTCGGTTGAGATTCATGTGCTGCAGGGCGAGCGTCCGCTGGCTTCGCAGAACCGCACCATCGGCCGCTTCCACCTCGATTCGATTCCGCCAGCACCCCGTGGTGTTCCGCAAATCGAGGTGACCTTCGACATTGACGCCAACGGCATTCTGCACGTATCGGCCAAAGACAAAGGCACCGGCAAAGAGCAGAAAATCCGCATCGAAGCCTCGTCGGGCCTCACGGACGCCGACATCGAGCGGATGCGCAACGAGGCGGCGGCCAACGCTGACGCTGACAAAGCCGAAACCGAGCGTATCGGCAAAATCAACGCCGCTGACTCGATGATTTTCCAGACGGAAAAGCAGTTGAAAGAGTACGGCGACAAGCTGAGTGCCGGCAACAAGACGGCCGTTGACAATGCCCTTGCTGACCTGAAAAAGGCCCACGAGAGCAAAGACATCAGCCAGATTGATACGGCCATGGAAGCCATCAACACGGCTTGGCAGGCAGCTTCGCAGGAAATGTACGCCGCTACCCAGGGCGGTGCCGATGGCCAGCCTGGTGCTGACGGCGGCAACCCCTTCGGTGGTGCCGGCCAGCCCGGTGGCAACGGCCAGCAGGGCCAGCCGCACGACAACGTGACGGACGTCGACTACGAGGAAGTAGGCAAGTAATTGCCGGCATCCTCTAAATAAAGAAGGCCCGAAGCAGATTGCTTCGGGCCTTCTTTATTATCCGGGCTATGTCAGGTTGGGGGCTGGCCGTGGGCTATTCCATCTTGCGCAACCAGGCATGAGCTTCTGTTTCACTTTCGAATAGCCGATAGGTAAGCGCCGATTCGCGGGCCTCGCTCATAACCAGATTCATCGAGAGCCGCGCGAATACGTCGTGCGCAATCAGCACGGCGCCGTAGAACGACTTGCCTTCCGTGGCGGCGGTGTTGAGCCAGTTGTCCGTAATCCAGACTCGCTCTTCCTCCGTGAAAGCCGACATGACGCGCTGGTCGCCGAGCAGCTTGTGCCAGCCTCTGCTGTGCAGCAAACGGGCCGCATGCGTCAGAAAGGCCTGGAGCTCCTGCATCTTGCGCTTACCGGCGTTGTATTCCACAATGGCGTATCCGTCAGGGTCTTCCCAAAGGCGTCCAACGGGGTTTTCGAAATACAGGCGGAGTGGTTTTGGAGTAGAGAGTGGGGACATAGAAAGAGAAAACCGGGTGCTAATCCTGAGCAGCTGCAGAACTGGAAATAGAGCAAATATACCAGTCGGGGCGAAGTACGCAGCACGCGGGAGGCATCGGACCGGTGTTCAACGCGCAGTACTGTTGTGCTTTTCTTGGCTTCAGACGAACTTCGCCATCTTGCAGCAAAGTGTTCCTAAGCAGGCATTTTTACCTATTTCAGATGGCTCATTTTCTCCTAATTGGCGGCGGTATCGCGGGCCTGAGTGCGGCGCATGCCTTGCTGCGACACGGACACACGGTGCGCGTGTTCGAGGCGGCGCTAGAGTTGCGGGAGGTGGGCGCGGGGGTGGTGCTTGGAGCCAATGCCATGTGTGCTCTGCAAGATCTCGGCCTGCACGAAGCGGTGCGCCCGCATGGCACGGCGGTGACACACCTTCAGCTACTCAACCAGTACGGGCGCCTGCTTCAGGCAGCCGACACTACGGCTTTCACGCGCAAGCTGGGTTTCGAGAATGTAGGAATTCATCGGGCGGTATTGCAGCAGGAATTGCTGCGTAGGCTGCCTCCCGGCATTGTAGCTCTGGGCAAGTCTTTTGAGTGGTTCGAGGAAACGGCAACCGGCGTTGAGGCACATTTTGCTGATGGCACATCTGCCTCCGCCGATTTCCTGCTTGGGGCAGATGGCCTCCGCTCACGGGTGCGGCTTCAGCTGCTGCCTCAAGCTACGCCGCGCTACGCCGGCTACACCTGTTGGCGGGCCATTGTAGACGGTTCGCGGCTGGCCCTGCCGGAAGGCGAATCGGGCGAGACATGGGGCGAGCGGGGCCGCCGGTTTGGGTACGTGCCGGTGGGCGACGGCCGGGTATACTGGTTTGCCTGCCTGAACAGTTCTGCGCCGCAGAACTCACTGTTTCGGTCTTATCGGGTTACCGATTTGCAGCGGGAGTTTGCCGGGTTTCATGCTCCCGTTCCGGCGCTGCTGGCCCTTACCCGCGACGACCAGCTCCTCTGGAACGACATTCAGGATCTGAAGCCCCTCTCCCACCTGGCGTATGGCCGCGTCCTTCTCCTCGGCGACGCCGGCCATGCCACAACGCCCAACCTGGGCCAGGGCGCCGGCATGGCCATTGAAGATGCCGCCGTACTCAGACGATGCCTTGCCCAAAACCCTGACGTCGAGGCGGCCTTCCGCAGTTTCGAGCAGCGCCGCCTGCCTCGCACCTCCCGCGTCGTGCAGACTTCCTGGCAGCTGGGCCGCGTGGGTCAACTCGAAAATCCGCTGCTAACCCTGGTGCGCAACACGGCTATGCGGCTTTTGCCGGCGGCCATGAGCCGCAGCCAGATGGCGTGGCTGTATGAAGAAGTGTAGCGCCTGATCAGGCCCCAGTAGTGCTGTGGCTGTCAAGCACCAAGGCCCGGCCGCACCGTGTGGCCGGGCCTTGGTGGCGCCGTATACTGCAAGAAAAGCAACACTACGTGGTCAGCTCCTTTTTGGGCTGTCCCGGATTGGCCGCTTCCTCCGCTTCCTCCTCTACTTCTTCTTCAAACCCTTCCTTGATTTTTTCCACTGCTTCGGCGTGGTCGTCGGCATCAGCCTCTTCGCAGTTTTCCTCCTGCTCGGCCTTGTCATGCGGCTCGTAGCTAAGCTTGATGAAGATGGGAAAATGGTCGGAGCCCACGTAAGGCAGGCGCTCCATGTCATCGACCTTGAAATCGGCTGACACAAAAACGTGGTCCAGGGGCCAGCGCAGCAGCGAATAGTCGGCGTGAAATGTGGGCAGCAGGCCGCGCCCCACCCGTGGGTCCAGTAGCCCGCTTATGCGGCGAAACAGTTCGGACGTGTGCGACCAAGCCACATCGTTCATATCGCCGAACACGATGGTAGGCTCGTCCTTGTTGTCAATGGCTTTGCCGACCAGCAGCAATTCGGCATCGCGCTTGGTACTGGTTTTGGATTCGGCCGGGGCCGGCGGCTTCGGGTGCAAACCATAAAGCCGTACCCAGGTTCGGCCATCGGGCAGCTGAACTCGGGTGTGCAGGGAGGGCACATCGTCGTCGAGTAGGTATTTTATCTCGCAATTTTCCAGCGGCAGCCGCGAGAAAAACAGCAGGCCGTATGTATTGTCGAGCGGTTCGTGACAGGTATACGGATGGGTTTCTTCCAGAGGCTTCAGCTGCTCATACCACCATTGGTCCGTCTCTACCGTCATGATGATATCGGGGTCGATATCCTGCAGTACAGCCAAGGCTTTGTCGCTCTGCTTGTTGAATTGCAGCACGTTCATCATGGCCAGACTCAGGTGCCGCTTCCCGTCTTTCAGCGTACTATCCCCTACCTGCTTGCTCACCAGCCGCGTATAGGGCATAATCCGAAACCATTGATACAGCACCGCCGCTACCATCGAGCCCAAAGCGGCCCAGCCCCAGTAGCCGGGCAACTGGTGCCAGCCCAGCAGCAGCGCCCCCCCGATAGTAACCAGCGCTATGGCCACAATCTGCAGGCGCGGAAAGTCGAATATCCGAATCCACCAGGCAGTTTCTCGCAGTAGCGGCAGCAACGTGGCTACCAGCGTACTCACGGTGAGCAGCAGCACTAAACCGTGCAGTATGGTAAGCCAAAGCGGTAGGGTGTCGAAGTCGGGCACGGGTGGTGTGGCAGTGAGGTAGTGGATGCGGTGCGGTTTGCGGGTCGGGTGTGGAGGTCAGGCAGGGCTAGTCGTCGCTGAAACCGCCTTTGCGCAGCTCTTCAATAGTACGCATAACCTTGTCTTTGAGCGAAGTGCGGTATTTTTCCAGCACATCGGCGAGGCGCGCATTGTTCAGAGCCAGCATCTGGGTGGCCAGCACGGCCGCGTTGGTGGCTCCGTCCAGCGCCACCGTAGCCACGGGCACGCCGGCCGGCATCTGCAGCATCGACAGGATGGAATCAAGCCCATGAATGGAAGTGGCCGAGTTAATGGGCACCCCAATGACGGGCAGCGTGGTGAAGGAAGCCACCATGCCGGGCAAATGAGCAGCCCCGCCTCCACCGGCGATAATCACGCGCAGGCCCCGCTTGCGGGCCGTTTCGGCGTATTCTACCAGGCGGTGCGGCGTACGGTGGGCCGAAACCAGCGTAATTTCATACGTAACGCCAAACTGCCGGAGCAGTTCGGCGGCGGCAGCCATGGTTTTCAGATCAGACTGGGACCCCATGATAATGCCGACCAAAGGCGTATCAGAGGGAGCGGGCGTTTCGGCCGCTGCGGGAGCGGGAAGAATTGTACTACTCATATGAAGGGAGAAAACAGGACATGCCTGCCGGGCAATGGCTTCTACGGGCTGTTGCCGCGGCGGTTGAGCCATAAACATAGCATTTTCCGTGCTTGCTGATTTTCAAAGGCTCGTACCTTTACTCACTCCCTCTGCGCGCCCCTATGGAAATTCTGCTCGCCACTTTCACCACGTTGTTCTCGGTCGTAAACCCTTTTGGGGCCATGCCGGTGTTTCTCACTCTCACTGAAGACGATACGCCCACCCACCGGGCCGGGGTAGCACTGCGGGCGTGCTTCTACATGGTGGGCGTGCTGACGGTTTCGTTTTTCGCGGGCCAGTACGTGCTCAACTTTTTCGGCATCAACATTCACCATCTGCGCATTGCGGGCGGCATTCTGCTCATGCGCTCCGCCTTCGATCTACTGACCCCCGGCGGCAACCGCGCCAAAGTATCGGACGCCACGCTGGAGGAAAGCATGCACAAGGACGATATCAGCTTCACGCCGCTAGCCATGCCCATGCTTTCCGGCCCCGGCTCCATGGCCGTTTGTATTGGCCTGTTCACCGGCAAGCTGAGCGTGCCTGATATGGGCCTGATCGTGGTTGGTTTTTGCCTGGTGGCGCTGGCGGCTTATATAATCCTTATGTCGTCGCTCCGGCTCACGCGGTTTCTGGGCCGCCCCGGCATGGCGGCACTGGCCCGCATCATGGGCTTCCTGACGCTGGCTATCGGGGTGAATTTCCTGGCTACAGCCATTGTGGCGCTGTTTCCGGGGCTGAGCCGGTAGGCTCTCACTGAACAGAGGTACGCATCGGTTTGGTGAATAGCGGAAAGTCACTTGTTGTGTACCGATTCAGCATTTGAATGGCTTGTAGGCTTACAACACACGAGGCAGGCGTATCTTTGCCCTCCCTATGCTGAAGAACGACCTCCTCCTCCGTGCCGCCCGTGGCGAAGAAACCGAGCGCACTCCTGTATGGCTGATGCGCCAGGCCGGCCGCATCCTGCCCGAATACCGTGCCCTGCGCGCCCGCCTCAGTGGTTTCAAAGAACTGGTAGAAACCCCAGAACTGGCTGCCGAAGTCACCATTCAGCCCGTGGATGCGCTGGACGTGGATGCCGCCATCATCTTCTCCGATATTCTGGTGGTGCCCGAAGCCATGGGCCTGACCTACGAAATGGTAGAAGCCCGCGGGCCCCTGTTCCCGGAAACCATCAAAACCGCGCACGACGTGGAGCGCATGCGCATCGCCGACCCCGAGGAGCACCTCGGCTACGTGCTGGAGGCCATTCGCGTCACGAAGCGCGCCCTGAACGGTCGGGTTCCGCTCATCGGTTTTGCGGGTGCGCCCTGGACCATTCTGGCGTACATGGTGGAGGGCCACGGCTCCAAAACCTTCAGCAAAGCCCGCCGCATGCTCTACCAGGAGCCGGAACTGGCGCACGCGCTACTGCGCAAAATCACGGCTACGACCATTGCGTATCTGAAAGCTCAGGTAGAGGCCGGAGCCAATATTGTGCAGGTATTCGACTCGTGGGCCGGCATTCTGCCGCCTGCTCATTACCAGGAGTTCAGCAGCCGCTACATTGCTGAAATCTGCGCGGCTATTCCCTCAGTGCCCGTTACAGTGTTTGCCAAAGGTGCTTTCTGGGCCGTGGAAGAATTTGCACAGTTCCCCTGCCGCACCATCGGCCTCGACTGGAACCAGGACCCGCGGGCCGTTCGTCCGCTGGTCGGCGACAAAACGCTGCAGGGCAACCTCGACCCCTGTGCCCTCTACGGTACGCCCGCGCAGGTGCGCGCTGCCACCACGGCTATGCTCGACCAGTTTGGCCCGCACCGCCACATTGCCAACCTGGGCCACGGCGTATACCCCGACACCAACCCTGATAATGTGAAGGTGTTTATTGAGACGGTGAAGGAGTACAGCCCGAAGCTGCGCGGCTAATCGGAAACCGGCAACGCAGCCGTACAGATACTCATGCCACTCAAGCGCCTTTTCCTCTGGGCCAGAACGCACCGCCTAGCGCTGCTGGCGGCCGGAGTAGCGCTGGCGTGGCTACCGCTGCTGGCGCTGTGCTTCTACAACCAGCCGTTTCTGTGCGACTTCTCCGTTTCAACGGATGTAGCCAACCACGGCCTGTGGGGCGCGCAGCCGTATCTGTTTCTGAACTGGTCGGGGCGCTACTTCACCAATTTGCTGCTATTCGTGGTCAACCCGCTTAGCTACGGCTGGCTGGAAGGCGTGCAGCTCACGGCCCTACTGAGCCAGCTGCTGCGTATACTGGTGCTGTATCTGGCCGTTCGGGTGCTGGCCCGGCAGCAGCTGCGCCGCAGGGAAGCCGCTGTGCTGGCGGCAGGTCTGGCGCTGCTCTACGTGGCGCTGGCGCCCTACAAGTTCTCGGCGCTATATTACTTCACCGAAATAGTGGTGTACCATGTGGCGGCGTGGCTGCTGGTACTGGTGCCGCTGGCCGTTGAGCGGCTGCACCGGGCGCAGAGCCCCTTTTCCCGCAAAGCTTGGGGGCTGGCGGCCGTGCTGGGCACTGTGGCAGCAGCCGGCGCCAATGAACTGACAATTGTGTTGCTGGGGCTGGTGATGCTGGTAGGCGCAGGCCTTAGCCTGCAACGGCGGCAATGGTTTAGCCTGCGTGTTTGGGTGGGCTTGGGTCTTCTGCTTCTGTTTTTTGGAACCCTGTCGGTGCTGGCTCCCGGCAACTCGGCCCGGCAGGAACTGGATGGTGCGTTGGTGCCGGCTGCTTCTTTTGGGGAGGCAGCCTCACGACTGGCTGTACTGCTGCGCTATCTGTTCGTGGAGCCGGCCATGCTGATTGTTCCGTTGCTAGTGCTGGTTTTGGGGCCGCTGGCCGTGCGGGTTTTGCAGGCCCGGCCGCCAGGCCTGCACTTGCCGCTGCTGCTAAGTGCGGCCGTTTTGGTAGGCGGCGTGGTGCTGGGCACGGTGCCCTATGCACTGATGTGGGCGCGGGTGCCGCTCATTCCGCGGGCCACGAATATTATGGTTTGGTGGTGGCTGCTGGGCTGGATTGTAGCGGCGTGGGCCAGTTTGCCCGCCGACCCGCGGCAGGTGCGCATAGCTTCGCCGGCTGTCCGGATTCTGCTGAGTCTGGTGCTGGGCCTCATCATGCTGCAACCCGCTGCTCGCGCCGCCCTCGACCTGCGCCACGAGGCTCCCGAGTTTGCCCGGCAGTGGCAGCAGCGGTTTGAAAAGCTCCGTGAGGCCGGCAGCCACACACCGCACACCACGCTGCAGCTGGCGCCACTCCAACCGCTCACCAACCGCCTGCTGTTTATTCCGCCCGATGACCTCTCCCCAATGTGCGGCTTTGGTGTGAATACGCGGCTGGCAACGTGGTTCGGCGTCGATTCGGTGCGGCTAGCGGTGCCGCGCTAAGCACTGTGCCGGCCTGCTAGAGCAGCTGCTTCTCCTGTGCTTCGGCCAGCAGCAGGCTTTTTTCAATCGGCACGACGCCCACCTGCTCGCACACCAGCCCGCCGCCCAGATTGGCCAGCGCCGCCGTAACGGGGGCTGGCAAACCCAGCGCTACGCACAGCGCCGCAATGCTGATAACGGTGTCGCCGGCACCGGATACGTCGGAGATGCTACGCAGGTGCGCCGGAATGTAGGTGCGCGTCAGTTCGCCGTTTTCCACAAATACCCCGCGCTCCGAGAGGGTCACCAGCACAATTTCGGGTGTAAGTACCTCGCGCAACCGCGCTACAGCGGCTTCAAAGTGCGGCCGGTCGGCATCCGTATCCCCGAATTCCAGCTTCAGGCCCTCGCGCAGCTCTTTCAGATTGGGCTTGAACAGCGTGCAGTGGCGGTAAGCCAGGAAGTTCTTCTTCTTCGGATCAACTACTGTAGGAATACCGTGCTGCCGGGCCAGCTGAATGAAGTGATGAATGCTGGCTTCATGGAGGACGCCTTTGTCGTAATCCTCGAAAATCACGACGTCAGCACGGCTCAGCAGCTGCTCGAAACGTGCCGTCAGATCACTATTCTCCGCTGCGTTCAGGTCGGTTTCTACTTCCGAATCAATCCGTAGCAACTGCTGGCCATGCGCCAGAATACGCTGCTTGACGGTGGTGGGCCGGTGTCCGGAACGCACGATGCCTTCAGCGGAGAGCTGGTTACTTTGTAGTAATTCCAGCAGCTGGTCACCGCCCTGGTCCTCTCCTATCACGGCGCACAGCAACGGCGTGGCACCTAGCGCCTGCACGTTTAGAGCCACGTTGGCCGCTCCGCCAAGGCGCTGCTCCGTGCGGCTCACGTTTACTACTGGCACAGGCGCTTCCGGAGAAAGGCGTGCGGCCTTACCCCACACATACGCGTCCATCATCACGTCGCCCACAATCAGCACGGTCAGATGGTTAAAAGCGGCAAACAGTTCGGGGAGTGAAGTGGGCGGTACAGCAGCAGCGGGCATTACGGCGGGGTCAGAGGGAGAAGCTGCAAAGGTAAACCGCAGACCGCAATGATGCCGGTTGCCGCTGCTACTGGGAACTAGCCAGCAAAAAAGAAGCGCCAGCCGGACACATTCTCCGACTGGCGCTTCTTGCTGGTTCGCTGGCCCTACTGCAGCTTCGCCAGACTGTTTTTGATGCGAATGAAGGCTTCACGCAGCTTTTCATCAGCGGCGGCGGTGCTGAACCGGATGCAGTTCGGCGCCCCGAAGGCGCCGCCATCCACGGCAGCCACATGACCATCGTTGAGCATGAACAGAGCAAGGTCCGACGCATTGTGGATGACATCACCGCTGGGCGTGGTTTTGCCGAAATAGCCCGTCACGTCCGGGAAAACATAGAACGCCCCGCTGGGCGTAGGCGTCCGGAAGCCTGGAATATCCTGGCACAGCTTCAGTACCAAGTCGCGACGGCGGCGGTAGGCCGCCACCATTTCGTCGGCAGAGCTGCGGCCGCCCTGCAGCGCCGCCAGCGCCGCTCGCTGCGTGATGGAGCAGGTTCCGGATGTAATCTGGCTCTGCATTTTCTCACAGGCGCTAGCTATTTCCTTCCGGGCCGCCAGGTAGCCAATCCGCCAGCCCGTCATGGCGTAACCTTTCGAGAAGCCGTTCACAGTGATGACCCGGTCTTTGATATCGGCGAACTGTGCCATGCTCACATGCTCGCCCACAAAATTGATGTACTCATAAATCTCATCGGCCAGCACGTGCACCTGCGGATGGCGGGCTACTACCTGGGCAATGGCTGCCAGCTCTTCCCGCGAGAATACCGAGCCAGTGGGGTTGCAGGGCGAGGAGTACATAATCAGCTTGGTGCGGGGCGTAATGGCCGCTTCCAGCTCTTGTGCCGTCACTTTGAAGTCGTTTTCCAGCGCGCCCATCAGCGTGATGGTAGTGCCTTCGGCCAGCTTCACCATCTCCTCGTAGCTCACCCAGTAGGGCGCAAACACAATCACCTCGTCGCCGGGATTCACCAGGCTGAGCACGGCGTTGGCCAGCGCTTGCTTAGCACCGGTACTCACCACAATATTTTCGGGCTTGTAGTCGAGCTGATTGTCGCGCTGCAGCTTGTCGCAGATGGCCTGCCGCAGGTCGGGGTAGCCGGGCACAGGCGTGTAGAACGTGTAACCGTCGTCGAGGGCTTTTTTGGCGGCGTCTTTGATGTATTGCGGCGTCTGAAAATCAGGTTCGCCAAAGCTCAGACTAATCACATCCACACCCTGCGCAGCCAGTTCGCGGGCTTTTTTAGCCATGGCAATAGTCTGCGACTCCTGCATGGCATTGATTCGGTCGGACAGGATAGAAGGCGTGAGCGTGGTAGCGTCGGACATGGAAATTTGGGAGGTAGAGGGGACGAAAGTAAAAGTACGGGAGTAGCCGGAGAATCCAGTCCGGGCTATTTGTCCTCGGTACCTAGCCACCGAAAACGGCGCAGCAGAATCTGCAGGTCGGTGCTGGGCTCGTAGTCTTTGGCGTACAACAGTTCTAGGCGGCGGCGCGTGGCCTCGGTGAGGGGCGCAGCGGCCTGGGCCACATCGGCCGGCGACAGGATAGCACGGGCCAGACGCTGTGGCGCGGCGGCGTAGCGCAGGCCCACCCAGGTACGGGAGCCACTCAGCACACGCAGGCAATTGCGCAGAAATCCACCTTTCTGCTGCTGCAGCCAGATCAGCAGCGGCGAGCCCAGCAGCAGCGCGAGGCTAGTCAGAATATCAAGCAGCCGCTTGTTGCGCACCTGCTCCGGCCGGAACAGGTTCAGGGTAATATCGAGCGTGTAGTAGTCGCCGGGAGCATCTTTGCTGGAGCTCCCGATGATGTATTCACTGTCTTGGGGAAGAATTTTGAAAGCAATAGGCGGCTGCTGTGGTAGGCTCACCATAAGGCTGATGATCTGGCTGGCCGACAAGTCCCGGCCGCAGAAAATCAACTCATCTAGGACATAGATGCGGATTATCTCATCGAGCTGACGTACCTCACCCAGCAAATCATCGGGGGGGGCTATGGCCAGCGGCTCCGGCTCTGCCAGCACAGCAGCAGCCGTGCCATTGCCAGCTACCCTTCTGGTAGCAGTTGCACTGGCTCTGGCAGGTGCTGCAACTTCCTGTTCCTGCGGTGTGATATAGCCGATAATGCGGGCCTGCACGGCGGCTTGTTCCAGCAGATGGCGTACTCGTAGACTTTCGGTGGCAGAACCGACAATAGCCACGCTTTTCTGCCGGCGCTCCGAGAAGCGCAGGTCGTGGTAGCGCAAGAAATGCCCGGCAAGCCGCCGCCCTACCAGCGCCATTACGGCCCACACGCCGCCTAGAATAATAAGGGCCTTGGAGAAGCGGTAAGCATCAAAAAAGTTGCTGATAGCCGAAATCAGGACCGTACCCAGGAAGATGCCCCGGGCAATGCGGGCCGTTTTGGTAGGCTTGTCGTAGGCGCCGCTGAGGTAGGCAGTAGCTAGCCACACCAGTATATACGCCGGCACTGCTACCAGCATAAACTGCGGCGGATAGGCGGTGGGCACATATTTGTGGTTCTGCTCCCAGTACGTTTTCAGGAAGTACATACCGCCGTAGATCAGGGCAGCATCGAGCAACACGGGGGCAGCCTGCGTGAGCAGCCGCTCGGCCACCGCCGCACCAGCCCGCAGCCAGATGGCCGCATTTATCAGCAACGAAAAAGTACCAGCGCGGCCTGGCGCAAAGTGCTTCTGCGCAAAAATCACCATGGCCCGGTAAAACACGAACACATAGTTCACGCTCGTGCGCTTGGTGCTTTCGCCCTTGTAGTGAATGATGCGGGTGGCAGGCAGGTAGTGGTTTTTCCAGCCGCCCTGCGTGATACGGTACGAGAGGTCAATGTCCTCGCCGTACATGAAGTAGTCCTCATCAAGCAAACCCACTTGGTCGAGGGTGGCCTTGCGCATGAGCATGAACGCGCCGCTGAGCACCTCTATTTCGTGGGGCTGGTCTTTGTCGAGAAAGCCAAGGTGGTAGCGCCCAAATTTGCGCGACTTCGGAAACACCTTCGCCAGCCCAAAAATCTTGTAGAACGCCACCCAAGGTGTGGGCAGGCCGCGCTTGCTCTCCGGCAAAAACTTACCCTGCCCATCCAGCATCTTCACACCCAGACCGCCAGCGTTGGGATGTTCGTCCATGAACTCGCAGCAGATGCGGAAGGTATCTTCTTCTACTACCGTGTCGGGGTTGAGCAGCAGTTGATACTCGCCTTTAGCAATGCGTAGGGCCTGGTTATTGGCCTTCGAGAAGCCGGGGTTGTCCTTGTTTTCGATAAGAATAACCTCCGGAAACCGAGCCTTCACCATGGCCACGGAGCCATCCACGGAGTTGTTATCGACCACAAACACCTCAACCGGCTGAGCCAGCTTCTCCACCGCCCGCCGCACCGACAGTAGCGCCTGCTCCAGAAAGTAGCAGACGTTGTAGTTGACGATAACGACGGAAAGCTTCACAGGGAGCAGTAGCGGGGCGGGCGGATAGAACGGCGAAAGTTACGGAGAGTGACCGGCATTGTAGAACGGACGGCTCCGGCTTCGCCCTCTCTAAGCGAGTTAGCAGATTTTGTAGCGCTTCATACCGGCTTCATGAAGGCGGCGGTTGCTTTGTGCTATTAAATCAGGATGGCACGCAATACGCATATGAAAAGAGGGTTCCTGCTCACGCTACTAGGCATGAGTGCATTGTACGGCGGCACCAGCTGCTCCAAAGAGCACAAGGAGAAAGAGGAGAAAATCAAGTTCCTCGTCACCAGCCCGCTCCAGAAAGACACGACCATCACCAAGGAGTATGTGTCGCAGATTCATGCCTACCAGCACATTGAGGTGCGGGCGCTGGAAAAAGGCTACCTCCAGAAGATTTACGTGGACGAAGGCCAGCGCGTGCAGCAGGGTCAGCTCATGTTCCAGATCATGCCCATGGTGTACAAGGCCGAGCTGCAGAAGTCGAAGGCCGAGGCCAACTACGTGAGCCTGGAGTACCAGAATACCAAGAAGCTGGCCGACAAGAACATCGTATCGGGCAGTGAGCTGGCCCTGGCCCAGGCCAAGCTGGATAAGGCCAACGCCGAAGTCGGGCTGGCCAAAACCCACCTCGATTTCACCACCATTAAGGCCCCGTTCAGCGGCATGATGGACCATTTCCAGGCCCGGCTGGGCAGCCTGGTGGATGAGGGCGACCTGCTGACCACCCTCTCCGACAACAGCAAGATGTGGGTGTACTTCAACGTGCCCGAGGCCGAGTACCTGGCCTACAAGGCCCACGCCCGCACCGAAGCCGAAACCAAGGTGAAGCTGCGCATGGCCGACAACGAGGAGTTCAAGTACCCCGGCGTGGTGCAGACCATCGAGGCCGACTTCAACAACGAAACCGGCAACATTGCCTTCCGGGCAACTTTTCCCAACCCCGACGGCCTGCTGCGCAACGGCGAAACCGGCTCGGTGCTGATGACCGTGCCGCTGAAAAACGCCCTCATCATCCCGCAGAAAGCCACCTTCGAAGTGCTCGAAAAGAAGTTTGTGTACGTGGTGGACGAGAAGAAGAAAGTGCACCAGACCGAGGTAACCGTGGCCTCCGAAATGCCCGACCTCTACATCATCTCGTCCGGCCTGAAAGCCACCGACAAAATCATGCTCGAAGGCATCCGCAAGGTGAAGGAAGGCGACAAAATCCGCTTCACCTACGCGGAACCGAAGTCGGTGATTTCGCACCTGAAAGTGTACAGCGAGTAGGATTCTGCCGCACAAGCAGACCGTCATGCTGAGCTTGTCGAAGCATCTCTACCGCCAAACTAATCCCTCTTTATCGCACGATTTCCGCTCCATAGCCCAGGGTTTAAACCCTGG
The DNA here is from genome assembly GCF_014698995.1 of Hymenobacter duratus. Taxonomy (GTDB): domain Bacteria; phylum Bacteroidota; class Bacteroidia; order Cytophagales; family Hymenobacteraceae; genus Hymenobacter; species Hymenobacter duratus. The sequence continues at coordinate 684,965 of NZ_JACWZZ010000002.1, forward strand.
GCTAGTGAACCGTGCCACGAAGCGGTAGAGATGCTTCGACTGCGGCTGCGCCTTCGCTCAGCATGACGCCCCAATAGTCACGAACAGCTCCCTATTTCATGTTCAGTAAATTCATTCGCCGCCCCGTGTTTGCCATCGTTATTTCGGTGGTTATCATGTTCCTGGGTATTCTGGCTATCAAGACGCTGCCCACGTCGCAGTTTCCTGAAATTTCGCCGCCGATGGTGATGGTGAGCACGGCCTACCCCGGCGCCAGCGCCAAGGTGCTCACCGAATCGGTGCTGATTCCGCTGGAGCAGGCCATCAACGGCGTGCCCGGCATGAAGTACATGACCTCCGACGCCGTATCGGCCGGCGAGGCTAACATCCAGATTGTCTTCAACCTGGGCACCGACCCCGAGCAGGCGGTAGTAAACGTAAATACGCGTATTGCGCAGATCCTGAACCGTTTGCCGGTGCTGGTACAGCGCGAGGGTGTGGTGGTGAACCGCGTGGTGCCCAACATGCTCATGTACGTCAACCTCTACAGCAAAGACAAGAACACCGATATGCGGTACCTCTTCAACTTTGCCGGGGTGAACATGCTGCCCGAAATCCAGCGCATCGATGGCGTGGGTCGGGCCAGCATTCTGGGTTCCCGCCAGTACGCCATGCGCGTGTGGCTGAAGCCGGACCGCATGCGGGCCTATAACCTGTCGGTGGACGACGTGATGGAAGCACTCAACGACCAGAGCGTGATTGGCTCGCCGGGCCGTATCGGCCGCTCCGACGGTAAGGAAGCCTCGGCGCTGGAATACGTGCTGACGTACAAGGGCCGCTTCAACGACGTGGAGGAGTACAAGAACGTCATCATCAAGGCCAACGCCAACGGCGAAACGCTGCGCCTCAAGGACGTGGCCAACGTGGAGCTGGGCTCGGAATTCTACGACATCTACTCCAACCTCGACGGCTACCCTTCGGCGGCCATCATGCTCAAGCAAACCTACGGCTCCAACGCTCTGGATGTAATCAAGAGCGTGAAAGCCAAGCTGGAGGAGCTGAAGAAAACCATGCCCCCCGGCATGGACTACAAAATCAGCTACGACGTGTCGAACTTCCTCGACGCCTCCACCGAAAACGTGATTCACACCCTGCGCGACGCCTTTATTCTGGTGGCCCTGGTGGTGTTCCTGTTCCTGGGCGACTGGCGCTCCACGCTGATTCCGATTATTGCCGTACCGGTGTCGTTGGTGGGCGCGTTCATGGCTATGCAGGCGTTCGGGCTCACTATCAACATGATTACCCTGTTTGCGCTGGTGCTGGCTATTGGTATTGTGGTGGATGACGCCATTGTGGTGGTGGAAGCCGTGCACGCCAAGATGGAGGAAAAGCACCTCTCGCCCTATGGCGCGGTGCGCGAGGTTATCGGCGAAATCAGCGGGGCCATCATTGCCATTACCATTCTGATGACGGCGGTATTCGTGCCGGTGGCTTTCATGAGCGGGCCGGTGGGCATTTTCTACCGCCAGTTCTCGATTACCATGGCCGCCAGCATCGTCATTTCGGGCATCGTGGCCCTGACCTTGACTCCGGTACTCTGCGCCATGATTCTGAAGAACAACCACGGCCAGCCCCGCAAGAAAACGCCCATCAACCGGTTTATCGACTGGTTTAACCGCGGCTTCGAGCGTCTGACCGGCCGCTACACCAACATTCTGGAAAAGGTAGTGGACCGCCGCGTACTCACCTTCGCGGTACTGATTGCCTTCGGGCTGGGCATCTTCGGTATTTCCACTACCCTGCCTTCGGGCTTCATTCCGGCCGAGGACCAGGGTATGATTTACGCCGTGCTCCAGACGCCGCCCGGCTCCACCCTGGAACGCACCAACGACCTGTCGCAGCGCCTGCAGAAGCTGGCCGAGAAAGTGCCCGGCATCGAAAGCATTTCCACGCTGGCTGGCTACGAGATTCTGACCGAAGGCCGGGGCTCCAACGCCGGTACCTGTATCATCAGCCTCAAGCCCTGGAACGAGCGGAAGGAATCGGTGCACGACGTGATACTATCCCTGGAAGAAAAGGCCAAGGAAATTCCCGGCGCGACCATCGAGTTCTTCGAGCCACCAGCAGTACCAGGCTACGGCGCGGCGGGTGGCTTCCAGCTGCAGCTCCTCGATAAAACGGCCACCGGCGACTACAAGGCCCTGGAAAAAGTGAACGAGGAGTTCATGGCCGAGCTGAAAAAGCGCAAGGAGCTGAGCGGGTTGTTTACCTTCTTCTCGGCCAACTATCCGCAGTACGAGCTGCAGATTGACAACCAGCTGGCCATGCAAAAGGGAGTGAGCATCGGCAACGCCATGAACACGCTGTCTATCATGGTGGGCTCCACCTACGAGCTGGGCTTCATCAAGTACCAGCGCTTCTTCAAGGTGTTTGTGCAGGCTTCGCCCGAGTACCGCCGCCTGCCCAAGGACATTCTGGACATGTGGGTGAAGAACGACAAGGGCGAAATGGTGCCGATGTCGGCCTTCATGAAGATTGTAAAGGGCCAGGGCGCCAACGAAATCAACCGCTACAACATGTATCCCACGGCCTCCATCCGCGGCGACGCGGCCCAGGGCTACAGCTCGGGCGAGGCCATCAAGGCAGTGCAGGAAGTGGCGGCCAAAACCCTGCCCCGCGGCTACGACATCGACTGGGGCGGCCTCTCAAAGGACGAAGTGGGTCGCGGCAACGAGGCCATCTACATCTTCCTGGTGGTGATTGTGTTCGTGTACCTGGTGCTGGCCGCGCAGTATGAGAGCTTCCTGCTGCCGCTGTCCGTGATTCTGAGCTTGCCGGCCGGTATTTTCGGCTCCTTCCTGCTCATCAAAACCATGGGCCTGGCCAATAACATCTACGCCCAGGTGGGCCTCGTGATGCTGGTAGGTTTGCTGGGTAAAAACGCCGTGCTGATTGTGGAATTTGCGGTGCAGAAGCACGAGGAAGGTATGAGCGTACGCGAAGCCGCCATTGAAGGCGCGAAGGTGCGTTTCCGACCGATTCTGATGACTTCCTTCGCCTTCATTGCCGGCCTGATTCCGCTGGTCATTGCCCACGGCGCGGGGGCTATCGGCAACCGCACCATTGGTACGGCGGCGCTGGGCGGCATGCTGTTCGGCACCGTGTTCGGGGTGATTATCGTGCCCGGCCTGTACTACATCTTCGGCACGCTGGCCGCCGGCCGTAAGCTGATTGATGACGAGAATGAGAACCCGCTGTCGGAGTTTGAGCCGCACGTATTAGTTGATGAAGAAGTTCCGAGCCATAGTCATGCTTAACAAACGCATTTATCAGGGGCTGAGCGCCGCGGTGCTGGCCCTGTCGGTGGGCGCGTGCAAAATGCCCGAGCTGGCCACCAAGGCCGCCGGCCGGCCGGTACCCGCCACCTACGCCACCACCACCCCGGACAGCACCAACACCGCCCGCAACCAGTGGCGGCAGTTCTTCACCGACCCCAACCTGGTGGGCCTCATCGACACGGCCCTGCAGCGTAACCAGGAGCTGGATATCTCACTGCAGGAAATCCAGATTGCCCGCAACGAGGTACAGATCCGCAAGGGCGAGTACCTGCCCTTCGTGGGCCTGGGGGTGAAGGCCGAAACGGCGCGGGCCAGCAAAAACACGCTGCAGGGCGCTACGGAAGAGGCCATCAACATCCAGCCCGAGCACCGCAACCCCGACCCGCTGCCCAACTACCAGATCGGGGCGTTTGCCAGCTGGGAGGTGGATATCTGGCACAAGCTGCGCAACGCCCGCAAGTCGGCCGCGCTGCGCTACCTGGCTACGGTGGAAGGCCGCAACTTCACGGTCACGAACCTGATTGGCGAAATTGCCACCTCCTACTACGAGCTGCTGGCCCTGGACAATCAGCTGGCCATCGTGCGCCAGAACATCGAACTGCAAACCAACGCCCTGGAGCTGGTGAAGCTGCAGAAGGAGTCGGCCCGCACCACCGAGCTGGCGGTGCAGCGCTTCGAGGCCCAGCTGCACAACACCCGCAGCCTGCAGTACGGCATTCAGCAGCGCATCACCGAAACCGAAAACCGCCTCAATTTCCTGGCCGGCCGCTACCCCCAGCCCATTGCCCGCAACTCGGCGGCGTTCAATGAGCTGCTGCCCACGCCCGTGCAAGCCGGCGTGCCGGCCCAGCTGCTGCAAAACCGCCCCGATATCCGGCAGGCCGAGCAGCAACTGGCCGCCGCCAAGCTGGACATCCAGATTGCGCGGGCCAACTTCTACCCGGCACTGCGCATCACGGGCGGGGCCGGTTTCGGGGCCTTCAAGTCCGGCCTACTGTTCACCACGCCCGAGAGTATGCTGTACTCCCTGGCCGGTGATTTGGTGGCCCCGCTGGTGAACCGCAACGGCATCAAGGCCCTGTACGGCAACGCCAACGCCGTGCAGATTCAGGCCGCCTACAACTACGAGCGCACCATCCTGAACGCCTACGTGGAAGTAGCCAACCAGCTGGCTAGCATCAACAACCTGCAGCAGAGCTACAACGAAAAGGCCAAGGCCGTGCTGGCCCTCAACCAATCCACCAGCATTTCCAACAGCCTGTTCCGCTCCGCCCGCGCCGACTACACCGAAGTCCTCTTCACCCAGCGCGACGCCCTGGAATCGAAGTTCGACCTGATCGAAACCAAGATGCAGCAGCTCAACGCCTCCGTAAACTTGTACCGCGCCCTGGGCGGCGGCTGGAGGTAAGCCGAGAGGAAAACCCTCCGCACAGATGACGAAAAAAGCCTATCCATCACGTAATTACGCGACGGATAGGCTTTTTTTGCTTTTCCAGAGTAGTTACCGTGCTTGGCGCTGACGCTCTACTATCGAGCGGCCTAGCGTGATTTCGTCAGCGTATTCCAGCTCACCGCCCATTGGAATGCCGCGGGCAATGGTGCTGATGTGTACACCCTCAAAGTCACGCAGCTTGCGCGAGAGAAAAAAGGCGGTGGTGTCGCCTTCCATGGTAGGGCTGATGGCTAGAATCACTTCTTTCACCTCCGACTCGGGCGCGCCCATGCGGGCTACCAGCGAGTCAATCTGCAAGTCGCTGGGGCCCACGCCTTCGATGGGAGAAATAACGCCACCCAGCACGTGGTACGTGCCTTTGTATTGCCCCGTGTTTTCGATGGCAATAACGTCGCGGATATCCGACACCACGCACACGGTGCTATGGTCGCGGAGCTTGTTGGCGCAGATGGTGCACTCCGGCGTATCGGAAATATTGTGGCAGGTGTCGCAGTAGCGGATTTCGAAGCGCATCTTGGCCAGTGCCTCGGCCAGAGTAGCCGTCGTATCGGCTTCGGCCTTCAGCAGATGCAGTGCCAGACGCAAAGCCGTTTTCTTGCCTACGCCCGGTAGCTTCGACAGTTCGCCAACGGCGTTTTCTATCAGTTTGGAGGGGAATTCCATCTAGTTGGTAAGGAGTAATGATAGTTGCCTGCTGGGTACGCTGACGCCTGGACGGCAACAATCACCCCGCAGCAACCACTAGAGTACGTCGGCCGAGATGCCCCGGTCGTGGATGGCGGTGCACATGCCGGCCAGTTCATCGAACGTGCCGTGCTTGACGGTGCATTGGCCTTTATAATGAATAAGCAGCGTGCACTGTTCCGCCTGTTCCGGCTCATGGCCGCACACATCAATCAGGGTTTTGATGACGTGGTCGAACGTGTTGACGTCGTCGTTGTACACGATTAGGTCGCGCACGTCGGTGGTTTCTTCCAGGAGCAGAACGTCCTCGTCGTACTCGATTTGCGGTTTGCTGTTCATGGCACAAAAATACGGAAAAGCGAGCAGAAAGCCGGGTTTTCCTGGCCCGGCCGGCCTACTATAACCCCTTGAAAGGATGAATCGTTTCGGGCAGAGCCAGTAAAAAATAGCGGGCTGCAACTGCACGGCCGCTCGTCCGTCGTTGGCAGCAGAACGGGCTTCCGGCTCCCGAAATCTGCCGTAATTTCGGCCTTCGTTTCCTCCACCTTTTTCCGCTTCATGCTTCACTCCTCTTCTCGCCGGCCGCTGCTTCCGCTGCTGCTGGTGCTTCTTTTAGCGCAACTACCGGCCCTGGCCCAGCAGAAGCGCCTGACCATGGAAGATGCCTTCCTCAACCGCAGCCTGCAACCCGAAAACGTACGGCAGCTTTCCTGGATTCCGGCTTCGCAGAACGAATACAGCTACCTGCGCACCTCCGGCGGCCAGGATGAGCTGATGCAATCCAATATTGCCGGCAACTTACGGGTTGTGATTACGCTGGCCGAACTGGGCCAGGCCTTGCAGGCAGCTGGCGCGCCGGCCGTCAAAGCGGCGGCATTTCCGGTCGTTACGTGGGCAAATCCACAGAGTCTGCTGGTCACGCGTGCCAACAAGGTATACCGTATAGATGCGGCTACCAAGCAGGCCAGCGCGGTATTTGGCTATGATGCCGCCGCCGAAAATGTGGAAATGGACCCCACCAAAACCCGCGTGGCCTACACCAAGGCGCAGAACCTGTACCTATCGGCGGCGGGCCGCGAGAATGAGGCGGTGACCACCGAAACCAACCCTGGCATCGTGAACGGACAGGCGGCGCACCGGTCGGAATTCGGCATCACGAAGGGCACATTCTGGAGCCCTTCCGGCGGCAAGCTGGCCTACTACCGCATGGACCAGACCATGGTAACCGACTACCCGCTGGTGGACGTTTCCACGACGCCGGCCCAGGCCAAGCCCTTCAAATACCCCATGGCCGGCGACAAAAGCCACGAAGTGACAGTGGGAGTGTATGACCTGGCGTCGCGCAAAACCGTTTTTCTGCAAACCGGCGAGCCGAAAGAGCAGTACCTGACCAACATCAGCTGGAGCCCCGACGAGAAAAGCATCTATATAGCGGTGCTCAACCGGGGCCAGAGCCACCTGAAGCTGAACCAGTACGACGCGGGCAGCGGAGCTTTCGTGAAGACGCTTTTCGAGGAGAAGTCCGATAAGGACTTTGTAGAGCCGCTGCACGAGTTGAAGTTCGTGCCGGGCCACCCCGACCAGTTTCTTTGGCGCAGCCAGCGCGACGGCTACGAGCATATCTACCTCTACAGCACCAGCGGCAAGCTGCTGCGCCAGCTCACCAAGGGCCCGTGGCAGGTAACGGATGTGCTGGGATTTGCCGACAACAACCGCGAAGTAGTTTTCCAGAGCACGGAGGCCAGCCCACTGGAGCGGCAGGTCTACGCCATGAAGCTGAGCGGTGGCAAGCTGCGCCGGCTCAGCCAGGAGAAGGGTACTCATACGGCCACCCTCAGCCCGGGCGGCACGCTCCTGTTCGACGTTTTCAGTAACATCACCACGCCGCGCATGGCCGGCATTATCGGGCTGGATGGCAAGCTGAAACAGCAACTCCTGAATGCAGAGAATCCGCTGACGGGCTACGCACTGGGCGAAACCAAGCTCGTCACCATTAAAGCGGCCGACGGCACTACCGACCTCTACGGCCGCCTGACCACGCCTCCCAACTTCGACCCGGCCAAAAAGTACCCCACGGTGGTGTACCTCTACGGCGGCCCGCATGTGCAGCTCGTTACGGATTCGTGGCTGGGCGGCGGCAACCTCTGGATGCAGCTGATGGCGCAAAAAGGCTACGTGGTGTTCACCGTCGATTCGCGCGGCTCAGGCAACCGGGGCTCGGCGTTTGAGCGCGCCACGTTCCGGCAGCTCGGCACCGTGGAAATGGCCGACCAGCTCAAGGGCGTCGACTACCTCAAAAGCCTGCCCTATGTAGACCAGGCCCGCATGGGCATCCACGGCTGGAGCTTCGGCGGCTTCATGACCACGACCATGATGACGCGCAGCCCCGGCACGTTCAAAGTCGGCGTGGGCGGCGGCCCGGTCATCGACTGGCGCATGTACGAAATCATGTACACGGAGCGCTACATGGATACGCCCCAGGAAAACCCCGAAGGCTACCAAAAGGCCAATCTGCTCAACTACGTGGATAAGCTGCAGGGCAAGCTGCTGCTCATCCACGGCACCGTCGATGACGTGGTGGTGTGGCAGCATAGCCTCGACTACCTGAAAACGGCCGTTGACAAGGGCGTGCAGCTCGACTACTTCGTGTATCCCGGCCACCCACACAATGTGAGCGGCAAAGACCGGGTGCACCTCTACAACAAAATCACGCAGTACTTCGACGATAAGTTGTAGCGCTTGAATTTTACCAGAAAAAGCCGCTGACTTCCTCGTTAGCGGCTTTTTTCTTGCCCTGGGCCCCGACGCCACTTTGCCTTCACTCATAGTTTGCTGAACCAGAAAAACGGCCTGCGCTGCTCATCCAAATTCTGGCGGCTGCGTTTGTACCTCTACTTTTAGCTTCTCATCCGTAGCTCCGCGCTTCCCATGCCCGTTCCGTCCGCCGAATTCAAAAAAGCCCTCAAACGCCTGCCCGATGCCGAAAAGGAGAAACTGCTACTGCGGGCCGTACGTCGCGACGCGGAACTGTACGAAACCTTCGTGTTTGAGCTGCTCCCGGATGTGACGACCGAGCAGGTGTACGAGCAGGCCGCCGACCGAATTCATGAGTTGTTCAATGTGGCCGTGACGGGGCGCCTGCTCAACCGCAGCCTCAACAAGGCGCTGGGCAAAGCGGTGAAGGAAACCGCCCGCGCCCGCCGCATCACCAAAGACAAGCGCCTGGAAATCGACCTGAACCTGTACGCGCTACGCCTAATCTTCGATAATTACACCGGCCAGTTCGACTCGCCATACGCGGGCTTCTTTACCAGCACCGCCCGCCTTGCAGCGCGCACCACGCAGCTGGTGCTCACGTCCCTGCACGAAGACCTGTGGCTGGAGTACAAGCCGGAGCTCGACGACTTTCTAACGCAACTGCACGGCCGCAGCAAAAGTCGCAGCCTGAAATTTGAGCTACCCCGCGAGCTGGTGCTGCCAGATTAATAGTTTCTTGCGGGAAATATTTCCTCTATGTATTTACCGCGTTTAGCTACGGCGGCACTGGTGCTTTGCAGCGCCGCAGCCTGCTCCGAAGGTCCAGCCCGTCGGCCGGCTTCTGCTTCCGAAACGGCTCAGCCCGATACCGCCGCCGTGCGCAAAGTAGCGCAGGAGTATCGGGTACACTACAATACGCCCGTTGCCCTCGACAGCACCGACTTCTACTATCAGCCGATTTCGGTGGTGGCGCAGGATGCATCCAGCCGCAGCCGAATTCTATCCAGCAGTTCTTATGGCAGCGACTACGAGGGCAACACAGGCATAGAAGGCACCTGCTACAACGTGTTATTCTTCCAGAAATCGACGCGCCAGGAGCAGGCATTGTTACCGCACGGGCGCTTTGTCATCATGGAAATTGATGCCGAGAAAAAGCCCGATGTCCGCTGGCCTTACCTGTTCTACACCATCGTCAAGGACGATACCAACGCCGACGGCGACCAGGACGGGGAAGATGCCAGCGCATTGTTCGTGTCTGAGCGCAGCGGCCGGCAGCTTCGGCAGCTTACCCCTGATGGCACGCGCCTGGAAAGTCGTTTGCTGCTACCCAAAACTAGCCTGCTGCTGGCCGAGGTACGCCCCGATGTCAATCGGGACGGCAAATTCACGCACGCCGATGGTACCTACTGGCTCCGCTTCGACTTGGCCAACCTTGCGGCGGCACCCGTGCGCCAGCCGGCTCCGGCACTGGCCAATGCGCTGCACCAGCAGATGCTGCTGCGCCAAAGCAAACGCCACAACTAACCTCAAACACACAAAAAAAGCCCCGCCGGAATGTTCCGGCGGGGCTTTTTGCTGAATGAGATTCATCCATTCAGCATTCAGCGGCAGGCTGAATTACTGCTTGGCTACTACGTTGAAGCTCAGCGTGAATTCATCCATGATGGCTTTGTCGCCGATGCTTTCGAAGAACGACTTGGAGCCGTACTTGATGTCGAACTTGGTACGGTCGATGGTAGCAGTACCGCTGGCCGAGGCCAGACCGCCTTTCACACCCGTTTTGGCCGGGAACGTGATAGACTGCGTGATGCCTTTGATGGTCAGGTCGCCGGTGATGTTGGCATTGTTGCCGGCAGCATCGGCCTTTTTCAGCGTGGCAACTTTCGTGATTTTGAAGGTTGCCGTTGGGTTTTTGTCGATGCTGAAGAAGTCTTCGGAACGCAGGTGGCCTACCAGTTTGCCGTTGGTGTCAGCATCCTTGATGTCGGTTACTTTCAGCGAGTTCATGTCTACCACGAACGTGCCGCCCACAATCTGATTGCCGCGTACCATCACGCTGCCGTCTTTAAACTGTACGTTGCCGTCGTGCTGGCCGGTTACTTTTTTCCCAACCCAACCCAGGGTGCTCAGCTGTGGCTGCACCTTATAGGTTTTGTCGGCGGCTTTCAGCGAGCTGGCAGCTTTGGCAGCAGCAGGATTGCCGGCGTAAACAGGAGCAGCTAGCAGCGAAACAGCCAGCAGAGCGGGAACAAGAATCTTTTTCATGGGTATGTGAAGTGTGAAATGAGGGTGCAGGGCAAGGCTGAAAACCGTCAGCCGCGGATTTTATCGAGCAGGACGCTGAGTTGCGTCGCTTCTTCTTCAGTCAGGTGTTGCAGGCCGGTCGGGTTCTGCTCCATGGCCACATCCATCTGGCTCAGCAGCGTGAGGCCCGCTTCCGTAATGCGAATGTCCACGGCGCGGCGGTTGCTGGGACACACTTTGCGCGTTACCAGCGCCTTGCTCTCCAGCTTATCCACGATGCGGGAAGCATTGCTGGTTTTGTCCAGCATCCGCTCAATAAGCAGGTTCACGGTAGCCGGCTTGGGGTGCTGGCCACGCAGAATGCGCAGAATATTGAACTGGGGCAGCGTGACTCCGAAAGGTTTGAACGCCGCCGCCTGCCGCTGTTCCAGCCAGCCGGCCGTGTACAGCATATTGATGTAGGCTTTCTGGTACGCGTCGCGGAAAGTAGGCTGCTTGATTTCGTCCTCTATTTTCATAACCTGCATGAGCTACTGCGGTAATGTGCTGCAAATATATGTACATACATTTAATGTCACAACACAGTTTCGCAAATTTATTTTTTCTTCCTTGTCAAAAGCAGTGCGACAGCCATTTGCCGCCAATGTCCGTAAGATGAGCCTCTCACCTTTTTTTGCTGTTTCCTATGAAAAACCTGCCTGTAGCGCTGTTTACCTTGCTGTTGGCCATAGCGGCCCCGCTCAGCGCCTCTGCCCAGACCAAAACCGCGCCGAACCCCACCAGCCGGGTGGCCGCTAACGCTTCCGACCAGTATGTGATGCAGAAAGGCGAAGTAGTGCTGCGTCAGAATAGCCGCTTGGTGCCATTATCGAAGAACGTGGTGCTTTCCAACGGGACAAAGGTTAACTATAAAAGCGGAATAGTTGAATTTCCGACCGGCAAGAAAACGACTCTGCGCGAAGGCGACTACGTAACCATTGGGGGCGACGTGGTGTTTGCCACGCCCGGCAGTGCCGCCGCCGCCCGCGGCGACAACTCGGTGCCCGCCGATGCCAAGTTTGATCAGTATGTAGACCGGGGCACCACGCCCACTTCCACTACAACCACCGTCATCAGCTCGCAGCCCAATGACCTGACCACGCTGCTGAGCCGCAAGATCCAGCTGCTGAACGATAAAATTAACCTGATGACGCCCAACCCCGCCAACCAGGCAGCCATCGACAACCTCAATCAGCAAATCCGGAGCCTGGATGCGCAGATAAACCGCTAAAGCCGGACGCCGCCGAGCTACGGCAGCTACCCTGCTACAGCACCCCAAAAAGCCCCCTGATGCATATTCAGGGGGCTTCTTTTTGAGTAGCAAAGCGCGGCAACAGGCGCTTCGGGCCAGCGCAACTTATCTGGCGCGCACGGCAATGCACCTCCGGCAGCCGGCTACGAACGGGGCCCGAACAGGGCGCGGCGCAGCACTTCGTCGCGGTGATAGATGTCGGCGAAGAATCGTAGGCGGCCGCGCTCAGCGGTGCAGGTTGCGTAGCAGATGTGCAGCGGCATGGGCCGGCGCAGATACACCGTGCGGGATACAGTCTGGCGGGCGCACTCCGCCTCTGTGGGCAGGCGCACCGTACGGCCTTCACGCCGCATCAGATAAGCGGCCAGCGACAGGGGAGCCTGCAGGCGCATGCAGCCGTGGCTCAGAGCACGGTCAGGGCGGTCGAAAATCTGCCGCACGGGCGTGTCGTGCAGGTAAACCGAATACGGATTGGCAAAGCGAAACACAATGTTACCCAACGCATTGTCGCAGCCTGCCGACTGACGAACGGTGTAGCGAAAGTTTTTAGCCGTTATTGCCTGCCAGTTTATCTGCCGGGCATCCACAAACCGCCCCTGCGCGTCATAGAGCGAATAGTTATTGAGCGCCAGATAGCCGGCATCAGCTTTTAGGTGCGGCAGGATTTCCCTGGTGGCAATGGAGTGAGGGACGTGCCAGTCGGGCGCCAGGGTGAAATGCGTAATCCGGCTGCTGAGCGTAGGTGTAGGCGTACGCGGCTGCCCCACCACCACACGATGCCGCCGCACCACTGAATCGGCACTCAGTACCAGCAGTTCGTAAGCGGGAATATTGAGCAGGATATAGGAGGAGTCGGCGGACCGCGCAGTCCAGCGCCAGCGCTCCAGGTTTACCGCCGCCAGCTCATACCGGGCCTGATGCCAGGCGGCCGAATCGGGAGGCACGGGGGCTGCCAGCCAGCTGGCCAGAGCCTCCTGCAGCTGCCGGTATTCGCGGTGGCGGGGTTGGCCGCTGAGCATTGCCATCGGCACCGCACCCCGGCCCAGCGCTTCCCGCAGTGCCCTGACCGGCTCCCACGCCGCCCCATCTGCGGGGTTTGCTTCCGGCCGGGCGGAGGGCCGCAGCCGGCCAGTGCTCAGATCATGCATGAAGCGCAGCGCCGCATCACTCAGGAATACCTCCAGCCGCGCCTGTTGCCGGGCCCTGCTACCGGCAGGCGCAGGCCGCCGCAGCGAGTCGCGCAGCGCCTGCAGACGCAGCCAGTGATAGTCGGTGGTGCGCAGGCCGTATTCCGGCGCACGGGCCAGCAGGGCCAGCGCCGCCCGCGCATCAGCCGTAACGGAATCGAGGGAAGTAGTCCAGAGAGGTTGAAAACCGGCCCCGTACAATGCCCGCACATCGGGGCCGGCCTGTAGACTACGTTGTAGCCCGGCGCCGGGAGCCGCCGCAGTATCCAGCAGCTGCCGAATCAGGTCGGCAACGGGAACCTCCTGACTCTCAGGAGCGGCAGCCAGAGCCGGGCTGGTGGTTGCGGGCGGCAGCTTATGTGCTCCTGAGTGACACCAGGGACCGGCCAGCATCAGGCTGGAAACGTAGCATAGCAGGCGATGAACAGCCGACATACAGCAAAGAGAAAATAAAATCTAAAGGTACCCGGCCTGGCTTCGCAGGCAGCAGGCCGGGGATTTTGCCAGTTCTGCCGGCGCGTTACAGTGGGGCCTGAGGAGCTGCTACCACTGCGGAAGTGGGGCTATGCGCCTGGGGCGAGGCAAGAGCGGAAAGCGTAATTTCGTGGTCGGCTGCCCGGCCCTGCTCCCACGCATCCAGGCTGGAGGTAGTGCCTGTAGCAATAGTGGTGAGGGCCTCGCGGGTGAGAAACGCCTGATGGCCGGTAACCAGGACGTTGGACTGAACCAGCAGCTCCGCCAGCAGCGCATCCTTGAGAGGCTCGGGCGCGTGGTTTTCAAAGAAAATGCCTTTCTCATATTCGTACACATCCAGCCCCAGATAGCCCAGACGGCCGGAGCGCAACGCGGCCAGCGCGGCCTGCGTGTCGAGCAGGCCCCCGCGGCCGGTATTGATAAGCACTGCCCCCGGCTTGCAATGCGCCAACAGTGCCGCCCCGAACAAGTAGTGCGTGGCCGGAGTGAGTGGGGCATGCAGGCTGATAATATCGGCCTCTGCGCAGAGCTCCGGCAAAGGCAGGTAGCGCAACCCGTAGCGGGTGCTCAGCTCGGGGTTAGGGTCTACGTCATGCCCGAGCAGCTGGCACCCAAACCCGTGCAGAATGCTGGCTAGCGCGCCTCCAATCCGGCCGCAGCCCACAATACCCACCGTTTTGCCGTGCAGGTTGAAGCCCACCAGATGGTCGAGGCGAAAATCGTGGCGGCGCATTTGCTGCTGACTGCGCCAGAGCTGGCGGCTCAGGGCAAGCATCAGGGCCACGGCATGTTCGGCCACGGCGTAGGGGGAGTAGTCGGGCACGTTGGCCACACGCAAGCCCAGCCGGTGGGCTGCCGCCACGTCCACCTGGTCGTAGCCCGCGCCACGCACGGCCACGTAGCGGACGCCCAACTCTGCCAGGTGAGCCAGCACCGGAGCCGAGGCATCATCGTTGGCGAAAATGGCGACGGCCTCGCTGCCCCGTGCCCGATCAGCCGAATTCAGACTCAGGGGTTCGGCGCGCAGATGCAGCGTATGCTTAAAGGCAGCAGCCTGCTGCAGAAAAGGCCACTCGTAGTTGCGGGCACTATAAACGGTAACGTGCATGTCGGCAAGATTTTGACAGGTTTAACGGGACCAGAAAGCTGTTTTCCGGCCCGGCGTGTTATGCTAGCGCCCCTCCCCCATCCACCACCAGCGGCGAGGACGGCGGGTGGAGGCCAGCTGGAACTTGAGCACGGCGTGCTGCTCGATATGGGCCAGGGCTTCCGCCACGGAGTCGGTGTAAGTGAGCAGCTCCAGATCGGGGGCCGCTACCATGCCCTGCGCTTCCATCAGGGCCAGCTGCGCCAGCAGCGGCTGCCAATAGTCGCGGCCTACCAGCACTATCGGGAAGCTCTGAATCTTGCGGGTCTGGATAAGCGTCAGGGCTTCGAACAGCTCGTCCAGTGTGCCGATGCCCCCTGGCATGATGATAAAAGCATACGAATACTTGACCAGCAACACTTTGCGCACGAAGAAGTAGCGACAGGCCAGCCACGTATCCAGGTAGGCGTTGGGCTGCTGCTCCTGGGGCAGCTCAATGTTGCAGCCAACCGACGGCCCACCGGCTTCACGGGCGCCGCGGTTGGCAGCCTCCATAATGCCCGGCCCGCCCCCGGTCAGCACCGTAAAGCCCTGCCGGCTCAGGCCCGCTCCCAGCTGCCGGGCCAACTCGTAGTAGGGGGAGCCGGCCGCCACCCGCGCTGACCCAAACACCGATACGCAAGGCCCCACGAAGTGCAACACCCGGAATCCGCGCAGAAACTCCCGCAGCACCGTCGCCAGAAAGCGCAGCTCACTGCGCCGGCTGCGCGGCCCGGCCAGAAACCGCCGCTCGGCCCGCCCGCCGTTGCGGGCAGCCGCCGGTTCCGGCGCAGGAGTACCAAAATCAGCCATGAGGAAGACAGAGTAAAAAAGCAGGCGGAGAATCCGATGAGATTAGGCAGCTATTGCCCTGGTCAGTAGGGCGCCAGCGGAGCGTACTCAAGCTCCTGCACTGTGAAGCGCGCATACGGGCATTGCCGGCCATCCTGCACCCACAGCGCTTCAAGCTGCATAGGCACCCGCACGCCCAGCATCTTCCGGTAGTGGCTGAACCGACCGATCCAGGGCAGCAGGCGCGTTTCCCCTTGGTAGCGCTCCGTTTCGCACTGTGCTATTTCGTGCCGGGCATTGAAGCGCACCAGGTAGTGTACCGTCTGGCTGCCGTGCGTGAGCGAGAGGCAGGCCGAGTCCTCATCCACCGCCGACCATTGTACCTGCCGCGAAGGCAGCAGCGCCGTAGGAAGCCAGGTGCTTTCGCCCAGCCAGCGGAGCAGCTCCCCTTGGTCGTACGTGGGGCCGGCTCCGCATAGTATCGGCACGGCACCCAGCAGACGCACGCCAAGGTGGCCATGGCCACGCACATACGAGTCGCGGGCCGTAAACCAGCAGGTAGTACCCTGCCAGATAAAGCCCGGCGGGTCGGCCACCAGATATTCCTCTCCTTCGATGGCGCTCCAGCTCTGCCGCAGGTCGGGTTTGAACTGCCCGGTATGCCGCAGACGCACCCCTCGCAAATAGCGCTGGCCATTGGGCAGCACCCGGCGGAAGTAGCGCTGAACCGGAGCCGGCAACCCCACCAGCTGGGCTTCGTGGTAGGTTTGCCCTGTCACATCAGTGGAGCCGGCAAACAGTGCCTGCACACTACGGCGCAGCTGCCGGGCGGCCAGCCACCTGGCTGTGGCCACAGCGGCAGCTGCCGTAGCCAGCGCGGCACAGGCTCGCAGAAGTAGGGTGGCACGGCTCATGAGAAGCAGAGTGTAGCTGGAAAAACCGTGGAAGCAACTGCGCTTGCCGGTGAGCAGCCCCAGCCAGCAGCCCGGCCCAGGCATGGCACCACAACGAGAAGACAGTCAACGGCTTTCACACTTTACATTGAAACAGGTTGAACCATTCCCGATGGCTCCGCAAAGGCTGGCGCCCTCATATCCCTTCAAACAGACGGACACTTTCCAGGTAATCCGGCACCACCACATTGGCCCAGCCCTGCTCTGTGCGTAGCGTGGAAGCCAGCGCGCTGGCCGCTTCCGGCTCGCCATGCACCACGAAGGTGCGCTTGGGCGGCTGGCGGAAATTGCCCAGCCAGCGCAGCAGCTCCTGGCGGTCAGCGTGGGCCGAGAACCCATCAAGATGCTCCAGGTGGCAATGCACGGGCACCATTTCGCCAAACATTTTGACCGCCGTTTCGCCGTCCTGCAGGCGGCGGCCGCGGGTGCCCTCGGCTTGGTAGCCAATGAGCAGCAGCGTATCCTGGGCGCGGGAAAGGCGGTGATACAGGTGATGGATGATGCGCCCGCCGGTGCACATCCCGCTGGCCGAGATGATGATGGCCCGCCCGGCTTTGTCATTCAGGGCCTTCGAGTCCGAGGCTTCGGTGATGAAGCGCAGGCCGGGGAAGTCCAGCACGTTGCCGTGGCCCAGGCGGTGGGCCGCCGGATGACGTGGATACAGGTCCGACACCCGAATACCCATGGGGCTGTCTACGTAGACCGGCACTGCGGGCACGCGGCCCTCGGCGCGCAGCTTCTTGAGGTAGTAGAGCACCGTTTGGGTGCGGCCCACCGCAAACGCCGCTATCAGCAGTACGCCACCTCGGTCCATGGCATCGTTCACTACGTGCGCCAGTTCGGCTTCGGGGTCTTCGATGCGCGTCTCCCGGTTGCCGTACGTAGATTCCACCAGCAGGACATCGGCCTGCGTAATGGCGGCCGGATCGTGCATGACCGGGTTGTTGTAGCGCCCCAGGTCGCCGCTGAATACCAGCTGCTTCCGCTGCGTGCTGCCCTGCACGGTCAGCTCGGCCATGGCCGAACCCAGAATGTGGCCCGCCTCGCGGAAGGTGAGCGTCAGGGTGCCATCGAGAAAGGTCAGCGGAGCATCGTAGGCCACGCTTTCCACCAATGGAAGCACCTGCAGCACATCGGCCTGGGTGTAGAGTGGCTGAGCGGGATGGTGCTTGGAGTAGCCTTTGGCGTTGGCGAAGGCCGCTTCCTCTTCCTGCAGCTTGGCAGAGTCAAGCAGCATAATGCTGAGCAGGTCGGCGGTGGGCTCCGTGCAGAATATACGCCCCCGAAACCCGTCGCGCACCAGCTTGGGCAGGTAGCCGCTGTGGTCGATGTGGGCATGGGTAAGCACTACGGCCGCCAGCTCGGCCGGGTCGAAAGGCAGACTTTCGCGGTTGCGGAGGCGCAGCTCCTTCAGGCCCTGAAACAAGCCGCAGTCGATGAGCACCTGGTGCCGGCTGGCCACCGGGCCGGCCGCATCTTCTTCGAGCGTGAGCAGGTACTTGGAGCCCGTTACGCAGTGGGCGGCGCCGAGAAATTGCAGACTGACATCCATGGGGCAAGTGACCAGGGTGAAATTTCACCAAGGTTAGCCAGCCTTTGCGCGACTTGCCATGACAAAAGTCAGCCGTCCTGCTAACATTTAAACGCAAGCACAAGCAGCATCTGCTATGGGCCCTGAGAGGCAGCCCGCCGGCCTCGGCCAGCAAGCGCCCGACGAGAATATTGTATGGCAGGTATAGCGCAGTCCGGGGCCCGTTCCGTTGATGCGCGACTACCGCTGCCGCCTGCTACGAGAGTGCCAGCACGGGAGCCGGCGCGGCGTACAGCTCGCCTGCTTTTTCGTGTACCAGCCCAAACGGCTCGTCGCGCACAATCAGCAGCCCGTCCAGGTCGCAGATCTGGGCCAGGCCGCTTACCTGCAGCGCCGACCAGATACCCAGCGAGGTTTCGACCATGCAGCCCACCATCGTTTGCAGGCCATGCGCCTGGGTTTCGCGCAGAATGCGCAGGCCGTTGCGGTAGCCGCCGGCTTTCATAAGTTTCATGTTCACGCCGTGAAACTGCCGGGCAATGTCGCTGAAATCCGCCTCGTCCGTCACGGATTCGTCGGCGAAAAGCGGCCACGGCGTGCGGGGGTGCAGGTAGCGGTAGGCCTCGGCATGGGCGGCAGGCAGCGGCTGCTCCAGCAGGCGCACCCGCAGGCCGGGCAGCGCGGCGGTACGCTCCACAAACTGCAGCAGCTCGTCCGGGTCCTGCCACGCTTCGTTGCCATCAATGATGAGCGGCCGGCCGGGCAGCACGCTGGTAACTTCGCGCAGCAGATCGTAGCCGGCTTCTTTGTTCACCTTTATCTTGAGCAGCGCGAAGCGCCCCATGTCCTGCGCGCGCAGAAACTCCGCCACCTCACCGGGCGCCATGATGGGCAGCGTGAAGGCCGTGGGAACAACGGCCGCCGGCGCGGGCGCGCCCAGCCACTGCCACACCGGCAGCCCGGCCTGCGCCGCCTCGTAGTGCACCCACGCCGACTCCAGCGCAAACCGCAGGGCGTGAGCGGGCTGCCGGGCCTCCAGAAACTCCTGCAGCTCTTCTTCGGTCCGGATTCTACCCAGGCCGGCCTGTTGCAACGCCTCAAACTCCGCCTGCAGCCCCTGCGGTGTTTCGCCGTAGCGGATGTTGGGGGCGGCCTCACCAAAACCAGCTATGCTGGCCTTGGGGCCGCGCACCTGCACCAGCAGGTTGGTTTTGGCAGTGGAGGCGTTGCGGGAGATTTTCCAGGTGAAGCGAAGCGGCAGCTCGAGCGTAGACAGGGTCCAGGTGGGCATGGGAGGCACAAAAACGGGTGGCGAGCCAAAAAACGGACAACGAAACCCAAAAACCTATCTTTGCTGGCATTCCCCCATTTCTTTTCCCCCTTGCTGCCGCGCATGAAGTTCTCGCGACTCGTTCCTGTTGTTTTGCTGCTGGCCGTAGTGGCTGTGCTGCTTACCGTTCTGGCTGCCTATGGCATTGGCGGCATCAGCCCCGCCGTAGCGCAGGCTGCCCGCTGGCTTTTCTTGGCGGCTTTTGTGGCCTACGCCACCCAGCGCCGCTCCCTCACCTTCTGGATTGTGGTGAGCATGTTCGTCGGAGCCGAAATCGGCAACGACTACCCGGCCTTTGCCATCAACCTCAAAGTCCTTAGCGACGCCTTTCTGCGCCTCGTGAAGACCATCATTGCGCCGCTCGTATTCGGGACGCTGGTAGTGGGCATTGCTGGCCACGCCAACCTCAAGCAGGTGGGCAAAATGGGCCTCAAGGCACTGGTCTACTTCGAAATCGTCACCACGTTTGCCCTGTTCATCGGGCTGGCGGCCATCAACCTGACCAAAGCCGGTGTGGGCATCAGCCAGAACGGCGTGGATGCCAATGCCGAGAAGCTGCAGGCCGTGGAGCAAAGCACCTCCGACATCATCCTGCACATCTTCCCCGAAAACATTGCCAAATCCATTGCCGAAGGGCAAGTGCTACAGGTAGTCGTGTTTGCCATCATCTTCGCCATCGGGCTGGCTATGGTGCACCAGAAGCACCGCCGCCCCATGCTGGAGTGGGCCGAAAGCCTGTCGGAGGTGATGTTCAAGTTCACCAATGTGGTTATGTTCTTCGCGCCACTGGGCGTGGGTGGGGCCTTGGCCTACACGGTCGGCAAAATGGGCTTTGCCCCGCTGCTGAACGCATTCCAGTTGCTGCTCACGCTGTACGCGGCGCTGCTCGTGTTCCTGCTGGTGGTACTGCTGCCCATTGCCTTTATTGCCCGCATTCCGGTAAAACGCTTCATCAAGGCTATTGCCGAGCCCGTGAGCATTGCCTTCGCCACTACGTCCTCGGAAGCCGCGCTGCCCCGCGCCATGGAAGCCATGGAAGGACTTGGCGTACCGCGCCGGGTCGTGGCCTTCGTGATGCCGACCGGCTACTCCTTCAACCTCGATGGCACCACGCTCTACCTGTCGCTGGCCGCGGTGTTCGTGGCGCAGGCCGCCGGCATCGACCTGTCGTTCGGGCAGCAGCTGATTATGGTGTTTACCCTGATGCTGACCTCAAAAGGTGTGGCCGGTGTGCCGCGCGCGTCGCTCGTGATTCTGCTGGCTACGGTGGCCTCGTTCAACCTGCCGGCCTGGCCGGTCTTCATCATCCTCGGTATTGATGCGCTGATGGACATGGCCCGGACGGCCGTCAACGTCATCGGCAACTGCCTAGCGACGGCCGTGGTGGCCCGCTGGGAAGGCGAGTTCATCGACAACTATGTAGCTCCCGACCCGGTAGACGACCTGGCGGAAGCCGATAGCGCGCTGGCGCAGCATACACACTAGCACTTCATTCCCAGAATCTTAGCCGTATCAAGCCTCTCTCCTCACCGGAGAGAGGCTTTTTGTTTCCGGCAATAAAAACATTCATTATATTATATATTTTCGAATATTATTTATATTAGCAGTGCAGATTTCATTGCATTACATCCTCTACATTCGGGGTTCCTAGCACCCAGTCCCATAAGCCGCCTGCCTTATGCACAAGATGTTCCGCTTCTCTGTCCTGTTCCTGTTTGCCCTTGCTTTATTGGCAGGATGCAAATCCGCTGACCGTATCATGTTCCAGACGCCCAGCCAGCGCCTGAGCAGCCAGCTGCCGCCACTAGAAATTGAGGTGGACAATGGGGCGCTGGCGCAGACCGAAGGCGCCCTGCCCGAAGACCCGTTGCGCGTGTTCCGGCAGGAAGTGAGCCAGAACCTGATTGAGCCGACTGATAGTGCCCGTTTCGGCTATGCCAAGCTGCTGGTTACGCAGGCCGAAGTGAAGCGCACCGGCAAGTTTTTCCAGGGCGTGCAGTTGCTGACGATGATGATTCCCAGCCTGCTGGGCCTCCCGGTGGAGTACTACCGCACCAATCTGAAAGCCGAGGTGCAGATTCTCAATGCCCGGAGCGAGGTAATCGGCAGCTACGTGGGCACCGGCACCTCCAAAGTGCGCGTGGCCATGTACCACGGCTACTCGCAGGCTAATGCGCCCCGCCTCGCCGACGTGCAGGCCCTGCGCCTGGCCCTCGACCAGATTCGGCCCCAGCTGGAAGCCAATGCTGACACGCTACGCCAGCAGCTACTGGCAGCCGGCCCCATGGAAGCCACTGCTACCGGCACAGGCAGCGGGCAGTAGCGCCCCATCGACAGTTCTTATCCAACGCTCCTTCCCAAGGCACCGGGAAGGAGCTTTTTGTTTCAGCCGGCTTTCGGGTTGCGGGCGGCGCAACCTTTGCGGCAGTTGTTGCTACTTTGCCACGTCATTCATCTTGCTTTCCCATGAAACACTCCTTGCAGCGCCTGTTGCTGGCTACCTGCCTGCTGGCGCCCCCGCTGGCGCAGGCACAGAATCCCGCTGGCCCCTCTGCGCCGGAAGCTCCGGCGGCTCGGCCAGTGGCTCCGGCCCCAGCCTTCCCCTACCCTATTCAGCAAAAGCAGCTTGCCAACGGCCTGAACGTGGTGACCGTACCCTTCGACTCGCCGGGCTTGGCTTCGTTCTTTCTGGTAGTGCGCGCCGGCTCGCGCGACGAAGTGGAGCCCGGCCACACTGGTTTTGCTCACTTCTTTGAGCACGTGATGTTTCGGGGCACCGATAAGTACTCGAAAGAGAAGTACAACGACGTGCTCAAAAGCATCGGGGCCTCAGCCAACGCCAATACGTCCTTGGACCGCACCGTGTACCACATGACCGGCAACGCGACCATGCTGGAGAAAATGTTTGAGGTGGAAGCCGACCGGTTTCAGTACCTGAAATATCCGGAGCACGAGTTTAAGGCCGAAGCTGGTGCCGTGAAGGGCGAATACACCAAGAACTCGGCCTCGCTCTATACCCAGCTCAACGAGAAAGTAGCCGACGCCGCCTTCGACAAGCATACCTACGAGCACACCACGATGGGCTTCTTCAAGGACGTCGTGGATATGCCTAATCAGTACCAGTACTCGCTCACGTTCTTCGACCGGTTTTACCGCCCCGAGTACACCACGCTGCTGGTAGTCGGCGACGTGAAAGCGGAAGAAGTGAACAAGCTGGCCGACAAATATTTTGCCTCCTGGAAGCGCGGCAGCTACAAACCGGCCATTCAGCCGGAGCCCGCCCAGACGGCCCCGCGCTACGTGCATATTCAGAACGCCAACTTTCCGCCGATGGTGAGCCTGAGCTACAAGGGCCCGGCTTTCTCCGACCAGAGCAAGGACCTGCCCGCGCTGGACGTGCTGACGACCATGCTCTTCGCCGAAAACTCGCCGCTTTATCAGCAGCTGGTAGTGAAGGAGCAGAAAGTGCGCTTCGTGGGTGGCTCACCCAACATGACCCGGGACCCGTACCTGACCAGCATCCGGGCTTCGGTAGTGAAGGCCGAGGACATGCCGTATGTGAAAGAGCAGATTACGAAGGCGCTGGAAGACCTCAAATCCAAGCCGATTGATGCCAAGCGCCTCGCCGACACCAAATCGGCGCTGAAATACGGCTTCCTGATGAGCCTCGACTCGCCCGACCAGATTGCCAACTCGCTGGCCGAGTTTATCTGGCTGACCGGCAACCCCGAGAGCCTGAACCGCTACTACGCGCTGTATGACCAGGTGACGCCCGCCGACATTCAGGCCGTGGCCAAAAAGTATTTCGTGCCCGAAGGCCTCACGGTAGGCACCATCGGGCCGGGCGCTACGGGCGGCGTGCAGTAATCCTTCTCTTCTGATTTCTCTTCCAATGAAACCTACATTTTCCCGCTTGCTGCTGGCCGCCGCGCTGCTCGGCCCGGCCGGAGCACATACTGCCCAGGCCGCCGAACTAGTGGAACTGCGCCAGCCCAACGCCGCTAAGGTGGTCGTGAAGCTGCAGTTCCGCAACGGCTCCGCCGCCGACCCGGTCGGCAAAGAAGGCCTCACGTTCCTGACCTCTCAGCTTGTGACAGAAGGCGGTACCAAGGACATGACCTCGGCCCAGCTGAAGGATTTCCTTTATCCGATGTCCACGCGCTACTATGCCGTCACGGACAAGGAAGTCACCACCTTCACTTTCGAGTTTCACAAGGACTTTATCGACAAGTTTTACCCGGTGCTGCGCGGGCTGATGCTCACGCCCAGCTTCACGCAGGAAGACTTCGACCGGATGAAGTCCAACCTGCATAATTACGTGGAGCAGGTGATTCGGGCGTCGTCGGATGAGGACTACAGCAAGTTTGCGCTGGAAGACCAGCTGTTCCGGGGCACGCGGTTTCAGCACATGACGCGCGGCACCGCCGCCGGCGTGAAGAACCTGACGCTGGCCGACGTGAAAAAGCAATACGCCGCCGCTTTCGGGCAGGACAACCTGACCATCGGGCTGGCCGGCAACTATCCGGCTTCGTTTGCCAAGCAGCTGGAAGCTGACCTGAAAAAATTACCCAAAAGCTCAGTGAAGCCTGCCGTGCCGACTGTAGCCATGCCCAAAGGCATTCGTGTCGAAATCATCAGCAAGCCTGATGCGCTGGGCTCGGCTATATATGCGGGCTTTCCCATCCAAACCACCCGTGCCAACGACGACTTCGCGGCCCTGATGGTGGCCAACTCCTGGTTGGGTGAACACCGCAAAAGCTACGGCAAGCTCTACGACAAGATCCGGACGACCCGCTCCATGAACTACGGCGACTACAGCTACGTGGAATGGTACGAGGGCGGCGGCCAGAACATGCTGCCCGTGCCCGGCGTGCCGCGCCATGCCAACTACGCCAGCCTGTGGCTGCGCCCGGTCCAGATTGCCGAAGGCCTGCGCAAGCAATACCCCTCGGAGCTAGGCGACCTGAAAGTAGGCCACGCGCCGTTTGCACTGCGCCTGGCCGTGCGCGAAATGGACAACGTAGTAAAAAACGGCCTCAGCAAAGAGGATTTCGAGCTGACTCGCACCTTCCTGCGCTCCTACGTGAAGCTCTACGGCACCACGCCCGCCAAGCAGCTCGGCTTCCTGCTCGACTCGAAATTCTACGGCCGCAAAGACTGGCTGAAGGAAGTAGACGGCCAGCTGGCCAAGCTCACGGTAGACGACGTGAACCGCGCCATCCGCAAGCACTGGCAGGTACAGAACATGTTCGTGACCATCGTGACGGACGACAGCGAGGCTCAGCCCCTGGCCGATGTACTCAAGAACAACACGCCCTCGCCGATGAGCTATGCCAACGTAGTGAAAGCCGGCCTGCCCGCCGAGGTGGTAGCCGAAGACAAAGCTGTAGCTGATTATAAGCTGAACGTGACCGACGTGAAAATCGTGGACACAAAAGACACGTTTAAGTAGGCGCGTTTAACAGCACAGCCGCTTCTAAAAACCGGCCCGGAAGTTTTCCGGGCCGGTTTTTTCTTTTTCAGGTTAAACCTGTTGCCTGGCTGCCCCTCTATGCAGTATATTTTGATAACTCATTTCTTCCCAGCCAGATGAAAGCCACTGCCCTACCCCGCCTGCTGCTGCTCCTGCTGTTCGTGTTCTGCACCGCTGCCTCAGCCAGCGCCGCCAAAGGGCATCGGCGTGGCTTCGGGCCGGCTAATCCCGAACTCAAAGCCTATCTAGCGCAGAACGTGCTGCCCGCAGTGCGTCAGCAACGCCAGAAACTGGAGCCCCAGCTCAGCACCGCCGACAGAGCGCAACTGGCCATCTACCGCATCCAGCTCAAGGAAATAGATCAGAAAATGCAGACGCTGCGCCAGAGCATCGGGGCGACGAGCCCGGCCCCGCCACCTCCCGGCACCCGCCCCGCCCTGCCGGAAGCGCTGAAGCAACAGGTGCAGCAGGTGCACACCGAACACAAAACCCTGATGCAGAATGTGAGCCAGCTGGCCCAGAAATATGCCGGCGACATAGCCCGCCTCTCACAGGAGCTGCAGCCGCAAAAAGAGAAATGGGCCGCTGACATGAAGGCGCTGGTACTGAAGAATGCCACCCCGGAACAACAGGAAAAAATGGGGCAAATGTCCGGTCGTCTGCATCGCCGCGCTGGTGCCAACCGATTCTTCAATCCCGCAATGTTTCTGCTGATGGACCCCAACGCCCCGGTCAGCCCGGCCGTTTCCGATTTAGGCAGCACTTCGGTGTATCCGAACCCGGCAGTAGCCACCAGCCAGCTGGAATATGAAGTGAAGAAAGCGGGCCCCGTAATGGTAGAGTTGCTGGATGGGCGTGGCAACGCCCTACGCACCGTGGCCACCGAAGCTAAGCAGGAAAAGGGTCAGCATACGGTGCAGGTGAACATTTCGGAATTGCCCGCCGGAACCTATTTCTACAAAATCACCACCAGGTCGGGCTCCGAAACCCGCCGCTTCGTGAAAGAATAACCTGCTTCCGTTCTTCGTTGAAAGCCAGCCTGCTCCCGGGCTGGCTTTTTTGTTTGGCAGAAACCGCGGGCTGCTTTCCCGCGCTCCGCCGTCCGCTAGTATCTTTACGCCCTATGCTTCGCAATCCGCTTACCTGGCTTCTGCTGTTTGTTGTGTCCACGGCGCTGGCTGCCTGTTGCGGTTCCGTGGCCTGCGACTGCCAGGACTCGCTCGATGACGCGGTGTATTTCAACTTCAACCTGAGCCCAACGGCCCCCAACCGCCTCGATTCGGCGGCGGTAGATACCGTTTTCTTTGTGCGGCAGTTGCTGCCCTACCGCGACACCGTTACCACGGGCCGGCCCGCCATTGATACCATTCAATTGCTGCGGACCGGGCGCGAACGGGGCAATAGCGTGGTGCTGAACAACGCCCAGCCATTCGGGCAGCGCGGCACCCGCAAGCTCAATCAGTATTCCTACAAGCTGTATCTGGGCAAGCGGCGGGCTCCAACAGCCAGCTTCGTAATTGATAGTATTCAACTGGAAGATCAGCTGAAAGGCGACGGCTGCTGCACCTGCAACAGCAACGTAAAGAAGCTGGTGTTTCTCCGAGGCGCTTCTGCCCCCATCGACGCGTCCGACCCCGGCGGCCAGGACCGGGCCGTCCCCGTTACGCTTAACCGCTGAGCCGGCCCTGAAATGTCTTTCCGGTTCCTCTGGCACGACCAATGCCGGGACACGTACGTATAGCTGAAGCACACCGAAGGCTGGCCGCAATGATTTGGCTATCTTCGGTGTTGTTGCTCTACCTATGCTACCCGAAACCACCGCTGCCCGCCCGGCCCAGTCCGTTTTTCCGTTCAAATCCACGCTCAGCTTCGAGCCAATAATTGCGTATTGGAAGTCGCGTGAGGACGACCCGAACCCGGGTGTGTCGCTGCTGGCCCGCTCCATTGGGGAGAGAGTCGCTACGGAAACGTGGTGCCGCGGCCCCATCACCGACATGAGCGTGCTGGAATGCAACTGCGACCTGGTAGACACGCTGATGTTGGCTATGTTTCCGCCCGCTTCGTTCCGTTTCGATATCAGCGGGGCCATTGCGCCGTTTCAGCGCTACAGCTTCTACCATACGCCCCGTTTCGCCGAAGTGCTGCTGACGGCCGCCAAGAACATCAAGCAGCCGCTTAATATTGACGCCCGCACGCTGGATGTGCACACGGCGCGCATGGCCTACCAGCTTATTTTGGACAAGGTGTATGGGGTGCAGATGCCGCATCATGGCTCAATTATTTTCACCGTACCCGACTACAGCATCGGCCTCTACCGGCACTATGGCGTAGAGTTCAACTCTACATTCCTGGATGTGCGCGTCGTGGGCACACGCCCCGAACTGACTTCGGAGCAGATTGAGCTATTGACCCGGAATCCGCACCGCGTGGACTTGTGGCAGCAGCTGTTGCCGCCCGACTTGTTTGAGCTCGAAGGCTTCAACATTCTGCATCTGGTGGATGTAACGGACCAGGAAATCCTGTCGGAGCTGAAGTACGACCTGCTAGAGCGCGACGTTCTGCAGGCTTCTGACCGGCTGGAACAGATTCAGGAGAAGCTGCGGGTGCTGTTCAAGCGGCCGTTTCTGCAGCTCGGCATTGCGGCCTACGACGAGAAAAAGCGGGCTTTCGTGGACTTTGGCCGCAAAATCAACCACAGCTTCCTGACCAAGCAGCTCCACAGCCAGGATGCCGGCTCCGGCTTCCGCCAGATCTATTCGGAGCTGTGGCAGAACCGCCAGCCGCTGGTGCTGGAAGACGTGGAAACGGCCGCCATTCCCGAGGATCTGCGCCAGCAGATTCTCAGCATCGGTATCCGGTCGGCCATTCTGGCGCTGCTGCCCTACGGCGACGATACGGTGGGGCTGCTGGAGCTGGGCTCCCCGAATATCGGCGACCTGGACGAGTTTGATATTGAGACGGTAGCGCAGTTTGTGCCGCTGTTTGCGGTGGCTGTGAAACGCAACGCCGAGGAAATCCAGACCCGCGTACAGTCCATCATTAAGGAGAAGTTTACGGCCATTCATCCGAGTATGGAATGGCGCTTCACCAATGCGGCTGAAAACCTGCTGCAGAAGCTGGAAGAAGGCAACCGCAACGCCGAGATGGAGGCCATCATCTTCCACGACGTGTACCCGCTGCACGGTTCCTGCGACATTCGGGGTTCCAGCACGGCCCGCAACGAGGCCATCCAGGGCGACCTGATTGAGCACCTGACGCTGGCCAATAAAGTCCTCAAGAAGGCCTCCGAATTTCAGGCGCTGCCCATTCTCGACGAGCTGAAATTCTACGTCAACAAGAACCTGCGGCGGCTGCGCCAGACCCTGATTTCCGGCGACGAGGTGAGCATTTTTGAGTCGCTGAAGACGGAAGTAGAGCCGCTGTTTGAGTATCTGGGGCAGAACACGCCCGAGCTGCAGCCGGTTATCACGCAATACTGGTCGAATATTGATGCGGAGCTGGGCATCCTCTATAAGCGCCGCAAGGCCTTCGAGGAAAGCACCACGCTGCTCAACGATACGGTGAGCGACTACCTCGATGAGGAAGAGGAAAAGGCGCAGCAGATGTTTCCGCACTACTTCCAGCGCTTCAAAACCGACGGTGTGGAGTACAACATCTACGTGGGAGCCTCGCTGGTAGAGCATAAGCCCTTCGACCTGGTTTTCCTGAAAAACCTGCGTTTGTGGCAGCTGCTGACCATGATTGAGATTACGCGCCGCACGATGGCCCTGAAGCCCCAGCTGCCCGTTCCGCTCGACACCACCCAGCTCATCCTCATTCACAGTCAGCCGCTGGCCATCCGGTTCCGGCAGGATGAGCGGCAGTTTGACGTAGATGGGGCCTACAATATCCGCTACGAAATCATCAAGAAGCGCATTGATAAGGCCACCGTGCAGGGTACTGGCGAGCGGCTCACGCAGCCCGGCCATATTGCGCTGGTCTACTCGCAGCAGCGCGAAGCCGACGAATACCTCGAATACCTAGATTATATGCAGGACCGCGGCTTGCTGGAGCCTGAGATAGAAGAGCTGGAGCTGGAAGAGCTGCAGGGCGTGAAAGGCCTGCTGGCGCTGCGGGTGAAAGTGAAGTTTTAGGTGTAGCAAACACGCCAGACCAGCCGCTCACTGTTTCTCCCGGAGAAACAGTGAGCGGCTTTTTTCTGCCCTCATGGTGCAGAAAGCGTTGCAACTGCTTAGTATTGGGTTGAAAAGTCTGCTATGCGTGCGTTGCTCACAGCTTGTCTGCTGTTTTCTTGGTTGCCTGGCCGGAGCCAGCGGATCGTGCTGCCCGATGGCGAGTACATGGATACGACCATCACCCGGCAGTCGGGGTGCCAGGGCAAGCCCACGGCCCGCTACTACAGCGTGAATGGCAAGTATCCGCGCAGCTCCGATACGCTGCGCGAGCAGGCGCAGGCATTTTTGCAGCGTAGCGGCCACTCATATTCCGGCAGCGGCTACGTCACGTTCCGGTTTGTGGTGGACTGCAGTGGCAAACGCCTACCCCGCACGCAGGTGCTGCAGACGGATGCCCGCTACCAGCGGTACCGTTTTCAGCCAGAGCTGGTGGAGAAATTATACGCTTACCTGACTACACTCAACGACTGGCACATAGCCCGCAGCCCCAACGGTCAGGAAACTGCGAATTATATTGCCTACATAGCCTTCAAAATCAATCATGGGAAAGTTGTGGCGGTGTGCCCCTAGTCTGTTGCTGGGGCTGCTGAGCGCCCACCTGAGTTCCTGCCAGCCTAACAATTCTGGGCATCCACCCGCCGCGCAGGCACTGCCCGACAAGTGCAGCAGCCGCCAGTACCAGGACAGCCTGGTCAGCAGGTACATTGAGCACGGAGCCCAACGGTTTAGCTACCTCGACCCGCGCTGGACGCAGTACTGCGACAGTCTGATTGCTGTTTGCCCCAACATTGCGGTAGCGTACCGGGAAAAGGCTATTCCGCTCATCAAGGACGGCAAGTTTGAGGAAGCCTTTGCGCTGGAAGACAAGGCGGTGGCCCTGAATCCCAAACAGTGGCTGGCCTATCGGGGCTTCCTGAAATGCATTTTTTCCAAGGACTACGAAGGTGCCATTCTCGACTTTCAGAACGCGGCCCGGCTTACCCCCTACGGACTGGAAATGGACCACACGTATCCGTTCTTCGAGGGCCTCTGCCACCTGGAGATGGGCCGCTATGCCCAGGCCGAAGCCAGCTTCAAGCAGGACATGCAGCAGCAGCGCGGCCCCGACGGCCAGCGTGATATTCATTTCAATACGCTGTTTTACGTGGGCGTGCTCTATTATGAGATGAAGCAGTACGAGGTGGCAGCCACCTATCTGGGCTGGTGCCTGCGCGTCTATCCCCAACACCCCGACGCCAACTACTACCTGGCTCTGGTGAGCCGCGCCCGCGGCAATGAGCCGCTGGCCCGACGCCATCTGGAGCTGGCCCGGCAGGCGCTGGGCAAGGGCTACACCATGAATGAGGACAACTTGTACTATTCCAACTACCCCCACCAGATAACCCTCTACGAAGTGGCTACCGCGCTGGCCCCGGCATCCCGCTGATGCACCTCAGATCTGCTGCTCTTCCCGCCAGTAGAGCCGCAGCGCCGTGCGTAGCAGAATCAGCCAGAGCAGGCCGGCCGCGAAGCCGGCCAGCACATCGGTGGCATAGTGTACCTGCAGGTACACCCGCGTCAGGCCGATGAGCACTGCCCACAACAACAGCAGCGCGGCCCAGGCCGGATGCCGGCCGTGCTGCCACAGCAGCCACCCCAGGCATCCGTAAAGTGCCATCCCAATCATGGCGTGGCCGCTGGGGAAGCTCAAGCCCAGTTGAGAGAGCAGCGCAGAAGCCGGGCGCGGCCTTTGGAAGTGAGTTTTGAGCAGCTGATTGAAAAGGGTAGCTCCGGCTACGGCCAGAAACACTTCCAGCGCTTCCCGCCGATGCCCCCACCAGCGCAAACCCGCCGGTATAAGCACCCCGGCTCCCACCAGAAAAGGCAGCGAAGCAAAAAAAGTCACCACGTGTACTCCGCTCGTCAGGCCAGGCCAGGCGGCACGCAGCGCATTGGCGTGCCCGATAGCCCAATTGTCGAAGGTGAGCGAATTCGCCACGAATACGACCCGCGTGAGGTAGAAAAACATGCCCAATGATGCCAGAAACACTCCTCCTACCAGCAGAACTTCCGCGGTCAGAAAACTGAGCAGCGTGAGCAGACGAGCAGTGAGCTTCTTCATTGACCACGGAGTTACGCGGATTTCTACGGATGTTGAGTCGTTGCCAGTGATGGGCGGAAGAAGACCGGGGTGCGTGGAACGGGCACCGCGGACTGCCGTGAACACCGGGCAGAATGGCGACGATGCCAGACCACGTTTACGGCTGCGGGCCTGCGCCGTTCACCGGTTCCGAACAACCCAGCGGCAATGGGCAATAAACAAAAAAGCCGGTCCATTGCTGGACCGGCTTTCGTGCGCTCGGAGAGACTCGAACTCTCACACCTTTCGGAACTGCCGCCTGAAGACAGCGCGTCTACCAATTTCGCCACAAGCGCAACTTGTGCATCAAGCTTCATTTCCCTTGCGGGTTGTTGTTTGATGCTGCAAAGATAGAGACAAGTTGCGGCACCAGACAAGCTTCGCTGAAAAAAAGCCGATAATTTTCCTGCAAAAAAATTCGCTTTGCACGCTATTCAGGCTGTTTTTCAGCTAATTGCGGATTGTTTTTGAATTGTTTTTTCACGCGGGTTTCTATCCGTTTCAGTACCGGAATAGCTACTACCAGCCACACGAGCCCGGCCGTGAAGCCCGCCAGCACATCGGTGGCGTAGTGCACACGCAGGTAAACGCGCGTCAGGCCGATGAGCAGAATCAGCGAGACCAGAATGCTGGTCAGTAGCCACCGCAGCCACCGCCGCTCCACGTGGGTTTGCACCAGATACACGAGCAGCCCGTAGAAGGAGGCCGAAATCATGGCGTGCCCGCTCGGGAAGCTCAGCCCCGAGGCAGATACGAGCGGCAGCAGGGGCCGGGGCCGGTTATAGAAGTTTTTCAGCGCCAGATTGAGCGTGATGCTGCCCAGCGCTACTACCGGTATCAGCAGCGAATACCAGCGGTGCCGCCGCAATACCAGGAACCAGCCGATGAGCAGGCAGCCGGCAGCGGTAATGAAATTGCGGGAGGCAAAAAACGTAATGGTTTCTACCCACTGCTGCTCTGGGCCCAGCAGCCGCCGGGCCCACTGGAAGGCACCGGCATCGAAGGTGGCCGCATCCTGGTCGAATACCTCCCGGCCCAGCGCCAGAAAGCCTACCACGCCAACAATGCCGAGCAGCAGGGTAATGGCAAATTCGGTGAGGAAGAGCGTGAGTCCGGCCAGCAGGCGGCGCAGGTGATTAGTCATAGAGCGGAAAGTAGCGTAAGCGGTAGCTTGCGCCCGGCCAACGGCTTGCGACAAGTGAGGAGCATCCTCACGTACGAATAAACCGGTGAAGAGGTCGGGCCACCGGCCTGCCGCCTACCACGCACCTACCAGCTTTGCATGCGTTTTTCCCTGCCTGATTCCGGCTTCGACCGGGTAGCTACCTTCTACGACCCCTTGGCGCGCCTGGTGTACGGGCGCAGTCTGCAGGCTGCGCAGCAGGAGGTCCTGGACGCCGGGCTACCGGCCGGGGCGCCGCGTCTGCTCATCATCGGGGGTGGCACGGGCTGGATACTGCCGGAAGTACTGCGCCGCCGTCCGCCGGCGCAGGTGCTGTACCTGGAGGCGTCGCCGCAGATGCTGGCCCGCTCCCGGGCGCTGCTGGCGCGGGAGCTGCCGGGCGCCGCCGCGCAGGTAGAGTTCCGGCTCGGCACGGAAGGCGCCCTCACGCCCGCCGATACGTTTGATGGCATTATCACATTTTTCTTTCTGGACCTGTTTGAGCCGCAACGCCTGCGCCATATCGTGGACAAACTGAATGAAGTCCGGCAGCCTCTGGCCCCGTGGCTGCTGGCTGATTTTGCGGCGCCGCAACGCTGGTGGCAACGCGGGCTGCTGGCGGCTATGTATGGCTTCTTCCGGCTTACTACCGGCATCAGCGGGCGCGCCCGCCCACCTATCGAGGCGGAGCTGGCCCGTGTGGGGCTGGCCCCAGCGTACCGAATGGGGTTCTTCGGCGGCATGGTGGAGGCGGAAGTATGGCAGCCGCGCCGTGCAACCCCTACCTCTTGTTAAACGCCACTCGGCTTGTGTGGTGAAGTGTAGCTTCACCTTACATTTACGGCCGTCCCTCACTCCCTACTTACTTCCCTCTTGCACTATGCGGAAATCAGCCGCTTTGCTTTTCCTGGCACTCCCGCTGGCTTTTGGCCGGCCCGTAGCGGCCCAGGCCCCGGTTCAATACAATGTGGCTTTCCCAAACGCCGTGCACCACGAGGCGCGCATCAGTGTGACGTTTGCGGGAGTACCGGCCGGACCGCTGCAGGTGCGGATGGCCCGCTCCTCGCCGGGCCGCTACGCGCTGCATGAATTCGCCAAAAACGTCTATGAGGTATCAGCCACGGATTCTAGAGGCAAAACCCTAGCCGTGCAGAAGCCTGATCCATACGGCTGGGACGTAAGCGGCCACGATGGCACTGTCGTCTTCACCTACACCCTGTTCGGTGACCGGACCGATGGTACCTACGCTGGCATCGACAGCTACCACGCGCACCTGAACATGCCGGCCACGCTAGCCTTCGCGCGCGGGCTGGAGCAGCGCCCGGCGGAAGTGAAGTTCGACATGCCCCAGGGCTGGACTGCCGCTACGCAGCTGCGGCCTGATGCGGCCAAAGGCACCTATTTCGCGCCCAACCTGCAGTATCTTATGGACTCGCCTACGTCGCTGGGTCCGCAGAAGGTGCGCAGCTGGCAGGAACGCGGCAAAACCATAGAACTGCAGGTGCTGCACAAGGGCACTGATGCTGAGCTGGACGCCTATGCCGAACAAACCAAGAAGGTAGTACGTGAGGCCGCTGCTATTTTTGGCGGCCTGCCCGATTATGATTTCGGGCGCTACACCTTCATTGCCAACTACCTGCCCCAGACCAGCGGCGACGGTATGGAGCACCGGAACTCTACTTCGCTCACCAGCAACCGCCCCCTGAGCGGCCCCGGCGCCCTGGACAATCTGGGGACCGTGTCGCACGAGTTTTTCCATGGCTGGAACGTGGAGCGTATTCGGCCGCATGACCTCGAACCGTTCAATTTTGAGCAAGCCAACATAAGCAGTGGGCTCTGGTTTGCGGAAGGCTTCACGCAGTACTATGGCGAACTGCTCCTGCGCCGCTCGGGGGCCTACACCGATGCCGAATACTTGCAGGAAGCCGTGGGGCCGCTGGTAAATGCCATGCTCAACTCGCCGGGGGCGGCCCGCTATTCACCGGTGTACATGAGCCAGCAGGCCCCGTTTGTGGATGCCGCTGCCGCCATCGACCCGAACAACCGCGCAAATACGTACCTGAGCTACTACTACATTGGGGGAGCCAATGCGCTGGCCCTCGACCTGCTACTGCGCCAGAACCACAAAACCGACCTCGACACCTACATGCGGGCCGTATGGGAGCAGCACGGCAAAGCCCAGCGCGACTTCGCTCCGGCCCGGCCCTATACACTGCCGGACCTGCAGCGCATTCTGGGGGAAGTGTCTAAGGACACGGCTTTTGCCGGCAATTTCTTCCGCCGCCACATCTACGGTCACGAGCTACCCAAATTTGATGAGTTGCTGGCTCCGGCGGGCTTGCAGGTGCGCCGCGCCCGCGCCGGCCTGGCCAGCCTGGGAGGCCGCACCACTTTCAACCCCGCCGACAGCTCGGCCACGCTCGGTACCACGCTCCTTGGCAGCGCCCTGTATCAAGCCGGCCTCGACCGGGAAGATGTGCTGCTGAAAGTAGATGGCCAGCGCCTGCCTACCAGCCAATCACTCCTGAAACTACTGGCCACGCACAAACCCGGCGACACGGTTCCGCTGGAAGTGCGCACCCGCACCGGAGTGCGCACTGTGCCCGTCACGCTGCAGGAAGACCCGACGCTGGAAGTAGTACTGCTGCCCAACGCCACCCGCAAGCAATTGGCGTTCCGCAAGGCCTGGCTGGCCAGCAAGGTGAAATAGGGTGCGCAAGCTGCTTTTAACAAAAAGGCCCAGTTCCGCGGAACTGGTCCATTACCGGCGACGCCCGAAGATGCGCAGCAGGAACAGGAACAGGTTTACGAAATCCAGATATAGCGTGAGGGCACCCAGCACAGCGGCTTTGCGGTCGGTAGCGTCGTCTTCGTAGCCGAGGAAAGCCAGCATTTTCACTTTCTGGGTGTCGTAGGCGGTGAGGGCCGTGAAGAGCAGCACGCCTACAAAGCTGGAAATCCAGTATAGAGTCGAGCTATTGAGAAACAGGTTTACCACCGAGGCAATGATAAGGCCGATAAGCCCCATGAACAGCAAGTTGCCCCAGCGCGACAAGTCGGTACGGGTGAAGTAGCCGTACAGGCTCATCACGCCAAAAGTGCCAGCGGTAATGAAGAAAGTCGAGGAAATCGACTCCATAGTATACACCATGAAGATGATGCCTATTGTAAGCCCATTGAGTACTGAATAGCCGATAAATGCCGCCGTAGTAGTACCCGCCGACCAGTCGAAGGCCTTGCGTGACAGGAAGCCTACTACCGCAATTTCGGCCAGCAACAAGCCCAGGAATACAAACCGGTTGCCGAACACCAGTTCCTGCAACACTGGCAGAGACGCCACCGCCATAGCCACGGCTCCGCTCACGGCCAGGGCCCCGGCCATCCAGCCGTATACCTGCGTCATGAAGCGCGACATTACCTGCGAGGCCTTTTCCGGCGAGAGAGTTAACTGGGGTTGCGGCTCCTGATAATCTTCAGAAGTAAAATCTTCCATGAAACATAGAATTGGGAGTGAGAGATAAAGACGAGGCAAATTAAGCGTTTGCACCGCACGAAACTATACCGGCTACGGGGCCGGTTACGCTACCTTTGCCGGATGCCCACTCCGGACCGCCGCCTGTCCCATATCTACCTTATCATCCTCATCGACGTGATTGTGGGGGCGGCTATTGGGCCAGTGATGCCGGAGTTTGTACGCGGGCTGCCGGAGCCACAACTGTGGCTTTCTATAGGCACGGGGCTGTTTCTGGGAGTGCAGCTGTTTTCGGCTCCGGTGCTGGGGCGGCTTTCCGATGGGTACGGGCGGCGGCCCATCTTCATCCTGTCGGCGGTGGGTACGCTGCTGGCGAATGCGCTGCTGCTGCCGGTGCGGGCAGGGTTGTTTTTCGTGAACCGGGCTTCCGATGGCCTCACCAACGGCATGTACGCCACCGTGCGCTCGGCCATCACCGACATTTCAGACCCGGACAAGTTGTTCAAAAACCTGGGGGTCGAGGGCGCCATCATCTCGCTGGGCTTTGTGCTGGGCCCCATGGTGTCGGGGGCGCTGCTGACGGTGCTGGAGGTGCCAACGGGCCAGGAGGCAACGTATGTAGTGCGGCTGGGACTGGTGCTGGCGGCTCTGAACGTGCTGCTAAGCATATTTTTAGGCGAAACCCACACCCAGCGCAACGGCGTGCGGGGCGCGGAGCTGCGCAGTGAGTTGGCGCTAGCCCTCAATCCGCTCACGCTCTGGGCACGGCTGCGCGAAAAGGATGCTGCCACGCCCGGCGTGCGCCGCATTGTGCTGACGCAGGTGGCTCTTACGCTCAGTACGGGCTACTATTTCTACATGGTGCCCTTCATGAGCATGGGCGAGCTGCAGATGGATGCCCGCTCTATCTCCTACTTCTTCATGTGCTTTGGGGCGCTCAGCATTGTGCTCAACTACGTGTTCTACACCTACTTCGCCGACCGGATCAACCAGCGCCGGGCCATTGTGTGGCTGGCGGCGCTGGGCGTGCCCGTGCTGGCAGCCTATGGGCTGGTAGGCACATCGGTGGTGGCGCTTTATGTGCTTGTCATCATCGACTGCCTGACGCTGTCCTTGATTCAGGGCCTGCTGGAAGGCCTGCTGGCCCAGCGCACCACCGATGCCGACCGGGGCGAGATATTCGGGCTGAACCAAGCATTTCAGGGGCTGGCCAGCTTCGTAACGACGCTGATATTCGGGGGACTTTCGGTGATGGACCTGCGGCTGCCGTGGGCGTGGTTTGCGCTGTGTCTGGCGGCTGTGGCCGGTTTGGCCGCATGGCGGATGCCAGCCGTGCAAAAGCCCACAGCATAAAGCCAGCCGTGAGCAATGCGCCGGCTACAACCGTGTGTCTTTTGCCTAGCAAGCCGTACCTTTTCAGGAGCAAATCTGCTTTGGTGCCACTTTTCCGGGCAGTTTTGCGTCTATTACGTATCTGCCGTTCTATTTTCGCCGCGCCATGCTTCGTCTTTCCACTCTCGCCGCCTGTCTGCTGCTTACTAGCAGCGCCTTCGCTCAGGCCTCGTTTGCCCCGGCTGCTACAGCCGGGCTCGGGGCGCCACTGCTGCCGGGTTTGCGCGGGCCGCGCCAGAATATTCAGCTCAGCGCGGGCATGATGACGGCCGGCCGGCTGGGCACTGCGGCTTATCTGAGCCCGATTGCCAGCTACCGCCTCACGCAGCGCCTCACGGTATTCGGGGGCCTCACCTACCTACGCGTGACACCCGGCCCGGCTTATTATCCCAGCGCGGCTGCCGATAACCAGCTGCGCCCCTGGGCCGGCTACAACCAGTTTCTGATGCAGGCCGGCGCGCAATACGCCGTGTCGCCACGGCTGGCGCTTACTGGCACGGCTTGGAAGGAAATTCCGAATGGTCAGCCCCGCATCAATCCGTACGCCGGCTTTGGCAGCATGGGCTCGGGCATGAGCCTGCGGGCCGACTACCTGATTACGGAGAACTTCTCGGTTTCGGGTGGGCTGCGCATGAGCAACGGGCAGGGCCCTGCGTTTCCGGGCTACACACCGGGTTTGTCGGGCGGTTTCTGGTAGCCCATTTTCGCACTCCTGTTATCAGCAAAGCCTCGGAACCTTCCGGGGCTTTGCTGTTTCTTTGCTGTTCCTACTGCTTCATCCCGTTTTATGGCCTCAGCCCCACGCTACGTCAGCAATCCGCAGCTGCGCATTATCAAACCCAACTATCCCGGCAACAAAATGATAGGCCGGCAATACTGCAACGGCGAGGAGCTGTATGAACCGACTTTCGGCACGGTGCTCAAATGGCAGCTGAGCGAGAACCCACAGAAGCAGGAGAAGAAAGCCGACACCTGGGTGCCGGACGTGGTGGACTGCACCGCGTTTCTGCAGGGTACCGAGGAGGGATTGGTCTGGTTGGGGCACGCCTCATTTCTGCTGCGCGTGGGCGGCAAGCTGCTGGCTTTCGACCCGCTGCTGTTTTCGTCCCTGGGGCTGCGCCGCCGCCACGCGCTGCCCTGCCTTCCTGAAGACCTGCTGGGCATCGACTACCTGCTGCTCAGCCACGGCCACCGCGACCATCTGGACGATAAATCTGTACGGCTGCTGGCCCGCCAGAACCCCAGCATGCAGCTATTGACGTCGCTGAGCATGACGCCGCTGCTGCGCGGCATGGCCCCCGGGTTGCAGGTGCAGGAAGCCGGCTGGTGGCAGCAGTATGAGTTGGGCGAACAGGTACCGTTCGAGCTGTTCTACTTGCCGGCCTCCCACTGGCACCGCCGCGGCCTCCTTGACCTGAACCAAGTGCTGTGGGGCTCCTTTCTGCTTCGCCTGCGCGACGGCCGCACCCTGTATTTTGCCGGCGACACGTCCATGGCGGGCCACTTTGAGGAAATCGAGAAGCAGTTTGGCCCCCTGGACACCGTCATCATGCCGGTTGGGGCCTACAAGCCGGCCTACATGATGCAGCTCAGCCACGTAAACCCGCATGAGGCCGCCAAAGCGGCCAACCTGCTGCGTGCCGGCCACGTGGTGCCCATGCACTACGGCACCTTCGACCTGAGCGACGAACCGGCCTCCGAGCCGCTGCGCGAGCTGCAGCAGGTGGCGCACGGCAGCATGCTGCGCGGCGAGCTGCACGCACCGGCTGTGGGCGAGGTGCTGCGCTGGCAGGAATGGGAATAGCGCGAAAGACGCCCTATTTTCCCACTCGCCCAGGCTGCGCAACCGGAGCACTGGAGCGGCTGCGGAGCAGTAGCGGGCATAATTTGAGTAGCGGCCAATGGACTCCGAATAGTTGTGGCAGGCACTGTATCTTTGCCCTCTATTTTCCCGGCCTTCTATGTCCCCCACCCTCATCCTGAGCCTGATTGCGGGCTACTTCGTTGTTCTCATCATCATTTCGATTCTCACTTCGCGCAAGGCGACCAGCGAATCGTTCTTTATAGCTAACCGCAACGCTCCGTGGTACATGGTGGCGTTTGCCATGATTGGCACCTCCCTTTCCGGCGTTACGTTCATCTCCATTCCGGGCATGGTGGCCACGCAAAGCTGGAGCTACATGGCCGTAGTGCTGGGTTACATTGTAGGCTATCTGGTGATTGGCACCGTGCTGATGCCGCTCTATTACCGGCTGCGGCTCGTGAGCATCTACACGTATCTGGAGCAGCGGTTCGGGTTCTGGAGCTACAAAACCGGCGCGTTCTTCTTCCTGCTTTCCCGGGCCGTGGGTGCGGCGTTTCGGCTGTTTCTGGTGGCGGGCGTGCTGCAGCTGGCCGTGTTCGATGGGTTGGGCGTGCCGTTTGCCGTCACGGTTACCATCAGCATCCTACTGATTTACCTCTACACTTTCCGCGGCGGCCTCAAAACCATCCTCTGGACCGATACTTTCCAGACGATGGCCATGCTGCTGTGCGTGGGCGTGAGCATCTATCTGATGGCCGATGAGCTGAACCTGGGCTTTGCCGGGCTGGTGAAAACGGTGAAGGAAAGCGCCATGTCGCAGATCTACTTCTCCGACCCCAAGGACGACAAGTTTTTCTGGAAGCAATTTGCCTCGGGCGCCTTCATCACCATCGTCATGACCGGCCTCGACCAGGACATGATGCAAAAGAACCTGAGCTGCCGCAGCCTGCCCGACGCCCAGAAAAACATGTTCTGGTTCACGCTGGCTATTGTAATCGTAAACGTGTTCTTCCTGTCGCTGGGCGTGCTGCTCTACCAGTTTGCCGCCGCCAAAGGCATTGCGCTGCCCACTGATGCTGTTACCGGCAAAGTCATCGGCGACAATGTGTTTCCGCTGCTGGCCACCAACCACTTCTCGCTGTTTGCGGGCATCGTGTTTATTCTGGGCATCATTGCCGTTACCTATGCTTCCGCCGATTCGGCCCTGACGGCCCTCACCACCTCGTTCTGCGTGGATATGCTCGACATCAAGCAGCACGACGAGGCCAAGCAGAAGCGCCTGCGCCACCTCACGCACTTCGGCTTTTCGCTGGTGCTGATTGTGATTATCCTGATTTTCCGGGCCATCAACGACCAAAGCGTCATCACGGCCGTGTTCAAGGCGGCCGGTTATACCTATGGGCCGCTGCTGGGCCTCTACTCCTTCGGCCTCTTCACGGGCCGCGGCGTGCACGACCGGCTGGTGCCTTTTGTGTGCGTGGCCGCGCCCCTGCTTACGTGGTTCATCAATGCCAACTCCAAGGCGTGGTGGGGCTACGAGTTCGGCTTCGAGATTCTGATGCTCAACGGCCTGATTACATTCCTGGGGCTGTTGGCTGTTTCGCGCCCCCGCGAAGTGGCCACCGAATTGAACCCTGCTCTATAAGGCGTGTTTAGGGGAAGTCGGCGTACCTTTGCGCCCGCCTTTACCGCCCCGCCCGGGGGCTACCCGCTCCTATGAAACATCTGTTCTTCCTCTTGCTGCTCGTAGCTTCGGGCCCTTTGGCACTGGCTCAGCAGCCTGCTCCACCGACCAAGCAGCCCATCGAGTTGAAGGCCGGCCGCATGCAGGCGCAGGCCCGTCCCGCCGCCAACCGCCCCGATGTGGCCCCGCAGTACGTGGGGGGCGCGCAGGCAATGGGCGCCTTTTTTCAGGAGAACATAAAGTATCCGGAGGCCGCGCGCGTCAAAGGCCTTACCGGCAACGTGGAAGTCACGGCCACAGTCGGCGCGGATGGCCGTCTGAGCAACCCGGTAGTGGCCAAGTCTCTGTCTCCGGAGTGTGATGCTGAGGCGCTGCGGGTACTGGCCCTCATGCCGGCCTGGAAACCCGCCACCCGCAAGGGCGAGCCGGTGCCGGTACAGGTCAGGCTGCCGGTTCCTTTCGCCAACGGCAGCATTCTGCAGGTGGAGCAGGGAAAAACGAAATTTGAATAGCAATACCAGACATAAGCAATGAGGAGTGAGAAGCAGGCCCTGTTCTGTTTCTCACTTCTTGTTTCTTCCTTTTAGATTGGAATGGCCCGAAGCGGAATGAACACCAGCGGCATCGACCTTGCGCCGGTGCCCGAGAAAAAGAAACTCAGCAAAGAAAGTTTTCAGCGCGGGCTGCGGATTTTCCGCTTCACGCTGCCCTACCGGGGCAAATTCATTATTGGGCTGCTGCTGCTGGCGTTCAGCACCAGCACGTTTCTGGCGTTTCCGTGGGTGGCCGGCAAGCTGGTAGATGCCGCCAACCACAAGCCCGTATCGCTGCCCGGCGGCCTCGTGCTCGACATCGACCGGATTGCGCTGCTACTGTTCTGCATCATTGTGCTGCAGGGTCTGTTTTCTTTCGGCCGGATCTGGTTTTTTACGCAGGTAAGCGAATTTACCGTGCGCGACATTCGGCGGGGGCTGTATCAGAAGTTCATGCACCTGCCCATCCCGTATTTCGAAACGCACCGCGTAGGCGAAATCAACTCCCGCATCACCACCGACGTCGCGCAGATTCAGGATGCCTTCTCGCTGACTCTGGCCGAATTGTTTCGGCAAGTCGCGACGCTGCTGTTCAGCATCGGGGCCATCATGATGGTCAGCATCAAGCTTTCCTTGTTTATGCTGGCTACGTTTCCGCTGATTGTGGGGCTGGTATTCCTGTTCGGGCGCAACATTCGCGCCCTGTCGCGCACGACACAAGACGAGCTGGCCAAAACCAACATCATCGTAGCCGAAACCCTGCAGGCCATCAATACGGTGAAGGCTTTCACCAATGAGGGTTTTGAGGTGGACCGCTATAACTTCTCCCTGAATCGGGCCGTGAAGGCGGCTTTGCGCGGCAATATGTACCGGGGCGCTTTCGTATCCTTCGTGATTATCGGGCTGCTGGGCGGCATTATTCTGGTGCTCTGGCGAGGCGCTACGCTGGTCAGCTCTGCCGGCCCCGACCATCTGGAAATCGGCCAGTTGGTATCCTTTATCATCTATACCGGTTTTGTGGGGGCTTCCGTGGGCGGCCTCGGCGAGCTATACGGCAAAGTGCAGAGCACGCTGGGCGCCTCGGAGCGGATTCTGGAAATCCTAGACGAGCCCACGGAACCCACCCACCGGCCGCGCGTGGCTGGCCGCGCTCCGCTGGAAATCCGTGGCGACATCGACTACCAAAACGTGGCTTTCCGCTACCCCACCCGCCCCGACATGGCGGTGCTCAAAGACATCAGCTTTGATATTCAGGCCGGCGAGAAAATTGCGCTGGTGGGCCCGTCAGGCGCCGGCAAGTCCACGATTGTGCAGCTCTTGATGCAGTTCTATGAGTTGAGTGGTGGTAAAATCCTGATAGATGGCCGCCCCATCAGCCAGTACGACCTGACGGAGCTGCGGGGCCACATCGGCATCGTGCCGCAGGAAACCCTTCTGTTCGGGGGCAGCATCCGCGAAAACATTGCGTATGGCAAAACAAACGCCACCGACGAGGAAATTGTGCAAGCGGCGCGCAAGGCCAATGCCTGGCAGTTCATCGAGTCGTTTCCGGAGGGGCTGGATACACTGGTGGGCGAGCGGGGCATCAAGCTCAGCGGCGGCCAGCGCCAGCGCGTAGCCATTGCCCGCGCCATCCTGAAAAACCCGGCCATCCTGATTCTCGACGAGGCTACCTCTTCTCTCGACTCAGAAAGCGAGAAACTGGTTCAGCAGGCCATGGACGAACTGATGCAGAACCGGACCAGCATCATCATTGCCCACCGCCTGAGCACCATCCGCAAAGCCGACAAGATCCTCGTGATTGACGGTGGCCGCATCGTGGAGCAGGGCACGCATGAGGTGCTGGCCCACAACGAAAATGGCCTCTATGCCAACCTGCTCAAGCTGCAGTTTGAGCTGAGCTAGGATTGGAAGAGGCTGCCTACTTTGATACCCTACTCCCCCACTATGCATGCCCTTATTGTTGCCGACGTCCGTGTTTCTGAGGACGAATACGTTGCCATTTCCACACGTATGCACCAACGGCAACGGTGGATTACACTTGCGCTAACTGTAGTTTTACTTCTGTGTATGTTATGGTCCGATGGAGGTCTTACTGATCTTACCTCCATTCTTACTACCGCAGGCCTGCTGGTTCTTTTGGTAGCGCTGACATGGTGGCTTGGGCGGCGGAAGTTTCGCAAACAATACCGCAGCACTGCTTCCTTGCAGCACCCTGTAACGTATACCCTGTCGGCTGATGGGATTACAAGTCAGTCGGCACTTGGGCAAGCGTTGATAAGCTGGACCTCTATCCAGGCTATTCGTCCTTTAGACCGGTGGTTTGTCGTCACCCTTTCAACAGGGGTAAGCTTTCCCATAGATAGCCGCTGCGTACAGCCACCCTACACGGCCACAGATCTTGCTACTATATTGGCTCAGAACGGTGCCACTCTTGGTTCCTCGCCTGCACCACCAGAAAGGCTTGCTATACCTGTTACAGAATCAGGCATTTCTATATCTAATGTGCAGCCGACATTAGGGCAATATATGTGGCTTAGCTTACGCCTGACTGCAAAAACGACGCCTATTGTGTGGGTGCTGCTATTACCGCATGGCAGTGCGCTAGTAGTGCTCTGGAACTTACTATCAGGTACATATTCTCTACAAGAGTTGTGGCAGAATAACACCGGTCAGCTATTCATGACAGTACTCTTTCTAGCTCTTCCGATTTTCATACTTTGGGCAACCCGGAAGCAGTACCTCACCAGTCCATTGCTCAAGCATCCGGTTACTTATTTACTCACCTCTGATAAGATGTTAGTCGATTCCTTAGGCTGCAACTCCGA
Source organism: Hymenobacter duratus (assembly GCF_014698995.1). Classification (GTDB taxonomy): domain Bacteria; phylum Bacteroidota; class Bacteroidia; order Cytophagales; family Hymenobacteraceae; genus Hymenobacter; species Hymenobacter duratus. The sequence goes on from NZ_JACWZZ010000002.1 coordinate 728,746, forward strand.
AATCAGTTGGGTTGGTATTCAACAGGCTGTTCGCTACGGAAGGTGGATATTTCTGCAAACCACCCAGAACGCAGGCTATATTTTAGACATGCAACAGGTAACCTCTCCACACACGGCTACAGATGTGTTTTCGCTATTCCAAGACCAGCGCATAACTCTGAAATAAAGTATTACAACATTGCTTTCGTCTCATCATTGTCCATTACCTGAATACTACTCACAAAGCCGACTCGACAGTGCAGCGCCTCGTCTGTAGTCGGGCCGTAAAATCCCAGTAGCTTTGAATCTTTGTGCCGCTTCGGAATTCGGAGCGGCCTATTTTTGTACTGTCCTTCCCTGTCCAACGTCAGGGACAGTACCTGACCACCGTTCCTTATGTCCGTCACCCGACTCAAACAACGTCTGGCTTTACTTTCGCTCGTGGTGAGCCTGGTGCTGGTGCTGGTGAAGTTCTACGCCTATTTTCTCACCCGCTCGCAGGCCGTTTTGACCGACGCCCTGGAGTCCATCATCAATGTGGTGGCTAGTGGGTTTGCGCTCTACAGCGTGTATCTGGCCAGCCTGCCCAAAGACGAAAACCACCCGTACGGCCACGGCAAAATCGAGCATCTGTCGGTAGGGTTTGAGGGCGGCCTGATTCTGATGGCGGGTGGCTTTATTTTCTATTCGGCCGTCAAGTCCATGCTGTATCCGCACACGTTGGAGCAGCCGGGCTGGGGCATGGTGCTGCTGGCCGCTACGGCCATCGTAAATCTGCTGGTGGGCTTTGTGCTGGTGCGGGCCGGCCGCCAGCACCACTCGCCGGCTCTGGTCGGCGACGGACAGCACCTGTACATCGACTCGCTCAGCACGCTGGTTTCGTGCGCGGCGCTGCTCATGGTGCTGGTCACCGACGACGTAGTGTACGACTCCGCAGCTTCGGTGCTGCTGGGCGTGTTCATCGTCGTGAATGGCTACCGCATGGTGCGCCGCTCGGTGGGCGGCCTCATGGACGAGTCGGATGTGGCCACGGTGGCGCAGGTAATTGGGGAGTTGCAGACGCTGCGCCAGCCCGCCTGGATAGATGTGCATAACCTGCGCGTGCTGCGCTACGGGGCCAATCTGCACATCGACTGCCACGTGAGCATGCCCTACTATTTCAGCTTGGAAGAAGTGCATACCGAAGTGCACCGCATCGAGGATTTTATTCGCACCCGGTTTGAGGTGGAAGTAGAAATGTTCGTGCACGCCGACCCTTGCTCGTTTGCGGCCTGCTCGCACTGCCACATGGCCGACTGCCCCGTGCGCCAGCATGCCTTCACCCGCGAAATTCCCTGGACCGTAGCCAACGCCATGAAGGACGAGCGGCATTATCTGGCAGAGCAAGCGTAAGTAGATGCCGGCCAGTATCACTGTCTCCGAGACGCAGCTTAGCGCCCTTGAGTTTACCCGGATTCACCAGATTCAGGAGCAGCGCCGCTACCCGGATGCGGTGCGGCAGCGCCAGATAGCGCCCCTGCCTTCGCCGGCCGGCTGGAACTATTGGTGGGTCGCAGGGTGGATTTTGCTGCTGCTTGCCGGCATCTGGCTGGCTCCTGAGCTCTGGCAGCGCTATCTGCGGCTGGCGCTATTTGCCTCTCTGATTACGGTCATCGGGCTGTTATATCAGCGTTATGAATACCGAAAAGCATTTCGGCAGAGCCCTACTGCTGGCCTCAACACGAGGTTCGAGGTGCTGGAAACGGGCATAATCGTTGAGCACGAAGGCCGGTTTACTACCTTTCTGTGGCGTGAGTTCTACCGTATCCGGCACATCGAATCGTGGGTGTTGCTCTACCCCAATCAGGAGTTTTGCTACTACCTGGATCTGCGCAACGTACAACCGCCCGCTACTGCATCCCAGGTGCTGAATCTGCTGACCAAACACAAACTTCTCACGCACTAGCTCCTGCCTGACTTTTTGCGTCCCCTTTTCTATGCCCAACGGCACCATTTTACTCATCGACGATGAGGCCATGCTACGCCAGGCCGTAGCCCGCACTCTGGAATTGGAAGGATATACCGTGCTACAGGCCCCCGACGCCCACCGCGGCTTGCAGACCTTACGCGAGCAGGCCGATAGTATCGGTGTTGTTCTTTCCGACGTGAAGCTGCCCGATGGCCGGGGCCTCGACCTGCTGCCGCGCTACAAAGCTCTGGCTCCGCTGGCCGAAGTCATCCTGATGACGGCCTACGGCACCATTCCCGACGGGGTGCGGGCCATGAAGGAAGGAGCCTTCGATTACCTGACCAAAGGCGACTCCGACGACCAGTTGCTGGTGGTGGTGGAGCGCGCAGCCGAAAAAGCGCGCCTGCAGCGCCGCGTGGCCGACCTCGAAAAGAAGGTGGGCACCCAGTACAGCTTCGACAGTATGATTGGCCACTCCGAGGCCCTGCTGCGGGCCCGTAAGCTGGCCGAGCGCGCGGCCCCCACCGACAGCACGGTGCTGCTGGAAGGCCCCACGGGTGCGGGTAAGGAACTATTCGCCCAGGCCATTCACCAAGCTAGTCCGCGCCGCAGCAAGCCGTTTGTGGCCGTGAACTGCTCGGCCTTCCCGAAGGATTTGCTGGAATCGGAGCTGTTTGGGTACAAGAAAGGCGCGTTTACGGGCGCGCTGACGGATAAGAAGGGCCTGCTGGAAGAGGCCAACGGCGGCACCTTGTTTCTGGATGAAATCGGGGAGCTGGAGCTGAACGTGCAGGCCAAGTTCCTCAGGGTGCTCGAAACCCAGCAGTTCACCAAGCTCGGCGACACCAAGCCCACCAACGTGAACGTGCGCATTGTGGCCGCCACCAACCGCAACCTGCGCCAGGAAGCCGAAGCCGGCCATTTCCGGCCCGATTTATACTACCGCCTGGCCGTGTTTACGGTGCCGGTGCCGGGCCTGAACGAGCGGCGCGACGACGTGCCGCTGCTGGCCGAGTATTTCCTCCAATTCTTCGCCGGCAAGCTGCGCCGCCGCCTGCGCGGCCTGGAGCCCGAGGTGCTGGAGCAGCTGCGCCGCCACGACTGGCGCGGCAACGTGCGGGAGCTGAAAAACGTGCTGGAACGCGCCGCCATCCTTGCCGACGGCGACACGCTCACCACCGACGACCTGCCTGCCGAGTTCCACTACCTGCCCGCCGCCCCCACCACCGACGAAGCCTCCGACAACAGCCTGCGCACCCTGGAAAAGCGCCAGATCCGCCAGGTGCTCCACGATACCGGCGGTAACAAGATGGAAGCCGCCCGCCAGCTCGGCATCGGTACCAAAACGCTCTACCGCAAGATTCAGGAGTATGGGCTGTAGAGACGCAACATCTTGCGTCTCGTCGTTGAACGACGCTGCCTGCGCATCCCAGGGCTGAAGCCCTGGGATGCAAGCACCCTACCAAACCGGGTTATTCTGACCAGCGCACCGGGTCAGAATGACCCGGTTTTTTTGTGTCCGGGGCGTGGGATAGGAGAGAGGTAAAAATATTTTGATCTGATAATCAGATTGATGCGATGAAAATGGTGGTTGCCGGCAGGATGTGGGCCCGGATTGGCAAGAAGCCGCCCGAGCCATTCGTCGATTCGGCAAACGGACCGAACCGGGGCCGGTGCTGGGGTGCCTGACAACCAGCCCAGCGCCATGCCCCGCCGACGCACGGCTCACTCACGGACCCGTTCCACTTCTTTTCATCTCGTCAGATGACTTCTTCTTCTGAAACCGCCACCCTGTTGCTGGAAAGCTTCCCCGAACTGGGGGCGGAACTGCAGGTACCGGCCACGCGCCAGAGCCTGTACCGGCAGCTGAGCTGCTTTGCCACCTTCACCCGCGAAGCTGCCGAGGCCGGTCAGCTGGCCCTGCTCAAACGCTGCTTCGAGGTGGCCGACCGCCTGCTACGCCAGGGCGACGCTTACCTGGCCCGCGCCATCGAAAACGTGTACCTGCACTGCCTGCACCTCGATGGCAGCACCTACGGCAACCAGCTGGCCCGCCAGCTCATGCCCAGCCGCCTCTACCAGACTTACAACTATCCGCACACCACCATGCTGCCCTAGGGCCGCTGCTTTTCCGCTTCGCCAATGGCTCCGCTCCTGATGATTCCCGTGCTCACGGCCGCCGGCCTGGCCGGTTTCTGGCTCTTCTACAAGTCCGTCGATTTCTTCGACCAGATCTAACCCCGTCGCGCCATGATGGTCACCCTGTTTTTCCTCTCCCTCGCCACGTTCGGCTACCTCTGCTACGTGCTGCTGCGCCCGGAGCGCTTCTAGTTGTTAGTTGCTGGTTGTCAGTTGTCAGGCGCTGGTTATCAAGCGGTTTATCCTGCCTGATAACGATAAAGTCGACAACTGACAACGAATAACTAGCAACTGACAACCAATAACTGACAACTCACCGAAAATGAACAACGAACTACTCAGCATCGGCGGAATTTACCTCATCACGCTGGTGCTGGCCCTGCCGCTGGGCGCGTATCTGGCCCGGGTGTTCCGGGGCGAAAAGAACCTGCTCGACTTCATGCGGCCCGTCGAGAATGGCATCTACCGGCTTTCGGGCATTGATGCCCGCCGCGAGATGACGTGGCAGCAGCACATGGTGGCGCTGCTCACCATCAACCTGGTGTGGTTCCTGCTGGCCATGCTGGTGCTGTGCACCCAGGGCAGCCTGCCGCTCAACCCCGACGGCAACCCCTCGATGTCGCCCGATCTGGCCTTCAACACGGCCATTTCCTTTCTGGTGAACTGCAACCTGCAGCACTACTCCGGCGAGTCGGGCCTGTCGTACCTCTCCCAGATTGTGGTGATTACCTTCCTGCAGTTCGTGAGTGCCGCCACCGGCATTGCGGCGGCCGTGGTGGTGTTCAATGCCCTCCAGACGCGCACCACCGAGAAGCTGGGCAACTTCTACGACTATTTCGTGAAGAGCCTCACCCGCCTGCTGCTGCCCGGTTCGCTGCTGATTGCCCTCATCCTGGCCTTCAATGGCACGCCCATGACGCTGCAGGGCAAGCAGGAGCTGATTTCCTTGCAGGGCGACTCGGTGGCGGTGAGCCGCGGGCCGGTGGCCGCTATGGTGGCTATTAAGGAGCTGGGTACCAACGGGGGCGGTTTTTACGGCGCCAACTCGGCCCACCCGCTCGAAAACCCCAACTTTATCACCAACGCCGTCGAGAACATTGCCTTGGTGATTATCCCGATTGCCATGGTGTTTGCGCTGGGCTTCTACCTGAAGCGCCGCAAGCTGGCTTACATGATTTTTGGGGTGATGACGGTGGGTTTCGTGGCTTTGCTGGCCCCCACTGTATATTATGAGATGCACGGCAACCCCGCCATTGCCAAGCTCGGCGTCGATCAGGCGCTGGGGGCCATGGAGGGCAAGGAAATTCGCCTCGGGGCCGCAGCTTCGGCCTACTGGAGCATCACCAACACCATCATCAGCTGCGGCTCGGTGAACTCCATGCACGACTCGTTTATGCCGATTTCGGGCATGAGCCAGATGCTGGGCATGATGACCAACGCCTTCTACGGCGGCTGCGGCGTGGGTTTGCTCAACTTCTTCGCCTACCTCATCATTGCCGTGTTCATTGCCGGCCTGATGGTGGGCCGCACGCCCGAGCTGCTGGGCAAGAAGATTGAGGCCCGCGAGATGAAAATTGCCGTCATCGTGACGCTGCTGCACCCGCTGCTGATTCTGGCCGGCACGGCCCTCACGGCTCACCTCTACGCCGGCAACCCCACCGAGTACAGCGGCTGGCTGGCCAACCCCGGCTACCACGGCTTCTCCGAGATGCTGTATGAGTTCACCTCCGCCTCGGCCAACAACGGCTCCGGCTTCGAGGGCCTCGGCGACAACACGCCCTGGTGGAATATCAGCACCGGCGTGGTGCTGCTGCTGGCCCGCTTCCTGCCCATTGTGGGCCCGGTAGCCATTGCCGGCCTGCTGGCCCGCAAGAAGTACGTGCCCGAAAGCGCCGGCACCCTGCCCGCCGACACGGCCACCTTCGGGGTGATGGTGCTGGCCGTCATCGTCATCATTGCCGCCCTGGCCTTCTTCCCGGCCCTGGCGCTAGGGCCGCTGGCCGAGCATTTCTCGCTGTATTAAACAGAACGAAAACTCCCCTCCTCAGATGATTCCGCGCATCAAGCGGCGAGGGGACGCGGCGGCGCAGCCGACGCTGGGGTGGTTGACCCGCGTGCTGATGTTGTTTAGTTGAACATTCTATCAGCCAATTAAAAACAACATCAGCAACGAGTTAACCACCCCGCCCTTCGGGCACCCCTCCTTGAAAAAAGGAGGGGAACCATATAGCCTCTTCTACTCTCATGTCAACTAAATCTCAATCTCTCTTTCAACCCGCGCTGGTGTCGGAGGCCGTGAAACAGGCGTTCGTGAAGCTCGACCCGCGCATCATGTTCCGCAACCCGGTGATGTTCACCGTGGAAATCGGGACGGTGGTGATGCTGCTCGTGACGCTGGGGCTACTGGTGAAGCCGGATGCCGCCCAGGGCTCGTTCGGCTACAACTTCACCGTGTTTGTGGTGCTGTTTCTGACGCTGCTGTTCGCCAACTTCGCCGAGGCCATTGCCGAAGCCCGTGGCAAGGCCCAGGCCGAAAGTCTGCGCAAAACCCGAGAGGAAACGCCCGCCCGCGTGCTCGATGCCAACGGCCAGGAGTCGTCGGTTTCCTCCTCCCAGCTTCAGAAAGGCCAGATTTTCCTGGTGGAAGCCGGCGAAATCATCCCCACCGACGGGGAGATTATCGAGGGCCTGGCCACCATTGACGAGTCGGCCATTACGGGCGAGTCGGCCCCGGTGATTCGGGAGGCCGGCGGGGATAAGTCCAGCGTGACGGGCGGGACCAAGGTGCTGTCGGACCGCATTAAGGTAGTGGTGACGACGGCCCCTGGCGAGTCGTTCTTGGACAAGATGATTGCCTTGGTGGAAGGGGCTTCGCGGCAGAAAACGCCCAACGAAATTGCCCTTACCATTCTGCTGGCCGGGTTTACGCTGGTATTCGTGTTGGTGTGCGTGACGCTGGCCCCGTTTGCCGAGTATTCCAATACGCCCATTGCCATTTCGGCCTTCATTGCGCTGTTCGTGTGTTTGATTCCGACTACTATCGGCGGGCTGCTCTCGGCCATCGGCATTGCGGGCATGGACCGCGCCCTACGCGCCAACGTCATCACCAAAAGCGGCAAAGCTGTAGAAACGGCCGGCGACATCGACGTGCTGCTGCTCGACAAAACTGGCACCATCACCATCGGCAACCGCAAAGCCACGCACTTCTGGCCCGCCCCCGGCATCACGGAGGCCCAGATGGTAGAGGCTGCCACCCTGGCCTCGCTCACCGACGAAACGCCCGAGGGCAAAAGCATTGTGGAGCTGGCCGGCGAAACCCGCCGCTCCGACGTGGCCGGTCTGCGCACCCGCCTGCAGGGCGCTGAGCTGATCAAGTTCACGGCTGAAACCCGCAGCTCGGGCGTGACGCTGCCCGACGGCACCCGCCTGCGCAAGGGCGCTTCCGATGCCATCCGGCAGCTGGCCGCCCGCGCCAACCAGCCCTTCCCCCAGGAAACCACCCAGCGCGTGGAAGCCATTGCCAGCAACGGCGGCACCCCGTTGGTGGTCAGCCAGAACGACCAGGTGTTGGGCGTGGTGGAGCTGCAGGACATCATCAAGCCCGGCATTCAGGAGCGGTTTGAGCGCCTGCGCAAAATGGGCATCAAAACCGTCATGGTAACCGGCGACAACCCGCTCACTGCTAAGTTCATTGCTGAAAAAGCCGGCGTGGACGACTTCATTGCCGAGGCCAAGCCCGAGGACAAGATGACCTACATCCGCCGCGAGCAGCAGCAGGGCAAGCTGGTAGCCATGATGGGCGACGGCACCAACGACGCCCCCGCCCTGGCCCAGGCCGACGTGGGAGTGGCCATGAACTCGGGCACCCAGGCCGCCAAAGAGGCCGGCAACATGGTGGACCTCGACAACGACCCCACCAAGCTCATTGAGGTGGTGGAAATTGGGAAGCAGCTGCTGATGACGCGCGGCACGCTCACCACCTTCAGCATTGCCAACGACGTGGCCAAGTACTTCGCCATTGTGCCCGCGCTGTTCATGGTGGCCATTCCGGCCCTGGGCGCGCTCAACATCATGGGCCTGAAGTCGCCGCAGTCGGCCATTCTCTCGGCCGTGATTTTCAACGCCGTGATTATCCCGCTGCTGGTGCCGCTGGCGTTGCGCGGGGTGGCCTACAAGCCCATCGGTGCCTCGGCTCTGCTGCGCCGCAACCTGCTGGTGTACGGCCTGGGCGGCGTGATTGTGCCCTTCATCGGCATCAAGGTGATTGACCTGGTAGTAGGACTGTTTTTGTAGAAAGCTGACGTTTGAACAGATAAAAAAGAACGTCATGCTGAGCGAAGCCGGAGGCGAAGTCGAAGCATCTCTACCGCAGTAGTATTTAATACCGATTCAACGAAGCGGTAGAGATGCTTCGACAAGCTCAGCATGACAGACAACACAAAATCAACATGAAACAGAACCTGCTTCCCGCATTCCGCCTGACTCTTGTGCTGCTGGTGGTGTGCTGCCTGATTTACCCCGCCCTAGTGTGGGCCGGCGCTCAGCTGGCCCCGGCCGGCGGGCAGGGCGAAACCATCAGCCACAAGGGCCGCGTGGTGGGCTACGACAACGTGGGCCAGAACTTCACCCGGCCCGAGTACTTCCAGGGCCGCCCCTCGGCCGTGGATTACAACGCCGCCGGCTCGGCCGGCTCCAACAAAGGCCCCAGCAACCCCGACTACCTGGCCACCGTGCAGGCCCGCCTCGATACGTTTCTGGTGCAGAACCCCGGCGTAACCAAGGCCCAGGTGCCGGCCGAGCTGCTCACCGCCTCCGGCTCGGGCCTCGACCCGCACCTCTCGCCGGCCGCCGCCGCTGTGCAAGTGGCCCGCGTGGCCAAAGCCCGCAACCTCGATGCCGCCAAGGTGCAGGCCCTGGTGACGGAGCACACCCAGCACAGCGCCTTCGGCCCCGACCGGGTGAACGTGCTGCGCCTGAACATGGCCCTCGACGCCCTGCAGAACCGCTAGCCAGTGGCTGTCTCCGCGCACCGGGCCCGCGCCCACTACCGGCTGCGGGCCCACCGGCACCGCGGCCGCCGCTTCCGCCCCGGCTACACCCTGCTGGCCCTGGCGCTGCTGTGGCTGCTGCTGCAACTGGTAGCCTGAGGCAGTAGCCAGTAGCGCGAACTTTGTAGTTCGCGCCTCAGAACGACAACCCGCCGAACGGCGCGGGGGCGTGAACTACACAGTTCGCGCTACTACCTCCCGGCCCGTTTTCGTTGCTTTACAACTCCAATTCCGTATTACTTCCCCGCCACCCGCCTGATCAAACAAAGTCAGGTTTCCCCTTCCCCCCGAGGCTTCGCGCATCAAGCGAACCGGGGGCCTGGGGGTGAGGTCCTCCGCATTCTTTCTCTCCCCATGAAACCACTGGTTCTCCTTACCGCTACTGCACTGCTCACGGCTTCGGCTGCTATGGCCCAAACCACGCCCGATTCCACGGCAGCGGCGGCGGCTCCGGCCAATCCGCTGACTACCTACGGGTTTGTGGATGGCTATTATGGCTATGATTTCAAGCACGCGGCCACCAACCAGCGGCCCGGCTTCCTGTACTCGCACAACCGCCAGAACGAGTTTACGGTCAACAATGCCGTTATCGGTCTGCGCTACGACAACGGGCAGGTGCGCGGGGCGCTGGGCCTGCATGCGGGCACCTACGTATCGGCCAACTACGCGGCCGAAGATCAGGTGCTCAAGCACCTCTACGAGGCTTATGCGGGCTTCCGCCCCTTCAAAAAAGCCTGGCTCGACGTGGGGATTTTCGGCTCGCACATCGGGTTTGAGTCGGCCCTGAGCAAGGACAACTGGACGCTGACCCGCTCCCTGATGGCCGAAAACTCGCCGTACTACGAGGCCGGGGCGCGGTTGACTTACGAGGTGAGCCCCAAGCTGACGCTGACCGGGCTGGTGCTCAACGGCTGGCAGAACATCCGCGAAAATAACCAGGCCAAAGCCGTGGGCACTCAGATTCAGTGGAAGCCCACCGATAAGCTGCTCATCAACAGCAGCACCTTCTACGGCAACGAGCAGCCCCAGGACTCGGTGCGCCGCCGCCGCTACTTCCACGATTTCTACGTGAGCTACGCCGCCACCGACCGCCTCAGCCTGGCCCTGGTGTTCGATGTGGGCAAGCAGCAAGCCGACCGCCCGACCGGTGACAACAGCGAGCAGTACGACACCTGGCACACCGGCGCGGCCTTCGTGCGCTACCAGCTGGCCGAGCAGTGGACTGCCGCCCTGCGCGGCGAATACTACAAGGCGGAGCGCGGCGTCATCATCAATGCCTATGCCCCGGCTGTAAGCGACGCCAACGTTTTCATCCGCGGCGGCTCGCTGGGCCTGGATTACGCGCCCACCGGCAACGTGCTGGTGCGTTTGGAAGGGCGGGTGCTTAACGCCGCCGACAAGGTGTTCCGCGAAGCAGGTGGCGCCACCCGCAGCACCTACACCAACCTCACGTCCAGCATTGCCCTCTCGTTTTAGCGCTTTGCTGGCGCACTCCTGCTTCCATCCTCCGGTTTTCTCCTGCATTGCTGAATTTCGGCGCCGGGGCCAGCCGGGGAAGGCCTGCGCTACTCTTCCACCCTGCTCATGAGCCCGACCGAAAATGACCTGCGCGATACTTCCGCCGAGCGGTTTCTGCGCCTGGTGCAGGCCAAGCGGCGCGGTACGCTCAAAGTATACCTGGGCCTGGCCGCTGGCGTGGGCAAAACCTACCGCATGCTGCAGGAAGCCTACGACCTGCACCAGCACGGCGTACAGGTGCTGCTGGGCTACATCGAAACCCACGGCCGCGCCGGCACCGTGGCCCAGTTGCGCCAGGTGCCCTTGCTACCGCGCAAGCATATCTTCTATAAAGGCCGGGCACTCGAGGAAATGGACGTGGAAGCTATAGTACAGCGGCGCCCGCAAGTGGTGATTGTCGATGAGCTGGCCCATTCCAACGTTCCCGGCTCGCGCCACGAAAAGCGCTGGCAGGACGTGGAATACCTCGTCAGCCAGGGTATTTCGGTGATTACGGCCGTAAACGTGCAACACCTGGAAAGCCTGCACGACCAGGTGCTCAAAATCACGGGTACCGACGTCACGGAGCGCATTCCCGACCGTCTACTCAAGCTGGCCGACGAGGTGGTGAACGTGGATGTGACCGTGGGCGAGCTGCGTGCCCGGCTAGAGGAAGGCAAAATCTACGACCCGGCCAAAGTACCCACCGCGCTGGCCAACTTCTTTCAGCCCGAAAACCTGCTGCAGCTGCGGCGGCTGGCCGTGCGCGAGGTGGCCCAGCTGCTGGGCCGGCAGGTAGAAACCGGCAGCGGCAGCGCCCCAGCCGTGCCAGCAGCCCGCCGCAACGACGACCGGCTGCTGGCCTGCATCAACTCCAATGACCGGGCCGCCAAGGAAATTATCCGCAAGACCTCGCGCCTGGCCGACCGGTTCGGGGCCGCTGCCTGGTACGTGCTCTACGTGCAGACCGGCCGCGAAACGTCGGCCCGCATCGGCTTGGCCACCCAGCGCCACCTGCTTGATAATCTGCAGCTGGCTACTGAGCTGGGCGCCCAGATTCTGCGCGTGAAGGACGATGACATCGTGGGCGCCATCACGCGGGTGGCCGCCGAAAAAGAAGCAACCTTGCTCGTGTGCGGCATCACCAGCGAAAAAGGACTTTGGGGCCAGATTTCGCGCCGTGGCGTCACCAACGACCTGCTGCGCGCCGTAGCTCGCCGCAACCAGGAACTGGATATTTTTTTGGTTACCTACTGATTTCAATGGATTTGCGCCAAAGAACATGAACGTTAAAACGCTGATTACGCTCGGCTTTCTGGCCATGCTGACGCTGCTGCTGGCCCTGGGCGGCTACGCCTACTACACGGTGCAGCGGCTGGAACGCAGCTCGCGCAACGTGCTGCAGGAGAATTTCTATTCCGTGGAACTGGGCCAGCAGATGCTTCAGGCTCTCGACCAGATGGAAGTGGCGCCGCAAGCAGCGCTGCCCCGGTTTCGCCAGTACCTGACCCGCGAAGCCGGCAACATCACCGAAACCGGGGAACGGGAGCTGGTGGACAGCCTCACCCAAAATCAGGCGGACTTGCAGCGCCTACTCGATGCCGGTGCACCCACTGCCGCGCGCACGCCCAAGCTGGCGCTGCTGCGTCGGCAAACCTACCGCATGGTGGCCCTGAACACGGCCGCCCTCACCCGCAAAAACGAGCTGGCCGCCCGCCGAGCTACCGAGGCCGGCCGGTACCTACTGGCCTTTGTGGGGGCAAGCTTGCTGGGGGGGCTGCTGTTCGTGGTGAGCGTGCCCGAGGCAGCCGTAGGCCCCCTGCGCACGCTCACCGCCAGCCTGGAACATGCCACCGAGAGCGACTTCACGGCCACCATACCCGTGGAAAGCACCAACGAGTACGGGCGCGTGGCCCTGGCTTTCAACCGGATGCTGGTACAGCTGCAGGAGTTTCGCAGCTCTACTATGGCCGAGCTGCTGACGGAGCGCAACCGGGCCGCCAGCATCGTGAGCAGCCTGGACGAGGGGCTGCTGCTGCTCGACGAAAACCGGCGCATCATCCTGGCTAACCCCGTGGCGTGTGCACTGCTTGGTTTGCCAGCAGCCCGCGTGGTGGGCCGGCTAGCGGCCGAGGTAGCCCAGGAAAACGACCTGCTGCGCGAAATGCTGCTCCCACTGCAAGTAGACGCCGCCCGTCGCGAGCAGGCCATAACCGACGCGCCCCTGCTGCGCATTGCCCAGCAAGGCGACGAGGCGTTCTACCGTCTGGCGGTGCAGGAGTTGGTATCCTTTAACCAGGCGCGCGAAAAAAATGAGTTCGTGGGCCAGATTCTGACGCTGCGCAACGTGTCGGACTTCAAAAAGCTGGACCAGGTGAAGTCGAATTTCCTGGCCACCGTGTCGCACGAGCTGAAAACGCCGCTGTCCAGCATCAGCTTCAACACCAAATTGCTGCTGGATGAGCGCCTGCCCGCCGAGGAACGCCAGCGCGTGACGAGCGACATCCGCCGCGAAACGCAGCGCCTGCAGCGCATGGTGGCCGAGCTGCTCGACGTGGCCCGCCTCGATGCGGGGGCCGGCATCCAGCTCGACCTGCGGCCCACTGACCTGACCGACGTCGTGAGCTTTGCCACCGCCACCGTGCAGCCCCAGCTCGACGACAAGCAGCTGCGCCTGGAACTGCACCGCGCCGTGAACATACCCCACGTGCTGGCCGACGTAGAAAAAACCACTTGGGTACTCATCAACCTGCTGGCCAACGCCATCCGCTACTCGCCCACGGGACAGGCCCTCACGGTGCGGGCCACCGTGGCCGGACGTTTCGTGCAGGTGAGCGTGCAGGACCGCGGGCCGGGCATCGCGCCGGAGCACCACGAGAAAATCTTCCAGCGCTTCGCCCAGCTGCCCGATAAGGCGGGCTACCGCGGTGGCTCGGGCCTGGGACTGAGCATTGCTCGTGAGTTCATCACCACCCAGGGCGGGCGGCTGTGGGTGGAAAGCGAGCTGGGCAGCGGCAGCACGTTCTACTTCACGCTGCCGCTGGTAGCTTAACCACAAACGCAATTCCTAACCAGATTCAGCCTTTCTACATTTTGCTGAAAGGCCGCCGCCGCGCCGGCTGTTTTACTTCAGGGCCATTTTTCAGTCAAGTAAATACTGACCCGCAGCGTGTGTTCACTACCTTTCTGTGGCAGAAGTTCTACCGTATCCGGCACATTGAATCGTGGGTGTTGCTCTACCCCAATCAGGAGTTTTGCTACTACCTGGATCTGCGCAACGTACAACCGCCCGCTACTGCATCCCAGGTGCTGAATCTGCTGACCAAACACAAACTTCTCACGCACTAGCTCTTGCCTGTTTACCCCCTGCTTGCTCCCGGCGTTCTGATGACATCCGCCGACTTCGTGGCCGTGAACTTCCGGCTGTGGCGGCAGCAGCGCCGCACCCGCTTCAACCACTGGCTGCTGGGCCTTGCCCTGCTGTTGCTGGCCGTGAGTGTAGCAGTTGATGTGGTACAGAATGGGCGCATTACAAACCAAGGTACACTGGCAATGCTGGCTGTAGGGTTGCTATATGGCCTGTTGCGGATGGTTTTGGTGCGCTACCAACTGCGGCGCGGCTTCGCGAAGAACCCTGCAAATCAGCAGCCCATTGACTTTGCATTTGACACCGACCGACTGCGCGGCAGCAGTAGCGCTGGCACCTTTGCGGTGCGCTGGAACCAGCTGCAGCGTGCTATCCGCGTCGGCGACGACTGGCTGCTGCTCTACCCCAACGATGCGGCCTGCTACTACCTGGACCTGCGCCGCCTGCAAGCCCCGGCCACGCCTGCTGAGTTGCTGGCGCTGCTACGGGAGCAGCAGGTTCCGGTAGTGGAGTTGTAGCAACGTAGCTAATGCAACTTCCGTCGAAGGCTGTGTCTTTCGGCCGACAGTTATAAACCCGCGCTCCAACGCGGGTTTTGCTACTTTTGAGCCGCTACTCATTCTCACCTTTTTCTTTTCATGAAAGCTCTACTTTCTTTCTCTGCCGGAATGGCCCTGCTGGCGGTTGCGCCACTTACCACTCAGGCCCAAATCAGCACGCCGCAGCCCAGCCCCAAAAGCACTATTCAGCAGCGTGTAGGTCTCACCGACATCACCATCACGTATTCGCGCCCCAGTGCCAAGGGCCGGGTTATCTTCGGTGACTCTACCTCGAAGGCCATTGTACCATATGCCAAACGCTGGCGCACGGGCGCCAACAACTCCACCACCATCAAGTTCTCAGACGATGTGACGGTGGAAGGCAAGAAAGTGGCGGCCGGCGAATACGCTCTGTATACGATACCCGGCAAAACCACCTGGACGGTGGTGCTCAGCAAAGACACCAAGCAGGGTGGCAACGTGGCCAACTACAAGGCCGCCGACAATGTGGCCAGCTTCTCGGTGAAGCCCTACAAAACGACCGTAAAGGCCGAAACCTTCACCATCAACTTCTCTGACCTGACGCCGGCCACGGCCAACGTGGACATGCTATGGGAAACGACCGGCGCCAAGTTCAAAGTGGTGGCCGACGTAGACCCCAAAGTGGTGGCGCAGATTGACGAGAAGGTGACCAAAAACGCCTCGCCCAGCACCAACGACCTGGCCGCTGCCGCCGTCTACTACTACGACAACGACAAGGACCTGAAGCAGGCGCTGACTTGGATGCAGAAGGCCAACGAGAAAGACCCTAAGTTCTGGAACGTGCACACGGAGGCTAAAATCCGGATGAAGATGAAGGACTACAAAGGAGCCCTCACGGCCGCCGAACAGTCGCGCACACTGGCCCAGAGCGCCAAAAACACCGACTATGTGAAGATGAACGACGAAATTATTGCTGCCGCCAAAAAGAACGGCGCCAAGTAAGCCACTAGTTTTCAAGCACCAAAAAGGGCCTTCCGCTACGTAGCGGAAGGCCTTTTTTGGTGCATACTATTTTCCCGGCTTTCCGGCTAAGCCAACTACAGCCCAGGCGGCTCTTCTTCTATTAGGTCCTGCACGGCGGGCTCCTCATGTAGCACCACAGCCAGCAGCAGGCTTAGGCCCACCACAATACCACTACCAATAATATTGAACCAGAGGTAGCCTATGTCGGTGCGCCAGAACAGCAGCAGCACTACCGCCTGGGCCACCACCGCCGACCAGAACACGGCTTTGCCACCCACGCGCTTCAGAAAAAACGCCACCATGAAAATACCGAGAATGGTGCCGTAGAACAGCGAGCCGAGAATATTCACGGCCTGAATCAGGTTTTCGAGACGGGCGGCGAAAGTGGCGAAGCCGATGCCGAGCACACCCCAGCCAATGGCCGCCCAGCGGGAGGCCTCTACGTTGTGGGCTTCATCGGCATGGGGGCGGCTGGGGCGGTACAGGTCGATGACGGTAGTGGAGGCCAGCGCATTGAGGCCAGCCGCCGCTGAGCCCATGGCCGCCGACAGCACCACCGCAATCAGCAAGCCCACCAGGCCCTGCGGCATGTAGTTCAGCACGAACGTCAGAAACACGTAGTCGGTATCCTTGGCCTCGGCCGAAGGCACGGCCTTTTTCAGCAGCACCTGGGCCTGTTGGCGCAGGCCGCGGGTGGCCGCGTTGGTCGCCTGCAAGTGCGTCTGGGCGGCGGCCAGTTGGGCCGGATCGTCGGAGTGCAGGGCTTCCACGAGTTGGGTAGTGGCCTGGCGGCGGGCCAAAAACAGGGTTTCGTGCTCGTCTTCCAGGGTGCGCAGTTGCGGACCGTACTCAGCAGAGCGGGCCACCCGGTCGTGCACGGGCCGGTTGAAGGTGAGCGGCGGCGGGCTGAACTGGTAGAACACGAACAGTAGCACCCCAATCAGTAGAATTCCGAACTGCATAGGCACTTTCACGAGGCCGTTCATGAGTAGGCCCAGGCGGCTCTGCGTGATGCTGCGGCCCGCCAGGTAACGCTGCACCTGGCTCTGGTCGGTGCCGAAGTAGGACAACGCTAGAAACAAGCCGCCCGTCATGCCCGACCAGAAGTTGTACCGGTCGGTGGGGTCGAAGTGGAAGTCTACCAGATTGAGCTTGCCCTGATGCCCGGCTACCTGCAGAGCTTCTGTGAAGCCAACTTCGGGCGGCAGGTAGTGCACCAGCAGATAGCCTGCCACCACCATGCCAGTGAAGATAACAGCCACCTGCCCCTGCTGCGTCACCATTACGGCGCGGGTACCGCCCGCCACAGTGTAGGCAATCATGATACCGCCCAGCAGCCACACGGTCAGGTTGATGTTCCAGCCCAGAATAGCCGACAGCACCAGCGCCGGCGCGTACAGCGACAGGCCGTTGCTTAGGCCGCGCTGCACCAGAAACAGCAGCGCCGCCAGCGTGCGGGTGCGCCTATCGAAGCGGCCTTCCAGATACTCGTAGGCCGTAAATACTTTGAGGCGGTGGTAAATGGGCACCGCAAACAGCGCAATCAGTACCATGGCCAGTGGCAGGCCAAAATAGAACTGAATGAAGCGCATGCCGTCGTCGTAGGCCTGGCCGGGCGTACTGAGGAAGGTGATGGCCGAGGCTTGGGTGGCAATAATGCTCAGCCCCACGCCCCACCAGGAGGCGTCCCGGTCGCCGAGCAGGTAGGAATCAAGCGTGGCGCCAGCCCCGCGGGTGCGCCATGCTCCGTACCCGATGATGAAGATAAGCGTGCTGCTGAGCACCAACCAGTCGAAGGTACTCATGCAGCGAAGGTGCGGGTCAGGTACGTAAAGAAGGCTACTTCCGCGGCCAGCGCAGCCAGCACCAGCCAGTACCACGCCCGCCACGAAGGCAACAGCGGCGGCTTTTCAGATTCGGGGATAGTAGACATAGAAAACGAAGGTAAAGTAAACCTCAGGAACGCCGGCTATAACACGCCGCCGATACTACTTCTTACCCAACGACACCATGTTGGTCAGAATCCGGTAGGCACCCGGCACGCCGGCGGGCAGCTCCCGGAACAGCGAAAGGCCGGTGTAGATGTAGTGACCTTTGCCATAATCGGCGACGAGGATGGCGCTTTCCTTGGCTTTCTCACCGGGGTCGGCGCTGCTGAGCACGGTCTGGTACTTGGCATCCCACTGGCTAGGATAATAGAGGCCCTGCTCCTGCACCCAACCCTCAAAATCCTTGCTCGTGATTTTGTTGGGCGTGTTGAGCAACGGCTGGCTAGGGTTTAGAAAGGTTACGGCGGCGTTTTCCACCGTCACCCGGTCGTTGGAGAGTGTCAGGGGGTACGGGCCGATTTGCGGCAACACCGTGCCGCGACTCACCACGTACTGCACCACTAGGTTGCCGCCGTTTTCGACATACTTCAGCAGGGTGGGCTGCAGGGTTTTGAGACGGTCTATGGTGTTGTAGGCCCGCACGCCCAGCACCACGGCATCGAAGCGGCGCAGGTTTTGCTCGGTGAGATCTTCGGGCTTGAGTAGCGTGACGGTGTAGCCAATCTGGCGCAGCGCGTCGGGCACTTCGTCGCCGGCGCCCATGAGGTAGCCGATTTCCTGGCCTTTGCGCTTGAGGTCCAGCTTTACGAGCGGGGCCACGGCTTCGGGAAACAGCACCTGAGTAGGAATGTGGTTGTAGGCGATGGGCTGGTAGCCGCGCGAATACGTCTGCCCGTCCACGGTAGCCACGGCCCGCAGCTCCGATTTGCCTTCCGCGGCGCCCGCGCCGGGCTGCACCCGGAATTGCACGGTTTGCTCGGCGTCTTTGGCGGCAATGTCAAAAGTGAAGCTGGCCGGCTCCGACTTCCAGCCTTGCGGCAGCGTCAGCGCCACGGAGCCTTTCACGCCCGCTTTGCCGGCGCGCAAGGTCACAGGGATGGTTTTGGGCTGGTTATCGGCAAACACATAAGCGTGCCCGCCGATGTTCACGGCCACGGGCGGCACCACCGTCAGCGGGCGGTACTTCTCCCCTTCCACCGGGTCGGTGCTTTTGTATTGAACGGGGACGGTGTAATCTATTATCTGTCCTCCGATTGCAAAACGCAGCAGTACATCAGTAGCAGCATCATTTTCAGGTCGCCCACGCTCCAGCAGCTCATCCACCTTATACATACCGGTTGTGCCGACAGCGCGCAGCCAGTATGGCTGCGACGCCAAAGCATCGGACGCGAGTAATCCTATTTGTTTGCGGAGTAAAACCTGCCGACCATTCGTCAACTTTATTTGCGTAGCAGAATCCCGGCCCACATATTGTGCACCAATTAACTCTACTGGCTGAATTTCTTTAGATACTGAAAAGCGCGGCGTGACCTCAATCGTAACCGGCACCTTATCCCCAGCTACCACTGCGGAAGTGGCCGTTGTTGCCTCTATATAGAGCCCCAGCGAAGCCCGAATCAGAGAATTTACTTGCTCGATTTTCTGCTGCATCCAAAACTGTTCTCCTGACAGACTCTTGGGCGATAATCTTTCTAGCGCCGCCCGCACCTTCAGCAGCCCCGCCACACTTGCCGACGGGTTAGCCGCGTCATACTTGCGAATTACCTCGTCAATCAGCTTGCCCACGGCCGCGCCGCCGGGCACCCGGTTCCAGCTCATGTCGATGCCCTCGAAGGGGTCGGACTTCACCTTGTCGCCTTTCACCTGCTGCAAGTATTCCAGCGCCTCGCCGCGCTGGGCGCTGCTCCCGAAGCCCTGGCTTTTGTGCTGGCTGCGGCTGCGGGCCGCTATTTCGCCGTAGCTCTGGCCCAGCAGCGGGTTGTACTGGCCGGCATCTACTTTCAGGTAGCCGTCCATGTTTTCGCCCTGCTTCACGAAAAAGCTGCCGGTGTTCCAAAACAGCCGCTTGGGCTGCCACACCTGCACGTATTGCAGTTGCTCCGGAAACCGTTTCGGGTCGCCGGCGGCCTCGAAGGCTTCGGCGGCCAAGATGGCGGAGGCGGTGTGGTGGCCGTGACCGGCGCGGGCATCGGGCGGGAAGCGGGTAATCATCACGTCGGGGCGGCGCTGCCGAATTACCCACACCATGTCGGACAGCACTTGCTCTTTGTCCCAGATGGTAAAGGTTTCCTCGGCGGTTTTCGAGAAGCCGAAGTCGTTGGCGCGGGTGAAAAACTGCCGGCCGCCATCGATGCGGCGGGCCGCCAGCAGCTCCTGCGTCCGGATGACGCCCAGCCCCTCGCGCAGCTCCGGCCCGATGAGGTTCTGGCCCCCGTCGCCGCGGGTGCAGCTGAGGTAGCCGGTTTCCACGAGGCGGCCGTTGGCGAGGTAGGCAATCAGACGGGTATTTTCGTCGTCGGGGTGGGCGGCCACGTACAGGGCCGAGCCCAGCACGTTCAGCTTCTTCAGCCCCAGCAGAATCTCCGACGACGACCAGGTTTTGGGCGCCTGAGCCTGGGCGGTGAAGGAGTGACTGAGTGACTGAGTGAGTAGCACCGCCGACAAAGCGGCGCGGAAAAGGCGAGTACGCATACGGAAGAGCAGCTTGAAGGCGTGAAGATAACCCGGCAATGGCAACCCTGTTCTTCTGCCCCGATTCGTCTCTCAAAATCAAGCATACAGCCTTTTCATTCGCATAAAGCAGGTCCTTGCTTCCACTGTCATGCGTCCTACTGGATGGAACCGTGTCTGTAGGAATGGAGTTTTGCAGCGCGGTGGCCATAAGGGCTACGCCTGCGTATAGGCCGTTCTATTTTTCGCCTGTTCTTATCTGATGGCATTTCCTGTTTCTTCCTGGCTGCGTCTGTCGGCGCTGGCCCTGCTGCTGCCTGCCCTGGGCGCGGCCCAGAATTCTGCACCCGTCCTGCCTGCCGTGCCCCAGCAGCAGTGGTACCTGCTCGACCCCGCCGCCGATGGCGTGATGGGCATAAGCGCCCGTAAAACCTACGAGGAGTTGCTCAAAAATCGTCCTTCCGCGCCCGTGGTGGTGGCCATCATTGATGCTGGCATCGACACGGCCCACGCCGACCTGAAGCGCCTGCTCTGGACCAACCCCAAGGAAATAGCCGGCAACAGCCTCGACGACGACCAGAACGGCTACGTGGACGACGTGCACGGCTGGAATTTTCTGGGCGCCGCCGACGGCCGCAACGTGGACGTGGAAACCTACGAGGATACCCGGCTGGTAGCCCGGCTCAAGCCGCTGTATGAGGGCAAAGCCCGCACCGCTGTGCCGGCGGCCAAGCGCGCCGAGTACGACCTGTACCAGAAGGTGAAGAAAACCCAGGCCGAAAAAATAGCCGAAAACTCGGAGCGGGCAGAGTCGCTGGGCAAAGCCTACACGCTCAACAAGCAGGGCGCCGACAACCTGAAGCAGGCCCTGAACCTGACCCGGCTGGACACGGCCAGCCTGCGCCGCGTGTCGCCCGCCGACCCCAACCTCTACCGCGCCGCGCTGGGCCTCTACGGCAACCTGCGCGAGGCCGGCTACGCCGATATGGAATCGGTGCTGGCGGACATGAAAGAGGGGTTCGACCAGAGCAAAAGCCTGCTTGATTTCAGCCTGAACCCGGCTTTCAACCCACGGGCCGGCATCATCGGCGACAACCCCGAGGATACCAAGGACCGCCGCTACGGCAACCGCGACAACCACGGCCCCGACCCTTCGCACGGCACCCACGTAGCCGGCATCATCGGCGGCGACCGGACCAATAACCTGGGCATCCTGGGCATTGCCGACAACGTACGCCTGATGTCCATTCGTGCCGTGCCCAACGGCGACGAGCGGGACAAGGACGTGGCCAACGCCATCCGCTACGCCGTGGATAACGGGGCCAGCATCATCAACATGAGCTTCGGCAAGTACTACTCGCCGCAGCGTGAAGCCGTGGAAGACGCCATTAAGTATGCCGCCAGCAAAGGCGTGCTGCTGGTGCACTCCGCCGGCAACGAAAGCCAGGATATTGATGTGAACGTGGAATTTCCGGCCCCCGTGTACCTCAGCGGCCAGCGCATTCCGAACATGATTACGGTGGGCGCCGCCGCCCGCACCAACGACAAGAACCTGATTGCCGACTTCTCGAACTACGGCAAGAAGAACGTGGACGTGTTTGCGCCCGGCCACCAGATTTACTCCACGCTGCCCGGCCAGCAATACGGCAACAAAAGCGGCACCAGCATGGCTTCGCCGGTTGTGGCAGGCATGGCGGCAGTGCTCAAATCGTACTTCCCCACGCTCACGGCCACTGACCTGAAGCGCATTATTCTGGCCTCGGTAGATGTGCGGCACACCAAAGTGCTGAAACCCGGCACCAAGAAGGAGGTGGACTTCACGGAGCTTTCCAGCACTGGCGGCCTCGTGAATCTCTACCGCGCCGTGCAGATGGCCAGCACGGAAGCCACGAAATAAAAGCGGCCTACCGCCCCAGAACACGAATACGCCCTTACGACTCCAGAGCCGTAAGGGCGTATTCGTGTCTAAACGTAACAGCCGAAAAGCGGGAGTTAGCTTCTGACGGGTACAAGTTCGGGAGAAGTGCCGGGCGCCGGCCCCCAAGGGTTGCAGCCGGGAGTGCCCGGCAGCACCAGCAGCAGCAGATAAGCCGGCAGATTTACCAGAGGCACCAGCAGCGCCAGCGTATACCAGCCACTCAGGTGCAGGTCGTGGAGGCGGCGCACGGCCAGCAGGGCAACTACGGCCGTGCAGGCGGCCAGCGCCAGACCGGCCAGTGCTGCCTGATACCAGGTAGTAGGCGCAGCCGGTAGAAAGTACGCCGCTAGCAAAGGAGTCAGCACCAAAAGCAGGCGCACCCCAAAATCGAGGCGGCTCATTCTACCTTGGAAAAGGGCAAATTGTCTCATATTCTTGTGGAGTAACACGCTTGCACAACCTGCGGACGTCCGCTGCAACTGGCATTTTCCAAAATCCGGGCCAGTTTCCGGCCAGCTGAGCCGTAGCGGCTGCGGCCGGTGTTGTAGTAGTGTTACCTTGCCTCCTAGCCCCAGCCTCATGTCAGACTCTCCGCTCGAACACCTTCCGGCCAACAGGCTGCTCATTCCTACGCCGGAACCGCCTTCCAAAAGCCACTGGCTGCGCCACAACATTTCCAGTGCGCTGTTTCTGCTGGCCGGTGTGTTTTCCGCTGCGTTTGGTCTGAAAGCCTTTTTGCTGCCCAACGACTTCATCGACGGCGGCGTTACGGGCATCTCGCTGCTGGTGCGTCAGCTCACCGACTGGCCGCTGTCGGTACTAATTGTGGTCATCAACATCCCGTTCATCATCATGGCCTATTTCCAGATGGACCGGGTGCTGGCCTTTAAAACGCTGTGCGCTATTCTGATGCTGGCCCTCGTGCTGCTGGTCGTCTCGTTTCCCAATCTGACGCAGGACAAGCTGCTGATTTCCGTTTTTGGGGGATTTTTCCTGGGCGCCGGCATCGGGCTGGCCATGCGGGGCGGCGGTGTGCTCGACGGCACCGAAATTCTGGCCGTGTTCCTGAGCAAGAAAACCAGCCTCACCGTCGGCGACATTATCCTGCTCTTTAACATCTGCATCTTTGCCGCCGCCGCCTGGATTTTGTCTGTCGAAACGGCGCTGTACTCCATTCTGGCTTACCTCTCGGCCGCCAAAACCATCGACTTCATCATCGACGGTATCGAAGAATACACGGGGGTTACTATCGTATCGAGCCGCTCCGACGCCATCCGGCGCATGATTACCGAAAAGCTGGGCCGTGGTGCTACCGTCTACAACGGCAAAGGCGGTTTCGGCACCCACGGCGACCAGCCCAATGCGGTGGATATCGTCTTCACGGTTATCACGCGCCTGGAACTGGCCCGCCTCAAAGCCGAAGTGGAAAACATCGATATTCAGGCCTTTATGGTGATGCACAGCGTGAAAGACACCAAAGGCGGCATGATCAAGAAACGGCCTCTGCACTAGTTTTCATGCCTCCAAAGTAGGGTCCAAACTACCCTAAACGCTAGGCAGCCCAGAACACATACCAGTGAAAGGCCAGGTAATTTAGCCCCACGCTGACGGCCACGCCCATAGCCACTACCAACAAGGACCGCCAGACCGCACTACCCCAGGAAAGCCGCAGCGCCTGCCGCCCCACCAGAATAAGGTACATGGTGATGATGGTGACCTGCAGGCTGCTGGCAATATTGCTGCTAGCCAGAGCCCGCGTGTGCAATGCCCACAGCACCAGCAGCACCACGGCCAGCAGCAAATGAAACACCGACCCAATGATGACGTGCACGAAAAACGCCTCGGCGTAGTTCCAGCCCTGTTTTCGGTACACCAGCCACGTCAGCAGCGCATATACTGGCAGTAGCAGCAGCAGCCACCAGATGTTGTAGTACTTACCCACATAGTGGAAATACGCCACCATTCGCTCAAGATTTTCGGCAGGCATGCGGCCCGTGAAGCGCTGCCGCATTTCGACGCCCGTCCCATCATAGTAATTCAGCAGCAGCGCGGCGGCGGCAGCTAGGCCTACTACCAGCAGCAGAAACTGAAACGGATTGAAGTAGCGCTTGCGCCGCCCGGCCAGATAATCGGCCACCACGTAGCCGGGGCGCAGCAGAATCTGCGGCACAAAGCCAATGATGGTATTGTCAGCGTGCGTAAAAACGTGCAGTATCTCGTGCGCCACGTGGCCCGGTGTAAGGCGGTGCGGCCTCTTCTGCCCGCATTGCGGGCAAAACGGGCCATCCGACAAAGAATACCCGCAATTCAGGCAGGTGGCAGCAGCGTACGACATGGAAAATCATATATAGCAACAGCTGCAAGTAACTGACTTTTATGCAGGTGGCAATACCGGTTGCTTCGTCCGCACCGTACCGCGTACCTTCGCCTCATGGCCGCTCCTCTCTTCCTGCAAGACCTCTATATCTATCCTGTTAAGTCGCTGGGCGGCATTCGTGTGGCACAGGCCGAACTGGAGCCGCGCGGCCTGCGCCACGACCGGCGCTGGCTGTTGGTAGATGAGCATAACCGGTTTATGACGCAGCGCCAAATGCCCGAAATGGCCCTGCTGCGAGTAGCTCCGGCCCACAACGGCTTCCTGCTCACGCACGCCCGCCGCCCCGATCTGCTGCCGCTTTACATTCCGTTTGCCGCTACTCCAGAGCGTACTCTGTTCGTGACTATCTGGGACGATATGGTATTTGCCTGGCGCGGGGCTCGTGAGGCCGACGAATGGCTCAGTGAGGCGCTGGGCCGCGCCAGCAAGCTGGTCTACATGTCGGATATGGTGCGCCGCGACGTGGAGCCGGAGCTCAACCCGGAAGGCCACCTAGTGAGCTTCGCCGACGGCTACCCTTTCCTGCTCATCGGGCAAAGCTCGCTGGATGAGCTCAATAGCCGCCTCGCCGAACCCGTACTCATGGACCGGTTTCGGCCCAATCTGGTGTTCAGCGGCGGCGAGGCGTTTGCAGAAGATACCTGGGAGCATTTCCAGGTCGGCGAGCTGCCATTCCGGGCCGTGCGGGCTTGCGGGCGCTGCGTCATGACGACCGTAGACCAGCGCACGGCCCAGAAAAACCCTGCCGGAGAACCGCTACGCACCTTGGCTACTTACCGCAGCCAAGGCAGTAAGGTGATGTTCGGCCAGAACGTAACCGGCCCCGGCCGCGGCCTGCTCCGCACCGGCGACCCGGTGCAGGTGCAGAGCTGGAAGTAGAGTGCCCATACTTACTTGCTGCTCCCCTCGGCTAATAAGTCTAGGAAAATTCAACGGCTGTTACATCTTAAAAACCGGGTTTAGGCACAGTAGCCGCGTGATTCGCTACTGCTCAGCTAGCTGCGTCATAAAATAGTAGGCAAGCCGCCTTGTTTAGCGGCTGCATCTATATAGTTTTGTGAATTCTTTGAATACCGAATAGTATGTTTTCAAGGAATAGTTACGCTCCCCTGCCCTTATATCCCGTTGCATTGCGGTAAAAGCAGTTTGCGCTTTTACCAACCGCCCTCCTTTTCCTACCCGGCACTACCGTGTGTCGGCTCTGCTTTTGGCTTCACGCCGCCTCTACTTTTATTGTTCCTGTATGAACAAAACGTTTTCCCTACGTTTTGCCGTCCTGCTATGGCTCCTCGGGAGTTGGCTGGCAAGTCCGGCGCAGGCCGCTGACGCTATGAGCCCGCAGGCCTTGCACGCCCCCTGGGACGAGTTGCTGCACAAGTATGTCACTCCAGATGGCATGGTGGATTATCAGGGGCTCCTCGACGAAGAAGACAAGCTACTGGACTACCTGATGGCCGTGCGCAAGACGGCGCCAAACGAGCAAACCTGGGCTCCGGCCGATATTCAGGCGTTTTGGATTAATGTGTACAATGCCTCCACGGTGTACATGGTGCTGCAGTACTACCCGGTCAGCAGCGTCAACGATATCCGGATGAAAGGTCGCAGCTATTCGCCCTGGGAATTTGCCGGTGTGACCGTAGGTGGCCAGGATTACTCCCTCAACCAGATTGAGCGGGAGAAGCTAAGCGCCCGTTTCCATGATCCGCGCATCCATTTTGCCTTGGTGCAAGGAGCCAGTTCCGGCCCCCGGCTGCTGAATGAGGCCTACAACGGCGCCCACCTGCAGCAGCAGCTGGAACAGCAGACCCGCAGTTTCATCAACGACCCGGCCCGAAACATGCTGGGCAGCCAGCAAGCCAGCATTTCCAGTCTGTTCAGCTTTTACGCGGCCGAGTTCGGCGAGCAGGCGCAGGTGCTGGAGTTTCTCAATCGGTATGCCCGCGTACCGCTGGCTGCCGCCACGCCCATTTCGTATCTGCCTTTCAGCTGGAATCTGAACGACCGGCATACCCAGGCCGAAATTCAGGCCCTGCGAAAATAGCAAGGATTACGAGTTGAGCTCTACCACAAGGCCCTATGCAGAAACGTCGGAAGACAGACTGTGCGGGGCTTTGTTGCGTATCAGGCGGTATTTACGCTGTTCCCTTATTGCTTTTCACTCGCATGGACCGAGCTTGTATACTGGAGTTTCTGCGGCAGTTGGCTGCCAACAACCATAAGGCCTGGATGGACGAACACCGCGCGGACTACCAGCAGGCCCGCGGGGAGTTTACCGCCCTGATACGCCAATTACTCCATGAGCTGCAGGAAATTGAGCCCGCGACGCGGGGCCTGACTCCAGCCGACGTCATGTACCGGCTGCACAAAAACGACCGTTCGCAGCGCGACCCTGAAACTTACAAGCGCCACCTTAGCGCAGGCCTTAAGCCGGGCGGGCGCCACAGCCCCTGGGCCGGGTATTTCGTGGTGCTGGAGCCGGGCGGCGAATCGTATGTGGGGGCCGGACGCTGGGAGCCGGAACCGCAGCAGCTGGCGCGCATTCGGCAGGAAATCCACTACAATGCGCCCGCCTTCCATGCCCTGCGCGAAGCGCCCGACTTCGTTCGGCACTTTCCCGCTGGCCTCGACCGTAGCGACGCATTGAAGACGGCTCCTAAAGGCTACGACCGGCTGGACCCAGACATTGAGTGGCTACGCCTAAAGCGTTTTTTTGTGTGGCGCCCTTTCTCCGATGCCGAAGTCCTGCGGCCCGATTTTATGAAGCAGGTGCTGACGGCCTGGCGGGCAGCCAAGCCTTTTGTAGACTTCCTGAACGAAGCTGTAAAGTAAGGCGGTGCTGGTATTTCTAAGAGCCGCAGAAAGACTCTTTGTGCGTAAATGCGCTTCAAACACACAAAAGCCCTTGATGTGTGCTACGTCAAGGGCTTTTCGCGTCAGGTGGTTTCGGAGGCCGCAACGGCGCATTTTCTAGAACAGCCCGAACAGCGTGCTGTTAATTCGCTCAATCACCACGCTCAAATCTTCCGGCCGGCTGACGTAATCGAGGTTGTTCACGTCGATGATGAGCAGCTTACCGTGCTTGTAACCCGCAATCCACTCCTCGTAGTGGTCGTTGAGGTGCCGCAGGTATTCAATCTTGATGTTGTTCTCGTAGTCGCGGTTGCGGCGCTCTATCTGCTGCACCAGCTTGGGCAGGTCGGCCCGCAGATACAGCAGCAAGTCTGGTGGGTCCACCATGCTCACCATCGACTCGAACAGCCCCAGGTAGTTCTGGTAGTCGCGCTCCGTCATCAGGCTGGACTGATGCAGGTTGGCGGCGAAGATGTGCGCGTCTTCGTAGATGGTGCGGTCCTGAATAACTCCTTTGCTGGCCGCCTGCAGCTTTTTGATGTGCTGGGTCTGGCGGAAGCGGCTATTGAGAAAGTACACCTGCAGGTGGAACGCCCAGCGGGGCATATCGTCGTAGAAATCCTTCAGATACGGATTGTGGTCTACGTCTTCCAAGAACACTTCCCAGTTAAAATGATGGGCCAGCTTGTTGGCCAGCGTGGTTTTGCCAGCCCCAATGTTGCCGACGATGGCAATGTGCATAAGTCAGAATGAAAGCGCGGCCTGCCGCCGTGGTTCGGCCCGAACGGCAAAAGTACATAACCCGCCCGAAGCTGCCGCCAAAACTATGCGGCGAAGCGGCACCCTTTTTTATATTCCTTCGTTGCAATATTTCACCCTGGCCCTGTGCTGTCTGCGCCATGCCTGCTCCCGCCTCTTTCCTCTCTCCTGAGCCCGAATCGGAACACATGCTGCCGGCGGGCACGCAGCAGCTGGGGCTGCTGCGCGACGAGCATGGCGCGCCCTTATTGCGGCTGCTCTACTATCCATCGGAGGGCATGCTGTATGCGCAGTGGTTCGGCAACCTTACCTCGGAATCGGTTATTGCCGGCGCACAGGCCGCCCTGGAAGCCCAGCAGAAGCTACGGCCGGCCCTCCTGCTCAACGACAAAAGCGCGGCTACCGGCGACTGGAGCGAGGCCATGGACTGGCTGGAATTTGAGTGGCTACCGCTTGCCATTCAGTACGGGATGCGGGCGTTTGCCTACGTATTCGCGCCGGATATGGTAAATCAGCCTTCCGCGCTGGAGTTTGCCACCCGCGTAAGCCAGCAGCGTCCTATTCAGCTTTTCTATGATGTGGACACGGCCAGCGCCTGGCTGCTGAAGCAATAAGCAACTGGCTCAACAGAAAAAGCGGCTCCCCGCCTATTAGCTGGAAACCGCTTTTCTAGTGGTAGTCTGATGGCTTGCGAGGTTTACTCTGCCATCACGCCTTTCACGTCCCGGGCTTTCTCCAGAGTCCGGAACTCTCCCTGCCAGGACCGGATGCGCACTCGCTCTTCCAGCGGCAACTGCTCGCGCACCTGATCATAGCGGGCGTTCAGGCGGCTGAGCACGGCGGAGGCATTGCTCCAGTCGGTGGCAGTCCAGTTGCGACGCTGGGTACGGGTCGTTTCAATAAAGCGGGCGTACAGATCCGGCAACTCGGTGGCGCGGGCGCGGCCCAATACCACTTTCTCGCCCAGCATCCGGTCCTGCGACTGTTGGGCCGTTTCTGGCTGGCGGGCAGCGCGGTCGAGGCTATCCTGCCGGGCCGACCACGCGCCGTACCGCTTTTTCTGGATGGAATACTCGCGCTTGCCTTCCACGGTGAGGCTGTCCACCGCTTTATCGATCCGCTTGCTCTGGCGGTCGAATTCCTCGGCCACTTTCGGCGTTTCGCGGGCAATGTCGTCAGCCGTGCGGCTCACCTTATCACTCACCCAGTCGGCGAAAATACGCAGGTCACGCTCCACGGCCGTTGCGGTACTGCTCGCCGATGGGCGCGTAGTAGTGGTAGTGGTGGTAGTGGCAGGTTTTTGCTGCGCCACCGCGGCCGAAATGGAAAGCAGGCCAGTGGCCAGTATCAGCGGAAATGATTTCATGAGGTTGGGAAAGAGGGGCGGATAATACGCAACGCCACAAGCGGCGCGGCGGTATGCCGGAACAGGCAATTTCTGGCCCAAAAACGAGTAAGCGCGGGGGTAAGGTTCGGTTTTCAGGTAAATAATGCCGTTTTTGCGGCCTATGTCACCTGTTGTACCCGCGTCTGCTGCCGTCCGTCCGGCCTCCCTGGCCGATATTCCAACCATTATTGAGCTGGCGGAAGCAACCTGGGAACCGACCTACCGCTTCATCATTTCGAAGGAGCAGATTGACTACATGTACCGCGTGATTTACACGCCGGCGTCGCTGCAGCGCCAGATGGCGGAGCAGGGCCACCAGTTTCTGCTGCTGCTCGATGAAGACCAGCCGGGCGGTTTCGCCTCCTACTCGGCCAAGGAAACGGCCGGCACCTACCATCTCAACAAAATCTACGTGCTGCCCTCGCATCAGGGGCGCGGCTTTGGGCAGTTGCTGCTTCGGGCTGTGGAGCAGGCGGTGCAGGTGGCGGGCGGCCACACGCTGGAGCTGAACGTAAACCGCCACAACCCGGCCCTGGCTTTCTACGAACACGAAGGCTTTCAGCTCAACCGCGAAGAAGATATTCCCATTGGCCCGTACTGGATGAACGACTACGTGATGCGCAAGCACCTGCAGTAGCGTCTGGTAAGGCTGCAGTTCATTCAGCTTTTTTCTCATCTGGCTGCTCTTTCGCAGTCGTTTCTTACCACCAACCTCATGGCAACCAAACTCACCGTTCTCAGCAATGGCTCCCTCCGCGTGGAAGGCGCCGATTTCGAACTCGTAGACGCGCAGGGCCAAGCTTACGGCCTCGCCGGCCGGGAGCGAATCAGCATCTGCCGCTGTGGCCTTTCCGCCAACAAGCCCTTCTGCGACGGTTCGCACAAAGGCCACTTCGAGCACGATGCCAAAGCATTTGACCTGCCCGCGCCCAAGGCATAGCTGCTTCGCACGTATTTCAGCAACAAGCCCCTGCCAGCATATGCTGGCAGGGGCTTGTTGCTGAAATACGGTTTCTGCTTCTGGCAGAAGCACAAAACTGCTTTTGCCAGAAGCGGCAGCTAGCTAGAACAGGGAGTTTACTAGATCCACGTATTCCTGGCGGGCTTCCTCCTGCGACTTGCCGCTCAGGCTGGCCCAGGCGTCGTACTTGGCAATGGCTTTGAAGTCGAAGCCCCCGGGCCGGTCGCCGGTTACGTCGCCTTCGCTGGCTTGCTTGTAGAGAGAGTACAGCTGGAGCAGCACCGTGTTGGAGGGCTTGCTGGGCAGCTCTTTGCTGCGGGAAGCGGCGGCTTCAAATTCTTCGGGAGTAGCCATAGGAAGGGCGTTGTGGAGAGTGAGCGGAGATGATACAAAACGGCTGGAGCCGGCGGCCGGAAGGTACGGAAGCACGCCGTATTTTATGCTGCAAGCAGCATTTTTTTTCGCCCGAATTTCGGTAAACTGACTGTTCAAGACGCTTTTTTGGCAACCTCGGCAATAACATTTCGGCTACCGGGCAGCGTACAGATAGCCTCCTGCTCTTCCTGTTTTCGCTGCCGCTATGAAACCAACTGACCTGAATAGCCTTGTCAAGAAATTCCTGCAATACAAGCTCACTCTGGCCTTCGCGGAAAGCTGCACGGCCGGACTGCTTGCTTCTGAATTCGTGCAGGCCGAAGGCAGCAGCGAGGTGCTGCTGGGCTCCGTCGTGACGTATCACCCGATTGCCAAAAACCGCCTGCTTGGCGTGAAAAAGGATACGCTGGCCCTATACACTGCCGAGAGCCAGCAGGTGACCAACGAAATGGTGATGGGCCTGCATAAGCAGTTGCCCACCGCCGATGTATGCGTAGCCGTAACGGGGTTGTGCGCGGGCGGGGCCTCGGAGTCGGAGGAAAAGCCCGTGGGCACGATGTACTTTACCATTCTGCACCAGAACCGGGCCCACGAGCTTCGCCAGGAATTTGCGGGCAACTGTGACAAAGTGAAGGCGCTGGCCGTCGACTTTATCTTTCAACGCTTAAATGAGCTGCTGGACACCTACTCCGAGCAGCACGCCGCCGAAGCCGTAGCAACCAAAGCCGAGTAGCTGACTCTGGCCCCGGCGGCGCGTCTGGCCCGGGCGGGGCTTGGTGAGCATCAGGATTTTTGAGCAACTTGCCAGCCTATTTTTCCGGCTAATTTCTGTGCTGATGTCGTTGCGCAAGTCTGTTTCCTTCTGGGCGCTGCTGTTTTGCTCCTCTATTATCCTGCTGACTTCGTTTCTGTATTACCCGAAATGGAATAAACCCGCATCGGAAGCTACCATCAGCTGGGATGCGTCTGGCTACTACATGTACCTGCCGGCCACCTTCCTTTACCAGGACCTGAAGCAGCTGGCGTTTCTGCCCGAAATAACCAAAAAATACAGCCCCGACCCCTATCAAAACCAAGCCTACCTGGACTCGGCCAGCGGCAATAAGGTGATGAAGTACCCGGTTGGCCTGGCCGTGCAGAGCCTGCCTTTCTTTGCGGCGGGGCATCTGGCGGCCAAATCCCTAGGCTACCCGGCCGATGGATTTTCGGCGCCGTACCAGCTGAGCCTGCAGATTGGGTCGGAGGTGGTGGCAATTCTGGGCTTTGTGCTGGTGTGGTGGGCGTTGCGCCGCCGTTTCGGGGAAGGCGCCACGGCCCTGACGCTGGTAGTGCTGGCCCTGGGCTCCAACTATCTCAACTACGCGGCCATCGACGGGGCCATGACGCACAACTGGCTTTTTACGCTGTATGCCGGTCTGATGCTGCTGATTCCTGCGTTTTACCGGCGCCCTACCCTGGCGCGGGCCCTGGCCATTGGGCTGGTCTGCGGTTTGCTGGCACTCACACGCCCCACCGAAATTCTGGCCACTCTCCTGCCTCTTCTGTGGGGCCTGCGCCTAAACCGGGCATTCCTGCAGGAGCGGCTGGCATTCTGGCGGCAGCACCTGCCGCATCTGCTGCTGGCCGTTGCGGCCTGTGGAGCGGTGGGCAGCATACAGCTGTTCTACTGGCACTATGTTACGGGGCGCTGGCTGGTGTATAGCTACGGTGAGCAGGGATTCAGCTGGCTGAAACCTCACCTGTTCGACGGTATTTTCAGCTTCCGGAGCGGTTGGCTGACGTACTCGCCGCTGATGGCTGCTGCCCTGCTGGGGTTTGGCGCGCTCCGGAAGCGGCAGCCAGAAGCCTTCGGAGCCATCCTGGTTTTCGCGGTGCTGTTCATTTACGTCACGTTTGCCTGGGATATCTGGTGGTACGGCGGCTCGTTGGGGCAGCGGGCTATGGTGCAGAGCTACGCGGTGCTGGCCTGGCCGCTGGCCGCCGCTATGGGGTGGCTGCTGCTGCGGCCGCTGCGCATCGCCTCGTTTGCAGTGGTGCTACTGCTGGGCATCTACTACAATGCCTGGATGACCCAACAGGCCCACGGGGGAGCCGGCCTGATGGTGGCCGGCGACATGACCCGCCAGTATTTCTGGCACGTGGTAGGCCGCCAGCAGGTGCCGCTGCCTACCCGCTGGCTGCTCGACAATGGCGACCAGGTGCTTGATAACTCCGACCGGCAACAAGTCCAGGAGCTATGGCGCGAGGACTTCGAGCAGGACTCGGCCAAGTGTGCCACGCCCGCCCTGCAAGGCAGCTGCTCCCTGGCCCTGGATGCTGCCACGCAGTCCAGCCCCGAGTTTCGGGTGGCCGTCAATCCGGAACAAACCAAATGGATCAGGGTGCGGGCACGGGCTCAGTGCGAGCAGAAGCAGTGGGACGTCTGGCAGATGACCCAGCTCATCGTCAGCTACCGCCTCGGCGACGAAGTGCAGAAAGAACGCATCATCCGGTTGCAGCGGGTGGTGGAGCCCGGCTGGCCCGAAGAAGTCTACCTCGACCTGCGCGCGCCCAAAGACCAGCCCTTCGACAACATCCGACTCCGCTTCGACAACTCCGGCAGCAACCAGCGCATTCTACTGGACGAGGTGCGCGTCGAGTCGTTCGAGAAATAGCCGCCAGCCTGCGTAAGGCGCGGCCCGGTACAGATGGCCGCGCCTCACTCGGGCCGGGGCCGGGTGAGCATCAGCTTCAGGTTCAGGCGCACCACGTCGCCCATGGAGCGGCAGCGGCGGAACTGCTCGGTGCCGTGGTGCTGGCCCAGTTGCAGCTTCAGCAGCTCCACTTTCTCGGGCGTCGATACCTCGTCGCGGCGCATGCAGTCGATGAGGTCTTTGAGGCGGTAGCGCTCCGAGCGGGCCCGCCGGGCCATCAGGGTGCGCTCCTCGGTCTGGTACTGCCGGATGGTTTCGTCCTTGAGCAGCTTGCTGCAGAGCTGCACCACGGCCCGGTTGTCCTTGAAATACTGGGGCAGATACATGGTTTTCTTGCCCTCATAGCTCTGCTGGTCGAAGTCGATGGCCCGCACGCGGTACTGCTCGTCCTCGAAATCGGGCGTCACGTCGATAACATAGTTGTAGGCGCGCATATCGCCGAGCAAGCGGGCAAAGCACCGCTCGTTGAACTTCACGAATTCCTTGGCAATACGCACTTGGTTGAGGTGAGGGGCGCGCAGCCGGTCCCGGATAAAATCGTCGCCGGGAATCCCCACGATGTGTTCTTCAATCAGCGTTTCGCCCGACACCAAGTAGTTGAGACTGTTGGGCGAAAGCAGGTGCTCCAGCTCCAGGCCATACACCCGCGAAGCATCGGCTTTTTTCACGTAGAAGTAGTCGTAGTTGTCGTTGAGCTGATTGACGATGCGCACCCGAAACGGGTTGGAATTGCCGAAGCGGCAGTAATCTACCCGGTCGGCGAGCAGATGCTCCGTAAACGACAGGTCGCCGTCGGTTTTCAGAATGGCGTATACCTGCGCCAGTCCGTCGCTCAGTTCCCGCAGGGCCTGCGGCTCATAAAACACGGTTTCCCACATGGTATCCCGGCCCTGGCGGTCGGCGAGCGGGTAGGCGCCGCTGAAGTGCGTGAGGTCTTTGTACGTAACGGGCAGGGTCGTTTCCCGGTCGTACTGCTGCAGGTAAGCGTGTAGCGGCGGCTGAATAGCGTAGGTTATCTTCTTCTTGGTGATGAGCGTCATGGCAGGCAGCGGATTACGCGTACTGTATTGTGTTTTCGGGCGGCAGACTGTGCTTATACGCAGATTTCCAGCGAATACGGGGAGGCACAGTTTCAGCAATGCGGCAATCCGCTAACTTCGCGGAGGCCATCTTCCGGGCTTGCCCTTCTGCTATGAAAAAACCGTTTCTCCTCTTGTTGTGCCTGGCGCTGTTGGTGCCGGTTACGTCGCCGGGCTGGGGTTTCTTTGCCCACCGCACCATTGCGCAGATTTCTGTGTATACGCTGCCCGCCGCCCTCCAGCCCTTTTATTTCCGCCACATGAAAGAGCTGGTGCGCCTCTCCACGGCCCCTGATGAGCGGCGCGACGCGGACCCCAAAGAGGCCAGCAAGCACTTCATCGACATGGACCACTTCGGCGACAACCCGTTCGGGGCCATGCCCAAAGCCTGGGACAAAGCCGAAGCCAAGTACACCGCCGACACGCTGCGCAAGTACGGCACGGTGCCCTGGACCATCATGGAAGTGAAGGACAACCTCACGGAAGCCTTCAAGCAGCGAGATACGCTGGCCATTATCCGCCTTTCCGCCGACCTCTGCCACTACGTAGCCGATGCCTACGTGCCGCTGCACACTACCGAGAACTACGACGGCCAACTCACGAACCAGACCGGGCTACACTCGTTGTGGGAAAGCAAGCTGCCTGAGCGCCACATTGCCGAGTATAAGCTGGATGCCGAGCCGGCCAAGTACGTGAAGGACCCGTTGACCGACATCTGGAAAATCCTGCAGGAATCGTACGGCTTTCTGGGCGAAACCTTCGACCGGGAAGAGAAAGTGACCCGGCAGTTTACGCCCGAAACCAAATACAACTTCTCGCACAAATACGGCAAGACCCGGCGCTTCTATTCCGATGCCTTTGCTGATGCCTACCACAAGGAAGTGGGCGGTATGGTGGCTTTCCGGATGAAGCTGGCGCCCACTTTTGTGTCGTCGTTGTGGATGACCGCCTGGAAGGACGGCGGCAGCCCCAACCTGAACGAACTGATGGCCAAAAAGCCTGGCAAAATTGAAAAGGACTCGCTCGAGAACCAGCTCAAAATCTGGAAGAAGAACGGCCTGGCCGATCAGCAGTTGCTGCTGGCTATGCAGAAGCAGGCGGCTGTAGTGCAGGCCGACCAGATCAACGCCGCCACCGATATGGCGCCGCCCGTGCTCGATACGGCCTCACCGCCCGAACCAGCTCCGGCCGCTGCTGCGGCTCCGGCTGGCAGCGCCAAGCAGCCAGAAAAGGTGAAAGTGAAGGCCAAGACGGAAGCTGGCAGTATCAAACTGAAGGAAAAAGAACAGCCGAAAAAGAAAGCAGCCAAAAAAGACGACGGCTGGGGCGCGCCAGCCGGCTCCGGCTGGTAGCCCGTCTGATTTGGGGAGTACGCATCCGGCTCCGGGCTGCAACCGCTCAAAAACAAGGTCTCTGCCGCGCACCGTGGCCGGGACCTTTGTTTTTTCCTTCTGCTCCAACTTCCTGCTTCTTGCATCGGCCAGCCGCTGAGGGGTGGGCTGACTTTCGGCATTTTTGCGGGAGCTGCTACCTTTGGGCGGCAGCCTGCCTCCTGTGAGACTGGAGCTGCCGCCCTGGTTTCTCTGCTCCTGTTTCTGTTTTTCCTGCCATGATGTTTCTAGCTCCTTCTGCTGCCCCACGGCTCCGCCACCTGCTGCAGGCCGCCGGCTTCGTGGCGGTTAGCTTGGGCGGCCTGGCCTGCAACCGCCAGCAGCCAGTCGAGGAAACGGCCGCCCCGGCTGTATCGGCAGAAAAACCGGTGCCCGGCCCGGCCCTGCTGGCCCTGGCCGACAGCAACGCTGCCACGCTGCTTCTGCCGTATGGCAGGCAATACCCGGCCTCGGGCGTGGTGCTGCACACCCGCCTCGGCGACATCAAGGTGAAGCTCTACGACGATACGCCAATTCACAAAGCCAACTTTCTGCTGCTTTCCCGGCGCGGCGTGTTCGACGAAACAGTGTTTAACCGCGTGTTGAAAGGCTTTGCGGTGCAGGGCGGGGCCTCCGACCACCGCACCATCCGGATGAACCGCTACCGCCTGCCCCCCGAAATCCGGCCGCAGCACTTCCACCGCCGGGGCGTTCTGGGCATGGCCCGCTATGACGACGAGCAGAACCCCGGCCAGCTTTCATCCAGCACTGATTTTTACTTTGTGCAGGGCGAGAAGCTGACGCCTGCCCAGAGCCTAGCTATGGCCGGCCGGCCTCTTAGCCCGGAGCAGCAGCGGGCCTATGCCACGGTAGGCGGTGTGCCCTCTCTGGATGGCAAGTATACCGTGTTCGGCGAAGTGACAGAAGGCATGGACGTGGTAGACAAAATAGCCAACGAGCCCGTCGATGACTACAAATGGCCCCTGACCGACGTGGCTATTCGGGTAGAAATACTTCCCTAGCCGAAAAGCAACAGCCGGTTCTTGCTACGGCCGCCGCACCTTGATCAGCTGGCTTTTGGTAACGTCGCCGGGTTGCTGGCCGAGTAGCTCGCGCAGCTCGGCGCGGGTGTAGGCAATGGTTTGGGGCGTGGGCTCAAAGGACAGCTGGCGCAGGTCGGCGTCGGGCGTGGGCGAGTCGGTGCGGGCCGGGTGCAGGTACACGCTGTCGGGCGCTACGCGGTAGAGGTGGTAGAAGAAGTAGCGCGCCGTGGTAGTGCCCCGGGGCTGAAACTGCACCACGTACACATCCCCTACTTTCGGGTCGGCTATCTGCTCCTGCACTGATTCGGAACGAGAGCAGGCAGCCAGCAGCAGCGGCACGAAAGCCAGCAAGCGAAGAGTCTTTTGCATGGCGCAAGATACGCGCCATTCTGAGGTGGCATCGTAGGGAGCTGTTTCTCCTTTAAAACAAAAAAGGCGGCCCGCATGATGCGGACCGCCTTTTTCATGGCACTAGAATCGAAGTCAGACTACCAGATTTTGGCACGCTCGGTCTGTACGCGCACCATTTTAGCGTCCTCTTTGCAGCCGAAGGCCTCGTAGAACTGAGGCATGTTCTGCAGCGGGCCATTGGTCCGGAACATGGCTGGTGAGTGCGGGTCCGTCATTACCTGCTGGCGCAGATACTCCGGGCGGGCATTGGTACGCCATACTTGCGCCCAGCTCAGGAAGAAGCGCTGGTCGGGCGTGAGGCCGTCGTATTTGGGGTAGTTACCGTCGGGGTACTGCTTCTTCAGCTCTTTGTGCAGGGCCGTGTAGGCAATGTTGAGGCCGCCGAGGTCGGCGAGGTTTTCGCCCATGGTCAGCTTGCCGTTCACATACACCGAGTCGAGCGGCGAGAAGGCCGAATACTGCTTGCCCACCATGCCGGCGCGGGCATCAAACTTCTCCGCATCCTCCTTGGTCCACCAGTCGCGCAGGTTGCCTTCGGCATCGTACTGGCGGCCCTGGTCGTCGAAACCGTGCGTGATTTCGTGGCCGATTACGGCCCCCATACCGCCGTAGTTGACGGCGTCGTCGGCTTTTGGGTCGAAGAACGGAGGCTGCATGATACCGGCCGGGAACACAATTTCGTTCATCGGCGGGTTGTAGTAGGCATTCACCGTCGGCGGCGTCATCACCCACTCGTTGCGGTCAATCGGCTTGCCGAACTTGCTGATGTTGTCCAGCGAGGCCCAACGGCGGGCGGCCAGCACGTTTTTCAGGTACGACTCACGCGAGATATTCAG
This sequence comes from Hymenobacter duratus, assembly GCF_014698995.1. Classification (GTDB taxonomy): domain Bacteria; phylum Bacteroidota; class Bacteroidia; order Cytophagales; family Hymenobacteraceae; genus Hymenobacter; species Hymenobacter duratus. The sequence goes on from NZ_JACWZZ010000002.1 coordinate 766,826, forward strand.
CGCCGAATAGTCCTTCCACTTGTCGGGGTAGCCTATTTTCACGGTGAAGGCATTCAGCTTTTTCATGGCCTCGGCCTTGGTGGCGGCGCTCATCCAGTCTACCTGCTGGATATGCTCGCCCATGGCCTCCTTGATGTTGGCTACCATGGCCAGCGCCTTGGCTTTGGTTTCGGGCGTGAAGGCCTTGTCCACGTACAGCTGGCCGAAAGCTTCGCCCAGGGCACCGTCCGTGTCGCGGTTCATACGCTTCCAGCGGGGCTGCTGCTGCTTGGCGCCAGTCAGCACCTGCGTGAAGCGGAAGGCTTCGTCGCCGTGGGCTTTGGGCAGCGCCGAAGTCAACGATGTCACCTTATGCCAGCGCAGGTAGGTTTTGAGGTCGGCCAGCGGCTCGCTTTTCAGCATGGCGCTTTCCTCTTTGAAGAAAGCCGGCTGCCCCACAATTACTTCCTTGGCCGCGCTCAGCTTCATTTCCTTGAGGGCCGTGGGCAGCGCCAGGTTCGGGAACTGCTTGTTCAGCTCCGCCAGCGTCATTTTGTTGTAGTTGGCGTACGGGTCGCGCAGGTCTACACGGCTCTTGCTGGCTTTGGCGAGGCGCGTTTCCAGGCGCATCACCGTAGCCGCGTTTTTAGCCGCCGTGGCTTCGTTGTCGCCCAGCATCTTGAACGTATTCACGAGGTAGGTCGTGTAGGCGCTGCGGATGCCTTTCGAGCGGGCGTCGTCCTTGAGGTAGTAGTCCCGGTCGGGCAGAGAAAGGCCGCCCTGGTAGATCTGAACGGCATATTCAGTGCTCTTCTTCTCGTCCTGGCCTACGCCGCTGCTGAAGAAAGCGCCCGTTCCCTCCAGCTGCTGCCGCACGATTTCAGCCTGCAGGCCTTTGAGGTCCTTGATGGCGGCAATGCGGTCCAGCTCGGGCTTCAGGTATTTCAGGCCAGCCTTCTCGATGGCCACCGTATCCATGGCGGTAGCGTAGAAGTCGCCGACTTTCTGGGCGTTTGAGCCTTTGGCAGCCGACGTGTTGGCCGCGGCCTCCTCCAGAATCTGCCGCATTACGGCGTTGTTCTTGTCAGCCAGCTCGTTGAAAGCACCCCAGCGTACTTCAGCGGCCGGAATGGGGTTGTTCTTGTACCAGTTGCCGGAGGCGTATTGGTCGAAATTGTCGCAGGCAGATGCCGTCAGGTCGCGGTTGGCTACGTTCAGCCCCACACCAGGTACAATGGGCTCCTCAGCAGGAGCAGCCGGGGTGGCGGTGGCGGGCGTAGTGAAAGCCGTGGGTGTGCTGCTGGCAGCGCAGCCGGCCAGCGCCAGACCGGTGGCGGCCACGGCGGCAAGCGTCAGGCTGTTGCGGTTTTTCATAGGAGTTGGGTTTGTGGAAATTTAGGGTTGGGGCAGGCAAGGTAAGCGGATTTGAGAAATCGGGACGGCAGCCGGAGCGGCCTCTCAGCCACGCTAGCGTATTCTCCTTCTACTACCGGCAGAAAAAGACGCCGGGTTTTTCGGGCCGTTGCACCAGCACTTACCAGTCGTAGTACAGCCGCCACGGCCCTACCTGCAGCTGGTGCGAAAACGGCGCCACCAGCCATTCCTGCCCGGCAATTACCTCCCCCTTCACCAGCAGCACCGGCCGCTGCCGCCGCAGCGAGTCGAGCGTGTTCGGGGTGAAAGCAAACGTGTTGAGCCAGGTATGATGCCAGGCCGCCGTAGGCTCAAACTGCGTTTCGCGCAGCAGTTGGGAATTGCCGGCATACAGCGACACCGGCACCCGGCCCTGCGCGAAGGCCAGAGAAGGTAACAACTCATTATAGACCAGCGCCGGACGCTGGTCCATGCCTTCGGCGCGCAGGCGCTCCACTACCGGCCTAATGCCATTAAAAGCCAACTCATTCTGGCGTAGCAGAGGTTTAGCGGCCAGCAGCAGTGTAACAGTGAAAAGAGTACCTGCCAGTAGCAGCTGAGCCGTGGCGCGTAACCGGTGTCGGGTTTGCCAGGCGCTCAGCAGCAGTACCACCAACCCAATACCCGGCAGCAGTGCGGCCGATAAGTCCAGAGTGAGGTTGAGTTCCTTTGCCAGCCACGGCAAACCAGCCAAAGCCAGCAGCAACACTGCCCACAGCCCCAGGCAGCCGCGGTACCAGTTGCGGCGCTGGTCGGCGGGCATTTCGTGCAGATAGTAGGCAGCAAGCAGCGCCACACCCGGAAAAATGGGCAGCACGTATAGAATCAGCTTCGACTGCGAAAGAGAGAAAAACACTAGTGGCGTCAGTGTCCAGAACAAGAGCACGTTGCGCCATAGCTGCGGCAGCCTGCGCCAGCCTATGCGCATGGCCTGCACCATGAGAAGCATCGACCAGGGAAGCCCCGTGGCAGGCGCCAGCACTAAGTAGAACCACCACGGTTTGGCCCGGCCGAATGCCTCCGCATTTGCAAAGCGCTCCACAGTGTGCCCTACCAGAAAATAGCGCAGGAAGGCTGGGTTTTCAGCAATCAGAAACATATACCAGCTCAGCCCGACCAGCACAAACAGCACTACTCCCAGCAAGTGGTGCCAGGTGAAGGGCCGCCGCGTCTGGCCGCGCCGGAAATAATATCCGACCATAACCATGAGCGGCAGCACAAATCCGACCGGCCCCTTGGTCAGAAAGGCCAACCCCAGGGCCAGCCAGCACACATACAGGCCCCACCAGCGCCCATCGTGGTAGTGGCGCAGCAGGCCATAGGCAGCCGCCAGCTCCAGCGTTGCCAAATAAGCGTCGGTCGTTACGTTGAGGGACGAAATCAGGACAACGGGCAGCGTGCCGTACAGGATAGCTGCTGTGAGGGCACGGTTGCGGTTGCCGTCGAAAAGCAGCACGCCAAGCCCGTAGACCAGCAGCACCTGCGCCAGCACCGCCAGCACCGGTAGCAGCCGCACCCCCAGCGCCGTAGGGCCGCCCAAAGTCAGACCGACGGCCGTGAGCCAATAGGTGAGCGGAGGCTTGTGAAAATGCTCGATTCCCAGCAGCTTCGGGTGTAGCCAGTCGCGCCCGGCCAGCATTTCGCGGGCTATTTCGGCATAGCGGGCTTCACTGCTTTCCAACGGCCCCCAGCTGTTAATGCCCACCAGAAACGCAGCTCCGAGCACTGATATGAACAGCCATAGTGCTTGGTGAGCGGACAATACCTTTCTGGCAGCGGACCCTGATTGTTGAAACATTAAAACAAAATTAAAGCAAAGCGGGTATCGTTGCGACTCCTTTTCTTAGCAACGGTACTTTTCGCTGGGTTTTCTGCACTTACAACTCAATTCTCTTGCTGGCCGTTATGCTTTCAGCGTAGCCCTGGAGTTTATTCTCTCAAGGGACTTTCTTCTTTTCCGCGTATGCGCACTATACTGGTTACTGGCTGTGCCGGCTTTATTGGCTCTCACCTTTGTGAATATCTGCTGACGGATGGCTGCCGCGTCGTGGGCCTCGACAACTTTGACCCATTTTACGACCGGCAGCTGAAAGAAGAAAATCTGTGCCCCCTGCGCCGGCATGCTCGTTTCGCTTTCTGCGAAGTAGACCTGCGCCAGGGACCCGACGCCCTAACGGCTGCCCTACCGGCACTTCCCTATGATGCCGTGATACATCTGGCCGCCAAAGCCGGAGTTGGGCCTTCACTACGGGAGCCGGCGGCCTACCTAGAAAACAACCTGCTCGGCACTACACACCTGCTGGAATGGATGCGCCGGCACGCCATCCAAACGCTGCTGTTTGCCTCGTCTTCCTCAGTCTATGGCAATACGCCAGCCACCCCATTTCGCGAGGATGAGCCACTGCTGGCGCGCTGTATTTCCCCCTATGCGGCCAGCAAACTAGCCGGCGAGGAACTGACCTTTACCTATCATCATCTGTATCAGATGAGCGTGCTCAATGCCCGGTTTTTCACCGTGTACGGCCCGCGGCAGCGCCCCGACCTGGCGATTCACAAGTTTGCCCAACTGTTGCGGGCCGGGCAGCCCATTCCCGTGTATGGCGACGGCAGCACCTCCCGCGACTACACGTTCGTGGCCGATACGGTAGACGGCATCGTGCGGGGCCTGAATTACCTGCTGCACAACCCCGGCACCTACGAAACCGTGAACCTGGGCAACAGCCAGCCAGTGGCTCTGCTGGATCTGGTAGCCGCTGTGGGCGCAGCCGTGGGCGTGGTGCCGCAGCTAGAGTTTCTGCCCGACCAGCCCGGCGACGTGGACATCACCTACGCCGACAACACCAAAGCCAAGCGCCTGCTCGGCTACGAGCCCCGCACACCGCTGGCCGAGGGTTTGCGGCAGTTTGTGGCCTGGCTCGATGAAAAGCCGCGCAACTCTCCCCAGGCTGCGTCACTGCAGGCAGCCACTGTCTCCGAATAAGGTATGCGGGTAGCTTCCCCTGTAAGTCCCGGGCGGGGCTGGCGCCTGGCCAGCGTGCTGCTGGTCTGCTTTTTTTCGTTTTTCGTGCATCTGGGCTCGGCTGAAGTCAACCTGATGGAGTCGCGCAACTTTGTGGCGGCCCGCGAAATGGCAGCTGGCGGCTCCTGGCTTATTCCTACCATGAACGGGGCATTGCGGCTGGCCAAGCCCCCCTTGCCCACCTGGACGGTAGCGGCCGTCATCCAGCTGACCGGCCAACCTGATAATGCGGCACTGCTGCGGCTGCCAGCGGCGGGTATGTCGGTGCTGCTGGTGCTGTTTTTCTGGGGCCTGGCCCGGGAGCTAACCAGGCCTCTGCCCGGCGAAGAAGAAGCCCCCGGCCGTACGGCCTGGCTGGCCGCGCTGGTTCTGGCCAGCAGCCTACTGGTTATTACGGTAGGCCGCGAGGGGCACTGGGATATTTTCACGCATAGCTTTCTGATGGGTGCTTTGTGGGCCCTGGCGAGGGGCTGGCGGGCGGCAACCGGCGGCTGGCGCTGGTTTCTGCTCGGCGGGCTGCTGCTGGGCGGCAGTATTCTGAGCAAAGGACCTGTCGCCTTGTATGCCATGCTGCTGCCGTTTCTGCTGGCTTTCGGCGTTGCGCGCCTGTATCCGGACCGGGGCGCGCTTACGGCAGCCCGCCGCAACGGCCTGTTGCTGCTGGTGCTGCTTGCGTTGTTGGTTGGGCTGGCCTGGCCGGCTTACCTGGCCATTCAGGACGCGGTGGCACCGGCGGCCCTGGCCGTTGCGCGGCTGGAGGCTACATCCTGGGTAGAGCGCCACGCTCGGCCATTCTGGGATTATCTGAACTTCCCGGTATTTGCGGGCATCTGGGCGCCGGTAGCACTGCTGGCGCTGGCCGTGCCGTATGCCCGGCCCCGCGCCGGCCGTTTTGTGCCGTATCTGGCGGTACTGGCCTGGGTGCTGTTGGCGTGGCTGCTGCTGAGCGTTATTCCGGAGAAGAAGGAGCGCTACATGCTGCCGCTTATGCCGCCCCTGGCGCTGCTGGTAGCCGGCCTGCTGCACTACTTCGAAACAGCAATCCGCCAGCACCAGGCAACACGTTTGGATACCCTGCTGCTACGCATCTGGACCGGACTACTAGCTCTGATTTTTGCGCTGCTGCCCGTGGCCCTGTTTCTTGTGCGGCTGCCCGGATTCGGGCCCGGCACGCTGCCTTTCACTCTGACTGCGTTGATTTTTGGAGCTTTAGCAGTCTGGATGATCTGGCTGCTGGTGCGAAAACCACGACCAGTAATGCTGATGGGCATTTCCATCACGGCTATGTCGGCGCTGCTAGCAGTGTTGCTGCCGGTACACGCGGCCTGGGTAAACCGCAAAGGCGACCCTGGCCTGCGCCGTGCCGAAGCATTACAGCATAATCCGGAACTCGACCAGTTGCCCTGGTACACCTTAGAGGAACTGCATATTAAGGAAGTATGGCGGGCTGGGCGAGCCACGCCGTCCTGGCCACGCACGCCCGACTCAGTATTGGTGCGCATGCCCGGACCAGTAGCGGTTCTAGCCAGTAGCAACGTACGAGAGCAGCTACCGGCCGCATGGCGGGAGCAAGTGCGCCTGCGGGTCATCGACAGCTTCTACATTGACCGCACCCGGGAGGCGGGTTACTGGCGCGTAACGGTAGTAGAGCCCCTCCCCTAGTCGGCCGCGGCCGGCTCAGCTATTGGCATGGCGGAACTGGGCTTTGCGCGCAGTTCCCGGCGTAGTAGCACGATGTTGCGTGCATACACGACCGTTCCGAAAACATTCCCCACAATCAGCACCACATCTATCGGGCGGCGCAGCACAGCATAAGTCAGGATGAGGACTGAACCCACAAAGCTCACTACCCAAAACCCCAGCGGCAGCACCGACTCGCCTTTGCGCTCAGAATACAGCCACTGATACACGAAACGCAGCAGAAAAATGGTCTGCCCAATGGTGCCCAATGCCAGCACGCCGGCCGGAATACCGTGGCTCAGCATCCCTCTCAGGCTGAAATGCTGGTTGCCGACCACAAACCAAGCCAGCATGACCAATGGAAACACGTAGGCACTGGCCCGGAAAATGCCGCTCAGCTTGCGCCACTCGCCCAGCAGCTGCAGGTTACGGATATAGATGCCGTAGCTGATGAGCTGGGCCGCCAGAATCACCGGGTCGTGGCGCAGCATGCCGTAGAGTATCATCAGAAACGACGAAACCAGGCTGATTTGCCAGAACAGCGTGGGCACCAGCACGCGCTTAGCCCGCTCGCTCTGCACCCACTGAAGCACAATCCGGCTACTGAACAGCAGCTGCGACGTCAGGCCAATACCCAGGGCTATCTGCTCGGTGCTAAGCATGGGCTCCGGGGCGGTGCTGCTCACCGATTTCGTAGTTTTTCCAGCGGCTCCGGATCCAGCGGAACCCGAATGTATCGACCAGCGGCTTCCAGGCCCGGTTCCAGAGGTTATACTTGGCAGTGCCCGCAAAACGCGGGAAGTGCCGCACCGGGAGCTGCTTCACGCGGCCGCCCTGCAACTGCACCAATGCCCCCAGAAAGCGGTGCATGCCGTGGAAAAGCGGAATACGGCGCGCATACTCCATCTTAATGATTTTCAAGGGGCAGCCGGTGTCCTCGATACCATCGTTGATGAGTGTGCGACGCACTGTATTGGCAATCTTCGACGACAGTTTCTTTACCGCTGTATCCTGCCGCTTGGCCCGGATACCGTTCACCATATCGTACTCGGGCAGAAACTCGAAAAACTGCAGAAAATCCAGCGGAGTAGTCTGGATGTCGGAGTCGATGTAGCCGAGCAGCGTGCTGCGGCTATGGTCGATGCCGGCTTTGATGGCCGTGCTTAGGCCTCGGTTTTCGCTCAGGCTGATAAACTCGTAGTGCTGGTTCTGGCGGCAAATATCGCGCAGCAACCCCAGCGACCCGTCTTTGGAACCATCATTCACAAACAGTACTGTGGTAGCAACAGGGGTCTGAGCCAAGAACTTATCCATCTCTACCACAAATTGCGGCAGGCTTTCTTCTTCGTCGTAAACCGGCACAAGGACCGTGAGTGTTTGCTGAGCCAGATAGGGCGTGGCAGTTGGGTAGCTCATAGGGTGCAGAACAGGCCGGAAAGTTTAAGCCAAGATATGGAAGCCATACCGCGAAACGAGCCTATATGTTGTGAAACCCGGCCGCAAACCAGCAACTCTCTCCCCGAACCGTAGGTCCCGGCTCCGGATGGTGCAATGGCCGCCCGCAATAGGTAGGCAGCCTCTACCGCTTTATTCCTGTGGTTTGCGGCGGTACTGGCACCATCCCCTCACACCTGCTACCTTTACTACCTATGCCTCCCCTCTACAATCGTCGTTCTGAACCAGGTTTGCCGGCTTCGGCGCTGCCACCTGTGGCTCTGCCGCTGGCGGAGTTGCTGCTGCGAGTGAAGCAGACGCTCACGGAACGGTTTGCCGACTCCTACTGGGTGGTAGCCGAAATTGCTGACCTCACGCTGCCGCGCTTCGATGGCTCCCACTGCTACCTCACCCTCACCGACCAGCACCAGACCGGCCGCGGCGCTCAGCTGAAGGCCCAGGCCCGCGCTACCATCTGGAGCCAGCGCTACCAGCAGGTGGCCCCGGCGTTCGAAGAGCACACGGGGCAGGAGCTTCGGGTGGGTCTGAAAATCATGCTGCGCGTGCAGGTGAAGTTTCACGAGCAGTACGGCCTGAGCCTGGATGTACTGGCCATTGACCCGACCTACACGGTGGGCGAGCTGGCCCGCCAGCGCCTCGAAACGTTGCGCAAACTGCAGGAAAAAGGGCTGCTGGACCGGCAGCGGGCACTGCCGTTGGCGCTGGCACCCCAGCGGCTGGCCATCATTTCCTCACCCACCGCCGCCGGCTTTCAGGATTTTGTGCGCCAGCTGGAAGAGTCGCCGTATGCGTTTTCGCTGGCGCTGTTTCCGGCCAGCATGCAGGGCACAGAGGCGCCGGCCAGCATCAGGGCCGCACTGGACACTATTCGGCCCCGGCGCCAGTATTTCGATGCGGTGGTCCTTATTCGGGGTGGCGGCTCCAAAACCGACCTGCTGGCCTTCGACGACTACGGCCTCGCCGCTGCTATCGGCGCGTTTCCGGTGCCGGTCCTGACAGGTATCGGGCACGAGCGGGACGAAGCCGTAGTGGACTTAGCGGCCCATTTGGCCCTAAAAACGCCGACTGCTGTTGCAGCGTTTCTGGCTGAGCGGCTGGCCCGGCTGGATGCCGTATTTGATGGCTACGCGGGCCGTATTCGGGAGGTGGCCCAGGAAGTAGTGCAAGCTTCCGCAAGCCACTTCGACCGGCTGGGGCGCCGTACTCATCTGGCAGCTCAAAACCGCCTGCAGGAACACCATACTGCGCTGCGCCAACGGGTGCGGGCAGCGGCTCCGTTGGCCCGCCTGCGGCTGCGGCAGCAGGAGCAGCAGCTGGGCCAGCAGCGGCAGGCACTGCAACGGGCTGCCCACCAAGCGGCTGAAGGCCAGCACCGGCAGTTGCGGCGGCTGGGCTACACACTGGCCCGCCGCTTCCGCTATCTGCATCGGCGGCGGCGCGAGCAGCTGCTCACCCACCGGTTTCAGCTGCAACTGGCTACAGAACGGTTGCTGCACCGCGCTGAAATCCGGCTGCTCTCGCTGCGCCTGCCACCAGCCGCACCGCCGGCTGCCGAACTGGCGTGATTTCAGTCCGAGCGTTACTTCACCTCCTGCTTTATCCGGCCTGCACCCCGCAGACTACCTTTGCCGGCTACCACTTCCCTTACCTTATCCCATGGAAACCACTTACCGCGACGCCATAGCTGAGCTTGAGTCCATTCTGCGCGCCCTCGAAACCGATACGGTGGATGTAGACGAGCTGACAGCCCGGGTGCAGCGCTCCGCCTCCCTTATCCGGCTCTGCAAACAAAAGCTCCGCACCGCCGAAGATGCCATTGACCGGGTCTTTGAGAACCTGGACCAGGAAGAAGAGCTGCCGGAGCCCGAGCCGGAAGCACCTACGCCAGCGCCCGCCGCCCGCCGCCAGCCCCGGGCACCCCGTGAAACCGGCGGCGGGCTACTCTTCTGAGCTGGCCAGGCTGCCCCAGCGGACAGGTGAGTGAAGAAGTTTGCTTGCCCTCAATTTGGTTTGGCTTATATTTGAATGCCCCAACCAATTGGTGGTTTCGTCCCATTCTTCTCACACCCTATTGCTTCCTCTATGGATCCGGACTGCGGCCCTCTCACAGACACATCAGGTTCAACTATTCCCCTCGACGACGCTGTCACCTGGACCGGGAACTATCAGACAGCTCACCCAAACAAGCTTCGCTCGGTATACTTTACCTCCGAAGTATTTCAGGCCCTTATGGACCAGCCGGGTGCGAAAGGCATCCGCATCTATCTCGCAAATTCGGAAGCTACTACCGAAACGCTTGACACCATGATTCTGGTGAGTGCCACTGCCGACGCCGACCTGACGACTGTGGGCGAGTATGTGCTGTATGACCACGGCACCGGAACGCCCCCCTGCACAGTAACCAGCCCTCTCAACCACTAAGCCTAGGCCATGATACTACCGGAATCTGACGCGCTAAAGCTTGCGATAAACACTTTCTATTACATAGGACAGTGTTCTATCCTGTTGCCGCTGTACTTCGGGTTCCGGTACTGGTCCTCCCTGTCGGCCGGACTGCGGGCTATGGTCTACTGCTGCCTGATGTGGACTGTGATGACAATTCTGGGGGAAGCCTGCGGGAAGCTGCTCGGCTACAACATAGCCGTGTGGCAGACGGTGGATATCCTGGATGTCTGGTTTATCGGGACCGTCTACTACCATGTCCTGCGCTTTCGACTGCGCCGGTATTTCCTGCTGAGCGGGGTGCTGTACACAGCCTTTGCCCTAGTCGATATGTTCGTTATCAACGACCTCTGGAATGGTATTAAAAACGAACTGGTGACCGTCAACAACTACACGCTGGTTGTGAAGCATCTACTCCTGATCAGCCTGATTCTGCTGTACTTCGAGCAGAGCCTGCGCCACCTGCGCAATGTGGCGCTGGAGCGTGACCCGGTATTTATTATAAGCGTAGCGTTACTGATCTTTCATGCGGGCACCTTCGTTTTATTCCTGGTCCGGACCAGTCTGACCAGTCTCTGGGAATACAATTCCATGACTATTCCATTACTTACTACCCTGAACTTGGTGATGTATGTGTTGCTGGCCTACGCCTTTTGGCTGACCGGGCGCGAACCGCAAACCGTCCCGCAAGCTGCGCATTCGCAGTCAGTTCATTCCTAGACGAGTCTTATTAGTACTGCCGCCAAGCGCCTTGCTTATGGTGAGCGAAGGCCTGTACGCACGCTGGCAATCCGTCTACTTCTTCGTATCTTCCCAAACCGGAAGGCACTGAAAACGCGCTAGTTCTTCAATTATTGAACTCAGGCTGCTGCTGGCTGCACCTATGCAGCAGCTCGTCATCTATTTCTACCGGTTTATCTACTTTTAACCCATTATGAAACCAGCTATTCTCTCCTTACTGGCCGCCGGCCTGTTCCTGACCTGTTTGCCGGGCTGCCAGGAGCAGCAGAATGCCGCCGCGCCCAACAAGTCGGTTGTTCAGGACGTAGCCTCCGCCGGCCAGCAAATTAGCCTGGACCAGGCGGTTGCCTTGACCCTGAACTACCGCAGCCACTATCCGGGTAGCCTGCGGGCGGTGGCCTATAGCGCCCAGGGCATCCAGAGTTTGCTGAGCCAGGAAGGCTGCACCGGCATCCGGATCTACAACGCCACCACCGATGCCGGCGAAGACCTGTTCGTGCTGGTCGGGGTTGATGCCGCCGGCCACGACCAGACCACTGCCGGCCTGCTTGATGCCGCGCCACGCTGCCCGGTCTGGTGCGCCGCGAGTGTGCTCGTGGGAGATGTAAGCGGCTTTTCGGCAGCTACGGCCCCGGTTTCGATTCCTTTAACTCAGGAGCAGGCGGTTCGCTGGACGGGCACCTACCAATATAATCACCCCGGCCAGCTGCGCGGAGCCTACTATGAGGCCGCCATTCTGGAAGAGCTTATCCGCCAGAACGCCACCACCGGCATCCGCATCTACCACGCTCTGACGCACAACGACGAGCATACGTTTGTGCTGGTCGGAATCGATGGTAACTACCAGGACCAGGTCGAGACGTCTCACCACCTTTATGCCAACGGTCTGCCCTGCGTCGGGAGCGGGTGTGCTTCCGGCAGCCTATTGGCGCACTAGGCATTCTGCTACCAACCGGCCCAGGCCAGCCCCGCTACCTGCGAGGGCTGGCTTTTTGCCTTTCATTATTTTAGCTTCCACAGCAGCGGATCAACAGGCATCAGTATATTACAACTTAATCCTAGTTTCGCTTCATGTTGCAACCCGTTCCGTGGCTGGTAGCGTTAGCCAAGCAGCTAAATCTGTTTTCTCTGGCAACGTGTCTGGTACCGCTGATAATCGGGCTGCGCTACTGGCCGCGGCTGCAGCGGCCATTGCGCGTGGTTGTCCTTACGGTGGTGGCGCAAAGCAGCCTGGGCCTGCTGAGCGAGATAGGCCGGTATTTCTGGCACTACAACATTGTTTTCCTGCACCTGCTTACAACGGCCGAAACGGTAGGATTCGGCGCAACTTATCTGCTTGTGCTGCGCCACCATACGCAGCGCCGCGCGCTGCTGGGCATGCTGGGCCTGTTTCTGGGAGTGGCCGTCTACGAAACGGTTATTCAGGGAGGCTACCGGGCCGATGGCCCACCCAACGTAGCCACTTTTGCGCTCCAGTTCATTGTATTGCTGACGGCTGTGCTGCTGTATTTCGACCAGATTCTGCACGAACTGCTGGCCATTATCCTTGAGCGGGACCCGCTGTTTCTGGTCAGTGTCGGCATCACGCTCTACTACGCCGGTACCGTGCTGGTTAACGTTGCGGCAGAGTACATGCGCGACGGTGCCGACCCAGGTATTATCTGGATAATGTTCATTGTTCAGTTCATTCTGCTGATTTTTTTCAACATGATGCTGGCCATGGCCCTGTGGTACGCCTCGCACCCCACCCGCCAGCCCGACTCCGAAATACCACTCGCGCAGTAGCTAAATAAACTGTAGGCTACGCCAGACCGCGCACAAACCAGTATCTTCAGGCCCCGTTTAGGCTATTGCGAGTTGCGGGGCTTATATCGTATGCCAACTTCTTACTGGGTTATTTGGGCGGCAGAACGAATGGAGCAAAGCACGCTGCTGCTGTTGCTGTTTCCATTGGCAATAGCCATCATCCGGTGGAGCCTGCTCCCACGGTCTTTACGCATTCTGGCCGTGGGGCTGGCTTGCATGGCCGTTTTCATTGCCATCCTCACGGTACACCCGCTGTCGGGAGCCAATGAAGGGTTACTCTGGCACGCTTACACAGTGGTTCAGACACTGTTTCTGGGCAGCGTGTATTATTACCTTTTCCAGTTGCGCTGGCAGCGCCTGGCGGTGGTGGCTTCGCTGGCCAGCTTTCTGGTTTTTGCCCTGCTGGACTGGCTCTGGCTGGAGCGCGACCAACCCGTGCATGCCTACACGCATACGCTGCAGAGCACCTTGCTTCTGAGCTTTGGATTGCTCTACTTCTACCAGTTGGCCCGCCATATGCCTGCTGTTCGTCTAGAAAACGACCCGTTTTTTTTAGTCACTTCGGGTATAGTAATGTATTTTTCGGGCACGGTACTACTCTATGTGTTCGTACTGCCCTTCATTGCAGCTACTGATGCGCTGGGCCAGCACATCGTTTCGCTGCTGGTATCAGGGGTGGCAGCGTTGCAGTATAGTTTGTTTGCTCTAGCTTTTTACCGCGCCTCCCGGCCGTCCTCGTTGCTGCTACTTCATGAATAACTGGCTGGTTCCTGTGCTGCTGGCAACGCCGGTGCTGCTGCTGCTGGCCCTGGGCATTGTGGCCTTTGTGCTGCGCTACCAGCGGCGGCTGCTACGCCAGCAGGAGCAGCTGCGCCAGGTGCGCGAAACCTCTCAGCAACAAGCCCTTGAAGCCGCTTTACTGGCCCAGGAAGAGGAACGCCGCCGTATAGCGGCCGACCTGCACGACGGGGTTGGTACTACGCTGGCCATCGTGAAGCTGCACCTGAGCACACTAGGCCAGCCCGGCCTTACGCAGGAAGCCACGTCCCTGCTCGACCAGGCCATTACGGAAGTACGCCGTATTTCGCGCAATCTGCTACCGGCGGCCCTGCAGAAGTTCGGACTACCCTTCGCACTGGACGCTCTGGCCCGTACGGTGCCCGCTGATGGACCTACCCGCCTGCTGCTCGAACAGCGCGGACAGCCGCGCCGCCTCGACCCCAAGTATGAGCTCATTGTGTACCGGGTGGTGCAGGAGCTAATCGGCAACGGCCTGCGCCATGCGCATGCCGAGGTCATCAGCGTCATCGTAGACTTCGGCACCGATACCCTTTCTTTGCATTACACCGACAATGGCGTGGGCTTCGATTCTACACTGGTAGAGGCCCCTCCCCTGCCCGGCTCCCGCACCGGCCACGGCCTCACCAACCTGCGCAGCCGGGTAGCTGTGCTCCAGGGCACGCTCCGCTACGAGTCTGGTCCGGGAGCCGGCAGCCAGGTTTGGATTTCCTTCCCTATTCCGTATCTTACTGCCCTTCAGGCACCTGTTCTCTCTACTGCCCTATGAACCCCACGCCTGCACTCATTCGCTTAGCCGTAACCGACGACCATATTCTCTTTCGCAAAGGTCTTCGGGCCCTTATCAGCGGCTTCCCCGGAATGGAAGTTTTGTTTGAAGCTGGGGATGGAGAAGAACTGCTTCAGCGCCTCGACCAGGGCACGCTGCCGGACGTAATTCTCATGGACCTGCAGATGCCCAACCTTGACGGCTTGCAGACAGTCCGTTTGTTGCGGGCGCAATATCCCCGCATTCGGGTCATCATCATTTCCATGCACGATGAGCCCGAACTGATTGAAAGCCTGAAAGCGGAAGGTGCGCACGGCTACCTGCTCAAAAACGCCAGCCCTGAAGAAGTGCGCGGCGCCATTCTGGCCGCCCACAACAGCGAGTCGCAGCCGGCAATGGCTTCTACCCAGATTTAAGTTCGCATGGGCAGAACGCTGCTGCCAAACCGGCAGTGTATAACCCATCAACGAAAAGCGCCGGCCCCACGTGGGGCCGGCGCTTTTCGTTGATGCGCAGCGGAACAGCTCGGCTACAGGCCTACTGCCATTCCCACCGTGAAGGTACGGCCACGGTTGAAGAAGGCTTGGATCAGGTTAGGATCTACCACGTTTGAGTTGTTGCGGTTCGAGACGTCCGTGAAGTAGTACTCGTTCAGCACGTTCAGTACCGAAGCGCGGAAGCTCACACGGGCTCCATGAATCGGCTTCAGCTCGTATCCGAAATGGATGTCGAGGTTGCGGCTGGTGGGCAGACGGTACGAGTCGGTACTACTTTCCTCGTTGCGAATGTTATCCGGGTTGAAGTCGGCGAAGTATTTCGAGAACAGCAGAAACGATGGCCGGATGTAGAAGTTGGTGAACGGCTCGTAGCGCAGGCCCAGCTGGAACTGGTTCTGGGCGGCGTCGCCGACGTGCACCCCATCGAGGTAAACCGGCTGATCCGGCTCCCCGATAATCTCATTGGCTTCGTTGGTCTGGTTCACCAGGCCTTTGCCCACCCAGCGCCAGTCGCCGAGAGAAATAGCGGCATTCAGTTGCAGGCGGCGGCTGATGTCCTGCGCCACGGCCATTTCGATGCCCATGTGGCGGGCATCCACGTTGCGGACGTTGGTGTAGGTAGGCACCCCGTCCAGCGTCTGGAAGGAAGTAGTCGTTTTGTTAGCCCACAGGGTATAGTAGGCGTTCAGGGTAGCTTTCAGGCTGGGGTAGGTGATGCCGTAGCCCAGCTCCACGCTGGTAATGCCTTCGGGCTTCACTCCCGAGAATTGGCGGCCCTGGGTGTTGAACACAAAGTTGAAGAACGGCACCTTGCTGTTGTAGCCCACATTGAAGAACAGGTTGTTGCGCTCCGTGAGGTTGTAGTTGGCACCGCCTTTCACGCTGTAGCCCCGGAACTTCACCCAATCCGTTTCCACGTAGCTGCCATCGGCGTTGGTGTAGGTCTGCCCGTCAATCACCTGCGTCTGCCCGAAAGCAACAGGGTACGTCTGGCCATTCACGTTCACCACTTTGGGCTGGAAGTAGTCGATGCGCTTGTAGCGGATTTCGGAGAGCGTGCCGCTAAGTACCGCCGAGAAGACCGGCGTTTTGTATTCTACCTGGCTGTAGCCCCCGATCCAGCGCGTTTTGCCGTCGTAGTTGTAGCTGAGCTTGTCGCCCACCCGCAGGCGGCTGTTCGGGTCACTGTTCCGGTCCGCAATTGGCCGAACATAGTCACCGCCCAGCAGGTCGCGCACTTCGCGGTAGTGCAGGCCGTAGTAGCTGCGGCCGTCCACACCGGCCGAAAGCGTAAGGTTTTCCTTCAGCTTGTAGTCGCCGCCCACCACAAAGCCATACCAGCGGTGGTTGTTGACGTTGTTGATGAGAAACTGCGTCGACTGCCGCTCTTCGTTGTAGTTCGGCACGCCACCTACTTTGGGGTAGTTGAGGACGTTGAAATCGTAGATACCCTGAAAATCCGTCTGGCCCGTAGCCGAGTTGGCTCGGATGGTGCTGGAGTTGCCGCTGGTCAGGCCGCTCACCCCGCCGCCCCGGCCATAGGAAGCATACAGTACCGTGCTGATGAACAGCCGGTCGTTTACCTGCCAGTAGTCGTTGAGGTTGATCTGGGGCTTGTGGTAGTAGTTGGAACGCTCGTTCAGCGTTTCCTCTTTCCCGAAATCATAGGTTGAGTTAGTGCCGGGGTCGTACTTATAGCGCGTCAGGGAGCCCCAATACGGATTGTACTTGAAGCCGCGGTTGCCGTTGTTGACGAGGCGGGCGCCCAGCTCGCGGGCTTTCTCATCGGAATACAGCCCTACCTGCGCCTGGAACGTGCGCTGGCCGTGGCTCTGCGGTGAGCCCATGCCGGTCAGCGACAGGCGGTGGTTGCCGATGCGCTTGCTGATGTTGGCAAAGTACGTCCAGGCGTCGTCGTAGGCCTTATCAACCCAGCCGTCGGAGGTGCGGCGCGAGCCGAAGGCCGTGAACGTCCAGTCTTTCACGTTACCGCTGCTCAGCATCAGAGACGCTTTGCGGTAGTTGTTGGAGCCGGTTTCCAGACGAGCCAACACGGCTTTTTTGCTGTCGAAGCCTTTGGTGACTACGTTGATGGTGCCCCCCACAGACGGCACGGCAATTTTGGAAGCCGATAGCCCCCGCTGCACCTGCAGGCTCTGCGTTACGTCGCCCAGGTCCCAGTTAGACCAGTACACGGCGCCGTTTTCCATATCATTCACCGGCACGCCATTCACCATCACGGCCACGTTGCGCTGGTCGAAGCCCCGGATATTGATGCGGGAGTCGCCGGAGCCGCCGCCGCTCTGGGTGGCATACACGCCCGGCGTTTCGTTCAGGATCATGGGCAGATCCCGGTTGGAAAGCGTTTCGCGCAGCTTCACCTCGTTCACGGTCGAGTAAGCTACGGGCGTTTCACGCTCCACGGCAATGCCCAGCGTACCTACTACCTGCACCTCATTGAGGGTGGCATTGTCCGCATCGAGCCGGAAAGTGGCCACCGAATTCTGGTTGCCGATGGTTACGGTCTGCTGGCTGGGCTTGTAGCCGATAAAAGAGGCCTTCACCACGTAGGTTCCCGGCTTCAGATTAGGTACGGCGTACGTGCCGCTGGCCTCAGTTCCGGCACCGGTGTTCACGCCGTTGCCCGTAACCTGCACGGTCGCGCCGGGCAGTTCTTCGCCCGTCAGCTTATCGAGCACGCGGCCTTTGATGGAGTAAGTACCCTGCGCCGCTGCCGTCATTACGGTCAGGCAGGTCAACAGGGAAGTCAGTACGGGTTGTTTCATACCTAAAAGCAGGAGACGCGGGGTTTGCGCCCTGCAAAGGTAAGGGATTGATGGGGAGCCTAAAAGCCCGGTGCATGGAGTTTATTTGATGCCGCGGGCCGCAGCTTCTAAGTGGTGCCGGGCATTTCTGCTCTCCAGGGGCGCACTACCCCAAACCGGCCTAGAGCTTGCGCTGAGCTTCATCGAGCCCAACTACATCGGATAACAGCCGGGGTGGCCGCGCCGCTAGGTGCCGGTGCGAGAAGGCGCAGCCCGTGTGACGCGCATGGCCGGGCGCTGCGGCTACTCCAGCTCTACGGCCGGGTCCCAGAACAGCTTTTTGAAGTCCACCACCTGGTCGTCCTGCACGCGCACCCCTTCCGCTTCCAGTGCCTCCTGCATAGCGGTGGGCGTGGCAAAGTGGTGCCGCCCCGTCAGCAGCCCGTTCCGGTTCACGACGCGCTGGGCAGGCACGGCATGGAGGCCCAGGGCCGGGGCAGCCGCAATGAGGGCGTAGCCCACCATGCGAGCCCCGTGCCTGGCGCCCAGATAGTGGGCTATGGCGCCGTAGGTACTCACGCGGCCCGGTGGTATCAGGCGCACGACTTCCTCCACATCCTGAAAAAAATTACGGCTGGTGTCCGATTGTTTTTTAGGGGAATTCATGCAGGTAACGGGTTTTTTGCAGAAAATCTTGTGGCTACGGTGGAGCTAGCCGCGGAAGCCCGGCCATAACAAGCCGTATGGGCTGGCGTAAAGAAAGGCAAATCATTCCACCTCCAAAGCTACCGATATGTCAATCTTCTCAGCCAAGCTCGAAACCCTTGAAGACCTGTTCCAGCACGAACTTAAAGACCTGTACAGCGCCGAAAACCAGCTGGTAAAGGCGCTGCCCCAGATGGCGGCCGCAGCCAAGGATGGGCGGCTGCGGGCCGGCATTGAGAAGCACCTCAAGGAAACCCAGAACCAGGTGGCCCGCCTCGAAAAGATTGGGAAGCTCCTGGATATTGCCCTGGACGGCGAAACCTGCAAGGCCATGGAAGGCCTCGTGAAGGAAGGCCAGAAAACCCTGTCGGAAAACGCCACCGATGAGGTGATGGATGCCGCTATTATTGCGGCTTCGCAACGCATAGAGCACTACGAAATTTCGGGATATGGCACGGCGGCTCACTACGCCGACCGCCTGGGTTATGCCGAAGCCGCCCAACTGCTGCGCCAGACACTGGACGAAGAGCAGCTGACGGATACCAAGCTGAATGACCTTGCCAAAAATTACATCAACCAGAAAGCAATGCATTAGAACAGAGCATTTTGCGCCCCTGCCACCTCGCTTTGCACAAAAAAAGCCTGCAACCTGCAGGCTTTTTTTGTGTCTTCCCACGCTGGCTGCTCTCATTGTGGAGAAGACTAAACCCAAAGCTAACAGTTAGCGTTGTCAACCGTTACCTATCGGTGCCCGACACTTCGGTCGGCTCCAAATGCCGTTTATGCAAACCAAAGAACACGAGGAAATAGAAGTAGCCGAAGCGCCCACCGGCAAGAGTCATCGTCTGCTCTGGATTCTGGTTACGCTGGCCGTTGTGGCCGGGCTGGTTTTTGTCAAGATGAAGTACTTCCCCTCGCCCAACGCCGATGGCAAAGGCGGTGGCGGCAAAGGCGCGGGTGCCGGCAAGGGCGGCCCCGGAGGAGCCGGTGGCAAAGGCGGCGCTCAAAAGCTGCCGGTACAGGTGTACGTGGTGAAACCCACCAACCTTTCCGACGAGGTAGCTGCCACGGGCTCGGTGCTGGCCGATGAGTCGGTGGTGATTAAGAGCGAACTGTCGGGCAAAATCACCAGCCTAAATATCCGGGAGGGCCAGCCGGTGCGCAAGGGCCAGCTGCTGTTCAGCATCAACGCCGACGAGGCGCAAGCCGGCATCCGGAAGCAGGAGTACAACATCAAGCTTTTCCGTGACCAGGAACGCCGCCAGCGCACTTTGCTGGACAAAGAGTACATCAGCGCCCAGGAATATGAGCAGGCGAACAACCAGCTCCTCACGGCCCAGTCGGACTTGCAGGCGCTACGCGCTACGCTGGACCGTGCTTTCGTGAAAGCCCCTTTCGATGGGGTGCTGGGCCTGACTACCGCCACCGTGGGCACTTACGTGAGCCCCGGCACCGAAATTACGACCCTTTCCCGCGTGCGCCCCGTCAAGATTGACTTTGCCGTGCCGGGCCGCTTCGCCAACAATGTGCGCGTTGGTGATGTGGTGAGCGTCACGGACGAGGCGACCAACAAAAAATACGACGCCAAGGTCTACGCCATTGACCCGCAGATTGACCCCGTAAGCCGCACCCAGCCGGTGCGGGCCCGCTACGCTAACACCAACGATGAGCTCCGGCCCGGCGCTTTCGTGAAAGTAAATCTGCAGCTCGGTGAGTCGACGGACGCGCTACAGGTACCGACTGAGGCCGTTATTCCGGAGGCCAGTGGCTACAGCGTGTACACGGTGAAGGACGGCAAGATGGTGCCCAAGAAAGTGAAAATCGGGATTCGCTCGGACAAGGTGATTCAGGTAACGGATGGCCTAGCTGTCGGCGACTCTGTGATTCGCACGGGCATTCTGCAGCTGAAGCCCGGTGATGCCGTGCGCGTGACCAAATAGCCCTACGCGCCGTGTCTCGATGCAGATACCGCCAAGTTTCGCGGTGACTGTTCAACCATTGCAAGCCAAGGCGATACTTAGTAAGAGACACTGCCTGAAAACAGACCTATGAGCTTATCCTCCACCAGTATCAACCGCCCGGTCCTCGCCATCGTGATGAGCCTCGTCATCGTGATTTTCGGCGTGATTGGGTTTCGTTACCTCAGCATCAGGGAATACCCGAGCGTAGACCCGCCCATCATCACGGTGTCGGCGAGCTACACCGGGGCCTCGGCCGACGTGATGCAGGGCCAGGTAACTGAGCCGCTCGAAGAAGCCCTGAACGGTATTGCCGGCATTAAGAACCTGACCTCGAACTCGCGCGACGGCCGCACCCAGATTACGGTAGAGTTTGACCTCGACGCCGACCTGGAAACCGCGGCCAACGACGTGCGCGACAAAGTTTCGGGTGCGCAGGGCCGCTTGCCGCGCGACATCGACCCGCCCATCGTGAGCAAGGCCAATGCCGACTCCCAGCCAATTGTTATGACTTACCTCAGCAGTTCGCAGCGTAATCTGCTCGAGCTGACTGATTACGCCAACAACACCCTCAAAGAGCGAATTCAAACCATTCCGGGCGTGTCGGAAGTGCGGGTATACGGTGAGCGGAAATACTCCATGCGCCTGTGGCTCGACCCCGTGAAGCTGTCGGCGCTGGGCGTGGCTCCCGTGGAGGTGCAAAGCGCCCTGACCCGCGAAAACGTGGAGCTGCCCAGCGGGGCAGTGCAGGGCCAGAACACCCAGCTTACACTGCGCACCATGGGCCGCCTGTCCACGGTCGAAGACTTCAATAACCTCATTATCCGCAAGGACGCCAATTCGCTGGTGCGCCTCTCCGACATTGGCTACGCCGAGCTGTATCCCGAAAACGACCAAACCATCTTTAAGGTAAATGGTGTGCCGATGGTAGGCCTGGCCGTCATTCCGCAGCCGGGCTCCAACCAGATTGATATTGCCAACGAGTTCAACAAACGCCTGGAGCAGTACGGCAAGGACTTGCCCAAAGACTTGGTGCTGAAGCCGGGCTTCGACAACTCGGTGTTTATCCGCAAGTCCATCAACGAAGTAGAGCACACCATCATCGAAGCCTTCGTGCTGGTGGTGGTTATCATCTTCCTGTTCCTGCGCGACTGGCGTTCCACACTGATTCCGGTAGTAGCCATTCCGGTGTCGCTGGTGGGTATTTTCTTCGTGATGTACCTGCTGGACTTCTCCATCAACGTGCTGACACTGCTGGCCATCGTGCTGGCCATTGGCCTGGTAGTGGACGACGCCATTGTGGTACTGGAAAACATCTACTCGCGCATTGAGGAAGGCGAAGACCCCAAGACGGCTTCTATTAAAGGCTCCGAAGAAATCCTGATGGCCGTTATCAGTACCACGGTGGTACTGGCGGCGGTGTTCCTGCCGGTGGTATTCCTGACCGGTATTACCGGGCGTCTGTTCCGCGAGTTTGGCATTGTGGTGGCCGGTTCGGTGCTGATTTCGGCCTTCGTTTCGCTCACGCTTACGCCCATGATGTGCAGTGTGCTGCTCAAGCGGGAGGAAAAACACAACTGGTTTTACCGCAAAACCGAGCCCTTTTTCGAAAGTATGATTGGCAGCTACCAAAGCAGCCTCAAAACCTTCCTGAACAACCGCTGGCTGGCCTGGGTGGTTGTGCTGGGCACCGGCGTCGGCATCTGGTTTTTCATGAAAACCCTGCCGTCGGAGCTGGCGCCGGTGGAAGACCGTAGCCGCATCAACATCAACGCCACCGGCCCTGAAGGCGCTTCGTTCGAGTTCATGGATGCCTACATGGTCCAGCTTACGAAGATGGCCATGGACTCGACCAGCGACAACCTGAGCAGCGTGTTTACCGTGACGTCGCCGGGTTTCGGGGGCGGCTCCAACTCGGGTATTGCCCGCGTGCTGCTGGTAGAGGCCGACCAGCGGCAACGCAACCAGGACGACATAGCCAAAGGCCTCACGGCCGGCGTCAAGAACCTGACGGCGGCCCGTACATCAGTGTCGCAGGACCAGAGCATCGGGGGCGGCGGGGGCGGCGGCCTGCCGGTGCAGTTTGTGGTGCAGACCCAGGATTTCGAAAAGCTGCGGGCAGCCGTACCGAAGTTTCTCGACGCCGCCCGCCAGGACCCTACGTTCCAGTTCGTGGACGTCAACCTCAAATTCAACAAGCCCGAGCTGCGCATCAACATCGACCGGGAGAAGGCCCAGAGCCTGGGCGTAAGCGTGCAAAGCATCAGCCAGACGCTGCAGGCAGGTTTGAGCGGCCAGCGCTACGGCTACTTCATCCGGGGCAGCAAGCAGTACCAGATTATCGGGCAGGTGGCCCGCGAAGACCGCAACCAGCCGCTGGACGTGCGCCTGCTCTCGGTGAAAAATGCCGACGGCCAGCTCGTGCAGCTCGACAACGTGATTCGCCTCACGGAGAGCAGCACACCACCCCAGCTCTACCGCTTCAACCGCTATAACTCGGCTACTTTCTCGGCGTCCCTTTCGCCCGGCAAAACCCTCGGCGACGGCATTGCGGCGATGCAGGCCATTGCCGATAAGCAGCTCGACGATACATTCTCCACGGAGCTCTCCGGCGCTTCCCGCGACTTCCAGGAAAGCTCCTCGTCGCTGGTATTTGCCTTCGGGCTGGCCCTGGTGCTGATTTATCTGGTGCTGGCCGCGCAGTTCGAGAGCTTCCGCGACCCGGTCATCATCATGGTGACGGTGCCGCTGGCCCTGAGCGGCGCCCTGCTAAGCCTGTGGTATTTCAACCAGACCCTGAACCTGTTCTCGCAGATTGGCATCATCATGCTCATCGGGCTGGTGACCAAGAACGGTATCCTGATTGTGGAATTTGCCAACCAGCAGGTGGAAAACGGCAAAGACTACATGACCGGCCTGATTGAAGGCGCCACGGCCCGCTTCCGCCCGATCCTGATGACGTCTTTGTGCGCCATTCTGGGTATTCTGCCCATTGCCATTGCCACCGGCGCCGGGGCCCTCAGCCGCCGTGCCATGGGCATTGGGGTAGTGGGCGGACTGTTTTTTGCCACGGGCCTCACGCTCTACGTAGTGCCCGTGATGTACTCGTATTTCGCCACCGCGAAGAAGCACAGCCAGAAGCAGGAGAAGAAAGCCAAGGCCGTAACCGCCTAGCATTAAGCCAGTGCGTGGTGCCAGGTAAAGCCGGGCATTACGCACTGGCTTAATGCTAGGCTCGTAACCAGACGTCAGCATGCGGGATTCCCCGGCTCCGCTCCGCATGACGCCCCAATTCAACCTTTCCGAATGCAATTTTTCGCTCGCCTTTTACCTTTCCGCCTGACCGCGCTGCTGCTTTTTCCGCTGCTTGGGCAGGCGCAGCAGCCCGTGCTGCCCTCCCGGCAGCCAGCCACGCAGCCGCAGTCGAAACCGCAGACGGAAAAGCCGGAAACCGTGCGCGACGCGCCTCCCTTGACGCTGGCCGAAGCCATCCGGCTGGGCCTGGAAAACAACTACGATATCCGGGTGGCCCAACAGGACGAGCGGATTGCGGAAAACAACGTGACCCGCGGCAACGCCGGCCAGCTGCCCGTGGTGAACGGCAACTTCACCCGCACTTTCAACCGCAACAACGTGCGCCAGGAGTCGTCGTCGCGGCCTGAGGCCAGCACGGCCAACGGCGCGCAGTCGAACCTGTTCAATGCCAATGTGGCCGCCACCTGGACGGTGTTCGACGGCCTGGGCATGTTCATCGCCTACGACCGGCTGCGGGCCCTGGAACAGCAACAGCGCCAGGTTACGCGGGCCACGCTGGAAGAAACCGTGGCCGGCATCACCGACGCGTACTACGTGGTGGTGCGCGAGTCGGGCAAGATTCGCTCGATTGAGGAAGCGCTGAAGATCGGGCAGGCCCGCATCGACCTGACCCAGGCCCGCGTAGACGTGGGCGTGAGTGCCAAGGTGGAGGTGCTGACGGCCCGCGTCGATTACAACGCCGACCGCTCCATCCTGATTCAGCAGCAGGAAGCACTGCAGACGGCCAAAATCAACCTCAACAACCTGCTGGGCCGCACGCCGCGCCTCGATTTCCGCCCCGCCGATTCCATTGTAGTAGCCACCGACCTGAGCCGCGAGGCCGTGACGCAGGCCATCCAGCAGAACAATCCGCGCCTGCAGCAGGCCCGCCTCAGCACCGAGGTAGCCACCTACGACCGAAAGCTGGTGCGCGCGTCGCGTTTTCCCCAGATCGGGCTCACGAGCGGCTACGGTTACAACCGTAACATCAACGGCGCGGCCTTTTTCGGCAGCCAGCTCGTCACGAACACGGGCCGCACCTACGGCCTCAATTATGGTGTGGTGGCCTCCATTCCCATCTTCGATGGCTTCAACCGCAACCGGCTGGAGCAGAATGCGCGCATTACCGAAGAGCAGACCCGGTTGCAGCTCGGCCAGACCCAGCTGAGCCTGGAGGCCGAAGCCGAGCAGGCCTACGCCCAGTACCAGAACCGCCTGCAGCTGCTGCAGCTGGAGGAAGCCAACATTCTGCTGGCCCGCGAAAATGTGGCCATCACGCTGGAGCGCTACCGCCTGGGCCTGCTCACGCCCCTGGCCCTGCGCGAAGCCCAGCGCACCCAGCTCGACGCCGAAGTGCGCCTGCTCGATATCCGCTACCAAGCCAAGCAGGCCGAAATTGTGCTGCGCCGCCTCAGCAGCGGCCTGGTGCAGCAGAGCGGGCAGTAACCCCGTGCTTGCTAGTGACTAGTAAAACGTGCTTCGTCGGGTAGAAAGCAGGGTTGGTGGCAGAGGCACCGGGGCTCACCGAAAAGGCCGGCGGCGCGGCAGAGGCGGTGGCTACATTTGTGCACTTCCTCGCCGAAACGCCACGCTGGCGGCCCGGCCGGAAGCTCGCTTTCTACGCACCTATTGCACATGTTCTCTGCTATCTGCCGCCTGTTTTTAGTTCTTGTATTGGTAGCCGCCGGTACGCTGGTTTCGTTCGAGGCCGCCGCCGCGCCGTTCCTGCGCCTTTCTATCCTACGTAGCACGCCCAAGCACAAAATCGGTAAGCTGCACCGGCCGGTTTACCGCTCTTACCAGGCATACCGCCACTACTAGGCCCAAGCAGCCAGAACTCAGAACCAACAGCAAGAGGAGCTTACCCGGCTACAATCGGGCAAGCTCCTCTTCTCGTTTGCGGGCTGTAGCAGCCTGCTCTATTTCACGTCCAGCGCCTGTAGCTGGGCCAGGGCTTCCAGGGTTTTGGCGCGCGTCTTGTCCTCGGCTTCGTCTTCTTCCTTCGGGGTTTGGGGAGCCGGCCCAAAGAAGGCCAGAATGTTCCGGCGGACCGGAGCCGTCAGGCCTTCAAACTTGTTGTCGGCGAGCTTGCGCAGCCACTCGCCATAGGCTTTGTCCGTCAGCGCATACTCGCCTACTTTAGTTGGGCGGCCGGTATCAAAATCGGTGTTGGGCAGCAGCTGCCTCGATACCACGGCCGTGTCGGTAGGCTCGGCCTCCACTTTGCGGCAGTATTCGCGCATCACGTCCCGGAAGCTCTTCTTGAACAGCTCCTGCGCCTCGGGCGTAGGCAGCTTGAAGGCAAACGGCTTCAGCGGCCCGATTTTGGGCAACACCCGCACCAAGTACGACAGCAGCCGGGCTCCGGTGCCGGGTTTCTGGTAGTCGGTGCCGTACTGCTTGCGGTAGGCCCGCTCGCTCTGGTCATACACGTACTCGCGGCGGCGGGCCTGGGGGCTCAGCTTGCGGATATCCTTTTTCTGCGACTGCCAGGCGGCGCGGCTGGCTATCGGGATGAGGCTGCGTACGGCAAACCGGAACGAGCTTACCGACAGATCCACGTTGAAAATCACCTGGCCCAGCTCCAGCCCGTACGTTTTCTTAAACGCGCGCTCCAGCACCGGCTTGCTCACCTGAAACCCGATGTAGCGCTGGTAGTCGGCGGTGCGGTAGCGGCCGGCGGCCAGCTGCACCACATCGAAGGCAAACTCCAGCTGCGTGTGCTGAATAGGCGCTTCTTCGTAGGTGA
Organism: Hymenobacter duratus; assembly: GCF_014698995.1. GTDB lineage: Bacteria > Bacteroidota > Bacteroidia > Cytophagales > Hymenobacteraceae > Hymenobacter > Hymenobacter duratus. Next base: position 792,896 of record NZ_JACWZZ010000002.1, read on the forward strand.
TTTCCGTGCCAAACTTCTGCTTCAGGTCCGGATATACCGACGGCATGGCGCGGTTGGTACCCTCCGGATGCCCGATGACATCGGCCGTGTAGTGCGCCAGTGCGCCCAGCGCAAACGCGTATTCGTTGCGGCCGTGGGCTTCGTCGAGCATGTTGCGCACAAAGTCGCCGCTGCGCACATAGTGCGTCATGTTGGTAAACAGCACCGAGCCGAAGGGGTAGAAGCCCATGTCCTGCACGATGGAGCCCCCGTAGGCGTAGCTTTTGGCCTCAAGGAGCTGCTCCTCGGTGGCGCCGGGGTAGCGTTTCTGCAGCATGGGCATGAGGCAGCGCGTCCAGGTAGAGTCGATGTTGGCCTGGTGGGTGAGCACCGAGTAGCCGGACGCGGAAGTGGGAGCCAGCACCAGCAGCGCCAGACTCCAGAGTAACCATTTGAACATACGAAGCAGCAGGTAACGGCAGACCCCGCGGGGGCCGGGCAGAGTAGCCCGGCTCCGCAGAGCGTTGCATGTACGCGGTACTACCGGGGAGGTTGTACGGCGGAGCTCCGGCAGAAGCCCGGACGGCCGTTTCTGGTTTAGAAGGCTTCCAAATTTCCGGGAACCTGCTCTTTTTAAAACAACAACTGCCCGGCTATCTTATCTTTGGCACGATGAAATCCGCGCTGGCTTTTCTTCTGGGTTTGCTCATGCTCACCAGCAGCCTGATTCCGCAGAACGATCTGGCGGAGCTGGGCAAGCTGCCGCAGCTGCTGCAGCACTACCGCTTCCATCATTCGGAAGCCGGTGGGCGCCTTTCGCTGCGCCAGTTTCTGGCCCTGCACTACGGGGCCGGCACCGCGCACTACCAGCACCCGCACTCTGCCCGCCACGACCAGGACCACCACAACCTGCCGCTGCGCTGCCACCACGACTGCGTGCTGGCGGCCTTCGTGCTGCCCACGGCGCGGCTGCTGGTGCTGGCCGGGCAACGCATGAGCTGGCCTGCCGCCGTGTACAAGGCCGCGGCACGCCCGCTGTACACGTTTTGTTTCAGCACCTCGCTGCTGCAGCCTCCCCGAGCGTAATCCGGTGGCTCCGGCGGGCGTAGTCTGCCCGCACCGCCCACTTTTTCCCGCTTTCCATCCGGTGTCTTCCGCCACGCCCGCCCTGCCGGGCACTGGCTGGGCTGCGCGCTGTCTGCGGCCGGTTCCGGTGGTTAGCGGCACGCGAAGTGTTGCCCGATTGGCTTCCTCCCTCCTTAGCGCTTTGTAGCCCGGTCAGGCGCGCTCTTTTTCATCCGGCTGTGCCGGTTCGGCCGCTGCGCAGCCGGATGTGGTCCCTGTACCGGCTCACCTGAACTCCGTTTCTATGCTTTCCCGAATCATTGCATTCAGCATCCATAACAAGCTGCTGGTAGCGCTGCTGCTGGCCGGTTTGGTGGCCTGGGGCGGCTACTCGGCCGCGCACCTGCCGCTCGATGCCGTGCCCGATGTCACCAACAACCAGGTGCAGGTTATCACCCAGAGTCCGGCGCTGGCGGCGCAAGAAGTCGAGCAGCTGCTCACAGTGCCGCTGGAGCTGGCCCTGCGCACCGTGCCCGGCGTCCTCGAAATCCGGTCTACCTCGCGCTTCGGGCTTTCGGTTATCACGGTGGTTTTCGACGACGACATCGACACCTACCGCACCCGGCAGCTGGTAGCCGAAAAGCTCAAAACCGCCGAAACCAGCCTCGGCGCCGGCCTGGGCGTACCCGAAATGGCGCCCATCACCACTGGCCTCGGCGAGATTTACCAATATACGCTGCACCTGAAACCGGGCTTCGAGCGGAAATACTCGCTGAGCGAGCTGCGCGAGATTCAGGACTGGCTGGTGAAGCGCCAGCTTTCCGGCGTGCCCGGCGTGGTGGAAGTCAGCAGCTTCGGCGGCTTTGTGCGCCAGTACGAAGTGAGCGTGGACCCGGACCGCCTCAACGCGGCCGGCGTGACCATGCCCGAGCTGTTTGCGGCCCTGCAGGACAACAATGCCAACACCGGCGGCTCGTACCTGGAGCGCGGCCCTAACGCCTATTTTATCCGGGGTGAAGGCCGCGTAACGTCCCTGGCCGACATCGGCAACATCGTCATCAAGCAGGCCGCCACCGACGCGCCGCTGCTGGTGCGCGACGTGGCCGACGTGCGGTTTGGGCACGCCGTGCGCTACGGCGCCATGACCCGCAACGGCCAGGGCGAAACCGTGGGCGGCATCGTGCTGATGCTGAAAGGGGCTAGCTCGGAGCAGACCATCAAAGGCGTGAAGGCGCGGGTGGCCGACATCCAGAAAAGCCTGCCGCCGGGCGTGGAAGTGCTGCCGTTTCTGGACCGCACCAAGCTCATCGACAAAGCCATTCATACCGTCAGCAAAAACCTGCTGGAAGGCGGCCTGATTGTGGTGGCGGTGCTGCTGCTCCTGCTCGGCAACCTGCGCGCCGGGCTGGTAGTGGCCGCCATGATTCCGCTATGCATGTTATTTGCGCTGGGCATGATGCGCACGTTTGGCGTGTCGGCTAACCTGATGAGCCTGGGTGCGCTGGACTTCGGACTGATTGTGGACGGGGCCGTAATTATCGTGGAAGCCATGATTTTCCACCTCGTGCATTTCCGGCAGCAGTCGGAGCTCGAAACTATGGACCAGGTAGCCGAAGCCGCCGCCACCCGCATGATGCGCTCGGCGTTGTTCGGGCAGTTCATCATCCTAGTGGTGTACTTGCCGATTCTGGCCCTCACCGGCATCGAGGGCAAGATGTTCCGGCCGATGGCCCTGACGGTGAGCTTCGCCATTATCGGGGCCATGCTGCTGTGCCTGACGTACGTGCCGGCCGTAGCGGCCTGGGCATTGCGCAAAGACATCAAGGAAGAAGGCACACTCGCCGACCGGATTATGCGGTTTCTGCACCGCGGCTACGCCCCCATTATTGCGGGCGCACTCCGGGCCCGGGCTGTGGTAGTGGTGCTGGCCGTGACCCTGCTGGCCGTGGCCGGGCTGGTGTTTGCGCGCATGGGCGGCGAGTTTATTCCGCAGCTCGATGAAGGTGACTTTGCGGTGTACGTGGGCATTTCGCCCGGCAGCTCCCTGGCCCAGAGCATTGCTGCCACGGCCAAAGTGCAGCAGATTCTGCTCAGCCAGTTTCCGGAAGTAGAGCAGGTGGTGGGCAAAATCGGGACTTCCGAAATTCCCACAGACCCGATGTCGCTGGAAGATTCCGACCAGATTGTGGTGCTCAAGGACCACAGCGAATGGACTTCGGCCAGCTCGCGGGAAGAAATGGCCAACAAGATGAGCGCCGCGCTGGCCGGCGTACCAGGCGTGACGGTGGAGTTTCAGCAGCCCATTCAGATGCGTTTCAACGAGCTGATTTCGGGCGTGAAGTCGGATGTATCCATCAAGATATACGGCGACGACCTGGATGTGCTCTACGAAAAAGCCAACCAGGCCGCCGCCCTCATCCGCCCCCTGGCAGGCGTCGGCGACCTGAAAGTGGAGCAAATGGTGGGCCTGCCCCAGATGCGCGTGACCTACGACCGGGCCAAGCTGGCCCAGTATGGCCTGCGCGTGCACGACCTGAACACGCTGCTGCGCACCAGCTTTGCGGGCGAAGTGGCCGGGCAGGTCTACGAAGGCGAGCGGCGCTACGACCTGGTGGTGCGCCTCGACTCCAGCCGCCGCCAGGGCCTTTCTGACCTCCGCCAGCTGTACGTGGATACGCCCAACGGCCAGAAGGTGCCGCTGGAAGAAGTAGCCACGGTAGCCTTCCGCAACGCGCCCATGCAGATTTCGCGCGACGATGCCCGTCGCCGCATCAACATCGGGGTGAACGTGCGCAACCGCGACGTGGAAAGTCTCGTGGCCGACATCCGGCAGCAACTGGATGCCAAGTTGAAGCTGCCGCCGGGCTACACGGTGCAGTATGGCGGCCAGTTCGAGAACCTGCAGCAGGCCAAAGCGCGCCTGTCGGTGGCGGTGCCGGTGGCGCTGCTCCTGATTTTCGTGCTGCTGTACCTTTCCTTCCACTCCGTGAAGCAGGCGGCCCTCATTTTCACCGGCATTCCGCTGGCCGCCATTGGGGGGGTGCTGGCCCTGGCGCTACGGGGCATGCCGTTCAGCATTTCGGCGGGCGTGGGGTTCATTGCGCTGTTCGGAGTGGCGGTACTCAATGGCATTGTGCTGGTGGCGAGCCTCAACGAGCTGGCCGCTGCCGGCGTGGATGCAGTGCGGGAACGGGCTTTGCGGGCTACTTCCGAGCGGTTCCGGCCGGTGCTGCTCACGGCCACGGTGGCGGCGCTGGGCTTTTTGCCCATGGCACTGTCGGGCGCGGCCGGGGCCGAGGTGCAGAAGCCGCTGGCCACCGTGGTTATCGGCGGCCTGATTTCGGCCACGCTGCTCACGCTGGTCGTGCTGCCCGTGCTCTACACCTTTTTCACGAAAGACGGTGAGCCCAGCCCCACGGAATAGTTGCGCAACGCCTCATCGTAGTGGCGTTGCTTTTCACCGGCTGGCTGCCGTGCCAGCCCTTGCCCTTCTCTGATCCGATATATGATACAGCGCCTGTTTCTTCTTTTCTGGTTGCTTGCAGCCGGAGCCGCCCACGCGCAGAATACGCTGCGTACGGTGGCTCCTCCCGCCGCTTCAGCGCCGCCGCTCACGCTTCCGCAGGCCCTCCAGACCGGCCTCGGGCAAAGCCTTTTCCTGCAGAGTGCTACGCTGGATGTGGAGCGCCAGCGGGCCCTCGGCCGCACCGGCTACGATCTGCCCCGTACGGTGGTAGATTACCAGTACGGCCAGATTTCGGGCTCCCTGGCCGACCAGAGCCTGAACGTGGTGCAGCAGACGGCCTTTCCCACGCTCTATGGTGCCCAGCGCAAGCTGCTGGAAAGCCAGACCACCACGGCCGAGCAGCGCGTACGGCTGCAGCGCCGTGAGCTGACGCGTGCCATCCGGACCAGCTATTTCGAGTTGCTGCTGCTGCACCAGCGCGCCGCCCTGCTGCGCCGCCAAGACAGCCTCTACCGCCGCGCTGCCCGCGCCGCCGAGGTGCGCTACCGTACCGGCGAAACCAACCGCCTGGAGCAGGTGTCCGCGGCGGCCCGGTCGCAGGAATTGCGCAACCGTCTGCTCACGGTACTCACCGAAGCGCGGGTACGGGAGCAGCAGCTGGGGCTGCTGCTGGGCACGCCGGGTCCGGTCCGGGTGGATACGACCAGCAGCCCGCTGGCCGCGCTCCTGCCAGCCGACACGGCCGGAATTTCGCCGGATACGAACCCGACGTTAGGCCTGCTGCGGCAGGAAGTAGCCGTGAGCGAGCAGCAGACACGAGTAGAGCAGTTGCGCCGCCTGCCCGATCTGCGGGTGGGCTATTTCAACCAGACCATCAACAAGGAGCGTGGCTTTCAGGTAGCGCAGGGCGGCTTGGCACTGCCGCTGCTGGGTGGCGCGCAGCGGGGCCGGATTCAGGCGGCGAAAGTGGCGGAGCAGGCCGCTACCGCCCAGCTTAGCTACGCCAGCCTGCAACTCAGCAGCCAGCTCAGCGGCTTGCGTCAGCAGCTGGCCCGTGCCCGCGCTTCCCTCGACTATTACCAGCAGACGGCGCTGCCGCAGGCCCGGCTCATCCTCGACGCGGCCAACAAGAGCTTCCGGGCCGGCGACATCGACTACGTGGAGTTTGTGGTGAATACCCAGCCTGCCTGGGACCTGCAGACCGCCTACCTCGACCAGATAACCCAGTACAACATGCTGGCCATTGCGTTGCAGGCACTGGCGGGCACTGATAACTAGCGTATGTTTTCTCTCCGAAAAATGACTTTTCTCCGCCTTTTCCTTCCCGGCCTGCTACTGCTGACCGCCTGCCAGTCGAAACCCGAAGCCCCGGCCGAAACGGCTGCGGCCCCGGCTACCCCGGCCCGGCCCGATGAAATCAGCCTTTCGCCGGAACAGGCGCGGGCGGCCGGCATCAGCATAGGCGGCTTTGCGTGGCGCAACATGACCACCGCCGTGCAGGCCAACGGTACCATTGATGTACCACCTCAGAACCGGGTGGACATCAGCGCCGTGCTGGGCGGCTACGTACAGACCGTGCAGATACTGCCGGGCCAGCGGGTGCCCAAAGGCGCTACCGTGGCCATCCTGCGCCACCCCGACTACCTGAAGCTGCAGCAGGACTACCTGCAGAGCCGGGCCCGCGTGGCGTTTCTGCGGCAGGAGCTGGACCGCCAGCAAACCCTCGACGCCGAAGATGTGGGCGCGAAGCGCAAGCTGCAGCAGGCCCAGGCCGACTATGCCACCGAGCAGGCGGCTCAACGCTCGTTGGCGGCGCAGGTTCAGATGCTGGGCCTATCAGTGGCGCGGCTCAATTCGGGCTACATCTCCCCTACCGTAGCCCTGAAAACCCCGCTCGGCGGCTACGTAACGGCCGTCAACATGAATCCAGGACAGTACGTGAATCCGCAGGACGTGCTGGTGGAAATTCTAGACCGCTCCGACCTGCATCTGGAGCTGAAGGTGTTTGAGCGGGATATTGCCCGCGTAAAAGTGGGCCAGCGCATTCTGTTCACGATTCCGAACCGCCAGACCGGCGAGGAAATGGTTGCGCGCGTATTTCTGGTAGGCCGGGCATTCAGCCCGGAGGCGCGCACCGTGAGCGTGCATGCTCATCTGGAGCCCAACCGCGAAGACCTGATACCCGGCCAGTACGTGCGCGGCAGCATCCAGACGGAAGGCTCCCGCCAGCGCACCCTCCCCGAAGACGCCATCATTCAGGCCGGTGACATCAGCTACGTTTTTGCCCAGACCAGTGCTACCGGCCAGCCAGCCTTCCACCGCTATAAGGTGAAAACCGGCCCCTCCGAAGACGGCACCGTAGCCATCACGCTCCTGGAACCAGTGCCCGATACGCTGCGCATGGTGCAGCACGGCGCTTATTTTCTGCAGGCCGAGCTTACCAAAGGCTCCGGCGAGGGAGAATAGCGCCGGCGTACACGGCCACATAAAGAAGGCGGTGAGACTAAGTCCCACCGCCTTCTTTATGTAGCTTTCAGCCTACTCAGCAAGCAGCTACTCCAGCACTACCTTGCGGGCAATGAGGACGTCGCCGACCTGTACGCGAAGCGTGTAGATGCCTTTCGCCAAGCTCTTCACCGATAGCGGCTGCTCTACCGCGCCGCCACGCAGGCTCACCTGCTGCGTCAGCACCGTCTGGCCGAGGCCATTGAGCAGCGTGGCGTTGGCCGTGGAGGTAGTGGCCCCGGCAATGCGCAGCGTGAGCTGGCCGGTTGCGCTGGGGTTCGGGAACACCGACACGTCGCCGGTCGGCAATTCGCCTTTCACTGCCAGTGCGCCTTGGCCTGCCTGCAGCGTAAAGGGCCCCTGCGTGTCGCTGGAACCGAAGCCGGACACCGAAACGTAGTAGGTAGCGCCAGCCGTAAGCCCGCTGACAACCAGCGTTCCGGCAGCCGTATTGGGGCCGGCACTACCCTGGCAGGCAACCTGCGTGAAGGGCCCGCTGCAGGTAGCGGCTGAGAACAGACGAACCTGCCCCGCTGGCCCGCCGGCCGCTACAATGGTGAGGGCAGTGGAGCCGCTGGCTGGAATCTGGACCCGGAACCAGACGTCTTTGGGGTTAGCAGCCGTAGTGCAGCCGGGATTCGCGTAGCCGTTAGGAATAGTGGCCGACGCGCCCAGGTTAGTCGAGGAAGTGGTCTGGAACGCGCCGCCCGTACCCAATGCCAGGGTAGTAGCGTTGCAGGGCTCATCATTGACGGAAGGTGGCAGCAGCGTAGTGAACGTGGCGGATACGGGAGCCGAGCTTTGGCCGCCGCTGCAGTTGCTCACCACGTTTACCCGGTATTGCATCAACCCCTGCAAACCGGTCAGCTGCAACGGCGAACCGCTGCCGGTTACGGTCACGGGAGTTCCCGTGGTCGGGGTGGCAATAGCCGTATAGCTGGTCACGCCCGTTACACCCGTAAACGTGACCGAAGCCGTGCTGCTGGTAACGTTAGTCACTATCAGGTTGCTGATGCGGGTGCAGTTGGTGGCCTGAAACGCGTACACCTGGCCCGTAGCCGGAGCCGTAGCCAACGACGTGGTTTCCAGCGTGGAGCTGGCCGTAGGCGAGGCGCTGGTATTGTTCAATGACAAGAATGAGATGGGGCTGCCTGCTCCCGACAAGCCAATGGAAGCTGAGGCCGAGTTAGGAGCACCACTTTCCCGACGGTACACAAACTCCACGCGGTTAGTGGTTTCGTAGAGCTTCACCTGAAACGAAACGACCGGGGCGGTGGCGCTGTAGTTCCATTCCCAGTTCAGCCACTCAAACGTGAATACGCGGTTCGGGACCGTACCCGTGGTCTGGTACTTGGCCGCGCTACCGGCTCCTTCACCAGCCAGGTCGTCCCAGAGCGGGGCCACCAGCGGCCGGATGGCGGCGGCGGCAGCGTCCAGGTCGTTGGTCAGGCTGCTGGAGGCGGCACTGTTGAAGGAGAGAAAGCCGTTGGAGCTGGCGTACACGTTGGTGTAGGGCACCCCATCGAAGGCAAACGAAAAGCCGATGGGAATAGCGCCTGACATGGCATCATCATCCTGCACCGCTGCTGCAACGGTAGCCGTGGCGGGCAGCGGGGTGAATGTGCCCTGGGAGGCAGAAAAGATGTAGGTATCTACCTGCGCTTGTGCCGTACTGACAGCGCAACTCATTCCGGCCACGATGGCTAAGGCGGTATGCCAGACGCGACGTGCTAACTGTAAACGTTTAAGCATGTGAAATTGGGTTGAGGAGGAAAAAAGGAAGACTTTCCGGCTGAGCGCTTCACGCAACTGGCGAAGCCTGGTGTGGCAGCCGGCTGGAAAGATAAGCGTACCCAGCGGCAATACAAGTCTCCCTCATCATTTCCGTACAGCTTACGGCCTAATCCATACCTCTGATTGTCAAACACATGCTTCCACTGCACACCCATTGATAGCCCATACGCAGGAAACAAAAAAGCCCCGCCGGATAGGCGGAGCTTTTCAGTTGATGACAACCTCATTTCGCAGAGGAGGAGGGATTCGAACCCCCGGAGGTTTAACCCTCAACGGTTTTCAAGACCGCCGCAATCGACCACTCTGCCACTCCTCTGAGTGTATAAGGGCGCTATGCGGTTATCATCAAAAGAGCTTCCACGGGTTGGAAGCTTTGGCAGAGAGGGGGGGATTCGAACCCCCGATACCCTTGCAGGTATAACGGATTTCGAATCCGTCGCATTCGACCACTCTGCCACCTCTCTAAGGTCCAAACTGAGTGGTTTGGGACGACAAAAGTAGCAGCACGCGCCACTTGCCGCAACTTTTACTTCTACATTTTTGCCGCCGCGCCTGTCTTTTACGGTTTATGCCTCTCTGTGAGCTGATTATCAGGAGTTAAATTTTTGCATCCCGACTGCGCAGCCGGTTGAGCAGCCGCACGCCCGAAGGACCATTGCGCAACCGGCCCGTCACGGCATCGATGCTCACGTTGATTTCAAAGCCCAGAATCAGGGTCATGCACACGAAGTCCAGCCACACCATAAAGCCGACCAGCGTGCCAACCGAGCCGTAGAAATGGTTGTAGGAGTCGAATATCTTGACATAGAGGATGAACAGGAACGACACCAGAAAAATCAGGAGCGTGGCCACCACCGCCCCCGCCGACAGAAACGGCCATTTGTCGTGTACGGGCGGCACGTAGTAGTACACGAGGCAGGTAGTGAGCAGGAACAGCCCCACCACCGAGCCGTATTTGATGATGGTAATCAGCTCCGAAGTAAAGGTTTCGGGCACGATTTCATGAAATACCAGCGCATCAATGATGTAGGTGCCGAAGAAGATACCAACCACCGAAACCAGCAGCACCAACGACAGCACCACCGTCAGCAGCGTAGCAATGACCCGCTTGCGCACGTAGGTCCGCTTCTTGAAGGAGGGGTACTTTTTCTCGAAGGCGTCGAGCAGGGCCATGATGCCGTTGGAGCTGAGCACCAGGGCCGTGGCAAAACCGAACGACAGCAGGCCACCGTGCGGAATGTTCACGATATCCTCAATAGTGCCCGAAATAGCCAGGTACATTTCCCGCGGAATCAGGTCAGACAGGAACTGCAGAATGTCCAGATTCAGGTTCGGAATCGGGACATAGGGAATTAGCGTGAATAGGAAGATGATGGTGGGAAATATAGCAATGGTGAAGTTGAACGCCATATAGGAGGCGCGCTTGGCAATACCATCGAGCCGGATTTCCTGCAGCAGCCGGTCTACCACATCATACACCGAAGCCCGCCCGCCCGCAAACCGTAGCCGCTTCAGAAACACAATGGCCTTGCGGTAGCTGCGGCGGCGGCGTACGTCGGGCAAATGGTAGCGGCGGGTGGGAAAACGCATGAACCGGATAGGTGAATTGTGCAGTGAACTGTCATGCTGAGCTTGCCGAAGCATCTCTACCTCTGGCTAACTCCTTACCACTAGCCCTAGTGCAACGAGGCGGTAGAGATGCTTCGGCAAGCTCAGCACGACGTGCCTTTAGCTCCTCACTTCTTCAAAAACGCGGCCGGCGCCGGTGCGTCTACCGGCGCTTTGGGTGGCGTGAGCGGGCCGCCGGTTTCGTCGTCGGAAAAGTAGCCGGCCAGCTTTTCCTGAATGTGTACCGGAATGGGCACGGGCCGGCCAGTAGCCATGCTCACGAACACCATCAACGTGTGGCCCTCGGTCAGCAGTTCCTGAGCCTCGTTGTAGATTTCGTACTCGAACAGCACGCGGGAGCCTTCGGCGGGCTGCCGGAGCAGCAGGCGTACCGTGAGCAGGTCGTCGTAGCGGGCGGGGCGGCGGAAGCGGGTTCGGATTTCACCTACCGGCATGCCCACGCCTTCGGCTTCCAAGTCCTTGTAGCTGATGCCCAGCTGCCGGAACGCTTCGGTGCGGCACACTTCAAAGTACGCCGCGTAGTTGCCGTGGTACACGTAGCCCATCTGGTCGGTTTCGGCGTAGCGGACCCGGATTTTGGTGTCGGAAATGTACATTGTTTTAGCTGTTAGCTTGTAGCTGCTGGCTGATAGCTGTTGGGTGAAAACGATAGAGGCCTTCTACGAGGGAAAAAGCTAACAGCTAATAGCCATCAGCTTTCAGCCACTAACAACTTACTTCATGATGCCGCTCCGCGTCAGCGCCGCTTGGTACCGCCGCGCATTTACAAGGTGCTCCTGCTCGTTGCGGGCAAAGGCGTGGTAGCCGCTGAAGTCCTCCTTGGCGCAGAAGTACAGGTAATCGTGGCTTTCGGGGTTCAGCACGGCATCAATGCTGGCAATGCTGGGCAGGTTGATGGGGCCGGGCGGCAGGCCTTTATACTTGTAGGTGTTGTAGGGCGAGTCTTTGGTGAGGTGCACGTTGAGCACCCGCTTGATGGTGAAATCCTTGTTGGCGTACACCACGGTGGGGTCGGCCTGGAGCTTCATGCCGCGCCGGAGGCGGTTGAGGTACACGCCGGCCACGCGGGGCCGCTCATCGGCATGCTGCTGCTGCTCGGCTTCCACAATGCTGGCCAGCGTGCTGACCTCGGCGCGGCTCAGGTTTAGTTGCTTGCGCTTAGCGTCGCGGGAAGGGGTCCAGAACTTCTCGTATTCCTTCTTCATGCGCTGCATGAGGTTGTCGGCGGACGTGTTCCAGGCTAGCTCGTAGGTGTTCGGGATGAACATGGTCTGTACGCTAGTCGTGTCGAAGCCCAGGCTTTTGGTGTAGCTGGGGCTGCTCAGCAGCGAGTCGAACTGGCCGGGGCGGGCATCGATGGTGGTGGCGAGCTTGCGGGCCAAGTCTTCGCGCAGCCGGATGTTCTGGAACGTGAGCATCAGGGGCAGCTTGTTGCTGCCGGTGCGCAGGTCGTTGATGAGCTGGCGGTTAGTGTAGCCTTCCTTCAGCTCGTAGCGGCCGGGTTTCACCAGCTTGTCATACTTCATCAGCTTCGCTACAAAGCGCAAACTGAGCTTATCGACGATGACACCGGTGGCCTCAATGGAGTCCAGCACGGCCTTGGCTGTTTCACCGCGGCGCACTACCACGTAGGTAGGCTTGCCTTTGGTTTCCACGTTCGGCGTGAAAAACACCTGGTAGAAGTAGTAGGAGAACGTAATGAGCAGCAGCCCAGAAATGCCCGTGATGTAGGCGAAACGGTTGCGGCGCTTCAGCGCTTTGGCTTTGTAATCGATGCGGGTCTTGGCCATCGGAGGAGAAGGTGGTCAGGTTACCGGAATATGAAGTTCCGGCGGGCAAATTGGCGGACGAAACCGTTTGGAGTAGCTTTGTCCGTCAAAAGTACGCGGAATCCGGCAGTGGCAGGATTTCAGACGCCTGGGTTTTGGGTTTGCTGCCAGCGCCACCGCTTTGCGGCTGCTCTGCTGCTTTTCCATCAACCTTTCCCGGCGGTTTGCGTCCTTACCCTGATTGCTGTTTCAATTTCATTACCCTTTTCTCCTTTCACGCATGCAACACTCTTACACTTCCCGGTGGCGGCGGCTGGCTCTGGTAGCCACGCTGGGGCTTTTTGGCACAGCCGCCCACGCGCAGCTGGCTACTTATTCCTTCACCGGCGCAACCGGCAGCGAGCCTACCGTAGCCGTTGACGCCCAGCCTATCAACGCCACGTTCAGCCCCATGTCGCGCGGGGCAGGTGTTACGCCTTCTGCCGGAGCCAACACTTTTTCGGCTATCGACTGGACCACAGGCACCACGCCGGACGCTACCGACTATTTTTCGTTCTCGGTGCAGCCGGCTACCGGCTTCCAGATGCGCCTCGACAGCATTCTGCTGGATGAGCGCCGCTCAGGCACCGGCATCCGGGATTGGGTGGTACGCTCCAGCGCCGACAACTTCACGGCCAACCTGATTACGGTGAACGTACCGGACGATACAGACACGCGCACGAACAAGAAAATTGTGCTGCCGGCCATTTTCGCGTCTCTTTTGACGCCGGTAGAATTCCGCATCTATGGCTACAACGCGGAGGCCACCACGGGCTCCTGGCGTGTCGACAACGTGAAGACGTACGGCCTGATTAGCCAGACGGGCGGTACCACAACGCCGGTGGCTTCATTCGCTGCCGCTTCGGCTACGGTGAACGAAAACGCGGGCACCATCCAGGTGCCGGTGCGCCTGAGCGCCGTAAGCGCCCAGGTTGTTACGGTAGAGGTAGCCATTGCTACTCCTGCTGGCACTGCCACCTCCCCTGCCGACTACACCTACACCACCCAAACCGTAACGTTCCCGGCCAACACCACGGCCCCCCAGAACGTGAACGTAACCATCGTGGATGACGCTGTTGCGGAAGCCAGCGAAACCATCATTCTGAAACTGCAGAACCCGCTTCCCGCCGGTTCTGCTACGGTTGATGCCGGCACCTATACCATCACCATCACCGACAACGACACCCCTACCGGCCCTACGGTTTCGACGGTAGCAGCCCTGACGGTGAACGACGCAGCCGGCGTACCGACCCAAAACACCCAAACGGTTTCGGCCCGCGGCACGGTGTATGGCACCAACCAGCGCACAGCTGGCTACCAGTTCACCCTGATTGACAACACCGGCGGCATCGGCCTGTTTGCTTCGGCCAACATTGGCACGACTGTTCTGGCGGAAGGTGACTCGGTGCTGGTGACCGGCACGCTGGGTCAGTTCAACGGCCTGAGCCAGATTACCATGACCAGCATCACGTCGCTGGGTCGTGCCCGCCGCACGTATCTGCCGCGCGCCGTGGTAGCGGCTCTGACTGAGAATGATGAGTCGGAGTTGATTGCTATTGCCACGCCCGTAACGCTTGTTACGCCTACTCAGTGGACCGGTGCCGCTACCGCCTACAACGTGGACGTCACGACGGCCGGCCCGAATCCGGTGGTGTACCAGATGCGGATTCCGGCCAACTCGGACTTCGCTGGCAAGCCTGCTCCTACCACGCCGTTCCTGCTCACCGGTATCGGCAGCCAGTTCGATGCCACCACGCCTTTCACGGAAGGCTACCAGATTATTCCGCGCCGCTACTCCGACCTGTCGTTTGTACAGCGTGCTGCTGAGCCGACTTTCGCTAAGGCTCTTGCCCTCTACCCCAATCCCGTGGCCAACCAGCTCACGCTGCGTGTTGATGGTGCCGGCCGTGGTGCTCAGGTAGAAATCATGAATGCGCTGGGCCAGGTAGTAAGCCGCACTGTGGCTACCACCGAGCTGACGAGCCTGAATGTAGCCTCGCTCAAAGCCGGTGTATATGCCGTGCGCCTCACGACTGCCGAAGGCAGCGCGACACGCCGCTTCGTGAAGCAATAGTCAGCCTTACCCGGCTTCACGCCTGAAAAGAGGCCCCGGCACTGCGCCGGGGCCTCTTTTTGCGTTATCCAAACAGCCTTCCCCGCGCCCCGGAACCCGATTCCCGCGCTCTGGAAATCGTTCCCCACGCTCTGGAAACCATTTCCCGCCTGCCGGAAGTCGTTGCCGTGGGGAGGAAACGTAACCCGGCAGGCAAAAACAACGAACAGGTGGCTGGCAGTTGTCTGTCACAACGGCTACCTTGCCCCGCTGCGGCGCTGCTCAGGTGCCGTATGTTGTTTCACCATCTAACTCCACGCTTTGCTATGGCCGCTACGCTGCTCCGCATTCACCCCGATAATCCGCCCCAGAACCGCATTCAGCAAGTTGTAGATGTATTACGTCGGGGTGGCATCATCATTTATCCTACGGACACGGTGTATGGCATCGGCTGCGACATTCATAACGCCAAAGCAGTGGACAAGCTGTGCCGCATAAAGGGCCTTAACCCCGACAAGGCGCTGCTAAGCTTCATCTGCTCCGACCTGTCGCACATCTCCGACTATGCGCACGGCATCACGACTCCGACTTACAAAGTGATAAAGCGGGCCCTGCCGGGACCATTTACGTTCATTTTCGAGGCCAGCTCCAAAGCGCCGCGCCAGGGAGGTCGTCAGCGCAAAACCGTTGGTATCCGGGTGCCCGACAGCCCCATTATTATTCAGCTGGTAAAGGAGCTCGGTAACCCTATTGTGAGCACCTCGGTGCGCGAGGATGAAAACACGCTCGACGAGTACGTAACGGATCCGGACCTGATTTTCGAGAAGTACCGCTCGTTGGTGGATATCGTCATCGATGGCGGCTTCGGCAACAACGTCCCCAGCACCATCATCGACTGCACCAACGACGACTTTGAGCTGGTACGCCAGGGCGCCGGCGACATCGAGCAGTATCTGTAACAGCACTAAAAAAGCCCAATAAGCGAAGCGGCTGCACCACTGGTGCAGCCGCTTCGCTTATTGGGCTTTTTTAGTGCTGTTGTCCGGCCTAGCTCACCGGCTCACTAACCGGGCGCTTGTGCTTCCAGCGGCGGTGGGTCCAGAGGTAGTCGGCGGGAAAAGCATGAATGTCGTGTTCCAGCTGGCGCACAAACGCTTCGGTGACAAGAAATTCGTTGGCGGGCAGCGGGGCGTCGCCATCGTAGAGTTCCGTCAGGATAATCTGGTAGTAGCCACGGCGCAGCCGGCGGATGCTTACATACACTACCGGGCAATGGAAGCGGGAAGCCAGCCGGTCGGCGCTGGTATAGAAGCCGGAGTCCTGGTTCATGAATTGCGTCCAGTAGGGCCGGTCTTCGGGGCCGGCAGCCTGGTCGGAGAGCAGGCTTACTACCCGGGTTTCGCCCCGGCGCTGCAGCATGTCGCGCAGGGTGTCGCGCATGGGTATCAGGCCGGCGCCGGTGCGGGTGCGCAGCTGGTGCATAAAGCTTTCGAAAAACGGGTTGCTTAGCGGTTTGTACACCCCATCAGCGTGCGCCGACAGCCATGCGGCCCCCGAAGTCAGCACCCATTCCCAGTTGCCGGCATGCGACGACAGGCCCAGCACCGTGCGTCCCTGCGCGAAGTGACGCTCCATTACCTCGGGGTTGCTGAACCACACGCGGCGCTTCAGCTCTTCAGCGGGCATCACCGCCAGCTTCAGGGTTTCCACCATCACCTGCGCGAAGTGCCGGTAGAATGCCTTCTGAATCCGCAGAATCTCATTTTCAGGCTTCTCCGGAAACGAATTGCGCAGGTTTTTCAACACTACTTTCTGCCGGTAGCGCAGCACGTACGCCAACAGGAAGTACATGACTTCGGCCAGCCCGTAGAGCACCGAAAGCGGCAGGTGAGCTAGGCCACGGAGCAGCCTGTTGAGCGGACGATAATACCAGGGATACGGCTTGATCATGCCCCAAAGTTAACGGGCCGGGCCCGCTCCGGCCGGCGCGTAGTCATTGGCCTCCCGATGCAGTGTGGCGGTCTGCGAGGCAAGCAGCTGGTTTTTAGCGTTGCGCACTTCCACAGTCAGCAGGTAGTCGCCGGTAGGCACTTTGCCCAGGTTCAGCTCGCTGGTCAGTACGGTAGGGCGCCCCTCGGCGCCGGTTACAGTGCTTTGCCCAGTGGCTATGGTCTTCGCGCCCATTCCTTTCGGCAGATTGATTTCTTTCAGCCGGTAAGAAACCTGTAGCGGCTGCCCTACGGCAGCATTGTACAGTTCCCCATAAAAGAATAGCTTCTCTTGCCCACGGGCATAGAGGGCACCTGGAGCGCGGGTAAGGCTAAAACCAGAGCGGCTAAAGTTGCTGGCCTCAGCGCCGCGCGCGGCCGGCTTGGCCAGCAGCACCAGGTCACTCAAGGTTGGCTTGGCTTCCGTCGATTTCAGCACCAGCGGCATTTCTATCAGGCTTTGCTGGCCCTTACGGTACTGATCCTGCACCAACGCGCGTAAAGAGTATTCTCCATCGGGCAGAACGATGCGCTTCTGAAAGCTGAGCGGATTTTTGATGACAGCCGTCGTGTCGCTGAGCACAGGTGGTTTGAGCGTAACCGTTTCCTGATAAGCCGCCTGTCCGTTGGGCCGCACAATTTCTAGTGTCAGCACGGCAGCGGCCTGGTACATTTTGGGCGCCCGGCGCATATAGCGCAGCCACTTTCCCGACACAGTGGCATACAATTCCACTACGTTGCCCTTTACACTTACATCTTCATTGCGGAAACGAGCTACATCAAGCTGCAGTGTAGGCTGCGGCGCAGCGGCAGCCGTGAGGTGCAGCAGAAGCAACAAAAGAAAAACAGGAAGTGTACGCATGCAGAAGTATCAGGCGGTAAAGGTAGATGGAGGCTGCGGAAAGCCTAACGTTCTGCAAACGGCTGGCCGTTCCCACCGTTGCCTCCGGCGCGTCACTCAAACCGCCCTATTTTGAACCAGTTGCTTCCCGTTTCTGGAAACCGGACGTGGTCAGCAAGCAAGTCTGCTCAGCATACTGGCCTGTTTCCAAAGCGGAGTTGCGTAACCATTCCTGTTTGCTGTTGCCGGTTTCTGCGGTCAGTGCGTTATGTTGGCAGTCACATCCGGTTAAGTCCTGCTCCTCCTTTGTCTATGTCCGCCGTCCTTTTCGAGTCGCAGTACAACCCGCCCGTTGCGTTTTTTGGCCAACTAATAGGAGCCGATGCGCTGTGGCTGGAAACGCAGGAGCACTACCGCAAGCAAACCTACCGCAACCGCTGCCTCATCCTGACGGCCCAGGGCGTGAAGCCGCTCACGGTGCCGGTAGTAGATGGCAACCGCAGCGAGAAAGTAAAAACCTCGGAACTGGAAATTGACTACCGCCAGAACTGGGTGCACACGCACTGGCGCAGCATCCAAACCGCTTATGGCGGCACTCCGTACTTTGAATACTACGCCGACTATCTCCACGACATTTACGTACAGAAGCCCCGGCTGCTGTTCGAACTGAATCTGACGCTGCTGCAGTTCTATCTGCGCTGCCTGCGCCTGCGCACTCCCATCCATCTCACCACCGAATACCACACCCCTTCCTCCACCCCAGCCCTCGGTTCTGAGTTGCTTGACAGGCGCGACTGGCTGACACCAAAGCCCCCCGGCGCAACTGGACCTGACAGTACGTCTGCCTTGCCCTATGCGCAGACGTTTGGTAAAGATTTTGCACCGGGGCTCAGCATCTTAGACCTGCTTTTTATGCAGGGCCCGGCCGCCGGCGACTTTCTCGCGTAGTGCCAAGTGCCGGCTCCGAACCTTCGCCCGACCCAATCTGTTTCAGATTATATCGGCCCAACCCGCTGCTGAGGCCTTCAGCCTGTTTGCGGGGTACCGTTTTTCTTCACTACCTTATCTGCATGGAAGCTAAATTCTCAAATCGAGTCAAGGAGGTCATCTCCCTGAGCCGGGAAGAGGCCATCCGGCTCGGGCACGACTATATCGGCACCGAACACCTGTTGTTGGGCATGATTCGCGAAGGGGAAGGCACGGCCATCGGTCTGCTCAAGAAATTGGGCGTATCCGTGGACGAGCTCAAATACGCCCTCGAGCAAGCCACCCGCAACACGGCCACGCAGGGCACGAGCATTACCGGCTCCATCCCGCTGACGAAACAAACCGAGAAAGTCCTCAAGATTACCTATCTCGAAGCCAAGATCTTCAAGAGCGAGATTATCGGGACGGAGCACCTGCTCCTCTCGATCCTGCGCGACGAAGACAACATTTCGTCTCAAATTCTCAGCAAATTCAACGTGAACTACGAATCTGTGCGCGATTCGCTGGACTACCACGGTAACACGGCGAACAACCCTACCAGCGGCCCCGAAGCCGACGACGACGACAATGACCGCCTCTTCGGGGGTGGTGCAGGCCGCGGCGGTGCCGGTGCCGGCGCTACGCCCAAGAAAGGCACCGAAAAGTCGCGCACACCCGTGCTCGACAACTTCGGCCGCGACCTGACCAAGCTGGCCGAGGAAGACAAGCTCGACCCGATTGTGGGCCGCGAAAAGGAAATTGAGCGTGTAGCTCAGATTCTGAGCCGCCGCAAAAAGAACAATCCGATTCTGATTGGTGAGCCCGGCGTTGGTAAAACGGCCATTGCCGAAGGCCTCGCCCTGCGCATCATTCAGAAGAAGGTGTCGCGCGTGCTGTTCGGCAAGCGAGTAGTTACGCTCGACCTCGCCTCGCTGGTGGCTGGTACCAAGTACCGTGGCCAGTTCGAGGAGCGTATGAAGGCCGTGATGAACGAGTTGGAAAAGTCGCCCGACGTGATTCTGTTCATCGACGAACTGCACACGATTGTGGGTGCTGGCGGGGCTTCGGGTTCGCTGGATGCCTCCAATATGTTCAAGCCGGCCCTGGCCCGCGGCGAAATTCAATGCATCGGTGCTACCACGCTTGATGAGTACCGCCAGTACATCGAGAAGGATGGCGCGCTGGCCCGTCGTTTCCAGATGGTGATGGTGGACCCCACCACGCCTGAGGAGACGATTGAAATTCTGCACAACATCAAGGACAAGTATCAGGACCACCACCACGTGGTGTACACCGACAAGGCCATCGAGGCCTGCGTGAAGCTGTCGGACCGCTACATGTCAGACCGGTTTCTGCCGGACAAGGCCATCGACATTCTTGATGAGGCCGGTGCCCGCGTACACATCAACAACATCGTGGTGCCCGAGGATATTCTCAAGCTCGAAGAGCAGATTGAGAACATCAAGGTGGAGAAAAACCGCGTGGTGAAAAGCCAGAAGTACGAAGAGGCCGCCAAGCTGCGTGACACGGAGAAGAAGCTTATTGATCAGCTCGAATCAGCCAAAAAGGACTGGGAAGAGGAGACTAAGAAGAAGCGCTACACCGTGAAGGAGGAGAATGTGGCCGAGGTAATTGCCATGATGACCGGCATTCCCGTTTCGCGCGTGGCCCAGAACGAAAGCGCCAAGCTCCTGAAAATGGGCGAAGAGCTGCAGGGTCGCGTAATCGGGCAGGACAAGGCCATCAAGCAACTCGTGAAAGCCATCCAGCGCACCCGCGTGGGCCTGAAAGACCCGAAGAAGCCCATCGGCTCGTTCGTGTTCCTCGGCCCGACCGGTGTAGGTAAAACCGAGCTGGCCAAGGTGCTGGCTACCTACCTCTTCGACAAAGAGGATTCGCTTGTGCGGATTGACATGTCGGAGTACATGGAGAAGTTCAGCGTATCGCGCCTCGTGGGCGCGCCTCCCGGCTACGTGGGCTACGAAGAGGGCGGCCAGTTGACGGAGAAAATCCGCCGCAAGCCGTACTCGGTTATCCTGCTTGATGAGATTGAGAAGGCACACCCCGACGTGTACAACCTGCTCCTGCAGGTGCTCGACGACGGTATCCTGACCGACGGCCTGGGCCGCAAGGTGGACTTCCGCAACACCATCATCATCATGACCTCGAACATTGGGGCGCGTGATTTGGCCGACTTCGGCGCCGGTATCGGTTTCGGCACCAAGGCCCGCCAGGAGAACATGGACGAGTTGACAAAGGGCACCATCACCAATGCCCTCCGCAAAACCTTCTCGCCCGAGTTCCTGAACCGTTTGGACGACGTCATCGTGTTCAACTCGCTGGAGAAGTCGGATATCCACAAGATTATCGACATCAGCTTGGCCAAGCTGCTGGGCCGTATCCAGACGCTGGGCTACCGCGTGGAGCTAACTGATGCTGCCAAGGACTTCGTGGCCGAAAAAGGCTACGACCCCAAATATGGCGCGCGTCCGCTGAACCGGGCCATCCAGAAGTACATCGAAGATCCGATTGCCGAGGAAATCCTGAAAGCGGAAATTGCTCAGGGCGACGTTATCACGGCTGATTATGCGGAAGGCGCGGAAGAGCTGACCTTCGCCGTGAGCAAGAGCGGCGAGCCGCAGAACCTTGCCAGCGACGAGCGGCCGGAGGAAGCTCCCGAGCCAACGGACGACGAGCCGAAGGACACCAAGAAGAAGGGCGAGTAATCGTCTGGAATACATAGAAACGGCCGGCTCCTGTGAAGGGGCCGGCCGCTTTATATTTATACAGCTAGTAAGTAGTAATAAAGACCAGTTGCCGCCCGCACAATTCTGGTGCGGCTTTTCTTTGCCCATACGTTACCTTTGGATTCCTGACCTAAGTAGCTACATAGACTTTCCTCAAGCCCACCCCGCATGTCCGATCCGCACGCTGACGCCCAACTAAGCAAACTCGAAATTCTCGACCGCAAAAACCAGGAGGCCCTGCTCGGCGGTGGCCAGGCCCGCATTGATGCGCAGCACAAGAAAGGCAAGCTCACGGCCCGGGAGCGGATTGATCTGCTGTTCGATGAAGGCTCATTTGAGGAAATCGGCAAGTTTGTAATGCACCGCTCTAAAGACTTCGGTCTGGACAAAGAGTATTACCTCGGCGACGGGGTAGTAACAGGCTACGGCACCGTAAACGGCCGGCTGGTGTACGCGTTTTCGCAGGATTTCACGGTGTTTGGCGGCTCGCTGAGCGAAACGCACGCCGAGAAAATTGTGAAAATCATGGACCTCGCCATGAAGAACGGAGCCCCGGTTATCGGCCTGAACGACTCGGGCGGGGCCCGGATTCAGGAAGGCGTAGTGAGCCTGGGTGGCTACGCTGATATCTTTTATAAGAATACGCTGGCCTCGGGTGTGGTACCGCAGCTGTCGGCCATTATGGGGCCGTGCGCGGGCGGCGCGGTGTACTCGCCGGCCATCACCGACTTTATCCTGATGGTGGAGGACACGAGCTACATGTTCGTGACCGGGCCGAACGTGGTAAAGACGGTAACCCACGAAAACGTGACCAGCGAGGAGCTGGGCGGTGCCAGTACGCACTCGGCCAAGAGCGGCGTCACGCACTTTTCGTGCGCCAACGAAGTAGCTTGCATCAACCACCTCAAGCAGCTGCTGAGCTACATGCCCCAGAACTGCGAGGAAACAGCCCCCGCGGTACTTTACGAAGCTGGCCAGGACGAAAGCCGCGCTGTGCTGGACAC
The DNA here is from genome assembly GCF_014698995.1 of Hymenobacter duratus. GTDB lineage: Bacteria > Bacteroidota > Bacteroidia > Cytophagales > Hymenobacteraceae > Hymenobacter > Hymenobacter duratus. The sequence goes on from NZ_JACWZZ010000002.1 coordinate 814,741, forward strand.
CATCATCCCGGAGAACCCCAACCAGCCCTACGACATGCGGGAGGTGATTGAAGGCATCATTGATGCCGGCACCTTCCTGGAAGTGCATCAGAATTTCGCCGAGAATATAGTGGTAGGTTTTGCCCGCTTAGGTGGCCGGAGCATCGGTATCGTGGGCAATCAGCCGGCGGTGCTGGCGGGCGTGCTCGACATCAACGCTTCTACCAAAGCCGCCCGGTTCGTGCGCTTCTGCGACTCGTTCAACATTCCGCTGCTGGTGCTGGAAGATGTGCCAGGCTTCCTGCCCGGCACCGACCAGGAGTGGCGCGGCATCATCACCAACGGCGCCAAACTGCTCTACGCCTTTTGCGAAGCCACCGTGCCGCGCATTACCGTCATCACACGCAAAGCCTACGGCGGGGCGTATGACGTGATGAACAGCAAGCACATTGGGGCCGACATGAACTACGCCTGGCCTACTGCCGAAATTGCGGTAATGGGTGCCAAAGGTGCCGCCGAAATCATCTTCAAGCGCGAGATTGCCGCTGCCGAGGACCCCGAAGCCAAGCTGCAGGAGAAGGTAGATGAGTATCAGCAGAAATTTGCCACGCCGTACCGTGCCGCCCACCGCGGCTTCGTGGACGAAGTAATTCTACCCTCGCAGACACGCCAGAAGCTGATTCGGGCGTTCAAGATGCTCGAAAACAAAGTGGACACGCTGCCCCGCAAGAAGCACGGCAACATTCCGCTGTAGGCCTCCCCTATGTCAGTTCAGATTCGTCCGTCGGTTTTGCAAGATGCCCCGGCTATCCGCAGCCTGTACCAGCGCGTGTCGCGGGAAAGTGGCGGTTTGGCCCGGCAGCCGGCAGAAATTACGGACGAGTATGTGCAGCATTTTCTGAGCCGTAGTCTGGCCCGGGGCGTAGCGCTGGTGGCCGAGCAAAACGGGCATCTCGTAGCCGAAATCCACACGTATTGGTCCGGCCTGCAGATTTTCGCGCACGTGCTCGGCGACATTACAGTTGCCGTAGATGCCGCAGTACAGAACCAGGGCATCGGCCGGCGGTTGTTTGAGGAGTTGCTGGCCCGCGTACAGACGGCGTTTCCGCAGGTGCGCCGCGTAGAGCTGCTGGTGCGCGAAAGCAACGTTCGGGCTATAGCGCTCTACGAGCAACTCGGGTTCCGGCAGGAAGGCCGTTTTGAAGGCCGGGTGGCTGGCTCAAACGGTCTGGAAGCCGACATTCCGATGGCGTGGCACGTACTTGAATCACCGTAGTGGCAAACCACTCTTTGTAGCTCATTTTCCTATTTTTTACCTTTCTGAGCCCTTGTTTCATGCGTCAGGAAAGCTTCGATTTCCTTCAGAAGTACCTCAACAACCCTTCTCCGACCGGCTTCGAGAAGGAAGGTCAGAAAATATGGCTGGACTATATCCGGCCGTATATCGACGAGTATTTCGTGGATACTTACGGCACAGTGGTCGGCGTCATCAACCCCGACGCCAAGTACAAAGTGGTGATTGAGGCCCACGCCGACGAAATCAGCTATTTCGTCAATTTCATCACCGAATCGGGCTTCCTTTATCTGCGCCGCAATGGTGGCTCCGACCCCTTGGTGGCACCCAGCAAACGCGTGAACATTCACACGGCCAAGGGCATTGTAAAGGCCGTGTTCGGCTGGCCGGCCATCCATGTGCGCAAAGTAGAGCAGGACAAGGCTCCAACCATCGAAACGGTCTTTCTTGACTGCGGCGCTTCCAGCAAGGAGGAGGTCGAGCAGATGGGCATTCATGTGGGCTCCGTCGTCACGTTCGAAGATGAGTTCATGGTAATGAACGACAAGTTCTACGTGGGCCGCGCCCTCGACAACCGGGTAGGCGGCTTCATGATTGCGGAAGTGGCCCGCATGCTGAAAGAGAACAGCAAAACCCTGCCCTTCGGCCTCTACATCGTGAATGCCGTGCAGGAGGAAATCGGGTTGCGCGGGGCCGAAATGGTAGCGCACCGCATCAATCCGGACGTGGCCATCATCACGGACGTGACCCACGATACTCAGTCGCCGATGTACGAGAAAAAGACTTCGGGTGACATTTTCTGCGGCAAAGGTCCGGTGATTACCTACGGCCCGGCCGTGCAGAACAACCTGCGCGACCTGATCATCGAAACAGCGCAAAAGGCTGAAATTCCATTCCAGCGGGCCGCTGCTACCCGCGCCACCGGCACCGACACCGATGCCTTTGCCTACTCCGGCGCCGGCGTGGCAGCCGCCCTTATTTCGCTGCCTCTCAAATACATGCATACCACCGTGGAAACCGTCCATAAAGATGATGTGGATAGCGTGACCAAGCTCATCTACGAAACTCTCCTGCGCATCGAGGACGGGCATGATTTCCGCTACTTCAGCTAAAGCGCAACCGGTCCTTCTGGGTGCTGCTCAGGAGGACCGGTTTTTTTCAGGCAGATCCATGAAAATTTCCGGCTTCACCATCATTCGCAACGCCGTCATCAACGATTATCCGGTGGTGGAAGCTATTCGCTCCATCCTGCCGGTCGTGGATGAAATGGTGGTGAGTGTCGGGGATAGTGAGGATGATACCGAGGGGTTGATCCTAGCCATCGGCTCGCCCAAAATCCGCATTGTGCACTCGGTGTGGGACCCGGCGCTGAAAACCAACGGCACCGTGCTGGCCGTGGAAACCGACAAGGCGTTCCTCCAGATCAGCCCCGACGCTGACTGGGCTTTTTACATTCAGGCCGATGAGGTAGTGCACGAGCAATACCACGCGGCCATCCGGCAGGCCGCCGAGCAGCACCTCACCGACAAGCGCGTGGAAGGTCTGCTGTTCAACTACACGCACTTTTACGGCACCTACGACTATATCGGGGACAGTCGGCGCTGGTACGGCCGTGAGGTGCGCGTCATCCGCAATGATGCCGCTATCCGGTCTTATAAGGATGCGCAGGGCTTCCGCAAGGCGAATGGCGAGAAGCTCCGCGTGAAGCCGGCCAATGCTTCCGTGTATCACTACGGCTGGGTGAAAAACCCGCAACAGATGCTCACCAAGATGAAGAATCTGGGCCGTTTCTGGGCCGGCGACGCAAGCCCCGACCAGCATCCGCTGGCGGCCGCCGACGTCTTTAATTTCGACGACTACGACTCCCTGGAAATATTCCGGGGCACGCACCCGGCCGTGATGCAGGAGCGCATAGCCCGCCAGAACTGGCAGGTAGACATCGACGTGAGCAAAAAGCGCTTCGATAAGCCCAAATACCGCTTTCTGTACTGGGTTGAGAAGCTGACGGGCAAGCGGTTCTTCGAGTTCCGCAACTTCCGGCTCGTATAGCGGCGGGCCACATGCAGCTTCCTCCCCTACTGCCGCCGCTCACCGTTACGGACCAGATGGGCCGGCGCGTGGCCGTGCCGTTTCCGCCGCGCCGCATCGTGTCGCTGGTGCCGTCGCAGACGGAGCTGCTGCATGCGCTGGGCCTGGGGCAGCACGTGGTGGGCGTCACGAAGTTCTGTATTCATCCGGCGGAAGCGCGGCAGCAGGCCGCCATCATAGGCGGCACCAAGAATTTCGATTTCGAGCAGATTGCCGCGCTCAAACCCGACCTGATTATCGGCAATAAGGAAGAAAACTACCAGGAAGGCATTGAGCAGCTGGCGGCGCACTATCCGGTCTGGATGAGCGACATCAGCACGCTGGCCGAGGCGTTGGATATGATCCGGCGGGTGGGCCTTATTGGCGGCCGCAAAGACGCGGCCGAGGCCCTGGCCGCCGAAATTGCAGCTTCATTTGAGCAACTACCGCAGCCTACGAAGCTCATACCAGCCGCGTATTTCATCTGGCGCAAGCCCTATATGGTGGCTGGCACGGGCACTTTTATTGATGAAATGCTCCGGCAGGCGGGCTTCCGCAACGTATTCGCGAGCCTGGCGCGTTACCCCGAAATAACGCCGGAGCAGCTGCAGAAGGCGGCACCCGAACAGATTCTGCTTTCCTCCGAGCCGTATCCGTTCCAGGAGAAGCATTTGGCCGAGTTCCGGACACTTTGCCGGGCTGCCGCAGTGCGCATCGTGGATGGGGAGCTGTTCAGTTGGTACGGAAGCCGCCTGCGGCTGTCGGCGGCCTATTTCCGAAAGTTGAACTCCCTGCCGGCCTGACAGCCCTCTATTCCACGCCGAAGCCGGCTTTTTCCAGCTCGGCCCAGAACTGCGGATAGGACTTGCGCACTACCTGCGGAGCCTCGATGGTGAGCGTCCCACGCAAGGCCAGCGGTGCGAAGGCCATGGCCATACGGTGGTCGTGGTACGTGGCAACGGTCTGGCCGCTTACGTGAAAGTTGTCAGAGCTCACGCGGAAGTGGCCTTCACTCTCCTCCGTCAGAAACGCACCGAAATTGGCCAGTTCGGTCTGGAGGGCAAAAATCCGGTCGGTTTCCTTGATGCGCAGGCTTTCCAGACCAGTCATCAGCACGGGCACCTGCAGCGCGGCAGCTACTACGGCCACGGTTTGGGCCAGATCAGGGCAGTCAGTGAAATCCTGCGTGAAAGCTTCGGTAGCAGCAGTTTGCATGAGCCGCACACCATCGGCAAGGTACTCCGTCGTTACGCCCAGCTTCTCCATGATGCTCACAATGGCCTGGTCTCCTTGCCAGGAATAGCGGCGCAGACCGGGCAGCTGCACCCAGGAGCCGGCCGGGGCCAGCGCCACCATGGCGTACCAGTAGCTCGCCGCCGACCAGTCGGATTCAATGGTGTAGTCGGTGGGCTGGTAGGCACCGGGGCGGGCTTCTACCGCCGTGCCCAGGTCGCGGCAGTTGCCCCCAAAATGCTGCATCAGGGCCAGCGTCATCCGGATATAGGGCCTTGAGCCTACTTTGCCTGTCAGGTGCAGCCGCAATCCGTGCGGCAGCGTAGCCCCTACCATCAGCAGCGCCGAAATGTACTGGCTGCTGATGTCGCCGCGCACTGTCAGCTCGGCCATTTCCTCGGCTTCGGGAGTGGTTTTGGTGTAGTGCCAACCTTTCAGCTGCAGTGGCGGGAAGCCATCCTGGCCGTCATATTCTATTTCGGCACCAAGCTGGCGAAGCGCATCTACGAGGATGGCAATGGGCCGCTCCTGCATTCGGGCAGTGCCCGTGAGTAGGGCACGGCGGTTGGTTACGGCCAGATAGGCCGTCAGAAAGCGCATTACCGTGCCGGCGTCTTCGGCATCAAATTCCGCCGCTGCAGCGTTTGCCAGCAGGCGTTGCATGAGCTGGGTGTCGTTGGCGTCGGAAAGGTTGCTGAGCGTGCCGCCGCCGGCCAGAGCCTGCAGAATCAGGGCGCGGTTGCTTTCACTTTTGGAAGCGGGCAGATGGGCCGTGCCCCGTAGCGGGCCAGAAGCCCAGTTGAGCGTGAGGGAAGAGTTGATGGCAATAAATCTGTGAGCCAAAGCAGGGCGCGTTGGTCGTTGTTGAACAATGGGCTGGCAGCCGGAAACGGCCAAAACGTGGCTACAGGCGGTGGTAGTAGCGCAGCGAATCGGCCAGCTCCTGCACAGTAACGGGCTGGTCGTAGACGCCCCGACCGATGCCGTGCAGCAAGGTACAGTTGATGATGGACCCGGCATTCTTCTTGTCCTGCCACGCATATTCCGCAATGGCCTCGGTTTCTAATGACACAAACTGCACCTTGTCAAACACCGAAAACAGGAACGTTTCTATCTGGTCCAGTTCTTCTGCGCTCAGCAGGCCTTTCTGCACCGACAGCCAGGCCTCACAGACCATACCGGCCGCTACTGCCTCGCCATGCAGAATTTCGCGGCCCGGCTGCGTGAGCAGGTAGCTTTCCAACGCGTGCCCCACAGTGTGGCCGAAGTTCAGGAGCTTGCGCGGGCCGGCTTCCAATGGATCCTGGGCTACTATTTCTTTTTTCAGCGCCACTGAGGCTTCGATCGTGCTGGTCCAGTCTTCCAGGAGCATGCCCGTGCGGCGCTGCACCCGAAATGCTTCCGCATCGGCAATCAGGCTGTGCTTTACCACTTCCGCATACCCCGATTTCAGCTGGCGCGGATCCAGCGTGTGCAGAAACCGGGGGTCGATGAATACACCAGCCGGCTCCTGGAATACGCCCAACTGGTTTTTGAATCCCTGGAAGTCAATACCGGTTTTGCCGCCTACACTGGCATCTACCTGCGCCAGCAGGGTGGTAGGCACCTGCACAAACCGGATTCCACGCTTGTACAGCGCGGCACAGAACCCGCCCAAATCGGTAAGTACGCCGCCCCCCAGGTTCACGAGCACCGCATGCCGGTCGGCCCGGCGTCCGGTCAGCTCATTCCAGACGGTTTCGCAGGAGGCCAGCGTCTTGGCTTCCTCTCCCGCCGGCAGCTCGATAATTGTATGCTCGCTGGGCAGGTAGGGCAACAGCAAAGGGTAGCATAGCCGGCCAGTGTTGGCATCAGTCAATACAAAAACCTGACTCACGGCCGGCTGCCGCAGCATTTCGGCCAATTCTGGCAAGGCATTTGCTCCAATCCACAGGGTTTTATTCAACTTAAACTTGCTTTAAGAAAATTAACTTCAGACAGACCCCTCTTTTCAGTACAAAAATAGCCCGTTGTTATGCAACTTTAGGGAGGCTATTCTGATCATCTAAACGAAACTTACAACCTATTGGATTATGCTATTCTCTACTCCTCGCTTTTTGCTGTCTGCAACGCTGGCTACCGGCTTGTTTTTGGGTGCCTGCAACCGGGATGCCCTGCCCCCGATGGAACAGCAGCTGGTGGGCCGCTGGGAATGGCAACAGACCTCTGGCGGCAGCACGCCCGCCCTCACCCCAACCAGCACGGGCCATCAGATGGTGGTCGAATTTGACCGGCGCGGTTGGGCCCGCTTCTACCAGGATGGCAGCCTGACGAGTGCGGCTGCTTTCACCGTACGGCACATTCGTGGGGGCTTCCGGCGGGCCGGCCGCCACATCATTCTTTACCGTGGCTACGAAGGCAGCCAGTATTATTCTGTGGCAGGCAATATGCTGTACCTGCAGGAAATGCGCGGCAAAGCAGCCCGCCACAGCTACACCCGGCTCCCTGCCGAAGGGGCCATTTCCACTGTTGTGCCACGGCCCCTATAGTTTTTGCAGCCCCCTGCAACTTTCTGCGGCGCGTCTGGCTCCTATCATATATCAACATACCTCTCTGTATTCTATGCGTTTCCTACCTAGGCTACTGTTGCTTTGCTGCCTGTGCAGCGGCTGCGAAAAAGAGGACGCTGCGCCAGGCCCTACAGCTTTGGCAGGAAGCTGGCAGTGGAAGAGCAGCTTCTGCGGCTGGAGCGGTGCCAGCTCCCCGGCTACCACTGGCTACTCGGAGGTGCTGCTGCTGGACTTGGCGGGCCGGGCACAACTCTACCGCAACGGCGCCTTACAGTCTAACACTGCCTACAGTCTCAGTCGCCATTATTCGGCGTTCAGCCAGGAAACCGCCGACTACATCAGCCTCGACAATCGGGAGCTTCGGTACGAAATCCAGAACAACACGCTGACTCTTTCGGAGGAAACCGCCGACGGTTGCAGCAGCTCTTATGAGGGGTCCAATCGATAAAGAATTCAACCAATTATCCGAATGCTAAAACGCTTTACATCCGCCACGTTTCTCGCCGTAATCTGCCTGACCAACATGGCGGCCCTGTGCTGCCGCCCCACCGAGCCCGGCGACTTACCGGCTAACTACGACGTACTGGCGCAGGACCAGGGCTATTGGGAATGGGAGCGTAATGTAACCGAAGGCCCTGTAGTTTCGCCTGCCACGACAGGCTTCTCGCGGCAGCTGGTTTTTGGAGCCGATGGGCAGCTCACTATCCGCCACAGCGGGCAGGCCCACAGCCAGGTCTCGTATCAGCTTTCTAACGGCACCTTCCTGCATTGCGGAAGCCCGCAGCTGGTACTGCCCCTGGTCACGTTTACTTCCGAGCCCCAGGTCCCCAACAACGAACGAAAGTCCTATACGGTGGAAACTACGGCTACCGGCCGCACGCTTTCCCTGGTCGGGGAAAGTGCCTGCACGGACGGGGGCTACTACGAATCCTATACCTGGCACGATGAATAGCGGGGCTATTCGGGCCGCTGCATGATTTCGGTTTGCCGCCGGATGCTCTCCACATGAATCAGCTTGTAGAGTTCCGCCACGAATTTTTCGTTCACCCCGGCCCGTTTGGCCCACTCCGGCCTCGACGTGAAGATGTCGTTCCAGCGGTCCAGCTGCAAAATCTTCACGTTGTTCTCCTTCTTGTATTCGGCCAGCTCTCCTACCAAAGCCATGCGGCGGGCCAGTGCTTCAATAATTTCGCGGTCCGCCACATCCATCTTATGGCGCAGCTCTTCCGCCTTGTTGAGGTATTCTGCGTTGTTAGACGACCGGTAGCGGTATTTCAGCTCGCTTAGAATTTCGCCTAGGCGCTGGGGCGTCACCTGCTGCTCCGCATCCGAAAGGGCATGGTCGGGGTCCGGATGCGTTTCAATCATCAGCCCCTCGTAATCCAGGTCCAAGGCTTTCTGGGCAATGGGCAGCAGCAGGTCGCGGCGGCCCCCGATGTGGCTGGGGTCGCAGATGAGCGGAATGTGCGGAAAGCGGGTTTTCAGCTCGATAGGTAGCATCCAGGTGGGGGCGTTGCGGTAGCGCGAAGGTGCAAACGTGCTGAAGCCCCGGTGAATAGCCGCCAGATCGGTGATGCCGGCCCGCTCCAGCCGCTCCAGTGCCCCGGCCCACAGCGCTACGTCGGGGTTCACGGGGTTTTTCACCATCACCGGCACGCCGGTTCCGGCCAGCGCGTCGGCCAGTTCCTGCACCGCAAACGGGTTGACTGTCGTGCGGGCCCCTATCCAGAGCACCTCAATACCGTGGGCCAGCGCCTCTTCCACATGGCGGGGCGTGGCTACCTCAATGGCGGTAGGCAGGCCGGTTTCGGCCGTTACCCGGCGTAGCCACGGCAGTGCGACGCTGCCCATTCCCTCGAACGAGCCGGGACGGGTACGGGGCTTCCAGATGCCGGCCCGAAACAGGTCGATGTTGCCCAGGGCCTGCAGGCCGCGGGCGGTAGTCATCACCTGCTCCTCCGTTTCGGCTGAGCAGGGCCCCGCAATCAACAACGGATTGCCTTTCGCGGCCAGACGGCGCGTAAAAAAAGTGTCGTTGTCGGGCTGGGTATTCATAGGGGCAACAGAAGGGAAAACGAAAGGGCCGAAGAAGCGGCCAGGCGGAATGAAACCGAACGAAACTACGTTGGCAGTAGCTGGCCGCCTGAGTAACCAGGCCCGTTCAACCGTTGTTTAACGGTTATATTTGCCTTTCCAAACTACCCGCCCAAAGCTACTACCTGATGCCCACAACCCAAGCTCCGCCCATCTCCTTCGACGATACGGCTGTAGCCTTCGCTTCTAAATCCGACGCCGAGTTGCGGAAGATGTATGCGTTGTTTGCTGCTATGAACAACAACGTGCTGGTAAAAACCGGTGGGGGCCTCATGAAAACCGCCCTGAAGTGGCAGCTACCCGGCACTAAGTTTCTGATTAAGAAATCAATTTTCAATCAGTTCTGTGGGGGCGAAACCATCCAGGAGTGCATTCCGGTCATTGGAGAGCTGGGCCGCTACCAGATAGGCACCATTCTGGATTATTCGGTGGAAGGCGAAGGCAGCGACAAAAGCTTCGACCACACCTGCGACGAAATTCTGGCCACCATTGATCTGGCTCACCGCTCCACGCACATTCCGTTTTCGGTGTTTAAAGTAACCGGGCTGGCCGACAGTGCGCTACTGGAGAAGGTGCAGGCGGGCAAACCCCTGACTGCTGCTGAGCAGACCAGCTACGAGCGGGCGCATGCCCGGGTCGATGCCATCTGCCAGCGTGCTCACCAGTATGGCGTGCGGGTGTTTGTAGATGCCGAGGAAAGCTGGTTTCAGGAAACCATCGACAACCTGGCCTACGAGATGATGCGCAAGTACAACCGCGAGTCGGCCATCGTTTGGAATACGTACCAGCTTTACCGCCAGGACCGGCTTGAGGCTATCAAGGAAGCGTATGCCGATGCAAAAAAGGACGGGTATTTCCTGGGCGGCAAGCTCGTGCGGGGTGCTTATATGGAGAAGGAAGCGCGCGTAGCAGCCCAGCGCGGCTACCCCAACCCTATCAACCCCAGCAAGCAGGCCACCGACGACCTGTATGATGAAGCCCTGCGCTATTGCGTGAGCCACGTAGAGCGCATCAGTATTTGTGCCGGTACGCATAATGAGGCCAGCTCCCGCCTCCTGACCGAGCTCATGCAGGAGTACGATCTGCAGCCCGGCGACTCTCGCATCTGGTTTGCGCAACTGTATGGCATGAGCGACAACCTGAGCTATAATCTGGCCCATGCCGGCTACAACACGGCCAAATATGTACCCTACGGTCCTGTTGATGCAGTGATGCCCTATTTGCTGCGCCGGGCCGACGAAAACACTGCCATTGCCGGCCAGAGCAGCCGGGAGTTTTTGCTCATTCAGAAGGAGATACGTCGTCGCCAGAACCGCTAGTATAATTCTGTCCGGTTGGTACGGTTTTGGGTAGTCAGGTCCGCTGCTTCACGAATTGTGGAGCAGCGGACTTTTTTTTTCCTATTTTCCGCTCCTTTAACCCACACCACCCAACATGTTCGGCCGAATTCGCAGCCATTTGATCCGCTTTGCCCGCCACCAGGTAGGTACCGTCAGCTACCTGAACCTGGTGCAGGAAGCTGAGCTAGGGCTTAATCTGGAAATTTCTCACGAAAAAAGCCGGCTCAATGAGTTGCTGGCAGAAATTTCTGAACAAGAATTTGCTGCCGGCCGCCCTATCATTAGCTGCCTAGTGAAAGTGGAAGGCTCCAAAGGGCAAGGCGACAACTTTTATAAGCTGTGCGAGCGGCTTGGCTTAGGAGAATGGCGCACCCTCAAACAACAAGAAGACTTCCTGAAAAATATGCGTCGGGAATGCCGCGCATTCTGGCAGGACGAGCGTAATTTCGAACAGTTTGGGCAAAAATAGACTGGTGGAATAGAGCTGAACAGTAAGAAATAGCGGAAGACAAGTATTAAGCTGGCCCGAATTTTTTGTGTAACCCCACACAACAGGCCGCGTTTAGTACTCCAGAATCCGGGCACAACTCCTCCTACTCCTGTGCCGGATTCCCTTTCTTTTTTTACAAATTAACTCTCCCACTCATGAACACGAACGAATCGAACAACCCGCTGAATTCAGGTACTGGCTCAGGTGCAAACTATGGTACTGGTTCTGCCGGTTCCGGCTATGGCACGGGCAGCGGCTCTACTTCCAGCGGCAATATGGGTAACTCCAGCACCGGCAACTCCGGCATTGGCAACGACAATAATCCCCATCACGACTACAGCGCTACTCAGAAAGGCGCTGCTGCAGCCGGTACTGCTGGTGCAGTGGTAGGCTCCGGCGTTGATGCTGTTCAGAACGCTGCCGGTGACGCAGCCCGCGCCGTAACAGGCAGCAACACGACTTACGGCTCAGGCAGCAGCTACACAACCGGTATGTTCCGTGACCGTGACAGCGCTGAGAAAGCCTACACGTCGCTGTCGTCGCGTGGTTATTCTAAGGATGACGTGAATCTGCTGATGTCGGACGAAACCCGCAAGAAGCATTTCGGCGAAAACACGGTTGACACTGACCTGGGCGACAAGGCCATGGAAGGTGCTGGCGTAGGTTCGGCCATTGGTGGCACAGCAGGTGCCGTTATTGGTGCTATTGCCGCCATCGGTACTTCGGTTGCACTTCCAGGCTTGGGTCTGATCATTGCCGGTCCGCTGGCAGCTGCGCTGGCTGGTGCTGGTGCCGGTGGCCTCACGGGCGGCCTGGTAGGCGCGCTGGTAGGCTCGGGCATCCCTGAGGAGCATGCTGTTGAGTATGAAAACGACGTAAAGAATGGTGGTATCGTAATGGGCGTTAAACCCCGTAACGCAGAAGATGCCCAGTATTTCGAAGAGGAATTCCGCCGCAACAATGGCGACAAAGTACGTCGCTATTAAATTTGAGGTGATTAAGTAAAAAAGCCCTTCCCTAATCGGGAAGGGCTTTTTTTGTCTACTGGTCTGATCCTCTACCGCTAGAGGAAACTCGTGGCCCACGTGCAAATCTGGCCCGGTTTTTAGCAGGATATTATAGCAGAAACCCATGCAACTCCGTCTGCCGGATTAGTGCCTTTCTGCCAGAGGTCTTGCTCAGCAGTATGGCACTTAATTGGGGCCATTCGGGGTTTTATAGCAGAACCAGGGCTTCTGCCCCGCCGTACGGGTTCAGTATGGCTTTTGTGTACATTTGATTTTCCTCCATTTCACCCGACTTTCCATGTCTTTCCCCAGAATCAAGATAGGTTTGTATGCCGCGGTGGTGCTGGCCGTATTCGTGCTGGCATCTTATAAGCTCTACCAACGCGGTGATTCGCGCACGCCTGAAAAAGATGCAGTCCTGATCCAAGCGATGCTCCAGGGCCTTACCGCCGCCCACTACCAGCCTGAAAAACTCGACGATACGTTCTCCAAACGTGTTTTCGACCTCTACCTGAAGCGTGTAGATTCGAACAAGAAGTTTCTGCTGGCCTCAGACGTTGCTCAGCTGCGTAAGTTTCAGACTGATATTGATGATCAGGTGAAGCGCGGCACCCATGAGTTCATGGACCAGACGAACGTGGTGCTCGACCAGCGCATCAAGGACGTGCAGGTGCTGTACCGTGATATTCTGGCCAAGCCGTTTGATTTCACTACGGAAGAATCGTTTGAAACCGAACCGGACAAGATGGTGTATGCCGCTGACAAGACGGCACAGCGTGAGGAATGGCGCAAATTTCTGAAGTATCAGACCTTGGTGCGGATTTCGGAGATGATGGACGCACAGGCCAAGAAGAAGGACAAGCCGTTGGCTTCAACTTCCGTCACGCCTTCGCCCACCACTACTTCTGAGCCGACGCGCACTCCCGCCGAAATGGAGATAGAAGCCCGCAAGCGGGTACTGAAGTACTTCGACGACCAGTTCAACGATCTGCTGCAGAACGATGCCAATGACCGGCTGGCTATGTATGCCAATACTATTGCCAACACCTACGACCCCCATACGGAGTACTTTGCGCCCCGCGACAAAGAGAGCTTTGATATAGCTATGACAGGCCGTTTCGAAGGTATTGGAGCCACGCTGCAGGAGAAAGACGGCAATATCAAGGTAGCGGACATTGTGCCAGGCTCAGCTTCCTACCGCCAAGGTGGATTGAAGGCCGGCGACATTATCCTGCGCGTAGCGCAGGCTGCTGAGGAACCCGTGTCGGTGGAAGGTTGGCGCCTGGATAAGGCCATCACCCTGATTCGTGGCAAAAAGGGCACGGAAGTGCGCCTGACAGTGCGCAAGCCTGACAACAGCACGAAGATTATCCCTATCATCCGCGACGTAGTGGTGATTAAAGAGACCTTCGCCCAGTCAGCTACTATCAATGAGGCAGGTAAGAAAATCGGCTACATCAAGCTGCCTACTTTCTATGCTGACTTCAACGACAACGGTGGCCGCAGCTCAGCGGAAGACGTGAAGAAAGAGCTTGAGAAACTCAAGCAGGAGAACGTACAGGGCGTAGTGCTTGACCTTCGCTTCAATGGTGGTGGCTCGTTACAGGACGCCGTAGAAATGGCCGGGCTGTTCATCGATAGCGGCCCAGTAGTGCAGGTGAAAGGCAGCCAGGGCGCCGCCAGCGTCCTCAACGACCGTGACCCACGCGTGCAGTATAGCGGCCCGCTGGTGGTGCTTGTGAACAAGTACAGCGCCTCGGCTTCCGAGATTCTGGCCGCCGCTATCCAGGACTACAAGCGCGGCGTGGTGATGGGTGCTGCCAGCACGTATGGCAAAGGCACGGTGCAGCGCATCTTCGACCTCGACGACGCCCTGCCGGCTGAGTTCAACAGCATCAAGCCTTTCGGCTCGCTCAAGCTCACAACCCAGAAATTCTACCGTATCAATGGCGGTTCGACCCAGTTCAAAGGCGTAGTTCCGGACATCATCCTGCCAGACGCATACAGCTACCTCGACCAGGGCGAGAAAGAGCAGGAGTACGCACTGAAGTGGGACGAAATCAGCCCGGCTCGTTACCGCTCGTGGGCGCAGGCACCTTCCTTCGATAAGCTGCGCACTGCTAGCCAAGCTCGTGTTGCTGCCAGCCCTAGCTTCCGTCTCGTGAATGAACTAGCGCAGCGTATGCGCAAGCGCAAAGATGAAACGAAGGTATCGTTGAAGCTGACTGCTTACCGTACCGAGCAGGAACAGAACAAAGCCGAGTCGGACAAATACGAAGCCGTGCAGAAATCAGCTCAACCTTTGGCTATTGCTCCTCTAAGCATCGACCTGAAGGCACTGGGCACCGATACGGTAGAAGTGAACCGTGCTTCACGCTTCACCAAAACTCTGAACAAGGATATCACACTTCGTGAGGCTGTGTCGGTAGTAAAAGACCAGATGTAAGCCATCCATAAAGAGTACCATGAAAGCGCCTGCAGCCTATGCTGCAGGCGCTTTTTTTGCGCCCACTGCTAGCATTCTGCGAACATTATTTTCCTTTAGCAAATAGGCCATACTTTCAACTACTCAAATTATTGATTTACATTCATAAATCACTGACAATCAATGGTTATAATACAATAATATCATACCAATATTTTTAGCAAATACAGAACTAATCACTACTTTAGGGCGTTGAACTGATATGACGACGCAAGACATGGAAACCCCGATTATTCCGCTCGTTACGGACGAGCAGCAGAAGCTAGCTGATGAGACCTGGCGCAAGTCTATTCCGGCGCAGGTGTTTCTCAACTATTTCTTTGCCATCAACTACCACATCCAGGAAGGTGATGACGCAGCCGGTGGCCTGCAGCACCTCCCCTTCTTCCGCGCGCATCAGGCAGAGTTGACTGATACGGATCTGACGGCCGTTACGAAGCTGCTGCATGCTTGCTGGAGCACGGAGTATGCACTACGCTCTACCGCTGAGCTAGGCGACGAAGATTACCTACGCAACGCGCTGCACTGGACTTTCCCGCAGGCCTATCACAACATTATGGCCGGGTTGCAGGCATTCCTGTACACGGCCGGCGTGCGCGGCAACAATCCTTCGCTGGTTCGCCGGGAGGTGGGCCGCCTGGTAGTGCGCAATGCGTACCCACGCCCTGTTGCGTTTTACGCGGCGGGTGCCTACGGCGACTTCAGCATTCACCGGCTGCCGCTGGCGGGTTACAAAGCTGGCTTGCACATTGCGGGCAAGGAAATCGACGCCCAGGCTCAGATTGGGCAGTTCCTGCGCACTACGCGCAAGCTGAAAGCTACGGTTACCCGCCAGCAGATTCAGGCGAACCCAAACACAGCACTACGCAGCCAGAAGACCGGCAAAGTACTGGACAAATGGACGGCTTCGCACTGGCAGCAGATTACGTGGCGCCTCGGCTACACCACCATCTTCGATCTGCTGGGCCGCCTGCGCATCTCGCAGACCAGCCGTGAGATTGAGCGTTTCATTGAGGCTGAAATCGACTTCAAGCTCTTTCATCAGTCGCTGCTCAATATCGTGAGCTACCTCAATGGCATCCACGAAACCTACGTGGCCAAGGCCATGGGCCTGGAGCGCTACCAGCAACTGGTGGCCGAGTTGCCGAAGCACTTGCAGCACAGTTTCGTGGAAGACCGCCTGCGCACCCGGGTGCAGCCGACCATCACCGGTGAAGCGCCGATGCCGCAGATGGGTATTGCGGCCTGATATCCTTAGTTACTGATTACTGTTAGATCCTACTTCATATACACGTAAGAGCCGCCCTGCTGGGGCGGCTCTTTTTGCTTGCACCGGCCGCCAACTATCCGACTCTTTGCGGGTTTATGCGAATAAGTGTCCGGGCCGCACTACTTTTGTGGCTTGACTTTTTCGGCCCCATGTGGGCCATGTTTTTAAGACTCTCCCCATGCAGCACCTCAGCGAACAGGAAATCATACGCCGCCAGAAGCTGGAAGAGCTTCAGAAGCTCGGCATTGAGCCATATCCGTCCGAGCTGTTTGACGTGAACTTCTACGCGCAGGAAATCCACGATAACTATCATGCTGAGCTGAACAACTTTCAGGATGTAAGTCTGGCAGGCCGCCTGATGTCGATTCGGGTGAAGGGCAAAGCGTCGTTTGCGGAGCTGCAGGACGCTTCGGGCCGCATTCAGCTCTACATCAACCGCGACGAAATCTGTCCTGGCGAAGACAAGGAGCTATACAACACCGTATTCAAGAAGCTGCTCGACCTCGGCGACTTTATCGGCGTAAAGGGCCATGTGTTCAAAACCATGGTAGGTGAAACATCCATCCATGTAACCGGCCTGACGGTGCTGAGCAAGAGCCTGCGCCCGCTGCCCGTTGTGAAAGAGCGCACCGACGAAGCCACCGGCGAGAAAGTTACGTACGATGCCTTCACGGACCCCGAGCAGCGCTACCGCCAGCGTTACGTGGACCTAGTGGTGAACCCGCACGTGCGGGAGGCCTTTATTAAGCGCACCCAGCTGGTGCAAGCCATGCGCAACTACCTCAACGACAAAGGCTATCTGGAGGTGGAAACCCCGATTCTGCAGCCCTTGTACGGTGGCGCGGCGGCCCGGCCGTTCAAAACCCACCACAACACGCTGGACATGACGCTGTATCTGCGCATTGCCAACGAGCTGTACCTGAAGCGCCTGATTGTGGGCGGCTTCGATGGGGTGTACGAGTTCAGCAAGGACTTCCGCAACGAGGGCATGAGCCGGTTTCACAACCCGGAATTCACGCAGATGGAGCTGTATGTCGCCTACAAAGACTACTACTGGATGATGGATCTGGTGGAGGAAATGGTGGAGCGCGTGGCCTTGGCTCTGCACGGCAAAACCGAAGTGCAGGTGGGGGAAAACCTCATCAACTTTCAGCGCCCCTGGAAGCGCTTCACCATGGCCGAATCGATTGAGCACTTCACGGGCTTCAACATCGATGGCAAGAGCGAAGATGAACTGCGCGCTGCCGCCAAGGAGCTGAAAGTAGGCCTCGACCCGAGCATGGGCAAAGCCAAAATTATTGACGAGATCTTTGGGGAGCATGTAGAGCCCAAGCTGATTCAGCCCACGTTCATCACCGATTACCCGGTGGAAATGTCGCCGCTGGCCAAGAAGCACCGCAGCAAGCCAGGCTTGGTAGAGCGGTTCGAGGCAATCTGCAACGGCAAGGAAATCTGCAATGCCTTCTCCGAGCTCAATGACCCCATCGACCAGCGCCAGCGCTTCGAAGACCAGTTGGAGTTGGGAAAGCGCGGCGACACGGAAGCTATGGTACTGGACGAGGATTTCCTGCGGGCTCTGGAGTACGGCATGCCGCCTACGGCCGGACTAGGAATCGGCATCGACCGGCTGAGCATGATTATGACTAACTCCGCTTCTATTCAGGATGTGTTGTTTTTCCCGCAGATGAAGCCGGAAAACACGAAGTCAGAAAATGCGCCGAAGCCTGAAGCTGGTGCATAAGCAATAGCACCACAACCTGCTAAAAATCAGAAAGCCTCCCGCAGTAAAGAGCGGGAGGCTTTCTTTTAAAAACTGACTACGTTTTCTGTTGAATAGCGGTTCTGAAGAAGCTTACACAGTGCCTGTATGATTTTACTGTCAGGTCTTGTTAACCCATTCTCTGACAGAAGCTCTACAGCTGGCAATTTTACGACAGATGCATATCCAACTCTTTGTAAGCCGGTTATATATTCTTGAACGGAAGTTTGCCTATGGGGTTTCAGGCTGACTGAAAGAATTTTCTGCTGAGCTAAACTGGCCGGACAAAAATCAGAAAGCCTCCCGCAAAATATAGCGCGGGAGGCTTTCCTTTTAATATAACTGACTTACCCTTCCAACCGGGGTTGATGGAAGAAACTTGCGATGGACGTACTAGATTTTACTACCAGAGGGTTTGAATAGCTCCAGTAGAAGCTCAGTCGTCGGCAATTTTACTTCTAAGAACTTCTCCGATTTTCTTTCAAGTCGGTTATATCTTCTTTAACGCCCTATTCGAATCAGGGTTTCAGCAGAGGCACTTTTTTTATTAGCTATGGCTGGTATAGCCAGGGAAATGGCGCCCGTCGCTGCCGATGCCATCATAGTCTGAGTCTGCCTCGTCGGGGCTAGCACTCGGCTGCCCAATAGAATTGAGCAGGCTATCGGCGGCAGAGCGGTCTGCTTGCTGACGGTCGGCCGTGGGGCCGGTAGCTTTGGCACTGCTGAATCGGTCTAAACCGTCTTTCAGGAGCTTATTCAAGTCGCCGCCGAACTTAGAGGCTGATTTTTTGAGCCCGGAGCGAGTTTCATCACCGGTTTCGGGAGCCAGCAGCAGCCCGGCAACAATGCCAGCAGTAGCGCCAGCCAAGAGTGACAGAATTACTTTGCCTTTCGTGTCTTGCATACCGCAATGAATAGTGGAAGTGAAAAGATGTAACGCCAGTATATCGGCTTGGAATGATATAACGTCTGAACGGCGCATTGGTTAAAAAAAAGCGTCGGCCTTCCTAAGAAGACCGACGCTTTTTTTAGGGAGCGAATGACCTACAGGTCGTTCAGCATCTTTACTACTTCACTTTTGGCTTTGCCCAGCTTGTTCTGAAGACGGCCAACCAGCTCATCGCCTTTGCCTTCCGTGTAGTCCAGGTCTTCATCAGTGAGCTGCGCGTATTGCTGCTTCAGCTTGCCTTTCGAGGCATTCCAGTCGCCTTTCAGTTTCAGGCTGCTGCCCGTTCCGGTCAGGCCCATATCTTCCAGCTTCTCAACGTAGCCTTTGAACTTAGAATCCAGCTCTTCACCGTACTTCGACAGCTGCTCACCTAGCTGGCCGCTGTATTTGGTGGCAGCGCTGCCAATCTTGTCACGGGTAGCTTTGCCTTTGTCCGGAGCCATCAGCAGGCCGGCGATAATGCCAGCGCCAGCGCCAGCCAAAGCAGCGAGGAGAATTTTTCCGGAGTTGTCTTCTTCGTGATACGACATGATGTAGAGGGAGAGAAAGGTGATGAATGAATTGCAGGTGGGTGGCAAACGGCCGCTACAATACAGCAGGCCGCAAACGCAAGGCCGAAGCCCTACTGTACTTATGCCATTCTGATGCCTAATACGCGGTGCGGCGACGCGGGTTTTGGTCCGGCTCAAAAAAGATATATTCTGCGCTATACTGGCAGGACCAAGGGCCGCTACTCCTGACAGCAGCCTCGTATATGCTCCTGAACTTCTACTTTCACGCCCTCCTCCTTCCAGTTGTGCTGCTATGATAAAGCTCCTTCCTCTACTCCTGCTGGCCGTTGCCTGCAACCGAGCGATACCGCCCACCACTGATAGTGCCACCTGCATCGACCCGGCCAAAATCCGCAAAGATGCTATGTGCACTATGCAGTATGACCCTGTGTGCGGCTGCAACAACGTAACGTATGGCAACGCTTGCACAGCCACCAACGCTGGCGTGCTCAGCTTTACGCCCGGCGCCTGCCCCGGCAGTTCTACTCCCACTTCTCCCCGCTAAATCCAATGTCTGAAAAACGCTATTTCCGCCAGCAAAATCCTTTCCGGGTTCCCACTACCGATGGCAAGCTAATTGAAGAACACATTGGGCTGGCTAGCACCCGTACCGGACAGTACAGTGTAGCGCATATGGTAGCTCCGCCACAGTGGAGCGAACCACACCAGAATCCGGAATTCGACGAAGTGACCATCGTGGTGCGGGGCCGCAAACGGTTTGAAATAGATGGTGACGTGGTAGAACTACGTGCCGGCGAATCGTTGCTGATTAAAGGCGGCGCGCGGGTGCGCTACTCCAATCCGTTTGAAGAGGAGTGCGAATACTGGTCTATCTGCGTGCCGGCCTTCTCGATGGATACTGTGCACCGCGAGGAATAGAGTGCCGGCCCATACCCTGTAGTGCTATGCCGTGGTTGCTGCTTTCAGCATCCTGCTTATCTTGTTCCGTTCATCACTCAACCCAACATGGATCAGCGCATTATCAATCTGTTCGACGAGTACACCCATGCTCCGCTTACCCGCAAGGAGTTTATTGAGCGGCTGGTGAAGCTCGCCGGCGGTACCGCGCTGGCTATGTCAGCGCTGGCGGTGCTGGAGCCGGGCTACGCCCAGGCGGCCACCGTAAGCGGCCAAGACGACGATTTGCTGCTAGAGGACGTGACCTGGAACGGGGCCGACGGAGTGCAAATGAGGGGTTACCTCGCACACCCTAAGTCAAAAAAGAAACGTGGGGCTGTGGTGGTCATCCACGAAAACCGGGGCCTGACTCCCCACATCAAGGATGTGACGCGTCGCGTGGCCAAAGCCGGGTATTTGGCGCTGGGCGTTGATGCACTTTCGCCGCTGGGTGGCACGCCCGCCAACGAAGACGAAGGCCGGGCCCTGATTGGGAAGCTTGATGCGCAACAAAACCTGCGCAACTACCTCTCGGCCCTCGCCTACCTGCGCCAGCATCCGGAAAGCAACGGCAAAACCGGCTGCGTGGGCTTCTGCTGGGGCGGTGCACTGGCCAACCAACTCGCCCTGAACGATCCGAAGCTCAATGCGGCTGTCGCCTACTACGGCACTCAGCCCAAAGACGCAGATCTGTCCAAAATCAAGGCGCATCTGATGCTGCATTATGCCAGCCTAGATGAGCGGGTGAATGCCGGTAAAGACGCGTACGAAGCAGCCCTGAAAGCGGCCGGCGTGAAGTATGAGCAGTACGTGTATGAAGGCGTAAACCACGCCTTCAACAACGACTCCTCCCCTGCCCGCTACAATGCTGAGGCTGCCGACTTGGCCTGGGGCCGTACTCTGAAGCTCTTCAAGGATAAGCTGAGCTAACGCCTTTTCCGCCGTGTTAGGACTATCTTTCTTCAGGTAGAATACAAGCCAAAGCGGCCCCACCAGAACTGGCGGGGCCGCTTTGGCTTGTACTAAGTATCGAGCCTACATCCGAGTGTCCGGCTTGGCGGCGGGCAGCGGCTTGCGGGGCAGTTTCTGGTCGCGCATGGCGGCCTGGTACACAAACGAGGCTACCAGCACGGATGCTTGCTTGAGGTCGTCGGCGGGGAGCCGCTCATAGGTGTCCATGTTGGTGTGGTGGGTGCGGGTGCCATAGTCGAGCGGATCCTGAATGAACTGGAAACCGGGCAGGCCCACGGCATCAAACGAGAGGTGGTCGGTGCCGCCGGTATTGCGCAGCGTGACGGTAGTAGCACCCAGGTCGGCGAAAGGCTTGAGCCAGTCCTGGAAAATAGGCGCGGCAGCTTCGTTGCCCTGCGCATAGATGCCCCGGATTTTGCCAGCACCGTTATCTAGGTTGAAGTAGGCGGCCAGCTTCTCGTGTTCCGGCAGCAGCTTCATGGTGGCGGGGTCGGCGAAGTGGTTCTTGACGTAGTTGCGGGACCCGAACAGACCCTGCTCCTCCTCACCCCACAGCGCAATCCGGATGGTGCGGCGCGGCTGCACGCCAGTGGCTTTCAGGATGCGCACGGCCTCCATCATGATGGCGCAGCCGGCGGCGTTGTCGGTGGCACCGGTGGCAGCGTGCCAGGAGTCGAGGTGGCCGCCCAGCATCACCACTTCGCTTTTCAGCTTCTTATCGGTCCCCGGAATTTCGGCTACCACGTTGTAGCCTTTCAGGTCCTGGGTCTGGAAGCGGGTGCGGGTTTCCAGCTCAATTTCAACGGGAATCCCGGCTTCGGCGAGGCGGATAAGGCGCAGCTGGTCTTCGGGAGCCATTTCCAGCTCAGGCAGTACAGGCTTGGCATCGGCGGCGTAAGGGGCGCCGTTGCTGGTGAAAAACGTGCCATCGGAGCCGCCTCGGGTGCTCAGAATGGCCGCCGCACCTTCGGCTTGTACCATGTCGGCGAGCTTGGTGCGCAGGGCAGCCTGCGCGCGGCGGGTTTTCATCCGCTCCTCCATATCCGTGTTTGCCGGAGTAGCGGCTGGTGCCTCCGGCTTGAAGTCCGCCATCTTTTTCAGCTCCTCCTCGGTGTGGCGGCGGGCATCCGGCTCGAAGGAAGGTTTAGGCGGATTTGCCACCTCGAAGAGCACAATTTTGTCGCGCAGTTGGCCCTGATATTTGGCCAAATCGGCTTCGGTAGCCGCTTTCACCACGACTACCTGCTTTTTGAGCGCGCCGTTGGTGCCGGGCGTCCAGGCCTTGGGCGCGCCAATCATAGTGTGGTAGTAAGGCGCCGTCATGGCCACATACGACTTCTCGATGTCCCAGCCACGGCCGAAGGTGCCCCAGGGCTCCACGTTAGCCTTCACAAGGCCCCAGTCGGTGAGTTGCTTTTTAGTCCATTCGTTGGCACGGGTCAGGCCATCGGAGCCGGCTAGGCGCGGACCGCAGACGTCGGTGAGATAGAAGGCCGTTTCCATCACCTTGGAGCGGTTTAGGCCTTCATCTTTGATTTTGGCCAGCATGGCCGGATCGGCTTTCGTGCCTTGCTGGGCCAAGGCGGGAGCCATAACGGCGAACGAGCCGGCCAGCGCCAGGAATCGAAGTGTATTCATTGCGTAGGTTGAGTTGGGTAAAGAAGCCTCGAAAACTAAAGTACCGGGAAAATGAGGTGCGTTGCGCGGAAGAGGAATATCTTCCGCCCCAAAAGTGGCTCACTCTTTATTTCCCCCATTCTTTATCCTCTGCTTCTCTCCGTGAAACTCCTCCAAATTTTAGCGCTACTCCTATTTCTGCCGGTGCTGGCCAGCGCCCAGATGCCCGCTCCCGACAGCAGCTACACTGCCAAACTGCAGGCGCCGGGCGTGAAAATGATACCCATTGATGGCAAGTATAAGGTCTGGACCCAGAAGGTAGGCGTCGGCAAAATCAAGCTGCTGGTGCTGCACGGCGGCCCCGGCAACACCCACGAGTACTTCGAGAATTTCCCGCAGTATCTGGCTAAAGAAGGCGTAGAAATCTACTACTACGACCAGCTCAACTCCTACCATTCCGACAAAACCGACGACAAAAGCGTCTGGACGATAGCGCGCTTCGTGGAGGAAGTGGAGCAGGTGCGGCAGGGCCTGGGGCTGGAGCAGTTTTATCTGCTGGGCCACTCCTGGGGCGGTATGCTGGCGCTGGAATACGCGGCCAAGTACCCGCAGCACCTCAAGGGCCTCATTACGTCTGATATCGGCTACAAGGCCACGGTGTTCAACAAGCATCGTTTCAGCCAGTACGCCGCTATTATCAGGCGCAACGCGGCCAAGGAGGGCAAAGTCATTGCCGGCCTCGATACAATGGGCCTGATAAGCCTGGTGCCGTATATCACGCCGGCCGTCACGAAGGAGTTCCGCAGCCTGCACATGATGCGCCTGCCGCAGGAGCCGGCCATATTCACACGCAGTCAGGCGCACGTTACGCGCACTTACGCGGGTATTTTCATGCCTTTTATGCTCGCCTGGGACTTTTCCGACCGGCTGGCCACCATCAAGCCGCCCACGCTGGTTATCGGCGCGAAGTACGACTTCATTCCGCCGGCCGACATCGACTACATGCAGCGGTACATTCCGAACTGCCAGAAGTACATCTGCCCCGAAGGCTCGCACTACGCCATGTGGGACGACCCGCAGCACTACTTCCCGGCCCTGATTAAGTTCCTGCGGAAAACAGAGCGGAAAGGGTAACTTCAGTTTCCATCTTACTCACTCTGCTATGACCGTCGAGTACATCCGCTACCGCATTGCCGCCGGGCAGCCGGCTTTTATCGAGGCCATCCGCCAGGCCAACCAGCTGCTGGCCGCCGCCCCCGACTGCCTCAGCTACCAGCTCAGCCACTGCGAGGAAGACCCGACGCTGTTTATCTGGCGCATCGAGTGGACGTCCGTAGAGCGGCACCTGAACGGCTTCCGCAAGAGCGCCGAGTTTGGAGCCTTTTTCCAACTGGTGAAACCGTTTTACACGAGTATTCAGGAGATGAACCACTATGCGGTGGTGGGGTAGAAAACGTCATACTGAGCTTGCCGAATCATCTCTACCGCCTCATTGAGTTACCACTTCAAAGAAGTGGTGGATATGCTTCGGCAAGCTCAGCAGGATAATTCTTAAACGCGTCCAGAAACCATCTTTAGCAAGCCGTGAAAAAGCGGATTATCACTTTATTCTCGTTCATTTCACTCTGCTTGTTGCTGACAAACTGCGTTGCCGTCAGCAAACGAAAATCGTGGATGTGGCGCAAGTTGAAAACCGATACCACCTCAATTCCTTACGTGGGATTTATTGAGATAAATCTGCTCAAGGAAGTCCTCTGGTTACCGACTCCGATTATCATGACAGAAGTTAATTGCTCACGCAATTATTTGCTCGACATTGATTTTCACACGGAAGAAAGAAACGTGTATAACAGTCTTGACTCAATACGTTACAGCATTTCTAGCCCGAATAACAGAATAATTGACGCCGGAGTATTGCCTATTAAGAACGGCCGGTTTAGTATCCGCTCGTATTCGCCCGGAATCTACCGGGCTCAATGCACGACGGAGCCCGGTATACGCCTGGGCAAACAGAAACAGGAGCTCAATGGCACTTTCACTATCTACGCCACTGACAGTAGCGGCAGGGCCAAATCAATTTATATCAGCAACGCCAGCCTCAATTATTACAAGCCTAAAATCATGAGCTTCTTTTAGCTCTTCCTCCGCCCCATAACCCCACCCTCGCCTCACTCGTCTAACCGGCTACTGCTTACTTAGCCGATTACGCATGAGTCTTTGGGAAATTATCAAGCGCCTGTACCCGTACGTGCTGCCCTACCGGGGGCTGGTGCTGGCCACGCTGCTGCTCACGCTGGTGGGCTCGCTGGCGGCGCAGGTCAATCCGTTTGTGCTGCGCTACACTGTGGATACGGTGCAGGGCCTGCTCAACCAGAACCTGGGCCTGGCGCAGGGCATGGATTTGCTGCTGGTCGTTACGGGGCTGCTGCTGGGCAAGGAAGTCATCAACACCGGCATTCAGTTCGGACAGAAGTTCTACGGCGAGAAAATCCGCATCAACGTGTCCAGCACCCTGATTCAGGATGCGGTGCACAAAGTGCTCAGCTACGAGCTGGGCTTCTACTCCGACAGCGGCAACCAGACCGGCAAGCTTCAGACCCGCATCGACCGGGGCGTGGAAAGCCTGATGAAGCTGGTGCAGAACTTCTTTATCGACATTCTGCCGCTGTTCGCCAACTCCATTGTGGCTCTGGTGATAATGTTCATGGCCAACGTGTATGTGGGGCTGGTGGCGGTGGCGGTGCTGCCGGTGTACTTCTGGCTCAGCTACCGACAGGCTGATAAGCTGAACGGCACCCGCCGGGCCCTGCGCGGCCTGCGCGAAGCCCGCAGCCAAGGCCTCGTAAACCTGATTGACTCGGCGGTGGTCATCAAGAGCTTCGTGCGCGAAGACTACGAGGAGCAGAAGCAGGCGCAGGTGCAGCAGAACTTACAGGCCGCCCAGCTCCAGACGCGCAAAACCAACTTCCTCTACGACGGCCTCAAAACCTTCACCGAGCAGATTGGCGTGGTGCTCATCATCATCCTGACGGCTTATCTGGTGCTCGATAGGCAGATCAGCATTGGGGCCATCATGTTCCATATTCTGCTCTTCAACAACGTGTCGGCGCCCATCCGGCAGCTGCACCGCATCTACGACGAGATGAACGACGCCCTCACCTACTCCGAAGGCTTCTTCGATATTCTGGATGCCCACGATGCCGTGGAGCCCACCGGAACGCTGCAGCCCGACCACCTGCGCGGCACCTTCGATATCTGCAACGTCGACTTCACCTACCCCAGCGGCACCCAGGCCCTGCACGACGTCTGCCTGACCATTGAGGCCGGCAAAACCACGGCGCTGGTGGGCCTAAGCGGGGCCGGCAAGAGCACCATCATCAACCTGCTCTGCAAGTTCTACGCCCCCGACCACGGCAAAATGCTGCTCGATGGCAAGCCCCTGGCCGACTACGACACCCACGCCCTACGCCAGCAAATCGGGCTGGTGCTGCAGAAAAACCACATTTTCAAGGGCACCATTGAGGAAAATATCCGCTACGGCGTGATGGACGCTACCCTTGACCAGATAAAGGCTGCCGCCAAGCAGGCCTATCTGCACGAGCAGATACTGGAGCTACCGAAAGGGTACGATTCCGATGCCCAGCAGCTTTCCGGCGGGCAGCAGCAGCGTATTGCCATTGCGCGGCTGTTCCTGAAGAATCCGCCCATCATCTTCCTCGACGAGCCCACCGCCTCCCTCGATGCCATTGCCACCGAGCAGATCAAGAACTCGCTCGATGCCATCAAGCAGGGCCGCACGGTAGTCATTATCTCGCATAGCCTCGCCCAAATCGTCGATTCTGACTGTATCTACGTGATGAAACAGGGCCGCATGGTGGAAAGCGGCACCCACGAGCACCTCTACGACCTGCGCGGCACCTACCGCGAAATCTTCGACGCCTCGGCCCGCAGCCTCAACATCGAGAAGCTGGCCCGTGTGATGGTAGACGACGAGGACGAGGTGGGCGACACGGCGGCGTAACCATATAAGCTTATGTCTTATTATTACTGGTCACCTAACTGCAGTTTCAGATGCCTTTCGATAAGTCACACTACATAGCTGAAATGAAAGCTATGGTAACTATAGCAATTCAACGAATGAGAGTTGAATACAGAGACTATGAAGTCTACACCATGAGCATATGGACTGACCCTAACGAAGGTACCAGCTCTATTAACTTCGACAGCAAGACTCATTCAGATCAACTAGCCAATCATTATAATCAGTTAATACAAAAGCATTATGATAGCTATATAGAAAAAGGAGATTATGAAAAAGCCAAATTGTATGCTCCTGTGGAAAGCAGAAACGATAATCCAGCTGTTTTTGAGCTTGCTGATTTCGTAGAGACTCAGCATGTAGGGATAGAACTCAATTGGGAATATGAGTCAGATGGAAAATGCTGGAATATACTAACTCCACTTCTGCAGGAAGTAGGCGATTATGCTTTCGAACAAGTAAAAATTCTTAAGCTACATTCTGATTTTGAGTTAGCAGTGAACGGTCCCAACGACTGGTATGAATTAACTTGGCCGAAATAATAGCATCAGCAACGAAAAGGTCAAACTGGGTGTAGAGGCAATGCTCGTAGCTGAATGAATAATATGCTTGAATAGCCTTTCTGTAAATTGTTATAGCACGTTTGCATGGTCAATTCAGACTACAACACTATGACCCTCGACCTCACCGGTATTACCAGCAAGGCCGCTATTCACCAGCTGTTCAAGGAAAAGCTGGGCTTTGAAGAGTGGTACGGACCGAGTTGGGACGCCTTCTGGGATTCTATCATAGCTATAGTGGAAATGCCACCGCTGCTGACGCTGACCAACTGGCAGGAGTTTGCCAAGCATTGCCCCCGCGACATGGAGATTCTGCGGCAGGTAATCGAGGATTACGCGGAGGAAATGGCGCCCAAGCGCATTGTGTTGGCCTCAAGCCCAAACACGAAGTAAGACAATCCGGGTGTTCGGCTGTTGTAACAGCTTGTGCCGTACTAGAAGCGGTATTTCTGAACTTTCGAACCCCAGCATATGAGCAATATTGCCCTTGTGGTAGGTGCCAGCGGCATCATCGGCAGCAACCTGGCCCGCGAGCTACTGGCCCACAACTGGACCACCTACGGCTTGGCCCGCACTCCCCGCCCCGACGACGTACCCGGCCTGCACCCCGTCGCTACCGACCTGCTCGACCCCGCCAGCCTGCAAACTGCGCTGGCTGACCTCGCGCCTACCCACATATTCATCACCAGCTGGATGCGGCAGGATACCGAGGCCGAAAACATCCGTGTGAATAGCCTGATGGTACGCAACCTGCTGGATGCGCTGGCGCCCCAACACTCGGTGCAGCATGTGGCGCTGGTAACGGGCCTCAAGCACTACCTGGGGCCATTTGAGGCCTATGTAAGCGGCGGCGTGGCTCCGCCTACTCCGTTGCGCGAGGAGCAGCCCCGCCTCCCCCTCGACAACTTCTACTACGCCCAGGAAGATGAGGTGTATGCCGCTGCGGCCCGCGACGGGTTTACGTGGAGCATCCACCGGCCGCACACCATCATTGGGAAGGCCGTGGGCAACCTCATGAACCTGGGCACCACGCTGGCCGTGTACGCCAGCATCTGCAAGGAAACCGGCCGGCCCTTCCGCTGGCCTGGCTCCGAAGCCCAATGGAACGGCCTCTCCGACGTAACGGACGCCCGCATCATTGCCCAGCAGTTGCGCTGGGCCGCTACTGCCGAAACTGCCCGCAACGAGGCCTTCAACATTGTAAACGGCGACATATTTCGCTGGAGCTGGCTGTGGCCGCGCCTGGCCGCGTGGTTTGGCGTAGAAGCCGTGGGCTTCGATGGCACCGTGCATCCGCTGGAGGCCGAGCTGGCTAATGACGGTGCCGTGTGGCGCGAAATTGCCGGGCGCCATCAGCTGCAGGAAGCCGACCTCAGTCGCCTTGCCTCGCCGTGGCACACCGACCTGGACCTGGGCCGCCCCATCGAAGTAATGACCGACATGACCAACAGCCGTAAGCGCGGTTTCCTGGCCTACCAGTCCACCGAGGACTCCTTCTTCGACCTGTTTGAGCAGCTGCGCACTGACCGGCTGATTCCCTAGAAAAGCCGACACAGCCTATTACAGCGGCCTCAGTGAATCTTAGCAGCTTGGCTACGACTCGCTGAAGCCGTTTTGGCTTGATTTCGCGCTTGGCTAGCCACAGTTTAGCGGCTTGTTCTTTTGGTTTCGCATGAGTCAGCTTACCACAGGCGCTGTTATCTGGTTTCGGCGGGCTTGAAAGTCTCTTTTCCTCCAGAATTGGTAATCCGGGCATCATCAGCAAGTGGTTGGTTTGTGTACTGGAGCGCATAAAGACTCTTCTCCTATCTGGCAGTCTAGCCGAAGGATAGCTACCTTTCCGGGCTCCTGAACCTGTTCAGCCCATCAACTGCACCACGTGCTTCATTTCGCTTTCCTTACCATAAGACTTACGGGGGCGCGGCGTTTCAACTGCCTGCTGCCCCTTGTTCTGGCGCTACACGCCGTCCTGGCTAGTGCCCAAAACGCTCCGCTTGCCCTCCAGCCCATTAGTCTGCCACAGGAAATTGCGGACCGTAACAATCAGTTTTCCGGGCTTTATATCCACCACCATCAGCTGCTCCTGCTGTCGGAGAGCCGCCTGCAGGAGCGCGCCGAGCCGAAAGTATATGGCCTGGACCTCGCCAGCCTGGACCGCCAGCTAGCCGGCCGCTCGAAGGAACTGGCCTATAAAAAATACACCATCCGAGGGCTGGATGCGGTGAGAACCAAGCTCGACAGCGCGGGCACTATTTACGAAGGACTGGAAGGCCTGACTATGCTGGACGGTATGCTGTACTTTTCCATCGAAACGGCTACCGCTTCGGCATATTGCTACCTGGTGAGAGGGCGCCTAGATGATGCCCAGGCTATCATCACGCTGGATAGCGGGTACCTACTGCCCCTGGCAAAACCGACTCTTCCCAACGGCACGCACATCTACAATGCCGGTTTCGAGGGGCTGGAAAGCCACGGCCAGAACCTGTTGCTACTCTTTGAATACAACTACTTCCCGCAAGGCAACTATGCCCTGGCATTGCCTGGCGCGGCAGCCACTGCTACTACTTTGCGCCACGTGCCGCTCCCCCCGGTGCCTTTCCGCGTAACGGATTTGGTACGGGAGGGCAAAAACCGCTTCACCGCCATCAATTACTTCTACAACGGCCCCGATGACAGCGTGTACCGCCCCGCGCTTATCGACCCAGCTACCCGCCTTATTCGGCAGGATTCCAGCTACCAGAACTACTGCCGGCTCATCAGCCTACGCTACAAACGCCACGCGCTGCGTTGGAAGCCGCTGTTTGAGTTGCCCAGAGAATACATGACGTACAACTGGGAAGGACTAGCGGCGCACCGTGGAGGATATTTTCTGATCAACGACAAATACGGTCCGTCCAATCAATCTATCCTACTTTACGTCCGAAAAAAAGGCCGCAAGTAAGCTTACGCCGAGTACCGTCTGTTCCTCTCAGGCCCTAGCATACCACATTCGTGTTGCCATCGGCAAGAAAAAGTGGCGGGCGGAGCAGGCGGTAGTGGTTGAATCTGAGTGGGAGCCGTAAACACAACAGGCGCGGGATTTTTCCGCGCTTCGCCCCGCGGCGGAACTCTGTACCCGGCATTTGCTTCCATGCACAACTTCACTGTAGAACGCCTCACATTCGATACGCTTACTGAACTACCCAATTCCTGGCAGCCCGCTGACTACAAAGCCATTCTGCGCAAAACTGGCTACGACAACCCCGACGAAATTGCGGCCGACGAGCTGACTGCCATGGCCCAGATGGCCCTCACCGACCTGGAGCCGACCGAAGCGGCCCAACTGGTGCTGGAATACCTGTTTGAAGACCAACTCAGCAGCGGCCAGATCGAAAACCTGGCCCACCAGATGCTGACCGAAAAACTGTGGGAAGAAAACCCGGAGCTAGACCAGCACGAAGGCTTTTTTAAAGCCACCCAACTGCTTTATACCGCCTACAATGGCAAGTTTCCCAGGGCCGAAGCGGTGCAGTTTCAGGTGAAGCTCACGGCTGAAAATCCCGAAGCCCTGGCCCTGTTTGATACCGCTCCGGAAGCGCCGCTTCTGCGGCTGCTGGCCCAGGGCATGCCTGATAACACGCTGCTCAAACGCCTGTTTCACGAGCAGCTCGACGGCACCAGTTTCCCGGAAGCGCCCAACATCATCTGGCAGCTGACACCTTCGCAGAAAACGGCTACGTCTGTTGTGTTCGAGGTAGTCAGTTCGGCCTATTGGCTCGATGATTTCAAATACGCCGACACGTACCAGGCCGCCACGCAACCCGATGTAACACCAGAAGAAGCCGCCTGACACAGGAGGCCAGTTTTTTGCTGACCAAAAACTACGAGGCAGGCCTATAGGGGACTTGCCTCGTCGCTTTTATGGCTGTTCCCCATATTTGCAGCTGTGTACTTGTCTATTCATCAAATCCTTCCCCTGGCTATATGACCACCTCACTAAAGCGCGGCGACGGTAGCGTGTACCTTACCGTGGAGCGCAACCGGCCGGCCGGCTGGATTCATGCCCGCTGGTACGGTCGCCAGACGCTGAGCACCGTGATAGACGGCGGCCTGACCTACGTCGACATGCTCCGCGAAGAACCCTGCTCGAAACTGCTCAACGACCACCGGGACCTGATTGGCACCTTCACCGACGCCAACGACTGGATTGAACAGGTCTGGACTCCCCTCATTATGGGAGCCGGGCTGCGCTCTTTCGCCCAAGTGCTTTCCCCCGATATTTTCGGCCAACTTTCCATCGAGAATCTGCAGCTCCGCATTGGTGGCTTGCTTCACATGCACATGTTTGATAGCTTGGAATCGGCTCAGATCTGGCTGCAGGACCAAGAATAGACCGTCCTCATAATTACTTTCATCATTCTATACATTCTAAGATCAGCTGTCTATACCAGTATGCCTATTCAATCTAGTATCTCCCGATTTCGGGCATACAGCACCATGTTAGCGTTGGTCAGCAGTATTGCCAGCACCCACGCCCAGACGCCGGAAGAAGCTGGCAAGCTCTACGTGAGCGGCCAGCTGGACCAGCTTATCGCGCAGGGCGAAGCATCATTGCGCAAAAACGACCAGCAGCCCATCCTGCACTTGTTCGTGGGCCGGGCCTATGCCGACCAGAACCGTTTCTCAGAGGCAATTCCGCACTTGGAAAAGAGCCTCCAGGCCCCCGCTGGCACCGATGGCGTGAAAGTGTGGAGCCTGGGCTATTTGGGCACTTCCTACTACTTCACCGACCAGCCAGGCAAAGCGCAAGTGGCCTTGGAGGAGTGCGTGGCCATCAACAACACCCAAAACGCCACCAAATATGCCCAGCGCCGACTGCAGGGCTACCAACTGCTACCGTTTTATGCGGGCTGGAAAGTGGTGGAAACGGCGCATCTGCGGCTGCACTTCCAGTCGCCGGAGCAGGTGACGGACCTGGCGCAGTACGCCGCCGAGCGGGAGCAGGCGTATCAGGCCATCAGCCAGAAATTCCCAGCTTCACTTTCCAAGAAAATCGACTTCTACGTCTGGAACAATAAGGCCGATGCTAAGCCGCTGTTGCAGCGGGAGCTGGGATTTGCCGTGCCGGAAGCCATGCTGCTGAATGCTCGCCAGGGCCAGACCCGGGGCCACGAGCTGGCGCACGTGCTGGTGCAGCACAGCCTGCAGCCAGTCCAGCGGGCTAAGCTGATTAACGAGGGCATTGCGGTATACCTGGACCAGACCAGCACCAACCGCATGCAACGCGCCCAGCAGTTCGCGCAGGGCCGCGCCGATGTGTGGCGCCTCTGGGAGCACCCTGAAGAAGCCGACGAAGGACAGCTGTACGCCGTGGGTGGTGCCCTGTTGGAATATCTGGCGGCCCATGCCACACCCGAGCAATTCCGGGCCCTCCTGAAAGACCAGCGGGCTGAGGCCAATCGCGCAACGCTGGGGCCGCTAGTAGCTGCTTTCGAGCAGGAGTTGGCTAAACCAGAATAAGCCCGTGTTGAGCGACGCTATTTGCCCGGGTTCCAAGGTTGCTGACTAGCGAAGATGCGCTTGGGCGTATACTGCTTTGCTTCTTTGCCGGTGAGTTGCCGGGCCCATTCCACCCGCTTATCCAGGGCTGCGCCAGGGCCGGTGGAACGGTATTCGGCGTAGCGGGCGGTTTTTTCGTTTTCAGGGTTTTTCCAGTTGTCCCAGCCTTCGGGCCGGATGTGCGGGCCCATGTAGGTGCGCACATACACCGCGCTGCCATACGGCCGCCCCAGCGACACATTAGTGGCCAGCGTGGCATCAGCTTCCAGCCGACAATCCAGAAACACGAAGCCGTAGGGTTGCTCCTGCGGCGTGGAAGCCGCCGTGATATGGGAGTTCTTCTTGCTGACGATGGTGCAATGGTCGAAGATGGCCGTGCTGGCCCCGAAGATGAAGTCGGTGGTGCCTTCGATGTGGCAATTCTGGAAATACTGACGGCTGTGGGCAGTAGCCAAAAACAGCGTGTCCTGGTCGCCGAGGATACGGCAGTTGCGGAAGGTGCACCGGTCGGCTTCTACGTGTAGGGCCACAGCTTGCCCGGCCGTGCGGCCGGCCGTATTCTGGAACGTCAGATTCTCGGCCGTGAAGTCGGCGCCCTGAATCAGGACTGAGTGCGAGGTGTAGGTGTTGATGGCGCCTTTGCCGCTGTGGTCGTCGAAAGTGAGAATGGTCTGGTCCCGGTCGTCGCCGATGAGCGAGATATGCACCTTCAGCACCGGCACCACCAGCTTTTCCTTATACACGCCCTTCCGAATACGAATCACGGTGCGGGTCGGCGACTAATTGGGCACGGCATCAATGGCCTCCTGCACCGTCCGGAACTGCCCGCTCCCGTCTTGCGCTACCACTATTTCGGCGGCCGGCCGGGCATGCACGGCAAAGACGAACAGGAAAAGCAGCAGGCTGAGTACGGTGGATTTCATAGGTAAGCGGGGCAAACTGCTTGTTGGCGTTGAATAGTGGAGGTTATTCTTTGGTCGGGTCCCAGCCGCGCAGGACGTTGGGCAGGGTATACTGCCTGGCTTCTGCTTCGGTGAGCTGCTTGGCCCACGCCACCCGCTTAGCGGGCGCCGCACCGGGGCCGCGGCTCTGGTACTCGGCGTAGCGGGCGGTTTGCTTGTTGCTTTCCTTTTCCCAATGGTCCCAGCCTTCGGGTTTGATCTGCGTGCCCAGCTCGCAGCTCAGGAAAACCGTTTTGGCGTATGGCCGCCAGGGCCGGCCAAGGTAGAAGCTGCCAGCCGGCGCGTCGCCGGTGATTCTGCACCGGTTGAACACGTAGCCGTAGCGGGTGCTGTCGGGCGTGGAAGCGGCCGTCACGAAGCCGCTGGTTTTGCAGAAAATGGTGCAGCTCTCAAACCACGCCGTGCTGCTGCCGAAGATGAAATCCACGGTACCCTCGATGTAGCAGTCCTGGTAATACTGGCGGCTGCCGTAGCCGTAGGTATATAGCGTGTCCTGAAAACCCAGGAAGCGGCAGTTTTTGAACCGCGCCTTGTCGCCGGCTACCCATAGGGCTACCGCCTGCCCCACCGGCCCCGACGAATTCTGGAATGTCAGGTTTTCAGCCGTGAAATCGGGGCCGTAGATGTAGCAGCTGGCCGAGCCGGACGTGCCTTTGTCTTCGCCGAAGATGTTTTTCTTCTGGTTGTAGTCGTCGTAGGTGAGGATGGTTTTTTCGCGGTCCTCGCCCACTATTTTCACGAAATGCTTGGAGCCGGCCAGTAGCAGCTTCTCCTTGTACACACCCTTTTTGATGAAGATGGTCGTGACTTTCTTCCGGAAATCAGGCACGGCGTTGAAGGCTTCCTGCACCGTCCGGAACTGCCCGCTGCCGTCCTGCGCCACCACAAAATCGTAGGATGGCGGGGCACCAACTGCCCGGCCCGGCGTGAGCCAGCACAGGGTCAGCAAAACCAACGCTAACAGACCGCAGAAGGCCTTGGCGGGGTACAATTTCATGCAAAAACAGGTGGGGTGGCGAGGGTTAACAACGGGCATGATACCGTAAACCCGCCGCTTATCAGCACCAATTCCGCGCTATTTCCGCGCAAACGTTGCCGGGAACGTTGCCACATGCCGAAAGCACCTGACGCCCAGAAACCTTTTGCCCAGGACCACACAAAAAAGCCCGACCAACCGGCCGGGCTTTTGATTCATTGTGCAGCAGAAACCTACGAATTGGCTTTCGACATCAGCTCTACAATCTCCTCGGAAATGCCGGTGGTGCTGAAGCCGCCGTCGTGCATGAGGTTCTGCATGGTCACGTAGCGAGTCAGGTCCGAAAACAGCGAAATGCAGTAATCGGCGCAGGCTTCGGCTGGAGCGTTGCCTAGTGGCGAGAGGCGGTTGGCGTACTCGTAGAACGCATCGAAGCCGCTGATACCAGTGCCGGCCGTGGTTTTGGTCGGCGACTGAGAGATGGTGTTCACGCGCACTTTCTTGAGTTTGCCAAGGCGCTGGCCGTAGCTACGGGCAATGCTTTCGAGCACCGCTTTGGCCTGCGACATATCCGTGTAGTCGAGAAAAGCGCGTTGCGCGGCAATGTAGCTCAGGGCTACAGCCGAGCCCCATTCGTTGAAGGCATCCTGCTTTTCGGCCACGGCCAGCATCTTGTGGAACGACAGCGCCGACACGTCCAGCGTCTTCTGGAACCACTCGTAGTTCAGCTCGCCGTAGTGCTTGCCCTTGCGGATGTTGGCGCTCATCCCGATGCTGTGCAGCACGAAATCCAGCTTGCCGCCAAAGTGCTCCTGCGCACCCGAAAACAGCTTCTCCAGGTCTTCCATGGAAGTAGCATCGGCCGGGATGATAGGCGCGTTGCACTGCTCGGCCAGCTTGTTGATTTCGCCCATGCGCATGGCCAGCGGGGCATTGGTAAGTACAATGCGGGCACCTTCGGCGTGGGCCTTCAGGGCCACTTTCCAGGCAATGGATTCTTCGTTCAGCGCGCCGGAGATGATACCGACTTTGCCCGCGAGCAGGTTACTAGCCATATAGGGAGTGGGGAAATGTTGACGTTTGAAGTACAAAAGAGGCAAAAAAATAGAGAACGTCACGTTTCAGTAGCTTGAATAAAAAGAACGTCATTCCTCGACTACGCTCCACTTCGCTCGGAATGACGTTCTAATAATTCTTCGCTCCTTCTATCCCACCAGCTCCTCGCCGCGCATGGCCAGCAGTTCGCGGGCACTCTGGTAGGCGTGCTGGCTAGGCTTGGCCCCCGAAATCATCTGGGCAATTTCCTGAATCCGCTCCTCCAGGCTCAGCAGCCGGATGCGGCTCACGGTGCGGTCGGCGCGGTCTTCCTTGTACACGAAATAATGGGTGTCGCCGGCGGCAGCCATCTGCGGCAGGTGCGAGATGGTGATGAGCTGGTGTTTTTTAGCCATCTGCTGCATCATGCGGCCCACTTTCACCGCAATTTCCCCGCTGATACCCGTATCAATTTCGTCGAACACGATGGTTGGCAGAGCCGTCTTGTCAGCCAGCATGTACTTGATGCACAGCATCAGGCGCGAGAATTCACCACCGGAAGCCGACTTGCTCAGCGTCTGGGGCTGCGCGCCTTTGTTGGCCGAAAACAGGATGCTGATAATGTCGATGCCGCTGGCGGCCGGCGCACCTTCCTGGTGCTGCACCACAATGCGCGAGTGCGGCATGCCCAGATCCGCGAGTAGCCCAGCCAGCTCCTTCTCAAACTTCGGGAACACCTTGCGGCGGGACCCGGAAAGGCGCGTGGCCTGTTTGGTTACCGTAGCCAGCGTGGCTTCCGCGTCGCGCCGCAGGCGGTTTATCTGCTTATCGAGGTTGAGCACAGAGCTGACTTTGTCGCGCAGGTCGGAGCGCACGGCCAGCAGCGCCACCACGTCGCGCACCTGGTGCTTGCGCTGCAGGCTGTAGAGCACGTTCAGGCGGCCCTGCAGCTCGTCGATGCGAGCCGGGTCGCCTTCAGTGCGGCGTTCCACGGCTTCTATTTCGTCGGCAATATCGTGCAGCTCAATCAGGCAGCTGTC
The DNA here is from genome assembly GCF_014698995.1 of Hymenobacter duratus. Lineage (GTDB taxonomy): Bacteria > Bacteroidota > Bacteroidia > Cytophagales > Hymenobacteraceae > Hymenobacter > Hymenobacter duratus. The sequence continues at coordinate 851,444 of NZ_JACWZZ010000002.1, forward strand.
CAGCCGGTGCTTCAGCTCGCGGGCCGCTTCTGAGTACGGGGCAATCTGGCCCAGCAACGTAGCGGCGTCTTTCAGGGCACCCGTCGCGCAGTACTCGCCTTCGCTCAGGGCCTGCAGGGCGTTGGTGAGCTTGTATTTGATTTCCTCGGCGTGCTCCAGCTCCTTTACTTCCTGCTCCAGCTCATCCTGCTGCTCGTTGTCGAGGCGGGCATCTTCCAGCTCACTGAGCAAAAAGCTGTGGTAGTCCAACTCCTTGTTGGCCTGCGCCACTTGGTCTTCCAGGGCTTTTAGGTCAGTTTCGAGCTTGCGATACTGGCGGTAGGCGTTGCTGTACTGGGCCCGCACAGGTACCAGCCCGGCATATAGATCCAGCAGATTCAGTTGAAACACGGCGTCCCCGAGCAGCAGCGTATCGTGCTGAGAATGAATGTCCATCAAATTGGCTCCGATGTGGCGCAGTGTTTCCAGCGTCACGGGCGTATCGTTCACGAAGGCCCGGCTCTTGCCGCCCGGACTTATCTCGCGCCGCAGAATGCACTGCGCGTCGTAGTCAAGGTCTTCGGACTCGAAAATGTCCTGCAGCTGGTAGCTGCTGATGTCGAACTGGCCCTCAATCACGCACTTCTTATCCGTGTCAAACAGCATGCGCGAGTCGGCGCGGTTGCCGAGCAGCAGGCCAATAGCCCCCAGCATAATGGACTTGCCGGCGCCCGTTTCGCCGGTGATAATGTTGAGGAGCGCCGAAGGCTGCAGTTGCAACTGCTCAATCAGGGCGTAGTTTCGGATGCGGAGGTCAATGAGCATAGCCAACCAAATGAAAAGCCGGACGACCGGCCGTAGCTGCCAAAAAATTGTGCTACGGACCAGTTATGCTAAACCGGGTCTAGTAGCTTTAGCAAAACTACTAGTTCACTTAGTCAAATGCCAACAAAATTTGCAACAAGACTTTTGTACTACGAAGCGGTGCTTCGCTGCCTGGATAGCTCTTGTTGTTAAGGATCCAATGAACGAAGCGCCGCTTCGTGGTACGCGGAGCTACCTCGGGCGCACTATAGCCTGGTACTTCGCTGCATTCGTGGGGTCTACTTCCGTCAGTAGATTGGCAAGAGTCTGCTTTTGCTGGGCATCGGGGGCGCTGCGGAAGATATTGGCAATTTCGTCCGCCTTCGTGTCAAAGAAGGAACGGGCCAGCAGCGTACCGGGCCGCCGTAGAGCAGCCTGCTGCACTGCCTGAAGCGCCGTAAAAATGCTGGTGCGGGCTTCGTCCGGCTTCTCGATAAAGATGTCCAGCCCCTGCCGGTAGTAGGCATAAATGCCGGTCCGGAAGGCTTCGAGCTGCGGGTCCTGCAGGTTGTTGAGCAGCCAGTAGCGGTTGCGGGTCTGCCCATCCTTCCAGGCTTCGTCCTGCTCGTTGGTAACGGTTTGTGAAGAAGCATTCTGCAGCACTATCCGGGCCCGGTCGTAGTACGGGGAGCCGCCGAGGCGCGAGAAGCTGTCTTGGTCGAGGCCGATGGTGAGGTAGGCGTAGAAGGTCAGCAACGACGACAGATTGCCCACGAAGTTGTTTTCGGAGAAATCAATCGGGTTTTGTGGCGAGTAGTTGAACAGGAAGTTGCGGTCGGCGAAGCTCAGCAGGTTGGTTTCGTAACCGGTGCCATACACCGGCCGCGACGACACGATACGGGCCGTGGCCACGTACTGCCCACTCTGCGGAATGCCCGTGATGCCCACAAAAATTCGCATCCGGATGCGTTCCTCCGGCCGGTACGTCTGGCTCGTGAAGGAACGGGTGTTCAGAAACGACTGCATATCGTTCTGCATCTGCTGCACCAGCTGCCGGTCCGAAATGGTTACGTTTTCGGTGGTGATGCGCACTTCTGCCTGGATTTCCTGGGCCTGCGCCTGCGGGCTGGTCAGCAGCGAAATCAAGGCAATCAGTACGGCAGGCAGCAGCTTTTTATACTTCACGGGGCAGGCGGGCAAGAACAGCATCCACAATATCCTGGGCCACTTCGGCTTTCGGCTTTACTTCAAAGATACGAGTTTGGCCCTGCGCGTCCAGCAGCGTCACTTTGTTGGTGTCGTGGCGGAAACCGGCGCCGGCATCGCGTAGCGAGTTTAGCACCACCAGGTCGAAGTTCTTGTGGCGCAGCTTGTCCAGCGCGTGAGCCTGCTCGTTGTTGGTCTCCAACGCAAAACCCACCGAAAATTGTTCGGGCCGCTTGGTTTTCCCCAGCGTGGCGGCAATGTCCACGTTCTTCACCAGCTCCAGCGTCAGCGTGTCGCCGGACTTCTTAATCTTCTCAGCGGCTACCTGCGCGGGCTTGTAGTCGGCGACGGCCGCCGCAAATACCCACACATCAGCCTCCGGCGCTACAGCAGCAGCGGCGGCAAACATCTGGTCGGCGGTTTCTACGCGCTGCGTCCGGATGTGCGGATGGGCCGGGTCGGGCAGGTTGGTGGGGCCACTGATGAGCGTCACCTCGGCCCCGATGGCAGCGAAGGCTTCCGCCAGCGCGTAGCCCATTTTGCCGGTGCTATGGTTGCCGATGAAGCGAACCGGGTCGAGGGGCTCGTAGGTAGGGCCGGCGGTAATGAGGACGCGCATAGTTTCAGAAAAAACGTCATGCTGAGCTTGCCGAAGCATCTCTACCTCTGGCTAACTCAGTCGTAAGAGCGAAGCGGTAGAGATGCTTCGGCAAGCTCAGCATGACCCGTTATTCAACGATTGAAAAACCGCTCCAGCTCCACCACAATGTCTTCGGGCTCCAGCATACGGCCGGGGCCAGACAGGCCGCTGGCCAGCTCTCCGGCCGGCGAGTCGAGCACGATATTGCCGTAGGAGCGCAGCGTCGCCAGATTAGCTGTAGTGGCCGGGTGGGCATACATATCCAGGTCCATGGCGGGGGCCAGCAGCACGGGGCAGCGGGCCGAGAGGTACACGGCATCGAGCAGCGAGTCGCAGAGGCCGTGCGCGAAATGGGCCAGCGTATTGGCCGAAACCGGCGCTACCAGCAGCACATCGGCCCATAGGCCCAGGTGCACATGGTTGTGCCATTCGCCGGCGGCCTCATCCTTCAAAAACCCCTGCAGAACAGGTTTCTTGGACAGCGTGCCGAGCGTAAGGGGCGTAACAAAGGCCGAAGCCGAGGCAGTCAGAATGACTTGCACCTCGGCTCCGGCCTTCACCAGCAGCCGCACCAGCGGCGCGGCTTTATAGGCGGCAATGCTGCCGCAAACCCCCAATAAAATCTTGCGGTCTTGCAGCGGCATTCCCACGCGGGACTATTGACCCTCGATAACGCGCAGATTGCCGTTCTCGTCGAACTCCGACGGGGTGCGGAAATGCACTTTACCTTCCAGAAACTCTTCTACCGCCAGGTTGGTGGGCTTGGGCAGACGCTCGTAGTGCTTGCTGATTTCGATTTGCTCGCGGTTTTCGAACACCTCTTCCAGGTTATCGACGGTGGTAGCAAACTCGGCCAGCTTGCCGTTCAGCTCCTCTTTCAGCTTCACCGAAATCTGGTTGGCACGCTTCGAGATGATGGCAATGCTTTCGTAGACGTTGCCCGTTTCGGCGGTAAAGTCCGACATGTTGCGGGTAACGATGGAGGCAGGGACGTGGTTAGGAGCTTTCATGATGCTAATGTGCTGATTTTTGAGTTGCTGATGTGCTGTGGTGGTCCAGAGGCCCGGCGCCATGCTGAAACTAGTTCAGCTAATCCCGAGGCCGGCCAGCCCGCAGCGTTAGTTGGCGGCCGTAGACTCAGAAGGTTTGAGCTTGGTTATTTGTGCCTGCGCATCGGTGTACATCCGCTCGGCATCTTTGAGGTGGCGGCTCTGCGGATAGGTATCGATGAAGTGCTGGTAGAACGCCACCACTTCCATATACCGTTCCCGCTGCTTTTCCAGTACACTTTCGCGGGCTAGGTCATACTGGGCGCTTACTTTCAGAAATTCAGCCTCTTCATTGAAGGCCGAGGCCGGAAACTGCTGCTGAAAGCCGCCCAGCGCCACCACCGCCGACTGGTAGTAGCGCAGGTTGTAGTACAGCTTGGCCCCCTGATACGCTTTCAGCTCCAGCTTCTTCTGCAGCTCCTGCGACATATTTTCGGCCTCAGGGCGGAACGTGCTGTTAGGGTAGCGGTTCAGGAATTCCTGAATGGTTTCCAGCGCCGAATACGTGTTGGTTTGGTCCAGCTCCCATTCCGGCGAGTCGCGGAACAGCGACTTGGCCTGCAGGAAGGTGGCTTCTTCGGCGTACGTGGAGTTGGGATACGTATCGGCGAAGCTTTTGAAGTAGTAGGAGCTGAGCGTGTAGTTGCGCTGGCGGAAGTTGGTGTTGGCGAAGTAGAACTGCGCCTTTTCGGCTTCCGGGCGGCCTTTCAACAGCGGCACGAGGTCTTCGAGCAGAGTGCCGGCCTTGAAATAGTCGCCCTTATCGTAGTACTGGATGGCAGCTTCGTACTTCTTGTTCACGTCGCTGCTCTTGAGCAGTTTCTGGTAGCCAGTGCAGGCGCCGAGCAGCAAGGTGCTCAACAACAGAACAAAAAGGGTCGGGCGAAAAGTATGCATAAGGGCGCAAAGGTAACGGATTGTGGAGCCGAATCAAACCCGGCACCTGTTGGCCTACGCGGCAGGTGGGCAGCGCGGGCAGTTGATATAGAAGAGAAAAGCTACTTGACGGCCGGCCGTACCACGGGTTTCGGGGCGTTGGCCGGCACTTTCGGGGCGGGTTTGGTGGGAGCCGCGCGGCGGACGGGCGCTTTGGCAGCGGCTTTCGTCTTGGCTTTGGGTTTGGCTTTCGTGCTGGTTTTGGCCGGCGTTTTGGCTTTGGGCTTGGCCTTCGCTTTCACGGGCAGCGCGAAGTGCTTGCCTAACACGGCGCGGCGGGTGGGGCGTTCCGTGGGGCGCCACTTGAAATCTTTCAGCTTCTCATCTTCGGGCTTTAGCTCATGGGGCGGAATGAAGCTGGCATCGGGGTTAGTCAGAAAACTGATGGTCTGGAGCTTGCTCTCGGCAAAGCGCAGCGCCATCGTGGCCGACGCGGCTTTGTTCATGCCACTCACGGCCGTGTCGCCTTCAAGAGCATAGTAGAGGCTCTCGGCGTTGCCAAGCACGTCCACTTTTTTTATCGAGTTGCCCTGGAAGTACGCCACCATGTTGCGGCCCTTCACCTGATTGAAGTTCAGTAGCGTGTCCTGCCCGATGATGAACGAGTTGGCATAGAGGCGCATTTGGTCCACTTTGCCATTGCGCTGCCGGATTTCCATGCTGTCGGCGGTCAGCTGGTTTTTCTCGTTCCAGAGAATCGGATTCTTGTTGAGGTAGATGATAGAATCCTGCCGGTCGTAGGTCAGCGAGTCGGCGCGGCCCTGCAGGTCGGTGCGGAAGATCTTGGCTTTCGGAAAGGCGTACAGCACGCCGGCCTCGTTGAGCGGCGGGCGGCCTTCCTGGCTGATGAGCGTATCGGCGGCGAGGTAGAGCGTGTCCTTGCCCGAAATGTTGCGCATCACTGGCACGCCGTACACTTTGGTGCGGCCCAGTGCCCGCCAGTAGCGCCCCACGTCGCCCCGGATTACGAGGTTATCTTTTTTGCTGGTCATCGAGACGTGGCCCGTAGCCACGCCATACTGCCGGGTCTCGTCATACACCAGCCGGTCGCCGCCGAGCAAGTAGTTGGGCGTCTCGATTTTGGCGTTTTTCTGGAAGTTCGATACCCGCGTGATGGTGTTGTACGTGCCGTTTTCAGCGTAGAGCGTACCCTGCCGGCCCTTGATGCGCGTGGGCCCGAGGAAGTACGCCACCTTCGACACCGTATTATACTGCAGCGTGTCAGTATCAATGGTGTTGTCCTTGGTTACCAGCTTCACGTCGCGCTTGAAGCTGAAGACTTTGCTGGTGGTGTTGTAGTAGCCGAAGCGGCTGTCGAGCGTGTTTTCCGGGTCTACCAAGTGGCCGCCGGTGCTGTAGTAGGCCAGGTTGCGGTTCAGGTCGTAGTCGAGCACCTGGGTGGTGAGGGTCATGCGCGGGTCGCGCATGGTCACGTTGCCGGTGATGCGGGCCTTGCGCGTGTCGCCGTCGTAGGTGCCTCGGTCGCCGGTGATGGTGATGGTGTCGTTCTGGATGATGCGCACGTTGCTGAAGGCTTCCAGCGCGTTTTTCTCCAGATACTGATAGGCCGAGTCGCAGTAGAGCAGCGTGGTGCCCTGCCGGAAGCTCACGTTGCCGATCAGCTTGCGGATTTCCACGCCGTTGAACGTGCCGCCGATGAGCCGCTGCGTGCCGGGCAGCAGCTCGATGCGGGAGCCTTTGGGCGGCGTAGGCTGCGCCGCCGGGCGGGCCGCCGGCCGCTGCTGGGCGAAGGAAAAGGCCGGCAGCAGCGCCAGCCAGAGCAGAAAAAGTGACTTAGACAGGGACATTTCGACACGAAGGTACGGAAGGCCCGCCGCTAACGTCCATCTTTGCAGTTCCGATACATTGCCCCCTCCCCCATGCTCGACCAGGTCCGCCACTTTATTCAGGAACACGCGCTTTTCAACCTCGAAACCGATACGCTGCTGGTGGCCGTGAGCGGCGGGCAGGACTCGGTGGCGCTGGCCGAGGTGCTGCACCAGCTGGGCGCGCAGTTTGCCGTGGCGCACTGCCACTTCGGGCTGCGCGGCGACGAGGCCGACGCCGACGAGCAGTTTGTGCGCAAGCTGGCCAAGAAGTACGAGGTGCCCTACTTCGTGGAGTTCTTCCAGACCAAGGCCTTTGCCGAGCAGGAAGGCATTTCGACGCAGATGGCGGCCCGAGCGCTGCGCTACGAGTGGTTTGAGCGCATCCGCCGGACGCAGGGCCTCACCTATATAGCTACTGCCCACCACCAGCGCGACGCCGCCGAAACCATGCTGCTCAACCTCACGCACGGCACCGGGCTGGCGGGCCTGCACGGCATTCCGCCCAAAAACGGCCATATCGTGCGGCCGCTGCTGGGCATCGGCAAGCCGGAGCTGTTTGAGTATCTGGTGGAAAACCAGCTGATGTGGCGCGAAGACGCCTCCAACGACAGCCCCGTGTACCAGCGCAACCGCCTGCGCCAGGAGGTGCTGCCCGTGCTGCGCGACATCAACCCCAACCTCGACCAAACGCTGCAATTCACGGCCGAGCGGGTGGGCGGCGCCGAAGAAATCGTGCGGCGCTACGTGCAGGACACCGCCGCCCAGGCCCAGCGCACCGAAGCCGACGCCACGTACCTCGACATCCGGCTGCTGCAGAAAACCGCCGCTACCACGCTGGTGCTGCACGAGCTGCTGCGGCCGTTCGGGTTCAGCTTTCCGGTGGTGAAGGACATTGTGGCCGCCTTCCCGGCCGAGTCGGGCCGCCGCTTCGAGTCGCCGACGCACCGGCTGGTGAAGGACCGCGAGCAGCTGGTCATCACCCCGAAAAACCTCACCAAATTCGGCACGCACCAGCTGCAGGCCGGCCAGGAAGTGCTCAAGATTGACGGCCTGCACCTGCGCCTGGAGCTGCAGGAAGTAACTGAGGCTTTCGAGGTGCCACGCGGCAAAGCCGTGGCCGCGCTGGATGCCGACGCGCTGAAATTCCCGCTCATCGTGCGCCCCTGGCAGGAAGGCGACTGGTTCATGCCCATCGGCATGAAGGGCAAAAAGAAGCTCTCTGACTTCCTCATCGACCAGAAAGTACCGCTCAACCTCAAAGACAACGTGCAGGTGCTCTGCTCCGGCGACGGCAAAATTGCCTGGGTCATCGGCTTCCGCCCCGACGAACGTTTCCGCGTGAACGAGGACACCGAGCGGGTGCTGGTAGTAAAGCGCATGTAACGCCCCGGTCCGACGGCTGTGCCTAGGTAGCAAAACGGTATTTCCGGACCCGCGCGGCGCGTTTCCGGCCGTGCGGGCGCCGCCGCGCACCCAACTTTCGCATTTCCACCCCTGCGGATTGTATTTCCACCCTTACGGATTGTATTTCCACCCTTACGGATTGTATTTCCACCCTTACGCGTCGCATTTCCACCCTTGCGCTTCCCGTTTCCACCCCTACGGATTCCATTTCCACCCTTGCGGATTACAGTTCCACCCATACGGCTTGCATTTCCGATTAGCAGCGGCAGTACGCAGCCCGTTTAGCGGTATTCCAGTGGCTTTACCAGTAGAAAACCGTTCACCCAAGCCGGTTTTCGCTTAGCTTTACGCGCAGAACCTTAATCGTACACCCAATTCCTCACCCGATGAAAGTTACCGTAGTTGGGGCTGGCAATGTGGGCGCAACCTGCGCCGACGTATTGGCCACCCGCGAAATTGCCAACGAAATCGTACTGGTTGACATCAAGGAAGGCTTTGCCGAAGGCAAGGCGCTCGACATCTGGCAGAAAGCCCCCATCATCGGCTACGACTCGCGCACGGTAGGCGTGACCAGCGACTACGCCCGCACGGCAGACTCCGACGTAGTGGTGATTACCTCCGGCCTGCCCCGCAAGCCCGGCATGACCCGCGACGACCTGATTTCGACCAACGCCGGTATCGTGAAATCGGTGACCGAACAGGTGGTGAAATACTCGCCCAACGCCATCATCATCATCGTGAGCAACCCGCTCGACGTGATGACCTACCAGGCCCACCTCACCTCCGGCCTCGACCGTACCAAGGTATTCGGCATGGCCGGCATTCTGGACACGGCCCGCTACCGCGCCTTCCTGGCCGAAGCCCTGAACGTGAGTCCTAAAGACATTCAGGCGGTGCTCATGGGTGGCCACGGCGACACCATGGTGCCCCTGCCCCGCTACACCACCGTCGGCGGCATCCCCGTTACGGAACTGATTGACAAAGCAACCCTCGACGCCATCGTGCAGCGCACGGCGCAGGGCGGCGGCGAGCTGGTGAAGCTGATGGGTACCTCGGCCTGGTATGCTCCCGGCGCAGCCGCGGCCCAGATGGTGGAAGCCATTGTGCGCGACCAGCGCCGCGTGTTCCCGGTGTGCATCAAGCTGGAAGGCGAGTACGGCATCGATGGCGTGTACCTGGGTGCTCCGGTTATCCTGGGCAAAAACGGCATCGAGAAAGTAATCGAGCTGCAGCTGAACGACGAGGAGAAGGCACTGCTGGAAACCTCGCGCGGCCACGTGAAAGAAGTAATGGACGCGCTGGACAACATGAGCAAGGCCACGGCCTAAGCTTCTCTAGTCTCCCGAATAGAAACCGGCCGTTCTGCGCAAGCAGGGCGGCCGGTTTTGCGTTGCAGAGGCGCATATTTGCGGCTTAGTGTTGAACCTATGACTGCCCAAACCGTCGAAACCGCGCTGCACACCCTCGCCGACCCGGTACGTGCCATTCTACTCCAGCGCTTCTTCAAGACCGGGCCGGGCGAGTACGGCGAAGGCGACAAATTCCTGGGGCTCAGCTTGCCGCAGCAGCGGCTGGTGGCGCGTACGTTTCGGGCGCTGCTGCTGGCTGAAACCGAGAAGCTGCTGTACAACCCTTGGCACGAGTGCCGCCAAACCGCCCTCATCATCTGGACGCTGCAGTTTCAGAAAGCTGGACCAGCAGGCCGGCAGGCCATTCATGAGGCGTATCTGGCTAACCGGCGCTTCGTCAACAACTGGAACCTCGTGGATATCACCTGTCCGCTGCTCGTGGGCACGTACCTGCTCGACAAGGACCGTACGCCGCTTTACGAGCTGGCCGCCGAGCCGCAACTCTGGAGCCAGCGCATGGCCTTGGTCTCGACGCTGGCCTTTATCCGCAAAAACCAGTTTCAGGACATTTTCGCGCTGGCCGAGCAGCTCCTCTCCCACCCTCACGACCTGATTCATAAAGCTACTGGCTGGATGCTGCGCGAAGTGGGCAAACGTAACGAGGAGGCGCTGGAAGAATTCCTCACGGACCACCACGGCCAACTGCCGCGCACGGCACTGCGCTACGCCATCGAGCGGCTCCCGCCCGACCGGCGGCAGTGGCACATGCGCAAATAAAACGCCCGCTGCCATGGCAGCGGGCGTTTTATTTGCTACGGATGGTTATTTATTTCTGGCTGGCTTTGAAGAGCTTTTGCTTTTCTTCCTTCGACAGGCTTTCGTAACCGGAGCGGGAAATCTTGTCGAGAATAGCGTCGATGTCCTCCTGCTCGGGCTTGGGCAGATTGCCTTTGCGCGCGGCCGAGGCGGCCGGAGCCGCCGCCGAGCCGCCCCGGTGCGTCACGCGCAGCCGTGGCCGGCCGGAAAGCAGCGCCCCCACCCAGTCGCCGACGGCCTGCACGGGGCGGCCCAGGTCGCGGCCGCGCTGCAGCTGCTTCACAAACAGGAAGCCGAGCAGCGCCCCACCCAGGTGCGCAATTTCGCCGCCGGGGTTGCCGCCATCAATGCCCGCAATAGATACCAGCACCACCACGGCCGCAATGTACTTGATGCGTACCGGCCCCAGCAGAATGATGTTGAAGGTGTAGTCGGGCAGCAAAGTAGCGGCACCTACGATAATTGCCGTAACACTGGCCGAGGCGCCATAAAGAATAGCCGGACGGCCTTGGAAAACCGGTATCAGATTGAAAGCCAGCAGATACAGCGTCGCGCCGGCCAAAGCCCCCAGAATATACAGGCTCACCAGTTTCCGGTCGCCGAGGTACTCGCGCACCAAGGACCCGAACCAGTACAGGTTCAGCAGATTGAACAGGATGTGCAGAAACTCAAGATGCGCAAAGCTGTAGGTCAGCAGCGTCCAGGGGCGCGTGAGCAGGCGCAGCGGGTCACTGGGCACCGCAATCCATTCCAGAATGGGCGTGATGGTGATGGCGCCGCCAGTGGTCAGAAACAAGCCGACCCGCACCAGCAGCAGGGCCACAAAGGCCAGCACGTTGATCAGCAGCAGCTGGCTCAGCGCGTTGTCGCGCCGGCTAAAGGCAGCCCGGATGTCGTCGATAAAACTCATGGGTGGAAAAGCAAAGGGGACGGCAGAACGGAGAGGCGGTCTGGTGCTACAACAACGTACGGCCCCGATTAGCCATAATGCGTACCGTTGCGCTGCCAGATTTTCAACACGATGAACCCAATCAACATTCCGCCCAAATGCGCAAAGTGCGCCACATTGTCGCCAGGCACCGGATGGATGCCTTTGTAGAGCTCGTAGGCCGTGTACAGCGCCACAAACAGCCAGGCTTTAATCGGAATCGGAATGGGAAAGATGATGAGCTTTTCGTGCGGAAACAGAAACCCAAAGGCAAACAGCACCCCAAACAACGCCCCGGAAGCCCCCAGCATGCCGGCAGATGGGCTATTCAGCGCCATATCGCAGGCGCTCTGAATGGCGTTGTTGGCGCTGGCTATCATTTCAGGGTTAGTAGGGTCGCGCTGCAACATGTTGGCCAACGACACGGCTGACTGCCCAGATTCCGGGAAATAGGTGCGGTAGAAATCTGCGAAGGCAACGCCCGACGGCTCTTCCTGAAACGCTATCCGGGCATTGTTCATCTGGTGCAGCTCGTAGGAGCGCACGCCCTGATAGAGCACGCCGGCCCCGATGCCGCAGATCAGCCAGTAGGTCAGAAACCGTTTCGGGCCCCATACATTTTCCAGCGAAGCCCCAATGAACACCAGCCCCAGCATGTTGGAGAACAAGTGCCCAAAACCACCGTGCATGAACATATACGTCACGAACTGCCAGGGCTGAAAGTACACTGACCCAAACGGAAACAAAGCACCGAGCACTGTAACCTGCGGACCAAACTGGCTCTGCAGAAAGAATATCAGCACATTGATAATAAGCAGCGTGCGGACAGTTGGCGTAAGTTGGAACATGAAGGGTACTGGTTGAATGGCAGTAGCACGAAGCGGTTGTTTCGCAGCTGGTGTATGCCGCCGAGACGGTACGTATGCAACGAGATACGAAGCAGAAGATTTGCGCTATATCACGCCTTACGGAAAAACTCCTGAATCTGGCTGAGCTCCAGCATAACGAGGGTGCGGCGGCCGTCGGGGGTGTAGCCGGGCACCTGGCAGGCAAAGAGCTTATCAACCAAGGTCGTCATTTCAGTGTCGGAGAGGCGGGCCCCGGCGGCGGCAGCGGCCACCCGGCGGGCCAGGGCCCGGGCCATCTGCTCGCGCCGGTCCAGCTTTATAGGGCCAGCATGGGTCCGGAACTGCTCAATTAACCCTTCCAGCAATTCCTTTTCATCGCGCGCCGGCACATCAACCGGAATGCCTTCTACCGCAATGGTATGCTTGCCAAAGTCGGTGAAGCGGAACCCGAGGCTGCGCAATGCCTCTTCTACTTCGCGCAAAATGGCAAAATCCTGGGGCGAAAACGTGATGGTACGCGGAAACAACAGCGTCTGGGAGGCACCAGTTTCGCGCTCCAGCGTGTGCGCATACTGCTCGTACAGAATCCGTTCCCGCGCCGCCGCCTGGTCCAGCAGCATCAGCCCCGATTTCACGGCCACCAGCAGATACTGCCCGTGCACCTGCAGCACCTTGTTGCCGGAGCTGGCACTCGATTCGCGTAGCGGCAGCTCCGGCGCAGAAGGCACCGCCGCCGAGGGCGCTGTCACAAGAAATGGCGCCGCGGCCGCCGTAAGCGCCGATGCTGACGGCACGGGCACTCCAACGGCCGTGGCCTCGTGCTCGACGTCGGGCACGCTCACCTTGCTCAGAGATTTGTAGAATTCTTCCAGCTCACGCTTGGCCTGCTCGGTGGGCCGGGGCGGCAATTGTCGTTCGTAGGCCTCGGAGCGGGCACCACTGGGGCGGGTGTCGCGCGGGCTGGGTGTCGCGGCCTGCGAAGCTGCCGAGGCCAACGCATCAGGGCGAAAATCATCGGTGAATGGGTTTTTCTGATTCGCGGAGGTGCGCAATGGCTGGATAGGCGCAAAATTCACGTCGCCCTCAAAGTCTAGTGAGGGCGCCATGTTGTGCAGGCCCAGGCTTTGCTTCACGGCGGCCCGCACAATGGCATACACGGTCTTCTCGTCCTCGAACTTGATTTCCGTTTTGGTGGGGTGCACGTTGATGTCGATGGCCTTGGGGTCGAGGTCCAAAAACAGCACATAAAACGGGTGCGTGTCTTTGGGCAGCAGCCCTTCGTAGGCGGTCAGTACGGCATGGTTGAGGTAGGCCGAGCGAATGAAACGGTTGTTGACAAAGAAAAACTGGTCGCCCCGGCTTTTCTTCGCCGACTCCGGCTTGCCAATAAAGCCCTTCACCGACAGAAACGGCGTGACTTCCTCGCAGGCTGCCAGCTGTTCCTTATAGCCGTTGCCAAGCAAGCTCACGATGCGCTGGCTGAGTTTGCCGGCCGGCAGGTTGAACACTTCCAGATCATTCTGGAACAGCGAAAACGTAATCTGGGGGTTGGCCAGCGCTACGTGCTGAAACTCGTCGAGGATGTGGCGCATCTCCACGGCGTTGCTTTTGAGGAAGTTGCGGCGCGCCGGCACGTTGAAAAATAGGTTCTTAACGCTGATGCTGGTGCCGTCGGGACAGGCAGTGGGCTGCTGGCTGGTGATTTGCGAGCCTTCCACGAGCAGCAGCGTGCCGGTGTCCTGGTCGCGCTGCTTGGTGCGCAGCTCCACCTGGGCCACGGCCGCAATAGAGGCTAGTGCCTCGCCCCGGAAGCCCAGCGTCCGGATGCGGAACAGGTCGTCGGTGGTGCGGATCTTGCTGGTGGCGTGGCGCTCTAGGCTCATGCGTGCATCGGTGGGGCTCATGCCCGCGCCATTGTCAACTACCTGCACCAACTGTTTGCCGGCATCTTTTACAATAAGCTGCACCTGGGTAGCGCCAGCATCCACAGCATTTTCGAGCAGCTCTTTCACTGCCGAAGCCGGACGCTGCACCACTTCGCCGGCGGCAATCTGATTGGCCAAATATTCGGGAAGCAGTTGAATTACGTCGGCCATGCCAAGTAGAAAATAAAGATACGAAGGATGAAAACTGAGGCGTTAACCCGTTGAGCAATTGGACTTGCTCGTTGAAATGCCAACCAATGCCGGGAATTTCTCCGTAAGTTTGTGGCCAACATTCGTGTGCGTTGTGCCTGCCGGGCTCCCGGGTTGGTACGTTGGAAAGAGCAGAAGACCGGATGCCTCGGGCCCGCTACCATTGCGGCCGGGCCCGCCGGACCACCCTATTTCCCGCCCCGAATGGGAACAAAAGTAGGTCGAAATCCGCTTGCGTTCAACCTCACCACTTATCGCCAGACACCACACGGGGGCCTATGCTCAAGGAATTTCGGATTAGACTCTTATTGCTGCTATTGGCCGCCACGGGTCTACTCATCACCTCCGCCGTGCCCTATGACGATGCGGCTCGTCCACGCTCTGTGGCCGAACAGAACTGGGTGGACAGTGTATTCAGTTCGCTCACGCCCGACCAGCGGCTGGGGCAGCTGTTTATGGTGGCGGCTTATTCCAACAAGGATAAGAAGCACACGCAGTACACGGAGTTTCTGGTCAAGAACTATAATATTGGTGGGCTGATGTTTCTGCAGGGTGGCCCCCGCCGGCAGGGCCACCTGACCAACCGCTACCAGGCCGCTGCCAAAGTGCCACTGCTCATTGCCATGGATGCCGAGTGGGGCCTGGACATGCGCCTCGATTCCAGCATGCACTTCGCCAAGCAGATGACGCTGGGCGCTATGGACGACGAGCAGTACGTGTACCAGATGGGCCGCGAAATTGCCCTTAAGATGAAAACGTTGGGCGTGCACGTCAGCTTTTCGCCCGTCGTCGACATCAACTCCAACCCCAATAACCCGGTTATCGGCAACCGCTCCTTTGGCGAGAACAAGGAGCAGGTAGCCAAGCGCAGCGTAGCCTATATCCGTGGGCTACAGGACCACGGCATCGTGGCTGTTGTGAAGCACTTTCCAGGTCACGGCGACACTGATGTGGACTCACACGTGGCACTACCGGTTATCAATTCCGACCTAGCCCACCTGACCAACATGGACCTGTACCCGTTTCAGCAGTCGTTTCAGGCGGGTGTGATGGGCGTGATGGTAGGCCACCTGTACATGCCGCTGTTTGATACGGTGCGTTCGGTATCGGCTACCATTTCCAGGAATTTGGTGACGGGGCTGCTGAAGGAGAAAATGGCTTACAAAGGGTTGGTTTTCACGGATGCGCTCAACATGAAGAGCGTAGCCAACCTTTACAAACCCGGGGAACTGGACGCTTTGGCGCTGCTGGCCGGCAACGACGTCCTGCTTTTCTCGGAAGATGTGCCGGTGGCCATCCAGAAAATAAAGGAAGACCTAGCGGCCGGCAAGTTGGTGCAGGAAGATGTGGACCAGCGGGTACGCAAGATTCTGCGGGCTAAGTTCTGGGCCGGCCTCAACCGCCGCCAGCGCGTGGATGTGCCCAACCTGATGACCAATCTGAACCGGCCGCAAAGCCGCACAGTTGCTCAGGAAATCTACGAGCACGCCACTACCATTGTCAAGAACAATGAGGACCTGCTCCCCTTCCACCGCCTCGACACGCTGCGCATTGCTACCGTAACGGTAGGCGCAGGCGCAGGCAGCACGCTGGGCGAAATCATGGGCAAATACCAGAGCGGGCCGGTGTATCCTATAGCAAACCGCTACGCCCCTGACTCCACGTTTGCCCGCATTCTGCCGCGCCTTGCCCCCTACAATGTAGTGGTGGTGACGCTGCATAACATGAACAACACGCCCACCCACAACTACGGGCTGGGCGACGGCGCCCTCAAGTTCATTAAGGAGTTGCAGGCCAACCCGCGCATCAAAACGGTGGTCGTGACGATGGGCAATGCCTACGCGCTGAAGTACCTCGACTCGGCCCGCACGCTGGTGTGTGGCTACGAAGACAACTACTTCTCGCAGCTGGTGGTGCCACAGATACTGTTTGGGGCGCTGCCTGCCGTGGGTCGCCTGCCCGTGACGGTGACGCCCGAGCTGCTGGCCGGCACCGGCCTGCCCACGCCCGACTTCCGCCGCCTGCGCTACGCTACGCCGGAAAGCGAGGGGCTGGACTCGAAAGTGCTGACCCAGATTGACAACATTGCGCTGGAGTCGGTGGCGTATGCGGCGGCCCCCGGCTGCCAGGTGCTGGTGGCCAAAAACGGTGCCGTGGTGTTCGATAAGAGCTACGGCTACTGCACCTATGATAAGTCGCAGCCTGTGAACAACTCCACGCTCTACGACCTGGCATCGGTGACCAAAGTGGCGGGCACGCTCCAGACCATCATGTACCTCAAGGACCAAGGCAAGCTGAACCTGGACGACAAGGTGGCCGCTTATCTGCCGGAGCTGAAACAGACCAACAAGAAGGACATGACGGTGCGCGAGGTGCTGATGCACCAGGCGGGCCTGAAAGCCGGCATTCCGACCTGGGAGAAGACCATCACCAAAACCGGCCCCAAGCCTACCTTCTACGCCAGCACCAGCGAAGCTGCCTTCCCCAACGAAGTAACGCCCAAGCTTTACAGTGTGCGCACTGCCGAAGACTCGGTGTGGATCTGGGTGCAGCGCTCCGGCCTGCTACCCAAAGTGAAGGGCAAATACCCGGTGGAGTACAGCGACCTGAGCTTTATCATTCTGAAGCGCCTGGCCGAAAAACTGCTGAACGAACCGATTGAGAACTTCCTGGACAAGACGTTCTACAAGCCACTGGGGTTGGGCACGATGACCTACAACCCGCTGTCCAAGTTCCCGCAGTCGTGCATCGCGCCCACCGAAAACGACACGTATTATCGCCGCACGCAGCTGCAGGGCACCGTGCACGACCAGACGGCCGCGCTGGTAGGCGGCGTGGGCGGACACGCGGGCCTGTTTGCCAATGCCAACGACCTGGCTATCCTGATGCAGATGAACCTGCAGAACGGGCGCTACGGTGGCCTGCGCTACTTCCAGAACCCCGTTGTGACGGAGTTTGCGCGCAGCACCGTAGCCGGCAACCGCCACGGCCTGGGCTGGGACCACGGCGACCCGACCAAACCCGAAGGCCCCACCAGCAACCTGTCGCCGGCCAGCACGTTTGGCCACACGGGCTTCACAGGCACTTGCGTCTGGATGGACCCCGAAAACAAAATCCTCTACATCTTTCTTTCCAATCGGGTGTACCCCGACGCCGGCAACAACAAGCTGCGCCAGTACAACATCCGCACCCGCATCCACGACGTCATCTATAAGTCGCTGCAAAAGACATGACCTGTTGTCTGACTCTTTTTCTTAACCTTTGATCCGCAATTGGCGGCAGGACATCTTCCCCGATGACTTGCCGCCAATTTTCTTTTTCTGTGTCCTTCTCTGTCCCGACCCGAATTCCGGGCCGTTTCTGAACGGCAAACTCTCTCCTCCCATGAACATCGGCATTGTCTGTTATCCCACTTTTGGCGGCTCCGGCGTGGTAGCCACCGAGCTGGGCAAAGCCCTGGCCCAGCGCGGCCACCGCGTGCATTTCATCACCTACAGCCAGCCGGTTCGCCTCGATTTCTTCAACGAGAATCTGTTCTACCACGAGGTCTATATTCCACCGTATCCGCTGTTCCAGTTTCCGCCCTACGAGCTGGCGCTGGCCTCGAAAATGGTAGACATCGTGCAGAATGAGAAGCTGGACGTGCTGCACGTGCACTATGCCATTCCGCATGCTTCGGCTGCGTTCATGGCCAAGCAGATTCTGCTCACGCGTGGCATCCGAATTCCCGTAGTCACGACGCTGCACGGTACCGACATTACGCTGGTGGGCAAAGACGCCAGCTACGAGCCCGTCGTGACGTTCAGCATCAACCAGTCGGATGGCGTGACGTCGGTTTCGGCGGACCTGCGGCGCGAGACGTACGAGTATTTTGCCATCGAGAAGGACATTGAAGTTATCCCGAACTTCATCAATCTGGCCCGCTTCCAGAAGCAGAACAAAAGCCATTTCAAAGCCGCCATTGCGCCCAACGGCGAAAAGCTGCTGGTGCACACCTCCAACTTTCGCTCGGTGAAGCGCGTGGACGACGTGGTGCACATCTTTGCGGGCGTGCGCAAGCAGATCCCGGCCAAGCTGCTGCTCGTGGGCGACGGGCCGGACCGGCCGCGCATCGAAAAGCTCTGCCGCGAAATCGGCTACTGCGACGATATCCGCTTCCTGGGCAAGCTGGAAGCCGTGGAGGAAGTGCTCAGCATCGCCGATTTGTTCTTGATGCCTTCTGAGAAGGAAAGCTTCGGGCTGGCGGCCCTGGAAGCCATGGCCTGCGAAGTGCCGGTCATCAGCACCAATGCCGGCGGCATTCCGGAGCTGAACCAGCACGGTATTACGGGCATGGTTAGTGAAATAGGGGACGTGGCCGACATGGTCAAAAATGCGCTTTACGTGCTGGAAGACGAGAATCTACCCCGCTTCAAAGCCGCTGCCCGCGCCCACGCCGAAACGTTTGCCGTTGAGAACATCGTGCCGCTCTATGAGGCCTGTTACCAGCGCGCTATCGACGCCGTGCTCACCGCCGCTGCGGTATAACGGTTCTGCCGCCGCCATAGTCACCTTACATAACGAGCCCCTGGTATCCGCACGGACGCCAGGGGCTCGTTATGCAAGGCGCTTGCGGAACGCTAGAACAGCCCGAAGGCTTCCCGCTTCACGGCCAGCAGGGCGCGCTCGGTCGGGTCGGTTTCCTCGTTTATCAGGGTTTCCAGCACGCGCTTGGCCAGCTCGGTGCCACGGCTTTGCTGGGGCTGCGGCAGGCCATGGTACGCTTTGTTGATGGTGGTCAGCACGTGTTCTTTGGCCGCTTTCACCTCGCCCCAGGTATCGGGGCTCATGTAGAGCTGCTGGCTGAGGTTGTGCTCGTATTCGGCCCGGATTTCCTGGATCAGCAGCCGATGGTACTCGGGCGCGGTCTGGCCGGCACTGCTCAGGCGCACCAGCATGTTGTTGGGCGTGATGCGCTCCAGCAGCAGCGTTACGCGCTCCAGCGCCTGCAGGCGCAGCGGCAGCGTGGTTTTGGAGTTCTCCAGCCGCAACTCAATCAGACGGCGCTGCTGCTCCTTTTCCAGGTATTGCCGAATCAGATAGAAGATGGAACCGGCCACCAACAGGGCAGGCAGCAGAATTTTGAGCAAGTCGAAGAGGTAGGCAGTGGAATCCATGCGAAAAGCGGGGCGGCCAGCCTTGCGGCGGCAGTAAGTAAGGAGAAACGGTGAGGCGTGTGAAGAGCGAAGGTAAACAAGCGGCGCTGATGGTACACGCTGCCGAACCAGACTTGACGCAGTAGTGGCCAAGAGCGGCCGAAAATGTTTGTGAACCGCCAGCGGGCAACTGCTGTTATAGCCGCAACGACTCCGATACCGGCCGTAATGAAACTCCTCTTCCGGCTTCGTATCTTTGTCGCCTTACTTTCCTAAACACGAACACACTATGGCAACGGCCGTCTCCACGAAACTTGCTCCCATAAGCCTCACTTCCCGCGCTCTGGCGGAGGTTCGCACTATTCTGACCGAGAAAAACGTGCCCGGCGAATACGGCCTGCGCGTAGGCGTTCAGGGTGGTGGCTGCTCAGGCCTGAGCTATCTGCTGGGTTTTGATAAGCCCAAGGAGCAGGACGAAACCTTCGATATCGAGGGTGTGATGCTCATCATGGATAAGAAGCACGCCATGTATGTGCTGGGTATGGAAGTCGATTTCCAGGATGGCCTCAACGCCCGCGGATTCGTCTTCAACAACCCGCAGGCCAAGAGCACCTGCGGCTGCGGCTCCTCGTTCTCCGCCTAAGTCATCCTCGCATAGCAAAACCCAAAGCTCTGGCCCTCCGGCCGGGGCTTTTTGCGTTTAGGGCGCTGTATGCCTAAGGCTGACTATTTTTAGCCTTCCCTCCTACTTCCTGCTGATGCGTTCTAGCCTTACCCTCGGTTTCCTGTTAGTTGCTATCAGCGCCCAGGCGCAGGTGTTTAGCCCGGCAGAAATAGCCCGCTGGCAACAGCAGGCACAGCAGGTAACCATCACGCGCGACACCTGGGGCGTACCGCATGTGCAAGGCAAAACCGATGCTGATGCAGTGTTTGGTCTCCTGTATGCGCAGTGCGAAGACGATTTTGCGCGGGTAGAAATGAACTACCTCGACGCCATTGGCCGGCTGGCAGAAGTGGAAGGCGAATCAGCCATCTACCACGATTTACGGGCCCGGCTGTTCCTGGACAGTACTCAAGCCATCAGCCTGTATACGAAAAGCCCGGCCTGGATGAAGCAACTGCTTAACGCTTTTGCCGACGGTACTAACTACTACCTGCATACCCACCCTACCGTGCAACCCAAGCTGTTGCGCCGCTTTCAGCACTGGATGCCGCTCATGTTCAGTGAGGGCAGCATTGGTGGCAACATCAGCGTGGTGCCACTGGAGCGGCTGAAAAACTTCTACGCCAACCGCAAATCCACGTCTTGGCAGCAGCCCGATTTTGAACGGGCGGAGCGGGAACCGGTGGGCTCAAATGGGTTTGCCGTGGCGCCGACCAAAAGCGCCAGCGGCCACGCGCTGCTGCTCATCAATCCGCACACGTCGTTCTATTTCCGGCCGGAGGTGCAGATGCGCAGTGAAGCCGGCCTGAACGCCTATGGTGCCGTGACGTGGGGACAGTTTTTCGTGTATCAGGGCTTCAACGAGCATTGCGGCTGGATGCACACGTCAAGCCAGGCCGACTCGATGGATGAGTATCTGGAAACCATTGAGCAGAAGGACGGGAAGTATTATTACCGCTACGGCAAGCAGTTGCGGCCGGTGCAGGCCGCCGCTGTTTCCATTGCGTATCGGCAGGCTGATGGCACAATCGGGCGCAAGCAGTTCACTACTTACCGCACCCACCACGGCCCGGTAGTAGGCCAGCAGGCCGATAACAAGTGGGTGACGGTGCGCATGATGGACACGCCGCTGGCGGCGCTGGAACAATCCTACCTGCGCACCAAAGCCACCGACTACGCCAGCTTTCGGGAAACGCTGAAGCTTAATGGCAATGCTTCCAATAACACGGTGTTTGCCGACAGCAAAGGCACCATTGCCTACTGGCACGGCAACTTCATGCCCCGGCGCGACCCACAATTCGACTGGAGCCAGCCCGTGGATGGCAGCAACCCCAAAACTGACTGGCAGGGCCTGCACAAGGTGGACGACTTGGTACAGGTGAAAAACCCGGCCAGCGGCTGGATTCAGAATTGTAATGCTACGCCGTTCACGGTTTCTGGCCCCAGCAGCCCGGCCAGGAGCAGCTACCCGACGTATATGGCCCCAGACGCCGAAAACTACCGGGGCATCAATGCCGTGCGCGTACTTAGCAGCAAGCCGGTGTTTACGCTTGATACGCTGATTGCGGCGGCCAAAGACCCGTATCTGGCTGGTTTCGAAGCATTGCTTCCGGCACTACTCAAGGACTTCCAGTTTGTACTGGACAGCTCCAATCCGCCGGAGGCTGACGTGGTAGAATCCATGAAGGTTCTGCAAGCCTGGGACAAGCGCTACAGCACAGCGTCTGTGGGCCAGACGCTGGCTACGTACTGGGGCGAGAAGATTCAGCGGGTGGCCCGTGCCCGCGCCGCCGCCAACCAGCCGCTGGATTATATGAGCCTCACTGCCTTCACCATTGCCAACACCACACCTCAGGAAAAACTAGCGGCCCTGCAGGAAACGCTTGACGAGCTAACCCGCGACTTTGGCACCTGGAAGATGCCCTGGGGCGCAGTAAACCGCTTCCAGCGCCTCACGGGCAACATCCAGGAAACCTACGACGACCAAAAGCCCAGCTTACCAGTCGCTTTCACGTCCTCAGCCTGGGGCTCATTGGCGGCTTTTGGTTCCCGCGCCTATCCAGGCACAAAAAAACGCTATGGCAGCGTCGGCAACAGTTTTATTGCGGTGGTAGAGTTCGGGCCGCGTATCAAGGCTCGCTCCGTACTGGCCGGCGGCAACAGCAACAACCCTACTTCTCCGCATTTCACGGATCAGGCGGGGCTATATGCGGAGGAGAACTTCAAGGAAGTATATTTCTATCCTGAAGACGTGAAGAAGCACGCGGAGCGGACGTATTCGCCGGGGCAGTAGGGCAGTAGTGTCTGCTAGGTTGAGGAGTGCAGCCAGCCTACATTGCCAGCAGCCCCACAGGCTCCGGAAAAGCCGCCTATTTTGTTAGCACAATATCACGGTGGCCAGCCCACTCCCCTGCTCCGGTCCGCTGTACTGCCACAATTCCGGCACCGCCTATCGGAGGCAACGATTTCAGGTACTGAGGGGTTACGAGCGGGTCATCGGCAAATACAAAGTCGCTTATGTAGTATGGCGGCTTACGGCCAGGTTCCTGAACAGCGACGTGAATATGGGCCGGAATCTTGTCGTTCGGGTACGGCGCCGGGCGAATTGTGCGGATAGTATACTGGCCCTGATGGTCTGATCTGGCCCACCCGTGCAGGTGTCCGTGCCATTTTTGCACGCCGGTTTCGCCGCCTTTTTTGGTGTAGTGCCCCGTGTTATCAGTCTGATACGCATACAGCACTACCCCAACGTAAGGCGTCTTGCCATCGGGACGAAACAGGGTGCCGGAAATGCGCAGTGGCTCACCGGGCTCCTGCGCACCGCCCATCGTCAGGGTTGAGGTCAGAGCGACCGGTGCATTGCGAAAGCAGCAGATGATTGACGCGTCCGGACTGTCACAGGCATCCTGCTCATTAGACACTTGGGAACCCGCTTCGCTGCAAGCACCAGCCAACAGCCAAACCCCGGCCAACAGTACGTGGATAAGTATGCCACTCATAAGGGGCCGCCCGACGGATAGTACCGCCGCACTTCATAAGTTACCCATCCGGTGCCGAATTTCCTTGCCACATTGGGGCGTCTCTACCCGCTAAGCCCCAAACGGGACGGAAGAACACAAGAGGATTCCTCTGCCAGTGCGGGCTATTTTCTCGGAGTCATTTCAAACCGCACTTCTCCACTCTTAGTCAGGCCGGTTTGCCGCCAGCCCTGGCGGCGGTAAAACTCCTCGGCCCGCGTGCCGGGCGCCGTACTGAGCCATACGGCTTGGGTACTCTGCGCGAAAACCCACTCCAGCATCAGCTGGTGCAGCTTTTTACCAATTCCACGTCCCGCAAATTCCGGCTGCACAAATAGCGCCCAAATGCTGTGCCCCCGTAAATCGGCAATGGCAAAGCCCACAATGCGCCCCTCTATTTCGCACACCCAGCCTTTGCCGCGTTGCGTGAGGTATTCGACGTAGTCCTGAAGCGTGACCAGTGCAGGATTGGAGAGGCGGTTTTCCTGCACCGACAGCCGCACCTGCGTGAGCTGCGGAATGTCCAGGAGGGTGGCTTCTCGGAATAGCATGAGCAGGAAAGCAGGGGTTGTAGTATAGGTTACCTGGGGCTAATATTATCTATTTCCTTCGCAATCCGTTGACGCAGGTATGCATGCCGGCCCTATTGGCGGCATCTGGCTTTCCGCTTATGCCCCAAACCCAACCACAAAACCCTTTTCAACGGCAGCAGCTCGTGCGGCAGCTAAGCACACAGCCCGTTTGGGACTTGCTGGTGATTGGTGGCGGGGCCACGGGCCTGGGAGTAGCGCTGGATGGAATCAGCCGGGGCTACAAAACGCTGCTGCTGGAGCAGGCAGATTTTGCCAAAGGCACCAGCAGCCGCAGCACCAAGCTAGTACACGGCGGCGTCCGGTACCTCGCGCAAGGCGACGTGGCCCTGGTGCGTGAGGCGCTGTATGAGAGAGGGCTATTGCTGAAAAACGCGCCGCATCTAGTCAAAAACCAAGATTTCATCATTCCCAACTACGACTGGTGGGGCGGGCCTTTCTACACTATTGGCCTGAAGCTGTACGACCTGCTGGCCGGAAAACGCAGCTTCGGGACTTCCGTGCACCTGAACCGGGAAGAAACGCTCCGCCGCCTGGGTAACCTGAAGGCTGAGGGCCTGAAGGGCAGCGTGCTTTACCACGACGGGCAGTTTGATGATGCACGGTTGGCTATCAACCTAGCCCAGACGGCTGTAGAACATGGGGGCACGGTCCTCAACTACTTTCCGGTAGGTGGGCTGCTGAAAGACAGCCAGGGCCAGGTTACCGGAGTAGTAGCCACGGACCAGGAAACCGGCACCCGCTACGAGCTGCGGGCCAAAGTCGTGGTGAATGCCACCGGCATCTTCGTAGACGATATTCTGCAGCTGGATGAGCCCGGTGCCCCAACGCTGGTACGGCCGAGCCAAGGCGTGCATATTGTGCTGGACAAGTCGTTTCTGCCCGGCGAGGCCGCCCTGATGATACCCAAAACGGAGGATGGCCGCGTGCTGTTTGCGGTGCCGTGGCACGGCCGAATAGTGCTGGGCACTACCGATACACCTCTGGAAGAGCGCCGCCAGGAACCCCAGGCGCTGGAGCAGGAAATAGACTTTATCCTGCGCACGGCTGCCCGTTACCTTACCCGCCCGCCCCAGCGCAGCGACGCACTAAGCATCTTCGCGGGACTCCGGCCATTGGCGGCACCCCGCAACGGCTCCGAGCAGAGCAAGGAAATCTCGCGTAGCCACAAAATACTGGTGTCTGCGTCGGGCCTCATTACCATCACGGGCGGCAAATGGACTACCTACCGCCGCATGGGCCAGGATACGGTGGACAAGGCCATTGCCCTGGGTAAGTTACCGTCGGCAGCCAGCCAGACCGCCCAGTTGCGCATCCATGGTGCGTGCCCCACTGCCGACTACTTGGGCCACCTGTATGTGTATGGCGCTGATCTGCCTGCCTTACAGCAGCTGATTACCGACGAGCCGGCGCTGGGAAAGAAGCTGGATAGCAGTCTGGAGTTTCTACAAGCCGAAGTAGTATGGGCAGCCCGCTACGAAATGGCCCGGACAGTAGAAGATGTGCTGGCACGCCGCGTACGAATACTATTTCTGGATGCCCACGCCGCCATTCGGGTGGCGCCGCTGGTGGCCATCCTGTTGGCACAGGAACTAGGCCACAGCCTAGCCTGGCAGGCACAGCAGGTGACAGATTTTACACAGCTGGCCCAACAGTACCTGCCCACAGCAGTACCGGAGTTACCCCCAACATTACCCGCACAAGGTAGCGCCAGGCAGCACGCCTAGCTGAAAGTGTAGGGGTAGCCTATCTGTTGCAGGTCGGCTTCCAGCTGGGGCCAGTCTTCCAGCGGGTCAATCAGCTCCTGCACCAGACTACGGGTCAACGGCTCGTGCTGGTAGACGCGAGCCACGGCTTCAGTATCTATTGGGTCCCGGTCGGTTTCGTCGATGAAGTATTCGTTGGCCCAGTCGGCGTAGGTTTCGGGCTTTCCGTCGAAGATGTAAAGCAGCTCTTCGGAGCCGTCGTCTTCGGCCTCCACCACACCGGTCTGCCAGCCGTGCGCGGGCGTATACCACAGGCAGAACGTAGTGCCGATAGAGCTGACCGGCTCCCCGAACATAAACTCATCAAATGCCGCCGGCAGGCCGCGCGTCACTTGTGCTTTGTCGGGCTGCTCGTACTCGGAGAGGAAGCCGTTGATGCAGCATCCTTCCGGCCGAAACAGCACCAGCATCTGGTCGCCTTCCCCGTCGCTCATTTCGAATAGCGCTTCGTTTTCGTCCCAGTTGGGGTTGTAGGTGTAGTAGCGGTATTCGGGGTCCTGCGAGTTGATGGCGTCGAGGACAGCCAACGACTGGCAGAGGCGCTGCAGGGCGGCAGCATCGGGCAAGGCAGAGAGGTCTTGGGTCGAAATCATAGCGGGACGAATAAGGACAGGAACTGCTAATACGTCTTGGTCATGTCTTCCGGTATCACCAGCACAAAATCGGCTTTCCGCTCGTGCTCTTTCTCCAGCTTGCCCAATTGCGCCTGCGAAACGGTGCTAATGGTAAGCGTTTTCAGCTTCGGGTTTTGCTGGCGCAGATAGGCCAGAATCCCGTCGTGGTTGTCGGAGTGGTAGGCGCCGTTGAGGTGCAGCAGCAGATGGCCTTCGGGGCGGGCTTGGTTCAGAAAGTGAGCCATGGTGGCATCCTTGAGGGCCTGCGCCTGAATGATGTTCTGCACACCGGCCGCATGGGCAGCGTCACCGCCGAACATCTTCGCCATATTTTTGTAGCCGGGCAGCTCAAAGTCCACGGTCATCGGCAACGGGGCTATCCAGGCTTTTTCCGCAGCGGGCAGCGCCTCCAAGGCCGTGAGGCTGCCCTTCGCTACCTGCGAGGCGTAGCGGCGAGGCACGTTGGTGCCCACCACCCGGAATTTCTGCTGCCGGGCCAGCAGCAGCAGCGGCTTGTAGTCGGTGGCGTAGTTGGGCCAGGGGCGGCTTTGCTCTTCAAAGGCTTTGTCGTCCAGCTCGCCCGTGGCGTATTGGTCTACGAGGGGCTGCACGTCGCGCTCAAACATCTCCAGGCCCAGCACCAGCTGGCCCTGTTTCAGGCGGAGCAGGTCTTTGGCGAGCTGCAGTTCCAGCCAGTGCGCAATGGGGTCGTTGTGCTGCTCCCCAAAAAACACGACATCGGCTGTGGCCAGCTCCTTCAGCATTTTGTCGTAGCTAGTGGCTTTGCCGGCGGCCGTAAACAGGCGGTAGGCGGGCTTGTCGTCGGCTTTCAGCGTGAAGCTCATGAGCGCAAGCAACAGGGGGAATAGAAGCAGTTTTGGCGTCATTGTCGGAACCGGGTGAGGCGGGCTGCAAGGTAACAGAAAGCCCCGGCAGCTGCTATGGTGCAACTACCGGGGCCTGCTTTGCTCAAAGGCTGAGCGGGTGGCTTAGCCTTTGTAGAACATCCACTTCGACAGCTCGCCGTAGGTGATTTTCTTGCCGTACATGAGCACGCCCACGCGGTAGATGCGGGCGGCCAGCCAGGTCGTGAAGATGAAACCGGCCACCAGAATAGCGCCCGACAGCAGCAGCTGCCACATGGGCACCCCAAAGGGCAGGCGCATCACCATGGCAATGGGCGAGGTGAGCGGCACCATGGAGAGCCAGAAGGCCAGCGGACCGTTCGGGTCGCCGTTGATGATGACGTTGATGCTGACGATGTAGCTCAGGATGAGCGGCACCGTAACAGGGAACATGAACTGCTGGGCGTCGGTCTGGTCGTCGACGGCGGCCCCGATGGCGGCAAACAGCGACGAGTACAGCAGGTAGCCCCCTAGGAAGAAGAACAGGAAACCACCAATAATAGACCCCAAGGGCAGCCCATCGAGGAAGGCCAGCGGGCTGCTGTCAGCAGCCGGAGCCGCGGTGGCAGTCGTAGCGGCCGGTGCATCGGCGGTTGGGGTTTCGCGGGCCGCACTGGCTTCCTGCACGCCTGCCGCCGCCGCTACCGGCGGCGACTTCCGGGCCGAATCCGTGAGCAGCGGCGCGGCAATGGTGGTCAGGCCCCACGACAGGACAGCCCACAGCGCAAACTGCGTGAACACCACGGCCGCAATGCCCAGAATCTTGCCCATCATCAGCTGAAACGGCTTCACCGAAGAGAGCATCACTTCCATAATCCGGTTGGACTTCTCTTCGCTCACGCCGCGCATCACCTGCACGCCGTAAATGAAGATGAACATGTACACCAGAATCGAGAGCAGATAGGCGGCGCCGGTGGTGGCACCCACGTTGTTTTTGCGGCCGCCTTCCTGGGTCAGGTCCACGGCGCTCAGCTCCACGTTGGCCTTCAGGTTGTCGATAGTGCTCTGGTTGAGGCCGGAGCGGCTCAGCTTCAGGTCGCCTACCGTTTTGTTTACGGCTTTCTTGATGGCGTTCTGCCGCTTCAGGCTCACGTTGCCGTTGGCCAGTAACTGCACGCCGGCGGCACTATCGAGCGTGAACGTGGGCGGGAAATACAGCAGGGCATCCTGCTTGGCTTTGTCCTTGCGGAACGCCTCGGTGGCGGCAGCCAGCGAGCTGCCGGTGGCGGGCACAAATTTCACGTCTTCGGTGGCGACCAGGCGCGTCAGCAACTGCTGCCCGCTTTCGTCGCGCACGGCCACCACATCGGTTTTCGAGGAGCTGGAAAGCAGGGCAATGCCCACCATGCTGCCGGCCAGCAGCAGCGGGGCCAGCAACGACATAATCAGAAAGCTTTTTTTGCGTACCCGGGTCAGGTACTCGCGCTGCACTATCAGCCAGATTTTATCCATGAGGGAGAAGAGTAGTCGTGGGCAATAAAGTCGGTTGCGTTAGGCCGGCGTGGTTTCAAGCAGGCTTTCGGGCATGGTTTCCTGCACGCGCCGGATGAAAATGTCGTTGATGCTCGGAATCAGCTCCCGGAACGCGTGCACCTCCACGTTGCCGATGAGGTAGCGCAGCAAATCGTTGGGCGAGGTGCCGGCGTGCAGCCGGATAACGTCGTAGAAGTGGCCGTTTTCGCGGTCCTTGTGCTCCAGCACCTCAAAATCAGGGTGCGTCACCAGCAGCCGGCCGCGGCCCTCTACTTCGTAGGTCTGTGAGCGGAACGTGTTTTTGATGTCGCGCACGGAGCCGTCGAGCACCTTGTGGCTACGGTTGATGAGGGCAATATTGTCGCAGAGCTCCTCCACCGACTCCATGCGGTGCGTGCTGAAGATGATAGTAGCCCCTTTGTCGCGCAGGGCCAGAATCTCGTCTTTGATGAGGTTGGCGTTGATGGGGTCGAAGCCCGAAAACGGCTCATCCAGAATGATGATGCTGGGCTCGTGCAGCACGGTGGCCACAAACTGCACCTTCTGCTGCATGCCTTTGCTGAGGTCTTCCACGTTTTTCTCGGCCCAGGGCTTCAGGTCGAGGCGGTCGAGCCAGCCTTTGATGCGCTGGGTGGCATCGGGGCGGCTCAGGCCGCGCAGCCGGGCCAGGTACAGCAACTGCTCCCCTACTTTCATCTTCTTGTACAGGCCCCGCTCCTCGGGCAGATAGCCTATTTCGGCAATGTGGTCGGGGTGCAGCTTCTGGCCCCGCACCCGGATTTCGCCCTCATCAGCGGCCGTAATCTGCGTGATAATGCGAATGAGCGAGGTTTTGCCGGCGCCGTTGGGACCCAGCAACCCGAAAATGCTGCGTTCCGGAATGTCGAGGCTCACGTCGTCGAGGGCAACGTGCGCGGCGTAAGCTTTGCGCACGTTGATGGCTTGGAGAATGGGAGTCATGGAAAGAAGGAGTGGTCGTGGTGTAATATTACAGGAACTGCATAAAGAAGTCATCGAAATCTTCCTCAAGCTGCAAACCAGCGGGGCTGAACGGCACAAAAGCCCCCCTGAGCTGTCTGGTTTGGCGCACCTAGCTGGGCTCCTGCAGCTCCTGCAGGGCTGCTTCCAGCCGGTCGAGGTGCTGGCCGTAGCGGCGCTGGTGTTCCATCTTGCCAACGGCGTAACCGGCATATATAAGCGCCAGTACGGCTACAGCCCCTACGCCCGCAATCAGCAGGTGGCGGCTCCAGTCAGGATTCGCCGGGTTGAGGTAGTGCAGCAAGTTGGCTTGCCGCACCAGTAGCACCGTCAGTACCACCAGCACCAGGGTTACCACCCCCACATAGTCGTGCAGGCGCATCAGGTGGCGGAACCGTGAAATCCGGCTTTTCAGGGACTGATACAGGTTATCGTGCTGCTGCTCCATTTCCCGAAGTACACGCAGCCGCTGATAAACGATTCCTCCCACCACTGCCAGCATGACCATCAGCATCACCACAAACCACTGCAGGCTGGCAGAGTTGCGAGCAAAAAACAAGGCGTTGAAGCTGTTCAGGCCAAAGACCACTACCAACCAGTTAAGCTCACGGGAGGCATTTTTTTTGAGTCGGGCCAAAGGATTCACGGAGGAGGGGGAAGTAAGCATGGTGCGTAGTTTTTGTTCGGTTAGAGAGGCTGGAGTTGGCTCAACTGGCTGCTGCTGCCAGCTGCGGCGAAAGTCATCGAGTTCCATCAGGCGGGTTGGGTTAGCAGGTGGCGAAGCTTGTCCTGCACGCGGTGCATTTTCACGCGCACATTGTTTTGGGTGATGCCGAGAATGTCAGCCATTTCCTCGTAGGTGCGCTCTTCCAGATAAAGCAGCACGAAGGCCTTTTCCACGTCGGAGAGCCGCTCGATAGCGCGGTAGAGTTCAGTCAGGTCGTCGGCATCGGGGCCAGAGTCGGGCGGTAGCGCCACCTCAGGGAGTGCCGGGCCCAGCCGTTCGGGCGTAGGGTGGCGGGTGCGCTGGCGCAGGTTGCTGATGGCCACGTTCAGCGCTACCCGGTAAAGCCACGTGCTGATTTTGGCGGCTCCGGGCTGATACTGCGGCCACGCCCGCCATAGCTGCAGCACTATTTCCTGGTAGAGGTCCTGCTGGTCATCGGCGTCGGGGCAGTACATGCGGGCTACCCGTCGCAGCAAGGGCTGAAACTGGTTCAGCGTGGCGAGGAAGTCCGGCGTGAGAGGAACGGCAGGCATACGGTGGGGAAGTTTGCAGAATATATCGGCGCTTCCCGCCCGGCATTACAGCTGGCCGCATATATATTTTTCGCTGGGGTTCTCTGCTGGCAGTTGAGTACCTTATTTTTTGATTTTTGAATAATAAGGTACTCAACGCCTGCACCCGACCACAAAAAAGCCCGCTTCCCCAGATACGGGAAGCGGGCTTTTTACTTCTACAAACTTTACGTCTGCCTTGCGGCGCGGCCTACTGGAAATACTCCTTCACTTTCTCGAAGAAACCTTTCTCGTTTTTGCCGGGGTTAGGCGTGAAGTTGCGGGCGTCACGCAGCTTTTCCAACAGCTCACGCTCCTCGTTGGTCACGTTTTTGGGCGTCCAGACGCTGAGATGAATGAGTTGGTCGCCGCGGCCGTAGCCGTTGATGTCCTTGATGCCCTTGCCGCGCAGGCGCAGGATTTTGCCGGGTTGCGTGCCAGGGTCCACCTTGATTTTTACCTTGCCCTCAATGGTGGGCACCTCAATGCTGGCCCCCAGGGCGGCATCCACGAACGAAATGTACTGCTCGAACATGATGTTGTTGCCGTCGCGCTTGAGCTGCTCGTGCGGCTCCTCCTCAATCTGGATGAGCAGGTCGCCGGGCACGCCGCCCCGCTCGGGGTAGTTGCCTTTGCCGTTCATGCTTAGCTGCATGCCCTCGGCCACCCCCGCCGGAATATTGATCGGAATAACTTCCTCGTGCAGCTGGCGGCCGTCGCCGTGGCAGACGTCGCACTTGCTGGTCACTACTTTGCCTTCGCCTTCGCAGGTGGGGCAGGTAGAGGCGCTTACCATCTGGCCGAGCATGGTATTCACCACGCGCTTCACCTGGCCCTGGCCGTTGCAGGTGCCGCAGGTTTTGAGGTCGGTGCCGTTTTTGGCGCCGGTGCCCGAGCAGGTATTGCAGGCCACGTAGCGCTTCACCTTGATCTTCTTCTCGACGCCGTTGGCAACTTCTTCCAGGTCCAGCTTCAGCTTGATGCGCAGATTGGAGCCTTTGCGCACGCGCCGGCCACCCTGGCCGCGCCCGCCGCCCCCGAAGAAGCCCTCGAAGCCGCCGCCCCCGAAGATGTCGCCGAACTGGGAGAAGATATCCTCCATGTTCGGGCCGCCGCCATTGCCGCCCATGCCCTGATGGCCGTACTGGTCGTAGCGGGCCTTTTTGTTGGGGTCCGACAGCACCTCGTAAGCCTCAGCAGCTTCCTTGAACTTGTCTTCCGCCGTTGGGTCGTCGGGGTTTTTATCGGGATGGTATTTGATGGCCACCTTGCGGTAGGCCTTCTTAATCTCATCGGCCGCCGCGTTTTTGGCTACGCCCAGCACCTCGTAATAATCTCGCTTCGTTGCCATACAATTCTGTCATCCTGAGCGGAGCGAAGGACCTTATCACGCCTGCACCGCTTATACTCTTTCATTTTGACGAATGCAGCCGTGATAAGATGCTTCCTTCGTCAGCATGACAATTACTGTCCCAGCACCACCTTCGCGTGGCGGATTACCTTGTCGCCGAGGTAGTAGCCTTTCTCTACTTCATCCACGATTTTGCCTTTCAACTCCTCCGACGGCGCCGGAATCTGGGTGATGGCCTCGTGCAGGTCGGGGTCGAAAGCACCACCTTTCGCTTCCATCGGAGCGAGGCCCTTCTGATTCAGCGTTTTCTGGAGCTTGTTCTGAATGATGTCGATGCTTTCACGCACAGCGTTGGCATCGTCGGTGTCCCTGGTGTGGTGGCGGGCCCGGTCGAAATCGTCGAGCACGGGCAACAGGGCCACCATCAGCTCCTGGTTGGCACTCTTAAACAGGTCGGCGCGCTCCTTGGTAGTGCGGCGCTTGTAGTTCTCAAACTCAGCCGCCAGACGTAGGTACTTGTCCTTCAGGTCGGCCAGCTCGGCATCAGTCTTCGAGCCGGCGGCTTTCGGAGCACCTTCCGAACCTTCTACTTCCCCTATTTCGGGGGCATTGGGCTCTTCGGTCAGTTCGCCGGCCACGTGGTCAGCGGGAGTGCCGTTCTGGTCGAGTTGCGTGTCGTCGGTGGGTTGCGTGTTTTTATCGTCAGCCATTTTCGCTTGAAATCGTCGGAATGGGTTGAATCGGGAAGACATAGAGCCTTTTCGGATTACAAGGAGTTTGCCAAAGCGCTACCGGCTGCCATTGTGGCACAGAAACCATAGAACTTACGCAGTTAGTTCAGACGCAGTGGCGCAAAACCACAATAGCATAACCGTTTCAGGGTAGCAGCTTTCCAGCCAGGCCAGACTTGCAACGGAGCGCAACACTTCGTTTCTTACCCCGATGAAGTCTATTGCCTCGCCTCAGACTGCAGCAAAACCCGTTTCGTGGTGGGCACTGCTGCCTGGGATTTTTCTGTTTCTCAGCTTCTGGAGCCTGTTTTTTAGTGAGTGGCTGACCATTGGCATCGTGGCTGACCCTGCCACTATTGGCAGCTACAGCTTCGGTTCAGAAGCCATGCTCGCTGAAGGCGGGCAGCACTATCGCACGGCCGAAACCTATGCCACTTCCGCCTTGCTGGCTTGGGTGCTGCTGCTACCGGCAGGCTTAGCCTTCGTGCAGGCCATGCGGAGGCGTACGCCGGTGCGGGCACTGCTGGCATATGGTATCCTGAGCGTGACACTGGCCGTGCTGCCGCTTCTGAACTCACTCTGAGGCCGAAAGCGGCAGCATTTTCGCTTTATGCCGGCAGTTCATCCGGGGTTTCCTGCTCGTCGTCCTCGGCCACATAGCCGGCGCGCGTCGACTCCGGTGCCTCACGATGAACTTTCTGCAGCTCGTCCCAAATCAGGTCTTTGAGCTTCTGGATGTTTTTATTGGCGAGGCTGGAAATGAACACCGTCGGCAGGTCGGTGGGCAGCGTTTCGCGGATTTCGGCTTCCAGCTCCTCGTCTAACATGTCGGACTTGGTGATGGCCAGCAGGCGCTGCTTGTCCAGCAGCTCCGGGTTGAACTGCTCCAGCTCATTGAGCAGCACCTCGTACTCGGCGTTGATATCCGGCGAGTCGCAGCTGATCATGAACAGCAGGATGGAGTTGCGCTCAATATGGCGCAGGAAACGCGTGCCCAGGCCTTTGCCGTCAGCTGCCCCCTCAATAATGCCCGGAATATCGGCCATTACGAAGGACTTGTAGTCGCGGTACGCTACCACGCCCAGGTTGGGCGTGAGGGTTGTGAAGGCGTAGTCGGCAATCTTGGGCTTGGCTGCCGACACCACCGACAGCAGCGTGCTTTTGCCGGCGTTCGGGAAGCCCACCAGGCCCACGTCGGCCAGCAGCTTCAGCTCCAGAATTACCCACTCGTCGATGCCGGGCTCACCGGGCTGGGCATAGGCCGGGGCCTGGTTGGTCGCCGACTTGAAATGGTCGTTGCCCCAGCCCCCCCGGCCGCCGGGCGTCAGAATCAGGCGCTGGCCGTGCTCCGTAATTTCGAGTTTCTTCTCGCCGGTTTCCGCGTCGCGCGCTACCGTGCCGAGGGGAACCTGAATGATGATGTCGTCGCCCTGGGCGCCACTGCGCAGGTTTTCGCCCCCGCCTTCGCCGGGCTTGGCAATCAGGTGCTTCTGGTACTGCAGGTGCAGCAGCGTCCAAAGTTGGGAGCTGCCTTCCAGAATGATGTGGCCGCCGCGGCCGCCGTCGCCGCCATCGGGGCCGCCGTTGGGCAGGCCTTTGGCCCGGAAGAAATGGTGCGAACCCGCCCCACCCTTGCCCGAGCGGCAGTTGATTTTGACGTAGTCGATGAAATTATTGGAAGCCATGCTGTGCGTCGTGAAAAAAGAACTGTCAGGCGGAGCTTTCGGCGTACTAAAGCAAAGGCGAAGGACCTTACCCCGGCAAAACAACCATCGTTAGAATGGCCCGTTCTGATGCGGTAAGGTCCTTCGCTAGGCTCAGGATGACAGAGTTGTGCGAGTTAGAATCGCAAAGTTACGCTTTTACTTCGTCGGTTGCCTGCTTGCTGCTGGCAGGTGCGGCGGCGGCGTGTTTGTCGAGGATGGCGCAGATCTGGCTGAAAATGTCTTCGATGGCGCCAATACCGTTCAGGGCGTGGAATTTCTGCTGCTGGGCGTAGTAGCCGGCTACCTGGGCGGTTTCGGTGTTGTACACCGTCACACGCTTGCGGATTTTGTCCTCGTTCTGGTCATCGGGGCGGCCGGAGGTTTTGCCGCGCTCCAGCAGGCGGGTCACCAGTTCCTGCTCCGCTACTTCCAGCGCTACCATGCACGACACGTTGGTCTCGTGCTCGGCCAGCAGTCGGTCGAGGCTTTCGGCCTGCGGCACGGTGCGCGGGAACCCATCGAAGATGAAGCCGGCAGCCTGCTTGTTGTCTTTCAGGGCGGAGCCAATCATGCCAATCACCACTTCATCGGGCACGAGCAGGCCTTCGTCCATGAGCTTTTTGGCACGCAGCCCAAGCTCAGTGCCTTGAGTAATCTGGGCGCGGAGCAGGTCGCCGGTAGAGAGGTGCACCAGATTGTAGCGGGCAATCAGCTTCTGGCTTTGCGTTCCTTTGCCGGCGCCGGGCGGGCCGAAGAGCACG
Organism: Hymenobacter duratus; assembly: GCF_014698995.1. Taxonomy (GTDB): domain Bacteria; phylum Bacteroidota; class Bacteroidia; order Cytophagales; family Hymenobacteraceae; genus Hymenobacter; species Hymenobacter duratus. The sequence continues at coordinate 886,336 of NZ_JACWZZ010000002.1, forward strand.
AGATTCAGCATGGGGAGCGAAGTGTTACGCGGGGAAGAAAAGAAGTGGGGTTCTGGAAAGATAAGCAACGAATAGGAAAGCCTCTACGGACGCGGGCAGGTTTTAGCTGACGCCGCCGGCTGCACAATTCCTATACTGCTTTGTAAACGTCGGGGTAGTTGCGGCCTAAGCCATCAAAATCAAGCCCATACCCCACAATAAAATCATTGGGAATGCTGAGCCCCACGTAGCGGATTGGCAGTTCGTGCTGCAGGCACTCGGGCTTCAGGAACAGCGTAGCTACCTCCAGCGAAGCGGGCTGCTTAGCGCTCAGGTTGTCGAGCAGCATGCGCATGGTGTGGCCGGTGTCCACAATGTCTTCCACGATGATGACGTGGCGGTTCTGCAGTTCTTCGGTGAGGCCGAGGACTTCCTGCACGGTGCCCGTGCTGCTGGTGCCCTGGTAAGATGCCACCCGGATAAAGGTGATTTCGCAGGGAATGCTCAGGGCCTTCATCAGGTCGGCGGCGAACATGAACGAGCCGTTCAGAACAGCCACCAGCAGCGGCTGCTTGCCAGCATACTCGTGGTTGAGGCGGTCAGCAAGCTGCTGAATACTGGCCGACAGCTGCTGAGCCGAAAGGTAGGGCTCGAACTGCTTGCCGTGCAGTGAAATATGGTCCGGGTTCATCCGAATTGGGTTGGGCCGTGGGTGAGCGGGCAGGCAAAGGTAACAGAAAAAGCCGCCCTCCCAGCGTGGGAAGGCGGCTTACCCGGTTTTGCTTACTGACCACTTATTGTATTCGGCCGCTGAAAACGAGCCAGTTAAGCTCAACAGCTTATCGGTTGCGCAGCAGCGTGAACACGGCTTCGGCAGCATGGTCGGTCACATCGGCGAATTTCACCTTTGGGCGAGCATCCAGCTCTACACGAGGTTTCAGGTCTACGGGGGCCACACCACGCTCCGGAGCCGCAATGTGAGGGGCAATTACCAGCGACACAATGCTCATCAGCTTGATGAGAATATTCATGGAAGGCCCGGACGTGTCTTTGAACGGGTCACCGACAGTGTCGCCGGTGACGGAGGCTTTGTGGGCTTCGGAGCCTTTGTACTCCATCTTACCGTCAATCATCACGCCTTTCTCGAATGACTTCTTGGCGTTGTCCCAAGCGCCACCGGCGTTGCTCTGGAACATAGCCATCAGCACACCGCTTACGGTGACACCAGCTAGCGTGCCGCCCAGCACCTCGGGGCCGAAGGCGAAACCCACGATAACGGGCACAATGAGGGCAATGGCGCCTGGCAGCATCATTTCGCGGATGGCCGCCTGGGTAGAAATAGCTACGCACTTCTCGTATTCGGGTCGGCCGGTGCCTTCCATGATGCCGGGTATCTCGCGGAATTGCCGGCGCACTTCCTGCACCATGGCCATGGCCGCGCGCCCCACCGCCGAAATTGCCAGGGCCGAGAAAATAAACGGAATCATGGCCCCGACGAACAGGCCCGCCAGCACGCGCGCATTACTGATGTCGATGCTGTTGATGTTGGCTGTGCCCATGAAGGCGGCAAACAGCGCCAGCGAAGTAAGCGCCGCCGAAGCAATGGCGAAACCCTTGCCGGTAGCGGCCGTGGTGTTGCCTACGGCGTCCAGAATGTCGGTTCGCTCGCGCACTTCCTTGGGTAGCTCACTCATTTCGGCAATGCCACCGGCGTTGTCGGCAATGGGGCCAAACGCATCAATGGCAAGCTGCATGGCAGTGGTAGCCATCATGCCGGCGGCCGCAATAGCCACGCCGTAGAGGCCGGCACACTCGAAACTCAGCACAATGCCGGCCGCTAGTACCAGAATCGGAAGAACTGTGGATTCCATGCCCACTGCCAACCCGCCGATAACGGTGGTGGCGTGGCCGGTGGAACTCTGACGCACGATGCTCAGCACCGGGCGCTTGCCCATGGCCGTATAGTACTCCGTGATGATGCTCATCAGCGTGCCCACAATCAGCCCGACTACTACAGCTTTGAACACATCCATCGAATCGAAAGTGATGCCCCGAATAACCAAGTCTTCGGCCGGCAGCATCCAGCGGATGATGAAGTAGGACGCAATGCCCGACACAATGACCGACACATAGTTGCCCAGGTTGAGGGCGTTTTGCACGTTGCCTCCCTCCTTCACCCGCACGCACAGAATCCCGATGAGTGAAGCAATGATGCCCATTCCGGCAATAACCATTGGTAGTAGAATAGGCGAAAGACCCTGAAAGTCGTCGCCACGGGCCACTACTTCGCGGCCCAGCACCATGGTAGCCAGAATGGTAGCCACGTAGGACCCGAACAGGTCGGCGCCCATGCCAGCTACGTCGCCCACGTTGTCGCCCACGTTGTCGGCGATGGTAGCGGGGTTGCGGGGGTCGTCTTCCGGAATACCGGCTTCGACTTTACCCACGAGGTCAGCTCCTACGTCGGCAGCTTTGGTATAGATGCCGCCACCCACACGGGCAAACAGCGCAATACTTTCAGCGCCTAGCGAGAAGCCGGTCAGCACTTCCAGCGCGGTTTCCATTTCGATGCCGTTGGCACCGCCGCCTTTGCTCACCACAAACATCTGGTAGAAGGCAATGAATAACGAGCCCAGGCCCAGCACCGCCAGACCCGCCACGCCCATGCCCATCACCGAGCCCCCCGAAAACGACACGTTCAGGGCCTTGCTCAGGCTGGTGCGGGCGGCCTGCGCCGTCCGGACGTTGGCTTTGGTGGCAATTTTCATCCCGATAAAGCCAGCCAGTGCCGAGAAGATGGCGCCGATGATGAAGGCTATGACAATGACCGGGCTGGACTTTTCGCCCGTGCTGCCCAGATAGAACAGGAAGGCCGAGGCAATCAGGCCGAAAATGGCCAGCACTCTGTATTCAGCTTTCAGAAAGGCAATAGCGCCGTCGGCAATGTAGCCGGCAATGGTGCGCATTCGGTCGTCGCCGGGGTCCTGGCGGCTCACCCAGCCCGAACGGATCCAGGTGTAGACCAACGCCAGCACGCCCAGCGCGGGCACTGCGTAAAGAACATTCATCATAGAACGGTGAAAAGAAGATGGGAGTTAGGTTGGGAATGAGGCATTTGGGTGGGTAAAATAGACTTTATTGGCTAATCCTCAACCTGCCTTCACTAAATCCCAGCTGGTATTCTTCGGGCTGGCAGCCAGCTATATCCTGTTTCGGCTATCTGCAAACGCAAAAGAGCCGCTCCGGTGGTCCGGAAGCGGCTCTTGGCAATGGTTTGGGGTGCTGGGGCTACCTGATTACAACCGGCGCATGAGTTCCTGATACAAGGCCAGCATGCTCGCTATGTCGCGCTTATCCACAATCTCGTCGGGCGAGTGCACGTTGTCTTCGGGTGCCCCGATAAAGCACCAGTCCCAGGGCTGGGCGCCGTGCTGCAGTTCTTTGGCATCGGAGCCGCCGCTCCCTTCTACTTCCAATTGGTGCGGAATGCCAGCGTCCTCGGCAATACGTCGGATACGCTCCACATAGCTGCGCCGCGGAATCAGGGAGTCGCGCAGGGAAATAGCCACGCCTTGGCCAGGATGCACGCCCTCCGTCACCCAGGTAATGTCCGAAATAAGAGCCTGCCGCACGCCGTAGGTTTCGTAGATATGTTTGGCCAGATAGGCCACGGACCCACCGCCGTGCTCTTCCCAACAGCTGAAGACGACAATGCCGTTTTCCAGCGTTTCGCAGAGGCGCAGCGCGTTCCAGACGCCCAACCGGTTGTCGAGGTAGCAGCTCTGAACGGTCGTTTCCGTTTCGCGGAAGTCGCACTGAAACGTGAGTTCAGTTCCGCGGTCAATGTCGCGGGTGAACTCATATGCAGGCTGCCCGGTTTCCTCATCAATGACCAACGTACACTCAATTGCCCCCTGCGAATCGTGGCCAACTAGCTTGGTGCCGGTTTCCATCACAGGCCCTCCGATACGCACCAGTTGCCGGCCATAGCGCACCGTGAAGCCGATGCTATCCAAATGGGCAAATACGGCTGTGCGCGGCGCACCAAAAACCAGAATAATACAATCCTGCCACTGCTCTCCAGCCAGCACAGTTGGCATTACCCGCCAGGAAGGGCTTTCGGCACGGATGTGCTTTAGTAAGAACTGAGTAAGTGCGGCTTCGTTTCCAGCGGGGGCTGGTATACGGCAAAGGGTGTGTAAAAGCTCCATGATTCACCTATTATTTGTCCAAAACTAGGATAAAAGTCATACTTTAGCCTTTCCGTTGGGCGGTGCGTAGTGAAGTAGAACCCGGCCGCACCGGCAAGCAAACGTATCTATGATCCTTCGACTCCGATTTATCCTGTTGCTAATGTTGTTGCCTTTCCTGGCGCAAGCTCAGCAGCCTGATACTACTCGTACCCCTATTCGCAATATTGAAACCGAAAATGTGGACGTGCTGCCTAACGCCGTTGATACCAAAGGCTGGCTGCTGCTCGACAAGGATATTCAGACGGAACTAGAGGGCGCGGTACAGAACCTGTACAACTGCCGCTACGAAAAGGCCGAGAAGCAATTCCGCTCCTTGCGGCGCCGCTACCCCAACCACCCCATGCCCTACTTTCTGCTGGGCCTGAGTCAGTGGTGGAAAATCGTCCCGACCAACATCAAAACCAAACAGTACGACAAGCTTTTCTTCGCCTACATGGACTCGTCCATCACGAAGGCAGAAACGCTATACGAGGCGGACAACAAGAACTATGAGGCGTGTTTTTTTCTGGCAGCGGCTTATGGTTTCGATGGCCGCCTGAATGCGGAGCGCAGCAACTGGCCGAAAGCTACGGTCAGCGCCAAGCGGGCCCTGAAATACCTGGAAATCAGCAAGGAAGCCAATGGCCTAAGCCCGGAGTTTCTATTCGGACAGGCGCTGTTCAACTACTACGCCGTCTGGATTCCGGACAACTACCCGCTGCTGAAGCCTGTGCTGCTGCTGTTTCCGAAAGGCAATAAGCAGCTGGGCCTGCAGCAGCTGCGCAACGTGGCCGACAACGGATTTTACGTGGGTCCGGAAGCCAAGGTGTTTCTGATGCGCATCCTCAACAACGAGGAAAACAACCCGGAAGCCGCCATGCCGCTGGCACGGAACCTGGCCAAAACTTACCCCGACAATGGGTACTTCCAGCGCTTCTATGCGCTGCTGTGCTTCAATATGGGGGAGTTTCGGGAGAGTGAGCGGGTGAGCCAGGAAATCCTGACGAAGCTGAACCAGGGCATGCCGGGCTATGAAGGAATCAGTGGCCGCTACGCCACCTACTTTCTGGGCTGGCTAATGCAGAACCGCTATAAAGATCTGACTAAAGCCAAGGATTACTACCAGCGCTGCATTGTATTTGCCGAAAGTACCGACGAGACGAAAGGAGGTTTTTATTTGCACGCGAACTACAATCTGGCCCGCATTGCGGAGAAGGAACGGGATTTAGGAACCGCCCGCCGTTATTACTCCGTTGTACGGGAAATAGCCGACAGCAAATCCGACCAGTACCGGGAGGCCAAGGCCTTTCTGAAGAAGAACAAGAAGTAGCTTTCCCGCATGGATTTAAAAGACCTGCTGCTCACTCCGCTGTATCTGGGGCTGATTTATGCGCTGGCCTTTGCCGTGCGTCCGCAGGTTACAAACTTATATACCCGCAAATACTTCATTCCGGCACTTAGCCTGAAGCTAGTGGGCGCCATTGCGCTGGGCCTCATCTACCAGTTTTACTACAGTGGTGGCGACACATTTAACTACTTCATCCATTCGTCAGTGATGTATGATGCCTTCGGCGACTCCTTTGCTGTGGGCATGAAACTACTGACCAGCGACGGGGAGCGGCTGCCGGAATTGGCCAAATACACCTCCCGCATGTTCTGGTGGGAGCCTGGATCTACTGAGTTAGTTATCGTTCGGATTGCTACTGTGCTCGGGATGCTGTGCTTCAACACCTACACTGTAGTAGGTCTGTTCTTCGCCTGCATCAGCTTCAGCGGCATGTGGGCCATGTATATGACCTTCGCCAAGATTCGGCCGCAGGTGTATAAGCAGCTGGCTATTGCAGTTTTCTTTATCCCTTCAGTATTTTTTTGGGGGTCCGGGCTGATGAAGGATTCCCTGTGCCTTGGGGCGCTGGGCTGGATATTCTACGCTTTCTACCAAGGAGCCATTCAGAAGAAGCGTCTGCTCAAGTCGTTGCTGATTGGAGGGCTGGCGGCGTATATGCTCTACATTACTAAAGTATATATCCTACTTTCGTTTCTGCCTCCCGCACTCATCTGGGTGTTCAACGAAAACAGCCAGCGAATCAAGAACAAGCTGGTACGGATGATAGCAAAGCCGTTTCTGATTGGAATCGGGGCCGTTGCGGCCGTGTTTGCCATGGGCAATCTGACCGAAGGCGACGAGAAATACGACATCGACAAGATTGGTGAAAGAAGCAAAATCACGGCCGATTACCTTTATGAGGTATCCGTAAAGCAGGAGGGTTCGGCCTATACTCTCGGGGAGCAGGACGGTACCATTGGCGGCATGATCAAGCTCGCGCCTCAGGCCATCATAGTGGCCTTGTTCCGCCCTTTCCTGTGGGAAGCCAAGAATCCCGTGATGCTGCTGTCGGCGCTGGAGGCCACGTTCTTTCTGGTGTTCACGCTGCGCATTCTTTTCAGGGTTGGCGTGGCGCGGTTCTTCGGAGCCATTGCTGGCACTCCGGTCCTGATGCTCAGCTTCATTTTCGCGCTGGTTTTTGGAGCTTCTGTAGGCATCATCTCCAACAACTTTGGCACATTGGTGCGCTACAAAATTCCGCTTATTCCATTCTACGTAGCGGCGCTGTATATTCTACAAGATGTGAGCGGAGCCGGTAAGCCCAGCAAGGGCCGCACGATAGCACGCCGCCGATTAGCTACTACCTAGCCCTTAGCGGGTACCCGTACGGCGGCGGTTATTCACGTACTCGGCCAGCGTAGGATGCGACCATAGCTTCGATGCGCCTTCGGGGGCTGGCTTCAACTTAATTTCCCCGTACAAAGCATCCCGCACTGCCTGCTTAAGCAATGGCAGTCCGGCTGCTAGTTGCAGGAGCGGATAAGTCACAAAATTATCCTCCGCAGTAGGCTGAATCAAGGCCTGAGCAATGATAGCACCGGTATCAATGCCGGGGTCTACTAAGTGCACCGATACGCCGCAATGTTGCGGGTCGTTGTTAGCCAGCGCCCAGTAGCCGCCGTGTACACCCCGATATAGGGGCGTGATGCCGGCATGTGTATTAATGAACTTACAGGGCACACTGGTCAGCACCTTTTTAGAGATGATGCGCGTGCCGTTCACCACGATGACGTCGGGCTGCAGTGCCTGCAGCTGCTCAATGCATTCTGGCGCATTCACCGACGCCACCCGAATCACCCGATCCTCGGGCAAAGGCTGGTCATTGAGGTGCGCCTGCTGCTTAATAGCCCGCATACGCCCCTGCGACGCTCGGCTCAGGGGTGTAGCAATCAACAGTTTGAAGAGAATCTGACCGGCAACCGTGGCGTAGCCCAACTTCTCAGTGCGGCGCTTGAGCAGCTGCTTCTGGCTGACGGGCGTTTCCACGATAATGCGGTGCACACCAAACTCAGCATCCAGGGCATGAAACAGGATATCCGTAGACTCGCCGGGACCAGCCAGGATTACGATTTTCTTTGCGGAAGCGGGAGTTGAATTCATGAAGCGGTAACGGCAGATGAACGGCTTTGGAGCTCGGCGGCCAGGTTGCCCATAGCCTGGCTTTCCATGCCATAGGTAGCGTGCAGGTAGCGGTAGTGCTCGGCAATGCGCCGCAGTACGGCCATATTCTGCGGAATGTTCACCCCGAAATTGTGCGGATGCCACCACAAATGGAATACCTGCCCGTGGCGCGCAGCATATTCCATCCCGCTCAGGATGCGTCGCAGCCGCAGCCCTTCCAGCGCCTGCAGCCGCCCCGACCAGGGCCGCAGGAACCGGCTAGCCGGAATATTATAGGGAAACTGACGAGCAATGTCATCCAGCGTGTGGCAGTTGGGGCCTGATAGATCTACGTAGGCATCAAGCAGGCGGGCACCGCGCTTGTACAGGCTTTGCTGCTCCTCGCTGCGCTCCTTATAAATCCAGGAGCTTTCGTTGCCGCGGTAGCTCGTAATGCCCAGTTCCTCGCAGATGGCAATGTACTCGGCGTTGTACTGGTTGCGCGGAAATACGAGGCTCTGCAAGGTCATGCCCTGCTCCTGCGCCACCTGCACCGCCGCCGTCAGATCGGCGCGGAACGATTCGGCGGTCTGGCCCCGCTCGAGGCAATAGTAGTGGCAGAAGGTGTGCGTCGCCATTTCCTGGCCGGGCGTGCGCCGGATCTGCTCAATCAGCGAATGGCCGAAATGATAGGGGTCGGCAGTTTCGTTCTCGCCCACCTGATCCATCACCAGGTAAGGCGACAGGTTGGAATCGGCGTACTGAGGCCGCACCTCGGGCAGATGCGCCAGCATTTCGGCTTTGGTGCGGAAGAACAGCAGACCTACTGTGGCCCAGGTCACGCGCAGCTCATACTCCGCAAACAGCGCCAGCATAGCCGGAATGGCCTGCCGCACACCGAGCAAATTCTGGCCGTATTGGTCCAGGGTCTGCTGGTCGCGCACGCCCCAGTTGATTTCGAAGTCAAGAGAAATGACGAAACGGCCTCTCTCCTGCCCTTTGCGCATTGGTTGCTGTGTCATAGTAGGGCGCGCTTAGCTAAACAGGGCCAAAAAATTCTCCTTATTGGACAGCACCGAATAGCGCTCCACAATGGTGCGGCGGGCGGCGGCTCCCTGCGTGGCCCGCAGGTCCTGGCTGGCCAGCAGCCGGCGCAGGGCAGCATCCCACTGCTCCGGCGTATCGCAGACGAAGCCATTGATGCCTTCCTGCACCACTTCTGTGTTCATGCCAACCGGCGACACCAGCGCCGGCATACCCAGCGACATATACTGCAGGGCCTTGAACGCGCACTTTCCGCGAGCCCACGGGTCATCTACCAACGGCATCAGCCCCAAATGAAACTGGCTCAGATCAGCTATTTCCGTGTCTTTGCGCCAGGGCGTGTAGGTGAGGTTCTTCAGCCCTTTGTAGTCCGGCGGCTGATTGGAGATGACGCGGAACTCGAAGTCATAGCCTTCACGCTCCAGCCGCTCCAGCACCGGCCACACCAGATCCAGGTGGCGCAGCGTGGTATGCGTGCCGGTCCAGCCGATGATGGGGCGCTCGGGCGTGTACTGGTCGCGGATGCGGTTGTGCAGGTGTTCGGTGTCGAGGGTGGTTGGGTTTATCAACGAGTTGGGGTTGAACTGCAGGGCATAATCGCGCAGATACGAATTGCCGCAACTCACCTTATACGCCCACCGGCAAATTTGCCCTACTTTCTGCTGCCACTTCAGTCCGCTGATGAACGTCTGCTCGCCAGCCGGGTCTTTCATCCAGATGGCATCGTCAAAGTCGTAGATTATCTTCTTGCCCAACACTTTGGCGATAATCCACTCAAATACCGGCGGCCCAATGGGCGAGGCTTCGCGGTGAATGAACACGTAGTCGTAGGACGGCACGGTAAAGAGCAGGAAAAAACGCCGTACAAATCCGGCGAGGATGCCCAGTACCTTTGCCAGCGTATGGCCTGGCTTATAGAGAATGGCCCAAGTATCGTCTGAAAGAAAAGGGGCCAGCTTGTACGACCAGCCCTTTTCCGTCAGAAAATGCAGGTATTGCTCGAAGCGGAAGCGTTGGGAGGGTGCCTTACCGGAAGGGTAAGGAATCAAAAACAGAATGCGCATAGGAAGAAATAAGGCGGACCAGCGACAGGCTATCGGCCCGGCTACTGCTGATAGAAAGCCAGCACTTCGCGCACGATACGCTGCTGCTCGGTTTCGTCCAGTTCCACATACAAAGGTAGCCGAACCAGACAATCCGCGTATCGGTCGGCTCGGGGAAGCGCACGGCCGTCATGGCGAGCAGCGTAATAAGGGCTGCGGTGCAACGGCTGATAATGAAAGATGGCCGCTATTCCTCGCGCTTTTAGGTGCATTATCAAGGCCGTGCGCTCCGGTAACGAACGGCATACGAGATAATATAGGTGGCCGTTATTGGTGGCGTATGACGGCAGCATGGGCAACTCTACTCCCAGCGCTGCCAACGGTTGCAGCGCCGTATGGTAATGCTGCCAGATGGCGCACCGCTGCGCCTGAATAAACTCCAACGCCTCCAGCTGCGCCCACAGAAACGCCGCATTAATGTCAGCTGGCAGAAAAGATGATCCAACATCCACCCAACTATATTTGTCAACCTCACCTCGAAAGAAGGCCGCCCGGTTGGTGCCCTTCTCCCGCAGGATTTCGGCCCGGCTTACCAGCAACGCGTCGTTGATGGCGAGCAAACCACCTTCGCCACCAGCTGTAACGTTCTTGGTTTCGTGGAAGGAAAAAGCACCCAGTGCGCCTAGTGTGCCCAGCGGCTGGTCTTGGTAGTAGCTATTGATGGCCTGCGCAGCATCCTCCACCACCGCGAGGTGATGCTGCTCGGCTACTGCTAGCACAGTTGCCATGTCGCAGGCGGTACCGGCGTAGTGCACCGGCACGATGGCGCGGGTGCGCGGCGTGACCAGCGCCGCCAGCGCCGCGGTATCCAACGCCGGAGAATCGGGAGCACAGTCAACGAAGACCAGATTCGCCCCGCGCAGCGCAAAGGCATTGGCCGTCGAAGAAAACGTGAAGCTGGGCAGCAGCACCTCGTCGCCGGGCTGAATGTCGAGCAGTAGTGCCGCCAGTTCCAGCGCATCGGTGCAGGAGGTGGTGAGCAGCGCGCGGGCCGAACCAAGGTGCTGCTCGAACCACGCTTCGCAGCGTCGAGTGTAGGCTCCGTCGCCAGAAATCTTGCCGGAACGCACTGCTTCTTCGATGTAGCGGGTTTCGGTTCCGACGAAGTACGGCTTATTGAACGGGAGCATGGCGGAAGATGGCGCGAGCTACAAAGCTAGCAGAATGCCTCCTGCTTTGATTTTGGAATCTACTGCGTAGCCTGAGCCTTGGCTTGCTGCGTGCAACTACCGCAGCCGCCGGGCTGGCACGCCTACATAAGTCCCCGGCTCCGGCAAGTTGTTGATGACTACGGTACCGCCGCCAGTGCGCACATCGGCCCCCAGCTTCAGCGAATCAATAACCGTGGTGCCAATGCCCAGAAAGCACCGAACGCCTACCTGCACCCGGCCCGCCAGCCGCACGCTTGGCGCCAGCAGCGTATGCGCTCCAATGTGGGTATCGTGTGCCACAATGCAACCCGTATACAGCAATACGTTGGCATCCAGCCGCACATTCAAATCAAGGACGCAGCCGGGTGAGATGAATACGCCCGGCCCCAGCACTACACTGGAATCGACGTAGGCGCTGGCATGCACGAACCGTCCGAAAGGCAGCCCGGCTGCTTGTAGCTGCTCGAATAGCTGTTGGCGCCGCCCCATATGTTGATAGCCAACGCCCAGCAGCAGCTCATCGAAAACACCTGAGGCATATGCCTGAGCAGCGGCCGTTGTAGTCCCCAGCACCGTTCCGCCGGCTGCAGCGCCTACAGGCAGGGTATCATCGAAAAACCCCACGACCCTCTTGCCCTGCTGCCGCAGATGCTGCGCCAGTTGCTGGCCCAAGGCTCCGGCCCCGATTATAGCAACACGTGAATCAACTGCAGGCATGTGAAAGGCTAATCCAGGGTTTCCGCTTCCACAAAATTGGGGCGCCGGGTGGTTTTCAGGTTGATTCGGTGAATATACTCGCCCAGAATACCCATGCCTAGCAGCAGCAGACCTACCCCAAACCCAATGGCAATAATCAGGGACGCAAAGCCAGGCAGCAGATCATTGTAGACCAACTTACGCGCCAGAATATAGCCCGAATACAATGTAGTGAGCATAAACACGACTACGGACGCATAGGAGAGCATCCGAACCGGCGCATCAGAAAACGTGATGAAGATATTGAGCGAATGGCGCAGCAGCTTGCGGGCCGTGTAGGCACTTTGCCCCGCCGCCCGCGGCCCGTGCGACACTGGCACGCTGCCAACATGGGCCGTTACCCACATCAGGTAGCCATCCAGAAACGTATAGGAGTTGCGCATTTCCAGACAATGCCGCGCCACACCGGCCTTCAGCAGCCGGAAAGGGGAATAGTCCGGATGCAGATCGGGAATGCCGTAGCGCAGCAGCTTCCGCATCAGCCAGGACGCCAAGTTGCGTGGCCCGGAGTGCCGACGCGCCTCGTAGCAGCCGTACACCACATCAAAATCGGCTTCCTGCTGGCGCCGGATAAGCAGCGCAATATCTGCGGGTGCATGCTGCAGGTCTTCGTCAAGTGTGATAAAAAACCGACCACGCGCATGCCTAAAGCCACACAGCAGCGCATTGTGCTGCCCAAAGTTGCGGGCCAGCCGCACCGCCCGTACCACACCGGACCCAAGTTCCTGCCGTAGTTCCTGAATCACGCGCCACGAGTTGTCCGGGCCATAGTCGTGCACAAAAATCAACTCGAACGAGTACCCTTCCGTCTGGAAAAACTGCCGCAGCTGCTGCGCCAACGGCCCAAGCGTGGCCTGCCCCTGGTACACAGGCACTACTACCGAGTAGTCAGGTATCATAAGGCGGCTGGTTGATTGGGGAAGGAAAGCATAAAGCGGGAGGCATCCGGGCCCGTATTCAGCAAGAGGTCCAGCACGCTCACCTGATGCTCAAACGGGCCATGCAACTGGGGGTATCCGGGGTATCCTTCGTAGCTCATCCAGGTCAGGCCGATGCCCGCCTGGGCAAACTGGTCGGGTTCAAGATACGCTCTTGCCGCCGGACCAGACACATACTCAGTGCCGCCAACGGCCTGTACCAGCTCCACCAGCCGCCGGGTCCGGTCACCGGTTACCTGAAAGTCGGCGGCGGCATGCAGACGCGTATCAATTCCCAGCATGGCATTCAGGGTGCGAATGAAGCGCTGGTTTATCTGGCTCAAAAACTCAGAGTTTGGGCCGCAGTACAGCTCCTCCAGCTGGCTTCGGTAATGCTCAAAGTAAGTGGCGCGCGAGTAGTTCTGCGCTATCGTGCGCCAATGGCGCGTACCCCAGCCAGCATCGTACACCCGCGTTTCACTGATTTTCTGGGCCAGCCGTTCCTGCCGCACCGGAATGGTAAGCCACTGCACGCCGTGCGCCGTTTTGATGCGGTTGCGGTTGCGCCAGTCGTTTTTGGTGTACTGCACCTCATCATAAAAGATGAAGTCATCGACGCTGTTCAGTAAATCAAAGTAGCCTTTCCAGGGTATGTAGTTCGACTGCAGGATGGCTACGCGCCTAGTACATGGGGCTGCCACTTCGCTGTATGTGCCGCCGCTCACAGAGGTCAGCCTTTCACGCGCTCCAATGCAGCCCGCAACGCCGACTTCAGATTTTTCAGCATCCCGCCAGCACCTTCCGTGTTGACATATACTGTATTGTGCTCACTCGTAATTTCGGTTTCCGGCCGCGTAGCAGTATAGTAGTAGGTAGCCAACGACTTGCGCGTCAGGTCAGCAGGCGTTGCAAGCGGCTTCGGATGGCCGTGAAAGGAAATTTCGTTGGTTTCGAAAATGACGCAACGATTGAATACAGGTGCAATGGCAGCCAACTGTTCCTTTTTGCTCATGTCCCACAGCTCCAGATACCCGTTGTAATCAGGCTGCCAGTCGTGGTTCATGTACACAATAACGTTCAGGCGGCGGTGATGCTTGGTGGTACGATGATAGTTGAAATCGACATGCACATCCAAAAAAGCGCCCGTAATAGATTGGTGCAGCCCTCCTCCAAACAATTCCTCATCACTGATCAACGCCGGAATGCCCGTAATCTGCTCCAGTATATTCAGAAACCGAGCCCCGTTCAGCTCTGCAAAAACCTGGCGCAGTAGCTGCTGGTCTTCGCCAAACTGAGTGCAGGCAAACTTATTCTGCTGGTTGATATACGTAGTACCATCCCACTCACCGCGCGTGACTGGTGGGTAAGCTGCCAATATCTGTTCTGCTGGCTCCGCATGAAAAAAGCCATCATATATCAGATAATGGAATGGGTGCTCCGGTGTATTCCACTGCTGCTGCAATTGAAGCATAGCAGCCTCCAACCGTTCAAAATCAATCAGTTGCTGTGCCATATGCTTGCTCACTATGCTTTGTTTTGGACAGACTGCGCTCTTCGTCTACTCAATAATACTCACTAGCGCATACTATTCGCTGCCTTTTGTGTCGAAAAAGGCCGCATAGGCTTGGCGCGCCCGCTCCAGAGAACGGTAATGCACGGCCAGCTGGCTGGTTTTCTGCCGGTAGTCGGGTTGCAGCAAAATAGAGGCAACCCGCTGTATAGCCGCCGGAATACTGGCTGGCTGCAGCACGTTGAAAATAGCACCGCCGCCTTCCTGCTTGATGATGTCACTGTCGTCGCCTACTCCTTCCGTCAGAACTACCGGCAAGCCACTGGCCCAGTATTCACCTACCTTAATCGGGGAGCAGAACTTCCGGCAGTCAGCCGGCTTAATGGGAGCAAAAGCAAAATCAGCGGCGGAGAGGTAGCCCGGCACCTCATGATGCGGCGCTTTGGTCACGAAGCTCCGGGTGTCATCCAGCCCTACTGCTGCCAGCCGGTCCCTCACCTCCTCCAGCGGATTTGGCGTGAGTACTATAAGACGGAATGCCTCCCCAAAATGCTTGGCAGCTGCCTCAAAAAGCTCATAGGCTTCCTGATCATAGTATATGTCGCCGAACTTCCCGACGTAGATACCGACCACCGCCTCTTCAGGGAAACCCAGGCTGTTTCTTACCTGCGCCCGAAGGTCGGCATCGAAGCCGAAGTCAGCCAGATTCACGGAGCAGGGCACCGTTACGATGCGGCTGGCCGGAACGCCTTCCTGGATGAGTTGGCGACGATAGTTTTCCGCTACAGGCATCAGGCCCAGGGCCAGCTCCTTCTGTTTCTTTTCCCAGTACCGCTGAAACAGGTAGCGCGGGTCAAACCGCTGCCATACGCCGGACTCCAGCATGTAGTCGGCATGGGGCTCGAAAGACTCGACGTAGAATGGCAGCTTGATTTGTTTCCATACCAAGTACGCCAAGGCTCCGGCCGGCGCACCACGCGCCAGCAGAAAGTCGCTCCGATGCTCGGCGGCCAGCTGTATCAGCTGCTTGGGGAAGCGGAGAAAATCATCAGTTTTCGTAACCAGCACATTACGTCCCGGCTCCGAAACCAACGGTGCATAGGTTATTTTACTGGCTTCGAATGAAGGCTGGAATGCGGGAGCCGAACCGTTGCGCTCAATGGTTACGAGTAGAATACTCTCCACGTCGGGGCGCTGCTGCAGAATCCGTAGGTGCGGAAATACAGTTGATATCGTCAGCGGGTCGTCCAGTCCCCAATAACTCAAAAATAGAATGCGCATGCGAGCAGAAATAATATCAGGAGCAAGGACGGAGATTAAGAATCAGGCGCGGATTTTTTTTATCCATTCCACGACCTGCAGCCCAATCAGGCAGCGAACCAGCAGAACTGCTGCCTGCTTACCGGGCAGATGAGGAGCCGCCCGCCGCGCAAACTGCAATGCCTGGCTTCTGTGCTTATCGGCGTAGGCATGAATGGCACAAAGGTAATACACCCGGCCCGTGAGCACCTGCTGCTGCGGCGGCGTCAGCTTCACACGGGCCAGCATCCAGTCCAAGGCCAGCTGCAGCTTACGTACCAGGGCCGTATTGTCGGAGCGCATGGAGCGGGTGTCGTGGTCGTTCATGGTGAGCGTCACGGCATCCACGATATATACCCGATCCTGCTGCATATTTTCCAGCATAAACATCCAGTCCTCGACGGCCGCATAGCGGCGGTCTTCCTCGAAGGGCTTTAGGCCGGGGTTCTCGCGCCGCACACAAATGTTACAGGCCAGCGCGTTGCCGCGCACGAAGAAGTCGAGCCCGTACCAGCCTTCGGCCAGACTGGCCATATCACTGTCGGCCCGCACTCCGTCCCGGTCGAAGTCGTACTTCGTCGCAATGAAGTTGGGCTTCAGCTCCTGAATTTTCGCGTGCAGCGTAGCCAGGTGCGCCGGGTGGAACAGGTCGTCGGAGTCCAGAAAGATGACGTACTCACCTTGGGCGCGCGCCAAGCCGTAGTTGCGCGCGGTGCCTCGCTCCCCGTTGGTTTTGGGCAAATACTGGATGCGGGAATCCACAACTGCTGCCACAACCTGCCGCGTATTGTCCGTGCTGCCGTCATCGACTACCAGCACTTCCCATTGCGTGAATTCCTGACTGAGTACAGACCGCAGCGTGGCCTCGATGAAGCTGGCCCGGTTGTAGGTGGGAACCACGATGCTGAAGAAAGGAGTATTCGCCATAGTGTGTTTCAGCTATTTAACCCACAGGGAGCTTTCTGTGAATGCAGGGGTACTTACTCAGCGACTCGCGCCCAGGCTAAGGTTTCGCAGGCCCGGAGTTAGGACAGCAACTGCTCCAGAACCAACCGGCTGCCTTTCAGGAGTAGCAGCGTAGCTCCAACAATCAGAATGGTTCGGAGCGCAATACGCAGCACGGGCAGCTTCAGCAATGCCAGCACCTGCAGATCAATCAGGAAAGTAGCCAGCAGGCTACCCAGGCCAAAGAGTAGCAGGGCCAAGTTAAGGTCGTGGTAATACAGCCCGATGCCTAACCCAAGGCCGCGAGCAACCAGCAGGAAAATATTGCTGTACAGGATATAGCGCTGCTTGTTCATCACCGTATAAATCGGTGAGGTAGCCTGCGACATCAGTTTGAACACGTAGTAGTAGCCCAGATAGCCGGTATACACGCCGGCCATTTCCCAGCGGGCGCCAAATACAAACTTGAACAGCACATCACCATAGACCGTGATAACGCCGAAAGGTATCAGCCCTAAATACAGGAGCTTGTAATACAGGCTCAGCGTGATTGTCGGCAGCCGTTCGGGCTCGTTATTGTAGGTTTCGGTGGCCTTTTGCCAGAACACCGGCAGAATGGCGCTGCCAATCAGGTTGATAGGAATTTCCAGCAACCCCACCGAAAAAGAGTACAAGCCAACCGATGTCGAACCGAAACCGGTAGTCAGCGCAAAAATCGGCAGCTGCGTGGACAGGACGCTGATAAAGCTGGCTGGCAGGAAGTAAAACGGAAACTCCCGGTACTCTACCGCTACGTCCTTTACCCGCTGCCACGAAAACGTCCGCCACAGCATGCCGAAGGAATGCCTCAACGAGCCCGCCATCAGACTAACCGTACTGGTCAGGCGGTTGAACATTTCGCCCAGCAGCAGGCCCACCACGTTGCCGCCTACCAGCAGGCCGTAGCCTATCGTGAAGCCCCGGCCGGCTATGGCCGTCGTCAAGTCCACGGTAGTGCGCTTGACGAACTGCTTATCGCGCATGTACCAGCCACTCATGATGTTATTCAGGTTGAACAGCAGCAGAATGACGGGCAGGGTGTAGAACCAGTTGCCGAGGGCCTCCACTTTCAGATAGTGTAGGATAGCGGGACCACCTACCAGCAGCCCTCCGGCCAGCAGCAGGCACGTGCCGAAAGACAGCACCACTGTCAGCTGCACCAGACTAATAAACTTCTCCTGCGTTTTGGGTTGCAGAAAAGCCGCCGTGTACGTGAGCGTGGCTATCATGCTCAGGTTGCTGGCCAAAGAATTGAATACGGCAAACTGCCCGTAGGCGGCCGGCAGGTAAATGCGCGACATCACCGGCGTCAGCAGAAACCCGATGGCCGTTACTGCGGCGGAACCCGACAGGGTTACGGCAAAATTCTGCGCAAACGACCCTTTCCGGAGCAGAGGTCGGAGTAGTTGCTGAAGGTGTTGTTTCAAAGAGATACGGAAAATGCGAAGTGCTTAAGGGGTAAATACCTTGGTAATATCCGGCCGGCGATAAATAAACTGGATAGGGCGAGTGGCGTTGTGCGCAGCCAGGAAAGAGTCGCAGACTCGGAAAGCCGCTTCCACCGGGTCTTCGCCCGCCACCGGAACGTAATCCGTGGCGAAGCGTTCCGGGTCTTGATATTGGTTCCAGCCCATGCGCTCAAACAGCGCCCGTTTGGCGGGCCTGATCGGGCGCTTGGCCGCTTCTACTGTCTCGCGCAGGACCGACCCGAGGCTCCGCGGCGGCGGCGTGGGCATGAAGAAGTTATATATCCGGTTGTACTCGCGCGTGCGCTTTTCAACGCTCATGCGGTTGAAGTTGCCGTTGGGGTTGCTGATGTGCATGCTCAGCACCGCAGTGCACCAAGCAATATTCACGTTGAGGCTGGTGATGCGGTAGATGAACTCTAGGTCCACAAGCACGACACCCGTGTAGAAAAAGCCGGTCAGCGGCAGCACGGAGCGCCGAATAAGAAGCGGCAACCCAATCATCCAGAATGGCACCTTGTGGTCCAGCCACCGCTGATAATCCTTAGCGGGGTCTTCCTTCACGCGGGCGAAGGTCATGTCTTCTGACTGCAAGGCGGCGTTGTAGCCCATTACCACATCCACTTCCGGGTGTTCGGTCATGAAATCCACTGCTTGCCGGATGGCCGGGTAATAAAACGCGTCGTCGTCGGTAATGAACTTGATGACTTCCCCGCGGGCCATGAACATGCACTTATTAAAGCCGTGGGCCTCCCCTTTGTCGCGCTCCGAAATAAACTGCTGAATCTTGCCCGCTTCGTGGAGCTGCTGCAGATACTCGGGCGTGCCGTCGTTGCTGCCGCCATCGGCCACCACAATTTCTTCATCAGGCTGACGGGCAGCCACCAACCGTTCCAATACGTGGCGCAGATACGGGAGTTTGTTGTACGTGGTTAGGACGTATGAAATGCGGTATTCTGACATAAGGCAGGTGGGCACGGGGTAAAAGCTGAACGAAAAGACGGTCCGTAGTCTTATGCGCCATTAAGGCAGACCGGCTGCTAGGCGACTCCGCACACCTCACTGACCACTTGCTCCACGAGAACAGGGTCAACGGTTATGTCGGCGTAGTTGTGCTCCACGTTGAGTGGGGAGCCCAGCTTGGAAGGTATCAAGGCATACTGCACCCCAATGCTACTGGCCATGGAGAGGTAGCTGGGGTTGATGTAAGTTTCACTCAGCATTTCAACCGCATACGTTCCCGGGGTCATGAACAGTACATTGGTCATGTTAGCCCCATGTATGCCGATGAAAACAGCTGCTTCGTACATAGTGCGCACCTGTTCGGCAAAGCTCATTTCTTCGAAATACACGGTTTCAAAGCTGTATCGCTCCAATACCTGCAAAACCGCTGGCTCATTGGTGAGGTGGCGCCACTGCTGCCGGTTGCGGGAAACGTAAATCCGGCGTGTTGCTTTTTTCTCCGGCCGCAAATCGTTGCTGAAATGCTGCATTACGGCCTCGCGCACTTCCCGCACCAGCGAGGGCACCATGTAGCCGTGGCGGCCCGGCCGCACGGGCATCCACAGGTCCGAGACATGGACCAGTTCGCCCGGTGCAATGGTATAGGTACGCTGAAAGCCCAGTGCCCGCACCGTATGCATGATATACTCCGGGGGCGTAGGCCCGGGCAGCAGCACTACGCAGTCTGGCTGCAGCTTGCGCAGAAGCGCTAGACGCGGTAGGACCTCAGCTATCCAATGAAAATAATTTCCCGACCAACTGTCGAAAGCCAGGCCTACCGGCCCCGTAGCCAGTTCCGGTACTGGCCGCTGCTTGAACTGGCGCAGCAGGAAAAGACCGGCAAACTCCAGCTCCATATGAGGCTGCGGCAGGCTGGGCACAAACACTCGGGTGTGCTTGACCACCGTACCGTGCCAGGCAACGTTGACGTTGCGCAGCCGGTAGATAGCTTGCCGGAAGTTGGGCCTTACCTCGTCAAACACCTCTTGGTAGGTACGGGTAAATTCGGCAGGAACCATTGCCGTATTCACGGGAGCCGGGCACACGGCATCCGCTGGAACGGGCGCTATTTCGTGTATCTCAGCCGGCAATGGGCTGCTCACAGACTGCCCTAGCCTGCCTAAGAAACGGTCGACAACCCGCTTAGCCCGCTGGTATGCGCTGGGACGAGGGCGAGGGGGAGTAGCCATGGCACACGATGTAAAAAATTATCCGCGTCCGGCGACTCGCCGGACGCGGATGTCTGAAAGAAATGCAGCAACAGCAGCAAGCATTATCCGTCAGGCTACTCGTGGTAGTTGAAGATTTTGTGGCCGCCCTGTTTGAGGTATGCGTCGCGCTTGAACAGGTGCAAATCTGCCTGCATCATGTCTTTCACCAGTGCTGGCAGGTCGTAGGTAGGCGTCCAGCCCAGCTTTTGCTGCGACTTAGTTGGGTCACCGATCAGCAATTCTACTTCCGTCGGCCGGAAATACTGCGCATCCACTTCCACTACCACAGTGCCTTCCGGTACTTGGTATTCCGGGTTGGTGCAACGCACAACGCGGGCTTTTTCCTCAGCGCCTTCGCCTTCAAAAGCCAGCTCGATGCCAACCTCCTCAAACGACATTTTCACGAAGTCACGGACAGTGGTTGTAACACCAGTTGCAATAACGAAGTCCTCCGGCTCGTCCTGCTGCAGGATGCGCCACATAGCATCCACGTAGTCCTTGGCATGGCCCCAGTCGCGCTTGGCGTCCAGGTTGCCGAGGTAGATTTTCTGCTGCAGGCCCATGGCTATACGCGCCGTGCCACGCGTGATTTTTCGAGTCACAAACGTTTCGCCCCGGAGCGGGCTTTCGTGATTGAACAGGATACCGTTGCAGGCAAACATGCCGTAGGCTTCACGGTAGTTCACCGTAATCCAGTAGCCGTAGAGCTTGGCCACGGCGTAGGGTGAGCGGGGGTAGAAAGGCGTAGTTTCCGACTGCGGCACGGCCTGCACCAAACCATAGAGTTCTGAAGTGCTGGCCTGGTAGATGCGCGTTTTCTTGGTAAGGCCCAGAATCCTGACGGCTTCCAGAATGCGGAGCGTCCCGATGCCGTCGGCGTTTGCCGTATATTCCGGTGTGTCGAAAGAAACCTTTACGTGTGACATGGCCCCCAGATTGTAAATCTCGTCGGGCTGTACTTCCTGAATGATGCGGATCAGGTTGGTGGAATCTGACAAGTCGCCGTAGTGCAGCTTAAAACGCACGTTTTTCTCATGCGGATCCTGGTACAGGTGGTCGATACGGTCGGTATTGAACAGCGAAGAGCGGCGCTTGATGCCGTGCACCATGTAGCCTTTTTCCAGCAATAGTTCAGCGAGGTAGGCACCGTCCTGCCCGGTAATACCAGTCACTAAGGCTACTTTCATATGCGAAGTTGTTGAGGTAGATGTTTTTAGAAGAGCTATGTTGAAGGTCACCCGTACGACAGCATTTGTTTGCACGAAGTCGCAAAAGTACGCACTGCTGATTTGGCAAACAATTTCTTACTTGAACAAATCCGGTAGCGGGCGGTTTGAAGCCGCTCTATCTGACTACTCCGTCAGCAGGCAAGTTCTAGGCATGGTTCGGGCGCTGGTAGAGGCACGTAGCGACTATAGCACCTTGGTTACTTCCGAGCTACGGGCCAGAAATTTCGTAGGGTGGTGGGCGTTATAGGAAGCCATGAAGCCATCAGCCACCTCAAATGCCCGGCCGATGGCCTCTTCGGGTGCAGTGCCAGGTGCTAAGGCGGGCCCGGTGTACCCAGTTGGCAGGGCTTTGTTGCCTTGGTATTGCTCCCGGTTCAGCACATCAAATACTTTACGCTTGACAGGGCGTAGCGGTGCTTTCAGCATTTCGCTCCAGCCTGACTTGTAGCGCACAAAGTCGCGGAAGCTGTTGCTGATGGTTTTATCATAGTAGAAGCGCATCCGGTCTGCTTCCAAGTCGCTAGCGCTTCGGCCTTTTCCCTGGTTCATAACCCGGAAATTGCTCTGCGGATTCTCGATGCGGGTGCTGAGCATGGCGGTGCTCCAGGCCAGGTTCACATTCAGGCTGGTGATGCGGTAGGTAAATTCCGTATCGACCTGTACAACTCCCGTGTGGAATAGCCCCGTCAGGGCCAGCGAGGTGCGCCGGATTAGCAGCGGCAGGCCAATCATCCAGACAACTTCTTTGTGTTCCAGCCAACGGCGAAAGTTGTCGGCCACGTCGTCGTAAAGCGTAGCCTGGCCCAGGTTTTCCAGGTGAATAAGGCCGGTGTTGCCCGACAGTACATCTACTTCCGGGTGAGTCAGCATAAACTGCTTGGCTTCGCGGATGGCCGGGTAGCAGAAGGCATCGTCATCGGTGATGAGTTTGATTAGTTCTCCGCGGGCCATCAGCATGCACTTGTTAAAACCGTGAGCCTCCCCTTTGTCGCGCTCCGAAACGAACTGCTGAATCAAACCCGCTTCGTGGAGTTGACGCAGATATTCGGGCGTACCGTCCTTACTGCCGCCGTCGGCCACCACAATTTCCTCGTCGGGTTGGCGGGCAGCTATCAGCCGCTCCAGCACCTGCTTAAGGTAAGGAAGCTTATTGTAAGTCGTCAGGACGTAGGACAGCGCGTAATCAGCCATGGTACTCGGGATTGAAAACAAAAAAACGCCCGGCTGGGCTCTTCCAGACCGGGTAGCAACTAGTAACCCAGCTTTTTCGCGTACTCCAGCATTTTCTCGCGGGGTCGTATCTTAATCGGGCGGGCGGGCACGCCCACGTACACCGTCCAGGGCTCCGTATCCTTGGTGACCAGCGAGCAGGCTCCTACCACGCTGCCTTCGCCAATGGTCACGTTAGGCATAATCACCACATTGGTGCCGATACCCGAAAACCGGGCACACCGAATTATGCCAAATTCCACCGTATCCCGGTATTCTTCCGGCGCCGTTACGCTGGTAAAGCCCTCCCCCATGAACTGGTCGGAGCCGCAGATCAGGCGGCTGCCGGCGGCAATGGTCACGAAATCCTCGACAATCAGAGTGCTCTGGGCACCACCGATAATGGTGAGATAGGGCGAAAGGTGCGTGTAGTCGCCTATCTGGGCGGCAGTGGTCAGGTACACTCCCGAGTCAATGGCGACGTGGCTCCCGACCGTGACCAAGTGCGGGCGCCGTATTTCTACGCTGCTGCTGATGAATACATCTTCGCCGCAGCTCTTCAGAAGCGAAGTGTCGTATTGTCCGGATTTCAACGGGGTGTACTGATCAGCCATTTGGCAGTTACTAAGGGCAAAAAGAAAGGCAACAATTACTTTGAGAAGCAGGCGCGTTATCTGGCGGGAAACTCGGTGCTGCTACCAGACAACGCGCCTGCTTCTTCTCCTGCCGCTGCTTCATTTCAAGATGGAGCGAAACAGCTTTATGCCAACTCGCCACACCATATCCTGTCCATCATGCCGCAGACCACCGCGCTTTCCATTTGGGCGGCATTCCTATCTGAGTGGTGCCCGAAATAGGGAGGACTTACGGGGTTCTGGCTACTACGTAAGACTAGTAGCCCAGTTTCTTGGCGTACTCAATCATGTTTTCGCGGGGCCGCACCTTAACCGGGCGAGCGGGCACGCCCACATACACCGTCCAAGGCTCCGTATCCTTGGTGACCAGTGAGCAGGCTCCCACTACGCTGCCTTCGCCAAGCGTAACGCCGGGCATAACCACCACATTGGTGCCGATGCTGGCAAACTTCTCGAACGTGACCGGCGCAAACGTGATGATGTCGTGGTACTCCTCCGGTACGGTCGGGCCAACCAACCCGTGGCCCATGTGCGCGTCACTGCCACAGATAACCCGGCATCCGGCCGCCATGGAAGAAAAATGCGCCATTGACACCAGGCCCTGGGCTCCGCCTATAATTGTGCTGTAAGGTGCTATGTGAATATAGTCGCCGATGGAAGCAGCAGTTGTCAAGTAAAAGCCTGTGTCGATGGCAACATGGCTTCCGACCGATACCAGAGCCGGGCGCCTGATTTCCACGTTCGCGCTGATGAATACATCATCCCCGCAGTTTTTCAGCAACGTTTTATCGTATTGCGCCGAACCTACTTCTGATGTCGCTGCCATTCTTAGAGGAGTTAGTACGGGAATACGGATTCGTAGTAAGCAATGGTATTGGCAATGCCTTGCTCGAAATCGGTGAATTTAAAATCGGGAAACACCCGCCGGAAGCGGGTGTCGTCCATCACCTTCTTAGGCGCACCGTCGGGCTTGCTGTGGTCCCACACGACCTTGCCCTGATAGTCAAATTTCGACTGAATAATGTCTACCAGCTCCTTCACGCTCAAGCCATCGTTCTGAGCCACATTCAGCGGTTGCTCTAGCCCGGCCCGGTCGGGTATCAGCATAATTTCCCACAGCAAGCGGGCAAAGTCGCGGGCATAGAGCCATTCTCGTACGGCAACACCCGTACCCCAGATGGGCAGCTCGGTCTGCTTTATCTTTTCGGCTTTCACGAATTTCGACACCAGCGCATTCAGCGCGTGCGCCTTGTTAGGGTCGGTAGAATCATACGGCCCGTACATGTTCGGGGTCAGCAGGTTTATGCTACGGACGGCGTACTGCATTTGAAAGCTCTCGGCTACCGTCCAGAGCAGACGGCGGGTGGAGCCATAGGCCAGCACTGAGCGGTGAATGTGCCCATTCCACCACTCGTCCTCGCGGTAGGATTCGGCAGCGCCCGGATAGGCACAGTTTGCCAGCGGGTTGATGACAATTGCCTGTGGGCAGGCCGCTGCCACGGCTTCGTACATGCCCATTATCATGCGGGTGTTGTCAGCAATAACCGTCGCGGCCTGTTCGGTCACGTAGTTCAGGCTCCCCACGTGGGCCGCACAGTTCACAACAAACCGCGGCCGGTGCTGTGCCAGAAATTCCGTTACCTGCTTAGTGTCGCGCAGGTCGAGGCCGGTGCTCCGCGAAGCTTGTACCGGCTCCACTCCGTTTTCACGCAGCACTTCTACCACGTTGCTACCCACGAAGCCATTGGCTCCAAATACAACTACTTTCATCTTGCCTGTCATCTTACCAGCCCTTCTTGATTGTGTTGATGATGTATTCTACCTGCTCGGGCGTGAGGGCATCGTGCAGCGGTACGTGAATCTGGGTTTCGTCGAAGCGACGTTGGTTCACCAGCTCTTCGCGCTTGCCCCCAAAGAGCGTGTTTTTGTCGATGCCGTCGTGAATGACCGAGCTGGCAATTCCGGCTGCTTTCAGGGCGCGGATAAACTCCAGCCGGTTGTCGACGTGAAAGCCAAATAGCCAGTGGGCGCTTTCCCGGTCGTTTTGGTGGTTGAAGAGCGTGACACCGGCCACTCCCCACAGGCCCTCCTCGTACTGGCGCACCAGCTGCCGGCGGAAGCGCATGCGCTCCTGAAACTCTTCGAGGTTAGCAAGGCCCAGGGCAGCGGCATAGTCGCTCATATGGTACTTATAGCCTACGTCGGTCAGGTCATATACCCGCTCGCCAATTTCGGAAACCGGGGAATGCGCCCGGTCAATTCCGAACCAGCGCCGACGGAATATCTGCTGTGCCACGGCCGGGTCGGTGCAGCACAAGGCCCCCCCGTCGCCAGTGGTCAGGTGCTTAATGGCCTGAAAAGAGAAGCAGGTATAATCGGAGATGGACCCAATAGCGCGCCCCTTGTACGTAGCTCCTGGTGCGTGGGCTGCGTCCTCAATCACAACCAAGTTGTGCTTGCGGGCCAGGGCATGAATTTCGTCCAGGTCGCAGGGGTAGCCGCCCCAATGAACGGCCATAATGGCTTTGGTACGACTGGTGATTTTGCCTTCAATAGAAGCCGGATCGATGTTGCCGTTATCGTACTGGATATCGGCAAACACAGGCACGCCGCCCTCCTGCACAATGGCAATGGCTGAAGCAATAAAGGTCTGAGGGGCCAGAATAACCTCGTCGCCGGGGCCAATGCCAGCTACCGCCATGGCCAAGTGCAGGGCACTGGTGCCGCTGTTGAGCGCGGCCGGATGAGCCATGCCCAGCTCCGAAGCCAGCCGGGCTTCAAACTCTCTTACTAGCTTGCCTTCGCTCAGAAAGGTGGTGGTCAGCACTTCCGCCACCCGAGCCTGAGCCGAAGGATGCACAAACGTGTTGAAGATTGGAATAGCAGCTGCGAAAGTGGGAGTGGCCATGTGAGAAAAGGCAAAAAAAGAAAAGTCAGTCAGGAGCAAAGAAACAATGCTGCCTCCCTTACGAACTTAGGGCGTTTGGGTTAGAACCTCGGCCATAATTCGAGCATTATGCTCAGTAGAAAGCAGTTGCATAGCCGGGCCTTTCAAAAAGGCCTCACCAGCGTCCAAATATCGGGCATACTCTTCGTACCTCATGCCTTTGAGGTAACGATACAGTTCTTCGTGGCTCCGAAAATCGCTCCGATTGATATAACATTCGGCCGGCACCAGCCGGCTCGCATCCGGATGCCCCAGATAGATAGGCACACATGCGGCGGCCAACGCATCAAACAGTTTTTCGGTCAGATAGCCAGGAGTGTCGCCGGTATTCTCGTACGAGATGGGGAAACGGTAGTGCCGCAACACTTCCAGTTTTTGATTTGGCGGGGCACTGCCGCGGCTCACCCGGTCAAATACTTTTTTCCGGCGCTGGGCCAGCAGGTGCAGCGCATAGCTGGGCAGCACTTTGCCCAGCAAACCGGCACCTCGGAAACTGGTGTACGTTTTGGGGGATATACCGCGGCTGTACAGGTCAAACTCCTCCGGATGATTGTCTGAGAACCATTTCAGTGTCTGGTACCGCTCGTATAGCAACGAGCCTGACCCCTGCGGCGGCTTTACCACCGCAAAGGCAGCCGCCATCAGCACGCACAGCTTGCGAGCCGAAAACTCCTCTAAGGACGGCCGCTGGTAGACCGGGAAATCTTCAAAATCAATGGCGAAGTAGTACTGAAAGTACCGCGCGTTGTCCACGAGGGTGTGGTCGTAGGTGAGGACCCGGTCGAAGGGCGCATGGTTTTCCGCCAGCCAGTTGGCCGGATAGTACGTAGCCGGTTCGCTTAGAACCAGATACAATTTCTGCCCGGGCCGGGTCCGGACGAAATGCTGAAACTGTATGGGCTGGTCCAGGCAGATAATCAGGTCAGAGTCCTGAGGCGGGTGAATGTCCTGCGTGGCCAGCTGAATGCCCTGCTCAGCCAATACTTCACGCAGTGCAGCAAACAAATAACTATCTCGCTTCATGCCGTTTATCGGCTCATCGGAAAAGATTTTATTTCCGAGTAGGGCAGCGTCGTGATGAACGTATAGAGTAGCTTTCAAATGAGAGGATTGGGGGAAATAGAGTGGATAGAAATGAACCTACTGAAATACTGGAACGCTACAGGTTCTTACCAGTGCCGTGCAAGAAATCCTGGTAGACGGTGCGCAGCCCTTGTTCGAGCGGGATGGTGGCTTTCCAGCCCAAGGCCGTCAGCTTGCTGACATCCATCAGCTTACGGGGCGTTCCGTCGGGCATCGTCGTATCAAACTGAATCCGGCCCTCATACCCTACCACGTCCCGAATGAGCGTAGCCAGTTCCTGAATAGCAACGTCCTCGCCCGTTCCCACGTTGATGTGGCCCGGCTCGTTGTAGTGCTGCAACAGAAACAGACACGCTTCGGCCAGATCATCTACGTGCATAAACTCCCGCCGTGGCCGACCCGAGCCCCATACTTGCACCTCCGGCAATTGTTGCTGCTGGGCCTCATGAAACTTACGCAGCAGAGCCGGCAACACATGCGAATTATGGAGGTCGTAGTTGTCGTTGGGCCCGTACAGATTAGTTGGCATGGCCGAAATGAAGTTATCCCCGTACTGTGCCCGGTACGCGTCACACATCTTCACGCCCGCTATTTTGGCCAGCGCGTAAGGCTCATTCGTCGGTTCGAGCAGCCCTGTAAGCAGCGCGTCTTCTCGTAAGGGCTGCGCTGCCAGCTTGGGATAGATACACGAAGACCCCAGAAATAGCAGCTTTGCAACTCCGTGCACGTGACTCTGATGAATCACGTTGTTCTGAATCATCAGGTTGCTGTACATGAAATCCGCCCGGTAGGTATTGTTGGCATGAATGCCGCCCACCATAGCTGCTGCCAGAACTACATACTCCGGTTTTTCCACTGCAAAGAAAGCTTCAACCGCCGTCTGATTCCGTAGGTCCAACTCGGCGGAAGTGCGCACTACCAGGTTGGTGTAGCCTGCACGCTCCAACCGGCGTACCATAGCTGAGCCGACCATACCTCGATGACCAGCAACGTAAATTTTGGCGTTCAATTCCATAGAAAGAAACAAGGAATACTTTATCTGATAAGAACAGTTCTTCAGGCAAGCAAAGCTAGCGCATTTTGGCCACTGTATCGCCGAAAAACACGAACAAGTGCCCTCAGTAGCGTTTTTTGGATTCTCTCTTCACTACATAAGCCGTTGCTCTCGCTAGCAAAGCCTGGTAGCGCCACTCATTTCCGGCCGGATCGTTTAACCAAGCCTATTATCTTTCCTCGGGCGGTTAGCGACCCGCCAGCACTTCGATACTCTTGCGCATCTTTAGCAACCTTTTCACTTTTCTTCATATAGCACCATGTACCACAACCTGCTCTGTCAGACAAGCACATCGGGTGTATTGACTATCACCATCCATCGGCCGGCGAAGCTCAATGCGTTGAACAACGACACCGTATCTGAGCTGCAGACCTGCGTAGCCGCCGCGCTTGCTGATACTGCCGTGCGGGCAATTCTGCTGACCGGCGCCGGTGAGCGGGCCTTTGTGGCGGGCGCTGATATTGCCGAAATTGCGGGACTAACCGCCGCCACCAGCCGCAGATTTGCCGAGCGTGGACAGTCTGTTTATCAACTCCTGGAAAGCTCCCCCAAACCCGTGGTGGCCGCCGTAAACGGCTTTGCCTTGGGTGGCGGCTGCGAGCTGGCTATGGCCTGCCATGTTCGGGTTGCCAGCACGGCCGCCCGCTTTGGGCTGCCAGAAGTCGGGCTGGGTATTATTCCTGGCTACGGAGGCACGCAACGCCTGACACAACTGGTGGGCAAAGGAAAGGCCTTCGAACTGATCCTGACCGGAGACCATGTGCCGGCAGATGAAGCGTTGCGCATTGGCCTAGTTAACCACGTAGTAGCCCCCGACGATTTGTTGCCTTTTTGCCAAGCCATGCTAAGCAGAATGCTGGCCAAGTCATTGGTAGCAGTGGGCCAGGCTATTGCGTCCATCAACAGTTACTACGATGCCTCCTCCGCTGGCTATAGCGCTGAAGCGGAAGCATTTGAGCGCTGCTGCGCCTCACCGGATTTTCAAGAAGGAACTCAAGCCTTTCTGCAGAAGCGTCCGGCCCGGTTCGCGGGCCAGCCGTCCTAAGTTCCGGTTACCGACAAAGCCACGGAAGTGCGGCGGCTTGCTACTCTGGCGGCTATTTTCCGGGACCTGGCACGCTAGCCGGAAAACTATTGCTGTACCGCGGCGGGCGGGCGGTGCAGCAGGCGCCGGGCACCCGTCACCACTATCCAAACGGCTGGCAGCAGCAGCAGAACGTCGCCCTGAAGCAGGTAGCGCATTTCCAGGCTCCGAAAATCGAAGCTGACATAGAAGTAGATAAACAGGAAATACCAAGCAATGGGCCAGAAGTAGGACCGGCGCCAGCCCCCCACCAAACCGGCAATGCCAACCAGCAGCATCAGAGTGCGGTACCCGAACAACATCCGCTGCAGCAGCACCTTCACCCCAGCGCCACCTTGGTGAACCGTGGCACTTTTGAAGAAAGCTTTCCGCAGGTTCGAAAATGGCACAGCTGCTCTATATTCCCAGGGATGCCGTTGTATATAGCTCAGGCGTAACGAATCGAAGCCAGCGGCTATTTGCGAATTGCAATTGCGAAAGCGCTCTGGCAAGACCAGCCGATAGTCGTGGGTGTCGAGGCGGCGCAGATGAAAGCTTCCTCCACAGCGTGCTGCCATGCGCGTAAGAGCATATGCCCGGGCTTCCTCCTGCGGATTGCTGAAAATTTCTGCTGGATATCGTAGCGTCTTGTCGTGCACAAGCCCTTCCACCCAAGTCGTGTTGTCGTTGGTCCAGGCATGTAGCCAGTCGAGATAGGCCTGCATGTCTTCGCGCTGGTTAGGATACCCTGCTGAAGCTGGCTTAACCAATACCAGTTGCCCCTGGCCAACGAGGTTGCGTGCCGGCCACCAGATATATAATACTCCAAAGCCAGTCACCAACCACGCAACACGTTGCCAGCGAGGCAGTAGGCCTGCATGTGGCCACACTAGCACAAACAGCATACTAATGGGTAGCAGAACGCCCATATATGCCCGCACATAAAACGTACAAGCGGCAACCAAACCAATCAGAACATAGAGCCAGCGGTTGCCATTAGCCCGCGTAAGCAGGCTGAGCCAGACAACTGTGCAAAAGGTATTGAGCGTTTCGGTACCTACCACCGTAACCCAGATAATGGCAAACGGATAAGTGGCGTATAGTACTGCAACAAGTATGGCCGGCCACATCTGGCCCGTCCAGCGACGCAACATATTATGCAGCAGGACTATAACCGAGGTATCAAGTATTATCTGGCTGATAGAAAGCGTAGGCAGCGCCCACTGCGGGCCGAACAGGATATAGTGCAGTCCATAAAAGAAAGGGTAGCCCGGCAACCGCCCAAACGAAGCATCTGGGATAAGAGGCTCCAAGGTGTAATGCCCATTATGCCACAGATTCAGAAAGCTGTTGACAAAAGAAAAGGAGTCACCATTCAGATGCTCCTGCCCGGCACCATAATAAACAGTAGCGCCTTTTAATAGAAAAGCCAAACGCAGTAACAGTCCAAGCCCAACTATAGCGGGCAATACATTGCGTCCTGTTAAGCCTGTTTTACTTCGATCCTTCATACACTTGCTTTACAACATAGAGCGGGCGGTTTCTGGCAGCGTCAAGACCGCGCCACACATACTCTCCTATAACTCCCAGCGCTGTCATCTGAAATGCGGACACCAACAGCATCACAACCATCAGCGCGGTCCAGCCTGGTGGCTCTGCCCGGCCGGAGAGTTTCAGGAACATCAGATAGAGGCCATAGAGAAAAGAGCCACCGCCCAACACCAGCCCGGCAACCGAAATTGCGCGGATTGGCAAAAACGAAAAGGAAAGAAACGAATCGATAAAAAGCTTCACCTTTTTTTGGGTCGTCCAGCGGGAGCGGCCCAATTGGCGTTTTCGGCGCACATACGGGATGTTTACGTAGGCGTGCCCCAGCCACGTCATCAGATAGAATACGTTGCTGTTGCGCTCCTGCATCTGGAGCACCTGCTCCCGCACCTGCCTGTCGAAGAGTACGAAATCGAAGCCGCCGGAAGGAATATTGGGCAACGCAAAGCGTTTCATGAGGCTATGAAACAGGTTGGCCATCAGCTTCTGCATTCCTTTTTCCTCTCGGTCCTGCCGGTTGCCGATAACGAGGCGAAACCCCTGTTGCCAGTAGCTGTACATCTGCGCCAGCAGCTCAGGGGGATCTTGCAGGTCGGCTGTGATGATGGCCGTACAGTCGCCGGTGGCATAGGCCATGCCCGCAACTATGGCGTTATAGGATCCGACGTTGCCGGCCAGTTCTACCACCCTGACGCGGTCCGGCGTGCGGGCCTGGGCGGCCAGCAACTCCCGCAGCGTACCGTCGCGCGAGCCATCATCTACCAGCACGTACTCTACCCGCACATCCGCTGGTAGTGTTGCTTCGTTAGCCAGCAATTCGGCCATTGTGACCGGAATGTTGGCCTCGTTGAAGTAACAAGGGATGATAATAGTTAGAATAGGCATGCGGGCAGTGAGGCAAAGAAAGGAGCTAAGTTGGGCCTATTCGAGCAGAAAACCGCGAATAACTTCGCTTACTCGTTTCACCTGCTGCTCCGTCAGCCCGGGCCACAGTGGCAGACTGAGGGCAGTAGCGGCCAGTTCTTCGGCTATTGGGAAGTCGCCGGGGTGGTAGCCCAACGTGGCGTAGGCAGGCTGCATGTGCGGCGGCACGGGGTAGTGAATAAGCGTTCCGATACCCTGCATGGCGAGGTGCTGCTGCAACGCCTCTCTACGGGACGAACGCACTACGTAGAGGTGAAATACGTGCGTCGAATCGTTGGCAGTAACAGGCAATATGAGTTCTGGCACATCAGACAGATAAGCATGGTACCAGCTGGCAATCTGCTGACGCTGCGCAGTCCATTCAGCCAAATACGGCAGCTTAACGCGTAGGACAGCTGCTTGCAACTCATCGAGCCGGGAATTGACGCCGGCTATTTCGTTGTGATATTTCTGCCTGGATCCATAGTTACGCAACAATTGTAGCTGCTGGGCCCATTCCGCAGAATCAGTAGTGACGGCTCCGGCATCACCGAGGGCGCCCAGGTTTTTGCCAGGGTAAAAGCTGGTTGCATTCAGATGCCCAAAGCTGCCCGTAGGCTTCCCTTGCCAGGTAGCGCCATGCGCCTGTGCATTGTCTTCTACCACCCACAGGTTATGGCGCTGGGCAAAGCTAAGAATAGGCCCCATCAGGCAAGCCTGTCCATATAAATGAACCGGCAGAATAGCGCGGGTCCTGGGCGTAAGAGCCGCTGTCAGCAGCGCAGGATTCAGGTTGTAGGTAGAAGCATCGGGCTCAACCGGCACCGGTCGGGCCCCAGTCATTGACACGGCCAGCCAAGTCGCAATGTATGTGTTACTCGGGACCAGCACTTCGTCCCCTTGGCCTATCCCCAGGGTTTTCAGGCTCAAATACAGGGCATCGAGGCCATTTCCTACGCCTACACAGTGTGTGGTACCTGAATAGCAGGCATATTCCGCTTCGAAGCAACGCACAGCATCGCCTAGTATATACCAGTGCGAGTCGTATACTTCCGCAACTGCTGCCAGCACCTGCTCCCGAATAGGATCGTGCTGAGAGCCGAAAGACAGAAAAGGAATGGCAGCAGTGCTCATGAAGTCTGTGTGGAAGAAGTCATTGCCGTAGAATACGACAGTATGTGCGTAGTAGAACCCAGCGCGAAGTTCAGCTTTTCAGCATTGCGAATCACTGCGCCATTCGTGGCCTGTGTGGTCATCAGCACAAAGCTGGCCCCTCGCTCCCGGGCCCGATATACTGTTTCGCTCACAAGGCGCCGGTGCCATCCTCGGTTGGCGGGGCCTACTGCTGTCAGCACAACACGTGACAGGCCTACTCCCAGGGCAGCGGCGTCCTGACCTAAGTCACTGACAGCTAAGAAGGAATCAATTGGCACCGAGGGCTCATCGGGAACCAGTACAGCGTCGCAATATCCTTCAGTCGCCGCTGCTCCATAGCGCGCCAGGAACGCATCAGCCCGCTCCGTCCCAAACCATGGGTCTGCATGAAACCGATCATAGTCATTGCGGGCAGCGGCGGCAATCTGCCCAACACCCACGGCTTCCGCTGGCTGAGCCAGCCGCACTGCATAGCGTGGTTCCTCAAAATCAGCCAGTTGGCCTCTGTAGTAGTGCAGCCGGGTTTCATTCCAGCGCCAGCCAGCCTGCGTAAGCCCCTGCAACAACCGGATATCTTCAGCCGGAACTTCCACAAAGCAGTAAGCTGGCCCTTGCAGTGTCAAATGCGTCTGAAAGCGCTGCAGTACCTCTTTTAAGCGGTCAAGCGAATCAGTAGTTGCGAACAGGGCCGTGAATAGCCGGTAAGTAGGCACCCCAAAGAAGGCTGTATCCCAAGGTAGCAGCTCATATAGTACCTGTATGTCTTCGCTTTCAAAAACCTTTTCCTGTTGCTTTTCCCCAAACCGAATGGCCCGGCCTGCGCCAAACTTTTCGTACTGGTATTGCTCGGGCAAGCTTTTCAGAAAGTGATATGGAGAGTGGAATCGGAGGATTTTCGACCTTGACTCAGCCAGTCCGGTGTCTATCATCGAGTGCGCCATACGTTCCGGAACTGCTCATAGTCTCGGATGTAATCTGCCTCATCGTATGCCGTAGAAGTGAGTACCAACTGAACGGCTGTATGTGAGTACTGCATTGTATGCCACACGTTTGGCGGAACGTAGAGGCCGGTATCAGGGCTTTCTAACCGAAAAGTATCCAGCGTGCCATCGGCCTGCTCCGTCGTTACGATGATGCGGCCTGCCAGGGCTACCAGCACCTGCTCCGTACGATAATGCGCATGCCGCCCCCGCACAATACTTTCCGGGGTGAAGTATGTCCAGAACGTGCGGGCAATGGCAAATGGCAAATGGGTCAGCGACTCCACTACCGTGATATACCCAATGTCAGGGGCCCCCAACCGGGAAAAAGGCAGTAAGTAAGGTGCAGGGTACGCAGGTTGGGAATCAGGCAGAATAGTCATCGGAGCTACATGAGCGGGAGAGACAATTGTAGAAGGAGTAACCTGAAAGCGAAAAGCCGCTTCCGGTAGGGTGAAGATAGTGCAGAATCTATCTTCACCCTACCAGAAGCGGCTTTTCGCTTACTGCTAAGCTAGCGTTGCACGTGTTTCTGGAAGTACTCCAGCGTGCGGCGCAGGCCCTCGGCACGGTCTACTTTCGGCTCCCAGCCCAGGATTTCCTGCGCTTTGGTGATATCCGGACGGCGCTTCATAGGGTCGTTTTCGGGCAGCGGACGGTAGTCGGGCTTAAATTCCACGCCGGTCAGGCGCGCTATTTCTTCGCCAAACTCTTTAATGGTGATTTCCGACGGGTTGCCAATGTTAACCGGCATGTGGTAGTCGCTGAGCAACAGACGATAGATACCATCTACTAGGTCATCCACGTAGCAGAAGGAACGCGTCTGCGAACCGTCGCCGAATACCGTGAGGGCCTCACCACGCAGTGCCTGCGACAGGAATGCCGGCAGTACACGGCCGTCGTCGAGGCGCATCCGGGGGCCGTAGGTATTGAAGATGCGCACAATGCGCGTTTCCAGCCCGTGGTGGTTGTGGTAGGCCATCGTAATGGCTTCCTGGAACCGTTTGGCCTCGTCGTAGCAGCCACGCGGGCCAACGGGGTTCACGTTGCCGAAATACTCTTCTACCTGCGGATGAATTTCCGGGTCACCGTATACTTCCGAGGTGCTGGCAATCAGCAGGCGGGCATTTTTCACGCGGGCCAGGCCCAGCAGATTATGCGTACCCAGCGAGCCTACTTTCAGGGTCTGAATCGGAATCTTGAGGTAGTCGATGGGCGAGGCCGGCGAGGCGAAGTGCAGGATGTAATCGAGCTTACCAGGCACGAAAACAAACTTCGACACATCGTGGTGATGGAACTCGAAATCTTCGCGGGCAAACAGGTGCTCAATGTTCTGCAGGTCGCCGGTGATGAGGTTGTCCATGGCAATGACATGGTAGCCCTCCTTGAGGAACCGCTCACACAGATGTGACCCCAAAAAGCCGGCGCCACCGGTGATGAGTACACGTTTCTTATCAGACATAGTAGGTTGTTTTAGCAGTTGGAAAGAGCCGTCAGGGCAGAAGAAATCAGCGGGGGCCGACGGCGCTTAGGCGGGCTCTTTGTGCGTGGTCCGGACGCCGATGCAGTGGTAGGCAAAGCCTAATTCCTTGAGCTCGGCCGGATCGTAGATGTTGCGGCCGTCAAAAATAACTTTCTGCTTCAGCAGTTTGCCAACCACTTCAAAGCTGGGCGAACGGAACTCAGGCCACTCCGTCACGACCAGTAGCGCGTCGGCGTCCACCAGGGTTGAGAACTGGTCTTTGGCGTACGTGATACGGTCGCCGAGCGAGTGTTTCGCTTCTTCCATAGCTACCGGGTCGTACGCCGACACGGTGCAGCCTTCCGCCAATAGCTTCTCAATAATAACCAACGACGGTGCTTCCCGCATGTCGTCGGTTTTGGGCTTGAATGACAGACCCCACACAGCCAACTTCTTGCCGGCTAGGTCATTGCCGAAATGCTTTTTCACTTTGTCGAACAGCACTTCCTTCTGCGCCTCGTTCACGCTTTCCACGGCCTGCAGCACCTGCATCTGGTAGCCATTTTCGGCCGCCGTTTTGATGAGGGCTTTCACATCCTTGGGGAAGCAAGAGCCACCGTAGCCGATGCCAGGATAGATGAATTTGGTG
Organism: Hymenobacter duratus; assembly: GCF_014698995.1. Taxonomy (GTDB): domain Bacteria; phylum Bacteroidota; class Bacteroidia; order Cytophagales; family Hymenobacteraceae; genus Hymenobacter; species Hymenobacter duratus. The sequence goes on from NZ_JACWZZ010000002.1 coordinate 922,394, forward strand.
CCAATCCGAGCATCGGAGCCAATACCTTTGCGCACCATATTCACATCAGCACCCATGATTTCGCACAGGTTGGCAATGTCGTTCATGAACGAGATTTTCGTAGCCAGCATGGAATTGGCCGCGTATTTCGTCATTTCCGCCGACGGAATATCCATGAAAATGATAGGGTGCCCGTTGAGCAGGAACGGCTTGTAGAGCTTGCGCATCACTTCCTCTGCCCGCTCCGACGAAACGCCGACTACAATGCGGTCCGGCTTCAGGAAATCGTCGATGGCCGCGCCTTCCTTCAGGAACTCCGGGTTGGAAGCCACGTCAAACTCGATGTTCACGCCGCGCTTGCTCAGCGCCTGCTCCAGCTCAGCCCGCACTTTGGCGGCCGTGCCGACCGGCACCGTGCTTTTGGTCACGATGACGCCATAGTCGTTCATGTGCTCACCGATACCGCGGGCTACGGCCAGCACGTATTTCAGATCAGCGGAACCATCTTCGCCGGGAGGAGTACCGACAGCAATAAAGGCTACGTCCGCATCCTTGACAGCCTCCGCCAGGTTGGTAGTGAAATGCAGGCGGCCAGCGCCCACATTGCGGTTCACCATTTCTTCCAGGCCTGGCTCATAGATTGGCAGAATGCCTTGCTTCAGATTATCAATCTTTTTCTGGTCGATATCGATGCAGGTTACTTCGATACCTACTTCGGCAAAGCAAGTACCTGTAACCAACCCAACATAGCCGGTGCCTACTACTGCAATTTTCATGGAACGTGGAAAGAGCGAAAAATCTATTGCGTAACTATTTTAACGGCCTGCGCGACGGGAGCCATCATGTAGCGTTTCCACCAGTGCTGGAACACGATGAGGGCCCAGATGCGGGCATGTACATCGCCGGGACTGCGCGAGAACAGCTGGGTTTTCAGGGCCCGAATGGCATCAACATCGAATACGCCCTGCGCTTCAATGAAGTCATCGGAGAGCAAATCGTCCTCAATCAGAGGGCGCAGCTCGCCGCGGAACCACTTGAGCAGTGGCACTTCAAATCCGTGCTTGGGACGTTTATACAACTCCTCGGGCAGCAGCGAGCGGAAGGCATCCTGCACGATACGCTTCTTCATTTTCGCGTCGATTTTGCTTTCGACAGGCAATGAAAAGGCGAAACGCACCACGTTGGGGTCGAGGAAGGGCGGGCGCACTTCCAACGAGTTGGCCATGCTCATCATGTCCACCTTGGCCAGCATGTCGTAGGGCAGCACCAGCGTGGTATCCGTGAGCAGTACCTCGTTCAGGTCGCCATCGGCGTGCAGGTTCTCCAGAATGTCTTTACGGCGCTTCTCGGCCAGCTTCTTGCCCACTTTGCGGCGGGAAGCGGCGCTGAGCAGGCTGCGGGAATCCTTTTCGGAAGCAAACGACGCCCAGTCCCAGTACCGGTCTTTGGGGCCGCTGAGCATGCCGCGCGAAAAGCGCTGGAACTGCCGCACGCGGTTGCCGAAGAAGGAGTTACGCGACTTGGGCAGAATGTCCCAGAGCAGGTTGAGGCCGGTTACGGCTTCAGCCTTGAAGCCGCCCTGCCGCACCTGAAATTCGCCCATGTGCTTGTTGTAGCCCGCAAACAGCTCATCGGCACCATCTCCGGACAGCGCTACCGTGGCCTTTTCGCGGGTACGCTTGCTGAGGATGTACACGGCCAGCGCCGAGGAATCGGCGAACGGCTCATCGATGTAGTCGAGGACGTCGAAGATATGGTCGTAGAGGTCCTGGTTGGTGAGCGAGAAGACGGTATGATTGGTCTTGTAGCGCTCTGCTACCAGCTTGGCATACTTCGTTTCATCAAAGAATGGCTCGTCGCGGTACCCGATGCTGAACGTGTTCAGGTGGTCGGTGTGGCGCGAGGCCAGTGCTACCACGACGCTCGAGTCGATACCGCCACTCAGGAAGGCACCTACCGGTACGTCGGCCACGAGGCGGCGCGCTGTAGCATCATCCATCAGCTCAACCAGCTTGGCTTGCTGCTGCTCATACGTCAGCTTATTTTTCTCAACCTTCTTCGGGTCGTAAGGCACTTTGTACCAGCGCTTGCGCACCACTTTCTTTCCTTTAATGAAAAGATAGTGGCCGGGCAGCAGCTTCTTCACGCCCTTGAAAATAGTGGCCGGGCCAGGAATATAGTTGAGCTGCAAGTAGTGGCTCAGGGCTACATAATCGAGCTTGCGCGGAATGCCAAGCGCCATCAACGACTTCATTTCCGAGGCGAAGAACAGCTTGTCTTCGTCGCGGTAGATGAGCACGGGCTTCTCCCCCATCCGGTCGCGGGCAATGAAGAGCGAGTCCTCTTCTTTGTCGTAGATGGCCAGCCCGAAGAAACCATTCAGCTTTTTCAGAAAGCCACGCCCTTCCGTGATGTAGAGGCGCAGAATAACCTCCGTATCGGTTTGGGAATGAAACGTATGCCCCTTCTTGACGAGGCGCTGGCGCAGCTCGCGGAAGTTGAAAATTTCGCCGTTGAAGACAATGGTATACCGGCCCGACTCGTCGGTCATGGGCTGGTTGCCATCGGCTGAGAGGTCGAGAATGGCAAGACGCCGAAAGCCGAGGCCACAACGGTCGTACACGAAGTGTCCCTGCGAATCGGGGCCACGGCTGACAATGGCATCGGTAGAAGCCGGCAGCGCGGCCAGCGCGCTACGGCCCGTGTCAGTAAAGGCGAATAATCCGGTGATTCCACACATAGAGCCCGCAAAAGTACGAAGTATCGGCAGACTTGTTGGCCCTACCTGCAGAACAACACCGGCCCGGCAACCTAAGGCCTGCCTCCTTAGTACACTCTGTAGTTTCCACCCTCAGCTACCCTCTGATTATGAATCTTCAGGAAAATATGGACCTCCAGCAACAATTTGAAGCCGCCGTATCCCGCGTGGATGGCCTGCCAGGCGACAAAGCGGCTCCGCACATGACCGAGCTGTACGGCCTGTACAAACAAGCCACCGAGGGCGACCATGACGCCAAGCGCGACGAAGTAGGTGACGAAATGCCGGATAATCCGAACGGCCCTGCGGGAATGTCGCAGGCCCAATGGGACTCGTGGAGCAAGTTCAAAGGCGTAGAGCAGGATGAGGCTCGTCGGCAGTACATAGATAAGGTGACTGAGCTGGCTGGTCCGGTTGGCGAGAAGCCCACCGTTATTACCGGCAATGGGCAGCCAGCTACTGGCTCCCAGGTAAATCCGTCTACGGCTGACAACAGCACTACCGCGCAACAACCTGACACTGGACCAGGAGTTTCGCAGGGCGGCCTGCGTGGTGATATTACGGCGGGCGCACCCTACGGCGGCGAAGACCGCCTGAAGGACGTGCAGTAGTAGCGCACTGCTTCTGTCTGGTTCCAGCCCGCTCCGTTTCGTACGGGGCGGGCTGGTGTTTTAGGTGGCGGCATGCCTAGCCGGATTTTGGCTATTTTCGGCCATCCATGACCTACCCTGTCTCCTTACGCGTTTTGCTGGGCCTATGCTGCTCAGCCAGTCTGCTTACGGGCTGTACGCCTTCCTCGCCTGCTTCTGCCACCACTGCTCCTGCAGCCGTTGCCCTCAACAAGTTTGCGGATGCTACACTGCGCCAGATAGCCACCGCGCAGGATGAGCGCAACGCACCAGCTCTGCTGCCCTATCTGGCAAGCCCGGAGGCCCGCTACCGCCAAGCGGCAGCACTGGCGCTGGCTTCGGTGCAGGAAAAAGCGGCTACCCAGCCCCTGCTGCCGCTACTGCAAGACACTGATGCTGCGACCCGACGTGCGGCCGCCTACGCACTGGGGCAGATTGGCGACAGCACCGCCGTGGAGCCGCTGGCCTATTACATTGTGACTGCCCCTACCCCAGTACAAAGGCGCTACCTGTCGGAAGCTTTAGGCCGCTGCGTGACCCGCACTTCGCTGCGGATGCTGTGGCGCAGCACAGCTACTCCCGACACTATTTTATCGGCGGGACAGGCGTGGGGACTGTTCCGAGCCGGGAGCCGGGGCATTACGTCGGAGGCCGCAGTAGCGCGGGCAGTAGCGCTGCTGGAGGCCCGGCAGCCGCTAGCGGCCCGCCAGGGTGCTGCTTTCACGCTGGCCCGCACTCCGCGCCTCGACCTCACCTCCTATCAGGCCGCGCTGGTCACGGCCACCACGGACTCCGACCCAACAGTGCGAGCCATGTCGGCCAGCGCCCTAGGAAAAGTGAAGTCCCCGACTGCGGCGGCCACACTCACCAACCTAGCCCGGCGCGACAACGACCACCGCGTGCGCGTGTGCGCCATACGCGCCATGAATGCGGCCATGTATGCTCCGGTGAAGGAAACCGTCTGGCAGGCTCTCACCGACCCCAGCAGCCAGGTGGCCGTGACGGCCGCCGAGTTTTTCCTGACGCATGCTACCGGAGAACCCGGCATTCTGTTTCTGGAAAAGGCCAATAAGATCAGCAAATGGCGCGTACGGTCTACGCTGCTGGCCGCTGCGCTGAAGCTGGGAGGCGCTGAGCGCAATGCCATCCAGACGGCCGTGCAGCAGCGCTACACCGCCGCCACCGACCCTTACGAAAAGGGCTACCTGCTGAAAGCATTGGGAGAAGACCCGGCGGCCTATGAGTTTGTGGAGCAGGCCACCTTCGCGCCAGGGCAGCCGCTGGTGGTAGGCTCCTATGGAATGGAAGCGCTGGTAGCCATGCGCCGCCTTCCCGCCTTCCCGGAAGCCCAGCAAGCGGCTTTTGCCCTGACACTGCGCCGGGCCGTGGCCGGTGGCGACGTTACGGTGATGAGCACGGCGGCCGAGGCCTTACGTGATCCACAGCTCGAGCTGCGGCGGCTGCTTCCCAATCCCGATTTCATTGTAGCGGCCCGCGACAAGCTCGTTTTGCCACGCGACCTGGAAGCGTGGCAGTCGTTGCAGCAAACCATCGATTATCTGCAGAAAATCCCTGCTACGCCCGTGCCGGTTGCTAAAGCCGCCAGCCATCCTATTGACTGGGCAGTGGTACAAACGATACCGGCACGGCAGCGGGTGGTAGTGCGCACCACCCAGGGCGACGTGACCATGCAGCTGCACGTGGAAGACGCGCCGGGCTCGGTGGCCAGCTTCGTACAGCTGGTGCAGCAGGGTTTCTATAATGGCCGGTTCTTTCATCGGGTGGTGCCCAACTTTGTGGCGCAGGGCGGCTGTCCGCGCGGCGACGGCTCCGGCAGCACCGACTACAACCTGCGCTCTGAATTTGGCGACCTGCGCTATGGTGAGGGCGCCGTAGGGCTTGCTTCAGCCGGCAAAGACACCGAAAGCTGCCAATGGTTCATCACCCACGCCCCTACCCCGCACCTCGATGGCCGCTACACCATATTTGCCCAGGTGGTGCAGGGCATGGACGTTGTGCAGCGGCTCGATATCGGGGATAAAATCACGCGGATCGACCTGATTCGCTGACTTCAAGCGCACAAAAAGGCCCCGCTGTTTCTGCTTGAAACAGCGGGGCCTTTTTGTGCGCCTGGCTATTTGTCGCGGCCGTGCACCTGGGCGGGTGGCGAGGTGGCCTCCACGGCCGAAAATGCTTCCAGTATCTTGTAGGTATGCTTGGAGCCTTTAGGTACTACCCAGGAGTTGCCGGGTTCCAGCAGCACCATCTGGCCTTCCAGATGCAGCTCGGCGCGGCCTTTCAGCACGTAGCCTACCGTTTCGTATTGGCGGCTGACGGGCTCCTTGGGCTCTCCGGGCTGCTCGTTTTCCCACAAGCGCATGGACACCTGCGTCCCGGAAGCCAGGTATTTTTCACCGTCCGGGCCCTTGGGCGAATGCGCCGAATCTATTTTGGTAATGGTGGAGTCAGCCATGATACGCGTTATAAAAGGATGAGAGAAAGATTGACCTACGGAGCAGGCTATCTGCAAACGCAGCACCCGGAATACAGGTTGCGCTGGCTATGGCACCCGGAAACTTTCTGTTGAATGCGTAGTTAAGTGATGTTGCGAAGCGGCTTTCCGTAGTCCTTCCGGCCCCGGTGGCGTGGCCACATCTGCTCTACTATGTCCTTTTCTTCTGATTCCCCTTTTGTACGGGCTTTGGCGCGTGCCCACCAGCAAGTAGCCGCGCCACTGCCGGCTGCGGCTTTCTGCCAGCTGGCCGAGCAACTGCTGCAATTGCTGTTTCCTGAGCGTACCGGCAAGCCGCTACTTAGGGCCGACTCGATTGCCGCAACCCTGATTCAGCAACAAAACGACCTTGCTGCGTTGCTGACCCACGTGCAACTGCCCGAGGCGACGCCAGCCGCCACTGCGGCGCTACTCATGGCTCGCCTGCCGCATCTGCGCGACGCGTTGCTGCACGATGCCGCTGCTATTGCGGCCGCTGATCCGGCAGCGCAGGGAACAGAGGAAGTTATCAGCACCTATCCGGGTTTCTATGCAATTGCCATGCACCGCATTGCGCATGCGCTATATCAGCTGCAGGTACCCCGGGTGCCCCGTATCATCAGCGAGTATGCGCACCAACGCACCGGCATCGATATTCACCCGGGCGCCCGCATCGGTATGGCGTTCTGCATCGACCACGGAACCGGGCTCGTTATCGGCGAAACGGCGGTTATCGGGTCCTATGTCAAGATATTTCAGGGTGTCACGCTGGGAGCATTGAGTGTGACGAAGGAGCTACAGGGCATCAAGCGCCACCCCACCATCGAAGACCATGTAGTGATTTACGCCGGCGCTACTATTTTGGGGGGCAATACCGTAGTGGGTAGCCATAGCATCATTGGGGGCAACGTATGGCTCACCGACAGTGTGCCGTCGCACTCCCGAGTGTACCACCGCGCCCAAATCCACGTCACCCGTACCGAAGATCCTACCGCCGACATCATGTTTTCCATTTAACTCAATGCGTAAGTAAAGCGCCTGCCAACGCATAGTAAGCGTGGAAGCACTTTAGCTTAGGCATTCAACCATTCACACTCTGCACCTATGAAAGCCCATTCCATTCTGGATACCATCGGCAACACGCCGCTTTTGCGCCTGAACAAGCTATTCGCCAGCCGCCCCGACGTGGAGGTTTGGGTGAAACTGGAACGCGCCAACCCCGGCGGCAGCATCAAGGACCGGATTGCGCTGAGCATGATTGAGCAGGCCGAAAAGGATGGCATCCTGACGCCTGACTCGCTGATTGTGGAGCCTACTTCCGGCAACACGGGCGTAGGCCTGGCCATGGTGGCTGCCGTGAAAGGCTACAAGCTGACGCTGGTAATGCCCGAGTCGATGTCGATTGAACGCCGCCGCCTGATGGCCGCTTACGGCGCCAACCTAGAACTGACGCCCCGTGAGAAAGGCATGAAAGGCGCCATCGAAAAGGCCCATGAGCTGGTGCGTGATACTCCCGGCGCCTGGATGCCAATGCAGTTTGAAAACCCCGCCAACATCCGGGTGCACGCTGAAACCACCGCCCAGGAAATTCTGCGTGATGCGCCGGAAGGTGGCTTCGACTTTCATATCACCGGGGTGGGTACCGGTGGCCACATCACGGCCGTAACGGAAGTGCTCAAGCCGCTTTTCCCGAACATGAAAACCTTTGCCGTAGAGCCCGAGCTTTCGCCGGTTATCAGTGGCGGTGCACCCGGTCCGCACCCGATTCAGGGCATCGGGGCGGGCTTTATCCCGGCCAACCTGCATACCGAAGTGCTGGACGGCACTATTCAGATTTCGCAACAGGAGGCTTTTGATATGACCCGCCGCGCAGCCCGCGAAGAAGGATTGTTCATTGGTGTATCGTCGGGCGCCTCACTGGCGGCCGTGGCCAAGAAGCTAAGCGAAGTACCCCAGGGTGGCCGCGTGCTTACCTTCTGCTACGATACCGGTGAGCGGTACCTGTCGGTGGAAGGGTTGTTCGTATAGATGCCACACCCCCATGAAAGAGGGCCGCTTCCGGTTGGAAAGCGGCCCTCTTTCATGGGGGTATGGCAGAGCAAGTGGATACGACGGAAAAGCAAAAAGCCTGACCTTACGGTCAGGCTTTTTGAAACAGAAGTGGAGAATATCGGAGTCGAACCGATGACCTCTTGCATGCCATGCAAGCGCTCTAGCCAGCTGAGCTAATCCCCCGTTTTATAAGAGCCATCCGCCGGTTGCGTTTGGTGTGACAAAAGTACGGCGCGTTTCGGGTTCTGCAAGTATGCCAGCGAAAAAAACCAAAAAAACTTTGCAACTCAGACACAAAAAAAGCGGCTGGAGAAGCTCTCCAGCCGCTTTTTACCAATGACTCGTTTGAGTGTCAGTTAGTTGTGCTGGACCACCGAAATACCGAGTGGCGTGGCGGTAGAACCGGCCGTTCCGCGTACATACAGCGTATAGATTTTGCCGGCTGCAAACGTAATTGGCTGAGCCGTACCAGCAATTGGCGTAGTAGCAGTGCTACGAACGTCCAGAGTGTAGGTACCAGCGGCTACCTCCGTGAAAGTGGCGAAGTTTACTGCGGTAGCTCCTGAGCCGGTGCTAATAGCTCTGGATGCCCGTGTAGGAGCAGCCGTGAACAACGAAGCCTGGGTGATAGAATTGAAAATGCCATAGGTGCCCGTCGTTGCCAGATTCACAAAACGGATTTTGGCGTTGGTAGCTGTTGCCGGAGCAGCCAGGTTATCACTCAGAGCAATGGCCCGGATGCCCCCCAAATCGGTACCGGTACCGGTGCGCGTAGGAGCATCGGTTGAGAAAACCGTATAGGAGCTACCCGATGCAAACTGCTGGCGCACAACACCGGGAACTACTTCCCCATTGGCATATTTCACGTTGTTCGGCGACACGATGCCAATCTGGCGCTGACCTGCCGGCACTGCGAAGTAGCCGGTTGTCGAGCTCAGATAACCGACTGACTGGCCCGTAGCAACGTTGTCGATGGTAACGGAACTGGTCTGGGAACCGGGCGAAGCATTTACGACCAAAACCCGGGCCGCGCTTACCGTGGAAGCCGTTACGGGCGACGGAGTCGGATAGTCCGGGTCGTCGCAGCCAACCAGCACGGCAGCTGCCGAAGCAGCCAGCGTGAGCTTGGCGAAGAGTGAAGAAGAAAGGAATTTCATGATAGAGTGCGTTTAGCGAAGTCTACTGACGACTGATTAAAACAGGTAACGAACGCCAAACTGAGCCTGCCAGCGCGAAGCCAGCTGATCCACCTGATAGCCAACCGTTGGGGTGGTAGAGGTACCGTTGCCGAAGCTGAAGGTAGGACGGCCCGTAGCGCCGTTTTCCAGACCCTGGTAGCGCAGCAGACCGTAGTTGCCGTTTGATACGAAGTAGTCGCGGCCCCACTCCTTGTTCAGCAGGTTGCCGAAGTTGATTACGTCAACCGACAGCTGGATAGTGTGCTCTTTGCCACCGATGGTGGTGTAGATATCCTGAAGCAGACGAACGTCTACTTTGTGCTGCCAAGGCGTACGGGCACCGTTACGGGCCGCGTATTCACCCCGGTGCTCTTTCAGGTAGTCATCATTCTCAATGAACGTATTCAATTCGCTCCAGATCTGGTCGAGGTTGCGACGGTCATTCGGGCCATCCGTTACCAGCACGATTTCGTCGCGGGTGCGCGGGATGTAGACTAGGTCGTTGGAGTTAGTCGTGAACTGACCACCGTCGTTGTTGAGGTCGCCACCGTAGTAGCTATACGAGAACGGCGTGCCCGACTGGCCATTGTAGAAGGCCGAGAACGTGGTAGCGAAGTGCTGGGCATAGGCCTTGCGGTACGACAGCGAAGCCAGTACGCGGTGGCGCAGGTCGAAGTTGGAGTACGACAGCGGCAGGCTGTTCGGACCGGCAACGTGCGGGTTGAATTCCCAGATGGAAACTGCCGTGGAGCTGGAGCCGGAGTACAGGTCGCGCGACTGGCCGTAGGTGTAGGCAGTGGTAGCGAACAGGTCGCTGTTTACCTGCTTCTTCAGTTCGCCGGTTACGCTGTACTGGTAGCCTTTGCTGGTGTTGGTCAGCAGAATCACGTTGTTGAAGTCGCGGCTGTTGCGGTAGCGAGCGGTACCGGTAGGGTACACCGGACGACCATCACCCTGAATTACACCCGTTGGGTTCGACAGGTTAATGTCAACCGGCAGTACGTCGTTCAGCGTCTTGGAGTAGATACCTTCCAGCGTAGCTACGATGCCAGCTGGCAGACGGTAGTCCAGAGCGAAGTTGGTGCGCAGCAGTTGCGGGTTGCGGAAATCCTTGTCGGTTACAGCAATGCTGCCCTTAGCGGCGGCGGCAGGCGTTGAGGCAATCCGGTCACGCAAGGTGGTGAAGTTGCCGCTCAGCTCGAGGCCGGCCTTAGAAGTGCTGTTGTTGGAATCGTAGGCAGCGAAGTCAACACCGGTGTTGCCGTACTGGTTGGAAATCCATACATAAGCCGGACGGCCTGTGAAGATACCAACACCACCACGCACTTGGAACGTCTGGTTCTTGCGCACGTCCCAGTTGAAGCCGATACGCGGCGATACCTGCAGGCGCGACTTGGGCAGACGGTCGGTTTTCACGTCGTACGCACCACCGTTGGCAGTAGCCAGAGCGAAAGTAGAGTCAACCCGCTTGTTGTAAGATGGGTTGTCGAAGTAAACTGGCAGGTCAACGCGCAGACCCGTTGTGAAACGGAAGTTGTCAGTTACGTTGTACTCGTCCTGCACGAATGCACCGAACTGAGCAGCACCAAACTTAGCCGTGGGCTTGCCACCGGGCAGTGCGTAGTTCTGGCGGTAGCGGAAACCACTAGCATTCACGTCATTGGCCAGGAAAGCAGCCAGCGTGGGGTAGTTATAGCGGCCTTCCGTGCTCTGCACGAACAGGTTGTCGAAACGGAAAATTTCGTTGTTCGTGCCGACCGTAATTACGTGCTTGCCGGCAAAAATATTGAAGTTGTCGTTGATTTCCAGGATGTCCTGGTCGAGGCGGTTAGCCACCGAGCTCAACTCAGAGCCGGCGAAAACCGAACCGTTGCCAATCGAAATTTCAATCGAGGGGAAACGGCTGCCTACCAACGAGCGGCTGTCGCGGATGCGCGAGTAGCCTACCAGCAAGCTGTTGGCGAAGCGGTTGCCGAAGCGGCTCTTCAGTTCCATAACCGTCGAGTTGGTCTTGCTCAGGAACTGGTAGCCGTTATTGCCGAAGCGGAAGTTGGTCAGGCTGCGGGTGATGTTATCGTCGGAAGCATCCACGAAGTTGTGGCGCAGCGTGAGCTGGTGGTCTTGGCTGATGTTCCAGTCGAGACGAGCGAAAGCCTTGTTACTACGGCGCTCAGCGTTTATCTCACCGAAAGCACCGGCATCATAGCCGTAACGGTCGCGCAGCGTGTTCGAAATATCCTGCAGCTGCTCCGTGCTTACGAAAGTCAGCAGGTCGGAGCCCGGGTTGTTGCTGATTTGGTCTTGCGAACCAGTGCGGAACAACAGCGGAGCCGTACGGCGGGTAATTTCGCCGTTTACGAAGAAGAACAGTTTGTCCTTAATAACCGGACCACCGAGACGGAAGCCCGCCTGGTAGTCGTTGAATTTGTCGAGTTTGGTACGCTCACCGGCCGAGTTAGGCGTAGGGCTTTTGCCGGCCGTGTTCTGGTTGCGGCCAAATACGAAAGCCGAACCCGAGAAGTCGTTGGTACCGGAACGGGTAATGGCGTTGATACCACCACCGCTGAAACGGCCCTGACGCACGTCGTAGGGCGACAGAACTACCTGGAATTCCTGGATAGCGTCCAGCGAAATCGGGTTGGTGTTAGCCTGCCCACCGGGAGCACCCGTGCTGCCCAGACCGAAGAGGTCATTGTTGGAGGCACCGTCAATCTGAATGTTGTTGAAACGGCCGTTACGGCCGCCCAGCGAGCTACCGTTAGCCTGAGGCGTCAGACGCGTAAAGTCCTGGAAGCTACGCGAGATAGTAGGCAGACGCTCAATCTGTTCGCGCTGCACGTTAGTAGCAGCACCGTTGCGCTCCGAGTTCAACACCGGGTCGCGGCGGCCCGAAACCGTAACGCCGGCCAGCTCCGTGGTAGCATCGCTCAGGTTCAGGTCGAGGCGCAGGTTCTGGCCCAGGCTCAGGAAAATACCTTCGCGGCTGGCATCCTTATAGCCCACAAACGTTACGCGAACCGTGTACGGGCCACCTACGCGCATGTTCTGGATGTTGAAGCGACCTTCCGAATTGGTAGGTGCCACATACTGGGTGTTGGTAGGCGTGTGAACCACTATGACCGTAGCCCCCGGCAAGCCGGCGCCTTCCTTGTCGGTGATGACACCGTTCATGGCCGACGTAGTGGTGCCCTGGCTCCAACCGGCATGCGCTGACAGCAGCGTCAGCAACAGCACAAGGAGGTGGCGTAAACGTAGGTGTTTCATAAAAGGGGGTATTGGTGAGAAAAGAGGGGAGCTTGGTGAAAAGCGGCGCAAAATTACATTCCAATTTACCGCAACACATTACCGAATCGTTATGATTGGCATGTTGCAACAGGGCCTAAATCCAAGACAAAGGTAAGGGGGAAATTCTACAATCTAGGCCGTACGGCCTTGATATAGCGACTTAAATAATAATCAGTTTCGAGGCTATTTTCAATCACTCCTGAGGAGCTGGAAGAATGTATAAACTGCACACCCTCAGGGGTTGCCTCCGTTACAAGACCTACATGCGTAATGGTATTGCTGCCAGGTGAAGCCCCGAAAAATACTAAATCTCCTACCTTCAGATCCTGCGGTTTTACGGGCTCACCCCACAGGGCCTGCTCATTGCTGGAGCGCGGAATTGCCACATTAATAGCTGCGAAGGAATTGTAAAGCAGTCCGGAACAGTCCATCCCCAGCCGGGAAGTGCCGCCGTACTTATAAGGAGTGCCCTGGTAAGAACGCGCGGTTTCAATCACCGTCACGATTTCGCGGCTGGCGTTAGCGGGCGTGCTGCGCCGCTTCGTCACGATTTTGGCTTTGCCCGAGGCAGTAGTTGCCTTGGCCTTCGATTTGGAAGTGGGGGCACCACCCCGGCGGCGGCGCTCTTCGGCCTTGATGCGCGCCATGTCGCGGGCCGAGTGGTAGCGGCCGTTCCGGTAGTTGACCTTCTTCGAGCCACTGCAGCTGGCCAACCAGCCCAGCAACATCAGCATAAGTACTGGCCACCAAATACGCCTCTGCGCTGAATGATGTACCTTCGTCATGTGTTCCCGCATCGGGTCAAAGATAGGCAAAACAGCCATTTGGCGCCTCTATATATGAATTTCAACTCCCTTACTCCCGAGCTGGTAGTCGCCTTCGAAAGCATTGTCGGGCCGGAGCACGTGCTGACGGCCCAGCGCGCCGAAGCCACCGCCACCGCCGACACCTACGCCGACTACGGCCGCGACCATACCGAGGACCTGCATTTTGCCCCCGATGTGGTACTACGGCCCGCTAACGCTGAAGAAATCAGCCAGATTGTGCGCCTCTGCCACGAGCACCGTGTTCCGGTGACGCCGCGCGGTGCCGGCACGGGCCTGAGCGGCGGCGCGTTGCCCACTCATGGCGGCGTGGTGCTGAGCACAGAGCGGCTCAACAAAATCATTCAGATAGATGAGCGAAACCTGCAGGCCACCGTGGAGCCGGGTGTGGTGAATGAAGCGTTTCAGCAGGCCGTGCAGGCCGTGGGGCTGTTTTATCCGCCCGACCCGGCCAGCAAGGGCAGCTGCTTTCTGGGTGGCAACCTGGCGCACAGCAGCGGCGGCCCCAAAGCGGTGAAATACGGCACCACCCGCGACTATGTGCTGAACCTGCAGGTGGTGCTGCCCACTGGCGACATCATCTGGACGGCCGCCAACACACTCAAGAATTCCACGGGCTACAACCTCACGCAGCTCATGGTGGGCTCGGAAGGTACGCTAGGCATCATCACGAAAGTAGTGTTCCGGCTCCTCCCCTACCCCAAGCAGAACATCCTGATGCTGGTGCCTTTCCGGCAGGAAGATCAGGCTGCTGAGGCGGTATCGGCGGTATTTCGGGCGGGTATTATTCCATCGGGCATGGAGTTCATGGAGCGCGAAGCCATTGCCTGGTCCTCCGACTACCTCAAGATTCCGCTTACGCTGCCCGAAGACATCCGCGCCCACCTGCTGATTGAGCTGGATGGCCAGGACCTGGATGAGCTTTACAAAGAAGCCGAGCAGGTGTACGGCGTGTTGGAGCACTACGACGTGGGCGAAATTCTGCTCGCCGACAACGCCACCCAGAAAGACGAGCTCTGGAAAATCCGGCGCAACATCGGCAACTCAGTACGCTACAACTCGGTGTATAAGGAAGAGGATACCGTGGTGCCGCGCGCCGAACTGCCCACGCTGCTCAAAGGCGTGAAGGAAATCGGGGCGCGCTACGGGTTCAAGAGCGTGTGCTACGGCCACGCCGGCGACGGCAACCTGCACGTCAACATCATCCGCGGCGACCTGGACGACGACATGTGGAACGTGGGTCTTCGCCAGCCCATTACCGAGATTTTTGAGCTGTGCGTGAAGCTGGGCGGCACTATTTCCGGGGAGCACGGCATCGGGCTGGTGCAGAAAGGCTACATCGGCATTGCCCTGCCCGACACAAATCTGGAGCTGATGCGCGGCATCAAGCGGGTATTCGACCCGAACGGCATCCTGAATCCAGGCAAGATTTTCTAGTCCTACGACAACTTATTCACTAAAAAGGCCCACCGGACCATTCCGGCGGGCCTTTTCCATTCAGGCAGGCAGTTCTTTCAACGCCTTATCCAGTTGCCGGAAAAGCTCCGTATTGCCCGCCTGCTGGTAGTGGCTCAGGGCTTGGGCAAAACTGCCGATGTCGTAGAGAAAGGCTTTGAGGTGGTCGGCGGTGAGCGTGTCGAAGTGGCGACCGTAGCCGAGCTTTTCTATTTCGGCAGCGTTGAGGAACTGCTCGAACTGGGCCGGAATGGGTACGGCGCAGATGGGCTTGCGCAGGTACACGGCCTCACTAATCAGCGAGAAGCCGCCATTCGTGACAACGGCCCGGGCCGAGGCCAGATCCTCGATAAAACCTTGCTCGCTGAAGGCTTTCAACTGCACGTTGCCGTGGCTTTCCTCCTTGTTGAAGCCATACACCCGGAATTCCTGCTCGGGCATTGTTTGCAGCAGCGGCACCAGGTCTTTCTGGTTGGTGGCCGACTGGTACATCAGCACGTGCTGGCCGGTGGTGGGCCGGGCCGCCAGAATTTCGGGCCGGATGATGGGCGGCACCAGCGTGGTGTTCGGCTTGATGACCGGCAGCGGGAAAAACGTGCTGACAAAATAATGCCGGCTGCGCGGCAGCTTGGCCCGCACAATGGCCCGCGCCAGCGCCAGGTTGTCGCGCTCCTGCGGCGGCACCGCCACGTCCAGCCGGGCCCGACTGATGATCTGCATGTTGTCGATGCTGATGACGGGCAGGCGCTTCCATTTGGCAAACAAGTAGCTGAACGACTCGAAATCGGAAATCACCACGTCGAATTCCACGCCGCACAGCAGCTCCCGGTACTTGCGGAAGTTGACGAGCAGATTTTCCGGCGCTGTGCGCAGGGTGAGCACGGCCGTACGCGAGCGACTGACGCTGAGGTTTTTGTAGGCCAGATGGTAGCCACGGATTTCGTGCACCCGGCCCGGAAACGTGCGGCTTAACAGCTGAAAGGCGCGGGCGCTACTCACGACGCACACCTCGTGCCCCTGCTCCAACAGGTGTTGAATGACGACTTTGCTGCGGGTCGCGTGGCCCATGCCTTCACCGGGCACTCCGTATAGTATGTTCATCAAGGCGAAGTAAAACCTAAAATTCGGCTTACCGAAAACGCAGTTCTGGCCCGTTCGGAAACACCGCGCCCACCGCTACTAAGCGCAAGCAGCCAGGCGGCCAGGAACTGAAGCGTGCCTTCCTTGCAGGGCAGTCGGAACCGGTTTAGAGGAACGGCTGGAGGAAAAGTGGCTACTTTCGGCCTGATTTTGGCGTATGCGCCATTTCCGCCCGTTTTTTCTCTTTGCGTCTGCCTGCTGCGTATGAACCGCTCTACTTTCTTCCGCCCCGCTTTAGGGCTTGCTGTTGCCACCTCGCTGCTTGCCACGGCCTGCTCCGCTCCACGTGCCATTACCAGCACGGGCAAAGTCACGCCGCGCGGCGAGTTCCGGGGCGGTGGCAACCTGTCGTTCAACGTAGCTACCGAAACTATCAGCAAAACGGGCTCCGCGCTGCTATCCGCCGCTTCCGAGGCAGCCAGCAAGGACACCGTAGGCTACTCCGGCACCATCGAGAAGCTGCAGCTGGCGGCCCTGGCCTACGTGCTCGACCCGGTGCGCGTCACCCCCGACCTGTACGTCCGCTACGGCGTGGTTGAGCGGATTGACGTGGGCTATAAATATGCGTTTGGCTCGCACGTTTTCGATGCCATGTTCCAGTTTATGGGGCCTACCGGCACGCCGGAGCAACCCGGTGGGCAGTCGGGAGCCATGTATGGCAGCATCGGACTGCAGTTTGCCACGCAGCGTGCCAAGCTGCCCAGCGTGCCTTTCCTGGATGATGTGGCCGACGTGCTCGGCTTCCGGGCCACGCGCAAAGACCTGATTGTCCCGTTGGTATTCAGCCACTCGTTCGGGCCGGAGGAGGAAATTGGGGCCGTTTCCTATGGGGTTGTGTATTCGCGCTCTTTCCTGCGCTATGGATTTGAGGCGCAGAAGGTGTACACGCCCGGTGGCAAAGTGCCTAGCCTGCCGCTGCAAACTAACAGCTACGGATCTTTCGGGGCCTTTGCCAACGCCAAAATCGGCTACCGCTACGTGTATTTCATTCCTTCGCTGAGCATCTACTACCAGAACTACGGTACCTACCAGCTGCTCAACAATGCCAGCGGCCAGCTCAGCGGCCTCACCATTGTGCCCAGTGTCGGGCTGCAGTTCCGGGTGCCTTCCACCCGCCGATAGAAAGCGGCGGCAAAACGCTTTTTAAAGGCTGCCTAGCTGCATCAGCTTCTCGCCCGGCTGCCCTTCAGCCAGGCAGCCAGCAGCGGCACAGCAAAAATGGCGACTGTAAGTAGCGTCAGGCCGATATCGGCGGTTTCGCTGCCGAGAAAGTGGCTGACCGGATGCTGTGGGAAATAGTGTTCCACCAACGACAGCAGCAGCTTCAGGCCCAGCAGCCCGATAACGACGAAAGCAGCGGTTTCCAGAAACGGATATTTGGCCATCAGCAGCACAAACGCCTGCGCCACCAGCCGCATAGCCAGAATACCGATAAACACGCCGGTGCAAATCAGAATCAGGTTGTCGGTGAAGGCCACGACGGCAAATACGTTGTCGATGGAAAAGGCCAGATCCATCAGTTCAATCAGGGCCACGGTAGCCCAGAACGGCCCCAGCAGGCCCAGCGTACTGCGGTATAGCCAGCTTTGGTGCTTGCTGACTTCTTCTTCCTCGGTGCTGCGCTTGGCCTTGAACTGGGCATATACCAGATATAGCAGGTACAGGCCGCCCAGCGGTTTGAGAAACCAGAACTCAATCAGAAACGAGGCAAACAGAATGCACAGCCCCCGAAACACGTAGGCCCCGATGATGCCGTAGCGCAGGGCCTTGTGCTGCTGGTGCTTGGGCAGGTCGCTGACCATGGTAGCCAGCACGGCCGCATTGTCCACGGAAAGCAGACTTTCGATAATGACCAGATTGCCCACGATGGCCAGCGCGGCCAAAGGGTTGTCGAGAATTTGCTGCAGATGAATGTTCATGCGAAGCGCGAAAGTACGCGGATTCGGGAGTACGGTGAAACAAGTCTTGTTGGGCTATGTGGTGGATGCAGCTTCGAAAAGATGCGGTCTGGCCACGTTTTGCTTCCCCCGAAACTCCGTAACTTGCCTTTCCTGCTCCGGAAAATACTCCCACCATGCTTCACTTTTACCTCAACGACCACCGCATCAGCACGGCTGAGCCGGCGGGCAGCGCGCTGCTCGATTTTATCCGCTACCAGCAGCACCTGAAAGGCACCAAAATCGGGTGCCGCGAGGGCGACTGTGGGGCCTGCACCGTGCTGGTAGGCGAGCTGAGTGCCGACGGCCAGACCGTGCGCTACCAGAGCATGACCTCCTGCCTGACCCCGCTCGGCAATGCCCACGGCAAGCACATCGTGACGGTAGAAGGCATTAACGCGGCCAGTGGCCAACTCACGCCGGTTCAGCAGGCCATTGTGCAGGAAGGCGGCTCGCAGTGCGGCTTTTGCACCGTTGGCTTCGTCATGTCGCTCACCGGGCATAGCCTCAGTAACAAGCCTGCCACTCCGGAAACTGGCCTCGCCGCTATTGATGGCAATATTTGCCGCTGCACCGGTTACAAAAGCCTGGAGCGCGCCACGGCCGTCCTCACTGGCCAGCTGCAGGAGCGCCCCGCCACTGAGGCCCTGAACTGGCTGGCTGAGCAGCAATTTGTCCCGGCGTATTTCACAGAAATGGCCGGCC
Source organism: Hymenobacter duratus (assembly GCF_014698995.1). Classification (GTDB taxonomy): domain Bacteria; phylum Bacteroidota; class Bacteroidia; order Cytophagales; family Hymenobacteraceae; genus Hymenobacter; species Hymenobacter duratus. Next base: position 940,827 of record NZ_JACWZZ010000002.1, read on the forward strand.
GGCTGGCTGCATTGCAGGCCGAGCTGCACGAGCCTGCCATGCACGCCACCGGTATAGGCGGCCTTACCAACGGCTCGTTCGTGAATGGCCCCAATGGATTTGCGTCGGCGGCCCGGCAGGTGCTGGGCGGTGGCACCGATTTGCTGGTGCAGCGCCTTGAGCAGCTCCGCGAAATACCGGTACGCCTCGTGTTCGACTTGGCGGAGCTTCGCGGCATTTCGCCGGTTGATGCCGAAGGGTACGTAACGCTGGGAGCGGCCACCACTGCCGAGCAGCTGCGGGCTTCCCAAATGATGAACGAGCTGTTTCCGCGGCTGCCCGAGTATCTGAAGCTGGTGTCGAGCACACCGATTCGGAACATGGGTACGGTGGCCGGCAACTTCATCAATGCCTCCCCCATCGGCGACCTGACCATCTTTTTCCTGGCGCTGGACACGGAAGTTACCCTGGCGGCCCCCACCAGCGACACCCGCACGTTGCCTTTGCACGAGCTGTATCTGGGGTATAAGCAGTTGGCCAAAGAGCTGGAGGAACAGGTGGTTTCCATCCGTTTCCGGCCCCCCCGGCCGGGTGAGTTCTTCCATTTTGAGAAAGTATCGAAGCGCACCCACCTCGATATTGCCAGCGTAAACTCGGCGGCCTGGCTGCAAGCCAAAGACGGCATCATTCAGTCGGCGCGTATTTCGGCGGGTGGCGTGGGACCGGTACCGCTGCGCCTCCACCGCACGGCGGCGTTTCTGGAAGGGCGCGAAGTCAGCATCGAAACGCTGCAGGCCGCTAACCATGTTGCCCAGCAGGAAATTCATCCCATCAGTGATGCCCGCGGCTCGGCCGAGTACAAGCGCCTGCTGCTGCGCCAGCTACTGTTCGCGCACTTCCTGCAGTTTTTCCCCGAGCAACTTGCTATGCGAGAGTTGCTAGCGGTTAACTAATCTTATCTATTTCTCAGGTTCTTTTCGTCTGCATCCCGGTACCCGGGATTTCCCAACGTCTGCCTTCTCCTGCTACATCTATGAACCACCTTGACCCGGTGCGCCACGTGCGCGGCGAATCTTCCTACCTCGATGATATTCCGGTGCAGCAGGGCACGCTTTACGCGGCCGTGTTTGAGGCGGCAGTAGCGCACGGGCGGCTCCGAGGACTGGATCTGGCAGCGGCCCGGGCGGCACCCGGCGTGGTCCGCATCCTCACGGCCCACGACGTGCCGGGCGAAAACCAGATTGGCGGCATCGTGCCCGATGAGCCGGTGCTGGCGGAGGGCACCGTGCATTTCCGGGGGCAGCCAATAGCGCTGGTACTGGCTCACACCGAGCGGCAGGCCCAGGCCGCCCTACACCTTATCAAAGCCGACATTGAGCCCCTGCCCATCATCACCGACCCGCGGGTGGCAGCAGCCCACAACGAGTTGATTGTGCCGCCCCGCACCTTCCGTATCGGCGACTCGCGCACGGCCTGGGCCGACTGCACGCACGTGTTTGAAGGCGTAGCCGAAAGTGGCGGGCAGGAGCACCTGTACATCGAAACGCAGGGTGCCTACGCCTTTCCTACCGAAATGGGTGGGGTACGCATCGTGTCGTCTACGCAGGGCCCAACGGCGGTGCAGCGCCACACGGCGCACGTGCTGGGCATCGGGATGCACCAGGTAGAAGTGGACGTGACGCGGCTGGGCGGTGGTTTCGGGGGCAAGGAAGACCAGGCTACGCCCTGGGGTGTGCTGGCCGCGCTGGGGGCTTTCCTGACGCGCCGCCCCGTGAAGCTGGTGCTGGACCGCATGGCCGATATGCGCATGACCGGCAAGCGCCACCCCTACTCCTCCGACTTCCGAATCGGGCTGGATGCGGACCTGAAAATCGTGGCCTACGAAGTCACGTTCTACCAGAATGCCGGGGCCGCCGCCGACCTGTCGCCGGCCGTGCTGGAGCGCACGCTGTTCCATTGCACCAACTCATATTTCATTCCCAACGTGACGGCCACTGCCTACAGCTGCCGCACCAATCTACCGCCTAACACGGCTTTCCGGGGGTTTGGGGGGCCGCAGGGCATGTTCGTAATAGAGTCGGCCATTGCAAAGGCAGCTGAGGAACTGGGCGTGCCGGCCAGCGAGATTCAGCGGCGCAACCTGCTGCGCGAAAATGACCTGCTGCCCTACCGCCAGCCCGCCGAAATGTGCCACGCCGAGCAAGCCTGGGACACCGCCGCTGACCTCTACAACCTACCGCGCCTGCGAGAGGAAGTGGCCGAGTTCAACCAACAGAATGAGCGCCTGAAAAAGGGCCTGTCGGTGATGCCCATCTGCTTCGGCATCAGCTTCACCAAAACGCCCATGAACCAGTCGCGCGCGTTGGTGCACATCTACACCGATGGCACGGTGGGCGTGAGCACCGGCGCGGTGGAAATGGGCCAGGGCGTGAACACCAAAATTGCGCAGGTAGCAGCCCAGACGCTGGGTATCTCCATTAATCGGGTGAAGGTGGAAAGCACTAACACTACCCGTGTAGCCAATACCTCACCCAGCGCCGCCAGCGCCACCGCCGACCTCAACGGCAAAGCCACCGAAATGGCCTGCCAGGCCTTGCGCGAGCGGCTGCTGCGCCACGCCAGCACCGAGTACACGCTCAACTACGAAGGCCTCGAAATCAGGAACGAGCAGGTGCTGGCCGCCGGCGCACCCGCCGAAACTACCTGGGAGAAGCTGGTATCGTCGGCGTACTGGCGGCGCGTGAGCCTAACCGAAAACGCTCATTACGCCACTCCCGACATCCATTTCGATGCCACCATCGAGCAAGGCTACCCCTTCGCTTACCACGTATATGGCACGGCCCTCACCGTTGTCACGGTAGACTGCCTGCGCGGCACCTACGAGCTGGACGCCGTGCATATTGCCCACGACTTCGGGCAGAGCATGAACCCGGCCGTAGACCGGGGCCAGATTGAGGGTGGCGCGGTGCAGGGCATCGGCTGGATGACCATGGAGGAGCTGATTTACAATGAGGAAGGCCGCCTGCTCAGCAACTCGCTCAACTCCTACAAAATCCCGGACCTGTACGCCGCGCCCAAGGTGCTGGACGTGCATTTTCTGGATACGCCTGGCCACCCACGGGCTATTTTCCGCTCCAAGGCCGTGGGTGAGCCGCCGCTGATGTATGGCATCGGGGCCTATTTCGCCATCCGCGACGCGGTTCGGGCCTTCCGTCCAGGCCACCAGCCCACCTTCTCGGCACCTTTCACTCCCGAAAAGGTGCTGCTCAACCTATATCCTCCCGTTTCTGCCCGTTCCGCTGCTGCTTGGTCCTCCGTTTCCACTTCCATCCCCGCAACCACCTCCGCGGCCTCCTGATTTATGCGGCCGGCGACACCGCCGCAGCACTTTTACTGCATCAATTTTCCGTAGGCCGCCTGCTGGGCATGGCGCTGGTCGGGGGCTTACTGTACTCGCTGGAAGTGCCGGCGTATTTCAGCTGGATAGACCGGCAGGTACCCCCTGCCCCGGGCCTCAAGCGGCGCCTAGGGCGGGCGGCGCTGTCGCTGCTCTACTTCAATCCGCTCTGGATAGCGCGGCACATGCTGTTTATCCAGCTGTTTTCGGGCCACGCCGACCAGATTTCCACGGGTCTACTGGCCGTGGCGCTGCGCTCCTTCCTGCTGAATGTGCCGGTTTCCTTCGCTGCCAACTACCTTATCCAGAACCACATTCCGCCGCGGCGGCGTTTTCTGGCCAGCGCCCTGTTTTCGGGGCTGATGGCGGTGTACTATGCCCTCAGCGCAACCTGGCTGAAATAGAAGGGTTTGCCCGTTGAATTTAGAGTTAATAGCTGAACCGTTTTCCTGCTTTCCTTATTATATTGGAGTACGCTAATACTTTCCCGCCAGCCTTCGTCGTGGACGACCTATCCGCTACTCCCTCGCGCCCCCGCGACATGCTGGTGTGGAAGCACGCCGCGGCCAGCCTACGCGCTGGTATTCCGACGGCCCTGCTCTGCGTAGTGCGTAGCGAAGGTTCCAGTCCCGGTCGGCAGGGGTTCAAGATGAGCGTGACGGCCACTGGGCTGGCTGGCTCTATCGGGGGCGGCATCATGGAGCACAAGCTGGTAGAGTTGGTACGGGCCCGACTGCGCGAAGGCGACTACACCCCCGAAATCCGGCGGCAGGTGCACCGCGCCCACGCCCGCTCCGACCGGTCGGGCATGATCTGCTCCGGCGAGCAGGAAATTCTGCTGTTGCCATTGCGCGCCGAGTACCTGCCCAGTCTGGAGGCCTGCAAGCGCGCCCTGCGTCAGTCGGGCGGTTTCCGCTGGGCAGTAACCGCCGACAGCGGCCCCCGCGTAGTGGCCGATACCGATGTCACGGCTCCGCTTAGCCGCTACCAGCCGGGCGAGAACTGGCAGTACGAGGAAAAGCTGGGCTTTCGCGACCAACTCACTATAGTGGGGGGCGGGCACGTGAGCCTAGCCCTGTCGCGGACATTGAGCACCCTGGACTTTGATATTACCGTGCTCGACGACCGGCCGGCGCTACATACCCATCTGCTCAACCCCTACGCCCACCACAAACGCACTGTTCCGTACGACAAACTGGCCCCGGAAGTCCCGGAAGGACCGCACCAGTACGTGGTTATTATGACGGTAGGATACCGAACCGATGCCGTGGCACTACGTCAGTTGCTGCATCATCAAGTGCGGTATCTGGGGGTGCTGGGCAGCTCCAATAAGATAACCCATCTGCTGCAGGAGTTGCGCGCCGCCGGCACCGACGAAGCAGTTCTGAGCCGGATACATGCCCCCATCGGCCTACCGATTCATAGCCGCACCCCCGAGGAAATAGCTATCAGCATAGCGGCCGAAATAATTCGGGTACGGAATACGCCCGAATCAGAATAAGGCACTAGTTGGTGGTGCTACCCTGGCTTTTTAAGAGCCAACAGAAAGCGGCTAGTTTTCCGTCATGTGGTTGCCGTCGAGGTAGCCTTCGGTGAAGACGCGGTACTGGTCGAAGATGGAGCGGACGGAGCGGCGCAGAATGATTTCGGCCTGCGGACCGCTGGGCACCGTGACGCCGGAAGCGTAGCCGTTCCAAACGGCGCGGTTGGTCCGGTTGTCGATGAGCGTAATGAGCAGGGTTCCTTCGGCCAGCAGCATCCGCTGGGGCTGGTAGCCCTGGCGGTAATCAGAGGGTGTTTCCTCATCTTCTACTTTTTCTTCCTTCACCCAACGGCTGATTTCCTCCTGCACGTAGCCGCGGAAACGCATGTCGCCTTCGAAAACTCGAAAGTTTACCAGCAGATCGGGGCGGCGCTTGTTGGTTTTGTAGCCCTGCACTTTGAGCCGAAGCCGGATGGCGTCGCGCACAGCTTCGCCCAGCTTGCTGGTATCAGAGGCTAGCCCGTCGCCGGTAACAAATTCGTAGGTGCGGTAGCGGCGGAAGTTGCCTGCGTAGCTGTAATCCGATTCAATACGGGCCTCGCGGGCGGCAAAGCAACCAGAAAGGGCCAGAGCCAGCCCCACAAAAAGGGTAATCGACGGTTTCATACGCAGCACTAATGGTGGGTGACACACCATCAAGTTACGAAACTGCGGGCTTGTTAGGAACTGATTGTCAGACAGAAAATCGATAAAAAATTTGTCGTGACCCGGCTACTACCGGGTCAGCTGTAGCACGGGGGTTTCGGCAGTGTATATTTCCCCGGTGCCAAGCCGGTAGCGGACCCGAAACTGCTGCGGCCCGGCCTGGGCTGGCGAGGTTTTGAAGCGCAGCCGGGGAGCGTATGCCTGGTTGCCACGGGGCGAAAACTCCTGCCCGGTTTCAGTATCCAGCAGCAAATCATTGAGCGAGGCCCCAGCCGGATGCGCGGCGTCGTAGGCAAAGCGGCTCCGTATCACCACCGAATCGAGAGGCTGCCTAGTTCCCAGGTACCCGGGTGCCGGGGTGGGCGGGCAGGCATAGGCCGCCGGCAGCCACCCACCGGAAGGCGCAGACTGGTAGCCATAGTACGTGGTTTGCAGCTGCACACTCAGCAGCAGGTCGGGGGCCGGCACCGGCTCGTTGGGGCCGGGCGAGGCACCTGTGGTTTGGCGGCTGGCAGCCAGCGCCAGGCCCGTGATGGTATAGTAGCGCGCCACGTTCCCAATCCGGCACCCATCATCTTTGGTGCAGCTCAGCAGCACCGAGCCGGCCAGCGGCGCCACCAGCAATACGATACCAAGGAGCAGTTTTCTGGTCATGACGTAGCGGGAGGTGTCTGTACGATGTGCGCAGCCGCAGGTCAGGGCCGGATTTCAATGGCTACCGTTTCGGAGGTGTACACTTCCCCGTTGGTTTGGTGGTAGCGCACCCGAAACTGCTGCGTGGCAGAGCTGACTGGGGCCTGCCGGAGCCGAAACACCGGATACGGGATGCCCCCGACCGGCTTGGGCACAGCCAGCCACTCGCGGAGCGAAATCGGCTGGCCATATTCGTTTTGCAGCTGCACCACGTCGTTGAGCGACGTGCCCGCCGGATGCTGAGTGTCGTAATCGTAGCGGCTGGTAACGATTAGCGAGTCGATGGATTCCGTGTAGGACGGATCGGCAGGTTCGCAGGCCATAGCGGCAAAGCCCCCTGCTGATGCGGGCTGCGCACTATACAGCTTGGTGTCCAAGCGAATGAGGAGTTGCAGCTCGGCCGTCGATACGCTTTGTCCGGTAGTCAGCACCTGCCCCACGGCGCCAGCAGGCTGTTGCAGCAGCAGTGCCTGCATCCCCACAATATCGAAGTATTCCTTCTTGAAAGGGCCGCACTTTTCGCAGGCCGGCAACCCGACGCTGACCAGCGCCACTAGTAGTAATTTTCTCACCATGATACCTAAGGCTTGCTTTTATCTGGAGGATAACTTTTTCTTCCAGCAGGTTGCAACCTACTCAAGTTTAGGCCGCCAACTCCTTTTCCAGCACAATGGTCAGTCCGCGGGTGCCCTGCATTGTCCCGATGATATTGAAGCCGTGACGCAGGTTCAGCAGCAGCATGGCGCGCCAGCGGTTGTAGGTGTGCGTGCGGATATGCTGGTAGCCCTGCTCCCGGCACCAGGCATGCTGTTGGCGCATCAGCTCTGCCGCTATTCCCTGCCCCCGAAAATCAGGATGCACGCCGCCCAGCCAGCTGTAGTAGTGGCCCGGTTTCCGCTCGTAGCCCAACTTACAGCCCACCAGCTCTTCACCGATGTAAGCTAACCACGCCTGCACCGGCTGATGCTGCTGTTGGTAGCGCAAGTCGGCGGCGAGTTCCGCCACGGGGCTTTGCAGAACGGTAGCCAACAGCGCCGCAACTGCTGCCGGCATTTCGACAGAGAGAGACGGATGAAACGAATACACGACGTTCATGCGAGAGGAGCTGGCTGGCATGGTTCCAGTGGCGGCAGACGAAGCTACTGTGGTGCTTGCCGGCGTTTCAGCTCTTCTCTGATCTGGTTGTACGCCACCACACCTGGCATCAGCGTGACGAATGCAGCCGAGCCGACAACCAGCAAGCCGTACGACCTTTTCTTGAGTATCACCACATACAGGATGATAGCCAGCGCCACTCCCATCACGATGCCCAGCCCGATGATGGCACCTTGCAGCTTTTGTTTTCTCGCGTACAGCTCCTCTATTGTGAGTTGCGTCAGGTCCTGGGGTGCTTTCATCCGAATTTCGTGCTATTTAACTAGCAGGCAAAGCAAAAGCGCCAGCCTGTATTCTTACTTGCCAGTCGGCCGCCCCTGGTGCGCGTGAACGTTGAAACAGCACGGCAAGGGCAGCGCATTACCTGATATTCCGGGCGCTGATTTCCGTCTGGATTCGTTTGAGGGTTTGCTTTCTGATGCGGGCGTTTCTGAACACCAGGGTTATCAAAAACAGGGGAATGGCTATGTACACGAGGCCAAAGCCATTCCGCACCACGCCAAATAGCATGATCCCAACCAGAAAGCCTATCAGTACGGCCGACAGCATTTCATTTCTCTTGGCCACTTTCTCCGCAGCCAGCAGCTCGTCCAGAGGCAGGTCGGCGTAGTTCTTGTCGTCCGTCATATCGTAGGCTACCATGAGGCTGGGAATGCCGCAGCTACCAGCTGTTCTGCTGCCACTCACGGCCCCAAGCAGCGGCAATATACCTACCGCGTCGGAAACCGCACCCTACCGATACCCGGCCGCCTGCAGCTGAAACAGCTCGGCGTAGCGGCCACCGCGGGCCAATAGCTCCTCGTGGCTTCCGATTTCCACGAACTGCCCGTGCTCAATCACCAGAATCCGGTCGGCCATGCGCACAGTACTGAAGCGGTGGCTGATGAGGATAGCGGTTTTGCCCTGCGTGAGGTCTTTGAAGCGCTGAAACACCTCGTATTCGGCGCGGGCATCAAGGGCGGCGGTGGGCTCGTCGAGGATGAGCAGTTGGGCGTCGCGCATGTAGGCGCGGCCGAGGGCAATTTTCTGCCACTCGCCGCCGCTCAAATCCACGCCGCCGTTGAAGCGGCGCCCAATCATCTGCTCGTAGCCGCCAGGCAGCTTGGCAATGACGGAATCGGCGAGGCTGAGGCTGGCGGCCTGCTCGATACGCGGGCGGTTATCCTTTTCTTCGATGCGGCCCACGGCCAGGTTCTGGCCCGCCGGCAGCTGGAAACGCACAAAATCCTGAAATATCACCCCGATTTCCTGGCGCAGCTCGGCAGGGTCGTACTCGCGCAGGTCGTAGCCGTCGAGCAGGATGCGGCCTTCGGTGGGGTCGTAGAGGCGGGCCAGCAGCTTGACGAGCGTGGTTTTGCCGGCCCCATTCTCACCTACCAGCGCCAGCTTCTCGCCAGCCTGCAGCGTGAAATTGAGGTTGCGTAATGCCCATTTTTCGGCATTGCGGTACTTGAAGCCCACGTTTTCAAACTGAAACCCTTGCCGAATGGGCCGGGGGAAGGGTATGGGTCTTTCGCCCGTCAGCTCCTGGCGCACAATGCGCGGCTTGAGGTGGAAGAAGTCGAAAAAGTCCTGCAGATACAGCGCGCCTTCGGCCACGGTGCTGAAGCGGCTCAGAATGCCTTCGAGCAGGCCCCGCATGCGGGCAAACGAACCGGCCAAAAACGTGAGCTGCCCAATGCTGACGCGCCCGTACACGGCCTGACTGATGATGTAGACGTAGGCCGCGTAATAGCCGGCCGCGCCCACCGCCGCGAAAAAAGCGCCCCAGCCCGCCCGCCGAATCACGAGGTCCTTATTTTTCTGGTAGAACTCATCAGAAAGCAGCTTAAACCGGTCAATCAGGAAGCTGCTGAGGCCAAAAATCTTGACTTCCTTGGCCGTTTCGTCGGAAGCGCCGGTCTGGCGCAGGTAGTCCAGCTCGCGCCGCTCGGGTGTCCACCCGTGCACCAGCGAGTAGCTGCGCTCATTGAAGTGCGACTCGCCCAGAAAAGCCGGCACCACGGCCAGCAGCAGCAGCCCCAGCAGCCACGGATTGAAGGCCACCAGCCCCACGGCCAGAAAGCCCATGGTGATGATATCCTGGGCCTGGCTGAGCACCTGGGCCATCAGCACGGTGCGCGAGAGAGTCTGGCGGCGTGCCCGCTCCAGCTTGTCATAGAACGCACTGTCTTCGAACTGGTCGAGGTCCAGCTCGGCGGCGTGCTGCATGAGGCGCACTGATGTCTGATTCGCGAACAGGTCGCCGAGCAGCGAGTCCAGCAGCGCCACGCCCCGGCCCAGCGCGTCGGACAGGATGGCGAGGCCAAACTCCAGCGCCACCAGCGTGAGCACCGGGGCCAGCACCCGCTCGGGAACGGGCTGTTGGCTGAGCTGCACCACGGCGTCCAGAATCAGCTGGCCCACATACAGCATGGCTACCGGCAGCGCCGCCCGCAGCAAACGCAGCGCCACGTTGCCGAGCGTGAGGGCCGGGCTGGTCTGCCAGATCAGGCGCAGAAACTCCGGTAGATTTTTGAGGGCCGAAAACCGTTCCCGCACCGTGAGGGCAGGTTTGCCTTCCGGGCGGGGCCGTTTGGCCGAAACGGCATTGAAAAGCGAAGAAAACCAGGACATACGGCGGCTATACGGCACACTTCGGGCCGGAGTACACGGGCGGCCGTTTTGGCAGAACAAACCACCAATAACAACATGCAACCTTTCTTATATACCAGAGCTCTTAGAAAGGAAGCCTTTCTAGCTTTTCATTGCTTGACTCCACCTTTACTCGCTTTGCTATGAAACACTTTATTCCTTCCAAAGCCACGCTACTGAGTTTAGCCGGGGCTGCTCTTCTGTTTTCAGCCTGCCAGAAAGAAGGCACACCCGAAGCCGACCCTGGCAATGAACCGAAAACTCGCCCACTCACGGCGCAGGAAGTCCAGACCCTGAGCAGCACCAACGACTTCGGCTACCGCACTTTCGCGGCGCTTCGTACGGGTGCGGGCAGCAGCAATCTGTTTATCTCGCCGCTCAGTATTTCGGCAGCCCTCACCATGACCTACAACGGCGCCGACGGCACAACCAAAGACGCCATGCGCCAGACGCTGGGATTTACGGGCCAGACCGACGCGGCCATCAATCAGTCGTTTAAGTCGTTGTTTGAGCTGCTGACCACTATCGACCGGACTGTGGAGTTTGCGGCGGCCAACTCTATCTGGCACGGGCAGCAATACACGCTTCAGGTACCGTTTGCGCAGACCAATCAGCTGCATTTCGACGCCACGCTGCGGGCGGTGAATTTCAGTGACGTAAGCACTAAAAACGCCATCAACCAGTGGGTAAGCGACAAAACCAAGGCCCGCATTACCAGCATCGTGGAGCAGACGAGCGCCGATGATGTGATGTACCTGATTAACGCCATCTATTTCAAAGGGTCGTGGGCCAGGAAATTTGACAAAACGCTCACGCGAAAATCTACTTTCCACAAGGAAGACGGCTCCACGGCTTCCGTGGATTTTATGACGCTCAAAAACGGCTCGTACAGCTACTATGCTGATGCCACCAAGCAGGTAATCGACCTGCCCTACGGCAACAAGCAGTTCAGCATGACGGTGATAGTACCCAGCGGCTCCGCCACGCTGGCCACCGTCAGCAGCCAGCTCACCAGCGCCAACCTGGATACCTGGCTGGCCGCAGCCACAACCAGCAGCTGGGAGCTGCGCATGCCCAAGTTCCGGATGGAATACAAAAAGGAACTAAGCAACATCCTGACGCAACTGGGCATGGGAGAGGCTTTCACGGAGCGGGCCAACTTCAGCCGAATGCTGCAGAACTCCAGCCAAGGCTTGGCTATCAGCAAAGTAGAGCACAAAACGTTTTTGGAAGTAGATGAGGAAGGTACCGAAGCAGCAGCTGTTACGTCGGTGGGCGTGGTGACTACCTCTATTCCACCTACTATTAGCGTTGACAGGCCTTTTCTGTTTCTGATCCGGGAAAAGTCGTCTAATGCTGTGCTGTTCATGGGGCAGCTGGTGCAGCCGTAAATGCTGCGTACCAAAAAAGTCGGGTCGCTGCGTTGATGTCTGTTGCAGCAGGCGAAATGCCGCCCGGCTTTTTTGTAGCGGCGCCAGCCGGCTGGCTCAGCGGTTCATGATTTTGCCTTGGTTGTCCCAGTGGCTGGACCGCACTTGCTGGCTGCCGGGCTCACGCTTGATAGTACGCGTGAACCGCTCACCGGAAATGGTACCATCGGGGCGGCGCCGGCCGAAAAACAGCGTCATGGGCTCGCCTTCCTTATTGGTCAGAAAGGTGATGTCATAGCCTTTGAATACGTCGTCGATTCGCGCTGAAGGCTCATATAGCTTGCTCAGCTTCTTATCAAGCTCGGGGTGGAGTGGCATAGTGAGGCAAGGTTGATGCAGGCTTTCGTACGGCATCCTTTCTCCGTAGGATATTGTCGGGCTTTGCTCTCCCGATGGTTTAACACCCTGTTTTGACCGTCATGCCAAACACAACAAAGCCCCGACTCATGCGAGTCGGGGCCTTGTTGTATTTGACGAGGTTTTCGGTAGTGCTAGTAAGGCTGGGCGTTGTGCGCCGTGGCTTCGGCCTGTTCCACAGCAGCGGCAGCTTTGCCTTCGTTGTACTGGTTGCCTCCTTCGGCCGTTTTACCGGCGCGGGCGGCTTTCAGGCCTTCGGCCAAGCGGTTGCCCCAGTCCGGGTCGCAGTTGGTGCAGAGTTCCACCATCTTGTCGCTCACCTTGTGGTCAGCATCGGCCAGGGCGCCCACCATGTTGTTGATGAGGTCGTCTCGTTCCCAGTCTTCGTGCAGGCGGTACCGCTCGCCGGCCTGCTTGAAGTTGTTCTGCCGGTCAATGGTCTGGCGGATGAGGCGGCCCGTGTACTCCGGCGTGTGTTCCGGAGCAGAGCGGGGCGCTTCTTTCAGGCCGTTGAGGCTGCTGGGCTCGTAGTTGATATGGTTGTTCTGGCCGGGTACCGTGTCCACGTGGTAGGCCATCTGGCCGTCGCGCTGGTTGGTGGCCACGTGCTTTTTGGGCGCGTTGATGGGCAGTTGCAGGTAGTTGGTGCCCACCCGGTAACGCTGCGTATCGGAGTAGGAGAACGTGCGGCCCTGCAGCATCTTGTCGTCGGAGAAGTCGAGGCCATCCACCAGCACCCCCGTGCCAAATGCCACCTGCTCTACCTCAGCGAAGTAGTTTTCGGGGTTCCTGTTCAGGGTCATCTTGCCCACCGGCAGGAACGGGAACTGGTCTTCCGGCCAGATTTTGGTATCGTCCAGCGGGTCGAAGTCCAGCTCCGGATGCTCCCCGTCAGACATTATCTGCACGCACAGCTCCCACTGCGGGAAATTGCCGGCTTTGATATTGTCGAACAGGTCTTGGGTGGCGTGGTTGAAGTTCTTGCCCTGGATAACCTCGGCTTCCGCTGCTGTCAGGTTTTTGATGCCCTGCAGCGGCTCCCAGTGGTATTTCACCAGCACGGCCTCACCGGCGGCATTCACCCACTTATAGGTATTCACGCCCGAGCCCTGCATCTGGCGGTAGTTGGCCGGAATGCCCCACGGCGAAAACAGGAAGCTGACCATGTGCATGGCTTCCGGCGTGTTGCAGATGAAGTCGAAAATACGCTCCCCGCTCTGGCGGTTGGTGACCGGGTCCGGCTTCTGCGAGTGAATCAGGTCCGGGAACTTCATGGCGTCCCGAATAAAGAACACTTTCAGGTTGTTGCCTACCAGGTCCCAGTTGCCGTCTTCGGTGTAGAATTTCACGGCAAAGCCGCGTGGGTCGCGCAGAGTTTCGGGCGAGTGGCCGCCGTGGCCTACGGTGCTGAAACGCACGAATACCGGCGTCTCTTTGCCGGCCGTGTTGAAGAGCTTGGCGCGGGTGTATTTCTCAATGGGCTCGTTGCCTACTTTGCCATAGGCCTCAAACACGCCGTGCGCACCGGCGCCGCGGGCGTGCACCACCCGTTCCGGCACCCGTTCCCGGTCGAAGTGGCTGATTTTTTCCAGAAACGCATACTGCTCCAGCGTGGCCGGGCCACGGCTGCCCACAGTGCGCAGGTTCTGGTTGTTGGTCAGCGGGTGGCCCTGGCGGGTGGTCAGGGTCTGAGGGTTCTCGCCGTCGGCGGTGCGCTGGTCTACGGAGCTGCCGGCACCCGTGACGGCCGTGCCGGTACCGTTACCGGAAGTGGCGCCGTTCTGTCCTGTATTCTGATCTTGTGCCATGAGTATATAGGGTTAGAGGTTGCGTGACTAAGGTACCATGTTGGGTGGTCGGCTGGCCGTGATACGGCTTACAAAATTTGGGGTAAATGCAGTAGCTGCTGCCCTGCTGTAACAGGCTGCCGCCTGCCGGTATCAGGCGTTGAACAGGGTGGCGGCCCTAATGATTCGGGAATAAGAGCCGCTGTTCTGGCCTTGCCCGGCCGCGCCGGCTACCTTTGTGGCCCATGCCCGCTACCACCACTACCCGTACCTACAGCGCCGGCTTCTGGCTGATGTGCCTGTCGTCGTTCTTCTTTTTCATGAGCTTCAACATGCTGCTGCCCGAGCTGCCCGCGTACCTCACGCGGCTGGGCGGCGGCGAATACAAGGGCTTCATCATTGCTCTTTTCACGCTCACGGCCGGCATCTCGCGGCCCTTCAGCGGCAAGCTGGCCGACACCGTAGGACGGATTCCGGTGATGGTGTTCGGCTCGCTGGTGTGCTTTATTTGCGGCTTCTTCTACCCCTGGACTACCACCGTGGCGGGCTTTCTGGGGCTGCGGCTGCTGCACGGCTTCAGCACTGGTTTTAAACCCACCGGCACCGCCGCTTTCATTGCCGATATCATTCCGCTGGAGCGCCGCGGCGAGGCCATGGGCCTGCTGGGCGTGGCGGGCTCCTTGGGCATGGCGGCCGGGCCGGCTGTGGGGCCGCTCATTACGGCGGCATTTTCCCTCAACACCCTGTTCTATTGTTCCTCGGGGCTGGCGCTGCTGAGCCTAGCTGTGCAGGGCACCATGACCGAAACCTTACCGCAGGCGCAGCGCCAGAAGTTCAGCTGGAGCCTGCTGCGCCTCAACTGGGGCGAGATTCTGGAACCGCAGGTGCTGGCTCCGGCTGTCGTGACGCTGCTGTGCCTGTTCCCGTTTGGCGCCATCCTGACCGTGGTGCCCGACCAGAGTGAGGCGCTGGGCCTGGCCGACCACAGCAAGGGCCTGTTTTACACCTGCTACACACTGGCCTCATTGGTGGTACGTCTGCTGGCCGGCCGCGCTTCCGACACGTATGGCCGGGTGCCCGTTCTGCGCCTGTCCACGGCCCTCATGGTACTGTCGTTGGGCATCCTGATGCTGGCAGACCGGTCGGTGCCGCTGTTTCTGGGCTCGGCGGTGCTGTTCGGGCTGGCTACGGGCCTCAACTCCCCTACCCTCTACGCCTGGACCATCGACCTGAGCCACCCCGAGCGGCGCGGGCGGGCCGTAGCTACCATGTACATTGCTCTGGAAGTGGGTATCGGGCTGGGGGCCCTGCTGGGCGGCTGGCTCTTCAGCAACCAGATTGCGCGCCTGCCCTACGTGCACGGCCTGAGCACGGCCCTGACGCTGGTGGCACTGGTCTATTTGCTGGTGGGTGTGCGGGCCAAGCAGCCGGCAGCCTAAGCGTCGGGCGTTGCGCTATTGGGCGTAGCGTATGCTATTCGAATTGATACCGACTATACCTTACCGTACTTCAGGCTGATTCATCAACTGCTACAGTAGCCGAGCGAAGCCGAACCATGGCTTGGCGCCGCTACTTCTATGCGTAAGAGAAACACAGTCCGGCTGAGTATTCTGCCTTGCACGAATTGCACCAGCGGGCGGCAGCTAAGTGCGCCGAAATGCTGGTGGTGACCCGGAAATAACCCTGCTTCATTTTTTCTTCATAATTGGTATAGGCCGATATAGAAAAAGTGCTGACCTTTATACTTCCGTAATTCTGCCTGTGCCCTATCCGGCATATTTCTTCCTTTATCTATCTTCTTTTCCCGGCTTCTGGCGGGGACAAGTCGCTCTTCAGCTGACTTTTTACATTCCACTCACTTTACTGTATGACAACACGTGTACTCCGCGGGCTAAGCCTGCTGGCAGTGGTGGCTTGTGCCGCTGCTACTCCGGCATCTGCCCAAACAGATCCTATCAAATTTGGGAAGCCCGACCCTAAGGATTTTGAGGCCAAGAATTTCGTGGCCGACAGCGCCGCCGAGGCCGTGGTACTTTGCGACTATGGTCGTTCCCGCTTCGAGTACGCCGACGGTGATTTCCGCGTCGTATTTGACCGGATTACGCGCATCAAAATCCTGAAGAAATCCGGTTACGACTGGGCAACGGTGAAGGTGCCGCTTTACCACCAGGCGGGCCGCGAGGAGAAGCTGCTGAACCTGCGCGGCTATACCTACAACCTGGTAAACGGGCAGATTGCGAAGGAGAAATTTGACGACGCTACCACCTTCCGGGAAGAAGCCAACAGCAACGTGACGATGCGCAAGTTCACGCTGCCCAACGTGCGCGAGGGAGCCGTTATTGAATACGCCTACACCGTTCAGTCTGATTTCACTTTCAACTTCCAGGATTGGCAGTTTCAGGAGTCCATTCCGGTGCGCTGGAGCGAGTACCGGGCTTCGATTCCGGCGTATTTCGACTACAAGATTCTGATGCAGGGCTATGTTCCGCTGACAGTGGCAGAACATTCGGAAGGCTCTATGCAGGCAACAGTACGGCAGGAAGGCGGCTACGTCGGCGGCGGCTTCAACACGCAGCGGGTGGCCGGCTCAGCCTCGTCGGTGGTGCTGCCCCTGAAAACGCACCGTTGGGCCGCGCAAAATGTGCCGGCTTTTCGGAACGAGCCTTTCATGACTTCGTCTCGGGACTACGTTTCCCGCCTCGACTTCGAGTTGGCCGGCGTGAAGTGGGAAGGCCAGCCGTACCGGCCGGTTTCCGACTCGTGGGAGAAAATCAACGATGACCTGCTGGCTGACGAGAATTTTGGCGCCCAACTCAAGCGCGGCGGCTTCCTGAAGGAACAACTGACGCCGCTACTGGCCAAAACCACCGACCCTGCCGCCCGCATTGCAGCCGTGCACGACCTGGTGCGCAAATCGGTGAAGTACAACGGGCGCGACTGGTATTACAGCAGTACCTCGCTGCGCAAGGCCTACGACCAGCACCGAGGCAACGCAGCCGATGTAAACCTGCTGCTGATTGCGGCGTTGCGGGAGGCTGGCTTCCAGGCCAACCCGGTGTTGCTGAGCACCCGCGACCATGGCTTTGTCAACACGGATTTCATGCCGCTGCTTTCGCGCTTCAACTACGTAGTGGCGCATGTAGCACTGCCGGAAGGCAAGGAAATGCTGCTGGACGCTACCGAAGAGTTGGTTCCGTGCGGTATGCTGCCCACACGCTGCCTCAACATAACCGGCCGCCTCATTATGCCCAAACCAGCTGACTCCCGCTGGATCAGTCTGGTTCCGCAGCAGCGCCTCACCGAGTACCAGCAGATTCAGCTGACGCTGGACGATAAAGGTGGCTACACGGGCAAGATCCACTCGGAGCACGGTGGCTACGCCGGCCTGGCCCAGCGTGACAAGCTGCGCGAGAAAGGAGAAAAGAAGTTCGTGGAAGAAATGCTGCAGGGCCGCGAAGGCTGGAATGTGAGCAAGTACCAGTTTGCCCAGCGCGACGCCCTCGACAAGCCTCTGGCCTTCGACTATGAGGTGAACGTAGCGGGCAGCGACGCCCAGGCGGGCATGCTGTATCTGCGCCCGCTGCAGCATTTCGGCAACAGCAAAAACCCGTTTGTGCACGAAAACCGCCAGTTCCCGGTAGACTTCGGCTGCCTCGTGGACGAAACCCTGGTGATGACCCTAACCCTGCCAGCCGGCTATGAGGTGGAAGAGCTTCCGAAACCGGCCGCCGTAATGCTGCCGGACAATGGTGGCCGCTTCATGTACCAGGTGCAGCCTGGTGCCAATGGCACGCTGCAGCTGGTGAGCCGGCTGAGCCTGAGCCGGCCTGTGTACTCGGCCGAATCTTATGCGGATCTGCGCGAATTCTACCGCTTGGTGGTAGCCAAGCAGGCGGAGCAGATTGTGTTAAAAAAGAAATCCTAAGTCTGTGGCCTTCCTCCTGAAGCGCACCTGCCGGGCAGCCCTAGCGGCGCTGAGCCTATTGGCAGGCAGCCCGGTGCTGGCCGGCCAGCCACCCAAATATCCGGTGGCCGACATTCCGGGCTCGTTGCGCGAAAATGCACACGCCGTTGTCCGCTTCTCCGATGAAACCCTGCTGGTAAAGTCGGCAGGCCGCACCATCGAGACTGTACGCCGCGCCGTCACCATTTTTGATGAAGCCGGCGCGCACCATGCCCAGGAGCTGGTCTATTATGACCAGCTCAATACCGTGAGCTACCTGCGCGGCAGCGCCTATGCTACCGATGGCCGCCTGCTACGCACCCTGAAAGCATCGGAAATCGGAGACATCTCGCTTTCCGATGGGTTCAGCCTCGCCAACGACGGCCGGGGCCGGGTAGCCGACCTGCGCCAGCCGGTGTATCCTTACACAGTAGAGTTCGAGTACGAAGTCAACTCCACTAACACGCTGTTCTACTCCACCTGGCGGCCGCAGGCCCGCGAGCAACTGGCCGTGGAGCAGGCCACTTTCCGAGTACTGACGCCCGCCGAGTTGCCCCTGCGCTACCAGGAGCGCGACCTGCCAGCCGGCACCACAGTGGCCCGCACCTCGGTTTCGGCGGCGCTGCAGAGCTACGAGTGGCAGGTGCGGAATCTGGCGGCAGTGGAAGCAGAACCCGACGGGCCGCCAGTGGGCGAAACGACACCGGTGGTCTTCACAGCGCCTACGCAGTTTGAGGTACAGGGCCACGTTGGTACGCTTACTTCGTGGCAGGCACTGGGGCTGTGGAACTATCAGCTCAATGCCGGCCGCGACGAGCTGCCGGTAGCCGTTCAGGAGAAGATCCGGGCATTGGTGCAGGGCGAAACCGATGAGCGGGCGCGCATCCGGAAAGTGTACGAGTGGCTGCAGGCCAACACCCGCTACATCTCGGTGCAGCTGGGCATCGGTGGCTGGCAGACGTTTCCAGCCAGCAGCGTAGCGGCCAGCGGCTACGGCGACTGTAAAGCCCTCACCAACTACTGCCAAGCCCTGCTGAAAACGGCCGGTATTACGGGATACTGCGCTCTGGTACGCGCCAATGAAGAGGATGTCCGGACTGAGTTTCCGAGCCAGCAGTTCAACCATGTGGTGCTGTGCGTGCCGCTGCAGAAATCCGCCAAGCGCGATACCGTCTGGCTGGAATGCACGAGCCAGACCAACCCGTTCGGCTACATGAGCAGCTTTACCGGCAACCGCCACGCGCTGCTTATCACGCCCCAGGGTGGCCGCGTGGTGCGCACGCCACAGTATCTGGCCGCCGAAAACCGCCGGGAGCGGCTGGCCGATGTGTACCTAGATGCGCAGGGCAGTGCTACAGCCAACATCCGGACGCGCCGCTCCGGCCTGGAGCAGGACCGATATGAGGCCCTGGCCGGTACGTCGAATGCCGCCGACCAGAAAAAAATAATGGCTGAAAACCTGCCGCTGGCCAACTTCAGCATCAGCAAGCTCAGCTACGCTCAGGACCGGCGCAGTATAGTGCCTGTGCTCACCGAAAACCTAGGCCTGACGCTGCCGGGCTGGGCTTCGGTATCGGGCAAGCGGGCTTTCCTGACTCCTAACCTGCTCAGCCGCTGGAGCGCGCTGCCTGCCACGGTGGGCGAACGACGCACTGCCATCTGGCTCGACAACTCATTCAGCTACTCCGACACAGTCCGCATTCATGTGCCGGCCGGCTTCAAGCCCGAAAGCATACCCGCCCCGGTACAACTTAGCACCACTTTCGGTACGTATTCCAGCCAGGTGCAGGCCCTGCCCGATGGCACGCTGCTGTATGTCCGGCGCCTGCTCATGCCGCGCACCCGCTTCCCCAAGACCGATTTTCCGGCCTATCAGGATTTCCGGCGGCGCATCAGCTCCGCCGATAAAGCGCAGGTTGTACTCGTGAAAACCGACGCCTAGAAGACTAGTATACCCCCGCAACGCAACGGCCCGCCAGAACTTGTTCTGGCGGGCCGTTGCGTTGCGGGGGTACCGAATCACTCCACACGGTTACTTAGCATTCCTATCCACAAACAGCACCTTACTAACTCATAAACAGCTCTATATCTATATTATCTGACGTTGCATGTTTTTCTTCATTGAGGACTCAACGCCCAAAAACTGATGCCTGAGCACGCCAAGCCATGTGTAAAAAACAGTATCTTAGGGCCTTCTATTTTCTTTGACTTTTCCATTTCCAAAGCACAATTTATGTTGCAAACCTTTACCTCCTCGCGGCGCACATGGCGGCCGGCCCTGTTGGGCGGCTTGCTGTTGGCGGCGGCCGGGTCGCCATTATCGGTGTCGGCTCAACGCGTGTTGTGGGCCGATGCGACCGAAGCATTGCCTACCGCTGCCCGCACCACCACCCAAGCCCTGCGGCAGTACCGTTCCGTAACTATGCAGCTGCCCGCCATGCGCGCGGCGCTGGCAGCGGCTCCGGCCGAAGCCGGTTCGGGCGCCCGCAATTCCAGCACGGTTATCTCGCTACCGCTGCCCGATGGCAGCTCGCAGCGCTTCCGCATCGTGCAGGTGCCCGTGATGGCACCACAGCTGGCGGCAAAGTACCCGCAGATCCGCACGTATGAGGCGCAGGGCATCGATGACCCCAGCGCCACGGCCCGCCTCGATATTTCGCCGGCTGGCTTCCACGCCATGATTACGACTGCGTCGCGCACCATCTTCATTGATCCAGTTTCGCCGACCGACAATACCCACCTGGTGTTCGACCGGACGTCCATGAACAAGGACAACGTACGGTTCGAGTGCCTGACTGCAGGTTCGGCTATTGGGGCAGCAGGCTCGGTGCTGACACCGCCGATGCCCGCAGCCATTCCGAACGGCGCGACGCTGAAAACCTATCGGCTGGCCGTTTCCTGTACCGGTGAGTATGCAGTAGCTGTGTGCGCTCCGGCTGCACCCACCACGGCCCTGACTCTCTCTAAAATCGTTACGTCGGTGAACCGGGTTAGCGGTGTGTACGAGAAGGAAATTGCGGCCCGCCTGGTGCTGATTCCGAAAAACGACACGCTTGTGTTCCTGAACGGCACTACGGACCCCTTCACGAACAACTCCTCAACTACGCTGCTGACGGAAAATCAGGCTGTCGTGACGGCCCGTATCGGTGCTGCCAACTACGACATCGGCCACGTATTTGCTACTGGTGATGGTGGCGTAGCCCAGCTGCGCAGCCTGTGCGCTTCCAACGGCAAAGCCCGCGGTATGACTGGCCGGCCTGCTCCCTTCGGTGACGCCTTCGACATCGACTACGTAGCCCACGAAATCGGCCACCAGTTTGGCGGCAACCACACATTCAACGGTACGATTGGCTCGTGCAGCGGCGGTAACCGCTCGGCTTCCGCAGCCTACGAGCCGGGCTCCGGCACGACCATCATGGCCTACGCCGGCATCTGTGGCGCCGACAACACGCAGAACAACTCCGATCCGTATTTCCACTCCTATAGCTTTGATGAGCTGGTAGCCCACATGGCGGCTGGCGGCAACTGCGGGGTGAACACGCCTACCGGCAACAATGCGCCGGTGGTAAACGCCGGGGCCAACTACCGCATTCCGCTCAGCACGCCGTTCGAGCTGACTGGTTCGGCTACCGACCCCAATGGTGATGCCCTGACGTATAGCTGGGAGCAATTCAACCTGGGGCCGGGCGGTGCTCCTAACTCGCCGACCGGCGATGCGCCGATTTTCCGCGCCTACGCTCCGGTGGCCTCCCCTACCCGTACTTTCCCTGCTACCCTGACGCCAACCGGCGCGCTGGGCGCGCTGCTCACCAACACGCAGGTGCGCGGCGAGATTCTTCCCTCGTACGCCCGCCGGCTGGTATTCCGCTTTGTAGCTCGCGACAACCGCGTAGGCGGCGGCGGGGTTGACTATGACTCGATGAACGTAGCTGTAGTTGGTACGGCCGGTCCGTTCCTGGTAACGCTCCCCAACACGGCTTCGGCCTCGTGGCAGGCAGGTGCACCGCAGCAGGTGGCCTGGGATGTAGCCAACACGACTGCTGCGCCCATCAGCGCTGCCAACGTAGACATTCTGCTCTCAACTGATGGTGGCCGCACGTTCCCTACGACTCTGCTGGCTAACACGCCCAACGACGGCTACGAGAATGTGACGGTGCCTGCATCCGTGGCCGCTACCACTAGCGCCCGTATCAAGGTGAAGGCTTCCGGCAACGTGTTCTTCGACCTGTCGAACCAGAATTTCTCTATCACGAACTCCGGCGCGCCTACCTTCTTCCTGGCTCCGGTAGCTACGCAGATTGCTGCATTTTGCCCGGGTGCTTCTTCCACGTTTGACCTCAACGTGGGTCAGATTCAGTCGTTCACCGGTCAGGTAGCGTTGTCGGCCACCAGCCTGCCAGCAGGCATAACGGTGACGTATAACAACGCCACAACGGCGGCCGGCACCACGGTGCAGGCAACGGTTGCGGTAGCCGCTGGCACCGCTGGCGGTACGTACACTATCAACCTGACGGGCACGAGCGGCAGCATCACCCAGACGCAACAGTACACGTTCACGGTACTGCCCAGCGCTACTGCCGCCGCTGTTCCGGTAAGCCCGGTTGCAGCCCAGGTGGTGAGCCCCCGGCCCCGCCTGACCTGGAGCGCTGTGCCGAACGCAACGGCTTACGAGGTACAGGTAGCGTCTGATGCCAGCTTCGCAAACGTGCTGCTCACCCAGACCAACGTAACGGGCACCAACTTCACGGTGGCTTCGCCGGCGCTGACCACGGGCACGACTTACTACTGGCGCGTACGCGGCACCAGCCCCTGTGGTGTTGCGCCTTACTCGGTAATTTCTTCGTTCCAGATTGGCACGCTGTCCTGCTTCACGGCTGTTGCAACGCAGATTCCGGTGAACATTCCGTTTGGTGCTACGCCAACCGTAACGTCGGTTATCAATGTGCAGAATGGCGAGCGGGTGGGCAACATCCGTATCCGCAACCTGGCCATCACGCACCCCGATGTAAGTGAGCTGACCATTTCGCTGACGAACCCAGCAGGCCGCACGGCCGTGTTGCTGGCGAATGCCTGCCCCGGCACTTCCGATATCAACCTGACGCTGAGCGAAGATGCTGCTTCGGCCATCACCTGCCCGCTTACCGGCGGCGCTACCTACCGCCCGGCCAACTCGCTGGCTAACCTGCTCAACGATGCTGCCACCGGCAACTGGACGCTGAGCATTGCCGACAACAACCCGAGCAATGGTGGCCAATTGACTGGCTGGACGCTGGAGCTTTGCACCCTGGCTGAGCCGCCTGCAGCACCAGCCTCCCTGACGGCTCTGCTGAACGGCGTAACGAACAACCGCGCAAACGTAGACCTGATCTGGCTGGACAATGCCACCAACGAAACCGGCTACCAGGTAGAACGCACGGGCGCTGGCAACACCGTCTACACCCTTCTGGCTACGTTGCCCGCTAACTCGACTTACTATGCGGACCAGATCAGCGGCGCCAATGGCAATTACTGCTACCGCGTACGGGCCATTAGCGGGGCTGCCACTTCGGCTTACTCCAATGAGGCCTGCGTTGGCGTAACAACACTGGCTACCCAGAACGAAGCGCTGCTGCGGGGTGTGGAAGTATATCCTAACCCCAGCAATGGCCTGTTCCAGGTGAAAGTAGACAATGCCCAGCGTGGTACTGTTACGCTGCGCGTGACGGATGCTCTGGGCCGCACGGTGAGCCGCACTGCGCTCAGCAAGGCAGGCGCGCCGCTCCAGCACGCTCTTGACCTGAGCAAGCTGAGCAGCGGTGTATACCAGCTGCACCTAGATATGCCGGAAGGCACCGCCGTAGTGAAACTGCTGAAGCAATAAGCAGCGGCTGCTTTTACATAAAAAGGGCGGCTTCCCATTGGGAAGCCGCCCTTTTTATGTCTTGTTGGTTCACGTGCTTTTTGGGACAGAAACACTACAGTTCACTGTCATATGCGGCTGGATGCTGCTGGGCTTACATAGTCCACTTATGGAGGCCGTGCTAGAACCGGTAGCGGACCTGGGCTTTGAATTCGGTACGGCGAGGTCCCTGAATTTCCTCCAGGCCTGAGCCGACAGTGTTCTGGTAGCGGTAGTGGGTTTCGGCCAGCCGCAGCCAGAACGTGAGGTGACGGCTGCAGTTGATTTCGGCAATACCATATATGCGCGTGCCCTGCCCCGAAAGTGCCGGCACCGAAAACGCGTACAGCACGTCCTGCTCAAACACGTATTGCCGGGTATCGTAGCTGTCGGTATCGAAGATGGCATAGCGGGCCGTGAGACGCAGCCGACGGCCTACCGCAACAGAAGCGTCCTGCGCCAGTACATAGCCCCGCTGCCATGGGCCATTATCTTCGCGGTAGCGGCTGGCCTGCACCCGTGTGCGCAGCCCCAGAATGAGCGTCGGGTTAGCATCGTAGTACAGCAGCAGACTCTGGCGCGTAGTCGGTACGGGCAGCGGCGCCGGCTGGTCAGTGCTGGCATCATAGTCTTTCTGGCGGCTCCGGATCTGAGCGTAGAGCAGGCTAGTTTTCGTGGGCGAGTACGCCACTCGTGCCAGCCAGTCGTGCCCCGCCGAAGGCGCACCTACCCCATATTTCAGCCATGGAAACCGGAACTGGTCGTAGTAAGCCGACACTTCCCACCGGGCTACCGGCCGCAGCTTCAGCCCCAGGTACAGGCCGCTTTCGTTGATGTTGCGGGTGTTTTCACTCAAGGCATTGCCATAGAGCGTATGAAAGTCGCGGGAGTAGTGCCGCACCAGCGCCGACACATCAATAGTAGGTGCGAGACTGGCCAGCACGCCGTTTACCGTGCCCCACCCGCCGCTGCTGCTGCGCGCCGTTTCGCCAAACAGCAGCACATTGCCCCGTACGTAGCTGTAGTGCGCCCCCAAGGCCAGATTGTGAGTTCCTCGAAACTCGTATTGGTTGTACAGTTCGGGCCGACGCTGAATGGCCTTATCGAAATGCGTATCGACGGCCGTGAGGCCGGCTGACAGGTGGCCGCTGCGGCTGGTGTAGCCCAGGTTACCGCCCGCTACGGTTTCGCGCAGCGTCTGGCGGTTGGCCAGCTCACTGGCCGTCCGGTGAAAACCAGTCAGCAGAAAACCTGACGAAAACTCATCAAACTCCGCCAGCGAGTCGGCGGCCTGCTGCACGTTGGCATCTACCCGCTTGCGCGATACGAAGCCGGTAGCGCGCACCGTAGGCGACAAACTGACGGTAGCAGCCGCGCCCCGGAAGAAGGTGCTTTCCAGGATGGAAGAATACGGCCGCACGCCCACCGAACTGCGGCGCAGCGTGGTAATGGTTTCGGCCCCCTTGCCTACCTGCAGCCCCGACGACAGCAGCAGCCCCTGCCCAAACTGCAGCTGATAGTCGCCGACGGCCAGCGTGCGGAGCTTGCCCCGTTCCTGCAGCACAAAGTGCGCCGACAGGAAATCGGGGCCGTAGGTGCGGGCCGTGGGGTTCCAGAGCAACTGTTCGCCCGCGTCTTTTTCGGCAGTTATGCCCAGGCTGAAGTCTTTGGCGTGGCTGACGCGGTAGCGCAGCATCAGCTTATCGGGCGAGCCTAAGTAACGGGTAGGCCCCTGGCCCAGGCTGTCGGTGGGGGCAGTGGTGTAGCCTTTGCGGGTTTGCAGCACCCGCTCGTAGCGCATAAACAGCGCATTGTTGTCTTCCTTGAACACCCGCTGCCACAACGGCCCGCGCAACGCATTAGCGCCCCCGGCAGCCTGCGCCGTCACGAAAGGGGCTATGCGGTAGATACTACGCAAATCGAAGCTCGGAACAGCCTGCAGCTCATACAGGCTGAGCAGCGGACCGCGCTGCTGGCGGTATTCCAGCAGCTTACTGATCTGGTTTTCGGACAGCAGCAGCAGGCCCCGCAGGTCTTCGCGGGAAGCTGAGTTCAGGCTGAGCGGCGTCTGGTAGTACTGCAGCAGCGTTTCGTACAGGTCCTCGTAGGGTACCTGGTCACTCTGGATTTCAGCAAACAGCTCCTGCGTCAGCCGGTCCAGGTCGGCGGCGGGGCGCACGTACTCCTGCGCCTGGGCTGCCAGCGGCAACAGCAGAGCCAGTACCGCCGCAACCCGCCACTTTGCGCAGCCAGTTTTAGTATGAGGCAACATGGTGCGAGGCGCGAAACCAAACGCGCTGCACTGCGCTACGCGGGCTGACCTCATGGCTGCTTCCCGCTGAAAGCCAGACTAACGCCCAGGTGCTGGCTTAGTCCCAGCGCCGTATGCCAGGCCGCCGCATAGTCGATTTGGAGTGCACCGGCCTGGAAGCCTACGCCTCCGGTGGTTTCCTGCGTGAGGGTGCGCAGCCCGGCCCGCAAGGCCAGTGCGTCAATCACGCGGTATTCCAGGCCGGCCTTAAAATCGGCTGACTGCTCTACTTCCTTCTCGGTTTCGATGTTGAGCAGCACTTTGGCAGTAGGCCGATACGAAAGGCCCGCCTTGAGCACGGTGGGCACCCGCTCCTGCTGATACTCGGCCAGTCTGGCCTGGTTCAGGTTGTAGAGGTAGGCCCCGAATACCAGCCGCTTGGGTATCAGCTCAGCCTGCCCGCCCAACGATACGGCTACCGCCCGCTTGCTGCCCAGCCCTTCGATGCTGACCTGCAGCATATCTACCCGCCCGCCGATGCTCACGAGGCCGCCCCGGTAGCCGTAGCCGGCCCCTACGCGCTGCTCGCTGTAGAGCTTGCCACCAAACCGTTCCGCTTCAAACCCCACGACCCCACGGCTGGCCTGGCCGTTCTCTATCTTGCCTAAAGGCACCGCGGCTGCCAGCGCTACCGTATTCAGAGCCGATAATAAGTAGCGGTTTTCGGCGTACACGCCCACCGTCGGGGCGTTGAGCTGGCCCAGTCCGGCCACGTTATTGCCAATGGCCCATACGTCGCTGAGCGTGACGGAAGCATTGCCGAGGGCTGCCGCCCGGGCGCCTCTTGTGCCGGGCCCATTGCCCTGAGCATAACCTGATACTGCCAGCAAAAGCAAGCCACCAGAGCACACGTAATTCTTCAGCATAGCTATATAAAATAAGACGAATGAAATGTAGGATAAAAACCCTGATTACCAAAGCCTGAGGCACTTTTGCGCAATTTTCTTTGCGGCCGCCGCTACGCCTTGGGCAAGCCCTCTGCACAGGCCAAACCAGCAGACTAGCGTGCCTGAGTTCAGGCTAGGCAGTCAGCAGTTTCCACCAGGAAGCCCAGTCCCAGTCGTTGTCGGTCGGGAAGCAGGTTTCGTAAGCAAAGCTGAGCTTCAGGTTGTAGGCAATCAGCAGCACCAGCCCCAGGGCCAGCACCCCACGCCAGCGCGAGTTGGCCCCTCGCTGCAGGGCCACGCCCAGCGGCAGGGCCAGCACCGGCAAAAAATCGACGAAGCCACGGTGACCATAGCTGCAGCCCAGCGTATAGGCCCACCACGCCGCGTAGGTGTAGGAAACCCCCAGCGCAACCATTGCCACCAGCGCCGCCGTAGCCGGGCGGCTGCGCCATAGCAGCACTAAGCCTACGGGCACCAGCAGCAACACCGGGTTGTAGAGAAACAGCCCGTCTTCGGGTGCCAGCCACACTTCCAGCAGCTTAGGGCGGGCCCAATATGGAAAGCCTTCCTGCCCATAACTGTACGTGAGCATGGATCCTTTGAGGTACTGATAGTAGGCCAACTGGGGCAGCAGCAACAGACCTACGCAGCCGACCAGTACCGCCAGCACCCGCAGGCTCAGCAATTCTTGTAGCCGCTGCCGCAACCCGGCGCTATCGGCCACTCCCCACAGCAACAACGGCGCCGCCCACACAGCGTCAATCGGGCGCAGGGCCACAATGAGGGCCAGCGCTAGTCCAATCTGCAGCCATATACCCAACGCGGAGTTGCGGCCCGTGCTGGCTGGCTGAAGGCGGTGCAGACCGTGCAGCAGCAGCGCAAACGCGAAAAAGGCGTACACGTGCGACATGCCCGTTTCGATGATGGCGTAAAACCCCAGGTTGGTACCCAGCAACAGCACGGCCAGCGTAAGCACTGCCTGCCTGCCGGTCAGCCCTTGTTGCAGCACCCGCCAGAGCAGCCCCAGCCCTAGCAGCACATAGAACACGGCCGCAATATCAATGGACTTGTGCTCCAGCTTGGAGAAACCCGTCTTTTCGGTGCTCAGGGCATGGGCCGTCAGCCAGAACGGGCTTTGCAGCAGCGCCACGCCATACGGGTACTTGGTTATCACCTTGCCCGTAGTCCGGTCCAGTTGGAATCCTTTGCCGGTTCTGAACTCCACGCTATCCGGAAAAGCGCGGGCATCGAAGCCGTAGAGAAAGGTAGCTGGCAGGTACACATAGTAGCCGGCTTTGTCGGCCCACACCTCGCTTTTGTAAGTGAAGCGGCCCGCTTTGGACGTGGCGTGGCGGTTGAGGGTGAGCACCAGCAGGGCAGCGGCCAGCACCAGCCAGCAGCCTGCGGTGCGGAGGGAGGCAGCCGTTATTTGCATAGAAAGCAGGAGGTCATACGAGCCGCAAACAACGGGAAATACCCGCGTATTCCGACGCACCACTAGTCGTTTCCAATGCAAAACGCCCCAACATCTTCCGATGCTGGGGCGTCTGTTAGCTTCAGAGCGAAGCGGGCTGCTTACATGCCAGCCGCTGCGCCTTCTTTGGCTTTCTTCTTCTTGACCTTGGTTTTCTGACCGTCTTCGGTCTTCACCTTCATCTTTTCCACGTCGCTCAGGCCAGCGGCCGAAGCCGTAGGAGCGCCCACGCCGGGGTTGGGGCCGTTATTTACTACGGTCATTTCATCCACGATGTGCTTGGCACCGCCCAGCTTCTCGATGCACCACAGCACGTAGCGGATATCCACGTTGATGCAGCGCTTCAGCTCCGGGTCGTAGGCCAGGTCGCCGGTCATGGCTTCCCAGTTGCCATCGAAAGCCAGGCCAATCAGCTCGCCGCGGCCGTTGATAACGGGGGAGCCGGAGTTGCCGCCCGTAATGTCGTTGTCGGTGATGAAAGCCACGGGCAGGTTGCCCTCTTTGTCAGCAAACCGGCCGTAATCTTTCATTTTCAGCAGTTCCAACTCTTTCTGGGGCACTACAAACTCCGGGTTGGTGGCGTCTTCCTTTTCCAGAATGCCCTGGGCTGTGGTTTTGTAGTCGTAGCTCACCGCGTCGCGGCCCTTATAGGGGCGCACGGTACCATAGCTCAGGCGGATGGTGGAGTTAGCATCGGGCGAGTACACCTTCTGCGTGTTTTTCTCGCGCAGCGCGGCTACATACAGGCGGTTGGCGCGCGTCAGGCCGCTCTGCAGGGCCTGCATTTTGGGCAAAATATTCTGGGTGTAGTTTGTGTACACCGAGTTGAACGTCTTGAAGCCAGGGTCGGCCTCCAGCTTCGCCAGCGAAGGCGCGGCTAGGAAAGCATTCACCTTGGCTTCCGAAGTCAGGAAGGAATTGGCATACACGTAGTCGGCGTATTTCTGCATGGAGCCGCCGTACTGCTTCTTTACGGTCTGGAATACGTCGGGCTGCTGCTCGGCGGGCACATCCTTCATGTACAGGCCCATGAGGGCGGCAAACACCTTTTTGTCGGTAGAGGCGCTGTAGTCCTTGAAATACTCAGCTACCGGCTCCTTTAGGTCGGCGGTGGCTTTGCTGATGGCAGCTTTGTCGGCGGGCGTGGCTTTGAGGGCCATGTACAGCGGCATCATGCGCGAAGACAGCGTGATGATTTCGGTGCCGAAAGCAGCCTCGTTCACGTAGTTGGCGCTCAGGTTGTACTGGCGCAGACCAGCGTAGGCCTGGTTGATGCTGTTCAGGGCTTCGCCGTACTGCTGGCCGCGGGCCGGATCCTGGGCAATCCACTGCATCAGGGAAGCTTCCTCGGCTTTCTTGGCATCCACCGTTTTCAGGCGGTTCATGCCCTCATTCTGGCCGATGAAGTACTTCCAGTAGTTGGCAATGTTGGCGTATTTTGAGGCATACTTCAGGCGCAAAGCGGCGTCCTGGTCCATGTCCTCTTTCCACAGCTTCAGGCGCGTGTCGCGCAGCTTGATGCGGGCGGGGTTGCTCTGGTCGAGCGTCATCTGCAGGCCGGCGGCGGGCAGGAAGCGCTGCGTGCGGCCCGGAAAGCCGAACACCATGGCAAAGTCGCCTTCGCTCACGCCCTGCAGGCTTACGGGCAGGTGCTTCTTGGGCACATACGGAATGTTGTCGGCCGCGAAGCCGGCCGTAGGCTTGTTGTCTTTGGAGGCGTACACGCGGAACATGGAGAAGTCGCCGGTGTGGCGGGGCCACATCCAGTTGTCGGTGTCGCCGCCGAACTTGCCCACGGCTTCGGCCGGAGCACCTACCAGGCGCACGTCGCCGAAGCGCTGGTACACGAAAAGGTAGTACTCGTTGCCGCCGAACATGTCGCGCACATAGGCGACGTACTGGCCGTTTTCCTTGGCCGCGTCGGCCATTTCCTTCTGACGCTTCTGCACCGTTGCCACGCGTTCCTGCTCAGGCGTGGCAGCCGTAATGCCTTCCAGCACCTTGCCGGTCACGTCTTCCATGCGCACCAGAATATCCACGAACAGACCTGGGTTGGTTTTTTCCTCGGCGCGGGTGGCCGCGAAGAAGCCTTTTTCCAGGATGTTGTTCTGAGGGGTGCTGTGGCTCTGGATGGCGTCGTAGCCGCAGTGGTGGTTGGTGAGCAGCAGGCCCTGGCTGCTGACGAATTCACCGGTGCAGAAGCCGCCCAGCTGCACTACCGCATCTTTCAGCGAGGCATTGTTGACGTCGTAAATTTCTTCGGCCGTGAGCTTGAGGCCTTTCTTCTGCATGTCGGCCTGGTTGAGCCGTTTCACGAACAGGGGCAGCCACATGCCTTCATCGGCACGGGCCGTGATGGGCAGTAGCAGCGTTAGCAGCAGGGCCTTGGCCCAGTTGTTCTTGCGCATAACAATGAGTGGGAATTAGGGAAAGGAAAGCCGGGCGTCCTCTATCGGGCAACCCGCCTCCAAAGCTACAAAAAGGCCCGGCTCCTTGCGGAGCCGGGCCGGTATAAACTTCGGAGTCGCTTTCTACTCGCGCAGCACCCGGGCCACGTAGCGGCGGCCATCGGGGGCGGTGCCCGTGAGTAGGTACAGGCCGGCCGGCACTTCACCCAGAGGTAGGGCTTGCCCCTCCGTGCTGGTTACAGCGCGGGTAGCCGGCCAGTGGCGCACAGTGCGGCCCAGCGCATCGCGCAGCACTAGCTCACCGGCCAGGGGCTGGCCACTCCGGACACGCAGCTGCGACTGCCCCGCTCCCACCGGATTGGGCCAGGCTGCTAAGGCCAGCACCGGCTGCCGGGCGGGCGCCTGGGTACTGAGGGTGCGCCAGGCCGCTTGCCGCCCAAAAAACAGGTCGGCAAGACCCAGCGGCCCTTGCGTGGCGTAGCCGCTGAACACGTAGTTGCCCGTACCGGCTTCCACTTCCAGCCCGTTCACAAACTCGTCGCCGCCCGTGCGATAGAGCACCGTATCGCGTAGCACCTGGCCGGTGGGCGTCACCTTGCTCAGGTACACCCGGGTGCCGCTGTTGGCGTACACGCCCCCGGCTACCACCAGGTTGCCATCGGGCAGCGGCCGCACTAGTCGGGCCGAGCCGTAGGTGCGGAAGCCATTGGGCGCGGTGTAAGGCAGCAGCCTGGTCCAAAGGGTATCCAGGGCGGCATTGAAGCGAATGAGCCGGCCGTCCTGGCAGGCCAGGTAGCCGCTTTGCACCGGCATTGGCAAAACGCTATTCAGGAAACTAGAAGCTCTACCATACAACGGCTTCACCTGATCTACTACGCCAGTCTCCGTCAGATGTAGCAGCTTTCGTTCATTCCCAACAACGCCTTTTGAATTCAGTACCCAGTACCCGCCTCGGCTCGAGTTTTCTTTGAATAGAGCTGTAACATTACCAATATCAGTCGCATCATACGTTATATTGGTTTGGGCCAGTACCTGACCCGCGGAGCTAATTTTCAGCCATTGCGGAAAAGTGTTCAGCGAACCGGTCAACACGAAATTCCCATCGTTGCCAAGTATCAGACTGGAATAGAAATCACCCGTTGGGCCGTTGGTATAGCGGGTCCAGAGCGTATCGCCTTGCGGAGTTAACAGCACCAGCATGGCTTCAT
This sequence comes from Hymenobacter duratus, assembly GCF_014698995.1. GTDB lineage: Bacteria > Bacteroidota > Bacteroidia > Cytophagales > Hymenobacteraceae > Hymenobacter > Hymenobacter duratus. The sequence goes on from NZ_JACWZZ010000002.1 coordinate 972,556, forward strand.
CAATGAAGCCTCCGGTAGTACGGTCGCCGCCGGAAGTGGCAACAAGTACTTGCCCCGCTGCATTTTCGCACACCGCCCGTACCTGCACGGAAGTGAAGTGCGGCAGTTTTCGCGCGCGGGTCCAGAGGGTGTCACCTAACGCATTTGTACGCACCAAGAAGAGTCGTCCATCAGCCTGAGGACCGGCCTTACTTTGGCTTCCTACCACCAAATAGCCTCCACTCTGCATAGCCGTTATATACCCTCCCATTTCCTCTCCCGCCGAGCCATACACACGCTGTTGTAGTAACTGCGCCTTGGCGGGCCAGGCCAGTAGCAATATAAGCCAGCAGAATCCAATGATGCGTTTCATAGCAAATAAGCAAAGCTGGATAGCCATGGGGGTAAGCAGTAATGATACAATATAGCCGAACGCAATGAAATTGGGCGCACCAGTACCTTCGCCCGCACCTTCCGGATTTATTCCGCACCGTTTGCGGTTCTTTGCGGCATGTCGTCTTTGTTTCGTCAGCTTTTTCTGGGGCTGCTGTGGGTATACCGGCACCTGATTTCGCCCCTTACGCCGGCAAGCTGCCGCTACACACCCACCTGCTCGGCCTACGCGGTGGAGGCCATTGAGAAGTACGGCCCCTGGCGCGGCGGCCGGCTGGCCCTGCGCCGCATCGGCCGCTGCCACCCCTGGGGCGGCCACGGCCACGACCCTGTTCCGTAGCCCAATGCTCAGCCGGCGTTGCGCACGCCGCTATGCAGGCTCGATACCAAACGCGCCACCGCATGGGCACATTTTCCGTACAAGGCATAGTCAGCTGCTCCGGCTCTTTGGGTCGGGCAGCTTTTTTTTCACTTATGCCTACTTCCGATGCCCAGAATATTTCTGCTTAGCCTTGGCCTGATTACGATGCTGAGTACTGCCTGCTCACAGGCCCAGAGCGACACGGCCAAGGAGATGAACGACGCGCCTAAAACCGAAAAGAAAAAAGGCAAAAAAGGTAAGAAGGACAAGGCAAGCAGTGGTTCGGTGGCTTCTCTGCAACCGGTAGGCGAGCTGCAGGGCGGCATTCCGGAAAGCTCCGGGCTGGCGCATGGCGGCCGCCCCGGCACCTTCTATACCCACGGCGACGCCGGTACCAGCTCTACTCTGTACCTCATCAATGAGCAGGGCGAGAAGCTGGGCGAGCGGGAATTGTCCGTCCGCAACATCGACTGGGAAAGTCTCGCGGACGATGGCAAAGGCACCGTTTTCGTGACGGATGCCGGCAACAACAACAATTCCCGTCGCGACCTGGCCATCTACCGCGTCAATCCGCAGCAACCCGATAACGTGGGAAAAATCAGTTTCCGCTACCCCGACCAGTCGGCCTTCCCGCCCCCGAAAGAGGAGCGCAACTTCGACTGTGAGGCTTCGCTCTGGCACGATGGTAAAGTGTATCTGTTCACGAAGGACCGGGCCAACCAGAGCACCAGCAAAGTGTACAGCGTATCGGACCAGCCCGGCTCCTACGTGGCCGAGTCGCTGGCCAAACTGCGCATTTCCGGCGAAGTAACCGGTGCCGACCTCAGCCCGGACGGCCGTCATCTGGCACTGCTGGGCCGTCAGGAGTTGTATCTTTTTGAAGGAAATGACCTGAACAGTGCCTTGAAAGCCACACCCAAAAACATTTCCCTGAAAGGAGCGGGCCAAACGGAAGGTGTACTGTTTCTCGACAACGGCACGCTGCTCATCAGCACCGAAGAAGGAGCTCTTTACCGGTACAAGCTCTGATAGCACTGGTCTTATTTGGCCACAAAAAAGCCGCCTGCTCTGGAGCAGGCGGCTTTTTTGTGGCTGTTGGACTCATGCTTTGATGGTCTTCTTGTCTTTGGCTTCCTGCTCTTCCAGGTCGCGGGGAGCGTAGCCGTACGGGTTCTTGGGGTCTTTGCCGGCCCGCCACAGCACCCACAGCCCCACCAGAATTAGAGGCAGACTCAGAATCTGGCCCATGTTCAGAGGCAGCTTGTCTTCAAAGGCTTCCTGGTTTTCCTTCAGGAACTCGCCCAGGAACCGCTGCGTGAACAGCAGCACCACAAACAACCCAAATAGCAAGCCGCGGGGCGTACGGTCTTTGGTGCGGTTCCACATGCCGTACAGCACCACTAGCAGCAAAATACAGAACGCAGCTTCGTAAATCTGGGTGGGATGGCGCGGCACCGCCATCGGCGAATCGGCCGCAACGGGTGTGCCGGCAGGCAACAGGCGGTAGGCGCGGCTGCCGTCAGTGCGCATGATGGGCTCGGCCGCTACCTGTACCGCACCGGCTGGCAACGGCTGCACAGCGGGTTTGAGGTGTTCCGCGTCGCGCACAAACACAAAGGCCCAGGGTTTATCCGTCGGCTCCCCCACAATTTCCGAGTTCATCAGGTTGCCCAGGCGAATCATGGCCCCGCCCAGCGCCACCACAATCACAATCCGGTCAAGCACCCAGAGGTAATCGAACTTGTTGTTGCGCGCAAACAGATAGGTAGCCAGCAAGATGCCCAGCGTGGCACCGTGGCTGGCCAGGCCCCCTTCCCAGATCTTAAAAATCTCCCAGAAATGCTCACTGGTAAGGTAATATGCCGGGTCGTAGAACAGCACGTGGCCCAGCCGCGCCCCCAGAATAGTGCCTACCAGCATGTAAATGGTGATGACATCAACCCAGCGCGGCGACACCCGCTCTGACTTGTAGATGTGCGACAGAATGAACGTGCCGAACACAAAGCCCGACATAAACAACAGCCCGTACCACCGCAGCGTCAGCGGCCCGATTTCGGCCAGAATCGGATTGGTGTTCCAGGTGATATAGGAGAGAAACGAGAGCATAGGTTCAGTGCAGGTAGGAGGCAAAGGTAGGAGTTGTGCATGAAGCGCTGATGTGCGGCGTTACAGCGCGTTCAACTCCTCGGTGTAGCCGCCGCTCAGAATAGGAAAGCGCAGCCAGGAGCGCGGGTCCACGTTGTAGTCGTCGAGGTGGAAGCTGGGGGCGTACCGTTCGCGCTTCCACTGGTTGCGGCTCCAGAGGCTGTAGAACCGCTTCACGTAGGTTTTGAGCTGCTCGGGGTCAGCGGCGGGGTCTTCCTGCCGAAGCGTAGCCAGCACCTGCTGCGGGCTGAGCCGGTCGTAGAAAGCCAGCCGCTCGATGCGGTTGAGCAGCACATAGGGCATCAGGTCCCGCTCGTCGGTTTGCTTGTCTTCCAGGGGGCGCAGCTCGGCGGTGGGCTGCAGGCCGTTCACGTGGCGCAGCGCGGGGTAGTTCAGCTCGGTTTCGGCCCAGCGCAGCCACTTTTTCACGAAGTCCTTATCAACACCGGCAATGGGCGAGATGCTGCCGGCCGTGTCGCCATCCATGGTGCAGTAGCCCACGCTGGCCTCCGAGCGGTTGGACGTGGTAATGAGCAGGCAGTTCTGCACATTGGCCAGCAGCCAGATAGCCGGGGCCCGCACACGCGCCTGAATGTTCTGCAGGGCCAGGTCATCGGTTTTCCAGGTCAACTGGCGGTGCAGGGCATTTTCGATTTTGCCGACGTAGCCCTCCACTTCCTGGTCAATTTCCCAGTTATAAAACACGGCACCCAGCGAATCAGCCAGCTCTTTTGCCGAGTTAAACGTGTCGTCGGACGAGTTGACGGTGCCCTGATAAGCGCAAGTCAGCAGGCGCTGCGTGATTCGCTGGTTGGTGGTTGCCTGCGCCCTGTTGGGCTCTGCTAGTGAAGCGTCTTTGGGACCGGGGGCATCCTGGTCGGCTACAGCCACAGCCGGGCCGGCCATCAGCTCGATTTCCTCCGCCGTGAAGCAGCCGGATCGGCGCATAAATTCAGCCGTGCCTAGCTCTGCCGCACCCAAACGAATCATTTCGGCCACCGCTACGGCACACATGCACGAGTCGGCGCCGCCGCTCAGGCTCAGCACAAAGCCACGGCTGCGGGCCTTGCGCAGGTAGTCGAACAGGGCCAGGCTCAGCGCCTGGTTCAGTTCCCGATACTCATCGGGCGCGGGCAGCGGCTGGATTTCTTCGGCACGAGGCTGTTCGGCGGCAAAATCCACGTCCACGCACTCCATGTCTACTTCCTTGAAGCTCATGAGCTGGTTGCGCAGCAGCAAATGGCCGTTGCGGGCTACCAGAATTTCGCCGTCGTACACGGTACGGCCGGCTTCATTGCCGAGCAGGTTAGCATAGAGGTAGGTGCAGTTGAACGTGCGCGAAGCCTTGGTCACCAGTTGGTAGCGCACATCGGTTTTGCTCATGGCAAAGTGGCTCGCCGACGGATTTACAATCAGGTCTACGCGGCCCATGAGGCGGCAGGCGGGGCGCACGTCATCAGGACACCATGCATCCTCACAGATTTCAAACCCAAACTTCACACCCTGATGCTCGAAAATCAGGTCGCCGAGTGTCCACTCCTCCCCTTCCCACTGTACGGTGGTGGTTTCGCCAGCTGGCCAGGGCTGGAAAAAGCGTGGCTCGTAATGGACACCGTCGTTGGCGAGAAACTGCTTGGCCGCGAAGCCCAAAATCTGTCCGTCGCGGAGCACGGCGGCTGTGTTGTAGGTCCGGTGGTTGAGCCGGATGGGCAGGCCCACCACCACGCAGATACCTTCAGTCCAGGGCCGCACCTGCTGCAGATGTGCCAGCGCCGACTCGGGCAGCCAGTCGCTCAGAAACAGGTCTTCGCAGTTGTAGCCCGTCAGGCACAGCTCCGGCAGGCACAGCAGCTGCACGCCGGCGGCTTTGGCCTGCTCGATGGCCTCGCGGATGGTGCGCAGGTTATGGGTCCAGTCAAACGGTATCTGGTTGAGAGCGGCGCCGGCTATTCGCATGGGTCGAGAGAAGGTTAGTCCTGCAAATCAACTCCATTTTGGCGGATTGGGTTGCTGCCACCTGTTCACCAAAGCCCAAGGCCCTGCCGCAGAAACCACATATCGTTGTTTCTGCGGCAGGGCCTTGGGCTTTGGTGAATGTCTGTTTGCGCGCTGCGCTATACCCCCAGCGTGGCCAGAGCCCGCTCGGCGGCCAGCTGTTCGGCCTGCTTTTTGGAAAGCCCCATGCCAGTGGCCACTACCTCATCGTCGAGCACGACAGAAGCTGTAAACTCCATCACGCCGCCGGGACGTGCTTCGCCGTTGAGTTCGTAGCGAATGGCTTTGCCGTGGCGCTGCGCCCACTCAATGAGTTTGCTCTTGAAGTTGGCCGTGGTTTCAGTGAGGGATTTCACGTCCACGAACGGCTTGACGAGGCGGCTGAGCACAAACTTGCGGGCCGCTTTGTAGCCTTGGTCGAGGTAAACGGCGCCGACTAAAGCCTCCAGCGCGTTGCCGTTCACGGAGCGCGAACGGGCGGCCCGGCCTTGGCCGGGGTCCAGTTGCACTAGTTTGTCAAGACCGAGTTTCAGAGCCAGCGCATTCAGGCTTTCCCGGTTCACGATACGGCTGCGCATCTCGGTCAGGAAGCCTTCCTGCTCGTACGGAAACTTGCGGAACAGATACTCGGCTACGACCGTGCCCAGCACGGCGTCGCCCAGAAACTCCAGCCGCTCGTTGCTTTGGTTGCGGCCGGCTTCCGTGGTTTGCTGCTTCACCACCGACGAATGGGTAAAGGCCAAATGGTAAAGCCGCACGTTTTGAGGCGTGCGGCCGGTTACCGTAGCAATTGCCTGGCGGAAGGCCTTATCCTGGCCCAGCATCCGCCGAAAAAACCCGAACAAGGGCAAGCGGCTCATGGCGGCTATTCCTGAAACCTGCGGAACACCACCGACGTGTTGTGCCCGCCAAACCCGAACGTGTTGCTCATCGCCACGTTCACTTCACGCGTCTGCGCGGCATTGAACGTGAAGTTCAGGCGCGCATCCAGTTCCGGGTCGTCAGTAGAATGGTTGATGGTGGGCGGTATCACGCCGTGCTGAATAGCCAGGATGCTAGCTACTGCCTCAATACCACCCGCACCACCCAGCAAGTGGCCGGTCATGCTCTTGGTAGAGCTGATGTTGAGGTTGTAGGCATGCTCACCAAACACCTTCTGGATAGCCTTGATTTCGGCTCCGTCGCCGAGCGGAGTGCTGGTGCCGTGGGTGTTGATGTAATCAACATCTTCCGGCTTGATGCCTGCATCGCGCAGGGCATTCTGCATAACCAGCACCACACCTTCGCCCGTTGGGTCCGGCGCCGTAATATGGTAGGCATCCGACGACAAGCCTCCCCCGATAATTTCGGCGTAGATCTTGGCGCCACGGGCCTGCGCGTGCTCGTAGGCTTCCAGTACCAGCGCACCGGCGCCCTCACCCAACACGAAACCGTCACGCTCCTTGTCGTAGGGGCGGGAAGCCGTCAGGGCGTCATCGTTCCGCTCGCTCATGGCTTTGAGGGCGTTGAAGCCCCCAACGCCTGCTTCCGTAATAGCCGCTTCGGAACCGCCCGTCACCACCGCATCGGCCATGCCGAGACGTATGTAGTTGTAGGCGGCCACAATAGCGTCAGACGAGGAAGCGCAAGCCGAGGTAGTCACGAAGTTGGGGCCCCGGAAACCATTCTTGATGGAGATGTTTCCCGACGAGCTGTCGGCAATCATCTTCGGAATGAAGAACGGGTTGTAGCGTGGCGTTCCATCGCCTTTCGCGAAGTTGAAGCTCTCGTCCTGGAAGGTTTTCAGCCCCCCAATACCCGAGCCCCAGATAACTCCCACCCGATCCTTATTCACACCTTCCAGCAAGCCGGCGTCCTGGATGGCCTCGTCGCTGGCGATAACCGCAAACTGCGTGAACAGGTCCATTTTCCGACCTTCCTTGCGGTCAAAATAATCGTCTGGGTTGTAGTTCTTCACTTCGCAGGCGAAGCGGGTCTTGAACTTGCTGGCGTCGAAGCGGGTAATGGGCGCCGCACCGCTTACGCCGGTGCGCAGACCTTCCCAGTAAGCCGGGACGGTGCTGCCTAGCGGCGTGATGGCACCCAGGCCAGTAACGACAACTCTCCGAAAAGCCATAGGCGGGCAGAGATTACGAAAAAGGTGGAAAAGCAAAACGGCCGGCGGCAGGCCGGCCGGAATGCGCGAAAACCGTAGAAAGTGCCGCTAATACTACTTAGCGTGCTCTTCGAGGTAGCTGATAGCCTGACCCACGGTGCCGATGTTTTCGGCCTGGTCGTCTGGGATAGATACGTTGAATTCTTTTTCAAATTCCATGATCAGCTCCACCGTGTCGAGCGAGTCGGCACCCAGGTCGTTGGTGAACGAAGCCTCGGGAGTAACTTCCGATGCTTCTACGCCTAGTTTGTCGATGATGATGGCTTTTACTTTTTCTGCAATTTCAGACATTTCCGTGGGGGTTTAGAGAAAACTCGCCACAAATAACACCATCTTCCCTAACATTTTCAAACATCGTCTTCCGAATCTTCCGGGTATAAGATTCTGGCCGGGGTGGTTCGTTTCGGGTTGGGCGGTGTGTACTTTTGCGCGTCACTGCCTTGGTGCCCGTTTATGAAAACCTTCACACTGGACGTAGAATACGAGTGCGACTTCGACCTGTTCGGGGTAGTTTCGTCGAGCCGGGAGCATATACTGGCCTGGCAGCTCAACCAGTCTTTGCGGCTGCGGCTCGTGAAACAGCAGGACCTTATCTACGACCTGCTCAACCAGGGCCGGCTCGTCATCAGCAACTACCTGCACGCCACCGAGCACTTCACGCTGCGGCTGCTGCGCAACCGCTCCATCGACCCCTCGGTGCTGAAAAAGCCCTTTCTGGCGCCCGATGTCAAGGAATACGACTACCTGATTCAGGTGAACAACGGCAGCGGCGAGCTGGCCGGCGAGGCGCTCCTGACCCAACTGACGGCCCTTCCGGTGGTGCAGTACGCCTGCCAATTTGACCCGAATTCGTTGAAGTTTAAAGAAAATTTGCTCTTTTGAAGCCCGGACGCAGCACGAAGCTCCCGCTCCGTGCATCGTGGAAAGCTGCTCGTAACGACGGCACGAACGATGTGCGAAACGGGAGCTTCGCGCTGCCTGCCAGGCCCGGCCTGCGGGCTATTTTTCACCTGTCATTTGTCATTCTACTGCATGGAAACCCGGCCTCATTTTAACAAAACAAAAATCGTTGCCACCGTCGGCCCCGCTTCCAACACCTACGAAAAGCTGGGCATGCTCATGCGCGAAGGAGTGGATGTGTTCCGCCTCAACTTCTCACACGGCACCCACGAAGACCACTTGTCCGTTATCAACACGGTGCGCCGCCTCAACAAAGACATGCGCATGAACGTGGGCCTGCTCCAGGATTTGCAGGGCCCCAAGATTCGTCTCGGCGAAGTAGAGGGCGGCGGCGTCGAAATCAAGGCCGGCGACAAGATCAAGCTGGTGTGCGGCGAGAAGGAAATCAGCACGGCCACGCGTCTGAGCACGATTTACCTGGGCCTGGCCCGCGACGTGAAGCCCGGCGACATGATCCTCATCGATGATGGCAAGATTGAGCTGCGCGTGCTGGCCACCGACCGGGACCAGGAAGTGGACGTGGAAGTCATCTACGGGGGCCTCGTGAAGCCCCGCAAAGGCATCAACCTGCCCGACTCCGAGGTGTCGGCCCCGAGCATGACGGAGAAGGACATCGAGGATCTGAAATTCGGCCTCGAAAACGACGTAGACTGGGTGGCGCTGTCGTTTGCGCGCCGCGCCGAGGACATCCGCTTTATCAAGAGCCTGATTGCGGAAAGCGGCAAAACGGCCCGCGTAATTGCCAAGATTGAGACGCCTGAGGGCCTCAGAAACCTCGACGAAATCATTGCCATTACCGATGCCGTAATGGTAGCCCGCGGCGACCTGGGCGTGGAAGTGAAGATGGAAGAGGTGCCGATGGCTCAGAAGAGGATTGTGGAGAAGTGCAACAAAGCCGGCAAACCGGTGATTGTGGCCACTCAGATGATGGAAAGCATGATTACGGCCCCCCGCCCGACGCGCGCCGAAACCAGCGACGTGGCCAATGCTGTGCTCGACGGGGCCGATGCCGTGATGCTGTCGGCGGAAACAGCCGTGGGTGCCTACCCGGCCGAAGTAATCCGCTCGATGGTGGGCACTATTCTGAGCGTGGAAACGCAGCGGGATTCGCTCTACCACCACTGGTTCCCCATCGACCCAACGTCGCCTTCGTTCATGGTCGACAGCGTGCTGTCGGCGGCCTGCCACCTGGCCAAAAACACGGGTGCCCAGGCTATTACGGGCATGACGCACCGCGGCTATACGGCCTTCCAGATTGCCAAATACCGCCCCAAGGCCAACATCTTTATCTTCACCGACAACCGCTCCCTGCTCACGACGCTGAGCCTGATCTGGGGCGTGCGCGGCTTCTACTACGACCGGATGGTGAGCACCGACAGCTCCGTTTCGGACATCAAATACGTGCTGACCACCACAGGCCACCTGAACAAGGGCGACGTGTTCATCAACACAGCGTCGATGCCCATCAACGAGAAGGGCAAAACCAACATGGTGAAAGTAAGCGTGGCATAAACTTCTCCCGGCTTTCGCACAGAAAAAGGCCCGCCTGAATGCTCAGGTGGGCCTTTTTCTGTGATGCGCCAGGCGCACCTGCTTTCTAATGCTGCAGCCGCAGGTGTTGCGGCGCCTCTCCCGGCGCCTGCACTTCTACAACATACAAACCGCCAGCCAGCCGCTGGAGCGGCAGCGTAGTGGTGGTCTGCCCAGCCGCCAGCTGCTGGATCAGTACGGCACGTCCCAGATTGTCGAGTACGCGTACGGTGGTGGCTACGCGCGCCGGGGCGGGCAGCGTGAGCGTGGCGGTTTCGGCGGCCGGATTCGGGTACAGCTGGAACGTGGCGGCCCGTTGCGCGGCCTTGGTGGGCAGCAGCGTGGCAAAGTCGGTGCGGGAGCCGCAGGTCTGCACGCTGCCGCCGGCGGTGCGGCGGGAGTAGCTGAGACGGTACTCATACTGCATCACGGGGCCCACACCTTCGGCCACTAGTTGATTCCAGCCAGCAGCGTCAATGCCCGGCGTGTAGGTATATGTGTTGGAGCCGAAACCACCATACAGTACTTCCTGCCGGAGCAGCGCCGGTCCGCTACAGGCAACGCCAGGCCGGGTTGCTACCACTGGGTACCCCATCATCAACGAGTTGGAACTGGTAGCCAGTACTCGATACTCATACGCCAGCAAGTCTGGATTTACGAGCCGGGCTTGGCTGTTGGCGTAGGTCTGATTGCCAGCCCAGCGCCCTGTACGACGTGAAGCAGACATACGGACCGTTGTAACAGGCGAGAGAGTAGTACCCGTACCGAAGCAGCCCGGCGCGTTACTATAGCTTATTTTGCTCTGCTGCTGAAAGCGGTACACTACACTATCAGGCGTTACCTGCCGGGTCAACACTTTGCGCAGCAGCCAGCCCTGGTAGCAGGGGAAAGAAACTATCATAATAGGCTCCTGCTCGTAGCCCAACTCGTCGCCGGGCTGCAGATCCAGCAGCGTAAGCGGGTTGTAGTAGCTCAGGCCAGCCGGCGCGGGGCGGCGGGCCAGCGTGAGCATGGGAGCTCCCGGCGCGTAGAAGCGCAGGTTTTGAGGAGCTGATACCAAGCCGTAGTTCTTGCTCAGCACAACGTTAACCCCCGGTGTGCCGACCCTGAAGGTTACTACTGAGTCCTGCACCCCATCAATTAGGGCCGTACCGCGCGAAACCAGAGTCGTCGTCACGCCTACATCCAGATTGAGACTTTGCCAAGTAGTACCAACCCGCGCAAATGGCTTCATTACTACCCCGTAGTCGAGACTAAATCCGTTGACAGTGCCCCCATTCCAGAACAACATATACGTACGGTCCGCCGAATTGTAGCGCATTTGCTGCCCAAACTGGTTGTTGCGCGACTTTTGCCACTGGTAGCTGCTTGCGCGCCGCATGATGTGGTTGAAGTAATACACCGAGTCGGAGCCAATCACACCTGCGGAATCGAGGCGCAATGTCAGAATAGTGTCGGCGGAGGCTCCTCGGAAGGCGTGCACGTCGCCGTTGGGGCGGAAAGGTCGCCAGTTTTGGGCCGGGGCGCGCAAGCCGCACAGGCAGGCACACAGAATCAATAAAGGGTAGAGTTTCTTCACGGAGAATGAGTTTAGGGTTACAAAAACAGAATACGACGCCAAAAAGATAGGAAATATTCGATATGAATGAAACGCGAGAAGGCCCTGCACTTGCGCGCAGGGCCTTCTCTATACAAAGAGCAGAAAGTTACTGGTGCTGCTTAGGCGGCCAGCGACTTCACGAACTTAGCCAGCTTCGATTTGTTGTTGGCGGCTTTGTTCTTGTGGATGATGTTCTTTTTGGCCAGACGGTCCAGCATCGACGATACTTTCTTCAGCAGCTCCTGAGCGGCCGAAGCATCGGTGGTGGCGCGCAGCTTCTTAACAGCCGTGCGGGTAGATTTTGCCTGGTAACGGTTCAGCACGCGCTTAGCTTCGTTGGAACGGATGCGCTTGAGGGCTGACTTATGATTTGCCATGAGTAGGAGAAATGAACGTTCTGCTCGGTTTCAATTCGGATTGGGTGGGCAAAGGTAAGGCTTTGGATGGAAAGTGCAAACTGTAGCCAGCGAATTTCCTGTCCTTTTCTCTGCTGGCGGCTCCACCGGGGGCCGGATTATAACCGTAGGCATGCAGAACTTTTTTCAGCAAAAAAGGTTGAAAACCCATTGCAAAGCACTAAATTTTATACCTGCACCACCGGGCACCCCATCACCACACCTTACGCGGCCATGCCGCCCTGGCCCCATGCCTCTCATTACGGAATCCAGCTATCAGCCGCCCTTTTATCTGTTCAACGGGCACCTGCAGACCATCGTGCCCAGCCTCTGGCGGGAGGTCCCGGATGTGCGCTACCAGCGGGAGCGGGTGGAAACGGCCGACGGAGACTTTCTGGACCTCGACTGGTCGCGGCTGACCGACCGGACGGCTGATACGCTCTGCCTGGTGTCGCATGGGCTGGAAGGCGATGCGGGGCGGCCGTATGTGCGGGGGATGGTGCGTGCCCTCAACAAAGCAGGGTTTGATGCGTTGGCCTGGAACTACCGCAGCTGCAGCGGCGAAATGAACCGCCTGCTCCGCTCCTACCACCTCGGCGACACCGACGACCTGGATTTTGTGGTACGCCACGCCCTGAGCAAGCTCCGCTATAGCCGAGTGTTCCTGACAGGGTTTTCGGCCGGCGGCAACGTGACGCTGAAGTATCTGGGGGAGCAGCCGGAGCGGGTGCCGCGGGAAGTGGAGCGTGCCGCCGTTTTCTCCGTCCCGACCGACCTCAAGGCCAGTTCCTACCACATTGCCCGGTTCGAAAACCGAGTATATCTGAACCGTTTCCTCAAGACGTTGCGCGAGAAGATGCGCCAGAAGGCCGCCCTACTCCCCGACCAAGTTGACCTCACCGACCTCGACCTACTCCAGGATTTCCCGCAGTTCGACGACCGGTTTACGGCGCCTATGCACGGCTTTAAGTCGGCGGAGGAGTATTACGAGCACGCCAGCTCCGGGCGCTACCTCAGCGGCATCCGCATCCCGACGCTGCTCGTTAACGCTCAGAACGACCCGTTCCTACCGCCCACCTGTTTCCCCCGCGACGCTGCATCGCACAGCGAGTTTGTGTTCCTGGAAACGCCTTCCGATGGCGGCCACGTCGGCTTCGGCGAAGGCACGCCCGATGGGGAGTATTACTCGGAACGCCGCGCCGTAGAGTTTCTGACGGCGGAAGTGCCCGGATGATTACTATGGTCATCCTGAAAACAATGAAGTACAGGAAGCAAAATATTTATTATAAGCACTTGACTACCACCGTATCTGTTACGCTATATGCCTCGCCTCTATAAGTACCACATATGGTTATGCTTGCTTCAGGGCACTGACCATGTATTGTTACCCGGAAAGTTTGATTAGGCGTTTCCTCACCAGAATACCACAAGTTATATCCCTCTTCTTCGCCAATTAATCTCATTAGCTGCGGGTTTTCTAGCAAATCATTTTTGATAGCAAATAGAAAACGGGGTGTGCGGGCAAAAACAAAATATGCTGCGCACCCCAGAGAAAAAACAAAGCAGAAGCCAACGAAAAAGTATGAGAAACGATTGAAGTGCGTCAAAAACGCTTTAAAGGAATTCATGCTGGTAAGCGCCAGAAGAAGAACATAACTAACTGTATCTTTTCAGAGATAAGCCAGCAAGTATCTAGGGCAAATACGCGCGGCATAACTACTATGGGACAAAAGTTTACAAAACGTTAGTCCAGATTTTATTTACCCTTTGCTTGTTGCGGGGAGCATTTTCCAAAACAATATGAACTTATAATCACCCTCTCCCACTCGAGTTAGTAGGCACAAACACCACCTTCTTCGTCTCGAAGAACTCCTCGGTGTAGAAGTCACTAAGGTTATACACTGTGGCTTTGAGGCCGGATTCCTCGATTTCTTCGGTCAGGTCGCCGCCTTTGAGGTAATAGAGGCCACTGGTGGCGTCGCCGTTGGGCTTGTAGCGGTGCGCAATCCAAGTGTGGAAGGTGGCAAGGCGGGCCACGGCACGGCTCACCACATAGTCGTACTTGGTGCGCAACTGCTCGGCCCGGATCTGCTCGGCCGTCACGTTGGTCAGGTTCAGGTCGTGGGCCATTTCCTGCACCGCGTGTATCTTCTTGCCAATGCTGTCGACGAGGTGAAATTTCACTTCCGGAAACAGAATAGCCAGCGGCAGGCCCGGTAGGCCACCACCCGTACCCACATCCAGCACCGAGCTGCCAGCCGGAAACTCAATCACCTTGGCAATGCCCAGCGAGTGCAGAAAGTGGCGCTCCGCGAGGTTGTCCACGTCGGTGCGGGCCACGAGGTTGAGCTTCTCGTTCCAGCCGCGAAACTCGGTATCGAGCCGCTCAAAAAGCTGGCGCTGGTGGTCGGTGAGATGTGGGAAGTAGTGGTTGAGGATGTGCATGGTGCGGCAAAGGTAAAAACGTCTGTCATCCTGAGCAGCGCGAAGGAGCTTATCCCGCTAGAACAAGTCGTACGCTAGTCATTTAGGCATGGCAAGGTCCTTCGCAAGCTCAGGATGACAGATAAGAAATAGCAGCCATAAAAAAGCCCCGACCTGCGCCGGGGCTTTTCACTTATATGATTTCCTTTTTGTTCTTCACCATGTCATAGAGCAGCTCACGGGCACGGTGCAGTTGGGCTTTCACGGTGCCGAGCGGGGCTTTCAGCTCCTGCGCAATTTCCTCGTAGCTCAGCTCATCGAAGTAGCGCAGCGTCACGAGGCGCTGGTACTTATCGGGCAGCCGCGACACCACGTGCTGCATGATTTCGATTTTCTGGTTTTTGATGGTCGTCTCCTGCGGGTTCAGGTTCTGGTCGCGGAAGTCGATGGTAATTTCGTCGCCGTTATCGATTTTGATGGCCGAGTCAATCGACATCGTTTTGATTTTATTCTTGCGAATAAAATCGATGCAGTTGTTGGTGGCAATGCGGAACAGCCAGGTACTGAAGGCAAATTCCGGGTTGAACTTGTGCAGGTTGCGGAAAGCTTTAGCAAACGCTTCGATAGTGAGGTCCTCGGCATCGTCGGGGTTGCGCACCATTTTCAGCACTACGTGGTACACCGGCTTTTTATAGATCTGCATTAGCTCGGCGTAGGCCTTCTCATCACTATTCTCCACGGCGGCACGAATCAGCTTGAAGTCGTGCTTGGCTTTGGCAGAGAATTGTTTTTCCTGATTGTTTACTTCCATCGGAGGTTGCGGTAGAGGAACAGCGACATTCCCAGAGCGAGATAATAAAAAAAGTAGACAACATCCAGCACAGGCAGCAACGCCACCGGCAACGGGTCGTCGAGGCGTCGGCTGAGACGCTGATAGGTGAAGCAAACTATTGCGGTACGCACCACCCACAGCCCGGCCAAAGGTATCCAATCGGGCCGGGAAAACAGCAACGGGATGCTGACCCCATAGAAAAGCAGATTGCTCCCTATAAAGTTTCCCAGACGCAGCCTGTCAGAAAACCGGTAGCTCCGGCCTGCTGACAAATGCCGCCGCTTTTGCCGCCACCAGCCCTTCCAAGTGTGGGAGGGCTCGGAGAGCGTATGAGCGGCCGGCTCGGCCACCACAGCCACCCGCGCACCACGCGCCACGGCGTCCTGCACCAGCAGGTCGTCGTCGCCGGAAAGACTGCGGATATGGGAAGCAAACCCCTTCGTGGAGGTGAATACCTGCCGGGTGTAGGCCAGATTACGGCCCACTCCCATGTAGGGCTTGCCCCGCCACGCGAAAGACAGATACTGTCCGCCGGTAAGCAGGGTTTCAAACCGGATTAATTTATTTAAAAAACCCTCTTCCGGGGCATACGCTGAGTACCCCAGCACCATGTCGGCGGGCTGCCGGAAGCCGTGCTGCATCCGGCTGATCCAGTGGCTGGTAGCCGGGATGCAGTCGGCGTCGGTGAAGAGCAGGTGTGGGTAGCGGGCCGTTTTGATGCCGAGCGTGAGGGCATATTTCTTGGGCGCCAGGCCAGCCGGTGTGCGGTCTACCGTCACGAGACGCACGTTGGGATAATATTGCGCAAGCTGCTGCACATACAGAAAGGTGTCGTCGTCGGAACGGTCGTCGATGAGCACGATTTCGAAGCCGGCGGGATATTCCTGGGTCAGCAACAGGGGCAGCAGGCGGCGCAGGTTTTCCAGCTCGTTGTGGGCGCACACCAGCACCGATACCGGCTGGGCAGCGGCTTCGTCGGGCTCCGGCTCGGGCGGGCGGCGGGCGAAGGGCAGGAAGTAGTAGGCGGCGTAATACAGCTGCACCAGCACGCAGGCCAGCAGCAGCCAGATGGCCGGAGAAAAATCGAACAACAAAGCGGGGGCAGTGAATTGGTCCGCAAAAGTAGGCATTCGGGGTGGGCGGAGTACCTTTGCAACTGACTTAGTTGGCGGTTGCCGCTGGCCGGTTTGCGGGTCGTTGTCTTATCCAATGGCCCCAACCCCGCTCCTGCTGCCCGCCCCCGACAACCCACTTCCCCGCATGACCTTCGACCTCGTAGCCAACGACCCGCACACCAAAGCCCGCGCCGGCGTGGTGCACACGGCCCATGGCGCCATAGAAACCCCCATTTTCATGCCCGTCGGGACGGCCGGCACGGTGAAGGCCGTGCAGCAGCGCGACCTGAAAAACGACGTGCAGGCCCAGATTATTCTCGGCAACACCTACCACCTCTACCTGCGCCCCGGCCTGGATGTGCTGCGCCAGGCCGGTGGCCTGCACAAGTTCAACGGCTGGGACCGGCCCATTCTCACCGATTCGGGAGGCTACCAGGTGTACTCGCTGAGTGGCACGCGAAAAATCAAGGAGGAAGGCGTGAAGTTCCGCTCCCACATTGATGGCAGCCAGCATTTGTTTTCGCCGGAAGGCGTGATGGACATTCAGCGCACCATCGGGGCCGACATCATCATGGCCTTCGACGAGTGCACGCCCTGGCCCTGCGAGTATGACTACGCCGCCCGCTCCCTCGACATGACGCACCGCTGGCTGAAGCGCTGCATTCAGCGTTTCGACAGCACCGAGGGCCACTACGGCTACCAGCAGACACTCTTCCCGATTGTGCAGGGCTCCACGTTCAAGGATCTGCGCGTGAAGTCGGCAGAGTTTATTGCCGAGCAGGGCCGTGAGGGCAACGCCATTGGCGGCCTGAGCGTGGGCGAGCCGGCCGACATGATGTACGAAATGACCGAGCTGGTCTGCGACATCCTACCCAAAGACAAGCCGCGCTACCTGATGGGCGTGGGCACCCCGGCCAATATCCTGGAGAATATTGCGTTGGGCGTGGACATGTTCGACTGCGTGATGCCGACCCGCAACGCCCGCAACGGCATGCTGTTCACCACGCAGGGCATCATGAACGTGACCAACAAGAAGTGGGAAACCGACTTCGAGCCGATAGATGCTGAACTGGGTGGCTACGTTAGCACGTTCTATTCGCGCAGCTATGTGCGGCACCTGTTCCAGAGCAAGGAAATGCTGGGGCCGCAGATTGCCTCCGTTCACAACCTCACCTTCTATCTGTGGCTCGTGAAGCAGGCCCGCCAGCAGATTTTGGCCGGCACTTTCCGCGAGTGGAAGGAGAAGATGGTGAAGCAGGTAATGACGCGGCTGTAGGTTTGTTCTTCATTTAGGAAAAACCGTCATGCTGAGCGAAGCGGAGCGGAGTCGAAGCATCTCTACATCTGGCTAATTAACCAACATTACAACGAAGCGGTAGAGATGCTTCGACTCCGGCTTCGCCTGCGCTCAGCATGACGTTCTTTTGCGTGACGTTCTAACACACACCAATGCGCATCCTCGACAAATACATTCTTCAGAAATTCCTCACGGCCTTCTTCTTCACGGTGGTGGTGCTGGTGATGGTGATTTGCGTGATTGACTTCACGGAGAAGAACGACGACTTTATCCAGCACAATCTGGGGGCGTGGCAGATTATCACGGAGTATTACGTGAACCTGTTTCCGTACTACGCCAATCTGCTCTCCCCTATCACCGTGTTTATTGCGGTGGTCTTCGTGACGGCGCAATTGGCAGCGCGCACCGAAATTGTGGCTATTCTGGCTTCGGGCGTGAGTTTTAAGCGGCTGCTGGTGCCGTATATGATGGGTAGTCTGGTACTGGGCATCATCACAATGGCCCTCACCGGCTGGATCATTCCGTACGCCAACAAGACGCGGGTGGAGTTTGAGCGGAAGTACATCAAAAACCCCTACCGCTTCAGTGGCCGCAACGTGCACATCAAGGTCGGGCCGAAGAGCTACGCCTTCATGGAGAGCTACGACAACGTGAACAACGTGGGCTACAAGTTTGCGCTGGAAACCATTGAGGGCACGCTACTCAAGCGCCGCCTGACGGCCGAAGCCATTACCTGGGACTCGACGAAGCGCGCCTGGCGCCTGACGCCGCAGCTCGTGCGCACGTTCCGGGGCCAGCAGGAAACGCTGCTTTCCTTGCCTGCCCGCGACACTACACTCAACCTCTATCCCAAGGATTTTGCCAGCACCTACCGCCTCAGCGAAACGCTCACGCTGCCCGAGCTGAACAACTTCATTCAGCAGAAGATAGAGCGGGGCGCGGCCGATACGCAGATCTATCTGAGCGAGAAATACGAGCGGTACGCCTATCCGTATGCCATTTTCATCCTCACCATCATCGGCGTGATTATGAGTGCGCGCAAAAGCCGGGCGGGCGTGGGCGGGCAGATTGCGCTGGGCTTCGTGCTGGCCTTTGTGTTCATCATCTTCGTGATTCTGAGCCGCAACTTCGCGCAGGTCGGCTCCCTTTCGCCACTGCTGGCCGCCTGGATTCCCAGCATCGTTTTCACTGGCATCGGGCTGGTACTCTACCGCGTAGTGCCACGCTAGCTTCATTGAGTGAATGAGTAGGTGAGTGAATAGCTGTTGCCTCCTCACCTGGTTATTCACTCATTCACCCATTCACCCAATGTTAAAAGACTACCTGCGCCTGCATTTCATTGTCCTGCTCTGGGGCTTCACGGCCATTCTGGGCAAGCTGATTTCGGTGCCGCCGGTAGAGCTGGTGTTCTGGCGGACGCTGCTGGCGGCGGCCGGGCTGCTGGCGCTGCTGGCCCTGCGGCGGCAGCCGTGGCGCATGCCGGCCGGCGAGGCGCTGCGCCTGCTGGGCGTGGGCGCGCTGGTGGCCGCCCACTGGATTACGTTTTTTCTGGCGGCTCGCCTCTCGTCGGTGAGCGTATGCCTGGCCGGAATGGCCACGCTGGCCCTCTGGACGTCGTTGCTGGAGCCGCTGCTGCTGTGGCGACGGGTGCGTTTCTACGAAGTAGGCCTGGGCCTGCTGACGATGGTGGGCCTTTACATTGTGGCGCAGGCCGTATACGGCCACCCGGCCCCGGCGGCGGAAGGCGCGGTTTCGGAGCAGGGGCAGCTGCTGGGGCTGGGTGTGGCGGTTATTTCGGCGGGCCTGTCGGCGCTGTTCAGCGTACTGAACTCCACGCTGGTCAAGCGCCACACGCCTGTGCGCCTCACGCTCTACGAAATGGCCGGCGCCTGCCTGAGCATCGTGCTGTTTATGCCCGTCTACAGCCACTATTTCACGGAAGGCCGCGGCCTGCAGCTGGCCCTGAGCGGCTACGACTGGCTGTGGATGTTTCTGCTGGCCGGCGTCTGCACGGTGTATGCCTTTTCCTCATCGGTAGAGCTGATGAAGCGCATTTCAGCCTTCGTCGTGAACCTGACCGTTAATCTGGAGCCGGTGTATGGCATTTTACTGGCCGTGGGCATGTACGCGCTACGGGTGCCGGGTTTTGGGCAGGAGCGCCTTTCCACGGGCTTCTATATCGGTACGCTGGTCATTCTGCTCAGTGTGCTTATCCATCCGGTGCTGGACCAGTGGAACAAGCGCCGCCAGCGCAAAGCGGAAGCGGCGGAAGCCGTAGTGTAGCGTTATGCTACAGCCGCCCGTCCCAGACCAGATACTCTGTTGGCAACTCCATTTTCGGGGGCTGCTCCTGGCCCGGAAACAGGCCGTACACGGCCGAGCCGGAACCGGAAAGGCTGGCATAGGCAGCACCGGCCTCATATAGCTTACGCTTGATTTCACCGAGCACCGGGTAGAAAGGTGTCAGGGCATCTTCGAAATCGTTGCTGATGGTGTCGCGCCAGGTTTCCAACGGCTGCGCCAATGCCTGCCGTAGCTCGTGGCGGGGCGGGCGGGGCGTCACGCGGCTGTACGCTTCACCCGTGCTGACGTGCAGCCCCGGATACACCACTTTGCAGGCGGTGCCCGTCAGGTTGAGGCTGATGTCCTCGAATACGTCGCCTTTCTCGTACGCGAAAACGGGCTTGTTTCGAACGAAAAAGGCGCAGTCGGAGCCCAGCCGGCGGGCATAGCTTTCCAGGGTTTCAGCCGTCAGATTCAGCGCGAACAGGTCGTTCAAAGCCTTCAGCGCAAACGCTGCATCGGCCGAGCCGCCGCCCAGCCCCGCCCCGATGGGCACCACTTTATGCAGGTGCATCTGCACGGGCGGCAGCTCAAAATCGTCGCTCAGCAGCTCGTAGGCGCGGCGGCACAGGTTGGTGGCCGGGTCGCCGGGCACCGGAATGCCGGTGAGGCTGAGCGTGGTTTCGGGGCCGGCGGCGGGCAGCACTTCCAGCGCATCGCACCAGGGCAGCGGCACAAACACCGATTCGAGGTTACGGAAACCGTCGGGACGCATGGCCGTGACGTAGAGGCCGAGGTTGAGTTTGGCGTTCGGAAAAACGAGCATGCGGCAGAAGCTTTTTGGGCCGGCCGCTGGTCTTCTCACTTTACGCGAGGCGGCGGGCCGGCAGAAGACGCAAGCTAAAGCACAGAATCGGAAGTCGCGCCAACGCAGCATTTCCTTCTATTTTTGGCCTTTTCCCATCTGCTCGCTTAACTGCCCGTATGTCCGCTGCTGAATCTGCCGGCTGGTACCCTCGCTGGGGCAAGCGCGCCCTAGATGTGCTGCTGGCCGCGCCCCTACTGCTGCTGGCGCTGCCGCTGCTGCTGCCGGCCGCGGTGGCGCTGGCCGTGCAGAACGGCGGCCCCTGGCTGTTTCGGCAGTTGCGGCCGGGCCTGCACGGGCATCTTTTCCCGCTCTACAAGCTCCAGACCATGACCTCCGCCCGCGACCAGCACGGCCAGCTGCTCCCCGACGCCCGGCGTCTGCCGCGCCTGGGCCGCTGGCTCCGGGCCAGCTCCGTAGACGAGCTGCCGCAGCTCTGGAACGTGCTGCGCGGCGACATCAGCCTGGTAGGTCCGCGGCCACTGCTGCCGGAGTATCTGCCGCTGTATTCGCCGGAACAGGCCCGCCGCCACGCGGTGCGGCCCGGCATCACGGGCTGGGCTCAGATAAATGGCCGCAATGCTATCAGCTGGGAGCAGAAATTCCGGTACGACGTCTGGTACGTCGAGAACCTGAGCTTTGCGCTGGACCTGCGGATCCTGCTGCGCACGGCCGGCCGCGTGCTGCGGGCCCATGATATCAGCGCCCCCGGCCACGCCACCACAGAGGCCTTCCGGGGCACTCCTTCCTCCCCCGACTCTTCCCTATGATACCTGCTTCAACTGCCACAACTGCACGCGCTGCTGGCGCAACGCCCCAGCCCTTGGTGATTTTGGGGGCCGGCGGCCTGGGCCGCGAGGTGCTGGTGCTGGTGCGCCAGCTGAATGAGCAACGCCCGGTCTGGGACCTACGGGGCTTTTATGACGACGTGCGCCCCGCCACCGATACCATCAACGGCCTGCCCTACCTCGGCACCGCTGCCGACCTGAATGCCACCGTTACGCCCCTGCACGTAGTGGTGGCGGTGGGCAGCAGCCAGGGCCGGGCGGCAGTGGTGGAACGGCTGAACTCCCCCAGGCTTTCGTTTCCCACCCTTATTCACCCCAGCGTTGCCTGCGCCCCGTATCAGCAGCTGCAGATCGGACCGGGCTGCATCATCAGCCAGGGCTGCATCCTGACAACGGATATCATGCTTGGCCGCCATGTGCTGCTCAACCTGGGCTGCACCGTTGGCCACGACGCCGTGCTGGAGGACTTCTGCTCGCTGATGCCGCATGCCAACGTAGGCGGCGAAGCCCGTCTGGAAACCGGCGTGTATCTGGGCACCAATGCCACGGTTATCAACCAAGTGCGTGTGGGGGCCCGCACCATCATCGGGGCCGGAGCCGTGGCCGTGCGCGACCTGCCCGCCGACTGCACCGCCGTGGGCGTGCCCGCCCAGCGCATCAAGCACCACCAGCGGTAGCCTGAGGAGGGCCCGGCCTTCGGGAACCGGCCTCATTGCTTCTTTTTTTTGCGGCCGGCTTTTGAGCAGAAGCGCCGGCAGTACGTTCCGGCTTCGGCCGCTGCTACCTTTGCCTTATGCGCAGTCAGGACCACGACCGAATCTACCTTTCTCCCCCGCACCTCGGCCGCCACGAGCTGAACTACCTGCACAAGGCCATTGAGGACAACTGGGTGGCGCCGGCCGGCCCCAACCTGGCCGGTTTTGAGCGCGACATCTGCGAGTTTACCGGCGCGGAACACTGCGTGGCCCTCACGTCCGGTACCGCTGCCATTCACCTGGGCCTGAAGCTGCTCGGCGTCGGCCCCGGCGACGAGGTGCTGTGCCCGTCGTTCACGTTCGTAGCCACCGCCAACCCAATTCTCTACCTAGGGGCCCGCCCGGTGTTTATTGACAGTGAGGCGGAAACCTGGAACCTGTGCCCCGAGCGGCTGCGCGAAGCCATTGAGGACCGGATGCGGCTGGGGCGCCGGCCCAAAGCCCTGATTATCGTGCACCTGTACGGGATGCCCTGCAAGCTGCGCGAAATTCTGGCCGTGGCGGCTGAGTTCGATATTCCGGTGCTCGAAGATGCGGCCGAAGCTCTGGGCAGCCGCTACGACGGACAGCCGCTGGGTACTTTTGGCGCTGTGGGCGTATTCTCTTTCAACGGCAACAAAATCCTGACGACCAGTGCCGGCGGCGCGCTGGTGACCCGCAATGCGGCCTGGGATACGAAGGTTCGTTTCTGGGCTACGCAATCCAAAGACCCCGCCCCTTATTATCAGCATTCCGAAATAGGCTACAACTACCGCCTCAGCAACCTCCTGGCTGGTATCGGGCGGGGCCAGATGGAGCTGCTGGAAGACCGGGTAAAGCGCCGCCGCGAAATCTACGGCTGGTACCAGCAGCACCTAGCTGAAATTCCGGCCTTGTCTCTTGGCCCGACCGAGCCGGCCGGTGGCCGCTCCAACCGCTGGCTGACCTGCGTGCTACTCGCTCCTACCCAAACCATCGTCGCGCCCGAGCCGCTGCGCCTGCATCTGGAAACCCGCAACATTGAGAGCCGCCCGCTCTGGAAACCTCTGCACCTGCAGCCGCTTTTCGCTGATGCGCCCATGTATGGCGGCGCGGTTTGTACCAATCTGTTTGATCAGGGTTTGTGCCTTCCGTCCGGAACCGCTATGACGGAGAGTGATTTGAGGCGTGTTGCGGACGCGTTAAAGGAAATAACGTCTGCCGAACAGACCTAAAATCGGCACAAACTCTCTTCCAGCAGTACATAAAGTTCAAACAGCAGTACTCTCAGCACAAAAGCCCGTGCCAGGAGTATTAAGCCAAGGCGGTTAGTATATCACGCGGCCCACCGGAACGCAAGTGGGCCGCGCCTGTTGCAGCAGACACGGCCCGGAATAAACCCCGCGTAGAAAATCGGGCCACGGCAGCCAGAGCGGCTGCGCGGCTGAAAACCCGCTTTTAAGGGCTTACCAGGTTAAGGCTCAGGTTGAAGTACAGTGGATTGCCCAACTCGTTTTCATAGAGCGGATTATTGCCCCCGCTGGGATTCTGGGTGCGGAACGCGTCGAAGCGGTAGTTGTACCGCAGGCCAGCCTGGGCCGACAGCCAGATAAAGCCTGTCAGCTGCCGCTCATAGGTGATGCGCGGCTTCAGCTCGCCCCGGCGCAGGTATACGTCCTGGCCGTTCACGGGGCCGAGGTAGTAGGCGTTGCCTTCCAGCTCGTAACCGAACATAAGCAGCGAGTTTGCGCCGAAGCTACGCCGCACATTCACGCGGGCCGGGAAAATGGCTTCCACACCCCATTTCGGATTGAACGTGCGGAAGTAGTACACTACCGGAATATGCAGCAGCTGCCCGGCCCGGTAAGTGCGCGACACACCCAGGCCCCACATATACGCCTCGCTGGGCTTCCAGCCATAAATAGCGGTGCCGCTGTACGTCAGCGCCTCGCTGCTGACGTCCGAGAAGCGGCGGTAGGTGCCGTTCAGATCAACGTTACCCTGCACCAGCAGGAAATTTTTGTCGTTGAGCGGCCGGAACACCGTGGCATTGAAGCCCGTAGAGCGCAACCCGTCTTCTAACGTCTTAAACAGCGGGGTACGCTCGGCATTGGCCACCCGCACGCCGGTGTTCCAGTAGGTGAGGCCCAGGTTAAGAATCAGGCTGGAATTGGAGACGACCGGTGCATTGAAGCCCAACCGCAGGCCCGCGAAGCGGTCCACGCGCTCCGTTGTCTCCTGTCGGCTACCCGAGGTGGGCTCATCATACCGCACCGACGTCAGGTCGAATGGCAACTGCGCTTCGTAGCCCACCGAAATTAGCTTGGTGGGACTCTGGGACAGTACTTTTTGGCTGGCGTACGGCCGGTTGGCGGTGGCATCTGCGTTGCCGAAGCTACTGAAATCATCCAGCCCTAACGAGTCGGGCGCGGCAGGCACAGTTTGGGCGCAGGCCGGATCGGCCAGCACGTAGCTGAATGCCAGCAGCGTGCCGGGAAGCAGGAAACGGGTCAGGTTGCGCATCATCCTACTTCTTTACCTGCCGCTTCCACACGTCGGTCCGGCCGAAAAGCGAAACCCCGATATAGCCGCGTACTTCCAGCGTGTTTGGGTCGGTCAGCGTCATCTCGCAGGAGTAGTCGCTGCCGTTCTTAGGGTCATAAATTTGCCCTCCCTCCCACTTGTTGTCGCCCACGTACTTAAAGTCGCGCATGTTCACCAAGCCGCGCAAAGGCTTACTGCGAGCCGATTCGGTGGGGTTGTTCACGTCGGTACGGGGCGTGCCGTCGGGGTTGTTGAGTACTTTCAGCCACACAATGCGGCCAAAGTACTTGTCGCCGCTTTTGTAGATCTGAATCATGCCCGTTCCTTCCCCATTTTTCCACACGCCCAGCACGGCGTCCGGGTTATCTGCCAGGGCGGCTGCCGCAGTCAGAACAACGAGCAATAGAGTGAGCAGACTTTGTTTGATCAGCTTCATGTAGCTTCTAAGAAAAAGGACGGATGAAAAAAGGGAAACAATGTTTTTCTCAAATAGAAGCAATAAAACAGACATACACTATATTTAATCAATTTTTAATCTTATTATAATCCTATTTTAATGTAAGCATACGGTGCTCTTTACTGACCAGCTTCGGATTCAGTCGAAGTTTTTGACGGATTCGGGATACCACCCCTCTATCTGCCTGCCGCTTCAGTCAAATTTCCGCTGATACTGCAACGAGAAAAGCCCGGTACATGCCACTGCTACTTATTGCAATTCAAGCAAACAGCAGTGGCATATACCGGGCATGTTCACGCGCGCATCGGCCGCCAATTCATAGAAATTCACTACAACCCACCCGATAACGGCTCACGCACTTCGCTGAGCAGGTTGCCAACTGCCAACTGCCAAAAATTGGTCTGCCAGAGGCAACGCGTACGTCTGTTCCGGTCGGGGCCCGGGACTCAACCGGGACTTAACCGGCATGCAGCGCCTGTTGCAGATCAGCCAGCAGTTCCTCCAGCGGCTCAATTCCGACTGAAAGCCGCACCAGCCCTACCGTAATGCCCAGGTCGGCCTGCTGCTCCGGCGTCAGGTAGCGGTGCGAGGTGCCCAGCGGATACGACAGAGACGAATCGACGCCTGCCAGGGAAGGCGCAAACGGGAACCGCTGGCTGCGCTGCATAAACCGGTTCACTACCCCCGCGTCGTCGTTCAGCAGCACAGACATCATTCCGCCAAAAAGCCCCTTTCCCTGCTCTCGCGCCAGTGCGTGCTGCGGGTGGTTGGGCAAGCCGGGATAGTACACGGCGCGCACGCCGGGCTGCTGCTGCAGGAATTCCGCTACAGCTAGTGCGTTGTGGCTGTGCTCACGCATGCGCAGGCGCAGGGTTTTGAGGCCGCGCACGGCCAACCAGCTTTCCATGGGGCTCAGCGTAAGCCCATAAAGAATCCCAATCTGCTTGAGCCGGGTAGCCGTTTCTGTGTCAGAAGCTACTACCGCACCGGCCGTCACATCAGAGTGGCCCGCAATGTATTTCGTGACGCTGTGCAGCACAATATCCGCGCCCAGCGCCAGCGGCTGCGTAATGACGGGCGTTGCAAAAGTATTGTCCACTACCAGCTTCAGGCCCACCTGGTGGCATTCGGCCGCTAGCCGGCGCAGGTCGGCTACGCGCAGCAGCGGGTTACTCATGGTTTCAGCCAGCAGCAGGCGCGTGGTAGGCTGCACAAACTGCTGTAGGTCGTAGAGCTGCTCAAACGGCACGTACGTCACCGAAATGCCCATCCGGCTCAGCTCATTGTTCAGCAACGACAACGAGCCACCGTAGATATCCGCCGCGCACAGCACATGGTCGCCGGCGTGGCAGCAGGCTAGCAGCGCCGCGAAGATGGCCGCCATGCCCGAGCCCGTAGCAATGGCCCCTGCCCCGCCTTCCAACCGGTTCACAGCCTCCGCCAGCTCATCCGAGTTGGGGTTGCCGTTGCGCGAGTACAGGTAGCGGCTGCCCGGCTCCCCAAAATACAGCTCCAGCTCATTCAGATCCTCAAACTTGAAAACAGACGTCTGATAGATCGGGGTAATCTTGGGGTGAATTTCCATGAAGTAAAGCTAGACAGTCGTTGGTAATAAGAGGCCAATAGACAAAGCGGAAGGCAAGCGGGCTGCAGCACAACAGCCTGCCGACCGGAAAAACAAAAAAGCCTTTCCTATACAGGAAAGGCTTTTTTGTTGCAAGCTGAACCCAGTTACGCCGAAGCGCCTTCGGCCAGTACGATTACGTTATTGCGCAACACTTCTACCACGCCGCCATCAATGTGAAAAGTGGTAGCGCCGCCGTTCAGCACGACGTTGCCTTCTTTCAGCGCCGAAATCAGCGGAGCGTGGTTGTTGAGAACCTCAAACAGACCATCGGCACCGGGAAACTGGGCCGACGTAACCTCGCCTTCAAAAACCTTGCGGTCGGGGGTGATGATTTCTAAATGCATGATGTATGGAATTATCAGGCTAAAAAAGAACGTCATGCTGAGCTTGTCGAAGCATCTCTACCGCAGCAGTAATTAAATACTTGCGCGGTAGAGATGCTTCGACAAGCTCAGCATGACGTTCCGCTTGACGTTCTGACGACTACTTGGCTTCGGCTACCAGCTTCTCACCTTTGGCCACAGCATCTTCGATGTTGCCTACCAGGTTGAATGCGGCTTCCGGCAGGTGGTCGTGCTTGCCGTCGATGATTTCGTTGAAGCCACGGATGGTGTCCTTGATGTCAACGAGTACACCTTTCAGACCGGTGAACTGCTCGGCCACGAAGAAGGGCTGCGACAGGAAGCGCTGCACGCGGCGGGCGCGGTTTACAACCTGCTTGTCCTCTTCGGAGAGTTCGTCCATACCCAGGATGGCGATGATGTCCTGCAGTTCTTTGTAGCGCTGCAGAATCTCTTTCACGCGCTGAGCGGTATTGTAGTGCTCTTCGCCCAGTACTTCCACCGACAGAATGCGCGAGGTGGAGTCCAGCGGGTCAACGGCCGGGTAGATGCCCAGCTCGGCGATTTTGCGGCTCAGTACCGTCGTGGCATCCAAGTGAGCGAAGGTGTTGGCCGGAGCCGGGTCAGTCAAGTCATCGGCAGGCACATATACGGCCTGTACCGACGTGATGGAACCGCGCTTGGTGGAGGTAATCCGCTCCTGCATAGCACCCATTTCGGTGGCCAGCGTAGGCTGGTAACCTACGGCCGACGGCATCCGGCCCAGCAGAGCCGATACTTCGGAGCCCGCCTGCGTGAAGCGGAAAATGTTGTCGATGAAGAACAAAATGTCGCGGCCGGCGCCGGTGCCATCACCGTCGCGGAAGCTTTCGGCAATCGTCAGGCCCGACAGGGCTACTCGGGCACGGGCTCCGGGAGGCTCGTTCATCTGGCCGAACACGAGCGTTGCCTGCGACTTCTCCATCTCGGCCATGTCTACTTTCGAGAGGTCCCAGCCGCCTTCTTCCATCGAGTGCTTGAACTCCTCGCCGTAGCGAATGATGTTGGCTTCGATAAATTCGCGCAGCAGGTCATTGCCTTCGCGGGTACGCTCACCCACACCAGCAAACACCGACAGACCCGAGTAGGCCTTGGCTACGTTGTTGATCAGCTCTTGAATCAGTACGGTTTTGCCTACGCCGGCACCACCGAACAAACCGATTTTGCCACCCTTTACATAAGGAGCGAGCAGGTCGATTACTTTGATGCCGGTGAAGAATACTTCCGAAGAAGTAGCCAGCTCTTCGAAAGCCGGAGCCTGACGGTGAATCGGCAGACGCGTGGTGCTCGTCGGCTGCGGAATGCCATCAATGGCATGACCGATTACGTTGAACAGACGGCCTTTGATGCTGTCGCCGGTAGGCATGGAGATGGGCGCGCCCAGGTCACGTACTACAGCACCGCGGGTCAGGCCCTCGGTCGAGTCCATGGCGATGGTGCGGACCCGGTCTTCGCCCAGGTGCTGCTGGCACTCCAGGATAACTACCTGGCCGTTGTCTTTCACGACTTCAAGAGCGTCGAGAATGTTGGGGAGCTTGGAGCCTTCACCCGCGAAGCTCACGTCCACAACGGGACCGATAACCTGGGTGATTTTGCCGGTATTCGCCATTACGTTTTATGTATGGATGGGATGCAACTTTTCAGGGCGCAAAACTACGGCTTAATCCCCGCTTTGCCAAAGTCAGGCCGCCAGGAAAGTTTCTGCCGGAAATCTACCGGCTTCTTTCCCTGAAAATCAGGTACTCAGGCTCCGCAAAAGGCCTTTACCAAGCCGATGAGGCCAAAATTTCTAAAAAAATTTTCCGACGAAAGTTTGCCTGCAATAAAAGCCGTAGTACATTTGCACACCCAAACGGAACACCGGCAACGGAAAACGAATGGGAAATTGTCCGATGGTGTAACTGGCAACACGCTTGATTTTGATTCAAGAAAGTCCAGGTTCGAGCCCTGGTCGGACAACCGACTGAGTAAAGCGAAAGGCGCTGATTCTTCCTCCTCCGGAAGAGTCGGCGCCTTTCGCTTTTTTATTTTCCTTCCTTCCCCTACCCCATGTCACAGCAGGTAAAGATTTTCGCGGGCAATGCTTCCCACGAACTGGGTATGAAAATCGCCGAAGCCTTCGGCCAGCCGCTCGGCGACCTGAGCATTCAGCGCTTCGCCGATACGGAGCTGGGGCCCAGCTTCAATGAAAGCGTGCGGGGCTGCGCCGTGTTCCTGATTCAGAGCACTAACCCGCCGGCCGAAAACCTGATGGAGCTAGCCCTGATGGTGGATGCTGCCAAGCGGGCTTCGGCCTACAAGGTGAATATTGTGATGCCCTACATGGGCTATGCCCGCCAGGACCGCAAGGACAAGCCGCGCGTGAGCATCGGGGCCAAAGTGGTGGCCAACATAGTGCAGAGCGTGGGCACTGACCGCCTGATGACCTGCGACCTGCACGCCGGCCAGATTCAGGGTTTCTACGACATTCCGGTAGACCACCTCGATGGCGCCACCGTGACGGCCCCTTATATAAAGAGCCTGAACCTCGACAACCTGATTTTCGCTTCGCCCGACGTGGGCGGCGTGGTGCGGACCCGCGCCTTCGCCAAGAAATTCGGGGCCGAAATTGTAGTCTGCGACAAAATGCGCCTGCGGGCCAACGAAATTGCCTCCATGCAAGTCATCGGTGATGTAACGGGCATGAACGTGGTGCTGGTTGACGACATCGTAGACACGGCCGGCACCATCTGCAAAGCCGCTGAGCTGCTGATGGAGCGCGGAGCCAAATCGGTACGCGCCGTTATTACGCACGGTGTGCTTTCGGGCCCGGCGCATGAGCGAATCCGCAACTCGGCCCTGGAGGAGCTGGTAATTACGGATACGCTGCCTTTAAAGGAGGAGAACCACAAAATCAGGGTTATTTCCCTGGCGCCGCTCTTCGCTTCGGCCATCCGCAACGTGGTATCGCACGAGTCGATCAGCTCACTGTTTGTGTAGTTTGTTTGCCTGTCATCCTGAGTGAAACGAAGGACCTTATTATGGCTGAACAATGGCTGTGCAAGTGTGATAGGGTCCTTCGCTCCGCTCAGGATGACAATTCTTTGTGGCACTCGCCATAATTTTCCCAAACAATCCGCCTATCTTTGCGGCCCGTTTGCCTGCTTTGGGTACGCGTTTTTTCCTCAAAAGCACACTTTTATGAAAAGCCTCGAGATTGTAGGGTTTAAAAGAGCGAATCTCGGTAAGAAGGACGCCAAGGCGCTGCGCCTGGAGTCGTATGTACCTTGCGTACTGTACGGCGGCACGGAGCAGGTTCACTTCTCTGCCCCCGCTATCCTCTTCCGCGAATTGCTGTACACCCCCGAAGTTCACATCGTGGACCTGAACGTGGAAGGCACGCACTACCGCGCTATCGTGCAGGACGCTCAGTTCCACCCCGTGAACGAGATGCTGCTGCACGTTGACTTCCTGGAGCTGCAGGAAGGCAAAGAAGTGAAGATGGACATTCCGGTGAAGTACGTTGGTGTTTCGCCGGGCGTACTGGCTGGTGGCAAGCTCGTGAGCAAGCTGCGCAAGCTGAAAGTGAAGGCTTCGCCTGAGAACCTGCCCGACTACGTAGAAGTAGACATTTCGGACCTGGGCCTTGGCAAGTCGATCAAGGTGAGCAAAGTTGTTCCAAACAACTACACCATCCTGACCAGCGAGCAGGCTCCTATTGCTACCGTGGCCATCCCACGTGCACTGAAAGGCCAGATGTCGGCCGACAAATAAGGACCACGGATTTTTCGGATGCCACGGATTTTGTGGACGATTCGGGAAGCTGCCGGTTCCAGCGTCAACGAAAAGCCGCTCTGCTTGCAGAGCGGCTTTTTTAGTGCTTGTTTGAATAATTTCACGCCTTAATCTGACGGGTAGGGCCGCGTTGCCCGAATAATCGTCCACGAAATCCGTGGCATTCGAAAAATCCGTCTAAATCCGTGGTCTATGAAGTTTCTTGTGCTGTGCCTGGGCAACATCGGGCCGGAATACGCCGATACGCGCCACAACGTGGGCTTTATGGTGGGCGACTACCTGGCCCGCAAACACGACGCCGCACCCTGGCAGCTGGGCCGCCACGCCTTCACCACCGAAATCAAGCACAAGGGCCACACCTACGTGCTGGTGAAGCCCACCACCTACATGAACCTGAGCGGCAAAGCGGCGGCACACTGGCTGAGCACGCTCAAGCTGACGAAGGAGCAAATGCTCGTCGTGACGGATGACTTGGCCCTTCCCTTCGGCAAGCTGCGGCTGAAAGCCAAAGGCTCGGCCGGCGGCCAGAACGGCCTCAAGCACATCCAGGAAACCCTGGGCTCCGACGAATACGCCCGCCTGCGCTTCGGCATCGACTCCAGCTTTTCGAAGGGCCGACAGGTGGACTACGTGCTCAGCCCCTTCTCCGCCGATGAAAACATTGACCTGGAAGGCCGCCTGGAAAAAGCCGCCGAAGCCGTGCTGGCGTTCGGGGCTATGGGCGTGGAACGGGCTATGAACGTGGTGAACGTGAAGTAATCCTCGCATTCAGGCCATACTGTAAAAGCAGAACGTCATTCAGAGCGAAGCGAAGAATCTCGCTAGAGGGTATCAATCGATATACCCTCTAGCGAGATTCTTCGCTTCGCTCTGAATGACGTTCTGTTGTTATCGGGTAGCGGCTTACGCTACGCCGGAACCGGGGCGTACGGGGCTGCTGGGCTGCATGAGGCTAAGCACGCCGTCGGCGTTTTCGGCCATCAGGAGCATGCCCTGGCTTTGGATGCCTTTGATTTCGCGGGGGGCGAGGTTGAGCAGCACCTGCACCTGCTGGCCGATGAGGGCCTCGGGCAGGAAGTGCTCAGCAATGCCCGACACGATGGTGCGGGGCTCGTCGAAACCGAGGTCTACGCTGAGTTTGAGCAGCTTTTTGGTTTTGGCTACCTTCTCGGCGGCCACGATGGTACCGATGCGCAGATCCATCTGCTGGAACTGCTCGAAGCTCACGTCCTCTTTTGCGGGGGCGGCTACGGCGGCGGCCAGCTCGTTGGCTTTCTTGGTATCAAGTAACTTCTGCACCTGGGCTTCCACGGTGGCGTCCTCGATTTTGGTGAACAGCAGCGCGGCTTCGGCCAGCTGGTGGCCGGCGGGCAGCGCGTCGGGGCGGCCGGCCTGGGGCCAAGTGCCTTTCTCGGTGTTCAGCATGCCCCCCAGGCGGGCGGCGGCTTCGGGCAGGAAGGGCTCCAGCAGTGTGACCAGGGCGGCAGCCAGCTGCAGCGACACGTGCAGCACGGTGCCGGTGCGGGCCTCGTCGGTTTTGACGAGCTTCCAGGGCTCCTGGTCGGCCAGGTACTTGTTGCCGAGGCGCGAGAGATTCATCAACTCGTTCAGGGCATCGCGGAAGCGGTAGTTGTCAATCAGCTCCCCGATGCGGGCCGGGAACTCCTGCAGCTGGCGCAGCACGTCCTCGTCCTCGGTGGTGAAGCCCACGGCGGCGGGTACTTTGCCCGCGAAGAACTTGTGCGTCAGGACCACGGCCCGGTTCACGAAGTTGCCGAGGTTGGCCACCAGCTCGTTGTTGTTGCGGGCTTGAAAATCCTTCCAGGTAAAGTCGTTGTCCTTGGTTTCGGGGGCGTTGGCGCAGAGCACGTAGCGCAGCACGTCGGCCTGGCCGGGGAAATCCTGCAGGTACTCGTGCAGCCACACGGCCCAGTTGCGGCTCGTGCTGATTTTGTCGCCTTCCAGGTTCAGGAACTCGTTGGCGGGCACGTTATCGGGCAGGATATAGTCGCCGTGGGCCTTGAGCATCGTGGGGAAGATGATGCAGTGGAACACGATGTTGTCCTTGCCGATGAAGTGCACCAGCTTGGTTTCGGGGTCTTTCCAGTAGGTTTCCCAGGTGTCGGGCAGCAGGTCTTTGGTGGCCGAGATATAGCCGATGGGCGCATCAAACCACACGTAGAGCACCTTGCCCTCGGCCCCGGCCACCGGCACGGGCACGCCCCAGTCCAGGTCGCGGGTTACGGCGCGGGGGTGCAGGCCCTGGTCGATCCACGATTTGCACTGGCCGTATACGTTGGCTTTCCAGTCCTGCTTGTGGCCTTCCACAATCCACTCACGCAGCCAGGGCTCGTATTGGTCGAGGGGCAGATACCAGTGCTTGGTTTCGCGCAGCACGGGGTGGTTGCCGCTCAGCATGGAGCGCGGGTTGATCAGCTCGGTGGGGCTGAGCGAGGTGCCGCACTTCTCGCACTGGTC
Organism: Hymenobacter duratus; assembly: GCF_014698995.1. GTDB lineage: Bacteria > Bacteroidota > Bacteroidia > Cytophagales > Hymenobacteraceae > Hymenobacter > Hymenobacter duratus. Next base: position 1,005,646 of record NZ_JACWZZ010000002.1, read on the forward strand.
GCCGTAGGCGTTTTCGTTGCCGCAGTTAGGGCAGGTACCCACGATGTAGCGGTCGGCCAGAAACTGGTCGGCCTTCTCGTCATAGTACTGCTCGGAAGTTTGCTCAATGAACTTGCCTTCTTCGTAGAGCTTCTTGAAAAAGCCGCTGGCTACCTCGGCGTGCGTGGCCGAGGACGTGCGCGAGTAGATGTCGAACGATACGCCGAAATCCTGGAACGAGTCGCGGATAATGGCGTGGTACTTATCGACTACCTGCTGGGGCGTGACGCCCTCCTTCTGGGCCCGGATGGTGATGGGCACGCCGTGCTCATCGGAGCCGCAGATGAATTTTACGTCGCGCTGCTGGGCGCGCAGGTAGCGCACGTAGATGTCGGCAGGCAGGTACACGCCAGCTAGGTGGCCGATGTGTACGGGGCCGTTGGCGTAGGGCAGCGCGGCCGTAACGGTGTAGCGCTTGGGGACAGATGAGGCCATATCGGGGGCAGAAAGCAACTTTAGCAAGAGAAAACCGCAGCCGGAAAGCCAACGGGAGTGCAAAGGAACGAGGAATAAGGCGAAAGGTGCCGCGTCGGCATATTCTTAACAATCCAGCCTATAAATACTGCTATATTTAAGCAGCCTACAGCGGAGTCTTGCGTATCACATGCTACCACTCTCTACCTAAATGCCACAAGCCATGAAAAATTCTGCTCAAGAGAAAAGTCCCAAGAAGGAGAAGAAAGCTGCCCGAGAGAAGGACCCCGCTGAAAAGACTCAACGCAAAGCGGCTAAGGCTGCGCAGAAAGCATCAGCCAGTATTTCTGACAGCAATTCCGCCAAAAAATCCAGCCAGAAGAAGGTTCTTAAATCAGCTGCGAAACAGCTACAGAAAGAGCTGGACAACCACATCAACGAACTGGTGAAGCGCATCCGGAAAGAGGCCAAAGCGAAGCTGAAGGAAGTAGTGAAAGATGCTACGCAGCGCCTCGACACCGACATGGAGCACTTGTTTGAGCAGGCGCTGCACACCATCGTGCGCCACCATGAGAATGGCACCGTCGCGGGCTCGGACAGCATTTCTGTTGACCTGGGCGCTGAACAACCGGCAGCTAAACCGGCAGCAACGAATTCTAAAGCGGCGCCTGCCCGGCCGGCACGGACGACAGCCCAACCAGCGGCGGCCAAACCGGCGACAGTCCGGAGCAGCGCATCCGGAACAGCTAAACCAGCCGCAGCCCGACCAGTTGCCAAAACAGCTTCCTCAGCTGCTCCCGGCCGCTCCCGCCCGGCTACCGCAAAAAAGCCGGTTTCGGCCACGACCAACTCACAGGAACCGGCCCAGGACAATACTTCCAACACTGGTATTTAGTCCGTGCACTGAGTACAGAAGATAGAATGCCCGGTTGCTTTCGTAGCGACCGGGCATTCTATCTTCTGTACTCAGCACTGCCCTATGGGCGGCGCAGCGTGTCTGTGGGCGCACCATTGAGACGGCGCAGACGGGTCTCGGGCGTAGTGGTATTGGGGTCGTTGGTATTGAGGCTTTCGGGCCGTTTGCGGGAGTTGATACCGCTGGCCTGCTCCCCCACCGGCACCCGGCCCGGGGTAGCATCGGGTACGGAACCGCCGTAGCCGGCCCCGCTATTATAAGCCGCCTGTCGGTCAGCATCGGTCTGGATAGTGGCGGGCAGCGCGGTAGGGCGGGCAGCTTCATTGGAGCTTTCCTGGGAGGTGAAGCAGCTGCTCAGCAGCGTGGCCGTACTTAGCAGGCAGGCCCCGACAAGCAAACGGGCAGAAATGATTTTCATCGGAATAGCGGAGAAAGCAGCACCGAAGCAGACACTGCTTCTTTACAACGAGCTAAGCCGCTGCCAGGTTGAAGCACAGCGGATTTAAAGAACCGCCGACTGCGTCAGCGCAGCCCGGATACCATCCCACAAGGCTATCCGGGCCTGCATGCACCCAACCGCTACCTCGCGGCTTTCCTGCCAGCGCTGCGCATCATCACCACACAGGTCGCGCACCATCTGCTGGGCCAGCGGCGTATGGACTTCCTCATCGAGCTGAATATGGCGGTTGAGGTAGTAGCTGAACGTATCGAGCTGGCCTGGGAAACGCTGCGTAAGGTCGGCTACCAAGTGACGAAACATGTCGGGAATCACGTCTTCGCGGCCGAAGGTGAAAGCGGCAGCCACAGTATGCGGCTTGCCCGAATCAATGATGCGGAACGTAGCCAGCACAAACTTCTGCACCGAAGCCGGGGCCTGCGCCTGCTCCAGCGCCTGGCCTACAGTAGCGCCAGCAGCTAACGCGGCCAGCAGCTTTTCGATAGGTGCTGTATCGGCGCCGCACTCGCGCATGGCACGCAGGTAGAGCTCGAAATGGCTAGCGGGGCGGCCTTCGGGGTCCACGTCGGTTTCCTCTTCCAGCACGATGTCGTTGATGAGGCGACGCGTGGCGGGGTTGCCGCGGGGCACCCACGGCACCTCTACGCAGGTCAGCTCGCGCTGCAGGGCCTTCAGCAGCGACATAAAATCCCAGACGGCAAACACATGGTGCTCCATGAATACGCGCAAATCATGGAGGGAGTGCAGCGACTGATACACGCCGTGCGCCACCAGCTGCTCTCGGGCCGGAGCCAGCGCCTGCTGCAATTCGGCAATGGAATCAGGATGAACGGAAGTTGACATAAAGTAAAAAGCGAGTTTACGGTGGAGCTTACGCTATAAGCCACTAACAAACGAAACGGCCCGCTGGCTTGGATTGCCAGCGGGCCGGGCGCAAAAGTATATCCGTTATGAGTTGCCAGAGCTACTCAGGAACCAGCAACGCGCAATGAATACCCTATTTTGCTTTTTCGAAGATCATACCGTCGGAATCCATGCAGTAGCGCTGGCCGGTGGGCTTGGGGCCGTCGTCGAAGACGTGGCCGAGGTGGCCGCCGCACTTGGCGCACACCAGCTCGTCGCGGCTCATGCCCAGGCTGTTGTCGGCGGTTACTTTCAGGCTGCTATCGGTAGCAGGTGCCCAGAAGCTCGGCCAGCCGGTTCCCGTTTCAAACTTGGTTTCGGAGGAAAACAGCAGGTTGTGGTCGGCGGCGCAATAGTAGTTGCCCTTCTCGTGGTTGTTGGCATACTTGTTCACAAAAGGCCGTTCGGTACCCTGCTGGCGCAGAATGAAATACTGAGCCGGGGTTAGCTGCGCCTTCCACTGGGCATCAGTTTTGCGGATCGGAAACTCGTCGGGTTTGCCGGTTACTACCTTGGGTTTGGGGTACGCCTTGGCGGCAGCGGAAGGAGCCGTAACGGGCCGGGGAGAATCCGCCAGGTCCATTTTTGCGTCACGGCTGCTCTTTTTCTGCGAGCAGGCAGAGTTCAGCGTCAGAGCGGACAGGAGAAGAATCAGGAATGAGAAGCGCATGTCGGGGAGGAAGAGAAAAAAGGACGATAAGCGGCCGATATCAGCGGTCAGGCCGCTTGTGAGCAACATACGAAGCCGTCGGGTGGTTCGGCCTTGCCGCTGGTAAAACTTGTTTGCCACCACCAACGGGAACTGCAGCAGCCCAAGGAGTTGTCTTGCTTCCTGCCCGCTGTTTCTTCCTCTCTCAGTAACAATTCCTTAGTGCGGGTTTTTGCGCTAAACATTCCGTACCTTTGCGCCCGGAAAAACCTTTGTATGCAGAACATTCGGAATATCGCCATCATTGCCCACGTTGACCACGGCAAGACTACGCTCGTGGACAAGATCATTCACGCCTCCAAGCTGTTCGACGAGCACCAGCAGTTCGACGACCTCATCCTGGACAACAATGACCTGGAACGTGAGCGAGGCATCACCATCGTCTCCAAAAACGTATCGGTACGGTACAAGGACGTAAAAATCAACATCATCGACACTCCTGGTCACGCCGACTTCGGCGGCGAGGTGGAGCGCGTACTGAAAATGGCCGACGGCGTATTGCTGCTCGTCGATGCCTTTGAAGGCGCCATGCCCCAGACTCGCTTCGTACTGGGCAAAGCCATTGACTTGGGCCTGAAGCCTATCGTGGTGGTGAACAAAGTCGACAAAGAAAACTGCCGCCCCGATGAGGTGCATGAGCAGGTATTCGACCTCATGTTCAACCTGGGTGCCACCGAAGACCAGTTGGATTTCGTGACCCTGTACGGCTCTTCGAAGCAGGGCTGGATGAGCACCGACTGGAAAGTGAAGACCGACAGCATTATTCCGCTGCTCGACGCCGTGGTGGCTTCCATCCCGCCTGCTCCTACCCTGGACGGCACGCCTCAGATGCAGGTTACCTCGCTCGACTATTCGTCGTTCGTGGGCCGTATCGCCATTGGCCGGGTGCACCGCGGTACGCTGAAAGAAGGCGCTAACATGAGCCTGATCAAGCGTGACGGCACCATCAAAAAGGTCAAAATCAAAGAGCTGCAAGTGTTCGAAGGCTTGGGCCGCACGAAAGTAGCCGAGGTTAGCTCGGGCGAAATCTGCGCCGTAACCGGCATCGAAGGCTTCGACATCGGCGATACGCTGGCCGACGCGGAAAACCCCGAGGCACTGGCGGTTATCAGCATCGACGAGCCGACGATGAACATGCTGTTCACCATCAACAACTCGCCCTTCTTTGGTAAGGAAGGCAAGTTTGTGACCTCGCGCCATTTGCGTGACCGTCTGTTCAAGGAAACCGAGAAAAACCTGGCCCTGCGCGTGAAGGAAACCGACCGGGAAGACACCTTCCTGGTGTACGGCCGCGGCATTCTGCACTTGTCGGTACTCATCGAGACCATGCGTCGCGAAGGGTTTGAGCTGCAGGTAGGCCAGCCACAGGTACTGTTCCGCGAGGACGACAATGGCAACCGCCTGGAGCCTATCGAGCATCTGGTAGTTGACGTGCCGGAGGAAACTGCCGGCAAGGTTATCGAGCTGGTGACGATGCGCAAAGGCGAGCTGACCATCATGGAGCCGAAAGGCGACCTGCAGCACCTGGAGTTCAACATTCCGGCCCGCGGCCTGATTGGCCTGCGCAACAACGTGCTGACCGCCACCGCTGGTGAGGCCATCATGAACCACCGCTTTGCTTCGTACGAGCCTTACAAAGGCGTGATTCCCGGCCGTATCTCCGGCTCGCTGATTTCGATGGACACCGGTGCCGGCACTGCGTACACCATCGACAAGATGCAGGACCGTGGTGAGTTCTTCGTGGATCCGGGTGAAGAGGTGTACGCTGGCCAGGTTATCGGCGAGCACACCCGCCCGAACGACCTGACCATCAACATCCAGAAAGGCAAGAAACTCACGAACATGCGTGCCTCGGGTACGGATGACAACGTGAAAATTGTGCCCAAGCGTCAGTTCTCGCTGGAAGAAGCCATGGAATACATCCAGAAAGATGAGTACCTGGAAGTAACCCCGAAATCGGTGCGGATGCGTAAGATTCTGCTTGACGAGAACGAGCGTCTGCGTTCGGCCAAGAAAGTAGACTAGGTTTTAGTTGAAAGAGTTAAAAAGGGGACGTTGCCGAGGGCTGCGTCCCCTTTTTTATTGTTCGCAACAGTAAGCTTCTGCGGGAGCTGTCTGTTATCAGACTGATTCTTACTTCTGGAACGTACCCGTTCATGTCTGCTATTCCTGCTTGGCCTGTTGCTGCCCGCTGCCCGCCGCCTGCACCTGATGCGCCAGCGCTGGAGCAACCTGCTGTTTGCGCACTGGCCCGTGCCGCCCGAGTTGCTGCGTCCGTACCTGCCCGCGCGGCTGGAGCTGGATCTGTTTGAGGGGCAGGCGTGGCTGGGCGTGGTGCCATTTACCATGAGCCACATCCGGCCGCTGGGGCTGCCGGCCGTGCCGGGGCTAAGCGCCCTACATGAGTTGAACGTGCGCACTTACGCTACTCTGGATGGGGTGCCGGGCGTCTGGTTTCTCTCCCTGGATGCCACGCAGCCGCTAGGCGTGTGGGCGGCCCGCACGCTGTTTCATCTGCCGTATCTGCACGCCCGCATCAGCCTGACGGAAACGGCGGGCACGCTGCGGGCGGTGGCCGAGCGCACCCACCGGGGCGTAGCGCCTGCCTCTTTCGCGGCTACCTGGACGCCGGGCGCCGCGTTGGCACCTGCGCAGCCGGGTACGCTGGCGTATTTTCTCACGGAGCGGTATAGTTTGTACACGGCCGGCGCCGACCTGCGGCAGGGCATACAAAGTCCTTATTTGTGGCGCGGCCGCCTGTGGCACGAGCCCTGGACCCTGCGGGAAGCTACGCTGCAGGAATGGGACTCGACGCTGGTGGAAAGCCATGGCCTGCCCACCTTGCAGGGCCCGCCGCTGCTCTACGCCGCCGATCCGCTGGATGTGCAGGTGCAGGAGCTGCGCCGCGTCTGAAGCTCCGAAGCAGCTACCGACGCACCTCACACGCGGTATGGTGCTGCATTGGTCCGGTAGCTACTTCCACTCTGATTACGCGGGCCGCGGGCAAACCTGGCGGCACCTGGCGTAACTGCCAGGATGCAACATCGCGGCCGGCAGCTGCCGTAACCGAACCCAGCATCCTGACACTGACACGTGCTAGGGCCTGCGGGGCGGCGCATAGGTGTAGATGTAAAACGACTCGAACCGGTGGCTGAAGTGGTAGGCGCCAAAAGACTGACCGGCTCTTGGGCGTGGCAGGTGCAGCAACTCCAACGATTCCTCATCGAGCAGCAGTAGTTGCCGCTGGAAACGGGCCGCCTGCGCGAAAAAGTCAAACGGTGCACCAGACTGTGCTTGTACCTGTGCCAGCAGGTAGTAGCAGAACGTGCCCTGCACAGCAAAATGCTCCAGCCCGTTGTACACGAATGGTAACGGCGCCACCACGGCCGCGCCCCGGTACGGAGCCAGATGCCGAACCAGCCGCTGATGCTGCTCTGCCATGTTGCGGTGGCGGCTGGTGAGGTAGAGCGTGCCGCCGAAATTGAGCAGCAGATAAGCCCCCAGCAGCACCCTGGCCACCCGGTTCAGCCAGTGGCTGTCCTCGGGCAGCCGGTCGAAGGCGGCGGTGATGAGAAGCACCAGAAACGGGATGTAAAGAATGGTATAGAAGGAGTTGTCGTTCTGGCTGCCCACGGCCAGCAGCACCAGCAGCGCCAGCGTATATAGCAGCAGCTCTGGTAGCCAGCCGGCAGCAAACCGGCTCCGGTGACGATACAGCACCGCGCTGGCCAGCAGGGCGCAGACTGAAAGCGGAGACTCTTTAAACGAGTGGAACAGCCGCTTATGCTCGTGCAGCAGTCGGCGCAGGCCGGCTCCGACGCCCGCCTCCGGCTGCACAGCCGGCTGGAGCTGCTGCCCGAACGCGGCCCAGGCTCCCAGCAAGCCCACTTCCAGGAAGTAGCACCCGGCGCACACCAGCACCGGCCCCGCAAACACGACGACAGCTACCGCCTGCCGGCGCCACAGCAGCAGCAGCCCGCCCGCTCCCACGAAGATGAGGCCGTTGAGGTGCGTGAGTGCCGCCAGCCCGGCCAGCAGGCCGGCTCCGGCCACATACCACAGCCCCCTCCGGGCATGGGCCGCCAGCTGCAGACACTGCCAGGACGCAAAGCCCAGCGTCATGAGCATGATTTCGGGTCGGAAAGTGAAACTGAACTCCGCAACCAGGGTATTGGCCAGCAGCAGCAGCATATATAGCCACCTGCTGCAGGGACGCAGGTCCAGGGTGCGCAGGTAGCGCCAGCACAGCCCCACAAACAGCCCCAGATACGCCAGGCTCAGCAGGCGCAGGGCCGTTACCGACCAGCCGGCCACCCGAATCAGGCCGGCAGCCTGCCACACAAAGAGCTTGTGGTACACCAGCTGCCGCACCTCGGCGTGCAGAAAGCCCCGAAACAGCTCCGAACGCACCACTCCGTCGCGGGCAGCCCAGTACGCCTGCTCCCCAATCCAGGCTTCGTCTATCTGAATGATGCGCTGGTAGGTGCTCAGCAGCAGCAGTGCCACGGCCAGCCCCACCAGGCTGGGCAGCCAGAGACGGGAAAGCCGACTGGCCGACGGGGTAGTGCGGATGCGGACAGGAAATTCGGGCGGCATAGCGCTATGGAGGCCGGATGAAGCAGCACGAATACCTCAGCAACCGGGCAGCCAGCGAAAATTAGCGTTTTCTAGCCTGAACCCGACCGGGCAGCCAGGTGCCCGCGCGGTAGCGGGCGCCGCCGTCCGCTGCTACCCGCGCTGGCGCACGGCCTCAAACGTAAGAATAGCGGTGGCGGTACTGACGTTGAGTGAGTCGATGGCGCCGCGCATGGGAATGATGATAGTCTGGTCGCAGGCCTGCATGAGCTCCGGCGTGAGGCCGTCGGCTTCGGTGCCCATCACCAGAGCGGTAGGGCCACGAAAGTCGCAGGTGGTATAGGGTACCGCCTGCTCGGTAAGAGCCGCCGCATAGGTGCGGATGCCGTGCTGCCGGCACCAGGCCAGCAGCTCGTCGCGGGTGGTAGCAACAGTAGGCACCGTGAAGATGCAGCCGATACTGGAGCGGATGGCGTTGGGATTGTAGAGGTCGGTGCGCGGGTCGCAGACGATGACGGCCGTAGCCTGCGCGGCATCGGCAGTGCGCAGAATGGCGCCCAGGTTGCCCGGTTTTTCCACGGCTTCCAGCACCAGCAGCAAGGGGGCGGCCGGCAGGCGCAGTCCGGCCAGCGTGTGGCGCGGCGGCTTCGCGAGGGCCAGCACGCCGTCGGAGCCTTCGCGGTAGGCTACTTTCTCAAACACGGCCTTCGACACCTCGAACCACTCGGGCTGGCGGCTGCCAAACAATGCCTGCAGCTCTCGTTGGCGCACCTCACCAGCTAATTCCGGGCACACAAACAGCGCCGTGATGGGTACGCCCGCGCCGTGCGCAATAGTCAGCTCGCGGTGGCCTTCGATAATGGTGAGCCCCTGCTCGCGCCGCTCCGACGATTTTTGCTGCAGCTTGAGCAGATTCTTGATGCGCGGATTCTGGGGCGAGGTAATCGGATCTGGAGCGGGCATACGGGGCGTAGAGCTGGAGGCGGTGGCCCCAAAGATACACCTGCCCTTCGCAGGATTACGAGCCCGCTTGGCGACTCAACCGTTATCCTTGTATGCGCGTAAGCGCCCACACTCCCTGCTCCGCTCCCTGTTCTGATGCGCTTACGACTCAATACCAAAATTCTGCTCGGGTTTATCATTGCCCTAGCGGTGCTGCTGCTTACCTCGCTGCTGGCCTACCGCAGCATTCAGCAGCTTGCGTTTTACACCCGCCAAGTAGAGCATACCTATCAGGTGCTGCAGTATACGTCGCAGCTGCGCACCAAAGTGCGCGATGCCCAGACGGCCGTACGAGCGTATCTGCTGCTGGCCGATACCACCCGGCTGGCGGAGTACCGGACCAACCTGGAAGGAACCAGCCGCGACTTCGACTCGCTGCAGTTGCTCACCCGCGACAATCCGGTGCAGCAAAACCGCCTGGATACGCTGCGCCGGCTGGTAGCGTATGAGAAGCAGGTGCTGAAAAAATGGAGCACCGTCAACCCCACGCCCTACGCGGCCCGCGACCTGCTGCTGGCCGACCAGCCGACGCTGGAAAAGCTGCGGAAAATAGTGAGTGATATGACCGCCACCGAAACCGTGCTGTTGCGGGAGCGGAGCCTGAATCAGGATTTCTACGAGAATACCACACCCATTGCCATTGTAGGGTCGGCGGTGCTGGCCATCCTGATTGTGCTGTGGCTGTTCTCAAAAATTACGCGGGAGCTGCAGGCCAATGAGCGGCTGCAGCAGGAGCTGGCCCAGGTAAACCAGGACACGGCGCGCCGCATTGCCATCATCGAGCAGCTGGCCGACCGGGTGGTGCAGGGCGACTACAGCGTCAAGATCAGCAACGGCGCGCAGCAGGACAGCCTCGGCAACCTGGCCACGTCGCTCAACCACATGACCCAGACCCTGGAAGAAACCTTTGCGGCCCTGCAAAACCGCAACAAGGAGCTGGACCAGTTTGCCTACGTGGCTTCCCACGACCTGAAAGCTCCCGTACGCGGTGTCCTGACCGTATTGAAATGGATTGAAGATGAGCTGCCCCACGAGCTCAGCGCCCAGATGCGCCAGTACCTGGACATGATGAAGGGCCGCCTGATCCGGCTCGAAGACCTCATCAACGGCATCCTGGCCTATGCCCGTGTGGGCCGCACCGAGCAGAAGCTGGAAGAAGTGCGGGTGGAGCAGCTGGTGCGCGAAGTGGCCGAGCTGGTGGTGCCGCCAGCCTTCCAGGTGGAAATTCCGACAACGATGCCCACTTTCGTGACGGACCGCCTCAGCCTGCAGCAGGTGTTCACGAACCTGATGAGCAACGCCGCCAAATACCACGACAAAGCCACCGGCACCATCACGGTTAGCTGCCAGGACATCGGGCGCTGCTACGAGTTTCGGGTGCAGGACGACGGGCCGGGTATTGCGCCGGAGTACCACGAGAAAATCTTCCTCATCTTTCAGACCCTGCGCGACCGGAACACGGCCGAAAGCACCGGCATCGGCCTCAGCATTGTCAAGAAAATGATTGACGAGAAGAAAGGCAGCATCCGCGTGGAGTCGGCCGTGGGGCAGGGCGCGGCGTTTGTCTTCACCTGGCCGAAAGCGGCTGTGCCGGAGCTGCCGGCCGCTACGCTGTAGCCCGGTTCGGCCGCAGCAGGGCCGCACAATGTGTATCTTTCCACCTCACTTACTGTTCCCGCTTATGCGCTCTGTATTGCTTGTTGAAGACGATTTTTTTGACACGATGACGGTGAAGAAGTCGTTCGAGAAATTCAGCGTGCAGCACCAGCTGTATTCCGCCTTCAATGGCCTGGAAGCGCTGGACCTGCTGCGCGGCCAGAACGGCGCGGAAGCCATCCGGCCGCTGCCCGAAGTGATTCTGCTGGACCTGAACATGCCCAAGATGAACGGGCACGAGTTTCTGGCGGAAATCCGCAAAGACCCCGAGCTGGCCGACATTCCGGTGTTCATCATCACCACGTCTTCGATGGACGTAGACCGGCTGAACGCCCAGAACCTGGGCGTGAGCGGCTACATCATCAAGCCCCTGGACTTCGAAACCAGCCCCGACATGGTAGACAGCATGAGCCTACTGGAGAAGCTGCTGAAATAGCGCCGCCCGCCGGCTTCCGGCGGTCCGGGAACTAACGGCCGGCTGATTTATTTTGTGCTGCTGGCTGGCTGTGCTTTTTTTAGGTCGCCGGCGTTAGCTGCACTTCTACTCCCTGTATTCCCTCTCCCGATGCTAGTAAACCGCTCTGTTTTGTTGCTGACGGCCGGCCTCAGCGTGGCACTGCCGGCCGCTACCCAGGCCCAAAACGCGCCCCGGCAGCTCAGCACGCTGCCCACTCCTACTACCCCTGTTGATACGGCCCGCCGCGCCGCGCCCCGGCAGCTGGCCGCCCCGCCCGTAGTGCCCGACTCGGTGCGCCGGCAGCAGCAGCAGCGCGCCACGCTGCCCCCCGCCAACACCACCCGCTACGCCGTGGGCCTCAAAAACGGCCAGGTGTATAAGGGCTACGATGTGCTGATGAAGCAGCCGTTCATCGGGCGGCCCTACCTGCTCGTGGACGAGCAGCGTTTTGAAATGGACCAGGTGCGCTACTACGAGGACGAAACCGGCTTCTATGTGCGCACCACGCTGCCCGGCCGCTCGGCCCGCGAAACCACGCTGCGCCGCGACAAAGTGGGCCGCATCAGCCTCTACTCCATCACGAGCACGCAATACGCCGGCAACGGCATGGGCGGGTTTGGGCCGTACGGCGGCTACGGGCGCTACGGCGGGTTTGGGGGCTACCCCTATGGCGGCTACGGCGGCCCGATGTACCGCACCACCAAAACCGAGTATTTCAGCAAAGACAACGGCCCCATCGAGGACCTGAACCTGCGCAACCTCTCCCTGGCCACCGCCGACAACCCCACGGCCACCAACCTGCTGCTGCAGGCCCGCCAGTACCAGACCTATACCACCGTCAGCTACGTGGCGGCCGGGGGCCTGCTGGTGGCCGGGCTGGTGTCGTCGCTGAATCCCAATAGCAGCGGCCCTTCCATTTCGCCGCTTGTGTATGCCAGCCTGCCGTTTCTGGTTGTGCCGCTGGTGCTGGGCGGCAAAAGCCAAAACAATGTCCGGCAGGCCATCAGCCTCTACAACCGCGGGCAGTAGCTGCAATAGCAGAGTGAGCGGAACAACAGTTGCTGTGACTGCGGGTACTGCCCTGCCACTCCTGCTGACGTTGAAGACAGCCCGCCAGCAGGAGGAAATTTCCAGTACGTTTCACTATTGTATCAGAAAGATCCTATATTAATGCAGCCTTTCGCTACCGCTCAACCCCTGTAAGCGCAGGTTTTCGGCTGCAGTTCTTCGGCGGAGCTAGTTTCAATCTTTTAATTTTCTATTTATGCGCACTCTTTTGCTTTCGGCAGCAAGCTTAGCTCTGTTGTGCCTGAGTTCCTGCGGCTCCAGCGGCTCCGAGCCTACCCCCGACCCGTATGACACGGTTTCGCGTACCGATGAGTTCGTCAGCGCCAAGGTTGATGGCCAGTTCTACGACTGCACCGCCAAATTTCAGTTCGCTGGTGCGAACGACACACTCTACAATGGCTATCAGAACTTTAGTGTGGCCAATACTATGCAGTTGCGGCAGGTCGATATTTTCCGCATGGAGAATACTGGCGGAAACTGCCGTCGTTTCACGGTGATGATCAACGGCCTCGACCTCGACGCCGCGACTCTACCACTGGAGCTCACGACAAGTAATCTGCCGGTAATTTCCTCCGTTACGTTCTCCGACTATACCCCTAGCCAGCTACCGAACCAAAACCCGGACCCCAACGTGTACGTGGCCTCTACCGCTGATGGCATGACGGTCAAGCTGCTAAGTAAAACCAATGATATGCTGGTTGGTACTTTCCGGGGCTCGTTTAAAAACCGGAACAACCAGACCAAGAACATCACCGAAGGCCAGTTCCGTATTCGGCTGCTCCGCAAGACGCGCCCGTAATTCCGGCCGATATATCTGCTTAAAGGCGCGGTTTCCACCCGGGAACCGCGCTTTTTGGTAAATATGGCCTTGGTACGCTGAACACGAAGGGCTACTCATCTGATCCTGTGAACGGACTTTTGGCCGGTGCGCCGCTCCGCCACCAACCCGCGCTTCCGCCGCTTCGTAAGCAGCGGAGTGACATCCTCTCTGTTCCCTGCCTCTGCTCCCGCCGACTTCGAAGCCCGCCAGCAAAAGGCGCTGCTGGTACACGCGCGCCTGTGCGCCGAGTACGGCGCGCCTTTTCCGTTTTTTAGCACCAAAGACCCGCTCAGCGAGCTAATCAGCGCGCTACTCTCGCACCGCACCCGCAACCAGGACTCGCACCGCGCCTACCAGCAGCTGCGGGCCCGCTTTCCGGAGTGGGAACAAGTGCGCGACGCCCCCACGGAGCAGGTGCAGGAAGCCATCAGCGCGTGCACGTGGCCCGAGCAGAAAGCGCCCCGCCTGCAGGCCGTGCTGCGCGAAATAACCACGCGCTGCAACGGCCCCTGCAACCTGCAGTTTCTGGCCGAGCTGCCCATTCCGGAGGCGCGGGCCTGGCTGGAAGCCATTCCGGGCGTGGGGCCCAAAACCAGCGCGGCCGTGCTGCTCTTCAGCACGTTGCGCATTCCGGCTATGCCCGTGGATAGCCACCACCACCGCGTGGCGCAGCGCCTGGGCCTTATCGGGCCGAAGGTGGGCGAAGGCCCGGCCCACAAGCTGCTGGCCGACCTGCTGCCGCCCGGCTGGGACGCCCAACAGGTCTACGACCACCACGAGGCCTTCATGTTTCACGGCCAAAAATGCTGCTACTTCCACACCCCCGCCTGTGGCCGCTGCGTCGTGCTCGACCAATGCCCGTTTGGGCAGGCGCGGGTGCAGGCTTGAGGTGATGGGGTAAATGGTGACAGGTAACTCGTGACAGGTCTTGTTATCACTTACCCCATCACCTATTACCTCTATCTTGTCACCTGTCACCATTTACCCCATCACTTCATCACCAAACAATGAAACCAACCTACGGCGTACCTGCCCTGCTTTCGTTTTTCATTCCCGGACTGGGGCAACTCATCAAGGGCCAGATTCTGAAGGCCTTCCTGATTTGGGCCGTGGGCGGCGTTATCGGCTTTCTGCTGGCCTGGACCATCGTGGTGCCCTTCGTCATCTGGGCCTGGAACGTGTACGACGCCTACAACGACCCGGCCTAGCTGTGGCCGTTTTGCACCTCAAAGCCAAGCCTAATGGCCGCCAGAACGCCCTGCAGGTAGCCTCTGATGGCACTGTAACCGTGCGCCTACACGCGCCGGCGCAGGATGGCAAGGCTAATGCCTGCCTCCTGGCCTATCTGGCCGAGGTGTTTCGGTTGCCCAAGTCTCAGTTTACGCTACTGAGCGGCCACACGGCCCCGTTCAAGAAAGTAGAGCTGGCCGGCGTGTCGGAGGAGGAGCTGCGGGTGGCGCTGGCACCTTTCACGGCCTCCTAAAACAGGCCCTTTTCTGTATACTAATGACTTTTCCTACTTGGACGCAAGCCGGATTCTGGGGCCTAGTTTCGGGTTCTGCCTTGCTGCTGGGTGCGGCCATCGGCTACTATGCCAAGGTGCCGCAGCGGCTTATTGCGGCTGTTATGGCATTCGGTAGTGGTGTCCTGATTTCAACCCTCTCGCTGGAGCTGATGGAAGAAGCCTACCACAAAGGTGGCTTCACGGCCACGGCGCTGGGCTTTGTGGGCGGCGCGGCGGCTTTCACGCTGGCCAACTGGCTGCTGGCCCGGCATGGCGCCAAACACCGCAAACGCTCGGGCCACCACCAAAGCCAGGAGCGAAACGCCGTGCAGCAGGGCCAGACCGAAGGCAACGAGGCCGGCGACGACAATGGGCTGGCCTTGGCCATCGGGGCACTATTGGATGGCATTCCAGAAAGCATTGTAATTGGACTGAGTATGCTGGCCGGCGGGGCCGTGAGCATGGTGGCCGTGGTAGCCATTTTCCTCTCCAATCTACCCGAAGGCCTATCCAGTGCGTCGGGCATGCGCAAGGCGGGGAGGCCGGCCCACTACGTGCTGCTGCTCTGGGCCGGCATTGCGCTGGTTTCGGGGGCATCGTCGCTGTTGGGCTACACGGTGTTCAGCCACTTCTCCAACGAGGTAGTGGCCGCTACCATGGCCGTATCGGCGGGCGCGGTGCTGGCCATGATTGCCGACACCATGATTCCGGAGGCGTTTGAAGTGGCACACAACTTCACAGGACTGATTACGGTGCTGGGCTTTCTGGTGTCCTTTTTCCTGAGCAAGATGGAGTAAGTCCTATCTGTCGTCCTGAGCTGGCGAAGAACCTTCTCACGCCGGAACGAAACTATTCGACAGGCATAAGGTCCTTCGCCAACTCAGGATGACAGACGTTTTACTTTATTATCTGAAAAACATGAAAAAGCCGTCAGATTCCCCCCTGACGGCTTTTTCTCTCCCCTTCCCCCAACGCATCCGGGAGCAGTGCCAGATTTGCAGAAATGGTACTGCCCGAATGGTACCTAGGCGTTTTCCTCCACCAGCTCGCGGCGGTAGGTACGCTCAAACTCTTCATCTACATGGTACGTGGACTCCTCGTGCTGGCTCAGGTCGAGTCCCAACTCTTCGTCCTGTAGCTTCACGCGCAGCCCGAACACCCGGTCCGTTAGCTTTAGCAGCACCCACGAACCCACGAACGAGTACGCTACCACAATCACCAAACCCAGCACGTGGTAGCCGAACACGGTGGCCGTGCCGTGTACCAGGCCCACTTTATCGGCGAAGATGCCCGTGAGCAGCATGCCCACGATGCCGCCCAGCCCGTGGCACGGAAACACGTCCAGCGTGTCGTCGATGGTGGTGCGGTTGTTTTTCCAGTGTACGGCACCGTAGCTGATCAGCGCCGCAATGACCCCGATAAAGACGCTGTGCCCGTATTGCACGAAGCCCGCGGCCGGCGTAATGGCTACCAGCCCCACTACGGCCCCGATGCAGGCGCCCAGCGCAGTGGGCTTGCCGCCGTGCACCGTTTCTACCAGCAGCCAGGCCGTGAGGGCCGCCCCCGAAGCCAGCGTGGTATTCACGAAGGCCAGCGCCGCTACGTCGTTGGCACCCAGCGAAGAGCCGGCATTGAAGCCAAACCAGCCGAACCACAGCAGCCCGGTACCCAGCAGCACGTACGGGACGTTGGGCGTGGAAAATGTGGTTTTACGCAGGTGCGTTGAGCGGCGGCCCAGCACCATGGCCCCGGCCAGCGCCGCAATGCCCGCCGAAATGTGCACCACCGTACCACCGGCAAAATCGAGCACGCCCCACTGCCGCAGGAAGCCTTCCGGGTGCCAGGTCCAGTGGGCCAGCGGACAGTAGATAAACAGGCAAAACAGCACCATGAAAGCCAGGTAGCCCTTGAAGCGCACCCGCTCGGCAAACGAGCCGGTGATAAGAGCCGGCGTGATGACAGCAAACTTGAGCTGAAACGCGAAGTAGAGCACAAACGGAATGCTGGCCGCAAATGCCGGGTTGGGCGCGGTGCCCACGTTGCGCAGCATTACGAACGTCAGCGGATTGCCGATCAGGCCGTGCCAGGAGTCGCCGTAAGCCAGCGAGAAGCCCACGAAGTAGAACACCAGCGTAATCACGCCCATGGCTACAAAGCTCTGCAGCATGGTACTGATGACGTTTTTGGGCCGCACCATACCGCCGTAGAAAAACGACAGACCCGGCGTCATGATCAGAACAAACGCCGTGGCCGTTAGCATCCAAGCCACATCAGCCGCATTGAGCGCCCCGGCTTCAGCAGCCGGATGCGGTACTTCTGTGAAAGCAGCCACGCCAGACAGACCGACCACGGAAAGGAGCGCTAACATGCTTAGACTGGTGAGCTTCTTCGAGGCAGGAACCATGGACATCAAATAGGCATGACTATCGTTTTCAATACCAATTTATGAAAAAACACATCAAATCAAGACGAATCACCCTAAATTTTATACACACATATGATGTATGTTATCAAAATATCAGATAACACCCTTTTGTGGTAAGGCAAAATCAAAAATACCACCTATTATCAAACAGGCACGATGACCCCAACCGGCATAGGGATGCCAGTCAGGAATATTCCGACGCACTAGTTGGTGGGGTGGCTACTTGCCGCGCTTCCAGCGGTAGTAGGCGCGGTACCAGAACGACGTTTTCTTGCGCAGTGTGGCCGTGGTTTCCTCCGGAAACATATTCACCCGGAACACCTGCATCCGGTCATCTTCGAGGTGCAGGCCGCCGGTGTCGGTGGCCACTCCGAATGCAAAGCCGGCCTCGTGCACCTGCTGCTTATGAGCTTCTGTCAGAGCACCATAGGGGTAAGCAAACGACACGATACGCGTGGCTAGGGCTTGTTCCAGAGCCGTTTTGCTTTCCCGTATCTCGCGGGCGGCTTCGGGCAGCGGCAGCTCCGGCAGCCGGGCATGGCGCATGGTATGGGCCCCGATTTCCCAGCCTGCCGCCACAAACGCCCGCTTCTGCGCTTCGTCCATAATGTCGGAGCGCGGCTCGGTGGGGTCCGTGTCCACGTCCCAGTAGTTGTAGCGGATGGCGGGGTCGCCGAGCAAGTAGAGCACGCCCCGGTAGCCGTATTGCTGCATCAGGGGCAGCAGGTTGGTGTAGTTGTCGAGGTAGCCGTCGTCGAAGGTGAGGATGAGCGGGCGGGCGGGGAGGTCGGCCAGAGGCCGCTCACCGTTGGCGAAGGCCAGGTAGTCGAGGAAGGTGATGGGCGTGAACTGCTGCTGCCGAAAAAACCGCAGGTGCTCCTCGAACCGGTCTTTCGTGACGAAGATGCGGTGCCGGGTCTGCAGCGGCTCCGTCGGAATTTTGTGATACATGAGTACCGGCAGGAAGCCCGGCAGCCGCTTCTTCATAATGGCCGAGCGGTACGCCGTCAAGACCTCGGCGCTGATGCGGGCCAAGCTGAACTCGGTGCGCGCGCGTTGCTGCAGGGCCGCCGGCACCGCTGCCGGAGCCACCAAAAACTCCCGCACCTGCGCCAGCAGCGCCGCGTACTCTACATGCGCGCTGGTGCCGACCTGCGCCGAGATGTCGCCGAAATTGGAGGCGGCGGCTGTGGGGTAGCTGGCTTCCGTGACGATGCCCTCGCAGGTGGCCTCGCCCAGAGCCAGCACCGGCACGCCCGCGCCCAGCGCCTCAATGGCCACCCGCCCCGCGCCTATTACCAGCGTGGAGCGGCGCAGCCAGCCTGGCACGTCATCGGAAAAGCCTACCACCTCCACCCGCGCGCCGAACTGCTGCCGCAGGCCTGCCAGGGCCGTTTTGCCGGCTTCGGGCAGATGCTCCAGCTCACCGCCCACCAACGCCAGGCGCAACTCCACAAACTCGGTGAGCAACTGCGGAAACACCTGTTGTAACAGAGCGGCCGCCCGCTCGCCCTTGCCACCGTTGAAGCGCCCGATAAATGACAGTCGAAGCCCAAAGGAACCAGCATTGCCAAGAGCTTCTTCATCGAAATCCACTCCGTTGGGCAGCAGCACGATTTTCTCGGACCGCATTTTCACTTCCTCGATGAGGTGCTGGCGCAGGTTGGCGCAGATGGCAATGACCTTGTCGCCGTAGATGTCGAAGAGGCTGGTGCTGGTGTGCAGGTGCTGGCGGCCGTGCACGGTGCTCACCAGCGGCACTTTCAGGCCCCGCAGCGCGAAATACGCCACCCAGCTGGCGGCGCGCGAGTGGGCGTGCACCACCTCAATCTGCTGCTGCTGCACCAGCTGCCGGATGCGTCGGATGTTGCGCAGCCGCTGCGGATGCCGCCGGTTGCTGATGGGCAGCTGCTCAACGTGCGCGGCTGTGGGCAGCGTGCCCGCGTCCGACAGCAGCCACACTTCATGGCCCTGGGCCCGGTGCGCATCGGCCAGGTGTACGGCGTAGCTCACCGAGCCGGCGAAGAAGTTGGCGGACAGCACGTGCAGAATACGCATGGATAAAGCAGTTAGGGCAGCCCCAAAGGTACAAACCAGGCCGCGCTACATCTTCTGCTCTCCGGACCTTCGCGCGACGCTATCCGTTCGCTCGGCCCAGCACGTTATCCAAGTACTTCTGGGCCGAGCCGGTGTTGAGCAGCAGAATCTGCTCCTCAGGTCGTATCTGGCCGGTGTGCAGTAGGTGCAGAGCCGCGCTCCAAAGTGCCCCGCCTTCAGGGGCCACGAACAGGCCTTCGAGGTGGCTTAGCTCACGCATGCTGGCCAGCATCTGTTCGTCGGTAATGGCCAGGGCCAGGCCGTTGGACTCATCCAGCACGTTCAGCATCAGGGCTTCACCTAATGGGCGCGGCACGGCTAAGCCGTTGGCAATGGACGGGCGGCCGACGTAGGCGTGGCAGTTGGGCTGGCGGCCGGCGCGGGTTTCCACCAACGGGCAGCAGCTGGCGGCCTGCACGGCTATCATGCGGGGCAATTTGGCGTGGCGCGGCAGCCAGCCCAATGCCTGCATTTCGCGCAGGGCCTTCCAGATGCCGATGAGGCCGGTGCCGCCCCCGGCGGGATACAGCAGCACATCGGGCAGCGTCCAGTTGAGCTGCTCGGCCAGCTCGTAGCCCATGGTTTTCTTGCCTTCGAGGCGGTAGGGCTCTTTGAGCGTGGACACGTCGAGCAGCTCGCCGGCGGCATTCAGCTCCCGCACCCGGGCGGCGCAGTCGTTGATGAGGCCGTCTAGGAGGTGGACTTCGGCCCCGTACCAGTAGCATTCCTCCTTGAAAGCCGTGGGCGTGTGACGGGGCATGACCACCACGCAGCGCAGGCCGGCACGGGCGCAATAAGCCGCCAAAGCCACGCCCGCATTACCGGCCGTCGGAATGATGCAGCCCGTAACGCCCAGCTCTTTGGCCTTGGAAACCGCCATGCTCAGGCCCCGGGCCTTGAACGAGCCAGTGGGATTCTGGCCTTCATCCTTGAGCAGCAGGCTGCGGAAGCCGTGGCGGGCCGCTAGGCGCGGCAAGGGCAGTAGCGGCGTCCAGCCTTCGCCCAGCGTCACGAGGTTGGCTTCGTCGAGCAGCGGCAGCAGCGCCCGGTAGCGCCACATGGAGTTGTCGGCGGGGTTGATGGCCTCGGCGCGGGTGCGGGGCGCGGTCAGGTCGTAGCGGGCCAGCAGCGGCTGGGCGCAGCAGTTGGATACGCGCTGCAGCGTAAAGGCGTCGTGGGGGGCGTGGCAGACAGCGCAGTGTAGCGCGTGCAGACAGGAGGTAGTGGAGGTTTCGAGGGTAGTCATAGCGGGGAGTTCAACGCAAAACTCCCCGCTACTCATGCCGTAAACAAACGCCTTCTTGGAATAGCCTATGCTTGTTTGGAATGATGTATAGACGCTACCCTTCGTGTCTCGTCGTTGCTAATGTTGTTATATCAATCGTCAAGTAGCGTCGTTCAAAGACGAGACGCAATATTTCCCGTCTCTACCTCCATCAAACGTCAGCCCGCGAGATTCCTCGCAGGCTCGGAATGACGTTCTGCTTGTGCTGCCCCTGTTACCGCTGCCTGCTTCCATAATACCGTCTGGCGAACTGCACGAAGGTTTTGTAGGGCAGGTTATTTTCGGTGCCTTTGCGCTGCACGAAATCGAAGTGGCGCACCAGGTTCAGGTCGCGCACGGGCACTTCCACCAGCTCGCCGGCGGCCAGCTCCTTCATCACCGACTGCCGGGGTAGAAACGCTAGGCAGGTATCCACCCGCACAAAGTTCTTGAGGGCCTCGGTACCGCCCAGGCGCACTTTCACCGGCAAGTCGGTGAGGCGGATGCCGTGGGTCAGCAGGGCTTCTTCCAGCACGGCCAGCGTGCCGGAGCCGGTTTCGCGCAGGGCGACGGGCGTGCGGCGCAAATCCTGGGCTCCCAGCTCGCGGCGGTTCAGCGGGTTGCGGGCCGAGCACACTGCTACCACTTCATCGGTGAGCAGCGGGGTATACGTCACGTTGCTGACTTTGTGGATACCCTCGATGATGCCCAGGTCGATTTCGTGGTCCAGCAGCGCCTTGAGGATGTTCTCAGAATTGCGGTTTTTGAGTGTGAGCTGCGTGTGCGGAAACCGCGCCAGGTAAGCCGAGAGCACTGGCGGAATAACGTACAGCGAAATGGTGGTGCTGGCCCCAATCACCATCTGCTGGCGCGGCTGAAATTCGGGACTGAGCTCGGTAAACTCCTGCTCCAGCTCGTGCTGCAGCTGCCGGGCCAGCAGCAGCTTGCGGTACAGCAGCTCGCCGGCCGCCGTGAGCTGCACCGCGTTGCCGAGCCGCTCAAACAGGCCCGTTTTGTAGTGCTCCTCCAGCGCCCGCACTCGCTTGCTCACCGCCGACTGGCTCAGAAACAGCGTCTGCCCCGCTTTGGTGAAGCTCAGTTGCCGGGCAACTTCGAGAAAGACTTCGTGGGCGTGGGAAAGCATGGCGGCGAAGGTACGCGCCCGGCTGGGTTTTGGGCGACGTAACGCGCAGAAGTCGAACGTCCTGCCCCGCGTCGACTTCTACACGCCCGGCCTCATTCCAGTGCACAAGATGCCGGAGTTTGGCATTGAGTGGGCGGAGGTGTTTGAGGGTGTGTACAGTTAACTTAGATGGAACGAGTTACGCTGTGCTAAACCCGCCTCAATTAATGAAAAACTAGAATACATGAATCTCCTGTAACTCCAAAGACACAGCAGAGGGCATATACAACACATTAAACGTAGCAGTTACGTCACTCCATTTCCCGTTCAGAGGAAGACTGAACCATACCTCTGCAACCGTTAGGACGTTTTCAATTCTATGCTTTCGGGGCATATGATAGCTTACTTCCGCGTAAGGAGATGCTACATCGTCTGTAGAAGCATCTTGCATTGAAGTGACCTTGTAAACTTCTATCTCAGCATCAGACTCAGGAAATCCATACCCATAAATCACCTCTCTCATTAGATCAGGTGTCCACTCATAATAGGGGTCTTGATACGTAAACTGAAATGCTTCCTCATAGTATTCCTTTTCTAACAATTTCACCCAAGTGTGCACTGCTTCTATTATGTCTTGGTCCGAAGCATCTAAAGGCAATAAAACTGGCATAACTCAACAGAATTTATTTAGGGGTAAGGTAAAGTAGCGACAATCATATTCTGCTATTGAATCCTGTTTTTCTATACCTTCCGGCGTCTTCCCTAACTCCTCCCTTTCCATGCTGTTTCGCTCCTTTTCCCGCCTGCCGCTGCTGGTGTTGCTGGCGGTGCTGTGCGCCTGCTCCAAGTCCGGTTCCGATGCCGGCCAGGACCCCAACGGCGAGGAAATTGACCCGTACCAGAACCTCGTATTCCAGTTTGCCGATGCCGTGGTGACGCCCGAGCTGCAGGACCGCTGGGATACGGTGCAGGTGGTGAGCTTCGAGCCGGCCGTGCGCGGCAAGTTCAAGTGGACGTCGGACCGGGAGCTGATTTTCTCGCCCAGCACGCCATTTAAGCCCAGCACCGCCTTTAAGGCCACGCTGCGCAAGGAGGCGCTGCCCGAAGCCAAGCGCAACGCCGAGCTGCCCGAGAACCGTCAGAAATTCCACACGCCCTACCTGGAGATGCAGGAGCCGCAGGCGTTCTGGGGCCGCTCCAGTCGGGCCGCCGGCACTGCCGAGATGCGCGTGGAGCTGCCCTTCAACTACGCCGTGAAGCCTGCCGACGTGAAGCCGCTGCTGCGCGTGACCCAGGACGGCCAGCCCGTAGCCTTCGAGGTCAGCGGCGAGCCCGGCGAGGTGGTGCGCGTGCGCCTCAACCAGCAGGTGCGCCCCGGCACGCCGCTCACGGTGGCGCTGGCCCAGGGCCTGCACGCCGTGGGCAGCGACCAGCCCAGCACCACCGACTACGAAACCCAGGTAACGGTGCCCGACCCCGAGGCCCTGCAGGTAACCACCATCGAAGGCTCGCTGAAAAACGCCGACCCGATGGTGCTCATCACCACCAACCAGCCCGTCACGGCCACCGATTTGCAGAGATACCTCACCGTGTCGCCGCAGGTGGCCTACGAAGTGGAGGAAGTGGAAAACGGCGTGCGGCTGAAAGGCGGCTTCGAGGTGGGCCGCAGCTACCAGATTGGCGTGAACCAGGGCCTGCGCGGGGCGCTGGGCGGGATGCTCGGGGAGGGCGTGACCCAGACCGTGAGCTTCTCCGACGAGCGACCCACCATCAGCTTCGCCAGCGCCGACAAGGCCATGTATCTTGATGCGCTGGGCTCGCGCAACCTGGGCGTGCGCATCAACGAGGTGAGCCAGGTGAAGGTGACCATTGCCAAAGTGTACGCCAACAACATTCAGCAGCTGCTGCGCGGCGGCACCCAGTACGGCTACCCCGAGTACGACGGCGAGGAAAGCAATGAGGAAGAAGGCGACGGGGGCGAGTACGTGGACCACTCCTTCCAGTACTACGACGTGGAAAACCTGGGCAACGTGCTGACGGAGCGCACCTACACCGTGTCGGGGCTACCCAAGGCGCAGGGGCTGCGGCTCCTAAATTTGAACCTCAAAGACCTGGAGTTTTCGGGTGGCCTCAAAGGACTCTACATCATCAAGGTGCAGGACACCGAGCGGCAGTGGCTGCAGGTGAGCAAGCTGGTGGCCGTGTCGGATATCGGGCTGATTGTGAAGCAGGGCAAGGCCGGCAGCACGCTGGTGTTTGCCAACTCCATCCGCAACGCAAAGCCGCTTTCCGGCGTGGAACTGCGCTACATCAGCACCAACAACCAGGTGATGGGCACCGGCATTTCCAACGGTGATGGCGTGGCCCGCTTCGATAGTACGGCCGCCAACGGCCGCTTCAAGCTGGGCATGGTGATGGCCCAGCAGGGCAACGACTTCACCTTCCTCGACCTGAGCCGCAGCCGCGTGGAAACCTCCCGCTTCGAGGTGGGCGGTCTGCAAACCAACGCCGCCCGCTACCAGGCCTTCCTCTACGGCGACCGGGACCTGTACCGCCCCGGCGACACCATCCAGACCAACACCGTACTGCGCACCGACGCTTGGCAAGCCCCGCCCAAGGGCCTGCCGGTGAAAATCCGGCTGCTGCTGCCCACCGGCAAGGAGTACGCCAGCCTGCAGAAGCAGCTGAACGCGGCCGGCTCCTTCGAAGCGCGCTTCATTCTGCCCCCGGCCGTGATGACCGGCCTCTACACCTTGGAAGTCCTCACCGGCAACGACGTGCTGCTGACTTCGCGCCAGCTCTCGGTGGAGGAGTTTATTCCGGACCGTATGAAGGTGACGGTGAAGGCCGACCGCGCCGTGGTGAAGCCCAGCCAGTCGGTTTCGGCCCTGATTACGGCCCAGAACCTGTTTGGCCCGCCCGCTGCTGACCGTAAGTTTGAAGTGGAGTTTTCCTTAAAGGAAAAAGCATTCAACCCCAAAGGCTTCGAGCAGTTCACCTTCGCCATCAACAGCGGCGACAAGCGGCGCGGCAGCTACGGCGACCTGGAATCGACACCCATTTCCGACCGGTTCGAGAAAACCACCCGCGAAGGCACCACCGACGCCGCCGGCCGCGGCACCGCCACTTACGAAGTCCCCGATTACACCGACATCGGCACCCTGGAAGGCGCGGCCTTCACCACGGTGTTTGACGAAACCGGCCGCCCGGTAAACCGCCTGGCCACCTTCGAGGTGCAAACCCAGCCGGTGCTGTTCGGCATCCGGAGCGCCGATGATCTGGTGAGCACCGGCCAGCCGCTGGCCGTGCAGCTGGCGGCCCTCACGCCGGCCGGCCAGCCCACCACGGCCCAGGCCCGGGTGCAGGTGGTGCGCCTGCTCTGGGAGACGGTCATTGAGCGCCAGGGCGGCCGCTACGTGTACAACTCGCAGAAGCGCGAGGAAGTGGTGCTCAACCGCGTGGTGTCGGTGAAAGGCGCGGGCCAGGATGCCGGCCTGAACTTCACGCCCACCTACTCCGGCGAGTACGAAATCCGGGTGTCGGGCACCGGGGCCGTGACCTACGTGGCCCGGCGCTTGTACGCCTACGGCTACGGCGACACCCAGAGCAATTCCTTCGAGGTGAACAACGAGGGCGAGGTGACCATTGAGGCCGACAAGCCCACCTACGAGCCCGGCGACGTGGCCCACCTGCTGCTGAAAACGCCCTTCCCTGGCCGCGTGCTCGTGACCGTGGAGCGGGACCGGGTGCTCGACCACTTCTACGTGAACACCGACGAGAAATCGGCCAAGGTGGACGTGCCCATCCGCGGCAACCACGTGCCCAACATCTACGTGACGGCCACCGCCATCCGCGAAATCAAGGACAACCGCCTGCCACTCACCGTGGCCCGGGGCTTCGTGCCGCTGACGGTGGAGAAGCCCGGCGCCCGCCTGCAAGTCGCCATCAAAGCGCCCGCCCAAAGCCGCTCCCAGACCGCCCAGACCATTGAAGTAACCACCGCCCCCGGCGCGCAGGTGACGCTGGCTATGGTGGACGAGGGCATTCTGCAGATGAAGGACTATCGCACGCCCGACCCTTACGGCTACTTCTACCAGAAGCGCGCCCTGGAAGTGCAGGCCTACGACGTGTACCCCTTCCTGCTGCCCGAGCTGGGCACCAGCAGCACCGGCGGCGACGGCTACGACCTCTCGCGCCGCACCACGCCCGTGCCCAACCGCCGCGTGCGCCTCCTGGCCAAATGGAGCGGCGTGCTCACCGCCGACGCCAGCGGCAAGGTGCGCTACAAGCTGCAAATCCCGCAGTTCAGCGGCGCCATCCGCATCATGGCCGTGGCCTACAAAAGCGACGCCTTCGGCTCAGCCGAGCACACCATGAAAGTGGCCGACCCGGTAGTTATTTCGACTGCGTTGCCCCGCTTCCTCAGCCCCGGCGACACGATTGACGTGCCCGTAACGCTGACAAATACAACGGGAGCAGCTATTAAGGGGACAGTAATCATCAAGGTGAATCCACGGGAGGAGCCCTTGAGCGTAGTTCAAGTTGGTCAGAAAAACTTCGACTATTCCGATTCCTATAGTGCCTTGTTACAGCCAGGCAGCGAAAAACGTGTTGTATTCTACCTGTGCGCAAAACCCAAGATTGGTAACGCGAAGGTGGAAATCATCTTCTCTACAACAGGTAGTAAGGAAATCTTCACCGAAACCATCGAGCTACCCATTCGCCCCGCTTCGCCGCTGCAGAAGCGCACGGGGGCGGGCGTGGTAGCGGGTGGCGCGGCCCAGCAGCTGAACCTGCGCACCGACTTCCTGCCTTCCTCCCTGCGAAGCCAGCTGGTAGTGAGCCGCTCGCCCATGACGGAGTTTGCCAAGGACCTGCGCTACCTGCTGCAATACCCCTACGGCTGCCTGGAGCAAACCGTGTCGGCCGCCTTCCCGCAGCTGTACTACGGTGATTTGGCCGCTTCTCTAGGTCAGAAAACTGGCAAGACGGGCAAAGCCGGCCTGTTCAACCCGAATTACCACGTGCAGGAAGCCATCCGCAAGGTGGAAGCCCAGCAGATGTACAACGGCAGCCTCAGCTACTGGCCCGGCGGCGACTACGACAACTGGTGGGCTACCGCCTACGCCGCCCACTTCCTGCTCGAAGCCCAACAAGCCGGCTTCGATGTGAACAAGAACGTGCTCGACCGGGTGCTGCGCTACCTGCAGGCCCGCGTCCGCAAGCGCGAAACCGACACCTACAACATCATCCAGACCGGCGGCGTGATTCAGCCCGTGACCCTGGCCAAGAAGGAAATTGCCTACTCGCTCTACGTGCTGGCCCTGGCCGGCCGGCCCGATGCCGTGGGCCTGAACTACTACAAAGCCAACCGCAAGCTGCTGCCCGAAGACTCCCGCTACCTGCTGGCGGCGGCCTTCGCCCTGAGCGGCAACCAGCGCAGCTACCGGGAGGCCCTGCCCACCCGCTTCGGGGTGCAGTCCATTGCCGGCCGCCAGCTCGGCGACGCCTTCTCCTCCCCCATCCGCGACGAGGCCCTGGTGCTCAACGCCCTGCTCGCCGCCGACCCCGCCAACGCCCAGGTGAACGTGCTGGCCCGCCAGCTCAGCCGCCAGGTGAAGCAGGCCGGCTGGCTTAGCACCCAGGAACGCGCCTTCGCGCTACTGGCGCTGGGCAAGCTGGCCCGCAAAAACGCCGGCAGCACCGTCACGGCCAGTCTGCTGGCCGATGGCAAGGCCATCGGTAACTTCTCAGGCAAAGACCTCACAGTAAGCAACGTGGCCAACCGCCAGCTGGCCCTGCGCACCAGCGGCAAAGGCAGCCTCTACTACTTCTGGGAAACCGAGGGCATCTCGCCCACCGGCCAGGTGCGCGAGGAAGATGCATACCTGCAGGTGCGCCGCCAGTTTCTGGACCGCACCGGCGCGCCTGTGGGCAGCACCAGCTTCCGCCAGAATGATTTGGTGGTCGTGAAAATCACCATTCAATCAGCTGAGTCGGCCGGTGAAGTCAAGAACGTGGCCATTACCGACCTGCTCCCCGCCGGCCTGGAAATCGAAAACCCGCGCATCGGCGCCGTGCGCGACATCACCTGGGCCACCGACGCCGCCCAACCCGACTACCTCGACGTGCGCGACGACCGAATCAACTTCTTCACTACCGTCACCCCCACGCCCAAGTCGTTCTACTACCTCTGCCGCGCCGTGAGCAAAGGTACCTTCAAGCTAGGCCCCGTCAGCGCCGACGCCATGTACAACGCCGAGTACCACAGCTACTCCGGCAGCGGCGTGGTGCGTGTGCGGTAGAGACGCAATATTTTGCGTCTCGTCGTTGCTGATGTTATTTCTATAATGCGGCTCCGCATCGTTCAACGACGAGACGCAAAATATTGCGTCTCTACACCATTTCAGTTGCTTAGAACTACACCTCACCAATGGATACCGGGCTGTATCAGGACAAATACCGCATTGCTTCAACCCGCTGGCAAGGATACCACTACAGCCAGAACGGTGCGTATTTCATCACTATCTGCACGCAGAACCGACGCCGGTATTTTGGGGAGATACGGGCCGGACAAGCCGTCGGTGAAGCAGCGGTGCTGGTTCCCACACCTCTTGCCGAACGTGCCTTAGCGTGCTGGCAGGAAATACCGGACCACTTTGCTTTTGCAGTACCGGACGCTTTTGTAGTGATGCCTGACCATGTACACGGCATCATCTTCTTCCACAAACCGGATACGAATACGGAAGCCGCTGCCACGTTCGGCCCACAAAGCCAGAATTTGGCGGCTGTCGTGCGCGGCTTCAAAGTGGGCGTGAAGGCCTGGGCAAAGCGCACCGGCGTGGAATTCACGTGGCAGCAGGGGTATTTTGACCGGGTGGTACGCAACGAAGCTGAGCTACAGAAGGCGCGGGAATACATTCGCAATAATCCCTCCCAATGGTCGGCTGACCATGATAAAGCAGACGGCTTGTTCCGTTGAACGAGGTAGAGACGCAATATTTTGCGTCTCGTCATTGAACGATTCAGAATTGCCCGAACGCCGGAAATAGAAAACCGCAGCTACATATAATAACATCAGCAACGACGAGACGCAAAATATTGCGTCTCTACATCCCATGAAACGCCGCCCCCTTTACCGCTTGCTGGCGGGCCTTGGCCTGTTGCTGCTGCTCTTGCTGGGGCTGGACTGGATGTTTCCGGTGCCGCCCGCGCCGCAGTACTCGCCCCTGGTACTGGCCGCCGACGGCTCGGTGCTGCACGCCTACCTCAACCCCACCCAAAAGTGGCGGATGAAGACGGAGCTGCGCGAGATTACGCCGGTGCTGCGGGCCGCCATCATCGAGAAGGAGGACCGGTGGTTTCGGTGGCATTTCGGGGTTAACCCCGTGGCCCTGGTGCAGGCCGCCGGGCGTAACCTGCTGGGCACGGGGCGCACCACTGGGGCCAGCACCATCACCATGCAGGTGGCCCGGCTGCTGGAACCCAAGGAGCGCACGCTGCCCAACAAGCTGCTGGAAATGGCCCGGGCCGTGCAGCTGGAGGCCTACTACAGCAAGGACGAGATTCTGCAGCTCTACCTGAACCTAGTGCCCTACGGCGGCAACGTGGAAGGCGTGAAATCGGCCGCGCTGCTCTACTTCCAGCAACCGCCCGACTACCTCTCTTTGGCCCAGACGGTAACGCTGGCCATCATCCCGAACCGGCCGCGGGGGCTGGTACTGGGCAAGAACAACGCGGCCGTGCTCCGGGAGCGAAACCGGTGGCTGCGGCGCTTCGGGGCGGCGGGGCTGTTCCCGGCGCAGGACGTGGCAGATGCACTATTGGAGCCGCTCGACGTGCAGCGCCACGCCGCGCCTACGCTGGCTCCGCACCTGGCGCGGCGGCTGGTGCGGCAGTTTCCGCACTCGGCCATCATCCGCAGCAGTTTGCAGCGCGCCAAGCAAAGCAAAGCCGAGGACCTCACCCGCAACTACGTGCGCCGCCTGCGCGAGCTGGGCATTTCGCAGGCCGCCGTGTTGGTGGTGAACAACCGCACCCGGCAGGCGGAAGCCTACGTGGGCTCGGCCGATTTCCGCGACTTCGCCAGCCAGGGCCAGAACGACGGCGTGGTGGCGGTCCGCTCGCCAGGCAGCACGCTCAAGCCGTTTCTCTACGCGCTGGCTATGGACCGGGGCCTCGTCACGCCTAAGCTGCTGCTGCCCGACGTGCCCACCAACTTCCAGGGCTACCGCCCCGAGAACTTCGACAAGCACTGCAACGGCGAGGTAACGCTGGAACGCGCCCTGGCCTACTCGCTCAACATTCCGGCCGTGCGCGTACTCAACCAGCTCGGCGTACCTGCCTTCACCGACAAGCTTCGCCAAGCCGGCTTCCGCAGCGTCACGCGCAACCGCACTCAACTGGGCCTGAGCAGCATTTTGGGTGGCTGCGGGGCTTCGTTGGAGGAGTTGACAGGGCTTTATGTGACGCTGGCCAACGGCGGCCGGTACGCGCCGCTGCGTTACCGGGCACCCCACCCCCCGGCCCCCTCCCTTCCGGGAGAGGGGGGGCCACGGCGGCGCGGTTCTAAATCGTCAGGCTCCCCTTCTCTTCTGGAGAGGGGGCCGGGGGATGAGGCGCTCATCTCCGAATCCACCGCCTTTCTCACCACCGACATCCTAAGTCAGCTCACCCGGCCCGATTTGCCGCTGGGCGCCGCCAGCAGCATGCGGCTGCCCAAAGTGGCCTGGAAAACCGGCACCAGCTACGGCCGCCGCGACGCCTGGAGCATCGGCTACAACCGGCAGTACACCATCGGCGTGTGGCTGGGCAACTTCAGCGGCCAGGGCAGCCCGGCTCTGACTGGGGCCGACGTAGCAACGCCTCTGCTCTTCGACCTGTTCAATACGCTGGCCTACAACTCGCCCAACGATTGGTTTGTGCCTCCGGCCGCGCTGGACTTCCGGCTAGTGTGCGCCGAAAGTGGCCTCGTGCCCGGCGAAACCTGCCCCAACCAACTCATCGACTATTTCTTGCCCAACGTGAGCAGCGGGCAGCGCTGCCAGCACCAGCGCGAAGTATTGCTTTCGGCTGATGGGAGCTTCACGTACTGCCGGGCCTGCGCGCCGGCGGCCGGATACCGGCGGGAGCTGTACCCGAATCTGCTGCCGGAAGTGGCGGCGTATAAGGAGGCGCAGGGCATTCCGTACCGCCGCCTGCCGCCCCACAACCCGCAGTGCCAGCTGGTGCGCGGCGGCCGGGAGCTGGCCCCCACCATCACCTCACCCACCGCCAACACCGAGTACGTCCTCAACGCCCGCGAGCAGCAGCAGCTCCTGCTCAGCTGCACCACCGACAGCGAAGTACGCCAGGTGTATTGGTACGTGAATGACCAGTTTCTGCGAGCCGCCGCTGCTACCGAGCGGGTATTTTTCCGCCCGCCGGCCGGGCCGCTCAAAATCTCCTGCGCCGATGACCACGGCCGTAACACCGATGTGCTGGTGACGGTGACGGAGCTGAATTAGGCAACATATACTGCAGCCATAAAGAAGCCCTGCTACCGCATGAATTTCTCAGTGGCAACAGGGCTAGGCTACTCAATAAAATAAGTACCTGACCTTATTTACGCGCACCATAACATTCCGGCACCGGGCGGGTTTAACCAACTTGCACCCCGCTCCACACCGAAACACAGGTCGGTATTTCCCTACTCACCGCCTGGTTTCGGGTCCCGTTTGACATGCAGCCCCTACCGGCCTTGTGTGTCCATCGAGGCATCCGCTCTATCCGCTTCTATTGGGTCGCCCAGCCCTGAACCGCTCAGTTACGTATCGGAGTAACTGTTTTTTCTTTTTTATGAACTACGTACACCAGACGCTCAGGCTTCTGCTAGGCTTTCTGTGGCTTGCTCCCAGCGCAGGTGTAGCCCAGACGGCCGCGCCATCCATACCGCCTAACCAGGAACTTACCCTCGACCAATGCCTGAATGTGGCCCTGGCCAATCAGCCATTGCTGCGGCAGGCCCGCGTTGATCAGGAAATTACCCGCGCCGAAAACCAGATTGCGCTGGCCGGCTGGCTGCCGCAGGTGGGCTTGCAGGGCACGGCGCAGCACTACTTCCAGCTGCCCTTCACCATCTTCCCCGACCCGGCCACCGGCACGCTCACACCCCGCCAGATTGGGGTGCGCAACGTGACCACCGTGGGTTTGAGCGGGACGCAGGCCATCTACAACAACGACGTGCTGCTGGCCGCCCGCAGCAAGCGGTTCAACAACCAGGCCGCCACCCAGAACACGGTGAACGTGAAGATTACCACGGTTTCCGACGTGAGCAAGGGCTTCTACGACGTGCTGCTGGCCCAGCGCCAGCTGGAGGTATTCAGCCAGGACATTGCCCGCCTCCAGCGCAACTACCGCGACGCCCGGGCCCGCTACGACACCGGCATTGCCGATAAGACGGAGTACCTCCAGGCCGAAATTTCCCTCAACAACTCCCTGGCCGGCCGCAAACAGTCGCAGGAAGCCATTAAGGCGCGGCTGGCTTACCTCAAGCAACTGATGGGCCTGCCCCCCGAACGGCCCCTGGCGCTGCAATACGACACGCTGAAGCTGGAGCTGGATGCCACCATGGACACGGCCGCCGTGCTGAACATCAACAACCGCATCGAAATTCAGCAGCTCCAGACGCAACGGTCCTTGCAGGACCTGACGGTGGACTACTACCGCTTCGGGTTTCTGCCGTCGTTGTCGGCGTTTGCCAACTACAACTCGGTGTTCCAGAACAACTCGGCCAGTGAGCTGTACCGCACCCGCTTCCCGAACTCCTACGCCGGTTTGCAGCTGGGGCTGCCCATTTTCACCGGCTTTCGGCGGCTCCAGAACGTGCGCCGCGCCCGCCTGCTCAACACCCGCCTGGAGGAGGACGTGAGCAACACCCGCAACCAGATCAACACCGAGTACGCCACCGCGCTGGCCAACTATAAGGGCTACTACACGCAGTACCTGCTGGGCAAGCGCAACCTGGAAGCCTCCAAGGAAGTGTACAACGTCATCAACCTGCAATACCGGGAAGGCATCCGCGCCTACATCGACCTGATTGTGGCCCAGACCACCCTGCGCACCTCCCAGCTCAACTACTACACCGCCCTTTTCCAGCTCCTGAGTAGCAAAGTAGACCTGCTCCGCGCCCTCGGCGAGCTGCCGACGGAGTATTAAACCTTGCCGTTAAACGACCGGAACCATGCCGGTTGAACGATGTAGAGACGCAACACTTTGCGTCTCGTCGTTGAACGGCAGGAACCACGCCGGTTGCCCAACCTCAGCAACGACGAGACGCGAAGTGTCGCGTCTCTACATCGCCCCAGCTACCCCTTCATAGCCCAGGGTTTCAACCCCGGGCACCCGCGCCGCCCGCCGCCGGACATACATCCTCCTTCTGCCGCTCCTGCTTTCCGATATGAACCATACCCTCCTCCGCCCCCTCGCCTTTGCCGCCAGCCTGCTGGCGTTGGCCGGCTGCGGCCAGAAAGAAGACGAAAAAGCCGCCGGGCCGCCGCCGGCTACTCCCGTGACGCTGGTTGCTGCCCGCACCACCGACGCCGTGTACTACGACGAGTACCCGGCCACCGTGGTAGCCCTCAACAACGTGGAGCTGCGCAGCCAGGTGGCCGGCTTCATCACCCAGATCTACTTCAAGGATGGCGACCTGGTGCAGAAGGGCAAGCCGCTCTATGAGATTGACCGCCGCAAGTACCAGGCTGCCTACCAGCAGGCCCTGGCCGGCCTCCGCAGCGCCCAGGCCGTGGTGCAGAACGCCCAGGTGAACCTGAACCGCTACCAGCGGCTGGCCCAGCAGGACGCCATTGCCAAGCAGATCGTCGACAACGCCGCCACCAGCTATTCCACCGCCCAGGCCCAGGTGGCCGAGGCCCAGGCCAACGTGGCCCTGGCCCGCACCGACCTCGACTATTCGGTGATTAACGCGCCGTTTACGGGCCGCATCGGCATTTCGCAGGTGCGGCTGGGGGCGCAGGTGAGCCCCGGCACCACGCTGCTCAACACCATCAGCGCCGAGGACCCGATGGGCGTGGACTTCGTGATTCCGGACACCGACCTGAGTCGCTTCGCCGATTTGCAGCGCCAGGGTGGCGGCCGTCAGGACTCCACGTTCCGTCTCGTGCTGCCTGATGGCACGCGCTACGCCCAGCCCGGCAAGATGCTCGCCATCGACCGGGGTGTAAACCAGCAGACGGCCACTGTGCAGATTCGGGTGCAGTTTCCGAACCCGAAGCGCGAACTGAAGGACGGCATGAGCACCGTGCTCAACGTGCTCAACCGGCAGTCGGGCCGCCGGTTGGTGGTGCCGTTTAAGGCCGTGGTAGAGCAGATGGGTGAGAACTTCGTGTTCATCGCCGGCGACAGCAGCAAGGCCTACCAGCGCAAAGTACAGCTCGGCCCCCGCCTCCGCGACCAAATCGTGATAATGGAAGGCATCAAGGACGGCGACAAAGTAGTCACCGAAGGACTAAACCGCCTGCGCGACGGCGGCCAGATTCAGGTAGGCACGCCCGCCCAGGCCCAAACAGGCGCACCGGCTGCCGGAGCCGCCAAATAATAGACATCCCAGCGGTGTAGAGAGGCGAATATGCGTCTCTGCACCGCTGAACCATGCCGTTGAACGGTCCCGCAGCCGGCCGTTCGACGAGGAGACGCGAATACGCGTCTCTACACCGCCCAAAGATTCACCGCTATGATTGCAGAAACCTTTATTCGGCGCCCCGTTACGGCCATTGTCACCTCCCTGGTGATTGTGCTGGTGGGGGTGCTGGCCATCCTGAACCTGCCTGTGGGGCAGTATCCGGAGATTACGCCTCCCACCGTATCGGTGAGCGGCACCTACACCGGCGCCGATGCCCAGACTGTGGAGCAGACCGTAGCCACGCCCGTGGAGGTGCAGGTGAACGGCACCCCCGGCATGACCTACCTGCAAAGCAACAGCACCAGCAACGGGCAGATGAGCATGACGGTGAACTTCGAGGTGGGCACCGACATCAACATCGCCGCCCTCGACGTGCAGAACCGCGTGAGCATTGCCCAGCCTACGCTACCACAGGAAGTGCAGCGCCTGGGCCTGATTGTGCGCAAGCGGAACCCCAGCATTCTGATGCTGGTAGCCATGTACGCCCCCAAAGGCTCCCACAATACTACCTTCCTCGACAACTACGCCAACGTGTTCGTGAAGGACGCGCTGCTGCGCACCAAGGGCGTGGGCGACATTGTGAGCCGCGCCGACGATTTCTCGATGCGCGTGTGGCTCAAGCCCGATAAGCTCAGCCAGCTCGGCGTGACGGCCCAGGACGTAACGGCAGCCATTCAGGAGCAGAACGCCCAAATTGCGGCGGGCTCCATTGGTGCGCCTCCCGCCCAAACCGGCCAGACGTTCGAGTACATTGTGTTCGTGAAAGGCCGCCTGACAAACACCGAGGAGTTCGGCAATGTCATCGTGAAAACCCGGCCTGAAGATGGCACAGTGGTGTATCTAAAAGATGTGGCGCGGCTGGAGCTGGGCAAGTTCAACTATGCCAACAACTCCTTCGTGGATGGCAAGCGCGCCGCTTACCTGCTGGTGTACCAGGCGCCCGGCGCCAACGCGCTGGAAACCTACGAAAACGTGAATGCCACCATGGAGCAGCTCAAAAAGCAGTTCCCGGCCGACCTCGATTATGTAGTGCCGTTTGAATCGGCAACGGTCGTGAAAGTGTCCATTGAGGAAGTGCTGCACACGCTGGTGGAGGCCCTGCTGCTGGTAATTATCGTGGTGTTTCTGTTCCTGCAAAGCTGGCGCTCCACCCTCATTCCGGTGCTGGCTATTCCGGTGTCCATCATCGGCACGTTCATTATGTTTATTCCGCTGGGTTTCACCATCAACACGCTCACTATGTTTGGCTTCGTGCTGGCCATTGGGATTGTGGTGGACGACGCCATTGTGGTGGTGGAAGCCGTGGAGCACAACATGAACGAGCGGGGCATGAACCCGCTGGACGCCACGCTGACCGCCATGCGCGAAATTTCGGCCCCGGTTATTGCTATTGCGTTGATTCTGGCAGCCGTGTTTGTGCCGGTGGGCTTCATCCCGGGCATCACGGGGCGCCTGTATCAGCAGTTCGCCATTACCATTGCCATTTCGGTGATTATCTCGGCCTTCGTGGCCCTCTCGCTCACGCCGGCTTTGTGCGTGCTGCTGCTCAAACCCCACAAGCGCGACGAGAATTCGAAGGGTCTCGACAAGTTCTTCTACAAGTTCAACACGTGGTTTGATAAGGTGACCGGTAAGTATGGCGCCGGTGTGCAGCGGGGCATCAAGCACTCTCGCTTTGTGGTCGTGATTCTGGTGTGTATTGTAGCCGGTACGGGCCTGCTGTTTGCCAAGAAGCCGGGCGGCTTCATCCCGACCGAAGACGAAGGGCGTTTGTTTGTGACGTTTACCTTGCCCGAAGCCTCCTCTACTGAGCGCACCGTCAGCACACTCAAGGAGGTGATGAAAGAACTCAGCCAGATTAAAGGCATCAAGCACTACGCCGGTTTGGGCGGCCTGAACGTGGTGAACTTCTCATCCAAGTCGAACAGTGGCACCGTCTTCTGCCAGTTGGAGCCGTGGGAAGACCGTAAAGACAAGGAACTGCAACTACAAGGCCTGATTACGACCGTACAGCAGCGCCTAAGCCGACTGAGGGAAGCGAATATTGTGGTCATTTCGCCCCCAGCCATTCCGGGCCTGGGCAATAGCGGCGGTTTCTCGTTCATCTTCCAGGAACGCGAAGCGGGCGGCGACATCCGTAACTTCGACGCGCAGCTCCAGAATTTCCTGGGTGCGCTGCGTAAGCGGCCCGAAATTACGGGCGCCTTCTCGTTTTTCACGGCCAACACGCCTGGCTACCAACTCACTATTGACCGGGAAAAGGCCAAGAAACTGGGCGTATCCATTGCGGATATCGGCACGGCACTACGCACCTACCTGGGCAGTGCCTACGTCAACGACTTCACAGTATATGGCCGCAACTTCCGCGTCGTGACCCAAGCCGACAGCATGTACCGCGGCGACATCAGCAACCTGGGCCAGTACTACGTGCGCAACAGTGCCGGCGGCATGGTACCCCTGAGCACGCTCACCAGCTACAAGCGCACTGAGTCGGCGCCGCTCATCTCACACTACAACCTGTTCCGCTCCGCCGAAATCAACGGCAACGCGGCACCCGGCTACAGTTCCGGCGACGCCATCAATGCCCTCAAGGAAACAGCGGCGCAGTCGTTGCCGGCCGGATACGGGTTTGAGTTTTCGGGCCTGAGCCGCGAAGAGCAGCTGGCCGGTGGCCAGACCGTGTACATCTTCGCGTTGTCGCTCACGTTCGTATTCCTGTTTTTGGCCGCGCTGTACGAAAGCTGGTCGGTGCCGTTTTCGGTGCTCCTGGCCGTGCCGCTGGGTGCGTTCGGGGCTATTCTGGCTCTTATATTTCTTCCCAAGCTCACCAACAACGTGTATGCTCAGATTGGCTTGATTACACTGATTGGCTTGTCGGCCAAAAACGCCATTCTGATTATTGAGTTTGCCAAGGAACGGGTGGATAAGGGCATGCCGCTGGTAGACGCCACGCTGGAAGCTGTGCGCCTGCGCCTGCGCCCCATCGTCATGACTTCCCTGGCGTTTATTCTGGGCGTGCTGCCACTGGTGTTTGCCTCCGGAGCTGGCGCCCAGAGCCGCCAAACCATCGGCTGGACGGTATTGGGTGGTATGCTTTCCGCCACGCTGCTGGCTATCTTCATTGTGCCGGTGCTCTACGTGCTCATCACCCGCTTCGCCTACGGCAAGGAGAAGCTGGCCGAGCTGGAAGCCAACTACAAGCCCGACGAAGAACACGGTGGCCCCGAAAACAACCGGTCGGATCCGGAGGACCCGAAACTACTGCCGGCCCACTAGCCACGGAGTGCACGCACTACAAAAGTCCCGCCGGCTGCTAGCTGGCGGGACTTTTTCGATTTGCTACTCACTCAGTAGGAATGCCAGGGCCTGCTTGCGTTGCTTGCTAGCGAATTTTCCTGGACCTTACCCTGCAGCCGGGAAGCAAGCCGGCTGAATGCGTTTCAGCTTCTGCCACACCATGTTCTTTTCACATGAAAAATACCTGTTTCATCCTGTTGCTGATGCTTGCCGCCCTGCCCTCTGTTTTCGCTCAGAGCACGATTTCGCTCTACAGCGGCACCATTCCCAACTCCATTGCTACCGATATGCAGGAGAAGAGCATTACGCTGGAGAATGGGGGTATCCGGGTGTCTAACGTGGTGCAGCCGACGCTGCAGGTGTTTCGGCCGGCCAAAGACAAAACCACCGGCACGGCTATCATTATCTGCCCAGGAGGTGGCTATGCGCGGCTTTCCATGGACAATGAGGGTTCCGATGTAGCCAAGCGGCTCACTGAAATGGGCGTTACGGCCTTCGTGCTGAAATACCGCCTGCCCAACGACCAGACCCAGCCCGACAAAACCATTGCCCCGCTCCAGGACGCGCAGCAGGCCATTCGGCTGGTGCGGCAGCGGGCCGCGGAGTATGGCGTAAACCCAGCCCGGGTCGGGCTGATGGGTTTTTCAGCGGGCGGGCACCTGGCTTCCACGGCCGGCACGCACTTCAGCAAACCCGCCGCCGATGATGCCACTACTACCTCGGTACGGCCCGGTTTCCTGGTGCTGCTGTACCCGGTTATCAGCCTTTCTGACAGCCTCATGCATGCCGGCTCCCGCACCAACCTGCTGGGCGCCAAACCTTCACCCGACCAGATTCGACTGTATTCCAATGACCTGCAGGTGACCACCCAGACGCCCCCTGCTTTCCTGGTGCACGCCGCCGACGACAAAACGGTACCGGTGCAGAACAGCCTGCGCTTTTATGAAGCCTGCCTGCACCACAAGGTGCCCGCAGAAATGCACCTGTATCCATTGGGAGGCCATGGCTTCGGCATGAACAACAAAACCACCAAGGACAACTGGACCGACCGGCTGCAGAACTGGCTGGATGCCAACGGCTGGCTGCGCTAAATCAGCATATCCCACTCCGTTATTTCGCCCTCCCACCATACTTCGGTCCCGACGGGCACGGTAGCCGTGCCTGCCTGCGTGAGCAGCAAAGCCCGAATTTCAGGAGTACCCGGACGAGAAATTTCTTCCACACTGGCCACTACTGAAGATTCAACCCCATCGGGGTAGCGCAACAGAATGGGCAGCGCAGTGTAAAGCGGCATGCTTTCCAGCTTTTCGGACCTTGATTCGGCTAGTAACAGCACCCCTAAGCCTGTCAGCCCAATACTTTCCGAAACCCGAAGCAGCAGTTGTTTCTCCATACAGCACACTACGCAGAAAAGCCGTTCTATGTAAACCAAAGGCCATTATCGGCTGATAGGTATTCTCTCAGCTAGGCCCGAACCAGCTCACTGTTGAGTTAAACCTAACTTGTAGCCGAGCCGTATTGGCATGGTGCTTGTAAAAGCCTACCCGAACCCGGGCATCAAGCCCACTGAAACCTAAAAGAACTTAGTCATGAAAAAGGCCAGTTTGCTCCTCGCATTTGTGATGTTTTTCGCTACCATCGCCAGCAGCTTTGCCCAAGACCGCAAGATTAGCTCCAGTGCCAAAGGAGCGGTTATCGGTGGCCTGGGCGGTGCCGCTGCCGGTGCCCTTATCAACAAAAAGAACCGTGTAGTGGGCGGCGCAGTAGGCGGTGCCGCTGGTGGTGCCATTGGGTATACCATTGGCCGCAACGCCGACAATAAGCGCCGGGCCGAAGCGGCTCGTGTAGCTGCTGCCCGCCGCGCCGAAGCCAACCGGGTGGCTGCCTACCGTGCCGGTATTGCGAAAGGCAACGCTACTGCGAAAGCCAACAACAGCAACGCTATGGCTGCCACTGCCGCCGCCACTGCTGCTGCTCCTACCATGATGAATAGCCTTGCTCCTGCTGCCTCGGGCCCTTCGGCCTTTGCTATGAGCACCGGCTACCTGCCTAACGAGTCGTATGGCGACCGTAACGCCGCTTATCCTTCTTCGGAAGTGCGTCGTAAGAGCTGGTAGTCACCAAGCCGTTGAGTTAACGAAAACCCAGGTCTTTGTACCTGGGTTTTCTGTTACTTCGCCAGGCACTTTCCGCTTTATTTCCGTTCTGCTCTTTCCCTTTCTCTTACCAAAACCTGTTCTCATGAAACCCTTCTTTGGTCTCCTGCTTGGAGGCGCTCTGCTGGCCTCCTGCTCTAAATCGGCGCCCGAAACCGCTGCCGTGAATGTGCAAACACTCAATCAGCAGTTTATCGGTGCCTGGAACGCCAAAAACACGCTGCAGATTGACTCGTTGCTGGCCGACGACGTGCAGTATGCGCAGGGTTCTACCCGCTTCAATGGTAAGTCGGAAGTAGCCGACAAGTGGGTGCGCGCCACCATGGGCACCATCTCTGACCTGAAGCTGTACACTACTTCTACCGGCTCCGACGCTACAATGGCCTACGAGGCTGGTACGTTCTCGACGGAAGTGCTGCCCGAAACGCCCGGCCAGCCCCGCGGTGAAGGTGAAGGAAACTTCATCCTGCTCTGGAAAAAGAACGCCAAGAATGCTTGGAAGCTCAGCTACGTGCAGCTCGAAGGCCTGCCCGTGAAAGTGGCCAACTAGCCTGCGCTGATTCTCTTCAGAGCCCGCTATGCTTACATGCATAGCGGGCTTTTGCGTTTGAAGCCGCCAAGAGCAACAACTTTCACGCCCATAAAAATCAATGTTTTATATAATTAACATTACATTAATCTTATGTTTGCCCCACATTGTACTTCCCTCCTTTCACTCTGGACATGAAACAACTACTTCTAAGCGCAGGCTTGCTGCTGGCGCTGGCTTTGGCTCCTGCCCCCGTTATGGCGCAGGCTGCCAAGGCCAGCGCCCAACCAGCCCTGATTGACCGGGACCTGCTGTTTGGCGACCCCGAAATTTCTGGTGCCCAGCTCTCGCCCGACGGCAAGTTCCTGTCGTTCATTAAGCCTTACAACGGCACCCGCAACCTTTGGGTGAAGGCCCTGAACGAGCCTTTCGACAAGGCCCGGGTGATGACCAACGACCAGGCCCGGCCGGTGCGTGGCTATTTCTGGAGCCGCGACGGCAAATACCTGCTCTACAGCCAGGACAAAGGCGGCGACGAGAACTTCAACATCTACGCCGTGAACCCGGCCGAGGCGCCTGTTGCCGGCCAGCCCGTGCCCGCGGCCCGCGACCTGACCGGCCTGAAAGGCGTGCGGGTGCAGATCATCAGCGCGCCCCTCTCCGACCCCAACACGCTCTATATCGGCCTCAACGACCGGGACAAAGCCTGGCACGACCTCTACAAGCTCAACCTGACCACCGGCGAGAAAACGCTGGTGCGCCAGAACACCGACCGCCTCGGCGCCTGGGTGTTCGACTGGAACGACCAGCTACGCCTGGCTTCCCGCTCTAACCCCGACGGCAGCACGGAGTGGCTGCGCGTGGAGGGCGAGAAGATGACGCCGTTCTACAAAACCTCCATCGACGAACAAAGCAGCGTGGCAGGCTTCACGAAGGACAACCGCCGCGTGTACGTCGTCACCAACCAGGGCCAGGGCCGCAACCTGGCCGAAATTGTGCTGCTGGACCCCGCTACTGGCAAAGAGGAAGTATACCAGGCCGACCCGCAGAAACGCGTGGACGTAGGCGGGCTGGTGCTGTCGGAGAAAACCCACGAGCCGGTATTCGTGAGCTTCGAGGACGACCGGATGCGCCGCGTGTGGAAAGACAAGGCGTTTGAGGCCGATTTCCAGAAAGCCAGCGCCCAGCTGCCGGGCCTCGATGTGCGCCCCGCCTCCAACACCACCGACGAGCGGCTGTGGCTGCTCTCGGCCAGCTCGGCTACCCAGCCCGCCGTCACCTACCTCTACGACCGCCAAACCAAGCAGCTCACCAAGCAGTACGAAACCCGCCCGCAGCTCAAAGCCGCCGACTTGGCCGACATGAAAGTGGTGCGCTACAAGTCGTCGGACGGGCTGGAAATTCCGGCTTACCTGACGTTGCCTAAGGGTGTGGCGGCCAAGAATCTGCCCGTCATCATCCTGCCCCACGGTGGCCCCTGGGCCCGCGACGTGTACGGTTTCAACGCCATGCATCAGTTTCTGGCCAACCGCGGCTACGCCGTGCTTTCGCCGAACTTCCGGGCCAGCACAGGTTTCGGCAAGAAGTTTCTGGAAGCCGGCAACGGCGAGTGGGGCCGCAAAATGCAGGACGACCTGACCTGGGGCGTGAAGTACCTGACCAGCCAAGGCATTGCCGACCCCAAGCGCGTGGGTATCATGGGCGGCTCGTACGGCGGCTATGCCACGCTGGCCGGTGTCACGTTCACGCCTGATCTGTATGCGGCCGGCGTAGCTATTGTAGCGCCTTCCAACCTGAGCACGCTACTGGGCGCCATTCCGCCGTATTGGGAAGCCGGCCGCAAGCAGATGTACGCCCGCATGGCCGACCCCGGCACCGAGGCCGGACGCGCCGAGCTGGCCCGCATGTCGCCGCTGACCTCAGCCGATAAAATCAAGACGCCACTCATGGTGGTGCAGGGCGCCAACGACCCGCGCGTGAACAAGGCCGAGGCCGACCAGATTGTGGTGGCCCTGCGCGACCGGAACTATCCCGTGCAGTACATCTGCGCCCCCGATGAAGGCCACGGCTTTGCCCGCCCCGTGAATAACCTGGCCATGCTGGCCGCCGCCGAAAAATTCCTGGCCGAGCACCTGAAAGGCCGCTACCAGGAAAGCATGCCCCCAGCCGTAGCCAAGCGTCTCCAGGAAATTACCGTGGACCCGAAAACGGTAACGCTGGCCAGCAAGGCAGCTGTGAAGTAGACTGAAATATCATAGAAAAGGCTCCTGCCATAATGGTAGGAGCCTTTTTTTGTGCGCTTGGTAGTGGAGAGAGAAACGGTCATGCTGAGCGCAGCCGAAGCATCTCTACCGCTGGCTAATCAATTGGTACTGCAACGAAGCGGTAGAGATGCTTCGGCTGCGCTCAGCATGACGTTCTAGGTTGCTACGCCTGCTGGCTTTCCAGGTATTCTTCACCTTGTAGCACTGGCGCCATATTCTTCGACTCCTCTTCGGTGAACAGCCGGGAGCGAATCAGGAACCGGACGCCCAGCGGAATTTCCAGCGAGAAGCTGGCCCCGCGGCCCTTCGTTACGTCGATGGTGAGCTGTGTGTGCTGCCAGTATTCAAACTGGCTGGTGCTCATGAAGAAGTCGCAGCCGTGGATCTGGCCCAGCCACACGTCGTTGCCGCCGATGCGGAACTCGCCCTTGGCAAAGCACATCGGCGACGAACCGTCGCAGCAGCCGCCACTCTGGTGAAACATCAGCGGGCCGTTCTGGTCGCGAAGCAGATCAATAGTAGCCTCGGCGGCTGGCGTGACGAGGACGCGGGGCGTGGGAGTTGACATAGAAAGAACACGTTTAAAGAAATGTAGAACGTCATGCTGAGCGCAGTCGAAGCATCTCTACCGCGCAAGTATTCAATTACTGCTGCGGTAGAGATGCTTCGACTGCGCTCAGCATGACGTTCTGTTTTACGCAGATTTAACCGGCGCTACTAGAAGAAGCCAAGTTTCTGCTGGCTGTAAGAAATCAGCATGTTCTTGGTCTGCCGGTAGTGGCTCAGCATCATCTTGTGGTTTTCGCGGCCGAAACCGGAGGCTTTGTAGCCGCCGAACGGGGCGCCGGCGGGGTAGTCGTGGTAGCAGTTCACCCACACGCGGCCGGCCTGAATGGCGCGGGGCATCTGGTACAGCTCGTGCGCGTCGCGGCTCCAGAGGCCGGCCCCGAGGCCGTAGAGCGTGTCGTTGGCCAGCTCAATGGCTTCGTCGTTGTCTTTGAACGTCGTCACGGACAGCACCGGGCCGAAGATTTCCTCCTGGAAAATCCGCATTTTGTTGTGGCCGCGGAAGATGGTCGGCTGGATGTAGTAGCCGTCGTGCAGGTCGTCGTGGGCATGGTCGCGGTGGGCTTCGCCGCCGGTCAGCACCTCGGCCCCTTCCGCCTTCCCGATTTCCAGATAGCTCAGGATTTTCTCGTACTGGTCGTTGCTGGCCTGCGCGCCCATCATGGTTTCGGGGTCGAGCGGGTGGCCCAGCTTGATGGCTTTTACACGCTCAATCAAACGCGGCATAAATTCGTCGTAGATGTCCTCGTGGATGAGCAGACGTGAGGGGCAGGTGCAGATTTCACCCTGGTTGAGGGCAAACATGGCCGCGCCTTCCAGGCACTTATCCAGGAAATCGTCGTCGGCGTCCATCACCGACTTGCAGAAGATGTTCGGCGACTTGCCGCCCAGCTCCATGGTCACGGGGATGATGTTTTCGGCGGCGTACTGCAGAATGAGGCGGCCCGTAGTGGTTTCACCGGTGAAGGACACCTTCTGCACGCGCTTGTTGGAGGCCAGCGGCTTGCCGGCTTCCAGCCCGAAGCCATTCACCACGTTAATCACGCCGGCGGGCACTACGTCCTGGATCAATTCCATAAGCACCATGATGCTGGCAGGCGTCTGCTCGGCGGGCTTCATCACCACGCAGCAGCCGGCCGCAATGGCGGGCGCTAGCTTCCAGGTGGCCATCAGCAGCGGGAAGTTCCAGGGAATAATCTGGCCTACCACGCCCAGCGGCTCCTGAATCACGAGCGACAAGGTGGTTTCGTTGAGCTCCGTCGCGGAACCTTCCTCAGCCCGGATGACACCGGCAAAGTAGCGGAAGTGGTCGATGCACAGCGGCAGGTCGGCGGCCATCGTTTCGCGGATGGCTTTGCCGTTTTCTACGGTTTCCACGGCAGCCAAGTGGGCCAGATTGGCCTCCATGATGTCGGCAATCTTGAGCAGCACGTTGCTACGCGTAGTAGCAGAGGCCTTGCTCCACGACTTAAACGCCTCGTGCGCGGCGTCGAGGGCCAGCTCAATATCTTCCTTAGTGCTGCGGGCTACCTTACAGAAGGCTTTTCCATCAATGGGTGAGGGATTCTCGAAATACTGCCCGTTTACCGGCGCCACCCATTTGCCGCCGATAAAATTGTCGTAGTGAGACTTGAACTTGGGACGCTCGACGAGAGTGGAGGTTCTTTCTAAGGTTTCCATGGGCGAGATGTTGAGGAGTTATTTGATAGCCCAAGCTAGTCCTACTTTTGGACGGAAGCACTGCAGTATCCTCGCAGAAAACCCGCCTATTGTCGCAAACTTGTAAGTACTCACTCA
Organism: Hymenobacter duratus; assembly: GCF_014698995.1. Taxonomy (GTDB): domain Bacteria; phylum Bacteroidota; class Bacteroidia; order Cytophagales; family Hymenobacteraceae; genus Hymenobacter; species Hymenobacter duratus. The sequence goes on from NZ_JACWZZ010000002.1 coordinate 1,050,364, forward strand.
CGCAGCCTGCAACTCCTGGCAGCTCGTAGTGGTTCTTGATATAAGGCGGCCTGTTGCGGCATTGTTTTGTCCTTGAACTGTGATTAGCTTTAGCTGTTTCTCTGTCTGTTGCCTCACGTTACTCTGCCGAATTATGCCGCACCACCTGCCCGCTCCTATTGCCCTGCGCCAGCCTGAGCAGCTTACTACGCTGGTAGAAAACCGGACGGTGTACTCGCTAGAAGCCTTCGAGCTGAACGTGTTTGAAACGCACCGCACCGCGCATCAGGTACCGCTGAGTATGGGCCATGTGGTACTCACAACGATGCTGCAGGGCAAAAAGGTGATGCACTTGGCGGGCCGGCCAGCCTTCGAGTATCTGCCCGGCGAGTCGGTGATTGTGGGCGAGAATGAGACGATGGTCATTGATTTCCCAGAAGCCGATGAGCAGCGCCCCACGCAGTGCTTGGCCGTAGCTATTCCCATCGAAACCATCCGCCAGACCGTGGACCTGCTCAACGAGGAACAGCCCCGCGCCGAAACGCACCTGCCCTGGCAACTAAACACTACCGAGCACGCCCATTTCCAGAACACGCCTGAGCTGACTGGCACCCTGGAGCGCCTCGTGCAGCTTTCTCGCGACACTGGCCGGGTGAAAGATGTACTAGCCAACTTCACGATTCAGGAAATGCTGGTGCGCCTGATGCAGACCCAGGCGCGGCAACTGCTGTTCCACAACTACCGGCAGCACGCCACCTCACACCGTTTCGCGGCGGTGGTGCAGTACATCAAACAGCATCTTACGGAGCAGATTACGGTCGAAAAGCTGTCGGAACTGGCCTGTATGAGCAAAGCCACGTTCTTCCGCGTATTCAAACGCGAGCTGGGCCTCACGCCGGTGGAGTTTGTTATTCAGGAGCGCATAGCAGAAGCCAAACGCCTACTACGCAACCCACTGACGACCGTGGCAGATGTCTGTTTTCGGGCGGGGTTCAACAACACAGCGTATTTTCAGAAGCTATTCAAGCAGTATGAAGGCGTGACCCCGGGCGTATACAAGCGCCAGTGTGTAGGGTAAGGCAGCCCCCCTATTCGCAACCTTACGGGTTCCGGACCGGTTTCCTGAAGCCACACCTGCCGCAACAGTAACCCTGCGGCAAATTACGCTTCATGAGAGAAACAGATACCGTTGCCGTTGAGGCGCTTCCCGATAAAACTCTACCTGCTCACCCGCCGCTAGCGCCGTCCCTGGTTTGGCTGATGGCCATTACCTGCGGATTAGTAGTGGCTAATATCTACTACAATCAGCCGCTACTGGCCGAAATCGGGCGCACATTTGGCCTTACCGAAAGCCGGGTGAGTCTGGCGGCTACCATCACACAGGTGGGCTACACGGTGGGCCTGCTGTTCGTGGTGCCACTCGGCGACAAGCGGGAGCGGAAAAGCCTGATTCTGGCGCTGCTGCTGTGCGCGGCCGTGTGCATGGCGGGTGCGGCCTACGCGCCTACGTTCGGTTGGCTGGTGGCCGCGAGTCTGCTCATCGGAGTGTTTTCGGCGGTGCCACAACTATTGATTCCAATGGCGGCCTCTCTGGCTTCGGATGCGGAGCGGGGGCGCGTAGTGGGCAAGGTCATGAGCGGTCTACTGATTGGCATTCTGCTTTCGCGCACTATCAGTGGCTATGTGGGGCTGCATTTCGGCTGGCGCACTATGTTCTGGGTGGGGGCTGGTTTGATGGTGCTACTAACCGGCGTTCTGGCCCGCATGCTGCCGCGCAACCAGCCCACCTTCACGGGCAGCTACGCCAGCTTACTGGGCTCGTTGGGCACGCTCACGAAACAGTTGCCGGTGCTGCGCCGCTCGGCGCTGGTGGGAGCCTGCATGTTTGGCGGCTTCAGCGCCTTCTGGACCACGTTGGTATTCTTCCTGGAGAGCGACGCCTACCATTACCACAGCGACGTGGCTGGGCTGTTTGGCCTCATTGGGGCTAGTGGGGCCTTCGCAGCCTCCTTCGCCGGCAAATCCGCCGACCGCAAAGGTGCTGACTACGCGCTGAACCTTGGGATTCTGCTGTTTCTGGGAGCGTATGTGCTGCTGGGCTTCACTGGCTACTATCTACTGGGGCTGATTGTCGGCGTGATTATTCTGGATGTGGGTCAGCAAATGACGCATATCTCCAACCAGACCCGCATTTTCGCGCTGCTCCCCGAAGCCCGCAGCCGCCTCAACACGGTGTACATGACCTCCTGCTTTATAGGAGGTTCAGCAGGCTCGCTACTAGGTGGCCTAGCCTGGGACCATTTTCAGTGGTACGGCGTGTGCGGCGTGGGCCTTGCGCTGGTATCACTGGCATATCTGGCGAACCGGTTTTATGGAAAGGCAAATGCCGCCGCTTAATATTTATTAGGAGGCGGAGGTGGATCGAAGGGAAGAAATATTACTTGCTTGTCGACACGCGTGACCTTCTGATCTTGGACAACGATTCGCCAGCCCCGGAAAGGCGGCGACCATATTTTACCTCGATTCGCTCGTTCTGTTTCTCTAATTAGGTGATGGTGGATCGTATCTCCGCCCGTCGCTATAGCTTCCAGCCCTGTAAAGACAAAAAATACTTTCTTGTCGACTGTCCACGTTGTTAAAGGCAACACCTTTATACCATTAGAATTATCCTCATCAAAAACGTAAACAGAGAGGTTTCCTGAAATAGAATCCTGTTTTATAAATGCCGCATAAAATTTAGGATGCTGAACTAGCGTATCGGCCTCAATAAACCTATGTAAAACACTGTCTAAATCCCTTGAAGGCGTTACCGTAATATGCTCTTGCTTTGTGGGAGCAGTCCTAGGTTCACAGGAAAGTAGCAGTATCGTGTTCAGCCCTATAGCCAGAGCGGAAACATAAACTCTTATTCTCATTTTATTGTAGATACGAGCCCTTCTTATATTATTCGCAGGTTGGTATCTACAGCCGCCCCAGACACGCCTTAAGACTCTCGCGCCAATGCGGGATGTATACGCCCAGGTTGGTTTTGGCTTTGGTCTTGTCCATCACGGAAAAGGCCGGACGGGTGGCTTTGGTCGGATATTCGGCTGTGCGGATGGGCACGGTGCGCACATGCGTATTGCTCAACTCAAAAATGGCAGTGGCGAAATCGTACCACGAGGTTACGCCCTCGTTGCTGTAGTGATAGAGGCCGTATTGCTGGTTCTGCGTTTCGATGATGGTGAGGATGCAGCCGGCTAGGTCAATGGCGTAAGTAGGCGTGCCTACTTGGTCCCAGATAACGCGTAGCTCGTCCCGTTCCCGCCCCAAGCGCAACATCGTTTTCACGAAGTTGTTGGCGTATTCCGAATACAGCCAGCCGGTGCGCAACGTGAAATACTGACTGGTGTGCTCTGCCACGGCCTGCTCGCCTTCCAGTTTAGTGAGGCCGTACACGCTGATTGGAGCCGCCTCATCGGTTTCAGAGAGCGGCTGGTTACAGGTGCCGGCAAACACGAAATCAGTGGATATATGGATGAGCGTGGCCCCGTACTCGGTGCAGGCCTGCGCCAAGTTAGCGGCTCCGTCGCGGTTCACTTTGCGGGCTATTTCCACCTCATCTTCCGCCTTATCCACAGCGGTATAGGCAGCACAATTGATGCAATACGTGGGCTGATAATGGGCGAAGGCCGCCTTTACAGCATCAGTATCCAGAATATTAGCTTCGGCTTCCGGCAGAAATACTAGGTCGTCGTTTCCTCGCTCCGCTGCTACATGCCGTAGGCACTGCCCTAATTGTCCTGATGCTCCAAAAACGAGTACGTTGCCCATGAAGTGCGGTTAAAGTCGGCTGCCCACCTTCTCTTCAAGCAGGAAGGCAGCCCTAGTGGATTATGCTCCGCAAATTAGCCTTTTCCCGCTTCGTCTGCACCGCTCACCGACTCGCCGGAGCTAATAACCGGGCCACCGGGCTGCACGGGACGCTTGTTGCGGATAGGCTCGAAACGCTGCTCCCGAGGCTGCTTTTCACTGAGGTAGCGCCAGTAACGGAGCGGCATATGGCGGCGGTGCAGCTTCATATTTTTGCGCTCCGGAATATTCACATGGTCGAAATACGACTGCCAGAGCAATTTGAACAGCGGCTCCCGCTCGTCCAACACTGTAGCTGAAACAGCCGTGCTACGTTGCGGGGCGCTGGTTTCAAACTCTACTATATCGGTGCGCGTGAGGTCATAGTAGAGGCCGTAGCGGCGGCGCTTATCAAAAATCAGCCAGCGTTGGTCGGCGTAGCGCTTGGTGAAATGCGGCGCAATAAGAGGCAGCACATCGAAATCCGGGTCGATGGTGGCGTGGAACAATCCATCCTGAGTTTTCTCGAAGCGTACAAAGGCTTCCATACGGTGCTTTTCGCGGTACATCTGCTGGGCCAGGCGCTGCACGCGGCGCACGTTGTCGTCGGCGTAGTTTTCCGAAATGTCGCGGCCGGCCCACATGGCCAGATCGGCGTAGCGGAAAATGAGTAGTTCCCGGTCGGGCTGCTCACTTAGAAACGTATGAAACAGCCGCGTGCGCGCCTCCGCGTCCATATAGCGCAGCAGGCCTTCCCACACGCGGGCGGCGGCTGTTTCATCGGTATCAATTTCTACGGGCAGCACAAACAGGCCGCCCTGCACGGCTCCTACCGGCTGAATGGTATTGGGAGCCGCCTTCCGGTCGTATATCTGGAAAAGCACCGTCAGCATGCCCTCAAACGACCCATCGTAGGCATAGTCCAGCGCCGGGTTGGTTAGCTGAGGAGCACCGGACCGGCGGCCGGCAGCCGAGCTAACGGCAGTGTTACAAGGTCGGCTGAGAGGCGAAAGGGAATGGCTCATACAATAGCAAATTGGAACAAAAAGCCACTTCCTGCCAGCTGCCCTACGCGGCCTCTGACTGGCGGGATTTGTTAGCGGGCCGAACTGTCTCGCGGTGTAGCTGCTGCACGAGGGGCAACAAGTCGGAGAGCTTACAGCAGCAGGCAATACGGGCCACTTTCATGGGCTGGGCAATCGTAGCGGTGGCGGCCGGCGCGTCGGCGGCGCGATGAGAAATAGTCATGGTTTGCTTTCGTTAGAAGTTTGTCGTTATGTCAGTCGTTTATGCGTGTACTACCTCCCCGAAAACCAACCACTTTGTTATTAAGATGCCTGCGCAAACAGGTCGAGTTGCTGCGTAACCAGAGCCGACCGGACGGAGCCCGCCCCGAATAGAATCTGGCGGCGGATGGTTTGCTCGTCGTAGTCGCGGGTGGAAAGAGCCTGGCCACGGCAAGTCAGGAAGAATTTGGCCCGCTTAAGCACCACCCCGAACTTGTGCAGATGGTCGAGGGTGAGCGGCGAGAAGCGGCGCGCCGCTACAATGCGCTTCGCCGACCGTGCGCCCACACCAGGAATGCGCAGTATCATTTCGTAATCGGCCACGTTGATGTCCACCGGAAACACGTGGCGGTTGCGTAGCGCCCAAGCCAGCTTGGGGTCCACTTCCAGGTCGAGAAACGGATGTGCAGGGTCCAGAATTTCGTCGGCCTGGAAGCCGTAGAAGCGCATGAGCCAGTCGGACTGGTAGAGACGGTGCTCCCGGATGAGCGGCGGCTGCGTCACCTGGGGCAGGCGGGCATCATCGGTGACGGGAATGTAGCCGGAGTAGTACACGCGCTTCAGGCCGTAGCCTTTGTAGAGAGAGTCGGAGAGGTTGATGATTTGCAGGTCGTTTTCGGCAGAAGCGCCCACGATAAGCTGCGTGCTCTGGCCGGCCGTAGCAAACTGCGGTACTTTCTTGAAAAGCGCCTTTTCCTCTTTATTCTGCATGATGCCGTCCCGAATCTGCGCCATCGGGGTCAGAATCTCGGCGTAGTTTTTCTCAGGCGCCAGATTCTGCAACGCCATTTCCGAAGGCAGCTCAATGTTCACGCTCAGGCGGTCGGCGTACAAGCCAGCTTCCTGAATCAGTTCCTCGGAAGCGCCCGGAATGGCTTTCACGTGGATATAACCGTTGAACTTATGCTCGATGCGCAGCTTCTTGATAATGCGCACGAGGCGCTCCATGGTGTAATCAGGCGACGAGAAGATGCCGCTGCTCAGGAACAGTCCTTCGATATAATTGCGGCGGTAGAAGTTCATGGTCAGATCCACGACTTCATCCACGGTGAAGGCGGCGCGCTTCACGTCATTGGAGCGGCGCGACACACAGTAGGCACAGTCGAAAATGCAGTGGTTGGTGAGCAGAATCTTGAGCAGACTCACGCAACGGCCATCCTCGGTATAGCTGTGGCAGATGCCCATACCCTCGGCGTTGCCCAGGCCCTTGTCCACGTTTTTGCGCTTGCCGCCGCTGCTGGAGCACGATACATCGTACTTCGCGGCGTCTGCCAATATGCTTAGCTTTTCCTGGATGCGCTGTTCGTTCATTTGGCAGTTTCGAGGCTTAAAAATAGAATCTTGCACGCACATACGCACTATTCAAAAGACTAAATTCATTAGAAATGTTCCGCAAGCGGCAACTATTTACTGCCCGCAAACACCCTCCCCTACTTCTCTCCCGATGCCCTGCGGCTCACGAGCAGGCACCGTACTAACTCGCCTTGGAAAGCCAGCGCAACGGGACTGTATGCCGGTAAAAGCCCGCTGCAACCGGCTGCGCGTTTCTACCAACCGGATACAGGTTCCGGGCCTGAAATCCGCTTCGGGAATTTTATAGCGACGCCGTATCTTGCACAGAGGTGACGGCCGGGCCGCTGCCTCTCCTATCGATGAAGAACCGGGTGCGCTTTTTGGTGGTGATGTGGCTGGCCCTGGGTGGGCTGGTAAGCACTGCTATGGCCCAGAAAGCAGCCGTAGCTCCTATCGACACTACCCGTCGGCCCAATGGCACGCGCCCCGATTCGCTGCGCCGGCGCTTCGACCAGGAACGGCTGCTCAACGGCATAAAAGCCTACACCAAGCGCAAGACCATTGCGGGGAAGGCGGCCGCCGCGCTATTCAACTTTACGGAGCGGCGCGAAGAGCAGGCCGGCCTTGATGCGGCCCTGCTTGACCGGCAATACGACCGGCACAGCTACAAAATCGTGCGGCGCATCAATATCCGGACGCTCACGGCTTTCGGCTACAGTATCACGGACTCGGCGCGGGTGCCGCGCAATATCCTGGAAAAGAGCGGCAACCTGCTGCACGTGCGCACCTCCCGGGCGCGGGTGCGGCAGGTGCTGCTGTTTCGGGTGGGCGAGGAGCTGGAGCCGCAGGATCTGGCCGAATCGGAACGACTGCTGCGCCAGACACCGGAGCTGCTGGATGCGCGCGTGTTCGTGAATGAGCGCACCAGCTCCACCGACAGCGTGGACGTGGAAATCGTGACGAAAGACGTGTTCAGTCTCAGCGGCTCGCTGGAAGTGCGCGACGTGGGCGCGGGCATCATTGGGCTCCGCGACCAGAACTTCCTGGGCATGGGCCACCAGTTCCGCAACTCCTACGAATACGGCCGCAACTCGCCGCAGCCCTGGACCTATGAAGGCAGCTACCAAGTACCGTTCCGCAACTTCATCTACGGCGAAGCGCGCTACTACAACGAGTACCAGAACAAACGGGGCGGCATCACGCTGGGGCGGGGCTTCTACTCCATCAATACCAAATACGCCGGCTCGCTCACGCTCAACTTCTACGACCAGGGTGCCGTGCTGCCCCTCCCCGACGGCTCGCCGCAGGTGGTGCCCGACGGCGAGCAGCCCATCTATACGCCCCAGCGCTACAGCACCCAGGATGCCTGGTTTGGCCGTTCCCTGCCCATGCCTTCCTACGACCTGGGCTATGAAAACCCGGCCCGCCTGATTGTGGCGGCCCGCGTGCTGCGCACCAGCTATACCCAGCGCCCCACCCCCGACTACTTCAACTCCGGCGCGGTGCTGGGCACGGTGGGCTACAGCGTGCGGCGCTACTACAAGGACAAGTACCTGTTTGGCTTCGGGCGCACCGAGGACATTCCGACCGGCACGCTGCTGAGTGCCACGCTGGGATACGAAGTAAACGAGCGGCAAAACCGTCACTACTACGGCATGCGCGCCTCCACGGCCAGCTACAGTCCGCGCGGCGGCTACTTCTATATGAGCGGCGAGTTTGGCTCGTATGTAACGCGGCCCAACAACGACTGGCAGCAGGGCCTTATCAGCACGGAGCTGCTGTATTTCACGCGGCTCTACCACGCCGGCAACTTCCAGTGGCGGCATTTTCTGTGGAGCCGCAACGCCATTGGCCTGCACCGCCGCCCCGGCGAGCAGCTGCTGGCCATTGAAGGCGACCGGGGCCTGCGCGGCTTCTCGCCAGCCACCAACCTGCGCGGCACCAGCCGTATCGTGCTCAACTACGAAACCACCGTGTTTACGCCCGTGTCGTTTCTGGGCTTCCGGCTGGCGGCGCTGGTGTTTGCCGATGCCGCCTGGCTGAACGTGAACACGCCCAACCGCACGCTGCCCATCCACGAGAAGCCCTACACTGGCTTCGGGGTGGGCCTGCGCTTCCGCAACGAGTACCTGCCGCTGCGCACCTTCCAGATTCTGCTGGGCTTTTACCCGCGCGGCCTCACCACGCCCAATGGCTTCAGCATCTACGAAAGCTCCCGCTCCTACTACGACTTCAGCGACTTCAGCTTCGGCCAGCCCGGCGCCGTGATTTACGAGTAGCCGGCCGAAAAGGCAGATGCTACCGGGCCTTTTTCGTGCCCGGCCCGCATTTCCGTAGCTTTGCAACCGCCGCTGGTCCGGCGCGTACCTGCTACTCACTCTTTTCTCTGCCCATGCTTGCCCTCGGTGATTACAACAACCTGGAAGTAGCCCGCGCCGTCGATTTTGGCCTCTACCTCACGTCCGACGACGGCGACCTGCTGATTCCGCGCAAGTATGTGCCCGAAGGCACCGAAATCGGGGACGTGCTGCGCGTGTTCGTGTACCGCGACTCCGAGGACCGGTTGATTGCCACCACCCTCGACCCGCTGGCCACTGTGGGCCAATTTGCGGCCCTCACCGTCCGCGACGTGACGCCGACGGGCGCGTTTCTGGACTGGGGCCTCGAAAAAGACCTGTTCCTGCCCTACAGCAACCAGCGCCACAACCTGCGCCCCGGCCAGCGCGAAACCGTGTTTGTGTACCTCGATGAGGCCTCCGACCGGATTGTGGCTTCGGCCAAGTGGGAGTGGTTTCTCAGCGACCAGCCCTACCCCGGCAAAGTCGGCGACTCGGCCGAACTGTTTGTGGCCGCCGAAACCGACATGGGCTTCAAGGTAATCGTGGACGGCACCCACCAGGGCCTGCTCTACCACAACGAAGTGTTCAAGCCGCTGCGCCTCGGCGACGTGCACACCGGCTACGTGCGCGCCATCCGCTCCGATGGCAAGCTGGACCTGAGCCTGCAGCGCCCCGGCCACGATGAAGCGCTGGCCGCCGCCGACACCCTGCTGGAAGCCCTGCGCAATGCGCCCAACCATACCCTGCCCCTCGGCGACAAGAGTGAGCCCGACGACATCTACCGCCGCCTGGGCATGAGCAAAAAGGTGTTTAAAAAGGCCCTCGGCACCCTCTACAAGCGCGGCCAGGTGCAGCTGCAGCCGGAAAGTACGCAGTTGGTGAAAGAAGAGTAAGCAGTGGAAAACTGGCAGATTCATTCCTTGCCGGGAGCGTGTTCTACCACCTACAAGCTTCTCTATTCCGAAGCCGACTTAGCCTTCGTGCTGATCTGTGGTAGCGTGGGCTTTGTGTGTGTCATGGCTTTGCTCTGGAGCGGCTGGCATGCCCACCCCCAAAAAACACTCTTCCTTTTCTTGGTATCCGCAGGCTTTTTCGGAGTCATAGTATACTTCGAGTGGCAAGAGTACCAGATGGATCAGGATATCCGTCAGCACATCGTCACAGCACCAGGCACCATCTTGAGCGTTGGCAGATCAGGCGGCAAGAACACTCTCTATGAGGGACAGTATTGTTTCTGGTATGGCGGCTACCAATACTATGGTCTTGTTCAACTACCAATACAGAATGTATCTTCTTATGAACAGTATTACACCAACAAACAATACACTATTCTATTCTCGAAGCTCAATCCGAATAACTCAAAGTTAGATATAGACTGTCCTGCTGGTTCTGCAGAGTAGCTTTTGGAAGCCATGCCAGACAACCCCCGGCGCGTGCGGCCCGTCTTAGTAGCTGCAGGGCTCCGGCAGAACGCCGGTAGTTGCACTATTCCTTTTTCATCATGCAGAAAACCGCCCTCATTGCCGGGGCCAGCGGCCTGATTGGTAGCCATCTGCTGCCGCTGCTGCTGGCCTCGGGCCGCTACGAGAAAGTAATAGCCGTAGGGCGGCGGCCGGTACCGGTGGTGCACCCCAAACTGGAGCAGCGCATCCTCGATTTCGACCACCTCGAAGACCACCGCATGAGTCTTATTGCCGACGACGTGTACTGCTGCCTGGGCACCACAATGCGGCAGGCAGGCTCCAGAGAGGCATTTTACAAAGTCGATTACCTGTACGTAATAAAGCTGGCGGCCCTCACGGCCGGTAACTTTGCGACGCAGTTGCTGCTGGTGTCGGCTATGGGAGCCGATGCCTCGGCACGGATATACTACAACCGCGTGAAGGGCGAAATGGAAGACGCGGTGCAGCAGACTCCGTTTCGGGCTATTCACCTGTTTCGGCCTTCGCTGCTGCTTGGTGAGCGGGAAACCCAGCGCCCCGGCGAACGGGTAGGCGCGGCGCTGCTGCGGCTGTTGAATCCTTTGTTACGGGGGCCGCTACGTCGGTACCGGGCCGTGGCGGCCGGTACCGTGGCCCGCGCCATGCTGCGCGCCGCCGAAGCCGAAACCACCGGCGTGCAGGTGCACCCTTCCGACGAAATAGCCCGTACCGGCGCGCTGGGCCTCTGAGCGGTTTTCTATCTGACTACGGGAATCATTTGGTACTTTTGCCGGAACATCACTTTTACCAACCTTTCCGTTTTCGTATGAAGCACTTGTTTTTTGGTCTGCTGGCCTTGTTGATTTCGGGCGTGCTCAGCCCCGCATCAGCCCAAAGTAAGAAAGGCAGCGGAGGCGGCAGCGGCTACACCAACGGACTCGGCCTGCGAGGCGGCGGCTACTCGTCAGGAGCCACGTTCAAGCACTTCATGAGCGGCAAAAACAACGTGGCGCTGGAAGCCCTCCTGACCACCGAATACAAGGCCCGCGGGGCCCGGCTCACGGTGCTGCTGGAGAAGCACCACCAGGTTTCCGACATCAAAGGCCTACAGTTCTACTACGGTGCCGGTGCCCACCTCGGCTCCTACAAAGGCCGCTACTACTACGTGGAGCGCCTTTACTACCGCGACAAAAACAAGTACAAGGGCTACTACAACGTGTACTACAACGATGACCGCAACTACGTCGTGTTCGGTGCCGACCTGATTCTGGGCCTCGAATACAAGATGCAGGATCTGCCGTTCGTAGTCGGGGTTGATTACAAGCCTTATTTCGAGGTATTCGATGGCTACACCGGCTTCTACAACGACGCCGCCATCAGCCTGCGCTTCACGTTCTAGGCGTCGCTCAGCTATTGTCAAAAACCGGCTTCAGCAATGCTGAGGTCGGTTTTTTTGTGATGTTGTTTGTCCTCGCTCATGCTACTTCCGCACCACTCGCGTCATCAGGCTTTGTTTTATTATATATAAGATATGATATTTAATAAAAGTCAATAAAATAAGTATACTTGTAGCAGCACACAGTCGGGCTACGCTTTGGGCGTCACAGCCAGGCCGGTACCGTCTGTTTCTCATCAAACACACTTCCAGCGCACACCCGGCTTTTCCCAGGCCTTTATTTCCGAGCTTATCTACCCAGTAATTCACCCACGAAAAAGCCCGCTCAGGTATTCTGAGCGGGCTTTTTTTGTATTACACTGTTAGAAGCGGCGGCCACCTCTATAGGGCACAGCGTGCGGATGATAGTAGCGCGAGCCCGGATGGACAATCACCGGGCGGGGCCGCACAATTACGGCCGGGCGCACCACCCGCGCCGGGCGGTAGTAAGGCCGATAATAGGGCCGGTATGCAGGGCCATAGTACGCGTCGTAATAAGGCCGGGGCGGGCCGGTAGTCACTACAGCCTGCGTTGAAGCTGCACAGCCAGTCAGCAGGCTACCTGCTACCAGCAGAACCAGGAGAAGCGGAAGTTTCAGAAGCTTTTTCATATCGATCAGCGCCGTCTCTGAGTGGAATCGGCTGCTGTACTAGACACAGAAAAGCATCGAAAGTTTAATCAACCTCCGCAAATCACCATAGCCAGTCAACTGATAATCAACCCAAAACCCCAGCTAACACGAAGCTAACCGGGGTTCTAGACATGTTACGAGTGGCGTAACGTCAGAGGGCAATCCGGTACACGGCGTCGGCGGCTCCCCCAAACAGGCCGTAGCCGGAGCGCACGTTGGAATGCAGCGGGGCGGGCTCGGCAAAGGGGTTGCCGTCGGTGTCGTAGTAGCGCAGCAGCGACTGGTAAAAGCGGTACGTTTCGGGCGTGATGCCGCTGACGATGACCTCCAGAAAGGCAGGTTCCGGAATTGTCGGGTTGTTGGGGTCGTAGCTGCCCCGATACTGCAGCAGCACATCGGAGCTGAAACTCAGGCGCTGCCCGTTGCCGCCCACGTCGCTGAATGGATACTGCGAGTAGAGCCCGTATGCCGAGGACAGTTGAAACCGACTCAGGTTGATATCAGGGCCGTCGGCGCCGGGGGCGCTGTAGTCGCGGTATACATCACCCCAGTAGCGGCCGTTCCGATCCAGCACGCGGGCGTAGGCCATGTAGTAATCAGCATAAGCGGCGTTGTCGGCTACCAGAACGGTGAGCCGGCCGCCAAAGCCACCATAGTTATTGTTGGAAGTACTGGCCACGTACTCCACCTTCTCAATGGCCGGCACGGCCGGCATGGTCAGGGTAGCTTCTACGGGCTCCAGACCAGAAGCGGAGGCGCGCAACGTGTAGGTGCGGCCCGGCACGCCCACAAAGTTGCGGGTAGGCACGTAGTAGCCGTACAGGCTGTCTTGGCCGTAGTAGCCATAGGAACCGGAGCGCGCTTTCGAGCGAAACTGCTCCACCACCTGCCCGCTCTCATCGAAGAGCTGTACCGTGGCATCCTTGCGGCCGGCCAACTGCCGGGTTTCGAGCACGCCCTGGCTGCCACTCACAAACAGGTCGCGGACTTCAAAAAAGGCGCGGTAGTCGGGAGTCGCGGGCTGGTTGCTGAGCGTGTAGCTCAGGGCCAGGCGCGGCGTGTGGGGCGGCGTTTCTACGTCCACCACCGTTTCGCAGCCGCTCAGGGCCAGCAGCGCCACCGCAGAAATCGGGAATAGCTTTTTCATCGGGTATATATCGGGCTGCTGCTTAAAACTTGAATGCCTTGCTGAAGGAAGGAATGATGGGAAACAGCGAAATCTGCTTGTAGCTGGGCTTTTCCTCTTCCACGCCGTTGTAGGAGTAGCCGCGCTGGAAGTAGAGGTAGTAGGGGTTGCGGCGGCTATACACGTTGTAGATGCTGAAGCTGTTCACCACTTCGCCCCACTTCTTCTTCTTGGTTTTGCTCAGGTCCAGGTCGAAGCGGTGGTAGGCCCGCATGCGGTAAGAGTTCCGCTCCCCATAGTCCTCAAACTCCTGGTATGGCCCCAGCAGAAACCGCCCCTGCGACAACGTAGTGGCATTGCCGGTGCCATATACCCACGTGCCGGAAAGCGTGAGCGTGGGGCTGAACTTGTGAATGGCCACCACCGAAATGTCGTGGCGCCGGTCGTACTTGTAGGGGTAGATGCGGCCCTGGTTGAGGTCGGGGAAGCGGCGCTTGCTCCAGGCCAGCGTGTAGCCGATCCAGCCGGTGGTGCGGCCAGTTTTCTTCTGCAGAAAAAACTCGCCGCCGTAGGCCCAGCCCTTGCCGCTGGTCACTTTGTTTTCCCAGTCGCTGTCCACCGTGCCCAGGAAGCTGGCGCCCTCCCGGTACTCGATGAGGTTCTGCATGGGCTTGTAGTAGCTCTCGAAGCTCAGCTCATAGTCTTCGTCCTTGAACCGCACAGTTCGGGCCGCGCCTAAGCTCAGCTGCTGCGCGCGCTGCGGCTTGATGGTGGGCGTAGCCGGCACCCAAAGGTCCGTTGGGAGGCCGATACCGCTGTTGGTGAGCAGGTGAATGTACTGCGTAGTGCGGGCATAGGCGGCTTTCAGGGCCCAGTCTTCGGTCAGCAGGAAGCGGGCGGCCACGCGCGGCTCCACACTCGGATAGAGCGTGCCGCGTACCAGAAAGGCATTCAGGCGCAGGCCGCCGTTCACCTTCAGCCGGTCCGTGAGCCGGTAGTCGTCCTCGGCGTAGAGCGACGCTTCCGAGGCCATAGTGCGGGTGCCCAGGTTTATCTGGTTTTCCTCGTTTGTGAAATTGTCCTTCTGCTGCAGCGCGCCCGGCCGGAACGAATGCAGCGTGTACTGGCCCCCGAACCGGATGTAGTGGTCGGGCGAAGGCACGTAGTCGAAGTCGGTTTTGAGGCTGAAGTCGCGGATGTTGGAGAAGTAGCGCAGCGAGTATTTGTCGGTGCGGTCCTGGCCGTTGTTGGTGTAGCGCTGCTCGTCTTCCTGCCCGATATTGAACTGGTATTTGCTGTAGGTGAAGTGCGTGTTCATGAACAGCTGGTTGTTCACCACACGGTTCCAGCGCAGCGCCGACGTCAGGTTGCCCCAGCCCAGATTTGCCTCGCTGCGGCTGTAGTCGCGCCCCCGGCTGTCATCGTCGCGCAGGCGGGCATAGAACTTGTCGTAGCCGGTGTAGGCGCTCAGGTAGAGCCGGTCGCGGCTGCTCACTTTCCAGTTCAGCTTGGCGTTCAGGTCGTGGAAGAAATAGCCAATAGAGCCCTGGGTTCCGTCGGCGGCCAGCTGTGCCTTGATGAAGGGCTGGGCCAGAATATCCAGGTAAGTGCGGCGGGCCGAGACGATGAACGAGGCGGTATCTTTCTTGATGGGGCCTTCGAGCGTGATTTTGGAGGCCACGATGCCAATAGCACCTTCGCCGTGGAACTCCTGCATGTTGCCTTCCTTCATCGAAATATCCAGCACCGACGACAGCCGCCCGCCGTACCGCGCCGGAAAGCCCCCCTTGATCAGCTCCACATTGTTCAGCGCATCGGCATTGAAGACGGAAAAGAAGCCGAACAGGTGTGAGGCATTGTACACCGGTGTGCCGTCGAGCAGGATGAGGTTCTGGTCGGGGGAGCCGCCGCGCACGTAGAGGCCGGTCTGGCCCTCGCCGCCGCTCTGCACGCCGGGCAGCAGCTGCAGCACCTTCAGCACGTCGGTTTCGCCGAAGAGCTTGGGCAGGCTCTTGATCTGGGCAATGGGCACATTGATGGTGCCCATGCGGGTGGTGCGCTCAATCCGCTCCTCAATGGCCTGGCTCCCGATTACCTGCACTTCGCCCAATGCATTGCTCACGGCGCGTAGCCGGAAGTCGTGGGTGGCGCTGCGGGTGGCGGGCGTGGCCCAGCGGCTGCGCTCGTAGCCCAGGTAGCTCACCAGCAGCTGCACGGAGTCGGCGGGCGCTTCGGGCAGCGTGAGCGAATAGAAGCCGTAGGTGTTGGTGGCGGTGCCCTGGCCCGTGGCTGGATTCACTACGGCCACGCCAATCAGGTTTTCGCCGGTGGCACCGTCGCGCACGTAGCCGCTGATGGTGATTTTGCCGGTCTGCTGGGCATAGGCCGGAGCAGCGGCCAGCACAATTCCAGTAGCCAGAATCGTGCGCAAGAAGAAGTGCATAAAAGTTTTTGAATAGCGTGTTATGGAAGGGTATAACCGTCAAAGGTACGCGTCAAACGGCAGCTTTAGGCCGTTGGTATGTGAATGATTCCGGCCCGCCGCAAAAGGTTGCCAGCTCCGTTTTGGGCGGCGAAACACGCTGGCAGCCCGCCCGCTATTTCCGCCATGGCCGGTGCTGGTCATGGAGCAGAAACCCAGCCGTGAACAGGGCCTGGCCGGAGCGCTGCCGGTAGGCGTAGGTCTGCCCCTGAAACTTGAACTCGCGCGAGTAAGGCGTCAGGCTACGCTCGTAGCGGGCATTCAGATCGAAGCGGCCCAGCTGCCAGCCGATGCCCAGCTGGCCCAGCACCTGGGTTGGCAGCTGGCTGCCGTAAATGCTGGCTTGCAGCGCCTCAATAGCCGTGGCGCTACCCTGCCTTTCCGGCGCTACGTAGCGCGCCAGCACCGGGCCGGCCAGCAGGTAGGTTTTCTGGCGGCGCCCTATCCGCACACCGGCCAGGCCCGCCACCTCAAACCGCCGCAGCCGTGGATAGAGGTAGAAGATATTAGGATAGGGCGAAAGTGGATTGTCGAAGTACGTGATGCTCGACTGGTTGCCCAACACCGACGTGTAGGCCACTTCCGGCTGCACAAACACCCGACCCGCACCCAGCTTCAGGCGGGCAAACAGGCTGTAGCGGTTGCCGGTATCATCAAGGCGCGCGCCATCATCATCAGCCCGGAACAGATATTTATCGACCTGGATAGTGGACTCGCGGGCCCAGGTCTGGCTGATGTTGAAGCTGGCCCCAACGCCAATGGCTTCGAGGCGCTGGGCGCGAAGAGCAGCAGGGAGAGCCACCAGCGCGGCCGCAGAAAGCAGAAAAGCACGTTTCATAAAGCTCAGAGAAAGTATAGACGGCTCACGCCACGCGGCTAGCGCCCCAGCGCCAGCCCGATGCGCAGTTTGCCAAAAATATCCACGGCCAGCGCGCCAGTGGCCGCACGGCCCGGATTGGGCGTGAGGGCCACGGGAACGGCCAGACTAAAATCGATGAAGCCGTAGCGGCCCAGGCGGCGCTGCAGCCCGTACACGGCGGCCAGGCTAAGTCGCACAGCCTGCCCGTCGCGGGCGAAAGTGGTGTAGTGCGTTTCGCGGGAATTCCGCCCGAAACCGCTGCTCAGGGCCAGCGAGAGGTAATTGGCCGAGAAATTACTGGCGCTTTTTCCCTTCCGAATCCGTTTGTTCAAGTTGTAGTAGTAGCGGCCGGCCAGTTGGGTACGAACTGCAAAGCCGTTGCGAAGCTGGCGCGTTTCGGCGTCGCGGTAGCGCAGGAAATCCGGGCTCACCTCGCCCAGCACCGACCATACCGGCGTCAGCTTCCGCTCGTAGGCCAGGTGCACGCCCAGGCGGGAGCTCAGCAGCGAATCGGGGCCGTTGGCAATGCCTTGGTAGACGGCGCCGATATTGTTCAGACCCAGCTTCCAGAGTTGCGTTTCCTCAATCTGCAACCGCACCAGCTTGCTGTACTGCTGGCCTAGCCGGCTGCCCGCAACGGGTTCGGAAGCGGGCAGCGGCGCCGGCAGCGTTTCCTCCCCATAGCTGATGCGCGACGAGTCAGTGGGCGTTTGGGCCCGGGCCGAACCCGCTACCACGACAAGCAGCACAGCCAGCACAAAGGCATTGCGGAGGGTAGAAAAGATGTTCATACGAGAGAGTGATGAGGCAATTAGCGCCGGATGAGTAAGGGCTGCGCCTGCAGCGTAATGGGGGCATAGGAAGTCAGGACCCGGATGAGCGGCAGCCGCGCCGCCGTGCTGACGCGCAGCGACTCTTGGCCGGTGGTTTTACGCACGCCACCCGCGTAGCTGGCCGGCACCGTGAGCGTGCTGTGGGCAGTGCTCAGGTTGTACTGGTAAAGGCCCAGCTCCGGCACTCCAATCTTCACTTCCGTGCGCTGCGCATCTATAAACACGCTCTTCAGTTCGGCGGTAGGCTCCAGCAGCACACTGCCGTACCGGTTGCGGATGGTGTAGCTGCCCCCCGCCCCTACCAGGCTCAGCGCCGACTTATCGGCCTCGCAGGTAAAGCTGAAGTTGGTGTTCGTGCTGTTGAGGTCGGCGTAGCGAATAAGAGCATTGAGGCTGCCGCCCATATCCTGTAGAACTATCTGCCCGAAATCCTGCTCCAGCTTCTGCTTGCCCGAAAGATTGGTCAGGTAGGTCTGGCCGTAGGCATTGATGACCTGCAGCGGGTTGCCGGCCGGCATTTGCACGGTGTATTCGGCGCGCAGGTCGCTGCGTACCGCTGTTACACCGGGGGGCAGCGCGAAGTAGTTGACCAAGTCGATGACGCCGCCGCTTTTTTCTATCAGATGCCGTGCTACAGTCAGCTCTTTTTCAGCCACGGTGCGCTCTGGATGGCGCGCTATCAGGCGCAGCACCACGCGCATTGTAGGCTTGTCCCAACCCTGTATTCGCAGCGTAGCTTTTTCGGCGCGCACCCGTACCAGCACTCCGGCCGGGCAGGGCAGCGTTTGCTCAATGGTGCGCGTCACGACCTGTACTTTATTTTGGGCCTGCGCTGGCGGCATGCTCGCCAGAAGCACAGCCAGACCACCGTACAGGCGCATCCGATGCAGCATCAACAGTATATTTTTCATGAGATGAGCAGTTGAATCAGCTCCCGCGTGACGGTGGCTTTCAGGGTAGTGATATGCACCTGGTGCTGCACCAGCTCCGGCGTGCTGCCAAACCGGCGCACATCCTGGCGCAGGCTCTGTTCCTCGGTTTCAAGCTCCGAGAGCTGGCTACGCAGCTGCTGAAACTCATCGGACTGGCACACGGTGGGCAGCGAGGTGCAATGCGCATCAATAAAAGCTACGCCCTGCTGGCCCAGCGGGTCGAAGGCCAGCGGAGCAGCCGGGCTGGCAGCAGGAGCCGTCACTACTTCTTCGCTGTAGGCAATGGTTTCGAGCGGAGCGGCGGCTTCGGTGGTAGCCACCGCGTCGGGTAGCGCCTGGGGAGCGTATGCCGGGCGCAACAGCCAGGCAGCCAGCAGCATCAGCACTGCCGCTGCTACTCCACTCACCCACCGCAACGTGGCAGCTGGCCACAGGGACTTTATCTGAGGCACAGGGTCCGGGGTCCGGAACACTGGCGTTTCCTCCGGGGCATCCAGGCGGGCTGCTATGGCGTTCCAAAGGGCATCGTCGGGCTCGTGAGTGGGCAGGTGCGGCAGGGTGCGGGTTACAGCTTCTTCGGCCGTAAGCTGCGCCAGAATGCGCGGCCAGGTAGCGGCGGCGGGTTCGTGGGTGGGCAGGTGGTGCAGGGCCCGCCGCAGGTGCTCCCGCCCGGTTTCGGGGGTGTCAGGGGTCTGGCTCATGCGTGGTAGTAATGATGCAGTTTCACTTGCAGCAGCTTTTTGGCGTGGAAAAGCTGCGACTTGCTGGTGCCTTCCGTAATGTTCAGCAACTCGGCTACTTCGCGGTGCAGGTAGCCTTCCACCTCAATCAGGCAGAATACCGCCCGGTAGCCAGCCGGCAGCTCGCCAATGGCCTTTTCCAGGGCTTCGCCCGTCAGGCTGTCGTGCCAGGCAACAGTAGGCTCGGGGTGGCGGGCCTCGTTATAGATTTCCATGCGCTGCTCCTGGCGCAGCACCCGCAGGGCCCGCCGCACCACAATGGCCTTAATCCAGGCGCCCAGGGTGGACTGCTGCCGAAAGCCGCCCAGGTTGCGAAATACATCTACAAAGCCTTCCTGCAAGGCATCCTGCGCCAGGTCCCGGTCGTTGAGGATGCGAAGAGCACAGGAGAACATGGCGGTTTTGTAGCGTTGGTAGAGTTGGTACTGCGCCGCCCGGTCTTGCGCCAGGCAGCCGTTCAGCAGCAGCTGTTCGTCATCGGAAGAAATAGAGGCGGGCAGCACAGTCACGGAAGAGGGAGTTGGCGGAAAGTGCCGCGTGCACCGGAAAAGGTTGGCCGGACGAAAAACTTTTTCCTGAAAATGGCTCTGGCAGCGCCGGAGCCTCCTTACCAGACACAAAAACGCCTGCCCTTGAAGAAGAGCAGGCGTTGGCTGAGTCCGTTACGGGTCAGATTATTTCTTGCTGCCGGCGTATTCGGCGTTCAGGTATTTGAGCACCTGGGGCGTAATGTCGAGGTCTTTGCGGCCGTAGGCAATGGTGCCGCTGGGCGCCGCAATCAGAATCAGGCGGTAGCCGTTGGCTTTGCCGTACTTCTCAAGCTGCTTGTTGAGGCGGCCGAGCACGTTTTCGGTCATCTTGGCTTCTTCCTGCTGGGCCTGCTGCTGCAGCTTCTGCTGGCTTTGCGCTACCTGCTGCTGCTGGGCTCCCAGCTTCTGCTCGGTGGCGGCGCGCTGCTCGGCAGTCATGCTTTCACCCTGCTTCTGATACTGCTGCACGGCCGTCTGGAAGCTTTGTACCAGCTTTTGGTTCTGGGCTTCCCAGCCTCTGGCTTTCGCCTCGAAGCTCTTGCGGGCATCCTGCATGCCTTTGTAGCCGTCCAACAGCTTGCCCGACTCCACGTAGGCTACCTTGTCGGTATCGGCGGCGGCAGTGGTTAGCGCATCTGTTTCCTCCGGCTCTACAGTGGCTTCCGTTACGGCACCGCTGGAATCGGTAGATGCTACTACTGCCGGCGCTTTGCGGGTGGGAGCCGCGGCGGGCTTGTTGGCGAAATGCAAATAGAACAGCACAGCCACGGCAATGACCAGCACGGCATTGATGGCCAGTTGGAGAGAATTTTTCATTCGGGGAATAAGAGAAAAACAAAAAAGCCGCCTGCCACCGGCAAACGGCTCCCCAAAGAAACGAAGGTCTTCGGATTAAATTGACTACCGGACTCAGGGCGCTTCCGGCTCGTCGTCTTCCGGGTCGTCGGGGTCGTGCTCCAGCGGCTTCATGGGCTTTTCTTCGTAGGGCGGCGCCAGGTCCACACGGCTGGGGGCCGCATCGGTGCGGCCTACATGCACCAGCGCATCGCCCTGGTTCACGACCGGCATGTGGTTGAGCCCGATGACGTAGCCCGATACCGGGGCTTCCAGCCGCACGGCCGTTTCGCCGTACGGGTCGGCAACGGAGCCGTACACCTGGCCTTTCTCGATATAGTCGCCGTTGCGAACCAGACTCCGGAACAGTCCCGCGAACTTGGCCCGCAGCCACGTATGGCGCAAACACACCACGCCCGGGTGCTCCGGCCGGGAGGCTTCGGCCACCATACCCAGGTGGTGCAGCACCCGAAACGTGCCCGCAATGCCTAGGTCAATGCCCGGCTCGTCGAGCCGCAGCGACTCGCCGGTTTCATACACAATGATGCGCCTGCCCTGCTGCATAGCCGTTTCGCGCAGGGAGCCGGCCCGCAGCGCGGCGTGCAGCGTAAAAGGTGCGGCAAAGGCGGCAGCCATGGCGTCGGTTTCGGGGTCTTCGTGCAGCAGGCACCGGATCTGGGGCATGTTGGAGCGCGCCGCGCCGCCCGTATGAAAATCGATGCCATAATCAATCAACGGCATGATTTCGCGCATGAAGCGGTGCGCTACGCGGCTGGCCAGCGAGCCACGGGGGTTGCCGGGAAAGCTCCGGTTCACATCCTTGCCATCGGGCACATCCCGCGAGAAATTCAGAAACCCATAGATGTTGAGGATGGGAATGGCAATGATGGTGCCTTTCAGGGGCCGCAACAAGTCGCGCCGGATCAGGCGCCGGATGATTTCGATGCCATTTACCTCGTCGCCATGCATGCCAGCCATCAGCAGCACCGTGGGGCCGGGCACGACGGAGCGGAACACATGGACCGGAATATCGATGACCGTACCCGAGGGCAGCCGCGAAATTACCAGCCGCGTCAGAATTCGCTCACCAGGCTTGATGGTGAGGCCGTTGAGGCAGATATCAGCAGACGCGGCAGTAGCAGTCAAATCCATCGGCGGATGCAGCGCGAAGCTCCAGCTCCGCGCTTTGTAGAACGTACTCACGATAGTGCCTCGCGGAAAAGCTGCCGCATCTGAAGCTGGAGATTCAGAGGGCGCTCAGCTTACTGCTGTGATTCAGGCCGGCGCCACCACTGCTATGCCAAAGGTGGCTTGCGGCAACGGAAGATATAGAAAGCAGCGGAATTTGCGCAGCCCGCGCTCAGGCAATGTTTTTCGCGTTTCCGCCCAGCTACATCGGTACATCCGACTGGTTGTCGGGCATGGGCTGTTTCTGGCGGGGCTTGGTGCCGGCTTTGGACTTTTTGCGCTGTGCTATATCCGCCGTGTATTCAATGATGCGGCCGGCAATGTCAAGGCCGGTGGCTTTTTCGATGCCCTCCAACCCCGGCGACGAATTCACTTCCAGCACCAGCGGGCCGCGCTTGCTCTGCAGCATATCCACGCCCGCAATGCCCAGGCCCAGCGCCTTAGCCGCCAGCAGGGCCGCCGCTTTTTCAGCGCGGGTAAGTTTTACGAGGGTGCCGGAGCCGCCGCGGTGCAGGTTGGAGCGGAACTCGCCTTCCTTGCCCTGCCGCTTCATAGCGCCTACTACTTCGCCGTTCACCACAAAGGCCCGTAAATCGGCGCCCTTGCTTTCGGCAATGAATTCCTGCACAATAATGCGCGCCTTCAGGTTATGGAAGGCCTCAATCACCGATTGCGCGGCCTTCGCCGACTCGGCCAGCACCACGCCCAGGCCCTGCGTTCCTTCCAGCAGCTTGATGATGACCGGCGCACCGCCTACTTGCTCAATCATGGCTGGCACCTCGTCGGAGTAGTTGGTGAAGGCCGTTTTGGGCATGCCCACCCCGGCCCGGGACAGAATCTGCATGGAGCGGAGTTTGTCGCGGCTACGCACAATGGCCTGGCTTTCTACAGCCGTGCGCACTTTCATCATTTCAAACTGACGCACTACGGCGCAGCCATAAAACGTGACGGAAGCCCCGATACGGGGAATAATTGCGTCGATGCCTTCCAGCGTCCGGCCTTCGTACAGAATGCCCGGCTTGCCCTTTTCGAGCACCAGATTACAGTGTAGATGATCTAAAACCACGGCTTCGTGGCCCCGCAGCGTAGCGGCCTCCACAAGGCGGGTGGTAGAATACAGCTTCGGCTCGCGCGATAGAATCGCCAGTTTCATCAGAGAGAATAGAGAAGGTGGAGTGGAGCAGAAGCGTCTGCAAGAGAATACGCCGGGCGTATCAGGACCGCGAAGAATCTGCGGCAAGTTGGGTTTTGGAAGATACGTTGCGCCGCGTTACGTCTACCACAAAGCGGCCGTGGCGCAAGAGCAAGCGCCCCAGCAGCACTGGGTATTTCATGTCGGAGCGGTCAGAGAGCGAAAACTCGGTGTTGAAATCTTCGCCAAATATCCGCAGGATAGCCCGGATAACGTAGCGTTCCTGCACTTCGCCGTTGGAACTTTTGATGTCGCGCAGACTGAACTCAGCAAATTCCATGGGCTTGCCATCAAAGTCCGGATGCGAGGGGTCGAGCAGCTGCACATGCAGGCGCTGGCGGCCCGCAGCATCCGTTACCAGATGAATATTGGAGCAATGGATGGCACTGGTGTAGGCCCCGGTATCCACCTTGGCCTCTACTCCCCACAGCTGAAACTGCGGAAAGTCTACCAGCTCCCGCCGACCTACAATACGCTTGGGTACGCGCTGCTTTTTCATCGGCGGACAAGTAAAGGCGAAATGGTGAGATTGTGAAATGCGGGTCTGCCGGCGGTGTAGTCACTACGCGAGGTGCGGCTAACTTACCATCTCACAGCCTTTTTGCTTAGCCTTTGTAGCTGATGCGGTATACGGCATCGTTCTGATCGTCGGAGACAAGCAGCGAGCCGTCGGGCAGCACCAGCAAGCATACGGGGCGGCCCCAGGGCTTCTGGCCCTGCAGCCAGCCCTCGGCAAATGGCTCATAGGAAGTTGCCTGCTTGCCCGTGGCATCGAGTTTCACAAGCATAATGCGGTACCCGATTTTGCTGCTTCGGTTCCAGGAGCCATGCTCCGGAATCAGAATCTGGTTGCGGTATTGGGCCGGAAACTGCTTGCCAGTGTAGAATTTCATACCCAGCGCCGCCACGTGTGGCCCCAGCTTACGGGCGGGCTTCTGGTAGGTATCGGCGGAGCGGCCTTTGCTAAGCTGCGGGTCGGGTACATCACCGGCAAAGAAGTACGGAAACCCAAAGTGTAGGCCGGCATTGGCGGCGCGGTTCAGCTCATCGGCGGGCAGGTTGTCGCCGAGCATGTCGCGGCCGTTGTCGGTAAACCACAGCGCTTTATCCTGCGGGCTCCAGTCGAAACCAACGGTATTGCGCACGCCCTGGGCAAATACTTCCAGCCCGGTGCCGTCGGCATTCAGGCGGTTGATGGTACCATAGATGGGTTCTTCGGGCAGGCAGGAATTGCAGGGTGCGCCCACGGGCACATACAGCTTGCCATCGGGGCCGAAGGCAATGTAGCGGTACCCATGCCAGTCTTTATTAGGCAGCTTGTCATACACCACGGCCGGTTTGGGCTTCTGCCTGAGGCGCGTGGCAATGTTGTCGTAGCGCAGAATGCGGTTGATTTCGGCTACGTAGAGCGCCCCGTTGCGCACAGCCACGCCATTGGGCGCGTTCAGGCCCGTCGCCACCGTCACGACTTCATCGGCGCGGCCGTCCTTGTTGCGGTCGGGCAGGGCGTACACTTTGTCGTCCTTGGTACCCACGTACACAGTGCCATCGGGCCCGACAGCCAGTTCGCGGGCACTTTTTACGCCTTGTGCGAAGTAGCTAATCGTGAAGCCGGCGGGCAGCTTAATCTTGCTCAGGTTAGCATCGGGGGCGGCTGTGGGGCGAGCCGGGGCAAAAGCTGCCAGCAGCACCGGAGCCAGCAGCAGTACAGGAAGGAAGTGGCGCGTCGTCATATACTGCGTCAAACCGCAGATAGCTCCCGAAGGTTGCCGGGATGTATGCACAAGGCCACCGGAGCCACGGGGCAGCAGTTCTAGGCTGCACTCCCTGCGGCTCCGGTGGCCTTACTCTGCCTGTGCTTTATATTCGCCCTTCGCGCTGCTGGCGCTGCAGCCGCTCATACTCGCGCTCCGAGAGCTGGGCCCGGCCGAAGCCGCCATACACACCAATACCGTTCATGAGCACGCCAAAACCCCAGAACACAGTAGACCACACCGGCCACGGAATCGGGTGCGACTCCCGCCCCGTCAGGGCCCAGATGGCCCACAGCAGGGCATTCACCGTGAGGTAGGTGAACAGGTGTGATTTAAATTTGGCGCGGTCTTTTGCCATACGCCACAGCTGCGGGTCACGTTCGGTGGTTTCCATGGAGACAGAAGGAGTTTTGGTGGATGAATGCTCAAACCTAGCCGGCTCCTTAAATATACACAACTGAATATTCCCCAAGCGGCAACTTCGGCGGTTGAACCCGCAAAAAACGCAGCCGGGCTGTAGTGTGCTCCGGTAGGTTCGCGCTGGCATTCTTCCTGTTTTTCCATACATATGCCTCAGTAGTGTCTAGCATGGCCCAGGCCATACGGAGGCTTCCGGCCCGGCAGCTTCGCTATAGCAGTACCATGTGCGGTGGATTTTGTAAATTCAGTCAGGATTGGATTTTCACTTCTACCCCCAGGACATGGAACTCTCCCATAAGTTGCCTTTGGCCGGGCACCGCCGCAACAGCTCCTCCAATCCGGTCTGGATGGATGTGCTGCGTATTCTGCTGGGTCTGTTCCTGTTTGTGAAGGGCATTGCCTTTCTGGACCACACCAGTGACGTTTTTTACCTGCTGAGCCAACAGCAGAGCCTGGCCGAGCTCAAAAGAGCGTCGATCTTTTTCAGCATCTTTCATATTGTTGGCGGGCTCATGATAGCCGCCGGGGCCCTGACCCGGTTTGCGCTGCTTTGCCAGATTCCTATCCTGCTGGGAGCCGTGCTTATCGTAAATCCTCAGAATGGACTGGAACTGGAAAACCGGGAGCTTTGGGTTTCTATGGTGGTGCTAGGGCTGCTTCTGTTTTTTATGGTGGTGGGCCCAGGCCGGTTTTCGGTAGACAACAAGATTTTCCGGGAGCAGAAACAATAGTATTAGCCTTACTGGCTTGCTAGAGCCGCACGTCCAGATGCTGGCGCAGGTAGGCGGCCACGTTGTGCAGCAGGCCGCCGTGCCCGGCCTCCAGCAATATGGTGCGGCCGGCACGCAACGCCCCCGTAAAACGCTCCAAGCCAGCATGCGGAATCACCACATCGTGGCGGCCCAGGAGAAACGTGACGGGAATAGGGCGGCGGTTGAGCACGGCGGCCAGCTGGCCCAAATCGAAGGTGAGCTGCCGAAAACCAACCCAACTGCGGTATACGCGCAGGCGCTTTTCGCGGCTATCCAGCTGCCATTCGGCGAAGCGCACGAGGCGGGCCGGCACCAGCCGGTGCTTTTCCAGCCGCCCCAGAAACCGCAGCAGATTCTCGGGTTTCAGCACGGCCCGGCCCAGCACGCCGCGCATCCAGGGCGGATAGGTAGCCAGCGCATACCAGAACTGCCGTTGCAAACCGTCGGGCGCAATCAGCCAGATGTTCTTTACCCGCTCCGGAAACTGCTCGGCGGCTGTCAGCGCGAATTTGGCGCCCATGCTGAAGGCCAGCAGACTGAATTCGTGGATGCCTTCCTGCCGCAGAAAGTCATGTAGCATTTCGGCCAGCCGCTGTTTGCGGAGTGGAGCATCAGCTTTGAGCAGGTGGCTGCGGCCGTGGTAAAACAGGTCGAAGGCATACACGGTCAGCCCATCACCTAACGCGTTTATCACAGCGTGCCAGTGCCCCTGGCTCTGCCCGTAGCCGTGAAAAGCCAGCACTACGCGCGGCCCGGCGCCATATACGTGGTAGTGCAGGCGGCTTGGCATACGGTAAGATTTAGATTCTGCGTGCGTAGCGCCCTGTTGGTTTTGCGCCCATATTCCCTTCCTGCTCCCGCTACCCTATCCGCGACACGCCACCCGACACGATGAACTTCATTACCTCGCTGCTGGGCAACTCCAGGTAGGATATGGCGGCCGGCTGCACCAGCACCAACTCGCCGGAGAAATTGTAGGAGTGCGGAAAATACACCGCCACCAGGTCTTCGCGGTTCAGCGCCGCCAGATTATCCTGCGTTATGAATCCCATTTTGTAGACGTTGTCCTGGCCATTGAGGCGCACCAGCACGGGGCAATTGAACTTCTGGTTGTCGCCGACGAAGGCATCGAACAGGTCTTTGAGGCTGGAATAGATGATGCTGACCAGGGGTGTGCGGTGCAGCAGCCGCTCGGCAATAACCAGGAAGGGCCGCACCATAAACGACCTAGCCACAAACCCGATTATCGTCACCAGGAACACGGCCACCACCAGCCCCAGGCCCGGCACGCCGTAGTTGGGAAACAGGTTGTCGAGCCAATTGAATACGGCGTACAGAATATATATCGTGAGGCCGATGGGCGCCACGATAAGAAACCCGTTGAGAAAGTAATTGAACAGTTTACGCATGCCGCGAATGTACTATACGGCGGCGCCTTGCCCTGGCCTAGATAGAAAAATCAGGCATTAACTGCTAAAGCGCGGCTATACCAATACTTGCCCGACACTCAAAAAAGACTTCCCTGCGCTATTCCTATTATGGAAGAAAGCGCAGGGAAGCTTATTACAGGTTAGTATAGTTCGGGGAGGCTTACACTACGTGCTCGGCTACTTCTTCTATCCGCTCTTTCACGCGTTGCATGAGCCACATGGGGGTGCTGGTAGCACCGCAAATTCCCACTGATTGGGCATCATGAAACCATGCTTCGTCCAGTTCCTGCTCGTTTTCTACAAAGTAGCTGCGCGGGTTGGTTTTGTTCACCACCGAAAACAGGGCCTTGCCGTTGGAGCTCTTTCGTCCGCTCACGAACACAATTACATCGTGCTCCACGGCAAATTTCGCCAGGGCCGGCTCCCGGTTGCTGACCTGCCGGCAGATGCTGTCGTTGGCATCAAACGACTCCAATGATCCGCCGGCCGCCTGAATGCGCTCCTCCATTACGGCTTTCATGTGGTAGAAGCCGGCGGTGCTTTTGGTGGTCTGGCTGAAGAGCGTCACGGGCCGCGCGAAGTCCACCTGGTCGAGGTCGGCTTCGGTCATGATGATGATGGCGCGGTTGCCGGTCTGGCCCGTGAGGCCGGCCACTTCGGCATGGCCCGGCTGCCCGTATATCACAATCTGGCCATTCTGGCGCTGGCTGGCATCGAAGGCATGCTTCACGCGGTTCTGGAGCTTAAGTACCACCGGGCAGGAGGCGTCAATCAGCTCGATGTTGTTGCGCAGGGCCAGCTGGTAGGTTTCCGGCGGCTCGCCATGCGCCCGAATCAGCACTTTGCAGTCGTGCAGGTTTTCGAGCTGCTCCCGGTCAATTATGCGGAGGCCTTTGCCGTGCAGGCGCTCCACTTCCATGCGGTTGTGCACAATGTCGCCGAGGCAGTACAGGGTTTCATCCTGGGCCAGTTCGTCCTCGGCCATCTGAATGGCAAACTCGACGCCGAAGCAATAGCCGGAATTCTTGTCAATGGTAACGTTCATAGCCCTTGGGGTGCAGCGTACGAAGTAGGTGGAGGGTGGAGTAGGTGGAAAAGCGGAGGCAGCAGAACGGCTATGCAATTCTGATGCCCGATGCTGCCTTGCCACCGGACGCCAGCAACTATTTCCTCCTGTTATACAACCACTTCGCCGCCATTCCGTTCGGCGCCGGCGCCGGCCGCCAGCGCAAACAGCGTCGCCGACACCCGTTCCAATACGAAATCCACCTGCTCGTCGATCATCATGTGGGTCGTGTCGAGCAGTACGGCATCGGTGGCGCGGCGCAGGGGGCTTTCGGTGCGGGTGGAGTCGAGGTGGTCGCGCTTTCGCAGGTTTTCCACAATTTCCTCCACCGCCACTTGCTCGCCCTTCACGGCCAGCTCTTCCTGGCGGCGCTCGGCGCGGGTCACTACTTCGGCCGTCATGAACACTTTCACCTCGGCATCCGGAAAAACGGTGGTTCCGATGTCGCGGCCATCCATCACCACGCCCCGCTTGCGGCCCATGCGCTGCTGCTGCGCCACCATGGCGTGGCGCACGGCCGGAATGCTCGATACTTCGCTCACGAGGTTGGAAATCCGCATCTGCCGGATTTCGTCTTCCCGGATCTGGCCATCGAGGCACAACTCGTTGCGGCCGGTTTTGCGGTTGCGCTTGAAGCTGATGTGCATTTCGTGCAGGGCCTGCTCAATCTGCGGCAGGTTGTCGAAGGCAATGTCGTGCTCCAGCAGGTAGAGCGTCACGGCCCGGTACATGGCCCCGGTATCGATGTAGGCGTAGCCCAGTTCCGCAGCCACTGCCTTGGCCGTGGTGCTTTTGCCGCAGGAAGAGTAGCCATCGATGGCAATGACGATTTTTTTCATGGCTGATTCTCTCGGCACAGAGTGGCTGCTGGGTGAACTCACGAAATCCAGTTTTTGCGACGTGGCGCGGCAGCCAGTCGTTCGGGTATGCTCGCAAAAAACGCTGCCACCGACTCAGGCTGGCCCTTATCGAGTTGCTGCGCAATGCGGTAGAAAGGATTGAAAAAGCTGTTTTGCTGAATGCCCACGCCGGTTGTGCCATCCGGGCCCTGGGCCCATGTGCCGCCGTAGGTGCTTACCAGGCATTGCCCCAGAAAGCACCCCAGCGCCGTCACGATGCCCTCCCGGTCGGCAGGCTTGATGCCGGGCCGCTGGGCTTCGATGAACTCGTCGAGCCGTTGCACGGCAGCAGCGTCATAGGCATTTACCTGTAATTGCTGGCGCACCGCCTCGGCGGCGGCAAGTAAGGAGGCAACAGGGGATTCGGCGGGTGAAGACATAGGCAAAAAATTAGCGTCCTGACTGCGCAGCCGACTGTAAAAACCGGTGCGTCTGCCAGTCGGCGTAGCGTTCCAAAAGCTGCGCGGCATCACGCCGGAGGTGGTATTGTCCGGCCTGCAAGCCGGGCACCAGCTCCGGGTCGGTGCCGAGCAGGGTGAGCATAAGTTGGTTAAACTTAACCGTATTTGTTGGCAGCACTTGCCACGGCTCGTTGCCACTGCGCAGCAACATGCTGCTGGAAAGCGCGGTAGTGAGGGTAGCCGGCCGAGCGGGGTCGTAGCTGAGCAACTGGAAGCCCCCACCCCGGTAGAGCTGGCGGGCGAAGGCGGCGGGCACCAGGCGGGGCTGAGGGCGGCGCAGAAAGCGCCGACGCGGCATGGCTACTGCATCAGCGGCCACCACCGTATCACCCAGATACACAAACCGCTTCAGATCAGTGGGCGAATAGGCAGCAAAAACGCCTCCTTCGTCACGCAGATAGACCCGGTCGTTTTCCCATCCATCTATCTGTACTGTGTACCACTGCCCATCCAGCGCTTGGTAGCTGCCGGCATGGCCAGCGCCTCGCCGAAGCATAGGGTCGGCGGCTGGGGCAGGCACAGGAGCCGGAAACGCGGCAGCCCGACGCTGCGCCTGCGCTCCGGAAGGGCGTAAGCTCAGCAGCAGAAACAGCACAGCGCTGTACGACAGGTAAAATTTCACTGATCCGGGATTAGAGACAATTGACGTTGCATGCTGGCAGCAGCCCAACAGCCGGTGGCAGAGCAGTCGGCCAGTAGCTAATGACTATCACAGGGACAGGGCATCTTGCCAAATTTAGCTTTGCGCTTCATGGCCGAGGTTTTTTTCTGCTGAGGCGTACGACTGGCGCAGCCCGTAGCAGCAAGGCCCGAACCCAAAACCAGGGTGGCCATCAGCAAAGTCACAATCTTTCTCACCGGCACAGATTTTCGGCAAATATACGGTTCTTTACCCGTTGGCCGTGGCCTAACCTCAACTTTCCCCTCGCTTACCTCCTGCTATATGCCCGTCGGTTTTCAGCTTACAGCCAACGTCATCGACCTGTTTGCCAATACCATTACTCCTGCAATCCTACTGGTGGCCGATGGCCGGATTGCCGCCCTAACCCACACCGGCGCTACTACTCCCGACCCGGCGCTGCCGTATGCGCTGCCGGGTTTTGTGGATGCGCACGTGCACGTAGAAAGCTCGCTGCTGGTGCCCGCCGAATTTGCCCGGCTGGCCGTGGTGCACGGCACCGTGGCTACCGTTTCCGACCCGCACGAAATTGGAAATGTGCTGGGTGTTGAGGGCGTGGAGTTCATGCTCGAAAGCGGCCGACAGGTACCATTTAAGTTCTGTTTTGGGGCACCGTCGTGCGTGCCAGCCACCCCGTTTGAAACGGCCGGGGCCGAAATAACCGCTGCCGATATCGAGCAGTTGTTCCAGAATCCCGAAATCGGCTATCTGGCGGAGATGATGAACTGGCCCGGTGTGCTGCACCGCGACAAATTGGTGATGGAGAAAATCCGGCTGGCGCAGCAGTACGGCCGGCCCGTGGATGGCCACGCCCCAGGCCTGCGCGGCACCGATGCCAAGCGCTACGCCGAGGCCGGCATCAGCACCGACCACGAATGCTTCACGGCCGAAGAAGCCCTCGACAAGCTGGCCGTGGGCATGAAAATTCTGATTCGGGAAGGCTCGGCGGCCCGCAACTTCGATGCCCTAATCGAGCTGCTACCCGAGCATTACGAGCACCTGATGTTCTGCTCCGACGACAAGCACCCCGACACGCTGGTGCTAGGGCATATAAACCAGCTGGTGCAGCGGGCCGTGGCGCTGGGCCACGATGTACTGAAGGTGCTGCGCGTTGCCTGCCGCAACCCCGTAGAGCACTACCGGCTGCCCGTCGGGCTACTTCGGGAGAATGACCCGGCCGACTTTATCGTGGTGAATAACCTCATCGATTTCCGGGTGCAGCAAACGTATCTGAACGGTGAGCTGGTGGCTGAAAACGGCCAGACCCGTATTCCATCAGTGCCCGGTCGTGAGGTTAATAACTTTCATGCCCACATGGTGGCGCCGGCTGATTTCCGCTTGCCGGCTCCCAGTGCCAGCGAGTCGGTTATCCGGGTGATTGAGTGCTTCGATGGGCAGCTTATTACGGCCCGCCACGATGTACCAGCCCACGTTGAAGGTAGCCTAGTGATGCCTGATGTGGCACAGGATATACTCAAGCTGACTGTGGTAAACCGCTACCATGCGGCCCCGCCAGCAGTGGCGTTCATCAAAGGATTTGGCCTGAAGCGGGGCGCCCTGGCCAGCAGCGTCGGCCACGACTCGCATAACATCACGGCCGTCGGCTGTGACGATGAAAGCATAGCCCGGGCCGTGAACCTAGTGATGGAGGCGAAAGGTGGCTTGGCAGCGGTGGGTGCCAATGGCGAGGAACTGCTTTTGCCTCTACCTGTTGCTGGCCTCATGTCGGGGCAGGATGGCTACCGCGTAGCCGCCGACTATGCCGCAATTGATGCGCTGTCGAGGCGGCTAGGCTCGCCACTGGGCGCACCCTTCATGACGCTTTCATTCATGGCCCTGCTGGTTATCCCCAGCCTCAAGCTCAGCGACAAAGGCCTATTCGATGGGGAGTCGTTTCGGTTTGTGGAAGCCGTAGTCTAGCTGCCTACCGCCTGGCAAAAGAAAACGCCCACTGGTCAGACCAGTGGGCGTTTTTAGTGAGGGTGGTTGCGGACTATCTTAAGAATTATTCTGCCAGCGCAAACCGCTTTTTCATCAGTTTTTCCATCTTCTCCTCTGTCAGCGGCTTTGCCAAATACTCTACGTTGGGGTATTGGGCTACTCGCGCCGTATCAGCAGCGTGCATGGAAGTAGTGAGAACGGCCATGACAGTTCTTTCTTTGGCGGCCTCTGGCAGCTCGTCGTACAGCTTCAGAAACTCAAAGCCATCCATACCGGGCATTTTCAGATCCACGAACACGAGTTCCGGTATGTCATCGGGGCCAACTCCGGTCTGGTCGGGTCCCCACAGAAACTGGAATGCTTGCTCAGCACGGGAGAATGTGTGGATTCGGTCCGCTACCTCCAGCCGGTTCAGCAAACGATTGTTCAGGAAGCTGGTGGTTTCGTTGTCATCCACTAGCACCACATTGCGCAGCTTTTTCGACATAAGGCAAGAGTTTAGTTAGGGTAGGCTGTAAAGCGAGTGACTGAGCCGGCAGATGCAGCCGAGCTACAGCCAGCCCTGCGCACGCATCCAGTCGTCGTTGTAGATTTTGCCCAAATAGCGCGTGCCATGGTCGGGCAGAATAATAACCATGGTATCGTCCTCTTTCAGGTGCTCCCGGGCATATTCCAAGGCGCCATGCACAGCCGAGCCACAGGACCAGCCAACAAACAACCCTTCTTCTTTTGCCAGACGCCGTGTCATGACAGCAGCATCTTGGTCGGTTACTTTAATAAACAGGTCAATCAGATCGAAGTTAACATTTTTGGGCAAAATGTCTTCGCCAATGCCTTCGGTCTTATAAGGATAGATTTCGTTTTCGTCGAAAATACCCGTCTCCTTGTACTTTTTGAACACGGAACCATAGGTATCGAGGCCTACTGCTACTACGGCCGGGTTTTGCTCCTTGAGGTACTGTGCCGTGCCGCAAATTGTGCCGCCGGTGCCCACACCGCAGGCCAAATGCGTAATGGTGCCTTCCGTCTGCTTCCAGATTTCGGGGCCGGTGCCTTCGTAGTGCGCCGCCGTGTTCGACATGTTGTCGTACTGGTTCGGGTAGAACGAGTTGGGTGTTTCCTCACTCAAGCGCTTGGCCACGGAGTAGTAGGAGCGTGGGTCTTCGGGCGCTACGTCTACGGGGCATACCACCACCTGGGCTCCTACGGCGCGCAGAATGTCCTGCTTCTCCTTGCTCTGCTTGTCGCTCATCACGAAGATGCACTTGTAGCCACGGGCAATGGCTGCCAGCGCCAGGCCCATACCCGTGTTGCCGCTGGTACCCTCGATGATGGTGCCGCCGGGCTTGAGCAGGCCGGCTTTCTCGGCGTCCTCAATCATTTTCACGGCCATCCGGTCTTTCACCGAGTTGCCGGGGTTGAAGTATTCTACCTTGGCCAGAATGGTGCCTTTGATGCCATCGGTGACGCTGTTGAGCTTCACCAGCGGCGTATTGCCAATGGCTTCAATGATATTGTTCAGGTACATGCGTAAGCGTGAGAAGTGAGAGGGGGAATTTGCGTGAGAGAACCACAAAGGTACGGATTTCGGCCGGCCGCCCCAGCCAGTTGTTCTGTATTGTCCAGATACACTTTCCAAGATTTTCTCTTCAACTCACACTGCTATAGCTCTTTATCCCGGCGTTTTCAACTCCGGAATCATTCTGATGCCAACCGCAGATTCATCTGGTTGCCTTTCCTCTGATTCTCACCTTGCCCCGCCCCCAAAAAAGGCTACTTTTGCACACCGGTTGCCCCATAGGGGCCGCCTCCCCCACCCCAACCGAATAACTCCTCTAACCCCCTCTTCTAATGAGTGTTCTGGTAAATAAGGATTCTAAAGTGATAGTACAGGGCTTCACCGGCTCTGAAGGCTCGTTCCATGCGCAGCAGATGATTGAGTACGGTACCAACGTGGTTGGCGGCGTAACGCCCGGCAAAGGCGGTACCATGCACCTCGACCGTCCTGTGTTCAACACCGTAGCTGAAGCCGTAGAGCAGGCCGGTGCCGATACCAGCATCATCTTCGTGCCTCCGGCTTTCGCCGCCGACGCTATTATGGAAGCGGCCGACGCAGGCATTAAGGTTATCGTTACCATCACCGAAGGCATTCCGACCAAGGACATGATTGCGGTGAAGGAATACCTGAAAGGCCGAGAAGGCCTGCGCATGATCGGGCCGAACTGCCCCGGCGTGATGACGGCCGGCGAGTGCAAAGTGGGTATCATGCCCGGCTTTATCTTCACGAAAGGCAAAATCGGCATCGTTTCCAAGTCGGGCACACTGACGTACGAAGCCGTTGACCAGCTCACCAAAGCCGGCCTGGGCCAGACCACGGCCATCGGCATCGGCGGCGACCCCATCATCGGCACCACCACCAAAGAAGCGGTGGAGCTGCTGATGAACGACCCCGAAACTGAAGGCATCGTGATGATCGGTGAAATCGGCGGTGGCATGGAAGCCGAAGCGGCTCGCTGGATCAAGGAAACCGGCAACAAGAAGCCCGTGGTTGGTTTCATTGCCGGCCAGACGGCCCCTCCCGGCCGCCGCATGGGCCACGCCGGCGCCATCGTAGGCGGTGCCGACGACACGGCGGCGGCCAAGATGGCCATCATGCGCGAGTGCGGCATCCACGTAGTGGATTCGCCCGCCGAAATCGGCGACACCATGCTACGCGTACTGGGCGGTAAGTAAGCTTTCTGTTTTTGTTTAATAAAAAAAGCCCCGACGCGCGTCGGGGCTTTTTTATTAAACAATTTATATTTTGCATTAACCATAATCAAGACCATCCTGTTACTCAAATTTTAACGACCATGTATAAAACCGCTACTCTACTCATCACCTTGCTATCTGCGTTGCTTTGCCAATTTACTTATAGCCAAAACGTGCCAACTGTGACCTTATCGTCATCTAGTCTGGCAGGATTTACAACGGCGGTTGGTACCCCATCGGCCCAGCAACTTGTGCAGGTGAGCGGCAGCGGCCTGACTGGCAACGTGACGGCTACAGCTCCTACTGGATTCGAGATATCATGGACTTCGGGCAATAGCTTTGCTACATCTATTACCCTCACTCAGTCAAGCGGCATATTTACCAACGTGCCACTTTACGTACGTTTGACCGGGGCGGCACTTGGTTCTGTTAGTGGCAATGTAGTGGTGAGCAGTACGGGAGCTACAAACCAGTTATTGGCCGTTACTGGGACCGTAACGGCGGCTCCCACGCCGAATCCAGCTAGCGTCCTCACCAGCATTTCGCCAACTTCCGGCCCCGGCGGCACGCAGATGCTCATCAACTTTTATGGTACCGGTTTTGTGCCTGGTGCTACGGTCAGTTTTCAGGCCGGTTCGAGCAACATCACGGCTAACTACGTTTCCTCCACGCAGCTCACGGCGCTGGTTTTGCTGCCTAGCGTGGCCACTCCTTTGGTTTCGTATTTCTATGCTAGCAATCCACCGCCAGGCGGGGGCGGCAGTGGTGGCATGAAGTTTTTCACTGTCAATCCTAGCCCGCCTACCATTACCGGATTTTCGCCTACCAGCGGAGCACCGGGTACGCTGGTAACAATCAGAGGCACCAATCTTTATGTACCAAGCGGAAGCACTGCCATTTTTTTCGGCGGTACGCCCGCAGCCATTGCCCAAAGGGTGCCCAGTTCGACTGAGTATTACACTGTGGTTCCGGCGGGCGCTACTACTGGCTTTATCACGCTTACAAATAGTAATGGTGGTGCTGTTAGCCCTACACAATTTGTAGTACCGACTGCACAACCGCCCTTTTTTGAGGATTTTGAGCAAGGCACTAAAACCAGTTATGCTACCGCATCGGTGCAACTACCAAGTGGCGGCTGGACATTCGCAGAGTCGTTGATTGGCACTACGGCCGGCGCTGACAAGTTTAATGGTACTAAGTCGAGCCGGCTACGAGGGGGTGGCTTTTTGGAAATGGACACCGATAAACCTAACGGGGCGGGGATAGTAACGGTGAGTGCCGCCAACTATAGCACCGAAACAGGAGCGTCATTTGTGCCTGAAATATCAACTGATGGGGGTGTAACTTACAATAGCCTCTTGGGGAATACTTCCCCGCCCATTCTTACCAGCACACTTACCCAATACTCTTTTACTGCCAACCGCACGGGCAATGTCCGTTTTCGCTTTAGCAGCACGAATACTACGGCCGCAACCAATCCTCGCATCAACATCGACGACATTGGTATAACCGATTATAGTGTGCTGCACACGCAGACTATCCAGGCGCTACCAAACCTACAGATATTTCCGAATCCGGCGTCCGACCAGCTTGTAATTGAAGGAATTGGGAATGCACAGGTTTCCCTGTACGACCTACTGGGCAGGAATGTCCTAGCTCCCATTCAGCTAATAAAAGGGCAGCCACTGGCGTTGCCAACTTCTTTGCCAACAGGCAGCTACTTATTGCATGTACAGAACAAGGAAGGCCAGCGCATAGTACGTATTATAAAGAAATGATCATCCTTCCTGTCATACAGAAGTCTAGCCTAATTAGAGCATCTCATCCCTTGGTTATCGCCCAAAATAGGTAATCCTCATTCCGGCACCACGCCCACCTGAGGCTGATACAACAAATAGGGCCGCAAGACCACCCCAACACTGACCAGGAAACTGGGGCAAGTACGCTGACGTACGAAGCCTTAGACCAGCTCACCAAGCCGGCCTGGGTTAGACTACAGCCCTCGGCATTGGTGGCATGGAAGCCGAAGCAGCTCGCTGGATCAAGGAAACCGGCAACAAGAAGCCCACAGTTGGTTTCATTGCCGGCCAGACCGCGCCTCCCGGCCGCCGCATGGGTCACGCCGGCGCCATCGTAGGCGGTGCCGACGACACGGCGGCGGCCAAGATGGCCATCATGCGCGAGTGCGGCATCCACGTGGTGGATTCGCTCGCCGAAATCAGCGACACCATGCTGCGCGTACTGGGCGGTAAGTAATGCCGGCTCCTGCTACAGAATACAAAAGCCCCGGCCTGCGCCGGTGCTTTTTGTTTGGTCAACACTTTACCATGAGGCGGTAGCGTCAGGACTCCAAAGGGAGGGTCGGAATATCACGCCTGCACCTAGTAGAAGACTGGCTCCGCGGTTGAATCGAGCCCGGTGCGCTACTTCTGTATAAGGGTCAACCAAGCCCCGCCCGGGGACCGTGACAGACCAAGCTGTACTTACCTGAAGCTGCCAGCGGTTCTGAGTGCCCAGTGAATGCCGACAGAATGCATATGGTTCGTGCCGTAGTTGCTTATCGAGTGGGAGCTGGTAGCGGATGAAAGGCTCGTGCAGGTCTTGGGCACTTAGCTCTTTAAAGCCTACCTGCGTCAGCCGATAGCCAAATCCAATACTAATACGCTGGGCTTGATGTGTAAAACCCAACTGCCCGTATTCTTTGTGGTATCGGGCATCATAGTTGTTACTGAAGGCCAATAACAGCCCGAACTCGGATACGGTGCGTTGCGCGCTGCCAGCACCGGTACCAGCCATGCCCTGAATGGTCCAGTGGTTCGCTAGTGGAAAGTAGGCCCCTAGCCCTGCCTCGTATTGCAGTGTGCTAAACTTGTCTTGGCTGGTTCGCCCTAACGGTATACCGGGCCGCGCCGTGGCTCCGCCCAACACCAGCACATGCTTCACCGGCGAGTAGGCGGCCTTCACCTCCGCCCGCCCGGTGAACTGCACTTCGAGTTGCGCTTCGCCTTCGCCTCTGGCCCGAACCATAGGGGCATGAGGCTGCATGGGCGTATACACGGTGCAGGAAGAAACCAGCGCGGGCAGAGTTCCTGCTTTCAAGAGTTTGGGAATATCTGAAAGCATAGGAACGGTAGTTTTCTGATAAAATTGAAGCAATCCAGGCAGGTACTGGTAGCTGCGTTTAGGTTTTACAGACGCATCCTTAGATACCTCTTCCGAGGTAATGCCCTCAGCGGCGACTTCTCAGAAAAGGCTGCCACCCGATACCAATACCCAGGAAAGGGGTCGGAACGCCGGCAGAAAACCACCGGTCCGTCTGGGCGGCCGAATCCAGTTCGCCCGGAGCCTTCAGGTTGCTCAGCGACACGCCCATGGTGTATTGCCAGAACCAAGTGTCGCTCCACCCCAGATAACGACGCGTAGCCAGGGCCAACTCGTGGCGGTAGGTGCCGAAATCAGAAATGGCATTTCCTTCATTTGTTACACCCGTGTACTGAAGCCGCGAAAGCCGATAGGTGAGGCTGGCCGACCCGAAAACGCCGATCCAGGCAATGCCGGCCTGCCCAAACAGCTTACTGTACTGGCCTTTCCGCTGATCACAGCCCCAGACACAGGTTTTGCGGTCGACGGACGCAAGGCCACCACCGCCGGCAGCATTCACCAGCCAGCTGTTGCCCAGGGACCAGTAGCCGCCTATTCCCAGCTCGCCCTGCTGCGTGCGCAGATACTGCCGGCCACCGAGGTTCAGGCCGACAGAGCCAGCGCCGGTCAGCACCACGTGGTTCAGGGGCGAGTAGGCGGCCATAGCTTCCAGCCGCGCCGACGGCTGCACGCTAGCTGTCACTTCCAGCTGGCCGCTTTCTTCCACCAGCGGCATGGTGGGTGTCATGGGAGCATACACGCTACATCCCGTGAGGGCAAGGCCACATAGGGCGAATAAAACAGCTTTCATAGGGCGCTACTTAATGTCTGCCCGAAGTAGCTGCTCTTTCGGCTCAATCCCGAATCAATTCATCCGCTTATCAGACTTTTCCGGCGGCCTTTCCAGGTTACCCAAATCATCGAATACGCGCTTATTACACTCGAAAAAGGCTTTTGCGAATGATAAATTCTGACTTTTGCGTCACCCCGATTATCTTACTTTCCACCGGCCTGCCCGCCCAGGTTCACCACAATACCCAGCTGGAACACAGAGTTGGCCGCCTTCACGTATTTGCGCGGGATAAGGCCGAAGTTGCTGCCGCTGATGAGTTGAAGCTGTAGCGGGCCCAGCACTTCGATGCGGGTATAGGTGATGGGCTCGAAGAAGATGTTGTATTCGGAGGCGCGGGCCACGCCGTTGAGCCGAAACCCATTGAGGGTCACGTAGCTGGCGCGCAGAGCCGTGCCGTAGTTGAAAGGCCAGTCGCGGCCCAGGACGTGGAAGCTTTTCTTTTCCTTGGACGTGTAGTTCACCTGCAGGAAATATTTGTTGAGCGTGCCTTCGCGGGTTTCGGTGGGCACGTTGGTTTCGCGGCTGTATTCGGTGTATTTGGTACTGCCCACGCCCAGGCCGCCGTATACTTCCAGCACGCGCCGGTCCTGGCGGAGGCGGGTGAAATAGCCGAGGCCTCCTTCCACAAAATCGTGGTCCTGGGTCTGGCGGTTGTCTTTGGAGCCGAAGAAACTCTGCTTCTTATCGGCGTGCAGAAAGGAGGCCGACCCTATGACCCCCAGATGGTCGGTGACGGCATAGGCGCCCTGCACGGCCGTGTTCTGGCTGAAGTTGGTATGGATGCCGGCGCTCCACTCGCCCTTTTGCGTGAGCAGCGGCACCTGCGGCGGCGGCGGAAAATACAGTGACGTGCAGCCGGCCAGCAGGGGCAGCAGCAGAAGCAGAAGCGCGCGAAGCAAAACGGACATTGGAGGCGGTGGCAGGTCGGAAAAGAAGAACCGGAGGCAAAACGCGTAAAGCGGACTTTCGTTGTGTGGCAGCCGCAGGCTCGTCAGTTGCGTAGAGCCTGTCGGACCCACGCAGGGTAGGTTCCCGTTTTCAAACTTCGTGTTTTATGCCCAATACTCAGTACGACGCGCTTATTATCGGTTCGGGCCAAGCCGGCAATCCGCTGGCAACTGCGCTGGCCGACGCCGGCCAGCGTGTGGTTCTTGTAGAGGAAAATCTGCTGGGCGGGTCCTGCATCAACTATGGCTGCACGCCTGTGAAGGCCATGCTGGCCTCAGCGGAACGCGCCCACCAGTTGCGCACGGCCGCCGCCTACGGCATGCAGCCCCAGGAACCCGCCGTGGATATGGCGGCCGTGGTGACCCGCAAAGACGAAATAGTGCTGGCTATGCGCAACGGAGTGCGCAGCAATCTGACGCAGGAGCGCCCCGGCATTACGGTGCTGCACGGGCACGCTACGTTTGTGGGCCCGCGCACGGTGCAAGTGCAGTTGGCCGGCGGCAAAACCCAGCAACTGACCGCCCGCAAGGTGTTCATCAACACCGGTACCCGGGCCGCTGTTCCCGATATCGAAGGGCTGCAGGAAGTTCCGTTCCTGACTACCACCCAGCTCCTCGACCTGAAAGAACTGCCCGAGCACCTCGTGATTCTGGGCGGCGGCTACATCGGCCTGGAGTTCAGCCAGCTCTACCGGCGCTTAGGCAGCCGCGTCACGATTGTCGAGTCGCACCGGCAGCTGCTGGAGCGCGAAGACGACGACGCCTGCATCGGGCTGACGCGGGTGCTGGAAGCGGAGGGCGTGGAAGTGGTGCTGGGCGCCAAGGTCCGTAAAGTGAGCCATAACGAAGGCAGCTACACACTCACGGCGCAAACGGCCGCCGGGGAGCGGCGCATCCGGGGCACGCACCTGGTAGTAGCCACCGGCCGCCGCCCCAACACCGACACGCTGGGCCTGGGCGCGGCCGGCGTACAAACGGACGAAAAAGGCTACATCCAGGTGAATGCGCGGCTGGAAACCAACGTGCGCGGCGTGTACGCGCTGGGCGACGTACACGGCGGCCCCCAGTTCACGCACATCAGCTACGACGATTTCCGGGTGGTGCGCGACAACCTACTGCGCGGCAAGCGGCGCTCGGCCAAACAGCGGCCCCTGCCCTACTGTGTATTCACGGAGCCCCAGCTGGGCCGCATCGGGCTGAACGAGGACCAGGCCAAGGAGCAGGGCGTCTCGTACCGGGTGGCCACCATGCCGGTGCGCACCATCGGACGGGCCCGCGAAATAGGCCGCACGGAAGGCTTCTGGAAAGTGCTGGTCGGCGACGATGACCGGCTGCTGGGCGCCACGGTGCTGTGCGCCGAAGGGGGCGAAATCATGAGCATGTTTCAGCTGATGATGGCCGGCCGCCTGAAGTACCAGCAACTGCAGAACATGGTGCTCGCCCATCCCTGCTGGGCCGAGGGCCTGAACAACGTATTTACCAAGCTGGACAAGCCGAAGTAGCAGGTGTGCTATTAGCAGCAGATAATGCAGAGGAATCCTAGCTAGGCTTCTTCCGCATTATCGTTTCTTCGTCCTGCCCAACTGCTATCCTTATGCTCCGACGATTTCTCCTTTTCAGCGGGCTGCTGGCTGGTCTGAACGCCTGCTCTTCCGGCACCGTTTGCTACCTGAAATCAACTGAAGCAGATGGATTATCGACTGACTCGCCGGTGCTGATGAATGGCGTGAAGGTAGGTGCAGTAGAAAGGTTCAGCATAGAGCCAGACAGCCTGATTCTGGTGCGCCTGCAGCTCGCCAAAGACGTGGTACTACCTAATGACTCCCGCTTTCAATTGGAGCGCAGCCTGCTGGGCACTGGCAGCATCGTAGTGGTAGCAGGCCGAAGCCCGCAGCCGCTACGCCAAAACGACACCCTCCTGCTGGCCGTGCCTACTTCTGCCGACAGCAATCGGCTGCCGGCTGCCGGCCTGCTACAAGCGTTGTTCGGCAACAAACAGGACTCACTGCTCATCGAGCTTAGAAGACTGAACCGCAACCTGGAAAAGGCCAACAAGGACTAGCTTTTCACCTTTCGGGTAGATTCGGGCTGCCCAATTTCCAACCCGCTACTACCATGACTACCTTCGCCGAAACGCCCCGCCTGCTGCTGCGTGAGCTACAAGCTACCGATGTGCCCGGCATGTTCGCGCTGGACTCGGACCCGGAAGTGCACCGCTACCTCGGCAACCAACCCGTGCAGACGCTGGCGCAAAGCGAGGAAACCATTGCCTTTGTGCGGCGGCAGTACCAGGAAAACGGCATTGGACGCTGGGCCGTGGAGCTTAAAGAAACCGGTGAGTTTCTGGGCTGGGCCGGCCTGAAATTTGTCCGTGAGCCACTCAACAGGCACGTCGATTTCTATGATGTAGGCTACCGGCTTATTCGCCGCTACTGGGGAAATGGCTATGCCACGGAAGCAGCCCGCGCCTCCGTGGCGTATGGTTTCAACGTGCTGCGGCAGCCGGTGCTTTATGCCACAGCCGACATGCAAAACCTGGCGTCGCGCGCCGTGCTGGCGAAAGTGGGGTTTCAGCACTTGGGCGAATTCGAGTACGAAAGCGTGCCGACGGCGTGGCTGGAGGCGCGGGCCGTCGCTACTTCGCCTCCCGCCGCTTAGCCCCGAACCGGTGCGGATAGAAAACCACCCCCACTCCGGCCGTGAAAGCACTGTTGCGGATCCGCTCGTCATTATAGCCCCGGCTGGACACCTGCTGGCTCAAGCCGGCCGATACTCCCAGCGTCATCTGCAGCTGTGCCCAGCCCGGCCGCTGGCTTTTCCGGTCATTGCTCCGCAAAAAAAGCATCGGCTCACCGCGCAGCATCTGCTGAATGGGCAGCGGCTGGCCGTTGTAGGTAAGGGTGGTAAAAGTCACGTTTGTGAGCCGGTAGGTGGCACCCAGCATCACCCGGTCCCACTCATACGCCACGCCTAGCTGACCAAACAATTTGTAGTAGCGGGCCCGATACACCGCTACTTCATCGGTCGGATTAAAAAACAGATCCGGCTCCCGGAAGCCCCGCTCACCTACGGCATGTCCACCGCCCAGCAGGCCACTCAGCAGCAGCCGGTCGGTGGCGGGCAAGTACGTGCCCACGCCCACCTCGTACTGCCGGCTGTAGAAGTAGGTGGTATCGTAGCCGCCGCGTGGCCGGAGACTACCGACGGCGGTGAGCACCATATAGCGCAACGGCGAGTAAGCAGTTCCTGCATCGAAGCGGCTGGCGGGTAGCCAGGTGGCCTGTACCTCCGCCTGGCCGGCACCCCGCAGCATCGGCATGTGCGGCTGCATGGGCGAATACACCGAACATGCGCCCAACAGAAAACTCAGCAGTGCCGGCACGACGCCCACCATACTCCGGCGTCTATTTGCATGAGACAGGATGCCCATATAATTCACTAGTTTACAGAGGATAACTCCCAATAAATATCGTTTTCACATACTTTTTCCCGGCAGCTTACGCCCGGCACTTACTTCCTGCGGCTCAGCCGGAATGCCAGCACGCTTACCCGTCGGGTAGTCATCCGCTAATGTAGTATCCTCGCTATGGAAAAACGTCTGGCTCTGTGCTTCCTTGCTGTAATTCTGTTTCCAGCATCACTATTCGCCCAACGCCCTTTTGCGGTAGTGGCCGCTGCTCAGGTACACGGTATGAAGCCCCGTTTTGCTGACGACCAATTGGTAAATGCCCGCATCAGCTTATCTGCCCGTGTATACCGAAGTCTGACAGTTGGAGCACTAATAGGCTTATCCCCTACCGTGGCACTGCAGGCTACGGCTGGCTTCTCTTCCTATGGCCTAGCAGTCCGTAGGCAACTCGATTATTCCAAGCACCGGTACCAGAATTCAGATCTAAGTAGTACCCGCACAAACGCGCTTGAATTTGCTTTGGTAGCTCGTCGGTCCTTCGCAAGAACGCAGAACCCCAATCACGGGTGGTTTACAGATGCCGGACTGGATGTTTTTTA
Organism: Hymenobacter duratus; assembly: GCF_014698995.1. GTDB lineage: Bacteria > Bacteroidota > Bacteroidia > Cytophagales > Hymenobacteraceae > Hymenobacter > Hymenobacter duratus. The sequence goes on from NZ_JACWZZ010000002.1 coordinate 1,094,398, forward strand.
TCTTGGAAATCGTGGCGAAATAGGGGGCATTGGTGGCTTGGGTATTGGAAACAGCAACACAGGCCCAACTGGTCCGGGCATAGCCGGCTCAGTGTCCGCTGTCAGTGGCAGTCCGTACCGCATCGGTCTGCGGGTGGGCGCTGCATCCGCGCCACACGCTGGCGCTGGAGCTGCTGGCCAGTGCCGGTCTGCGCGACCTGCAGCGGTTCCAGATGCAGTACGTGGTCTGGGAGCAGGGGCCGACCATCGACCCCAAGGCCTATACCAACACCCTGGCAACCCGCTTCAGCTTTGTCGGGCTGCAGGCCGCCTACCGGTTTCAGACGAACAGAATGCCAGCTCTACCCTAAGGCCGCTGACAGCACATATATTTGCTGCCGACTTCACAGAAAAAGCCCCCACAACTTGCGTTACGGGGGCTTTTTTCTTACGAAGCAGGTGTCTGCTTACTTGGCGTAGGCTACGGCGCGCATTTCGCGAATTACCGTGATTTTGATCTGGCCGGGGTACTGCATTTCCTTCTCGATTTTCTGGGAAATTTCGTAGCTCAGCTCCGAGGCACGTTCATCGGTTACGTTCTCAGCATCTACCATCACGCGCAGCTCGCGGCCGGCCTGAATGGCGAAGCACTGGTTCACGCCCTTGAAGCCGTTGGCGGTTTCTTCCAGCTGCTTGAGGCGCTTGATGTAGCTTTCCATCATCTCGCGGCGGGCACCGGGGCGCGAGCCGCTGATGGCGTCGCAGGCCTGTACGAGCGGCGAAATCATGGCCGTCATTTCGATTTCGTCGTGGTGGGCGCCGATGGCGTTTACCACGTCGGGGTGCTCCTTGTACTTCTTAGCCATTTCCATGCCCAGAATGGCGTGGGGTAGCTCGGGCTCCTCGGTGCTTACCTTGCCTATGTCGTGGAGCAGGCCGGCACGCTTGGCTTTCTTCACATCCAAGCCCATTTCGGCGGCCATGGTGGCGCAGAGGTTGGCTACTTCGCGCGAGTGCTGGAGCAGGTTCTGGCCGTAGCTGGAGCGGAAACGCATGCGGCCCACCATCTTAATCAGCTCGGGGTGCAGGCCATGGATGCCAAGGTCGATGATGGTTTTCTCCCCGATTTCGACGATTTCTTCGTCGATGTTCTTGCGGGTTTTGGCCACAATTTCCTCAATGCGGGCCGGGTGAATCCGGCCGTCTTTCACCAGCAAGTGCAAGCTCAGGCGGGCTACCTCGCGGCGCACCGGATCGAAGCCGGAGATGATGATGGCCTCCGGCGTGTCGTCCACGATGATTTCGACGCCGGTAGCGGCTTCCAGCGCCCGGATGTTACGCCCCTCGCGGCCGATGATCTTGCCCTTCACGTCGTCGGATTCGATGTTGAACACCGACACGCAGTTCTCAATGGCATGCTCGGCGGCGGTGCGCTGAATGGTTTCGAGCACGATTTTCTTGGCGTCCTTGGTAGCGGTGAGCTTGGATTGCGCTACCACGTCCTTGATGTAGGAAGAGGCCTGAATCTGAGCTTCGTTCTTGAGCGACTCTACCAGCTGTTCTCGGGCTTCGGCAGCCGTCAGGCCGGAAATGGTTTCCAGCTGCTGCTGCACGTGCTGCTGCTGCTCGGTGAGCTCCTGCGTGCGCTGCTCCAGCTCGGCTTCCACTTCCTGCTCGCGCTGCTCTAGCTTGGCCAGCTGGTTTTCGAGGGTGGCACGGCGCTTCTCTTCTTGGGCTTCCAGCTTTTCGCGCTGCTGCTGCGCCTGCGTTTCAATCCGCTCACGGGTGGCATCCAGCTCGGTTTCCTTGCGCTGAATCTGTTCCAGCTGGCGCTGGGTGGTCTGGGTGAGCTGCTTGATGCTTTGCTCCTGTTCTACTACAGCGGCACGGCGCTCGGTCAGCTCCTGCTCAAGGGCCTGCTTCTGGCGGCGGCTTTCCTGTTCCCACTCCTGCTTGAGGGTGCGGAACTTGTCTTTCGATTGTTGAATCCGCTCGTCGCGGGTGCGGGTGGCTTGCTGCTCGGCTTCGGCCAGCAGTTGTTGGGCGCGCGCTTTCGCGTCGGCCTCGTGGTCCTGCCGGGCCTTACCGGCCAGCAGGCGCCCCACCACGATGCCGACCACAAGGGCCAGCACGGCGGCAAGAGCAATATAAACAGAGGTGGACATGGGCTATGGATTAGAGGAAGTGTGGAAACTCCATAACCCGGCAAAAGGCCAGATGCCAAACAACCCCGCCGCGCCGTCTGCGCCACCGGGGTTTCAAGCTCTGCTAACTACGCGGGTGCGTGCGTCTGGTAGCTTCAGACGAGCACCACTCCCGACAGCAGCTCATCGAGGCGCGCGAGGCGCTCGGTCAGAACCGTGTCGGTACCATCTTTCTCCTTACTGACTTTCAGGCGGTCAGCCATCGTGGACAAGGCAATCATGGCCAGCAGATCCTGCTTGTCCTGAATGCCGTATTGCTCGCGAAATTCCTTGATCCGCTCACCCAGCAGGCGACCAGCCATACGGAGCCGCTCCTCATCCTGAGGCTCGACGCGCATCGGATAGTCCCGTTCGGCAATGCGGATTTTAATGGATAGTTCGCTCATGGGAGCAGTCGTGGGTGGGGTTGGGTGGTGATGGTTACTCCCTCAAATAGGCAAGGCACTTATCTATTTCGCGGATGTATTCGTTGAGGCGCAGTTTAAGCTCGTTGACATTGGCCGGTTCACCGGCTATGGTATTGACAAGTTTAGTGATATTCTCCTGATTGTGGAAATCCTTCAGCTGCCGCTCCCGGTCGCGCACGTCGGCCCGGAGCTGCTCAACTGTAGTTTGGGCATCAGCCAGCTCCTCGCGCAACTGCTGATAGGCAGTCACTAAGGTGTTCACCTGCCGCTCCAGGCGGTCTAGTTGAGCAAGTTGCTGGGAGGAAGCCATGCAGATAAAGAATTTTCAGGCAGGTAAGGTAAGTAGTAGCGCGAACTTTGCCATTCCCTTTTCACAGCCCTATAGTTCAGGTTACTGAATCAATAGCCCAGCAATAGGTGAATTTGCCGGCTCGCGCTACTTGCTACCGCCGGATGACGGCACCGGCCTGCTGCTCGAACTGCTGGATGAGGCGGTTCATCACCGAGTCGATGGACTGGTCAGTGAGGGTTTGGGTGCTGTCCTGCAGGAAGAAGCTGACCGAGTAGGACTTCTTGCCCGCGCCCAGGTTTTCGCCTTCGTACACGTCGAACACATTCACCTGCTGCAGGAGTTTCTTCTCGGTGCGGCGGGCAATCTGCTGCAACTGGTCGAAGGTGACGGTTTTATCTACGACGAGGCTCAGGTCGCGGCGTACTTCCGGGAACTTGGGCAGCTCGCGGGCCACGAGGCTGTTCTTGTACTTCTTCATCAGCCAGTCCCAGTCCAGCTCGGCGTACCACACGGGCTGGCTCACGTCCAGCTTCTTCAGAATGGCACCCGAAACAGCTCCAAGCTGAGCTACCGGCTGGTTCTGGGCCAGCAGCGTAAGGCCGCCCGCTAAATACGGGTGCTGCACCGGCTGCGAGGTGGCGGCAGGGAAGCCCAGCGAAGCCAGTACCTGTTGCACCGCGCCGGCCAGCTGGTGGTAGGTGCTTTTATCGGACTTCTGCTGCCAGGTTTCGGCGGCAGTGTTGCCGGTCAGGTAGATGACGAGCTGATTCTTCTCGTCGTACTCGCCGTTGGCTTTGCGGTGGTAGGTTTTGCCGAACTCGTAGAGCTTCAGGTCGCGCTGGCGGCGGTTTACGTTGTGGCGCACCACTTCCAGGCCGCTGTGCAACAGCGTGGGGCGCAACACGTTCAGGTCGGCGCTGTTGAAGTTGAGCAGGCGCACCAGCGACTCGTCCGTTTCGCCTTCCTTCTCGAAGTAGAGCGAGTTGGTGATGGAGTTGGTGATGATTTCGGAGAAGCCCTGCCCGCTGAGCAGCCGCGCCGTATTCTGGCGGATAATTTCCGGGTCGGGGTTCGGGAACGTAGCCAGGAACGAGGCCGAGTTGTGCGGACGCAAAGCCACATGGTTGTAGCCGTAGATGCGCAGAATTTCCTCAATCACATCGGCCTCGCGGGTCACGTCTACCTTGTGCGGCGGCACTGACAATATCCACTCAGCCTGTCCTTTCTCATCCTGCAACTCTTCGGCAATCAGGATATCAAGGTCGGTGAGGATCTGGCGAATCCGCTCGGACGCAATGAACTGGCCTACCAGCTTCTCGACGCGCGGCAGGCGCAGCCGCACCGGGAAGTGCGCCATGTGCGTGGGGTACTCGTCTACGATGGGGGCGGCTATGGTAGCGCCGGCCACTTCCTGCAGCAGCAGCGCCGCTCGCTTCAGGGCCACAGGCACCATGTGCGGGTCGGTGCCCCGCTCGAAGCGGAACGAGGCGTCTGTTTTGAGCTGGTGTACCTGGCCGGTTTTGCGCACGGCAGCGGGCTGGAAGTAGGCGCTTTCCAGGAACACGCGGGTGGTAGCGTCTGACACGCCCGAGGTTTTGCCCCCGAATACGCCGGCCAGCGCCATTGGAGCGCCGTTGGCATCGGCAATAACCAGGTCTTCGGCGCGCAGGGTGCGCTCGGTGCCGTCGAGGGTCGTGAACTTCTCGCCCGCCTCGGCACGCTTCACCCGGATGTGGCTGCCCGTAATCTGGTCGGCGTCGAAGGCGTGCAGGGGCTGGCCCAGCTCGTGCAGCACGAAGTTGGTGACGTCTACCACGTTGTTGATGGGTGCCAGACCGATGCTGCGCAGGCGGCGCTGCAGCCACTCCGGCGACGGGCCTACCTGCACACCCGTCAGCAGCAGGCCGGCGTAGCGCGGGCTGGCTTCGGCGTCCTCAATGGTCACCTGGATGTTCTGGGCGGCCTCCGAAGGTGCGTGGAACTGGCTGATATCGGGCAGGTGGCAGGGCTGGCGGAGCAGGGCGCGCAGCTCGCGGGCTACGCCGAAGTGCGAGGCGGCGTCGGCGCGGTTAGGCGTCAGCCCGATTTCGAATACGGAGTCGGAGCCCAAGCCGAAGTAGTCGGCAGCGGGCGTGCCGTTGGGCAGGTCGGTGTCCAGCACCATGATGCCGGCGTGGCTCGTGCCCAGCCCGATTTCATCCTCGGCGCAAATCATACCCTCGGAGGCCGCGCCGCGAATCTTGGACTTCTTGATTTTGAATGGTTCGCCCTGCGCCGGGTAGAGCATGGCACCTTCTAGGGCCACTACCACGCGCTGGCCGGCGGCCACGTTGGGGGCGCCGCACACAATGCTGCGCGGCGTACCGTCGCCGACGTCTACGGTGGTGAGGCTGAGCTTGTCGGCGTCGGGGTGTTTCTCGCGGGTCAGGACGGTGCCCAGCACTATGCCGCGCAGGCCGCCCGGCACGCTTTCCAGCTCCTCAATGCCTTCCACTTCCAGACCGGAGCCAGTGAGCAGCTTCCCGATTTCCTCGGCGGGCTTATCGGTGGAAATGAGCGTGCGGAGCCAGTCGTAAGATATTTTCATTACAAATTTCGGTTGTCGGTTGCCCGTAGTCAGGCGCTAAAAGAGCCGATTGGAAGGGCAAAGGTACGGATTCGGGCGGGCGGCTTCAATGCCCGCACAGGCCGGGGCCGGCGGGGCAGCGCGGCCGGCGGGGCGGCTACTCGTGAAACGCCAGTTCGCCGGCCTTGATTTCGACGGGCAGGCGGTTGTCCTGGGGCGGCACGGGGCAGGCAAACCCGTCGTTGTAGGCGCAGAACGGGTTGTAGGCTTCGTTGAAATCAAGCACTATTTCCGTGTCGCCGGCGGCGGGCAGGGCGGCATCGAGGTAGCGGCCTCCGCCGTAGCTGCCGTGGCCGTTGGTACGGTCGGTGAAGGGCACGAAGAGCGTGGAGTCCTGGCCATTAGCCTTGCGGAACAGCGTGAGCTTGTACTCCTGCTTGTTGAGAATGAAGGAGGCGCGGCCCCAGCGCAGGTACTTGTCGGCTTTGCCATCGGTGAGGGGCATTTCCACGGTGTCGCGCTGCGCGAAAGCCTCCAGCTGCGCCTCGAAGCGGTAGGCTTTGTCGGGGGCGTAGTACTTGAGGCTGTCGAAGGTGTTGCGCTGCTCCTCGCTGAGGGGGGAGCCCTGCACGCGCCGGAAACTGTCGGTTTTGTCCTGCCGGGCTTTGCGCAGGCGGGCAGCATACTGGCCGTCGTTCAGCACCAGATCCTGCAAAAAGTAACCGAACACGACGAGCAGGCCGAGGCCGATAAGTAGCTTGGGGTTGATACGCATGGCCGCAAAGGTACCGGTTGCGGCCCAAGTGGGGTGCGGGCTGCTCGAGGCGGTTTTGCTTTAGCCGGGAGGTGTTTTGCTTCAGTTGGATGATGTTTCGTATTGGTCGGAGGGTGTTTCGTGTTGGTCGGGAGGTGTTTTGCTTCGGTCCGGAAGTGTTTCGTCGTAGTCGGGAGGTGTTTTCGATTGGTCCGGGGGTGTTGCGGCTTGGTCCGGGGGTGTTTTGCCTCAGTCGGGAGGTGTTTTCGGGTTGGCGGAGGGTGTTTTGCGTTGGTCGGGAGTAGAGACGCCATATTTTGCGTCTCGTCGTTGAACGACCGGAACTGCGCTTTGCCACCCAGGCGGCGCGGACGACGAGACGCGAATACGCGTCTCTACATCGTTTCGGAAGGCGGTTAGTGGTTCCTGTGACCGAAGCGCCGCTTCGGGGTATTGTTTACAGCATGCCTTCGTCGGCGAAGCTGTAGTATCCCGCATCGGTGTAGATGAGGTGGTCGAGGATGGGCAGGTCGAGGAACTGGCCGGCTTCCTTGAGCTTGCGGGTGAGGGCAATGTCGGCGGCGCTGGGGTTGCGGTTGCCGCTGGGGTGGTTGTGCACGAGGATAACCGACGAGGCCAACTGCTCCAGCGCCTCCTTGAAAATCAGTTTCGGGTCGGCGACGGTACCGGCCACGCCGCCCCGGCTGATGCTAACGGTGCGCATCACCACGTTGGCGCGGTTGAGCAGCACCACCCAAAACTCTTCGTGCGGCAAATCCTGCAGGTGCGGCTGCACCACACGGTAGATGTCGCGCGAGTTGGTGATGGTGGTGCGGGCCGGCGCATCGGCCTCTTTACGGCGGCGGCCCAGCTCCAGGGCGGCCACAATGGTTATGGCTTTGGCCTCGCCGATGCCTTTCTGGCGCATCAGCTCTTTCAGCGAGAAGCGGGCCAGCGCGTTCAGGTCGTTGTTGGCAGCGTTCAGTACCAGCTTGGCTACATCCACAGCCGATAGTTTGGCGGTACCGGAGCCCAGCAGAATGGCCAGCAGCTCGGCATCAGAAAGGGCGGCGCGGCCTTTCTGCATCAGCTTTTCGCGGGGCCGGTCTTCCTCGGCCCAGCTTTTGATGCCGAAGGAAGCCGGCGTTTCGTACGGGGCCGGTGTAGGGCCGGCGGGTATATTTGCGGTCAGATTGTCAACCTCTTGCATAGGGCACCGTTGTTGTAGCGCCCGGAAAATAAAGCAAAAACCCCGTTTCCCCGTCTACTCCATTGCACCTGCCCGGTGAACCAATTCCGGCTGGCCGAGTTTCTACCCCCGATATGTTTCGTTCTCTTTCTGGTATTCTGTTTCTGCTGCTGTTTCTGGCCGCCGAATGGTACGGCTTCCAGGCCGTTCGTACGGCGCTGCACAGCGCTTCTCCTGTCACGCGCAAAACCGCTGATTTCCTTTACTGGCTCCTGACGGTGCTGCTCTGGGGCATTGCCATCTGGGCTATGGCTACCCGGGCGCAGGGCCACGCGCCCTACAAAGCCTACCTGACCAGCGTATTGCTGGGGCTGCTGGTAGCTAAACTGGTCGTGCTGCTGTTCCTGTTTCCCGAAGACCTGGTGCGAGGCGTCCGCTGGCTGGTCCGGCGCTTTTCCGGCCAGCCGGCCAACGCGTCGGGCACGGCCATTTCGCGCAGCGAATTCCTGAGCAAAGCCGCGCTGCTTACTGCTGCCGTGCCGTTTGTGGCGCTGGCCTGGGGGATGCTGAAAGGTGCCACCGACTACCGCGTGAAGCGCGTGACGCTGCGCTTTCCGAACCTGCCCGCCTCGTTTGATGGATTCAAGCTGCTGCAGATTTCGGATCTGCACGCCGGCAGCTTCGCCAGCAAAGAGCCCTTGCAGCGGGCGGTGGCGCTTATCAATCAGCAAAACGCCGACCTCGTGGTGATGACCGGTGACCTGGTCAACAACATTGCCACGGAGGTAGAAGACCACATCGAGACGCTGGCCCAGATCCGGAGCAAGGTGCAGAAGCTGTCTATTCTGGGCAACCACGACTACGCCGACTATGTAGACTGGACCGAGCAGGGCGGCGCGGCGGCCAAAACCGCCAACCTGGACCGGCTCAAGCAGAACCATGCCAAAATAGGCTGGAAACTGCTCCTTGATGAGGCACACCACCTGGAGCGCGACGGCGAGAAAATTGTTATTTTGGGCATTCAGAACTGGGGCGCGGCCATGCGCTTCCCTAAGTACGGCGACCTGGCCAAGGCCCATGCCGCCGCCGATCCGTCGGTGCCCTTCAAGATCCTGCTTTCGCACGACCCCTCCCACTGGGATGCGCAGGTCCGCCCTGAGTTTCCGGATGTGGACCTAACACTTTCCGGCCACACCCACGGCATGCAGTTCGGGGTCAATCTGCCCTTCTTCAAGTGGAGCCCGGTGCAGTACGTGTATAAGCAGTGGGCCGGGCTGTATCAGCAAGGCAAGCAGTACCTGTACGTGAATACCGGGCTCGGCTATATCGGCTACCCAGGCCGTGTGGGGTTCCTGCCCGAAATAACGGTGTTTGAGTTGCGCCGGGCTTAGTTTACCTTGCCCGATATATCCCGAAAGCAGAGCCGCCGCAGTAACCTGTGGCGGCTTTTTCGTTTGTGTTTTTTCCGTTTGGTAACCGCTAAGGAAGCTGTACCGTATACGCGCCATTAGGATTTTCCTACCCTACTCTCTCCTTTTCCACAACCTCTCTAGTCATGAAAAAGACCCTGTTCCTTCTGTCGGCAGTTGCCTCCCTCTCTCTGGCATCCTGCTCCGACAACAAAACCACCGATACGGCCACAACCACTTCGGGTGATGGCATGACAACTACCACGACTACGACCACCACCACGGCGTATTCGGATGAGGCTATTCAGCAGCGCGCCGACCGGATTGCAGCAGCTATGGCCGCAAAGATGAAGTTCGACGATGCTACCCGCGAGAAAGTGCGCACGGTATACATCAACCGTGGCAAGCGCCTGGGCGAGCTGCAGACCCAGTACGCCACCGATACCACCGGTATGGCTGCTGCCATGCGCACCGCTTACTCCGATGCCGATATGGAGATGAAAACGGTCTTCGCCGACCCTACGCAGTATTCAGCCTATGAGTCGAGCCGTACAGAATACATGGATGACATGTACATGGACGACGCTTCGATGCAGGCTAACTCGACGGACATGAGCACCACTCCCGAAGCCTCGGGCACCGCTACGGAAGTCAGCAAAATGAAAGTAAAAGCCGACGGCGACGTGAAAATCAAAGACGTAGAAGGCAACAAAATGAAGATGGACGGCGACGATGGCACCGTGAAAGCCAAAACCGCTGACGGCGACAAAGTAAAAGCCGAGTAGTCTTCTGCTGTATTTAGCAAAGCGAAACAGGCTGCCTACCTGAAATACACACCATTCGTCGGTGTGATTTTTTAGCTGGCCGATTATTGTTTCTCTTCTCCCGGAAAAGCCCGAACCTGCAACGGTCCGGGCTTTTTTTGGCTCTCTTGTTGGCTACCTTGCCGGTTGCTGGCGTTATTTCTGGTTGATGAGCTATCTGAATTTCCTTTTTGGCGCTGTGTCGCACCGGCTCCGGCCCCTGGCCAGCAACGTGTGGTTCCTGGCTGGTTTCGTGCTGCTGCTGCTGTTTTCCGGTACGGCCCGTGCCCAGGTGCGCGTGTCGGGCTCGGTGCTGGAAGCCGGCACGGGCCGCTCGATTCCGGGAGCCGCCGTCATCGTGCAGGGCACGGGCCGGGGTACCGTCGCCGACCCCGAAGGCGACTTTCGCATTGATGTGGGCAACCGCGACACGCTGGTTTTCCGGGCCGTGGGCTTCAAGACGCGCCGCGTGCCGATGGGCAATACCGGTCTTTCGCAGCTGGTTATCCAGGTGGCCATGATGCGCGACAGTGTGATGCTGGGCGAGGTGCGCGTAACAGAAGGCCGCCCCGACCGGGCCGCCATCAACCGGGCGCTGCGCAACATCAACCGGCCCAGCACCGCGCCTGCCAGCGCCGTGAAGCGCCCCCCGGCTCCCCGCCCTTTGTTTCCCGTCGACACGATTGCGCCGCGGGCGGTAGTTCCGACCCTGGCCAGCCCCGTCAGCCTGATTTATGAGCAATTCTCACGGGCCGGCAAGGAGCGCCGCAAGATGGAGGAAATTCAGGCGCAGGAAGCCGCCGAGAAAGCGCAGAAGGCGCGTTTGAAATACAACAAGAACTTCAGGGACAACCGTGGCTACGAGGAGTAGCTGGTGAGGCGGTAACGTAGCTGGATAAAGAAAAGCATGCTGAGCATGATGGTGTTCTTTACCAACCCACCACCCGACCAACTCGTAAGCCCGAAAATGAAAATCGGGTATCCTTGTATCAATCAGTCACTCGACTGCACTTCCTCGACTACATTCCGCCTGGCTTCTTACTCTGATGAGCGGGTAGAGCAGACCGTGGCAGCCAATCTGGCGTGTCTGCAGCGCATTCTGGAGTATAATGTGGCACATGGACTGCTGTTCTTCCGCATCAGCTCCGGCATTGTGCCGTTTGGCTCGCACCCCGTCAACACCTTTCCCTGGCAGAGCCGCTTCGCCGCTGAGTTCCGCGCCATTGGCGACTATATCAAGGCCCACGGTATGCGGGTCTCGCTGCACCCCGACCAGTTTGTGGTGCTCAACTCGCCCAGCCCCGATATTGTGCAGCGCAGCATTGCCGAGCTGGTGTATCAGGGCTCGATGCTGGACTTGATGGGTCTCGACAGCACGGCTAAGCTCCAGATCCATCTGGGCGGCCTCTACGGCGACCGGGACACGGCTATTGAGCGGTTTATCGCCACATTTCATACCCTCCCAGCAGCAGTGCAGGTGCGGTTGGTGGTCGAAAACGACGACCGGCTGTTCAGCCTGCAGGACTGCCTGCGGCTGCATGCCGCTACCGGCACCCCCATTCTCTTCGACAACTTCCATCACGAATGCCTCAACCATGGCGAGCCGATGGCTGAGGCGCTACGCTTAGCGGCGGCTACCTGGCATCCTACGCGGGACGGCGTGATGATGATGGACTACAGCTCTCAGTCGCCGGGGGAGCGGAAAGGCAAGCACGTAAGCTCCATTCAGGAAGACCTGTTTCGTGGCTTCCTGCACGAGTTGGGCAGCTTAGACGCCGATATCATGCTGGAAATTAAAGACAAGGAGGCCAGTGCCCACCGGGCCTGCGGCATTCTGCGCGGCCTGTCGCTGGTGCCGCCTGCGCCGGCCGGCTACACGGCCCCTACTTTCCCTCCTGCGCTTACAGACTCGTCTGCTCTGCCCCCGCGCAAAGCCCGCACGCCGAAGAAGCCGGTAGCTGAACGGTAACCTTCGGGTGTATTCAGCTGTTTTTCTGTTTTTATCCTTCTCTTTTTCTGCTTACTATGACCACCGACCTGCTCAACGCTACGCTTCATTCTTTGCAAAACGGCCTCACGAGTATTCCGCTCAGTGCGGCCATGGACAACACCGAAACCTGGCAGCAACAACTGCTGCACAGCGGCGAGCCTGCACTGCAGGACATAGGCCGGGAAATCGGCAATCTGCAGTCGTTGCTGAGCAGCGGCTCGCTCAATGCCGAGCTCATCGGCCGCTCACTGAATATGCTGGGCTCCCAGACCATTCAGGCCGCCGCCCACGCCGACACACCTCTGCAGGCAAACCTGCGGGCCCTCGGCGACGTGCTGCTCCAGGCTGGTGCCAAGCTTGAGGCACAGCCAGCAGGGTAAGGAATAGCTTTTACCAGATACAGCAACGCCCACCCTGTGACCAGGGTGGGCGTTGCTGTATCTGGTGCCTTCAGGCGTATCAGCGCTGAGCCGGAACGGTGTTTGGCGTAGTAGTGCGGGGTGCGGTAGGCGTGGTAGCACGGCGTGCCGGCGCATTCGGCTGCACGGTAGTGCGGCGCTGCATCGTGCGCTCCTCCATCGTGGCAGGCCGCTGCAGCGGGGGCTCGACTGGGGTAGTACCGGTGCCCACCCCAGTGCTGATCTGGGTTGGACTATTGCCCAAACCTACCTGCGTGGGGCTGGTGGTAGTAGGAGTGCGCTGGTCCAGGGTACCCGGGTTGGAGGGTGCCGCCGGAGATACCGTGGTCTGGTTCTGGCTCCCGGCCCGTTGTGGCGAAGTAGGTGTCATCTGAGCCTGCGCGGAAGCAGCAGCAAGTAGTATGGTGGCAAAAAGCAAGGTCGTTTTCATGATATGTCTGCTATGGAGTAACGGATGCCGATATAGCTCCTGTTGGGTTCCATACGACCAAAGTGCTGGCACCGCCTGAAAACCGCGAGATTATTGGAGTACAAAATTTTGATATTCAATCTACTACATATTTTTTTCACCTGGCTCGCCCACCAGGAATAAGAGCCCTGAGGCCGGGTGCTCCTGATTCTTTCTTCAAGCGAAAAGCCACGGGCTGGTGGCGTTCTGGAGCCGAAGGAAGCACAAAAAAGCTCCTCTTTGAAGAGGAGCTTCAGGGGGCAGAATGCAACGCTACGGGCTGATTAGGCAGTCTGCGTCCGAGGCTTACGCGGCCTCGTTCGGCGTCGTCATCTGCTCAGCCTGGTACCGTGCCAGCAACGATGGACTGGCTATTACCACGGTAGCATAGCCTTTGGGCATTTCGTTGTAGAGTAAGCGCAGCTGAGCATTTTCCCAGCGCTGGCTTGTGGCAGAAGAGCCAGAGCCATAGCTACGGGTGAGGAGCGCCTGAATTCCGCGGCAGTTGGCCTCGCCCAGCACGCGCACCTCAATGCAGCACAGCTGGTCTTTGTAGAAGCCGTAGCTGATGCCCGTTACGCGGTAGCCGCCCAATATAAGGGGCTCGCCGGGACGAGTGTAGTAGCTGATGGAAGTTGGGGCACCAAGCCGTTGCTCAGGTACTAGCCGTCGGAAACTCTGCCGGGGCATACCCAGCCAGGTGGTGCGCAACTCTGCCGCCAGTTTCTGCGAACGGAAAGTGGTTTCGCGCTGTGCTGTGCTGCCAGCCGGCTGTATGGCCCAAGCGTTCAGGGTAGAAAGCAGCAAAAGCAGAAAAGTCAGCCCGTGTTTCATAGCTGCAGCAAGATAGTAAAAGACGTGGCTAAATGCCTGATAGCTCGCCCTATTAATTCTAAAAAGGCGAAATATCCGTGGATTGTTCATCCTCTTTTTGCTCGGCATAGGCCCGGTGCCACAGGGTTTTCAGTGCTGGTCTACACGGCCTTCTGCTGCGGTTTTCGGCACAGCGCTTCCCGAAGTGCTTATCGGTAGCCCGGTCAGCTGGGGTTCAATCCGCCGAAATCAAGTACCAGCTTGTTAAGCACCACGCCTTCGTGCGGGCCAAGGGCCTGAGCCGACATGCCGGCTTCGGTTCGGTGATGAATTTCCGGCGGCGCTGGTGGAGCCGGGCCTTACCGCCGTCAGCCGGCCTTCGTACCGCCTGCTTCTGGAGCAGGGGCGGTCCAAGAAAAGCGCCAGCCCGCGCGTCTGCATCGTTTTCAGCGGCCCGACCATCTTCTCTGAAAGACATAGCTGGCTGCTTTACCCTCAAAATCGGAGAACCGGCCCTGGTGTTGGCAATACTGTGGGCCTGAAAACAAAAATCCCGCCCTGCAAGCTGCAAAGCGGGATTTAGTGGAGCTGCAGGGAGTCGAACCCTGGTCCAGACAAGGAAGGCGTCGAGCTTTCTACGTGTGTATCTATGCTTAGATTTTCGAGACATCCCAGGCGCACATCAGGCCCTTGGTTTGTCCTTATCTGTTTGAGTTTCGCCTTAGCGTCACAGCGCCCCTAAGACTATCCTAACTCTTACGACGCCCCGAACTCACCCGTGAGAAGGATTACGGGTGCGGGACGATGACATTACTTAGTACCTAGACTAAGCAGCCATGGCGTAGCTATACTCGCCAGTTGTTGTTCGGACGGCTTTTTTTACGGGAGATTCATCCAACTCCCGACACGCTTACTCGCGACATGCACAAGCTGTCAATTCCGGTCAGCCCCAATTGAGAAAGAACATACCCGCCACGAATAGCGGGGTGCGAATGTACGCACATCAGCCAGAAAACGTTGCCAGCACCTGAAATTGTTCCCTTCGACACCCGTAACGCGTAAGGAATCTGAGCTTTCCATGCTGGGCTAACGCAGCCTTTCTTCGACGCGCAACTTGACGCTATTTAGCAGCTACTTTATTGGGCTGAAATCCGGGCGCGTTGGTCTGCCAGAGCCCGAAGGCCATGAGGTCGGCAATGCTTTCGAACTGCTTGAGGCGGGAGTCGCCCATGCCGTGACCGGCCTCGTAGTCGGTGAAGAACAGCACGGGCTTGCCGCTGGTGTTGCTGGCCTGCAGGCGGGCCGCAAACTTGGCCGGCTGCCACGCAATAACGCGCGGGTCGTTGAAGCCAGCCGTAACGAGCGTGGCGGGGTACTGGGTGCCGGATTTGAGGTGGTGGTAGGCGTCCATTTCCAGCAGCGCTTTGGCCTCATCTTCCTTGGCAATCGTGCCGAACTCGGGCACGTTTACGGGGCCATTGGGCGAGTTTTCCATACGCACGGCGTTCAGGCAGCCCACCTCCGGAATGGCTACCGCAAACAGGTCGGGCCGCTCGGTCATGGCCCGCCCGATGAGGATGCCCCCGGCGCTGCCGCCGTTGATGGCTATTTTGCCGGGCGCGGTGTAGTTGTTTTTGGTCAGGTACTCGGCGCAGGCAATGAGGTCTTTCCAGGTGTTGGGCTTGGTGGTTTTCTGGCCGGCCTTATGCCAGGCTTCACCCAGCTCGCCGCCGCCCCGCACGTGCGGCACAGCCAGCACCCCGCCCTGTTGGGCCCAGAGAAGGAAGGGCGGCATGAAGGTGGGCTCCATTGCCCGCGAATAGGCCCCGTAGCCGACCATCAGCGTAGGCGCTGACTTGTCGCGCTTCAGGCCCTTTTTGTACACCAACGACAGCGGCACCTGCACGCCGTCGTGCGAAGGCACCATCAACTCTTCCACTACCAAGTCGGCAAACTCGGGGTACTGCGCCTCCGACGATAGTGGCTCGGGCGTGAACTGCCGGCTGGCCGGGGTATAGCGGTAGCGCTGCCGGTCGGTGGTCCAGCCGCCCATCGTCACCCACAGGTCCGACGACTGCGCGTTTTTGCCCGTCAGCTCCAGGCGGCCGGCCGGCTGGGGCAGCTTCAGCTCCTGTGCCGTTTTCGAGCCCCGGGGCACAAAGTACAGCTTGGCTTCCACCCCATTTTTCGTGCGCACGAAATACAGACCATCCTTCGTGAATTTCAGCTGCTCATCGTTGATGGACTCGCCGGCCGCTTCGGGCACCAGCACTTCGGCCGTGGCTACATCAGGCCGGGCGGCGGGCATGCGCATCAGCTTCTGGCGGGGCGTGTTGCGCGAAGTCACGAAGTAGATATTCTGCTCGTCCGTCACGAAGTTGGTGACTTCATCGGAGGGCCGAAACAGCGGCTTCCACGGGATATTGGGCTTGGTGAGGGCCGCTGCCGGGGCGTAGAACACGTTCATGTAGCGGTCCACGGAGTACAGGAAGCCATAGGCCAGCTTGGTGTCCCGGTCGATGCCCGCATAAGGGTAGTCGGAGGGCTTGATGCCGAGCTTGGGATAGAGCTGGCTGGAGAAAACTATCTGGTCCTGAGCGACGGGCGTGCCCACGCGGTGCAGGCGGCACTGCGTGTTCTGGCGGGCGGCCATGTCCTTCAGGTCGCCGTTATTGAAGGGCAGGTAGGCCAGCGTCTGGTTGTCGGGCAGCCAGTCGCCGCCGCCCCGGTTCAACGGAATCTGCTCGGGGTAGAGCTTGCGGGTTTTCACGTCCATAATCAGGGTGCGGCCCAGCTCAGTTCCTTTCTCGCTGATACCAAACGACACCTTGGAGCCATCGAGGCTAGGCGAGAAACCGTTGATGTTGTACACCTTGCCCGGTTCGTAGGTTTCGGGGTCGAAGAGCAGCACCTCCTGCCCCTTGTAACCGTCGCGGCAGTACAGCTTGGGCTGCTGGTCCTGGGGGCGCGACTTGTAGTAGAAGTACCGGTCGTTATCGGCCACGCGCAGGTCCGTTACGCGGGCGGCCTTGCGCTTGTCCATCTCCACCATCTTATCAATCAGTCCCTGCCGGCCCGGTATGGCGTCCAGCGTTTGGCGGGCATACTCGCTCTGGACTTTCATCCAGGAAGCTACGGCGGGGTCCTGCAGATTCTCAAGGTTGCGGTAGGGGTCCTCCACCTTCACCCCGAAGTAGGTATCGGTGGCGGATACGGAGGGCGCAGCGGCCGGCCCCGACTGGGCCAGGGCGGTGGTGGAGACCAGCAGAGCCGTGAGGAATAGGATTGTCTTCATGTGGAAAATAATAACTATTGAGAAATGCACCGGCCGGCATAAGGCCCAGCCAAACACGCCAAATTATCAGCACTGCACAATCACACAATCATGTGATTATCAACTATTCGCCTATCAAACCACACCGCCAGCACCCGCCTTTCTCATCTTTGCTCTGCCTTCACCCTGGGGCCTTATTTCAGGCTGGTGAGATGCTCCGGCAAGCGGCTTTGCCTGATCAAAACCCCACCTGCCGGGGGCGGATTCGGGCAAGGCTTTGCCTATCTTTGTAGCCAGCATCTATGGAGAATTTCGTCGTTTCGGCCCGCAAGTACCGTCCAGCCACGTTTCGCAGCGTGGTGGGGCAGCAGCACGTCACTACTACTCTACAAAACGCCATTGCCTCGCAGCATCTGGCGCAGGCATTCCTGTTTTGTGGGCCCCGGGGCGTGGGCAAAACCACCTGTGCCCGCATTCTGGCCAAAACCATCAACTGCGAGTTTGTAGAGGAACACGTGCGCAAAAGCCGCCCGATTTCCGAGCTGATTCAGCAGCAGCCCGACATCGTGCCCGATGCGCTGCTCACGGCCAAAGACGCCGACAACACGCCGTTCGAGCTGGAAGCCTGCGGCAAATGCTCATCGTGCCGCGCGTTTCAGGAAAACGCCTCGTTCAACGTGCACGAGCTGGATGCGGCCTCGAACAACTCGGTGGAAGACATCCGCAGCCTGGTGGAGCAGGTGCGCTACGCCCCGCAGCAGGGCCGCTTCAAGGTGTACATCATCGACGAAGTGCACATGCTCTCGAATGCGGCCTTCAACGCCTTTCTGAAGACGCTGGAGGAGCCGCCGAGCTACGCCATCTTCATTCTGGCCACCACCGAGCGGCACAAGATTATCCCCACTATTCTGTCGCGCTGCCAGATTTTCGACTTCAATCGGATTCGGGTCGACGACATTCGGGGGCATCTGCGCCACGTGGCTACCCAGGAGAAAATCAAGGCCGAAGACGACGCGCTGCACCTGCTGGCCCAGAAAGCCGACGGCGGCCTGCGCGACGCGCTGAGCATGTTCGACCAGATGGTGACCTTCTCGGGCCACGACCTGACCTACAAGGATGTGGTGCAGAACCTGCACATTCTGGACTACGAGTACTATTTCCGACTCGTGGATGCGCTGCTCACCGAAAACCTGAGCGCCACGCTGCTGCTGCTGGAGGAAATCATGCAGAACGGCTTCGACCTGCACAATTTCGTGGTGGGCGCGGCCGAGCACCTGCGCGGACTGCTGGTGTGCAAAGACCCCGTGACGGTGCAGTTGCTGGAAGTATCCGACAACATCCGGAGCCGCTACGTGCAGCAGGCCCAGGCCGCGCCGCTGCCGTTCCTGCTTTCCGGCCTGAACCTGGTGAGCCTCTGCGACCGGGAGTTCAAGCAGGCCAAAAACCAGCGCCTGCACGTAGAGTTGACGCTGATGAAGCTCACCTACCTCAACAGCGCCGTGCAGTTTGCCCGCGACCTGAGCGCCGGCCCCGCCGCCTCAGCCAGCAACGGCGAGGCGAAAAAAAAAAGTAGCGTAACGACTCTGGCTGCACCGGCTCCCAATGGCCAGCTTGTAGCCGACGGTACTGCCGAAGCGCCGGCTGCCTACGGCTCTTTGAACGGCACCAGCACTCCACGCCCGGCACCGGCTGCGCCCATCAATACCGCAGAACTGGCGCATGCGCCCGCCGACCCGGAGCCCATTGTGCCAGTGGAAAGCGGCGTGGAAGAGCTCCACGACACGCCCAGCATCGAGGATGAAGGCGCAACGCAGGTGCCAGCTACGGCCCGGCTGCGCGACACCGTGCCGCACGTAGAAATCGGGCGGCCCAGTATGGCCGGCCACGAGCCGGGCCAGCCCGCCGTGACGGCGGCTCCTATGCCGCCGCCCCGCCCCGGGATGCCGCCCGCCGGCAAGCCGCTGGGCCTCGGCACCAAGCTCCCCGGCCTGGGCAGCCTGAGCGCCATGAAGGCGCAACTGGAGCAGCAGGCTGCCGCCGGCAAAGCCGCCGTGGACACTGAGCCCAGTGGCCCGACCACCGGTCTGCCCGCCATCAACGACGAGGTGCTGCAGCGCGTGTGGAAGGAGCTGACCGAAGAGCGCAAACCCATCAGCATGATGCATTATAGCCTGCTCAACCGGCCGGTGCAGGCCAACGAGCAGCACCTGATTCTGCTGCGCGTGGATAACCCCGTGCAGGAAGACCTGTTCAACGAACTGCGGGCCGAGTTTTTGGGCGAGCTGCGCCGCCGCACCGGCTATCCACGCCTCAACGTGCAGGTAGAAGTAGTGGAACGAGTGGAAACCGGCCGCAAGCTCTACACGTCCACCGACAAGATGGACTACCTGATGGAGAAGTACCCGATGCTGCTGGAAATGAAGCAGAAACTGGGCCTCGACGTCGATTAATCACGGATTTTGTGAGCGGCGCTTCCATTCCTGGGGGCGGCACACTTACTACTCTCTAAAACAAAGGGGCTTGTCACGTGGCAAGCCCCTTTGTTTTGCCAATCAGCCGCGAAAACCGGCTAGTCGAGCACCATCCGCGCTAATCCGTCGGTCTTCATACGCATTTTTCCGCACTTCGCGGCCGAGAGGGCGCGGCAGAGCTTTTTATTCCCAGGGGGTCCGCCTATCTTTGACTCCTTATTCCGTTCTGCTCTGCTGCCTGCGCTGGTCTCCCTGTGAAAAAACCCCTTCTGCTCCTTATTCCAGCCCTGGCCACGCTCGGTCTTACTCAATGCCAGACCAGCAAGCCCGCTGCTACAGCAGCAGCCACTACCCCGGCCGCCAACACAGAGGCTCCCAAACAGAAGGAATACAAGTACCAGACTGTAGAAGGCGACCCGCTCAAAGCGCGCATCTACACGCTGGATAACGGCCTGACCGTTTACTTGTCCGACTACGACGACGCCCCGCGCATCCAGACCTACCTGGCCGTGCGCGCCGGCTCCAAAAACGACCCCGCCACTGCTACCGGCCTCGCGCACTACCTGGAGCACATGGTCTTCAAGGGCACCTCCAAGCTGGGCACCCAGAACTGGCCGGCCGAAAAAGCGGAGCTGACCAAGATTGAGGCCCTCTACGAACAGTACCGCGCCCAGCGCAACGACCCCGCCGCCCGCAAGCGCACCTATCACCAGATCGACTCGATTTCTGGCGTAGCGGCCAAGTACGCCGTGGCCAATGAGTACGACAAGGTCATGGGCGCCATCGGCGCGAAAGGCTCCAATGCCTACACCTCCGTCGAGCAGACGGTGTACCAGGAAGACATTCCGAGCAACCAGCTGGAAAAGTGGGCCGCCATCCAGGCCGAGCGGCTGGGCGAGATGGTACCGCGCCTGTTCCATACCGAGCTGGAAGCCGTGTACGAGGAAAAAAACCGCGGCCTCGACAACGACTTCAACAAGGAATACGAGGCTCTGAACCGCAGCCTCTACCAGAAGCACGAGTACGGCACCCAGACCACCATCGGCACCATCGAGCACCTGCAGAACCCGTCCATCACGGAGATTAAGCGGTATTTCGACAAGTACTACGTGCCCAACAACGTGGCGCTGTGCCTGAGCGGCGACCTGGACTATGACCAGACCATCCGCGTCATCGACCAGTACTTCGGCAAGCTGCAGAGCAAGCCGGTACCGGCCTTTACGCCTGCTCAGGAAGCGCCCATCACGGCGCCGCTCGTGACGCAGATTGTGGGGCCAGATGCCGAAAACGTGATGCTCGGCTTCCGCTTTCCCGGCACCACCACCCGCGAGGCGCTGGTGCTGCGCATGGTGGACAAGCTGCTCAGCAACGGCCAGGCCGGGTTGATTGACCTGAACCTGAATCAGCAGCAGAAGGTGCTGCAGGCGGCCTCGTTCACCGACATCAACAACGACTACTCCTCGCACATTCTCTACGCCACGCCCCGCCAGGGCCAGAAGCTGGAAGAGGTGCGCGACCTGCTGCTCGCCCAGCTCGACAAGGTGAAGAAGGGCGACTTCCCCGACTGGCTGATTCCGGCCATCATCAACAACGAGCAGCTGCAGCGCACCAAGAGCTACGAAAACAACGAGGCCCGCGCCGGCGCCTTTGTGGCGGCTTTCGTGGCCCGCGAGGACTGGAAGGACTACCTCAAGCAAATCAACGACTTCGGCACCATCACCAAGGAAGAGGTGATGCGCGTGGCCAACCAGTACTACGGCCCCGGCTACGCGGCCATCTACAAGCGCACCGGCAAAGACGCCAACGCCGTGAAAGTGGTGAAGCCGGCCATTACGCCGGTGCCCGTGAACCGCGAAGTGGCCTCCGACTTCTACAAGCAGGTAACCGGCCTGAGCAGCCCCGAGCTGCAGCCGGTGTTCGTGGATTACAAGAAGGACATTCAGGAAGTGAAGCTGGAGTCGGGCGTGCCGGTGTACTACACCCGCAACACCGAAAACAACCTCTTCAACCTGTTCTACGTGCTCGACCTGGGCACCAACAACGACCCCAGGCTGGGCCTCGCCACCGACTACCTGCAGTACCTGGGCACCGACAAATACACGGCCGCGCAGCTGCAGCAGGAGTTCTACAAGCTGGGCTGCTCCTTCGCGGTGCAGAGCGGGCAGGACCGCACTACCGTCAGCCTCTCCGGCCTCGACGCCAACTTCGAGCCGGCGCTGCAGTTGTTTGAAAGCCTGCTGGCCGCGCCCAAGCCCGATGCCGCCGCCCTCAAAAACATGGTGGCCGGCGTGCTGAAGTCGCGCCAGGATGCCAAGCTGAACAAGCAGGTGATTCTGAGCCAGGCCATGGTGAACTTCGCCAAGTACGGCCCCAAAAACCCCTTCACCACGCAGCTGAGCGAGAAAGAGCTGAAGGCCCTGAAACCCGAGCAGCTCACCGCCACCATCAAAACCATCCCGACCTACCAGCACCGCGTGCTGTACTACGGGCCGCGTATGCTGGAAACGTGGCATAAGGAGGTGGCTCCTACGCAAGACGCCAAGACGCCTCAGTCTCGCGTGATGGTAGCCGGGCTAGTAGATGCTCTTGAAAACTACCACCGCGGCCCCGCCCAGCTCACCCCCACCCCGGCGGCCAAGGACTTCGCGGAGCAACCCATGAACCAGCGCAAGGTCTATTGGGTGGACTACAACATGGTGCAGGCCGAAATCCTGTTCCTGACCAAAGGCACCATCTACGACAAAGCCCTGGTGCCGACCACCAGCCTCTACAACGAATACTTCGGCGGCAGCATGGGCAGCATCGTGTTTCAGGAATTGCGCGAGTCGAAGGCGCTGGCTTACTCGGCTTTGTCGCGTTACGTCAACCCTGACAAGATGGGCCGCAGCGCCTACAACATGAGTTCCATCGGCACACAGGCCGACAAGCTGCCCGAGGCCATGGCCGGCATGAACACCCTGCTCAACGACATGCCCGTGGCCGAAGCCAACCTGCAAATCGCCAAGAACGCCATCCGCAACAGCATCGCCACGGAGCGCATCACCAAGGCCGACATCCTGCTCAGCTACGAGCGCGCCCGCCGCCTCGGCCTCGACTACGACCTGCGCCGCGACGTGTATGAGCAAACGCCCAACATGAGCTTCCAGGACCTGCAGAAGTTTCAGCAGGCCCGCGTGAAAGGCCAGAACCAGACCATTCTGGTGATTGGCTCCAAAGACCGCCTCAATTTCAAGGAGTTGGCCAAGTACGGCCAGGTCCAGCAACTCACCCTGAAAGAAATTTTCGGGTATTGACCGACTTCACGCCCCGACCCTCCGTCGCCTCACCCCCTGGCCCCCTCTCCTCTAGAGAGGGGGAACTAGCTCTAAAAAAGGATTAGAAAGCTAGACCTAGAGCCCCTCTCCCCTTGGAGAGGGGTTGGGGTGAGGCAACTAGAGCTAGGAGTGAAGTCGCCCTTCGCAACTACTAAAAACATACAGTCCAAAGTACCTTCAACAATGGCAGAACAGAAAATCACCATCAAGAACGGCAAACTCAATGTGCCTGACCAACCGACCATTCCTTTCATCGAAGGCGACGGTACGGGTCCGGACATCTGGGCGGCCTCCGTGCGCGTCTTCAATGCGGCCGTAGAAAAAGCCTACGGCGGCGCGCGCAAGCTGGTGTGGAAAGAGGTACTGGCCGGTGAAAAGGCATTCAAGCAAGTAAACAACTGGCTGCCCAACGAAACCCTCGACGCGTTCCGCGAATACCTCGTGGGCATCAAAGGCCCCCTGACCACGCCCGTGGGCGGCGGTATCCGGAGCCTGAACGTGGCCCTGCGCCAGGAGCTCGACCTCTACGCCTGCGTGCGGCCCGTGCGCTGGTTTGAGGGCGTGCCCTCGCCCGTGCGCCACCCCGAGCTGACCGACATGGTCATCTTCCGCGAAAACACCGAAGACATCTACGCCGGCATCGAGTACATGAACGGCACGCCGCAGGCCCAGAAAATGCTGGAATTCCTGCAGGATGAGATGGGCGTGAAGAAAATCCGCTTCCCCGAAACGTCCTCGTTCGGCATCAAGCCCGTCTCGAAAGAGGGCACCGAGCGGCTGGTGCGCGCCGCCATCAA
Source organism: Hymenobacter duratus (assembly GCF_014698995.1). GTDB lineage: Bacteria > Bacteroidota > Bacteroidia > Cytophagales > Hymenobacteraceae > Hymenobacter > Hymenobacter duratus. Next base: position 1,117,527 of record NZ_JACWZZ010000002.1, read on the forward strand.
GTACGCCATCGAGCACAAGAAGCCTTCCGTGACCATCGTGCACAAAGGCAACATCATGAAGTTCACCGAAGGCGCTTTCAAAACCTGGGGCTACGAGCTGGCCGAAAAGGAATTCGGCGACAAGGTGTACACCTGGAGCCAGTACGACAAGGTGCTGGCCAAGCAGGGCCAGGAAGTAGCCGACGCCCAGCAGAAAGCAGCCCTCGACGGCGGCAAAATCCTCATCAAGGACAGCATCGCCGATGCCTTCCTGCAGCAGATTCTGCTCCGCCCCGCTGAGTACTCGGTGGTAGCCACCCTGAACCTGAACGGCGACTACATCTCCGACGCGCTGGCCGCCATCGTGGGCGGTATCGGTATTGCGCCGGGTGCCAACATCAACTACCTCACCGGCCACGCCATCTTCGAGGCCACCCACGGCACAGCGCCCAAATACGCCAACCAGGACAAGGTGAACCCCGGCTCCGTGATTCTGAGCGGCGCCATGATGCTGGAGCACCTGGGCTGGCAGGAAGCCGCCGACCTCATCTACAAAGGCCTCGAAGCCGCCATTGCCGCCAAGCGCGTCACCTACGACTTCGAACGCCAGATGGAAGGCGCTACCCTGCTCAAATGCTCCGAGTTCGGCGACGAGGTTATCGCCCGGATGTAGTAGCTTGGCCGTAGCCAATTAACCATTGAAACCCCCCGCGTTAGCTGTCAGGCTTGCGCGGGGGTTTTAAAATAGACCATCTTATAAATCAATGGCACTGGATAAAGCAGACTGGCATTACGGGGGTGATTTCCCAGAAGAACTTCCTGATGAAAATGGGGCGACTCATATCGGAATGTTTATAGCTTGGATAATCCAGCAAGAGCTAGAAGGTGAAGTTCATCACGAAGATGAAGACGGAAAACAGGCGCTTGAGGCTGTTCGGCAACGCACCATGACAGGCCGCGATTTTTTGCAAACTCAGTGTGATGAGAAATTTTGGGCCGAGGATTTGAATGATGAAGGCCTTGCATTCGCTCATTATTATTATAGTGACGAAGAAGGTGGACTTGGCTCCTATTACGAAGACTATGAGCAGACACTAGCAGCGGACTTGCCGACCATATACCATGTAGAGGATACATGGAACAATTATGACCGCCTGAAACCAGTGATTGATCAGCGGTTCGCGGAGTGGAAATCTGTATAGCTGAACGCCTAATCCCCTCTGGCGCGAGTTTAGCGCAGCGTAACTCGTGACCAGCCCATCAGGGGGAGGCTGCGCCTCCACTGCCGCAATGCGGCAAGCTGGCCTCATGCCCAGACTTCCGTATCTTACAGCATGCAAACCCGCCAGCAGCTTGAAGCCATTCTCCGCGACCTGAAGCCTCTGTTGGCTTCCCGGTTTCGGGTGCGCAGCTTGGGCTACTTCGGTTCCTTTGCCACCGACACGGCCGGCCCGTACAGCGACGTAGATATTCTGGCCGAATTCGTGGAGCCGCCGGGCTGGGAGTTTTTCGAGCTGGAAGAGTTGCTGGAAAATGCCCTGCGCCGCAAAGTAGACCTCGTCACGCCCGACGCCCTGAAGCGGCAGCTGCGGGACAGCATTCTGGCGCAGGTGCGCTACGTCTGATGGCTACTCCCCGCTCCTATCTGCTATACCTGGAGGAGGATATGCAGGAAGCCATGGAACGCATAGCCCGCTACTGCGCCGGGTTGGATTTCGAACAATTCCGCGTTAACGAGCTGGTTGTGGATGCCGTGGTGCGCAACATCGAAGTCATTGGGGAAGCTGCCAAGAAAGTACCAGCACACGTGCAGTAGGCCTATCCGCAGGTGCCCTGGTCGCAGATGTACCGGATGCGTAACCGCATTTCTCACGAATACTTTGGCCTTGACCATGCCATTATCTGGCGCGTTGCTACCCAGCACCTGCCCGCCAACTACCAGGATGTGCTAACGATTATTGCAAGCGAGAAGCCGTAATCTGAAAGCAGCCTACCTACCCCAGCGCAAACAAAAACAGGGCCCCCACCGGGTGCCCTGTTTCATTTCCAGTAAGCCGAAACGCCTACTGCGCCGTGCCGGCTTTCCGTTCGCGGCGCACGCGCTTCAGCAGCTGCTGGAAGGTGTAGTCCTCGGCCTTGGCTTTGTCGGAGCGGGCGTAGAGGGCCTTGCCATCGTTGAAAAGGTGCGCCATTTCGGCGTAGAGGGCGTTGAGCACCGTCATGTTTTCCTCCGTGTTAATCTTCTGGCTGCTCATCTGGCTGCCCTGGCTGGTGGTATCCGCCACCAGCGCTTCGTAGAGGTCCTGCAGCTTTTGGGTGTCGTCGGGTTTCTGGCCTTTGGCCGCCAGCGCCGCCTTGTTAGCCTCCAGGTTCTGGAGCAGCGTTTTGAGGGACGCTTCCAGGCCCGAGTGGTCGTCGTGGTTCCGGGCGCGGCGGGCCTGCTCAATGCCAAACCGGTCGGCGGGCACCGTGAGCGGGGTAGCGCGCCGCACGCGGGCCGCCAGGAAATCCAGCGCCTGGGGCAGCCCCTTGTACACGGCCTCAATGCGCTCCGTGAACACCATGCGCTTGGCAATCTGCACCGAGGTAGCCTCCAGCGCATCGGCCGCCGCTACGTGGGCATCATAGTCTTTGAGGAAAGCGGCGGTATAGTCCTCGGGCAATAGCTCCTGAAAGTCGGCTTGGTCGCGCAGGTAGCTCGCGCGCAGCAGCCGTGCCAGCGGCACCAGCTCATCCAGTCGGCACTTAAAATCGGGTTTAATTCGGTCCATATAAGGAAAAATTGAAGTGAAATAGATGCGCGTAATGTAGCAAGTTTCGCGTCACGTATAGCACGCACCATCCCCGTTTTCGCACCCGATTTTCTTCCTCCTTTCGACACGAGCGCCAGACCGTTCGACACGACTTCCACGTCGGTCGGAATGACCTCCGGGGCGGTTGACACGACTTCCGGGCCGGTCGACACGGTTTCCGGGCCGGTCGACACGGCTTCCATAGCGGGCGACACGGTTTTCGGGCCGGTCGACACGACTTCCGGGGCGGTCGACACGACTTCCATACCGTTCGACACGGCTGCCGGCTGGCGCTTTGCCGGCCGCTAACTCCTGTTTTTTGTATCCCGAAGCCACAATATTCCGGCGAAGGGGCAGTTTACAGGCCCATTCTTTCTCTTTCCTATTTCTATGTTTCGTATCCCTACCCTGCGGCGCGTGGCCCCGCTCCTGTCGGTGCTGGGCGTGGCTGCCGCCTGCTCCAAAGACGACGACCAGTCGGCCACCCCGGAAACCGGCACGTTTGAGAAAACCGTGCGGCTGCCCGCCGACTACTACCCGCCCACCGATGTAGCCGAGCTGACCGATGGCAGCGTGTTCGTGCTGCGCCAGGCCCGCCCGCAGGTAAACGGCTACGTCGCCAGCTTTACCACCACCCGCGACGGGAAGCGGCTGCTCTGCTCCGGCGAAGCCGGCAGGCTGGTGCTGCGCAAAACCAACGCCGACCTCACCGACTAAAAAACGCAAAACCTAACGGTTGCTGCCCACACAAAGGCCGTTCTGCTGAGCACAGCAGAACGGCCTTTGTCGTTGTGGGTCGCCCTCCGCTAGTGGATAGAAGGACTTGCGGCATCATACGTGGCCTGCCCCGCCTGCACCACCCGCGCCGTCACGAGCAGCTGGCCGGTGTGGCGCGTGGTGTGCTCGGCGGCATGCACCAGCAGCCCGATGACGGTGCTGGGCAGCGCCTGCCGCCCCACCGGCCGGAACTCGGTGAGGGTAGCTTCGGGCGTGGCGCGCAGCGCGGCCAGCAGCTGCTCCACAGCTTCCGAAAACTGCTGCACCAGCGCGACGGTGGTTTCGGGGGCGGTGGGGCCTTCTTTTTCGGCGGCGAGGAAGCGAAACTGCTCGGCCGTGAGCGGCTGCTGGCGAGCGTAGGTCTGCATGCGGCTGAGCACGCCGGCCAGGTGGCGCAGATGAAACCCCACCGACGCCACCCCGGCCGGCCGCACCGGCAGCAGATGGTCGGGGAAGTCGTGGAGGGCGGCCTGCACTTCGGCGCGTGCCTGCAGCAGCGCGTGCGCCACGGGCTGCAGCAGCGGCGGCACCTCGGGCAGCGGGCCGCGCAGCCAGTATTCGGGTTGCGGAACGGAGGGCGTGGTCATGGGTAGTATAACTGCCGGGGCCGCCCGCAGGTTGGGCGCAGATGAGTTGGTGGGTATATTCACAAAAACCAATATCTTCCCAGTAGCAGTCTTATCCTTCCACCATTTCTCTTTCTTGCTATGGCCCTCGACCTGCTTTCCGATGCCGTTGTAGATACCGTGTCGTTGCCGACTACCAATGCCCGGGTGCGGAGCAAAGCCCGCGGTATTGGTAGCTCCCACACCGTTACGGGCCTGGAAGTGCGCCTGTCGCGGGTGTTTATCCAAGACAACCGCACGCCCAAAGTCTGGCCCTTCCCCGGCTTCGCCGACGTGTACCTGCTGCTGGTCGTGTTCGACGACCTCAACCCCGAGCCCCAGGCCCTGACGCTGTCAGGCTTTGCCCGCATTGATGACGGCGAAGACCTGCCCGTGGACAAAACCGCGTACCTCTGGAAGCAGCAGCAGGAAAACGAGCAGGCCCCGTCGCAGGTGCATGTGCTGCTATCGGTGCTTAAGAGCAAGAGAGGCCTGCGCGACACGGCCGCCGTGCTGGCCCAGGCCCGCGACTCCGACGACTACCGTGGCCTAGTGGGCGAGGTGGTAGGAGCCATTGTCGGCGCCCCGGCCCGCACCGCCGAAGTCATTTTGCAACTAGGAGCCGTGGTCGGTAATCTGCTGAAGGAAGTGGAAGACAAGCCGCTGTTCACGCAGGTCATCAGCTTCACCGACATCAACGGCGACTTCGACAACCTGGGCAAAACGCCGGTGGTGAAGATGAACAACTACGTGCAGACCACCCTCACGCTGGTCGTGCGCGACCCTTCCCGCGAGCCAGCCGTGTAAGGCCCCCTTCTCCGCATGAAGACGTTTTCGGAAGTATTGCTGGCCGCCCTCATCAGCGACGCGGTGGTGGCCCTGCTGCTGGGGCTGCTGCTGAAAAGCCGCACCGAGCGGATTGCCCACGAAATCAGGACCCAGTATGAGCAGCTGGCAACCACGTTCCGCTCGCGCTTCAGCTGGAAGGAAAAAGCCCTGGCCGAGCTGCTGGCGCCGCTGCACATGCAGCTGAACCGCACCGAGCGGGCGTTCCGGCGCTATGCCGCTGGCAATCTGTACCTGGAGGCGCGCATCCTGAAAGAAGGCAACGAGGCCATCCGCAACCTGCTCATCGAGAAAGGCTACCTGATTCCGCTGGAGCTGCTGCCCGACGCCGACCGGCTGATAGAGCACTACGATATCTGGCTCGAAGAATTTGCCCGCGTGCGGGATGCCGCCCAGCCCGACCTGGCCACGCCGTTCGTGTTTGTGGGGCCGCAGGGCTACCCGTTTCCGCGCGCCGCCGCCGACCGGTTTCAGCAGCTCTACCAGCAGCTGTGGCGCGAGGTATATGGCCCTGCTTCCTGAGCCCGGCTAGGTATTGACGGGCCCCGGTCTATCTTTAAGCCCATGCTCCAGCCTTCTCAGCGCGGCGTGGCCCTGCCTGCTTCGCCCTACCGCAAACTCACGCCCTTCGCCGACGCCGCCCGCCAGCGGGGAATTATCGTTCACCCGCTCAACATCGGCCAGCCCGACATCGAAACGCCGCCGTCCATGCTGGCAGCCGTGCAGCGGGCCAGCATTCAGGTGCTCGAGTACAGCCCTACGGCCGGCTACCCCAGCTACCGCCGCAAGCTGGCCGACTACTACCAGCGCCTGGGCCTGGACGTCGTGTCCGATGACATCATCGTGACGACGGGCGGCAGCGAGGCCATTGCCTTTGCGCTGCTGGCCTGCCTGAATCCCGGCGACGAGTTTATCGTGCCAGAGCCGTTCTACGGGCCGTATTCGGCGTTTGCCGTGGCTACGGGCACGCACGTGGTACCCGTGACGGCACGGCTGGAAGACAACTTCGCCTTGCCGCCCCTCGCGGAGTTTGAGCGGAAGATTACGCCGCGCACTAAGGCCATTCTGATCTGCAGCCCCAACAACCCCACCGGCTACGTGTACAGCCGCGCGGAGCTGGAGCAGCTGAAGGAGCTATGCCTGCGCCACAACCTCTACCTGCTCTCCGACGAGGCGTACCGGGAGTTCTGCTACAACACCGAGTATACCAGCGCCCTGAACCTGCGCGGCGCCGACGACCATATCGTGCTGCTCGATACCATATCGAAGCGGTATAGTGCGTGCGGGGCGCGCATCGGGGCCATTGTCACAAAAAACCCCGCCCTGCGCGACGTATTTTTCAAGCTGGCCCAGCTGCGCGTGAGCCCGCCGGGCCTGGGGCAGTTGCTGGCCGAAGCCGCCGCCGACCTGCCCGCTACCTACTTCGACCACACCAAAACCGAATACTTAGCACGCCGTGACCTGATGCTGCGCCGCCTGCGGGCCATGCCCGGCGTGCAGGTGCCCACTCCCAGCGGCGCGTTCTACGTCATTGCCCACCTGCCCGTGGATGATGCCGACCGGTTTGCGCAATGGCTCCTGGAGGAGTTCAGCTACCACGGCCAGACCCTGATGATTTCGCCGGCTTCCGGTTTCTACGCCACGCCCGGCCTGGGCCGCCAGCAGGTACGCCTGGCCTACGTTGTCAATCAGGACATCATCAGCAAGGCCATGGACTGCCTGGAAGCAGCGCTACAGCAATACCCGGGCCGCGAGGAGCAACAGCGTGTAGCCGCCGGGGTCCGGGAAGCGGCTGGCTGATTCGCTTGGGTACACCGTTTAGCTCCGTAGTGCCGCCGCGAGCAGGCTTTGTATACCTTCTGGGCTGATTCTTGCGTTCTGCTTCCTGATGAAACGTTTGCTGCCTCTTTTGCTCCTGCCACTGCTCGGTATTGTACCGGCCAGGGCGCAGCCCACATTGCCCGAATCGGCGCGGCTGCTCACGCTGCGCATCAACGGGCAGGCCGTGGCCGCCGATACCATCAGTTCCCGCTTCTTCCTGGGCGAAGACCGGGCGCTGCGCCTCAACATCGTGCGCGCCGACGACCCGGACGGCGAAGGCCTGACCATCATCATCGACCGGTTCCCGATTCAGGCGCGCAGCTACAGCTTCCAGGAAATTCTGAGTGGCCGCAACCGCGACGCGTCGTATCGTTTCGGCAAGGTATCAGCCTACTCCAAATCCTGCGGCCAGAACACCGGCAACGTTACTATTACGGGGGTAAATACTGTGCGGCACTGGCTGATGGGCACGTATTCGTGCCAGGTGTGCGAAGCCGGGCGGGGCGGGCGGCGCTTTACGCTGGAAGGCACCTTCCGGTACCCCGTGGAGAAGGAGTAAGCAGTGGCGAAACTGCTGTACCTTCCGGGCAGATTCTGGTTTTCATTCGCTCCTGTTACATGCTTCTTCCCACTTTCCCCCGCCTGATACTGGCGGCTGGCCTGCTGCTCAGCGCCGCTCCGGCTACGCTGGCCCAAACCACCACCGCACCCAACCGTTTCGTCACCGATAGCCTCGACAGCTACATCCAGCGCGGGATGCGGAAATGGCAAGTACCGGGGCTGGCCATAGTGGTGGTGAAAGACGGAAAAGTAGTGGTGCAGAAAGGCTACGGCGTGCGTGAAATGGGCAAACCCGCCCCCGTGGATGCCAACACGCTGTTCATGATTGCCTCCAACACCAAGCTGTTCACGGGCACGGCGCTGGCCAAGCTCGATGGCGAGAAGAAAATCAACCTCGACGAAAAAGTAACCAAGTACCTGCCCGATTTTCGGCTCTACGACTCGCTGGCGTCGCAGCAGGTGACGGTGCGCGACCTGATGAGCCACCATTTCGGCTTCAAGACGTTCCAAGGCGACTTCACGTTTTTCAAATCCAATCTGGAGCGCAAGGAAATTGTGCGGCGCATGCGGCTGATGAAGCCCGGTGGCCAGTTCCGGCGCGACTATGGCTACAGCAACTCGGGCTTTGTGGCGGCGGGCGAGGTGATACCAGCGGCCACCGGCGGCACCAGCTGGGAAAACTACGTGCGCCAGAACCTGCTGCAGCCGCTGAACATGACCAGCACCGATGTTAGCTCAGCGGGCTTTGGGCAGCGGCCGAATATTGCGCACGCCTACTCCAACACGTTCGGGCCGCTGGCAGAAGTGCCGTTTGATAACTGGGACAACATGGCTCCGGCCGCCAGCATCGTTTCCAACGTGACGGACCTGAGCAACTGGCTGCGTTTCCAGCTGGATAGTGGCCGCTACCAGGGCAAGCAGGTGATGCCTTGGGCGGCGCTGCGCAAAACCCGTGACGCCAACACCGTTATCAGCAGCCGCAAATCGGCCATCTACCCCATGCATTTCGTCACGTACGGGCTGGGTGTGGAAGCCGCCGACTATAACGGCAAGCAGATTTTCTGGCACACCGGCGGCGCTTCGGGGCAGGTGAGCAACGTGTGCTTTGTGCCGGAAGCCGGGCTGGGCATTGCCGTCCTCACCAACAACGACAACCAGAGCTTCTTCGAGCTGCTGCGCTACCAGCTGCTTGACAGCTACCTGGGCGTGCCTTACGTGGACCGCAGCGCCCAAGGCCTGAAACGCAAGCAACTGGCCGAAGCCACCAAAACTGATCCGACGAAGGAGCTGGCCGCCCGCGTCAGCAAAAAGAACAAGCCCGCGCTGCCGCTCAAGGCCTATGTGGGCGAGTATGAAAACAAGCTGTTTGGCCGTATCAGCATCAGCCAGAAAGGCAAGCAGCTGCTCGTTACGCTGCCCAACCACCCCGGCCTTACCGCCACCCTTGACTACATGGACGGCCAGGAATTCCGCGCCACCTACTCCGACCTGGTGTTTGGCGTGATGCCGGCCAAGTTTGAAATGGATGGCAACAACGTGAAGACCGTGGAGCTGCGCGTGAATGACTACGTGGAGTACGACCCGTACGTGTTCAGCAAGCTGTAATACCACCAAACGCCCAAAAAAGCCCGCCTGTCATCATCATGATGCTAGGCGGGCTTTTTTGGACTTATCAGCTATGTTAAACCAAGCTGGACCGGTTCACAGCACCACTGCTTACAGCGTGGCCAGATCAATCACGAAGCGGTATTTCACGTCGGACTTCATCATCCGCTCGTAGGCTTCGTTGATGTAGTCCATGCGGATAACTTCCACATCGGACATGACATTGTGCTCGGCGCAGAAATTCAACATTTCCTGGGTTTCCTGGATGCCCCCGATGAGCGAGCCGGCAATGCGGCGACGCTTGGCAATCAGGTTGAAGGCATGCAGCTGCGGCGCTTCCGGTGGCACACCCAGCAGCACCATCGTGCCGTCGCGGCGCAGGCTGGCCACGTAGGGCGTCAGGTCCATGGGAGCCGACACGGTGTTGATGATCAGGTCGAAATAGTTGCCGATGCCTTTCATTGCTTCGGGGTCTTTGGTTACCACGAATTTGTGGGCGCCCAGGGCTTTGGCGTCGGCTTCCTTGCCGGGCGAGGTGCTGAGCACCGTTACTTCGCAGCCCATAGCGGCCGCAAACTTTACGGCCATGTGGCCCAGGCCGCCGAGGCCCATTACGGCTACCCGGTCGCCCTGCTTGGCGTTCCACTGGCGCAGCGGCGACCAGGTGGTGATGCCGGCACAGAGCAGCGGCGCCACGCGGGCCAGATCCAGCTTCTCGGACACGCGCAGCACGAATTTCTCCGTTACCACGATATTGTTGGAGTAGCCGCCGTAGGTGGGCGTGCCGTCTTTCTCACGGGCATTGTACGTGCCCACAAAGCCATTGTCGCAGTACTGCTCCAGGCCGTCGTTGCACTCGGGGCAGTGCTGGCAGGAGTCTACCATGCAGCCCACGCCGGCAAGGTCGCCGGGCTTGAAGTTTTTGACGTGCGCGCCAACTTCCGTGATACGGCCCACAATTTCGTGGCCCGGCACCATTGGGAAGATGGAGCCGCCCCACTCGTCGCGGACCTGGTGCACATCGGAGTGGCAAACGCCGCAGAACAGAATTTCAATGCGCACATCGTGCGGGCCTACGTCGCGGCGCTCAAACTGAAACGGGGTGAGCGGCGCGTGAGCCGCCGGAGCGGCATATCCTTTAGATGCAATCATGCGTGTGGTTTTAAGGGGGAAACGGAGCAAGTTCGAGTGGGTATAACTGTGTTTGGCGCTGAAGGTTCGTTCCCGGGAATTAAACCGTCACGCTCAGACCACAAACGGCCGTAACGGTGTACCTTACGCCCCTGCTTCTTTCTCCACACTACCACACGTACGATGTCCGCTTCCGCTACTTCTGCTACTACTATTTCCGTGGCACCCCGGCACAATTCCGCAGGGCTACGCTTCTGGCACTGGTCTAACGCGGCCCTGGTGCTGGCTCAGCTTCTGACGATTCTGTTTCTGTTCGTCATCGTGAAAGTCAAGACCCTGGCCCCGGAATTCAGCAAAGTGCTGGCCGAGAAAGGCGTGAACATGGCGCCCGAAGACCTGCGCGGCCTCACGCGCATTGTTGCGCACCGCATCTGGGACTGGCATATCTGGATCGGCATTACGCTGTCGGTGCTGCTGGCCTTCCGCGTAGTGGTCAGCTTTCTGCAGCGGGGCCGGCAGCGCACTGCCGCCAAAATAGCCGCTCTGAAAGGCCGCGCCGCTCAAGGCGACACAGTAGCCCAACAGGGCGTGTGGGTGCGCTATGCCTACCGGGGCTTCTATGTCGTGCTGGCCGTAATGGTCGCTACGGGCTTGATTCTGGTGTTCGAGGACAACTTCCGCAGCATTGAGCACACGGCCAAGGAAGTCCATGAATTCACGATGTACCTTGTCATTGCGTTTGTGGCCGCCCATATTGCCGGCGTGTTCCGCGCCGAAGTCACCCACGACCCAGGCATTGTGTCGGATATGATTAACGGCGGAGCATCGGACGAGAAATAGCCTGGTTCTTATCAGGATGTAGCCTTATTCATCTGCTCCTGCGCCGCGTCGTGCGTGGTGGCGGCCTTTACGGGGGGCGCTTCGGCTGCCGAGGGGCTGGACCAGCCTTTGCGCAGCATCTCCTCCACTTGGGCCTTCAGCCGCTTCTGCGATTCGCGGGAGAAGCGCTTCTGCAACATCCGTCCGAATAGCTTAAAGCCCAGCCAATAGAACGGGTTGCTGATGCGGCCAGTCTGTGAAAACGAGTGAATTCGGAACACCACGCGGCCCGTCGTGAGGTTTTTGTGGACCATGAAATCAATCTGGCCACGCTCGAAGTGGCCTTCCAGGGTGCGGTAGTTGTAGCCCCACACCTGCTCCTGCTGGCCGTTTTCGAGGGTCCGCCACTCATCCGTGACGCCTCCGATGCGCACGCCAAACCAGAACGTGAACAGCAGAAACCGGCCCCGCAGTACCATCACGCGCTTTTCCAGCGGCTGGTCGGGTAGGAAGATGCCGGTGATGAGGCCGGGCGGCGGAAACGTGTAGTTGCGCAGCACTTCGCGGGCGGCAGCCCAGGAGCCATGCGCTTCGGGCGGGCCGGGCGCTTCCAGCGGCAGCTCGGTTTCGTAGTCGTCCACGTTCCAGCCGGCCTCCCGGGTGTATTCGTGTGTGCGGTCGAGGTCGAAATTGTAGCCCGCGTTGGTGTAGGACTCGAGGCGGGCTTTCTGCCGCTCGTAGAGGGGAATGGACTTAGGCATCCTGCGTGACTTCAGTTTCGTTGTCAGCCTGCTTCACGGTTTCTACGTGTACCGGCCCCAGCGGCAGGCCGCCGCTGTAGTCGGCTACGCGCTGGCAGAACGTTTCCCAGGTTTGCTGCTGCACCTTGCGGCCCATGCCCAGCGTGTCGTAGGTGAAGGCCACCAGCCCGTCGCGGGAGCGGGCCCAGGAGTGAATTTCGAAGTGCACCGTATCGGGCAAAGACGGATGCGGACAGAGCGTGAACCGGATGCGGCCCGCTTCGGGGTGGTTTTCCAGCGTCACAAACTCGAAATAGTCGTCGCCGATTTCCGTCACGCGCACGTCGCCGTTCCAGGGGCCCAGAATCTTGATCCGAAACTCGTCATCGACGCGCAGGCAGTGGTCCTGGCCCTGCGATTTTTCGAAGTCGGCCAGGAAATCCGGCGAGAAGTCGGGCACATGGCATTTCACATATTCCAGCAGCTCGGCGGCCGGCTGGCGGGGGTGCTGCACGTCTATCCAGTAGCGGCGCTCAAAAAAGGCGCCGCTGCCGGTGTTGGCGGGTTGTTCGGGTTTCGACATAGTGGAGCAGGTAAAGCCCGGGGGCTTCTCTCCTAAACGAGCCGACCGGGACTGGGGTTGGTGCGGCCGCTACGGCAATGTCCGCGTCAGGTGCCTGGGTAAAACCAATCGTTTCGGGGCACCTGCACCGCCTCGGAGCGCAAAACCGAATGGTTTTGTGCTCTGAGGCAGCCTACCAAGACAAAACCAAATGGTTTCGTGCTCTGAGGAAACCTACCAAGACAAAACCAAATGGTTTTGTGCTCCGAGGAAACCTACCAGGGCAAAACCGAATGGTTTTGGGCTCTGAGGCAGCCTCTCTAAGCAAAAACAAATGGATTGGCTTGGAGAGGCGTGTTTTCGTGGTCTGAGGCAAGCCGGCCAATCGGTGTACTTTTGCACTTTAGCTTTCGCCTATGCTGCCTGCCCGCTATTCCCGTGTTCTGCTGAATCCTCGTTTCGTGGCCCTGCTCTACGCGGTGCTCACGCTCATCGTCACGGCGCAGCACTACCTGAAAGGGCCGCAGTCGTACGACAACTACAAGATTTTCACCTGGCCGTTTTATCATCTGCTGGCGGGCCGCGACCTGTACGCCGAGTACCCGGAGCTGTATAGCGCGCCATTTAAGTACAGCCCCACTTTTGCGCTGGTTATGGGCGCGCTGGCTGTGCTGCCCGATTGGCTGGGCCTGCTGCTCTGGAATGTACTCAACAACGTGGTCCTGTTCACGGCCGGGCGACGCCTCTTTCCGGACGCACGCCGTAGCATGCTGTTTCTGTTGCTGGTGCTCGTGGATATGATGACGGCGCTGCACAACAGCCAGAGCAACGCCCTGCTGCTGGGCCTCATGCTCTGGACCTACATCCACCTGGAGCGCGAAAAAACGGGCTGGGCAGCGGTGTGCGTGGCCTTGGCGTTTTTCCTGAAGATTTACGGGCTGGGCATTGGGCTGCTGTTTCTACTGTACCCGAAGCAGCTGGCGCGCGGGCTGGCGTTGGGACTGGCGGCCACAGTGGTGTTGGCGGCTGCACCGCTGGTGGTGGTGTCGGGGACAACGCTTGCCGGTATCTACCAGAGCTGGTACACGGTAGTGTCGGGGTTCAATACGGCCGTGCAGCTTTCCCTGATGGGCGTGCTGGACACGTGGCTGGGCATCAGCGTGTGGAAGCCGGGCGTGCAGGCCGTTGGGCTGCTGCTACTGCTACTGCCGCTGGCCCTGTACTGGCGGCAGCGCCAGCACCCCGACCTCCGGCGCCTGTATGTGGCGCTGATTCCGGTATTTCTGGTGGTGTTCAATCAGGCCGGCGAGTCGCCGATGTACATCATGCCGGTAGCGGGCTTTATGTTCTGGTGGCTACACTACCGCCACACCACGCCGCTGGCCACCCCATTGCTGGTACTGGTGCTGCTCTTCACCACCTTCGCCTCCACCGACCTGTACCCGCATTCCCTGCGCTCCGGCTTCTTCGACACCTACAAAATCAAGGCAGCTCCCATGATTCTGGTCTGGGCCCTGATTCAGAGCCAGCTGCTGCTGTTTCCACGTTGGCGCGACCGGCTGGCGGCTGCCTCGGCGGCAGAAGCAGCCGGTGCTGAGCCGGTCCAGCAGAATATCAGCTGAATAAAACGGGGCCGAAGCAGGATTGAGCAAACATTCCGCCGGGGTTTGCTCGTAGCAGGGAGACTTCCTCTTTCTGCTACGCTCTATGGCTTACTACCGCCCGCCCGGCCCGCCCGCCGATCCACAACTTGTGCGCGACCTGACGCACCTGCAGGAGACTATGCGTGCTCAGGTGCGCCTGCTTCCCCTGCCCCAGGCTCCCACCCTCATTGCCGGCTGCGACTCTTCGTTTCCTACCTCCGACACCATTCTATCGGTGTTTGTGGTGTTGCGCTTCACGACGCTGGAACTGGTGGAGAAGGTCTATCATACCAGCACTGTAGAACTGCCGTACATTCCGGGGCTGCTTTCCTTCCGCGAAGCGCCTAATCTGCTCCTGGCGTACCAGAAACTGCAGCACAAGCCCGACATCATCATGGTGGATGGGCACGGCATTGCGCACCCGCGCCGCATGGGCATTGCGGCCCACCTGGGCGTGCTGCTGAACAAGCCGACGTTTGGGGTGGCTAAGCAAAAGCTGACCGGCACCTACCAAGAGCCTTCCCTGACCAAAGGCAGTATTTCGCCTTTGCTCGACAAAAGCGGTGAGCTGCTGGGCGAAGTCATCCGCTCCAAAGACAAGGTGAATCCGCTGTTTGTGAGCCCCGGCCACCACTGCGACCAGGCCACAGCCACGCGCCTTACCCTGGCCTGCCTGCGCGGCTACAAACTCCCTGAGCCTACCCGCCTGGCTGACTACTGGGCCGAGGAATTTAAAAAAGAGCTTCTCTAGGATATTACACCATACAGAAGTTTCTATATTAGAGCATCTTCCATCATCATTTCAACTACTTATGAGAAAAACCTTTACCCTCCTGCTACTCCTCACTGCCGGCCTGACTGGTACTGGGCTGCACGCGCAACAGCTGTTTTCCAACGGCGGCTTCACGACCGGAGCCACGGCCAAAGACGGCACCGCAGCACCCACCGGCTACACCTGGAGCGAAGTACAAAACGACGTCGGCGTGACGACTATCAGCAACACCAACGCTGGTTTCTCGTCGCTGAAGAGCAGCAACTTTGAGCTGGCCGACGACTTTACGGTGCCGGCCGGCCGACGCTGGACCATCAGCTCGGTGGGCGTGTATGGCTACCAGACCGGGTATGCCGGCACCACGTCCCCGTTCACGGCTATCTACATCCGGATCTGGAACGGCCCGCCCTCCAGTGCTACTTCGCAGGTAATCTACGGCGACCTGGTCACGAACCGCTTCACCAGCAGCACCGATGCCCTGTCGTACCGCATCTTCAACTCGCTGTATCCTGCGCCATCGGCCACCGGTACCACCCGCAGAATCTGGCGCGTGGTGGCCACGCTGCCTACCCCGATGTCATTGCCGGCCGGCACGTACTGGGTCAGCTACTCGACTACTACCTCAGGAACCACGGCGCATTTCATGGTGCCCGTCACAACGGTTGGGCTGCGGCAGACGCCCGGCGCCAATGCCCAGCAGACGGGTTCTACCGGGGCCTGGGCCCCTATCCAGGATGCCGGCAACCCGGCCGGCCCGATTGTAAGCATGGACATGGCGTTTGATCTGCAGGGTACGTCAGTGCTGGGCACTACGGCCGCCACGCCGGAGTTTGCGCTCCGTGTAGGTCCGGTTCCGGCTTCCAGCCTGGCCACAGCGGAGTTTTCTTCCCTGAAAAAGCCAGCCACTTTCACTCTGACCGATATTCAGGGCCGCAGTGTATGGAAAGCCAGCAGTGCCGTGGGCAGCACTTCGCTGCAGGTGCCTCTGGACGGCATGGCCGCCGGCACCTATCTGCTCACCATGACGTCGGAGCTGGGCAGCAGCCGGGCGCGCCTGTTGAAGCAATAGTTTAGCATGCTGGCTGCGGCCGGTGCCGTTATATTCCGGGGGAGTCGTTGAGGGCCTGCAGCAGGCTCCCCAGCGACTCCCCCGCTGCTTGCGGGAGCTCCAGCAACCGGGCCACCGCCGCATATACTACCTTAGGCGAGCCAGCCTCGGCCAGAATCCCGCGCTGCTGCCCCGTCTGCGTGGATTTGGATAGTTTCTGACCAGCATCGTCCAGCAACAGGCCATGATGCAGAAACTGCGTTTGCCGAAATGGCGCGGCCCCTGGCAGCTGCGTAGCCAGCCACAGTTGCGCCGCAGTGCTGGGCAGCAGGTCGAGCCCCCGCACAATGAAATTGACGCCCAGCCGCACATCATCTACCACCGAGGCCACCTGGTAGGCTGCCACACCATCCTTCCGGCGCACAACAAAGTCGCCCAGCTCTTCCGCTAACGGTACAGTCAGGGGACCTTGCTGCAGATCAGTGAAGCGTATTAGGGTATCGGCCGGCACCCGCGCCCGCCAGGCTGTTTCGGGCGTATCGAGCGGTAGGGCCAGTTCCTGGCAGGTGCCGGGGTAACGATTGTGGGTGGCAGCAGTTCGGGCCAGGTCGGTGCGGGAACAGCGGCAGGCGTAGAACCCGTGCGGGTGCGCGGCACGGGCCGCCTGCAGGCCCGCCTCGTACGCGGGCAGGTGCAGGCGCTGCGAATAGTTGCGCTCAAAATCATCGGGCCCGGAAGGGCCGGCATCGTAGTCGAGGCCCAGCCACTGCAGCGTCCGGAAGATATTTTCCAGATATGCCGGCCGAAACCGCGCCCGGTCCAAATCGTCGATGCGCAGGTGCAGCCGGCCACCTACCCGCCGCGTGAGCAGCCAGGCAAGGGTGAAGTTGACGGCGTTGCCGAGGTGCAGAAAGCCGCTGGGCGTGGGTGCCAGGCGCGACACTATCGGTTCTGAAGACAGCATAGGTATATTGCGGGGCCGGCAAATTACGGTGTGGCCTGCAACTGCGCGGTATTCATTTCACTCCTCCTATTCTATGCTCCCCTCTCTACCCTTCCGCCCACTACCCTTCCGCCTACTGGCCGCCGGCCTGCTGAGCGCCGCCCTGGCCGGCTGCGGCTGCGGCACCGTCGACTGCGACGCCTGCGACCCATTTGCCGACGAGCTGGTGCTGTTTCGCCTCGATGCCGACACGCTGCAAAACGGCTTCCGCAAGGCCGAAGTAGCCTCGGCCTACGTGGTACGCTACGCTAACCCCGATTTCACCCAGCCCCGCGACACCATCCGACAGCAGTTTCAAGGGCTGTACCAGGGCTTCGGCTTCACCAATCGCGACATTGCACTCAACCTGCTGTTTGCCAGCAAAATCAGCACGGCGGCGCAGTTTCTGGGCTCCAGCTACCGCGTGGTGGTGCCGCTGGCCAGCCGTCAGTTCGACATCAGCAACCTGGAAATCAGCACCGAAGAAGGCACCGGCTGCTGCCCTTGCTCCTACAACACCCGGCGGCGCTACTTCCTCAACAGCCGCCCCATCACGGCCGACGGCACTTCCTACACAGGCACGGTGCTGAGCCGGTAGGCTTGTTGCACGCCACATTAAACCCAACCGCCGTTTCGGTATCCATCCGGCAACCGCTATACTCGTAGTTGCCCTATGAAACACGTCCTACGCTTCCTGCTGATTCTGTTGCTGCTGCCGGTGCTGCCGGGCCGGGCGCAGCAAACACCCCTCTACTTTCCGCCCGCCAGCGGCACCTGGGCCGGTACCACGCCCCAAACTCTGGGCTGGTGCCAGCCCCAGCTTGATTCGCTGGTGGCGTTCCTGGGCCGCAAGGGCACCAAGTCGTTTGTGGTGCTGAAAGACGGGCGGCTGGTGGTGGAGCGCTACTATGGCACCTACACGCAGGACTCCGTCTGGTATTGGGCCTCCGCCGGCAAGTCGCTCACGGCTACGCTGGTGGGCCTTGCGCAGCAGGATGGTCTGTTGAGTTTGCAGGACAGCACCACGCGCTACCTGGGCCGGGGCTGGACCTCGGCTCCGGCCTTGAAGGAGCGCCTCATCACCGTACAGAATCAGCTTACGATGACCAGCGGCCTCGATGACACGCCGCCTGCCCCCTGCACCAACGAAAGCCAGACGCCCAACTGCTTGCTCTACCGCGCTGATGCTGGCACCCGCTGGGCCTACCATACCGGCCCCTACCGCCTGCTGCAGGATGTACTGGCCACTGCCAGCGGCCTCACCATCAACCAGTATACCAACCAGCGGCTGGCCTCCCGCATTGGCATGAGCGGGCTGTGGGTGAACGACGTGTATTACAGCCGGGCCCGCGACATGGCACGTTTTGGGTTGCTCACGCTGGCCCGCGGCAACTGGAACGGCACGGCCGTTCTGCGCGACACGGCCTATTTCCGGCGCATGACTACTCCTTCCCAACCCTTCAACCGCAGCTACGGCTACCTGTGGTGGCTGAATGGGCAGTCCTCGTACATGCTACCGGGGCTGCAACTGGTTTTCAACGGTCCGCTGGTGCCCACCGCCCCCACTGACATGATAGCCGCGCTGGGCAAAAACGACCAGAAAATCTACGTGGTGCCGAGCCAGGGGCTGGTGGTAGTCCGCCAAGGCCGCGCCGCCGATAACTCCGTTCTGGCCACCTCAGCCTTCGATACGCAGCTGTGGCGCTATCTGATGGCCACTATTGAGTGCCGGCCGCTGGCTGCCGCTTATCCTGCCTCCCAAAAGGTAACGCTGTACCCGAACCCGACTGCAGAATCCGTGACGGTAGGTCTGCTGCCAGGCAGCAGCCAGCTGCGCCTGCTTGATGCGCTAGGCCGGCCGGTGCAGCGCTGGCCGGCTGCTCAAACCACGCTGTCGGTAGCGGAGTTGCGCCCCGGCATGTACCTGCTACAATGGCTGGATACGCAGGGCAGCGTGTTGGCTTCCAAACAGCTACTCAAACAGTAAGCCCTTACTGCTGAGCGCTCCACCCCAATGCGTTTTAGAAAAATCTGAGAAGGAAATAAACTTTTGCAACACAATTGATGTATGTACATATATTTGCAACCA
The DNA here is from genome assembly GCF_014698995.1 of Hymenobacter duratus. Lineage (GTDB taxonomy): Bacteria > Bacteroidota > Bacteroidia > Cytophagales > Hymenobacteraceae > Hymenobacter > Hymenobacter duratus. The sequence continues at coordinate 1,136,299 of NZ_JACWZZ010000002.1, forward strand.
GAACCAGCAACTCACTCTGCTTTTCCTTTAGACTCTTCTAGCCATGCAAACCCTGCTTCATACCGCCACTTCCCGCGGACACGCCAGTCACGGCTGGCTCAATTCGTATCACACGTTCAGCTTTGCGGGCTACCAGAATCCGCAGCGTATGCATTTCGGAGTGTTGCGCGTCCTGAATGATGATACCGTAGCCGCCGGTATGGGCTTCGGGGCCCATCCCCACGACAACATGGAAATCATCAGCATTCCGCTGGCCGGCACGCTGGAGCACAAGGACAATGCCGGCAACCACGGCATTATCCGGAGCGGCGACGTGCAGGTGATGAGCGCCGGTACCGGCATTGCGCACAGCGAGAAAAACCATAGCCAGAGCGAGGAAGTGAAGTTTCTGCAGATCTGGCTGTTTCCGAACAAGCGGGGCGTGCAGCCCCGCTACGACCAGCAGAGCTTCGGGCCCGAAGGACGCCACAACCAGTTCCAGCAAGTGCTTTCGCCCAACCCCGATGATGCGGGTGTCTGGATCCATCAGGATGCGTGGTTCCATCTGGCCGATTTCGATGCCGGCTTTGCGGCCGACTACCAGGTGAAGCGTCCCGGCAATGGCGTGTATGTATTCGTGCTGGAAGGCGACGTGACCGTGGCCGGCCAACCTTTGCACCGCCGCGACGGTTTCGGGCTGTGGGAAACCGATTCGTTTTCCATTCAGGCCGACAGCTCTGCCCGTCTGCTGCTCATGGAAGTGCCCATGCAGCTGCCGCAATAACCGCTTCCGGCCGCCTCACTCATCGTTCATCCCAAGAATTCTGCGCTAGCCGCACTCCGCATGAAACACGCCCCCACTACCTACCCGGTCCACGAAATCATTCGCAAGCGCTGGAGCCCTCGGGCGTTTGCCAGCTACCCCGTAGCCCCCGAAACACTGGAGCAGGTATTTGAAGCCGCCTCCTGGGCCGCCAGCGCCATGAATGAGCAGCCCTGGCGCTATATCTACGCCCATCACGCCGACCAGGAAAACTTCCAGAAAATGGTGGATTGCCTGATGCCCGGCAACCAGCCCTGGGCTAAAAACGCACCGGTGCTTATTCTGGCTCTGGCCAAAACGCAGTACGACAACGGCACTCCCAACGGAGCCGCCCTCCACGACTTGGGCTTGGCCAACGGCAACCTGATTCTGGAAGCCACGGCGCTGGGCCTGCATGGCCACTTTATGGGTGGTTTCGACCGGACCAAAGCGCAGGAAACATTCCAGCTGCCCGAAAACCTGCAGCCCGCCGTCATGATTGCCTTGGGGTATCAGGGGGAAGCGGAGCAGCTGGAAGAGCCGTTTTTGAGCCGCGAGAAGGCGCCGCGCCAGCGCAAAGCCATCGGCGAAATTGCCTTTCATCGTCAGCTTCCGGCCTAGCACCATGCCACACCTGCTCACTAGCGCCGCCAGCCGGGGCCTGAAAGATATCGGCTGGCTGCAAAGCAATTTCTCGCTCAGCTTTGGACCCTACACCAACCCCGCCCGCAGCGGATTTGGGCTGTTGCGTGTCTTCAACGACGACTTCGTGCAGCCCGGCAACGGGTTCGGGCTGCATGCACACGCCAACATGGAAATCATTTCGGTGATGCTGGCCGGGCGCATGAACCACAAGGACTCGCTGGGCTATTCGGAGGAAGTGACGACGGACTGGGTGCAGATTATGAGTGCCGGCAGCGGTCTGCGCCACGAAGAGCACAATATCGGCGACGACGAGGTGAACTTCCTGCAGATCTGGATTGAGCCCAAGCTGCAGAACGTGACACCCCGCTACCAGCGCCGCCACTTCCCGGCCGAAAAGCGCCGCAACCAACTGACCACCATCGTCAGTAATGAGGAAGGCACGGCGCACTGCTGGATCAACCAGAACGCGAAGCTGGCGCTAGGCTACTTTGATGCCGGCCAGCAACTCACGTATGCCCTGAATCCGCTCAACAAAAGTGTATTTATCTTTCTGATGGAAGGCGAACTGACCGTGAATGGCCAAGCAGTAGCGCAGCGGGAAAGTATCGGCCTTTGGGAAACTGCTGAGGTGCAGATAGCATGCTCCGCAGAAAGCAAATTCATCCTGATTGAAGCGCCTATCAACCACTGAGCAATGCGTCATGCGCTATGCACCAAACTGTCCTGCCGAGGTTCTGCCTCCGCAGGACAGTTTGTTTTGCAGGACAGGTTGTTTTATAGAGGTCCACTTGGACACAGATAGGGCCTGAGTATTTGCATTCGAAACGCCGAGTTGAAGAAGACTTATGTGCGTGCATTCGGCTGCCAGGCTATATAGTTCAGCTTGTACTATTTCATTGCCACAATTAATTCCTTAAATAGTCCTTAACCAAGCCGCAACCTGCAGATAATGACGTTACTATAGGCTGTAACTTGGATTTTATTCCGAAATTCGGGGCCAAAGTCGTTTGCTCAATCTATAGTATGAAACAAACTTTCCTCTTGCTTGCCCTAAGTCTGGCGGGCCTGGCCAGCCGGGCTCAGGACCTGCCGTACCAGCTACCGCCCAAAGCCATTGCGACGCTGGCCGAAGCTCCACCAACGCCGCGGGTCAGCATTTCGCCCAACGGACAGTGGATGCTGATGATGGATGTGCAGGATATGCCGGCCATTGCTGATTTGTCGCAGCCGGAGTTGCGGCTGGCCGGCCTGCGCATTAATCCGCGCACGAATGGCCCCAGCCGGGTTAACTATGCCACTACGCTCCGTCTGAAGCGCCTGCCCGACGGCAAGGAGCTGCTGGTGCAGGGGTTGCCCGCCAATGCCCGCATCAGCGAGGTGAACTGGTCGCCGGACAACTCCCGGATTGCCTTCACGCACACCACGGACAACCATATGGAGCTGTGGCTGGCCGATGTATCAGCGGCTTCGGCGCGTTTGGTGCCCAACCTGTTTCTGAACGGCGTGTTCGGCTCTTCGTACGAGTGGGTTTCGGACAGCAAAAACCTGATTGCACGCGCCATTGTGGGCGGACGCGGCGAGGTGCCCTCGACTTTGGTGCCTCCTACCGGCCCTACCATACAGGAAAACAAAGGCCGCACGGCCGCCGCGCGCACCTACCAGGACCTTCTGAAAAGCCCCGCCGATGAGCGGCTGTTCCAATACTTCGCGCTGGCCCAAGCCGTGCGAGTAGGCGTTGATGGCCGCATGCAGCCGCTGGGCGAGCCGGGCATCATTCAGCAGGCCTCGCCTTCACCGAATGGCCGCTTCGTGCTGGTAAAAACGCGTCATCGTCCTTTCTCCTATACACTGCCCGTGAGCAGCTTCCCGGTGCGGGTAGATGTGTTGAGCATGGAAGGCCCGGTGGTGAAAACCCTCGATGACCTGCCGCTGGCCGACAACGTACCCACCAGCTTTGATGCCGCCCCAACGGGCCCACGCGCCCACGGCTGGCGCGAAGACGCTCCGGCAACCGTGTACTGGGTGGAAGCCCAGGATGGCGGTGACCCGAAAACGGCCGCTCCCGTGCGTGACAAGATTTTTGCTCTCGCTGCTCCGTTTGAAGGGTCGGCGCTGGAACTGGCCGCGCTGCCATTGCGCTTCGCCGGAATCTACTGGGGCACCGACAAGCTGGCGCTGGTGGAAGGCTACCGCTGGGCTGACCGCCACGAAACGATGTGGACGCTTGACCTGGCCACCAAAACCTCGCTTACCGTTCTCTTCGACCGGTCGTCGCAGAATACCTACACCGACCCTGGCACGCCTTACCTGACCCGCAACGCGCTGGGCCGCTCCGTGCTGGCCACCGATGCGTCCAGCAGCACAATCTATCTGTTTGGCATGGGAGCTTCGCCGGAAGGCGACCGTCCTTTTGTGGACGAGTTGAACGTGCGCACGAAGAAAAGCCTACGCTGGTGGCGCTCGGCTGCACCCTACTACGAGGTGCCGCTCACGATTCTGGATGCCGGCAAACGCCAGCTCGTGACGCGCCGTGAGGCCGTGAATGAGGCCCCTAACTATTTCCTGCGCGACACACATGGTGGCCGGTTGGTAGCTCTCACCCGCTTCACCAACCCCTACGCTAGCCTCGGCGGCCTGAAAAAGCAGGTGCTCAAATACAAGCGCCCCGACGGCGTAGAGCTGACCGCCAACCTGTATCTACCGCCGGCTTACAAGAAGGAAGATGGCGCGCTGCCCACGTTGCTGGAGGCCTACCCCGTAGAATTCAAGGATAAGAAAGACGCCGGCCAGGTAAAAGGCTCTCCCTACGCCTTCACGCGCCTCTCGTGGGGCTCGCCGGTATACTGGGTGACGCAGGGCTACGCGGTGCTGCAGGGCACCAGCATTCCGATTGTGGGCGAAGGCGACAAACAGCCCAACGACACGTACACCGAGCAGCTTGTGGCCTCTGCCAAAGCGGCCATCGACGAAGGCCAGCGCCTGGGCGTGGTGGACCCAAAGCGCGTGGCCGTAATGGGCCACAGCTACGGGGCCTTCATGACGGCCAATTTGCTGGCGCACTCAAGCCTGTTTAAAGCGGGTATTGCACGTAGCGGTGCCTATAACCGTACGCTCACGCCGTTCGGCTTTCAGGGTGAGGAGCGTACGTACTGGCAGGCACCAGAGGTCTACAACGCCATGTCGCCGTTCAATTACGCCGACAAAATCAAGACCCCGATTCTGCTGATTCATGGCGAGGCCGACAACAACTCCGGCACGTTCCCGATGCAGAGTGAGCGGTTCTACAGCGCCCTGAAAGGCCACGGTGCCACGGTGCGCTACGTAGTGCTGCCTGCCGAGTCGCATGGCTATGCGGCCCGCGAGTCCATCATGCACATGCTCTGGGAAATGAACTCGTGGCTGGACAAATACGTGAAGAACCCAGCAGCGGCGGAAACCGCCCCAACTGCTACGGAAGCTCCCGGCAACTAGCAAAACGCCCCCGACCTTAATCAAGCACCCTGAACACGTCGTTCAGGGTGCTTTTTTATGTTCTGCAGCAGAAAACTTAGCCGCGTTAAGCTGAAGTATAAAATCATGGCCAGCTAGTAACCCAGTCCTGACAGTCTGCGTTTTAAGGCACATATTCAGTTTACTACCTCTAACCTCAGACGTCATGAAAACTCTCAAGATATATGTAGCCATGCTGTCGGCCGTACTTATGCTGGGCAGCACAGTGGCTTCGCCGGAAGTACAGGCCCAGACCAAGAAAAGCTGGAGTAAAAAGGCCAAAGGTGCCGCCATTGGTGGTGGCGCTGGTGCCGCAACCGGTGCAGTAGTAGGTGGCGGTAAAGGTGCTATTGTAGGCGGCGTAGTAGGTGCCGCCGCAGGTGGCGTTATTGGCCGCAAAAAAGACAAAAAGAAAGACCCGGTACGCTACCAGGAATACTCGAAGAAAGACTAGTGCAATTCAAATCGGCACTAGCTAAAAAAGGCCCCGCACCAGTTGGTACGGGGCCTTTTTTAGCTAGTGCACTAGTGCTTAGCAGCCGCAGGAAGCAGACGCCGTATTATCGGAAGCTGCGGTGGCCGGAGCCGGACCGCAGGGGAAGAGGCCGAAGTGCTGCTCCTTGTTGCCGAGCACCTGGAAGTGGGCACCGTAGCGCGTGTGGCTCACCATATCGGCGGTGTTGCCGCACACCAGCATGGGCCGGCCGGTTTCAAAGAGGTGATGGTCGTCGAGGGCGAAGGTGTGGGCGTGGCCAGGAATGGTGCCGTTGTAGATAGCCACTTGGCCGTGGTCTTCGCACCGGTCTTCGAGGTCGAGCTTGAAGGCGCGCACCGTGAGCGAATAAAACTTAATATTGCCGACTTTCTGCTCGATTTCGGGGTTGCCGATAGTGAGGCGGCGGCTGGCTGTGAGGCGGTAGTCGCGGATGCCGAGGCTGTGCAGCAGGCGCCGGAAATCCTCAGTGTAAAGCGCACCGCTCAGGCACTCGCCATACAGCACCGGATCCTGGCGCAGGCTTTCCGGAATGCGGCGGTCGGCAAACACATCAGCAATATGCAGCTCGCCGCCGGGCTTCAACACCCGAAAAATCTCGCGGTAGGTGGCTTCTTTGTTGGTACTGAGGTTGAGCACGCAGTTACTTACCACCACGTCCACGCTGTTGTCGGCCAGGTCGGCGGTGTGCAGGTCCTCAATGTAGCCGTGGCGAAACTCCACGTTGGGCCGGGTGTAGCCGAAACGGGCCGTATGCGCATCAATATGGCGACGCGCCACGGCCAGCTGCTCCTCGGTCATGTCTACCCCGATAACGTGGCCGAACTCGCCTACCAGCTTCGAGAGCAGATAGGCGTCGCGGCCGCTGCCCGAGCCCAGGTCGAGCACGGTGCAGCCCTCTACCAGCGAGGGCACAGCCACGCCGCAGCCGTAATATTTTTCCAGCACCTCAGATTCCAACTGAGCCAGGATGCGCTTGTGTTCCGCCGGAATATCGTCGGTGCAGCAGGCGTTGGTTTGCAGGTCCTGCTGGGTTTGCAGCTGGCGACCGTAGTAGTCCTGAACCTGGTGTTGGGTGAGTTCTTCCATACAAGAGTAAATGTAGGCTGTAAATGACGTATCGGCCTTATTCCCGCACCCAGGTCACCTTTTCGGCTAGTGGTTTGCGGATGTTTTTGCCGGGTTGCTGCTGCACATAGCCGAGCGAGAAAAAGCCCAGTAGCCGGTCATCAGGCCCCAGCCCCAAAAACGGTTTGGCTTCTTCCAGATACGTAATGCCACCGCTGCCCCAGTAGCCGCCCAAACCATACGCAGTAGCTGAGAGATGCAGATTTTGCACGGCGCAAGCCACAGCCTCAATTTCCTCTACCTCCGGCACTTCGGCGTGGCGTTTCATGCCAATGGCAATGACGTGAGAGCAGCGCAAGGGGTTGGCTGCCAGCTTCTCATACTTGCCCTGCTGAAATTTCTCGCCAGCCCGCTCCTTATACAGTGCCGCCTGAAATTCGGCCAGCTTCTGCAAGCCAGCCCCGCTGAACACTACAAAGCGCCACGGCTCGGTGCGCTTGTGTGTGGGCGCCCAATTGGCATTTTCGAGGAGCTGCTCGATAACATCATCCGGAATGACCTGCCCCGGCACGAACTGCACAGGCTGAATGCTACGCCGAGCCCGAATAAGACGATTGAATTCTTGGGTATCGAAGGATGTGGGATGCGACATGAAGGCGAATGTTGATACTGGAGTAAAGAACCTGCGAACAGGAAGTAAGTTACCGGAGTTGCAGCACAGCCTGAAACGTATAATGCGGGCTTTTTGGGGCAATATGCAACCTACAGCAGTTCTTTTCAGATAGAGTACGGTATGCAGCTTTTCGTTTTTACCACGCTTCACGATACCGCGCGGCAGCTGCTGCGCAGCCAACTACCGGCCGAAGTACAGCCGGTATTCCGGCAGGAACTTCCTGCTGATGACCAGCAACCTGCTTTCCAGCGTGCAGACGTACTGTTGGGTAATCCACCGTTGGAATGGTTTGCCGCCGGCCCGCCTTCCGGCCTCCTGTTCTGGCAGATTGATTCGGCCGGTATCGAGCGGTACCAGCACCTGGACGTCAGCTTTCCGGTGGCCAACGTCGGCGACTTTTTTGCGTGGCCCTGCGCCGAAACCATTGTAGCGGGCATTCTGGGCTGGTACCGGCATATTCCGGAGCTGGCCGTGCTGCAAAGCCGCCGCGCGTGGGTGGGCGCACCAATTCGGAGCCGCGTGGGGCTGTTGCGCAACAAACGGGTGATAATTCTGGGTAGTGGCGCTATTGGGCAGGCTGTGGCCGAGCAGCTGGCTGGCTTCCGCTGCCACATCAGGTTCTTGGCCCGCACCGACCCTAAAGCGCAGTTACATTCTACAGAAGAGCTGCTAGCTGCGCTGCCCGAAACCGACGTGGTGGTAAACTGCCTGCCGGGCAGCGCCGAAAACTTCTTTTCTGCCGAGCTGGTGCAGGCGCTGCCCGCGCACGGCCTGTATGCCAGCGTTGGGCGCGGCAACACCACCGACGAGCCGGCCCTGGTAGCGGTGCTGCAGGCCGGCCAACTGGCCGGCGCAGTCCTTGACGTAACGGCCCAGGAGCCGCTGCCGGCCGGCCATCCTTTCTGGCAGATGCCCAACGTGCTGCTCACCCAGCATAGCGGCGGTGGCCAGCCTCACGAAGACGAAGGCAAGGTGGAAATCCTGCTGCGCAACCTCCAGCACTTGCTACGACAGGAACCGCTGGAAAACGTGGTGACGCTAAAGAAGGGGTATTGATTCTGAGCCGCCAAAGCCGGATATAATACTACTCATCAGTTAACCGCGAGTACGCCCAGGAAGCCGCCGCCTGCGTTCAGCCGCCCTCGTAGCGGATTTCAGCTATTTCTACCATTTCTTCCTTCGGGCCCAGCCGCAACGACACAATCTGGCCCAGCTGGCAGCCCTGCAGTAAGCGCGCTATGGGCGCCGTAAAGGCTATTTTGCCATCCGCCACCGATGCCTCATCAACCCCTACAATAGTGAAGCGCCGCTCTGCTCCTGATATGCCGCCGCTACGGGTGCGCAGCATAACGGTAGCCCCAAAGCGCACTTCCCTTGGGGGCTGAGTGCGCGGATCCACCAGCCGTGCACTGGCAATCCGGGCATTCAGGGCACTGATGCGGGCATTGTGGATGGTCAGCTGCCGGGTGCGGTCCGCTTCGTTTTCGCGGTTCGATTCGGCACGGGCGCGGCTGGCTTCCAGGTCGGTCAGTTCGGTGCGTAGCTGCTCCAGACCCTGCGGCGTGACGTAGTTGGGCGTGCTCGCAGGCAAGGGGGCACGTGGCGGCACAATCGGGGCCTCCAGCGAATCGTCTTCTTTGGTAAATGCGCGGCTCATGGCCCTTCCTAACGCATGGCTGCAGCCAGGGTTATGGTGCAGCACCGCGTTCCAGACGCACTTCGCCACGCCGGTTGCCCGCCCATTAGCACACAGGTATGTAGCCGAGCGCAGGGTCGCGCGGCAGGCTTGCAGCTAGCTGCTTAATTACTGGTTTACTGACCCGGAATCACGCCCAGCAGGTGCAGGACCCAGCCAAACAGATAGAAACCAGGAATCAGCAGAATGTAGGCCCACCAGGGCAGGTAGCTGAGACGGTTCGTCAGCCCCATTGGTCTTCTTTGTCTGGTCAGCATAGCCGGGCGTCAACTTTAGTGTGTTGACTATGAGAAGATACGCATTTTCAGCTGCTCTTGTCAAGCCCGCTGGCCCGGCAGGATTCGGCAGCACACAGCAACTTCCTCGCAGTCCATCCGGTACACTCTTCACGCCTCACAAATGCCCTTGCCATGAATACGCTCCGCACGTTCACCGCTGACAGCGAAACTGACCTCTGGAAGCAGGTAGCCGCCGACATGGCCCGGCAGCCCGATCTGCTGGAATACAGCGCCGAGCTGCAGCAGAATGGATTCCGCATCCACTTCGAACTGGACATTGACCTGGGCGGCGGCTTCGAGGGAGGCTACGAAACCACCTACTTCACAGCGGCAGTGCCGGGCCAGCCGGCACTGCATTTTGCCTTGCACGAGCAGGACTGGGTGCATGAGTTGGGGAAGCTGCTGGGCCTGACCGATGTGGAGCTGGGCGACACAGAACTGGACGATGCCTTCATCATCACCACCAACAATCCGGATGAATTACGCACGCTGCTTCTCTCCGACCATATGGTGCGCCAAACCCTGCTCAAGTATCAGGAGCTGCGCCTCGAGCTGACACCCACCAGCCACGCCCCCGACGCGGAAGTGCTACTCACTTTCACCAAGGAGCAAGCTATTACCGACCCGCACCAGCTACAGGAAATCTACCACATGCTCTACCTGTTGCTGCAGCAACTTCGGCCTGCTACCGCCTGATACCGTAACCAGCAACCTGCACTACCTTGGGCTGCCAAGCCCGCCCCCGACCTGGCCGCACTCCGCGGCGGCTAGGGTGCTTTCCTCTACCTATTTCCTCTCTGCCATGCAGTACATCGTCACGCTCACACTCAACCCGGCCGTCGATAAGAGCACCACGGCCGACCACATTACTCCGGACCAGAAGCTGCGGTGCGCAACGCCCAAATTCGAGCCCGGCGGGGGCGGCATCAACGTATCGAGAGGACTAAAGCGGCTGGGTGCCGACTCGGTGGCGGTATTTCCGACGGGCGGACCTACCGGCACGCTGCTGCGCGAGCTGCTAACCCAGGAGCAGATTCAGCAGATGCCTGTGGAAACGGTGAGCCGCACCCGCGAGAATTTTATCGTGGTAGATGCCTCCAGTGGCCAGCAATACCGCTTCGGAATGCCAGGCACAGAGCTGTCCATGGAAGAGCAGCAGCAGGTGCTAACGACCCTCAGAAGCCTGCCGGCCAAGCCTGATTTTCTAGTGATTAGCGGCAGCCTGCCGCCCGGTGTAGAGCCCGATTTCCTGGTGCGCGTCGTGCATGCGGCCAAGGAAATGGGTATTAAGGTCGTCGTCGATACATCAGGGCCGGCGCTGCAGCAGGTGCTGAACGAAGGCGTGTATCTGGCCAAGCCAAACGTGGGCGAGCTGAGCAAGATGGCGGGCGTGGATGAGCTGGACAACGAAGCGGTGGCAGCATTTGCGCAGAAGCTGGTGCAGGGCGGCAACTGCGACATTCTGGTGGTGTCGCTCGGGCCCCAGGGTGCCTGTGTCGTCACCAAAGATTCCGTGGACCATATTCCGGCCCCCGCCGTGCGAAAGCGCAGTACCGTGGGGGCCGGCGACAGTATGGTGGCGGGTTTAGTCTACGGGCTGTCTACGGGCCTCTCGATACGCGAAACGGGCCGTCTGGGCGTAGCGTGCGGTACGGCCGCTACCATGAACCCCGGTACGGAGTTGTTCAAAAAGGCCGACGTGGAAAAGCTCTACCACTGGCTGCTACAGTCGATGCCGCTGGCAGCCTGATTGACATAGAGCATCCGACTTTTATGAGAGGAATTTCTGCAGTTGCCGGGCGTTCAGCACGCCTGCTCCGCCAATGCCGTTGTTGAAGTATATATACACTTCCTTCACGCCGGGCTCAGCCTGAATTTCCTGGGCTACTCGCTGCAGAAACTCCTCGCTGTAAGTAGATGTGTAGAGCACCGGCACGCCATGAAAGCGGTAGTATACCTGCGGCATATTGACTATTACTTCGTCGGGCAGCGGGGCTGGGTAGCTTTGCCCGCAGAAGCTGATACCATGCCGCGCCAGCGTCCGGAATATCTCCCCATCCCACCAGCTCGGGTGCCGAAATTCCAGCACGTTATGGAACGCCGGGTCCAACAGCTCCAGAATGCGGGCCAGTAGCTCTTCTGTGTAGGCGGCTTTGGGTGGCAGCTGAAACAGCACGGGACCCAACTTCTCCTTCAGGCCTTCGCGCACGGTGCCGTAGAAGTCGGAGAGTATAGGGGCGGCCTCGGCGTTGAATTTCTTGTAGTGCGTTACCTGGCGCGGCGCTTTCACAGCAAACCGGAAGTCGGGCGGGCTTTGCGCATACCAGCCCTCAAACACCTTCAGCTCCGGCATCCGGTAGAAGGTCACGTTTACTTCCAGGGTGTTGAACTGGGTGCAGTAGTACGCAAACCGCTTGCGCGGCGGCAGCCCTTCCGGGTATAGAATGCCCTTCCAGTCGCGGTAAGAAAAGCCGGAGCAACCGATGTAGACAGCAGGCATACAGGAGCAGATGCAGTGTGTGGCTGCTCTTACGCAAAACGCGCGGCTGCAGTGCTCCTACCGCCCGTGTTCCGGCTTACCGCACCACGTCAAACCAGCCTTTGTAGCGGGTGCCATCAGCCAGTTGGCAGAGGTAGTAATACATGCCGGCGCTGGTGCTTTCGCCGCCGTAGTCGTTGCGGTAGTCAGCAGAGTAATAGAGCTGGCGCCCCCACCGGTTGAAAATGGTCAGCTGCGTGTTGGGGTGGCGCTCCAGATTCTGAATTTCGAATACATCATTGCGGCCGTCGCCATTGGGAGTAATGACGTTGAAGAACGCCAGACAGGCATCGTCCGGGCTGATGCGCAGCGAGGTAACACAGGTCGTCAGGGCCGGATTGGCTACCTGCAGCACGGCACTGGCCCCACGCACTACATCTACCAACACCGTGTTTGTGCCTTGCCCGCTTACAATGGTGCCATCCGTCACAGACCACTGGTACGCACCCAGTGGGCCCTCAATGGTGTAAGTAAGACCCGTATTAGCTGCCAGACAATACAGCCCTGCTCCTGTAATCCGGGGCCCTGGTTTCACCTGCACCTGCCGCGACACCGAATCGGTGGGACAACCGGACGATGCTATACCGCGCACCGTGACGGTGCCTGTACCGCCGGTCAGCCAATTCACCTGCACGGTTCGGCCGGTGGCTGGCCCTACTACGGTGCCGCCCTGGGCCGTCCATCTGTACTGCGGAAAGTTTGCCCCCAGCGCCGTATAGGTACCCAGCGCCTGAGCGCACAGCACCGAGTCGCCGCGCAGGCCGGTGGGGGGCCCTACCCCCGTTACCGTGATGCGGAAGACAGCCACCACAAACTTGCTGTTGCAGGCCTGGTCTGCCACCAATACCACCACATCGTAGGGAGCAGCGCGGGCCAGCCCACAGTCAGCCTGCAGCCGAAACACGCCGGCTACCGTACCGGAGCCAGCTACACTGACGATGCCCGGCGCATTGCCGGTACCGGTGCCGGGCTGTCCGTTCAGAGTAGCAGCAATTGGGCCGGCACCATCGAGCAGTACGCTGCTGACGGTCATTGTCAGCGGCTGCGCGTCCGGATCAGTAGCCGTAACGGTGAAATCCAGTGCCTGTCCTTCGGCCACTACAAAATCCTGGCGGACAGTGCTGGCTGCCGTGAAAGCGGGCGGCTGGTTGATGCCGCCGCCACAGTTGCGCACCGTAATCTGAATGTCGCGGCGTACGGTGCCCAGCAGCGCCTCCTGCCCATTAATCATGCGAAACTCCCGCACATCAATGGCGAGCAGAAAGGTCCCGACCTGCGTGCCCAGGTAGCGCGCAATGCCACTACGGGCATCGACGGCGGCATAGCCCGTGGGCCCGAAGGGAGCCTGGGCGCTGAAGTCCGGAGCATAAGCCACCGGCGCGTCCGGCACTACGTTTTCATTGGGAGTAGCTAGGCTGTAGCTGAGCCGGTCCCCGTCGGCATCATAGGCATTGTTGACCACGAGCGTCGTGTCGCCGAGGCAGATGACGGCGCCGGCATTGCTGGAAAAGACGGGCGAGGAATTGACCAGCATGGGCGGCGTCATATCCACGGACAGCGCCATGGCGGTGCCTTCCGAATAGGCCAGATTGGCAATACCGGCGTTGCGGTTGCGGGAAATTATAGTAGCCAGATAACCCTGGCTTATGGCCGGCAACGAAACCGTGGTGACATAAGTGGCCAGCGTTACGCGTGGTGCCCGCTCGGTGCAGCCCGGCAACAGCGCCGGTGTAATCTCGCTGAAGCTGCGCCGCCCCACATTGACCTGCAGCAGCTGCCGCGGGTTGGCTTCCTTGCTGAAAACGGTGATGGGCAGCGTCGCGCTGCCATTCGGAGCCGCAGAGCCAACTTCCTTGTTGAAGTAGACCCGGGCCGTAATCTGATACCGGTACGGAGTGGCCGTTGTTCCTCTGGCATCCAGATATACATAGCTCAACTCACCGCCCACCAGATGCGTGGCCGTGGCCGTCCGGAGCCCGGCAACCAGCCACAGGAGCGTGAGTAGACATATCCGTAGTAGAGTAGCTGGCATAGAATTGTGGCTGATACTAAGCGTGTAGCCTAAGATAATCGTTTACAGTCGCACTCCCTGCCGGATTCTACCTCGAGAGGAGTTACTGGTAGCCTCTTCTGTTACCAGGGCTTATGACGGAAAGCCGGTAATCAGCGAGCCTTCCTGCTACTTGTACTGCTAACAATGCTGCCCAACCTACCGGGATGCAGTGAACAGAATAGCATACTTTTGCCTTCGCAAGCAGCAAAACCCCGGCGTATGTAATAGTTGATTTCTTTCAAAAACTGAGTAGCCACCCTCCCATAGGTGTGCTGTATTCTCCTGCTTTTTGCGAAAGAACTCATGCTACTACTACAAAACCTGGGGTATAATCACCCGAACAAAGACGTGCTGTTCGATGGCCTGAATCTGGCCATCGGCCGCCACCAGAAGGCTGCCCTTATTGGCAACAACGGCGCTGGCAAATCCACCTTATTGCGGCTACTAGCTGGCGAACTGAAACCAACCACCGGGCTCGTACACGCGGAGGCCGCGCCCTATTATGTTCCGCAGCATTTCGGGCAGTTTGATGCCTGGACGGTGGCGCAGGCGCTGCGCATTGATGCCAAGCTGGCTGCTCTGCATGAAATTCTGGACGGCCAGGCCACGGAAGCCAACCTGGCTACGCTGGACGACGACTGGACACTGGAAGAACGCAGCCACGATGCCCTGCGGCATTGGGGTCTGGCCGACGTGCACCTTACCCAACGCCTCTCTAACCTCAGCGGCGGGCAGAAAACCAAGATATTCCTGGTGGGCCTCACCCTGCATCAGCCCGCGCTGGTACTGCTCGACGAGCCCAGTAACCACCTCGATACCGCTGGCCGGCAGCTACTGTATCACTACATCCGGACTACCGCCAGCACTCTGCTGGTAGTAAGCCACGACCGGCAACTGCTGCATCTGCTCGACGCGGTGTGTGAGCTGAGCAAGCGTGGCCTGACGCTGTACGGTGGCAAGTATGAGTTCTACGCTGAGCAAAAACAGGTAGAAAGCAACGCCTTGCAGCAAGACGTACAGAGCCGCACCTCAGCCTTGCGCAAAGCCCGCGAAACGGAGCGGGAGGCGCTGGAACGCAAGCACAAGCTCGATGCCCGGGGCCGGAAGCACCAAGCCAAGGCTGGTCTGCCCACCATTGTGCTCAACATGATGCGCAATAGCGCCGAGAACAACTCTTCCCGCCTCAAGGGCATTCACGCCGAGAAAGTGGAGGCTCTGGCGCAGGAGCTAAGTGAGCTACGCCAGGAACTGCCCGACCTCGACAAGATGAAGTTCGGCTTCGATGACTCGGGCCTGCACCGGGGCAAAATCCTGTTTGATGCCCACGGCCTCAATTACCACTACGGCCCACACCCGCTGTGGCCCGAAAACCTGAGCTTCCAGATTGTGAGCGGCGAGCGGCTGGCGCTGAAAGGCCTGAATGGCTCCGGCAAAACCACGCTGCTCCGGCTGTTGCTTGGGGAGTTGGAACCCACCCGCGGCACCCTGTTGCGGGCCGCCAGCAAGGTAGTATTCATCGACCAGGAATATTCGTTGCTCCAGCCTCAGCTTTCGGTATACGTGCAGGCCCAGCAGTTCAATACGGCCGGTTTGCAGGAGCACGAGGTGAAGATCCGGCTGACGCGGTTCCTGTTTACGGCCCCGTACTGGGACAAGCCCTGCGGCACGCTCAGCGGCGGCGAGAAAATGCGCCTGCTCCTGTGCTGCCTGCACCTGAGCCACCACGCCCCCGACCTTATTATCCTGGACGAGCCCACCAACAACCTCGACCTGCAGAACCTGGAAATCCTGGCCGCCGCCCTCCACGACTACCGTGGCACCCTGCTCCTGGTTTCTCACGACGAGCTGTTTCTGCAGCAACTTGGCGTGGAGCGGGCAATCCATCTAAGTTCGCCACCAAGCACCTAAACTGCATTTCCTGAGTTTCTTACACCACTCAAAATAAAATAGCGTGCGTTTACTTTGAAATGCAAAGTTCTTTTATATCCTTTGCATCACCCTACCGGGTGCCGCTTTCCGCGAGGTTTACCCCAACGCCAAGCACCGGTACCGGAGCCTTACTTCTCGACGGGGTTTTATTGCTGCGGTGGTGCCTGCGGCGCGCCTCACACACGCTGCTCACGGATCCTTCTTCTCTGAAAATCTTCCCATATCATTCTTCACACAACTGCGGTCATGACACTCACCAAAAGCCTTTCTATCGTGGCGCTGGTTACCGGGCTGCTGCTGCTCATTCCGTTGGTAGCTATGCAGTTTACCCAGGAAGTAAACTGGACGTTCTCTGATTTCGTCTTTGCCGGGGTTCTGCTGTTCGGCACGGGCACCACGTACGTGCTCATTGCCCGCAAGTGGAACAATCTGGCCTACAAACTGGCCGTGGCGGTGGGGGTGGTAGCCGGACTGCTGCTGGTGTGGGCCAATGCCGCCGTAGGCCTGGTTGGGAGCGAAGACAATCCCGCCAACCTGCTGTATCTCGGCGTCCCGATTGTAGCGCTTGTCGGGGCTTTCGTGGCGCGTTTCCAGCCGCTGGGCATGTCGAATGCCATGTTCGCGGCGTCCCTTACCTATGTAGTAGTTACCGCCATAGCCTTATTCGTCTGGACACCGGCGCCGGGTACTGCCGAGCCGTCAGCGTATTTCGTGAATGTATTGGTTGCCAATGGAATGTTTGCAGCGCTGTGGGCCGTTTCGGGCTGGCTGTTCCGCCGCGCCAGCGCCGCCAGTTCCCATCTGGGCCAACGACTGGCCTAGCGAAGCAGATTACCCAACCGTATCCCCCGATTTACTGATACTCCTATGACCACCGCACACGTTGTAATGGCGGGCATCCTGCTCCTACTCCTGGGTATTCTGTATCTGCTGGTAGCAAGCCGCGGCCGTAGCGGCGCCTATAAACTGGCCGCGGGCGTAGCGGTGGTAGCTTCCCTCCTGCTCGTGTGGGGCAATCTGGCCGTCGGCTTCATCGGCAGCGAGGACAACCCCATGAACCTGCTCTACGGCGCGGTACTGGCCGTCGGCTTCATCGGGGCCGTAGTGGCCCGGCTTCGGCCGCAGGGTATGGCCAAGGCCATGTTTGCCACCGCCCTCACCCAGTTTGCCGTGCCGTTCGTGGCGCTGCTCATCAAGCAGCCCGAGCTGACAATGGGCGTACTCTGGGTGATTGTGCTGAACACCATCTTCGCCGGCCTATGGGTTGCGGCGGGGCTGCTGTTTCGGCGGGCGGCGGGGGCCAGTGAAGAGCTGGGCCGGTCGGTGGCTTAGAAAAGCCTGGTTGAACGTAGCAGAAACGCCCCGGAGCCACGCTGGTTTCGGGGCGTTTCTGTTGGCTACGCTGAGCGCAAAACCCCTCGGCCCCCTCCCCCGAAAGCCGCGCCCCTATCAAACAACGGCTCTATTCGCTATAAGCTTGGCCCCACTTCACCAAAGCGCAGCCCTACTTGCCCAAACCCCGGTCACAGGTTCTCAAAGCCTGGCCCGAATCGTCCAAAGCGTAGCCCCCATCATCCAAAGCCTGGCCGCACCCGTCCAACGCATGGGCACACTTCTTCAAAGCCCGGCCCCAACCGTCCAAAGCACAGTCGTAGTCGTCCAAAGCCTGGCCACACTTTTCTATCCACTGCATTACTAGATTCTTCCCGAATATTCCTATTCTTGAGCTTTACTCTTGGTGCTCCTGCGCCCATCCCTATTCACATCGTCTGATTTCACTTTTTCACTCAATCCCTCTATTCCCAGTATGCTTACCGCAAAACAGGATAACCGGCTCACCGCCGCCCAAAACACCCTGCTCGCCCTCCGGCAAGACCCCGCCCCCTACCAGCAGGACAAAGCCCTCCAAAACACCCTCGCCGAGCTCCAGCAGCTCACCGACGACCTCGGCCCGCTGCGCCAGCAAACCCAGCGCCCCAGCAAAGGCAAAACCGTCGCCAAGACTGACCGCCGCGAGCAGCTGGCCACCAGCGCCGGGGAAATAGCCGGCGACCTGTACGCCTACGCCAACGCCCAGCAAGACCGCAGCCTCCAGGCCTCGGCCAACCACAGCTACGGCACCCTCCTCAACCTGCGCGCCAACGCCCTCACCGACGCCGCCCAGCACCTGCTCGACCTCGCCACCCAGCACGCCCAGCCCCTGCTCGACTACGGCGTCAGCCCCGAGCGCCTCGCCGAGCTGCGCGACACCCTCGCCGCCTTCAGCACCAGCAAAAACGACCCACGCCAGCAAATCAGCGAAGCCAAAGCCGCCCGCCTCGCCATCAAAGACAAGTTCTCCCAATTGGCCACCCTCCTCGAAGACCGCCTCGACCGCAGCCTACGCAAGTACGCCCGCTCCGCCCCCGAGTTCTACCAGCGCATCCAGGCCGCCCGCACCATCATCGACCGCCCCGGCAAGCACAAAGGCGGCAACAACGAGGCGTCGGAGAAGCTGGGGTAACAGGTAGTTTTATAATAAATAGCATCCCGCCCGTCGCCCCCGCCACTGAAGAAACAGGGGCGTCTTTGGTAGCTTGCCCCATCTACCCCCGCCCCGCACGGAAGCTGCTGAAGAAGCAGGAGCTTCTTCAGCAGCTTGCTATCAAGTACCTTATAAACAGCTTTAAGTAGTGCAAAAACAATGGTAATACTTCTTGTTACTAATAGTAAAAACGATGATGAATTTTATTTGAGGCGTCTGCAGCCTTTCACTGAAAAGGATGCGGTTATTATTGTCCATAGCGTTGAACGCGCCAAGGAATTCATTTCATCACAACTAATTAATGATGGCAATCATATAGATTTAGTTATTACCAACTATAAATTTAGGTTCGACCAGCAAAATGGTCATGACTTGATTTCCTGGTTGTCATGGAAAGAAGAAGAGAGTTATTTCAGAAAAAGCCTGCAAATTTCTTCTTTACCAGTCATACTGTTCCACACTGACAGGGAAGATACGGATACCGACTATTTGCTTGGATTTGACAAAGTAATAACGTCGAGAGATTCGTCTAATGATAAAAGAGTGCAGTTTATTGTTAGGAGCGCCATCAACTCTTGGATGGATAGTCTTCTTAATGACTATGATATTCTAAATATCGACCCTAGAAGGCCAGACCCATTTGCAATAGGCAGATGGAATAACAGATGTCAAATATTGACAATGGATTATGCAAGGCGCCCTTTTAGATTTCCATTTCTAGTATTCCAGAAAGATATTGACCAGGCAGAGGAGGAGATTGATATTTTTTTAAAGACGGTTAACAGAATTTCAAACTCAAGTAGGCCAAAGCAAGAGAAGTTATACCATCAGTTGTTAAGAAGGTATCCCCAATTCATGCTCGGCCAATCATTTGATAAATATTTCTATGAACACAATTTCATACTCCATCAAAACACAAAAGATAATTATGAGCCTGACTTTATACGGAGGCATAAGTTCTATAAATTTAATAAGCAGGCTAACTTGCTCGAGATCAAGCTACCTAAAGAAGAATTTATTGTACGCAACAACTTCCACCCCAAATTAAGTGCAACAATAATTGGACATTTGACGCAAGTAAAAGACTATCAAGAATATTTCTTAGAGCCAAACAATAAAAAAACTATAATATCTGAACTTAACTACCTTCCTGTAATGAGTCATTCTCTATTGTTAGGAAGAAGTACCGAACGTGACGACCATCTTGAAATACTAGACAAGCGTATGAGGCAATTCGGCTCTTCTGACATTGCTCTAATAACATATGATGATTTAATACAAAAGCGAAATTTATTGTTGGAGCAGAGAAAGTTATTTCGAATTCAATCGAAATGACTTTTTGGCTATTTGTGCAGCGTTGTGATTAAATTTTCCTGCCAAAAAGTCAGCAAAACCATCCTTGCACCCCGTTTGCTGTGCCCCTCGTAGAACCTTCCACTGCGAAGTCTCACCCTACGACGAAAGCAAACCATGAACTTTAATAACTATACCATCAAGGCGCAGGAGGCCGTGCAGAAGGCCACCGAAATTGCCGGCGCCAACCAGCAGCAGGCCATTGAAACCGGCCACCTGCTGAAGGGCCTGTTCCAGAGCGACGAGAACGTGCTGTCGTTTGTGGCCAAGAAGCTGGGGGCCAACCTCAACATCCTCACGCCCCGCCTCGACGCCATCGTGGCCGCCTACCCCAAGGTGAGCGGGGGCTCGCCCTACCTCGCCAACGAAACCGCCGCCGCGCTGCAGCGCGCCACCGGCTACCTCAAGGAGTTCCAGGACGAGTACGTGTCGGTGGAGCACCTGCTGCTGGGGCTGCTCAGCGGCAAGGACGCCGTGGCTACCCTGATGAAGGACGCCGGCTTCAACGAGAAAGACCTGAAAGCGGCCATTCTGGAGCTACGCGGGGGCCGCAAGGTCACGTCGCAGTCGGCCGAGGACCAGTACCAGAGCCTCAACCGCTACGCCCGCAACCTCAACGAGCAGGTGCGCACCGGCAAGATGGACCCGGTCATCGGCCGCGACGAGGAAATCCGCCGGGTGCTCCAGATTCTGAGCCGCCGCACCAAGAACAACCCCGTGCTGCTGGGCGAGCCGGGCGTGGGCAAAACCGCCATTGTGGAGGGCCTGGCGCAGCGCATCGTGGCCGGCGACGTGCCCGAAAACCTGCGCGACAAGGTGATTATGAGCTTGGATATGGGCTTGCTCATTGCCGGCGCCAAGTACAAGGGCGAGTTTGAGGAGCGCCTCAAGGCCGTTATCAAAGAAGTAACCGACTCGGACGGGCAGATCATCCTGTTCATTGACGAGATGCACACGCTCATCGGGGCCGGCGCGGGCGGCGACGGGGCCATGGACGCAGCCAACCTGCTCAAGCCGGCCCTGGCCCGCGGCGAGCTGCACGCCATCGGGGCTACCACGCTCAAGGAGTACCAGAAGTACATTGAGAAGGACAAGGCCCTGGAGCGCCGTTTCCAGGCCGTGATGGTGGACGAGCCCACCGTGGAGGACGCCATCAGCATCATGCGCGGCATCAAGGAGAAGTACGAGTTGCACCACGGCGTGCGGATTACGGACGACGCCGTTATTGCCGCCGTGGAGCTGAGCAGCCGCTACATCACCGACCGGTTTCTACCCGACAAGGCCATTGATTTGATGGACGAGGCCGCCGCCAAGTTGCGCATTGAGTTGAACTCCATGCCCGTGGAGCTGGACGAGGTGCAGCGCCGCATTATGCAGCTGGAAATTGAGCGCGAAGCCATCCGCCGCGAGGAAAACCACGACCGGGAAGCCGTGCTCAACAAGGACATTGCCGACCTCTCGGCCCGTCGCGACGACTTGAAGGCGCAGTGGGAAAACGAGAAATCGGCCCTCACCAGCATCCAGACCGAGAAGGAGAACATTGAGCGCTACAAGCTGGAAGCCGACCAAGCCGAGCGCCAGGGCGACTACGGCCGCGTGGCCGAGCTGCGCTACGGCAAGATTCAGGAAGCCGAAGCCAAGCTGAAGGAGCTGCAGGCCCAGGCCGAAGCCGACAAGGGCAAGGAAGGCGGCTCGATGCTGCAGGAAGTGGTGACCCAGGAGGATATTGCTGACGTGGTGGCCAAGTGGACCGGCATTCCGGTGAGCAAGATGCTGCAGTCGGACCGCGAGAAGCTGCTGAACCTGGAAGCCGAGTTGGGCAAGCGCGTGGCCGGCCAATCGGAGGCCATTGCGGCCATTTCCGATGCCGTGCGCCGCTCCCGGGCGGGCCTGCAGGACCCCAAGCGGCCCATCGGCTCGTTCATTTTCCTGGGTACTACCGGCGTGGGCAAAACCGAGCTGGCCAAGGCCCTGGCCGAGTACCTGTTCAACGATGAAAACGCCATGGTGCGCATCGACATGAGCGAGTTTCAGGAGCGCCACGCCGTGTCGCGCCTGATTGGGGCGCCTCCCGGCTACGTGGGCTACGACGAAGGCGGCCAGCTGACCGAGGCCGTGCGCCGCAAGCCCTACTCGGTGGTGCTGCTCGACGAAATCGAAAAGGCCCATCCCGACGTGTTCAACATCCTGCTGCAGGTGCTGGATGATGGCCGCCTCACCGATAACAAAGGCCGGGTGGCGAACTTCAAGAACACCATCATCATCATGACCTCGAATACGGGGGCCGACATCATTCAGCACAATTTCAAGGAACTGAACGAGTACAACCACGATGAAGTGGTGGACCGCACCCGCGAGGAAGTGGTGGACCGCCTCAAGCAGCACATGCGCCCCGAGTTCCTGAACCGGATTGACGAGATTGTGATGTTCCAGCCGCTCAAGCGCAAGGAAATCCGCAAAATCGTAGACATCCAGTTCCGCCAGATTCAGCAGCGCCTGGAAGAAGCCGGCATCCGTCTGGCCGCCTCCGACGAGGTGCTCGACCATCTGGGCGAGCAGGGCTTCGACCCCACCTTCGGGGCCCGGCCGCTCAAGCGCGTCATCCAGCGCCTGGTGCTCAACGAGCTGTCGAAAGACATCCTCTCAGGCCGCGTGAGCAAAGACGCGGTGGTGGAAGCCGTGCTGGAAGACGGCGGCATCCGCTTCAACAACGTGGAAATGCCCGCCGTGGGGTAAGGTAGAGTAGGTTGAATAGAAAAGCCCCGCCGGCGTTGTGCCGGCGGGGCTTTTTATTGTGATTGATTACTGTTTCCGGCTGAACCGGTAGTTGGTAGTAAAGAATCTGGGGGCCATTTTCTTCTCCAGAACGTGCGGCAGCCTATGGGTTTGCCCGTAAGCCGCTACGGCTTCCTGCCTGCTTTTTTTGTCGCCGTAACAGCTATACTTCACCGGAAGTAGCGAGGACGTAAACGGGCAATTATTCTTTCGGGCAGTGGTGCCCCGTTGGTGTAAGACACCAGTAGTGCAACTTCTTTTTTGCTACTGAACCGGATGTATTTGGCTGTTCCTATTGCAGTTGGCATGACGCCCAATAGCCCAACCCCACTGGCTACACTCATAAAGTCAGTGCTTGCTAAGGCCATAGGCATAAGCATAGTCAGAGAAACCACTCCAATACTTATCCCAGCAATACTCGCGGTCCGACGCCGGGCAAAAAGCTTGGCAATAGCTCTTAGCGTGTCCTTCTTACCGTTTGAAAAGCGGCTAATGTCCATCAGGACTATATCTGCTTTTGTCTCTGCTATGCCAGCGCTTTCACTAGTGCTGCCCACTGCAAAAAGCGCGTCTGGCGAGGCCTGAGCTACAGCTTGCTTCGCAATACCAGAGAAAAGTACTAGGTAGCATAATAGGAGAAAGAGACGGACCATATCCTGAGAGCAGCAAATTGATTACCTGCCGGAATACAGAGCCGCGCCCTGACACTTCAAGCTGATGGATGCTAAGACGCCAGGTATCGTAATATCCAAAACTTCAAGCCACTTTATTGCTTTTCCTTCGCCAGAGTGTGGTTTATTGACCGCGCTGCTTGCTCGTGGAACGATTTATAAAGTCTGATCTTCTCAACTATTTACAGCGGCGCGTGGCAACCCGTATTACTTCACGGGCACATCTGCCAGCCAGTCGATGCCCTTGCGGAGCCAGGCCTGGGTGGCGGCTTCGGGCGAGCCGGGCTCAGGCGTGAGGTTGTAGTGCCAGTTGGCCTGGGGCGGCAAGCTCATGAGGATGCTTTCGGTGCGGCCGCCGGTTTCCAGCCCGAAGCGCGTTCCCCGGTCGATGGCCAGGTTGAACTCGGCGTAGCGGCCGCGCCGCACCAGCTGCCACTGTTTCTGCTGCTCGGTGTAGGGCAGGGCCGCGTTCTGGCGCATGATGGTGCCATAGGCCCGGCCGTACACTTCGCCCACGTCCTGCACGAAGGCAAAAAGCTCCTCAAACGAGCCGTCTTTGCCAACGGTGAGGCGGTCGAAGAAGATGCCACCGATGCCGCGTGTTTCCTGGCGGTGCGTGAGGTAGAAGTAGTCGTCGGCCCACTGCTTGAAGAATGGATAGTAGCTGTCGTCGTGGCGCTGGCACACCTCCCAGATCTGCTGATGAAACCAGCGGGCCTGCTGCTCGTCCACGTAAATCGGGGTCAGGTCCAGACCGCCGCCAAACCAGGCCTCGCCGTTGCCGGCCTCGAAGTAGCGCACGTTCATGTGCGAGATGGGCACCATGGGGCTGCGCGGGTGCTGCACTACGCTCACGCCAGTGGCAAAGTAGCGCGGGTCGGGCATAAGCAGCTGCCGGGCGGCGGCCTCGCTCATCTCGCCCCACACCGCCGAAAAAGCCACGCCGCCTTTTTCCAGCACGTTGCCGTTCTGAAATACCCGGGTGCGGCCGCCTCCCCCGCCTTCGTGCTGCCACAGGTCTTCGCTGAACTTTGTGCCGCTGCCATCGGCCGTTTCCAGCCGGTGGCACAGCCAGTCCTGAAACTGGCGCATCCAGTTCTCGACCATGATGCGGGGCGCAAGTAGGGTTTCGGGGGCATGACTATACATGGGAAGGTGAAGCGAGGAGTGAATGGAAAGCGTCAGCAGGTGATGTGGCCGGCATCAGGCCCAGCGCACGGCGTGGTAGTCGGGTAGCGCCACTTTGCGCTGCTCCTGGGCCAGCCGCTCGGCACAGCGGTGGCAGCAGGCGGCACTGGCGGCACGCTCCGTGGTGCGCAGCACCAGCACCGGAATCTGGGTGTGGTAGGCGCGCGTGGTGGTGTAGCACGAATCGAAGTACTGCAGCAGCTGGGCGCGGCTGGTGGGCGCTATGACGAGCAGCTGAGCCTGCGTGCGGGCGCAGAATTCACTGACGGCCTCCAGCGGCGCATCGTCTTCGAGCAGGTGGGGCGTGATGCTGGTCCAGGTGAGCTGGGTGCTGGCACGGCTCAGGGCCTGCTTCAGCTGGCGGCGCTGACCGCGCGCGGCGGGTGCATAGAACTGCACCAGGTCCAGGTCGCCGGGGAAGGCACTTTCCAGCGCCGAAAGCCGGGGCAGCACATTCAGATGCAGCGAGGCAAAATCGGCGGAAAAGACCAAGCGGCTGGGCAGCGCCCGGCGGCCGGGCGGCACCACCAGCACCGGACAGCTTACCAGTTCCGTAATGGCCGCCGCGTGGTTGCCAGGCGCTTCCTGCCGGCCGCAGTCAATGTGCTCGAGGCCCATCACCAGCAGGTCGGCAGCGCAGGCGCTGGCTTCGGCCCGCACATGGTCGTGGAGGCAGCCGCTGAGCACGCGGTAGCGGTACCGGATGCGACGCCCATCCTGGCGCGTAAGCTGCTGGTAGCGCAGGCGCTCCACCAGGCTGCGCAGCCGCTGCTCTTCCGTTGCCAGATCGGCGGGGTGGCCGGCATCCGTATCGGGGATGCAGCACAGCAGCACGATTTCCGCCGGCCAGCGCACCGCCAGCTTGTTGGCATACGCAAGGGTGTGTTCGGCAGCCGCCGTGTGGTCGAGGGGAACGAGAATGGTTTTCATGCCAGGTAGTGGAGAGAAGGCGAAGCCGGGATGCGGGAAAGGAGTAAAAAGCTAGTGGCAGTAGTGCACGGTGTGCGGCCGGGCCGTGGTGGCCGGCACGGCCGCGGCCGGCAGCTGCGGGCTCAGGTATGGAATGCCCAGCCCCAACCCGCGCACGATGAAGAGCACGGCCAGCACCGACGCCGCGTAGGGTACGGCCTGCCGCATACGGGTGCGCCACAGCAGCGGCACCAGCTGCCCACTCAGCGAAAGGCCCAGCATCAGCGGCAGCGTGCCCAGCCCGAAGCAGGCCATGTAAGCCGCCGCGCCCGCCACGCCTGGGGCGCTAAGCGCGCCGGCCAGGGCCAGGTATACCAGGCCACAGGGCAGCAGCCCGTTCAGGAGGCCAGTAGTATAGAGCGCCGAAAGGGAAGACCGTTGGAACAGGCGGGTCAGCGTGTTTTTCACCCAGGCCAGCGGCCGGCTGAAACCCAACGCATCGGCCAGCCGGGCCGTATGGCGCTCCGGCACGGCCACCAGCAGCAGGATCAGCACCCCGGAGGCTACCGACAAACTTTGCTGCACGCCGGCCAGCCGCAGCCCCTGCCCCAGTAGACCGGCCCCGGCGCCCAGCATGGCGTAGGTGGTGGTGCGGCCCAGATTGTAGAGCAGCCGCCCGCCCACGTAGCGTCCCGAAGTGCCGGTGCCACTGGCGCCAGGCAGCGCCAGCGCAATGGCCCCGCACATGCCCACGCAGTGAAAGCTACCCAGTAATCCGAACAGAAAGCCGGCCCAAAGCATCAGCAGAAGAATAAAGCGAAGTCCTGTAAGAGCCGGCAAGTACGGCCGCGGGCCAAAGGCATTCCATGACGAAAATCAGCCTAGAAGCTGATTTTCTTCTCCACGAAATACGCCTGCTGGTCGGCCGTGAAATCCAGACGCACCCGCCAGTGGCCGGGCTGCATTTTGCTGGTATTGATGTGCTGCTGCAGGTTGGCATCGGGCTGCAGGGGGAGGCTGAAGTCCAACTGCTGGTTAGAGGGCCGGAAAAACCGGATGCTGCCCAGCACCGCTTTGCCGGCCAGGGCAGCCGGCAGCTGCACGGTCAGGCGCTGGGTGGCGGCCTCGTAGCGCAGGTCTACGGGGGCGGGCAGGGCCGCCGTGCGCGCCTCGGTTTCCATGCGCTGCTGGTAGGCCAGCTCCTGCTGGTAATAGTCGGTGCTGACCAAGTCTACGCTGCTGCGCATGGCCTGCTGCACCATGTAGCCGATGTAGGCCGCGAACAGCACGAAGGTGGCAATGATGGCGTAGGGCCAGAGGCTGCGCTTGGCAGCAGAATCAGAAGTAGTCATAGGAATAAGTGCGTTTCCGGGCCCAGGCTTACTGCACCGGGCCGAGGAATTTGGTGCTGGTTTCGGTGATGAGCTGCTTGCCGCTGAACACCCCAATGCGGATTTCCTGGTTAGTGCGCCGCAGGGCAGTGCGGGGCAGCTCGGCGAAGAATACGCCTTCCACTATGCCCTGCGCGGGCAGCGTCAGGCCGCTGGTACCTACCAGCGAAATCCGGCCCTGCGCCGGCTCCAGCACCCGCAGCGTGACCGGGTATGGGTGGTTGGTTTTGTTGATGACCGAGATGTTGTAGAGGTTGGTGATAGTGCCCCGGTCAGTTTTCTGGAACAGCTGGCCCGGGGTGCGCAGCACGGTAGCCGCCACATTATCCCGCGAGAGCAGCAGGCCCGCCAATGCCACCATCAGCACCACCAGTACCCCGGAAAGCGCCTTCATGCGGCCCGTAATCCGGAACTTGCGGCCCTGCGCAATATCGTTTTCCGAGGCGTGCCGGATCAGGTTGGGCGGCAGGTCAATCATGGCCATGATGCTGTTGCAGGCATCAATGCAGGCGGTGCAGTTGGTGCACTCCAGCTGCTGGGCGCCGTTGCGGATGTCGATGCCGGTGGGGCACACCTGCACGCACTGGTGGCAGTCGATACAGTCGCCGGCGGTGCGCGCCTGGTTTTTGCGCAGCTTTTCGCGCGGCTCGCCCCGCTGGTAGTCGTAGGCTACCACCAGGCTGTCTTTGTCGAGCAAAACGCCCTGCAGGCGGCCATACGGGCAGGCGATGGTGCAGACCTGCTCCCGGAACCGTGCAAAAACCGCGTAGAACACACCCGTAAAAATCACCATCGACGTCAGGCCGCCGAGGTGGGCCGTGGGCGGGTCGGTGATGATGCTGACCAGCGCATCGGAGCCGATGATGTAGGCCAGAAACGTGTTGGCAATCAGGAAGGAAATGAGCAGGAACAGCGCGTGCTTGGTGGTTTTGCGCCAGAGCTTGTCCCAGTCCAGCTCGCGCCGGCCCAGGGCTTTCTGCTGGGGCGCGTCGCCTTCCAGCCAGTACTCGATGCGCCGGAACACCATTTCGAGAAAAATGGTCTGCGGGCACACCCAGCCGCAGAAAGCCCGCCCGTACACCACCGTAAACAGGATGATGAACACCAGAAACGTGAGCGAGGTCAGCAGCAGCACAAAGAAATCCTGGGGCCAGAAAATCTGACCCAGCACGATGAACTTGCGTGCCGGCAGGTTCAGCATCAGCACCGGCAGCCCGTTGATGCGCAGCCAGGGCCCGGCAAACAGCAGCGCCAGCAAACCGTAGCTGATCCACGTGCGGGCACGGTAGAGCCGGCCCGTAGGTTTCTTGGGATAGAGCCACACCCGTTTGCCAGCCGCGTCTACCGTAGCAATAGTGTCGCGGTAGGAATCGTCGGGTTTGAACTGGGTGTTGGACATAATGTGGGTATGCTTGTAGTAGGGTGCGGAGCTTGCCCCGCCCGGCGTCCGCGCCATTGGCTGATACCGGAGCAACGGAGGGCGGGGACAAGCCCCGCACCCTACTTGGTTTCTTTCTCGCCCTGCGGCTCTTTGGCGCCGGCGGGCTTGGTGCCCCGCAGGCTCAGGATGTAGGAGCTGACCTGCAGAATCTGCTTGCCGGAGAGCTTGCCTTTCCAGGCCACCATGCCTTTGCTGGTGACGCCGAACTTCACGGTTTTGTAGACGTGGTTCACTTCGCCGCCGTGCAGCCAGTATTCGTCGGTCAGGTTGGGGCCTACTTTGCCTTCGCCGTTCTGGCCGTGGCAGGCGGCGCAGTTGCTGGCAAACAACGACTTGCCTTCACTCAGATCAGCAGGCGTAGCCAAGGGCTGATAGGTGGTCAGCTTGTTGGGGTCATCGGCATCGGGCGAAACCAGCAGGGCCGCCTGGCGCATTTCGGTTTCGTATTCGGCGCCCTGCAGCTGCCCTGCTTGGGCCACGTGGTAGTAGCTCACGTAAGTCACGGCAAAAATGATGGTGGCGTAGAAGCTGTACTTCCACCACGGCGGCAGGTCGTTGTCGAACTCGTGGATGCCGTCGTAGTCGTGGTCGAGCAGTTCGTCGCGCACCTCGCCTTTCACCAGCGTCGCGTCGCCGACGAGCAGGCCCAACACCCGGCCGCTCCAGGAGTGGCGCACAGTGGGCAGTTCGTATACTTTGCGCAGCTGTGGCCGCATCTGCACCGCAATACCCACGAACGAGAGCAGCAGCACCAGCAGCAGGAAAATCAGCAGGCTGATGAGCACCCAGAACAGGAGTTGCTGGCTGCTCATGCCGGCAACTTTGGCCGGCGCGGCGGCTTCCGGCGTCTGAGCCACCGCCTGCAGGCTGTTCAGCAGCAGAGCGGCTATAGTCAGTGCAGCAGGAAAGCGGAATTTCATTGAAGTTAGCATGTAGGTACCCCCCTTTCTGATGCGGCTGTATCGGTTGGGGTTTCGGCCGAATACTGCCGGCGGTGCTTGAGCTGCGAGGACACCATGGCGCCCGTGAGCACCACGGCCACAGCTACCAACCCCAGCAGGCCAACCACAAATCCGAACAGAAAATCGGGACCATCCGGGGCCGGGGCGGCAGGCGTTTGGGCGGCGGCCAGGTAGCCCATCAGCAGGCCCAGGCCGGTCAGGAAAAAGGTGCGTTTGGTTAGCATAGCGCGTCGGGTTCGGTGTGGGCCTGTAGCGTGTCGTTGTCGTGCAGCGGCAGCTGGCTCATGGTGCTGATGTGCTGGCGGTTGGCCACCACCACGTACAGCAGCAACCCCAGGAAGAAGATGAAGAAGATGAAGAAGGAGATGAGCGGATACAGCTCAATGCCGGCAATAGATTGCAAGACGTTCTTGTACATGGCAGCGGGTAGTTAAGAGGCCTGATAGGCTACTGAGCAGCGGCTTGCTCGGGCTTCACTTTAATGTCGGTGCCCAGGCGCTGCAGGTAGGCAATCAGGGCTACTATTTCCTTCTCCGACTTCACTTCGATGTCTTCCTTCTTCAGGTCGCTCACGATGCTGGCTGCCTGGCGGCGGGCATCAGCCACGGCCTGTTGCTCGTAGCCGGCCGGATACGGTGTGCCCAGCTGGCGCAGCACCGAAATCTTGGAAGGCAGCGTGCTGTAGTCGATGTCCTGGTCGAAGAGCCACGGGTAAGCGGGCATGATGGAGCCCGGCGACATGCTGGTAGGATCGAGCATGTGGTTGTAGTGCCAGGAATGCGGGTACTTGGCGCCTACACGGTGCAAATCGGGGCCGGTGCGCTTGCTGCCCCACAGGAAGGGCCGGTCATACACAAACTCGCCGGCCTTCGAGTACTCGCCGTACCGCTCGGTTTCGGAGCGGAACGGGCGCACCATCTGGGTGTGGCAGTTCGAGCAGCCTTCCTTGATGTACAAGTCGCGGCCTTGCAGCTCCAGCGAAGTATATGGCTTCACGGAGGCAATGGTGGGCACGTTGGACTTCACGAGGAAGGTCGGAATCATCTCAATAGCGCCCCCGATGAGAATGGCAATGGTAGCGCCCACGGCCAGTTGAAACGGGCGGCGCTCAATCCAGCGGTGCCAGTGCCCACCCTCGGCGTGCGGGTCTTCGGCGGCGGGCAGCAGCGCCGGAGCCTGAGCTTTTTCGTTCGCCAGCAACGAGCCGGCTTTGGCCGTCTTGTACAGGTTGAACATCATCAGGAACACGCCGCTCAGGTAGAGCACCCCGCCAATACCGCGCAGGTAATACATGGGCACAATCTGCAGCACGGTTTCCAAGAAGTTGGGGTACTGCAGCATGCCCTCGGCATTGAACTGCTTCCACATCAGGCCCTGCGTGAAACCGGCCCAGTACATCGGAATGGCGTAGAACAGGATACCCAGCGTGCCTAGCCAGAAGTGCGTAGTGGCGAGCTTTTTGGAGTGCAGCGGCGTGCGGTAGAGGCGCGGCCACAGCCAGTACAGCATCCCGAAGGTCAGGAAGCCATTCCAGCCCAGAGCCCCCACGTGCACGTGCGCCACAATCCAGTCGGTGAAGTGGGCAATGGCATTCACGTTCTTGAGGCTGAGCATCGGACCCTCAAAAGTGGCCATGCCGTAAGCCGTTACGGCCACCACAAAGAACTTGAGTACTGGCTCCTCGCGCACCTTATCCCAGGCGCCGCGCAGTGTCAGCAGGCCGTTGATCATGCCACCCCAGCTAGGTGCAATCAGCATGATGGAGAAGGCCACGCCCAGGCTCTGTGCCCAGTCGGGCAATGACGTGTAGAGCAAGTGGTGCGGGCCGGCCCAGATGTAGATAAAAATCAGGGACCAAAAGTGGATGATGCTGAGCCGGTAGGAGTACACGGGCCGCTCCGCTGCCTTGGGCAGGAAGTAGTACATCAGGCCCAGGTAGGGCGTGGTCAGGAAGAAGGCTACCGCGTTGTGGCCGTACCACCACTGCACCAGCGCATCCTGCACGCCAGCATAAGCCGAGTAGCTCTTGAACAGCGAAACCGGCAGGGCCGCCGAATTTACGATGTGCAGCACCGCCACCGTCAGGAACGTGGCAATGTAGAACCAGATGCCCACGTACAGGTGCCGCTCGCGGCGCCGGGCAATGGTGCCGAACATGTTCCAGCCGAACACCACCCACACCAGCGTAATGGCAATGTCTATGGGCCACTCCAGCTCGGCGTATTCCTTGCTGGTGGTCAGGCCCATGGGCAGCGTAATTACGGCCGACACGATGATGAGCTGCCAGCCCCAGAAATGGAGTTTGCTGAGCACATCCGAAAACATCCGGGTTTTGCACAGGCGCTGCAGCGAGTAGTAGACGCCCGTAAAAATGCCGTTGCCGACAAAGGCGAAAATCACGGCGTTGGTGTGCAGGGGCCGGATGCGGCCAAAGGTGGTGAACTGGGTACCGAGGTTCGCCTCGGGACGGGCCAGCTGAAACGCCGCCAGCACACCCACCAGCATCCCAATAATGCCCCACACCACGGTTGCAATACCGAAGTCGCGGACAATCTTGTTATCGTAGAAAAACGTGTCAACGGCCCGCGAGAGAGGACGCGGCACCAGCGGCGGCTTGGGGGCTGCCTGTGGCAGGAGAGGTTCGACTTGCATAGCCGGAGAAGTGAGTGATTTACTTCTCCAAAGGTCTTGGCAGGCCCATTCTGAAAAGATGACGAACGTCAGCCCCGGGCTTGATTGATGTCAGGCGGCTCGGCACCCGCAATAGCACTATTCCGGATTTTCGTCGTCGAAGAGCATGCGCACAGAGGGTGTGTAGTCGTCTTCGTACTGCCCGGAGCGCACAGCCCACAGGAAGGCCCCCAGAAACAGCAGCGCTACCAGCAAGCTGATACCGATGAGCAGGAATATAATGGTCATGATGGAGTGGAATTAAAGGTGGCGGCGGTGGGCGGCGTAGCGCACCAGCAGCGTGGCAAATACCATCACGCTCAAAGAGCTGATGGGCATAAGAATGGCCGATACGATGGGCGTGAACCGGCCCTGCACGGCCAGCCCCAGCCCGATACCGTTGTAGCAAAACGACAGCACAAACGTGGCCAGCACCACCTGCAAACAGTCTTGGGAAAAGCGCAGAATGGTGGCCAGCTGCCCGAAGCTGCGGGCTTCCAGAATGGCGTCGCAGGCAGGCGAGAAGTTAGTGAGCGTATCGGTGAGGGCAATGCCGGCATCGGCCTGCTGCAGGGCACCGGCATCGTTCAGGCCGTCGCCGACCATGATGACGGTGCGGCCCTGCTGCCGAAGGGCGGCAATGTAGTCGAGCTTGTCCTGGGGGCTTTGGCGGAAGCGGAGCTCGGCCTGCTGCCCGAACAGGTTGCGCAGCCGAGGCTTTTCGGCATCGTTGTCGCCGCTGAGCACGGCCAACCGGTAGCGCCGGCCCAAGGTGGCCAGCACCGTTTCCAGCCCCTCGCGGTACACGTTGTGCAGCATATAGCAGCCATACACTTCCCCATCCAGGCTCACGTAGACACTGGACTGCAGCGTATCGGCGGTAGTCTCGGAGGGCGCCGGGGCCGGAGCATCTAGCCCCACCAACGCCGCCGAACCTACCTCCACTGCTACACCGCCCACCACGCCGCGCAAGCCCTGGCCCGGCACCTCAGTGAAGCTCGTAACCAGCTCTGAAGCAGCGGGCAGTTCCTGAGCCAGGCGCTGGCTGAGCGGATGCGTGGAGTGGCGCACTAGGGCGGCTACGGCCCGCTGCCGCGCCTCTGTAAGCGGCAGGCCCACATATTCCACGGCCGAGCGGCCCACGTCGGTGAGGGTGCCGGTTTTGTCGAAGACGATGGTATCGGCGCGGCCCAGGGTTTCGACTACAGCGGAGTTTTTCAGGTAAAACTGGTGGCGGCCCAGTGTGCGCAGTGCCGCCCCCAGCGCAAACGGCGTGGCCAACGACAGCGCGCACGGACAAGCAATAACCAGCACCGACGTAAACGCCCGCAGTGCCATAGCCGAGTTGCTTTGCGCATACCAATAGGCCACCGCCCCTAGTGCCAGCAGCAGCGTAATGGCCACGAAATAGCGGCCCACTTTGTTGGCGTAGGTTTCGAGGGTGGCGTTGTCGTTCTTCTGGAAAGCGGGGTTGTTCCAGAGCTGGGTAAGGTAGCCCTGTGACACTTCGCGCACCACTTCCAGCTCCACGGCCTCGCCCACCTGCCGGCCGCCCGCATACACCACCTCGCCGGCCTGCCGCGCCACCGGCACACTCTCGCCCGACACGAAGCTGTAGTCGATCTGACCCGCGCCGCGCAGCAGCACGGCATCGGCGGGAATGATTTCCTGATGGCGCACCCGAATCCGCTGGCCCGCCCGCAGCTCCTTCACCGGCACCGACTGCTCCTGCCCGCCGGGGCCGAGCAGCGTGACGGCCACCGGAAAATACGATGTGAAGTTGCGGTCGAAGCGCAGGGCGTCGTAGGTGCGCTGCTGCACCCATTTGCCAATCAGCATGAAAAACACGAGCCCCGTGAACGAGTCGAAGTAGCCCGGCCCGGTCTGGGTGACGACTTCAACCACGCTGGTCGTGAACAGAGCAGTGAGGCCGAGGCTGATGGGAAAGTCGAGGTTGATGTAGCGCTGCCGGAGGCCTTGCCACGCCGAGCGGTAGAAGTCGCGCGCACTCACCAGCAGCACCGGCACGGCCAGCAGCAGACTCAGCCACCCGAAAAACCGCCCCAGCGCCGCCTGTAGGGTTTCCGTGAACGAAAAATACTCGGGCAGCGCCAGCAGCATCACGTTGCCGAAAGCAAAGGCGGCCAGACCCAGCTGGTAGTACAGCCGGCGGTTGGCGTGGTGGGGCTGCGCGCCCAGCTCGGCCAGCGTAATCTGCGGCTCGTAGTTGATGGCGGCCAGCAGCGTCACGACCTCCTGCAGGGTGGTGGCCCTGGGGTCGTAGCTCACGGTCAGCTCCTTGCGCAGAAAATTGACGCGCGACTCGGAAATGCCGGGGTCGAGCTTGAACAGGTTTTCGAGCAGCCAGATGCAGGAGGCGCAGTGCATCTGCGGGATGGTGAGCGTGAGGCGGGCCAGCGCCTCGGAGCGGAACGCCAGCAGCTGGCTCTGCACCGATTCCAGGGCGAGGTAGTCGAAGCGGCCGGGTAGCTCCACGGGCTTCACTTTCTGGCCGGCGTGGTCATCGAGACGGTAGTAAGTGCACAGGTTGCTGGCGGCCAGCAGCTCATATACGGCTTTGCAGCCCTGGCAGCAGAAGTGCAGTTCCGGCTGCTCCGGCAACCGAATGGGCTCGTCGGGGCAGTCGTCGCCGCAATGGGTGCAGGCTAGGTGAGTGAGGGTTTCGGCGGAGGCGGGCGCGGTAGGCACAGGCAAGGGGGCTGATGGCAGCCCCAAAGCTCCCCCACGCGCCGCGCCCGTCACCTGACGAATATCAGCCTCGCTCTTGATTCATCTCAGCCCCACCTTGAGCGCAAACCCGTTCTGAACTGCCAACTTTGGGGTGTTGTTCCGGGAGGCCGGGCCGGCGCTGCGCCCGGTCTGGCCTTCATTGCTGCTTGCGCTTATGCCTCGTTTTCACGCTACTGCTGCCTTGCTGCTGGTACTGTCCCTGTTTGTATGGGCAGGCTTGGTAGCGGGCATTTCCTTCCTGGAAGCCCCGCTCAAGTTCACCGCGCCCGGCATAACAGTACCGCTGGGCCTGGGCATCGGGCGCATCGTGTTTTCGGCCCTCAATAAACTAGAGCTGCTGCTGGCCGCCGTGGCGGTAGTCAGTGGGTTTTACCTGCGTGTGCCGGCCCATATCGGCGCTATGCTGGGGATAGTAAGCGGCGTGCTGCTGCTCCAGACGCTCTGGCTGCTGCCGGCCCTCGATGTACGGGCGCTGGCGTTACTGGCTGGGCATCCGGCCCCGCCCAATTCGCTGCACAAGGTGTATATCGGGCTGGAAGTGGTGAAGCTGCTGACACTGCTACTCACCGGCAGCTGGGCGTTCCGGTGGGCGCTGCAGGCAGCCCGTGGGCAAACTCTCAACCGCCGCGCCCAGCAGCTTGCCTGATTTCCGTCTTTTTTTTGTTATCATGTCTCTTCCCCTTCCCGATATTCAGTCTGAAGCCGATATCAAGCTTCTCGTCGATACGTTCTACCAGAAAGTAAACGAGGATGAGCTGCTGAACCCGGTTTTCAACGGCTTTGCCCACGTCGACTGGGCGCGGCACCTGCCCATCATGTACGATTTCTGGAGCAGCATTCTGCTGGGCAGTTCGCGCTACCACGGCCGGCCGTTTCCCAAGCACATGCCGCTACCCATCGATGCCACGCACTTTCAGCGCTGGCTGGAGCTATTTGAGGCCACCCTCGACGAGCTGTTCGCGGGCCCGAAAGCGGAAGAAGCCAAGGTGCGGGCCCTTAACATTGCTACCATGTTCGAGTACCGCCTGCGCAAACGCGACCCACTTTCGCTGCTGTAAAGGCGTTAGGCACTCTAACACAACAGACCGTCATGCTGAGCGGAGCCGAAGCATCTTGGTAGTGTGGTAGAATCATTTACTACACTAGCGAGATGCTTCGGCTGCGCTCAGCATGACGGTCTTCTTTACACGGCTACTTGGCAATGCCTGCTGCATTGCCAGCGCAGGTGCTTACCGATAAATCAGAATCCGGGCTGCTTCCAGGCAGGCCAGTGAGTGAGGCGCGCCAGCCGGAATAATAACGTAGTCGCCGGCCGTGACTTCCGTGGGAGCATCTTCCTGCGTGATAATGAGCCGCCCGGCCAGCACCGTCACAAATACATCGACGGAGGCGTGGTGCGTGGGCATTACTTCGCCGCTATGGAAGGTCTTGTAGATAACTTTCTGGCCGTTTTTTTCGAGTAGCACAAGCGCTTTTTGCTCGCCGGCCGGGGTGTGGGCGCCGGCCAGCAGGCTGCCGCTTTTCAAAGGAGGATACATGCAGAGGTGGGTGAGGTGGACGCAGGCCGGCTGCTAGCCGCTGCGTTATGATGCCAAAGCACGGCGTTCTGCGGTGCCCTTCCCATGACAAACCTCAGCTTTTCGGGCTGAGGTAGCGCAGCTTTGTTGTCGTCCGCTTCCTCCTGCTTCCCAGGCTGGGTGCTGCGCTGCATGTGCTGCCCTAGCCCTGTTGTTGGCTTACCAGTGCGCCTGCCGCAGCTTTTCGGGGTGCAGCACGCGGATATTTTTCGGCGTCAATTCAATCAGGCCATCCTGCTTGAACTCGCTGAGCGTCCGGATCAGCGACTCGGGCGCGGTGCCCACCATAGCAGCCATATCGTCGCGGGAGAGCTGAATGGTGGCATCGGCGGTGCCGCCGGCCTGCTCGTGCATGCGCAGCAGCGTATCGGCCACGCGGCGCCGGATGGAGTTGTAGGCCATGCCCAGCAGCTGTTGTTCCCGCTCGCTCACGCGGCCCGCCAGCAGCCGGATAAACTGCTGCCCCACCTCCGGATTGCGCAGCAACAGCTGCGAAAAATCGTCGCGTGGGATGTACACCAGCTCCGAGTCATCGACGGCCACGGCCGAGTCGGAGTGCGGCGTGTGCTCAAGCAGCGGCAGATAGCCAAAAAACTCGCCGGGCCCATAGAGCCCCGTAATCAGCTCCTTGCCGCCGGCCGTGGCTTTCACGGTTTTGATGCGGCCCGCCTTCACAAAATAGATGCGCGAAGGTTCTTCGCCTTCGAGGTAGATATCCTGCTTTTTGCGAATGGAGTACACTTTCCGGTCGGCCGACAGGCTTTCCAGGTTGCCCACAGCACGTGCGTCATCCAGAAACTCACCCAGGCCTTCGCCCTGCAAATCGTACTCGGGCTTGAGATGCCGAAACCGGTTGAGGCGACTAGTAATGGCGCTCAGCAGCTCGGTTTCGTCGAAGGGCTTGGTCAGGTAGTCGTCGGCGCCCAGCTCCATGCCGCGGCGCATATCAGTACGTTCGGTTTTGGCTGTCAGGAAGATGAACGGCACGCCCGAAAGCTGCGGGTTCTGGTTGAAAATCTGCAGTACGCCGTAGCCGTCCAGCACGGGCATCATAATGTCGCACACTACCAAATCGGGCTTGTGGGCCAGCGCCTGCTCTACTCCCAGCTTGCCGTTTTCGGCCGTCAGCACGTGGTAGCCGGCCAGTTCCAGAATCTCAGCGGTGTTTTCGCGGATAAACTCACTATCTTCAATCAGCAGGATGGTTTTCATAGGGAATGGTGATGGTGACGGAAGTGCCTACGTTTAGCTCGCTGTGCAGCGCAATGGTGCCGCCCATGAGCTCGAGGTAGCGCCCGATGATGTAGAGGCCGAGGCCCGTACCGGGCACGTTGGTGACATTGCGGGCCCGGAAAAACCGCTCAAACAGGTGCTCCTGGTCTTCGGGTGAGATACCGACGCCTTGGTCCTGCACCCGCAGCACCAGTTGGCTGTCCCGGCAGTCGGCCTGCAGCAGCACCACCGAGTTTTCGCCGGAGTATTTGAGGGCGTTGGACAGCAGGTTGACCACGATTTTGCGCAGCAGCGAAGGGTCAATCCATATGGGGGCGGTGCATCCCATCTGCCGGTCTATGCGCTGCCCCGCCTTGAGCAGGCCCTGCACGTCGGCCACCGTTTCGTCGAGCAGCGCGGGCAGGTCCATATTTTCGGGGTGCGCTTCAATCCGGCCTTCCTCAATCCGCCCCACCGACAGAAACTCTTCCAGGATGTCGTTCAGATGATTGACGGAGGCCCGGATACGCTGCAAGTGCTTCAGGCGCTTGTCCTGCTGGTCGGTGCCGGGGTATTTCTCGATGAGCGTGGCGGACGTGAGCACGGCCGTAAGCGGCGTGCGGAACTCGTGCGAGGCCATGCTCACGAAGCGCGACTTCAGCTCGCCCAGCTCCTGCTCGGCGGCCAGCGCCTGCGTCAGTTCCTGGCTGCGCTGCTCCAGCTGCTCGAGCGTGTTCATCAGGGCGTGGGTGCGGTCGGCTACTTTCTGCTCCAACTCCGTATTCAGAGCTTCCACGCGCTGGCGCTGCGCAATCAGCTCCCGCTCCGCCTCCTTCTTGAAGGTGATGTCGATGACGTAGGCCACCACGTACAGCTCTTCATCAAGGTGGAAATAGCTCAGGCTGACTTCTACCGGGAACACGGAGCCGTCTTTACGCTGGGCCTGCAGGTCGCGGTTGTGGCCCATGTTGCGCACCTGCGGATGGGCATTGAAGGACTGGCGGAGCTTTTCGTGCTGGCGGCCGGCGGCGTTGGGCACCAGCACCTCGATGCGCTGCCCCAGCAGCTCATCGGGCGCGTAGCCGAACAGGTGCAGAGAAAACTGGTTGGCCGACACAATATCGCCGGGCTGGTTGCAGACGATGATGCCGATGGTGGCGTTGGCAAACACCGCCTCGAAGCGCCGCACGCTGTGGGCCAGCTCCCGCTCGGCTTGTTGCAGGCGGTTCTGCCTAGTCAGGCGCACCAGCACAAACGGCTTTGCTTCCATCTGAAAGTTGCTCAGCTCAATACGCCCCCAGAACGGCTGACCTTCATAAGGCGTTATCTCCATCTCCGCTTCCTGCCGACCGTACTCGCGGGCCTGCTCACAGAGTTGCTGCCACTGCTCTTCCGAAGCGCAGAGTTTGTGGGCCGAGCCAGTGAGGAAGTCCTGTTCGGAGGAATAGCCCAGCAAGGCTGCTCCCGCGGCGTTTACCTGCGTGAATTGCCCCCGCGCCAGATCATACAGGCCCACAAACTCCCGGGCTTGCGTGTAGAGCAGATCGGTGAGAGCCTGTTGGAAAGGAGCGGGAACCATAGAATCGTAATAAACAGGGCAAGCCCGGAGTGGCATTATGGCTGCAATATAAGTAAGTCGGCAGCTGACAAAAGTCAGCCGGCCGCTTGACGGCAGTCATCGGGCAGCGGGCGGGCGGGCGCTACTTTTACGGTCACACTTTTAGCCGCGTCCTCATGCTTGCTTCCGTTTCTTCTTCCACGCAGGCTCCCGAACCGGCCGTACTGCTGGTGTTGCTGCCGATGGCCGCAGAAGCAGCTAAGCCCGCATTCATGGCTTCGCTGGCGCGGTTGCAGCAGCAGTTGGGCACGGCCATACGGGTCCTCAAGATTGATGAAGCCAGCCACCCCTCGGTAGTACGCAGCTTTCAGACGACCGAGCTGCCTGCCTTTGTGCTGGTGCGCCACGGTGTGGAGCTATGGCGCCAGCAGGGCTTGCCTGAAGGCGAAACCATTGCGCCGCTGCTACTGCGGCAGTTGCGCATAGCCAATAACGAGGCGTAGCCCAGCACCAACACCCCACCAGACGGAGAATGCAACTGCTGACAAATACCTAGAAGTGGGTATTGGTTATTATCGTTTTAACTTATATTTTTACAAAATATTATTTACATAACACCATTTACAATATCCTTTTCCCCTCCCCATCTTTTGGTTCCTCCGCTCCTGTTCCCCCGTTTTGCAGGAGTGGAGGCGCCATTAGATACAAGACTCCTCTTCTGATTCTCTAGCGCCCATACGACTAACGGCCGCCCCCAACTAATGAGGGCGGCCGTTAGTCGTATGGGCGGCTGGTTGTGACAGCCTACTCTACACCTACTGCAAAGTGCTTGGCTTTGAGGCGGCGGCGCACATAATTCGGCACAGGCTTGCCCTGCTGATGCGCGGCTATTATTTCTTCCTCGCGCGTTTTGCTGAAGCGTACCAGCTTGCTGATGCCGATACCGGCAGGCACACCCCCGAGTGCGGCAATACTAACAACTGCCCCGCCGGCATTGCCGCCAGAATCACCGCTGCTTAGGCCTCGTGCAATAGCGCCGGTAGCACCTATCCCGATGGCCGTAAATATGCCGCCGCCCGTCCGGCGCTGCTGAAACAAGTTCCGAACTGCCTGACTACTATCGGCGACGGGCGAAGGGGCCTGGGCGAGAGCAGCTGTAACGTTCAGCAACAGGGTAGTTGCCAGTAAAAATGTGCGTATGAACTGGAATAAGGGTAAAAGTGAGAGTGCAAATTGCCTGTAAAGGTAGGCTAGCTGCATAGTGTGCGGCAAGCACAACTGCCCAAAACGGCTCCTTTTCGAGCTGCCCTGTTATGGGTCAACTATAATTATATTCAGATAATACAAACACGTGGAAAAAGCGGCATCTTTACGAACGGCTTTGCCATACTACTCTACTACAGCCTCTCATTATCACACTTATTCTTTCTGATTAGTACTTATCAGACAGTCAAAGATTCACTCTATTAGTCCAGCACGCCCTCATGCGCAGTGCTTTCTGAGCCATTCCGCTTTTACTTTTCTTTTCCCACCATTTTCCTGTTTATGTCCCACACTTTACCCCTTACAGGCAAGCCCGCTGGGCGTGTCTCACAAGCCGGTCTGCGTGGTCTGCGGCCTCTGATGGCGGCGGCCCTGGGCTTGCTTTCCATTACCGGCTCGTATGCGCAACACCGTGCGTTAGCGCTGCCCACTGCGGCCGAAAAAGCAATCCGACCCGCTACTTCGGCGCCGGCAGCAGTGCTGCCCGTCAGAACGGCAGTTGCGGTGGCCCAGCGCGGCCAGGCCGCCATCAGCTCTACCGCCACCGGTGGCAACTGGAGCGACGCTACCACTTGGGTAGGCGGCGTAGTACCTACCAGCGCCGATGACGTGACAGTGGCGAGCGGCGCTACCGTGATGCTGGACGTAGCAGGTAGCTGCGCCTCGCTCACGGTGGAAGCCACAGCTTCCCTGCTGACGTCTGCTACCGCGGCGTACTCGCTGCAGGTAGCCGGCAACGTAACCAACAACGGTACCCTGGATCTGAGCAACAGCGCTACGCTGGGTTCCGATCTGCGCTTTACGGGGGCCGGCAACGCCAGCTTCACCGGTACCGGCACCACCGACCTGCAGACGATGTCGCTGGCCAAGGCAGTGCGCGCCGACATCGTGGAAATGAACCTGCCGACACTGTCGGTGAAGGGCACGGCGGGCGGCAACGACGGCTTCCTGTTCACCCGCACCACTGGCACCACGCCGGCCGATGACATGACCGGCACCCTGAAAATTTCGGGTACGGCTACCATCAGCAACCGGGTGTTCGGCAACGCGGCCTCCTACATTATTCCGGCTACCGGCGGCTTCTGGCTGAACAACGCCAACTTCACCGTAACGCCCCAGACTGGCTCGCCTTCGGTGGCAGGTTTGCTGCGCATTTCGGCCGGTACATACAACGTTGGCGTCACTATCGGCAACTCGATTAGCTTCGCTACGGGCGCTGCATTTACGATGGAGGGCGGTACGCTCAACTCGGCGGGCCGGGTAACGTCGTTTACCAGCGCCACGGCCGCAGCCGCCATTACCTTCAATATGAGCGGCGGTACCATCAACGCTAGCACCGTAGGCAACACCTCCGGCACGCCTTCGTTTGGCATCAATGGCACCACCACCATTTCGGGTGGCACCATCAACCTGGTGCAGCGGAGCACCGCCACCACGCCTCTCGACTATTACGTGGCTGGCACGTACAATTTCACGGGCGGTATGGTGAATGTGGGCACGGCCGCTACGGCCACCAACTTCGACTTCCGCATCCGGGGTACGGTTCCCAACCTCACCATCGACAACACTACCAATCCTAAGTCGGCCGTATTGCAGGGACAGACCAATGCCTACGGCACGGTACTGGTAACGCCGGGTGCTGGCCTGAATCTGAATGGTTTCCTGCTGTTGCAGCTTGGTTCTACCATCACGAACAACGGCACGCTGACCGGCACGACGACCGGCAGCACGCTCTACTTCGCCGGGGCGGTGCCCCAGACGCTGGGCGGCTCGGGCACCTTCACCACCATCCGCACCATTTCGGTCGATAACAGCGGCGGCGGCGCGACCCTGACCGTGCCCATCGTGACGACCCGCGTGAACATGTTCACCGGCAACCTGAACGGCACCAGCAACCTGACCATCGGCGATGCGTCGGCTATCTTCTTTGTTGTTCAGATTGGCGTTGCGAGCAATACCAATACCAGCGGCTCATTCGCCTCGGCTCCCACGTTCAACATTGGCAGCGGCGCTCTGCAGCTGATTTACGCCCCTGAAGCCACGGCCCGCACTACCGGGTTTGAGGTTCCTGCTACCCGCATCGTCGATGTAGTAAGCATCAGCAACCCGGCCGGCGTAACGCTGGCAGGTGGCAACCTGCTGGTTCCCGGCGTTTCCAACGCTTCGTTGCTGCTCACGGCTGGCATCCTGACTACCTCGGCGGCTAACACGGTCATCATCGGCCCGGCTGCCGGCGCATTTCCTACCGGTCTGGCTACGTCCTACGTGAAAGGCCCGCTGGGTATTACGGTGAATAGCGCAACGGCTGTGAGCCGCACGTTTGCCGTTGGCGACGCAGCCGGCTGGCGTCCGGTAGTAGTGACGGGCATTACCGCCGCTACTGACCAGATCTTCACGGCTACCGTGGTAAATGGAGCTACGGGCGGCACCGGCATTTCGCCGGTTACCAACCTGAACCCAACCCGCTATGTACGCCTCGAAAACTCGGCCAACCTGCCGGCTACGGCCCGCGTGCAGCTGAGCTACGGTGCGGATGACGTGCTGGGCAACGCGGCCACGGCTACGGTAGCGCAGGCGGCTACGGCCAACGGCACATATGCTTCCATCGGTGGTGCAGCGGCTACGGTTCCTACTACGGGCATCGTATCCACCCTCGACCTGACGCCCGGCAACGACTTCTTCGTGCTGGCCAACACCGAAGGCGGTGTCCTGACCTCGTCGGTAGCCAGCGTATGCGGCGGCACCAACTCGGGCACGCTCACGCTGGCCAGCAACATCGGCACCATCACGGGGTATGAAGCCAACACGGGTAGCGGCTTCACGGCCGTGCCCGGCACCAACACCGGCTCGACGCTGGCTTTCAGCAACCTGACCACCACGACGACCTTCCGCGCCGTCATCCTGACGGCCGATAACCGCACGGTGTACTCTGCCCCCGTAACGGTGACCGTAGAAGCAGCTCCAACGGCCACGCTGACGGCTGCTACGCCAACCACGTTCTGCGGCCCCGGCACGCTCACACTGAATGTGACACCCGTAACCGGCGCTACCTACCAGTTCCTGCTTGATGGCGCCCCCATCAGTGGTGCCACCAGCGCTACTTACACTACTACCGTATCGGCCAGCGGCTC
Organism: Hymenobacter duratus; assembly: GCF_014698995.1. GTDB lineage: Bacteria > Bacteroidota > Bacteroidia > Cytophagales > Hymenobacteraceae > Hymenobacter > Hymenobacter duratus. The sequence continues at coordinate 1,179,319 of NZ_JACWZZ010000002.1, forward strand.
TTACTCGGTGGTAGTAACCAGCGCTACCAATTGCACCAGCACCTCAGCAGCAGTAGCCGTAACCGTGAACCCGGCTACGACGGCTACGTTCAGCTATGCTAACACTACGCTTTGCGCAGGCGGCAGCGCCGTAACGCCCACTATCACGGGCACTACCGGCGGTACGTTCAGCAGCACCACGGGCCTGAGCATTGACGCTACCACTGGTGCTATTGCGCCGGCTACCTCCACGCCCGGCACCTACACCGTGACCTACAGCGTGGCTGGCACCTGCCCGTCGTCGGCTACGGCTACCATTACCATCACGACGGCACCAGTAGCTACGTTCTCGTACGCAGCGGCTACCTACTGCGCTTCCGGCACGGCTACGGCTGCTCCGGTATTCGGCACGGGCGCTTCGGCTGGCACGTTCAGCAGCACGACCGGTCTGACGATTAATGCTACGACCGGCGTGATTACCCCCGGCACGAGTACGCCCGGCACCTACACCGTAACCAACACTATTGCTGCTGCTGGCAGCTGCGCTGCTGCTACGGCTACGGCTACCGTGACCATCTCGGCTGCTACCACGGCTACCTTCACGTATGCCAATGCCACGCTCTGCGCAGGTGGTACCACTGCCACTCCTACCATCACAGGAACTGCAGGTGGCGCGTTCAGCAGCACCACCGGTCTGACACTTAACGCCACCACCGGCGCTATCAACCTGAGCACAAGCACTGCCGGTACTTACACCGTGACCTACAGCGTAGCAGGCACCTGCCCGTCCTCGGCCACGGCTTCGGTAACGATTACCGCCCGCCCGGCTCAGCCGACGGTGGCCCCGGCCTACAACGGCACGACCACCACGCTCACCAGCTCCAGCGCCACGGGCAACCAGTGGTACCTGAACGGCACGCTCATCCCCGGAGCCACCAGCCAGACGTACGTGGTCAACTCGGCCGCCCAGTTTGGCCAGTATACGGTGGTCGTGACCAACGCCACCACCGGCTGCGCCTCGCTGCCGTCAGCCCAGCTGCTGGTTAACTCCAGCGTTAAGGTGCTGGCCGGCTCCTCGCTGAGCGTGTATCCGAACCCAACCACCGACGGCAACGTGACGGTGGAGCTCAGCGGCTACACGAAAGCCACCGAGCTGAACGTGTACAACGCCGTAGGCCAGCAGGTGTACCACACCACGGCCGCCGGCAAGAACGGTGTGCAGACCGCCACGCTGGACCTGCGCCAGCTGCCGGCCGGCATCTACATCCTGCGCGCCCGCACCGAGGGCGGACTTGATGTGCGCCGTATCACCAAGCAATAGGCAGCCATAGCGGCTACTTTCTAGCTTAGTCACGAAAGCCCCGCCGGTACTGCCGACGGGGCTTTTTGCTGGCCTTTGGTGCTACTTAATAGACGGTGGCGGCAAGACGCTTCCAATCATTTTTCAAATGGTTACAACCTTCTCTGCAGCCAGTAGCTCTACACAGTACTTTTGCAGTTCACAACTATTCATCTTCTCCTTATATGCGTCTAATTAGACTCTGCTACGTGCTGGCCGCTGGCTTGCTGTTCCATTTTCAGGCCTCGGCTCAAACCAGCCAGCGCCCGGCAAACCATCTGGAAAACCGGCTAAAGAAGATTCGTCCGGCCACTGTTGGCGGCTTGGCTGGCCGTAATTCGCAGCAAACCGTGAGCCGCCCGGGCCGCGCCGTGTACTACAGCTGGGACCCCAACACTCAGGCCTGGAGCACCAGCCCAGGCGTGGAAACCTACCGCTACGACAGCCGCGCCAACCTCACTCAGGTAACGTATTCCGACTCAACAACCAACGCGCCAAGCATCCGCAGCACGTACAGCTACGACGCCCAAAACCGCAATACGGAAGAACTGACGGAGCAATGGGCAGCCACTGCCTGGGTGCCGGTCAGCCGCTACACGGCCACGTACGATGCGCAAGGCAACTACACGCAGCAGGTAGGGCAGACGCTACAAAATGGCACCTGGGTGACGACGGAAGGTTACCAGTTTCAAAACACCTACAACACGGCAGGCGTCATGACCGGGCAGATTGTCCAGCGGTTTCAGAACGGCGGATTCGTGAATGAAGGGCGCAGCCTCTACACGGTAGTCAATGGCCAGTGGACAGAAGTAGTGGAGCAGGAATGGGAAGCTGGCGCCTGGGTGAACGAAACCCGCTACACCGATATTCAGTGGGCCGACTGGGCCGCTCTGCAGCCGGCTTCGTATCGGGAACAGCGGTGGGAAGGTGCCTGGGACGATCAGGCGCGCTTCACGCATACGTATGCGCCTAATGGCACCGTCACGAGAGAAATAGAGCAGGCTACAGGCCCGGGCACCTGGGAGCTGGATGCTCGGCTCACCGACTCGTTTGATAATTTTGGCAACTACCTGGGGGCCCGGTTCGAAGAGTATCGCAACAATGCCTGGGTAATCGACTACGAGGAACGCAACGTGCTGCTCTACACAGCCACCAACGACGTGCGCCGCAGCACCAGCCAGGAGTACGACAGCTTCATCACCGGCGCGGGCTTCGAAAACCAGAGCCGTTACAACTACTCCAACTTCCAGAGCATTACGCTGAGCACCGCTTCGGCGGCGTTGCTGGCCCAAGCCAGCATCTATCCTAACCCTGCTGCCAGCGCCGCAACGTTCACGCTGTCGGGCCTCCAGGATAACGGGCCGGTGCAGGTGCAGGTATTCAACCAGTTGGGCCAGCCCGTACTGACGCGCACAACCACGCCCCGGGCGGGCACACTACAGACTTCGCTCAATGTGGGCGAATTGCCAGCGGGCCTATACTTGGTGCGGGCCACTACCTCGGTTGGTACCGTAGTGAAGCGTCTGGTGCGCGAGTAGCCGGTTTTCTTTCCCTCAGTAGCAACGCCCCGGCCCGCCATGCGAGCCGGGGCGTTTTTTGTGCAGGCCCCACACATTTCCTGGCAGATAGTAGCTTTACGGTATGGCGTCCCTGTTTCAGACCTATCTCCAGCTCGGCTTCCACCATATCCTCAACCTGCAGGCCCACGACCATATCGTGTTTCTGCTGGCCCTGTGCGCTCCTTATGTGCTGGCCGACTGGCGGCGCGTGGTAGCACTGGTAACGAGCTTCACCATTGGGCATTCGCTCACGCTGGCACTGGCCACGCTGGGCGTGGTGCAGTATAGCGCCGGCTTCATCGAGAAGCTGATTCCGATTACGATTCTGATTACCTGCCTCGTGAATCTGGTGAAAGCGGGACGAACTGAACCTCGGCTGGCACGCCGGTTGCGCCCCGAACCCGTTGTGCTGGCGCTTCCCAATCTGCTGGCCATTGTGTTCGGATTGGTGCATGGCCTCGGCTTTTCCAGCTACCTACGCGAGTTGCTGGGCCAGCAAAGCCGCCCGGTGCTGGAATTGCTGGCGTTCAATGTGGGCGTGGAACTGGGCCAGTTGCTCATCGTGAGTTTCATTCTGCTGCTGGGGTTTCTGCTGTTGCGCGGTTTCGGCGTAAGTCGCCGCGACTGGCTGCTGGTTGTGAGCGGCGCCGCAGCCGGTATTGCCGTGGTATTGCTGCTGGCGTAATGCCACGCGACACTAGGGCCCTGACGAGCCTGCACATATTTCATAGCCAGAATAGTATATGCAGCATACAAAGAAGGTGCAACGCCCGTCTTCAGCACGTGTCTTTGCCCAATCTGCCGGTGAACTTTCCGTAGATTTACCTCCTTCGCTTTCTGCTCTTTCTGCGCTTGACTATTATGCTTAAACCTTTCCTGCCGGTGGCGGGCCTTGCCTTGCTGCTGGTGTCGCCGGCGCTGGCTCAAACCACCAACTCGGGCACCGACAAATTTGCGCAGCTCGAAACGCTGCTGCCCACGCCCAACTCCTACCGCACGGCCTCCGGTGCCCCCGGTGCCGACTATTGGCAGCAGCGCGCCGACTACAACATCCGCGTCAAGCTGGATGATGAGAAGCAGGCCATTACGGGCTCCGAGGACATTACCTACACTAACCTCTCGCCCGACGTGCTGACCTACCTCTGGGTACAGCTCGACCAGAACATCCTCGACAAAAACTCCATCACCACGGCCACGCAGGTGGGCCAGATTCAGGACCGGATGCCGTTCCAGACGCTGGACTACCTACAGCGTAGCGAGTTTGACGGCGGTTTCAAGATTGGGGAGGTGAAGCTGAAAGGCGGTAAGGCCCTGCCCTACGTCATCAACCACACCATGATGCGCGTGGACCTGCCTACGCCGCTACGGCCCAAGCAGGCTGTCACGTTCAGCATCACGTGGAGCTACAACATCAACGACCAGCTGAAAATCAACCAGCGCAGCGGCTACGAGTATTTCCCCGAGGACAAAAACTACCTATACGAAATTGCGCAGTTCTACCCGCGCATGGCCGTATACTCCGACAACCAGGGCTGGCAGCACAAGCAGTTCCTCGGCAACGGCGAGTTTGCGCTGCCCTTCGGCGACTACCGCGTGAGCATCACGGCCCCCGCCGACCACGTGGTGGGCGCTACCGGCGTGCTGCAGAACCCCAACGAGGTGCTGACCAGCGCCCAGCGCCAACGCCTCGAGAAAGCCAAGAATGCCAAGACGCCGGTGCTCATCGTGAGCCAGCAGGAAGCCGAAAAGGCCGAAACCAGCCGCGCTAAAGGCACCAAAACCTGGACCTACGCCGCCAAAGACGTGCGCGACTTCGCCTGGGCCAGCTCGCGCAAGTTCATCTGGGATGCCATGGGCATTCAGCAGAAGGGCAAGCCGGTGATGTGCATGAGCTACTACCCCAAGGAGGGCAACCCGCTGTGGGGCAAGTACTCGACAGAAGTAGTGGCCCACACCATCAAGACGTACTCCAAGTATACCATCGACTACGAGTATCCGGTGGCTATTTCGGTGCACGGCCCGGTAGGCGGCATGGAGTACCCAATGCTGTGCTTCAATGGCGGCCGCCCCGAGAAGGATGGCACGTACTCTGCTGATCGGAAATACGGAATGATTTCGGTGATTATTCACGAAGTAGGCCACAACTTCTTCCCGATGATTATCAATTCCGATGAGCGGCAGTGGAGCTGGATGGACGAGGGCCTGAACACCTTCACGCAGTACCTCACCGAGCAGGAATGGGAGCGGAACTACCCCTCGCGCCGCGGCGAGCCCAAGAACATTGTGGACTACATGCGCACCGGCAAAAACCTGCAGACGCCCATCATGACCAACTCGGAGTCGGTGCTGCAGTTTGGGCCGAACGCCTACGCCAAGCCGGCTACCGGCCTCAACATTCTGCGCGAGACGATTCTGGGCCGTGAGTTGTTCGACTACGCCTTCAAGGAATATGCGCGCCGCTGGGCCTACAAGCACCCCACACCGGCCGACTTCTTCCGCACGATGGAAGACGCCTCCGGCACCGACCTCGACTGGTTCTGGCGCGGCTGGTTCTACACCACCGATGCCTCCGACCTAGCCATTACGAGCGTGAAGTGGTACTCGGTGGACTCTAAAAACCCCGAAATTGAAAACGCCCGCAAGCGGGAGCTAATTAATCAGGCACCGCAGACTCTGTCGCAGCAGCGCAACCTGCAGGACATTAAGCGTACCCTCGTAGATGAGAAGCCCGAGTTGAAAGACTTCTATAACAACTACGACCCGCTAGCCACCACCGACGCCGACAAGCAGCGTTATCAGCAGCTGGTAAAAGGCCTCTCGCCTGAGCAGCAGAAGCGCCTGAACAGTGGCCTGAACTTCTACGAAGTGGGACTGAAGAACGTGGGTGGCCTGACCATGCCCGTTATCGTGCAGATGACGTACGAAGATGGCAAGCAGGAAAAGATGACGATTCCGGCCGAAATCTGGCGCAAAAACAACGCGGAGGTAACCAAGGTGTTCATCACCGAAAAGCCTGTAGTAAGCTTTGTGCTGGACCCCTTGCAGGAAACCGCCGACATCGACCAGAGCAACAACGCTTGGCCCCAGAAAGCGGCGCCGTCGCGCTTCGAGCTGTTTGAGTACCAGCAGCGCCCTCAGCCCAACCCGATGCAACAGCAAACCTCCATGCAGCAGAAGGAGCAAAAGCCCGCTGGCAGCACCGGCGGCACTAACTAAGTTGTTGTTTCCGAACCTAAATGACAGAAAAGAGCCGGGCGTTATCGTCCGGCTCTTTTCTGTTATATATGCCTCATTTATCTACAGCTATGCCCTACCCCAAAAAACCTGATGACGATGTTAAAAATACTGTGCTGTGGTTCACCATACCGTTCGCCGCAGTGCTGTATACTTCGTTGTATTTTGTTGTTCGCTGGGATACCCAAAAAGACCACGCTCATTTCGTGAAGAGGTATATAGCGGCAGTAGTTGCTGAGAAATATCTCGACATAAACAACCGAAACATACCTAATATTCATCTGCGCTACATATTCATCTGCGCTACGTTGACGAGGCATTATCCTTTTCCGGCAGCCGGCGTTATTATGATTCCCTGCAAGTAGGCGACTCGCTGTATAAGCCGGCTGGCTCCACTTATTTCTATCTTGTCGAGCACCCAAACGGCGTAAGAACCCTGCGCCGCCCTCTCAACGACTCACTCTAACCTTCATCATCACTACTATGGGACTTCTCGACGGCCTGCTGGGCAACGCTTCCGAAACCGATGCGCAGGATATTCAGCTGGAGCTGAGCCAACAGCTTTCCCCCGGCGAAACCGTGCGCAACGCCTACGCCGTCATCCGCGACCTGATGGTATTCACCACCAAACGCCTTATCATGGTGGATAAGCAGGGCGTGACGGGCAAAAAGCGTGAATACCTGAGCATTCCGTACCGTAGCATCGAGCGGTTTTCGATGGAAACCACCGGCCACTTTGACCTCGACGCGGAGCTGAAAATCTGGGTGCGCGGCCAGACCGAGCCCATCAGCAAAACCTTCCGCGGCGACAAAAACGTGTATGACGTCTACCGCGCCCTCGGCGAGTTTGCCGTGTAGTTGATGAGGTTGAGCGGGTTGATGGATTGGGTGAATTCATCTGTCATCCTGAGCTTGCGAAGGACCTTATCACGCCTGAACGATTGACGTACCAACGAGCAGTTCTGTCGTAGTAAGGTCCTTCGCAAGCTCAGGATGACAGATAATCCACCACCTCACCAACCCACCAATCCGCCACCATGCCCCGCTTCCCCTCCTCTCACGCCCTCACACAAGCCCGGCAGCATCCGCTGATTCCGGTGTTTTATCATGCCCAGGAAGACTACGCCCGCCGGGTGCTGGCGGCCTGCCACGCGGCCGGAGTTCGGCTGTTTGAGTTTACCAACCGCGGCCCAGAGGCGCACAGCATTTTTGGGCGGCTACAGCGTTTCGTGGAGGCCGATTTTCCGGATTTGCTGCTGGGCGCGGGCACCATCTTCACGCCCGAAGAAGCCGGCCGCTTCATCGGGGCCGGCGCCGACTTCATCATCCAACCCGTCACTAGTCCCGACGTAGCCGCCATCTGCCGCAGCCACGATTTGGCTTGGTTGCCTGGCGCCCAGACCCTGAACGAGGTGTATGAGGCCCACCGCCTGGGCGCGACATTAGTGAAGCTGTTTCCTTCAGCCTACCTCACGCCCACCTATCTCAGCATCCTGCGTGGCCCACTGCCACAGGTACCGCTGATGGTTACGGGCGGTATCCAGCCCACGGTGGAGAGCCTTGCGGAGTGGAAAGCGGCCGGTGCTACCTGCGTCGGCCTCGATGCGCGCCTGCTCGATACCGACGAACCCGTCCGCCTCACGGCCCAGGTACGGGATCTGCTGGGCGTGCTGACAAAGGAATAGCCCCATACCCTATACTACCCTCCTACTACCGGGGCGCTGGGTGTGGGCACTGAGGGCGTGTACTGCGGCGTCTGGGCGTTATGCTCGGCGCGGGCCTTGCCTTTGTCGTCCTTGAAGTCGGAGCGTTTGTAGGGCCGGATGATCAGGCGCAGGGCCTTGTCGGTGCTGAAGTAGCTGATGGCCCAGCTGATGAGCGTCACGGCTTTGTTGCGGAAGCCCACTAGCGTCATCAGGTGCACAAACAGCCAGGTCAGCCACCCAAAAAAGCCGCCGAACGTGTGGTTGCCGGGTAGATCCACGACGGCCCGGTTGCGGCCCACAATGGCCATAGAGCCTTTATTGGTGTACTTGAAATCCAGGGGGGCATCGCCGCGCAGCAGGCGCTTGAAGTTGTGAGCCAACTGCTCGGCCTGCTGAATGGCCACGGGCGCCAGCATGGGGTAGCCGCGGGGCATTTCCTCACTCATCATGTTGGCCACGTCACCGATGGCGTACACGTTTTTCTGGCCCTCCACGCGGTTCCAGGGGTTCACCGTGATGCGCCGGTTGCGGGTCACGACTTCCGGTGCCAGCCCTTCCAGCGCCGAGCCGTTGACGCCGGCCGCCCAAATCAGGCAGCGCGTCGGGATAAACTCGGTGTCTGAAATATACGCTTTGCCCTCCTCGTAGCGCTGTACTTTTCGGCTGAGCCGCAGCTGCACGCCCAGGTCTTCGAGGTAGGCCCGGGACTTCACCTGCGCTTCCTTCGACATTGGCCCCAGCACTTCGCCGTCGGCCTCCACGATGAAAATCTGCATTTGCTGCAAGTCCAGTTCAGGATAGTCTTTGGGCAACACGTCGTTGCGCATCTCGGCCAGAGAACCTGCAATTTCTACGCCGGTAGGCCCGCCGCCAACAATTACCACGTTCAGCAGGGCCTGCCGCTCGGCGGGGTCTTCGGTGAGAATGGCGGTTTCGAAGTTCTGGAACAGGTAGCTGCGCAGGTTCAGGGCATTGGGCACACTCTTAATCTGCATGGCATTCTTCTCGATGCTCTCGATGCCGAAAAAGTTGGTGAGTGAGCCGGTAGCCAGCACCAGGTGGTCGTAGCGGATGCTGCCGATATTGGTTTCGAGCGTGTTGTGGGCCGTATCCACGCGCTGCACATCGGCCATGCGGTAGAACAGGTTTTCCTGGCCGGCGAAGATCTTGCGAATCGGGTAGGCAATGCTGTCGGCTTCCAGCGCGCCAGTAGCCACCTGGTAAAGCAGCGGCTGGAAGTTGTGGTAGTTGTTCCGGTCGATGATGACTACCTGCACGGGTGCGTTGGCCAGGTCTTTGGCCAGCCGCAGCCCGCCAAAACCGCACCCGACAATAACGATGCGCGGCTGCGAGGTAACTGGAATATTGGTATCCATTTCGGGTCAGGGAAGATAAAACACTTCCTGTACCGATTAAATGAGTGAATGGTTGATGGTTACTTGCTGATTGTTGGACAGGTGAGTCCAGCGCAACAATCAACCTAATAATCCACGCCTTCTTTCTTCTTGAACTCGCCGTCTTTCACCTGCTTAATCAGCTGCAGCCAGCTGAAGGGGTTAAGCAGCGGGTTGTTGGTGTACGGCGAAGGGCCCATGCCCATGCGGCGCTGCTGATCGAGTTGCTGGGCCTGCATGGTCTGGCGGTAGTTGCCCATGCTCGTGACGGGCGCGTTGTTGAAAATGCGGCGCAGGATGTCCTGGTTGAGGTTGTCGGCGGCGCTGGAGCCTTTTTCCTTGGGCAGGCGCAACGCCAGAAAGGCTTGCTTGAAGGCTTTTTCGGTGGCGTACGGAAACACGCGCACCTCGGGCAGCATGGTCACGTCTTCGCGCAGCTGCACAATCACGGAGTAGCTCTGGCGCGGATACTCCGGCGGAATCACCACGTACTGGTTGCGGTAGCCGAGGCTGCGAATCACGATACTGTCGCCGGCTACCACTGGAATAGAGAAGTAGCCGTAGGCGTTGGTGGCGGTGCCGCGGCCAGCTTTGGGCACAAACACGGTGGCACCGGGCACGCCAAGCAGCGAGTCGCCGGTGGCCACGATGCCCGTGAACTGCACCACGCGCTGCTGCCCCTGTGCCCGCGCCGCCGTGGGCGCCAGCCAGCAGGAGGCCAGCAGCATCAGCGCGAAAGCCGCCAGCAAAGAGGGAAGTCGAACTACTACAGACATACAGGAAATTACTGACTACAAGTATACGGCACTTTTGGGGGTCGCTGCCGGGTTTGAAGTAAATTCGCGCCGGGCCGCTATGGCCCGCTCCGCCCCTACTTCGTCTAAAGATGCGCCTCAAACACTTCAGCGTTGCATTTGGCCAGCAACTCTTCAAAGCTTTCGGCGACGAAAGCCGGGTGCGCATCCTGCACCTGCTCTGGCGCAACCAGGAAATGTGCATTTCCGACCTGGAGCAGGTGCTCGACTTCACCCAGACCAAAACGTCCCGGCAATTAGCGTACCTCAAAAATGCGAGCCTGGTCAACTACCGACGCCTCGACAACTGGGTGTTCTACTTCATCAAGGAGGAAGCGCAGGACTTCGTGCAGCAACTGCTGAGCTACATGGAGCGCGACGCGCAGCTGCAGCACGACCAGAAGATTTACCAGACGCTCTGGTCGAACCGGGAGCTAGCCGCGTATAAGCTGCAAAACCGCCGCTGGACCGGCATTGCCGAATAACCAACATTCATGCGTAGCGGTTCTTTTCTGCCTATTGCTTTCTGCTTCCGTGAAACCAGCCGCTTCCGTTATCCGCCTGTTTGTTTGTACTGCTCAAAAAGATGAAGTGGGCCGGGAGGTGGCCCGGGCTCTGAAAATCGAGCTGAAGAAACAGGGCCTGAAAAAGCTGCTTACGGGCGGCGAGCGGCATAAAGTGCGCGTGCAGACCTGCAATTGCCTCGACCTTTGCAAGCACTGCAAGAAGGGCCCCGGCGCAGCCCTCGTCATGCATCCGGAAGGAACAGTATATGGCAACGTGCGGCCCAAAGACGCTGCTGATATCGTGCACGAACACTTAGGCGAAGGCCGGGTTGTTAAAAGGCTGCTGCTTGAGTAAGCGCTTCTGCTCTACCTGTCATCATTTACCTCATTACTATAGTCCGTGAAGTACCAGCACATCTTCTTCGACCTCGACCACACGCTTTGGGACTTCGAAACCAACGCCGACGAAACCCTGCGCCACCTGTTTGACCTGCATGACATGGGTCGCTATGGCACCTTCACGGTCGAGGAGTTCATCCGCGTGTATTCCGATATCAACCATGCGCTGTGGCGCTTATACCAGGGCGGCAAAATTACGCAGACCCAGCTGCGCTCCGTGCGCTTCGTGCGGACATTAGCCAAGTTGGGTGTGCCCGAAGACGAAGTGCCGGCTGATATTTCCAATCAGTTCACCGACATTCTGCCCCAGAAAACGGCCGTATTCCCCTACACCTACGAGGTGCTGGATTACCTCCGGGCCAAAGGCTATCAGCTGCACCTGATTACCAACGGCTTCCGCGACATTCAGTACATCAAGCTCAACTCTTCCAACCTGACGGATTACTTTCAGGAAATCGTAACGTCGGAATGTTGCGGCCACCTCAAGCCCGATAGCCGCATCTACCAGCACGCGTTGGAGCGTACCGGCGCCACTGCCCCGGAAAGCATTATGATTGGCGACAATCTGGAGTGCGACGTGCTGGGCGCCTACAATGCCGGCCTCGACCAAGTGTACTTCAATCCCGAAAAGCGCCGCCACTTCGCCCAGACCACTTACGAAATAAGCTGCCTGAGCGAGTTGAAGCAGATTTTGTAGGCGCTACGCAGCAAAACAGTCTTTCTACCTTTGCGGTCGATGATACGACTGATTGGCTTTTCGGGAAAACGGGGTAGTGGCAAAGACACGGTGGCGCGCTTGCTACAACAGCTGCAGCCGGCTCGGCAGTGGCATATCCGCTCGGTGGGCGAGCCAATTAAGGCAGTTTGTGCGGCGCTGGCCGGAGAAGAACAGGCGCCCTACTTTTCGCAGCAGGGCAAAACCGAGCTGCTACCGGCTTTCGGGCGTACCCGCGGCGAAATGCTGCAGCAGGTTGGCTTGGCTCTCCGCCAATGGGAGCCGGATATTTGGGTGCAGGCATTCTTTTCCCAACTCCCCCCGGAGCAGTTCACGCTGATTCCCGACGTGCGTTTCCCCAACGAGGCCGACCTTATCCGCAGCCAGGGCGGCCTAATGGTGCGCGTAGAAGGCGACCCGCTCCGCCAGCGCGGCGACGGCACGCGCGACGACCAGCACCTCAGCGAAACCGCCCTCGACGACTACCCCCATTTCGACTTCACTGTCCACAACACCGGCTCTGTGGCTGACCTAGAGTTGCAGGCGCGGGCGCTACTAAGACGGCTGTAAGCGTTGGAATTCTAAACCCTGCCCTTTCCTCATAGTAGTTCAGTTCTTATGGGATATACTTACGCATTCTGTATGAGCAATATAATCACCGATCCTTCTGCTCGAATCTATCCATAACATGATAACCTCGACTGGCCAAATCAGGAGGGTACTATTCCTTACGAAACATTGTAAAGGATTAGCGGCCAGCTTGGTTTTCCTGATTATTGTAGCTAAGCCTAATATCCTTTTGGCAGCACTTCTTCCCTGAAAAAAGTCCTTGTTTGCATATAAAAGCCAGGCGAATCCCCAAGCCCATAGCTCAAAGTCTGATCCTTCCGCAACGAGTAGTACTGGTATACAGAAGCAACACATTATGCAATGATCTAAGAAGGCTGAGCCGAGGCGTTTATAACGGTTCATAAAATTTTTACTCCAAGTCTATTGCCAAAATGCTGGCAAGTAAACGGATATATGATTATTGGCAGCGGATATTCCACGCCTATTCTGTCTACATTTTGATTGGACGCAACGCGTAATGAGAAGCTGTAAGATCAGGTATCCTACCTTTGCTTCTCCCCACAACCTAAACCAGCCCCCTACTATGGCCAACGGATTTTTCAACGTCCCAACCCCGATAAACGAGCCGGTAAAAGGCTATGCTCCCAATTCACCCGAGCGGATGGAACTGCTCAAGACCCTGAAGGAGCTCAAGCAGCAGCAGCGCGACATTCCCATGCACATCGGCGGCCAGGAAATCCGCACCGGCAACAAGAAGGATATTACCCCGCCCCACGACCACCAGCACGTGCTGGGCCAGTTCCACGAAGGCGACGCCTCGCACGTAGCGCAGGCCATCGACGCCGCCCTGGCCGCCCGCCCGCTGTGGGCCGAAATGCCCTGGGAGCACCGCGCCGCCATCTTCCTGAAAGCCGCCGACCTGCTGGCCGGCCCTTACCGGGCGCGCATCAACGCGGCCACTATGCTGGGCCAGAGCAAAAACGCCTTCCAAGCCGAAATCGACGCGGCCTGCGAGCTGATCGACTTCTTCCGGTTCAACGTGCACTTCATGCAGCAGATCTACCAGCAGCAGCCCGAGAGCCTGCCTGGTATGTGGAACCGCCTGGAGCACCGCCCGCTGGAAGGCTTCGTGTTTGCCCTCACGCCCTTCAACTTCACCTCTATTGCCGCCAACCTGCCCGCCTCGGTGGCCATGATGGGCAACGTGGTGGTGTGGAAGCCCGCCAACACCCAAATCTACTCGGCCCAAGTGCTGATGGAGCTGTTCAAGGAAGCCGGCGTGCCCGACGGCGTCATCAACCTGGTGTACGTGGACGGCCCCACCGCCGGCGAGGTCATCTTCAAGCACCGCGACTTTGCCGGCATCCACTTCACCGGCTCCACCGGCGTGTTCCAGAACATCTGGAAAACCATCGGCGAGAACATTGCCTCCTACAAGAGCTACCCGCGCATCGTGGGCGAAACTGGTGGCAAGGACTTCATCCTTGCCCATCCTTCGGCGTACGCCAAGGCCGTGGCCGTGGGCATGAGCCGGGGCGCGTTTGAGTACCAAGGTCAGAAATGCTCGGCGGCTTCGCGGGTGTACCTGCCAGGTAACTTGGCTGACGAAATCCTGGGCTACGTGAAGGAAGACCTAGCCTCGTTCAAGATGGGCGACGTGGAAGACTTTTCGAATTTCATCAACGCCGTTATCGACGAGAAATCCTTCGATAAGCTGGCCAAGTACATCGACGGCGCCAAGGCCGACCCGAACGCCGAAATCGTGGCCGGCGGCGGCTACGACAAGTCGAAAGGCTACTTCATCGAGCCCACCGTCATCGTGACCAAGGACCCCAAGTACGTGACCATGTGCGAGGAGCTGTTCGGCCCCGTGGTGACGGTGCACATCTACGACGCCGATAAGTTCGAAGAAGTGCTGGAGCTGGTAGACACGACCTCGCCCTACGCCCTCACCGGTGCCATCTTCTCGCAGGACCGCTACGCCATCGACCACGCCTCGAAGAAGCTGGTACACGCCGCCGGCAACTTCTACATCAACGACAAGCCCACCGGCGCGGTAGTCGGCCAGCAGCCCTTCGGCGGCGCCCGCGCCTCCGGCACCAACGACAAGGCCGGCTCCATGCTGAACCTGCTCCGCTGGGTGTCGCCGCGCGCCATCAAGGAAACCTTCGTACCCGTCACGGATTACCGCTACCCCTTCCTGGGCTCCGAGCCTGCGGAGGACCTGAACCGGGACAAGGGCCTGTAACGCGAAGCTCCGCTTCGTGGCTCGTCCGCGCCGTCGCAACGACAAGGCCGCCTCGGGAAACCGGGGCGGCCTTGTGGGCTTTGTTGACTTTTTAAAGAACGTCATGCTGAGCTTGTCGAAGCATCTCTACCGCTTCGTTGTAAGCAAGGTATTGCTTCAAAAGCACTACGGTTCACGAACCAGCGTGCGGTATTCCTGGCAGTAGCTATACCTCTCAATAGAGTCCTTCTTTGTGTAAAGCCTCAGGGTATCATCTCTAAGTGAAAAGGCATCATTGTTAAATAGGCAGTTGCTTTTTTGCCCGAGTTTAAGGTTTCTTCTGCAAGAGGTTAAAAATACCACTTGTCCTGACTTTCGCCATGTCCCCTTAAATACTTGAGTCTTACGCTCAAAATGATACCATCTTGAGTATACAAAAGTAGAGTCGGAATATATCTTCAAGATTAAACGAGAGTAGCGGGCTTTGCCTCCTCGATACACTTCGGGATCTGATTTCCACAAAAGCCTTAGAAACAACACTGACAACCCTAATACCTTCATTGTAAACATCAGTGAAACAAGTATTTAATATCGATTAAACAATCATCAAATGTCTTCAATAGAGCGGTAGAGATGCTTCGGCAAGCTCAGCATGACAGCCTATTTTGCTACAACTCCGTCGGCGGCTGGGCCCGCATGGGCGCAATGTCAATTTCGTCGTAGATATCAGCCACCCGTAGCGTAATGGCCAGTTCCGGCAGTTCCAGCGTGTCGGTCAGCTCTCCCAGTGGCGTAAACGACCACACGCCGCTCGGCTCCCGCCGGAACCATTCCACTAGGCATGTGTGCTGCGACACCAAGAGGTAGTGCTGCAACGAAGGCAACCTCTTATACTGATTGAATTTCCAACTTCGGTCGTGGTCAGCCGTGGAAGGCGACAGGATTTCGATGATGAGCACCGGATGGTGCATGGTTCGCTCTGCCTCTATGTCATCGGGGTGGCAGGTCACCATTACATCAGGATAAGTATAATATTGGTTGGTCTGTACCGCCAACTGCACCCCTTCTAGAAAAACCTTGCACCCTTTACCGCGCACGCCCTGCCGCAAAGCAAAGGCACAGTTCTGCGCAATCAGGTTGTGCCGGGAGGTAGCCCCCGACATGGCGTACACTTCGCCTTCAAAATACTCGTGTCGCTGTTCCGACACCTCTTCCAGCGCGAAATACTCTTCTACTGTGTAGCGGCGAGGAGGCGTGAATACCGGTTCCATACATGACAGGCTGAGTTTCTCGTCAAATATACGCCTTTCCGCTACCCTCCTATTTCACCTTTGTTCCCAACCGGCTAGGTCCTACCTTTGCCTCCCATGCCGTTTCTACGCGGCGTTTATTTGTCGCAGCCTATGCTTCTCGCCGTTCCGACCCAGTATCAGCCCCAGGATTTCCTGCCCATCGTGGTGCAGTTTGTGCTGGCCGTGGCCTTTGTGGCCTTCGCCATGATTACGTCTCACCTGCTGGGCCCGCGCCGCAAGAGCGTGGTGAAGGATGAAGCCTTCGAGTGCGGCATCGAGTCGGTGGGCAACGCCCGCACCCCGATTTCGGTGAAATACTTCCTCACGGCCATCCTGTTCGTGCTTTTCGACGTGGAAGTTATTTTCATGTACCCCTGGGCCGTGAACTTCCGCCAGCTGGGCACCACCGGCTTCTACCAGATGCTGGTGTTCTTGGCTTTGCTGATGGCTGGCTTCGCCTACGTTATCAAAAAAGGCGTTCTGCGCTGGAACGAAGCCCGTTAAGCCCTGGTGGCGGCAACCTTTGGCCCCGGCCGGATGTTGCCTTTCTGAAGCGTCGCCGCTTCCCAAATCTGACTTGCTCTCATGGATACCCGAGTTCCTGAAATCAAAACGGTAGACGCGCCCGATGGCCTCGAAGGCGCCGGCTTCTTTGCTACCTCCCTGGAGAAAGTGGTGGGCATTGCCCGCGCCAACTCGCTCTGGCCGCTGCCCTTCGCCACCTCCTGCTGCGGCATCGAGTTCATGGCCACCATGGGCTCCCGCTACGATATTTCCCGCTTCGGCTCGGAGCGCCCCAGCTTCTCGCCCCGGCAGGCCGACCTGCTGATGGTGATGGGCACCATCGCCAAGAAGATGGCGCCCATCGTGAAGCAGGTGTACGAGCAGATGGCTGAGCCCCGCTGGGTGCTGGCCATGGGCGCCTGCGCCTCTTCGGGTGGCATCTTCGATACCTACTCCGTGCTCCAGGGCATCGACCGGATCATTCCGGTGGATGTGTACGTGCCCGGCTGCCCGCCCCGCCCCGAGCAGGTGCTCGATGGCCTGATGCGCATCCAGGACCTGGCCAAAAACGAATCCTTCCGCCGCCGCAACTCGCCCGAGTATCAGGCCCTGCTGGCGTCGTACAACATCAAGTAGTTAGGAGATAGGAGCTAGGAGTCAGAATTCGTTCTGAGCTTCTGGCTTCGCTCATCAATATTCCAGCTCCTAACTTCTAGCTCCTAGCTTCTCAAAAACATGGCTGACCAGAACGAATCCATCCCGGCTCAGGAACAGGCTGCCGCCCAGGACCCGGCCGCGCAGAAAAACGCGCAGCTGCTGGCTCTGCTGCACCGCCTGTTCGGGGCCGACGCCTTCAACGACGTGGAGGAGCCCTACGGCCTGCTGACCGCCACCACCACCCGGGAGCGGATTCACGATATCATCGAAGGCCTGCAGAAGGACGAGGAGTTGCAGCTCAACTTCCTGACCACGATGTGCGGCATGCATTTCCCCGACCGGCCCGGTCAGGAACTCGGCATGGTGTACCACCTGCACAGCCTCACCCAGAACATCCGGTTGCGCCTGAAGATCTTCTTCCCGATTGCCGACCCGGTTGCCCCGACCCTGACCGACCTCTATGCTACCGCCAACTGGATGGAGCGCGAGGCTTTCGACTTCTACGGCATCATCTTCCCCGGCCACCCCAACCTCATGCGCATCCTCAACGTGGAGGACATGGACTACCACCCGATGCGCAAGGAGTACGCCCTGGAAGACGGCACCCGCGAAGACAAAACCGACCTGTTCTTCGGACGATAGTTTTTTAGTGCTTAGTGCCTTGTGCTTGGTGCATAGGCAACAAAATCAGACCTGATTACTAAGCACGAAGCACTGAGCACTAAGCACCAAACCAGATGGCAGTAAACGACACGCTGGAAGGCACCCATAAAATCATTGAGTCGGCCCGGGAGCAGGAGCCGCGGCTGAACCCGCTGGCCCCTACCGTCAACGACTTCAACCAGGAGCTCACCACGCTAAACCTGGGTCCCACGCACCCCGCTACCCACGGCATCTTCCAGAACATTCTGCAGATGGACGGGGAGCGGATCATTTCCGGCGTGCCCACCATAGGCTACATCCACCGGGCCTTCGAGAAGATTGCCGAGCGGCGGCCCTTCTATCAGATTACCACCCTCACCGACCGGATGAACTACTGTTCGTCGCCCATCAACAACTTTGGGTGGCACATGACGGTGGAAAAGCTACTTGGTGTGGAGGTACCCAAGCGCGCCCAGTACATCCGGGTTATCCTGATGGAGTTGGCCCGCATCACCGACCACCTGATCTGCAACGGCATTCTGGGCGTGGATACGGGCGCTTTCACTGGCTTCCTCTACCTGATGGACGAGCGGGAAAAGGTGTACGAGATTTACGAAGAGCTGTGCGGCGCCCGCCTGACCACCAACATGGGCCGCGTAGGTGGCATGGAGCGCGACCTTTCCGACGTAGCTATTGCCAAGTTGCGGGCCTGGCTGAAGACCTTCCCGGCCGTGATGGCGGAGTTCGAGAAGATGTTCAACCGCAACCGCATCTTCATGGACCGGGTGGTGGATGTGGGCGGTATTTCCGCTGAACGCGCCCTCAACTACGGCTTCACCGGCCCCAACCTGCGCGCCGCCGGCGTCGATTACGACGTGCGGGTGATGAACCCTTACTCCAGCTACCAAGACTTCGAATTCGAAATTCCGGTGGGCACCAAGGGCGACACCTACGACCGGTTCATGGTGCGCAACGAGGAAATCTGGCAGAGCCTGCGCATCATCACGCAGGCCCTGGAGAACCTGCCCGCAGGCCCCTATCACGCCGACGCGCCCCACTTCTACCTGCCGCCCAAGCAGGCCGTGTACCAGAATATGGAGGCCCTCATCTATCACTTCAAGATTGTGATGGGTGAGATTGACGCCCCCGTGGGCGAGGTCTACCACTCGGTGGAAGGCGGCAACGGTGAGCTGGGTTTCTACTTGGTGTCCGACGGCGGCCGCACGCCCTACCGCCTGCACTTCCGCCGGCCCTGCTTCATCTACTACCAAGCCTACACCGAAATGGTGGTGGGCCAGACCCTCTCCGACGCCATCGTGACGCTGTCATCGATGAACGTAATTGCCGGGGAGCTCGACGCGTAGTTTTTTGCTGAATACAACTGATATGGAATCGACTGCTACCAAGCCGCAATTCTCCGAAGCCGCGAAGGCTGAAATTGCGCGCATCTGCAAGCAATACCCGGAGGAGCGCCGCAAATCGGCCATGCTGCCGGTGCTACACATTGCCCAAGCCGAATTTGGTGGCTGGGTAAGCCCCGAAGTGCAGGATCTGGTGGCCGAAGTGCTGGGCGTTAAGCCCATTGAGGTATACGAGGTGTCGTCGTTCTACACCATGTTCAACCTCAAGCCGGTAGGCAAGCACGTGCTGGAAATCTGCCGCACGGGCCCCTGCATGCTGCGCGGCTCCGACGAGCTGACGCAGCACTTGGAGCGCATCACCGGCGCTAAAGTAGGCGGTCCGGCTTCCGAAGATGGCCTGTTCACGCTGAAGGAAGTAGAGTGCTTGGCTGCCTGCGGCTTTGCGCCTGTGGTACAGGTGCGTGAGAAGTACTACGAGCAACTGGACACCCAGGAATCGGTGGATGCCATGCTCTCGGAGTTGCGCAACCAGGTGCACCGCCCGGCGCTGCCCTGGGAAGAAACCGGCCTCCCGAACGCAGTGGCCAACAACTAACGTCTTTCAGCTCTGAACCTATGGGACGCAAACTGCTGACCGAACATATTAACGTTGAAGGCATCGACACCCTGGAAGTGTACCGCAAACACGGCGGTTACCGCTCGGTGGAAAAGGCCATCAAAACGATGACGCCCGACGAGGTGGTGGAAGAAGTGAAGAAGTCGGGCCTACGGGGCCGCGGCGGCGCGGGCTTCCCCACGGGCATGAAGTGGAGCTTCCTAGCCAAGCCGGATGGCGTGCCGCGCTACCTCGTCTGCAACGCCGACGAATCGGAGCCGGGCACCTTCAAGGACCGCCAGCTGATGTCGAAGCTGCCTCATCTGCTCATCGAGGGCATGATTACGAGCTCGTACGCGCTGGGCGCCAACACCTCGTACATCTACATCCGCGGCGAGTTGTTGTATGTGCTGCGCATCCTGGAAAAAGCCATTGCCGAGGCTTACGCGGCTGGTTTCCTGGGCAAGAACATTCTAGGCTCGGGCTACGACCTGGACCTGCACGTGCATCCCGGCGGCGGCGCTTACATCTGCGGTGAGGAAACTGCCCTGCTGGAAAGCCTGGAAGGCAAGCGCGGCAACCCGCGCAACAAGCCGCCATTCCCGGCTGTGCAGGGCCTCTACGCCCGCCCCACGGTAGTGAACAACGTAGAATCCATTGCCGCCGTGCCGGTGATTGTAAACGAGGGCGGCGACGAGTACGCCAAAATCGGGGTGGGCCGGAGCACCGGCACCAAGCTGATTTCGGCCTGCGGCCACCTCAACAAGCCCGGCATCTACGAAATTGAGCTGGGTCTGCCCGTCGAGGAATTCATCTACTCCGATGAATACTGCGGCGGCATCTGGAAAGGCCGTGACCTGAAGGCGGTAGTAGCCGGTGGTTCGTCCGTTCCGATTCTGCCCAAGGAGCTGATCCTGAAAACCGCCGCCGGCGAAAACCGCCTGATGACCTACGAGTCGCTCAGCGACGGGGGCTTCGTGACAGGCACCATGCTGGGCTCGGGTGGCTTCATTGCCATGGATGAGACGACCTGCATCGTGCGCAACACCTGGAACTTCAGCCGCTTCTACCACCACGAGTCGTGCGGGCAATGCTCGCCCTGCCGCGAGGGTACGGGCTGGATGGAAAAGGTGCTGCACCGCCTCGAGCACGGCCACGGCCATATGGAAGACATCGACCTGCTGGTGAGCGTGGCCAAGCAAATCGAGGGCAACACCATCTGCCCACTCGGTGAAGCCGCCGCCTGGCCGGTAGCCGCCGCCGTGCGCCACTTCCGCCACGAGTTTGAGTGGCACGTGACCCACGCCAAGGAAGCCGCCCAACCCGGCGCGGTGTACCGGGCCGGTGCCGTGCTGGCGTAACTTTAGAACGTCATGCTGAGGAACGAAGCATCTTATCACCGCTACGTTCTTCAGGATTAGTACATACCGGGGCGCGGACGTGATAAGGTCCTTCGCTCCGCTCAGGATGACAAAACTGACCAATGGCTAAAATTACTTTCGACGGCATCGAGGTGGAAGTTCCGGACGGAACCACCATCCTGAATGCGGCCCGCCAGATTGGCGGCAGCATCGTGCCCCCGGCCATGTGCTACTACACCCCGCTGAAAGGCTCGGGCGGTAAGTGCCGCGCCTGCCTCGTCCGCGTGGCTGCCGGTTCGGCCAAGGACCCGCGCCCCATGCCCAAGCTGGTGGCCTCGTGCGTAACGCCGGTGCAGGATGGCATGGTGGTGGAAAACACCACCAACCCGCAGGTGCTGGACGTGCGCAAGGGCATTGTAGAGATGCTGCTCATCAACCACCCCCTGGATTGCCCCGTGTGCGACCAGGCCGGCGAGTGTGACCTGCAGAATTTCGCCTTCGAGCACGGCGTGAGCACCACCCGCTACCAGGAAGAGCGCCGCACCTTCGAGAAAATCGACATTGGGCCGCTGATTCAGCTGCACATGACGCGCTGCATCCTGTGCTACCGCTGCGTGTACACCGCCGACCAGATTGCTAAGGGCGACCGTATTCACGGCGTACTGGGCCGCGGTGATGCTGCTGAAATCGGCACTTACATTGAGAATATCATCGACAACGACTTCTCCGGCAACGTCATCGACGTGTGCCCAGTAGGTGCCCTAACCGATAAGACGTTCCGCTTTAAGTCGCGGGTGTGGTTCACGAAGCCCGTGAATGCCCACCGTGACTGTCCCAAGTGCTCCGGCAACGTGGTGCTCTGGTACAAAGGCAACGACGTGCTGCGCACCACCGCCCGCAAGGACCAGTATGGCGAGGTAAAGGAGTGGATCTGCAACGAGTGCCGCTTCGAGAAGAAGGAAACTTCTGACTGGACCATCGAGGGCCCCGCCCATATCGACCGGTCTTCGGTTATTTCGGCCAACCACTACGAGTTGCCGGTCCTCAACCAATCGGTAGTAGCCGACCTGCCCGAAAGCACCCAGCGCGACCTGCAGAAGAATCCACCGCTGAAACTCGGTAGCTAACCCCAGCACGTCATGCTGAGCTTGCCGAAGCATCTCTACCGCCAAAGCAATCAGTTACTATTGCGGTAAAGATGCTTCGGCAAGCTCAGCATGACAGACGTCCTCAAGGCTAACAGCTCAAAATAATATGATTGAACTACCCGCACTAGGCTGGCAATCCATTGTCATCTTCGTCGTATTCGCGCTTTCGCTGCTGATTGCGACGTATTGTACCTACGCGGAACGCGTAATTGCCGCATTCCTGCAGGACCGCGTGGGCCCCGACCGCGCCGGCCCCTACGGCCTGGCGCAGCCGCTGGCCGATGCCGTGAAGATGTTCACGAAGGAAGAATTCTTCCCCGGCGGTGCCAACAAGGCGCTGTTCGTGTTCGGCCCCTGCCTGGCCATGATTACGGCCCTGATGTCGTCGGCGGTTATTCCGTTCGGCAACATCATGAACTTCGGCAACAACCTATTCTTCCTGCAAGGCATTGAGGTGAACATCGGCATGCTGTGGGTGTTCGGCGTGGTGTCGCTGGGCGTGTACGGCGTGATGATTGGCGGCTGGGCTTCCAACAACAAGTTCTCGTTGCTGGGCGCCATCCGCGCCGCTTCGCAGAACATCAGCTACGAGCTGGCCATGGGCATGGCCCTGATTGCCGTGCTGATGATTTCGGGTACGCTTAGCCTGCGTGATATCACGCTGCAGCAGTCGGTAGCCGGCGAGTGGCACGTCTGGAACATCGTGAAACAGCCGCTG
This sequence comes from Hymenobacter duratus, assembly GCF_014698995.1. Classification (GTDB taxonomy): domain Bacteria; phylum Bacteroidota; class Bacteroidia; order Cytophagales; family Hymenobacteraceae; genus Hymenobacter; species Hymenobacter duratus. Next base: position 1,202,019 of record NZ_JACWZZ010000002.1, read on the forward strand.
GGCTTCATCATCTTCCTGGTCTGCGCCTTTGCTGAAACCAACCGCACGCCCTTCGACCTTCCCGAGTGCGAAACTGAGCTGGTGGGTGGCTACCACACCGAGTATTCGTCGATGAAGCTGGGTTTGTACTTGTTCTCAGAGTACGTGAACATCTTCGTGGTGTCGGCCGTGATGAGCGTGCTGTACTTCGGCGGCTTCAATTTCCCCTTCCAGTACGAGCTGCGCGACTGGTTCGTGAGCAACCAAGGCTGGGAGCTGGCTTCGGCTCAGAACCTGATTACGATTCTGGGCACCGTGGGCCTGTTCCTGAAGATTTTCGCCTTCATCTTCTTCTTCATGTGGATCCGCTGGACCCTGCCGCGCTTCCGCTACGACCAACTGATGCGCCTGGGCTGGACCATCCTCATCCCGCTGGCCGTTTTCAACATCGTCCTCACCGGTGGCCTCATTTTGGCCGGCGTGATTTAAGTACCTTTAAACTGCCCGCGTCTGTCATGCAGAGCGCAGCGAAGCATCTCGCGTGCTGACGTTGTGCTACCAGCTAACGGCTCATGCGAGATGCTTCGCTGCGCTCTGCATGACGGCCCATCATTCCGACAGTTTTCGTAACTGACTATATGCAACTCACCAACCGAGCCAAGAAGCTAGAAAAGAAGCCGATGACGCTGGCAGAGCGGGCGTACCTGCCGGCCATCTTCCAGGGCCTGAGCATCACGATGCGCCACTTCTTCATGAAGAAGGCCACTGTGCGCTACCCCGAGGAAGTCCGTCCCTTCTCCAACACGTTCCGCGGCCTGCACGTGCTCAAGCGCGACGAGCAGGGCCGGGAGCGGTGCACGGCCTGCGGCCTCTGCGCCGTAGCCTGCCCCGCCGAAGCCATTACGATGGTGGCCGGCGAGCGGAAAAAAGGCGAAGAAGGCCTCTATCGCGAGGAGAAGTACGCCATTAGCTACGAAATCAACATGCTGCGGTGCATCTTCTGCGGCCTCTGCGAGGAAGCCTGCCCCAAAGCCGCCGTCTACCTCCAGCCCGACAAGATGGCTCCGCCACGCTACGAGCGGGACGAGTTCATCTACGGCAAGGACCGCCTGGTGGAGCCCGTGTCGCCGGACGAGCGTTCCGTGCGCGGCATCCAGCTTACGGCCGACCAGGCTACCACGCTGCGCGGCAAGCTGCAGCAGGCGTAATGACTCTCGTGTCATTCCGAGCAGAGCGAGGAATCTGAGTTATTCTGTTCAGCAGTTCTATTCAGATTCCTCGCTTTGCTCGGAATGACAAAATATACTTCTCCATGTCTCCCATCTTCCTCTTTCTGACTTTCGTGGCGCTGCTGAGCGCGCTGGGTGTGGTGTTCGCCAAAAACCCGGTGCATAGCGTGCTGTTCCTGATTCTGACGTTCTTCTCGCTGTCGGGGCACTACCTACTGCTGAACGCGCAGTTTCTGGCGGCCGTGAACATCATCGTGTACGCCGGCGCCATCATGGTGCTGTTCCTGTTCGTGATTATGTTCCTGAACCTGAACGTAGACACGGAGCCGCACAAGCCGGCCCTGGCCAAGATTGCCGCGGCCGTAGCCGGAGGTTCCCTCCTGCTCATCCTCGTAGCCGCCCTGAAAGACGTAACGCCCACCGGCGTAGCAGCCGGCACCGCGTTCAACTCGCAGATCGGTATGGTGGACCAGCTGGGCATGAAGCTCTACACCGATTATCTGCTGCCCTTCGAACTGGCCTCCGTGCTGTTCCTGGTAGCCATGGTCGGTGCCGTGATGCTCGGCAAGCGTGAAGTAGGCGAGCGGAACTTCTAGTCTGATCTGCTGGCTTCAGCGGAAACCAAGCGCGGCGGCTGATGCATCAGCCGCCGCGCTTTTTTAATGGTAGCATAGGAGGTGCTAGGCTACGCTTGTTAGATTGAGCCTGCTATAACAACCGCTATGAAGCTCCCAGCTCGCCAACCATTCATTTATACCGTGCTTATTTCCACTGCTACTGTTCTGGCAGTATGGTTTCTGGGGCTGCGGCAGGATTGGAGTTTGTTTAAAGACTCCCTCATTTCCCTTACTATTCTGTCAACGGCCTTCTCGTCTTTCCTCACCGTAAGCCTGTTTCAGGGTGTTTGGATGCACGACAACTTCGGCAGGCTGATAGACCACATCAAGCGTGTACCTTTCCCGGACGATTTTCCAGAGCTCGGCACTGGCGACTTGGATCTGAATTTTGACGACGACGAAGGTTGTGGGGCGTTGCTTCTTGGTATTCTGGCGTGGCTGCTGGTAGCTGTACTCGCGGTGGCGTTGCTATGGGTGTTTGCTGCCATTGCCTGGGCAGTGTTTCTGGTGCTCGCCGCCGTTCTGTACTGGATTTTCTTCAGGGCTCTACGGTTCGCGTTGCGGCATGGGCGCGAGTGCCGAGGTAAGCTTGGCCTAAGCGTGCGTTACGCACTTACCTACACCGTTGTGTATAGCTCATGGCTATACGCCATTCTACTGGCGGCACACTACCTGAAATAGACAGCGGCACCTGATTCTTCAGGTGCCGCTGTTGCTTTCTGCCTATCACAATCCGCCTACTCTGCTTCCGCACTGCGGCGACGCATCCAGGCGGGGCCGGTGCAGGCGCCTTCCATTTTCTGACGGAATTTCTCCTTTTCCTCGGGCGTGAGGCATTCCAGGCGGGATTCCATTTGCTGCTTCCACTGGCGGCGCTTGCGGGCCCAGCCGGCGCGGTGGCCGCGGCCGCCCCAGCCCCCGAACAGGATGCGCGAAAGCACCAGCAGCCCCAGCGCCTGCCAGATGCTGATGAGGGGCAGGTTGAACAGGTCGGGCAACAGCCAGTTCCAAAGGCGCATGGTCACGTAGCCGGCCACGGCCAGGAATAGCGTAATCAGGAGCAGTATTTTGAGGCCGTGTAACAGGCGAAAGGAGCGGTTCATGGGAATTGCGTCTAAAAGAACGTCATGCAGAGCGGAGCGAAGCATCTCGTCAGCATACTATTGACTACTACCCGAGCGAGATGCTTCGCTCTGCTCTGCATGACGTTCTGCGTGGTTCATCTAATCCGTAAACAGCTCGGTGTAGAGCGTGCGGAGGCGTTTGCGCAGGTGCTGCACGGCGTAGTGCTTGCGCGAAATCAGGGTTTTGAGCGGGACGCCGGTTTCCTCTTCCATTTCGCGGAAGGTTTTGTCTTCCAGTTCGTGCCAGATGAACACCTGGCGCTGGGCGACGGGCAGCTCGGCCAAGGCGTCGCTGAGGGCTTCCATGAGGGTTTCGCGCAGCAGGCGGTTTTCGGGCGCGTCGTCTACGGCGGGCAGGATGTCGGCCAGCAGCAGGGTGTTTTCGTCGCCATCGGCAGCAAAGGCGGCCATTTCGTTTTCCAGCGAAACGGGCTTTTTACGGCGGTAGAGGTCGGTGATTTTGTTGCGGGCCACCCGGAACAGCCAGGCGGCGGCCTGCTCCACGGGCTTCATCAGCCGGTAGCTTTCTACCAGCTCGGCAAACACGTCCTGCAGCACGTCTTCGGCCTCGGCCTCGTTGGGAATGCGGCGGCGGATAAACGCCAGCAGCCGCTTCCGTTGGGTGCGCACGGCTTCCTGTATCTGCAGGTCCTGGTGGCCGGCCGTCATGCGTGCAGCGTCGAGTGGTAGAGCTAAGGTTTCCATTCTGCTGACACAGACGTGGAAGGCCGGAAGATACTTTACTGGCGAGCGGAAATTTTATCGGGCTGGTCTAAACGTGTCATTCCGAGCGGAGCGAGGAATCTGGATAACTCGCCACAACGGTTTGTACCCAGATTCCTCGCTCCGCTCGGAATGACACGTTTGATCGGAAAATTCCTCCTACAAAAAGTGGTACAGAAACGTAATAACGCCGGTGTATGCAGGCTTTTTTTGGCCTTCGATTTCCATCGTTACGCCAATATTGGCTTTGGCAATACCGCGTAGGTCTTTTACGGCCAGCAGCTTGGCGTGGAGGCGCACGGCGCTGCCCACTACCACCGCCTGGTTGAAGCGGAACTCGCTGATTTCGTAGTTCACCTGCATCTTTAGGTTTTCCACCTGCACCAGCTGGTGCCAGAAGTAGGGCAGCAACGACAACGTGAGGTAGCCGTGGGCAATGGTGCCCCCGAACGGCGACTCGGTAGCGGCGCGCTGGGGGTCGGTATGAATCCACTGAAAATCGAGGGTGGCGGCGGCAAACTGGTTGATTTGTCCCTGCGTGATAATATGCCAGGGGGTAGTGCCGAGGTCTTGGCCTTCGTACTGCTGCAGCTCAGCTAAGCTGCCAATGGTAATACTCATAGGTGAAAGAGTAGGGTTGCGGAAATGCTAAAGTACGGTTTGCCTGCGGGCACCGCCGCACCTATTCACAAAAAGGTACAAATGCCGGTCCGTAGCCAACCTGCGCAGCGAATCTTCGCGCCCGCCTACGGCCATACAGGTCAATTTAAAGGGTGGCGTTTTCCAATTTTCAGGATACCTTTGCCGGCTAGTTGTCCTGACCTCATTCCTTGAAGTAAGGCATCCTTTTCGCCGTCAGCCCTTCCGCATGAACCCGAACATACCCGAGGTTATCCAAACGGTTCCGCTTCAGTACTACGTCTTCTTTGCCGCCGCTTTGTTTTCCATCGGGGTGCTGGGCGTACTTACCCGGCGCAACGCCATCATCATTTTCATGTGCGTGGAGTTGATGCTCAACGCTGTGAACGTGCTGCTGACGGCCTTCTCGGCCTATCGCGCCGACCCCAACGGGCAGATTTTCGTGTTCTTCATCATGGCTGTGGCCGCCGCCGAAGTGGCCGTGGGCCTGGCCATTATCGTGATGATCTACCGGAACCTGCAAAACACCGACGTTAATCTGCTCAACCGCCTGAAGTTCTAGTTTTGCCATGTCATCCTGAGCATGTGGCGAATCAAGCCAGTGTCGAAGGACCTTCTACCAGCCGAACGATACCCGTAACAACGCCTCGTTCTCCCGTGATAAGGTCCTTCGCTCCGCTCAGGATGACACCTGTGCTTCTGCATCCCTGACTTATGCAAGAAACTGTAATCCCCGCTGCCGGCGCGCCGTACTCCACGTTTCTGTACGTGCTTATTCCGCTGCTGCCGTTTTTGGGCTTTCTGATTAACGGGCTGCTCAACCGCAAGCTCTCGGGTACGGTGGCCGGTGCCATCAGCAGCTTGGCGGTGCTGGGCTCGTTCGCCATTTCGGTGTTCCTGTTCCTGAACTTCCAGTACCAGTACACCGTCACGCTGTTCGACTGGATTTCGGTCGGCTCGATGCAGATTCCCTTCTCCTACCAGATCGACCAGCTCAGCCTGATTATGCTGCTGCTCGTGACGGGCGTGGGTTTCCTGATTCACGTGTACAGCATCGGCTACATGCACCACGACGAGAACGTGGGCAAGTTTTTCAGCTTCCTGAACCTGTTCGTGTTCAGCATGCTGGTGCTGGTGCTGGGCGCCAACTTCGTGATTCTGTTCATCGGCTGGGAAGGCGTGGGGCTCTGCTCCTACCTGCTCATCGGCTTCTGGAACAAGAACACCGCCTACAACAACGCCGCCAAGAAAGCCTTCATCATCAACCGCGTGGGTGACCTAGGCTTCCTGCTCGGCATCTTCCTGATTTACCTGACTTTCGACTCGGTGCAGTACGCCGAGGTGTTCCAGAAAGCCAGCACGATGCAGATTGGCGCGGGCGTGGTAACGGCCATTACGCTGCTGCTGTTCGTGGGCGCTACCGGTAAATCGGCCCAGCTGCCGCTCTACACTTGGCTGCCCGACGCCATGGCCGGCCCCACCCCGGTTTCGGCCCTGATTCACGCCGCCACCATGGTAACGGCGGGCATCTATATGATTCTGCGCGCCAACGTGCTGTTCACGCTGGCCCCCGATACCCTCGAAGTTATTGCCATCATCGGCGCGGCTACGGCCCTGTTTGCCGCCACCATCGGCCTGGCCCAAAACGACATCAAGAAGGTGCTGGCCTACTCCACCGTTTCGCAGCTGGGCTACATGTTCCTGGCCCTGGGCGTGATGGGCTACAGCACCAGCCTGTTCCACGTCCTCACCCACGCCTTCTTCAAGGCGCTGATGTTCCTGGGCGCGGGCTCCGTGATTCACGCCATGAGCAACGAGCAGGATATGCGCCGCATGGGCGGCCTGCGCAAGTCGCTGCCCATTACGTTCATCACCTTCTTCATAGGCTGCCTGGCCATTGCCGGCATCCCGCCCTTCTCGGGCTTCTTCTCGAAAGATGAAATCCTGCTGCACGCCTTCGAGCACAGCAAGGTGCTGTACGCGGTAGGTTTGTTCACTGCCTTCCTGACGGCCTTCTACATGTTCCGTTTGCTGTTCCTCACCTTCTTCGGCGAGTTCCGCGGCACCGAGGAGCAGAAGCACCACCTGCACGAGTCGCCGGCTTCCATGACGCTGCCGCTCATCGTGCTGGCCATTCTGGCCGCCGTGGGTGGTTTCATGAACGCCCCCTTCTTTCTGGGTGAGGAAAACGCCTACTTGGCCAACTACCTCGCGCCCCTGTTCACCTACTCCAAGCAGCTGAACCCGGCTGCCTTCGGCGTACATGCCGACCACGCCACCGAGCTTATGCTCATCGGCCTCTCGGTGGGTGCAGGCGTGCTGGGCATCATTCTGGCCTACGTGCAGTACGTGAGCCGCGGGGTGCGCCCAGTGGAAGACGGCGAGTCGCGCGGCTTCCTTGAAAACCTAATTTACCATAAGTACTACATCGACGAGCTGTACAACGCCCTGTTCGTGCGCCCCATCATGTGGCTCTCGCGCGGCCTGTTCCGCTACGTGGAAAACGGCATCATCGACCCCATTGTGAACGGCTTCGGCCGCCTGACCATGGGCGGGGGCCAGCTCCTGCGCTACGTGCAAACCGGCTCCGTGGAAACCTACCTTATCCTGATGGTGGTGGGTATCGTGCTGGTGATGGCGCTGAACTTCGGGAAATTCTAATTCTACTGACGGCCGGACCGGACTTTTTCACCGGCTTCATCCGCATCCAGATAACGCATGCTGACTGTCCTTCTTCTACTCTGGCCCGTGGCGGCCGCCCTGCTGCTGCACTTCTTCAAAGGCCGTGCGGCCCGGGTTCCGGCGCTGGGCGCGGCCCTGGTTGAATTTGCGCTGGCAGCCTATGCCGCTCTTACCTTCAACGCCAACAACAGCGGCCAATTCAGCTTCAACCTCAACTGGATTCCCTCGGCCGGCATCCACTTCGCGGTGGGCATGGACGGGCTGAGTTTGCTGCTGGTGCTGCTGACGGCCGTGCTGGTGCCGGTGATTCTGCTGAGCGCCTTCCGCCGCAACTTCGAGAACGAGTCGGTGTTCTACGCGCTGGTGCTGTTCATGCAAACCGGTCTGGTGGGCGTGTTCACGGCTCAGGATGCCTTCCTGTTCTACTTCATGTGGGAAGTGGCCCTGATTCCGATTTACTTCCTGGCTGGCGTGTGGGGCGGTGTGAACCGGGCCCGCGTCACATTCAAGTTCTTCCTGTACACCATCATCGGCTCGCTGTTCATGCTGGCCGGCTTCGTGTACCTCTACTTCCAGACCGGCCCCACGGCCGACGGCCTCTCGGCTCACAACTCGGCCCTAGCTTCGTTCTACGCCCTCAACTTGCCCGCTGACACGCAGATGTGGGTGTTCTGGCTGATTTTCGCGGCCTTCGCCGTGAAGATGCCCATCTTCCCTTTCCACACCTGGCAGCCCGATACCTACACCGAGGCCCCGGCCCCGGCCACCATGCTGCTTTCGGGCATCATGCTGAAAATGGGTATCTACGGCTGCATGCGCTGGCTGCTACCGGTGGTGCCGATGGGCGTTGACTATTGGCAGAACCTGATCCTGATTCTGGCCATCATCGGCATCATCTACGGCGCCATCATTGCCATCCGCCAGCAGGACGTGAAGCGCCTGATTGCCTACTCGTCTCTGTCGCACGTGGGGCTGATGATTGCCGGCGTATTCTCGCTGACCCAGATGGGTCTACAGGGCGCCAGCATTCAGATGCTGGCCCACGGCGTGAACGTGGTAGGTATGTTCTTCATTGCCGACGCTATTGAGCGCCGCACCGGTACCCGCAACATCGCCGACCTGGGCGGCCTCACCCGCAAAGCGCCCGTCCTGACGGTGTGCTTCCTGGTGCTGCTGCTGGGCACAGTGGCCCTGCCGCTCACCAACGGCTTCGTGGGTGAGTTCCTGCTGCTGGGCGGCGTGTACCAGTTCAACCACTGGATGGGTGCCGTGGCCGGCGTGACCATCATTTTGGGCGCGGTATACCTGCTGCGTATGTTCCAGCGCGTGATGCTCGGCCCCGATTCCTCGTTCACCGAAACCTTCACCGACCTCACCGGCTCGGAGCTGGCCCTGCTGGTGCCACTCATCGTGCTGGTGTTCTGGATTGGCCTGTTCCCCAACACGTTCCTGCACCTGTCGGAAGGCAGCGTGATGAACATTCTGAACGAGGTAGTTAAACGCTAAACGGCTAGTGGTCTGCGGCCGAGCCCGTGGCAACTACATTCTCTGCTAATGAATTCCATCATTCTACTTTCCGTTCTGGGCCTGGGCAACCTGTTTCTCGGGTTCCGTCGCTCCAACCGGCTGCTGCTGCCCGTGATGATGCTCATCTTGGGCGGGGTGCTGACGGTGAACTTCCTCGACTGGGGCAGCACGCAGTCGTTCTTCAACGGCATGCTCACCATCGACAACTTCTCGGTGGCTTTCACGGGCATTGTGCTGCTGACGGCGCTGGTGCTGGTGCCCTTCTCCCAGAAATACGTGCTCGACGGCGAAAGCAACTTGGCCGAGTACTACTCGCTGCTGCTGTTCTCGCTGGTGGGGGCCATTATGCTGGTGAGCTACAACCACCTGCTGATGCTATTCCTGGGCATCGAAATCCTGAGCGTGGCCATGTACGTGCTGGCCGGCTCCGATAAGCGCAACCTGCGCTCCAACGAAGCTGCTCTCAAGTACTTCCTGATGGGCGCGTTCTTCACCGGCGTGCTGCTGTTTGGCTTGGCGCTGGTGTACGGGGCTACCGGCACGTTCGTACTAAGCGAAATCAGCTTCGCGGTGCAGAACCCGGCTCCCGGTTTCGAGTCGCTGAAGCCCATGCTCTACATTGGCATGCTGCTGATGCTGATTGGTATCGGCTTTAAAGTATCGGCCGCGCCGTTCCACTTCTGGACGCCCGACGTGTACGAGGGCACGCCCACGTTCTTCGCCGCGTTTATGAGCACCATTGTGAAGACGGCCGGTTTCGCCGCCTTCCTGAAGCTGCTGGTGCAGGCCTTCCCGGCCGCCAACGCCCAGGGCATCTGGCTGCCCACCCTGACGGCCATGTGCGTGCTTACGCTGCTCATCGGCAACGTGGGGGCCGTGGCCCAAACCAGCATCAAGCGCATGCTGGCCTACTCCAGCATCTCCCACGCCGGTTACCTGCTGATTGCGCTGGTGGCCTACAACGGGCAGCTGGAAGGTGCTTCCGCTAACGGCATTCTGTTCTACTCGCTGGCCTACTCGGTAGCTACCGTGGCTGCCTTCGGGGTAGTGAAGCTGGTGGCTGATGCCCGGCAGCGCGAGGATTACAACGGCCTGAATGGGCTGGCCAAAACCAACCCGCTGCTGGCCTTCTCACTCACGGTATCCATGCTGAGCCTGGCTGGCATTCCGCTCACGGGCGGCTTCTTCGGCAAGTTCTTCGTGTTTTCGGCGGCCGTGGAGAATGGTTACATCGGCCTCGTGGTGTTTGCCGTGGTGATGTCGATGGTGAGCATCTACTACTACCTGCGCCCCATCATTGCCATGTATATGCGCGACACCGACGCCACCACTGCCGAAGCTGTGCCCGTGACTACGTTCCAGGCCGGCGCGCTACTGCTGCTGGCGGCCCTCACGGTCCTGCTGGGCATCTTGCCCGGTCTGGTGGCCGGCGCGCTGTAAGCAGCCCCGTTCCTCCCGGTTTTCCTTTTTCGCAACGCCTCGGCCCTCCGGCCGGGGCGTTTTGCGTTGCGGGCCACGCCCCTCCGTTTTCCCAAAAATGGACGCGCTGACGTGGCAAAAGCCCGCGCTGAGCTGGCAAACACACCTGCTGCTATCTGGAACAGGCGCGCTACCGTAGCAAAGCCTCGCGCCGACTTCTGGAAGGCTCGCGCTGACGTGGCAAACCCTCGCGCCGGGGCTGCGGGGTGTAGAGACGCGACCCTTCGCGTCACCTCGTTGAACGACTGGTACTGCTTATACTCACCATGATGTAGGGTGCGGGGCTTGCCCCCGCCCGTCATGGAACGAAATCGGTGGGGTGACGCGAACGGCGGGCGGGGACAAGCCCCGCACCCTACGCTGTTTTCGCAAACCGCTTCGCAACAGGCATGCACATCTTCAGCACGCGCCGGGACGCGAAGGGTCGCGCCTCGACTTATCCTGCATCAGCTATACTTGCGGGCTGATACTGGTTCTTATGCGCTTTCTGAAACTACCCGCCACGCTGGCGGCCCTGCTGCTGGGCTTTTCGACCTTCGCCCAAACCCCAGCCGTTCCCAGCCTGCCTGAAAAAAGCTTTGAGCAGTTCTGGCAGGCTTTCCGCGACCATTACGCCTTCTTTCCCCTCAAACAGGTCGACTGGGACGCCGCCTACCGTACCTACCGCCCCCGCATCACGGCCCAGACGCCACAGGACTCTTTGGTGCAGGTGTTCGGCCGGATGGTGGCGCCGCTGCACGATGGGCACATCACCATCAGCCAAGGCGAAACTATTCTGTTCAAAGGGGAAAGCCGGCGCAACTCGTTCAAGCAGAACTTTAAGGCGGTGCAGCCGGAGTTCTGGCGTGTGGCGTATGCCCAGTTGCAGAAGGCAGGCTTTGGACCGGTCAAAGGCATGGGGCCCGATTTCAAGGGCAAGCAGCCGCTTTACGTCAGCCGCAGCGGCAACCTGGGCTACCTCCACCTCACCCGCAACTTCGCCGATATCAGCGGCGCCATGGGTACCGATGCGCAGGAGAAGAAGGATCAGCGGAGGTTGGAGAAGCTGTTTTCGCAGGCCCTGAAGCAGCTGAGTGGCTGCCAGGTGCTGCTGCTCGACATCCGGGACGACGGCGGCGGCCACAGCGGCGTGGAGTTGGCCGGCCACTTCGCCACCGAGCGGGTGCTCACCAGCTACAAAGCCCTGCGCCAACCGGGCGGCTACGACCAATTTGCGGAGCCGCAGCCCGTGTACGTGACGCCCGCCGCCGGCCCGCGATTCACCGGCCCGGTCATCCTGCTCACCTCCGACCAGACCGCCAGCGCCGCCGAAGACCTGACCCTGGCCCTGACCACGCTACCGCAGGTGACGCAGGTGGGCACCGCCACCAAGGGCATGCTCTCCGATATGTACAGCGTGCACCTGCCCAACGGCCTCGACGTGACTCTGTCCAACCAGCGCTACACCACGCCCGCCGGCCAGCTCCTGGAAGACAGCGGGGTGCAGCCGGATGTGGTAGTGGAAAATACGCTGGCCGGCCTGGAAGAGCAGCACGACCCGGTACTGGCTAAAGCGCTAGAACTGGCTCTGGAAACGACCAAACGCGCCACGCCCGCCCGGTAGGTATCGGCTCTACTTCTTAATCACTCGGATGCTGATGCGGCGGTTGAGGGCCCGGCCTTCGGGCGTGGTGTTGGGGGTAATGAAAAATTTGCCGCCGTAGCCTTTGGCCTGAATCCGGTTCAGGTCAACGCCCATACCGGCCATGGCCAGCATAGCCGTTTTGGCCCGCTCCTCGCTCAGTTGGAAATTTTTCAGGGGGGTGCCGGTGCTATCAGTGTAGCCGCCCAGCTTTACCACAGAAGTTGGGAAGGTTTTGAGGATGCTGGCCACATTGCGCAGCTGCTGAAACGACTCGTCGGTGAGCGTGGTAGCGCCCGGATCGAAATACACCCGGTCGAAATTGATCCAGCCTTTGGTGCGGTTCACGGAATCTACCTCAATGGCCGGATCGGCGAGGAAGGTAAAAAGGCGGTTTTCGGTGGAGTTGGCACCTACTTTCTGAGTAGTGCCATCAGCGAGGCGCAGAATAATGGGCTGGCCGGTATCATAGATGTAGTTGCCGCTGGCATCGTCGTAGCGGCCGGGCGCGGCAGTTGCCGGGGCCTCGGAACCAGGGGCCGCAGCAGTAGCCACCGGATTCAGGGAAGCTACTGCTGCGCCGCTAACAGGCTGGCGCGGGGCCGGCCGCTCGTGCCCAAACAGGTAGCCCAGTAACACGGCCACCAGCAGTAGCAGCCCCCATTGCCACCGGATGGGGCCACCCCCTGCTGCTGCGGCAGCAGGAGCTACAAAATACGCCTCACTCGCCGCCGGCCGGATCCGGGTCGGGCCTTCGGTTGGCATTTCCGGCAGGGTAGCGTATTCCGAGGGGAGTGGGTGCTGCGCCAAGTGGTGGCTGCTTCCGTCGGCGGCCACAGCCTGCCGGCTGACGAGCAGGGCACGCCGGAGCGTATCTTTTTCCCGGCTAACCCATCCGGCCAAGGCGGCGGGATCCAGGCTGTTTTCCTGCGCAAAGTCGCCGGCAACACCCAGAATAGCGGTTGTGCTGAGGCCCAGCAGCTGCGCCGCCGTGCGGTCGTCAAGGCCAGCGGCGGCGGCCCGGTCGTGCACAATCGTATCGTGTGCGTCACCAAGCAGGTCGCGCATCAGGTCCTCGCTACGCTGCTGCCAGCCATTCTGCCCTGGTTTGGCCAATGCCTCCAACACACTGGCTCCGTATGCTTCGCGGCTGAGCTTCCAGAAGATTTCGGGGCCGTACGGTTTCTCAATACGACCCAACAGCGTGTGCAGGGCCAGCGGCAGCAGCTGGTCGAGGCCGGCTCTCACCTCGTTTTCGCTCTCCGGGCCAGCTTTGGCCAGAGCGGTCAGCACATCTTTCGTAAAAGTTGCGCGAGCAGTTTGCAATAGGTTCTGTTCCATGGATTTGCAGCACTAAGGTCCAACTTCTCATAAAAGGTAAGTTTATTATTACAATAATTACATATAATTTTACACCTATTTTCAAAGAAAAAGCCTTCTGCCGGAGCAAAAGGCTTTTGACAAAGTATTGCCTGCGAAACTCGCTGTGGCCTAGGTGCGGCGCATGAGCACCGTGGCTTCGTCCGCATATTGCACTGCGTCGTCACTGAACGGCTCGTTGCCGCGGAATTTGAGCAGCAGGCGGGCCGTGGTGATGATATCCTTCTGGCAATAGCGCGCAATGCGGGGCAAATCATTTTCTTCGTAGTAGACGCGGGCCACATCCTTACCCTGTATATCGTCTTTGGGCGTAGGAATGCCGAACATGGCCGCCAGCAGGCTCAACGAAGTGAAGGATTTCCGGTCGCCGAACTTCCAGAGCTCCATGGTGTCGAGGTGGGTGATTTCCCAGGGCTTTTTGCCGGCCGTATCGAGGTGGGGAGGCAGTTCGAGGCCATTGATGAGCATCCGGCGCGACAGGTACGGAAAGTCGAATTCCTTGCTGTTATGGCCACACAGGCGAAAATGCGGCCGGTGGCTGATGACTTCGCTGAATTCCTGCAGCAGCTTTTTCTCATCGTGTCCATAAAACGACTTCACACTGAAGCGCAGCTCGCCGGTGGGCGCCGTCCGGAAACGGCCGATGGAAATGCAGACCACCCGCCCAAACTCGGCGTAGATACCGGCCTGCTCAAACAGGGTAGCGGCGTGCAGTGTGTCCGGCAGGGGCGCAATGTGGTCGTGGTGCGAAATCCAGCCTTTTTCGCGGCGCAGGGCGTGGCACTTATGCTCCCAGAGTTCCTTGAGCAGTTCCTGCAGGTCGTCGTGGCAGCCTACACACGGCACGGTTTCGATGTCGAGAACAAATACCTCATCGAGCTTCAGGTCACGGAGCAGGCGCATAGACGGAGCGGATAAAACAGTGTGCGGACACCGAATATAGGCTTTTCCGTTGCGTAAGCACCATTTTTAGCCAAGCACGACAGGCTTCGCCTCCGTGCCACCGTCGGGAGCTGCCTGAAACCGGCAGCTTTTCCGGCGGTGGTGCCTGCCAGAGCCGCTACGGGTTGCAGCACCGCAGCAGAAGGGCTTCCGACTGCGGCTGCCTGGGGCACTCTCACTCCAGAAGCACTCAGGCCAGGGCGGGGTGCTTCCGAATCCAGAGGCCCAATAAAGAAATCAGCAGCTGCGGACGCGGGTGCGGCATATCAACAGGCATTGAGGTAACCCAACCGGCTCCGGATACCCTCCGTTCGTGCAGATTCGCCGGGGCCGTTGGTCAGGTTGAAGGTGCCATATTCCGGCGTGCCCGTCAATCACACGATGATGTGAGGTGGTTGTTGGTTGCTGATTGATAGGTAGTAGTTGTCAGTGACTTCCAGGAATAACATGTAGCAACTGACAATCAACGACTAACAATCACCAATCACCTACGTCAGGCCCTGACGAAGGGCTTTACTGACGGCCTCGGTCATGGAGCGCACGTGCAGCTTCTCATAGATTTTCTTGATGTGCGAGCGGACCGTATCAATGCTGATGCCCCGGTCGGCGGCTATCATTTTGTAGCTGTAGCCTTCTACCAGCAGGCCCAGAATTTCCTGCTCCCGGGCGCTCAGGTTGGCCGGCGACTCGTCGGCGGTGGGGCGGCGCGGCGCTTTCGGAAACAGCCGCAGCACCTGGCGGGCAATGGCGGGCGTCATGGGAGCTCCGCCGGCACGTACTTCCCCAATGGCATCTATCAGCCGGGCTGGGGGCGTTTTCTTGAGCAGGTAGCCGTCAGCACCAGCGCAGATGGCATCGAATACCCGGTCGTTTTCTTCAAACACAGTCAGCATTACCACGTTCACGCCGGGCGCCACGGCCTTGATGCGACGCAGACCTTCAATGCCGGTACAGCCGGGCATGTCAATATCCATCAGCACGACATCAGGGCGCAGGCGCTCCATATCGGCCTCAGCCTGGGTGCAGTTGCTGAGCGCCCCGGCCAGCTCCAGCCCCGGCGCCCCGGAAAGCAGCTGGCTCAGGCTGGCCCGCAGGTCAGCATTGTCTTCATAAATCAGGACGCGGGTGAAAGTTTCCATCACAAAAGGCAGGTAAGCCGGGAATAGAGCTAAGGTACGCGCTTCAGCGGCACCATCCGATTACATAATAATGTGAGCAACAGCCCGTAAAAAGTCGTTGACTGTACCGCCTACGCACGGCCACGACCCGCTTTTAGTCGCTGAGCGGCACGCGCAGATGTAGGGTGGTACCCTGGCCGGGGGCGGTTTCGATGGTGAGGTGACCGGCCATTGCGGCCGCCCGGCTGCGCATATTGGTGAGGCCATTGCCGCTGCCCTGGGCCGGCTGCGTAGGGTCGAACCCGACGCCGTCGTCCTGCACGGTAAGGTGAAGCAGGCCCTGCTCATAGGCCAGCTGAATGCGGGCATGCTGGCAGCGGGCGTATTTGGCGAGGTTGTTTATGGCTTCCTTGAACAGCAGAAAAAACTCCCGCCGGGCCCGCATGTCCAGCTTCAGGCCCTGCACGGAAGGCGCGGCCTGAAACACAAACTCAATACCGCGGGCTTCCAGCACCTCCGAAGCAAAGCTGCGCATGCGGGCCGTTACGTCCTCCAGCGAATCGTGCGCGGGATTGATGGCCCACACAATGTCGTCCATGGCATCCAGCATGCGGCGCGACGACTCCCCGATTTGCTCCAGCAGCGCGGCGGCCTGCTCGGGACGGTGCTGATGCTGGTGGTTGCGGGCAATCTGGCTCAGGATGGAAATGCTGCTGAGCGTGGAGCCCATATCATCGTGCAGGTCGCGGGCAATGCCGTGGCGCACCCGCTCCAGCGCCAGCAGTTGGCGCACCCGCATCCGGTAGGCCATAAACAGCAACCCGAATATCACCCAGCTTAGGCCCACCCGAAACCACCAGGTGCGGTACCAGGGCGGCGTCACGATGATGCGTAGCGCCGCACCCTGCGGACTCCAGACGCCGTCGTTGTTGGTGGCCCGCACTCTGAAGGTATAGACATCGGGGTCGAGGTTGGTGTAGGTAGCTTCGCGGCGGGCCCCGGCATCAATCCAGTCCTTATCAAAGCCCTCCAGCATATAGGCGTAGCGGTTTTTGTCGGGCTGGCGGAAGTTCAGGGCCGCAAATTCGAGCGAAAAAAAGTAGTCCTGGGGGCCGAGGCGCAGCACGCGCCGCTCCGTAATGGCCGTGTCTGGCAGTTCCACAGGCCGGTTGAAACGGCGGAACCCGGTCAGCACCACCACCGGCGGCGTAGAGTTAGTTTGCACCGCCGCCGGCAGAAAGCCAACCAGGCCATTCACCCCACCAAAGTATAGCTGGCCAGTGGCGGCCCGGTGGCTGGCGCCGGCATTGAACTCATCCTGCAGCAGGCCATCCCGCTCATCAAACGTATGAAACTGGCCGGTGCGGGGCGTGAAACGGGCCAGGCCCTTGTTGGTGGAAAGCCAGAGGTAGCCCTGCCGATCTTCCTGCATGCCGTACACCACGTCGTTGGGCAGGCCCTGGGCCTCGCGGAAGGTGGTGAAGCGGCCCTTTGCCGCATCGTCGAGCCGGCAGAAGCCGCCGCCTTCGGTGCCCACCCACAAGGTGCCGCGCTGGTCCTGGAGCAGGCAGCGCACAAAGTTGCTGCTCAGGCTGCGGGGAGTGCGGCCATCCGCCCGAAACGTAGTAAACTGGCCGGAAGCCGGACTGTAGCAGCTCAAGCCGCCCCCCCCGGTGCCAATCCAGAGCCGGCCCTGGCGGTCCTGCAGCGTTACGCGCACAAAGTTGTTGGAGAGGCTGTTGGCGTTGCCGGGCTTGTTGCGAAACGCGGTAAACCGTTGTTTGTCGGCATCGTAGCGGTTCAACCCTCCTTCGGTACCGACCCAGAGCCGGCCGGCCCGGTCTTCGTAGAGGGAGCGGATAAAGTCGTCGGACAGGCTACCGGCCACGGTGGCGCTGTGGCGGTAGTGCATAAACTCACTGGCCCCGGGCAGCAGGCAGTCGAGGCCCTGGCTTTGCGTGCCCACCCACAGGCGGCCATCTTTTCCGAAGCACAGAGCCCTTATGAAATCCTGCGCCAGACTGCCGGGCTGCGCCGGATTATGGCGAAACACGCGTCGCCGCCCCGTCGCCGGCTCATAGCATATCAGCCCCTGGTCTTCGGTGCCTACCCAGATGCAACCGGCACCATCTGACGTCACGGCCCATACCGGGGCCGGGGCCGGCATAACCGGAATACTGTTGAAGGGCCGCGGGCGTAGGTCGGTATGCGTCAGGCCGGCCTCAGTGCCTATCCACAGCAGGCCGGACGCATCCTGAAACAACGCCTGCACGGTGTTCTCGGGGAGACTGGCGGGCTGCTGTGGGTGATGCACAAGGTGGCTGAATGTACCGCTGGCAGACTCGTAGCGAAAAATCCCTTCGTTGGTGCCGACCCAGATAGTGCCCTGCTGGTCTTCCAGCAGGCTTCGCACCCCGCCCGGCAGCAGTTGCCCGGGAGCATAGCCCGGCACGAATACCCGCGTGGCCCCGTTGGCGGGCGGCAGATACCGAAGCAGACCTGTTTCGGTGCCCACCCATAACCCACCTTTGCGGTCGGGGCAGAGCGTGGTGATGGCACCGGCGTAGGTCAGGCGTGGGTCGGGCACAAGCAGGCGGCGCACCGTATCGAGGCGGCTGACGGCTCCTTCGCCGGTGCCGACCCAGAGGGTACCAGCCTGGTCCTGCGCCAAGGCCCGGATGGAATTCTGGCGCACGCTGCTTGCCACTCTTGCATCGTGCCGGAAGAGCACAAAGCGCCGGGCGGCAGGGTTTATTTCGTGCAACCCGTCTTCTGATCCGGCCCATATCCGGCCCTGCCGGTCGCAGTACACCACCCGGATAAAGTTGTTGGCCAGGCCGCTGGAGTCGCCGGGCTCGGCACGGTAGGTCCGGAACAGGCCGGTACGGGGGTTGTAGCGCGAAAGGCCACCCGCCGTGCCGGCCCACAGCTGCCCGGTTTGGTCGTGGCACAACGACAGCACAAAGTTGCTGGCCAGGCTGGCCGGCTGCTGGGCGTCAGTGCGGAAGGTGCGAAAGCCGGCACCGTCGTAGCGGCTCAGGCCATCCTGCGTCCCAACCCACAGGAAACCCTTGGTATCCTGCGCAATGCTGTAAACGCTGTTCTCCGCCAGCCCATCAGCCGTGGAAAGGGTCCGGAAACGCAATGCTATGGCGGATTGCGCCAGGCTGCTCTGGCTCAGAAGCCACAGCAGAACAGCCAGCAGAAACCGTACAGCAGCAGGTTGTTTCATCATCGGCACAGACCGTGTGGGCTGAATGTACCGAATTACATTAAAACAACTCTATACTTTGGGCGCCTGGCTATCAGAATCCGTAAAAACGGGGGCATCGGCCTCGCCTGTCGTGGGTCAGATACCTGCCTGCTTCGGTGCGCGGCCGGCAGCGTTAGCGGCGCTACCCTGCATTGGCGGCGCGCATTTCCTTTCGGTACAGCCAGTACGAGTAGCTATACACTACCACCACCGTTGCCAGCAAGCCTGCCAGCAGCACGGTGGTAGCGGCCTCCACCGGCGAGAGTATGCCCAGCAGTGCACTCAGCAACCCCGTAGCAAAAAACATCCGCCCGCCCACACGGTGCACCTGCGCCCAGATGCGCGGAAACTCCAGGGCCCACGGCGTTTTGAACCCGACGAAGTAGTTGGGCTGCACAGTGGTGAGGTAGTTGCCGAGGAAGGCAAAAAACAGCCCTACCAAGACTGCAATGCCCTGCCCCGGCTTCTCCTGCGCATGCACTGCCACATACAGGCTGTGGATGCTCAGCCCGCTCATCAGGGCCACAAAAGCCAGGGTTAGTTTCTGGTAATTGAGGTTGCTGGCACTCAGCCGCCGCTTGGGGTCGAAGCGGGGCAGGAAGATCAGGAGCAGGTAGGTGCCTACCGGCAGGCCCAGGCACGTCAGCCAGATGTTTGCTTTGTCGGTATAGCCGTTGGCGTTGCCGCCGATATCAAAGTGAGTCGGAATCCGGGCAGGCAGCGCAGGCCAGGTATAAGCCAGATAAAGGGCGGGCAATACCAGCGCCAGCAGCGTTAGCAGGTGCCAGAGAGAGAAGTGGGCTTTCATAACAGTCAGGAATAGAACTAGGATTTGAATTGCAGCAGCCAGCCGAGTAGTTCGTCCATCACCGTCATATTGAGCGTGTAGGTCACGAATTGGCCCTGTTTGTCGCTGCTCACGAGGTCTGCTTGGCGGAGCAGGTCGAGGTGGTGGCTGATGGTAGGCTTCGAGAACTGGAAATGCTCGGCTATTTCCCCGGCCGTGCGTGGTTGCTCGCGCAGCAATTCCAGAATGGAGCGGCGGGTAGGATCGTTAAGAGCTTTGAAGAGGCTGTTCAATTTCGGTTAGTCATTTAGACAAATATCTAAATACCCTTGAAATGCGCAAGCATTTGGCAAATATATTTTTGTTTCTTTTTTGGTTATTGCATCCTCTGAATTGCGAACCGGTATGGCTACTGATGGTGTCAAAATTATAGATGGCGACTATGCTCATGATCTGTATAACCAGTTTATGGATTTGTACGATGCTGGCGCTTCGCTTGCAGAAATAGAAACGCAGTGTGGTAGTCAGCGCAACGATGCAGATCCTTTCGAGGAAGAAATTTTCGTTACCACATATGCACTCGCACTTTGGCAGATAGGAGAGCTTCCTGCTGATCTATTGGAGGAAACCCGGCGCATAGTTTCTAGAGAAGCAGGGGTAAGCGTCTTTACAGAGGAAGCTGGGCCTGCAGAAGGAAGAAAAAGAAAACGGGAACTAGAAAAACTGCTGAAGAGAATCAGTCAGCCGAATTTAAAGCCCAGGAAACGCAGAGTCTATACGGACACTTCTGAGGTCATCTTTTCAGCGGGCGAGATTCTGATTTTCCAGCTTCCCTGTGCGCAATATTGTGCCACCATTTTGCTTAGTGTGCAGCAATACCGGGGGCGTTGCAACTACCAGTTCATGATAAGCACTTTCAAATCTGCACAGAAGCCCACTCTGGAGGACATCATTCATTCCCGCGTTGTAGGTAGACGTATCTGGTCGGGCGCAACGAACTCAGGGCATTTTATCACGGTGCCGGACATAATCAAAACAACCTCTAAATCGTTGCGTGCTTATGCCGATAGATTCGAATCCCTCGATACAGTTACCATCCGGGACGACGCAAAGCTGGTGGGCAGTTGTATCTCTGCCTCGGACTTTTCGGATTTTATCGACTCATGGGTAAATCCAGAACAACCGGTCAAATCATTTTTCCTGAGCGAGCTTCTCTAAACAAAAACGGCGCCTGATGATTCAGGCGCCGTTTTTGTTTAGAGAAGCAACAGGTCTATTTCCCTACCACGGCCGTAGCAATGCTCAGTTCCTTGAGCTGCGCGCCCGAAATCTGTGAGGGCGAGTCAATCATGACGTCGCGGCCGGAGTTGTTTTTGGGGAAGGCAATGAAGTCGCGGATGGAATCGGCACCGCCGAAGAGGCTGCAGAGGCGGTCGAAGCCGAAGGCAATGCCGCCGTGCGGAGGCGCGCCGTACTCGAAAGCGTCGAGCAGGAAGCCGAATTGCGCTTTGGCTTCTTCATCCGAGAAACCGAGCAACGAGAACATGCGGGCCTGCACCGCCCGGTCGTGGATGCGGATGGAGCCGCCGCCCACTTCCACGCCGTTGATGACCATATCGTAGGCGTTGGCGCGCACTTCGCCGATGGTGTCGGGCGAGTCGAGCAGGGCCACGTCCTCGGGCTTGGGCGAGGTGAACGGGTGGTGCATGGCGAAGTAGCGGCCTTCTTCCTCGATGTACTCGAGCAGCGGGAAATCCACCACCCACAGCGCCGAGAAGGTGTCCTTATCGCGCAAACCGAGGCGCTGGCCCATTTCCAGACGCAGCTCCGAGAGAGCCTTGCGGGTTTTGTTCGGCTCGCCGGCCAGAATGAGCAGCAGGTCACCGGGCTGGGCGTTGAAAGCGGCTTTCCACTGCTGGAGTTGCTCCTGGCCGTAGAACTTATCCACCGACGATTTTACGGAGCCATCGGCTTCCACGCGGGCATAGATCAGGCCAGTGGCGCCAATCTGGGGGCGTTTCACGTACTCGGTCAGCTCGTCGAGCTGCTTGCGGGTGTAGCTGGCCGCGCCGGTGGCACAGACGCCTACCACCAAGCCGGCGGCTTCAAACACCGGGAAGTTGTGGCCTTTGGCCACGTCGTTCAGCTCCACAAAACGCATATCGAAGCGCGTGTCGGGCTTATCGTTGCCGTAGAAGCGCATGGCATCGGCGTAGGTTATACGCGGCAGCTGCC
This sequence comes from Hymenobacter duratus, assembly GCF_014698995.1. GTDB lineage: Bacteria > Bacteroidota > Bacteroidia > Cytophagales > Hymenobacteraceae > Hymenobacter > Hymenobacter duratus. Next base: position 1,223,354 of record NZ_JACWZZ010000002.1, read on the forward strand.
CGATTTCCAGGTTCTTCACCTCGCGGAACAGGTACTGCACCAGACCCTCGAAGGTATTCAGGATGTCTTCCTGCTCCACAAACGACATTTCGCAGTCAATCTGCGTGAATTCGGGCTGGCGGTCAGCGCGCAGATCCTCGTCGCGGAAGCACTTCACAATCTGGAAATACCTATCGAAGCCCGACACCATGAGCAGCTGCTTAAACGTCTGGGGCGACTGGGGCAGGGCGTAGAACTCGCCGGGGTTCATGCGGGAAGGCACCACGAAGTCGCGGGCGCCTTCGGGCGTGCTTTTGATGAGTACCGGCGTTTCCACTTCGATGAACTCCTGGCCATCCAAATAGCGGCGGGTAGCCTGGGCCACGCGGTGGCGCAGCATCAGGTTCTGGCGCACGGGGGCGCGGCGCAAATCGAGGTAGCGGTACTTCATCCGCAGGTCGTCGCCGCCGTCGGTGTCGTCCTCAATCAGGAAGGGCGGCAGCTTGGCCGGATTGAGCACATCAATCTTTTCCACCCGGATTTCAATGCCGCCGGTGGGCATTTTGTCGTTTTTGGAGTGGCGCTCGGCTACTTTGCCCGTCACCGAAAGCACAAACTCGCGGCCCAGCTGTCGGGCCTGCTCGCGCACTTCGGCAGTTTCCACGCCTTCTTCCAGGGCCAGCTGCGTGAGGCCGTACCGGTCGCGCAGATCCACCCACAGAATGCCGCCTTTGTCGCGGGTGCGCTGCACCCAGCCGCAGAGCGTGACGGTTTGGCCAATGTGTTCGGGGCGTAAGTCGCCGCAGGTATGAGTCCGGAGCATTTCAGTAGAGCTGAGTGGTGAGACCTTAGAGGTGAGAATGGTGAGGAAGCCCAGGCAGCCAGGTTTTCTCTCGTCTGATTTCTTCGTTCTGAGGTCTATACTAATAGCGAAGGTAGGCAGGAAAAATCAGTCAGGGAGGGAAAAAACGTGGCTGGCAGGCTGATACTGCGGATGTAGCGTGGCGGAATACTTCACGATTTAAGCGGCGCATCAGGGTTTTGCGTAAGCTTGCGAAAAATTGGTACGGAGTATGCAAAAGGCATTTCCCGAACCAACTCCCCTCCGACCACAACCTCTTTTTTGCCTTCCTATGAAACGCCCCGTTCTGCTTGCTCTGGCTGCTACCCTCCTTTCCTTCTCAGCCGCTCAGGCCCAGACCAAGATCAAAACCAAAGCCAAAACGGCAAATGGCACCGAGGTTAAAACCAAGTCCGAAGCGGAGGCCGTGACTCTCAGCGGCCCCATCAAGCGGGTGGAAACTCTGTCGGGCATCGACGTGTTTCCGGCCTCCAACGGCCAGACCATCATGCTCAGCTTTACCCAGCAGTTTACCAAGCCCGGCACGCTGGTGATGACCAACTATAAAAAGCAGCCGGTGTATACCACAGAACTCGACCCGGCCAACAACACCGGCGAACCGGTAGACTTGGGCCGCATTCCGGCCGGCACCTACCTCATTGAGGCCAAAACCGGCAACTACGTTTACTGGAAGAGCGTCAAGATTAAATATCCGGCGGCTCCGATGGCCAAGAAGCGCCGCTAACGGCCTTTTAAGCAGCCCATTTGCAAGCTCCGGAGTCGTTGCGGCTTCGGAGCTTTGTGTTTGCGGCACTACCAGGCGGCCTAGTAGTCGTTTGGGACCTGGCAGGGCTCCTTTCCGGGCCTGACGCCTCATCCTCGTACCTTTGCCTGCGTCTATGAAAACTACTTCCTCTTTTTTCCGCCTTGCGCCGCTGCTGTTTTTGCTGCTGGGTCTGGTGGCCTTCGCGGCTCCCAAGCTCAAAAAAACAGCTATCAACAAAAGCATCAGCGTGGGCGTGCCCGACGGCTTTCAGGCGCTGCCCGATGATGGTATTGCCGTGAAATACCCGTCGCCGCGCAAGCCGCTGGCAGTGTTCAGCAACCCCAGTGGCCGCGTCGACTTCAGCGTGGCCCAGAAGCCCAGCACCTTCAGCAACCGCGACTACGCCCTGCTGCTGAAGATTTACAAGGCCAGTATCCAGAACATGTACTCCAAGGTCGATTTTCTGGCCGAGGACATCCGCACCATCAACAAGCGTGATTTTGTGGTGCTGGAGTTCGTCTCGACAGTGGCCGACAACCGCCGCACCAGCAACCTGGCCCCCATTCGACGCTACCAGATGGTGCAGTACACCATCACCGGCGACCAGCTCACGGTGTTCACCTTCGTGGCTCCCGCCGATGAGCAGGCCCAGTGGCAGCCCACCGCGCAGGCCGTGATGCAGAGCATTGTGATGAAGTAGTTTGATGGGGTGATAGATGATTGTTAGTTGTTAGTGGCTGATTATTGATTGCTGACAGGCTGGCTTCTTTTGCTATAAACAATTAACAATCACCATCTAACACCCAGCAATCAGCCATTTGCAAGCAACAACATGTCCGACGAGCAGTACATGCGCGAGGCGCTGAAGCAGGCGCGGTATGCTTTTGCGGAAGAGGAAATTCCGATTGGGGCCGTGGTGGTGCTGGACCGGCAGATTATTGCGCGGGCCTACAACCAGACTGAAAAGCTGCGCGACGTGACGGCCCACGCCGAAATGCTGGCCCTGACGGCCGCCGCCAACCACGTCGGCAACAAGTACCTCTCCGACTGCACGCTCTACGTGACGGTGGAGCCCTGCGTGATGTGCGCCGGCGCCACAGCCTGGGCCCAGTTGCGGCGCGTGGTATATGGCGCCGATGAGCCTAAATTCGGGTACCGGCGCCACGGCAACCTACTGCATCCGAAAGCGGAAGTGGTGACGGGCGTGCTGGGCACGGAGTGCGGCGAGATAATGCGGGAGTTTTTCGCGCGGAAGCGGAAATAGGCTACTTTTGGCCGGCTCCGCAACCCTGACCGGGGTGCGGCGGTTATACTCTGACGCGGGGCTGGCCCCGCATCCGGTTTTTCTCTCCCATCACCTCAAAACCCAACTACTATGGCTTTCGAACTGCCCAAACTGCCCTACGCCTACGACGCTCTGGAGCCGCACATCGATGCGCAGACGATGGAAATTCACCATACCAAGCACCACCAGGCCTACGTCACGAACCTCAACAACGCCATTGCCGGCACCGAGCTGGAAGGCAAGAGCCTCGAAGACCTGATGCAAAATATTGCTTCGGCTCCGGCTGCGGTGCGCAACAACGGCGGTGGCCACTGGAACCATTCCCTGTTCTGGACCATTCTGGGCCCGAACGGCGGCGGTGAGCCCACAGGTGCAGTAGGCGATGCCATCACGAAGGCATTCGGCAGCTACGAGAAATTCAAGGAAGAATTCACGAAAGCCGCTACCACGCGCTTCGGTTCCGGCTGGGCCTGGCTGTGCAAGCAGACCGACGGCTCGGTGAAGATCTGCTCGACGCCTAACCAAGACAACCCGCTGATGCCGGACTCCGGCTGCCAGGGCACGCCCGTACTGGGCCTCGATGTATGGGAGCATGCCTACTACCTCAAGTACCAGAACCGCCGCCCCGACTACATTGCCGCGTTCTACAACGCCATCAACTGGGACGAAGTGAACCGCCGTTTCGCCGAAGCTGCTTAACGCTTTCGGGCATTAACAAAAAAGGGCCTTCTGCATGCATGAGGCCCTTTTTTATTCGCATTGGTACTCAGGCTGAGTCGGTGCCGGGTGAGAGGTAGCGCTGCAACGACTGCACGTAGGTTTCGAAGGCCGTGACGCCCTGCTGCGTGATGGCACAGCGCGTGAGCGGATAGCTGCCGTTGAACTCCTTGGTGAGCGTGAGGTAGCCGGCGTCGCGGAGCTTGCCAAGCTGCACGCTGAGGTTGCCGGCCGTGGCCCCGGTTTTCTCCTTCAGGAAAGTGAATTCCGCTTCTCGCACGCTCAGCAGCAACGACATAACGGCCAGCCGCAGCTGCGAGTGCAGCAGCGGGTCGAGGTCCTCAAACGGCGCGGCCACGGCGGTATTGGCTTTTGAGCAAATGCCCTGGCACAATGTAGGCGACCAGCACGGCCGCCGCAACCAGCAGCAATTGCGCATCAAATGATACGCGGAAGGCTACCGTGGCCAAAATCCAGCAGGCAGCCCCGCCCCAGATGAGCGGCCGGAAACGTAGCGCCCCACCCGTAGCGAAGGTTCCCAGCCCGTAGAGCGCAATAATGAGCGGATAGGCCTTGCCCCAGCCATATGCGGCGCCAACCCCAATCAGCATCACCATCAGCACGCCAAAGCCGCCCCACAGGTACACCATGAAATCGGCCTGGGCGGTGCGCACCCGCTCCCGCCTGACACGCCGGGCGCCGTTTACGAATGCCGCCACTGAGCCCAGGCCCATCAGCACGGGCCAGGCCAGCCAGGGTTTATCGTAGCCGGAGTGCAGCAGGCCATAGTGCCCCAACGCCGCTATCAGGACCAGCCAGCCCCAGAGCAGCAAGTCGAAGGAATGGTCGCTCAGGTCCTGCTTGGCGGCCTGAATCATCTCCTGAATCAGGCGCAGGCTTTCGGGTGCCGACAAGGGTTTTTCGGAAGTTTCCATGAGTGGAAGCGGTTAGAAAAGCTGAAAAAACGGATTGAAGCCGGCTGGCCGGGCCGGGGCTTTTAGCGGCTGCGCCGGCCGGAGTGCTGCCGCCGGCGGTGGCCCGGTGGCCCGGCCGCTCTGCGGGAGCCAGCCCGGCAGCGCCGCCCCGAGCAGCACCAGGCCCAGCAGTACGCCGGCAGCCAGCCAGGCTTCCAGCACCCCCGCTCCATAGCTCAGCAGCACCACGCTGGCCAGCGCAAGCGCCCGGCCCGATGCGGCGGCAAACCGGTGCAGGGCGCCGGCAGTGCCAGACGGCAGAAATGTGACAGTAGACCGGGCTTCCATAGCAGTAGTTGAAGAAGAGGAATAACTGATTCAACGTTACAAATATAAACCAGTTTATATTATAAACAACATTACAACACAAACTTTTTATTCTGTACCTACCTCCGTCGGCCCTTCGGGCATTTTCGCCTTTCTGATTTTACCTATCTTTGAAGGCTTGGCTGCGCCTGTGGCCGGGCTGTTCTTTCCTCCACTCTTCCCACTTTCTTTTCGGGCAGATTGACCAGACTGGCCAGCAGCGCACTTATTCCGGGGTGCTGCAGCCCTGTACCAGAAAGCCGTTGGTACAGCTGCATCAATTTTCCCGCAAAGGCCTCCCACCTTCAACCCAAACCGGCATGAGTACCAAGCTGCGTCTCACTATTCTGAGCTTTCTACAGTTTTTTATCTGGGGCTCGTGGCTGATAACCATTGGGGCATACTGGTTTCAGACCAAGCAGTGGTCGGGCGCGCAGTTCGGGGCCATCTTCTCCACCATGGGCATTGCCTCCATCTTTATGCCCTCGCTCATGGGCATCGTGGCCGATAAGTGGGTGAATGCCGAGAAGCTTTACGGTGTGCTGCACATCCTGGGCGGCGTGGTGCTTTGCACCATTCCCATGGTTACGGACCCCGGCATGTTCTTCTGGGTGATTCTGCTGAACATGATTTTCTACATGCCCACGCTGGCGCTTTCCATTGCCGTATCGTACTCGGTGCTCAAGCGTGAGGGGCTGGATGTGGTGAAAGACTATCCGCCCATCCGGGTGTGGGGCACCATTGGCTTTATCGTGGCCATGTGGACGGTGAGCTTGCTGGGCTTTGAGAAGTCGGCCAGCCAGTTCTACGTGGCGGCCGGCGCGGCTATTCTGCTGGGCTTCTACTCGTTTACGCTGCCTAAGTGCCCGCCGCCCTCCAAAGACACGCCCAGCCGCTCCCTGGTAGATGCGCTGGGCCTGAAGTCGTTTGCGTTGCTGCGCGACACCAAGATGCTCACCTTCTTCCTGTTCGCGCTGCTACTGGGTGCGGCCCTGCAACTCACGAATGCCTACGGCGACACCTTCCTGCACGATTTCGACAAGGTACCGGCCTACCAGGATACGCTGGCCGTGAAGTATCCGGCCATCATCATGTCCATCTCGCAGATTTCTGAGACGCTGTTTATCCTGGCCATCCCGTTCTTCCTGCGTCGTTTTGGCATCAAACAGGTTATGTTTTTCAGCATGATAGCCTGGGTATTGCGCTTTGGGCTGCTGGCGTACGGCAACCCCGGCCCGGGCCTCTGGATGGTTATTCTCTCGTGCATTGTGTATGGCATGGCCTTCGACTTCTTCAATATTTCGGGCTCGCTGTTCGTCGAAACCCAGACCACGTCTTCCATTCGGGCCAGTGCGCAGGGCCTGTTCATGATGATGACCAATGGCTTTGGCGCGGTGCTGGGCAGCTCGGTCAGCGGCGTTGTTATCGAGAAGTATTTCACCGCTGCTGATGGTGTTACCAAGGACTGGCAGGGCATCTGGCTGTCTTTCGCCGGCTACGCGCTGGTTATTGCGGTGCTGTTCATCATCCTGTTCAAGCACAAGCATACTGCTCAGGAAGTACCCGAAACCGCCGAAGAGCCTCTTCTGACCGTCGAACAGGCGTAGGCCTGCCGTCGCCTACGCAACGCCCTTTCCTGCGCCGCTCGCACCACCATTTAGGCGGAACGGGCGGCGCAGTTCTTTTTCTTCTTTGTCGTTACCCGTCCATGCCTTCCGAAGTACCCGCTGCCCCGGCCCCCAGCCATGCCGCCGTATTTGATAACGATAACTATTTTTTGCCCTTGGCCTGGTTTCATCAGGCTTTCGGGGTGTTGCCGCGCAAGCTCATCTTCCAGCTCGCCAGCGCCGATACCCGCGCCGCAGCACTGCAGGACCTGGCCGCTCGCTATGATCTGGAGCAGGCTACGGTCGCCCACTCCGTATACATCGAGAAAACGGGGCAGGAACCCGAGCTAAACGTGTGGGCGCTGCTGGCCCCGCACCTGCTCCTATTGGTCGGCGACCGGGGAACTTACAGCGAGCGGGGCGTTCAGGTATTCTACTCCCCCGCTACTGACGCCACTGAGCTGGCAGACCTGCGTGAGCTGCTAATGGCCTACGTGGAAACCGGGCAGCAAGAGCGGCAGCGGATTCATGCCTTGCGACTGGCCTACAACGACCTGGAGTTTACCCCGCTCGACATAAAAATTCCGGTGCTGGACCTAAGCACTCATTACAACGACGACTTACTACCTGCTCACAACACCATTGTACGGCGCCTGCAGCAGCCCCAGGACAAAGGCATCGTTATTCTGCACGGGCCACCCGGTACCGGCAAAACCAGCTACATCCGTCACCTCTGCGGCCTCACCGATAAGCCCAAGCTGTTCATATCGCCCAATCTGGCGGCCCGCATTGCCGACCCGGAATTTATCAATCTGCTTCACGACAACACCAACTCCATTCTCATCATCGAAGACGCGGAGGCGCTGCTCATCAAGCGCGACGCCGCCGGTGGTGGCCCCAGTGCCGTCAGCAACCTGCTCAACCTCTCCGACGGGCTGCTAGCCGACTGTTTTCATATTCAGATTGTGTGTACTTTCAACACCGACCTTTCCCGGATTGATAGCGCGCTGCTGCGTAAGGGCCGGCTGATTGCCGCCTACCACTTTCAACCGCTGAACGAAGCGAAGTCTGAAGCGTTGGCCAGCAGCCTGGGGCACTCTACGCCATTAGGCGCCCCTACTGCCCTGGCTGATATCTATAACCGTGAGGAACCGGAATTTGAGGTAGGCAAAATGGCCAAACCCATCGGCTTTGGCAGTCGGCAATAAAGAGCTAAGCATAAAAAAGGCACAAATCAAGCACAAAAACAGTATAAGCAAAAAGCCGCCCTGCAGCAAGCAGAGCGGCTTTTTGTGCAATAAAGGCAGCTGTTACGACTAGAACTGCTCGTCGGCGCCGAAGAAGAAGTTTCCTTCGATCTGGGCGTTTTCGTCGGAGTCGGAGCCATGCACAGCGTTGGCTTCGATGCTCTTGGCGTACTTTTTCCGGATGGTGCCCTCAGCGGCCTGGACCGGGTTGGTAGCGCCAATCAGGGTGCGGAAATCAGCCACTGCGTTGTCCTTCTCCAGGATAGCCGCCACGATGGGACCCGAAGACATGTACTTCACCAGGTCGCCGTAGAACGGACGCTCGGCGTGTACTTCGTAGAATTTGCCGGCGCGCTCAGCCGTCAGGAGCACTTTTTTCAGCGAAACGATGCGGAAGCCACCTTCCTCAATCATGCTCAGGATACCACCGATGTGGTTTTCCTGGGTGGCGTCGGGCTTAATCATGGTAAACGTGCGGTTCGTAGCCATTGTACTTATGGTTAGGGGTTGAAATAAACGGTTGGTGCAAAGCCGGAAGTTTGCGGGCGCAAAAGTAGCCGTATTATTTGGGGTCCGCACAAAAGGCTTGGCGGAAACGCTGACAAACTGCTGCCCGCCGCTACTCCTCGCCACCTCATTTCTGACATTCCAGCCAATCTCCGCACTAAAGCGAAACCCGTTTTGTTGGAACCCAGAATATTTACGACTTTTGCCGCCTTTGTACGCGGCCTAAACCACCGAAATTCAGTCACCTACCCCGTAGGAAATGTCCACAATATCTGAGTTGCAGGAGTTGCTGTCGCAGCCCCGGCAGGTTTTCATCACTACCCACCACAAACCCGACGCCGATGCCCTGGGCTCGTCGCTGGGCCTGGCGGGCTACCTTCGCAAGAAGGGACATTCCGTGACGGTTGTTACGCCTTCCGACTACCCCGATTTCCTGGCCTGGATGCCCGGCAACGAGGAAGTGGTGGTGTATGAGCGACGCGAGAACGATGCCCAGGTGCGCGATATTATTAATTCGGCCGAGGTGCTGTTCTGTCTGGATTTTTCCTGCCTGAACCGCATCAACGAAATGGGCGAGTACATCCGGCAGGCGCCCGGCACCAAGGTCCTCATCGACCACCACCAGGAGCCGGAAGCCTTTGCCGACCTCGACTATTCCAACTCCAAGGCGGCCGCTACGGCCGAGTTGGTGTTTGAGGTCATCCGGGACCTGGGCGACCAGGAGCTGATTGACCGCGGCATCGGGGAGTGTCTGTATGCCGGCATCATGACCGATACGGGCTCGTTCCGGCACCCCAGCACCTCGCGCAACGTGCACCTCATCATTGCGGAGCTGCTCAATGCCGGCATCAACCTGAGCGACGTGCACCGCCGCATCTACGACTCGCACTCTGAAATGCGCCTGCGCTTTCTGGGCTTTGTGCTAAAGGACAAGCTGACGGTGCTGCGCGAATACAACACGGCCTACATTGCCATTACACAGGACGAGTTGCGCCAATACGACTCTAAAACAGGTGATACTGAAGGACTTGTAAACTTTGCGCTCAGCATCGAGGGCATCGTTTTTGCCGCCGTGCTCATCGACCGGGGCCAGGCCATCAAGATTTCCTTCCGCTCCGTCGGCGACTTCTCGGTGAGCAGCTTCTCGCGCGACCATTTCCAGGGCGGCGGCCACCACAACGCGGCCGGCGGCATCAGCTACGACAAGCTGGAGCCTACCGTGCAACGTTTTCTGAGTTTGCTGCCTCAATACCAGAGCCAACTGGTGACGGCCCCGCTGGCAGTTGCGCCGCCTTCGGCGTAACTTGCCCGAAATTTCCTTTTTTCACCCCTTCTCTGCTTCATGCATTTGCATCGCAACATTCTGAGCCTGGCCCTGGCGGCCGGCGTACTGGGCCTGGCCTCCTGCAACAAGGGCGGCGACTTCGCGAAGACGAAAACCGGCATCGAATACAAAATCTACAAGAACGACGGCGGCACCAAATACTCGCCGCGCGAAGTAAGCGCCGACGGCGACGCGACCTACAAAGACCGTCTGGGCAAAATCATGGCCCTGGACGTGGAGTACCGCACGGCCAAAGACTCGGTGCTGTTCAACTCGCGCAAGCAGCAGGGCATTCCGATGCGCATTGAGTTGCAGGAACTGAAAGTTAAAGGCGGCCTGGAAGAAGCCCTGTCGCTGCTGCAGCCCGGCGACTCCGGCGTGTTCCGCTTCAACGTGGATACCATCTTCGCCAAGTCGTTTAAGCAGCCCGTGCCGCCGTTCATGAAGAAAGCCGGCAACACCATGACCATGTTCGTGAAGGCGCAGAAGCTGCAGACCCGCGACGAGGCCATGGCCGACCAGCAGAAAATGATGATGGAGCAGCAGCAGAAGATGGCCGCTCATGCCGAAGATCAGCTGAAGAAGGACGATGTGATTCTGCAGGAGTACGTGAAGAAAAACAACCTCACCATGCAGAAAGACGCTTCCGGCGTGTACTACATGGTGACCAAGCCCGGCACCGGCCCCAAACCGAAAGCCGGCCAGACGGTTTCAGTACTTTACAAAGGCTCACTGCTGGATGGCAAAGTGTTCGACTCGTCGGAGAAAATGGGCAACAAGCCGATTGACTTCCCGATTGGCGTAGGCCAGGTGATTCCGGGCTGGGACAAAGCTATTCCGCTGCTGGCCAAAGGCAGCAAGGCTACGCTGCTGATTCCGTCGTCGCTGGCCTATGGGCAGCGTGGCGCTGGTGCCGACATTCCTGCCGACGCGCCCCTGCGCTTCGACGTGGAGCTGGTGGACGTGAAGTAGAAACAATAGCCGCGGCCGGTTCGGCCGCGGTTTTTTACCCTTTTAGTTGCTTACGCTTATGAAAACCGGATTCAAACGCTCGGTATTGGTGCGGGTGGCGGTGGCTCTGCTGGCCGTAGCAGCCCCAGCCCTCTCAGGTTGCGGCAAAACCGATTACGCCAAGCAGCAGGAACAGCATCAGAATGAATACAAAGTCATTGACGATGGCCTGATCCAAGCGTATCTGACGCGCCACAACATCACGGCGTCGGGGTACACGCGCACTGAGTCGGGGCTGTATCTGGTGAAAATCAGCGACGGACCGGCTACTGGAGAGAATATCAAAGGCGGGCAGCAGGCCGACGTGAAGTACGTGGGCCGCTATCTGCGTGACCCCGCGACCAGCAACAACTACAACGAGAACATCATTTTTGATAACTCGACCGACCGGCGCGTGCCCTGCGCTTGTCTGAGCGTAACTGTAGGTGCCAGCCAGGTTATCAGGGGCTGGGACGAAGCATTGCTGCTCATGAAGAAGGGGGACCGGAAACTGCTACTGATTCCGTCGTATCTGGCGTATGGCCCAACGGGCAGCGGCACGATTCCACCCGATGAGCCGCTGGCCTTCGATATGGAAGTGCTGGACGTACGGTAAACTAATCGACACACTATGCAGACAATTCGGTGCGTACTGCTGCTGAGTTGCTGGCTGCTTTCGGCGGTAGCGTGGGCCCAGACGGTCCCGGCTACCGCCGATTCGCTTTCCAGCCCTCCGGCCGGCAGCCTTTCTACTCCCAGCGGTATACGCTACGTGGTGCTGCGGCCCGGCACCGGCCCGCAAGCCGTGGCGGGCGGCCGGGCCGCGGTGTACTACCGCGGCTTCCTACCCAACGGTAAGCTCTTCGACCAGACCCTGTTCCCGAGCAAGCCGCTACGCGTGCGCGCCGGGCGTGGCGACGTTATCAAGGGCTGGGACGAGCTACTGCTGCTGCTGCCCGTAGGGAGCCGCGTACAGGCCTGGATTCCGGCCCGGCTGGCGTATGGCGCCAAGGGCGTCCGTAGCCCGGCCGACGAGGACCGCTACCTGATTCCGCCGGACACCGACCTGCGCTTTGAGATGGAAATCATGCCGCTAAAATAGCTGGCTGCCTCACCGGCTGCCCCCTCCTACCTTCGTTCTTTATCGTTTGCTATGCGCCGCCTGTTGCTTCCTTTGCCTCTGTTGTTTTTCGGGTTCCTGGGCTCCGGTTTTCAACCCTTTCAGGTTGAGCCAAAGCCGTTTGGCAAGACGCCTTCCGGTATCGAATACCGTATCTACCGGAAGGTGAACGGGCGCTACACGCTCCGTACTGATGTGCAACCAGCCGGTGATGCAACGTATGCCAGCCGGGTTGGCAAGGTTCTGTCGGCCCATCTGCAATACCGCACCGGCAAGGATTCGACCGTATTTAACTCGCGGCGCCAGCTTCGGGTGCCCGTGCAGATACCGTTGGCAGAGTTGAAGGTGAAGGGAGGTGTGGAGGAGGCTATGGCGCTGCTGCAAGCCGGCGACTCGGCTATTTTCCGGTTTCAGGCCGACTCCGTTTTCGCGAAGTCGTTTCGGCAGCCGGTGCCGCCGCCCGTGCGGCAGGGTGGCAACGTGCTGCAGCTACTGGTGAAGGCCAACCAGGTGATGACACCCGACGAAGCCCGCACCGAGCAGCAGCGCATGGTGGAGCTGGCCCAGCAGAAAGAAGCCGCCGAAGCCGCCCAGCGCCTGCCCAAGGACATTGCCGCCATTCAGGCCTATGCCACCCGCAACAAACTGCCGGCCCTGCAGAAAGCGCCCGGTGGCACTTACTACATCATCACGAAGCGTGGTACCGGGCCGTTGCCGGCCCCCGGCCAGACGGTTTCGGTGCTCTACAAAGGGGCTTTGCTGAACGGCAAGGTATTCGACTCGTCGGAGAAATCCGGCGGCCGGCCGATTGACGTGCCCATTGGCCGGGGCATGGTGATTCAGGGTTGGGACCAGGCTATTCCGCTTCTACCCAAAGGCAGCACTGCCATCCTGCTCATTCCTTCCGGGCAGGCCTATGGCACCCGCGGCGCCGGCCCCGACATCCCGGCCAACTCCATTCTTCGCTTCGACGTGGAGCTAGTGGACGTGAAGTAGCCGAAGGAGCCAGCAGCTTATTCCGCCAGCACTTCCGACAGAATAGACAGGGAGCGGACTTCGCCCAGCCGTTCCACGTGCAGCTGGTAGTAGCGGATAAGCACCGCCAGCAGCTCGCGGCGTATGCGGCCATTGGGCACGGTGGCGTGCGCCGGGTTGCGGAGCAGCTCGTCAAAACACTGCTCAAACTCCTGCAGGCGCAGCACCGCCGGGCCACTGCCCTGCGCGGTAGGCACGGTAGCGGCAAAAGCCACCTGCGTTGTAATTTCCTCGCCGCTTTCCACGCCGAAACCCAGGTAGTGAGCCAGACCCAGCAAAAAGGTCAGCGCGAAGTTTTCGTGGCCGCTGGTCTGCTGGTCGAAGGTCAGCAGGCTGTCATGCAGAAACCGGAACAGCGGCTCGTTTTCCTCTTCTTCCAGCAGCGCGTGGCCCAGAATTTCGGATAGCACCAGCGCCACGCTGCTTTTCTGCACATCGTACGGCAGGCTGCTGTACGGCTCGGCGCAGCGAAACTCCGAAAGACGGGTGAGGCCGCCGGTGCGGGACGTATAAGCCACCAGCTCCAGCAGCGTGAGCGGCTGAAACAGGGCAATTCGGCCCGGGGGCTTGGCTTTGCGCACGCCATTCACTACGTAGCTCTGCACACCCAGCCGCTCGGTGTATACCCGCGCAATGATGCTGGTTTCCCGGTATCGGATATAGCTTAGAACAATACCTCGGGTTTTGATTAGCATGGCGTAACTAGTTAAGACTTACTTGTTGAATGGCTGAGTGCTGAACGACCAACCAGTTAACAATTCAGCCACTCCGTTTTCGAGCTCCTACTGCTCTACTACGGCAATCTTGCTGATGCAGCCGTTCTTGCCTTCCGCATCCGACGAAAGCACCAGATACACTCCCGACCGTACTTTGCGGCCGTTGTAGTCGGCCAGGTTCCAGATGACGGTGCCGCCGGTGGCAGTGGTCTGGAACACCAACTTGCCGGTGACATCCGTGATTTTGACGATGCCGTTGTTGGACAGCCCCGACACGCCCACCTGCCCCGTGAAATTGGTGCGCACCGGATTAGGAGTCACTTTCGCGCATTGCGGGGTGCCTTCCGTAACCGTAGCCGAGCCTTTGTATGATACGACGCCGGCCACCGTAGCGGCAAATACTTCCCCGGTTTTGTCGTTCACGGCCACATCCACAATCTGGTTGCTGGGCAGCGGGCTGTTGGCGGTGGTGAAATGGTGCACCACGGCGGTGCCGTCTTCGCTGAGCAGCCACAGGCCCCGGTCGGTGCCGAACCACTTGCGGTTGGCCCCATCTACTGCCACGGCGCGCACCACTTCTTCGTTCAGGGCCGGAAACCGGTCGAGGATGGGGGTAGTGAAAGCAGGGCGGGCGTCCGTGAAGGCCGAGCTTGGGTCGTCGAATACGGCAATGCCTTTGTCCGTAGCAACCCAGATAGCGCCTTTCCGGTCCTTGGCCAGCGCGTAAATCGTGTTCGAAGGCAGGCCATTGGCTTGCGAGAAATAGACCGGCGGCGTTTTGTTCACATCATCGTAGGCCATCAGGCCAGCACCCAGCTTACGCGCCTGCGACACCCACACTGCCCCAAAATCGTCGAGCACCAGCCGGTCCAGGTTATCGAAGCCGGGATAGAACGGAATGGTGCGCCACGTTTCCGTGCTGGGAGTCAGCACGTGCAGGCCGGAGCGGCTGGGCTGCTCCGGATGGCGTGTGGCCACCCATACGTCGCCGTTGGGCGCCGCAGCCACGTCCGTCACGCGGGTGTAGGGCTGCCCCGGAATAGCACTTATGAGCGGGCTGTTGGCGGGCGTGTAGAGCGTGAAATCCCCGGGAGCTTTCCAGCGGAGCAGTCCGTCGCCGTAGCTGCCCACGTACAGCGTGCCATCCGGCGTGCGGGCGCCCCGGGTAATGTCCTTGACGTTGGGATACTGCGTTGCCGAAGGGTAGGTTTCGCTGGTGTAGTTAGTCCAGCGCCCATCCGTGTACTCATAAAAGCCCGAGCGGCGCTCCTGCTGGGTATAGGCCAGGTCGAAGCCCCCCGTAAACACGTCCACCGTATTGCTGCGGGCATCGACCAGCAACCCGAACGCCTGCTGCGTCTGGGGCGCATTGGCCATAAACGATTCGTACGTGTTCCGGTCGGTGGTTCGGAGCAGGCCGCGCTGCAGATCGGCTATGTAAATGGCGCCATTCCTGGCCCGCAGGCTGTACCTTGGAGCCGGGAAAGCAGCGTTGCTGAGCACCGTTACGGCGTTGCTGGTAGTGTTTAGTAAGGAAATCTTCGTGTTGTCGGTGCAGAGCAGCCCGGCCGCGGAAGAAGTGAGGCTATTGTAGGCATCGGCGTACACCTCATAAATCGGCTCCCAGACAGAGCCGGAGCGGTACCGCAGAATATTGCCGAAAGTACGGCCAGCGTATACCTGCCCTCGGTGCGTGACCAGGGTTTTGAACGTCCCGTCATTGGCCGGTATGTCCAGTGTCCAGGCCCGATAGTCGGCCAGATTGGCGGTGAGGCTGGCGTGGTGCAGGCCCTTGTCGGTAGCGGCAAAGATAACTCCGCCCGAAACGGTGGTAGCGTACACTTTCACCCCTGCTCCCAGCGGCCCGATATTGGAATACGTGTCGCGCACTTCCAGCTTGCCCAGGTCCACCACTACAATACCGAAGTCGCAGGCCAGGTAGGCCCGCGGCCCGCTGAAGCTGATGGAATTAATGGCTTTGCTGCCCGAAAGCTGCTTGCGCTGAATGTCGCTGATGTTGCGGATGCGGCTGGCATCGGCGCTGATCAGGTCCAGATTGGCATCCTGATAGGCTACCAGCAGCTGCTGGCTCACCGAGTCGTAGGCAATGGTTTTTGCCCCGACGCTATTCAGGCCGTCGCGGCTGGAGAGCATCGTGGTGGTGGTGGTCTGCTTGTCGAAATAGTAGAAGGAATTGTCGGCGACTACGTAGATGCGGCTACCGGCATCGGCCAGCACGCGGGCTCCGCTGGTGGGCAGGTGCAGCTGCCAGTCGCCAAAGCCTACGCTCTGCGCCTGTAGCACAGCCGGCGCGGCCAGCAGAGAAGTCACCAATAAAACGACACGGAATTGGAGCGCGCGTAGCAGACGAATCATGGGCAAAAAATGGCAGTATGGCAGTAATGAACTATAACCGGCTGCATAACGCCCGGCGCCGGGAATTAGTGCTTGTGAGACGCCGCCGTTTCCAGCGTCGATTTTTCCTGCATGCCTTCCAGAAAACAGGGCCGGCAGCGGGCCTCGTACACATCCGTTTCGCCCAGCAGAATCTTGTCTTCGGAAGCGGCCATGCGAAAGGAATACGAGGCAATTTCGCCGCAGCAGACGCATACCGCGTGCACTTTGGTCACGTACTCAGCCACGGCCATCAGAGCCGGCATGGGGCCGAAAGGCTTGCCCAGAAAGTCCATGTCGAGGCCGGCCACGATAACGCGGGAGCCGTGGTTGGCCAGCTGCACGCACACGTCCACGAGGCTCTCATCGAAGAATTGGGCCTCATCGATGCCGACCACGTCGCAGCCGCCGGCCAGTAGCAGGATTTCCTGCGCCAGCGGCACCGGCGTAGAGCGGATGCTGGTGGCATTGTGCGACACCACATCCTCAACGTGGTAGCGCGTATCCAGCGCGGGCTTGAAGATTTCGACCCGCTGCCGGGCTATTTTGGCGCGGTTGAGGCGGCGGATCAGCTCCTCGGTCTTACCCGAAAACATGGAGCCGCATACCACTTCAATCCAGCCCCGGCGGGGTACATCACGGCCATTGCCGACACGGGGTTCAATAAACACAGACTTGTCAGTTGCAGGTTGCCAATTGCCCGGGAGCAGACACCCACCGGAACATCTAAAGTACGGCTTTCGACGGGTTAGCTCCAACCCTCTGCTGCCGGGTTTGTCCCGAAGCACACAGCCTCAGGAGGTTGCCACCAACACAAGCGCATGCCCCGAATATTCAGCCGGCCGCATAGCGCCCCTCCTGCCGGACTGCTACAGAATAAAAGCGCTTCTAAAGCGTATACTGCATGTGCGGCAGCATTGTAGCGGTGGGCACGCTTCCTGTCACGTGGCCTTCAGCCAGCCGGGCTTGGCACGTTAGCCGTTCTAGGGGCAGCAAACGGCCGGCGTCGAGGTAACGCAACTCCGGGCCGGTGGGCGGCGTTAGGCCCTCGGCACCGCTCGTAACAATGAGGCGGCAGGTGGTGCAACGACCTTTCGCGCCGCATGCGTGCATCCAGTCGTGGCCAGCGGCTTGCAGGGCGGCCAGCAGGGTGGCGCCGGCCGGCACAGGCACGGCCGCAGCAGCAGGCAGGTTTTGCACGGTGAGCGTAGGCATTTTCCTTAACTTTCTGGCCTGAATCAGGTGTTTTCGATGAACAACAAAGATAACGCGACCTTTCGCGAACAATACGGCCGCCGGCTGGCCACCCAACTCTGCGACCAGCACTTCGGCGCCCGCCCCACTGCCACCCTCGATGGGCCGGCAGTGCTACGCTTCACGCCCATCCGGCAGGTAAATCTGTTTGTGGTGCAGCAGCTTCTGGCGCAGTGGACCCAGGAAATGGCCCGCCTACGCAGCCCCTACTTCGATTTCGAGGCCGAAGACGTGCGCCAGTCCCTCACGCAGTTTATGAATGTGCTGTCGCGCCGTATCAAGCTGGCGCGCCCCACTTTCGAACCGTTGCTGGCCCGCGCCATCACCGACACACTGGCTATTCCGCTGGACCCGGCCACTACATTCGAGCAGAAGCTACTGGGCACACTGGCTACAGCCACACCCGAGCAGCTGCGCGACGCGTTGCGCTATCTGGATGTGGACAAAGTTTTTTATCAGGATTTTCTGGAGTCGCTGCCCGCGGGCACCGCGCAGCCCCAGGAAGCGCTGCTGAAGCGGTTTGCGCTTTACCAGGAGGCGAACTACAAGCATCACGAGCCCCTGGCCAAGCTGGTGGAAGAGTTTAACGCGCTGCTGCCGCTGACCGAAGACAAGTTGCAAGGCACGGTGCCGGCAGTTACCGCTCCACCGGTGGTAGCTGCTCCTACTCCGTCTACCCCATCTCCGATCCCGGCACCGCCCGCTCCGCCTGTGGTACCCCAGCCGGTTCCGCAGGCAGCACCAGCAGTAGCGCATGCACCAGAAACAGCAACTGCAGCCAGGCCCCAAGTGGCGGCTCCTGCTGCCGTAGCGGTAGCGACTGTGCCCGTCAGCAGCAACACGGAAACCGCAGCTATACCTCTCTACGAAAAGCTCAAGGCCGGCCAGCCGGCAACGGCTCCTCTCAGCGAAACGCTGCGCCCTGAGCGCGCCGCCTCTACTCTGGCGGATCAGGCACCCAAAGTCGAAACCCTGCGCGAGGCTATTTCCATCAACCAGCGTTTCAGCTTCATCAACGAGCTGTTCAGTGGCGAAAACATGGAGTACCACGCCGCTATTCAGCACCTAGACACGCTGCCCGACGCCGACACGGCCAAAAGCTACGTCACGCAGGACCTGGCCGGCAAGCACGATTGGAGCCGCAAAGACGAGCACGTCGCTAAGCTGCTGAAGCTGATTGACCGCAAATTCGCCTGATTTCTACCGCCGGCGCGTCATGCGGAACGAAGCGGAAGGAGTAGACTGGCAATGCCCTGGCAGTCTACTCCTTCCGCTTCGTTCCGCATGACGTTTTCTACCCCTTCGATGCCTGACGTTTCCTTCCTCACTTCCCGCTGGCGGCGGTGGCTCCTAGTGTATCTGCTGGCGCTGGGCGTACTGGCCGGCCCGGCCTATACCATGTACGTGCACTACGACTTCTCTCACTCACTCGATACGCGCAGCTACCTGAGCATGGCACGGGGCGAGTTTGAGGGCGTAAGCATCACGCGCCGCTACCGGGTGCTGGTGCCGGCCGCGGCGGCCGTAGTGGCCTGGCCGCTGGAACAGGCCTATGCCCGCGTCTGGCCGCAGCGCGCCACCTCCGACTGGCCGCTACGGCTGGCGTTTTATGTAGTGAATATGGCGCTACTGGCGGCAACGGGCGTGGTTCTGTTTGAGACATGCCGGCTTTATGGGGCCACACTGGCTGCAGCGGCGTTGGCGGTAGTGGCGGTGCTGTGCAGCCGCTGGGCCGTGTACACTGCCGGCCTGCCTCTCGTAGACAGCCTGTATCTGCTGGTTTTCGCGCTGGCCTTCTATGCGCCGCGCGCCGGCTCCGGTGTAGCTCTGGTGGCCGTGCTGGTGATGGGCCCGCAGGCAAAGGAGTCATTTGTGTTTCTGGTGCCGTGGCTGCTGCTGTTTGGCAGGCCGGCGCTGGGTTGGGCCCGGCAGTTGGGCTGGCTGGTGTTGGGCGGCGCGCTGGCCATGGGCGTGCGCTACTGGATTGATGCCCGCATCGGCGCACCGCCGGCCGAGAGTGTGAGCAATGCGCTGGACCATGTGCATAACATCACCTACTCGCTCCGGCGACTGTTTTCGGTGAAGGGGGCCGGCGAAATCTTCAGCATTTTCGGGTTCTTCTGGCTGGCGCTGCTGGCTGGCTGGCGCGGTGGCGCCACCGCCCGTCGGCAATGGCTGCAGCCTGTCGGTTGGGCGGGGGCTGGGCTGATGGCCGTGGTTGTGGTACACATGCTGCTGTCCGGCGACCTGGGCCGCATGGGCTACTTAGGCGCACCGGTTTTTGCGGTGGCCTTCTCGCTGGTACTCACCCAAAAGCCGTGGCTGAAGCAACAGCAGCCGTAGTCTGCTAGCGGATTTCCGTGAGATAGACAGGCCCGAAAAACGTGGGAAACGAGTCGGTGCGCACCAGGTGAAAGCCGTGAAGCAGCCGGAGGTGCGCTTCGTCGCCGCCCTGCGTGAGGCGCGCCCGGTCCAGGAGCTGTGGGCCACCCAGCGCGTCGGTGTACACGT
Source organism: Hymenobacter duratus (assembly GCF_014698995.1). Taxonomy (GTDB): domain Bacteria; phylum Bacteroidota; class Bacteroidia; order Cytophagales; family Hymenobacteraceae; genus Hymenobacter; species Hymenobacter duratus. Next base: position 1,242,927 of record NZ_JACWZZ010000002.1, read on the forward strand.
GTTGCCCGGCTGCCCGGCGCGCCTTCAGCCACGCCCGAAACTTCTCCGGCGACTGGCCCGGTTGCTGCACCAGCAGCGCCGGAGCCGATAAAATGGTAGGTGGCCCTATTAGCTGGCCGGTGCGGTAGTGTAGCTGGTTCAGCACCAGATTGGGGTCGGAGAGCAGCCACAACGCCGTAGGCTCCTGCGCGGTACGGGCCAGTAGGGAGGCCATGTTGGTGAGGCGTAACCAGCGGAGCGGCACCAGCCCAAACGTGAGGTTCCAGAGCAGCAGCGCGGTACCAGCCAGGGCCAGCGGCTGGGCTGGCCAGGGCCGTTGAATCAGCAGCAGGGCCAGCAACGGCGGTAGCATGACCATAAACTCAGCATTGCCGGCCGCCCACGCAGCACAGGCAAGCTGCAGCACCAGAATAAGCAGATGCACGTTGAAAAACAGCTGCTTGTCCCTGCCTGCCACTCCGGCAGGTGCAGCGGCAGGTACAATCAGGGGTGCTGGCTCAGTCTTGCGCTTTGCTTTCCACCAATACCAGCCGGCATAAACCATCACGCCAGCGCACAGCAACCCTACAGCACTTAGGGCGGGCCAGCGTCGCAACAGGCTCAGGGTAGTGCCGTGCAGCTGTCCAAATGTGCGGACCAGGCTTATGGCGGTAAGCAGCAGCGTACGGCCCGAAAGCGGCGCGCCTGCATGGCCATGGTACAGCTCGTAAAAGACAAAGCGCCACAAGGACTCCGGCGTGAAGGGCAGGCTCCAGGCAGGAAGCGCGGCCGCATAGGCCATCGGTACCAGCAGCGCCGGCAACGCATAAAGCCCGGCAACTTTCCAGCGTCCACTCTGTCTTGACATGAGAATGCCCAGTAGCAGCCCTACTCCCCAGAATGCATGAATCTGGTGCAGCAGCGCGGCGGCGGCGGCCCAGGCTCCAGCCGCCACCCAACTCTGGGTGCCGCCCTGCCCGCTTAGCCCCCGCCACCAGCTGCGGCTGGCCAGCAACGAGAGCAGCAGCGGCAGCACGTAGGTTTCGTTTTCGGTGGCAAAGCGCAGCATTCCGAAGCTACTGCCCGCTACCAGCAGCCAGCCGGCCACCGGAGCCATTGGCCCACCGACGCGGCGCAACAGGTCGCGTAGTACCAGCAGGCAGCCCCCAAAGGACAGGGCGTTCATCACCTTTAGGCCCGCCAGCGTGTCGACGGAATCAGGCAGCAGGTGCATCCAGAGCCAGCCCACCGCATTATAGAGCAAATGGTGCGGCAACAGCAATTCGTGGCCGTGGCGGACGCAGGCGGCGTAATACCAAGCATCGGGCGTTGAGTTTTGGGTAGGCAGCAGCAGCGCCACGGCCGTCAGCAACACCACAACAGCCCATTCAGCGCGAGCCGGACGGAAGACAGAAACAGGCGGAGCAGTAGTCAAGACGAAGGAGCAGAAGCACAAATATGCGCTTCTATCTACTTAGTACCGTTCCAAATCCTGCTTACGATAGGCATCAATGCCCAGCAGAATGAACAGCAGAATGGTAAACGACCAGAGCGACGACCCGCCGTAGCTGAACAACGGCAGCGGAATACCGACCACCGGGGCCAGCCCAATGGTCATGCCGATGTTGATGGCGAAGTGGAAAAACAGGATGCTGGCCACGCAGTAGCCGTAGGTGCGCCCAAATACCGATTTCTGGCGCTCCGCCACGTACAGCACCCGGCCCAGCAGCGCCATGAACAGCACAATCACGCCGGTAGTACCAAGCCAGCCCCATTCCTCCCCAATGGTACAGAAGATGAAGTCGGTACTTTGGGCTGGCACAAAATCGAACTTAGTCTGGGTGCCCTGCAAGAAGCCTTTGCCGGTGAAACCACCCGAGCCAATGGCAATCTTGGACTGCGTCACGTTCCAGCCTACACCCAGCGGGTCGGCGGAAGGGTTGATGAGCACTTCGATACGTTTGCGCTGGTGGGGCTGCAGCACGTTGTTGAAGAAAAAATCTACCCCGAACACCATTCCGATTACCACAGCCCACACGCTTAATGACACCGGCAAATGGTGGCGCATCACCTTCGGATTGAAGACGAAGACCAAGCCCAGAATCACCGTAAAAACTCCTATCAGCCACACTTTAGGCACCAGTAACGCCAGAATCAGGATGATAGCGGCAGCCGCCAGAATCACCAGAATCAGCGGCGACATACCTTCCCGGAAGTAGGCCAGCAGGAAAGCAGCAAACACCAGTGCCTGCCCGGTTTCGTTGGCAGCCAGAATCAGCAGCGGGGGCAGCAGCGTGAGGCCCGCTAGCACGGCCTGGTCGCGGAAGTTCTGCTGGCGCAGGTTGATGCTGGCCATGTAACGCGACACGGCCAAGGCGGTGACAAACTTAGCAAACTCGGCGGGCTGCAGCCGCATTGGCCCCAGCTCAAGCCAGGAGCGCGACCCGCCAATAGGACGCGCAATGAATGGCGTGATAATGAGCAGCAGAATCATGCCACCATAGAGCACAAACGCAAACGTGTCGTAGGCCTTGTAGTCAATAACAAGCAGCATTACGATGAGCACTACGGCGGTACCAATCCAGAGAATCTGCTTGAACCAGTCATAGACCATCAGCTCCTGAAAGCTCAGATTGCCGAACAAGCTGCCATTGGTCGGTGCATCGGGCGTGTAGCTGGCCGCGTACACGCTCACCCAGCCCAGCAGCACCATCAGGAAATAGATTCCGACAGTCACCCAGTCGACGCTACGCGAATATCTTGCTGGTGAGGAGGCCATGGTTGAAAGAAGAAGCTACTCTATTGGTAAGCAGGTGGAAGTAGTGGTTTCCTTCGGCAGAAAGGTTTCTACTGTCTCAGGATGTTTGTTCAGGCGCCAACAGGGCCTTATCGTTTGCGGATAAATTGCTCGGCTGGCCCTTGGAGCCAGTTTTCCCAGCGTTTGCGCCAGGGCGCAATGTCGCCGCGCAGGTATTTCTCAATCATCAGAGAAGCCAACGGGGCCGCCGATGAGCCACCAAAACCGGCATTTTCGATGAACACAACAATGGCAATCTTGGGGTCTTCGGCCGGGGCAAAAGCCGCGAAGGTGGCGTGGTCGGCACCGTGACGGTTCTGTACTGTGCCGGTTTTGCCCGCCACCGAAATGCCTACGTCCAGCAAAGACGCGTTGCTGCCGGTACCGCCGCGGCCATCTACCACCTGCTGCATGCCCGGGATAATCGTTTCGAAATACTTCGGGTCTACCACCGTCACATGCCGTTCCCGGAATTGTGGCAGCGGCCCGCCGTTCCCGATTCCCTTCACAAAATGGGGCGTGTAGTAATAGCCACGGTTGGCGATGGTTGCCATGACGTTGGCCATCTGTAGGCCGGTAATACCCATTTCGCCCTGCCCGATGGACAGGGAATAGATGGTCCGAAAGTTCCAGCGGTGAAATCCGTAGGCCTTATCGTAGAAGTCTGATGTTGGAATCAGGCCCTTTTTCTCCTGCGAAATATCGACGCCCAGCTTTTCGCCCAGCCCGAAGGTCATCACCTGCCGCCGCCACTCGCTGTAGCCCAGGCGGGCATCCTCGAAGCGGTTGGTGGAACGCCCGCGCAGTACGGCCGTGCGCATCACCTGGTAGAAATAGGGGTTGCAGCTGTTTTTGATGGCAATACTGACGTTGTAGGGGTGCTCGTGGCGGTGGGTGCAGCGCACTAGCTTCCAGTTGCAGTCGAAGCTGGTCTGGGGGGTCACAACGCCCATTTGCAGCGCTACCAGCTCGTTTACCAGCTTAAATACCGAGCCCGGCGGGTAAGTGGCCATCAGTGGGCGGTTGAAGAGCGGCTTGGCCGTGTCTTGGAGTAATTCCATGTAGCGGTTGCCCATGCCCTTGCCCGTCAGCACCGACGGCTCGAAGCCCGGCGCCGATACCATGGCCAGAATTTCGCCGGTTTTGGGGTCGAGGGCTACAATGGAGCCGCGCTTGTTGCGCATCAGCATCTCACCGTATTTCTGCAGCTCAATGTCGATGCTGGTGTGCAAATCCTGCCCGGCCACCGACAGCGTATCGTATTCGCCGTCGCGGAACGAGCCTTTTTCGATGCCGCGCACATTGACCATACGGTACTGCACGCCGCGCTTGCCCATCAGCTGCTGCTCGTAGAAGGATTCCAGCCCCGAAATACCCAAAAAGTCGCCCGGCAGATACTTGGCGTATTTCTCCTTCTCCAGGAAAGCCGGCGTGATGGCGCCTACATACCCCAGCGCGTGGGCCATGTTCTCGGTGCGGTAGGAGCGCGCCATCCGGGCTTTGATACTGAAGCCGGGAAAGTCGATGAGGTTGTCCTGGATAGCAGCCAACTCGGGGGTGCTCAGGTTCTGGACCAGCGGCGAGGCCTTGACGCGGGAGTAGGCACGGGCCGTTTTCAACGATTCGCGCACTTCTTCCAGCGGCAATTGCAGCAGCTGACAGAAGCGCACCGTATCGAGCTGCTTTACTTCGCGCGGCACCACCATCAGGTCGTAGACGGGCGTGTTCTGCACCAGCAACTGGCCTTTGCGGTCATAGATCAGGCCCCGATAGGGCACCTGCACGATGCGCTGCAGCGTGTTGCGGTCGGCGGCCAGTTTGTAGCTGCCGTCGAGCACCTGAATGTAGAAAAGCCGGGCTCCGAAGGTGAGAGCTACAGCCAGAAAAATAGCCGCCACCACAAACCGGCGTCCTTCGAGATATTGCAAAGCGTGTGTTCTGAAAGAAAAGCACTTGCGGCCCTATGGCCGGATTCACAAAGGTACGGCCCGGCAGTCTTACTACCAGCTATATAGCCGCGCTATCCGGAACCGGTTTCCAGGACGGTCGGTGCTTAGCGGTTCCGTCTTTTGGTGGGGAAGAAAATGAGCTGGATAATCAGCAGCGTGAGTCCTGTGAATAGCGTGCTGACCACTATTTTGACCAGCGTAAGTCCAAACGCCTGAAAGCTGCCCAGCTCCAGCAGAAAAAATGCGGTGTGGTGCAGCCCGATCAGCAATGCCATGTATACCACAAACCACTGCCCGCCCATCTGGTGCACGTTCACCGAGTCCTGGGTTTCGTAGCCGTCGCGCGGCGTGAGCAGGCGCAACACCCACGGCCGCAGGTAGCAGAGCAGCACGGCCGCAGCCGCGTGCACCCCGCCCGTGTCGTAAAAAATATCCATCAGCAGGCCCGTCACGAAGCCCAGCACCAACTGCAGCACAATAGGCGTGCCGATGGGCAGAAACAGCAAAAAGCCCAGGTAGAAGAAACACCAGCCTAAATCAAACAGGGCCAGCTTACTCACCAGGAGCATGTGCACGGCCATGTAGAACACAAAGCGCAGCAGCTGAATCAGCAGCATTCCTACTCCTTTCATGGCCGCTCCTCCCCTTCTGGCTTCATGCCGGCTTTTGCCTCCAGCGTGTCGCGCTCCACTTTCGGGCGCGGATTCACAACGTACACGTAAGTCAGTTTTGAGAAGTCGACGGACAGCCGCACCCGCACCGTCCAGAAGTTCTTGTCGGCTTCCTTCACAAACGAGTCGATGGTACCGATGATGACGCCCTCCGGAAACAGCGCATTGTAGCCCGAAGTAACAATAGTGTCGCCGCGCACGAGTTTGTTCTGACGCGGAATGTAGTCGAGCAGTGCGTGCGTGAAGTCGTCGCCGGGCCACTTAATACTGCCGAAAGTGCCGTCGCGCTTGATCTTGGCCGATATCGACGTTTTGGAGTGCAGCACCGACGTGACGGTAGCGTAGTGCTCGCTGGCCACTTTCACCCGGCCTACCACACCTGCTGCCGCCAGCACGCCCATACCCGGCCGGATACCCTGTTGGGTGCCAACATTCAGCGTGAGGTAGTTATCCACACGTCGCAGTGAGTTATTCACAACCCGCGCCGGAATGAGCGGATAATCCGGGTCACGGGTGGGCAGCGTGCGCAGGCCCAGCAGCAGCGAATCGGGGTGCGGGAGGCGTGCCATACGGGCCCGCGACGTGCTATCCTGAGGCACGGGTAGGCTGTCGGCCTCGCGGCGGCTTAGGTCGGCGCGGTAAAGCTGCTGGCGTAGCAGAGCGTTTTCCTGCACCAAGCCTTGGTTGATGCTGACAAGGCGGAAGTAGTCAAAAATCTGCGTCCGCACGTCCAGAATCTGGCCTACGTAAGCATTCGATGAGTTGAAAAATGCCGCCCGCTGGTAGGTGCTGTTGCGCACCAGCAAGTACAAGCTCGCTACTTCCAGCAACGCAAACACGAGCATACCCCGGTAGCGAAACAGAAAAGCGAAGAGGTTACTCATGAATCAAGTACGCATGAGGAACGAACAGGAGGAACAGAGAATCGGCCGTTGCGAAATTCTCTGTTCCTCCTGTTCGTTCCTCAGTAGATTACGTCAGCAGAACGCTGCGGAAGGCCTGAATATTCTTGATGGCGGCACCCGTACCGCGCACTACCGCCCGCAAAGGGTCTTCGGCAATGTGAATGGGCAGCTTCGTTTTGGCGGCCAGCCGCTTGTCGAGGCCACGCAGCAGCGCCCCGCCACCGGTCAGGTGAATGCCATTTTCGTAGATATCGGCCGACAGCTCGGGTGGCGAGATTTCCAGCGCTTTCAGTACGGCTTCCTCAATCTTGGCCACCGACTTGTCGAGGGCAATAGCAATTTCGGAAGAAGTCACCTTGATAACCTTCGGAATGCCGGTCATCAGGTCGCGGCCACGCACCTCGAAATCGGGCGGCGTTACGTCCAGCTCGGTCAGGGCCGCGCCTACTTCAATCTTGATGCGCTCCGCGGAACGCTCCCCGATCAGCAGGTTGTGCTGGCGGCGCATGTAGTCGAGAATGTCCTGGTTGAACACGTCGCCAGCCGTTTTGATGGACTGGTCGCAGACGATGCCTGACAGGGCAATTACCGCAATTTCGGTGGTCCCGCCCCCGATGTCGATAATCATGGAGCCCACGGGCTGCTCCACGTCGATACCGATACCAATGGCCGCGGCCATCGGCTCCTGAATCATCCAGACTTCTTTGGCCCCGGCGTGTTCAGCGGAGTCACGCACAGCGCGCTTCTCTACTTCCGTAATGCCTGACGGAATGCAGATGACCATACGGTGCGACGGCTGAAACAGCCGGGTCCGCGTGTCAATCATCTTAATCATGCCCTTAATCATCTCCTCGGCGGCATGGAAGTCGGCAATTACGCCGTCTTTGAGGGGACGAATGGTCTTGATATTGTCGTGGGTCTTTTCGTGCATTTGCTGCGCTTGCCGGCCCACGGCAATTACTTTGTTGGTGGTGCGGTCTTTGGCGATGATGCTCGGCTCGTCCACCACGATTTTATCGTTGTGGATGATGAGCGTGTTGGCCGTTCCCAGGTCGATGGCAATATCGCTGGTGAGGAAATTAAAGAAACCCATTGGCTAACGGCAAGTGAAGGAGTACGGGGCAATTGCACCCGCACAAAAAAGTGGGGCAAAAGTAAGCAAGTTTCAGGGAAGGACGCTGCTGTTGACCTAACTCCTACTACATAATCTTCCCAAAACGGTCACAGGGCTTCCCGAAACGATAACGCCCCGACAGCTGCACACTATCAGGGCGTTACTTAAAAGAGCCACGTTTTGGACAAGTCGAAGAAAAGGGTGTCCGATGCCGCTTTTAATGCCAGAAAGTTGTTAGTGCTTGAAGTGGCGCACCCCGGTCAGGACCATGGCCATGCCCAGGCGGTTACAGGCGTCGATGGAGTCCTGGTCTTTGATGGAACCACCGGGCTGCACCACCGCCCGGATGCCCGCTTCACCGGCAATTTCCACGCAGTCGGGGAAGGGAAAGAAAGCATCGGATGCCATAACCGAGCCCTGCAGGTCGAACCCGAAGCTGCGGGCCTTCTCGATGGCCTGACGCAGCGCATCGACGCGTGAGGTCTGACCCACGCCGGACGCCAGCAGCTGACCGGCCCGCGCCAGCACAATGGTGTTGCTCTTGGTGTGCTTACACACTTTGAGGGCAAACTCCAGCGCTGCCACCTCATCAGCAGTCGGGGCCGACTCCGTAACGGTCCGGAAGTCAGTGGCGGCTTCTACTACTTTGTCGAAGTCCTGCTCAATCACGCCGTTCAGCAATGTTTTCACCTGTTTAGCCGGGAAAGCCACCGGCTTCTGGCGCAGCAGGATGCGGTTTTTCTTGCTCTGCAGAATGGGTAATGCTTCAGCTTCAAACTCCGGCGCAATCAGCACCTCGAAAAACAGCTTGTTCAGTTCTTCAGCAGTAGCCGCGTCTACCGGCTTGTTCACGATGATGACGCCGCCAAACGCCGACACCGGGTCGCAGGCCAGGGCGTTGAGGTAGGCGGTTTGCAGCGTCTCGGCCTGCGCCACGCCGCAGGCGTTGGTGTGCTTGAGGATGGCGCAGGCGGCCGGACCGTTGGCATCGAACTCCTGCATCAACAATACGGCAGCATCCACGTCCACGAGGTTGTTGTAGCTGAGCTGTTTGCCGTGCAGTTGATCGAAAAGGGCGTTTAGGTCGCCGTAGAAAGTACCGGCCTGGTGCGGGTTTTCGCCGTAGCGCAGGGCGGTGGCGGGCTTCTGGCTCACTTTCAGGGCCGCGCCGCTCAGCTCGGTACCCTGGGACATGTACTGGAAAATCTGGGTGTCGTAGTGCGACGTTACCTCGAAGGCGGCGGCCGCGTAGCGGCGGCGGTCTTCCAAGTCGGTGGCGCAGTTTTTCTGCGTCAGCAATTCCGTTACGGCCGCGTATTGGTCGCGGCTGCTGACCACCAGCACGTCGCGGAAGTTTTTGGCGGCGGCGCGCAGCAGCGAAATACCCCCGATATCAATCTTCTCAATAACCTCCTGCTCCGGCACGCCGGAAGCCACGGTTTCTTCGAATGGGTACAGATCCACGATGACCAAGTCGATGGGCGGAATCTGGTGCTGGGTGGCCTCGGTTTGGTCGCCGGCCTCGTGGCGGCGCTGCAGAATACCACCGAACACCTTTGGGTGCAGGGTTTTTACGCGGCCGCCAAATACCTCCGGAAAGCCCGTCAGACTCTCTACAGCCGTTACCTCGGCTCCTTGCTGCTCGATGAACTGCTGCGTGCCGCCAGTGGAATAGATGGTTACGCCGTGAGCTTTCAGCAACGCGACCAAAGGCTCCAGACGGTCTTTGTAATAGACGGAAACGAGGGCGGAACGAATAGGCTGCGACATGGCGACAGGGGTTGGTGAGGGTGTGAAATGCGCCACGAAGGTAGGACGACCAGCGCACCTGCCTATGTTACCGAATTGTTACGTCGCAGAAAAACGGCTGGCAATAACTAGTCCGCCGCAAATGCAGTACTAGTAGTATCCAATCTGTCTGATTATGTCTGCTGCCTTCTCCTCCACTTCTGCTATCGAGCCGGAGTCGGATATACTTGCTTATGCCCCCCCTATTGTACTTCCCCCCGAGCAAGCGGCGGCAGCGCTAGCGCCGAAACTGCTAGCCCATGCCCCGCATTCCGACCATGAGGGCGGCTTTCCAGTACAGGAATTTAGCTGGCTGCGCGAAGCTGGCCTGCTCCAGGCTCCGCTGGAATCAGTCAACACTGGCCTGGCAGCACCCGCGCAGACGTTGAAACTGCTGCAAACCCTGAAGCACATCGGGCGCGGCAACCTGGCAGTGGGGCGCGTGTACGAAGGCCATGTAAACGCGCTGCAGCTATTGCAGCGCTTTGGGCAGCCGGAACAGATCAGCGGCTGGGTGGCTAATGTCCGCGCTGGTCATTTGTTTGGCGTCTGGAACACGGAAGCGCAGGATGGCGTGAAGCTGGAGCCGCTACCCAACGGGCGCTACCGGCTGCAGGGCAGCAAAACATTTGCGTCGGGTGCCGGCCATGTCACGCGCCCGTTGCTGACGGCTGCTTTGCCGGATGGCGGCTGGCAAATGCTCATTCTACCAGCCAATACTCAACAGCCGGCGTTGGATTCCAGCTTCTGGCGGCCACTGGGTATGCGGGCTTCGGCCAGCTTCCGCGTTGATTTTTCAGGGTTGGAAATCAGTGAAGCAGATTTGCTGGGCCAGCCCGGCGACTATTACCGCCAACCGTGGTTCAGTGGCGGCGCCATTCGGTTTGCGGCCGTGCAGATGGGCGGAGCAGAGGCAGTTTTTGACGAAACCCGCCGCTTTCTGCAGGCGCTTGGCCGCACCGATGACCCGTATCAGCGCCAGCGTCTTGGCGAAATGACCCTGCTTATTGAAAGTGGCGCTCTTTGGCTGCGCGGAGCGGCCGACCACGCTTCCCGCCCCGGCGCTGAGTCGGCGGCCGAAGCCACGGTAGCCTATGCTAATATGGTGCGAACTGCCATTGAGGACATATGCCTGCGGGTATTGCAACTGGCCGAGCGAAGCGTAGGAGCCCGTGGCCTGTTGCAGCCGGAGCCCTTCGAGCGGCTACACCGCGACCTGACGCACTACCTGCGCCAGCCGGCCCCCGATGCCGCGCAAGCCGATGCCGGCCGCTTCGCACTGATCCATACTGCGCCTGCTTATCAGCTTTGGAATGCATAAGTCAGAGCCGCTCGATTTCAATGCGCTGCCGGTACGCTCCCCTGAGTTTGCCGCGACGCTGGGTCCTACGGTAGTTATTGTGCCGCATCCGGACGATGAAAGCTTAGGGTGCGGCGGTTTGCTGGCATTGCTGGCTCAGGCGGCACAGCCGGTATGGTGTGTGCTGGTGAGCGACGGGACTATGTCGCACCCTAACTCTGTAAAGTTTCCGCCAGCCGCCCGGCAGGCGTTGCGCGAAACTGAGTTGCAGGATGCTTTGCAGGAGCTAGGTGTAGGCTCGCACTTGCTGCAAATGCTTAACCTACCTGACGGGGCCGTGCCGACTTCTGATACGCCGGCTGGCAGTGCGGCAGCAAAGCAACTGCACAACTTTTTGCGCCAAATAGGTGCTACCACCATCTTGTGCCCCTGGCGCCGCGACCCACACCCTGACCATCGAGCTACCAGTAAGTTGGTACGCGCGGCTTTAGCTCAACTACCGCAGCCGCCTCGCCTGCTCGAATACGTGGTGTGGGCCTGGGAACGCGCCAGCCCGACTGACCTGCCGCAGACGGATGAAGTAGTGGGTTGGCGGCTCGATGTGACACCCGTACTGGCCCGAAAGCAACGTGCCATTGCCGCACACCGCTCCCAGCTGGCTCCGAATATTATTGATGATGACCCGGCGGGATTTGTGCTTTCGGCTGGCATGCTTGCCCACTTTGCCCAGCCCTACGAAGTCTATATGGAAGCCAAAGTGTAGCCTGCTTTGCCGCAATCTGAACCCTACCTTTCTCTATGCTCCATGAATCCGAACCAGCCAAGCACCCTGCCGCCCACCTATTTTGATGATGTATACCGGGCCAACTCTGACCCGTGGAACTTCGAAACCAGCCCTTACGAACGGGCCAAATATGCTGATACCGTTGCGGCGCTACCGGGTGAACTATACGACAGCGGCTTTGAGGTAGGATGCTCTTTGGGGGTGCTGACAGAACAGCTGGCGCCGAAGTGCCGGCATCTGCTGGCCATAGATGTGGCGGAAGCACCTCTCGAACGGGCCCGCCAACGCTGTGCCCAGTTGCCACAGGTAGAGTTTGAGCGCATGATGCTACCCGCGGAGTTTCCAGTCGGCCGGAGCTTCGACCTGATTGTGCTGTCGGAGGTGGGCTACTATTGGGCACTGCCCGACCTGCAACTAGCTTCTGAGAAACTGCTGAACGCCCTGCGGCCGGGCGGCCATCTGCTGCTGGTGCACTGGACACCGCCCGTACATGACTACCCCCTGACCGGTGACGAAGTACACGAGTTTTTTCTGGCGCAGGCTGTTGCTCCGGACAGTCCTCTAAAGCACCTGCACGGCCACCGGGCCGAACAATACCGGCTCGATTTGCTGGCCCGACGCTAAGCTGGGCTGCCGGGCAGTCAGGCTCGTTTCGTGGCGCGAAACCAAGTGGCGCAACTCAGCTATGGCCTTTGGCAAAGGTACCAGGCGCTGCCGCCGCCACCGGGCCCGATGCTGCTGCACCCATTCCCAAAGCGCCCCAAATGAAGCCGCAGCAGCCAGCTGCCGCGACAGCGCCGGCGCAGGCACACTCAGCGCGGCCGCCAGCTGCAGGCACAGCGGCAGTCGCTGTTGGCGGCCGCTATCCTGCAACTGGCTCCATAGGTGGCGCAGCTGCTGCCGGGTTTTCCACTCTACTACGAGGCCAGCACCGCTTTCTACCAGTGGCTCGCGCTGCTGCTGCGCCAGGCTGGCCCACTCGCGCAATTGCCAGGATAGCCCAACTGCCACTCGCCCCTCGTAGCGGGCCGATGTGCTGACCCGAACCTGTGGGCTATGGCGCAACTGAAGGTCGTGGCGGCGCAACGCTTGGTAGAGGGCTTCATCTTCCAGAAAAGGCACTACAGGTAGCCCTCCTACTTGTCGATAAGCAGCAACTGTGAGGGCCAAGCTGGCACCAAAGTGCTGGTGATGGCGCGGCCATGGGTCGGCGGGCTCAGGGTCGAGAAGGGCTTCCAGGCGGGCACGCAACAAGCGGTACAGCGTATCGTGCAGGTGCGTGCGGCGCACTGTGCACCCCGGCGAAAAAGTCGCTTCCGGCAGTATGCGCCCCCCTACCGCGTCGGCTCCTGCTTCAAACTCGGCCAGCATAGCTGCCAGCCAGGTGGCCGCAACACGAGTATCCGCATCTGTGCTGGCGATAATGCCGGCTGGCCCGGCTGTGAGTTCTAGGCGGCGGCAGGCCTCATCCATCAGCAACCGGCGCGCTTTGCCAACGTGTGCTTCGGCGGGCGGCAGGGTGGTTTCGGCTACGTATAGAGCCATGCCAGGGTGGCGAGACGCAAAGGAGCGCACAGTTGCGGCCGTCTGGTCGTGGCAGTTGTTGGCCAGTACCAATACCTCATACTTTCCGTAGCTCAGCGGCTGGCCTTGCAAATCCAACTGCACCGCCAGCGCCGCCAGGGTAGCCGGCAGCTGCGCGGCCTCATCTTTGGCCGGGATGATGACGCTTATTTTCAGGCCGGGGGCAGGTGGCGGCAGGTGCTGCCAGAGCCGGGTGGCTGCAACGGGGGCGGCCGGGTCGCTGTTGGTATAAAAGCGCACAGGAGTAGCGTGGTTCATCTGGCCCTCTTCTACGCGAAAGCCAGCAGGAAGATGAGTTGGAAATGCCTTTTGCAGCCTACAGACGAGCTTTATCACCGCCACCGGGGCCGCTGAGTATACAAAAGCACCACCCAAGGTGGGTGGTGCTTCCGAGTTGCTGGCATTTCTGCCAGCACATGTTAACTGGAAAAAGCGGGCTAGAATGCTTCACCCACAGCGAAGATGATACCGGAGTTGCCACCCGAGCCTACGCCATAATCAAGGCGGATATTGAGCCGGTCGCGGCGGTTGAACCGGAAACGGGCACCCAGGCCACCAGCGAATTTGGTACCATCGAAGGAGTAGTCAGAGAGGTTGTAGCCCACCTGACCAACACCCATGAAAGCGGCAATATCGAAGCGCCAGATAAGCTTCTGGCGGATTTCAGCCTGGAATGTGCTGAACTGCCGGTCGCGGTAGCGGGCTTCATAGATGCCGCGCATCAGGTAGGCACCATTGTAGAGCGAGCCGCCCAGCGTGGCCCCCATACCGCCCAGCTCCCGGAAAGGCACGTTGCCAGAGTGGTACTGCCCCAGAAACTGCAGCGCCAGAATAGTGTTGTTGGTCCCGAACAGCGGATTGAAGTGGCGGGCGTCTATCTGGTAGCGGTTAAACTTGTAGTCGCTGCCGAGGCCGGAACCGTTGAACAGCATGTGGGCATCCACGAAGTTGCCGCGGTAGGTGGCCAGCACATTGTCGCGGCCGTCATAAAGCAGCGCCGGGCCTACACCCGAGCTGATACCGCCGCCCCGCTGGTCTTCCGGGATGGAATAGTAAGGAGCCGTATTACCATCATTGTCCTTCAATTCCACGTCGCCGAGGTTGGTGAAGCGGTAGCGCAGGCCCACAAACAGGTTAGGCACTACCCGGGCCAGTGCCTTCTCGTCGAATACCCACAGCGGGTACTGAATATGCGACTCAATGTCTTTGCTGGTGTTGTTGCCGACGCCGTAGTAGTTGAATGCCAGATCATAATAGCTCAGCTCACCGGAGAAATACAGCTTTTCGCCCGGCGTGAAGATGTTGTGGGTCAGCTGAATGGTAGTCTGCTTTTCCTGAGAGAACCAGGCAATCAGGCGGGCATTGGACTTGCGCACCGTGGTATCCTGCCCGAAACGCCACACCGGCAAAATAGCCGCGCCGGCTGCAAAACCCGTTTCCTGCTGGTAGAACACGATAGGCACCGGAATAAAACTGGGCTTGTCGCTGGGCGCAAACCGGGACTTTTTGGGCTTTCCATCGGTAGTGGTGGCGCTGAGGCCGGGTGCGGGCGCCGTGACTACGGCAGTGGTAGTATCGGGCGTAGGGACTACCTGGGCAGACCCAAGCCGGGCCAGCAAACACAGGGCCAGCGGCGTGTAGAGAAAGCGCATAAAAGGCTTTATAAGAAAGAGGAAGACGAGAGCTGCCCTACTGAAAACAGTCGAGCTGCAGCCCTAATATTCTCCATAACGAAGCGGAGCCTGCTACGGTTTTACCCTATTCCTGCTACCAGCAGCATCGAGAGCACGCCGGCCAGCATAATACCTTTGCACCAGCGACTTAGCTCGGCAAAATGGCGCCGCCGGTCGGCGCGCAGCAGCAGGTGTGCCAGCCACAGCAGCGGCCCGAGCACCAGCACCAGCAGCCAGGCCCCCAGCACCCATCTGCTGTGCACAAACGAGTGCCAGGCTGCTCCTACAACCAAAGACAGCAGGCACGCCAGAAAAAAACCGGCTACCCACTTGCTGCGGGCCACGCCCCACACAATCGGCAGCGTACGGCAGTCGTGTTGCGCGTCGCCGCGCATGTCTTCCACATCCTTTACTATCTCCCGCACCACGGTCAGCAGAAATGCGGCCAGCGCATACACCCACACGCTGCTGGCGCCGGTGCGCAGTTGCAGCTCGGGCAGCAGTACCAGCGCCGCCGTGAGGGTTGCAATGCTGACGTTGCCGACCAGCGCCACCCGCTTGAACCGCACCGAATAGCCCCACAGCAGCAGCGCAGACCCCAGGTTCACGAGGCCCAGCAAAGGCGAAAGCAGGCCACTAATCCCAACGCCTACCCCCGACAACAGCACGTGCGCCAGCATGGCCCGGCGCCGGTTCACGACCCGCCCGACCACCAGTTGCTTCGGCCGGTTGATGGCATCAATCTTTACGTCGTAGTAGTCGTTGATGATGTAGCCGGCGGCGGCCACACACAGCGCCGCCAGCGCCAGGATACCAAACCGGACGCTCCCCAGCGCCGCCATCGGGTTGCCGGGCAACAGCAGGCCCGCGCGCACCAGCACCAGGCACAGCAGCATGATCAGCAGGTTGGGCAGCCGCACCAGCCGGGCAATAGGCGTCAGCCCTACTTCGTGCGGCGGGCCGGCCGGCTCCGGCGGCGTAGCGTCCGGAAAAGAGGTGGCTGATGACGACATAAGGCGGGCACGACTGGCAAAATGGAAACAAAAGCATAACACCACCGCCTGCCCTAACGGAGTCTGCGTGGCGGTGCTACCTGCAAAGGTGCCAAAAAGAAAGCCCCTCCGACGGGGGAGAGGCTTTCTTCGTTCTAAAAAACCGGTAAGTTGAAACTTACACTTTCTTCACGTTTACCGCATTTACGCCCTTGCGGCCTTCCTGCGTCTCAAATTCCACACGGTCATTCTGCTGGACCTGTCCTCCGTTAAGACCGGTAATGTGAACAAAGAAGTCTTCTTTGGTCACATCATCTGTAATGAAGCCGTAGCCCTTCGCCTCATTAAAGAATTTTACGGTTCCTGTTTTCATGAAAAAAAGAAAATGATGAATGGATGAGTGGGTAAATATAGAGGATATTCAGAAAAGTGCAACCTCGCCTAAACCAAGCAGTAACAGCGAAATAAGGCCTCCTAACGGCCACGCTCGCCGGAGTTTACCACGTCTTCTGAACCTTCATCACGGCTTCAATCAACTCGCGTACGGCACCGTGCCCGCCGGGCAGCGACGAGACGTAGGTGCTGATGGCGCGCACATCGTCGGCGGCATCGGCGGGGCAGGCAGCCACGGCGCAGCGGCGCATTACCTCCAGGTCGGGCATGTCGTCGCCCATGTAGGCAATATGCACGGGGTCGAGGCGGTAGGTGTTGACGTAATTATTGAAGATTTTCATCTTGTCGTCAACTCCCAGGTACACGTCGCGGACGTCCAGCGACTCCAGGCGCTTGCGTACCCCCTCTTCCTCACGGCCCGATATAACGGCAACGCGGTAGCCGTGCCGCAGGGCATGCCGGATAGCGTACCCGTCGCGGATATGAAAAGCGCGGGCCTGCTCACCAGAATTGAGGGCCAGCAGCGTGCCATCGGTCAGCACACCGTCTACGTCGAATATAAAGGCCTTAATCCCTGACAAGTCGGGAGTAGCGGGAGAAGAATTCATAGCAATGAGAGAATGGTAGAAGCAGAGCACCAATGCAGCAAAGGACCTGTCCCGGTGCCTGCCCGATGCATATACGAGTCGGGGCAGCGGGCAGATCCTTCGGTAAGGCTACATACGCAAGGTATGTGCGGCTATTTCTGGTTGTCGCGCCACTCGTAGACCCATTTGGCCTGAATCTGCTCCAGATGGCCTTCGTTGGCCTGGTCGCGGGTGCCGGAGAAGTTCGGCAGGGCCAGCACCCACTCCAGCAGCTCGGTGAAACGGATACGGTAGATTTTGGCCTCCGTGAAGTCGTCGCCGAACTTCTCGTACAGGGCCATAGCTACATCCTCATAGTCGTTCCAGTGAATGGGGGGCTCGAAGTGGTTCATAGGGTACTTACTGCTTGTTTGATATACGTCTGTGCCGAGCGGGTTGTTAGTGCAGGGGCCTGGCGCTAGCTGATGTATGGCATCAAACAGCGCAAAGCCTACAGTACACTCGCACTTTTTAGTGGCCCAGGAAATCCTGCGGCGGAACCAGAATAGCCAGATTTTCGCTGGCACCCTGCACTACGCACTGGCAAGCCAGCCGTGAGTTGATACGCGGATTTACGGCCCGGTCAATGAAATCCTCTTCTTTGTCGCTGATTTCAGGCAGTCCGTCTTCGCCCCGCACCACATAGACGTGGCAGGTGCTGCAGCCGCAGACGCCGCCACAGTTGTGCTGAAGCTGAATACCGTTGTTGAGGGCCACGTCCAGCACCGATTCCCCTTCGGCGGCTACGTGCGTCTGGTCGGGCTGGCCGTCCTGGAACTGGAAGGTAATATTGACAGCTTTCACGCAAAAAATCCTCAGCGGAGGTAAAAATGAAGCCACGAAGGTACGCACCCCCGCTGCCGATTCAAAGCTTCACGGGGCCTTGGTTGTTTGCAGGCAACCCTTCGTGCTGCTGCTGAATACTGTCAGTCAGAAGATTATATATTTCCAACCACTGTGTATGCCCGGCCAGCGCGGCCCGGTGCCGGTTGAGAGTAGGCGTATCGTGGCGGGCGGCCGGGCCGGTCTGCACCGCGAAAGGGGGATAGGCCAGGGCTTTTTCTACGGTTTCCTGCAGCAGTGGTCCCAGTAGCGCCAGTGGCAGCGCCTGCTGCTGCAGCAGCGCGTGGCTGATACCGAGTAGATGATTGGTGAAGTTGCAGGCAAATACGGCCGCTATATGAATGGACTGACGCTGGGGCGTGCCGACTCGCTGCACGCTGCGGCTCAGGGTAGCGCCCAGGGCCAGCAGAAGCGCCTCTGCGGCCGGTTCGGTGGCTTCTATACATAGTGGCACCGTCTGCCAGTCTACGTCCCGCCCCTGGCTGAATGTCTGCAACGGGTAGAATACACCCCCACGCACTTCCGGGCAACCCGAAAACACGCTCAAAGGAACCGTACCGGAAGTATGCGCGACCAAGGCATTGGCCGGAAAGTGTGCCTGCGCAAGCAAAACCGGAATGGCAGCGTCGGGCACGGCCAGCAGGTAGACATCAGCCGCGGGCAGGCTGGCCATATCGAGGGAAGACAGCACTTGCGCGCCGGGCAGCAGGGCAGCCAGCGCTTCAGCCGATGCCATAGTGCGGCTCCAGATATGCACCACTTGGTGCCCGGCCTGAACCAAGGCTGGCCCAAGCTGACTGGCAACCCGACCGGCTCCCAGCAGAACCACGCGCAACGAAGAGGTAAGGGACGGTGTCATTGGCAGAACTCAGAAATCAGAAGCAGCAAAGTAACCGGCCACAACTAGTTTTGACGCCATGTTGCGGGCAGTTCTCAGAGAAATTGAACAACTTGTGTCCGGTAAAACCCCGTCAAAACATTGCAGGGGCCGAATATTTGCCATTTTCCACCCATAAACTCCATTCATTTTCAACAACTTTACCCTTTCCGATGAAAAATTCTTACACTGCCCCCTGGCGTAAGCTGGCGCTGACGGCCCTGCTGGGCCTTGGCTCTACAGGTGCCTTCGCTCAGGCCCTTAACTACACGGCGGCCAACGCCCGAAACCTGGCCGGCACGTACACCGACCTCGGTACCAGTGGCTCGGTTATCACCACGGCTAACACGGATGCAGCCAACTCGGCGGCTACTCCCATCGGCTTCAGCTTTACCTTCAACGGGACGGCCTTCACGGAATTCACGCTGAATACCAACGGCCTCATCAAGCTGGGTAACACGCCTGTTTCTGACCCGACTGTTACGAACTACGTAGCAGCCACCGACCTGAACATTGTGGCCCCAGCCGGCGGCATTGACCTGGTTGGCGCAGCTAACCAAACTACTTCGCCTACGGAATACCGTGTGTTTACAAGCGGCACCGCTGGTAGCCGGGTTTGCACCATTCAGTTTGAGAACGTAGCTGATAAGCCGGTAGCGGGTGCTTCGCAGTTCGCAACCATGCAGTTCCAGATTAAGCTCTACGAAACCAGCAATACAATTGAGTTTGTATACGGTGCTTGGACGGCCGGCACGGCCACGCCAATTGGCCTGGGCTTCCTGGTAGGTCTGAAAGGTTCCAGCTCGGCTTTCGCCGACCGTCTGTTTGCCCAGAAGGCATCGAGCGCCACAGCTTGGACGACAACTGTATTTGCGCAAGAGTCGGGCGGACTGATTCCCTCCCACTTCGTGCGGAACACGTTCCTGCCTGATGCTGGCCGCACGTACCGCTTCACGTCGCCTACTTGCCTAGCACCTACTGGCGTAACCTTCACCAACACGACTACGACCGGTACGACTGTCAACTTTACGGCTCCTACCAACGGTACTGGTTACACGATTATTTACGGCGCGCCTGGTTTTAACCCTGCTTCGGCCGGCACGACCGTTACTACCCCATCTTCGCCCTACACATTCACTGGTCTGACGGCTTCAACCTCTTACCAGCTTTACATCCGTGCTAACTGCGGTGCGACTGACCAAAGCTCGTTAGCTGGTCCGTTCACTTTCTCGACGACTTGCACGGCTCCTATCATCAATACGTTCCCGTACACCGAGAACTTTGATGGTGTACCTACCGGCACGCTGCCTTGCGGCTTCACGGTTGCTAATACCAACGGTGACTCCGTTACATGGCGCAACCGCGCTACCGTTCCGGGTGCTACCGGCCCGATTGTAATTTCCGCGTCGTCGCCTAACGCCATGACCTATTATTACAATGAGGATGCTACCACTGCTGCAAACGACTGGTTCTTCACGCCAGCGCTGTTCCTGCGTCAGGGTGGTACCTACAAGCTGTCCTTCCAATACCGCAACTCAGGCGCTAACTTCCCTGAGAGCATGGAAGTGAAGTACGGCAACGCGGCTACGGTAGCCGGCCAGACCACTACCCTGTGGACGAACCGAGCCATTGCTACTACTGCCTTCACCACGGCCAACGAAACCAGCACTCCGGCTGTAGCTAACATTACCCCTGCTACCACGGGCAACTACTACATTGGCTTCCATGTCAACAGCCCCGCTGACCAGTTCTTCCTGGCAATCGACAATCTGAGCATTGCCGGTATCCTGGGTACTTCTTCGGCACTGAACAAAGCCGTTTCGATGTTCCCGAACCCTTCTACGGGTATGGTAACGCTGGACGTGCGCGGTGCCAACGCCAAGAACAACCTGCAGGTAAGCGTAATGAACATGCTGGGCCAGACCGTACACACGGCTTCGCTGAAGGATAACTTCGAGAACCAGCTCAACCTCTCGAGCCTGGCCAACGGTGTGTACCTGCTGAAGGTGCAGACCGGCTCGGACTTCACGACCCGTCAGCTCACCATCGCCAAGTAAGTTTTCTTACTTCGCAACAAAAAAAGGGCAGCCAGTGTGGCTGCCCTTTTTTCGTGCTACAGTTCGTTGGGTGGGCTTCTGTTTTGCTATCAGCACATGGTAGCCGGCTTACGTTGGTAGTCCCTTATTATCATTTCAAACCACCGTGAAACTCACTGGATAACCAGCAGGTAAGGGAACTACGCGTCGTCAGGGCACTATACAAACTGTTGCGCCAGTACTGCTAGTTCTGCTTCAAAGAAGATCCGTATATCTGTTGTATGCGCCTACAGGCAGCGGCACTATCGGGAAAGCAAGCCTAGTAAAAAAGCCTATTTCTGCTAGCAGAAATAGGCTTTTTTACTATCACTCGTTCGTAAGGAAGCAGTGATTATGCTACCGGCTCGGGGTGTACTTGGGTGGCAGTACGGCTACGCTGCGGCGCAGCAGCCGGCACAGCAGCTTCTTTGCGGCTGCCTTTGCGCAGGGCCAGCCCGAAGCCAACCGCCATCAGCAGCGTGCCACTCCAGAGCAAATTGATAAAGGGCTTCTCCACGGCTTTCAGGATGATATAATCCTTCTGCGTGGTGCTGATGCCGAACGTAAACTTGCCGACCGTTGGATCTACGGAGTTGAGCGAGATGCGCAGGCCAAGGTCTTCGATTTCGTCGGGGACGCGACCTATCATCTTGTTGCGCACTACAAACACGGGATGCACATGGTACTGCTTCTTCTCCCCGAATACCAGCATATCCGCCTGAATAGCCAGGTCACCTTTGGCAAGGCCGAGGCCGGCGGTTTCCTTAGCAGGCTCCACGCCCCGGAACACGGCAAAATAATCATTGAGAAAAATGGTATCCCCAACCGACAGTTGGCTTTCCTTCACCTCACTCCAGTCTTTCTCCTTAGTGGGGTCAGGCACGGAGCTGATGTGAGAATAGATGTCGTGGTCGAGGAATTTCTTGATGTCGGGTGAAGCCAGCAGGCCACCCATTTCCTCGTTTACCTGCGCCCGTGGGTACAGAGTGAAGGCGTTGCCGGTTTCACGGTCCTTGTACTCGACGCGGTAATAGGTGTTTTCGGGCAGAATTTCGACAGTGTCGCCGGCTTTGTAGTACACCTTTTCTTCGCGCTTGATTTCGGCCCGGGCCAGCGCCTTGTACTCATCGGCCGTGCGGAAGAGCAGGTCCTTGTTGACGTAGCCGGGCACGCCGGGCACATCAAAATACTGGCCGGTATAGCTCACATCGTACTGGCCCATGGGCGTCGCGTCGTTGCGCCACAGCAGCACGTTGTCGCGGTTCAGGTCTTCCGGAAACTCTTTCGAGTACACCAGGCCCGATACGTTCTTAGAAATAATGTTGGAGTAGCCGGCCGAGCCCAGGATACCCAGCAGCATCAGCGCAATACCCAAGTGCGCCACCGCGCCACCCGACAGCTTCACGCGGCGCAGAATCAGTTGCGAAATGGTACTGATGTTCGCCAGTACGCCGAACAGCGCCGCTGTCAGCAGCACAATGTAAGTAGGCTGAATTTCGAGGTCGTTGTAGCGGAGGAGCAGAATAACCAGCGCCGCGCCCAGCAGCGTCAGCACGGTAGGCGTGCCCAGCGCATTGGTCAGCGTAGACTTGTCGTTGCGCTGCCACCACATCAGCTGGGCCAAGCCCGACAGCAGCGCAACGCCCACGCCCATCCAGAGCTGGATTTTGGTGAAGTGCGCAATCTGGTCGGCGGGCAGGGCCATGTTGGATTTGATGCCGATGAAGCCCAGAAACGCATTGTAGACCGGAATGCTGGTCGTCACGAGCACCTGGAAAGCGCCCAGGCACAGCACCGTAGCACCCACAAACACCCACAACTCAGGATTGTAGGTGGTCAGCTCCTTCTCTGATATCGGAATAGATTTCCAGCGGTATACGAGCAGAGCAATGGCCAGCACCACGAAAGCGCCAAGGTAAATCATGAGCTGCCCGGATAGACCCAGGTCGGTGAAGGAGTGCACGGAAGCATTACCCAGCACGCCAGAACGGGTCAGGAAGGTAGCGTAGAGAATCAGCAGAAAAGTGGTGATTACCAGCACAAACCCAGTACGCAGCGCCGTACGGCGCTGCTGCCACAGCACCAGCGCATGGATACCGGCCACCAGCACCAGCCACGGAATGTACACGGCATTTTCTACCGGGTCCCAGTTCCAGTAGCCGCCGAAGTTCAGCGTTTCATAGGCCCAGTAAGCGCCCATCATGATGCCTACTCCCAGCACCAGACCGCCCCACAGGCTCCAGCGCAGCGCGGGCTTCACCCACTTGCTGAACTCGCCTTTCCAGAGGCCAGCAATGGCAAACGCAAACGGCACCAGCGTGAGGGCAAAACCCAGGAACAGCGTGGGCGGGTGAATCACCATCCAGTAGTTCTGGAGCAGTGCGTTCAGGCCCGTGCCATCCGTAGGCACGAAATCGGGGTTCATCTTGAACACCGGCAGATCCACGAGGAAGTCGCGAAGCAGAATAAACGGCGACGAACCGATTTTCACGCCTCCGAATACTACGCCCAGAATCATGGACGTCAGGAAAAGCTGTACGCCGGCAAAAATGGCCATTACCGGAGCTTCCCAAAGCTTGTTCCAGCGCATGATGGCCAGACCCAGCACTACATGCCAGAAAATCCAGAGCAAGAAGCTGCCCTCCTGCCCTTCCCAGAAGCAGGAAATCATGTAGTACACCGGCAGGTGGTTGCTGGAGTGGCTCCAGGCATAGTAGTACTCGTAGCGGTGCCCGTGGATGATGCCGAACAGACACACAATGACGCTCAGCACCGCCACGCCATGCAGCAGAAACGCGCCGCGGCCCAGCCGCAGCCACGCAGCATCCGCCTGGCCCAGAGGCTGGTTGCGGGCGGCCATATAGTAGGAATACGCCGCCACGGTGGCCGCCACGAAAGCCACAATTACGCTTAGGTGCCCGGCGTCGCCGATGAAAGTGTTGAGCATTTCTTTTAAGTGCTAACTGTCATGCTGAGCTTGCCGAAGCATCTCGCCTGCAGTGGTAATCAATTACTCTGGCGACGTCAGCGGGAGAGATGCTTCGGCAAGCTCAGCATGACGCGCTATTCCCTTCTAGTTCACAGCCGCCGTAGCCCCTTTGATGTCCTTCTCTACATATTTAGAAGGGCACTTGAGCAGAATTTTGTCGGCCACGAAGATGTCCTTGCGCATGGCTCCCGTAATCACCACCTGTTCCGATTTGTCGAAATCCTGCGGCTTGGGATTGAAGTAGATGACGCGCTGGGCAATGCGGTTGGTATCAACCAGCGTGAAGGCAAAGTAGTTGGGGTCGAGTACGGGGTTATACTCCAGGCCCAGGATGTTTTTCTGCCCGTCGCGGGGCAGACGGCCCACTACGTGCACTTTGGTAAGGTTGCCTTCAGCAGCCCGCTCGCGGGCTTCCTTGAAGGAAACGTACACGCTGGCGTCGCCGGCGGCGCTCATGATGATGCCAATGGCAACCGCAATAACAGCAATGGCAAGAATGTGTGCTTTTTTCATGGGTGTGCAACAGGTGGCCTTAGTGGGCAGGGCAGTCAGAACAACAGAAACGCGCGGAAAAATCCGAAGAATGCGAGAAGAAGGGGATGATTTATATCAGCTTCAATTTCTGCGGCCAAGCCGCTAATCTTTCAGCTCCCGCTCTAGGCGGCTTACCTTCTTATCCAAAGAAACCAGCAGCGCCAAAAGCCCCGCCAGCACCACCGAAATGACAGCCACTACCACGTAGATTTTGCCGTCGGCCCGGAAGGCATCGGCCATTTCGGGCGAGTCGTCGGCGGTAGATTGAGCGGCGGCGTGCAGCAGGGGCAGCACCAGCGCCAGCAGAAGCAGAAATGCCCGGCGGAGGTTAGGCAAGCTGTTTTTCATACACTTTGAGTTTGAGCAGAGAAATGCGGCTGGCTACCTGAGCCAGCCAGAACGCCAGTAGCGTCCAGCCAATAACGGCCGGATAGAATACCGCCCGCATGGCATCATCAAGGTCGTATTTGGCGAAGGCCGGGTTGCCGCCTGCGCCAGGATGCAACGAATCGGTGAGGCGCGGCAGAATATAGAACAACGGCATAGCCGTGGCGAAAGCGAAGATGTTGTAGATGGCCGAAATGCGAGCCCGCTGCTGCTCATCGGTGAAGGAGGAGCGCAACACCAGGTAGGCCCCATAAATCAGCATAGCAATGGCCGCACCGTTGAGCTTGGGGTCGTTGGTCCACCAGGTGCCCCAGGTATAACGGGCCCAGATGCTGCCCGTCGCCAGCCCTACCACGCCCATCAGAATCCCGATTCGGGCCGACTCATAGGACTGAATATCCAGCTCCGGCGTAGGGTTGCGCAGGTAGCGGATAGAGTAATACACCGAGGCAATCAGGATGAAGGTCATCCCAAACCACATCGGCACATGGAAGTACAGGTTGCGGATGGTTTCGTTGAGAATAGCCAGCCGCGGCACTGGCACCAGCAGCCCAGCTACTCCTGTATAGAGCAGCAGTACTACCGTCAGCGCCTTCCACCAGTTTTTCTTCATATGCTAGGGTATCAACTTAGGAGTTAGGGCTTTGTTGGCCGCCGACGGCTGTTTTGGAAGTCGAAAACTGAAAACCGAATGAGTACAGCCAACAATTAGCTTCGCCACAGAAAAGGAAACAACAGGTACGATACCGCCGCCACAATCATGTTGAGGGCTACAAGCGTGAGCAAGGAGCTTTGACTGGCTTCAAACTCTAGCCCATCCAGCGCATTCTTGGAGACTTTGATAAGCAGCAGCAGCATCGGAATCATGAGCGGAAAGCCCAGCACGGCCATCAGCGTGTTGCTGTTGGTGGCTTTGGCCGCAATACCCGATACCAGCGTGAGCGTGGAAGCAAAGCCCAGCGCCCCTAGCGCCACATTGCCCACAAACAGCGGCACATTCTGCACGGGGTTGCCCAGAATAAGCAGATACAGGCCCAGCCCGGCCAGTGCAAGGCCCAGCAGCAACAGCGCGTTGTAGGCTATTTTGGCCAGAATCACGGCCTGAGGCCGAACCAGAGTGTAGTAATACAGCATCCGGCCGCGGCTTTCCTGCAAAAACCCTTTGGCCACGGCATTCACCGCCGAGAAGAGCAGTATGATCCAGAATAACGCGTTCCAGGCCGGTGCGGGCGGGATGCCGCCGCGCAATGAAAAGCTCAGGTAGCACACGAATACCGTGCTGCCCACGTAGAGCAGCATGCCGTTGAGAGCCGCGCGCTGCCGCCATTCTAGGCGGAAGTCTTTGAGCATCAATGTCCAAATCTCACAAAGGAGCAACACGGCAACAGGGCTGGTGAACAGGACCGCAAAGATACAACCCAACTCCCGGATTAGCAGGCCTCCGCCAAACACAAAGCGCCACGACCTGTCAGGCCGTGGCGCTTTGCGTCTGAACAGTGCGTATGGCTACTCTACCAGCAGCTTGCCAGTAGCTACTGACTGGCCCTGCGTAAGGCGGTATGCATACAAGCCTGGCGCTACAGAACGGACATCAAGTGCCACCTGCCCGGCAGCCGGCACCATATTTCGGCTGGCTACGGCGCGGCCCAGCGCATCCAGCAGTTGCACCTCTACCGCACCAGCACCCGGAACGCGGAACGTAACGGCAGTATGCGCCGGATTAGGATACGCCTGCACGGCCAGCAACGCAGGAGCACGAGTAGCCAGTGGCTGCAGAAACGGTTGGAACGTCACGAGGCCCAGCGCCGCTTGGTCGGGCTGATGGAAGATGTGGGTTTCGATAACCGTAGCCGAAGCGGAACCCCAGTCGTTGTTTTTGGCATTCACGGCGTCGGGGCCGTTGTTGTAGAAATCGTACACCACGCCGCCGTTGCCGTTGTTCACGAACCGGTTGCGGCCGACATCAGTGGTATCGGTGCTGCCGGGGTTGCCGAAGCTGATGGCCGGGCTGCCCACCGTCCCGGTCCGAATGAGCGTCACGCCCCAGAGGTTGCCCGTCACGATGTTGCGGCTCACGACGCCGGTCTGGGTCTGGTTGCCCTGGAAGTTGAGGCCGCTGCCGCCGGTCTGGGCGTTGGGGTTGGTATTGTTGTTCTCCACGATATTGCCCGTCACGAAGCTCGAAATGCTGGAGCCGATGACGGCAATACCGTAGCGGTTGTTGCGCACCGTGTTGCGCCGGATGATGGCCCGCGTCACGTTGCTGCCGCCTAGCAAATTCGAGACGCCGATGCCACCCGCCATGTTGGTAGCTGGATTGCCTACTACCAGGCACCGCTCAATCAGAATAGGCTGGGCCGGGTCGCCGGTGCCCAGGTTCACCTGCGGATAGTTGCCATTTTCGGTGTCGTTGTGCCAGAATATGCAGTCCTGGATGGTGGGCGACGTAGGCCGGTTGGAAGGCGAATTAATACCCGCACGGGCGTTGCGCACAAAGCGGCAGCGCTGCACCAGGGCCCGGTTGCCGGACAGGGCCAGCCCGGCGCTGTTGGTCAGGCGGCCACCTACTGTGGAGAGGTTGTTGCGGAACGTGCAGTCCGAAAATTCAACGGCAGCATCTACTACCCGCACCCCGCCGCCGCGCTCCACTACCATCCGGCGCAGCACCGAGCCGGCGCTGGTAGCACTTAGCTGCATACCCATCCAGGGAGTAGCCGCGTTCTGGGCCGTAAACACGACCGAATCGGGCGGGGTGATGCGCAATACGCCATCCACGCTCATCAGGGCGCGGTCGGCTACCCGAACGGTTTCGTTGGTGGTGATGCTCAGCGTATCGGTCGGCGCCAGCCGAATCGTGTCGGTGATGGTCCAGATGCCGGCGGCCTGGGTTACGTAGCCACCCGAAGCGGCAGCCAGCTGCGTGAGCGTGTAGCGCCGGCCGGTGCCGGGTGTGCTGTACTGCGCTTCGGAACGCAGCACCGGCGTAGCCAGCCACGTCATCAGCAACACGAGTAAGGTCTTTTTCATAGCAGCAAGAGGTGAGGTGAAGAAAGGAGGTAGCTCTAAACGACGTAAAAAAGCCATCCGGGTTGTCCGGATGGCTCTTTACTTAGGCGTGTGATGCTCGTAACGCGCTGTTTTTCTTGCGCCGGCGCTAGAAGTCGTAGCCCAGCGTGAAGTAGAATTTCGGTCCTTTCTGCACGTAGTCTTCCTGGCCCCAGGCCACATCTGCTTTGCCATAGAATCCCAGCAGGGTGCTCCGGACGCCAAAGCCGTAGCCAATCAGCAGCGGGTTGCGGAAGTTGATAACAGTAGCGGAAAATGCGTTTCCACTGCCTCCTACCACCTTCGTGTTGAACGAGTTATTCTCGTTAAATGGGTTGTTGCCGGAGTAAGCGGAGCCGGCGTCGCCGAAGGCCGTGAGCTGCAGGTTCCGGAAGAAGCCCGAGTAGATAGGCTTATTTGATAGGTACTGCACAATGGGCACCCGCAGCTCGGAGTTGAAGAGCACATAACGCGGCCCTACCCGCTTGCTGTAATTGAAGCCCCGCAGGTTGGTCACAAACTGCTGGTAGAATATTTCGGTTGGGTCGGCGAAAGGGGTAGTGGAGGATAGCAGCTGAGAGTCTTCATAGTCGTTGCCTATCCAGTTGTCCATGCCGCCCAGGCGGAAAAACTGCTTTTGCTTGCCGATAAACTGCCCGTAGCTGGCGCGGTTGGCCCAGATAATCTGGCGGTGAATCTTCTGATAGTGGCGCAGATCGATGTAGATTTTGCCAAAATCCTGATTGCCTTCCTTCAGGCTGTTCAGCTGCAACAGGCCGATTTTCATCCGGGTGCCTTCCAACATGTTCACGCCCGTCGTCACGGCGTTGTCGAACACCAGTTCCCCATTAGCTCCCAGGTACTGGCGGTCAATATCGAGGGTACCGGAAAGCTCATCAAATACATTACGCGACACCGTGACGAAGCGCGGGCCGCCACGCACACTCAGGTTATGCGTGAGCGGATAGGCAACAGTCGGCGCAATTTCGTGCCGGGCAAAGCGCAGGCGGCCCGCTCCGCGGATATCGAAGAAGTACGCCTGCTTATCGTAGCGGATGCTCCAGTCGTAGCGGTGCTTGAGGTTGGTGTACTCCGCAAATATGTTGCTGGTGCGCAGGTCAGTCAGCGCGAAAATACCTCCCCGGAAGCGGTGGTCCTCAAACAGATCCGACATGTTTACCTGCCCAATCAGGCCCAGGCCCAGCAAGGGGTCGGAGTACAGCGACGACACCACATTGTCAATGCTGAAGCGCGTGTCGTAGCGGAAGGGGCCGGCGGGCGCCTGGTTGGCAGCTGCCAGTGGCGCCGAAGCTGCCGGGGCGGCTACTACCGGTGTGGTACGGTTCCGGCGGTTGGTAGCGGCCCGGTCGGCGGGCAGATCCTCGTCAAATTGGTAGTCACTGGTATTGATGGGCGTGTTGGCCGTTTGAGCCGGGCGTTCCACCTGCTGAATCTGAGTTTCCGAGGTGGTTTGCGCAGGCGCAGGCGTTACTGGCGGAGCAATGGGTGCGGCCTTGGCTGCGGCCGGTTTGGAGCGGTCCTCCAGCGTCTCCTGGCGCGCTGTTTTAGACAGCACCAGGTTTTCGGGCAGCACATAGCCCGGATACAGGTATACAAAGTCGCGGGCCCGGTTGGCCGCCACAAAGCCCAGCGTATTGGTAGTGGCGTTGTAGTCGAAATCCTTCAGGCTGGCGCGGAAGCTGCTTACGGCCGTGCGCTGCTTGGTACGCAACGAATAGCGGTATACACTTCGGATGCCGCTTTCCTCACCCAGATATACAATTTCATCGTCGGAAATTGCGCGTGGACGGCCTTCGTTGGAAATAGTGCTTACCAGTAGTTCCACCGGCTGGGCACGTCCGTCGAGGTGGTACAGGAACAGGTCGTAGTTGTTCACCACGCCTCCAAAGCTACCGCGCGCAGTACCCGCCGAGTCGAGCCAGCGGTTGGAGCTGAACACCACGGCGTTTCCTCCCGGCAGGAAAGAAGGCTGAATGTCGTCGAAAACGTCGTTGGTGAGCTTTTCGGGGCGTCGGCTGCCAGCGCGCAGCACGTACAGGTCGCCCTGCCCGTTTGCCACACCGCTAAACACCAGCGACTTGCCATCGGGCGAGTAGCTCAGGTCCAGAATCTGCTGGAAAGGCTCGAAAATGGTAGAGGCTTTGTCGCGGCCGAAGGGCAGCGTTTCTCCCAGCCGGGCAAACAGGCCGGCGGCGCCCCCGTCGGCGGGGCGTACCCGCAGGCTCATCAGGCCTTTCTCCATTTCCGCCACGGCTACCTGGCCATTGCCGCGCCACGCCAGCACCGGCAGCCGGTTTTCTACCTGCTGGCCCGGTGTTTTGTAGCCGCCCCGGTGAATGGTGCGCCGGCCCGACCCGTCGCGGTTGGCTACCAGTACCTGGTAGCGGCCCCGGTCGTTGCTCACGTAGGCCAGCTGCTGCCCGTTGGGGCTCAGGACTGGTTGTGAGTAGAGAATGTTTTTGCGGTTGTTGCCGGTAAGCGCCTTGGCGTCGTCCACTTCGGCCAGCGGCGTCAGGGGCTGGGCGTTCAGCTGCCGATAATACGCTACCCAGTCGCGCAGAAATACCTTGTAGGGTACATTCAGCGAAGAGCTGATGCCCACTTCCACGTCGCGGGTGATGCGCGTCAGGTTCAGAATGTTCTGGATAGTGGTATAGCCGTAGCGCTCCGCCACATAGTTCCAGAGGCTTTGGCCGGCCAGCTGCGGGTTGCGCAGGAAGAACGGCGCCGTGCGGTTGCCATCATATTCCTGGGTCATGTCGCGCATGTAGTCGTCCATTTTCACGCTCCAGCCTTCGGCGGCATACGCCGAGGCCCCGCCCACAAACCAGTCGGGCAGCTGCAGCAGGTAGGTGCTCTGGATGACTTCCTTCAGCGAGCCACCATACATCATGTCGTTGAGCAGCACGCGCGTTACCTGGTAGCTCAGGTCACGCTTAAACTCTGTCTGCTCGCCTTGGAAGGCAATCTGTACCTTGCTCATGCGTAGCAGGTCCGTTTCGCCCCCGGTCTGGTACTTGTCCTGGTCCAGCCCGATGTTGCTCTGCCGCAGGTCGCCCACGGAATTGTAGAGCATCACCGTGGTTTTGGAGTAGGGATAGTAGCCGACCAGCGCCGTAATGCGCTGCAACTCCTTTTCCACGTACTCGGCGGCGCGCCGGGCGGCTACGTCGCCGCCACCATAGTAGTAGATGTTGAAGTTCTGGGTGCTGAGCAGCTGCCAGTCGAATTTCTTGTACTGGATGCGGACCCGCCCGAACGACTCCTGTGATGTCTGGGCCTGCGCCGCGCTGCCAGCCAGCAGCAGCACAGACAGCGCAGCGCCCAGCACCGGACGGCTTTGCGCTGCTGACCACCGAAAAAAGGATACGTGCTTCATAGCAAAATCAGTAAGCCAAAGGCGGCCCGCCTGGTGTCGGGTCGTCGTGTTCAGGATGGAAAACCGACAGCCGACGGGGCCGCCTGATACAACGCCTGGTAGCGTTTAATATTGACCTCGGGCCACAACGCAGCCTCCGGGTGTTCGAGGTGGTCGGCGAGCAGGGCGGCCAGCCGGGGAGCCAGCATCACGCCCTTCGAGCCGAAGCCGTTGAATATACTCACTACCGGCACTTCCGGATGCCGCCCCAGCAGCGGTTTCCGGTCGCGCACGGCCGGCCGCACTCCGGCACGCTGGGCGCGCACCGTAAAGGGCAGGCTGGTAGTGGCGGCCAGGCGCTGGCTCAGCTCCGTGCAGGCCTCGGGCGTAGTACCGGCTGCAAACGGCGGCCAGCGGTAGGTGGCCCCCACCCTGAACTGCCCTTCACTGAGCGGCACCACATACGCTCCTTTGTTGAGCACCTGGGCCTGCGACAGACCCGGACACTCAACATCCAGCACTTCGCCTTGGTTGGGCGTCAGGGGTAACCAGTGAAAAAACGGATTTTGCGTAGCGGCGGCACCTTCACAGCAAACCAGCTGCCGTGCGCGCACACGTCCTGCATACGTAACTCCCGTCGGGCCGGTAACGAGTTGCTGCCAGTCAAAAGTTTCGTGTTGCAGTAGCCCATTCTCGAGGCTTTCTGCTGCCAGGGCCGCCAGCAACTCACGCAGCCGCACATAGCCGCCGCGCCGGATGCACAAGCCACCGAACTCATTTAGTATGCCGGATGGCGTTGGCAGTTCAGCACCCGCATTTTCCACAAAGTCCTGCCAGGGCTTGTCGGCGCTGCGGGCCAGCATCGTGTTCTGCTCCGCCACCGACGAAAACAGCTTCCAGATAGGGAGCTGTACAAAAAACTGCTCCCCAAAATGCGCCTCCATCTCGCCGTACAGCTGGCTGGCTGCTGTCAGCAGCTCATCAGCACGCCAGGCCAGCGCGAACCGCTTGCCCGCCACTGGGTTCATCAGGCCGGCAGCTACATTGGAAGCCGAGTCGGGATTGGGTGCATCTAGGACCAGCACATTACGGCCGCGCCGGCGCAGTTCCCAGGCCAGCGTGGCGCCGGCGATGCCGTGGCCCAGAATCAGGTAGTCGTATTCTTGCATGATGGCTGGCAAGGTAAGCGGAAAGCGGCAACAACACTCCGGAGAGGAAAGGACCCGAAAATGCCGGAAATGGTGGCAGCGGGCTTTCAATCAACAACAATAAGACTCGTAACTTACCACCCGGTTCCCTTCGGCTACGGCCGGTTTGTCTTTTTTTCTCTTCGCATGACCGTTTCTGGTTTCACGTTCAACGCATTTTCTGAAAACACCTACCTGCTACACGATGCCACGGGCCAATGCGTGGTGGTAGACCCCGGCTGCTACGACCGGGCTGAGCAGCAGGCCCTGCAGGAATTTATTGCGGCTAATAAGCTAGAAGTGGTGCTTCTACTGAATACGCACTGCCACATCGACCATGTGTTCGGCAACCAGTTTATTATCAATACTTATAAAGTACCTTTTCTGATTCATGAGGCCGACCTGGCCACGTTGCGGGCCGTACCCACATACGCGCCCAGCTATGGTTTCCCGCACTACGCTCCTGCCGAGCCAACCGGATTCCTGACACCGGGTGCGCCGGTGCGCTTCGGTGAAACAGAGTTGGAAGTGCGTTTTGCGCCGGGCCACGCCCCCGGCCATGTGGTGTTTTACCACGCTCCCACCAAAACCGTCATCGGGGGCGACGTGCTGTTTCAGGGGAGCATCGGCCGCACCGACCTGCCCGGCGGCGACTACGCCACGCTCATCAGCAGCATCAAAACGCAGCTCCTCACCCTTCCCGACGACGTGACGGTATATGCTGGCCACGGCCCGGCCACTACCATCGGGGCAGAGCGCCGCTCCAATCCATTCCTGAACTAGATTTCCGGCATTCTTGCCTGCGCTGCTCCTTTGTTGGTTGCGCAAAATCTGAAGCCTTCAAGTTTTTAATCGGTGAAAAAACACCTTCCTAACGCGCTGACCTGCCTCAACCTGCTGTGTGGCTGCGTGTCGCTGAGCATCATTCTGGCCTACGATTCGGCTTCAGCCCTGGCCGCTTCCTCGGGTAACTGGCAGCCGCTGGTACAGGCAGCCTACCTCATTGGCATTGCCGCCGTGGCCGATTTCTTCGATGGATTGGTGGCGCGGGCGCTGCACGTATCGTCACCGATTGGCAAAGACCTCGACTCGCTGGCCGATATGGTGTCGTTTGGCGTGGTGCCGGGCGCTATTCTGTTCAAGCTGCTCCAGCAGGTACTGCCAGCAGCCGGCCTGCCCACTGTTCTAGCCTACCTGGCCTTCGTGGTGAGCATTTTCTCGGCACTGCGGCTGGCCAAGTTCAACAACGACACCCGCCAGTCCGATTCGTTTATCGGGCTGCCTACCCCGGCCTGCACGCTGCTGGTAGCCTCGCTGCCGCTCATCCTGGCCCACGACTCTTTCGGTGTTTCAGGCATTATTCTCAATCCCTGGCTACTGCTGGGCTTGTCGGGGCTGCTGTCGGGGCTGCTGGTAGCGGAAATCCCGCTTTTTGCGCTCAAGTTCAAAAATCTGCGCTGGCAAGACAATTCGGTGCGCTTCGTGTTTCTGTTACTGTCAGTGGCTCTGCTGGCAGGCTTGCAGGCAGCCGCCATTCCGCTCATCGTTTTGCTGTATGTGCTGCTGTCGGTGCTGCGGCCATCTGTGGGATGATTTTTGTGGTACTGCATTACAATATTTGCATACACAGAGAGTTAAACTAACTACTAGGCAGTGAACCCCCACCCGCGCCAGTGTGTTGCAGGGCCACTACCAGTCTGTTTAAACTCTCTATTGAACACACCTCTATGCGCTACTTTACGCTTCTGGTAGCTAGTTGCTGCCTGCTGCTAAGCTTTTCCTCTTCGGTTTGGGCGCAGGACAGTCGCCAGTCGGTTGTGAAGAAGCTAAGCTGGGCTGGCACGGAGGAAATTCCGGGGCCTGACCGCCGCCTGCACCGCGTACCTATTTTCACCGGCATGCAGCACCGCAGCGGTTCGTTGCAGGGCTATGCTGTTATTTCAGTACCCGGTACCGTGGCAGATGGGCAGGTTCGCAATGCTGTGTACGAAGCTTTTTCTGCCGCCGAGCTAGCACTGCTGCGTGGGTTTCTCCCTGCTTCCGCTACGCCGGAAGTGTTTGAGCGCACGCAGCGCGGCCAGCCCGTTACGCTGGTGCTGGTACCGGCTATGCGGCGCAGCCCAAAGAGCGGACAAATCGAAAAGCTGGTTTCCTTCGAGTACAGCTACCTTCCTAGCGCGCCTACTGTACGCCGGGGTCAGCAAATCAATTATGCCGCCCATTCGGTGCTTGCTACTGGCACCTGGTACAAGGTGGGCGTCGACCGGAGCGGTATCTTTAAGCTAGACCGAGGCACGCTTTCGGCTATGGGCCTTGATGTACAGAACCTGGATCCGGCCCGCCTGCAGGTTTTTGGCAACGCAACCGGCATGCTGCCCCAGGCCATCAGTACGCGCCGCCCCGACGACCTCGTGGAAAATGCGGTGTACTTCTCCGGCGACAACAACACGACGCTGGATGCCAACGAGTACTTCCTGTTTTATGCCCGGGGCCCGCACGTGTGGGAGCCCGACACGGCCCGTAATGCCCGCCGTTTCCGCCACGTACAGCACCTCTACTCCGATACGGCATACTATTTCGTGACGGTGGCTGCGCCGCCCCGCACCGGCCGCCGCGTGGCACCTGCGCCGGCTGCCGGCGTGGCCAATGCGCCGGCTATTGCGCAATACACGGCCCGCTGGTTCTGGGAGCATGATTTGGTAAACTTGGCCAAATCAGGCCGTCAGTGGCTGGGCGAAGGCTTCAATCCAGGTACACCGCAGAACTTTCCCACCGACCTGACTGATATAGTGGCTGGCTCTACGGTGCAGATTACGTCGTCAGTTGCCGGAGCTACCAACGCCAACGACCAGCATTCCTTCCGCTTGTCAGTCAACGGTACTACTCTCACGCAGCCGCTGCCTACCGTTTCGCAGTCGGACCACCCGGAGTATGCGGCTACCAGCCTCCGCACCTTCTCGTACGTTCCACCAGCTTCCATTTCGTCGCTGAGTGTGGGCCTCACGTATTTGGGCGGTTCCAATGCTAAAGGCTACCTCGATTATCTGGAGGTGAGTGCGCTGCGGCCTTTGCGGCTTACCGGGTCTTCGCTGGAGTTTCGCTCGTTCGACAATCTGAATTCGGGCTCGGTCAGCCCTTTTACCTTGGCGGGCAGCAACACCAGCACGCAGGTATGGGAAGTCACCAACCCACGTCGGCCCCGCTCCTACGCGCTGAACGCCTCGGGTTCGTTCACAGCTCCCACCGACTCTCTGCGCGAGTTTGTCGCCTTTAATCCCAGTGGTTCTTTCAGCTCTCCCCGCAGCTTTGGCCGGGTTGCCAACCAGGATCTGCACGGCACCCTAAACCCGGCGCACGATGTGGACCTCGTTATAGTGACGCATCCCACTTTCCGGGCAGAAGCGCAGCGCCTGGCCAACTGGCGCACCAGCCACGACCGTCTGAAAGTAGCGGTAGTTACCACTTCGCAGGTTTACAATGAGTTTGGCGGCGGCGGCCAGGATGTTTCGGCTATCCGCGACATGATGAAGATGGTTTATGACCAGCGCGACTCGCCACGCCGCAACCAGTATTTGCTGCTCTTCGGTGATGCTTCCTACGATTACAAATCCAAGCCCAGCAACCTCAACAATACCGCGAATCTGCCTGCCGATTGGTGGTCGAAACGCTCCCCCAACCGCGCCGACGAAATAGCGCAGAACTACGTGCCCACGTATGAGTCGCGCGAGTCGTTTGCGCAGATCTACGGCCGTGCCGATGGTTTCGGCCCGCAGACGTTCTGCTCCGATGACTATTTCGGCATTCTGGATGAAGGCGAGGGTGAGTGGAGCGAAATCAGTGCACCCGGCGAATTAATGGATGTAGGGGTAGGCCGTTTGCCGGTGCGGGCACCTAGTGGTTCACCGTACTCGGCCACGCAGGCCACAGAAGTAGTAGACAAGCTGATTGCTTATGATTCCCGCTCGGCAACCGGAAAATGGCGCAACCGCCTCACATTCGTAGCCGACGACCAAGATGGTAGCTCGCACGTCACGGGGTCTGCCGAGCCCTTTTCGGCGCAACTCGTCCGCGAGTATCCGCAGTTCAACCTCCGCAAGGTATACCTCGATATGTATCCGCAGGTAAATGCGGCCGGTGGTGAACAGTCCCCGGACTGTAATCGGGCCCTGGACGAGTCATTTGAGCAGGGTTCTCTTATCATCAACTACAACGGCCACGGCGGACCGGCCAGCCTTGCGCAGGAACAGATTCTGACCAAAGCCACCATCACGGGCCTGCAGAATCAGAACAAGCTCACGTTCATGGTAACCGGCACCTGCGACTTCAGCACCTATGACGACCCGGAACGAACCTCGGCTGGCGAAATGATGCTGACAGATACCAAAGCCGGTGCCGCCGGTTTGTACACCACTACCCGGCTCGTATTCTCTACTTCCGCTACGGAATTGGTGCCTAATTTCCTGGATTCGGTGCTGACATACAGAAGCGGCATGCCTACCCGCTTGGGCGACGCGACCCTGTATTCCAAAAACTCCGGGGCCAGCGTCCTCAACCGCAACTACGTGCTCCTCGGCGACCCCAGTGCCCGCCTCGCCCGCCCGGATGTAGCCATGACGCTGGATTCGCTTAACGGTCGGACGCTCAGCGGTACTGTTTCAGATACCCTGAAAGCACTATCCCTGGTGCGTCTTTCGGGTTCGGTCCGTACCGGCACTGATATTAACTCTGCTATCAACTCCAGCTTCTCGGGAATTGCGCAGGTTACGGTGTATGAAAAGCCCACTACAGTAACCACTCTCGCCACTTCGCCCGAGGATGTCCGGCTAAACATTCAGGTGCAGGAAGGTATCATTTATGACGGCCAGGCCACCGTCACCAACGGGCGCTTCTCCGTACGGTTTGTGGTGCCCCGCGACATCAACTACAACGTCGGGCTTGGCAAAGTAAGCCTGTATGCATCCAACAGCAGCGGCGAAGTCGTAGATGCCCATGGCTACCGCAGTGTGCCGGTTGGGGCGGCCAGCAACATCATTGCACTCGATACCATTCCGCCGCGCATTACGCTGTTCATGGACAATGAGAAGTTCGTGTTTGGTGGCCTGACCAGCCCGAGCCCGACGCTTATTGCTAACCTGTTCGACGAAAGCGGCATCAACACAACTGGCTCTGGGATTGGCCACGAAATCACCGCCACTCTCGACAACGACCCCACCAAGCTCACCATTCTGAATTCGTTCTACACGGCCCAGACCAACGATTATCAGAAAGGCACCGTCAACTACGGTTTCAAGGACCTGAGCACTGGCCCGCACGTGCTGCATCTGAAAGCCTGGGATACCTATAATAACTCCGCCGTACGCGACATCGAGTTCATTGCCGCTACCACCGATAAGCTGGCCCTGAGCCACGTGCTGAACTACCCGAACCCCTTCGCCTCGAACACCACGTTCCACTTTGACCACAACCGCCCTAATGATGTGCTCGATGTGCAGGTACAGATTTTCACGGTTTCGGGCCGCCTGGTACGCACATTGGAGGCCACCGTCAACAGTGGGGCTTCGCACGTGCCGGCCAACTACTCCGATCCGTCGCTTTCTTGGAACGGCCGCGACGAATACAACGACCAGCTGGCCCGCGGCGTGTACGTGTACCGGGTCAGCGTACGTTCTCAGAACGATAAGTCGACCACCTCGAAATTCGAAAAACTGGTTATCCTGAATTAACCAAGGCATTTTTGGCCTACCTTCCCGCCTTCTTCACCCTCCCTTTCTATGATCGTTCTGAAGCTGCCTGTGCGTTTTGCGCTGCTTTCCGGATTTATCGGCCTGCCGCTGATTGGTGCGGCCCAAACCAACCCGAACACGCTGACGACGGCCGTTCCCATTCTCACCATCAGCCCCGATTCGCGCTCTGCTGCCCTTGGTGAGGCTGGTGTTGCAACCTCGCCCGATGCCAATGCCGGCTACCACAACGCGGGCAAGCTAGGCTTTATTAATACGCAGTACAGTGTGTCGCCGTCTTATTCGCCGTGGCTGCGCAGCGTCACCGACGACATGGGCTTGGCCTACCTTTCCGGCACCGCCAAAATCGGGCAGCGCTCCGCCATTTCGGCTTCGCTGATGTATTTCGACCTCGGCACCATTTCTTTCCGCGACGATTTCAACGTATCGAAAGGCGACTACAACCCGAAGGAATATGCCTTCAGCGTAGCCTACGGCCAAAAACTCACCGACAACTTCGGCGTTGGCGTAGCGGCCCGCTACATCCGCTCCAACCTCACCGGCAACAGCAGCGGTACCGACTCCCGCCCCGGCAATGCCGCCGCTGTCGATTTGGGAGCCTACTACAACAAGGAC
Source organism: Hymenobacter duratus (assembly GCF_014698995.1). Lineage (GTDB taxonomy): Bacteria > Bacteroidota > Bacteroidia > Cytophagales > Hymenobacteraceae > Hymenobacter > Hymenobacter duratus. The sequence goes on from NZ_JACWZZ010000002.1 coordinate 1,281,154, forward strand.
CTATCCATCGGCGCCTCCGATTATAACCTGGGTCTGGGCGCTACCATCACCAACATCGGCAACAAAATCACCTACACTAACGCTAACCAGGCCGACTTTCTGCCTACGCGCTTAAAGCTGGGCTTTGCGCTTACGCGGGAGTTGGATGCTTATAATAAGCTTACACTGACGGTAGACGGTGCTAAGCTTCTCACGCCAAGTCCTTATTATATCGAGGGCGACACGTTGGGCAAGCTCAAATCAATCCGGGCCGAAAACCTTGCCCGGCGCAACAAAGGCGTCGTAGGGGCTGCACTAGGCTCGTTCACGGATGCCCCCGGCGGATTTAGCGAGGAATTGCGCGAAGTCAACCTCTCAGCTGGCGTAGAGTACACCTACAATGACTTGCTGATGGCTCGTGTCGGCTATTTCTATGAGTCGCCCGTAAAAGGTGACCGGCAATACCTGAGCTTCGGCCTCGGGGTACGCTACCAGGTCTTCGGCGTCGATGGCGCTTACTTGGTACCGAACTCACGAGCCAATCCGCTAGCCCAAACCATTCGGGTATCACTGCATTTCAACTTCAACAAACTCGAAGAAGCCTTCGGCGACGGAAACACCGACGCCCCTGTCAACTAATCTTTTCCTGATGCTCGACCGTCAAGTCGCTCCTCCCGTTCAGCCGCTGGCCAGTGTAACGCTGCCCGCGGCTGACGTGTTTTCGCTCCCTAACGGAGCCCGCCTGCATGTTCTCCGCAACGATGCCCAGCCAGTCGTGCGCCTGCAAATCGTATTCAAGGCCGGCAAATGGTATGAGCCTGCACCCGGCATTTCGCTGCTCACGGCCCGTATGCTGCTGGAAGGCACCACCACCCGCACCGCCCGCCAGATTGCCGATGAGGTAGCCTTCTACGGAGCTTCCCTGGAGTGTGAGCAGGGCTTCGACAGAGCCACGCTCACACTCTACTGCCTGACGCGGCACCTGCCTAAACTGCTTCCTCTGATCCAGGACGTAGTAACAGCCCCAATTTTCCCGGTTCCCGAACTGGAGCAACTCAAAACGCGGACTATCCAGAACGTGCGGGTAGAACGCCAGAAGACCAGCTATCTCGCCTCTGAGCGGTTCTCTCACAACCTGTATGGAGCACACTATCCGTATGGCAACGTGTTCGATGAGCAACTCTTCTCGCTGATTTCACAGTCGGCTGTGCAGGCGTACTATCACACCAACTACGCGCTGAGCCAGGCAGATATTTTTATCTGTGGTGATATTCCCCAGGAGCATGAGACACTTGTAACGGAGCTTTTTGGTCAATCAACTCCAGCTACCACGGCTTCTCCTTCTACCAGCCAGGCACTGCACGAACCAGTAAGCGGCCCTCTTCAGTACTATGTATCCGTTACCGACAGTATCCAATCATCCCTCCGAATCGGAAGGTTATGGCCTACTCTCGACCACGCTGATACACATCGTCTTCAGTTGCTGGTGAAGGTCCTGGGCGGCTATTTTGGGTCGCGCCTCATGAAAAATATCCGCGAGGACAAAGGATTCACCTACGGGATTTATGCCAGCATCAGCCCACGTGAACATGCTAGCTCATTCGTTATTGGTACCGATGTCAACGCCAACAGTGCAGATGCCGCTATCAAGGAAATTCAGTACGAGCTACGGGTGTTGCAGCACGAGCTTATTCCCGCCGATGAGTTGCAAACCGTCAAAAACTACATGACGGGCAAATTTGCGAACGAACTCAGTACCGTGTTCGAGCAGTGCGACAAATACAAAAGCATTGTCTTCTTCGGTTTGCCAGCTAATTACTACGCTACCTTTATTGAACAAGTCAACCAAACCAGTGCGGAGCAATTGTTGTCTCTCGCTCAACACTATTTGTCTCCAGAGAAGATGCTGGAAGTAATAGCCGGTCCCAAACTATAGGTTCACAATGCATAGTCAAAAGAAAAGGCAACTGTTAATTACAGTTGCCTTTTCTTTTGACTATGCATATGCATTACAGCCAGCTGCCATGCAGGCTGCCCCCCTCCGTTCGATGCGGAGCCCTTCCCTCTCCTGAAGTCTGGAGGCGGAGCGGCCGTTGCGGGCCGGGCAGGGGGTGGGGGCTGGGCGGGGGGGAGTAAACGGACGTCGCCCCTGGCCGCGGCTTCCGGGGAGGGAAGCGTGCAGCCAGGGGCGACGGGCGAATACAGTAAGGTTGGCGGCGACCGACTCTCCCACCGATGAAGGCAGTACCATAGGCGCTCCGGGGCTTAACGACTCTGTTCGGAATGGGAAGA
>NZ_JACWZZ010000003.1 GCF_014698995.1 Hymenobacter duratus
GACGCCTTCGGGGTGCTGCCTCCCATCAGCAAGCTCGACAAGAGCCACGCCATGTACCACTTCATGAGCGGCTACACCGCCAAGGTGGCCGGCACGGAAATGGGCGTTACGGAGCCACAGACCACGTTCTCGGCCTGCTTCGGCGCTGTGTTCCTGCCGCTGCATCCCACCAAGTACGCCGAGATGCTGGGCAAGAAGATGGACGAAAACGAGGTGAACGTGTGGCTGGTGAACACCGGCTGGAGCGGCGGCAGCTACGGCGTCGGCTCGCGCATGAAGCTGGGCTACACCCGCGCCATGATTACGGCCGCCCTCAACGGCGAGCTGAACGACGTGGAGTTCAAGAAACACCCGATTTTCGGTGTGGAAGTACCGGCCTCAGTGCCGGGCGTACCCACCGAAATTCTGGACCCACGCGCCACCTGGGCCGACCAGGAAGCCTACGACAAAACGGCCGCCGACCTGGCCCAGAAGTTTGTGGCTAACTTCCAGAAGTACGCCGATTTCGCCAACGACGAAATCCTGGCCGGTGCGCCCAAAACGGCCGTTGAAGCCAGCGTGTAACGCTTAAATTGCTTGACTTGGGAGCCCCGCTGGCAGTGCCGGCGGGGCTTTTGTGTTTCAGGAATAGCAGCTACCGCCGAAGAAGTTGAAACGAACCATGACAAGCCGCTGACCTGCGCCAACTTTGCTGGTTGGATTGCCGCAAATCCTTGGAATGGCAGTAATTTGCCCTTCTTTTCCGACTTTCTCACCTTCCCCTTCAGATTATGCGTAAGCGTTTGCTGCCGCTGTTTTTATTGCTTTTATCGCCGCTGAGCCTGTGGGCCTGGGGCGTTGACGGGCACCGGGCCGTGGGCCAGATTGCCGAAAACCACCTCAGCCGCAAGGCACGCCGCGAAGTACAGCGCCTGCTGGGCACCGAAACCCTGGCGTTGGTCAGCACCTGGCCCGACGAAATCCGCTACTACCCCGAGTTCAAGGAAACCGCGCCCTGGCACTACGTCAACTCGCCCTCGGGCCTGAACGAAACCCAGTATCTGCAGGATCTGAAAGGCCAGACCAGCCCCAACGCTTACAACGTGCTGCAGGCCAAGCTTAAGGAGTTGACCGACCCTGCCAAGTCGCAGGCTGAGAAAGTGGCAGCCCTCAAGTTCGTGGTGCATATCGTGGGTGATGCGCACCAGCCACTACATGCCGGCCACGCCGACGACAAAGGCGGCAACGACATCAAGGTGAAATACCGCGGTAAAGACACCAACATGCACAGCCTCTGGGACAGTGGCCTGATTGACTATCAGGGCCTCACCTACTCGGAAATGGCTACTAAATACGACGGCCCCATCCGGCGCCAGCAAGTGCGCAAGTGGCAGGCCGCGTCGCCGGAAAGCTGGTTCTGGGAATCGTATCAGGCCAGTGAACAGGTGTACCGCAGCGCTCCGGCCAACGGCGACATCGACTACAACTACTACCCGGCGCACTCCGAAATGATGAAGCAACGCATTCAGCAGGCCGGCGTCCGGCTAGCGGGTTTGCTGAACGAGGTGCTGGGCTAGACCAGCGTTAGGCCAGCATGAGCAGCCCGGACGAAGTTATCCGGGCTGCTCATCGGTAGTCTACTGTCCCTCTTATTAGATTTATCCGATGCGTTTTTACTATAAGCTCATGCTGGCGGCCGGCCTGCTACTGGGCGTGCAACAGGCGCGGGCCCAGTTTACAGGAACCTGGGCAAAGGCAGATATCCCGCTGCCTTACAACCGGCGCTACCAAGTAGGTGATATCCTGTTCGACCCCGCCCAGGACCGCGCAGACTTTGCGCTGCGGCCGTCCGGCCGCATTTACCAGTATTACAATTTCAACACCACCTACAGCGGCGGGCGCCCTGAGCTGCGCCGCCAACTGCTGGCGGCACTGCGCACGCCGCCGGCCGGCACCAGCGGCAGCGGCTACCTTACGGTGCGCTTCGTGGTGAACTTCCGTGGGGAAACCGACCGTTTTCGGGTACAGGAGCTGGATTCTGGATACCAGCCGCAGGCATTTGCGCCGCCTCTGGTAGCGTGGGTGTTGCGCGCCTGCCGCGACCTGCACAGCTGGCAGCCGGGCCGCATTGATGCCGAAACCCAGGACAGCTATTTCTATTGCACGTTTATCGTGCGCGAGGGTTCCATTCAGGATGTTCTGCTATGATACGCTACGCACTAGTGCTGCTGCTGAGCCTGCTGTTTCGCCCGGTGGCCGCCCAGCCCAACTGCCTGATATACCAGGCTGGCTCGCCGGAGCGGGCAGCGTGTGAGCTTTACCTGCAGGCGCTTGAGCTTCCGCAGGGCTCCATTCAGTCGCAGGTGTACTTCGACCGGGTCATAGCCCTATGCCCGACGTTTGCCGCAGCCTACCACGAGAAGTCGGTGCCGTTTCTCAAACGGGGCGACTTTCTGACGTGGAAAAAGTTGATAGACGAAGCCGTGCGGCTGCAGCCGGACCGCTACCTGGCCGACCGGGGCTGGTGTCGCTTCAAATTTCTGCGCGACTACCGCGGTGCGCTGGCCGACATTACTCGGTTGCAGCAACTCACCCGCAACCAACCTGGCCAGTCCGGCGACGGCAACTACGACTTGCGCATCCTGGCGGCGCTGTGCCAGCGCGAACTAGGTGACCTGCGCGCCGCCCTCACAACCTTCGACGCCTGCATAGCCGACAATAAACCCTTGGACCGGGTGGGTCTCTACGACTACCTGCATCGGGGCGTCACGAAGCTACGGCTGCACGACTATGCCGGGGCTCTCGCCGATTTCAAGCTGCAGCGCACCGTCAATGGGAAGCTGGCCGAAACCGATTACTACACTGCGCTTATACTGCGGCAGCAACACCAGCCGGACGCCTCGGCCCGCATGCAGATTGCCCGGCAATTGTGGCAGCAGGGCTACCGCCTTAACGACCCATATATGAGCATGCCCGACGAAATATCCCTCCCGGATATCGACCGATTTTTACAACAACAGTAGCGTATCCATCACGCAGCAAACGGCCCCGCTGACGTGTGTCAGCGGGGCCGTTTGGTGTTCTTTATCGAATGTCAGCTTACTTTTTCTGGCTGGCCTTGCCATTCAGCCAGGCCGCTGCCGCCACGCCGGCTCCCACCAGCAGGGCCGCTTTCAGGCCGGTGTTGCCGCGGGTGATGGCCTCGGTATAGTAGCTGGTTTCGCGGGTGCTGCCGGGATAGTTGCCGCGCTCCTCCAGTTGGCCCACCGGCCGGTCGAGGCCGTTTTGCTGCAGCGGACGCGGGGCGTAGTCAGCTTTCTCCTGCTTGGCGAAGGATTTCTCCATGAACTGGTCGAGCAAAGCGGGCGTCCAGCGGTTCATGCCGATGAAGGCCCGGCCGCCGCCACCCACTACCACGTCGCGCTCAGGATGGGCGGCCGCGTGCAGAATGGCACGCGCTACGGTTTCGGGGGCGTAGGCTGGCGGCGCGTGCTGGGCTTCGCGCTCCATATAGTTTTTGGCGTGAATCGGGTACGGCGTGTCGATGGCCGAGGGCTGAATCAGGGTCACTGAAATCGGGGCTTCGTCCATTTCCAGCTCCATGCGCAGCCCATCCGTGAAGCCTTTCACGGCGTGCTTGCTGGCCGAATAGATGGTCTGCAGGATGGCCGTGACTTCCGACAAAATGCTGCCTACGTTGATGATGGCGCCACCTTTGCCTTTGAGGTGCTTGGCGGCTTCCAATGAGCCATTCACCAGGCCCCAGAAGTTCACGTCGAACAAGCGGCGCATATCTTCCACGGGCACCTGCTCCAACTTACCGTAGATGCTCACGCCGGCATTATTGATCCAGGTGTCGTAGCCGCCGTAGCGGGTGGCGGCTTCCTGGGCCAGGCGCTGCACATCCTCGGGCTTGCTGACGTCGGCCACCACATAGTCGGCTCGTCCGCCGGCCTGCCGGATTTCGCTGGTGAGTTGGCGCAGGGCGTCTTCGCTACGGGCCGCCAGAATCAGGCGGGCGCCGGCTTTGGCCGCCATGCGGGCCGTTACGAGGCCAATGCCGGACGAGGCACCGGTAATGACGATGGTTTGCTGAGAGAGTTTTTTGAGTTTAACTGACATAGTGCTTGAGCAAACTTAGGATGAATAGTGTAGCGCCCGGCAGTTAGCCGGCGCCTTTGGGCATACGCACCCGCCGGCCAAGCGTTATGTTGAGCTCGTTACGTGGCGCTTTCTGGCCCGGGGCCGGCGGCGCGTGCATTTCCGGTTTACCTTTGCCCCATGCCGCACACTTTCTTCGCCCCCGACCTTTCCGGCCACTCCTACACGCTGCCCGAAGACGAAAGCAAGCATGCCGTACGGGTGCTGCGCCTCGCCCCCGGTGATGAGTTAGTGCTGGTAGATGGCCGCGGCGGCGTGTTTCAGGCCGCAGTGGCAGATGCCAACCCCAAGCGCTGCCAGCTGCGCATCACGCACGAAGCGCAGGTGCCGCGCCGCTCCTACTTCGTGCACGTGGCCGTTGCGCCTACCAAAAACCTCGACCGGATGGAATGGCTGGTGGAAAAAGCCGTGGAGATTGGCATCGACCGCCTCTCATTTCTGCGCTGCGCCCGCTCGGAGCGGCGCGAGTTGAAGCTGGAGCGCCTGCACAAAATAGCCGTCAGCGCCCTCAAGCAGTCCAGTCAGGCGTGGCTGCCGCAGCTGGATGAGCTGACGGATTTCGCCGAATTCCTGCCAACTATAGAGGGCGCCACCGCCTTCATCGGGCACCTCGAAGAAGGCGACCGGACGCCGCTGGCCCGCGTGGCGGCAGCCGGCAACAGTTGCTGCGTGCTTATCGGCCCCGAAGGCGACTTTACGCCCCAAGAAATTGCGGCGGCCTTCGCCCACGGCGTGCGACCCGTGACGCTGGGCGTTTCCCGGCTGCGCACCGAAACGGCCGCCCTGGCCGCCGTGCACACCGTACACGTGGCGCGGGAGCTGGCGGCAGAAGCGTAGCTCAGCGACTATTCCGCCAGCGCCGAACCGTCGGCCTGGCTATCGTTGGCAGCCAACCGGGCAGCTTCCTTGGCTTGCTTTTTCTTGCGCCAAGGCGCGTCCTGCTCCCAGTCGCCGGCCATGATGCAGCCGTAGGGCAGGATTTCGTCGATGGTGGTGGCCAGGTCGAACTCCGTAATCTGCCGCTTCACCTCGTGGGCGTCTTTGTAGGCGCTGGGCAGCTCAGAAATGTCAATTCGGTTGAAGAAAAACCGGGCGTCAATACCCTGGGTTTCCTCGGCGAACAGCTCCTCTTTGGTCTGGCCGATTTTGCTGTATTTGTGGCGCGTACGGCTCAGGTTGCGGCCGGCACCATGCGGCGCAAAGCCCAGATTATTGGCCGTGGTAGCGCCCTCCACAATCAGGATGGGCTGCGCCATGTTCAGCGGAATAATGCGCGGGCCGGTGATGTCGGGCATGAACTTCGGGTCCAGCGGAGTAGCGCCCTTGGCGTGATAAAACAACTCCCCATCACGAAACACGAAGTTATGCTCGTTCCAGAACCGCTGCTGCACCAAAGCGCCCAACTGCAATACAATGGCATCGTGCAAACACAAGTGATTTTGCTTGGTCCACTTGCGGATGGTCTGGAGCGCCGCCCAATACTGCTCGCCTTCCGTTGATTGGCTGGGAATCCAGGCGTTGTGCGGATCGGTGGCGGGCGAAAGGGCCTGCCGGAACCGTTCCGCCACCTTCATGCCCTGCGTATACAAGCCCGCGCCCGGCCCCCGCGAGCCATGATGGGTCACCAGCACGGTGTCGCCGGTAGCACGCGACACGCCCACGTAGAGAAAGTGGTTGCCGTCGCCCTGCGTACCCAGGTGCTCCCGGGCCGATTTGAGGCTGCGCAACGAGTTCAGAAACGGATTGGCCCGGAACTCCGCCTCAATTTCCGCGGGTAGCTCAAACTGCTGCTCCGGCAAGCGGCCGCCCGGACCGAAATGCGTGATTTTCTGCGCAGTATCCAGCACGCTCCGGGGTTCCACTTTGCCCAGGTTGGTCAGCATCACCGAGCAGCAGATATCCGCGCTGTGCATGCCGGGATGAATAGCGTTGCGGGCCACCACAATGCCGCCCACCGGAATAGTACCCAGCGGGCCGGCGGGGCAGGCATCGGGCATAATGGCCCCGGCCACTATGGTGGGCGTGCGCATCAGCTGCTGCATCGACTTGCGGACGTATTCAATATTGGCCTGCTCTACAGGCGTATCCGCGCTGATATTTTCATGGAAGGATACGGGCTCATCCAGCAGCGGAATTACCGGCGACGGCTTCACCGTATCGAGGTAGGCGTGCAGGGCTTCGCCGGTCAGCCCGTGCGTGTTGATGTGCGCCAGCACTTCCTTGAACCACTTTCCGGGCTTTAATCCCAGGTCTAACAAATCCTTACCGGTTGTCATTTGTGCTTGTAACTTGTATAGTTGGTCGGCAAGAAATGAATTAAATCATGAATCTTCCCAATCTCACCGTGCAACAGGCTTGGGCGGGTACCTTGCACTGAACTTATCTGGGCTATCCGTTACTTTGTTTACCGGTGGGTATATCTTACCCCTGCTTTCCTATGCTGAAATCCTTTTGCCTGTCCTTCTTATTAGTGCTGCTGACGGTGGCCGCCGTACCGCGGGTGGCGCCCAGCTTCCGCATTGCCAAGCTGCACTACGGCGGCGGCGGCGACTGGTACGCCAACAAAACCAGCCTGCCCAACCTGATCCGCTTCTGCAACCAGGCCCTGCGCACCAATATTGCCCCCGATGAGGCTACCGTGGAGCTGGACTCGCCGGAGCTGCTCAGCTACCCGTTTGTGCACATGACTGGCCACGGCAACGTGCTGTTTTCGGACGCGGAGGCCAAAAACCTGCGCCGCTACCTGATGGGCGGCGGCTTCCTGCACATTGACGACAACTACGGCCTCGACAAGTTCATCCGGCCCGAGATGAAAAAGGTGTTTCCCGAGCTGGAATTTGTGGAGCTGCCCTTCTCCCACCCCATTTATCACCAGAAATACCAGTTTCCGCGTGGCTTGCCCAAAATACATGAGCACGACGGCAAGCGCCCGCAAGGCTTCGGACTGCTCTACAAGGGCCGGCTGGTTTGCTTCTATAGCTATGAGTGCGACCTGGGCAACGGCTGGGAAGACCTGGGCACCTACCCCGAAGACACGCCGGCTACCCACGAAGCCGCTCTGAAAATGGGCGCTAACCTCGTCAGCTACGCCCTCACCCAAGACTAAAACGGCAGTACCAGCCGGCCACAAAAATGCCCATCCAGCTGTGGATGGGCATTTTCGTGAAGTAAATCGGAGCCTGCTGCCTCAGAACTTAGGTTTCAGAATTTCGCTCAGCACAAAGGCAGCCCGCAGGTTGGCAGGCTGGCGCAGCATATCGGTTACAGCACTCCGGGCGGGCTTTTCCTCCTGAGCCTGCTGCCGGGTCCAGTAGTCATTAGAAACCGGGCGGGCGCTGGCGCGCGATAGGTCAGACGCCCGGCGGGCTTCGTGCAGCGGCACTTCCAATGAGCGCGCTTCCGCACTGGCTTCCAATGATTTAGCAACCTGTCGGGTGCGCTCCAAGCTGCGCGCCGCAGGTGCCGCCTCCTGAGGCAAGGGCCGGCCGGCCGGAGTGGTGGTTTCGGCAGCTGAGGGCTTATGCTGTTGGTTCTGGGCCTGCATCTGCCGGAGCAGCTCTTCAAACGACGTAGCAGGCAAACCCGGTGCTACCGGACGAGGCCTGCCCTCGGAATCGGGGCGGGAGTAGCGCCGCTCCTGTCGCTCCTGCTGCGTGGTGGACCTAGCCTTCTGCACCATGCGCCAGATAAAAGCGCCCAGCCCCACCAGTATCCAGAGCAGTGTGTATATCTTTTCCATGGCGCAACGGGCAGTTTAGTGGGAAAATAAAAGCAGGCTGGTTGCGGCCGGAGTTAGCGGCAGCACGGCATGCGCCAGCCTCCGGTAGTACCTAACGTACGCCTTTTTCGGGGAAACGTCCCTGCTTGGTGCGGTAGAAAGCCTTGATTTCCTCCAGGTCTTTTTCGTAGTCGCCGGTGGGCCAGAAGGCGGGGCCAACGCCGGCTTCTTTGTTTTTGTAATCGAGGTAGCCGAGTAGAATAGGAACCCCCGCCCCCATAGCGGCATGGTAGAAGCCTTTGCGCCATTTGGGCTGGTAGTTGCGCGTGCCTTCGGGCGTAATCAGAATCACCAGCTCGTCGCGCTGCTTAAACAGCTGCACCATGCCGTCCACGAGGCTGTTGTTGCGGCTGCGGTCCACGGCCAGGCCGCCCAACGAGCGAACCAGCCCGCCCAGCAGCGGAATAGTGGTCCACTCCTTCTTAATAGTAAGCCGCACGTCCACGTCCATGAGGAAGAAGGCCGCGCGGGCAAAGATGAAGTCCCAGTTGCTGGTGTGCGGCGCGGCAATCATCATGCTCTTTTTGATTTCGGGCGGCACCTGGGGCCCCAGCCGCCAGCCGGCCACGGAAAAAATTGCTTTGGAAATGTAGTACCAGAAAGTAGAGGTCTTGCGAGAAGCCATGCAGGAAGTAAAAAGCAGCGGGGTGAGAAAACGCTGCCGGAAGTCAAAACTAGGAAAATAAGCGTGTGAAGCCGCAGCCAGCTCCGGCTGCCGCGTAGTGAGCTGCCTATTTTGCCACCAATGCCGTCAGTTCAGCGGCCCGGGCCACCGTGTGGCGGTAGCCGATATCGAACAGCTCCTGGCCGCGGCGGTAGTCCAGCGGGCGGTAGGCGCGCAACTGCTCGGGCTCCAGCAGTAGGTCGCACTGCAGCTTGCTCAGCGTGCTGTTGGCCCCAATCACCAGATTCAACGTGCGCTCCACCAAGCTTCGGAAGCTCGTAACGCGGGCCGCCCGATTGGTTGGAATACAGTTGACGGCTACCACCGGCATATGGCGCCCCAGCAGCGCGTCCACGGGCAGATTATTGAGTAGGCCGCCATCTACCAGCTGCCGCCCCTGATACTCCACCGGCCGGTACAGCACCGGCACCGCCGACGAGGCCAGCAGCGGTGGAATCAGGGGCCCGTTGGAGAAATACACCGAAATTCCCTCCGTCAGGTCGGTAGCCACCAGTGTCAGCGGCGTTTTCAGGTCGCCAAACGTGCAGTCGGCCCCCAGATGCTGCGCGAAAAGCTGCTGCACTGCCCCCAGATTGAGCAGGCCGTAGCGACTGAATGCCATGCGCGTTAGCCGGGTAATGCTGACGCCCATAAACAGGCGCAGAATCTCGCGGGGCGCGAAGCCGGCAGCATAAAACGCGCCCGCAATAGCGCCCGACGAGACGCCGGCAATATGTCCGATGGGCAGTTGCAGCTCGTCCAGCGCGGCCAGCACGCCCAGGTGCGCAATGCCCCGGGCGCCGCCCCCAGAAAGCGCCAGCGCCAGCCCTTGGGTAGTAGGGCGGGTAGTATCTGGAAGCGGAAGTAATGTGCCGAACATAGTCACGTAAACGTAATAATCCGCAAATCCGCTACCGGCCTGCAGGTTATAGGTCCGCGAGCCGGAACGTCTCGGCCAGGCGCACGCCTTTTTCAGTGTGCTGCACCGTGCAGCACTCGTGGGCGGCATCGTGCTCCAGCACCAGCACCCAGTTTTCGTCGGCGGCCCGGCGCAGCACCTGCTCCTTTTCGGTCATCGTCTGCAGAGGGCGCATGTCGTAGGCCATGACGTAAGGCAGCGGAATGTGGGCAGCGCTGGGCAGCAAATCGGCCATGAACGCCAGCGTACGGCCTTTGTATTTTACCAGTGGCACCATCATCTTCTCGGTGTGGCCATCGGCAAAAATAATTTCCTGGAACATGGGCAAGCTGGCTGGCACCCCGGCACCGGAGTTCACAAACCGCAGGTGGCCGCTTTCCTGAATCGGCAGGATATTTTCCTTCAGAAAGCTGGCTTTTTCGCGCGGGTTCGGCGTCACGGCCCAGTCCCAGTGATTTTGGTTGCTCCAGTAGGTAGCATTCGGGAAAGCCAGTTCCAGCGTATCGGCGGCGGTGCGCACCACCGAGCCGCCGCAGTGGTCGAAGTGCAGGTGAGTCAGGAACACGTCCGTAATGTCCGCCGACGTGAAGCCCAGCTTCCGCAGCGACTTTTCCAGCGTGTCGTCGCCATGCAGGTAGAAGTGCCCCCGAAACTTCTCGTCCTGCTTGTCGCCGATGCCGTTGTCTACCAGCACCAGCCGGCCGCTGTCCTCAATCAACAGGCAGCGCATGGCCCAGGTGCACATGTTGTTGGCGTCGGGCGGTACCAGTTTCTGCCACATGCTTTTGGGCACCACGCCAAACATGGCGCCGCCATCGAGCTTAAACAAACCAGTATCGAGGGTGTGAACGTGCATGGGCAGGTGGGTTGGGTTTGGGCAGTAAAGGAATAAAAAAATGTCATCCTGAGCAGCGCGAAGGACTTTATCATTGCAGAACGATACGTGTACGTATGACTCGCGCTGCAATGCCAAGGTCCTTCGCGCTGCTCAGGATGACAAACTATCTTTCGGTGAGCTGCTTTATTCCAGCACTACGCCCATTGCCGAGAACTTGTCGATGCGCTGGCTGATGCGCTCCTCCGACGGCAGAGCTTCCAGCTCGTCGAGCGTTTTGAGGATGGTTTTTTTCAGCGTTTTAATCATGGCCGCCGCGTCGGTGTGGGCCCCGCCCAAAGGCTCCTTCACGATGCCGTCTACCAGCTTGTTGCCCAGCATATCAATAGCCGTGAGCTTTAGGGCTTCGGCGGCCTGCTCCTTATAGTCCCAGGAGCGCCACAGAATGCTGCTGCACGACTCCGGCGAAATAACCGAGTACCAAGTATTCTCCAGCATCAGCACCCGGTCGCCGATGGCAATACCGAGCGCGCCGCCCGAAGCTCCTTCCCCGATGATGATGCAGATAACCGGCACTTTCAGCAGAAACATTTCCTTGAGGTTGCGGGCAATAGCCTCGCCCTGCCCCCGCTCCTCGGCCTCCAGACCCGGAAACGCTCCGGGCGTGTCAATCAGCGTCACGATGGGCTTACCGAACTTTTCAGCCAGCTTCATCAGGCGCAGGGCTTTGCGGTAGCCTTCCGGATTGGGCATCCCGAAGCGCCGCAGTTGGCGCTGCTTGGTGTTGCGCCCCTTCTGCTGCCCGATAAACATCACCGAGCGGCCATCCAGTTCGGCAAAGCCCCCCACCATAGCCTGGTCGTCGGCCACGGTCCGGTCGCCGTGCAGCTCCACGAACTTATCGGCCATGCCCTCAATGTAGTCGAGTGTATAGGGCCGCTCGGGGTGGCGCGAGAGCTGCACGCGCTGCCAGCGGGTAAGGTTAGCGTAAGTTTCCTTTTTGAGGGTCTTGATTTTTGCCTCAAGGGCCGCTACAGCTTCCGACACATCAACCTGGCTATCGAGGGCCAGTTGCTGCATTTCACGGAGCTTGCCTTCGAGAGCGGCAATAGGTTGTTCAAAATCGAGGAGCATTGCCACGGCAGAGTGGGTGTGTTTGGCGGAGTGAGAGAAGAAAGCAAAGGTAAGCGAAGCCATGCACACCGCGCACCGCCTGGCCCGGCCGATTTTTTCATTTTTTTTCTCCCTGAGAAACAGCCTTCAACAGTCTTGCCTGGTACTTTTTTCCATCTTTTTTGCGCTCAGTGTTGCGTAGTCCGCCACCGCCTTCTACTTTTGCACCACTTCACCGCCCCGGCAGCGAAGTAAACGGTTCGGTAGTTCAGTTGGTTAGAATGCCGCCCTGTCACGGCGGAGGTCGCGGGTTCGAGTCCCGTCCGGACCGCAAAAAAGGCTCTTAGCACTTCGCTAGGGGCCTTTTTTCATTTAGGGGTATCGTTTAGGTATCGGTATTTAACCTGAGGGGCGTTGTTTACCCTCAGATTATATAAAAGTTTATACACTGAAATAGCCCGTATGCCTTATAGGTGCTTGGTAGCCGAATCAAAGCTAGGGAGTGTGGTTATAAGCCAGTATTTGAAATTAGCCCCTCTGGGAGTAAGAGAATGGGGAGGCAGAGGCCTGGGGTAACAATAGCGGCCCGGAGACCTTACCTTAGTATACCTCACCTCCCAATCAGGCATAATCAAATGGAAATCATACTTTTAACTCCTGAACAACTAAGCATACTGATTGCCGAAGCTATTGCTACAGCTGTAGCCCCTACCGCTGCAACTGATGCTATCCTGACTGTTAAGGAGACTGCCAAACGCCTCAAGCGTAGTGAGAAATTCATCCGGGATGAAATCCAGCGTGGCAGACTCAAAGCAGATAACAGCAACCACAAGGTAAGCGGCACAAGGGCTAGTTGGCGGGTGCGGGAGTCGGATATTAGCGCGTATTTGAAGCGCCTGCGGTAATATTTGAGTTCGCAGGACCATAAAATTACCAGAAATTTTATGGACAAGGTCCCGTGAATGTAGGGTCAAATTGCCCCTCCCCCCAGGGGGGGATACTGACCGGGGGAGGCCTACCCTACCATAACGCTCACGTAGCTGGTTCTACTCCTTTGCGGTGTTATAGTCGAGGCCTGGCCAAGCATGAGCGGCCTGTACGCTGCTTTTCTTAATACTGAGTTTAGTATTCAACCACTTAGCATCTGAGCTTAATTTTCAGTTGCCAATCTAGCAGCCTGCATGTACTTTCAAGGCCCCGTGCTATTCGCCGGGGCTTTTTTAGTAGCATAGCATGGATTTTAAGCAATACGCCGCGCACATCTGGGCCGTAGCAGACATACTACGTGGCGATTATAAGCAGGCCGATTACGGCAAGGTAATATTACCTCTAACGGTCCTACGCCGCCTCGATTGTGTGCTGGCTAACACCAAGGCAGCCGTGGTGGCCGAGTACCCACGTACTCAAAGCCTACCCCCGGAAATGGCTGACATGGTGCTGAACCAGAAGTCCGGCCTGACCTTCCATAACCACAGCCCTTTCGACTTTGAGCGACTGGTTAGTGACCCGAACAACGTAGCTGCTAACCTGCGGCACTACATCAACGGGTTTTCCCAGAACGCCCGCGAAATCCTGGAGCACTTCGAGTTCGACCACCAGATAACCAAGCTGGAGTCGGCTAACCTGCTGTTCATGGTGCTGAAGAAGTTCCAAGAAATTGACCTGCACCCTACCACGGTGAAGCCGCTTGGCATGGGTTACATTTTCGAGGAGCTTATCCGGAAGTTCGCAGAGAGTAGCAATGAAACCGCCGGTGAGCATTTTACCCCTAGGGAGGTAATTCGCCTAATGGTGAACCTGCTGTTTCTCCAGGACCGGGAAATCCTGACCAAGAAGGGCATTGTGAAGACGATTTACGACCCTGCTTGTGGTACTGGTGGTATGTTATCGGTGGCGGAAGAGTACCTGCATGAGCTGAACGACGAGGCCCGGCTGGAGTCCTTTGGTCAGGAATTGAACCCGGAGTCTTACGCTATTTGTAAGGCTGACATGCTCATTAAAGGACACCGTGCGGATAATATCAAGCTCGGGAACAGCTTCACGCAGGACCAATTGCCGGACACTAAGTTCGACTACGTGTTGTCGAACCCACCGTTTGGGGTAGAATGGAAGAAGGCTCAGAAGTTCATCACCCAGGAGCATGAGAAGCTGGGCCACGCCGGGCGCTTTGGTGCGGGGCTACCTCGTATTTCCGATGGGTCACTGCTGTTCTTGCAACACATGACCAGTAAGATGAAGAACACCAGCGAGGGTACGCGCCTGGCTATCGTGTTCAATGGGTCGCCGTTGTTTTCGGGGGCGGCAGGTAGTGGCGAAAGTGAAATTCGACGGTGGCTGCTGGAGCGCGACATGCTGGAAGGCATTGTAGCCCTGCCCGACCAGCTGTTCTACAACACCGGCATTACTACGTACATCTGGATTGTGACGAACCGTAAGGCAGCGGAGCGCAAGGGCAAGGTGCAACTGCTCAACGCCGTTAGCTTCTTCCAAAAGATGCCGCGTAGCCTGGGCAGCAAGCGTAATTTTATTACTGAAGACCAGCTGGCCGATATTACCCGCCTCTACGGCAACTTCCAAGAAGGTGAATTCTGCAAGATATTCCCCAACGAAGCCTTCGGGTACCGACGCCTGACGGTAGAACGCCCACTGCTTGACGCCCACGGCAAGCCGGTAACCGATAAGAAGGGCAAGCCTAAGGCCGACGGTAGCCTGCGCGACTTTGAGAACGTGCCGCTGCTGGAAAATCCCGACGACTATTTCCGCCGTGAGGTACTGCCGCACGTGCCCGATGCTTTCCTGGACGATACCAAGACCAAGGAGGGCTACGAAATCAATTTTACCCGCTACTTCTACCAGTACCAGGCCCTACGTTCCCTCCAGGACATCCGGAAGGACATTATGCAGCTGGAAACCCAGACAGAAGGCTTGCTGAACCAAGTTATTGAAGACTAATGGAGCGGTACGAAGACTATAAATCGTCAGGGGTTGAATGGATGCCTAAAATCCCATCTAGTTGGGAAATAAAGCAAATCAAGCACTTTGTTAAAGATTTTGAATCCGGAGTAAGCGTTAATTCTCTTGATGAGCCTGTTACTGGGGCGGAAATAGGTATTCTAAAAACAAGCTGCGTTTACACGTTTGCCTTTGATGCAGCTGAAAACAAAAAAGTATTAGCGGAAGAGATAGATAGAGTCCGAATTCCTGTAAAAAGTAATACAATAATCATCAGCAGGATGAACACTCCTGATTTGGTTGGTGCCAGTGGTTATGTTGAGTACGGTTTACCAAATTTGTTTTTGCCAGACCGGCTTTGGCAAATGGTATTCACAAAGGAGAACATTAACGTCTGCTTGCCTAAGTGGCTCAGCTATGTCTTCATCAGTGCGCCGTTCAGGATGCTTATTTCGTCCTTGGCGACAGGCACCAGCCCAAGTATGAAAAATATCTCGAAAGAGGATATTTTGAACATTAAGGTAGGTCTTCCTTCTTTCGGAGAACAATGCGCCATTGCCCGCTTCCTGGACGAAAAAACCGCCCAGATAGACCAGCTCATCACCCAGAAGCAGCAGATGCTAGTGTTGCTGCAAGAAGAGCGTGCGGCCCTCATCAACCACGCGGTTACCAAAGGCCTGGATGCCGCTGCACCAGTGCGCGACTCCGGCTTACAATGGGTTCCGGCACTTCCGGTTCACTGGATTAGGGCTAAACTCAAGACTCTGGTCAGTGAAAAAATTACTGATGGACCTCATGAAACACCTGAGTTTTTAGAAGAGGGAGTACCTTTTCTATCTGCCGAATCCATAAAAGACAATAAGCTCGACTTTGAAGCCAAGCGTGGTTACATAACTGTAGAACAACATCAAATCTACAGTCAGAAAAGCAGTGTGAAGAAAAATGATATTCTGTTTTGTAAATCTGGGTCAACTACAGGAAAATCTGCTTTGGTTGAAACTGATGAAGACTTCGGAATATGGTCTCCTTTGGCTATAATCAGAGCTAATGCTGCTTTAATAAATCACAAATATTTATTTCTGTGCATTCAGTCGCACACGTTTAGAAAGCAGGTTGAGAATTTTTGGTCCTTTGGAACCCAACCTAACATTGGCATGGGAGCACTAGAAAATTTGTGGATTTCAGTCCCTCCAATGCATGAACAGGTTGATATTGTTCAGCACGTTGAGAAGCAGTCTAAACGTATCAATGAAGCTATAGCAATTGAAATAAATTCAATATCTCTGCTTCAGGAATACCGTGCCGCCCTCATTGCCGAGGCTGTTACTGGGCAAATCGACGTGCGTAATTACGAGCCTGCATCTATTCTCACCGCCGAACTAGTCGGCTAATCCATCCGTTATGGCTACCGCTATTCATACTGAAAAGGCCTTTGAAGAGGCCCTGGAACATCATTTAGTTACCGCTGGTGGCTACCACACGCTACCCGCAGAGTTCTACGACCCAGCCACGGCGCTATTTCCGACCGAGGTGCTGGCCTTTCTCCAGAAAACTCAGCCGCAGGCCTGGCTCAAAACCGAGAAGGCCCACGGTGCCCAGGCAGCCGTTAAGCTGCTTCAACGCCTGCATAAAGAGTTGGAGCTACGCGGCCCGTTAGACGTGCTGCGCAACGGTATCACCGACTTCGGGGTAAAGTACCAGTTGGCTTACTTCCAACCGGAAACCAACCTGAACCCCGATACCGAGCGCCTATATGGCCTCAACCGGCTGGGCTTCACCCGCCAGCTCTATTACAGCAAGCAGAACAAGAAGTCCCTGGACGTGGTGCTGAGTCTGAACGGCATCCCATTGACTACGCTGGAGCTGAAGAACCACCTCACGGGCCAAACCGTGCGCCATGCTCAACACCAGTACAAGCATGACCGTGACCCGCAGGAGCTGCTGTTCCAATTCAGCCGCCGTGCCCTGGTGCATTTCGCCGTGGACCCGGATGAAGTGTACATGACCACGCGGCTATCGGGTACCAAAACTCGCTTCTTACCTTTCAACAAAGGCAACAATAACGGCGCGGGTAACCCGCCCAACCCTAGCGGTTACCGCACGGCTTACCTCTGGGAAGAAGTGCTGACCAAAGATGTTTTC
This sequence comes from Hymenobacter duratus, assembly GCF_014698995.1. Classification (GTDB taxonomy): domain Bacteria; phylum Bacteroidota; class Bacteroidia; order Cytophagales; family Hymenobacteraceae; genus Hymenobacter; species Hymenobacter duratus. The sequence continues at coordinate 16,544 of NZ_JACWZZ010000003.1, forward strand.
CTCGACATCGTAGGTCGGTTCCTACACGTTCAGACAGAGAAGATAAAAACCCAGGACGGGAAGATACTGGAGAAGCACAGCCTCATTTTCCCCCGCTACCATCAACTCGATGCCGTGCGCCGCTTGGGTAGCCACGCCCGTAGCCAGGGTGCTGGTCACAACTACCTAATTCAGCACTCTGCTGGCAGCGGGAAGAGCAATAGCATTGCTTGGCTGGCCTACCGCCTGAGTTGCCTGCACAACGCCCAGGCCGAACGGGTTTTCGACTCCGTTATCGTCATTACGGACCGCCGCGTACTGGACCAGCAATTGCAGGAAACTATCTTCCAGTTTGAGCACAAGCAGGGAGTTGTTCAGAAGATAGAGAAGGACAGTAACCAACTTGCCGCCGCCCTCCAGGCTGGGACCAACATCATCATTACCACGCTCCAGAAGTTTCCCTTCGTGGTGAAGAAGGTCGCAGGCTTGCCGAAGCGCCGGTATGCGGTAATTGTAGACGAGGCCCACAGCTCCCAGAGCGGCGAGGGTGTCACCAAGATGAAGCAGGTACTCACCGGCCGCACCTTGGAGCAAGCCGCCGCCGATGAAGCCGACGATAACACCAGTGACGATACCGCCGAAGACAACATCCGCAAGGTGATGGAGTCGCGAGGGAAACAGCCGAACCTGAGCTTCTTCGCTTTCACGGCCACACCCAAGCCCAAAACACTCCAGGTATTCGGCCAGCCCACCGCCGAGGGCAAGCACAAGCCTTTCCATCTGTACAGCATGAGGCAGGCAATTGAGGAAGGCTTTATCCTGGATGTGCTGCGTAACTACACCAGCTATGAGACCTACTATCGGGTCAGCAAGGCTATTGAAGACGACCCCGAGCTAAACAAGAAGAAAGCCGCCAGCGCCATCGGGCGTTTCGTAAGCCTTCATCCTCATAACCTTGCTCAAAAAACGGAAGTGATGATAGAGCACTTCCGGCAAGTAGTACGGCACAAAATCGGTGGCAAGGCCAAGGCAATGGTCGTTACCGGTTCCCGGCTTCATGCAGTGCGCTACAAGCAAGAGTTTGACCGCTATATTAAGCTGAAGGGCTACACCGACATGAAGACCCTGGTGGCCTTCAGCGGCAAGGTAGTGGACGAACACGGTCTGGAGTACACCGAACCCAAGATGAACGGCGGTATCGGTGAAAAGGCGTTACCCGAGGAATTCAACACCGGCGAATACCAGGTACTAATCGTGGCTGACAAGTACCAGACCGGCTTCGACCAGCCGTTGCTGCACACCATGTACGTGGACAAGAAGCTGAGCGGGGTGAAGGCCGTGCAAACCCTTTCCCGCCTGAACCGCACTAGCCCCGGCAAGGAAGACACCTTCGTGCTGGACTTCGCTAACGACCTTGAAACCATCCTGGATTCCTTCCAGCCCTACTACGAGGTAACCTACCTGAAGGAAAGCCCGGACCCAAACCTGCTCTACGACCTGAAGGCCCGCCTGGAGCTGCGGAACGTTATCTACACCGAAGAAGTAGAAGCCTTTGCCCAGGTGTATTTCAAATCGGCCAGCACCCTTACGCCAACGGACCAGGGCAAACTAAATGGCTTTCTGGACCCCGCTGTGCAACGCTACAGCTACATCGTGGATGAAGAGGCCAAAGATGGTTTTAAGCACACCCTGACCTCTTTTACGCGCTTGTACGCTTACCTCTCCCAGGTTATGCCCTTCACGGATGCGGACCTGGAGAAGCTGTTCGCTTACGGCCGCCTGCTGCTCACCAAGCTCCCCGCCAGCCGTGACCTGGAATCGTTTGTGCTCAACGACGAAGTAGCCTTGGAGTATTACCGCCTGCAAAAGGTTGGTACCACGTCTATCGAACCTGAGAAGGGTCAGACTTCCGAACTGGACCCCACAACCGAAGCAGGCCTACGCAAAGCCAAGGAAGAGAAGGAACGACTGTCCGCTATCATCCACGTGCTGAACGAACGTTTCGGCACCGAATTCGATGACGCTGATAAGTTGCTGTTCGACCAGATAGAAAAGGACCTTGTATCAAACGCCCTGCTCAGCAAACAAGCGCAATCCAACACCATCGAAAACTTCAAGTTCGGTTTCGATGACATGTACCGGCAGTTCCTTTTGGAGCGCCGCGACCAGAACGAAGAAATATTCAACCGCCTGTTCGCGGATAAGGACTTCGGTGGCATGGTCCAGGAATGGATGCTGAAGCGGGTGTACGATACCCTGCGAAAATCGCCACCTGCACCTTGAAGCTTTTGGGCCATTGTTACACCGGTCGGATGCAGAACACCGATGACCACTCTTTCCCCCATGAGTATTTGGAAGTAGAGTTCAACACCAGTTTTTACGCAAATACCCACCTAGTCATGTGCTGGGTGGGTATTTTGCTTGTCACGGCGTTGTACTACCTGTCGCTATTGTAGCTGAAGCCAGGGTATGTTGCGTGGGGAAACCCAATATATGTTATTGGTATGGCCTACGCAGGCACAGTATGCTTCAATATGCTGACAATTGACTCTATCATAGCCATCTGCTTTGGTCCTGGCTTATCTGGATAGCTCTGGGCGTACTGTTGAATTTTACGGTACCAGCATTGGCCGTGAGGAGCTGGGTTTACTCGGATGAAGTGCCGTAATCCTATTACAGTTGGCTCCGCTCTGTGACGAATGAGGTCGATTGTCAGACGCTTCACGGTTCGCACGTTGCTATTGTCGCTGCTCGCTTCATGCGCTACACTGTGCTGCTGGCGTACTACCGGCTGCTGATTCAGAAAGCTAAAATCGAACAGGGTTACCACGGCATGTTTTAGGTTACGATGGGCGTCACGTGTAGACTCACTCAAGTCCTGAAACTGAAAGCTAGTCCCAACGGCATCAAGAAATAATGCTTCTAGCCGCTCCTGGTCCAAGAGTTGCAACACATGGAAGCTTGGTAAGCCTCGAAAGAATTTGCTGGTGCAGCGGTCTTCTATACGTACCACAGGCCTGCAAATGTCCAAGCCGTTATCGGCGTGGAATTCAGAAATGTATCCTTTACCGTTATTTAGGATTTCTGCGCTCTTGCAATAAGCAACTATCTGTTTGCCACTGCTATTAGGTGAAGTGTAAGAACCTCCAAAGTAGTAGGTGCCTTCTCGTTCCGTAATACTCAGTCTCCCTTGCACAGGTCGATAACGAATATCGGTATTATGCTTTCGTGGCAGGTATTTAAAGATGTCATCCAACTGCCTCAGTAGGGCTGTGGTATCTTGGCTTCTATCCTGATACTGTATGTCTAAAGCTATTTCTAGAATGCCTATCGAACTGTAACGCAAGCCTGTGGACTTTTGTATAATACCAAGGTAGTACGACCACCCAGGTAAAGTATACAGGATTTCATTTTTGAAGGCGAAGCGTTGCGCTTTCAGCTTTTGTGGCTTTGTGCAGTCAGTGGACAAGTCGCCAACGTGGATGTCGTTAATCCACATTTCCCAGCTATGCCGGTAGTTTTTAGTCAGGCTCGACTGAAGTCGTAAGGAGACTTCAGGACTTACCCGGTAGACGTTGCCCGATTTGGGGAATTTGATGATGCGTTGGTAGTCGAAAACTTGCTCGGATTTAAGATTTAAGGCAAGTTTATCTATACATACCACGTATGTAAGTGTAGTAAACACGGTGTTGGAATCAAAGAAGCTGGGGCCTGGGATGAGGTCCCGGCTTTTCTGTTATTCAGCCATTTTGGTGGGCTGTGAAGCTGTGTAGGCTTCCAAGTAGGCGCGGACTAGGCGCGAGAGGGTTTCACTGTTCTGGCGGGCGGTTTCGTGAGCCAGATTCAGCAGCTTTGCGGGTACCCGGACGTGCAGGCGATTGTCATTGAATTTCATACTTGGGGTTTGCCCTAAATAGAGGGGGTGTGCCCAAGTGTCCACTTTTTTGTGTTCATGGGAAAATGAAAATCACGCCGTACTGATGCGTTTTCTTCATTTTCGTTTTGAAATTCAATTCCGCAATAGAAAAATCACATGCGTAGTCCCTGGCTTTAAGCTAATGCATGCTGTTTTTGGGGAGCCAGCTAGGCCCTGTACCTAAATTGTCGTCCAGGAGGCTCAAACAACAGTTTGCAAACCTGTATTTGAGTTCAACAAGGCCCGATTTTGACGTATCCTGGTACTGTGCGGAACGATAAACAGGGGTTACGGAACGTTTAGTGAAGCTTACTTTCTGGACTAGCACGGCTCTGCGTAAAAGGTGCCTGCTGTAACTTCTGCTGACAGAAATTTCCGGTGAGTTGGGGATTCTTCTCTTCATACCTAAGGTAAGGTTTGAAGGACGTTATTGTAACCCAGGAGCATGAGCTTCTTAATTATGGCATCTTTTTTTGATACGACAGGGCATGAAAAAGCCCCCAACTGAAAGGCCGGAGGCTACCTGTAATGAATTCGGTTAAGATTATGAGGCCAAGATGGCGGCAATAGCTTCGGCCTCCCCTGCTGCTGCATTCAGATAACGATTGAAGCTCCTGTAATCAGTCCATCCGCCCCAAACCATTACCATCTTCTGAGTTACCTGCGGCCGTAGCATCATGTTTGTAGCGAAGGAGCGACGAGGCGAGTGTGTGCCGACAAATTCCCACCGGGGGCCGGTACGGGTGGTTTTCTTGCCGCCTATCTTGACTTCTATTGTTATTTCTTCGTGCATGGTGTCTAAGTGCTGCATTAGCTCCTTCGCGTAGCGGTTGTAAACCTGGTTTGATAACTGCGGTATCTTCCAGTTAAATTCTTCCAGTATGCGCCCAGCGACCGGAAAAACCGGGCAATTGACGCCTGATTCTGTTTTTTGCCTGTCAAAAACAATTCTACCGGCCTTCACGTGATGCTTTTGGAGCTGCATCAGGTCAATGTACGCCAGGGCTGTCCAGCACTGCAACAGGAATAGATTGCGAACGGTGTGAAGTCGTGGGCTATGGCTCAAGTCGAGGGTTTCCAAAGCTGCCACCTCTTCAGGCGTTAGGGTAACGTCTGCATAATTGCTTTCTGACTTGACGGTGTACAGGGTCTGAATCTTCTTGTAATCAAATGTCAATTCTGAAGCGTAGCAGGATAGAAACTTGCGCAAGGCCTTCACCCGCCGCTGTATTGTGGTATCCTGACTGAGTATAGTGCGGGTGCCTCTCTTCCCAGTGGTTTCGCGGGGTTGGGTAAGCCATTCTTGGAAGCTCTGAGTATCTGTTAGAGTTAGGTCTCTGAGGCCTATGAAACGCTTCTTTTGTGTCTGCTGCTGCCATAGCTTCAGGTTAGCTAGCAGGTTGCGGTACATGATTTTGGAGCCTTCTGACTTCCATTCGGGGCGACCGGCCAGGATAAAGGCTTCTAGGACTTCGACTAGCTCAGGCTCTTCTACGGCCTCGGCTACTGGTGCAGCCTGGGCGTCAATAGCAGCGGTTAACTCTGAAACGCTGGGGTATCGGTTGAGAGTATCGTGTAAACGGTGTATAGTAGCGTTGGTATCCCTGAGGCGTTTCTGTGCGCGGCGGGTGTCGCCGGTTGGGTCTGTGCTGCCTGCGGCCTTGATGGTGGCACCGTCCCAGAAAATGTACTCCCCGTTGGCGTTTTTCTTCGCGTTTACCTTGATACCGGTTGAAATACGTTTGAAGCTGCCGTTAACGTCTCTGTATTCGACTGTCAGCACTGCATACCCATCGGCGGGCTTACGCAGTACGAGGCTTGCAGCGGTGGTTTTGGCCTTCATTTTCGAGGGGTATCGGTTGGGTGTATCGGTTAGACAACAAGCCAAAGTTAGCAAACCGATACACCCCTGGATAACGTTTAGGTATCGGTATGGGAAAGATTATAGTATATTTGAAGCACTGAGCAGGCAACAAATAGCCTTTTTGAGCATCCTGAGCACATTTCAGGTTAAGTAAAATCATTACTTTACAGTCCCGTCCGGACCGCAAAGGCCCTTCAGAGAAATCTGAAGGGCCTTTTGCTTTTTTCGGGCTTGTTACTTATTACTTACTCTGCTATTCCATCCAATATGAAGCGCTACGAGAAAGTATTATTGGCGCTGCTTGGGCTGGCGCTTGTCTGGCTGGCCGCCCCTACCCGCGGAGCAACGGGGTTATTTACCATGCTTCTGTGGCTGCTGGCAGGATCGTATCTGGTCGGGGGCTATTGGCTTTTTCGTACACCTCCAACTCCACCAGCCTCGTTTCGTATTCTGGGCGGCATCTGCCTGGCGGCCTCCGTGCTTGGATTACTCCCTGCTATTGAGTTGCGGGCTCAACCCCACGACCTACTGCTGCCAGCAGCAAGCGGCGTTTTTGCCTTTGTGCTACTTGTATATGGCAAACGCAACCAAGAGGCAGCGGCATTAAAGCCGCTACTACTGCGCACTTTGGTCGTGTTTGGGCTCTGTGCCTTTTTCGCTTACCCCCCCCATTACGTTTACTCCTTACCGACATGCACTGCTCCTTCTGAACCGCAGCAACGAGTATTTAACAGCTAATCTGCGCATGTTTGGCTTTATAGCATCGTATGAAGAAGCGTATGCCGAACACGACTGCCAGGCGGCTATCCGGTATGCACACCTGGCCAATAGGGCTGGCCGTCAATGGTTGGGTATCGACGCGGATACTACGGCCCAGGCTGAGAGGTGGAAAATCAGTGGCACATACGAATTTCTGTATAAAGCCTATAAATGCCAGGCAGATGCGGCCTACACTCAGCAACGCTACGCAGAGGCTTTGCGCAGTTATGAGCAGGCCTTGAAGTTTCTTCATCAAGGCGACTTCCGCAGAGATGGCACCGAAGAATCTCCTGCTTACCACGAAGAAAACAAGGCTTGGTTGCTCAATGACATGGCGCTTTGCTACGGCCACCTGCAGCAGCCCGTCAAAGGTGATACATTCTTTTTGCGGGCGGCCAAGCTGTACCGAAGTGTCCATCAAAAACCGGATGATGGTATGGCAAGACTTGCAGCTAATCTCGCTTACTCCCAGCGCAGCCAAGGGCATTATGAGGTATCCAACCAGCTTTACCGCCAGGCAAATAGATTCCTGGCTCGTGACACCACGCAGCAAGCCTATACTGACCGTACCTCAAATGCCATCCAGATTGCCTTGAACCACATAGGCCAAGACAGTATTCCGCAGGCGTTGTCGGGGCTTCAGGCCTTGCACATCAGTTCGACCGATTCAACCTCTTATTACTTAGCTAGTTTTTACACAGGTATTTGCTTTTTCAAGCAAAGCCGCTATGCAGTGGCCGAACAGTTCCTTCTGCGCTGTTTACGGCATTATCAAAAGAATGCCCGCGACAATTGGACTAGTTTGGTAGGAGTTGAAATTGTACTGGCATATAATTTTCTAAGCCAAGCCAAGTATGCAAAGGCTATGCAACTGGCTAACACAGCACAAGTTCGAATCACAAAGAAATCAGGTTCCAACAACGCGGCCTATTACAAATGTTCTACGCTGCTGGCTTCTATCCACAAAGCGCAGGGCCACTATACCAAGGCGGCTGCGCTATACCAGCAGGAGCTTAGGTTTTTGCAGTCTCAGACAACAAGTAACACAATGGTGCTACCCGGTATTCAGGCTGAACTGGCTGAACTGAGCGTGACGTTGGACGAGTTGGAAGCCGCGCGCTCCTACGCGGCTCAGCTTCCAGTTAAGGAAGTGCATTCTCCCAGCCAGACTCCGATCCTCACTGCAGCAGCTTACGTCGCCTATGCTTCCGGCCAATACCCCAAGGCCCGAGCACACTATCAGGCCACCTTACGGATTAACCGTGCTTTTGGTACTAGCAGCAGCACCACAGGATATGCGCTTAATGGTCTAGGACTAGTGGCTATGGCACAGCACGACCTGCCAGAGGCTGATTCTTTATTTGGCCGCTCTTTGCAGCTTCACCGCAAATTTTTTACCGGGCCACACCCTGCCACAGCAAGTGTATTACTGAACTACAGTCAGCTACGCATACAGCAGAACAGGCATACGGAGGCCGACGCAATGATACAGGAGGCCACAGCCATGCTGAATATCCTGCTTCCTGCCGACCATGACGCCTTGGCCGACGCAGCCCCTAGAAAAGGTGAACTGGCACGCAGGCAGGGCCAACCAGATAATTTATATTTCCAGCGTGCATTCGCCATCTACAACCATAAGTTTGGGTCTGGCCATTGGAAGACGAAACAAGCACGCGCCTACCTCACAGCAGCTCCAGCGGCCCGCCGATAAAGCTACTGCAGGCTGCTCTTTAGTATCAAAAGTGAGAACAAATTGCTGTTATGCCACACTACCGTTGCCTTTGATTATCAATCCAGTGCATTCGAAAAGCCTGGTGGCAACAACAAAAACATCATTTTTTATTCATTGAAGCAGCTTTTGAGGTTGTAAATCCCGAAAGCCCTCCTACCTTTGCAGCACCTTAACGGAAAGCAGCTGGCTTCCCTGAAAGATGAACTGGTTCGGTAGTTCAGTTGGTTAGAATGCCGCCCTGTCACGGCGGAGGTCGCGGGTTCGAGTCCCGTCCGGACCGCAAAGGCCCTTCAGAGAAATCTGAAGGGCCTTTTGCTTTTTCCACCAGGTCCAACTACACCATATCTCACTTGGTAGCGGAGCCTCCGGTATGCAGCAGTTGCTGCCAGTTGCGAGAGGCAACTTTTTCAAAACCCGAAATCTACTCCAAACCTCGTTTAAATTGTCTTAACACATGATTTAGTAGTTATTTTAACATACCATTACTTCTATTCATTGTACATTTTTTTGTTATTTTAGGATTAAAAAATTGCAAAGGAAACTCAGGCTGGATATCTTAGGACATCGGTTCACCCTCAACAACCAACCACCTATGAGAAAATCAGTACTGTTACTACCCGCCCTTATTGTCGTCGTTGGCCTGTCGCAAGCTGCTGCGGGTACTTCTGCTACCCTGCTTACCCCTTCGGCCCCGACCGGCCAACTGGATATCGCCGCTACTCCGGAAGCAGCGCCCATTTTCAAGTCGAAGCCGATTCTGCACCGCCCGAATTACACCTACTACAAAGCTGACAAGAAGAAAAAAGGCATTTTCCGCCTCTTCTCTTTCGGCAAGTAACCCTCCACCTCCCCTTCACACAGAGGCCCCGCGTCATCCGCCGGGCCTCTGTGCATTTACGCGTGTTGTGTAGCTAGTGGCTGGCAACCGCCATGCGCTGGCGAAGGTCTTCGATATCGGCGCGGCGGGCCAGCGCCGCCAGCCACTCTGCCGGAATAGCAGCCTCTCCGTACCGTAGCCCGGCTAGTCCGCCCGCTACAGCACCGGTCGTATCGGTATCATCACCGAGGTTGACGGCCGCCAGCACCGTTTCGGGGTAGCTAGAATAGCGAAGCAGGCACCACAGAGCCGCTTCCAGGGTATGCACCACATAGCCACCGCTGCTGATAGCCGTTACTGCTAGTTGAGGTAGTTGGCCGCTGAGAATGCGCCCGAACTGGTCTGTTTCTGTGGCGGGAACCTGCAGGCGCGACAACTGCCCTGGGGCGTCACGGCACAATGCCGTATATGCTTCACCAGGTGCGAGGCCAGACCGCAGATGGCGCGCTATTTCCAGATACAGCCAGCAGGCAATGGCCGAGCGAATATGGCCGTGTGTAACGGCCGACACGTCCCAGATGAGCTGAAAGCGGCTTTCCAGCGGCAACTCGGTTTGGTAGAAGGCCAGCGGCAGAATGCGCATCAGGGCCCCGTTGCCGTTGCTGTACTCGTCGGTGCCGCCAGCCAGAGGCGAGCCACCAGGGTTGCTTTTGAATTTGTGCAAGGCTTCGCGGGTGGTGATGCCAATGTCGAACACGGTGCCGTGGGGCGTCCAGAGGTTGTCGTAGTACCAGCGGCAGCACGTCTCGGCCAGTTTGCGCACCGAAAAGCCGTCGGCAATGGTTTCGGCCAGACAGAACGTGAGGGAAGCATCATCGGACCAGGTGCCGGCGGGCTGGTGGTGGGTGCCATAGGCCCGCATCCCAACGACGGGGTCGGTGTGGCGGGCGGCGCGGCTTTGGAACTCCACCGGCACGCCCAGCGCGTCGCCGACGGCAAGGCCCAGCAAGGCGGCGCGAAGCTGAGCTTCGGGGGAAGAAGGAGAACTAGTAGCCATAAGATAGAACAGGATGAGGAGGCCGAAAGGTAGCCGTTTGGCTTAAAACTGAGGGCAGCAGGCAATTCTTCACTACCCAGCATCTACCACCATTTCGCAGACAGTTGTTACTCCACCACGGCCTGCTTGCTGGCGGAACGGCCGAATTTGGTGGGGAAGTACATTAGCTCGGCCTTGGCCGGATTGACGGTGTAGCGGCCCCGGTAGCGCGGCTGCAAGGTCACCCGGAACGTGTGGCGGCCTACCGGCAGCACATCCATGAAGATGCCGACCTGCTGGCGCAGATATTCGCGGTGCACCTCGAAGTAGTTGCCGGGGGCCTTTTCGCCGTAGGAGCAGCCGGCCGGAATGGGCACTTCCAGTAGCACGTAGCGGGCCTCGGCTTTCACGTCCACGGTCACGAGCAGTTCGGTGGGCTGGCCGGCGCGCAGCTTCACGCGGCTTCCCTCCTGCCCGGCCAGCGTGGTGCGCACCCCAAACGGTGCGGCTTTGGCTTCCGGCGCGGCGTTCCAAAACGACTGGTAGGCCGTGGCATACACCGGCAGGCCGCCCTCTTTGTGCAGGGTGAGAGCCCCGGCCGATGCGGCAACCGTGGCCGTGAACGGGAACTTCGTAACTTCTTGGGTAAGAGCCCCGCTCAGCTGAGCGCGGGCTACCAGGCCGTTGCCGCCCGACACCAGCAGGTCGGGCACAATGGTTTCCAGGATTTGAGCGGCTTCGTAGGTGCTGCCCCAGTGGCTGCCGTTGGAGCGCTGCTGCAGCAGAAACGTGCGAATGCGCGTCAGCTCGGCTTCCTGGCCGCCTTTGGCGCGCAGCAGGCGGTAGGCCAGCAGCGTGTTGGCCGTCCGGTCGGGCAGCAGGTAGCGGTAGAAGGAGCCCGGGCGCAGCGTATCGGCGTAGAAGGCGCCGCCCAGCTCGGTGCGCAGGCGGTAGCGGCGCAAGCTATCCAGCTGAAACGGCAGGCCCAACTGCTGACGCAGGTTGGCGAGGGCCAGGTACCGGTCAAGGGGCTGGCGGCCTTTCTGCTCCCGCTCGAAGCGGGCCACGTAGCTGCGAAAATCGGGCTGGGCGCCGAGACGGTGCAGCACCTGCAGCAGCCGGATTCGGTCGTCGTCGGAGCGGAAGTACAGCTCGTCGAGGCGGCGGCCGGCGGGTGTGGCGGTGAGGGCAACCCGAACGGCGGCATCGGCAAAGGCGTAGTCAAGCTGCTTGAGCAGGTAGCTGCGCAGCGCCTCCCGGTCGAACTTCACGGTGTAGCCCTGCTTTTCGGCTTCCAGCAGCGCCTCCACCACGTGCAGCGAAACCCACGGACTCACCGGCGACGTGGGCCAGGTGCCCCACAGTCCCTCGGGCTGGTGGCGGCCGCGCAGCAGGTGCCGGACGAGGCGGTGCACGTCTTTCTCACCCTTGAACTCCTGCTGCAGCATGGTGCGAATGCGCTGCTCCAGCAGCAGGGTTTTCAGCTTGGACGCGGCCTGCTCGTTGCAGAGGTAGGCGTAGCGCTGCACGTGCCGGATTTCGTCGAGCAGCGTGGGCAGCGGGTCACTTTCCAGGCGCACGGTCACTTCGCCCAGCTCGGGGCGCACGGGCAGCGTGAAAGTGGTATCGGAGGCGGTGACGACGGCGAAGGTGCCCACCCGCTCCCGCGTGCCGGCCGGCAGCACCGGAATGCTGCGCAGCTCCCCATCCTGGTAGCCATTAGGTTGCGCGAGGCTGAAGCTCACCTGCACCGAATCCACATCCGCCGGCGCCGTAATGGTGAGCGTGTCGAGGACGGCAGTGACGAGTTGGTGGCGCTGGGTACGGCCCGGCCCCTCGCCCACCCGGAAGCTAGTCGTGACCTGGGCCGTGTCGGGCAGGTAGTTGAGAGCCTTGCCAATCAGCTGCGCCCGGTCGCCCTGGATGAGGAAGCGCGGCGCGGCCAGCTCGCCCAGCACGGCCTTGAAGGAGCGCATGAGGGCGGTGAAGGTGCCGGTGCGGGCGTGGTCGTCGGAAGCCAGCACGAAGGTGTCCCAGCCGGTGATGTCGTCGGGCACCGTGACGGTGGTGCTGGCGCGGCCCTGCTGGTCGGTGATGAGCGTGGGGCGCCACCAGCCCGAATCGGAGAAGCGGCGACGCAAGGCCAGGCGCGGGTCGCGGCTGGCGCTGGGCAGGCCGTCGGGGCCGGTGGCCTGGTCAGGTTTGAGGCCCAGGGCCGTCTGGCCGCCCACCCCGGATTTGGTGCGGATGATGATAACGCCGTTGGCGGCCCGCGAGCCAAACGTAGCGGCGGCCTCCGCGCCTTTCAGCACGCTTATGCTGGCAATATCGTCGGGGTTGAGGTCGGTTTGCTTGCCGCTGAAGGGCAGCCCGTCCACAATCAGCAGCGGCGCATTACTGCCATTCATCGTAGCCGAGCCCCGAATCATAATATTTGGTGAGCCAGCAGCCTGACCGGTGATGGCCACGCCGGCAGCTTTGCCACTCAGGGAGTAACTTGTGATTGTCGAAACAGAACCGGTGATTTCGCGGCGTGTTTGCGGCGCGCCGTAGCCCGTCACCACCACCTCATTGAGCTGCCTGGTATCGGTTTCCATTCCCACCAGGATGTCCCGATTGTCGAGGGTCCGCTCTACGGTCACGTAACCGATGAAGGAATAGGTCAGCACACCGCCGGTGGGCGGCACGGCCAGCTCAAAGCTGCCGTCGGTATTGGTGGCCACGCCGATGGTAGTGCCTTGCAGCAGCACCGTCACGCCGGGCAGGCCCTCGCCGGTTTGCTTGTCCTCCACGCGGCCCTTCTGCACGCGCCAGCCCGGCTGCGGCACCAGCGGCGTCTTCACCCTGATTTCGCGGCGGGCTTCGCGGATTTCCTGAGCAGAAGGCGGCACCGGCTTGGGCAGCCGCTCGCGCACCAGCCGCGCAAACCGCCGCCGCAGCGCCTGCGCGGCCGGGCCTTTCGGCAGCACATCCGCTTGGTCCAGCTGCACATACGTCGCGCCGTTGGGCTGCACACGTAGATCGGCGCCGGGGGCCACTAAGGTGCTGTCGGCGAGCAGCAGGGCGGCCCGGTAGCGGCCTGCGGGCAACGCATGAATGGCGTAGGGCAGCCCCCGCTCCAGCCGGACAAACTTCGGGTTTCCGGGCTGCGTGATGAGCGTGTAGAGCACCGGTGGCAGGTTTTCGCGGGGGGTAACTGTCGGCTCGGGCAGGCGCACAACCAGGCGGCCCTGCCCCGCAGGCGTGTTGTAGGGGTTGTTCAGCACCGGCTCGGGGCTGGGGGCGCGGTAGTAGCTGGTGGCGGGTTGCGGCTTCAGGTCGGCCTCGGTGTAGGCAAAATCAGTGAAGGGCAGCACGCCGAAGGTGGCGGCCGTCGTCAGGCTGCCAAACTCGTGGCCCTGGGCGCAGCGGAGCTTCAGCAGGCTTGGCTCGAAGGTGTAGCGGTAGTTGGGTTCGAACAGAAACTTGCGGCGCAGCCCGTCGGTGCGCCGCAGCAGCACCGAATCGGGACGAAACGGGCCGCCGAGGTGAAAGGTGGTGTTGTCGTAGCGGTTGTAGGGCGTGGGGCGGTAGCGCGGGCCGGCCGGGCCGCGCACCGGCACCGGGCGGCCCGCGCCCAGCGGCTGCAGGCGGTTGCCTTGGCGCAGCAGCACCCGCTCGTCCAGCTGGTTTTTGTCCACCAGAATCAAAAAGCGCTGCAGTTCCTCCTGCTCCTGCGAGGTCAGGGAGCCGCGCTTTTCCACGGTCAGGTCGGGGCAGGATTGGTTGGGGTCGATGCTGAGCGTGAGCTTGTGCAGGTGGCGCAGGTACACGTCGTGCAGCGTTACGAGGCGGTCAGGCGTGCGGATGGCCACCGTGTGCCGGCCGCTGTCGGCCACCAGCGCGAAGGGTTCCTCGCCGTTCACGGCCGCCACAAACACCGGCACCCCGTCCACATACACCGCCACCGTCGGCTGCACCCGCCCCGAGTCCACCACAAACGGCGACACCTGCGTGATGCCACCGGGTGCGGTTTGGTACTCGTAGAACGCGCCGTAGTCGGGATACAGAAACTGATAGAACCGCAGCGAATCCAGGCCCAGCCGCTGGCGCCACGTGCCCCATGCCAGCGGCTGCCGGCCGGTTTGGGCGGTCTGATTTTCAAAGCCCGCGCCCAGACCAAACCGCCGCAACGACAGCCGGCCGGCCACCGGCGGCTCGAAATCCGGCAGTTCGGGGGCTTCACTCTGCTCGAACTTGCTGGTGTGGGCGTAGGCCGTGAGGTCGGCGCGAGGCACGGGCCGCCCGCCGCCGTCCGTAACGGTGTAGCGCAGCTGCACGCGCTGCCCCGGATACACCACCGCGGGCTGCTCGGCCTGCACCAGCAGACGGTGCTGGGGCAGCGGCACGTTGTACTCGGCCGTTTGCAGCCGCCCGGCCCAGAAATAGTGCATCGACACGTACCACGGCTCGGGACCCGGTGCGGGCAGCGCCAGCGCCAGGTCGGGGCTGTAGCCCCGCCGCACCAGCTCGTTGCCGCGGTAGACATAGTACCAGAACGAGAGGCGGTGCGGGTTTTCGGCGGCCAGCACAATGGAGTCGTGGCTACGGTCGGAGCGCAGCTGCAGGCCGGCGTTGGCGGGGTTCAGGTACAGCGTTTCGGCGTGGCCCGTGGCGTCGGACAGGCGGTACGAGGTGGCGCGGACGTCGAGCGGGCGGGCCAGCGGCAGCTGCACGGCTTCGGTGCGCCGCACGGTGCGGCCGAGGTAGTTGATGGTTTCCGTTTCCAGCGTGGCGGCGTGGGGTTGCCCGACGCCGCGCACTTCATAGCGGGCCACCAACGAGTCGTGGCGCAGCGCCAGCTTCAGCTCGCCGGGGTCGAGGGCGTAGGAAACCGACGTGGCCTGGGTGCGCCGCTCGTTGTCGCCGTTGAGGAAAACGGCCAGCACGTCGTAGGAGAAGTTGGCGGCGGGCAGGGCGGTTTCGGGCAGGTTGAGGCGGGTTTCGCCGGTGGCATCCAGCGGCTGGGCGCGGGTCCAGAGCGTGTCGGGCACAAACACCTGCCGGCCGGGGAAGCGGCCCACGGTGCCGGGCGTCACGCTCAGCCGCACCCGCGCATCCAGCAGGTTCAGCTCGTTGGCATCCTGGCCGCGCAGAAACAGCGCCTGCGTAGTGCCGCGCCGGTGGGGCGTTTCGGCAGCGCGCAGCGTGTAGCGGGTGTTGTTCAGCTCGTAGTCCTCGAAGCGGAAGCTGGCCCGCACCAGGGCGTCGGCGTCTTCGTTTTTCGGGTCGTCGAGGTGCACTTCAATCAGCCGGTCGAGGCGCAACCCCAGCGTGTCCGACAAGGGCAGCACGTACTCGTAGGTGCCGGGCCGCACGGGCTGCAGCCGGGCCACGGGCTTGCGGCGCTCCGTATTCGACAGCCACAGGTCCAATGGTTTCCGGTACGGTCGGCCATCACGGCGGCGCAGCACGCGGGCCTTCAGGCGCAGGGTGTCGCCGGGGCGGTAGCGGGGCTGGCTCAGTACGAGGTAGCCGGTCCACTGCCGGGTGCGCTGCGCCCGCTTCTGCTCGCGCCGGTTCTGCCGGTCCTCGCGCACATACGCATCAAAAGGGGAGCGAAGCAGCCCAACCAGCCCGGTGGTTGCGTAGGAAACGTGCCGCAGCTGCCCCACCAGCTGGCGTACCGGCCGCGTGAGGTAGCCCAGCGGAAAACCGTACACCACCCGGCTCAGCACGCGCCGCCAGGTTTGGGGTGGCCGCCCCGAGTGGGCATACGGAAACGTCTGCTGCAGCGCGTGATACGTGGTGCGCCCGCCCTGCTCCACGGCCAGCAGCCCCGGCCGGCCGGCTTTGCCGGGCAGGCGGTAGGTGCGCGTGGCCGCATCAAACGGCACCAGACCACCCTTCGGCAAACTCACGCGGGCATCGGGCAGCAGGCGGCCCAGCGAGTCGCGCACGAGCAGCGTGAGGTCCACCTGATTGTCGAGCACCACCAGCTGCCGGTACGTGACGGCGCGCAGCCAGTATACCAGCTGCGGCCCTTCGGCGTGGGCTACCAGGTAGTAGCCGGGCGGCAGCGGGCGGCGCAGGCCCGCCGCCAGGCTGTCGGTCGGGAACGAGTCGACGGGCTGGGTGAAGAACTCCGGCCGGGTCCGGCTGAGGTTGGTTTCGTAGAGCTGCCGGGTTTGGGCGTCGGTGAGGCGAAACACCTTGGTGAGGTAGCTGCGCTGGCGGGCGGCAGGCAGTTTCTGCTGGGCCGGCAGGTGCAGCGGCAGCACCAGCAGCGGACAGCAGGCAACGAGGAAGCGTAGGAATAGCGGCATAAGCAGGGGGAGTGTCTGCTTGTGATGCCTGGGCGGCTCCTATTCCATATGGCCAGCCCCGTTTTTCATCGTTTTTTGAATTTTGAGCCGGCCTTTACTTCCTGTAGCGGGCAGAAAGCAGAAGCCAGTTGACAACTATAATCATCTGATTCAAAAATCATTAGCCAGCCACTACCAATACCGAATCAGGCGCAGTGTGTAAAGCCGGCTCCTTCTGGCTAGTACATCCATTTTTCCTGGCAGTCAGAACAAAACAGCAGGCAAATGGCCCGCAAAATGCGGGGATGACACCCAACTGTGCAATTTTTTCTGTTTCACCGCAGTTATAAGCGCACACCAACCCGTTTTCATCATGCACAGAATCCTGATTCTGCTCTTCGCGCTGCTCATGATAAGCGGTGGGGAAACGGCCGAGGCCGCCCGCCCAAGTGCCTACGCCCGTGCCAAAATGAGCGGCCGCTCGTACACGCACCGCCCCAACTACAAAATGTACAAAGGCCGCAAAAAGAAGGGTTTGTTCCACTTCGGCAAGACCAGCCGCAGCAAAGCCAAGTACAGTTCCAAGCGGTCCGGCCGCCTCTAGCCATCCATCAGGTTTCAAGTACCGCCAGCCCGTCGTGCAGCTTTCTGCCGACGGGCTTTTTGCTAGGGCGTTGGCGGCTAGTCGTTCAACACACACCAGAATAGTCATGCTGAGCTAACCCAAGCATGTTTACCTCTCCTCGGAGAACGAAGTTGGGGGGGGTAAGATGTTCCGCTACAGCAAATCATCACAACTATCTCGATTGCAGCCCTGTGCGCTCAGTATGGCCGTTTCATCCGAGCAGGCTATACCCCTGCGCCGCGTACCAGGCCCGCCGCACTTGCACCAGCAACTGCTCGGCGGTGCCCCGGTCGGGAGTTTCGGGCAAGGTGGAGGCGGCAAAGGCAAATTCTACCTGCGCTACCAGGGCTTCGGCGCGCGTTACAAGTTCCTCATACTCGAACTCGCCTCGGCGGATTTGCAGCAGAAACTCCCGGTCGGGCCGGCGCACGTGCAGACGGCCGGTGGTGGCAATTTCCAGGGCCATGCCCAGCAGCCGGAACACGTGGAGCATGTTTTTGGCGTCGTAGTTTTTGCCGTGCTGCACCGTGTTCTGGTACCGCTCGGGGTTGCGCTTCTGCTCCCACTCCTGGTACTCCCGGAACACGCGGCAATAGGTGCTGTAGCCGTTGCGGTTGAAGCTTAGATACGCGACAGGCACCTCTCCTTTCGGCACCGCCGAGAGTAACACATCCTGGGAGGTTTCCGCGTCGCGCAGCAGGCCCCGGTAGCTGTGGTGGCGGTCGGGCGTTTCGTCCACGAACAGGGCGTACAGGTCGTGCAAATGATTCACGTTAGCCAGGCCGCACTGGCTGGCTGTATAGCCGCGCCGTTCCAGCCAGGTGGCTACCGGCTGCGCGCCCGCGCCCACCGTCACGTAGCAGAAATCCAGCACCGACTTGCGGGCGGGCGGCTCGGGGTGGTTGATTTTCTTGTTGAGCCCGCGCGCCTTCCGGATTTGGGCCACGGCGTACTCGGCGAAGCTCTGGCGGCACAGCTGCGAGAGGAAATCCTCCACCCGAAACGCCCCAAACAGCGGGTGTTGGTACCGCACGCAGTCCTCGGGAGAGGCCAGCAGCTCCAGGGCCGTGGGGTTGCTCTTGAGCAATAGTTCCACAAAGCGGCGCAGCTCGTAGTATACCTCGTCGTTGGTTTCGTTGGCTACCTGGGGCACGTAGTCAAGGCCGTAGAACTCGGTTTCGGGCAGGATGAAGACACCTTTCAGGTCAGTATCGGAGTGGGGCAAATCGGTGCCGTAGGCGCGGCTGCCACTCAGGGCCTCAAACAGAATCAGGCCGCGCTGGCGCAGGTCGAAAATGGTAAGCATATTGTTACTGAAGTATAACTACAAGTTCAGGATGCCGCACAACTCCATACAGCTTCGCCCCACTACGGAAATCGATTTAGCGCATCTTTTTCGTTTTCAGCTCGATGAGGAGGCCGCGTATCTGGCGGCTTTTATGCCGAAAGACCATACCGACCAAGCGGCCTACCTCGCCAAATACCGCCGCTTCCTGCTCGACCCCACCATTCACATGCAGAGCATTGTGGTGGACGGCGAGCTGGCCGGCAGCATCGCCAAGTTCGAAATCGAAGGCGACGCCGAAATTACGTACTGGCTGGACAGGCGCTACTGGGGCCGGGGCGTGGCTATCGCCGCGCTGCGTAGCTTCCTACAGTTAGAGCCAGCTCGCCCCCTATTTGGTCGGGTGGCATTCGACAACTTTGGCTCACAGAAGGTATTAACCAACTGCGGCTTTCGTAAAGTGGGAACCGACAAAGGCTTTGCCAGTGCGCGCCAAGCCGAAATAGAAGAATTTATCTATCAACTGCCCTAAGCAGTTGCCCGTAGCCTGAAACCGTTGCTTCAAGTATCCTAAACCACCGCATAGTTGCCGTTCGGCAGCACCCTAAGCAACGGTTTCGGGCTACGGTTGCGGCTGCAGCCACGCCCGGAACACGGTATTCAGCGCTGGCGTCGGCTCAGGATGGCGCGGTATGGGCAGCGTGGCGCGGGCGGCCTGGCCTACGGCGTATTCCTGCTGCAGAAACGCCACCAGCGCGGGTGGGCGCGGCACGGTGGTTTTCTCGTCGGCAGTGGCTTTGTGGGCCAGCAGTTCCTCGACTACGCCATCTAAAGTTGACGGCAGCAGCTCGCGCAACAGGGCAAATTCCATCGGCGGAATTTGGTCAGGATGGCGCTGAATCCAGTGGGCGGCCAAAGCCGAGCGCAGGGCGTAGAACAGCCGCTTAAGGCGCACCTGCTCGCCGGCCAGGTCCTCTTCTACCCCGCGCCGCAGTTGGCCCAGGTAGTGGTGCAGGCCGGCACGCGGGTTCCAGCAAGCTGGCAGCAGCGGCTCCAGTGCCGCCCGAAACCCGGCCGCCTCCCGATACACTACCGGCGACTGCAGCCACTCAAACAGCGCCGCGTTGGAACCGCGCAGTAGCTTCAGGGCCTTCCGCAGTTCCCAGCCGGCTAGGTCCAGCTCCTCATCCACGGGGAAGTTGAGCGTGTCAGGGCCCTCGTCCAAGGTCAGGTACCAGGCGGACGGGTGAGCGTAGAGGAAGCGCACGTCGTAGTCGGAATCCGGCGAGGGGAAGCCCCAGGCCCGGCTGCCCGACTCGCAGGCGTACAGGATGCGGATGTTGTGCGTGGCTTCAAGCTGGGTGAGGGCAGTTTGGATGCGGGCGTGCATGGAAACGTAAAAAGGAGGCGGCAACTTCAAAATTCGTAAACGAATATCCGCTACTATTGGGAAACAACCGCCGTTCGGCCCGAACAAGCCGGTTTTCCGCCAACTCTCTGCCCCACACGCTATGCCCTGTTTCACGCATTTCCCGGCCCGCCTGCTTCCGGTCTCCCTCCTGCTCGGTTTGGCCCTGGCCGGCTGCCAATCAAAGCCAGCCGCCACTGAAACGGCCGCCACCACCGCCCCGGCTGCCGCGCCGGATACAGCTGCAGCCATCAGCGCGGCTGGTATCAGCAAGTATTTGCAGGCAGTTTCCTCAGATGAGATGCTGGGGCGCAAGCCGTTTACTGTGGGTGAGCAGCGCAGCACCCAATATCTGGCCGATGAGTTCAAGCGCCTCGGGTTGCAGCCCGGCCCGAATGGCACCTATTTCCAGCCGGTGCCGCTGGTGGAAATTACGGGCACGCCTTCCGCTACCCTGCAAATCAAGGGCAAAGGCCAGCCGCTGAACTTGGCGTACAAGACTGATTTCGTGGCTTTCACCCAGCGCGAGCAGCCGCAGGTCAGCGTCACGAACTCCGAGCTGGTATTTGCCGGCTACGGTGTGGTGGCCCCCGAGTACGGCTGGGACGATTACGCCGACCTCGATGTGAGGGGCAAAACGGTGGTGGTGCTCGTCAATGACCCCGGCAACGCGGGCACGGATTCCACTTTGTTCAAGGGCCGGGCCATGACCTACTACGGCCGCTGGACCTACAAATACGAGGAAGCCGCCCGCCACGGCGCCGCCGGCCTGCTCATCGTCCACGACACCCAGCCAGCCGCTTACCCGTGGAGCGTGGTGCTGAGCGGGGCCACCAGCCCCAAGCTGCGCGCCCAGACCGCCAACAAAGGCGCCGACAAGTGCGCCCTGGAAGGCTGGCTGACCCTGGACGCGGCCAAGAAGCTGTTCCAAACCGCTGGCCTCAGCTACGACCAGCTCTACACCGCCGCCAACACCCGCGGCTTCCGCCCCCGGCCGCTGGGCGGGCTCACGCTCACGGCCGGCATCCGGAACAAGCTGCGCCGCCAGACCTCGCGCAACGTGCTGGCCGTGCTGCCCGGCACCACCCGCCCCGATGAATATATCATTTACTCGGCCCATTGGGACCATTTTGGGGTGGGCAAAGCCATTGCCGGCGACTCCATCTACAACGGGGCCGTGGATGACGGCACCGGCCTGGCCGCCTTGCTCAGCATTGCCGAAGCCTTCCAAAAAGCCAAGCAGAAGCCCCAGCGCAGCCTCGTGTTTCTGGCCGTGACCGGCGAAGAGCAGGGTTTGCTCGGCTCGGCCTACTACGCCCAGCACCCGCCCTTCCCGCTTAACAAAACCGTGGCCGACCTGAACATGGACATGCTCTGGCCCTACGGCCCGATGAAGGACCTCACGGTTATCGGCTACGGGCAGTCGGAGCTGGAAGACTACGCCCGCGCCGCTGCCAAAGAGCAGGGCCGCTACCTGCTGCCCGACCAGACGCCTGAAACCGGCATGTTCTACCGCTCCGACCACTTCAGCTTTGCCCACGTGGGCGTGCCCTCGCTCTACGCCAGCGGCGGCTTCGAGAGCCGCACCGGCGGCAAGGCCACCATTGCCCAACAGCGCCAGAACTACACCGCCACCATGTACCACAAGCCCGCCGACCAGTTCGACCCCAGCTGGGACCTGACCGGCATTGCCCAGGATGCCCAGCTCTACTTCCGCGTGGGCCAGCGCCTGGCCAGTGAAACCACGTTCCCCAAATGGCGCGAAGGCTCGGAGTTCAAGGGCGCGCGGGATAAGAGTATGGGCGGGCGGTAGAAAGCACCTTATTCAATAAAACACTGATATGAGCTTCGACTTAATGGCTTTTGATAAAGAAGCGGCCCCAAAAAATAAGGCTGACTTCATGCAATGGTATGAGAAGCAAACAGAGTGGACCGAAGACCACGATTATGAGAACCCAGCGCATATCACAGTAGCATTGCGCAACTGGTTTATGGACATGATATCCGTATTTCCCCCGCTAAATGGCCCCTATGCAACAGAGGATATAGACGACCCCAAAACAACGGATTATGGCGTTGGCACAAAGGTGATATATGCCGCCTTCTCCTTCTCTGAAGCAAAAGCGGCCTACCACACTGCAAGCTCTTTTGCCATCAAGCATAATGTAGGTCTATTCGATCCGCAACAGTAATTTTCGTTACCTGACACTTCCAGTTGCTAATAGTCAGTATGAAACACGATAACTTAAATACCAGCAACGCCACTCTCGTGCAACCTGGTTCGGCACTAAATGAATACAATGGCAAGGTGCTTTTCCCGGATAAAATGGCTCAGGCGAACGAAATGTTCAAGAAAGTAGGTCTGCCCAAAAAGGCATCAACCCGCCCAAAAGAGGCGGCGTGAGTCTGACATTTTCCTTGTTGCGAAAGCCGATATAATGACAGTTAAAGAGGCGCTGGAACATCTACGTTCACCTGATACAGAAGAACAGCTAGCCGCTTTGCGGACACTTTCTTCGCTGGAAGAAATGCCTGATTTGTACGATATAACGGTTGAAAACCTTTCCAGCACGGAGCATGGGGTAGTGTTCTTCAGCCTCGATATGCAAATAAGGAAGTATGCTGCACAAGTGCGGAGAGACGCTGAGCTGCTCACGCCGCAACTGATTCAGTTGCTAACCACAGGCGATGGGCCGGTAGTTGACCGAGCTATCTGGGCCTTGAGCTTAACGGGTGAAAACTCAATAAACGAACTAATTAGGTGCATTGCTTCTTCTACGGATGAGCATAGCCGGGAAGCTTGTACTTGGGCATTAGGCAGAAACGCCCACATCCGTCAGTATCCGATGCTGGTAGTTACCACATTGCGAGGGCTGTTGCAGGATAAGAACCCTCATATCCAATATGCTGCACTGAATGCACTGATGGATATGAGTCCACTTCGGCCATTCGAAAAAATGGCTAGTGATGCATATAACTTTGAGCCAGTCTACACCGAGCTGGAAGTAACGGCGCAGGCACTGCTGAAAGCGCACATCTTTGATGCAGCATGGATTGAGAGATACCTCGGATTATTGCACAATCGCCACAAGCCAAGCTGCTAATTCACGGCCCCAGCCAACCCTACCGGCCGAATCCGCATCTTCCCGGCATGAAACACATATTGCTCGTGACCTTATGCGCGGCGGCTACTTCCGGGGCCCGCGCCCAAACTACCCCGGCCCCACTCCCCGATTCCGTACAAGCCTTCCTCGATAAGAGCCTGACGCTGCTGGAAACGCACTCCTTGGAGCGCAACGCCGTGAACTGGCCCCAACTGCGCCAGACGGTGCAGCAGAAAGCCCAGGGCGCGCAATCGGTGCGGGAGTTGCTGCCGGTGTTTCCCTATGTATTCGAGCAGCTCAAAGACGACCACGGCTGGCTCACCTACAAGGGCAAAACCTACAAGTGGCACAACACCGCCCGCCCCACCTACGCCAACGCCGCCGTAAAAGCGGCCCTGGCCCGGAAGCCCGGCCTGGTTATTCGGATGCTGCCCGGCCGCATCGGCTACGTGCAGTTGCCTGGCATCAACGCCGGGGGCAGCCTCGAAGCCATGCAGGCGGCGGCCCTGGTGGTGCAGGATTCCCTGTGCCGCATCAACCCCGACCAGGCCCGGGCATGGATTATCGACCTGCGCCTGAACGACGGCGGGGCCATGGCCCCCATGCTGGCCGGCCTCGCCCCCCTCATCGGCGACGGCCACCTGGGCGGCTTCGTGGATAAAGACGGTAAGCCCGACCAGCAGTGGTACCTCCGCCAGGGCAACTTCTACATGGATTCGATGCAGGTCACGACGCTGCCAAACCGCTGCCCCGTGCGCCGCACCGATAAGCCCGTGGCCGTGCTGCTTAGCGGGATGACGGCCAGCTCGGGCGAAATCGTGGCCATCAGCCTGCGGGGCCGGCCCACCACCCGCTCGTTTGGGGAGCCCACCTACGGGGCCACCACCGCCAACGAAAGCTACCGCATCAGCGGCAGCAGCTACCTCACCATCGCCGGCCTGCAGGAAACCGACCGCAACCGCGTCATCTACAAAACCAGCCTCACCCCCGACGTTCCCATTTCCGGCGGCGACAACTTCACGGACCTAAGCCAGGATGCCAAAGTAGCCGCGGCGCTGAAGTGGCTGAAGAAGCAGAAAACCAGAAGCTAAGGCGGCTTCCGAGGTCATCGGCTGCAGCGCCGCTACTTCGTGCCGGTCACCTGGAACTCCACGCGGCGGTTGAGTTTTCGGGTGGCTTCGCGGGCATTGCTGGCGCGGGGCTCAGTGCCGCCCAGCCCGATACCGGAAATGCGGCGCGGGGCAATGCCAAGACCCACGAGGTAGATTTTCACGGCCGACACGCGCTGCTCGCTCAGTACCAGGTTTTTCTGCGGGTCGCCGACATTATCGGTGTGGCCGCGCAGCTGAATGGTGAGGCCGGGGTTTTGCTTCAATAGGGCCAGCAGCTCATCCAGGGCCGGATACGAGGTGAGCAGCAGCCGGGTAGTGCCCTGCTCGAACTGCACGCCGGGCAGCCGCAGAATGGAGCCCACCGTGAGGGGCTGCACCAGAATATCGCGCACCGAAGGGCCCGAGCCGATGGTATAGGTACTGTCGGTGGGGAAATAGCCGGGAAGGCGGACCTGCGCCACAACGGAGCGGCCCGGAGCCGTGGAAGAGGAGAATATTCCGTTAGGCGTGAGGGGCACCGTCACCTTTTCGTCGGCGGTGCCGAGTTGCAGCTGCGCCGTCGGCAGCGGTTGCAGGGTAGCGGCATCGAGCACCCGGCCCCGCCAGCTGGTACCCGCTACCACCGGCTCACCGCTGGCCCTGGCCGGACCACGAAACAGATTACAGCCCGCCAGATCGGTGTAGACGCCCTGACGCACAAAATGCGTTTCGCGGCTGTTCATATCCACCCAATACAGGGCTTTGGGGCCGGCCAGATAGAGGCGGCGGTGGCCGGCGGCATCGTACTGAAACAGCAGGTCGCTGTAGCCGCCACGTTCCGGCAGGCCCGTGAGCAGAGTCAGGGTGGGAGCCGGCTGGCGGCTTTTCAGGTCCACTTTAATCAGGGAGCCGTCGGTGCTGTAGATCTGGTAGAGCGTGCCGGCTTCATCCAGGCAGAAGTTGCCGTGGGACCCCGCCCCGGCAAACATGATGGACGCGTAATAAGCGGCCCGACGCGCCGGGTCGGAGGTCCAGACCACCGCCACGGCCCCGGTGCCCGGACTGACCCGGACCAGTTTGCTGGCATCCGAAGTGCTGAAATACAAGTTGCCCTGCGCATCCGTGGCCGCCGCAATCCAGACGGCTTCGGGGCCCTGGGCCGGCAGCTGCCAGGCCGTGTAGCTGCCCTGCCGCGTGGCAGGGTTGTAGCGGTACACGTATTCGGGGGTATTGGTGGGGGCCTTCGTTACTGAATACAGGTAGTTGTCGAAGCCTTTGGTCAGGGCATACGACTGAAACGGCAGGACCTGGCGGTGAATCCTGGGCGGGCGGGCCGGATCAGCAACGGAGAATTCATGAATGGTGCGGCAGTCGTCCTCCCACTGGTCGTTGGTATAGCGCAGGGCCGCAATGCCGTACATCGTATCGTCGCAGAGTGGCCCGGAGCTGTTGCTGCCGGTGCCCGAAGCGCCGAGGAAGACAAACGAGTCCAGAAGCTGCCGGGCCGGCTGCCACTGCCCATCCGGGCCGGCTGCGGCACGGTACTCCAGCTGGTACTCGTAGCCGCCGCGCCAGAGCCGGCGCCCCAGCACGCGGATGCGGCCGGTAGCAGCCGGCGCGGTGGAGGCAGCATAGGCGTAGTCGTAGCGCAGCTCCTGGTAGTTGCCGGCATCCTGCTGCACCAGTTGAAATACCTGCGCCCGGGCAAGCTGCCGAACACGCCGCCATACGGTATCCAGCTGGCCGGCCGTCAGTGGATTTTGCGTGCTGAGGCTATCGGGCCGGGCCCGTATGGTCAGGGTCGCCTGCCCTGGAGCAGTTGGAGAGCCCCCAGGAGAAAACGTGAGCTGCTCCCCCGTTTGCTGCAGCTGCCACGCGCCGGGGTAGCCGAGCCGGAACCGCCCTTTGGCATCGGTGTACGTGCTCAGCCCGGCCGTCGGCTGCGCGCATAGCGTCTGCCAGCATATTGCCAGAACCAGCGTCAGCAAAACCTTCATAAGCAACGGAAGCAGACCAGAAGTATTCCTCGAAAGTTCGAAAGTACTAAACCTGCTCTCACCGCTGGCAGGCCGTACGTAACCACGCTTCCCACGCCGTCCAGCGGTGGCGGCTATTTCCGGCGGGCCACTAAATGCCCCGGCTGGCAAAAATGTTTTTTGAACGAAAACAAGCCTCCGGCTTCTCGCGCTTCCGTATCTTTGGAAGGCTGGAATTGTCTTTTTAGCTCTATAATCAGTTTTTTTATGAAAAAAACCATTCTCTTTGTTGCGCTGCTGACTTGCACCCTGGCGGCATCGGCCCAGTACATGCCGGGCAAGCCCCGCAAGAAATACATGGTGGCAAAAAAGGACGAGGAATGCCCCTACGTGCTGAACGTGACCAAAAACACGGATGAAGATGCCGAGGTAGATGCCTGCGTGACGCGCGTTGCCTACCGCCCTTACTCCGACCTGCTCGCCGACATTGATGTGCAGCGCAAAATGAACAGCTGGGCCGACACGACATATCAGCGGCGTTTCAGCCAGCTGCCGCCCGGCGGCCAGCTTACCGTAACGATGTATCGCCGGGGCGGTGCCAATGCCGACCCCGCCTATCTGAGTGTGTCAGCCAAGGACAAGACCGGTAAGGAAGTATTTAGCCTGCCAGCCCTCGAAGGTGGCCAGGGCCGCTTCTGGAACCGCGACCTGTACGTGAGCAAACGCACTATACCATTTGTTAAAACCGATACACCACAGGACTTGTCCCTGTTCATCAACGACATCAAGACCAAGCAAACCTTCGAATACGTTGTAAAGGCTCAATAGCTTTGAAAACCAGTGTTATACAACAACAAAACTCCGCCTGTTCGGCGGAGTTTTGTTGTTGTTACCATTTGGGTAAATACCAAGTTCAAGACACAAGTCGGCTCTACTTATGATGTAGCCGTGCCCAAAGAACCGCCAGAATCGTCTTGGCATCTTCGAACTCGTGCTGGTGCAGCTCTTCCCGGCTCATGGACACGATTTCTATCTTTTCATTCTCTGCCGCCAGCCCACCGCCCTGTCCGGATTGGTTGCTGACCTCCGCGAAGAATACGGTGATGACCTCGGCGCTGGTACCCGGCGACGGGTAGATGCGGGAAATCTGCTCCAGCCGGTCGATGTCGTAGCCTAGCTCTTCGTGCAGCTCGCGGCGCACGGCGGCCTCCGGGGCTTCGTCGCCGTCGATCATGCCGGCAGCCAGCTCCAGCATGTCGGCTTCCGGCCCAATCCGGTACTGGCGGGTCAGGAAATAGCGCTGCTTGCTGGTGTCCCAGACCAGCGCTGCTACGGCCCGCCCCGGCTCAAACCGTTCCCGCTTCAATTGGTCGGCACCATCCTGCATCGTGAGCACACGAAGCTTGAAGTGGCCATCATAGGCAGTCGTCCGGTCTATTATTTTCATAGAGTCAGGCAGAAATCGAAGTTATTTTTCGAAAAGTAAACGGAAAATGCCTCGGCGGAGGTTATGAGCAAGCCGACTCGTACTATCGTTTGGGTTGGCGGGCCGGGTTTTCATCTATCGTATCCCTGGTAGTCAGTCGTTTAATTTTTTTATCCGTATTAATTTCTCACGGCACCGGCCCGTCGTTTTGTTTGCCGGAAGTAGTGTAGAGCTGCTTTTTTGCGGCCCTTCCCTGCGGATCTGCTGCGGCAGCCCAGCCTGAAACGAAGCTGGCACCCCCAACTCGACGCAAAACAACGACCTTTGCAGACTCAACCGTATGTCTGCTGGATTCGCCACCTCTGCTGGCGGCCTCGCTTTTTCATTTTCCTTTGATGCTTTTCGACGACCTTAACCTTATTGAGCCTATTCTGCGTGCCCTGCACGAAGAAGGCTACACGACCCCTACCCCTATTCAGCAGCAGGCTATTCCGCACGTACTGGAAGGCCACGATTTGCTGGGCGTAGCGCAGACCGGTACCGGCAAAACCGCCGCCTTTACCGTTCCTATTCTTCAGATTCTGCACCAGACGGCTCAGGTAGAGCGCCACGCCCCCGGCCGCATCCGCTGCCTCGTCCTGACCCCAACGCGCGAGCTGGCTATCCAGATCGGCGAAAGTTTCAAAGCCTACGGGCGGCATTTGCCCAAGCTGCGCTCCAGCGTCATCTTCGGGGGTGTGAGCCAGCACAGCCAGGTACAGACGCTCAAGCGCGGCGTGGAAGTGCTGATTGCGACTCCCGGCCGCCTGCTCGACCTGATGGGCCAGGGCTTCGTTGACCTGCGCCACGTGGAGGTATTTGTGCTGGACGAGGCCGACCGGATGCTGGACATGGGCTTTATCCACGACATCAAGCGGATTCTGCCGAAGCTGCCTACTTCGCGCCAAACGCTGTTCTTCTCGGCTACCATGCCCGGCCAGATTCAGGAGCTGGCGTCCAGCATCCTGAAGCCGAACCCGGTGAAAGTAGCCGTTACGCCCGTTTCAAGCACCGCCGACACCGTCACGCAGGCAGTGTATCTGGTAGACAAAGGCGACAAGCCGGCCCTGCTGGAACATCTGCTGCAGGATATGAGCATCCGTCGGGTGCTGGTGTTCACGCGCACCAAACACGGCGCCGACAAAGTGGTGAAGGCGCTGGCCAAGGTGAATATTCCGGCCGAAGCCATCCACGGCAACAAGTCGCAGAACCACCGCCAGCGGGCCCTCAGCAACTTCAAGTCCGGCAGCACACGGGTACTGGTCGCTACTGACATTGCCGCCCGGGGCATCGACGTAGATGAGCTGACGCACGTTATCAACTACGAAGTGCCCAATGAGCCCGAAACCTATGTGCACCGTATCGGCCGCACCGGCCGCGCGGGTGCCTTTGGCACGGCCTTCACGTTTGTGGAGGATGAGGAGCGTGCTTATCTGCAGGATATTCAGAAGCTCATTCGGCGCCAGATAGACCTGGTGGAAGACCACCCGTACAGCACCGACCAGGTAGAGCCGGTACTGTTGCACGGCGGCTCGCCCATTAAGCGCCCGAAAGGCCCGGCTGGCCGCCCGGCCCGCCCCGGCCGCGAAGGTGCCGGCGCAGCGCGTGCCCCACGCCAGCCCCAGGCAGGTGGTGCCCCACGCGGTGGGCAGGAGCGCAGCCACAGCGGCCAGCGGAACTCGTCGGCTGCTTCGGCCTCACGCTCGGCCGGAGAACGGGCCGGTGGTGGCCAGAACGGTGGGCAGGGCCGGCGCTACCGCGGCGGCAACGGCGGCGGACGTCCGCAATAGCCCCTCCCAACTTCGCATACCTTACAACGGCCCTGGCTCCTGCCAGGGCCGTTTTTGTGCCTGGCAGGCACTGCAGGTAGCCGTACTGCCGGTAGGCCGGTAAAGCTGCAGGCGCAGCGAAACAAAATGCAGGACTCAAGCATTTTATAGCTGGCACCGTAGTTAACCCACGTTTACATTCTTCGTCCTATGGCTCAACGTACCCTTGCCGTCATTCAGGCACTCCGCGACACAGCCCAGCACCTTGCCACGCAAGCGCCTTATCAATGGGGCCACATGGGCAGCTGCAACTGCGGCCACTTGGCCCAGACGATTACCAAGCTCACCAAAGCCGAGATTCACGCCCGTGCGATGCAGCGCTACGGCGACTGGGAGCGGCAGCTGCTTGACTACTGCCCCACCAGCAGCCTGCCCATCGACCAGACAATTGACGAGATGCTGGCCGCTGGCTTCACCCGTACCGACCTCACGCATTTAGAGCGCCTCTCCGACCCGGCTGTATTGGCGGCCATTCCGTTCGAGCGCCGCAATGCCCTGCGCCACAACCAGCGCGACGACGTGGTGCTGTACCTGCGTACCTGGGCCGACCTGCTGGAAAACCACCTGCTGGCCGATATCCAACTCCCGCATCTGCTGCCGGCTCCGGCCGTGCTTGCCTAGCCAAGTCAGCTTGAACATCCCGCTCCTAGCTTATACAACCTTAAAGCCCCACCTGACTGGCGTCGGGTGGGGCTTTTTATGAGGTAGTACGCGGCCTCCTGCAGGGCAACTTTGCCTCTTTAGCAGAAGCCAAGCCTGACAGGCCCTTGCAGAGAACTAGCGGAACCTAGTAGTTAACGTTGCTGCGTTGTGCTTCGCGGTAATTCTCGGCGCGGTGGGCACGCTTGTATTCCGCATCAGCATTCGGGTCTTTCTCGGCGTCGGGGGCTTGCGAGCAGGAAGTCAGAAACAGCGGGGTGCTGGCGGCAAGCAGGAAAAGCAGACGGAATTTTTTCATGGCCCAAAGGTAAGCACCACCCGTAAAATCACAAAGCACCTTTTGCCCTATGAATTCCGGCTGCAGAAGGCACAGCCAGGTCAGGCGCAAGCGTCTGGGCCAGCAGCAGTTTATTACATAAGTAAACAACGAGAATCGTATCCGCTTCGGAGCCTTCTATGTCAACCTACCGAGTATTCGTCGCCGAGCCTGCTGGGCTTGTTTCCCTGGCTGTGGTACCTGGCCGTAGGTGCCGGAAGGCGAGTTCGTGCGTACTGGTCCAAAGCCTGTCTATAGCTTGTTACTAACTTTAGCAACCCCAATTCTATTAGCCGGGCAAAACGCGGTGTTTATTTCACTATACCCTGCCAAGAGGCTTGTCAAAAGGCTTAGCAAAACCTAGTACCAGAAAGCCTTACACCCCTCTTAGGCACCAATACAACTATACCAACAATCAAAAACACCTTTTTCAACCTAAATCAACATATACCATAACTTCAATCAAAATTCATAAACTATTGATATTAAACACTATAAATAAAAATATCAAAAGACGTGTCAGTACCTATTTTTGCATGCTGACATTTTGAATTATAGCTCTACATAAACGAAATAAATCTATAGTATTTCCATACCCATTGCCTGTCCCTATTACGGTTTTCAGCGCCATTTGGATGCTCACTGACAAATTGCACTGAGGAATAGCAAACATACCTAATACGGAATATTATCGTGGTGTGCTCGGATGGGGATTCGCACCGCGGTGACACCCCTGTTAGCCTTCTGGCTGGTAGTCGGTAAATGTGCCATCCCGGTAGAAAATCACGATCCTTCTTATTGCTTTTCCCTTGTCAGCAACCTGAGCTACAAGTGACGACTCAGAGGGCATGGCCAACTCAGAAGCCGGGGCTTGGCGATTTACGGCCGTTGCACCTTCGTTGCGGTTGTTTCCGTGGCCTACGGTGGCAGGCACGGTAGCTGTGGCTATTGCAGCCTGAGAATGCATATCGGTGTTTAGCGCAGAGGGTGGCAAAGCCTCTGTTGCCGTGCTCGAAGCTGCTACAGGCGCACTTGTAACCTGCTCAGCTGTGCCATTGCCAAATGAGATGCCTTGCTGCGCCTCACGGGCAGGTTTTGGCGCTTTTAGAATGCTTCGTCTAGCAGGAGCCGGGGGCAGCGCAGGCGCTGAAGGCAGACTAACGCCTGAAGCGGGCTCGGCAGCCATAGTTCCGGCACCGGTGAGCAGCCATGGCAGTGCAATGTCGGGGAAGGCTGCTATTATCTTCTGGACGACCTCCAGGCTGGGCTTATTACGGCCGCTCATTATGTGGCTCACTATGGGCCGGGCTACCCCTATTGCATCCGCAAACTGCGTTGGCGTAAGCTGTCTGGCCTCCAAAAGTGTTCTGATCCTTTCTACCATAACCGTTTCATTCGTTTGATTACAAATGTACAGTTATAATTTCCTGCTCATACCTGTAGTAGATAGTATACAATTGTATTGAATAGTTGTGTGTGCATTCCTGGCTGTTTACATATGTATAACATATGTAAACAGCCTACTCCTGTAGCTTCACTCCATAGTGCCGGTAAGCCACCGGCCCGAAAGTGGGGGCATAACAAAAGCCCCATCGTGCAGTATCAGCACAATGGGGCTTTCCAGTAAGAACTAATACGGACTTAGCTATCAGGCCTCAGCTTGCGGATTGCAGCCAGCCGGGAGCCACTTCCTTAATTAAAGTATTCTTTAGCCAGCGACTTGTCATGGCCATATATGTCGTCCCGGAAATGCACGTTGCCGGCGTTGTCTACCCAAGCCGTGAAGTAGACCAGGTAGACCGGCAGATGCTCCGGCAGGCTTACATACTTCTCCTCACGACCGGCTATGGTTTCTTCGATCTTCATCATGTCCCAGCCGGGCTTGTTGCGCAGCAGGTATTCAGCCAGTTTCAGCGGCTCGGCTACCCGTACGCAGCCGTGGCTGAAGCCCCGCTTCGCCTGGCTGAACAACTCATCGTGCGGGGTGTCGTGCAGGTACACATCGTTGGAGTTAGGGAAGATGAACTTCACGTCGCCGAGGTCGTTCTTGGGTCCCGGCCGACGGCGCAGCGTGTACTTCCAGGTAGCCGGGGTCAGGTTGGCCCAGTCGATGCTATTCGGATCGATGGGGGTAGCCTTGGCACCAGAGCCCTTCACCACCTCCATATCGAGCCGGTCGAGGGTAGCCTGCGCATTGGCCGCAAGCTTCGGGCGAAGCTCCTTATCGATGATGCTGTACGGCACGTTCCAGTAGGGAGCCAGCACCACGTATTCCATCTTGTCGCTGAAGACCGGGGTGGCATTGAGGGCCTTTCCTACGATAACCCGCATGTCGAAAACCTCCTTGTTGTTTTCAATCATGTGGAGTTTATAGTCGGGGATATTTACGAGCAGATAGCTCGGCTCGAAGCGCTTCGGAATCCAGCGCCACCGCTCCATATTCAGGATCAGTTGATCGATGCGCTGGGCTACCGGAATGTTGAGCAAACGCAACGTTTCGCCCCCTACTACCCCATCTGGGTTGAGGCCGTTTTGTGTCTGGAATGACTTTACTGCCTGCACCAACTCGGCATCATATTTCTCACCGGGCGCGGCTGCGAGCGGAACGGCAGTACCCGTGTTGTCCGGCTTGTTCGCTACTGTGCGGGCTGGAGTAACGGCCGGGTCTGCAACAGTTGGTGCAGCGGCAACCGGAGCCGCCGCCGGGGCTTTGGTACCCAGCAGGCGCTGGCGCAATGCAGCTACGGCCGGAGAGGTCTGGCCCGGCTTGAGCTTGGTAGTTGCCGGGATAGTAGCCCAGCCGCCATTGCGCTGTAGCGCACGGTATTCTGCCAAGGCCTTCTTCAGCTGGTCATATTCCGGATGCAGCGGCTCGAACTCGTAATACGGGTACGTGCTTTCGCGCTCCTTCAGAATCGTCATCAGCGCTTTGTGCAGCTTGATTTTATTGCGTTTCACCTGCCAGTCAATGGTCTTGACAGCGCGCGGGTCTACGGTGCCCCGGTAGAAATCGGAAGCCCAGTTGAAATACGTACCGGACAGCGCTACGTCAATCTCCTTTTCCAGGGCGTTGCGTTTGGTAGAGTCGGATTGGGCAGCCTCCAGGTCAGCGAAAAGCTTATCGAAGTCCTTGGTTCTGTATTCTTTAGGATCAAGGCCTTCATCGGCGGCCTTGTTCAGAACGCCCAGCATCGTCTTGGCCTGCGGTACCAGCTCGTGGTTGCGGAACCAGCCGAGGCGGAAATCCCGCTCCCGGTAGAACTTTTTGCCCCACTCAATCTGGTCTTTAAACTTGGGTTCGGCACTCATGTACTTCACGATGTACACGCTGTCGAGGGTTGGCTGAGGGCCACCGGCTTTGGCCGGGCCACCAGGCAGGGCATCCTTGATTTTCTCCTTCTGCTCCTGGCTACACGACGAGGCAGAGGCCAGCATCGTGAGGCCCAGAAGCCAGAACAGCAGAGTAGTCAGGAAAGCCGGACGAAATGATGAATTCATGCAGGTAAGTAAGAGGGAATAAAAGAACACGCTCAACCGGCATACTAGTAGCCAGTTGCGCGTTCTACTGTGTTCCGGGCCTATTAGTTGCCCACAGCACAGCTTATTCCACTGCCTGCAAGATAGCAGTTTTGTTGTTAGACTTTCCTATCAGCGGTCTTCCCAGTAAGTGTGGACGCAGTAGGAGTGCTGGTCTCATTTCGTTTGCTTTAGCGAAGAGATGTTATCGGCCGCCAGCCCAGCCGTTCCCAGCCACGCGGTCAGTTTTGGCTACCTTTGGCGCGCCCTGTAGCCCTCAAAGTGCTGGCTACGGCTTTCATGTACCTGCTCGTTTTCTTATGCCCGCTTCCACCATCTCCCCTATGCACACCACGCCCGATCCGCACAGCTATGCCCGTCCCACCGAAGTCAGCGTCCACCATCTGGCGCTCGACCTGGCAGTAGACTTTACGGCACGCCTACTACGAGGCACTGCTACCTGGCAGCTCCGCAACTCCGGCGCTACCGAACTGCTGCTCGATGCACGGGAGCTGCAGATTGAGGCCGTGCTGCTGGGCGGCCCAGCTGGTGAGCCTACCACCTTTGAACTGGGCACTATGGATGCCGTGCTGGGCCAGCCCCTGCGCATTGCCATTCATCCCGACACAGCTACCGTTACCATCCGCTACCAGACCGCGCCGGGGGCTGCCGCTCTGCAGTGGCTGAGCCCGGAGCAAACGGCCGGCCGCCAGTATCCGTTTCTGTTCACCCAGTCGCAGGCTATTCTGGCCCGCACCTGGATTCCCTGCCAGGACTCGCCCGGCATCCGGTTCACGTATGAAGCCCGTGTGCAGGCTCCAGTAGAGCTATTGGCGTTGATGAGTGCCAGCAACCCGCAAAAGCGCAATACCACTGGCGAGTACCATTTCCGGATGGACCAGCCGATTCCGGCCTACCTGATGGCACTGGCCATCGGCGACCTGGAATTCACGCCGCTCAGTGCCCGCACCGGTATCTATGCTGAGCCGATAACGCTGCCCGTAGCAACAAACGAGTTTGAGGATCTGGAGAAAATGGTGAGCGCCGCCGAAGACCTGTACGGGCCTTACCGCTGGGACCGGTATGATTTGCTGGTCCTGCCTCCCTCCTTTCCGTTTGGTGGAATGGAGAACCCGCGTTTAACATTTGTAACGCCTACGATTCTGGCCGGCGACCGTAGCCTGACCAGCTTGGTAGCGCACGAGCTGGCTCATTCCTGGAGTGGCAACCTCGTAACCAATGCTACCTGGAATGATTTCTGGCTGAACGAAGGCTTCACGGTGTACTTTGAGCGGCGCATTATGGAGAAGCTCTACGGCCGCCCCTACGCCGATATGCTGCAGGTGCTTGGCCATTCGGCGCTGCTCCACACCGTGGAAGAACTCGGAGCGACCAGCCCTGACACGCACCTGCACCTGAACTTGGCCGGCCGCGACCCGGACGAGGGCCTCAATGAAATTGCCTACGAAAAAGGCGACTACCTCCTGCTCACCTTGGAACACCTGGTGGGCCGCCCGGCGCTGGACACCTTTATTAAGGAGTACTTCGCCCGTCACAGTTTTCAGAGTATGGACACCGCTTCCTTTGTGGCGTACCTGCGCCGCGAGCTACTGGACAAGCACCCCGGACTGGAGGAGCAGGTCCAGCTCGGTGCCTGGATCAACCGGCCCGGCATTCCGGCCGTGGCTCCACCCGTCGGCTCGGCCCGATTTGATGCCGTGGAGGATGCGCTGCAAAACTGGCAGCAGGGCACGCCGGCACGCGTGCTGAACACCGACGAATGGAGCAGCCACGAATGGGTGCATTTTCTGCATGGCCTTCCCAAAGCAATGACTACTCCGCAGCTAACGGAGCTGGATGCGGCCTTCGGCTTCACGCTGTCCGGCAACGCCGAAATTCTGGCCGCCTGGTTTCCGCACACCATTGCTGCCGGCTACTCCCCCGCCTATGAAGCCCTGCATCAGTTCCTAACCCATGTGGGCCGCCGCAAATTTCTGGTGCCGCTCTACAAAGCACTGCTGGCCACACCCGGCGGCGCGGCGCGGGCCCGCCAGCTCTACGCCGAGGCCCGGCCCAATTACCATTCAGTCGCTACGAGCACCTTTGACGTATTAGTGGGCAAACCATAGCGCCGGATTTCCGCTGGGAATCTCACTTCCGGAAGCTCGACACTGATTTGGCTGGCCCGAAGCTTGCATTCGGACGACAGTAGTTTTATTTTTCGTTTTCCTTCAGTTGATTTTTTGCGTTGATGACATCCAAACCTCTCGGTAAGCTTATTGCCATAGGCGGCAACGAGGACAAGGGCACGTATCCCAATCCCCGCACAAAAAAGAAATACTACCTCAACTTTTTTGAGTTGGGCATTCTGAAACGGGTTATTCTGGAATCCGGTCAGGAAGACCCCCGCATTGAGGTCATCACCACGGCCTCCATGATTCCGGATGAAGTGGCCCGCATCTACATATCCTCGTTCACGATGCTCAACTGCAACAACGTGAACATAATGGATATCCGGACGCCCGAAGATGCCCGGCAGCCGGAATACCTGGAGCGCCTGCGCCAAGCCGACGTGGTGATGATGAGCGGGGGCAACCAGTCGCGGCTGACGGAAATGTTCGGCGGCTCCGAGTTTCTGCAGATTCTGAAGCAGCGCTACTACGAGCACCCCAACTTCATTATTGCCGGTACTTCAGCCGGGGCCATGGCCATGTCCAAAACCATGATCAAAGGCGGCAGCGTGCCCGACGCGCTGATGAAGGGCGCCGTGAAGATGGGTACCGGCCTGGGCCTGATCGACAATGTCGTCATCGACTCGCATTTTGTGAAGCGCGGCCGTTTCGGGCGTCTTATTGAGGCAGTGGCACTCCACCCCAAGCTCATCGGTATCGGACTGGGCGAAGACACCGGCGTACTCATCACCGAGGGCAACCACCTGGAGGCTATCGGTTCTAATATGGTCATCATCATGGACGGCCATAAGCTGGAGCACAACAACGCCGCCGCCGCCAAAAAAGGCGAGGCCATTTCCATCGAAAGCATGCTACTGCATGTGCTGGTGAAAGGCAACCTTTACGATGTGCGCCAGCGCGAATTCTATCCGGACCTGAAGCTGCGCCAACAGGCCGCCGACTCCATCCGGATGACGGCCGGCCAGGATGCCAATGCTTCGCCGGTATCCACAGAGGCTCAGTAGGCTGCTTTCAAGAGCAAAAGGCCTCGTATCCTGCAGGATACGAGGCCTTTTTATGCTCGGCTCACAGCGCTAGGCTACTCCTTATATATATAGGCCCCAAAACACCTGGCGCGCTAGTCCTTGTAAATACCAATGTAGAGGCCCGAACCCGAACCCATGCTGCCGCGGTACATGCCCTCAGAGTTGAAGGGCAGGGCAATATTGCCGGCCGCGTCTACGGCCACCAATCCACCTTCGCCGCCAATAGGCGCCAGCTTGTCGTGCACAACTACGCGGCAGGCGTCGGCCAGGCTCAGCCCGCGGTATTCCATCAGGCAACTAATATCGTGCGCTACCACGGCCCGCAGAAAAAACTCGCCGTGCCCGGTACAGCTGATGGCGCAGGTACGGTTGTCGGCGAAGGTGCCGCTGCCGATAATAGGTGAGTCGCCGATGCGGGAGTAGCGTTTGTTGGTCATGCCACCGGTGCTGGTCGCGGCGGCCAGGTTGCCGTGTTGGTCGCGGGCCACGGCTCCCACCGTGCCCATTTTCTTTTTCGGGTCTTGGTTACTGGCAAATGCGGCGGGCTCCGAGACGGGCGCTGTTGTTTCCGTGTGTACCGGCTCGGAGTGGTCGAGGCGCATGCGGCCTTCCTGCAGCGCCTCCTGCAGCTGGTCGTAGCGCTGCTGAGTGAAGAAGTACTCGGCAGACTGCAACGGCAGACCATGCTCCCGGGCCAGTTCGTCGGCGCCGGGGTAGGCCAGCAGCACATGGTCGGTTTTTTCCATCACGAGGCGGGCGGCCCGAATCGGATTCTGCACGGCGCGGGCTCCGGCTACGGCTCCGGCCGCCCGGTTGCGGCCATCCATAATGGCGGCGTCCATTTCATGGTGGCCTTCATGCGTGAATACCGCTCCCCGGCCAGCATTGAACAGCGGACAGTCTTCGAGACTGCGCACGGCGGCTTCCACAGCGTCGAGGGCAGGGCCACCCTCCCGCAGGATGGCGTGGCCGGCTTCCAGGCTCCGTTGCAGCGCCGCCTGGTAGGCCTGCTCCTTTTCGGGCGTCATCAGCCGGCGCGAAATAGTGCCGGCTCCTCCATGGATGGCCAGTGCGAAGGAAGAATTCATAAGTAAAGCAGCAAAAAGAAAAGTGGGAACGTAAGACAAAGGTACGTAGGCTACTGCCGCTAAGCCGTGCTAAAGAGGCTAGCCGGAACCCGTTTTTTTTCGTACGTTTGACAGACTGTTTTCACCCCCACAAACTATTACCCTTATGGCTTACGATGCTACCGGCCGCCTGCACGAAATTTTCGACGAACAGCAGGTGAGCGAGAAATTCCGCAAGCGCGAATTCGTTCTGGAAGTTGTAGATGGCCAGTACCCTGAGCATATCAAGTTCCAACTGGTGCAGGACAAAACTGCCCTCATCGACCAGTATAAAGTAGGAGACGAGGTTAAAATTGCGTTCAACCTGCGGGGCCGCGGCTTCAACAAGAACGGCCAGATGCTGTACTTCACCAACCTGGAAGCCTGGCGCATTGAGCCAGCTGCCGGCGGCGCTGCGGCTCCGCAGGGCGGCGGCTACCAGCAGGCGGCTCCCCGGGCTGCGGCTCCGGCCCAGAACCAAAACCCCAACCTGCGCGCTTCGTCGGCTCCTATTGCTTCCGACGACGACAACGACCTGCCCTTCTAAGCAACCCTTGTTGCGCTTAGGCACTACCAAAAATGCCGCTTCCAGAAATGGGGCGGCATTTTTAGTGGCGGACTATTACCGGACCCGTAGCTTGTAGCCGTTTGGCAGCATGTTGTCAGAACTTCTACCCGGTAGTTCTTCGTTAACGCACCTATGCCGGCCAACTGGTCCGTGTTTCTTCTTTACGCTTCTCCCCTTTCTGCGCATGGCCGCTTCTTCTATTTCTTCGCTGCACGGAAAAACGGCATTGGTGACGGGCGCCAGCAGTGGTATCGGGCTGGTGACGGCCCGTGAGCTGGCCCGCCGCGGGGCGCGCGTGGTACTGGTGGCCCGCAACCCCGACAAAGCCGAAAGGGCCCGCGCCGCCATTCAGTTTGCCGTACCGGAAGCCCAGCTGGAAGTTCGCCTCACAGATTTGTCGCTGCTGGCCAACGTGCGCCAGCTGGCCACCGACCTGCAGCGCGACCATAGCCAGCTGGATATTCTGGTCAACAATGCCGGGATTATGCCGGGGCCGCTCACGGTTACGGAGGAAGGCCATGAGTTGAGCTGGGCAACAAACCATCTGGCCGTTTTTGCCCTGACCAACCTGCTGCTGCCCCTCCTGAACGAAGCCCAGACCGGGCGGGTAGTGACGGTGGCATCGGAGGCACACTGGCTGGGCGAGATTGAGCCGCTGCAGGAAGCGCGCAACAACCCGGAAAAATACAGCTGGCTCACGGCCTACGCCGACTCCAAGCTGGCCAATATTCTGTTCACGAATGAGCTGGCGCACCGGCTGGAGCTTACCAACGTAACGGCGAACTGCCTGCATCCGGGCATGGTTAATACGGGCCTTGTGCATCCGGGCAGCTCATGGGGTATGAAGGCGCTGTGGTGGCCGGCCAAGCCGTTTATGATTAGTCCGGAGCAGGGTGCCCGCACCAGTCTGTATCTGGCCACGGCCCCGGAAGTGGCCCGCGTAAGTGGTGCGTATTTCAAAAACCTGCGGCCCGGCCGTTGCTCGTCCCGCTCCCAAAGCCGCACGGAAGCCGCCCGGCTCTGGCGTATTTCGGAAGAAGAAACCGGCATTTCATAGGCTCCTGCCAGGACAATTGTGTAGAGAAGGCGGTTGTTGGTACGCCTCATCCATCTTATTTCTTATGACTGATCTGCAGGAACTCATTCGCCGGGGTGAAGGCGAACAGCTGGAATTCAAGAAGAAAACCACGCATCCGTCGCGCATTTCGCGCACACTGGCGTCGCTGGCCAACACCCACGGCGGGCAGGTGCTGGTGGGCGTGGAAGATGATGGCCGCATTGTGGGAGTGCGCGACGCGGAGGAGGAAATCTACCTGCTGCGCCAGGCGGCACTACACTACGTAGAGCCCGCGCTGACGCTTTACATCAAGGAATGGGAGGAAGACGGCCGCACGGTTCTCATCGTGACTGTGCCCGAAAGTGCGCACAAGCCGCACCGCGCCCAGGTGGCGGAGGGCGACTGGCGCGGCTACGTGCGCGTACGCGACGAAAGTGTACAAACTAGCCAGCTCACCGAGAAAGCCCTACAGCGCCCCGACGACCTGGAAATGCCCCGCCTGGAAAAGCTGCCGCTCAATAAAGATGAACTAGCGGTACTCGACTATCTGGGTAGCCACCCGCGCATCACGCTGGCGCAGTACATGAAGCTGCTCAACATCGGGAAGCGGCGCGCCTACCGTACGCTCATCAAGCTCACACTGCACGGCTACCTCAAGCACCACGACAAGGAGAAGGAAGTCTATTACACGCTTTAAGCAAAAAGCCCCTTATCTTCCGATAAGGGGCTTTTTTGTTAGTCCTGCTGACGAGCCTTCAGGGCCTTTTTCTCTTCTTTGGCGGCCTTCTTCTCCTTAGTGGTTTTGGCCGGCTCTTTCTTCTTTTCTTTGCGGGGTTCCTGTGCTTTAGCCATGATAGTAGGAAATTGGAGAGTGAGAACTTGACAGCATAACGCTGCCGGCGGCCAGTGTGTTGCCCAACAGTGCGCTAAGCGGCCAGCAGTGGCAGATACCGCTCCTGCAATATATGCAGATGATGCGCTTCATGCCCGGCAATAATGAAATTCATGGCCCGTACGCTCACGGGCTGGCCGCTGGCCGTTCCCTGCCGGCCCAACTGCGCCTCGCTCAATGACTCAAGCAGGCTCAGCGTAGCCGCCCGCACAGTGTCGTATTCGTGCAGAATGCTGGTCAGAGACCGGGAGTCAGCTTCGGAAGCAGGCACATAGTCATCCTGCTCGAAGCCAGGTAGCGGCGTAGTGTCGCCGCGGGCAATACGCAGGGCGCGGTAAGCGAAAATACGCTCTGTATCAATCATATGCACCAGCATTTCCTTGATGCTCCATTTGCCGGAGGCATACCGAAACTGCCCCTGCTGCTCCGTCAGGCCTGTTAACAGGCGGCGCAATTCGGCCGGCTGGGCCTGTAGGGCTGCCAGCGGGTCGCCGGTGACAAGGCGGACATAGGTACCGTAGTACGGGGCATACTCGGTGGCGGCGGGTGGCGTGATGTGGCTCATGCGGCAAACGTAACACAAATTTCCTCTTACAAGGCCCGTAGTAACTCTCCATAACTCCGCATTACCAGAAGCCGTAGAGCCATTCATTCCCTGTCATTTTACCATCTACTATGTCTTCACTCGTCGAAAAAGGCCTTTCCATTTCCAAAAACGCGCTGTTCAGCGTCTTTCTCAACCGTGCCGGCAAGCTGCTCGGTCGCCCGTTCAAGGTGGTGTTGGTGCTGAACGAAGTGGCCAACAAGCTCGCCAGCAAGGAAAGCGGCGACAACAAGTTTAAGCAGGTATTCGACGTGGGCCGTACGCTGGTGCGCTTGGTGCGCAACTACGTGAGCGGCGAGTATCGGCAGGTAGAAACCAGCACCGTGGTATCGGCGTTGGGTGTGCTGCTCTACACACTTTCCCCCGTAGATCTGGTACCTGATTTTATCCCCGTGGTAGGTTTCCTCGATGATCTGGCCCTTATCAGCTGGTTTATTGAGAAGTTCCAGGGCGAAATTTTGCGCTTCCGGGAGTGGGAAAAAACCCACGCTGCCGAAGAAACCGACGACATTCCAGCGGCTTCCAGAAATCCGGCGGCCTCCAACACCAATACCCAGAACGCGCCGGCTGTAGCTGAGCTGGGGCATTCGTAAGGCCAGCCTGAGTGTTTATAAAAGCCCGATCTACAGCGTAGGTTGGGCTTTTTTGTGCATCCTTTCTCCCAAATAAGCGTCTGACTTCTGCCGGCTCCCCTGGCTGGTTATCTTTGCGTTTCGCCCACCAATTCCCCTCTTATGCGCATTACTTCGCGGCTGGCGCTGCTGGCCCTTACGTTTCTTTCCTTCCTGCCCCAGGCCCGCGCCGATGAGGGCATGTGGCTGCCGCTGCTGCTTAAGCAGCTCAACGAAGCCGACATGCAGAGCAAAGGCCTAAAGCTCACCGCCGACCAGATCTACTCCATCAACCAGGGCAGCCTGAAAGATGCCGTGGTGCAGTTCGGGGGCGGCTGCACCGGCGAAATCATCTCCGACCAGGGCCTGCTGCTCACCAACCACCACTGCGGTTACGGCCAGATTCAGCAGCATTCGTCGGTGGAGCAGGACTACCTCACCAAGGGCTACTGGGCCATGAACCGGGAGCAGGAGCTGACCAATCCGGGCCTCACGGCCACCTTCATCGTGCGGATGGAGGACGTGACCAGCCAGGTGCTGACCGGCGTACCAACCCAGAATATTCAGGAGGCCGACCGCGAAAAGCTGGTGCAGGCCAACATCCAGCGTATTGCGCAGGCCGCTGTGCAAGGCACGCACTACCAATCGTTTATCCGGCCGTTTTTCAATGGCAACGAATACTATATGTTCGTGACGGAGGTGTTCCAGGACATCCGGCTGGTGGGCGCGCCGCCGAGCAGCATCGGCAAATTTGGGGGTGATACCGACAACTGGGCCTGGCCCCGCCACACCGGCGACTTCAGCATCTTCCGCATCTACGCCGGCCCCGACAACAAACCCGCGCCCTATTCGGCCCAGAACGTGCCGTTCAAGCCGCGCCACCACCTGCCCATCTCGCTGGCCGGCGTGCAGCCCGGCGACTTCACGCTGGTATTCGGCTTCCCGGGCCGCACCAACGAGTATCTCACTTCGTGGGGGGTGGATGAAATTTACTCGGTGTCGGACCCGGCCAAAATCCGGATTCGCGAAGCTAAGCTGAAGGTGCTGGACGCTGACATGAAAGCCTCGGACCGGGTGCGCATTCAGTACGCAGCCAAGTACGCCAGCATTGCCAACTACTGGAAAAAATGGATTGGCGAGGTGCGCGGCCTGAAAAAGCTTGACGCCGTAACGCGCAAGCAGGAGCAGGAAGCCGTGTTCCAGCAGTGGGCCACTTCCGGCGACGATGCCCGCCGCGCTGCCTACGCCAACCTGCTCCCGCAGCTCCAGAAATACTACGCCACCAGCCGCGACTACACTCTGGCCCGCGACTACGTGACCGAAGCCGCGCTGGGTATCGAGTTGCTGGCCTATGCCAACAGCCTGCTCCCGCTGGCCGAAATGGTGGAGAAGAAAGCCCCGGCTGCTGAGCTGGCCGCCGCCATGGAAAAAGCCCGTGGCGGCACCGTCAACTTCTTTAAGAATACTACTCCTGCCACCGACCAGAAAGTGGCCGCCGCGCTGCTGCCGCTCTACGCCAACGGCACGCCACCCACGCTGCTGCCAGCCTACGTGCAGGGCCTGCAGAAGCAGTACGCCACCAAAGGCGGCTGGAACACCTACGTAGCCCAGCTCTACAGCAAGTCGCGCCTGACGAGTGAGGCCGGTGCCCAGGCCGTGCTGAATGAAGTGGCCAAAGGCAACGCCCGCGCCCTGCTCGACGACCCGGCGGCTCAGTTGGCTTCGTCCATCATCACCAACTACCGCACGGCCATCCTGCCCACTTACACCACCGCCACCGACAACATTGCGCTGCTCCAGCGCACCTACGTGGCCGGCCTGCGCCAGCAGCAAACCAGCCGCAAGTTCTACCCC
Organism: Hymenobacter duratus; assembly: GCF_014698995.1. Lineage (GTDB taxonomy): Bacteria > Bacteroidota > Bacteroidia > Cytophagales > Hymenobacteraceae > Hymenobacter > Hymenobacter duratus. Next base: position 60,115 of record NZ_JACWZZ010000003.1, read on the forward strand.
GACGCCAACTCCACGCTCCGAGTGGCCTACGGCCAGGTGCAGCCCTACAACCCCGCCGACGGCACGAAGTACGACTTCTACACTACCCTCGACGGCATCATGGAGAAAGCCGACCCTACGAACCCCGAGTTTGAAGTGCCGGCCCGCCTCACAGAGCTCTACAACGCCAAAGACTACGGCCCCTATGCCTACAAAGGCTCGGTGCCAGTGGCCTTCATTGCCACCAACCACACGACAGGAGGCAACTCCGGCTCGCCCGTCATCAACGGCCGCGGGGAGTTGATTGGCACCAACTTCGACCGGAACTGGGAAGGCACCATGTCCGATATCATGTTCGACCCGGACCGGGTGCGCAACATCACGCTGGACGTGCGCTATATGCTGTTTGTGGTCGACAAATTTGCCGGGGCCAGCCACCTGGTAAAGGAAATGACGCTGGTAGGAGCTCCCAACGAAGCCAGCGCCCCGGTTGAGGGCAGGAAGCTGGAAAAAATAAAAGTAAAGCGTAAGCCCGCCCGCCAGAAAGCCAGCTAAGCGTCTGCGCCCCCCATTTGAAACGCCCGCTACTGGTATGTAGCGGGCGTTTTGTTTGCCTGTCACATACTGCGCCGTCGGCGGTAGCCTGAGTTGCGGCGGTAGTCTGGCGCACGGCCCCGGAGCTTTGCAAAACAGCGCAGAAACTATATATAGCAGCAGTAGCGCAGAGACCTTGCTTTATTCACAGGAGCAGGCTTTCTTGTAGCTGTTTAGTGTTGAATAGCTCGTGTATTTATGAAAATCTACCTACTGGCCGGCGTGCTGCTGGCTCTGCCGCTGCGTGCGGCGCTGGCGCAGCTTAGCCTGGAAGCTACCCGCCAAAATCTGCTGCGCGAAGGACTGGCCCTCTACACTTCCGAGCGGGCATCCTGGGTAGCCACCGACCTGCTGCAGGCCAGCAACTTCGAGACCCGGCAGGTTCGCAGCTACTTCAGCTACGCCACCCCCGACGACTCCGTACGCACGGTGTTCGTAGGCGGAACCCAAGCGGCTCCGCAGGTGCTTTTGGCCTATTGCTTCCCAATCGGCAACATCCGGGCGGCCAGCGCGCACCGTTCCGGCAGCCGCCCGCTAACGGAACGCGAGAAACGGCTGCTGGCCATCCGCACGAAATCAATGGAGGATTTGCCACGCGTTGCTGGTTTCGAAATACCGAAGAATGCCTCGCTGAACCCGGTGCTGCTGGAAAAAGGCGCTGAAACCTGGGTGTATGTGCTTACCGGTGCCACCGCCGCCGGCACCGTGCCGCTCGGCAACGACTACCTGCTGCGCTATGATTCGGCAGGCCGGCTACTCCGCAAAGAAAAGCTGCACAGCAGCTTTATTGCCCTCGGTGCGGCCCCGGCAGGCCAAAAAGTAGCGGCTACGCTGCATACGCATCAACCCGGCGCGGCAGCCTTCATCACCCCCACCGACATCTGCACGCTGCTTCTGTACCGCCATCAATTGCCCGGCAAGCAGCATGTGGTGTTAGGCGAAAAGTTCGTCTCGGTATTTACGCCGGCCGATGCGTCTCTGGCCCTGCTCACACGCAAGGCCTTTGAACAACAGCAAAAGCAGCCTTAGCCGGGCCGCTCAATTTCCAGCGCCTGCAGCTGCCCGGCATACTTGTCATATATATCGCGCAGGTCGGTGCCGTGCTTTTCGGCGTCTACCCCAATGCTGACGTTGCTCGTGTGGAAGCGGTGCAGATGGCTGATGTGGGGTGAGACAACCGGCAGGTATCCAGCCAACAAGAACCGCACGTACAGGTCCAAGTCTTCGGCCATTTTCAGCTCTTCGTCGTAGCCGCCTACTTCATCAAACAGCTGGCGGCTGTAGCACACATTGCCCTGAATGAAATGCTCGGCCCGAAAGATGGCGCGCAGCATATCGGCCGGCGTTTCGAATTTCCAGGCATAGTAGTCCTCGCCGGGTAGATAGCGCTTTTCCTCGTCCACCCGCAGAAAATCAGCCACAAACCACTGCTGACCAGGGTGGCCTTGCACTAGGCTAGCGTAGTGGAAGAGGCAGCGCTGTAGTAGCACATCATCATCATCGAGGGGCACAATCCAGCCGGTGGCCGTGGTCTGGCGAATAAGCAGGTTACGGGCCGGGCCGGGCAGCAGCTTGTCCGGCTGGCTGATGGTGCGCACGGGCGCCCCATCTTGGTGCACGGCTTCGCGTAGCCAATCGGCGGTGCCATCCGTGGAAGCATTTTCGCAGATGAAATGCTCATACCCGAAATCTAAGGGCGCTGAGACGGTGGCACGGACACTGGCCACGGCTTCGGGCAGAAACTGTCGGCGGTTGTGGGTAGGCGTAATTACAGTGAAGTGCATCGGAGAAAAGTCAGGAACAGTCTGCCCCATTATTCCGGCTTCGGCCTGAAAAAGTTGCCGATTGCCGTGCTGCCTTAACTCTGAGCCGTGAAATGGCGTTAAGCGCGTGTTGTTGATTTTTAGTTTCTTCCGGCCCGGTTTGTGCACTGTGCGGCCCACGTCCTTAACTTACGTTTCCGTTTATTCTCTTTATGATGCCTTTTTCCCGGTTTCCGGTTTTGTTTCTTGGCTTAGGAGTGGCTTTCGCCGCTTTTCTCCCCTCACCGGCCCCCGGCGCCGACCGTATCACGACGGAGCAGTTGATGAGCCGCCTCAGTAGCACCATCGAGAACCTGAAAAGTCTGCGCTGCAATGTGCGGGCCCAGGAGCGCTTGGCCGATGGCAAATACCAGCAGGCGCGCACGGCCATGAAAATGACGTTCGGTCCGTTGCGGGTATACCTCAAAAACGCCAAAGGTATTGAAGTGCTTTGGGTGACAGGCCAGAACGATGGCGACGCCTGGGTGTACCCCAACAGCTTTCCGTACGTGACGCTCAACCTGGACCCGAACGGCTCCGTGATGCGCAAAAACCAGCACCATACGGTGCTGGATGCGGGTTTTGGCACCATCGCCGACCTCATCAAAGGCTCCAGCCAGCGCCGCGACCATAGCTTCGAGAAGAGTTTTCGCTACGCCGGCGACACAACCATTGCGGGCCGCCCGTGCTACGTGCTTCGCTCCGATTTTCCGCAGTTTCGCTACGTGGCTTATAAAGCTGTGGCCGGCGACACCCCCGAGCGGATTGCCGACAAATTTGGCTGCGGCGAGTACCGCGTTATGGAGCGCAACGGCCTCAGCCCCGGCGAAAAAGTTGAGGTAGGCCGTACCCTGCAGGTGCCCAACAGTTACGGCCGTCGCACCATTGTCTGCGTCGACCAGAAGATTATGCTCCCGCTAGTGGTGCAGGTAAACGACGACAAAGGCCTGTTCGAGAAGTTCGAATTCAGCGACGTAGTAGCCAATCAGCCCATTCCCGCCGCCGAATTCACTAAGGGTTTTCCGGGCTATAAGTTCTAACACAAAACGTCATTCCGCGCGGCGTTGAAGAAGCTTGCTAGTGTAATAGATGATTCTACCACACTAGCGAGCTTCTTCAACGTCGCGCGGAATGACGTTTCTAGCTATGCTGCTATCGAAGCTTAGCGGCGCATGGCTTTTTCGATTTCGTCCCACATCGGGGCCGGAATGGCTTCGAGCTTGTTGAACTCACCGGCCCCGTTCAGCCACTCCCCTCCATCGAGAGTTACTACTTCTCCATTCATATAGGCCGAGAAATCCGACACCATGTAGGCGGCCAGGTTGGCCAGTTCTTGATGGTCGCCGACGCGCTTGAGCGGCACGGACGCAGCCGGATCGAGCTTTTTAGCTAATGGCTCAGGAAAAAGCCGGCTCCAGGCGCCTTCTGTTGGGAACGGGCCGGGGGCAATGGCGTTGGAGCGGATGCCGTACTTGGCCCATTCCACGGCCAGTGAGCGGGTCATGGCCAGCACGCCAGCTTTGGCAGCCGCCGAAGGCACTACGTAGGCCGAGCCAACGGAGGCATAAGTCGTCACGATGTTGAGGATGGTGCCGGGCTTTTTGTCCGCAATCCAGCGCTTGCCGAAGGCCAGCGTGCAGTTGTAGGAACCACGCAGCACAATATCCACAATTACATCAAACGCCTTGTGACTCAGGCGTTCCGTGGGGCTGATGAAGTTGCCGGCCGCATTGTTAAGCAGCACATCCACCCCGCCAAACGTGTCGATGGTTTTCTGCAGCATGGCTTCTACCTCCTCGTATTTGCGCACGTCGCACTGCACGGCCAGCACGTTGGTGTTCTGGGTCTGCTCGCGCAGCTCAGCAGCCGTTTTTTCCAGCACGTCCAGCTTGCGGCTGCTGATGACGACGTTGGCCCCCAGCTGCAGAAAGTAGGTGGTCATGGCGCGGCCGAGGCCGGTGCCACCACCTGTCACGACGATAGTTTTGCCTTGGAGCGCGTTGTCGCGGAGCATGGGTTGGGCGTACGGGTGAGCAGACATGAAGTGGGAGGTTGAGAATGAAAAATAAATGCACAGGACCAAAATGCCACAGCAGCCACGAGGTGTCATTTTATATTCATAAAATGACATATTTCAAAGGCTGCGTGGGGCTGCTTGGGGAGGCAACCGGTGGGCAAGTTCAAAAAAACTCCTAACATAGTCCCGCTTGGCGCGCATGCCTAGGTTGCGCCCTTCGTCGTAGCCCTTCGGCCACGCAGTAAATTTCCGCACCTTTACCCCGCATGGCTGATTCTCCCCACTCTTCCCGAACCGCTCCCACAACCGTTGCCGTACTTGGCTGCGGCTGGCTGGGCCTACCACTGGCCAAGGCGCTGGTAGCAGAGGGATACGCCGTCAATGGCTCCACCACCACTCCTACCCAGCTGCTCACCCTGCGCGACGCGGGCATCCGGCCCTACCTGCTGCGGCTGGGCCCGGAGTTTTCGCAGATTGATGCCGACTCGCTGCACGCGCTGCTGGCCGGGGCAGATGTGCTGGTGCTGAATGTGCCACCCCGCGCCGCGGCCGCCGGGGCCTACCCGGCCCTGCTCCGGCCGGTAGGCTCGGCGGTGGCGGCAGCCGGCGTGCGGCACGTGCTGTTCGTCAGCTCCACGAGCGTTTATCCCAACGAGAACCGGCTCATGCGAGAAGGAGACGCCGTTTCGTCGCCGGATGCGCCCTCCGATTTGCTGCGGGCCGAAGGGCAGTTTACGCCGCGCTGGGGCCAGTGGCTGACGACGGTTGTGCGCCTGGGCGGCCTGTTCGGGCCCGAGCGGCCGCCCGGCCGGTTTCTGGCGGGCCGCCACAACCTGCCGCAGGGCAACGCACCCGTCAACCTCATTCACCTCGAAGACTGCGTGGGGCTGCTGCTACACATCATCCGCGAGAAAGCCTGGGGCTATACCTTCAATGCCTGCGCCGGCCAGCACCCGCCGCGCCGCACCTTCTACCCCGCCGCCGCCGCTGTATTGGGCCTGGAGGCGCCCACGTTCCAGCCCGAAACCACCGAAACCAGTGGCAAAATCATCGACAGCAGCCTGCTGCACCAGGTGACGGGCTACCAGTTCCGGCACGACAATGTGCTGGCCGCGCTACAAAGCTGCTAAGCAACAGGGCGACGCTTACGGTGCCTGCACCAGCAGCCGGCTGCTGGCGGCAGGCACCTCGCCGGCCAGCAGCTGCACCACGTACAGGCCCACGGGCAGCCGGGCGGGCAGCGCCAGCCGTTGGCCGGGCCGTGCCACCAGCCCCGGCCAACGGCTGGCGCAACACCTCGCGGCCCAGCGCATCGAGTAGGCGCAGCGCCAGCGGGGCAACTGCCCCGGCGGGGCGCTGCCAGGGCACCTGCACCGCCTGCCCGGCCGTAGCCGGCTGCGGGTAGGGCGCCAGCCCGCCCCGCCCGGCGGGCGCGGCCGTCGCCTGCACCGTAGGGCAGGGCGTGTAGAAGCGCGCCACAAAAGCCGGAAACGTGTTTCCCTGGGGCGACGCCTGCACGGAGCGCCCGGCCACCACAAACGAGGAATCGGGCAGCGGCTGCCAGTCGTAGGGGCGTGGGTCGGTGATGGTTTGGGTGCAGTAGGTGCGCAGGCCCCGGCGCTGGCCCTGGGCACTCAGGCGCAGCAGCTGCAGCCGGTTGCTGGGGGTACGGCCCCCGCCGGTGGTGTAGAGCGTGAGCAGCGTGCCATCGGGCTGCTCGTATACCTTGCAGGAGTAGAGCTGCGGCTCGTTGGCGGGCGGGTCGAGGCGGTATTGCCACACTACTTGCAGCGCCGTGTCGAACTTCATCACCAGCCCGTAGCTGCGGGTGGGCTCGTTGCTGTAGCTCAGCCCTGCCGTCATGACGTAGCCGCTGCCGTCGCGCAGAGTAATGGTGTTGTTCCAGAGTCGGCCTTGGGTCACGTCTACTCCCACTACCTGCGGCCGGATAATACGGCTGCGGCGCACTTGCCCCAGCGAGTCGGTTTCGAGCGCCCAGAAATCAAAGCCATACACTGGGGATTGTACCCCGCCGGTTACTAAAAGGCCGTTGCGGGGTGCCGTTGTGAGATGCGCGGTGTAGGCGCTGCCGAATGCTGGGCTGGCATAGCTGCGTGCCCACTGGAGAGTACCTGTGGTGTCAGTACACAACAACGAGTAGTGGGGCATTTGTGTGGATTACCCGGTGCCGGCCCCGTCGCTGATGCCGGCCACGTAGTAGTAGCCGCGCCGGGCCAGCAGGCGCACGGGTACGCTTTCCAGTGTGTCGCGCGGAATGCGCACCGTGCGCACCGTATCGCCCCGGCTATTTAGCCATTGCAGGTAGGTAGAGCCGTTGATACCGTTGCCGGGGAGGATGGTAGCGGGTGGCAGCCCGCCGGCAAATACCACTCCCGTGCCCCAGGGCCGCAAATCACTCTCACCTGACCGCCAATCTGGGGAAGCTCGCTGCCATACCAGATTCCCATTTAAGTCGTAGCGGGCGAAATGACCTTGGGTTCTATATTGAGTATAATAATTTGTTTCGTTTGCATAAATGCTATTCGCAGTAATTTGCATTCGAACGACTGTCGAAAACACTGTTCGGGGATTGGGGTTTCTAAAAATGCTAGTCTGCTCCCAATTTGTTTGTTGGCCTTGTGCAATCTTCAACAGCCCAATTATGAGCCACAAGCTCAAGTAAATTCGCAGTTTCATATACAAGAAAAGCCCAACTACCATGAGTAGTCGGGGCTTAAGTAGAGTGTCTAGTGAATAGCTACTTTTTGTACGGCCAGCAGCGGGCGACCCGTGCGCCGGTACTGTTCTAGGAAGTTAAGTCCTACGGCCGGAAAGGCTCGTCGGTTGGTGGCGGCCAATGTCCGCACGTAGGCTCCTGGCTCCACCGTATCGGGCTGCTCTACCATATAGCGGTGTTGGAAATTGCACCCATCGTTGTGCCTGTAAGTAATTGATCAATGGAACACTAAGTATACGGATTTCACTGCTCAATCTCCTGCCTATATCCTTTCTGATGGGCCACATACCGTGCCTGCCGCTTTCCACTGGCGGCGGCCGCCGTCGCCACGCGGTTCCGGTCGTACCTTTGCCGGCGTGAAGCATTCTAATTCGACGGTGGCGGTGCTGGGTGGCGGGGCAGCGGGCTTTTTCGGGGCCATTGCCTGCGCCGAAGCCAACCCGCGCCTTACGGTGTATCTGATAGAAAAAACCGGCAAGCTGCTGAGCAAGGTCCGAATTTCGGGCGGCGGCCGCTGCAACGTAACCCACGCCGCCGATACCCCTGCCCAACTCGTGGCGCACTACCCGCGCGGGGCTAAGCAGCTCAAGGAGCCCTTCCGGCAATTTGATGCCCAGGCCACCATCCGTTGGTTTGCGCAGCGGGGCGTGGCGCTCAAAACCGAGCCCGACGGCCGCATGTTCCCCGTCACCGACTCGTCGGAAACCATTGCGCAGTGCCTGCTGGACGCGGCCCGGCAGGCGGGCGTGCACATCCTTACCCATACCCAGCCCGAGCAGATTGATCCTCTGCCCGACGGTGGTTTCCGCCTGCGCCTCACCGGGTCCCACGCCACCGACCTGACGGTGGACCGGCTGCTCATTGCCACGGGCGGCGCCCCCAAAGCCGACCAGTATGAGTGGCTGCGGCAACTGGGCCACACCATTGCCGCGCCGGTGCCCAGCCTGTTCACTTTCAACGTGCCCGACTCGCCGCTGCGGGAGCTGCCCGGCGTGAGCGTGCCGCGGGCCCGAGTACGGGTGGCCGGCGAAAAGCTCGAATACGAAGGCCCCGTGCTGGTGACGCATTGGGGCGTGAGCGGCCCGGCCGTGCTGAAGCTTTCGGCCTGGGGCGCGCGCCGCCTGCACGAGCTGAGCTACCAGAGCACGGCCCTCATCAACTGGATTCCGGAACACACCGAGGCCACCCTGCGCACCTGGCTGCATGAGTACCGCGAGCAGAGCGGCCGCAAACTCGTGGTTTCCAATCCAATATTTGGGTTGCCACAGCGGCTGTGGCGCACGCTCACGGAGCAGGCTGGCATCGGGCCCGAAGTACGCTGGAATGAGTTGCCAGCCAAGCCGCAAAACCGCCTGATTGAAGCGCTGTTGAACACGGCCCTGCCCGTACGCGGCAAAACCACTTATAAGGATGAGTTTGTGACCTGTGGCGGCGTGATGCTGGGAGAAATAGACATGAAAACCATGGAAAGTCGCCGCGTACCCGGCCTACACTTTGCCGGCGAAGTACTTGATATCGACGGAATTACGGGCGGATTCAACTTTCAGGCAGCCTGGACCACGGGGTATCTGGCCGGTCGGGCTATGGCTGCCGCCGCCGAATAGCCTACCATCCTGGACCTGACAAAGATCAGCTTCTTCTCGTTTCAGTGCCCGTAACCCTGGCAGGAGTTTGGGAGTAAAGAAGGGCATAACCCACCTTTCTTACCACTTAATCTACAATTCCTCATGGATACTAAAGTAGTCCAAGCCGGCCTCAACGAACTTCTCGACACGCTGAAAGATGGCCAGAAAGGCTATGCCGAAGCGCTAACTGACGTGGAAGACGCTGACCTGAAACAGATTTTCAAGAAATACGCGGCCCAGCGCTCCGAGTACCTGACCGAGTTGCAGGATGAGATGCACAAGCTAAATCTGCATCCGAACCAGGAGTCGGAGTCTTCCATCACGGGCACTATCCACCGCGCCTTCATCAACCTGAAAGGGTTGATTACCAGCAAAGACCGCCACAGCATCCTAGCTGAGTGCGAACGGGGCGAAGACTACGCCAAAGGAGCTTACGAAAAAGCCCGAAAAATCGAAGGCTTGCCCGGCAACCTGAGCACCCTTATTGCCAAGCAGGCCGCCGGCATCAAGCAGGGCCACGACGAAATCCGCGACCTGCGCGACGCCGCCAAAAAATAAGCACTGATGGTGCCGATAGAGTTGATTTAACAGCCTTCAACTTTCCAGCCATAAAGAAAGCCGCTTCTACTGGAGCGGCTTTCTTTATGGGCATTTGCGAAACCACTGGCGAATTCTACCCGTCAAATACTGAATTAACGCAAAAGAGCCACTTCTGACGAAGTGGCTCTTTTGCGTTAATTGGCTTAGATTGAAATCAATTCAATCTGCAAAATCTGTGATATGATTTAGCTGTCGTCGCGCTTGCCTTTGTAGCCGCCGCCGTAGCTGCTGCCACCTTCGCGGCGGTTGCCGCCACCATAGGAGCCGCCGCCGTAGCTACCGCCACCGCGGTTGCCGCCGTAGCTGCTGCCACCACGGTTGCCACCGTAGCTGCTGCCGCCTTCCCGACGGTCGCCGTAGCTACCGCCGCGGTTGCCACCGTAGCTGCTGCCGCCTTCCCGACGCTCACCGCCGCCGAAACCGCCGGTGCGGCGCGGACGCTCGCCGCCGCCGAAGCCGCCGCGGTTGCCGCCTTCCTGCTGCGCGTCGCCTTCCTGGCGGGGCGTCGCAATGTTGAAGGCCACCGGACGCCCCTGGATGGAGCTGCGGCCGAGCTGGCTCACTACCTCTTCTACGAACTCGTTCGGTACTTCCACGAAGCTGAACTTGTCGTAGAGGGCAATGTCACCGACTTTGCTGGCCGTGAGGCTGGTGTTTTCGGCAATCAGGTCCACGATGTCGCGGGGGTGCAGACGGTCCTTCTTGCCCATCGTCACGAACAGACGGGTGAAGCCGGCGCGGGCCGCGCCTTGGGTACGGCTGGCGTCCAAGCTTTCCTGAGCGCGCTTGTCTTCCTTCATCGTCATCTTCAGCAGAGCGGCGGCCACGTCCAAAGACGTAACGGCTTCTTCCTGCTCCTGGTCGATGAGGCGTTGCACGCGGGCAATGTACTTATCCAGGTTGCCCTTCACAATCACCTCCTTGATGGAGTTGAGCATGAGGGTGGTTTTCACCTCCGACACATCTTCGAAGGACGGCACGCGCTCCTGCTTGATGTTGGCTTTGGTGAAGCGCATGATGTCGCGCAGCTTGTAGATGTCGCGGCCGCTCACGAAGGTAAAGGCCTTGCCCTGCTTGCCGGCGCGGCCGGTGCGGCCGATGCGGTGCACGTAGTACTCCTCGTCGGCGGGCAGGTCGTAGTTTACTACCACTTCCACGTTGTCCACGTCGATACCGCGGGCGGCTACGTCGGTAGCTACCAGGATTTCGAGGGTGCCTTTGCGGAATTTATCCAGCGTGTTCTGGCGCTGCTGCTGGCCCATGTCGCCGTGCAGACCTTCGGCGAAGTAGCCTTTGGCTTGCAAATCGCCCACAATCTCGTCCACCATGCGCTTCGTGTTGGCGAAGACGATGCCCGACTTGATGTTGTACATGTCGATGAGACGGGTCAGCACGTCTTTTTTCTGCGGACCGCGCACCTCGAAGTAGCTCTGCTCGATATTGGTAACCGTCATTTCCTGATGGTTCACCTTCACGATCTGCGGATCCTTCTGGTAGCGCTTGGTCATCTCCATGATCGGCTTGCTCATGGTAGCCGAGAAGAATACCGTCTGGCGGTCTTCGGGCATTTTCTTGAGCACCGTCTCGATGTCGTCGCGGAAGCCCATGTCGAGCATTTCGTCGGCCTCATCGAGGATGATCATTTTGCAATGCTCCAGCTTGAGCGTACCACGCTCAATGTGGTCCATTACACGGCCGGGGGTACCGATTACGATCTGTACGCCACGCTCCAGGGCGCGGAATTGACGGTCGTAAGAAGAGCCACCGTAGATCGGCACGACGGCCAGACCACGCTTGTACTTGCCCAGTTTCTGGATTTCGCCGGAAACCTGAACCGCCAGCTCGCGGGTGGGGCAGAGCACGAGGCACTGCACCTCACGCGAGTCGGTATCGACCCGCTCGATGGCGGGGATGGAGAAGGCGGCGGTTTTACCGGTGCCGGTCTGGGCCTGGCCGATTACGTCGCGGCCCTGGAGCAATACCGGGATACCGGCAGCCTGGATGGGGGATGCTTCTTCGTAGCCAACTTCGGTGATGGCACGCTGCATTTCTTCAGAGAGGGTCAGCTCGCTGAACTTGGTCTTAACGGTTTCGTTTTCCATGTCTGTGTTGATGGAGTGGAGTGAATAGCTCTGAAAACAGCGGATTCAGCGACGCTCTTCTCCCACTCTACACAACGACAAGTGACGGAAGCAACGGACGGAAGACAAAGCCGGCCCAACAAGTTTCTTTAAAGGCAGCTCTCAAGCTGCGCGGAACGTGGCCGTTCTCAAATGCGGGTGCAAAGATACGGATTATTTATTGGGAAAGCAGATGACAGTTTGAATTTTGTCCGTCATCCGGAGCTTGTGAAAGACCTTACCAGGCAAGAGCCTGCTGTTGTTAGGTGTGATAAGATCCTTCGCAAGCTCAGGTTGACGGATATACTAATCGGGCATAAAAAAAGCAGGATCCCCAAGGGAACCTGCTTTTCTAAGTATCCGAAAAGGAAACGGACTAAGCCAGCTTCACTTTTACAGCGTTCAGGCCTTTACGGCCCTGAGCAATTTCAAATTGCACTTTGTCGTTGTCGCGGATTTCGTCAACACACTCGGTTACGTGAACGAAGATGTCTTCGCCGGTGCCGTCAACTTTGATGAAACCGAAGCCTTTGGTTTCGTTGAAGAATTTTACAGTTCCTGTCTGCATGGTACTTGTGATGATGGATGTTTCTTTAAGAGGAGCAGCACGCAACTCTGCTTTCCCCTTCTCATCGAAAGTACTCAACAGGCCTTGTAAGCCACTATTCTTAAACTGTGTCAAAGATAGCGGAAGTTTTGAGTTTCGCTTCCCCTCGGCCAAGAAGTTATTCAGGATTGATGACCGAAGGCCCTTTCAGAACCCGTCGTTTCGGCGTTCCTTTACGGCCCTCACCCTCCTGCCCGGCATGATTACGCCTGCTTTCCGCTTTTCGCACCTGCTCACCGTCCAGCCCGAAGACATCGACGACCTGGACCACGCCAACAATGTGCAGTACGTGCGCTGGGTGCAGGACACGGCCGCCGCGCACTGGCACGCCGCCTACCCACCCGCCGACGGGCACTCCTATATATGGGTGGTGCGGGAGCACCGCATCCGCTACCACCACCCGGCGTTGCTGGGCGAAGAGTTGCGCTGCACCACCTGGATTGGCGAGGTGCGCGGCGCCCAGAGCCAGCGCTTCGTGCGCATTGAGCGGGCCGAGGATGGCAAGCTGCTTTGCGAAGCCGAGACGCACTGGGTGCTGCTGGACCCGCACACCAAGCGCCCGGTGCGCGTGACGCCGGAAATGGTGGAGCGGCTGTGGGGAGCGGTGTGAGAGCAACTGCATTTAAAAGCAGTGTTCGTTTATCATCTCATAGTTGTTCACTTCTAATTTATGGTTGACCACCTGTACACGGTCATTTCTCCACATCATGAATTCTGGACAACTCCTCATAGCACACTTTATGGCATCTGTTTTTCTGTACACAATTGCATGAATAGAATTGTCTTCATCAGAAAGAGACAAAACATCTAGATAGGTGGAGTCAGATTGATAATAGTCTGAGGCGATTTTTATTAGCTCGCAATTGTCTGGAACATTAATATTTTCAAGGCCTATCAATCTCTTGTATTCAGATTTCATGTAGTTATAGCCAATACATACAGCCCCTGAGTTGAATTGACCATAACGCACTCTATTGAGTTCCGACGCTTCTACGTAATCAAGCCCACAAACGGAACTGAAATCTACTTCATCCAAAGAGGCAAAACCTAAATTTCGCATTTGCATTTCACCAAATTCTCTTAGCAAGATTAGCTTCTTATTTATTAAAGCTCCGAAAACAAATATCACCGATAAAAATACAAGTACAGAAACAACCTTTTTCATAGTCGATTTAACTATAAGCAATCAGCTTTTGCAAAAAAATTTAAGATTCAAAGCTAAGATCTTTACTATTCTTCCCAATGCCCGCCACCTTCCGCATCTACTCTTCTTCTGCCGGCTCCGGCAAAACATACCAGCTTACTAAGGAATATCTGAAGCTGGCCCTGGGCAGCGAGGACCCGTCGTATTTCAAGCGGGTGCTGGCCATTACGTTCACCAACGATGCGGCGGGCGAAATGAAACAGCGCATCATTGGAGCGCTGCGGCGGTTTGCGTATCCTACGGAAGGCGAGACGGATACGCTGCTGGCCGAAGTGACGGAGGAGATGGATGCCGACGGCCAGTTGCCGCGCCGCGCCGAAACCGCTGAGGAGCGCCAGCAGGAAGTGCGCCGCCGGGCCCGGGAAACCTTCCGGCTGGTGCTCTACCACTACGCCGACTTTGCGGTGAGCACCATCGACTCGTTTGTGCAGCGCATTGTCACGGCTTTCACGCGGGAGTTGGGGCTGCCGGCCACGTTTGAGGTGGAGCTGGACACCGATGCCGTGCTGCAAACCGCCGTGGCCGCTCTCCTCGACAAGGTGAACCGCGACCCGAACTCTAAGTTACTGGCCCGCACCCTCACCGAGTACGCCCTCAGCCGCGCCGACGAAGGCAAAAGCTGGAACAACCTGCCCGACGAGCTGGCGGATTTCGGCAAGTTTCTGTTCAACGAAACCGTGCACGAGGCCGTGGCGCAGCTCCAGACGCTGACGCTGCAGGACTTCCGCCGCCTGCACGAAACCCTGCGCCAGCGCCGCGACGTGATGGAAGCCGAGGTGCTGGAAGTAACCGAAAAAGCCCTGGCTGCCCTGCGCGCCGCCGGCCTGGAGCCCAGCCACCTGGCCGGCGGCGAGCGGGGTGTGTATACGCACTTCGCCAACTGGCACCGCTGGCTGGAAGAAGGCGACACGCCCACGGCCACGGCCCTGAAGGTGTTTGAAACCGGCAACTGGGCCAGTGCCACCGGCAAAAAAGAGCCCTACGCCAGCCGCGTTGCCGCCGTGCGCCCCGCCCTCGACGATGCCTTTGCCGAGCTGCTGGCTCTGCGCGAGCGGCACCTCAGCGGCTACCTATTGGTGTCGGCAATGCAGCCCTACCTGTTTCATGCCTCGCTGCTGAGCGAGTTGAACAAGATAGTGGAGCAGGTGAGCCGGGAGCGAAACATCGTGCTGATCAGCGAATTCAACCGCCGCATTGCGGGCATCGTGCTGAAGGAGCCGGTACCGTTTCTGTACGAGCGACTGGGCGAGCGGTACAACCACCTGCTCATCGACGAGTTCCAGGACACGTCGGTGCTGCAATGGAACAACCTGCTGCCGCTGGTGGAAAACAACCTCGGCAACGACTTCCTCAACCTGGCCGTGGGCGACGCCAAGCAGGCCATCTACCGCTGGCGCGGCGGCGAGATGGAGCAGATTCTGCGCCTGCACCAGGGCAACACCGCCGCCCTAGCCGCCCGCGCCACCGACCCCGAAACCCGGCAGCTGCTGCAGGAGCGGTACCAAGGCCTGGACGGGCGGCTGGAAGCGGCTTCGCTGAACGTTAACTACCGTTCGGCAGCGGAAATTGTGGCGTTCAACAACTTGTTTTTCAGCCAGCTGCGCGCCCAGCATCCTGACTTTGCGTTGGTACAGGACTTGTTTGAGCCGGGCTTTCGGCAGTCGGTGCCGGACAAGGAGTTGCTGCCAGGCCACGTCGAAATTCTATTTACGCAGGCCGAGACCCCGGCCCGACGCTACGATGCCGCCGCCGGCAGCTACACCGAAGAGCCGCTGCCGGGCTATCTACCGGAGGCCACCCTCGACTATGACGAAAGCACGCTGTACCTCACGCTGGCGCTGGTGCAGCAGGCCTTGCGCGACGGATTCCGGCCGCAGGACGTGGCCGTGCTAAGCCGCACCCGGCGCGGGAGCCGGCTGGTAGCCAAGTTTCTGAAGGAGCGCGGCTACGACATCATTTCGGCCGACTCCCTGTCGCTGGAGTTTGCGGAGGTGGTGAACCTGCTGGTGTCCATCTTTCGGGTGCTCAACCAGCCTGCCGACACGCTGGCCCGGGCCGAGGCGCTGCTGCTGCTCGACAAAGTGGTGCGCCGCGTGGCCCCTACTCCTGCCCGCGTACGCCACCTGGCCACGCTGGCCAATGCCGAGCACGCCGCCGACTTCTTCGACGAGTTTCGGGCGCTGGGCTTTGATTTGCAGGAGCACGAAACCGGCAATCTGGGCTTATATGAACTGACCGAGCGGCTGATTGGCTTGTTTGGGCTGCTGGGCCGCAACGGCGAGAGTGAGTACCTGTTCCGGTTTCTGGACCTGACACTCGACTACAGCCTGCGCTACGGCAACAACCTCAATAACTTCCTGGCTTACTGGGAGCAGCGCAAAGCCGGCCTGAGCATCAACGCCCCCGCCGGCCGCGACGCCATTACCATTACCACCGTGCACAAGGCCAAGGGCCTGGCTTACGGGGTGGTGATTGTGCCCTTCGCCGACTGGAGCCTGGAGCCCTACCGCGGCACGCTGCTCTGGGGCCGGCTCTCCGACGAGGACAAGCCCGTGGCCGAAATGCCGGCCGTGGCCGTGGTGCCCCTCACCAAAAGCCTGGGCCGCACGGCGCTGGCCGGCCAGTACCTGGAGGAGCGCGAAAAGACGTTTCTGGAAGGCCTGAACATGCTGTATGTGGCGTTTACGCGCCCCCGGCACCGGCTCTACATCCTGAGCAAGCGGCCCGAAACCAGCAAAAAAGCCGCCGATGACGGCGCCCCGGAAGGACCGGCCAAAAACGTGGCGGCTCTGCTGCATCAGTATTTGCAGCATCAGGAACTGTGGGACGATGAGCGGGTATCATTCGTCATTTCACAAGGCATGGCTGCCGAAAACAGCCTGAAAAATGAGCCATCAACTACGAATAGCTTTCCGCTCACCAACCTCGAAACCGCACCCTGGGAGGAGCGGCTGCGACTACGCCGCCACGCCAACACGGTGTTCGACTTTGACGTGCAGGAGCGGCTGGGCGAGTGGAACCGGAAGCTGCACTACGGCCTGCGCCGGCTGGTACTGGCCCAGGATGTGGAGCGGATAGCCCGGCAGCTGGCGGCCGAAGGCTTCATCAGCAACCGGGAACGGCCAGCCCTGGAGCAACGCCTGCAGTTGGTAGTAGACCATCCGCAGCTGGCGCGCTACTTCAGCGAGCAGGTATCAGTGGAAACGGAGCGCGAAATTCTGGTGGGCGGCGTGAAGCGGCGCGACTACAAGCCCGACCGGGTGGTGTTCGAGGCCGTGACCAGTGCAACCGGCCGGGCCGCCGTGCGCGTCACGCTCCTCGATTTCAAGGTGCCGCCGCCCAGCCCGGCCCACCGCCTGCCGCTGCAGCAGTACGCCCAGCTATTCCGGCAGCTGGGCTATAGCCAGGTGGAGTGCGTGCTGTATTACTTTGGCACAGAAGAAGTACTGGTTTTTTAGCCCTGCCTTCGGACAATTAACTTAGCCAATTCGTGTTTCGCTAATTTTTTTAGCATCGTCTATTTCCGGCTACCGCAAACCTCCGTATTTTTGGGCTGCTCACTTCTGACTGCCTGCCTATGTCTGCTGCCCGAAAACCCGTTCTGGCGTTTATTTTCATCACGCTGCTGCTCGATGTCATTGGCTTTGGCATCATCATTCCGGTGCTACCCAAGCTCATTACGGAGCTGACCGGTGAGCCGCTGAGCGCTGCCGCCCGGTATGGCGGCTGGATGGGATTTGCGTTTGCGGGTATGCAGTTCCTGTTTTCACCCATCCTCGGCAACCTCTCCGACCAATACGGGCGGCGGCCGGTGCTGCTGGTGGCCCTATTCGGGTTCGGCCTCGACTACCTGTTTCTGGCCTTCGCCCCGACTGTGGCATGGCTGTTTGTGGGGCGCATCATTGCGGGCATCACCGGGGCCAGCTTCACTACGGCCTCGGCCTACATTGCCGACATCAGCACGCCCGAAAACCGCGCCCAGAACTTCGGCATGATTGGGGCCGCGTTCGGGCTGGGCTTCATCATTGGGCCGGTGATTGGCGGGCTGCTGGGGCATTTCGGGCCGCGGGTGCCGTTTCTGGTGGCTGCAGGCCTCACGCTGCTGAATTGGCTCTACGGCTTCTTTGTACTGCCCGAGTCGTTGGACAAGGAGCACCGCCGGCCCTTCGACTGGCGCCGGGCCAACCCCGTCGGCTCGCTGCGGCAGCTGCGCAAGTACCCGGTTATTCTGGGCCTGGTGGGCTCGTTGGTGCTCATCTACATTGCGGCCCATGCCACGCAGAGTACCTGGTCGTATTTCACGATGTATAGGTTTCACTGGAATGAGGCCTGGGTGGGCTATTCGCTGGGCGTGGTGGGCGCCCTGACGGCCCTTGTGCAGGGCCTGCTGATCCGCTATACCGCTCCCCGGCTGGGCCCGAAACGGTCGGTATTCGTGGGTATTGGGTTGTATGCGCTGGGCTTTCTGCTGTTTGCGTTTGCTTCGAAGGGCTGGATGATGTTTGCCTTTCTGGTGCCCTACTGCCTGGGCGGCATAGCGGGGCCGGCGTTGCAGGGCATCATGTCGGGGCAGGTGCCGCCCACCGAGCAGGGCGAGCTGCAGGGCGCGCTTACCAGCCTCGTGAGCCTGACCTCCATCGTCGGGCCGCCCCTGATGACCAACCTGTTTTCCTACTTCACCGGCCCCACCGCGCCGGTCCACTTTCCCGGCGCGGCCTTCCTGACGGCAGCTGTCCTCACGGTGGGCAGCCTGCTGCTGGCCCTGCGTTCCTTGGGCCACCAGGAGCTGGAAGTGCCGGCCGCACCGCCCGGGTCGGCGGCTCCCGTCGGGCACTAGCTGCCCGCGCCGGGCGCACCTTCTTGCTGGCGCAGCATCTTTTTCCGGCTTTCAGCAGTATTGCCGGAGATGGAAGCCGACCTCACTCTGCTCGTGAACGGGCAGCAGCACACGCTGCGCCTTGACCCCGAAACGCCGCTGCTCTACGTGCTGCGCAATAATCTGGGGCTGAATGGCCCGAAGTTCGGCTGCGGCCTGCAGCAGTGCGGGGCCTGCATGGTGCTGCTCAACGACATTGCCTGGCCCAGCTGCCAGCTGCCCGTGCGCCAGACCACGGGCGGCGTGGCCATCACCACTCTCGAAGGCCTCACCCGCCCCGATGGCACGCTCCATCCGGTACAGGCGGCGTTTGTGCAGGAGCAGGCGGCGCAGTGCGGCTTCTGCCTGAACGGCATGGTGATGTCGGCCGTGTCGCTGCTGAAGCAATATCCGCAGCCGAGCGAAGAGGCGATCCGCAATGGGCTGTTTCGGGTGCTGTGCCGGTGTAGCGTGCACACCCGTGCCATTCGGGCGGTGCAGCGCGCGGCGGCCGGCTAAGCGGCCCGATACTCTTCCTTTCGCCTGTTTCTCCTGACTATGCTGCCCGATACCTCCCGCCGCGACTTCCTGAAAACGACTGGCTGCCTGACCATTGGATTTGTGCTGCTGGGCGCGGGCGAGCTGCTGGCTGACGCGCCGCAGAAGGGCGAACTGCCCGGCAGCCTGCAGGACAACCCGCGCATCAACGCCTGGCTGGAAATCCTGCCCAACGGCCGGGCGCGGGTGCTGACGGGCAAAATCGAAATCGGGCAGGGCATCCGGACGGCGGTGGCGCAGGTGGCGGCCGAGGAGCTGAACCTGCCCGTGGAAGCCGTGGAAGTGACCATAGCCGAAACCGGCCGCACCCCCGACGAGCGGTACACGGCCGGCAGCGCCTCCATCGAGCAGAGCGCCATGGCCATCCGCCACGCGGCGGCGGCGGCCCGGCAGAAGCTGCTGGCGCTGGCCGCGCCGGTACTGGGGCAGAAAGTCAGCCAGCTGCGCCTGGAGCCCGGGGCGGTGGTGGCCCCGAACGGCCGGCGGGTATCGGTGGACCAGCTGCTGGGCGGGCGGCAGCTGACTGATGAAGTACGCCAGCCCGCACCGCTCAAGCCCAAAAGCCAGTACCAGCACGTGGGCCGCTCGGTGCCCCGCCAGGACATTGAGCACATGGTACGGGCCGAGCCCTACTACGTGCAGGATTTGCGCTTTCCGGGCATGGTGCACGCCCGCGTGCTGCGCCCCCACTCCTACGAAGCCACCCTGCTGCAATTCGATACGAAAGCACTACAGCAGGCCATTCCCGGCGTGCTGAAAACGGTAATAGACGGCAGCTTCGTAGGCATTCTGGCCGAGCAGGAATACCAGGCGCTGCGGGCCCAGGACTACGGCCGGCTGCACGCCCAGTGGTCGGCGGGGCGGGCGCTGCCCGTAGATAAGCCGCTGCCCGAGCTGCTGCGAAGCCTGCCAGGCACCGTGAAGGACGTAGCCCGCAAGGGCGACTTTTTGAAGGCGCCGGCGGCGGGCGTCCTCACCCACCAGGCCAGCTACTTCAAGCCCTACCTCATGCACGGCTCCATCGGGCCGAGCTGCGCGGTGGCGCTGTTCGAGCCCGGCACCCAGGCACTGCACGTCTGGACGCACAGCCAGGGCGTGTATCCGCTCCGCGAGTCGCTGGCCAAGCTGCTGAACCTTCACTCCGACAACGTGCACGTGAAAGGCGTGCCCGGCTCCGGCTGCTACGGCCACAACGGCGCCGACGACGTGGCCGCCGATGCCGCCCTGCTGGCCCGCGCCGTGCCCGGCCGCCACGTGCGCCTGCAGTGGAGCCGCGACGACGAGCACGCCTGGGAACCCTACGGCAGCGCCATGCTCTTCGACTTGCAGGCCCGCGTCGAGGCCAAAACCGGCCGCATCACACACTGGCAGCACGAGCTGTGGTCGGATACGCACAGCACCCGGCCCGCCGGCTCGCCCGAAAAGCTGCTGGCGGCGCAGTATATGGCCCAGCCGCAGCTGCCCAAAACAGAGGACGACTTCAGCGGTGGCATTCACCGCAACGCCGAGCCGTATTACCAGTTTCCGGCGCTGCAGGTGCGGGCCCACGCCGTGCAAGGGCCGTTGCGGGTATCGGCACTGCGGGGGCTGGGGGCGTTCGGCAACATCTTCGCCCTCGAATCCTTCATGGAAGAGCTGGCCGTGCAGGCCCGGCAGGACCCCTACGAATTCCGCCTGCGCCACCTCACCGATGAGCGCGCCAAAGCTGTTATCCGCAGGGTGCGCGAGATGGTGAAAGGGGAGAAACCGGCGGCCAACGAAGGGCTGGGCCTGGCCTTCGCGCGCTACAAAAACACGGCCGCCTACTGCGCCGTGGTGGCCAAAGTCAGCGTGGACCCGGGTACCGGCTTTGTGCGGGTGCCGCGCATCTGGGCCGCCATTGATGCCGGCGAAGTCATCAACCCTGACGGCCTGAAAAACCAGACCGAGGGCGGCCTCACCCAAGCTGCCAGCTGGACCCTCAACGAAGAAGTGCTGTTCAACGCGCAGGGCATCACCACCCGGCAGTGGGAGCAATACCCGATTTTCCGCTTCGATGAGGCGCCGCTAGTGGAAGTAGCCGTCCTGGACCGCCCCACCGAGCCGCCCCTCGGTGCCGGCGAAGCCGCCCAGGGACCCACGGCCGCTGCCTTAGCCAACGCTGTGTTCCATGCCTGCGGCAAGCGGGTGCGGCACCTGCCCATCCGCCCCGAGAAGCTGCTGGGGTGAATTGAGACGGTGCTCCGCCTGCCTCCAGGGGTCCGCCGCATGCAGCGGGTGAGGTAAGGACGTTTCTTTGGAACGGTACTAACGGCGGCCAAGTAGTTTCTTTAGGCCTTTTGACGCTTCGGGGAGGGCCAGTACCAGCGAGGCAATGGAGGCTACCGTCGCCATTTGGCAGTAGAAGCACAGCGCCTTGTTTTCCTGCCACTCTTCGCGGCTCAGAAACAACGTATTGGCAGTATCGAACAGGGTTTTGGCGGCCATAGCCACGGGAAGCGCGGGCTGCGTGGTGGCCCGTTCGATGCCGCCGGCCCCGGCCAGGCAGGCGGTGAGGCCATACGTGACCATCATAGGCAGCGCGTCGGGCGTGTCGAGGCGCTTGTAGCCGTAGTCGGAGGCGTCTACTTTGTCGGAATCGAAAGGGCCGACGGGTGGGTCGGGGCTCTGGCCGTGGCGAAGCTCGTGGCTGAGTTGCGTAGGGTTCATCGAATCGGATAGTTACAGTGTGGATGTCTGTAACTGAGTACGATGACGCTTTGGGCGAGGTTAACGAAGAGGTTGTAGGCTACTGATTTTTCCTTGTGAGATTTTCGGCGGCGGATTATACAGCAGCTACGTGCAGGCACACCTCACTCCCATCTTCCAGCCAGCCGCGCAACACGTCGGGGGCATCGGGGGTGCTTTCCAGCTGGCACTGCTTCAGTTCCTGCAGGCGCTGCCAGTGCAGCGTTTCCAGGTCGAGATACACCAGCCAGGAGGTACCGGCCGGGCCATCCGGTCTGTTCGTAGCCTCCAGCAGTTGCAGCAAGATTCCTTCGCGCCACGGGTGGCGTAGGGCGCCAATCAACTGCTGATGCAGCCCTACAATTGCTGGAGCAGTATGAAGCTGTACCACGCTGTCGGTCATGGTATATTCATCATCTACATTTTTCACTATCCAGTCCGCAAACTCTGGGGGCGTGATGTTGAACGCCCAGCCCGGCAAATAGCTCAGCTTAACCTTCGGGCTGCGTAGCAGGCTGATGAGGCTGGGAGGTGGCGGCGGGCTTCCCGTTGGCCAGCCGATAGTGGCTCGTAGTCGTGCTATCAGCCATTCCCAACTCCTAATCAGCAGTAGAAAGGGAGCGAAAAGCAGCATACTTATGGCCATTACAGGAATCACAAAGACGATTCCCACCACAGGCCACACGTACTCTTGCGGGCTTTTTGAGGCGGAAGGCGCAACGGGAATGATACGAGACGTTATTTTAGGACGCATAGCTTACGTGGTCATTAACTGACAGCCATATATTACTCCCCGCTCACCTTCCGGTAGCGAATCTGCTCCGGCCGGTCCGGGTCCACGTAAAAGTCGAAGCTCACCGAAGTGCCCTGCAGCCGAAACTGCACCTCACGGGGCCGCTGAGGGGCGGTGAAGCGGGCCATCTGCCGGAACCGGATTTCCTGCGGGCTGGTGGGCTGGCGCTTGTTCAACAGGCGCAGGCCGCGCGCCTCGTCGAGCAGGTAATAGGTGCTGGTCTGGGGCAGATAGTGGCGGGGTACGGAGTAGCCCAGCTCATTGGTGTAGCCATTGTAGCGGAAGCTGGCGAGGGGCTGGCCTTGCAGATTCAGCACGAAGGCATTCGGCACGGTGCGCATCCGGGGCGGCTCCACAAATTCCATCGACCGGCCACCGGCTTCGTCCTGGGTGTAGCGGTACGTGCCGTAGGCATACACCACCAGTAGCGTTGTGTCGGAAAGAAAGCGGGCCAGCACGGTTTGGGCGGCGGGCTTCTGCAGGGAAATGGGCTTGCGCCCAGGCACCAGCAGCTGCGTGCAGGTCAGCAGGGCCCGGCCGTTGGGAGCCAAGCGGGGCTCACAGTCGGTGCGGTCGACGGCCAGCGAGTTGCTGTAGGCCAGCTCCCGCAGCCGCCCATCCAGCCCCAGCAGCAGCACGGCGTAGCTGCCCACGTCGGTATCCGGAATAAAAAACGTCTGCTGGAAAGCAAAGCCTTTTAGCGCCTCTACGTAGCCCAGCAGCGCAGGCAGCTGCGGCTCGCTGGGCACCAGAATATCCTCGGCGACTACGCCGTTGAAATCTTTTTTGCGCAGCTCGCGCCGAAATACGGTCTTGTTCTGCGCATCCAGCAGCGTAAACCGCAGCACCATGTCCACTCCCGTCACCACGTCTGGCGCTTCCAGCCGCGTGCTGTCCGCCGGCCCTCCCGATTCTGCGTTGTACTGAGGCGTGTACGTGAGCTTGCGGCTGGAGTCGGGCACGGCAGTTAGCAGCAGCCGGTAGCGTTGCCCATCAATAAGCAACGTGGTATCAGCGGGGCCGGCCGGGTCGCGCCGGGGTGCCATCCAGTTGATGGTGTCGGGAATTAGGGCCGGAGCCGGAGCCAGCGGCTGGGCAGTGGTGTCGGCCGCTACCGGCGGGGCAGTGGCCCGCTCGGTATTGGGTGTAGTTTGGTTGCAGCCAGCTAGGCCGACGCCTAGCCAACTGAGGATGATGGCACTTGCGCGTGCCGGGTAGTTGTTCATAAAAAGCAGCCGTCATTTCCCGGCGCTGATGCGCCTTTTCTGGCTGGCTGCAAGGTATCTTTACTTTCGATGAATCTGCCTACGCTCCCGCTCACTGCTCGCACTGCTATTTCCACCGAGTCGTTTCTGGCCCAAATGGCCCGCGACCTGACCACGCGCTACGCGCCCGAGGAGCTGTCGGATTTGGTGGTGGTGGTGCCCACACGGAGGGCAGTGGTGTATCTGAAAAACGAACTAGCCATGGCCACCGACGCCGGCGAGGCCCTGTGGAGCCCGCGTGTGGCAGCCATGGAAGACTATATGGTGGAGCTGGCCGGCGTGCAGGTAGAAGAGCCCATTGCCTTGCAGCTGCTGCTCTACGACATCCTCAAGGACATTGACCCGCAGCTGGATTTCGACCGGTTTGTAGGCTGGGCCGGCCTGCTGCTCGAAGACTTCTCCAGCCTCGACCAGAACCTGGCTCCCGCCGACAAGGTGTTCGAATACCTGTCGCAGGCCAAGGCACTGGAGCGCTGGGACCTACAGGGCGAAGCGCCCAAGCCTGAGTCGATGACGGCCGGCTATTTCAAGTTCTGGGATGATTTGAGCAAGGTGTACTACCGCCTGCGCCGCCGCATGCTCGACCAGCGCGTGGCCTATCCCGGCCTGGCCTACCGCCGCGCCTCCGAGCGGGTGGCCGAGTTCATTGAGCAGGGCCGGCCGCTGGCCAGGCACGTGTTTCTGGGTCTGGGCTTTCTATCGCGGGCCGAGGAGCGCCTGATTCGGCTGCTGCTGAAAGAAGGGCTGGCGGAAGTGCGCTTCGATGCCGACGCCTTTTATATGGAAGGCGACACGCCCAACCGCGCCGGCCAGCACCTGCGCCGCTACCTCAAGAACTGGGAACTGCCGCTAGAAGCTTTTGGCGGGCCTGAGGAACTGCTGCGCGGGCTGCCCCGGCACGTGCGCTTCGTGGGCGTGGCCAATGCCAGCATGCAGGGCAAAGTGGCGGGCCAGCTCCTGGCCGAAGCCCGCACCAGCAACCCCAGCGGCACCGTGGCCGTGGTGCTGCCCGACGAAACCCTGCTGCTGCCCGTGCTGCACGGCCTCCCGCCCGACACCGTGCCCGACTACAACGTGACCATGGGCCTGAGCTTTCAGAGCACGCCCCTGTTCAACCTCGTGGATCTGCTGTTCGAAGTGCACCTGACAGGCATCCGGGAAGGCTCCAGCGAAACCGGCTACGGCGTGCCGCGCTACCACCATCTGGCCGTCACGAAGCTGCTGGGCCACCCGTTTCTGCGCCGCTACCAGCAGTGGCTCGATAAGCAGCCCGAAACCAGATACCACGGCCTGCTCGACAAGGTGTGTCGCGAGATTGTGCGCCGCAACGCCGTGCTGCTGCCGGCTTCCGAGCTGCTGGAGCTGGGCCAGGACCACGAGTTGATTGAGGCCCTGTTCAAGACCTGGGACACCTGCGACGACATCATTGCGGCCTGCTACACCCTGATTGACTTGCTGAAACAGGTGTACCAAGAGCAGCATTCGGCCATCGAGGCGGAGTACCTGTACCTGTTCTACACGCTCGTCAAGCGCCTCGATTCGGTGTTCGACTGCCGGGAGCAGCGGCTGTCGGTGCGCTCCTTCCGCCGGTTCCTCTACGAACAGATGACGCGCACCCGCCTGCCCTTCTCGGGCGAGCCCATTGCCGATGTGCAGGTGATGGGCCTGCTGGAAACCCGCGCCCTCGACTTCGACCACATCATTCTGCTCAGCTGCAACGAAAACGTGCTGCCGGCCCCCAAGCGCCACACGTCCCTGTTTCCGTACGACGTGCTGACCGAGTTCCGCCTGCCCACCTACGCCGACCACGAAGCCGCCACCGCCTACCACTTCTGGCGGCTGCTGCAGCGCGCCCGCCGCGTAGACCTGGTGCACGTGCTGCCCGGCGCCGAGGGCACCCGCACCGGCGAGCGAAGCCGCTTCCTGCTGCAACTCCAGAACGACCTGTTGCCCCAAAGCCCGCAGATGGTGCTGGAAGACGTGGTGGCAGTAGCAGAAACGCAGCCATCCACACCGCAGATTCCTACTGCCAACTCCGCCCAAACCTCAACGCCGGCCGAGGGAACCATCCGCAGCAGTGAAGCCGGCGACCTGGTGCTGGAAAAAGACGCTGGGATGCTGCAGGCGCTGCGCGAGGTGCTTGGCCGTGGCCTCTCTCCTACGGCGCTGAATGAGTATCTGGCCTGTTCGCTGAAGTTCTACTTCAACCGCTTAGCTAAGTTCCGCGAAACCGACGAGGTGGAAGAAGCTCTTGGGGCCGACGGTTTCGGAACGGTGGTGCACGAAGCGCTGGAAGAGCTGCTGGGGCCGTTTCAGCAGAGCGGCAAGCCCCTCACGGCCGCCGACATTCCGGGTCTGATTGGGCTGGCCCCCATGATGGTGGCCAAGGCCCTACGCAAGGAGGAAAAAGACCGCCACGCCCGCGCCGACGAAGGCCTCAACCACGTGCTGGGCCAGGTAGCCTCGCAGCTGGTCCGCCGCTACCTGGAGGGTTTGCTCACTGAGAAGGACGGCCTGCCGCTGCAGGTGCAGAGCATTGAAGAAGGCCTGCAGGCCACCGTGTACGTGCCGCTGCCTGATGGTGAGAAGCTGCGCGTCAGCCTCATTGGCTTTGCCGACCGGGTAGACCAGTTGCCCGATGGACGCCTGCGAGTCGTGGACTACAAAACCGGCCTTGTGCAGCCCTACGACCTGAAGCTGCAGAAGCGTGGTGAGACGTCGGCTGATGCCGCTGAGCGCCTAGTACACGATGCCACCTCGGCTGCTGACAAAGTGCGCCAGCTCTGGCTCTACCGCTTCATGCTGGCCCAGGGCGGCCGCCCCGCCGCCGACACGGCCATCATTTCGCTGCGTAACCTGGGCGCTGGCCCCATGTCGGCCGATATGGGCTTCCTCACCGACGACGGGCAGGATTTCGTGCAGCGCAGCGAAGAACTGCTCAGCCGCATCATCAACCGCATCCTCGACCCGCAGGAGCCCATCCGCAAAACCGACGACCTCGACAAGTGTCAATACTGCCCGTACCGCGGCATTTGCGCCCGGTAATTGTTGATTGTTGGGAATTGATTGCTGAAGACGTATCAGACAGTCAACTCCCAACAATCAGCAGTTCAATAATTGACAATTCAACAATCAACCTCCAACCATTAACAAATCAACCACATGGATGAATTCATGCAGGCGGCCATTGCCGAAGCCCGCCAGGGCCGCAAGGAAGGCGGCATTCCGATTGGCTCGGTGCTGCGCCGCGGCAACGAAATTGTAAGCCGCGGGCACAACAAGCGCGTGCAGGAGCTGGACCCCATTGCCCACGGCGAAATGGACGCCCTGCGCAACGCCGGCCGCCAGCGCACCTACCGCGACACGGTGCTCTATACCACGCTCATGCCCTGCTACATGTGCGCCGGCACCATCGTGCAGTTCAAAATCCCGAAAGTAGTGGTAGGAGAAGCCCGCACCTTCGGCGAGTCGAAGGAGTTTCTGGAAAGCCACGGCGTAGAAGTCGTGATTCTGGACTCGCAGGAGTGCGTGGACATGATGCAGGAGTTCATCGAGGCCGAGCCTATGCTCTGGAACGAGGACATCATGGAGCTGTAAGGGTACTGGCTGATTGTTGGTTGTTGCTTCAGAACGACACCAACAATCAACAACCAACAATCAGCCAGTAACAACCAACTCCCGTACCTTTGCCCATATGGATAACCAGCCGCTCCTTTCCTCCAAAAAGTGCCCGCACTGCGGCTTCTGGAGCAATTGGCAGCAGCGCGCCGAGGATAGATGTGAGCGGTGCGGCCTGCTGCTGGATGCGCCGCGGTTGCGCAGCGAACAGGCCCGCGACGCGCAGGCCAAGGAGCCATTGCCCGAGTTTCTGCAGATCAAAATCAACCCTGACGACGGCTCTGTGCTGCGTTTCTTTAAGTACATCGTCCGGGGAGGGCAGTTGGCTTTTGCGGCACTGGTGTCGTTTATGGTCTGGTTCCTGACGCTGCTGGCCGGATGAGACGCTGGCCCGCCGAGCTACGCCACCCGCTGTTTCTGGTGGGAACAGTGCTGTACCTGGTATCGGCCGCGCACAAGCGCCACTGGCTGGGCCCATGGCCTCTGTGGCCGCCCGCCTTCACCGCCTACTTGGCCGATACGCTGACTTTACCGCTGGAACTGACACTGCTGCTGTGGCTGATGCGCCGGTTCTACTTCCGCAACCCGGCTTTCGTACTGCCCACTTCCTGGATTTTCAGCACGTGGCTGGTGATGGCCGTATGGTTTGAGGGCATATTGCCCCGCTTCGATTCCCGTGCCACTGCCGATCCGCTCGATGTGGTAGCGTATGCCGTAGGCGGGCTCATTTTCTGGTACTGGCTGAACCGGCCGGCAGCGCATTGAGCGAACCTGCTGCCCGTTTTTTTGCGTAGAACCTCATAACGCCCCGCCGGCCCCATGCCGCGGGGCGGTTGGTTTTAGTTGATTTTCGTTCTATGCTGCAGGATTTAAACCGCGTGCTGTCGACTTACTGGCAGCAGTTTTTGTATGTATTGCCTAAGCTGGCGCTGGCACTTTTGCTGCTGATTGTTGCCATTTTTGTTTCCAACCGCCTCAGTACCTTAATCGGAGGCCGGCTACGCCGCCGCTCCCACGACCCGCTGCTGGCCGACTTTCTGACCCGCATCAGCAAGTGGGTGTTTGTGCTGATCGGGCTGTTGCTGGCTATGCAGATAGTAGGGCTTTCGGGGGTGGTGAGCGGGCTGCTGGCGGGGGCCGGGCTTTCGGCGTTTATTGTGGGCTTTGCCTTCAAGGACATTGCTGAAAATTTCCTGGCCGGCGTTATTCTGGCCTTCAACCGGCCCTTTCACATCAACGACACCGTGCAGATCAAAGACCAGATCGGCCATGTGGAGGCCTTGAATCTGCGCACCACGCTCATGCGCACCTTCGATGGCAAGCACGTCTTCCTGCCGAACTCACTGGTGCTCAAGGAGCCCCTCATCAACTTCACCCGCGACGGTAACCTGCGCCAGGATTTTCTGGCCAGCGTAGACTACGGCGACAACGGCAACCCGGGCCAGGTGCAGCAGCTGTTGCTTGAGTTTCTGCGCACCCACCCCGACGTGCAGCACGAAACCGCCCATCCGCCGTACATTATTCTGGAGAAAACCAACGGCACCACCGCCGACCTGCGCGTGTACTTCTGGACTTCCTCCGACGAATACCGCCGCGGCACGCTACAGATTAAAAGTGACCTGATGCAGAAAGTGAAGGTGATGCTGCAGGAGAAGGGCTACCCTGCTCCTAACCTGGCGCAGTAGCCGCAATATTTTAGAATTTTATGGGCCTTCAACGTCAGTTTTTCACTATCCTGCGTTGAGATAAACTGTACCGTTTGCCTGCGCGGCGGGCTAGCGTTTCACTTTGCCCTGCGGCTATGGCCAAAAAGCTTGTTCACCGGATCCTAAGCCCTTTGTTATTCTGGCGCTTACGCCACATCAACGACCGGGTGTACCTGATTCTGGTGAGCGTGCTGGTGGGCCTGATGGCCGGCCTGACGGCAGTGCTGCTCAAGAATTCGGTGCACAGCTCGCAGGAGTTTTTGTATTCGTGGGTGCCGGAAGAGAAGCGCGTGTTCGCGCTGTTTCTGTATCCGATTATCGGCATTGCCCTGTCGGTCATTTTCACGCGCTATTTTCTGGATGGCAACCTGAGCCGCGGACTGGGACCGGTGATTTATAACATTGCCCGGCAGGGCAGTATTGTGCCGCGCAGCAAGCTGTATTCGCAGTTCATTACTTCCTGGCTTACCGTGTCGTTTGGCGGCTCGGCGGGTCTGGAGGCCCCCATTTCTGTGACCGGCGCGGCGCAGGGCTCCAATCTGGCCCGGCTGCTGCGCGTGGGCCGGCGCGAGCGACGCCTGCTGGTGGGCTGCGGGGCGGCGGCGGGGGTAGCGGCTATCTTCAACTCGCCCATTGCCGGCGTACTGTTTGCCGTGGAAGTGGTGCTCAGCGAGCTGGCCGCGCCCTATTTCATTCCGCTGCTGATTTCCACGGCCACGGCCACGGTGGTATCTAAAGCGCTGTTTGAGGGCCAGCCGTTCGTGCTCATCACCACCAGCTGGCCCGTGGATGCGGTGCCGTTTTACGTGATGCTGGGGCTGTGCACGGCCTTGCTGTCCGTCTACATGATTCGGGTATACTTCGCGGCCGACAAGTTCTTTGAGCGGTGGCCGGGCACGTTCCGGAAAGTGGCGCTGGGGGGCCTGGCGCTTGGCGTGCTGGTATTTCTGTTTCCGCCGCTCTATGGTGAAGGCTATAACATTGTGCAGCAGCTGTTGGCTGGCAAAGGGCAGGAACTGGTCAACGGCTCCATTTTCGCGGTGTACCGCGACGAAAACGTGTGGATTTTGCTGGGGGTAGCCACGGCCAGTATGCTGCTGAAAGTATTTGCCACCACCATTACGGTGGGCGCGGGCGGCAACGGCGGTATGTTCGGCTCGTCGTTGTTTGCGGGGGCACTGCTGGGCTTCGTGTTTGCGCGGCTCATCAATCTGAGTGGCCTGACCAGCGTGACGGAAGTGCATTTTATTGTGCTGGGCATGGCGGGCGTGCTGGCCGGCGTGGTGCACGCACCGCTCACGGCTATCTTCCTGATTGCCGAAATTACCGGCGGCTACGCCCTCTTTGTGCCTCTGATGGTGGTTACCAGCTCTTCCTACCTGATTACGCGCTACTTCGAACCCTACTCCGTGTACACCCGCAAGCTGGTGCAGCGCGGCGTCTATGTGCACCACGACCGGGACCGGAGCCTGCTCTCCCAACTCGACCTGCACCACCTTGTGCAGACCGACTTTGTGGCCGTGCACCCGCAGGATACGCTGGGCACGCTGGTTGATACGTTTCGCCACGCTACCCGCAACCTGTTTCCGGTGGTTGATGATAAGGGCCTTCTACTCGGTATCGTCACGCTCGACACTGTGCGCAACGCGCTGTTCGATGACGAGCACTACACCACCACCCGCGTTCAGGACCTAATGACCGACCCGCCGGCCACCGTCAACCTCGATGACTCCCTGCTCGATACCCTGCGCTGCATGGAGCAACTGAACGTGCCGGCCCTGCCGGTTGTGAATCAGGGGGTTTACGTGGGTTTCCTGCTCAAATCCACCATTCTGGTCGGCTACCGCAAGCAGCTTCTGAAGGAGACGGAGTAGGCGACGGACTGGTAGAACCGGCAGCCTGGTCCTAGTGACAGCCCTTACAGCACATAGCTCCGTAGCCCGGCCTAATACTCGCCTATTTCCGGCTCCTTTTTGGTCAGCTGCAGGCCTATCATCATGAGCACGCCGGTCAGCAGAATAACTACGAACAGGATGTTTTCGCCCAGTTCCCCGATGAGGTGCTTATTAGGAATACTGTAGAACAGAAGCACGGTAATTAGGCCTTTGGGCGCGATGAACAGCTCCGGAATCAGGTCGGTGCGGGCTACGTAGCGCAGGTACACGTAGCGGATGGCCGTCAGCACCCCCACAATCAGCAGGCCCTGCAGCAGCAGTGTGCCACTCACGAGGCTGCTGAGCGTGATGCTGAAGCCAAACAGCAGAAAGAAGAAGGTGCGAATCAGAAACGCCGACTCGGCCGTGATGCTTTTGAGCGGGTGCAGCTCGGCGGCCAGCTGCTCGGGGTGCAGCCAGCGCTGCAGCTTCGGGCCACGTAGCAGCAGCTCGGCATTGTTGACGGCTAACCCAAACACCAGCACCAGCACCAACGACGACAGGTGCAGCTTCTTGGCCAGGCTATAGAGCAGAATCAGGAAGGCCAGAATCAGGAAAAACTTGACGTGCAGCCGGATACGGCCCAGCAGGAAGGCCAGCGCCGCCGTGCTCAGCACCGCCACAATCAGCACGGCCACAACGTCGCGGGTGAAGGTGATGACCGAAATGCCCTGCGCGAAGTTGTCCTGCAGCGCAAAGTTGAAGAGCATGATGCCCAGAATGTCGGAAAACGTGCTTTCGTAGACGATAAATTCCTGCTTTTCCCCCATCAGGTTAGCTACACTGGGAATGGCAATAGCGGAGCTGATAACGGCCAGCGGTACGGCATTCACGAGGCAGGTCTGAAACGAAGCGCCCACGTACGCCTGCAGCAGCAGCGCAATAGCCACGGCCTGTACCACCAGCATAAGTACCGCCGCCAGGAAAGAGCGCCGGATAAGCGGGGCTTTGTCGCGGGTGAGCTTAAGGTCGAGGGCACCTTCCAGCACAATCATAATCAGGCCGATAATCCCGAACAACTCCAGCACCACCTTCGGAATACCAAGGGCAAAATCGAAGTAGTCGGCGGCCTGGCGCAGGGCAATACCAGTGAGCAGCAGCATCAGCACTGAGGGCACTTTGGTAGCCCGCGCCACCAAGTCGAACAGGTAGGAAAGGATGACGGCGACGCTCAGCCCGATAAGTATAGTGTAAGGCCCCATGAATGCAGTTTAGGAGAAGCGGAACCGGAGTCCAGCAACAGAATGCCCCTGCTATACGACAAACCCAGATTTCCCGCCGAACCTACCTTACCTTTGCTTGGCATTATTTCCCGCTACCCCTACGCCATTCCAGCACTTTTTCAGTGAAGCACGTTGCCATAGTAGGTGGAGGGCCAGCCGGTTTGCTGGCGGCACAGCGGCTGGCGGAAGCGGGCTGCCGCGTGACTCTTTATGAGGCGCAGGCAACTGTGGGGCGCAAGTTTCTGGTGGCCGGCCACGGAGGCTTCAACCTCACCAACTCCGAAACTCCGGCGGCTTTTGTGGCCCGCTACGGTGCCCGGCAGCCCGATTTTGAGCATTTTCTGCGGCACTTCTCCCCCGCCGACTTACGCGCTTGGGCCGCCGACCTGGGCATTACTACGTTTGTGGGCACGAGTGGGCGCGTGTTTCCGCTGGAGCAGCACAAGCCCGCCGACCTGTTGCGCGCCTGGCTGCAGCGGCTGCAGGCACTGGGTGTGCAACTCCACACTCGCCACCGTTGGCTAGGGTTTGAGGGCCCCAGCGGGCTGCGCATACGCCATGAGGTAACTGCCGAGGAAGTTGTGGTGCAGCCGGATGCCACCTTGCTGGCCCTGGGTGGCGCGAGCTGGCAGAAAACGGGGTCAGATGGCCGCTGGACTACGGCTTTCGAGGAAATTGGCGTGCGCTGCGTACCGTTTGAACCCGCCAACTGCGGGGCGGAAGTGGCGTGGTCGGCATTTTTCCGGCAGAAAGTGGGCCGCATGCCGCTCAAAAACATAGCCCTGCACTGTGGCAGCCAGATGGAGCGGGGCGAATTGCTGCTCACCGAGTACGGAGTGGAAGGCACTCCGGTCTATGCCCTCACGCCTGCCCTGCGGCACGCGCTGCAGCAGAACCCATCAGCCACACTCCTACTCGACCTCAAGCCCGATTTGTCCGACGAGCAACTACTTGCAAAGCTGCAGAAACCCCGCAATGGCCGCTCCCTTCCCGACTTCCTGCGGCAGCAACTCCGCCTTGGGCCGCCCGTGCCTACCCTGCTGCGCGAAGTAGCGCCTCCCGAAGCCACCGCCACGCCCGAAGCCCTGGCCCGGCTGCTGCGCGCCGTGCCTCTGCCTGTATATGCGCTTCGGCCTCTTGATGAAGCCATTAGTACAGCAGGTGGGGTAGCGTGGGAGGAGTTGGACGACCACCTGATGCTGCGCCGCCGCCCCGTCACCTACGTGGCCGGCGAAATACTGGACTGGGAAGCGCCCACCGGCGGCTATCTGCTGCAGGGCTGCTTCAGCACTGGGGCGTGGGCCGCAAAAGCCATTCTGCGCTTATAAGGGGGCAGCACGTTAGGCCGTGGGAAGTATTTATTCCTCGTCTTTCAGCGCTACTGCTTCCGCTTTGGCCAGAATAGCTTTGGCTTCGGCCAAAAGCCGCTCACCCTGGTCCAGCTGCCCGCGCACAATGAGGGCCACCAGCACAAAGAACGATACGATAGGCAGCACCCAGCCCAGCGTAAACCAGAGCCAGAAAGAGCGGCCATAGTTGACGGCGCAATACCCCGTGAGCAGCGGCAGCGCAGCAAATGCACACAGAAACCCGAATCCGGATAGCAGAAAATAGACGAACATGGCGGGCAGCTACGGCGGGTGCGGCAGCTATCTAAGATACACTTTCCGGAAGCCTTTCGCAAGCGGCCAAAGCGGAAGACACTACTATAACTTCTCAACCAGTCCGATGTTGCTGCCTCGCAAAACAGAGGGTCAAATTGGGGGCTATCCTCGGCGGCACTTTTTCCGTATCTGGTACCTCTCGCCTCTTCTTCACTTTCCTCGTTGCCCTTGCCCAGCTTCCAGCTCCCATCTATGTGGGACCACCAAAGCCTTTTCCGTGTCTCAGCCCAGTTGTTTGCTGAAGGCATTTTCAACATTCTTGACCGTACACTTAAGCCGGAAGTTTTTTTGCTCGGTCTGGCTTCGGCCCGGGAAACAGACGAACCGCAGGCGGTGGTGGTGGAGCCTTCCACGCTGCGCTACACGCCTACTGACTTCGCTGACGTGAAGGCCCGTGCCGCCGCGCTGGAGCCCGATGGCCCCCGCGACGTAGTCTACCACCTGCACCCCACCGACCACGACCGGTACGAAAAGCTACGCTGGTACGAGCTGCTACGGCGGGCCACGGAACAGACGCTTGCGGAACTGAGCAGCATCCGAGAGGAGGAGCGGCTGAGCTTCTGCTCCACACCCGTCAGTTTGTATGGCTATCAGGTAGTAGTGATTCTGCAGCTCTCCGCCGAAGCCTATCAAGCGTACTACGCGCTGCCGGTACCGGGCCCCGGCAACCGGCCCGTGTCATTGGTGCATGCGGCGGTGCAGGAGTTTCTGCAGGACTGCAGCCGGGCCCTGCGCGAATCGGACACAGATGATGACCGGCCCGTACTGGACCGCGACTACAACGAGGTGCTGCGGGCGGCGGGCCGCAGCTTTATGCTGCGCGCAGCCGCCGGAACGCATGGCCTCTACGATGCCTGCAACGGCATTGCGGCACTCCGCCACGAGGGCGACGAAGGTGTGGGCACGATGCTGGTTGCACGCCGCCACCATCCGGCTATTGTGCCGGTGCTCACGCTGGAAAGCCCGATTCCGCTCCGCGACCATCGGCGGATCCGGAAGCTGCTCGAACTCAGTGAGGACTATACGGCCCTGGTTTCCGATGCGACCGACGTGTTCGGGCTGGGCTACCTGGTTTCCCCTGACGATCCGACGTTTGAGCCCCTGTTTACTGTGCATTTTACCCGGCACTATAGCTGGGAACTGACGCACAATGAGGAGGTGATGATGAAGGTGGTATCGAACACTCCGCGGCTGCCGCAGGGCCGGGTCGATGCCGAGAATTTTGCCCGGGCCGTGCAGCGCATCTTCCCGCACCTCGATACCGGCACCGTGGAATACCTCTGGGAACTGACACAGCGCGCCACCGAGCAAACCAACGGCACCATTCTGGTAATTTCAGAAGGTGCGAAACAGGAGGCCGCACGCCTGACGCGCCAGTGCTTCCGCGTGGCTCCTCGCCTTATGACGCCGTCGGTGCTCCGCCTCGTTACCAACATCGACGGAGCGGTATTCATCGAGCCCGACGGTACCTGCCACGCCATCGGGGCCATCCTCGACGGGCTGGCTACGGAAAAGGGCGACTCTTCGCGCGGCTCCCGCTACAATTCGGCCCTGCGCTACGTGGAAAGCAGCCGCTACGCCTGCCTGGCCATCGTGGTCAGTGAAGATGGCCTGATTGATCTGCTGCCCCCATTACGGCGCTGAAGCACTAAGTAGGCAGGACCCCGTCGGGGCCCTGCCTACTTAGCAAAAACTCGCTGCTATTTAGCCGTTTACGCTATTCATCATCTGCTCGGGGTAGCGCTGGCCGGCTGCGGCGCCTTTGGGCGCAATAGAGTTGAGCTGGGCCAGTTCTTCCAGACTGAGACTGATTTCGAGTGCCCCCAGGTTTTCTTCCAGGTAGTGTACCCGCTTGGTGCCCGGAATCGGTACGACATCGTTGCCCTGGGCCAGCACCCAGGCGAGAGCCAACTGCCCGGGAGTGCAGCTTTTCTGGGTAGCCAGCTCATTGATGCGGGCCACCAGATCCAGGTTTTTCTGGAAGTTCTCACCCTGAAAGCGGGGCGTGTGGCGGCGGTAATCGTCTTCGGCCAAATCCTCAAACTTCTGAATCTGGCCCGTGAGAAAGCCCCGGCCCAGCGGCGAGTACGGCACAAAGCCGATTCCCAACTCACGGCAGGCCTGTAGCACACCGTCTTCCGGGTCGCGGCTCCAGAGCGAGTACTCGCTTTGCAGCGCCGTAATAGGGTGCACCGTCTGGGCGCGGCGCAACGTATCGGCGGCGGCTTCGCTCAAGCCCAGGTGGCGCACTTTGCCGGCTTTCACCAGTTCGGCCATGGCGCCCACCGTTTCTTCAATGGGCGTATTCGGATCGACGCGGTGTTGATAGTAGAGGTCGATGTAGTCGGTGCCGAGGCGTTTCAGGGAAGCGTCGCAGGCCTGGCGCACATACTCCGGCCGGCCGCTGATACCACGCTTGGTCGGGTCGTTCGGGTCGCGCAGAATACCGAATTTGGTGGCAATGACTACCTGGCTGCGGCGGTCCTTCAGGGCTTTGCTTACCAGCTCTTCGTTGGTGTAAGGACCGTACATGTCAGCCGTATCAAAGAATGTGACGCCCAGCTCTACGGCGCGGTGCAGCGTCCGGATACTTTCGGCATCGTCGCGGCCCGCGTAGAAATCTGACATGCCCATGCAGCCGAGGCCCAGGGCGGAAACTGTGAGGCCGGACCGGCCCAGTGTGCGTTGCTGCATATGCGTAGAGAGTTGAAAGTGTGGAGGAATATAACCTGCAGCACCATGAATGGTTGTCGCCGTTGGTCCTGACCATACGAAACCCAACCTTATATCGGACACTCTGCGTTAAATGCAGCAACTCCCTTCTCTCCCTCTCCGCCATGACCTCTCCTCTCACCGCCACTCCCCTTCCCGCCACCTTCGACCAGGATGAGCGGCTGCGCTGGGTGGAGCGTATCTCGCACCTGCTCGATAGCCAGTTTACGGTACCTGGCACCAACTGGCGCTTCGGCATCGACCCGCTCATGAGCCTGATTCCGGTGGTCGGCGGCATTCCGTCGCTGGCCATTTCGGGCGTGCTCATTCTCACCATGATGCGCCACGGCGCCAGCGGCAACCTGGTGGTGCGTATGGTCCTGAACGTGCTGCTCGATACTATCATCGGCGCCATTCCGGTGGTGGGCACCATCTTCGACTTCACGTATAAGGCCAACGACAAGAACGTGCGCCTGCTCCGCCGCCACTATGCCGAGGGCCGATACACGGGCTCGGGCAAAGGACTGCTGGCCATGACGCTGCTGGCACTCATCGTAATTGGGGGCCTGGCACTGTGGGGCGGCTACTGGCTGTTCAAATCGTTGTGGGAGTATTTTCAATAAGCTACCTTATACCAAAGCAGCTCGCTTGCAGCGTTTTAGCGAATCTTGCCTTAATCTTGAGTTGAAAGTCGCCGATACCTCTGAGTATTTCCGTCAGGGGCATCGGCGGGGCAGGCCGGCGCGGTAGAAGCTGGCGCTCAGCACACCAAAGCCGAGCTGCAGGAAATTGACAATGCCCCGACGCTGGCCGTGCATGGAGCCCGCTACCAGGCAGACCTGTGGTTTCCGCATCCCGGCGGCTGCTTGCGGCGCAGCCATGGCAAGGGAGCCGTATCAGCCCGGCACCAGCACGCTACGCTCAGGGCATCTGTTGCCGGTTTCGGGGCATACGAGTACAAAGCGGCTTCCGTGTCTATGCTATATTACTGCCCGAGAAGCCGCCATTCAACCCGCCCAGCTGCTATGTCCCCGTTGCTTTTATATTCTCCGGTTATTCTGCTCCCCCTTCTGGCTACGGTAGTGGCGCTATGGGCCGGCGGCTGGTGGCGGCGCCTGTACGTGCTGGGGGCCCGCCTGCTGCTGGGGGCCCTGATGCTGGGTGGCGGCCTCTACAAGCTCTCCGACAACCATATCCCGGGCCTGATGGGCCCGCCCATGAACCACGCGTTTCTGGCCGAGCACAGCCTGGAAATCTTCGCGCAGTTTATTGGTGTAGCGCAGTTGCTGACGGGTTTGCTGCTGCTCACGGGCCGGTTTGCGCTACTGGGCGCGGTGCTGCTGGTGCCTATGTGGCTCAACATCATCTTCCTCACCTGGTCGCAGCACTGGACCGGCACGCCCTTTCTGGTTACGGGGTTTCTGGTGTTGAATGTTGGCCTGCTGCTGCACGATTATGCCCGGCTGAAGTGGCTGCTCTACCCGCCTGCCGAGGCAGCGGTACTGCGGGCTCAGCCGCTGCAAACCGGTCCGCCCCCCGCCGAAGGCCTGTGGTGGCTGGGCATAGGCCTGGTCGTGGGCGGCAGCCTGCTCTACCCGGTTTCGTTCCGGCTGATGCAGGCGACCATGCTTGCGGGGCTGGGGCTAGTGCTGACCGCCGGCCTGTGGCTGCGCAGAGCCGGACTTCGGCCGGATACCGGCATAGAACGCCCCACCGATAACCGGTAGTCTGGCGCCGCAAGCAGGCCCGAAAGAGGCCCAGCCAGGCGGGAAGTTCTGGGGGTTTCATTCCATCCACAAATCCGCAAGCCCTACCTTTGCGGCTGTGAAAACCCTCCGCCTAGTTTACCTGCTACCCGTTCTGGCCTTGCTGCCGGGCTGCCTTTCACTCAACAGCGACGAGCAGAAGGCCGAAGCCGCCGAAAAAGCCGTGCTGGCCAAACACGACGAGCTGATGGCCCAGATGGACCAGCTCACCATCCTGCGCCAGCAGCTTCAGAAAACGCCCGGCCCCGATACCGTGGCCGCCGGCCGCCAGCGCCGCGCCCTGCTCGCCGCCGATGCCGCCATGATGGACTGGATGCACCGCTACCGCAAGCCCGCCGATACGGCCGCCGTAGCGCGCCGCCTCAGCTACTTTGCGGGCCAGCAGCACAAAATAGACTCCGTAGCTGTTCTGTTTCGCACTAGCCTCGACTCGGCGCAGCTTCTGCTGAAGGCAGCCGCGCCGGCCACACCCTCTACCCGCCCCTAATGTCACCTTCCGCTTCGCGCTTTTCCCTTCGCCGCGCCGCCGTAGCCAGCCTGTTGGCGGCCGGCAACCTGCTGGCCGCCTGCTCCTCCGATACGACCTCCACGCAGCCGGAGCGCCTGCCTATTCAGGGCATCAAGCGCACCGAGCCGACTTCTGCTGCTGATACGCTGCCGGATCCGGTGCCCGCGTTCCGGCTCACCAACCAGGACGGCCAGGTCATTACCAACCAGACGTTTGCCGGCAAGGTATATGTCACGGATTTTTTCTTTGCCACCTGCCCCAGCATCTGCCCTAAGATGCAGAGCGAGCTACTGCGCGTGTACGAGCAGTTCAAAGACGACCCGAACGTGTTGTTTCTGAGCCACACCATCGACCCGGCTCACGACTCGATTCCGGTGCTGCGCGACTATGCGCAGCGGCTTGGCATTCAGGATGCTTCGCGCTGGCACTTCGCCACCGCTCCGCATGATACAGTGTTTGCCCTGGCCCGCGCTTACATGACCGGCGCCGAAAAGGATTCCACGGTAGTTGGGGGCTATGCCCACAGCGGCACCTTCGCGCTGGTAGATTCCCAGCGTCGTATTCGCGGCGTGTACGATGGGATGGAGAAAAGCCAGGTAGATCAGCTTATCCACGACCTGCCGATCCTGCTGAAAGAAGAAGCCGAAACCCGCCAGGCGGCGGCCAAATGAGCCAGTTTTTGCTGCCGTTTCTACGTCTGAGTGCAGGCAGCGCGGCCGGGCTGCTGCTCGCCACGGCCAGTACCGGCTGCTTCTCCAACCGCCAGAATGAAGGCGCTGCGCTCTACCAGACGCACTGCTCCAGCTGCCACGGCACCCAGGGTGAAGGCCTGCGCCGCCTTATTCCGCCCGTAGCCGCCTCCGACTACGTGGCCCGCAACCGCGCCGGGCTGCCGTGCATCGTGCGCCGCGGCATGAAGGGCGACGTGGTGGTGAATGGCATTCATTATAACCAGGTGATGCCGGGCCACGAAGACCTGACCGACTCTCAGATTACCAACCTGTTGAACTTTGTGCAGCGCAACTGGGGCAACCAGAACGAGCCGTACACGGTGCGGGAAGTATCAGAGCTGCTGGAGCCCTGCCACGGCTCCGACGGGCAGTAGCGAGCAAAGCGGCGTGCTAGTAAAGGTCGGTGCCAGCCGTTTCGGGCGCACTTTGTGCGGATTGTCCGGCAATTTACCCGCCTCCCGATTTCACCACTTCAGCAAACCTCAGTAGATTGCACTTTCATTTTTCGTATTCCTATGGGTCTGTTTGACTTTCTGAAAAAGAAGCCGGAAACGCCGGAAACCACTCCGTCTGCCCCGGCTTCTCCTACCACTCCCGGTGCTGCTTCCACCTCCGCTCCGGCCGGCCCGCGCTATAAGGGCTCCAACTACACGCTTCCCGTAGCGGATGAGGCCCCGATGGTACCGCCTATGCCCCCCATGCAAATGATGCAGGAACAGGCGCCTGAGCCTGGCCAGCCCACTCAGCTGCCCTACCAGCCCAACAATATTCTGGAAGAGCTGCTGATGCGCGCCGTGCACGAACCCAACCTGCGGGCTGCGTTCTATCAGGCCCTGATTCATGAGGAGCTATACGCTGTGACGCTGCCCAAAGAGGGCGAAACCGGCGGAGAGGTACAAATTGAGCCGGGCATGGAAATCCAGCTTCAGGTGCTGCACGACGGCAAAATTCCGCTGTTCTCGTCCGCAGACCGGATCTACGAAGGCGGGGTTGAGGCCAGCAGCGTTTCCTACATCCACGTGCGCGGCTTCGACCTGCTCCAGATGGTACAGGCCACCGACTGCGTGCTGAACCCCTTCTCCCCGGCCGGCAAGCTGCTCACGAGCCAGGAAATCCAGGATCTGCTGGCTTCTGATCTGGTAAACCAGCCGGTTGCTCCGGAAGGCGAGCAGATGCCCGTTCAGCTGGGCCCGCCTACCGAAGAGCCTACCGTACTGCTGGAGGCGCTGCGCGAGTTCTGCGCTGACAAAGACTTCATTGACAAGGCATTTGTAGCCGAAATGCGTCTGGAAAACAGCCCGGAGCCTCCGCGCCTGCTGCTCGCCTTTCAGGCAGCCAGCCCGGAGCAGAACCCCGAGTTTCTGCAGGAGCTGGGTCCGGTTATTGAGGGCCGCCTCGAAGGCTACCAGTTCGTAGACATGATGCTACTGAACCCCACCTCCGATGAGCCGCTGAACCAGTACTTCAATCAGCAGCAGCCCTTCTACCAGCGCGGCTAAGCAGCTGACCAATAGTTCATCTGAAGCAACGAGGCCGGACAGTGGTAGAAATACTACCCTGTCCGGCCTCGTTGCTTCAGATGCGCTGTTGCTTTATACCTTCTGCTCTTCCGGTTCTGTGGTTGCTTTCTGTGCCTGCCGGGCCAGAAGCCGCCGAAACACCGGCCGCAACCCGAAGTTCAGGGCCAGTCCTACCGGAACCGATACGGCCGCCCAGATAAGCAGAGCACCCAATCCGGCCTGCCAGAGCAATTGTAACGCCTGCTGCCAGTCATGGGCAAACAGATACTGAAGTTGGGTCAGCGTCAGTTCCGGACCCTTTCCGTTTCCGATCAGGCCGGTTCCCAGGCGAAGCAGCGGAATAAGCAGCACCAGTTGCACCGGACTCATCAAGTGGCTGACCAGTAGCAGCGCGGCTACATTCAGGCGCAGCCGAACGGCCGTGGCAGTAGCCATCAGGGTGGTGATGCCCAGTATGGGCACGGTCCCGAAAATCACTCCCAAAGCCACTGTCAACGACAATTGTGCGGGGCTAAGGCCCTGCTTGAGCATATTCAGGAGCGGACTGACGAGGCGCCGCCGCCACCAACTGACAGGTACCGGCGGAGCCGACGAAACAGGAGGAACAGATAGGGACACTATGAACAGAAAATCAGGGTGTAGGAATCGGGGCGGGGCCGTACCTTCGTACGTTGAACGGCTATGGGCCGGAACCAGTACGCAGCCCTGATGACAAAAGTACACGCTAAGGGCCCAACCCGCCGCCGCCTCACCAATGGCGTAATCTTGCTGCGCCGTGCCGCCCGGGAGCTGGCTGCCAACGACCCGCTCCGGCTGGGCGCGGCCACGGCGTTCTTCACCACGTTTGCGCTGCCTCCCATCCTCATTATTCTCATCCAGCTACTGAGTTCCCTGTACTCGGCCTCCATTGCGCGCACCCTGCTGCTTACCAAGCTTTCCGGGTTTCTGGGGGCTACCGCCGCCGGTTTGGTAGAGCAGATTCTGCAGAACGTGAGCAATGTGCAGCGTACCCGGCTGGTTACATGGCTAGGCTTCGGGTTTCTGCTTTTCATTGCTACCACGCTGTTCGTAGTCATCCAGAACTCGCTCAACCAGCTCTGGCAGATACGGCCCAAGCGCAGCGGCGGGCGGCTGGGCAAAGTGTTGCAGGAACGGGCCCGCTCGCTGGGCGTGCTACTGGCTACCGGGCTGCTTACGCTACTGGCTTTCGCTACCGATGCCACGCTGGCTTTCCTGGCCGACTATGTGCGCGACTTCGACGCCAACTTTGGCTACTACCTGTTTCAGGTGTTCAGCCAGATTACCTCCCTGCTGATTCTGGCCGCGTGGTTTGGCGTCACGTTTCGCAACCTGAGCAGCGCTAAGGTACCCTGGCGGGCGGTTGTGCGTGGGGCCGTCCTCACCGCCATCCTCATCGACCTGGGCGAGTTTGCGCTGGGGCATTTGCTGGTGCCACGCAACCTGGGGCCCATCTATGGTCCCGCTTCCAGCATAGTATTGGTGCTGCTGTTTGTTTTTTATTCGGCCATGATATTCTACTTCGGCGCCTGCTTCACCAAGGCCTATGCGCACTACGCCGGTATTGATATCAAACCCAAAAAATCGGCCGTGCGCTACCGTTTGGTAGATATAGTAGAAGACCAGGAAGGGTAACCACTGGCTACGCCCGTTGTAGCAGACGTAGCCAAGTGAGATTAGCCCATGTAAGCCGCACAGGCGTCGGCGCAGGCTTTGCAGGCCGCCGCGCATTGCTGGCAGTGCGTATGGTTGTGCTTGGCGCACTCGGCCTCACAAAGGCGGCATACTTCCACGCATTCTTTCATGATGTGCTTAGCGTGCACCGAGCCACGGGCGACGAGGCGGGCCGTCAGGGCACAAATATCGGCACAGTCCCGGTCTAGGCGGATGCAGCCCACCATGTGCTTGACGTGCTCTTCGTTAAGGCAGGCGGTGGCACAA
Organism: Hymenobacter duratus; assembly: GCF_014698995.1. Lineage (GTDB taxonomy): Bacteria > Bacteroidota > Bacteroidia > Cytophagales > Hymenobacteraceae > Hymenobacter > Hymenobacter duratus. Next base: position 102,918 of record NZ_JACWZZ010000003.1, read on the forward strand.
TGCTCGCAGGCCGCTACGCAGCGGTTGAGGGCATCCAGCAGGATCTGGTTGTCGAGGGCGGAGGAAGTGGGCTGGTTCATGGTAGTTTGTGTGGGGAAGATGAATGGTTGACAGGCTTGTTTTTACGCAGTTCCTGCCCGAACCGCCGTGTAGGATTCGGCTGGAATGCTGCACCATTTCCCCCCTGTTGTGGTTACCTTCAAGCTTCAAGTCCCTCCGCCGCGTCGTATTTTTGCCTGATGTTATTCGCTACCGAACCCCTCGCTCCTACCCTCGACTCTGCTCGCAAGGTCCTCAAGCAATACTACGGCTACGACACCTTTCGGCCTATGCAAGAGGATATTATCCAGAGCATCCTCGACGGGCGCGATACGGTAGTACTTATGCCTACGGGGGGTGGCAAGTCAGTATGCTTCCAGATTCCGGCCGTCGTCAGTGAGGGCGTTTGCGTAGTAGTATCGCCGCTGATTGCGCTGATGAAGGACCAGGTGGAAGCATTGAAAGCCAACGGTATTTCAGCGGCCTACATCAACAGCAGCGTGGGCCAGAGCGAGCAGAATGCCATCTGCGGCGACTGCCTCAATGGCTATATGAAGCTGCTCTACGTGAGCCCCGAGAAGCTTCTCTCTGACGGCTTTCTGCAGTTTCTTAAGCGCATGCGCATCAGCATGTTCGCCATTGATGAGGCCCACTGCATCAGCTCATGGGGCCACGATTTCCGGCCCGAATATACCCAGCTGCGGGTGCTGCGCGAACAGTTTCCGCAGGTGCCCATCATTGCCCTCACCGCCACCGCCGACCGCCTCACCCAGCGCGACATCCAGCAGCAGTTGCGCATGCAGGAACCGCAGGTGTTTCTGTCCAGCTTCGATAGGCCCAACCTCAACCTCATTGTGCGCCCCGGCCAGGACCGGGTAGGCGGCATCCTGGATTTTCTGGAGCGCCATCCCGGTGAGTCGGGCATCATCTATTGCCTCTCGCGCAAACAGTGTGAAACGCTGGCCGGAAAGATTCAGGCCAAGGGCGTGAAGGCGGGCTTCTACCACGCCGGCATGACGCCCAACCAGCGCAGCGCCGTGCAGGAAGGCTTCCTCAAGGACGATTTGCAGGTGATTGTGGCCACCATTGCCTTCGGCATGGGCATCGACAAGAGCAACGTGCGGTGGGTGATTCACTACAACCTGCCCAAAAACATCGAGGGCTACTACCAGGAAATCGGGCGCGGCGGGCGCGACGGCTCCCCGGCCACGGCCGTGCTGTTCTACTCCTTCGCCGACGTGATGCAGTTGCGCGAGATGCTGACCAAGGAAAATCCGCACCTCACGCAGCTCAACCTCACCAAGCTGGAGCGCATGCAGCAGTTTGCCGAAGCTGCCAGCTGCCGCCGCAAAATCCTGCTCAACTACTTCGGCGAGACGCTGGCCACCGACTGCGGCAACTGCGACATCTGCCGCAACCCGCCCACCACTTTCGACGGCTCCCTGATTGCCCAGAAGGCGCTGTCGGCGGTGGTGCGCATGCGCGAGCGGGCCCCTATCGGTCTGCTGATTGACGTGCTGCGCGGCATGCGCAACCAAGCCGTAATCAGCGGTGGTTACGACCAGATCAAAACCTACGGTGCCGGCGCCGACCTGCCCTACCTCGACTGGTACAGCTACATCCACCAGATGCTGAACGACGGGCTGCTCTACATTGCCTACGAGGAAGGCTACGCGTTGAAAATCACGGAACTGGGCCGCGAGGTGCTACAAGGCCAGCGCCCCCTGGCTCTGAAGAAATTCCAGCCCACCGAGAAAGCCGAGAAGCCTGCCCGGGGCCGCAAAGGCGCTCAGAAAGCTGCCACTCCTGCCACCAAGGAAGCGCAGCTCTTCGAAGCCCTGCGCAACCTGCGCAAGCGCATTGCCGATGAGCAGAACGTGCCGCCGTACGTCATCTTCACGGATGCTACCCTGCAGGAAATGGCCGTGGAGCGCCCCGTAAACCGGGTGGCTATGCTGGGCATTTCGGGCGTGGGCATGAAGAAGTTCGACACCTACGGCGAACAGTTCATCCGAGAAATTTTGGCCAATGGCGGCAACCCGGCCGCTGAGGCAGAGGCCGAAGACGCTATTTCCGGCAGCCTCGATCCTGACGATGCTGGGGCCCCACGCACGCCACGCAAGCGCGAAGCCAATACGGAGGCCGGCAGCACCGCCGAAACCACGTTCCAGCTGCACCGCATGGGCCTGACCGTGGAAGCCATAGCGGAGCGTCGCGGCCTGACAGCTTCTACAGTGCAAACCCACCTGACCACGTGTTACGCCGGTGGCTACGATGTGCGCATCGCCGATTTTCTGACGCCGGAAGCCCTAGCTGAAATTCAGACCGCACAGGCCCAACTTGGTAGCTCACCTATGCTCCGCGACCTGTTCGACCATCTGCGCGAGAAATACGACTATTTCCGCCTGCGCCTGGCACTTATGTATTTCAAGAAGCTACGCGGGGAATAGAGCTACTCGCTCGTATATGATATTCTGCAAGCGTCATTCCCGGCTCCGCTCGGAATGACGTTTTTGCTTTAGGCAGCACGGCAAATAAAAAAATTTGCTAAAAGTTTCGGCTAATTGAATTAGTATTCGCGTAGATGGGTTCGTATCTTCGTGAGCCGGTAATTCTTTACCCCTGAAGCCCCTTATCTGGCTCCCCCTGCGACATGATTAACACGAACCTCAAATTCTGGCGGCGCGAACTGGCCCTGACGCAGGCCCAGATGGCCGAAAAACTAGGCATCAAACGCTCCTTAGTGGGCGCTTACGAAGAAGGCCGCGCCGAGCCCAAGCTGGCGACCCTCGTGAATATGGCCCGACTGTTCGGCATTTCGCTTGACCAGCTGGTCACTACCGACTTTAGCAAGAAGAAAAACGCCAAGGCCGCTGTGCGCCAGCTGGAAGCAGCTGGCACAACCAGTGACCCCAACCCTACCCGCCCTGGCGGCAACCTGCGCATTCTGGCTCTTACAGTAGACAAAGAGCAGAATGAGAATATTGAGTTGGTACCACAGAAAGCAGCCGCCGGCTACCTCAATGGCTATGCTGATCCGGAGTACTTGGAAGAGCTGCCTAAGTTCCGTCTGCCCATGCTGGGTAGCACTGGCACCTACCGCGCCTTCGAAATTGCCGGTGACTCTATGCTGCCCATTGCCAGCGGAACCGTCATTGTGGGTCGCTATGTCGATGACTGGCTGAGCATTAAGGATGGTACGCCCTGCATCGTGGTCAGCAGCAAGGAGGGCATCGTATTCAAGCGGGTTTTCAACCGTCTGAAAGAAGGCGCCATGCTGGCTCTGCACTCCGACAACCCAGTGTACTCGCCTTACGAAATCGACGTGGAGGACGTGGTAGAAATCTGGGAGGCGAAAGCTTACATTAGCAGCACTTTCCCTATTGCCGACCTGTCACTGAACCGCTTGGCCAGCATCGTGCTGGACCTGCAGCAGCAGGTAAGCACCATGAAAAAGGTATAGCACACGCCAGCTACCACAGCTGTTTCATTGCAAAAGCCCATCCAGCACCGTGCGGATGGGCTTTTGCTTTTTACAAGCACTAGATGGTGAAACCGCGCGCCCGTTCAACAGCAGTCAGGGTGAGCAACAGAGTGAACAGTATGCTGCAGCTAACTTCCGGCTGCGTTAGCGCGTAAGGGCAGTACAATCACTCAACCTCGCCACACTATGCTCAAGGTTATCCCTGCCACCGACCGCCACCACGCTGCTCCGGTGCAATGGCTCAGCAGCTACTTCCTGTTCAGTTTCGCCGACTATTACGATCCGCAGAATGTGCAGTTCGGCCCCCTGCGCGTCTTCAACGATGATACCATTCAGGGCGAATCAGGCTTTCCACAACATCCACACTCCGAAATGGAGATTGTGACGCTGGTGCTGGAAGGTGAGCTATGCCACGCTGACACCATGGGCAACAAGGCCACTATTAAGAAAGGTGAGGTGCAACGCATGACTGCCGGCACCGGGCTAGCCCACTCCGAGCACAATGCCGAAGAAAAGCCGGCCCACATCTACCAGCTGTGGTTTATGCCCAATCAGCGCGGCCTAGCCCCCAGCTACGAACAGAAGGACGTAGACTTTCTGGATAGCAAAAACGAGTTGGTGCCACTGGTTTCGGGACAGAAAGTGCTGGAGGATGTAGTGTTCATGAATTCCAACACCACGGTGTACTGGTGCAATCTGCGCGAGGAAAAGACGGTGACATTCAAGACCTTTCCAATCCGAAATACCTTCATCTATGTGAAGGAAGGAACGCTCTACGTCAACGGTGTAGATGTTGGGCCCAACGACCAGGTTCGTTCCACCAATGAACACGTACTGGAGATTCGCGCCAGCAAGGATGCTCAGTTCATCCTGATTGATTTGCCGGGCAGCGAAGCCAACTATTAAACGAAAAGGCCGGCTTGCACCGGCCTTTTTCGTTTTCAATTTCTGATCAGAACTCATTCCAGCTCTACTTGGCTGGGTTAGCCTTAACCGGTTTGAGTACGGTTCTGAAAGCCAGTAGCGCCGCCGGATGGTAGATGGTTCCGTGCGTTTCTTCAGGCAACGGCTTGTAATACCACATTATGGATCGGTTTGCAGCTGTTTCTAGCCTTTTTGCCAACAGCGCCGTGGACGTTGCAAGCTGAGGTTCGTTGCTGGAGGCGAGGTACAGCGTTTTGGGCTTGCCAGCATATGCCGCCAACACCGTGGGGGACTGTTTCAGCAGTTGCTCATTGTTCCACCACAGGCTCGGGTCGAAGGCTAGATAAGTGTCAAACAGGGTAGGCTCCAGCAGCAAGGTTTCTACTACAAACAGGCCCGCCAATGACTCGCCTACCACGGCTGTTTCCGAAGTAGTACGGTAGCGCCGCTTTATTTCGGGCATCAGCTCGGTACGGATAAACTGCCGAAATGCGGCCGAACCACCCACACGGGGCGCTATCTTTTTGTCTTCGGGGTTGGTAGTAGGGCCGGTCATGTCGCGGCGGCGCTCCGTGTTTTCGATGCCGACCAGCAGAAACGGACGCACGGTTTCGTTACCAACTCCTACCTGCAACAGTCCGGCCACGTGCAGAAAATCCTCCTGCATCCCGCCATCGGGCATATACAACACCGGCAGGGGCATATCTGCTGACTGGCCGTAGGCCTGCGACCGGTACACATTAATCCGCCGGGTTTCGCCCAACACCTTGGACTCCAAGGTGAACGTCTGGCCGATACTGAGCGGGGCCGCGGTTTGGGTCTGGGCCGTGGCCGGGGTGGCAAAAGCTACTAGGAGAAGCAGTAAGAAACTGCAGAAAACATGTTTGGTACTCATACTTGTAGCTGTTATAGTTCTGCTATTCGAATTTCATTACTGGAGGTAAGCATGAATTCGCATAGCTGCTTGAAAATGAGAGCCGCTTCCGTAGCGGAGAAAAGATTGTCGCAGAAGTAGAATCCATTGGCTTCTATTCCTATAAATACCGGAGGCCAAGCTACCGGAGGTGAAACAGAAGTTTCTTCCGTAGCGAACAAGGCAAGACTTAATTGCGAGGCATCATGTTGCATCACACGAAAGCGGCGCTGCACGAACTGCAGCGCCGCTTCAGGGTCAAAATTCTGACCGCTAAGCCGAAGCTCTTTACCCATAGCTACATCGTGTAATTACGGCCTTTGTTCTGCTGCTTAAGGTACGCCATCAGGGGCTGGAAGTACTCGACCATGGCGCGGGCCGAGAGGTCTTCGCCGGTTTTTTCCTTCAGCACCACGCGCCAGTCTTTGCTGGCTCCGGGCCGCATAATATCGGCCAGGAACGTGCCTACTTCTTTGCTGCCGTAGTAGTTGGTGGCGTGCGGGTCCTGCTTAAGGATGTTTTTGGCAATATGGTCGTGGAGCTGGAACAGGATGACGTAGCTCAGGGCGTAGTCGTAATACTGAGCAGGGTCGTCGTTGATGTGGGTTTTGGTGGCCGGGTCGAGGTAGTTTTCGCCGCGCGTGGTGGGCGGCACAATGCCTTGATACTGCTTGGCCAACGCCCACCAGCGGGCGTTGAGCTGGTCGGCGGGCAGCTTATCGGCGTAGAAGCTGCTCTCCCACTCGCTCATCACGCCCGAGGCAAACGGAATGAACACGGCGTAGTTCAAGGCTTCCTTAAGCAGCGTCTGGGTCTGGTCGGTTTTGGCTTTGGCATCTACCAGCCCCAGGCCCGCCAGAAACGGCTTCTGGGTGGCGGCCAGGCCCATGAGGCTGCCCATAGCTTCGTGGTAGGCGCGGTTGGCACCCTGGCGCAGCAGCGGCGGCACATCGGGGTTAGCGTAGGTGAGGTAGTAGTAGATGTGGCCCAGCTCGTGGTGGGTAGTTTCGTACCACTCCGTGTTGCCTTCCACGCTCATCAGGCTGCGCACGTCCTGGTTCAGGTCCATGTGCCAGGCCGAGGCGTGGTTATTCTTCTTGTAAGCCGCGTCTTTGGGCAGCGGGTAAAGGCTCGACTTCTCGTAGAACACCGGCGGCAGCGCCGGGAAGCCCAGGCTCTGGTAGAAACGCTCGGCCTGCTTCACCTGCCACTCCGCGCCTTTCTTGGCCAGTATCGGGTCGAGGTTGAGGCCTTTCACATCCACCATAGCACTCCAGTCTTGCCCCCAGCGGTTGGGCAGCCACGAAGCGGGCAGGTAGTCGGGCACCTGTTTCTGACCGTACTTTTTGGCCAGCTCATAGCGGGCATAGGTGTGCAGCTCGCGGTACAAAGGGCGCAGCTCGTCATTGATTTTGCGTACCAGCGTCAGCATTTCCTCGCGGCTCATGCCATAGTCGGAGGCCTGATACGAGAAGTAGTCGGGGTAGCCGAGGGCCTGCACGGTCTGGTTGCGCAGGTCGCGCAGGTTCAGCAGACCGTCCTTCAGGGTGGGACCGATGGCCTTGCTGGCTTCCCAGACCTGCTGGCGCTTGGCGGGGTTCTTTTCCTTGCGCAGTAGCTCGTCCAGGTCGTTGGTCGTGACGGATTTGCCGGCGTACTTGTAGTCGAAGCCGTAGAGCTTTTCGGTTTGCGCGGCTTCGGCCTTGATGCGCCGCCGCACCACATCAGCAATAGTCTGGGGCGAATTGGCAGCGTTGTAGAGGGCTGTTTGTAGCTGCTTCACCTGCAACTCCGTGAGTTGGTCTTTGTGGTCGAGCAGTTCACGCAACTCCTTGATATTTTCGGCGCTGCCCGTGAAGGCTGCCATCCGCTCGTTGGCGCGGGCCGTGGCACCGGCGTTGCTGGTGTCGCCGGGCACAATGCGCGTGTTGGAGCGCCATTCCGCTTCCGCCGACTGCGTGTAGAGTCGTTGCGCTTCGGCGGTATACGTCTTCAGAAATGCCTCCGCCCGCTCCGGCCACGACGGTACGGCCGGCTGCGTGGCCGCCTCGGGCGTGGTGGATGCTGGCGCAGTGGTAGCCGAGGGCGTATTGGCTGTAGGAGCGCAGGCGGCCAGCACAGCAGCCGTAAGTACGGGCAGGAAGGTCTTTTTCATGGGAGCAAGAGCCGATTGGTTTTCGCTAAGGTACATACCTCACCGAATTGCTAGTTCTACACCGAATAGTGGTGTTACGCGGCCGCCCGCTCCTGTAAGTGGCAGTCCTTATACTTCTTGCCGCTACCGCAGGGGCATGGGTCGTTGCGGCCGAACTTGCGCCGGCTCCGCAGCGTCTTGAGCCACTCGCGCGGATCGGTAGCCCAGCGCAGAAAGCGGCTTTTAGGGTTCTGCCGGAAAGCCAGCAGCAGCAAGCCATATAGCTCCGGATGGTGCTGCTGCAGCTTCTCCGGCTTCTCGAAAAAGTACTCCGTCACGACGGCAAAGAACTCGGCTTCGTTGGTACCGGCGTAGTCGTTGATTTCCGAGTTTCCGGCCCGGATGGCCGCAATTTCACGCGCCATCACCGCCTCCCACTCCGGGCGCAGGGCCGCTGGAAACACCGTGGCGGGTACTCCGTCAATCACGCCGTCGGCCTCATCCAGCAAGTGGGCAAACTCATGAATACCCACATTCTGCTTGTCCAATGAATCCTGAAAGCCGCGCTCCAGTGAGGCTTTCGACAGGTGCATGTAGTGCGAAGTCTGAAAATTGCGCACCGAGCCCAGCAGCGTGCCGGCCAGCGGTGCCACTTCCTTATTGGGGTCCTGCTGCTCTCTCCAGGCATCGGGCACCACCAGCACCTCGCTTAGGTTGCCATACTCCCAATCAGGGAAGCCGAATACCGGAATAACGGCCGAAGCCGCCACCAGCACCCGCGTAGTATCATCGATGTCGGTTTGGATGCCAGTGATGCGGGTTTGGGCCAGGAATACCTGCAGACGCTTTTCAAAGCGGGCTTTGTCGGTCGGTGTAAGGGACAGGTAAAAGGCTACCCGCTCTGCCAGGATTTGCCGCCATTCGACCGGAAACTCCTCGGCCAGCGCCGCCGTTCGGCGGCGCGAATCGGCCGTGATGTAGCGGTAGAAAATGAAGAGTAATACCGCGACTATAGCGGCAAAAATAAGATAAGGCATGCGCCGGTAAACGGCCGCAATACGGTTTGGTTGTAGAATAAGGCACTATTTTGCCCCAGTTCAGGCACTACAGCTGCGGCAGATGCTCCCGTAGCCGCTCGCGCAGCAGGTCCTGCAGAATGTGGTCCATGAACTGAAACTTATCCGGAATGCGTAGCGTGACGACTGGCTTGCCAGCTACTGCCTCCGGAAACTTCTGCCGCAGAATATCCGCATGTTTGCGCTCCATCACAAACACCACATCGGCCCAGCCCAGGTGCCCCGCCGTGACCCGCACTCTGGCCCCCGGCTCCGTGCCGGCCGAGCGCGCCTGATAGGTAGCATGACCCTCAAACAGCCGCTCGGCCGTGAGGCTACGCCAGCGGTTCTGGCTACAGATGAAGAGAAGCTGCTGGGCCAATGACCGAGTTTGCTGTTCTATTGAACTATGGACACGCGTACTTTTTTGCCTTTCACCTTGGCACCCAGCAGGCGCTGTACCACGTCCTGCACCTGGCCGCGCGGCACGGCTACATAGCTGTAGTAATCGAATACCTCGATGTGGCCGACCTGCTCCCGGGCCACGCCGCCCACGTTCACGAAGGCGCCTACCAAGTCATGGGCACTGACTTTGTCCTTCTTTCCGGCCGTTACGTGTACCGTCACGTTTTCGGGCTTGGGCGCTTTGGGAGCAGCCGGCGGCAACTTGGGCGCTATCATCTGGCTCCACTTGATGCTCTCGGCAACGGGCCACTTTTTTACGTGGTCCTGCTCTTTGGGCGTGGCCAGGATGTGGGCTGTGCCGACCGCGCCAGCGCGGGCCGTACGGCCGGCCCGGTGCTGGAAACCGTCGGCTTTGTCAGGCGCGTCATATTGCACCACAGTGTCGAGCAGGGTCACGTCGAGGCCGCGGGCGGCTACATCAGTGGCTACCAGCACCTGGCTGGACCCGTTACGCAGCTTCAGCAAAGCCTTGTCGCGCTCCGGCTGGGGCATTTTGCCGTGCAGTACTTCGGCGGCTACTTCGCGGCCCTGTAGGAAGCGGGCCAGTTCCATGCACCGCTCCCGCGTATTGCAGAAGATGAGGGCGCGGCCGGTTTCGGGCTGGCGCAGGATGTGCAGCAGCGCCGCCGGCTTCAACTCAATCGGGCCGACGTGGCCAAGCAGCGTGAGGTTTTCGGGCAGCCGGTCGTCGTCCTCGCCCAGGTTGATGACGCGGGGCCGCGTGAGGTTCTTGCGGATCAGTTCCAGCACCTTGTCCGACATCGTAGCCGAGAACAGCAAGGTCTGGCGGCGGCGCGGCAGGCGCTTCACTATCTCCACCAGCTCATCTTGAAAACCCAGCTCCAGAAGCTTGTCAGCTTCATCGAGCACCAGGCTCTTGAGCTGATTCGGGATGATGGTGCGGCGCTCTAAATGGTCGAGGAAGCGGCCGGGCGTGGCTACCACAATGTGCGGCGCCTGCGTGAGCGAAGCTTTTTCTTCGCCGAAAGCGTGGCCACCATAGAAGGCAGCCACCCGCAGGTTGGGCAGGAACTTGCCCATCTTCTTGAGGGCGTCGCGCACCTGCAGGGCCAGTTCGCGGGCGGGCACCAGCACCAGCATCTGCACGGCATCGTTCTTCACGTCTACCTGCTGCAGCAGGCCCAAGCCGTAGGCGGCGGTTTTGCCGGAGCCGGTGGGCGCCTGGCCCGCTACGTCCTGCCCATCGAGCGTGAGGGGGAGCACCTGCTCCTGCACGGGCGTAGGCTGAACGAATTGCAGCTCCTCGAGGGCTTGCAGAAGATAAGGCGCGAGGCCGAGGTCGGCGAAGGAAGACATAAACTTGGAATTAGTCTGCAAAGGTACGCGGTTGTGCCTCACGCTTTAGACAATGCACTAAAAGAGCGCCACACTACTTGAACAAGTCTTACAAATACCTGTCATCCTGAGCAGCGCGAAGGACCTTCTCACGTTGAACAGAATAGTTCTAGCGTGAGAAGGTCCTTCGCGCTGCTCAGGATGACAGGTATTTATATAGCTTACTCCTGGGTTTCCGGGGCCGGAGTGCGGCGGCTGCCACGGTACAGCTCGTATTTCAGCAGGCGGCAATCAATCGGGCCGTTATATAACGGAATGCGGCGGGAGGTTTTCAGGCCCACGCGCTTGGCCGCTTCCAGATTGCCGGTGAAGATGAAGGCGTCGTAGCCCTGAAAGTTGGTTTTGAGCGTGTCGCCGATGGTTTTGTAGAGGGCGTCCATTTCGGCTTCTTCACCGATACGCTCGCCGTAAGGCGGGTTCATGATGACGATGCCCGGCTCGCCTTTGGGGGCGGTGGCGTCTTTCACATCGCGCACGGCAAAGCGGATAAAGTCTTCGAGGCCAGCGGCCTCCACGTTTTCGCGAGCCAACTCAATGAACTCCGGCGACAGGTCGGAGCCGTAGAGCAGGGCCTGGGGCTCGTCGAGGCGGGCCTGCTCGGCATCAAGACGCACCGTTTCCCAGAGCGCCTTATCGAAATCGGGCCAGTTCTCGAACCCGAACTTGCCCTGGTGGTACAGGCCCGGCGCAATGCGCTGGGCAATGAGGGCCGCTTCGGTGAGCAGCGTGCCGGACCCGCACATGGGGTCTACCACCGTTTTTTTGCCGTCCCAGTCGGCGAGCAGCAGGATGCCGGCGGCCAGCGCCTCATTGAGCGGGGCCACGTTGGTTTGCTGGCGGTAGCCGCGCTTGTGCAACGACTCGCCCGAGGAATCGAGGCTGAGCACCACTTCGTTTTCGAGCATGTGCAGGTGCAGCCGGATATCGGGGTTTTTCACGTCGACGCTGGGGCGCTGACCGGTCCGCTCCCGAAACTGGTCCACGATGGCGTCTTTGGCGAGCTGCGCTACGAACAGCGAGTGCTCGAAGGTGGAATTATTAACGACCGAAGTAATGGCAAACGTCTGATCGGGCTGGATGTAGTCCTGCCAGTTGATGCGGCCTACTTCGCGGTAGAGCGCCTTTTCGTTGGGAGCGTAGAAGCCGGCGAAGGGCCGCAGAATGCGCACGGCGGTGCGGCACCACAGGTTGGCCTCGTAGCACAGCTGCATGTCGCCGACAAACTCCACGGCCCGCTGGCCTATCTTCTCGATTTCGGCCCCCAACTGGTACAGCTCTTCGGCCAGAATTTCTTCGAGCCCGAACTGGGTGGTGGCAGTCATGTAGAACGGAGCGGAGCGGCGGGCCTGGGCCATAAGCGGGGTGGTGCGTGAAGGTTGAAGGTGCAAAGGTCGGGAAAGTAATGGGCTTCGGCCGCACCGGCTCTATCTTTACCCGTAGCTAGCCCCACGGCTGGGCAGACTGGCAGACTCTAATTATTTTATGAAACAACTGTTACGCCGAATCCGGCTGATTGCGCCCTTTGCGCTGGAATTCCCGGTTGCTACAGACGAGTTTGTGCAGCGGCTGCAACCGCACGTGGCGCCGCCGCACCTGAATCCGTTTGGCCGGCTAGGCAGCATCTTCTCTCCTTTCGTTGCTCCCTACAGCGGTGTCGTGCGGCCCGACCTCATCCGGCTGAAGCCCCGCCCCGATGGCAACCAGTTCTATCTACCCCATTTCGAAGGATTAGCTCTGCCAACCCAGGCAGGAACCCGGCTAGAAGGCGAGTTGAACGGAGCCTCTGGTAGATTCCTGTTTTTCGCCTTCTTCTATGTTGTGGCCCTGCTGTTTTTTCTCGTAACGTTCATCACTCAAGACCAGCGCTTGCCCCTGGTCGGTGGGCTGATTTTGCTGGCTGCGGTTCTGTTATCAGGCTCTTTCTTCGTTGGCTGGCCTTACATCATGGCCCGCCGACGCATGCAGCGAGCCGCGTTTGAGCTGGAGCGAGACTTGTTTTATTTCATACAAAAGCCCCCCACCGAGGTACGCTGAGTCGTTCGCCAAACTTATCCCCACCCCGCTCACATGGCCCGCCACTCCTTTCTCTTCGACCCCAACAAAAACTCGCTGTTTTACCTGGCGCTGTTCGTAGCGCTGGCCCTGCTTGGACACACATCTTACAAGGCCCTCAACGGCGACTATTCCATCATTGGCAGCGTGGCCTCGTTTCTGGGGCTGTTTGTGGCGTTTCAGAGCTGGAAGGCGGCTGATGAGGCCTCGCGCAACTCCGACCAGGCCATGCAGCAGATGCACACGCTGGCCGCCGAAACCCGGGAACTGGCCGCCGAAACCCGCCAGCTGGTGGAAAGCTCCAACGCCGTGGAGCAGCAGATCAAGAGTGCCGTCGTGACTATCAGTGACGCCACGCGGGAGCTGTACAAAGGGTTTCAGCCGATTATGGTGCGCATGGCGGAGTTTCTGGAAGAGTCGGCCGGCAGCGAGTACCTGGCCATCATGACCGACTCGGCCGCCATCGGCACCTTCTACGCCCGCCACCACCGCCCCGAGCTCAACCAGCGCGAAATGCGCGCCCTCACCGACCGCATCCACGACCAACTGCTGGACCGCGCCCGCGACGCCCGCGAGTTCTACCTGGCCACCCTCGCCGCCGACGAAACGCCCGACTCTCTGCCGCCCACCGCCGATCAGCACGGCCGCCTGCACCACTTCGTGCAGGGCGTGTGGCAGCAGTTTCATCCCGAGGCTGACGATATTGCCCCGGAATACTGGCAGGAGCACCGCGACCAGCACCAGGCCACGCTGCGCCAGCTCGAAGACGCCTTCCAGACGCTCTCGGAGCATCCTGAGCAGCGCGCAGCTGGCCTGGGCATCCATCAACTGGTGCCCGTGCTTCCCCTGCAGCTGCTGATCCGCTTCGATGCCGAGGCTAAGGAGCCGTTCCGGGCGCTGGTGGTGTTTCTGGGCCAGTACAACCTGGATCGGGTGGCCGAGGCCCGGGCCCTGCAAACCACCGACCCCGAGCTGGTGCGCACCTTCATCAGCATGTTTGAGAGCCTCACCAGCCTCGATGACCACCCCGGCTACCAGCAGCTACGCCGGCAGTTTCCGCTGTAAGCCGGAAATTCCGTTTGTTTGCGGCTGCAGTTTCAATCCGGCGCGCCCCGGCCGGCCGTATGCCTGGCTATCCTTATTTCCTCGATGTATGCAGCGTTACGTTTCTGAGGTGCTGGGCACTTTTGCCATTGTATTCTGTGGCACCGGCGCTATTATCATCAATCAGGAGACTCAGGGAGCCATTACGCATGTGGGCGTGGCCATGACGTTCGGACTCATCGTGAGTGCCATGATTTACGCGCTGGGCAGTGTATCGGGGGCGCATTTCAACCCGGCTGTGACCATTGCTTTTACCGTGGCGGGCAAGTTCCCGGCCAGGCAGATTCTGCCTTACATTGTCAGCCAGCTACTTGGCGCCGTGCTGGCCAGTGCCGCGCTGCGCTATCTGTTTCCGGCCAACGAGCTGCTGGGGGCCACTTTGCCGGCCGGTACTGGGGCCCAATCGTTTATCCTGGAGTTTATCCTGACTTACTTCCTGATGCTCGTGATTCTGAACGTGGCTTGCGGCTCCAAGGAGCAGGGCATGTTTGCGGGGCTGGCCATCGGGGCGGTGGTGCTGCTGGAAGCCATGTTTGCCGGCCCCATCTGCGGGGCTTCCATGAACCCGGCCCGCTCGTTTTCGCCGGCCGTGGTGTCGGGGCATCTGGAGCACCTGTGGCTATACTTGGTGGCGCCCACTATTGGGGCAGTGGCCGCCGTTTTCACCTGGAAGTTTCTGACCAAGCCCCAGGCAGTGGTGACGGCCACCGTGCCCGCCGAGTGCGAGGAGCCCGCCTAGTCCCGCACGCCGCGCTGCGTCCAACTGCGCATTACCCGTTATCTTTAAGGCTTTCCGTTCCCCCTCATTCCGCCTTGCATGGCTGTTCCGACTACCTCCTCTCCCACTGTTTCCAAGCTCGACACGGCCCACAATTATGCGCTGCCCATGGCGGCCATGACCTCGCTGTTCTTTCTGTTTGGGGCCGTCACCAACTTCAATGGGGTGCTAATGCCCTACCTGAAGGACGTGTGCCAGCTCACGGATCTGCAGTCGTCGCTGGTGCCGTTTGCCTTCTTCATTGCCTATTTCCTGATGTCGCTGCCGGCTGGCTACGTGCTGAAACGCCTGGGCTACCAGCGCGGCATTGTGGTCGGGCTGCTGGTGATGGCAGCCGGCGCGCTGCTGTTTGTGCCGGCCGCTAACACCCGTGAATTCAGCTTGTTTCTGGCGGGCCTGGGCTTGCTGGGCGCGGGCATCACGCTGCTGCAGGTGGCCGCCAACCCCTACGTATCAGTGCTGGGACCCGCCAAAAGCGCGGCTAGCCGCGTGAGCGTGGTGGGCGTGGCCAACAACCTGGGCGGCACCCTCTCGCCGCTGGTGGGCGGCCTGATTTTGTTTGGCAGCACGGCCATGCTGAAAGAGCGGCTCGCCACTATGCCCGTTTCGCAGCGGCTGCTGGAAGAAGCAGCCCTCGTGAAAACCCCTTACCTGTGGCTGGCCGCCTTTCTGGCGGTGCTGGCCGGCGTGTTCTACCTGCTCCGTCTGCCCGATCTGGAAAGCATTCCGGCCGATGAAGAAGTATCGGCCACCGATACCTCGTTGCTGCAAGGCCGCACCTCGGCGCTGCACTTTCGCCACTTGGTACTGGGCGTAGTAGCCATTTTCGTGTACGTGGGCGTGGAAGTCGGCCTGGGTGACTTTCTGATTCGCTACGGCGAGGCCCAGAACATCAGCCAGCTCAGCGGCTTTACGCAGGCCTTGGTACGGGGACTAAACGCGGCAACCAACTTCGGGCTGGTGCTTATTGGCCAGTCGCCGCTGCCCGTTGATACCACGTCGGGCTTCACCAAATCGGTGGGCGCGGTGCTGGTGGCTTCCTACTGGTTTGGCTCCATGATTGGGCGCATTATCGGCATTCCGCTGCTGCGCCGCTACCCCGACCGGCCCATGCTGGTAGCGGTGTGCGCGGCGGGCGGGCTGGCTGTGCTAGCCTCGCTGGTGCTGCGCGGCGAAACGGCGCTGTGGCTGGTGGTGTTCTGCGGCCTCTGCAACTCCATTATGTGGCCCGTTATTTTTCCGCTGGCCATCAAAGGCCTCGGCCCCTTCACCAAGCAGGGCTCTTCCTACCTGATTATGGCCATTGTGGGCGGCGCCGTGATACCGCTACTCATGGGCTGGATTGCTACCAATGGCGGGGGGCTGCGCGTGGCGTTTGTGCTGCCGGTGCTCTGCTACGCCTACCTGCTCTACTACGCCGTGAGCGGCTACCGCGTGCGGTAAGCCTTCATTTCTCTCCGACTTCCCACGCCGCCCCGGCCTGCCCTTGCTGGCAGCGCCGGGGTGGTGTGTTTTACAGAGCCGCGGGCAGCTTACCTTTGCCGGGCAACTTTCTTACCGCTCCTGCTATGGCTTCGGCTCCCGTTCTCGAACACGACGTTTCACTTCGCCCCTACAACACTTTCGGCCTGGAGGTGAAGGCCCGTCTGTTTGCCCGTTTCAGTTCTGTGGATGAGCTGCGGGCGCTGCTGGCATTGCCAGAAGTGCAACAAAGCGAGAAACTCGTGCTGGGCGGCGGCTCCAACCTGCTCTTCACCCAGGATTTTGGCGGCGTAGTGCTCAAGAATGAAATCCGGGGCCTCGAAATCATCAGCCAGGACGATGCTTCGGCGCTGGTGCGGGCCGGCGCCGGCGAGAGCTGGCACGGACTGGTGCAATATTCCCTCGACCAAGAGCTGAGCGGCATCGAGAACCTTTCGCTGATTCCGGGTACGGTGGGCGCGGCCCCGCTGCAGAACATCGGGGCGTATGGTTCGGAATTGAAGGACACGTTTGAGCAGCTCGAAGCACTGGAAACGGCCACCGGCGAGCTACGCACCTTTTCGGCGGCGGAGTGCGGCTTCGGCTACCGCGAGAGTGTGTTCAAGGGGCCGCTCAAAAACCAGTTCATCGTGACCGGGGTGCTGCTGCGCCTGCACCGCGAGGCGCGCACCAACGTGCGCTACGGCGACATCCAGACCACGCTGCAGGACATGGGCGTGGCCGGCGAGCCCACCCCGCGCGACGTGAGCGAGGCCGTGAGCAGCATCCGGCGCAGCAAGCTCCCCGACCCGGCCCAGATTGGAAACGCCGGCTCGTTTTTCAAGAACCCGGAAATCTCGCAGGCCCGCTTCGACGAGTTGAAAAGCCAGAACCCGGCCCTACCCGGCTACCCGGTGCCCGGCGGCGTGAAGGTGCCCGCCGCGTGGCTGATTGAGCAGTGCGGCTGGAAAGGCCTGCGCCGCGGCCCCCACGGCGTGCACGACCGGCAGGCGCTGGTGCTCGTCAACCACGGCGGCGCCCAGGGCCAGGACATCCGCGACCTGGCCTACGAAATCATTGCGTCAGTGCGCGAGAAGTTCGGCATCGAGCTGCATCCCGAGGTGAATATTATGTAGACCGCAGGGCGCATCTTCATCCAAATTTTATAATACACAGTTCATCTTGCCGCTGGCTGCATTCTGCCCAAAATCCAGGATATTTGTGGTCTGTTTCAGCCTGAACTACAGTCATTTCCCACTCTCACTTCTTCTATGAAGAACTTTACTCTTCTGGCTTTGCTCTGTAGCATGGCCGCATTCCGGCCCGCGCAGGCCCAAACGGCCGTTACGATTGCCGCGGCCCGTGCGCAGGCGCCGGCCTTCAACACGTCCGGCGCCACTGTCACGGTGCGCGGCATCGTTACGAACGGCCCCGAACTGGGCGCCATCCGCTACATGCAGGATGGCACGGCGGGCATCGGGGTCTACTCCACCACTTTCACTACCAGCATCGTCCCCGGCGACTCCATCATCGTGACCGGCACGCTCAAGGACTTCCGCGGTTTGCTGGAGCTGGACCCCGTCACGTCGCTGACGGTACTGGCCGGCAACCGGCCGCTACCTACGCCCGTGGCTTTCCCGGCCGGGGGGTTCACGGCCGCCTACGCGGAGCAGTATGAAGGCCAGCTGGTACGCCTGAACGGCGCTACGTCCATCACCACCAGCACCGGCGCGCCTGTCACCTCGTTCAGCAGCACCACGTTCCGCATCAACAACAATGCAGCAACGGTGCTTTATGTAAATGCAGCCTCTACTGGCCCCTACGGCCTGGTGGGTAAGCCTTCCCCTACCGGCACTTTTGATGCCGTGGGCATCATGAGCCAGTTCACGACTACTGCCCCCGGCCCTACCGGCCCCGGCTATCAATTGCTGCCGCGCCTCTACGAAGATTTTCAGCAGGGCAACACGCCCAACGTAGTCAATACGCCCTTCCCGACCAACATCACCACATCGGGCTTCACGGTAAACTTCACGACGCAGAACGCCGGCAACACCAAGCTGGAGTACGCCACTTCGGCTACCGGTCCATTCACGCCTGTTACCAGCGCCGCCAGCACCACCACGCACAGCCTGGCCATTTCGGGCCTGATGCCGGCTACGGTATACTACGTGAAAGCCAGCAGCACCAACGCTACAGGCCTCTCCGAGTCGCGGGTGGTGCCCATGATTACGGCCTCGCTTTCATCTGGCAAGATGCGGACTTACTTCACCAACCCGGTGAACAACACCTATGCCCTGCCCGGCAACAACGCCCTGTTCCTGCCCAGCGGCGCCGTAGCCGACACACTGGCCCGCTACATCGGCCGCGCCACCACCACCCTCGACATTGCCATCTACAACTGGAACAGCCCCACGATTCTGGCCGCGGTGAATGCCGCCCAGGCCCGCGGCGTGCGGGTGCGCGTGATTTACGAGGATGACAACGCCAACCTCAGCGTACCAGGCCTGAACGCCGCCATTGCCAAAACGGGCCGCACCCAGACCGGCAGCGGCACCATCCAGGGCATCATGCACAACAAATTCGTCATCATTGATGCTGAAGACACTAACCCCAATGTGCCGTGGGTATGGACCGGCTCCACGAACTGGACCGGCGCGCAGCTTTCCACAGACCGCAACAACGTCATCGTAATTCAGGACCAGGCGCTGGCCCGCGTCTATAAGATGGAGTTTGAGGAAATGTGGGGCGGCAGCGGCACTACCACCGGGGCCGTGAAGTTCGGCTCGCGCAAAACCGACAACACGCCGCACTACCTCAACATTGGGGGCAAGCTGGTGGAGTCGTGGTTCTCGCCGACGGATAACGTGAACGGCCGCCTCATCGATGCCATCCGCACCGCCGACAACGACCTGCACATTGCCACCATGCTCAACACGCAGACCGACATCGGGCGCGCTATCCGCGACCAGGTGCTACTGCGCAACATTGCGGCCTGCTCCGAAATGCTCAACAACGACACCAGCTCTACCAATGCCGGTAGCGTATTCCGCCTCGTGCGGCAGGCCATGGGCACCCGCGCCATGGTGAAAAATACGCCCGGTATCATGCATCACAAATACGCCATCATCGACGCCGGCGCGTCGCAGTCCGACCCGCAGGTGTTTGTGGGCTCGCACAACTGGAGCCTCTCGGCCAACACCGAGAATGACGAAAACACGCTCATCGTGCACGATGCCCGCATCACCAACCAGTACTACCAGGAATTTGCGGCGCGCATTGCCGAGCAGAACCGCGGCGTAGCCGTCTGCAACCTCACCCTGTCGAACAAAGCCGCCACCGTGCAGCAAAGCAGCGTGCAGATATATCCGAACCCCACGCACGGCCAGTTCTCGCTGCGTCTGGAAGCCAGCAAGGCCCGCACCGCCACCATCACGCTGCGCGACGTAACCGGCCGCGTGGTGCTCCAGCAGACCCGCGCCCTCAACGGCCAGGACGTCGCCATCGACGGCTCGCAGCTGAAAGCCGGCCTCTACCTAGTACAGATTGTGACGCCGGAAGCCACGCAGGTTAGCCGCGTGGTAGTAGAGTAACCAGATAGAAATACCCCAACAAAAAGGCCGCTCCTAATCGGGAGCGGCCTTTTCTGTTTCAGGCCGACGACAAGACGCGTAGTCGCGTCTTGTCATTGAACGGCCAGCTCTGCGCCATCCGGGCAGATAGGATAAACAACATCAGCAACGCCGAGACGCGAATACGCGTCTCTACATCAGCCTTAACCGCCTTACTTCCAGCGGCGGGCGGCCCAAGCGTGCTGCTGCTCGGCATCCTGAAACGTCCAGGCGACGAGGCGGCTGACTTTCTGGCCGTGCACCAACTCAATGGTTTTTACGTCGAGGGCGGCGGTTTTGGAGAGGAAGTAGTAGATGCTGCGCAGGGTTTCCTTTTTGGAGATGAGCGACGTAAACCAGAGCACCCGCGAGGCCAGCGGCACGCTCTGCTCCACCATGCGGCGCACAAATTGCTCCTCGCCGCCCTCATACCACAGCTCCGTGTTGCGCCCCCCGAAGTTGAGCACGGGCTCCAGGGTTTTGGCGTAGCCCAGGTTGCGGCCTTTGCGCTGGCTGCCGGCCGCCGCTTCTTCCGCCGAAGCATGGAAGGGCGGGTTGCACACCGTCAGGTCGAACTCTTCGCGGGGCTTCACGATGCCGTCGAAAATGTCGGTGGCGTGGTACTGCTGGCGCAGCTCGATGCGGCCGGCCAGCACGGGGTTGGCGGCCACCATGTGCTTGGCCGCCTTCAGGGCCACGCCATCAATATCGGAGCCCACGAAGTGCCAGTTGTATTCGCGCGTCCCGATGATGGGGTACACGCAGTTGGCGCCCACGCCCACGTCCAGCACGTGTACGGCCTTGCCCTGCGGCACTTCGCCCCCGTTGGCGGTGGCCAGCAGGTCGGCGGCGTGGTGCAGGTAGTCGGCGCGGCCCGGAATGGGCGGGCACAGGTAGCCGGCCGGAATGTCCCAACTGGCCACGCCGTAGAACTGCTTGAGCAGAGCCTGGTTCAGGGCCTTTACGGCGGCGTAATCAGAGAAATCAATGCTTTCGTCGCCGTATTTATTGGGGGCCACGAAGGGCGCGAGGGCCGGACTGGCGGCAATAAGATGCGCGAAGTCGTAGCGGGCGGAGTGGCGGTTGCGAGGATGCAAAACGAAGGAAGAAAAGAGAAATAGAGAGAAACTACCGTGGGACAGTTGGCAGATTCCGACGATAGCGCCAGTTAGCAAAGGCACCCAGCAGCCCGGAAATTACCAGCAACGCCAGCAATACCAGTAAGCTATTGACAAGTACCTGCCGGTAGCCCAGCACCCCAACATCCACGAATGGATAGGGATAGAACGAAGCAAAAGGCCCACGCAGCAATGTGTAAGCCAGATAAGCTGCCGGATAGAGCAGCCAATAGGGTACAGTGCGCAACTGCACTGGTTGCTGCGAGACAACCAGAAGCCAGAAGCCGAACATGTACAAAGGTACGAGGCCATGAATGATGTTATCCGCCACGATTCCGGCACCTGCTAACGGCACCAGCCCACGTAGCGCAGTCTGATACACCAACCCTACCACTACAATGTACACCGTAAGGGCCGTACCTACCTCCGGCCGGGCCGCCCAGCGCCCGGCCGCGGACCCTGGCCTAAGGCTGCGCACCAGGAAATAGCCGGCTACGAGCGTGTTAGTCAGAATGGTAAAGAAACTGAAGAAACGCACAACGGTTTCCAGCGGCGGCAGTTGGCGGCTACTGAACGTGACGTAGAACTGCACCAGCAGCCCCGTTAGCGCCAGCAGCGCCCCAGCTATAGCCGGCCAGAAAATTCGACGGGAATCTTGCATAGTGCTCAGCACAGAAAGCAGGTACTACGGTGGCCGAAAAATCGATCCTGCCGAATATAGCACAATCGTTTCAGAGCCGGTATCGGCTTGGGCTGTGGCGCCCGCACTGAAAAAGGGTCTGGCGAAGCCGCTCACGCGTTCCGCCAGACCCTTTGTGTTTCAGATGTCCACAGAATCGGTGCTAATCCGTGGTCCTACTTGAGCACGGCTACCGTGGCGCCGTCGCCGCCCCGGTCAGCGTGCTCGTCGGCGACGCTGGCCACCTGGCGGGTGCGGTGCAGATAGTCGCGCACTACTTGGCGCAGCACGCCGTTGCCGCGGCCGTGCAGAATCTTGATTTCCGGCACGCCCAGCATCACGGCATCATCCACATAAGCCGTGATTTTGGTGAGGGCATCTTCGGCCCGTTCGCCGCGCAAATCCAGTGTGGGGCTGAAGCTGGACATTTTGCCCGTAGTATCAAAGCCCGCGTACTGCGACGGAGCCTTGCGGGCCGCCTCCTTCTCCCGCTCCCGAATTTCAGAGCGCGTCAGCTTTTCGAGCTGGCCGATTTTCACGATGGTTTTCATGCCCCCGAAGCTCACCTCGGCGGTTTTGCCCTTCACGCTCATCAGCTCGCCGTAGCCTTCCTGCCCAATCAGCGCCACTTTGTCGCCGACTTTGAGCGTGCCGGCTTCGGCCAGCTCGCGGGTGGCTTTGGGCTTGGGCGGCTCAATCTGCAGCTTCTCGCGCACAAACGTATCGAGCTTGCCGCGGGCCTCCTTTGTCTTCTCCTTGTCGGCTTGGCCGAGGCGGATTTCCTGGATAGTGGCCTCAATCTGCTGGTTGGTGTCGCGCAGGAGCAGCTTGGCTTTCTGCTTGGCTTCGCGCAGTACTTCCAGCGTGGTGTCGTCGAGGTACTTCTTCAGGTCCTGGTATTCCTGGGCGGCTTTCTTGAGGCGGCGCTCCTGCTTGGCGGCTTCGGCGGTGCGGGCTTCGAGGTCGGCCTTTTCCTTTTCGAGGCCTTCGAGCAGCCGGTCGTAACGGATTTTGTCCTTGCCTACCAGCTGCGTGGCGCGCTCCACGAGCTGCTTCGGCAAGCCGATTTTGCGGGCAATTTCGATGGCAAACGACGAGCCCGGCTTCCCGATTTCGAGGCGGTAGAGCGGCTGCAGCTGCTCGGGGTCGTAGCGCATGGCCCCGTTCACGATGCCGGGCGTGCGCTCGGCGTAGTTCTTGAGGTTGGTATAGTGCGTGGTGATGACCCCGAAGCTGCGCGCCCGGTTCAGCTGCTCCAGCACCGACTCGGCAATGGCGCCGCCCAGCACCGGCTCCGTGCCCGTCCCGAATTCGTCAATCAGAATCAGGCTGAGCTTGCCGGCCAGCGTCACAAACTGCTTCATGCTCAGCAAGTGCGACGAGTACGTGCTCAAATCGTTTTCAAGGCTCTGCTCGTCGCCGATATCGAGAAAAATATCATCGAACATGCCCGCCTCCGAGCCTTCACCGGCCGGAATCAGCAGGCCGCACTGCAGCATGTACTGCACCAGCCCCACCGTTTTCATGCTCACGGATTTACCGCCGGCATTCGGCCCCGAAATCAGCAGGATGCGCTGTTCCGGCGTGAGCTCAATATCGAGCGGCACCACTTCACGCGGGTCGTCCTTGGCGTGGTTCTGAAACGCGAGGTAGAGCAGCGGGTGGCGCACCCGCTTCCACAGCATCTGGGGGCGCGGGTGCAGCGCGGGCAGCGTGGCTTCCAGGCGCAGCGCCAGAAGCGCCTTGGCCCGGATAAAGTCGAGCAGGCCGAGGTACTGGTAGGCTTTGCGCAGGTCCGGAATGTGGGGGCGCAGCTGGTCGGTAAGAGCCGTCAGGATGCGGATCAGCTCCCGCTGGTAGGCGTTTTCGAGGTCCTTAATGTCGTTATTGAGCTCAAAAACGGCTTCCGGCTCAATAAACACCGTCTGCCCCGAAGCCGACTCATCGTGAATCAACCCTTTCACGCGGCGCTTGTGCTCGGCAATAACGGGCAGCACCAAGCGGCCACCCCGGATGGTGGGCTCGGCGCCGTCGGGCACCCAGCCTTCGTTTTTGGCGTGGCGCAGGATGCCAGCAATCTGCTTGCGCAGCAGGCCCTGGCGCGTAATCAACTCTTGCCGAAGCTGGCGCAGCAGCGGCGAGGCGTCGTCGCGCACCTGGCCTTCGTCGTCCACCACTTTGTCGAGGGCGGCCAGCAGGTTGCGGTCTACCTGCACCCCAATGCCGAGCAGGCGCAGGGTCGGGTACAGGTCTTCGGGGGCCTGCGTGAAGAAGGTGAGAGCCTGCCGAATGGTGCGCAGGCTCATTTTTACGGCGAAGAAGGCCGCTACGTCGAGGTAGGCACCGGGCAGGCTGGCCCGCACCATTTGCGGGTTTACGTCGTGGTAGTGCTGGGAGGGGAAGTCGGCTCCGCTGTGCAGCAGGAAGCGGAACTCGTCGGTCTGGAGCAGGAGCTTCTGGAGCTGGTCGTGCTTGGTCTGGAAGCTCATCTTGGCCAGAAACTGGCGGCCAAGTGGGCTCAGGCACAAGCCTTCCAGCATCTCGCGCAGCTGCGCGAAGCCTATTTTCTGCTCGAAATTCTGAGGAAGAATCAAATCAGGTAGTCTTGAAAATCGGAATGGAATGCGAAGATAAACAGTAGCAGAGACGGGAAAGATTCAGTGGAGTTAATAAAGTGTTGCCCGAAGTTCACGCCTATACTTTACCCTCTGGCGCGGCGGGCATTCCACCAGGTACCCAGATAAGCTAGTCCGTTGGCATATGCCATACACACAGCACCCCATTTTCCATCCTTAAGGCCGTGTTGGAGTAAGTGGTAGGTGAAGTAGCACAATCCAACCACGATAAACCAGCCTACTATAGTGGCTACTGGTTTTTCAAAAAATGTTTTTTCACGCTGAATAGTGCTCCTCACTTCACCAGAACTAGTTGGCTTTTCCTCAGGTACCACTGCCATAGTTTGGTGGCGTTCAAAATCAGCGGCAAACGTATGGAAGTCGTCGGCCGGGCAGAACGTTGCGCTATGACAGAGCTCTATCTTACCACCAGAATGAAGGCGCAGTCGAAACCGGCCGTCTTCTCCGTTCTTGTAGTACGAGTAGGAAACAATCTGCTGTAAAGGGACGATTTGCTCCGGTAAGCCGGCAGATTGGAAAGCCAGGTTTTCGGCTGTTAATGCCACGACAATCTCACGCAGAGCCATCTTTTTGATTGCGTAATACCCTATAGCACAACACACGACAGTCCATGCAATTATCCAGACCCAATAATAAGCCGTGGTAAAATCCAGCCTTATAGGTACTGCTATTCCTGTAACTGCATATACCAAGAATACACCCAAGGAGATACCAGTTGAAGGCCCATTCTCCAGGTTTTGAATAGTGTAAGTAGTTGTCATTTCACCCAGCTTATATGCATTACATCTCCCCTTCCACGCCCAGCCCGAACAGGGCAAAATCGTACTTCACGGGGTCCTGTGGGTCGAAGGTGTGCAGGTGGGCGGTGAGGTCTTCGGCGGCCAGCCAGTCCATCTGTTTGCGGTCCAGCAGGCCCAGGCGGCGCGCTACCCGCTCCACGTGCACGTCGCAGGGGCAGACCAGCTCACTCATGGGCAGGTGCGTCCAGAGGCCAAAATCCACGCCGTGGCTGTCCTGGCGGACCATCCAGCGCAGGTACATGTTCACGCGCTTGCAGGCCGAGCCGCGGGCCGGCGTAGCTACGTGTTTGCGCGTGCGCTGGGGCGCGTCGTCGAGGCTGAAGAACAGGTTGTGGAAATTTTCGAGCCGCTCCTTTTGGGTGCTACCGATCAGAAAGGCGTCTTCCAACGTGGCGTGGCCGCCGTAGTACCAGCGCAGCCAGTGCACAAAGTAGAGCAGGTCGGTGTCGCAGAAGGTGCGGTGGCAGAAGCCCAACAGGCGTTTCAGGTCGTCGTCGGAATGCTGGGTAATGAACTGGTAGGGCGCGTCGTCCATGCGGCGCAGCAGCTCGGTCACCTTGCTAATAATGGTAGGCCGCCGCCCCCAGGCCAGCAGCGCCGCAAACAGTCCGCTGATTTCTACGTCCTGCCGCTGCGTAAAGCGGTGCGGAATCTGGATAGGGTCGTTGAGGATGAAGGCCGGCTGATTGTAGCGGGCATAGTTTTCCTCAAGAATGGTACGGACCTGGGCGTGGTTCATGCTTGCAAGACTAAAAGCCGTCATGCTGAGCGCAGCCGAAGCATCTTGGTAGTGTGGTAGAATCATTTACCACACTACCAAGATGCTTCGGCTGCGCTCAGCATGACCGTTCTAAATTGGATTATTTCCTCCCCTACGGCACGTAGCTGGTTTCCACGCGGAAGCGGGCGTCGGGGGTGGCCAAGCGCTGCACAGCGCGGGGCGAGAGGCGCACCAGAATGTTGCTGTTTTCGCCGGTCTCCGGCAAAGGGCCAATAACACGCACGTACACCGACTGCCCATTCATGATGTTGCGCACCTGCATGATGGTGCCCACGGCGGCCGTTTTGTGCAGGGCCAGGTACTTGTCGGTGGTACTGTTAGGAATGCTGGTGGCCAGGCCACTTTCCGTCACGCGGTGCACAATTTCACTGGCGCGGGTGGTGCGGTCTTCCTCTTTCTCTTTAGGGGTACTAGGGGCGGCTACGGCCGTGTCCTTATCGGGCTGTTTGCTGCTTTCTTCCGGCCGCTCGGCGCGGGTTGGCGCGGGTGTTGGGCGGACCGGGGCGGGCGCAGCGGCTACGGCGGGCTCACGCGTGACCGGAGCAGTAGGCGTTTCGCGGCGGGCCGGAGCGCTACCGGCAGCCACAATCAGGGTTTCGCCTACACGCACGTTGTAGGAAGTGGTGAAGCCGTTGAGGCGGGCCAGCTCGGCGGGTGTTGTCTGGAAGCGGCGGGCAATGGCGTAGAGCGTCTGCCCGGCTTCTACTTTATACACGCGGTTACCACGGGCGTCGGTAGGCAAGGCGCGGGACGCTGCGGAAGCCGCAGGAACCGTAGCAGTAGCGGCCTTGGGCGCGGTGGGCGTGTTCATAACCGCCCGCTGGCGAGGCACCAACACAATCTGGCCCGTAACGAGGGCGCCATTCTGGCCCGCGTTGGCTTCCACTATCTGATCCACGGGCACTTTGTAGCGGCGCGAGAGGCCGTAGAGGGTTTCGCCGGGCGCCACGCGGTGCTTAATCAGCATCTTGCCATTGCGGTACTCCACCCCGATAGAATCGGGAGGAGCTACCAGGCCGGGGGCCGCCAGAGCCGAAAAACCAGAAAGAACAAGCGTGGCGGACAGCAACGAAAATCGGAACATACAATCAACAGGCAAAGGCAGCAACGGACACTAAACGGCAAAAAACCGCTGCCGTGCATAAATTCTGCCGAAAGTTAGGGATTCGCGCGCAGTAGCCCAGCCTGATAGCACGACATCGGTTTTTTATTGCTCGTTTTCCAGAAAATACTGGGTTTTATAGCTGGGTGAGCAGCCGGGCGTTGAGCGGCACTTGCGTACCAAAAGAAGTGAGTTAGCTGGCCCGACGGTTTTTCCCGTTGTTTGTGCTTTCACCTTTTCCAGCTGCCATTTATGCTCGCCATCGGCATCATTCCCGCCCGCTTCGCCTCCACCCGCCTGCCCGGCAAGCCCCTCGTCGACCTCGGTGGCCAGTCCATGATTCAGCGTGTGGTGGCGCAGGCTCGCCAATCCAGCCTGAGCCGGGTGGTGGTGGCCACCGATGATGCGCGCATCCTGGAGCACGTGCTGGGTTTTGGCGGAGAAGCCGTGCTGACCAACCCCGACCACCCCAGCGGCACCGACCGGGTGCGCGACGCCTACGAGCAGTTGGGCGTGGCCGCCGACTGCATCATCAATATTCAGGGCGATGAGCCGTTCATTCATCCCGCCCAGATTAATGCGCTGGTGCAGCTGTTTGCGGTGCCGCAGCCGCCCCCGCTGGCTACGCTGGTGAAGCCGGTCGTCAGCAGCGAGGAGCTGTTCAGCCCGCACCTGCCCAAAGTAGTGCTCGATGCACAGAGCAACGCGCTGTATTTCAGCCGCCATCCTCTGCCCTACCAGCGTCAGCATCCGCAGGCTGAGTGGCTGCAGCACCACCGCTACCTGCGTCACATTGGCCTCTACGCCTACCGCCCCGACGTGCTAACAGCCATTACCCAGCTCCCACCCTCGCCACTGGAGCTGGCCGAAAGCCTGGAGCAGCTGCGGTGGCTGGAAGCTGGCTACCGCATCCAGACCGCCGAAACTGAGCTGGAAACCATCGGCATCGACACGCCTGAAGACGTGGAGCGGGCGTTGCAGCACCTGCGCGGGCTGTAGGTGTAAAAACGTGTCATCCTGAGCAAAGCGAAGGACCTTATCACGTTAGCACGAGTCGTTTCAGCAACTCGTTTTCACATGATGAGGTCCTTCGCTTTGCTCAGGATGACAAATTACTTTATAACTTCCGTTACTTGGCTTCCATTACGCTGATGGCGTAGCCGCCGCCCGGCGCGCAGTATTGCGCCAGCTTGGATTTGCGGGTCACGTTGAGCTTGCGGATGGCGTAGGCCTGCGGGTTTTTCTCGTAGTGCGCGTCCTTGCCGTCGGCGTAGATGGTGGCGACGTACTTCTTGCCGGGCTCCAGGAAATCGAGCTTGATAGTGCTGGTGCGGCCCTGCTCGTCGCAGGAGCTGCCAATGAACCAGCTGCTTTTGCCTTTGGCTTTGCGCGCAATGGTCACGTAGTCACCGGGCTCGGCTTCCAGTACGTGCGTATCATCCCAGTCCACGGCCACGTCCTTGATGAACTGGAAGGCGTCGAGGTGCTGGTTGTAGTGCTCGGGCAGGTCGGCGGCCATCTGCAGCGGGCTGTAGAGCGTTACGTAGAGGGCCAACTGGCGGGCCAAGGTGCTGTGCACAAACGACGTATTGCTGGGGTTAAGCTTGCTGACTTTCGTCTCGAAGATACCCGGCGTGTAGTCCATTGGGCCGCCAATCAGGCGCGTAAAGGGCAGAATGGTGGTGTGGTCGGCGTTGTTGCCGCCGAAGGCTTCGTACTCGGTGCCACGAGCGGCCTCGTTGCCAATCAGGTTCGGATACGTCCGACTCAGGCCGGTGGGGCGCACGGCCTCGTGCCCGTTCACCATGATTTTGTGCTCGGCTGCTTTCGTCAGCACGTAATTGTAGTGGTTGATGAGCCACTGACTGTAATGGTGCTCCCCGCGCGGCAGCACGTCGCCCACATAGCCGGTTTTCACGGACGTATAGCCGTACTTATTCATGAACTGGAAGGCCGTGTCCAGATGCCGCTCGTAGTTGCGCGCCGAGCCGCTGGTTTCGTGGTGCATCATCATGCGCACGTTTTTGCTGGCCGCGTAGCGCTGCAGCTCCTGCACATCATAATCAGGGTACGGCGTCACGAAGTCGAATACGTAGTCCTTGTGCTTGCCGAACCAGTCTTCCCAGCCCGTATTCCAGCCCTCCACCAGCACCGCATCAAATCCGTGCTTAGACGCAAAATCGATGTACTCCTTCACGTGGGCCGTGTTGGCGGCGTGCGTGCCGTTGGGCTTTACCGTTTTGTAGTCGATGGAATCGAGCTTGATGTTCTCCTGGTTCGTGTACGACCACGTGCTCTTGCCCGTAATCATCTCCCACCACACGCCCACGTATTTCACGGGCTTGATCCAAGACGTGTCCTTGAACTTGGTGGGCTCGTTGAGGTTGAGCACGAGCTTGGATTCCAGAATATCGGCGGCTTTGTCGCTCACAATCACCGTGCGCCACGGCGACTGGCAGGGCGTCTGCAAGTAGCCTTTGTCGCCGAGGGCATCGGGCGTCAGGTGCGACTCCAGCACGAAGTTTTTATCGTCGAGTTCCAGGTGCATGGCCGAATAGTCGATAAGGGCGGCTTCGTGGATGTTGATGTAGAGGCCGTCCTTGCTCTTGAGCATGAGCGGCGTTTGCAGGCCCGTAGCCGAGAAAGGCGTCTGCGAGGCATTCGGCGTGGTAGCCGCCTTCATTTTGCCCCGTACTTCCGACAGGTTTGAGGTGACGGTGCTGTACTCCTGCGTGTCGTAGTCGCCGGGCAGCCAGAAGGCCTTCTGGTCGCCGTTGAGGGCAAATTGCGTCCGCTCCTCCTTCACCACAAAATAAGCCAGCTCCGGCTGGCGCGGAAACTCGTAGCGGAAGCCCAGGCCGTCATCAAACAGCCGGAACCGCACCCGCATCACGCGCTTAGTGGCCGTTTGCGTGAGCGTCACGGCCAGCTCGTTGTAGTGGTTGCGGATGGTTTTCACCTCGCCCCACACCGGCTGCCAGCTTTCGTCGGCGGTACGGCGCTCGGCGGCCGTTTGGCTGAAGCCGCTGGTGAGGCTGGTGGTGCCTTTCAGGTCGAGGCCCAGCTTGCTGGTTTTCAGAACCGGGCGGCCTTTGTAGCTGAGGCTGTAGGTGGGCACGCCGTCGGCCTGCACGTTCACGCTCAGCGTCAGCTGCTTGTTCGGCGACTGAATGTCCTCGGCGCGGGCGGCGCTCCACGCAAAGCAACACAGCAACAGCAGGGAAAGTCGGGATAAAGTCATGCGGAGAAGGTGGGAATGAAGGAAAAGGACTAACACGATGACGCTCTGCCCGGAAGCTAAGTGCCGCGCCGTCTGCGGCGCAAGTTCCGGCATCCGGGCCGGGCCTGCTACTATTGCGTTACCCGGTTTCCGGCCGCTATTGACCAATTACATGGTTCTACAAAATCTAAAACGGGACTGTTTCTGATTTTGGCTCATCATTCCTGGTCCTCCCAATTGGTAATAGGACGGCTCCGGTATCGGCTATTCGTAGTACGCAGCGGAGCCGTCGCCCAACCGGAAGTATCCCGCACAGAAAGCCAAATGCTTCGCTCACACGCGGGAGAGCATCCACCCGGATGTTCGCTCACACAGCTGCTAAAGTCAACCATAACTCCCTCATACTCACCTGCGGGCAAGAGTACCGGGCGCAATTGCCGGGCGAAATATCGAGCGTCTTTCTTGAGCTCAGTACTATCCCTATTGCAGATACTTGTGGTAGTATCCTGCTCAAACACACTTACCCCGAAGCTAGTCGCCACAGAGTCGTCCATTGTCTTCACGCCATTCCGATAAAATCCGGAATAGCAGCTCAGCCGAGCCGCACACCTCATCGGAAACAGCAGCGGAAACCACCTCTGGTACCACGTTTTCTGACAGCCGGCTTTGTGCTGTAGATAGGATTCCAGCTTCTGCTCTACTTCCCTTTCGGCTTCGTTGAGCGGGCGCATGTTGGATTGGCATGCCGCAAGGAATGAGGCAAGCACAAGCAACTGAAAACCGCTTTGCAGCCTACCCACCCGCTTTCTTGGCTTTATAGCCTTTTTCCAGGAGCACGGCCAGCACTTTGTCACGGAAGTCGCCCTGGATGATGATTTCGCCGTCTTTGGCGTTGCCGCCCACGCCGCACTTGGTTTTGAGCAGCTTGCCCAGGTCCTGCAAATCGGAATCCTGGCCCACGAAACCGGTCACGAGTGTCACCTGCTTGCCCCCGCGCGACTTTTTATCGAGTTGCACGCGCAGGTTTTGCTGCTGGGGTGGCAGCGTGGCGGTGGTTTCGTCGCCGGTTTCCTGGTACTCAAAATCGGGGTTGGTGGAATACACCACGCCTTGGCGGCGATTTTTGTCGGCTTTCATGGATTGGAGGTGCAGCTTGCTGGAAGGTAGGATGCAAAAATACGGTTGCCGCCTTCTACACCGCTACTTCCAGCGCTAATGGGTGCAGCAGCACTTCAAAATCGGTGGCATCGTCCACGTAGTCGCCATCGACGTGGAAGCCCAACGGCGTAGCGGCGCGCACCAGCACGTGCCGCGAGGTATGGTACACGGCCCCGCCGGAAACGGCCAAGGTGCCCAGCGCCAGCCCCAGCCCCACGCGCACCGCCCGCGGCAACGACAGTCCATCAATCAGGCACACGTCCAGCAACCCATCTTGGATGTTGGCGCGCGGCGCGATGTAGGCGTTGTTGCCGTATTGCGCGGCATTGGCGAAAGCCAGCACGTAGCAGTGCGTATCAAACAGCTCTTGGCCTTCCAGCGTCACCTGCACGGGCGTGGGCCGGAAGCGGCGGTATTCGCGCAGAGCCACTTTCACGTAGGTGCTGAGCCCGCGCGTGCCGGCCTGTGCAAACATCTTGCTTACATGCGCGTCAAACCCCAACCCGGCCGTGCAGAAGAAAGGCCGCCCATTGATTTCGCCGGTATCAATGCGCTGGAAGGTGGGCTGACAAACACGGCGAACCGCGCCCGGCAAGTCCAGCGGTATGTGCAGGTGGCGGGCCAGCCCGTTGCCGGAGCCGCGCGGCACGATGCCCAGCGCCGCCTGCGTGCCCAGCAGCCCCCGCCCTACTTCGTTCACGGTGCCATCACCGCCCACCGCCGCTACCACCCGGTATCCTTCCGCCGCGGCCTGCCGCGCCAGCTCTTCGGCGTGGCCAGCATATCGGGTATGCCAGATGACGAAGTCGGCACCGGCCGTGGTAGCGTAGCGCGTGAGCAGCGCCGGCACGTCCTGGCTGCGGTTGGTCCCGGAGGTAGGATTCAGGATAAAGCAGATACGCACGAACGGTGGAATATGGGAGTGGTAAATCGGGAGGTTAAAGATAGAACAGTCTCCTACACCTGCCATAAAAACAAAAGCCGCCTGCCCGGTTTCCCGGACAGGCGGCTTTTTACACTGTAGCAAAACCCGAAGGCTTAGCCGTTCATTTTCTCGCCCAGCTTCTGGATGAGGTCGGCGGTGCGGGTGGAGTAGCCGGTTTCGTTGTCGTACCAGCCTACCACTTTCACCAGCGTACCGTTGGCCGAAGTCAGCTCCGAGTCGAAGATGCACGAGTGCGGATTGCCCACGATGTCGATGCTCACCAGCGGATCGGTGCTGTATTCCAGGATGCCTTTCAGGGGGCCTTCAGCGGCAGCCTTCACGGCCGCGTTGATCTGCTCCTTGGTTACTTCCTTCTTCAGAATCACGGTCAGGTCCGTGGTCGAGCCATCCGGAATAGGCACGCGCATGGCAATACCGTCCAGTTTACCCTTCAACTGCGGCAGCACCAAGCCCACGGCTTTGGCAGCACCCGTGCTGGTTGGGATAATGCTGTAAGCAGCGGCACGGGCGCGGCGCAGGTCTTTGTGCGGCGCGTCCTGCAGGTTCTGGTCGGAGGTGTAGGCGTGCACCGTGGTGATGTAGCCCTTCTCAATGCCGAACGCATCGTCCAACACCTTGGCCATGGGAGCCAGGCAGTTGGTGGTGCACGAAGCGTTAGAGAGGATGGTTTCCGAGCCGGTCAGAATGTCTTCGTTCACGCCCAGTACTACCGTCGGGATATTGCCGGTAGCGGGAGCCGAAATAACCACTTTCTTGGCGCCTGCGGTGAGGTGCTGGCCCGCGCCGGCTTCGTCTACGAAGCGGCCCGTGCTTTCCAGTACCACGTCTACGCCCATGTCGCCCCACGGGAGCAGCTTGGGGTCGCGCTCCGCCAGAGCGTGAATGCGCTGGCCGTTTACAGTCAGGCTTTCTTCGTCGTAGGCTACGGTGCCGTTGAAGCGGCCATGAACCGAGTCAAACTTGAGCAGGTGGGCCAGCGTTTTGTTGTCCGTCAGGTCGTTGATGGCCACGACTTCCACGTTGTCGCGCTCGAGCAGCGCTTTGAACGTCAGGCGGCCAATCCGGCCGAAACCGTTAATGGCAACTTTGATTTTAGCCATAGTTGTATGGGGAATGGGGAGTGTATCGGTCCCGAAGGGCCGGGTGAAAACGCGGAGCGAAGGTAACGGGCTCCGGGTACTTCGCCAAATCGGGGGGCACCTGCCGGAAATAGTGGACTATTTGAAAAAATTTACCTCTGACAATCAGCCTGTTTTCACAGCTGAAACAAAAATATTATACCATGGTACTTGTCTGGCGCGTATCGGCTTCTATCTTTGCACCACCAAAACGGAAAACGCCGTTTGATCTGGTCCGTTCGTCTAGGGGTTAGGACAGTAGATTTTCATTCTACCAACAGGGGTTCGATTCCCCTACGGACTACTTCGCTTTACCCTGTTTGGGTATCAAAAACCGCTCTCTTGCTATCAGGGGAGCGGTTTTCTGTTTTCAGTGTTTGATGGTTTTGTGTGATAGGTTTGATAACCTGTTGGGGTAGCACCCTGAATAATACCATTACCTACTCCCCTCTCCCTTTCGGCTCTACTGGTTGCCTCTTCCCTTACTACGTAAGGGTAGCACCATGATCAGATGTGTGTTTGATGCTGTTGGATAGTGTCTGATAGCGTTTGATAGATGCTCTCAGTAACAAGGGTAGCCGGATTATGCATTTTAAGGCACCGTCACGCCACGCACAGAACAAAATAAGGGAAAGACCTTACCGGGTTGTTGATCGTTGATCAGAGAAAGCGTTGTATCTTGCTCCTATTCCTCACCAGTTAACCCCTATCATAATCATGGCATTCCTTTCGTCCTCTCAAGATGATGGTACGCTTGTACACATCAACATTGATCAAATCGTAAAGATTGATCTCATTCCAAGCCAATCAACAACGCTGGTGAAGATCATGACTACACGTAAAGAAGCTGACATTCATTTTGAGTGCCCATCAGTGGAGGTAGCCAAGAAGCTTGTAGCTGATTTGGTTGACTACAACGATCAGAGCAAGAAAGCTGTGTTCCAAGTAACGGCTGACGTATCTCATGCAAGTGATGATACCGAACCGACAAAACCCGTAACCAGAGCCAAGCTACGCGGTACCTATTAATAGTTACCAACACAACTTAATAGTTACCAACACAACGCACACCTATAGTCAACCCTGTTACCGATCTGGTAGCGGGGTTTTCTTTTTGATATTTGCAATATAATTATAGTATAATTTAAATATTTATAATATGGAACAGTAAGGGAGGCAAACCAATAGGTTTTTAATAGTTATTTCAGTACCAAAAGTGCGTTTAAACGCTGGAAATACGGTTTACCTATTTTGTTGTAGCAATATTAACAGTTCACTTACCTGTTATTTGGTATTAACTGTTACCACCAATGATAGTCAATCTATTTGTACAGGTGCTGTACACCTTTACAGAAACCTCTTATATACCTATACAAAACAATACGATACTATGGATAAAGCATTAACTGATCTACTCAGTACAATCGGAAAGAAATAAAACAAGGGACACAATTTATATGTAAGACTATCCTATTCTGAGTTCTTTGACCTTGACCTATACTGTAAGAATAACTATAAAAGCTATAGCGAAGTGTTGCGAGACGCTTTAAACCAATATTTAAATAAATAACCAAACAATTTATACCATGAAATTAACTGTAAATGAGTACAATAAAACTATTGCAATACCGAACTATATTAAATTTAATAATCTGTGTATTGCCTATAAGAAGTTGCTGAGTGACAACGGGTTTCCGCTCACCATTGATATCAGTCGCTTGACCTTAATCTATAAAACGGCTCTATTTGAAAAGCTATTGAGTGTTGATAAAGGTTTGAAAATGAAATTTGACCTATTGCGTACAGATGCAAGCAAAATCAAAATGATATCAGATGAAATTGATTTGGATGGTTATGATATCATTGATGAATTAACTGATAAGATTAACGAGCTACAAAACCTTTATAGCCGTTTGACTATCGGTAACCGTTGGGGTAACACGTTGGAAAGATATATTTCTTTGCAAGTATTGGTTGATTCACACGACCTTAACTTGAATCCAGTAGTTGAAAGTTGGTTAATTGACTGGAAAGGTAAAGAGCGTGTGAAAGAGTATTTTGAAAATCTGTTTACTGAGGTTGATAAGATTCGTACTGTTTTCAGTGCTTTTCAGGGTGGTATCTGTAGTACAGCAGGCGCATTAAATATTCTGGCAAAATTTGGCTATGCTACAGGAGATGGTATTACTGAGATAGACGAACATGCTATCTTGGAACTGGTTACCAGTATGCAGAAGTATGGTAAATTTGATACGTTCAACAAGTAATTGATTAATGGCAGGATGCTACCAACGGTAACGAGTAGAGGGTTTTTTATATTTTCCCTGTTTACATCCTGCTATCAATCAACTATTTACAAGTTTTTGCTATAATAAAGGCATAGATTGAGATTTTGTACATGAAAAAGCATCTGGTTTTACCGGGTGCTTTTTTGCTTTTCATTCAATCATATATGCAGTTGGGCTATTCGGGGCTTACACCCCTCACATAACGCCCGCTTGCTACTCAGTATGTGATTTATGATTGTCAAATTCTCCGTATTTGATTGTTTGGTTTGCTTGGGTTGGGTGTGCTTGGGGCACCCCCTTGCTATTGATGATTATATATTCTGATTTAATATCATTTAACTTTATGAATACAGGTACAAAAAGAGGAACATAATATAAGAACCACCACCACCACCACCACCACCGGGTATCATATGTTCCTCTTTTTGTACCTATCCAAGCCAACCCAATGAAGGAAACTACGATACTCACCGAATAACCAACAATAGATGTTAAAATAAATCACAGGTAATACAGTTATTTACAAAATAAATTCAGAAAGTAACCGAAAATTATTAAAACCAATTTTCATAGTTTATATATAATAATAAATCAACAACACTACTATGCACAAGAAGAAATACAACTATGGATGGAAACAAGTCAACATCCGTCCTGCTACCAAAGAGCTATTGGATGTGCTATGCAAGCAATTAACCAATGGTTTTGGAGAACTACCAATGGCAACGGTTATCGACGTGCTTATCAAAGAGAAGTTCGACCAACTCAACAACCAAAAATAATAGAGCTATGACGTGCCAAGAAAGAAAATCAACAACCCTGTAACCCTTCTATACCCCAACGATTTATCAGTGCGAGAATTGAAATTGGAAGTATTGAACTATCATAAACAGAACGTAAAAGACCGTGACTTTTACCTGTTCTTTCATATTCTATTGGAACCGTACTTGGCTCTGGACAACCCGACCAACAAGTACATACAGATTCATTCAAGTATCGTTCAAGACGTACTTGGCAGGGATTACTGCAAGATTATCAAAGCATTGGTTAAAGGTGAATATATCTTGTGTAATGAATATTCAAGCGAATACCTTGGCATTTGTAAGTCGTTCGCTATCCATCCTCGGTTGATGGATGTAAGCAAGCCAGTGCTACGGATTGATTTCAACTACGATACCGTATTGCATAACAAGTTGGAACGAATTGGAACGCTGAACCTTACAAAACCAGCGGACAAAGACAATCCAACGCCGTTGGATGAAGGCAGACAACACATCATTGCCATGACCAATCAATTGATATTGGTACCGGATGCAGAGGCTACGGCGTACGTGCAAGCGTTGTATGATGAGTCAGGCAATACCAATTCCCCGGCTGCCTACTTCCATCACTGGAATACCAATCCCATGCGACAACCGCACATGGACTTGTTCGGTCGGCGTATGCACTCAAACATTACGAATATGCCCAAGGTGTTACGCCGTTGTTTGCGGTTCAAGTCGGCACCCGAAGTGCCCACCGTTGAAAAGG
Organism: Hymenobacter duratus; assembly: GCF_014698995.1. Classification (GTDB taxonomy): domain Bacteria; phylum Bacteroidota; class Bacteroidia; order Cytophagales; family Hymenobacteraceae; genus Hymenobacter; species Hymenobacter duratus. Next base: position 139,667 of record NZ_JACWZZ010000003.1, read on the forward strand.
ATATTGTCAATGCTCAGCCGTTTTTCCTGTCTGTAATCAACGCAAACTTGATTAACCTGTTCGCCCCCGAATGCAGCAGTGCAGTAGCCGTATATGCCAAATACAGAGCAAAACCGGACTATGTTGAATTTACTGAGTTGTGTAGTTCTGGTTGGATATACGAAAGTTTCATAGAACGCTATTACAAAGTATACGGCGAACGTTACGGTAGCACTGATAAAGAGACAAGGCAGATCACGAAAGGATTAATATACACTATATTTTTCGGTGATTACTCTTTAATAATGGAAGGACTCAAAGCAACTTCCCGAGCGAAACTTACAGAGCTTAAAAAGAAATTCTTTATTCTTTTTACACTTGAATTTAAATCTGTATATGAAATATTTAAATAATTAAAGTCTTTATATTGGTCGTTTACTGTAAACAACAAAGGTATTTACAAGCAATACGCCAACAACTGCCTGCTTGCGCAAAGAATAGAAAGTGGTATAATGTTTGAAAGGGTAATACCTGACCTATTGAGCTATGGTATTACCGACGTGGTAACCGTACATGACTGTGTAATTGTGAAAGAGACAGATACAACGGCAGTAACGGCGGTTATGATGGAGACATTTAACCAACTGAATCTTAACCCTCAGATAAAATAATATTCAAACATGAAAAGAAATAATGAAGCGATGTACAAGGCAATGCAAGTGTCTTTGCAATTTGATATTGATGTGCAGCACCTCCGACTGACTGTAGAAGACCTACTATCACAATACACACACTTCGGCTATTACAAAGGTTTACTATTGTTCACCAAAGAATATGCGCCAACAATACGGCAAAGTAAATTTTCGGATATTATCAAACTTCAAGATGATGCCTGTTTCTACCGAAATAGTATAACAGGGTTCCATCACACATGTGCTTGGGATGAGAAACTTCACCCTATCGACTTACTCAGAGAGTATCTACCAAACCGAAAGCATATCATTGACGATATACTTGCCGATCTGGAAACAGATGAAGGCAGTAACAGCCAAACGATAGAGTAGGCAGAGAACAATGAATACTGGAAATAGAAAGAGGCAACCCACTACAGGTTGCCTCTTATTATTGAAACACTCAATAACTCTATCGGAATGGCTTTTGAGCTATATATGATTCTATAACCTCAACTTCCAACCCGTATTTGTTACTCACATCCTTTACAAGAGCAATAAGCCAAGGTGCTGCAAGTGGCGAGACAACAACTTTTTCTATCAATATTGATAGATCAACAGGCACATGAAGACCGGGCTTTTTACGATCTTCCAACATTGCATTAAAAGATGCAAGACCATCATCATCAGCCATTTCAGGAAAAAAGTATGATGGATAATATATTGCCCGAACTTCCCTTTCATGGGAAAATGAATCTCTCTTATACCAGAATGCATTCTCATGGTATACCCATCCCTTGTAATCGGTGTAAATAACTTGACCTATTTTAAAATCAGATAAATAACGCTGATCATCTGAGCACTTCTTTAATGAATCATATAATTTCCTACATGTTGTTTTGATAGCTATAGCATTATAATTATCTGTTGAGTACAAACGCCACATTGCTTCTGACTCATTCGGGTTTTCATACCAACAATTTATATAAGTACTTGACCGCTTTACCTCCAACGCCTGTTTACGCATTCTTTTTACAACCCTATCAAGATCAGGATTATGCTTTGCGCTGTGCGATCCATCTGAACCGGATGTATTGTAATACTCTTCTTCAGTACTGGCATATCCTACGGCTCCTTCAAAGGGATCAGAGAACTTGTCAGGATGCGTAAAGAACAATGATCCATTGTTCAACATGGATACGTATTTCACAAAATCCATATACCTCCATATCACAGTATCTCCGGCTGGTATGACATAAGGTCTGTACTTCTCTGGCTGTTGATCTTGGTCTGGATATTCCATGTTGATATGAGTGTTGATGTTATTAAGCTACTCGCATGTAGTGTTGCATACGGGTTGTAGCATTGGCAGCCGCTTTATCATTGAGTGCGCCGTTGTCAATCTTGATGTACTTCTGTAGCTCTTTCAGATCGGTTGATCCCAACATTTCCATTACATCAATATGGCTGAACTCAGTAGAGTTGATGTGACGTGATATGAAGGATCGGCGGTTACTATGCGTAGCAAGTAGTAAGTTCTTTTGCACCTCTTCAACATACTTTTTACCATCAACCCGTTCTGTTTCAATCTGTTCTACTGGCATTTCCATGTTATGATATTCATATAACTCTTTCACTATCAATTTGATGGTTTTGTTGTAATGCTTCTCACTCATCAATTTCATATTAAAGTTATTCAACGTTAATATCTCTTTGATTCGGGTATCCAGTGACAACGGCACTTTATAGGTGCCCTCTGTTTTCTGGCATTTGGCAGTAAGATAATCTGCAATACCACTCTTTACCTTCAACGTTTTGATATGGTGTGTTTTGGTAACATCACTGATCCGCAACCCGGTTAAGGATTGGAACAAACACATGTGTATCTGTTTGGTGTACTCAGGTTTAATGTGTTGGAAGTCCCATAGTAGATTCAGTTCGTGATCATCCAAGTATACTACTTCTTTCTCTTCCTCAGTGATAGCGAACTTCTTATGCTTCCAACCATTGCCTACACTGTAGCCGTTACCCTCACACCACTTTAAAAAGCCTTTCAGCCGCTTTACGTGAGCACCGAATGTTGAAAGTTTATTACCTCTCACTCCCATCAGATACTTCTTATAGCAAGCGTAGAACTCAAGATCAAACGAGAAGAGGGAAAGAGTAAGTTTATTATGTGTAGCGGTTTCATTCAATCGGGTTTGCCACGTTGTCCACATCTGATAATCCCGTTTGGATAACGTGGTTTGATGCTCTCTCAGAAAGGCAGTCATAGCCGCTTCATATTGCTTGCGTTCATGTAGTGTAGCCGTAGGTACTGCGGTAAGACCGGGATTGTCAAGTTCCATCTTCTTGATAGCCGCTTGTACCGTTGCCAATTCCTTTTCCAGCGTAGCAGCACGGTTGATCAGTTGCCCGTAGTCATTCCACTCGGCAAACTGTTCCATTGCATCAACCATACTCTCACCATGCATGGCTTTGCGTTCCCGCTCCCATGATGCTTTCAGTTGATCGGGTATCAGTGTATTGGCTACTACCTTCCCGGCTCTGCTCAGTAGGCTATGTAGTGTCTCATTATCATCTGGATCAGATAGCTGTTTGGTTCTGGTATTAAATGCCGGGGGCATCACATACAGATCAGTTGATAGGTAGGCTATAGCTTTCCGATTGGCAGTGACTCGCAACATAACGTGGTGTCCATCCCGCTTTTTTGTGAAAGGACGTGCCAACTCAGGGGTAATGCTTGCCCCGTTTACAGAGAGGGTCAGGACGTGCGAAAGATCAATACTTGTTTTCATCCTATAAAGCTTTATTTAATACAATTTGTTTGATGGTTTTTGTGCAGTGGGCACCCCCAAAGATACGCAATCATCTATCAAACGTTATCAAACAGTGCTTTCAGTGAGTGTATATGATGGTTTTATACAATTCAGAAAGTATCAAACAGGGTTAATTTTCTATCAAACAGGTTGATTTCAGTGAAAAAAACATGCGTTTTTGAAGCAATAGAGGCACTTTATTTTGATCGTTATTCCCCTACGGACTACTTCAACACCCGCTTCGATTCAGTTCGAGGCGGGTGTTTTTGTTTCCGCCTGATCCTGGCTCCGGGCGGCTGCGTACCTTGGGCCATGCATCCGCTCCGCGCCTACATTCACCGCTTTGTGCCCCTCTCTGATGCCGAGTGGGAACCGCTGGCCGCTGCCCTTACGACGCGCCTGCTTCGCCGCAAACAGGATTTCGTGACGCAGGGCGCGGCGGCCCCCGAACTTGCACTGCTGCTGAGCGGCGCCTGCCGCCTGTTCTATACCCGTCCCGACGGCGAGGAGCGTACCACGTATTTCTTTTTCGAAAACCACCTGATGGGCAGCTACCAAAGCTGCCTGACGGGCCAGCCCAGCCAGTTCGGGATTCAGGCGCTGGTGCCGACCGAGCTGGTTACGTTTCCGTACGCAGTGCTGCGCGGCTTGTTTGAAGTGTATCCGGTGTACGAGCGGTTCGGCCGGCTGCTGGCCGAATATCATCTGCTGGGCACGGATGCAAGGCTGGCGGAACTGCTGCTGCTCAGTCCCGAAGAACGGTACCGGGCGCTGCTGCGCAGTCACAAAACCAAGATTCCGGCCCGGATTCCGCAGCAGTACATCGCCTCATATCTGGGCGTAACGCCGGTTTCGCTGAGCCGCATCCGGGCGCGGGTACTGGCCGAAGACGGCCTGATTTCTTAGCTTTTGTTAACGAGTTTCAGCTGGCCGGACCCGGACCTTTGGGAGGATGTTTCACTTCACTCCTACTCCGATGAAAACGCTGCTCAAACTCGAAGAACTGGCTGAATTGTTGGTTGCTACGGTAGTTTTCGCGCATTTGCCCTTTGCCTGGTGGTGGCTGCCGGCCCTGTTCCTGCTGCCCGACCTGAGCATGATGGGCTACCTGGCCGGCCCGCGCGCAGGGGCCGCCAGCTACAACCTGCTCCACCACAAAGCGCTGGCCCTGGCCGTGGGTGTGCTGGGCTGGTGGCTGGGCCAGCCGCTGCTGTTGCTGGCCGGCACCGTGCTGCTGTTTCATTCCGCCTTCGACCGGCTGCTGGGCTACGGCCTGAAATATGGCACTAACTTCCAGAGCACGCACCTCGGCGCCATCGGTAAGGCAGCCTGAGCACCGAAATTACCAGTTTGGCACCAGCCGGCACGCACGCAGTTTCGGCCGCGCGGTAAAAAAAGTGAGATGAAAAAATAATGGCTACCTGTCATTTTCTCCCGTAAAGCCTAAGGTTCACCATCCCAACCTTAGCATGTCGCGAACCATTATAGTCTCCAACCGCCTCCCTACCAAGATCCAGCGCACCGAAGAAAGCCTCACGTTTCAGCCCAGCGAAGGCGGGCTGGCCACCGGGTTAGGCTCCATCTACCGCCAGGATGGCAACGTGTGGGTGGGCTGGCCGGGACTGTTTGTGGAAGATGCGGCGGAGGAAGAATACGTCTGTGAGCAGCTGAGCCACGACAGTATGGTACCGGTGTTCCTGACCGAAGCCGAAATCCGGGACTTCTACGAAGGATTCAGCAACTCCACGCTCTGGCCTACTTTCCACTATTTTACGCAGTACGCCACCTACGAGCAGGAGCACTGGGACGCCTACGTGGCCGTGAACGAGAAATTCTGCCGTGCCGTGCTGGCCCAGGCTGGTCCCGAAGACACCATCTGGGTGCACGACTACCAGCTGCTGCTGCTACCCGAAATGCTGCGCCGTGAGCGGCCGGAGGCTACCATCGGCTTCTTTCTGCACATTCCGTTCCCTTCCTACGAACTGATTCGAGTGTTGCCGTGGCGGGCCGAGTTGCTGCGCGGTATGCTCGGGGCTGACCTGATTGGCTTCCACACCTTCGGCTACATGCGGCACTTTCTGAGTGCCGTGCAGCAGCTGTTGGGCCTGTCGTCGCAGAACGGGCAGATTGAGGTGCCCGACCGGATGGTGCTGGTCGATGCCTTCCCAATGGGCATTGACTACAAGCGCTACGTGCGGGCCGCTGCCTCCGAAGAAGCCAAAATGCACGAAGCCAACTACCGCGAAGCCCTGCGCGATGTGCGCGTCATTCTGTCTATCGACCGGCTCGACTACTCCAAGGGCATTGCCCAGCGGCTGCGGGCCTTCGAGCTGTTGCTGCAGCGCTACCCCGAGTGGCGCGAGCAGGTCAGCCTGATTATGGTGGTAGTGCCTTCCCGCGACCAGGTGGCACAATATGCTTCTTTGAAAGAGGAGATTGATGAGCTGGTGGGCCGCATCAACGCGCAGTACCGCACCATCACCTGGAACCCTATTCACTACTTCTACCGCTCCTTCCCGCTGGAAGAGCTGGCCTCGCTCTACCGTTTGGCCGAGGTGGCACTCGTGACGCCCATGCGCGACGGCATGAACCTCGTGGCCAAGGAGTTCATTGCCAGCAAGGCCGACAAAAAGGGCGTACTGATTCTGAGTGAACGGGCTGGTGCGGCCCGGGAGCTGTCCGATGCGCTCATCATCAACCCCACCGATACCGGGCAGCTGGCCGAGGCCATGCACGACGCCCTGGTGATGCCCGAAGACGAGCAGGTGCAGCGCATGAGTGCCATGCAGGCGCTGGTGCGGCAATACAACGTATTTGCCTGGACCAAGCTGTTTATGGCGCGCCTGGAATACAGCAAGATGAAGCAGCACACGATGGCCACCGAAAAGCTCACGCCCGACACCACAGCGGGCCTGCTGGCCGAGTACCACGCCACCGACCAGCGCCTGCTCCTGCTCGACTATGATGGCACGCTGGCGCCGTTTCATGCCAACCCGCAGCGCGCCCAGCCCGACCAGGAGCTGCTGCTGCTGCTGCGCGCCCTCACTGAGAATCCGAAAAACCGCGTGGTCATCATCAGTGGCCGCGACCGGACGACGCTGCAGGCGTGGCTGGGCCATCTGCCCGTCGATTTTATTGCCGAGCACGGCGTGTGGCTGCGGGCCGCCGGCGAGGACTGGCAGCTGTTCCAGACTCTCAACAACGAGTGGATGCGCGAAATCCGGCCGGTACTGGAGCTGTACGTGGCCCGTACCGCCGGCTCCTTCATCGAGGATAAGGAGTATTCGCTGGTGTGGCACTACCGCCGCGCCGACGCCGAATTGGGAGCCGTCAGGGCCCGCGACCTGCTCAACCACCTCACCTTCATGACGTCCAATTCCGAGCTGCAGGTGATGGAGGGCAACAAGGTCATCGAAATCAAAACGGCGGGCATCAACAAGGGCACAGCTGCCGCCCGCTGGCTGGCTACCTACCAGCCTCAGTTCACGCTGGCTATCGGCGACGACCGGACCGACGAGGACACCTTCCGGGCCATGCCGCCGGAGGCATACACCATTAAGGTTGGCACCGATTCCCGCTCCCTGGCCCGCTTCCATGTGGCGTCCACTGCGGAGGTGCGCCAGCTTCTGCGGCAGCTCCTGTAGCTGGACTTTTGGGGTGGTGAGGTGGTGGAGTATCTCGTCATCCTGAGCTTGCGAAGGACCTTCTCCCATTTGGACAAGTCGTAAAACGGCTCGTGCTGATCGGAGAAGGTCCTTCGCTTTGCTGCGGACGGCATTACCTTTACACACCCGATTTCACCACCGCAACGCACTATTTCACCCAGCTCATGCCCCAACTTCTCATCGACGACCTGCTGGTGGAAGTCGTGCGCAAGAATATCCGGACGCTGCGCCTGAGCGTGCACATGCCCGATGGCCGGGTGCGCGTATCGGTGCCGCTGCGCACCCCCGACGAAACCGTGCGGGAGCTGGTAACGGCGCGCCGCGCCTGGATCCGGAAGCATCAGGCCACGTTTGCGGCCCGCGAGCAGCCGGCCCGGCTCCAGTACGTTTCGGGGGAGTTGCACCCCTACCAGGGCCAGCTGTATGAGCTGCGGGTGCACGCCACGGCCGGCCCGGCGCGGGTGGCGCTCCAGGAGCCGCACCTCAACCTGTATATCTGCGAAGACAGCACCCCGGCGCAGCGGGAGCAGGCGCTGGCGGCCTGGTACCGCCAGCGCCTGCGCGAGCAGCTGCCCCTGCTGGCCGCTCGCTGGGAACCGGTGGTGGGCGCGCAGGCCCGCACCTGGGCCATCCGGCAGATGAAAACCCGCTGGGGCACCTGCAACATCCAGGCGCGCCGCATCTGGCTGAATCTGGAGCTCATCAAACGGCCTCTGCCCTGCCTCGAATACGTGGTGGTGCACGAGTTAACCCATCTGCACGAGCGGTATCACAACGCCCGCTTCTGGGGCCTCATGGACCAGTACATGCCCGACTGGCGCAAGCACAAAGCCGAGCTAAACCGCGTGCACCTGCGCGCCGCCGACGCGGATTAAACACAAAAAAGTCCGCCAGACATCGTATAGTCTGGCGGACTTTTTATTCTCAGCCAACAGCTTACACAAACGTGGGGCGGTCCAGCTTCTTGGCAATACGGTAAGCCGCATTCACGAGGCCCACGTGGCTGTAGGCCTGCGGGAAGTTGCCCCACTGTGAGCCGGTCTTGGCGTCCACGTCTTCTGAGAGCAAGCCCAGGTGGTTGGTGTAGGTGATGAGCTTTTCGAACTCGCGCACGGCATCGTCGAGGCGGCCGACGCAGGCCAGCGTCTCCACGTACCAGAAGGAGCAGATAAGAAACGTGGTTTCGGGCGTGCCGAAGTCGTCGGGGTGGCGGTAGCGGTAAAACAGGCCTTCGGGCGTCATCAGCTCCTTTTCCAGGGCCTGCAGATGGCGGTGGGCCCGCTCAGTGGTGGGGTCGAGGTAGCCCATCATGATGAGCTGCAGGGTGCTGGCATCAAGGTGCGGCGAGCCGATGGCGTTGGCGTAGGCCTGGTGCTCTTCGCTGAAACACTGCTCAATCCGCCGCTCGGCCTCCAGCATGAGGCGCGTGGCCATGGCCTCCATATCGGTGTCGCCGAGGGACTTCGCCACTTTGCGGGCGGCGTGGCTGCCGGCCCAGTGAAACAGGTAGGTGTAGCAGTGGTACTGCGCAATGTGGCGGAACTCCCATAGGCCGGCATCGGGCTGGTCCATGGTCTTGTCAATCATGTTCAGGGCCTCATACACCAGCTTTGCGGGGCTGGTGCGCTCCGGGTCGATGAAGCGGCAATCCACGTAAAGCGGCAGCAGGGCCACCAGAATCTGGCCGTACACATCGTTCTGAATGTGCGTGTAAGCGTCGTTGCCGACGCGTACGGGTTGGTTGCCAAGGTAGCCGGCCAGCGGCAGTTCCCGCTCCGTCAGCTCCGAGGCCCCGCTGATACCATAAAGCGGCTGGTACTTGTCTTTGACCTTGGTGGAAATGTTGGCGATGTAGTGGAAGTACCGCTCCATTTCCTCGAAGTGCCCAATGTTGTTGAAGGCTGTGAGGGTATAGAACGTGTCGCGCATCCAGCAGTAGCGGTAGTCCCAGTTGCGGGTGCTGCCGGGCGCTTCGGGCAGGCTCATGGTGCTGGCCGCAATAATGGCGCCCGTGTCTTCATACTGGTGCACCTTCAGGGCCAGCGCCGACCGAATAACGGCCTCCTGATGGAAGTTGCTGATGCTGGTGCTCTTCACCCACTTGCGCCAGTAGTCCACGGTACTGTGCAAAAACCGCTCGGCGGTGCTGGCCAAAGCGGCTTCCAGCGGCGCGCCGTAGGTTAGCACGAGGTACTTGGTTTCGTTCAGCACGAAGTCCTCCCCTTCCAGCACGTACGTCAGCGGAATGTCCGTGGTGAGGCGGATTTCTTCATCAAGGCCCAGATAGGCAATGTGGTTGGAGCTGCGGCGCCGGCTCAGGCGGGTTTCGCCATAGTCCCCGACCGGGTTGCAGGTTACTTTGATACGCGGGGTGCCAGCCAGCGGCTCCAGCTTCCGGATCAGCATCAGGGGCTTGTAGTACCGCTCGTACTGCGGGAAGCGGGGCGCAAAGTCCGTGACGCGGTAGCGGCCGTCCTCATTTTCAATTTCGGTGCACAACACGTTGGTATTCTGCCTGTAATACTGATGCGTCTGGAAGCTGCCGGGCGCCGAAGGCCGGATGCTGAACTCGCCGCCCTTCTGCTCATCGAGCAGGTCGCCGAACACAAAGCTGCTATCGAAACGGGGCCAGCAGAGCCAGGCCACGGAAGTATCCTTGCGAATGAGGGCGAGGAAGGCACAATTGCCGATCAGGCCCATGTCGTAGGTGTGTTTGCTCATCAGGAGGTGAAGTGGTGGAGTGACGGAGGATAAGGAGACGGAGAAGGCCAGAGCAAGCAGGTGGCGTGCGAAGCGCTGCCGGCCGGTTGCCCTGCTGCCCTCAGTCCTCTACCTAGTACCCCGGCGGCGCCGTTGAGGTTGCCGTAGCTTTGGCGGGGCAGGTTGCGTAGAGAGAGTGCCGCGCCATTGCGAGGCCTGTTGTTTTCCGTTGTTCTCGCTATGCCCGCCACTGCCACCGCTCCCCGTCGCCGTTCCTCCCGCCTGCCCCTGTATCTGTCGCTCTCGTTTGTGGTGGCGCTGGTAGCCACCTATTTCTTCTGGCCCGCATTTCAGGCAGCGGTGCAGGAAGCTTTTTCGGCCCTGAAAAGTGGCGAGCAAGCCCGTATTTCCGCCTGGATGGAGCAGTTCGGCAACTGGGGCCCGGTGGTGCTGGTGGGGCTGATGGTGGTGCAGATGTTCCTGTTCGTGGTAAACGTGGTGGCCCTGATTCTGGTGGCCGTGCTGGCCTACGGGCCGTGGTGGGGCTCATTGCTGGCCCTGGCAGGCGTGGTGATGGCCTCCACGGTGGGCTACGGCCTGGGCCGACTGATGGGCGAATCGTTCGTGGCGCGGCTGCTGGGCCGCAGCACCGAAAAGAAAGTCATCGGTATCGTGGAGCGCTACGGCGTGTGGGCCGTGGTTATTGCGCGCCTCTCCCCGGCCCTCTCCGACGACGCCATCAGCTTTGTGGCGGGCACGGCACGCATGGGCTACTGGAAATTTATGGGCGCCACGGTGGCCGGCGTCGTGCCCCTGATTGCGCTACTGGCTTACCTCGGCGAGGAAAGCAACCGCCTGAAAACCGGCCTGCTATGGGTGTCGGGTGTGAGCCTGCTGCTGTTCGGAGGCTACATCTGGTGGGACCAGCGCCGGCAAAAATTTGCGTAAATCATTGCCCAGGACTTGCAGGATAACTTTTTCGCGGCTTATCTTTGCACCACCAAAACGGAAAACGCCGTTTGACCTGGTCCGTTCGTCTAGGGGTTAGGACAGTAGATTTTCATTCTACCAACAGGGGTTCGATTCCCCTACGGACTACTTAAAGCCTTCTGCACTGCGCGGGAGGCTTTTTTATTGTTCCACCCGGCCCCTACAGCGTGGCGTATGGGGCAGCCCTGGCCCTGGGGCAGCCTTCGTAGCCACCGGCAGGGCGCCACAGAAAAGCAATTTTTCTTAGCCGGTTCCAGACCCGGGGCCCTACCTTTGCGCCCTTAGGGGAGCCAAGGCTGCGGCCGGCTTCTGCCTTCTTCACTTCTGATACTGCCCTGCCCCGTGCGCTTTCACCCGGGATTCCGCCTGCCTGTGCCTAGCCTGTTCGTGCTGCTGGGCTTTTTGCTGACCTCACTGGCCGCCTCGGCGCAGCAACCTGCTGCTGGCGGACTACTACGCGAGCTGGCTCTGCGCACCGATACCACGCGCTACCTGCTGAGCCGCAACACCGTGCTGGTGCAGAATGAGCCCAGCCTGTACTTCTACTACAGCCAGGAAGACGAAACGGCTGAGTTGGAGGTATATCCTGAAATCCTCCGGGCCGGCAAGCCCCTGCGCCTCGTGCGCTCCGCCGACTTCCTGCTGCTCGATTCGCTGACGGCCGTGTCGGGCGGCCAGTTTTACCGCGCCAAAATCCGCTTCAAGGAACTGACGGCTTCCCGGTTTCTGCGCCTCACCTTCACGCAGGCCCCCGACTCGGTGGGTGCCGCGCCCCGCACCCAGACGGTGAACCTGCTGCCCGTGACGCGCACCTCACTGGAGCTGCGCCTTACCGATACGGAACTGTTTGTGGGCGAGGAAAAGGTGTTTGAGCTGAGCAGCAACAACCCCAAAAACATCCGCACCACCGCCGACTGGACCAAAGGGCGCGACATCGACTACCGCATTACGCAGGAAAAGGGCGGGCTGCGGCTGCACGTGCTGCCCAATGCGCTGGGCAGCCGCCTGCTCACGGTGCAGGCCCAGACTGAGCGGCCGTTCCTCACCGACAACAACCGCCGTATCAGCTACGCGCTGCCGCCTATCCGGCAGGAGTTTACGGTGAAAGCCTCCCGGCTGCGCTTTCTGAGCGTCGATAAAAAGGAAATTACACTCGATGAGGTGTCGCGACGCAAAGGCGTGGAGCTGATTCTCGACAACGGCCGCACCTTCGACCTGAAGCGAACCTATCGTATTGAAGACCAGGAAGAAGCCGGCGGAGCGCTGATTGCCGAAGTATTTACGCGCCAGTATCTGACCAACGACCGGGTGCTGTGCTGGCTGCGCGTCTACAATACCCACCGCCAGACCGACAGCTACCTCTACATCAAGGAAAACGACCAGGCCAAGTACATCACCAATTTCAATATCTCGCCCAAAACCACCATTACGGCCGTGAGTGTGCGCCACCGCGGCGGCGACTGGACCAGCAGCCCCAACGTAAACCCCGGCGAAACCGTGGACGTGCGGCTGGAAGGCGAGTCGCTGGCGCGGGCACGGTTTCACTTCGAAGATGTGCAGGTCATCCCGTCGGACTCCAGCGTGCGAACAGATGCGGCGGTGATTTACCGCATTCAGGTGCCGGTTACCATCGATAAAAAGCGCATCACCATCTTCAATGCCGGCACGCCTACCGGCCAGAGCCTGGCGGTGCGGGAGTTTCAGCGGCCGCATCCGCTCGATTTCGTGGGCGTGACGTTTGGCGAGGCAGTCCGGCCGATGACGCGCTTCAACGGGCCCGTGCTCTACGACCAGACAGTGAGCGACGTGGTGTTCAGCTTCAATACGGCCGGCATCGACTCCGACAAGCAGCTCTACGGCAAGCAGTACCTGACCTTCGATATCCGGACGCAGAACGCCAAAGGCGAGTTGATTGAGATGCGCACCCTCGATAACGTGGTGATATGCCCCGGCGAAAACTCGGTGCGGGCCGCCTTCTACCAGGACAAGCAGTGCCAGGTGGGCAACATCAGCCTCAACAACCTGCTTTCATCCCGCAAAACCTACCTGCTGGACGACTGGAGCACGATTATTATCACGGTGCGGCACAATTCGGCGCAGTACCAGGAGGCCGGCTTCACGCAGAAGCTGGAGCTGGTGCTGCAACGCCGCGTGAAGTTCGACATCGACATCAGCTTTCCGGGGGGCCTACTCACCAAATACAAAGGCGAATCGAGCTTTACCTCGTTCGGGGGTATCTCGCTGGCCACGCTGGCGCAGTTCAGCTTCTATCATCCCACCAAAATCAACAAGCTGCGGCCCTATAAGATAGGCGGGGGCTTCGTGGCGCTCAACGCCTTCAACCTGAGCGAAAACCCCGACATCAAGCGCGACCTGGGCATCGTGGTGCTGGGCTCGGTCTACCCTACCCGCTCCGATGCCAAGCTCACATTTCCGCTCTACCTCGGCGGCGGCTACCTGATGAACAAACGCTCCTTGTTCTTCCTGTTCGGGCCCGGCATCGGCATCCGGCTTTGATGGGGTAAATGGTGATGAGGTAAGAAGACCGTCATTGCGAGCCTGTGGCGCATCGAGCCAGTGTGCGCAGCCGTAAGAACCGTCATTCCGAGCGAAGCCGAGGCATCTCGCTGGTGTGGTAACTGTCATGGCAACCTCAGCACGCGAGATGCCTCGGCTTCGCTCGGAATGACTGTCATCTCCTTTCACCCTATACTCCATACCCAGCGCCTCATTTCACCGGAAGCTCGATGCTGACGATAGTGCCTTGGCCGGGGCGCGAGTCGATGGAGAGGGTGCCCCCGAGCAGGCCCACCCGGTTGCGGATGCCGGGCAGCCCAATGCCGTGGAGGTGTGTACTGCTTTGCGCCACATCGAAGCCCTGGCCATTGTCCTCCACTGAAATGGACAGCTGGTTGCCTTCGCGCACCACATGCACAAATACTTCCTGGGCCTGCGCGTGCTTGATGATGTTGTTGAACAGCTCCTGCAACATGCGGTAGACGGCCAGCTCCAGCAGCTCCGGCAGCGGCTCATCCAGGCCTTCCAGGTTCATGTGGGCTCTCATACAGGAGCTCGGAATGCGGCGAATCAGTTCCTCCAGGGCGTATTTCAATCCGAAATCCTCCAGGATGCCGGGCGTCAGCTCGAAGGAGATGCTGCGGGTCATCTTGATGGCCTCATCGAGCAGAGACAGGCTCTTGTCGCGCTGGTTGCTGGCGTTGGCGCGCTCCAGGTGCAGCTTGGTGGCGTACAGCAGCTGGCCTACGCCATTGTGCAGGGCCTCGGCAATGCGTTTGCGCTCCGCTTCCTGGGTCTTGAGGATGGCCGACAACACTTCCTGCTGCTGGTTGAGCTTGAGCCGGGTAGCGTCTTCCAGCAGCCGGTTGCGCTCCGTCACGTCGCGGATGACGGCCAGCACGCCGGAAATGCTTTCCTCACAGTTGCTGCGCAGGGGCACCAGATACGCGTCGAACTGGCCGGGACGGTTCACGAAGGGCAGGCCGCTTTGCATGATTCGCTCTCCCTGCAACACCTGCCGGAAGACGCTACGGGCATCCGGCGTGTCGAAGCGAGGGAAAATGGAGTAGATGCTTCTGCTCAGCACCGCCGCCTCGGGTATACCAGAGTAGTGCTCGGCTTCCCGGTTCCAGGCCGTGATACGCCCCTCCCGGTCAAGGGCCACAATACCATCGATACTGTTGTCGAGCAGGCTTTCGGAAAATTCCTTTTCGGCCCGCAGCTGCTCACGGGCAGCACGCATCTCCGTAATGTCGCGCCACACGGCATGAATCAGGTGCTCACCTCCCAAGGCAACATTGGTCAGCGTAATTTCGAGCCACATCGGCTGGCCCTGCATATTGTAGCGGTACCACTCGAAGCGGTGCGCGCCGTTGGCTTTCACCAGGGCTTCGTACTCCTCAATCAACAGCTGGCTCCGGCGTCCATCGGGCTGGCGCTCGGGCACATTGAACTGCAGCCCCTGCCCAACAAGGTCTTTCTTGTGCCGGGCACCGGCCAGTTGCATGGCAGCCCGGTTACAGTCGACGATGTGGCGGTTGCGAACCAGCAGCACGGCGTCGGCGCTTTGCTCAAAAAGCGTGCGGAAGCGGCTTTCACTGGTTGCCAGCTCCGCAACTTGGCGGCGTTCGGTAATGTCGAGCAGGGCCACCCGGCAGTGCGTAGGCGGCTGGCCTTCTGGCAGCTCCATTGCCTGGCCAATGCACTGCGCGAAAAAGCGGGTATTGTTGGCGCAGCGTATTTCCAGCTCACACGTTTCCTGCTGGCCAGAGTTGAAAACCCGAATCAGAAAATCGGCAAAACGGGGACGCTCGGCCATTGGCATGAAGGCGCCAAAGCGGCGCCCCAGCAGGTGCTGGTGCAGGGCACTCAGCAACTGGCTGCAGCGCCGGTTGAGTTGCGTGATGGTGCCATCGGGGCGCAGGGTGCAGTAGCCGACCGGCGCAAAGTCATAGAGGTCGTCGTACTGGGCGCGCAGATATTCGGCCTCCCGTTGGGCCAGCTTCAACTCCTCCGCCTGCATTTTCCGCTCTATCTGGTGCAGCTCCTGCGCCAGCCGAAGCTCTCCGTCCGGCGTTTTGTGGCCGACGCACTGGACCGCTAGCCGCCGACACTCCTCGGCTCTGTTCCTCAGTTCCTGCAGTACAGAGGGGTTCAGAGAAGAGCGAAAATCGGCTGCTTTATCGTCCATGATCTTCAAATAAGCAACTTTTAACTGTAAGAAAGCCTGACCGGTGCCAGCGCCTCTACTTGCCTACGCAACGGTTCAGCCTTGGTTCCTGTCGAGCTGCCCATGCTTCGTTCGGGCCCTGCACACCCGGCAGCAGCCCGCTGGCCTGGTAGCCAGGGCCCTGACTGCGGGAGGCAGAGAGCCGCAGCGGGCGGCGGTCCGTTGCCGGCTCTAGGTCTCCCGCACGTTGTGTACGGTCACATTGGTGCGGGCCTGGTTGGCTCGGTGCACGGCCCCTCTTATCCCGAAGTGGAGCTTCTCATGGGCCAGCTCATACAGGTTCCGGCTGCTCAGGCCGGGGCGGCCGTACCCCTACCGTATCTCGCCTTTGCCGTTGCAAGACGCCGGAAAAATACGCAGTCAGACAAGCTGCCCGCACTTTCACACTGGTTACTGGTTGTTTCGCGGCAGAAACACGGACGAGCAAATCAGTGATTTCCCCTACGCTTTTCAGCAGTTATACCTCGTCTGTGGGGGCAGGGGCATCCGTTAAAGGAGGGAGCCGGCTGCCTGGTTGCGGGGCCGGCCGGTGGGAAAACCGCCCGTAGCATACGGGTAGCCGGCTGCAGCTAAAGCGCCTGCCTCGTCAGGACACCAGCTGCCCCATCGGTCCGATTTATTTTATGGCACCTGCCAACCAGGCAGGTAATATCCGACGCTGGGGCGGAGCAACACAACCTCAGGCCGCTCCGCCGCAGCTCTATCGGAACTCCTGGTTTCCCATTTTCACCCCGTTTTGAGCTTCGCCAATCGGCCGGTACCGGCGCCTACCAGCACCTGGCTCTGTTTGCGGCCGACGCCCCGCTGGGCAGCCCGCCGCTCGCCCACTGGGTACTACCGTATGAGTCGCGCCGCACAATCAGCTCCCGCGCCTCGCTGCTGATGCCGGAGGCTACCATGACCCTGCCCGAAACGCTGCTGGACTCCGGCACGGGCACCCTGCCTACCACCTCACTGCCCGTATCCGACAGCCTCAACCACGTGCGGATAACACTGCGTGGTCCCTATTTGTGCGGGTAGACTATAGCACTGGGACGGGCAGCCCCGCCTGTAATTTCCCGGGATTTATACGTAGGCCGAAAACGGGTACTAACACGCACTCAAACCCTACTCTTATAGATTAGCTTTGAGACAGTTGCGCTACTCCAGACGCATCAGCAGGTACTGGCGCACTGGCTTACACCTCAATTTTTCGCGAGATGTTTCATTCTACTTCCCTCTCCGGCACTGCCAGCCGCCTTTACACCGTCGATATGAACACGGCTGACCCGGTGCAGCTGGCCCGCCGCCTGAACAGCGTGGCCACCGACGATGCGGAGCGGCCCTGCCTGCTCATCGACTGCCAGCAGCTGCGCTGTCTGCGCACGCGGGGCGTCAGCTTTCTGGTGTCGCAGCTGCTCCTGACCCGCGCCGCCGGGGCCGATGTGCTGCTGTATAACGTGGAGCCGGTACTGGAGCGGGTCTTGCGTCTGCTCCGCCTCGATCAGCTGTTTCAGTTGTGGCCGGCCTCTACTGCCTCGTCGGGCAGGACTAGCGTGGCGTAGCGTTCTGCCGCTTTTTCCTTTCTGATTTCTTTCCACTTTTCCTTTCTCCAATGGCCACTTCCCAATCACCGCGCAGCACGACTGCCTCCAACAATTCCGCTCCGGCCCGGCCGGCCAGCCGCCGCGGCTTTGCTTCTATGGACCCCGAAATGCAGCGCCGCATTGCCAGCGAAGGCGGCAAGGCCTCGCACGAAAGCGGCCGGGGCCACCGCTGGACCTCCGACGAAGCCCGCCAGGCAGGCCGCAAAGGCGGCCAGAGCCGCCGGCCGGCTCCTTCAGCGTAGCCCTGAGGCTCCTCGACACAACCTGCGCGGCCCCTCGGACACTGCCGCGCCTCCGAAAGCCCCGAAGAACTTCTTCGGGGCTTTTTTGATGGCCTTTCGTACGTATCAGGCAAGGTTCCCTCTTTTTGCCGACCCGGCGGCAAGCGCCTACGTACGTATGCCTGTTACCGCCCGTCTGCTCATGCCTGCTCCTGCCACACCGCTCCCTCCGTCTCCTACTTCCCCGTTTGCGCCGCTACGCATTCCTATTTTCCGGATGCTCTGGATTGCTTCCTTCGTGTCGAATATCGGCACCTGGATGCAGAACGTAGGGGCGGTGGGCCTGATGACCGAGCTTACCTCGTCGCCGGTGCTGGTGGCGCTGCTCCAGACGGCTTCGGCGCTGCCCGTATTTCTGCTGAGCCTGCCGGCCGGCGCCCTCGCCGACCTAGTGGACCGCCGCCGCATGCTGCTCTTCACACAAACCTGGATGGCCGTAACGGCGCTGGTGCTGGCATCCATCACGCTGCTGGGGTTCAATACGCCCTGGCTGCTGCTCACGCTCACGTTTCTGCTGGGCCTGGGCGGCGCCATGAACAACCCGGTGTGGCAAACCGTGACGCCCGAGGTAGTGCCCCGCCCGCAGCTGCCCCAGGCTATTGCCCTGAACAGTGTCAGCTTCAACTTGGCTCGGGCCTTCGGGCCGGCGCTGGGCGGCCTCGTCATCGGGTATTTCTCGGCCGGAGCGGCCTTTTTACTCAATGGCATATCCTTTCTGGCCACCATCTACATGGTGTACAGCTGGCAACGTGAGCCGCAGGCCACGGCCACGCTGGCCGGCGAGCGGGTGCTGGCGGCTATTCGGGGCGGTATCCGCTACGCCCGGTTTGCGCCGCCGGTGCAGCATATTCTGGTACGGGGCGTGTGCTTCACGTTCGGGGCCAGTGCCCTGTTTGCCCTAATGCCAGCCGTGGTGGTACGCCATCTGTTGCTGCCCACTTCCTTCTACTCGATTCTGCTCTCGTGCATGGGGGCCGGGGCGGTGCTGGGGGCGGTGGTGCTGCCGCGCCTCAACCGCCGCCTCTCCATTGATTGGCGGGTGACGCTGGCAACCAGCGCTTTTGCCATCGGGCTGCTGGGCCTAGCGTATTCATCGAGTCGGCCGCTGCTGATGGGGTTGCTGGTGCTGGTGGGGCTGGCCTGGATGCTGGTACTCAACTCGTTTAGTGTGGGCGTGCAGACGGTGGTGCCGCGCTGGGTGCAGGCGCGCACCATCAGCCTGTATCTGCTCACCATTCAGGGCGGTATGGCGCTGGGCAGCGTGGTGTGGGGCTCGGTGGCCAGCCGCTGGGGGCTGCCGCTGGCGCTTTCCGGCGCTGCCGGTTGGCTGGGCCTGAGCACCCTGCTGGCACTGCGCTTCTCGCTCTACACCTCACCCGAAGCACTGGACTTCACGCCGGCCCGGCCCCGCCTGGAGCCCGTGCTGGCCGAGGAACCTGCCCCCGACGAAGGCCCGGTTATCATCACGACTACGTACCGCATTGCCCCCGAAAACCGGCCCGCCTTCACCTACCTGATGGAGAAGCTGGCCCACATCCGGCGGCGCGAGGGAGCCATCGGCTGGGGCCTTTACGCCGACTTGGCCGACCCGACCAAAATGCTGGAGTATTTCATGACCGAATCGTGGGAGGAACACGCTCAGCAGCACGAGCGGGGCGTAAGCCGGGAGGAGGAAGAGCTAAAACAACAGCTCCGAAAGCTGCACCAGGGCCCAGAGCCGCCTGCGGTTTCTCACCTGCTGGCCCAGAATTACCGCCATACCGCCGTGCCGCCCGTGATGGTGCCCGGCAGCACGCGCCTCGTAGCCAGCACCGCCGGCGAAGCCACGTAGCACCAGGTTTTTGCAGCATATTTTCTGGATTCTGAAATATATGCTGCAAAAACCTAACGAGTCCAGGCCCCGCTACGCGCGCACTGTGCCGGCAGGCCTAAAACTTTCCGAGGGGTTCTGTGCTTGTGTCGTTTCTCCCCTCTCTCAACTTTCCATGAAACTACTCTACAGCTACCTGCGCCACTACTGGGGCCTGCTGGCGCTGGCGCTGCTGCTGGCGTCCATCAACCAGGTTTTCTCGCTGCTCGACCCCTACATTTTCCGACAGATTATCGACCGGCACGTGGTGAAGGCGGGCGAAACCGTGTTTCACGACGGGTTCTGGACTTTCCTGACCGGTGGCGCGGGGCTGCTGATTCTGCAGGCCATGGGCGTGGCCATGGTGTCGCGCATCGCCAAAAACTTCCAAGACTACTACGTCAACGTCATCACGCAGCGGCTGGGGGCGGAGCTGTACTCCGATGGTCTGCGCCACTCGCTGGAGCTACCCTACCAGGTGTTTGAGGACCAGCGCTCCGGCGAGACGCTGGGCAAGCTCCAGAAAGTGCGCACCGACGTGGAAAAGCTTATTCAGAGCTTCGTCAACGTGCTGTTCATCTCGCTGGTGGGCATCATTTTCGTGGTGTGGTACGCCATCAGCGTGTACTGGCCCATTGCGGCCGTCTATTTCCTCACCATCCCGATTCTGGGTTCCCTGAGCCTGTTTCTGAGCCGCCGCATCAAGGTGATTCAGAAAACCATCGTGGCCGAAACCACGGCCCTGGCGGGCTCCACCACTGAGAGTCTGCGCAACATCGAGCTGATCAAAAGCCTCGGGCTGGCCCAGCAGGAAACCCAGCGCCTGAACGCCACCACCGGCAAAATCCTGAAGCTGGAGCTGAAGAAAGTGCGCTACCTGCGCTCCTTGTCGTTTGTGCAGGGCACCTTCGTGAACCTGATGCGCAACGTAATTCTGCTGATGCTGCTGTTTCTGGTGGTGCAGCAGATTATCACGGTAGGCGAGTTCTTCTCGTTCTTTATCTACTCGTTCGCCATTTTCGGGCCGCTGCAGGAAATGGGCAGCATCATCAATATCTACCGCGAAACTGAAGCCTCGCTGGCCAACTTCCAGCAGATTCTGGACACGCCCAAGGAGGTGAAGCCCGCGCATCCGCAGGTGATTGAGAAGATTGAAACGCTGGCCTTCGACAACGTGCATTTCCAGCACCTCACGGCCAGCGCCCCGGCCCTGGCCGGCATATCGTTCCAAACCAAGCTCGGCGAAACCATTGCCTTCGTCGGTCCCTCGGGCTCGGGCAAAACCACCCTCGTCAAGCTACTGGTGGGCCTCTACCCGCCCGCCGCCGGCCGCATCCTGTACAACGGCATTTCCGGCACCGAGCTGGACCTGGATACGCTGCGCGAACAAATCGGCTTCGTGACGCAGGACACCCAGCTTTTCGCCGGCACCATCCGCGAGAACCTGCTTTTTGTGGCCCCCCAAGCCACCGATGCCCAGTGCCTGCGCGCCCTGCACCAGGCCGCCGCCGACACACTGCTGGCCCGTGCCCCGCTCGGCCTCGACACGGTCATTGGGGAAGGCGGCGTAAAGGTGTCGGGCGGTGAAAAGCAGCGCCTCAGTATTGCGCGGGCGCTGCTGCGCCACCCTACCCTGCTCGTTTTCGATGAAGCTACTTCGGCGCTGGACTCCCTTACGGAAGAGGAAATCAGCCAGACGGTGCGGGAGCTGTCCGGCTCGCGCCAGCACATTACCATTCTTATTGCCCACCGCCTCAGCACCATCCTCCACGCCGACCGCATCTTTGTGCTGGAGCGTGGCCACGTAGCCGAGGCCGGCCGCCACGAAGAACTGCTAACCCAGCGCGGCCTCTACTACGCCATGTGGCGCCAGCAGATCGGCGAGCGGCCGCAGGCCCAGATTGTTGCGCAGGCTATACCGGCATAAGGTCGGTATCCAACTGGCTGCTTTCCTGCCAGGCGGGAAAGGCACGAGCCCCTGCTACTTGTACGAAGTCATTCTCTGGCTACGTGCGAGTAGCAGGGGCTTTTGCAGTGTGTCAGGCAGCAGCATCTGGTGGGCCCTGCAACTGTAGAGCGCCTAACAGTATCCTTCTATAAATTGGATTGAAAGGCACGAAAATCATGCGAGCATCGTTTAGTTAGCAGCCAGTTCGGCACGATTCCTGACATTCTCCTTCCTGTTAGTTTCGCCTCTTAAGGACTTTTCAATGACGCTTCACCCCCGCCTTCTTCGTCGCTTTGCCGGCTCGCTGCTGGCCGGGTGGCTGTTTCTTGCTGGCTCGGCCAGCGCCCAGTCTGTTTCTACCCAGCGCGACGTGCTGCGCGAAATCACCGATGTGGTAGGCCTCAAACCTCGTTTCGAGCTGCTGGCTACTTCGCAGGTGCAGAATGCGGCTGCCGTGGTGTATAGCGGCAAGCGCTACCTGCTCTACAATCCCAAATTCGTGTCGGCAGTGAACCGGGCCGGCCGCACCGACTGGGCCGGTATCAGCATTCTGGCGCATGAGATGGGCCACCACCTCAATGGCCACACGCTGCGCCCCGGCGGCTCCAACCCCGCCGATGAGTTGGAAGCCGATGAATTTTCCGGTTTCGTGCTGCGCAAAATGGGAGCCAGCCTGTCGCAGGCCCAGGCCGGCATGGCTGTGGTGTCGGACGAGGAAGCTTCCCCTACGCATCCTGGCCGCACCACTCGCCTGAAAGCCATTAATGAGGGCTGGCAGCGTGCCAGCCAGCAGATTGTGGCCAGCAGCCGCAATACGGCGCCATCGGCAGCCCCGGCCGTGGTCTACAACCGGCCTGCTCCTGCCCCAGTAGTGGCCACCACCAGCCGCGTAAGCCAGGCCAGCAACATGATTGGCCGTATCACCTTCCGCAGCAACCCCGATGAGCTGTACTACCTGACCAGCCACCTCAACATCGTGCGCCTCGATCAGCAGGAGCGGACGGCACAGGTAGTAGGCCGCCTTACCCGCTCCGATTCCGCCGCTTTCCCGTACGTGCTGGTTGATGCGCAGCAGCGCCGCCTGTTCGTGAGTGCCGCCGGCGGGGTATTCGATAAAAATGGCCAGCAGGTAGCTCTGCTTTCTGACCCTTCTTAAGCCTTTCGCCTCCTATAGCGCACGGAAGCCGGCTCAGTAAATGAGCCGGCTTTTTTGTGTCCTGAGCTTTTTGCTCAGGACCATCTGCGCTACAGTACGCGGGGAATTATCCATCTGATGGCAACCTGAACCGTGCGCATGGTGTTGCATATGGGTTTGGCAGGTTAGCTGTGGCGGCCGCATTCCGGCAACTGTGGCAACCGCCGCTCCTGTATTCTTCCTCTATCATCAGTCCGATGCCCGAATTACCCGAAGTAGAAACCTACCGCCGTTTTCTGGATGAAATTCTCGTTGGCCAAACTATTGTGGCGCTAGAAGTAAAGGATGCTCATGTGCTGGCCACGGATGAAGTGACGCTGCGCAAAGCCCTGAGCGGCCACCGCGTGACGGCAACACGCCGGCTCGGCAAAAACTGTTTTCTGGAACTGGACAGCGGCCAGGTGCTGGCCCTGCACTTCGGCATGACCGGCGACGTAGGTGCCTACCGCGACGAGACAGATGCGCCTCGTTTTACCCGCGTGGCCCTGCACCTTGCGGATGGCTTGCGCGTAGCCTTTATTGATCCACGTAAGTTTGGCCGCATCCGCCTCACCGAAAGTGTGGCGCAGTACCAAAAGGCTAAAAAAATAGGACCTGATGCGCTGGACATTACAGCGCAGCAATTGCAGGCCGCATTGGGTGCCAGAAAGCCGCTAATCAAGCCGCTGCTCCTCGACCAGAGCATCACGGCGGGACTGGGAAATTGGATTGTGGATGAAGTGCTGTTCCAGGCGAAGATTCATCCGGAGCGGCGAGCCTGCACGCTGACTGAAGCGGAGTTCAAGGCTCTGCATGCTGCTATTCAACTGGTGCTGACTACCGCAATCCGGCATGAGGCCACCTATCGGCACTTCCCGGCCTCTTTCCTCATTCACGCACGTGAGTGGGATACTTCAGCAACTCCAAACACGGATAATCATATTTACTGCCCTATTCATCCAAAAACAAAAATAGCAAAAAGCTATGTAGGCGGCAGAGCTACATATGTGTGTCCTAAATGCCAACCAGCCCCGTCCGAGAATAAATAGTTCTATTTCCTACTATTCAAAGCCCGTTTAGTAGCACTAAACGGGCTTTTTTCATTTTATCAGAAAAAATAATCACACTATCAAGAAAATCATGTAGTTACTGCATTCTGCTGATATTTAGTGGTAAAAATTTACCTTTTCCTATACTGCATGAACCAACTTGATAAACAGTTAGTTAGATTTGCACTAACGCAGCCCCACTGGGTGAGGCGTTGAGAAGAGAAGTTGGACGCATTGTGAAAAAGAAAAGGCTCTAAAAAGCCTGCCGCAGAAGGCGTGTTGTTGAAGTCACTCATAAAATCACCCAAAACCCATTTCATGAAGAAAGTAACCCTGCTCCTGAGCCTAGCTGCCACCGTTCTAAGCCTGGCTTCCTGTGAAAAAGAATTGGAAAATGTGAATACGCCGGATCAGGCGGCCGCAGCTTCCGCTGTTAAGACCTTGACCGTTGAAGAGAAAACCAGCCTGCTGACCACCGGCGACTGGAAGCTGACTAAAATGTCAGCTACTTCGGGCCAAACCGAAACCAACCTGCTGGTAATGCTGAAAGCCGACGAAAGCGACAATCTGTCGAAATTCCGTGCTGCCGGCCAGTTTCTGCAGGATGAAGGCGCTGCCAAGCGCACGGAAGAAACGCCCCAGCAGTCGGAAGGCACCTGGGCATTCAGCACCGATGGCAGCCAGCTGGACGTAACCAACGCCGGCGTCACCACGCAATACCAGGTTGCGGAGGTAAGCGCTTCGTCGCTCACGCTCACGCGCACCAGCACCGATACTGAAGGCAAAAGCACCACCATTACGTCGGTGTACTCGCACTAAGTAGTTCCGCCAGCCGTACCCCCGATTTTTACCACCGTTCAAATAGCAAAACGCCCGGCCGCTTGGCCGGGCGTTTTTGTGTTTATATCTGTTAGGGCATGCTAGTGCATGTTGCCCAAACTACCCAACACCATCACACTGCAGGCCCCAAAGCCGATTAGCAGAACCAGCAAGGCACTCAGGAAGTAGGGCGCGGCACTCTGGCCCGGAGTGGATTTAACCAAGCGTATCACCCCCAATATCAGGTTCAGGAACACCTGCCCGCCATAGAGCGCAGCAAACAGAAAAGCGCTGCCACCATCCGTGGCTGGAGTCAGAACCCCCAGAACTGCGGCCATTCCTACCACAAGCAGCAGGTTGTTGCGCAACACATGGTTCGGCTTCGAAGCAGGCTTGTCGGGTTCCACGGTAGAGAGTGGTTAATGGACGGGAAGGTGAAAACAGACAGGACAATCATTGAAGCTACCTTTGGCATCCACCAGACCCAGCTGAATCAGTACTACGTGACAGGGTAGTTTTAGGGATGGACTTACTGCACTCTAGCTACAGCACCGGAATATCGCGCAGTTCCTGCAGGCGGGCTAGCTTTTCTTCGTCGCGGTAGAGCAGATTCATGGTTTCGAAGGGAATGATCTTCAGGTCTTTGCTCACGATATGGACGCAGGACTTCTTGATGGCGCGCACGTCGAAGTTCCAGGCATCCATGAATTGCAGGATGATGACGCGGAACAGGTTTTCGTACTTGAGGTTAGGAGCCTGGATGGTAGGCAGGCAGCACAGCAGCTGGTTCAGTTCCGGCGTGATGGTGTCGACGGTGTTAGCGGTGCTGAACAGCTTGAGCAGGTGCTGGCGCAGGCGCGGGTCGTGCTCATACACAATAGTGTTGCCGCCGCTTTGCAGCAGTTCGGCCGGCTGCACGTAGCGCGTAAGCGGAAACACCTCGCCGCCCAGTTTCAGGGCGTAGCCCATCACCAGCGCATCGGGGTTGCAGGGCACGGGCAGCAGGTCTTCGGCTGTAAACAGGCTTTGGTCGATGATGCGCTGGCGAGTTTCAGTGAGGGTGAGGCGGTCGGTGGCGGGGTCGAAATTTTCGAGGCGGCCGGCGGCCTGGGTAGGCTGAAACGTGACGCCACGCACGCAGCGCTGCTGCAGGGCGTAGTCGATGACTTCACCCATTTCGTCATCGTTGAGGCCCTTTTGCAGCGTGACCACCAGTGTGGTGCTGAGGTTGTACTTGTTGAGGTGCTCGAGGGCCTGCTTGCGCACGTCGCGCAGGTCGCGGCCGCGCAGGCTCTCCAGAGCTTCTTTCCTGAACGAGTCGAACTGCAGATACACCTCGAAGGCGCCCTCGTAAGTTGCCAGCCGAGCCACAAAGGCTTCGTCTTTGGCCAGCCGCACGCCGTTGGTGTTCACCATCAGGTGTTTGATGGGCTTACGCTTGCACATGTCCAGAATTTCCCAGAACTGCGGGTGCAGCGTGGGCTCTCCGCCGGATATCTGCACTACGTCGGGTTCCCCTTCGTTTTCGACCAGCACGTCCACCATGGCTTCCACCTCTTCCAGGGTGCGGTGCCGGCCGTGCAGAGGGCTGCTTTCGGCGTAGCAGGTGGGGCACGTCAGGTTGCAGCGGTCGGTTATTTCGATGACGGTGAGGCAGCTGTGCTGCTCGTGGTCGGCGCAGAGGCCGCAGTCGTAGGGGCAGCCGTAGTGGGTGGCCGTGTTGAAGCGGCGGGGCGTTTCGCTGGGCTTCACGTAGTTGCGGATGCTCTTGTAATACTCCACATCGGTGGCAATGAGCACGCGCTGCCGGCCGTGCGTGGGGCAGCGCTTGAGCATGTACACGCCGCCGTCCTCAAACACGATTTTGGCTTCCACCCGCCGCAGGCAGTGCGGGCACAGGCTCAGGGTGAAGTCGTAGTAGGTATAGGGACGTTCGGGCATAAGATTATACGCAGTTAAGGTACTGAATCTGAGACGTGGTGAACTGCTCGTTCACAAAGTAAGTGATATTACTCAGTGGCTTTAGTGGGCCGATATTCCTTCCGCCCGAACAGCCACCCATAATATCCCAGTCCCGCCACACAAGCCCACTGAATGGCCGTGAGCCCCCAACCGCCGGGGGCGGGTGTCGGCTTGAGAAACTCCACCAGCAGGCGGAATACAAGGTAGCCAATCATGAAAATCCGGAACCGCCAGCCATCCGGCAGCGGCCGGCGGTGCTCCATGAGCCACAGCGCTGCGCCCAGCAAAAGCAGCCACCCGATTTCGTAGAGGTTGGTGGGATGGCGCGGCACTCCGTCGCCGAAGTCGATGGCCCAGGGCAGGCTGGTGGCAGTGCCGAAAGTACCGTCTTCGAGGCCAGAGAAGTGGCAGCCGAGCCGCCCGATGCACATACCCAGAATCACAGGAAATACCATCAGGTCGCCGCTTGAGGTTCTGACGCCGAGGTACTTTTTGGTCAGCTCCACGCCTACCAAGCCGCCCAGCAGGCCGCCCACAATGGTCTTGTTGGTGAAGTAGTAGAGCCAGCCGCCGGGTGGATGCAGCAGTAATTCAGGGTGCTCCAGCAGCCCCAGCACGCGGGAGCCTAGCAATGCCCCGGCCGCGCAGCCCACAAAAATCCACAGGCGGTGCTCATCGGAAATTCGGTCGGTGGTACGGGCGCGCAGGTGCTGATAGAAACGGTAACCGATAGTATAGGCCAGCACTTCCAGCAGCAGATGCACCGGCAATACCAGCGGGCCGAGGGCAAGATGAACGGGGTAGGTCAAGCAGGAGTATCAGTTGTCTTGTAGCAAGAGCAATGATAGAAAAAACCTGTCATCCTGAGCGCAGCGAAGGACCTTATCCGAGAGAAACGGTAACCGTAGCAACGATTCGTTCTCATGTGATAAGGTCCTTCGCTGCGCTCAGGATGACAGGCGGTTCATTTCTCCCTCATGCCTCACAACTCGTTGTTTTCTACTTCGGCTTTGCGGGTGAGCGTAGTGAGCCAAGACCGGGTAGCCTCTGATTCTGCCTCATAGCCAAACCGTTTTTCGTTGCCTACTACATCGGCGGGGCCAGGCAGAGAGCGGTTAGCCCAGCTGAGCAGGTCAGCGGTGGTGCCGGGCAGCAGGCCGTGGAAAGCGGCGAGTAGCTTAGCGGGCAGCCCCAGAATCACTTCGGCGTCGCCGCGGCGGCAGGCGTTCCAGATTTCGCGGCCAGCCCGCTCGGCATCCATCGAAATGGCAGGCAGCGAGTCGGCAATGCTGAACCAGGCGTATTCCTTTTTGTGCTGGCCTTTGAGGATGGCGTTACGAGGGCTACCGGTTCGCATCAGGCCCGGGCACACGGTAGTTACCTGAATCCCATATTGCAGCAGTTCGGCCCGGAAGCCTTCCGAAAGGCCCACCAGCGCAAATTTGCCGGCGCTGTATGGCACCAGATGCGGTACGGCCACCTTCCCGCCTACCGACGCAATATTCACGATACGGCCCTCGCCCCGCCGGCGCATGTCGGGCAGCACGGCCTGCATGGCGTGCAGCGGCGCCCAGAAGTGCACTTTCAACGAATCTTCATAGTCCCGCACCTCCATATGGTCGAGAGCGCCCACGCTGATGATACCGGCGTTGTTGATCAATACATCAACCGGCCCTAGCTGTTGCTGCACTTCCGCCACCAGCGTCCGGACTTCGGTGGCATTGGTCAGGTCGCGGACCAGCGTCATCACCTCGGCACCTTCTTGAGTCAGGTCCTGGCGGGCACGCTCCAGCTCGTCGGCATCGCGGGCACAGATAGCCACTTTGGCCCCTTCCGTCGCGGCCTGCCGGGCCAGAATCAGGCCCAACCCCCGTGAGCCACCGGTAATCAGGACGACTCGGCCACTGAGATTGTAGGAGCCGCGCCGGTTGCTCCAGAGAGTAGCGGCAGCTAGGAGCGCACCGGCTCCGGCGGCGGCCAGCCAGCTGTTTCGGGTATGTTGCTTCATAGTATACTTGTATGGAAAGGCAGCGGAAAGGTTACAAGGCATCGTAGCCAGGCGGTTGCGCCATAATCCTATTTGCCGGGAATGCCGGATGCACCAAACCGCATCAATTGGCGTTAGGCAATCTGAATCCGCGAATTGGCATCATATTTACATGCCCGTAGCGGCCCACCCCTCGCCTGCTCCTGCGGCCTTCGCCCTGGTTTTTCTTTTACGCCCATGAAAACGCCCCTTCTCGCTACCCTACTGCTGCTGAGCGCCCCTACTCTGCTCCTGGCCCAGACGACAGCCACCGTCAAGACCAAAACCAAGCCGGCCAGCGGCCCGGTTACGAAAACCAAAACCGCTGCGCCGGCTGCCCGTCCGGCTGCCGCACCTGCCAAAGCCACGCTGCCACCCGCCGCCGAGGCACAGGCCGAGTCCCGCGCCAACGCCCTCACGGCCAACATGCAGAAAGCCCTGGCTCTGAATCCGCAGCAAGTGGAAAAGGTGCGCCAGATTAACCTGATTAGTGTGCGCGGCGTGGAAACAGCCCGCCTCACCTACCGTCAGGACGTGCGCAAAATGGCCTCCATAGTCGACGACATTGGCCAGTCGCGCTTGGGTGCCCTGAAAGACGTGCTGACCCCCGCACAGTTTGACAAGTACCAGCGCAAGCGGGAAGAGAAAATGGGAGTTCCGAGCGGCCAGGCGGCACAAGGCACGCCAGCCCCAGGCCTCGGGAGCCGCTACGAAGAATAATAGCAACAGCACCCAACCACAAGAGCCGGCCATCCTACGTGTGATGCACTATCAGATGCATCACACGTAGGATGGCCGGCTTGCGGCGTTACAGGCTCAGCCCAAACACCTGCATACTCAGTTTCACGATGAAGGCACTGACGACGACTAGGAACAGCCCCCGCACGAAGCCAGTGCCGTGGCGTAGCGCCAACTGGGCCCCCAGCGTGGAGCCGATGATATTGCTGGCTGCCATGGGTAGAGCCACTTCCCACAATATCTGGCCGGTATAAGCAAAATAGGCCAGCGCCGCCAGATTGGTAGCCACATTCACCAGCTTAGCGGAGGCGGAAGAGGTAATGAAGTCGTAGCCAAACAGGCCCACGAAGGCAAACAGTAGAAAGGAGCCGGTACCAGGACCGAAAAATCCGTCATAGAAGCCGATGATCAGGCCGATTAGGGCTCCGTACAGGGGCTCCCGGCTGGCGGCCAGGCGTGGCGCATGAATAGAGCCAAAATCTTTGCGCCAGAACGTATAGAGGGCAATAACGACCAGCAGGCCCAGCACCAGCGGCGGCAACAGTTCCTGCGGCAGCTGGCTAACCACCCGCGCCCCCAGAAACGAAAACACGCCCGCCACACCGGCCGCCACCCCTACAGCCCGCCACCGGATGGGCACCTTGCCCGCGTAGCTGCGCAGCGCGGCCGCCGTCCCCATTAGCGACGATACTTTGCCGGTGCCGAAAATGGTGGGCACCGGCGTGCCTTTTAGCAAAATCAGCATGGCCGGCAACTGCACCAAACCGCCACCGCCCACAATGGCATCAATGAAACCGGCCAGAAAGGCAAACAGACACAGGAGGGCGAGGGCGAAAGCAGAAATCATGAGGCCGCGAAGGTAAAGGCGCGGCCGCCAGGAACAATAGATGCCTATCGGCAGAGGCGGTGCTCTACTGCCTGCTTCCAACAACCGCTGCCCGTTCCGGCCGTAAAGCCGGTTCTATGACCGAAAACCTAACGCAGCGGCAGAAGATGCTCACTTTTGCCGGTGTGCTGCTGGCCATGTTCCTGGGCTCCCTCGACCAGACCATCGTCAGCACGGCCCTGCCGCGCATCGTGGCCGACCTGAACGGGCTGGACCGTTTTACGTGGGTGGCTACGGCCTATCTGGTGGCCAGCACAGCCCTGGTGCCCATCTACGGCAAGCTGGCCGACACCTACTCGCGCCGCAAGATTGAAATTGGGGCCGTCAGCATCTTTCTGATTGGGTCGATACTGTGCGGGCTGGCCGGCGAGTTTGGCCCCTTACCCCTGCTCGGCGACGGCATGAACCAGCTGGTGGTATTCCGGGCTATCCAAGGGCTGGGCGGCGCAGGGCTGTTTGCCATGGCCTTCATCGTCATTGCCGACCTGTTTCCGCCGTCCGAACGGGGCCGCTACCAAGGGTTTACGGGGGCCGTATTTGGCACATCGTCGGTGCTGGGGCCCTTTCTGGGTGGTTTCCTGACCGACAACGGCTCCGGTTGGATACCGGGCGTGGCGGGCTGGCGGCTGGTATTCTACGTGAACCTGCCGCTGGGCCTGCTGGCGCTCTGGTTTATCGTCACGCAGATGCCCGCCTTGCGCCCTAGTGGCAAGCCCCGCACTATCGACTATCTATCGGGGCTACTGCTGGTGACGGGGCTGGTGCCGCTGGTTATCGGGCTACAGCTCAACAAGGAAGAGTACGGCTGGACTTCGCCCGTGACGCTGGGGCTACTGGCTGTGGCCGTTGCGTCGCTGGTGTTGTTTGTGGTGCGCAGCCTGCGCCACGAGAATCCGATTCTGGACTTCGGGCTCTTTCGCAACCACGTGTTCCGCACGGCCAACGCGGCGCTTTTTCTGCTGGGCGGGGCATTCCTCGGTATTATCATTTTCGAGCCCCTGTTCATGGTGAACGTACTGGGCGTATCGGCTACCAAAGCCGGCGTGAGCCTGATTCCGCTGTCGATGGGAGTAGTGGCGGGTTCGTTGCTGGCCGGCCAGATGGTGTCGCGCTTCGGGCACTACAAGCGCTGGATGCTGGGCGGAATCGTGGTACTGCTGGGAGGCTTATCGTTGCTGGCTACCATGCCGGCTACTGTCAGCTACGGGCAGGTGCTGGGGTATCTGCTGCTGTGCGGCCTGGGCCTGGGCCCCACCATGCCACTCTATACGCTGGCTATCCAGAATGCTATTGAACCTCACTTGCTGGGGCAGGCCACGTCGGCCAGCCAGTTTTTCCGGCAGATAGGCGGCGCCATTACCGCGTCTGTTCTAGGCGCGATTCTCACGCTCACCCTGGCCCATAGTCTGCCCGCCAGTGCAGCCCCGGCCCCTGCGGCACCCAAGGTAGTAGTGTCAGAAGGTCCGGCCCTGCCGGCCGGGGCGGACTCCGCTTCCCCGGCAATGCAGGCTGCTTTTTCCAAGGCCATTTCCCGGGTGTACTTGTTCAATATCGTTCTGGTGCTTGGTGGCCTGGTGATGACGCTTTTCGTGCCCGAATTGCCCCTGCGAAAATCCAATGCCCCGGGCACCCCGATACCGGCAGCCGAGTAGCAGTGGGCCAGGGCTGGTAAACTAGTTGGCGCGGGACTCTGTTGTAGGAGTTGCCACGGACTGTACTGCAGTTGCAATGGCCTTTCTCCAGCCTATACCTTTCCCCATGCCGTTAGATAACAATCTGCACCTGAGCGTACTCGACCAGTCGCCGGTACCGCTCGGGCGCACTCCCCGCGAGGCCCTGCAACATACTGTTGAGCTGGCCCGCCTCACAGACCGCCTTGGCTTCACCCGCTTCTGGGTGTCGGAGCACCACAACACGAACACACTGGCCGGCTCGGCCCCGGAAGTGCTGCTGGCCCGCCTCGGGGCCGAAACGCAACGCATCCGGCTGGGCTCGGGTGGCGTGATGCTGCCGCACTACTCGGCGCTGAAAGTGGCCGAGAACTTCCGCCTGCTCGAAACGCTCTACCCCGGCCGTATCGACCTGGGCATTGGCCGCGCACCGGGTACCGACCGGATTACCGCGCACGCCCTCAACCCGCACAACACCTTCAGCGACCAGGATTTCGCGGATCAGCTTATGGACCTGCGCGCCTACCTGCGCGACGAAGTAGTGGCCGACACCATTCACGCCAAAGTGAAAGCGGCCCCTTTCACGGATACCACCCCGGAAATGTGGCTGCTGAGCAGCAGCGGGCAAAGCGGCCTGTTTGCGGCCCACGTGGGCGCGGCATTTTCGTTCGCGCACTTCATCAACCCCAACGGCGGCCCCAAAATGATGCAGCTGTACCGGGAACGGTTCCAGCCCTCGCCGGAGCTGGGCGCACCGCAGGGCAACGTCGCCGTATTTGTGGTGTGTGCCGATACCGCCGGCCATGCACAGGCCCTCGCCGACAACCTTGCTCTGCAGATGCTGAAGCTGGAAACCGGTAACTACTCGCCGATTGATGCAGTAGAGAAAGCCAATGTTTCGGCGCTTTCCGCTGACCTGCAGCACCGCCTTGCCTACCATCACCAGCGTATCGTGAGCGGCACCCCTGATAAGGTGAAAGCCGAGCTAACTGCCCTGGCTGCCAGCTACGACGTGAATGAGGTGGTAGCCGTTACCATCACCCATGATTTCGACGACCGGCTTCGCTCCTATGAACTGCTGGCCGATGCTTTTCAACTGCAGCACACGGCTCAGGCCCCCTTGGCGGCGGCGCTGTAAGATAGCCTCCACTATACTGCTTAGCGCAAGAAAGCCCGGCCCTGCCGGGCTTTCTGCATGTAGCGGCTTCTTATCGACCTGTAAATCAGGCACCAGATACCTTATGTAGAATTTTTCTATTCAACTATTTTGAATCTATCTAAATAGACCCGTGCTTTGCAGTATATTAAATGATTCTAAACAAGCCTTGGTGCTTCGACTCATGTCCCGACCCTTTCCGCTTCTGCTGCTGCTGTCCTTGCCTCTTGCTGGTTTCTCTCATGCTTCTTTGGCCGCAACGGCTGGGGAGTTACGGTTGAATGGGCCAGCAAACGGAGCGGACGACGCCGCCCGTCGCGGCTGGATTACCGGCCGGGTAGCGGATGCCAACGGCCAGGCAGTGGAAGGCGTAACGGTGGCCCTGAAAGGCACTTCGTATGGTGCCAGCACTCAGGCAAATGGCAGCTTCCGTCTGGCAGCCCAGGCAGGTTCCTACCAATTGGTTGTGAGCAGCATTGGGTATATCACGCAGGAAATAACCGTCACGGTAATAGGCGGCGAAACCCTTTCTGTTCCGGCTTTCGTGCTGGCGGCCAGCAGTCAGCAACTCACGGAGGTAACCGTAACGGGCCAGAAGTCACTAAACCAGCGGGCCGTAACGGTTGGCAAGCTGCCCGTAGCCGCACTGGACCTGCCGCAGAGCGCCGTAACCGTGGAGCGCGAAGTACTGGAGCAGCAGCAGGTGCTGCGCCTCTCCGACGCCTTAGTGAATGTGAGCGGCCTATACGTGACCAGCACCACGGGCGGCACGCAGGAGGAACTGGGCAGCCGGGGCTTTGCCTACGGCTCGAACAACACCTTTAAGAATGGGGTGCGCTTCAACAACGGTATCATGCCGGAAGCCAGCTCGCTGGAGCGCATGGAAGTACTGAAAGGCAGCGCGGCCATCCTGTATGGCAACGTAGCAGCGGGCGGCGTACTGAACCTCGTGACCAAAAAGCCGCAGTTCGAGCGCGGCGGCTCGGTGGGTCTGCGGGTGGGCAGCTTTGGGTTCTGGAAACCTACCGTGGACGTGTACGGCGCCATCGGCGACAGCAAGAAAGCAGCTTTCCGCCTGAACGGCACTTACGAGCAGGGCAACAGCTACCGCGACGAAGTAAAATCGGACCGGGTGTATGTGAACCCCAGCGTGCTGCTGGAGCTGAGCCCCAACACCACGCTGGTGCTGGAAGGCGACTACCTGCGCGACAACCGCACCCCGGATTACGGCATCGGCGCTATCAACTATGAGATTCCGGAGTCGCGCACCCGCTTCCTGAACGTGGCCGGCGCGAACAATGCTACCACCCAAACCAGCACCACCGCTACGCTCACTACCCGCCTCAACAACGCCTGGAACCTGCGCGGAGTGGCCGGTTTCCAGCGCTACGACAACAACCTGCGCAGTGCCTCGCGCCCTACCAATATCGTCAGCACGCCCGGTGCTACCTACGGCAACTGGACCCGCGGCCTGCAACGCTCCCAAACCGCCGAGAACTACTACCTGGCCCAGTTGGACCTGACCGGCACGTTCAACACGGGCTTCCTGGGCCACACGCTGCTGGTGGGGGCCGATGCCGACCAGTATGCCACGACGACAACTTCCTATACCAATCCGGAGTCGGCGACCCGGCCCAACACGGCCGTTTCCGCCTACGATGTCATCAACATTCTGGACCCCAGCAAAGAACTCGCGCAGCCGGCTGAGCGCCTGAGCAGCTTCGACCAACTGGTACGCAACTCCCTGACGAAAGGCAACACCCGCCGGGCCGGTTTCTACGTGCAGGACCTGCTGAGTGTGAGTGAGAAGGTGAAAGTGCTGGCCGGCGTACGCTGGAGCTATCAGGAAACGCCCAGCGACGTGTTCAACTACAACACAGTAGCAAACCGCAACAGCAAAACGGCCGACACCTACGTGGAAAACCGCCGCTACGACAACGCGTTTTCGCCACGTCTGGGCGTGGTCTATCAGCCGGTCAAGACGTCTTCGGTATTTGCTTCCTACTCGAACTCATTTACACCGAATACCGGTATTGATACCGATGGCAATACGCTCCGCCCCTCTATCATCGAGCAGTACGAGGTAGGTATCAAGAACGACCTGTTCAAAGGCGCGCTGTCGGCCAACGTTACGGCCTACCAGATTGTGAACAGCGACCAGTCGCAGACCATCCAGCCGGGCGCGCCGAACTTCAACGAAAGCCGCCCAACAGCGCAGGAGCTGGCCGGTGAAGTGACCAGCAAAGGCGTAGAGGTAGACATCCAAAGCAAGCCAATGCTGGGCTGGAGCCTGATTACGGGCTACAGCTACAATCATACGTCTTACACCAAGAGCAACACCTACGAAAACGGCAGCCGCCTGCGCTACAACCCGGCCCACACGGCCAACCTGAGCCTGTTCTACAGCTTCAACAGCGCTTTCAGCGAAAGCACCTTCCTGCGCGGCCTGACAGCCGGCATCACCACCTACTACGTGGGCGACAAGCTGGCCGGCCGCAACACCCGCCTGACAGTTCCCAACGATGCGTACCGCCTCATCAGCATTCCAGACTACGTGCTGTTCGACGCTTCGCTGGGCTACACCTACGACCGGGTTGCGGTGCGCGTGAAGCTGGCCAATATTCTGGATGAACTGAGCTACAACCTGCACGACGACAACAGCGTGAATCCTATTGCGCCGCGCAACTTCTCGGCTACCGTGAGCTACAAGTTGTAGGTGTCAGCCCTGCGCTGAATGAGTGACTGAGTGACTGAGTGACTGAGTGAATAAAAACCCGGTCGGAACCAGCTGCAACTGGCCCCGCCCGGGTTTTCCTCTACTCCACCGCTCCGCCTGATTTTGCCTGTTATTTTTGAGCGCCAGCAGCTGCATTAGCTGCATTATACCACCCTACATGAAACTCTTCTTCCGCAACATCCACCTCTACCTCAGCCTGGTTTCGGGGCTCATCATTGCCGTGGTGTGCTTCACGGGCGGCGTACTGGTCTTTGAAAAGGAACTGGAGCAGGCCTGGCACCCGGAGCGCTACTACGTGACGCCCGCCTCTACCGCGCGCCTGCCGCTAGCCCGGCTGACCGA
The DNA here is from genome assembly GCF_014698995.1 of Hymenobacter duratus. Lineage (GTDB taxonomy): Bacteria > Bacteroidota > Bacteroidia > Cytophagales > Hymenobacteraceae > Hymenobacter > Hymenobacter duratus. Next base: position 175,461 of record NZ_JACWZZ010000003.1, read on the forward strand.
GGCCGTGCGCGCCTACAAGCCACAGGCCACCATTACCGGCCTGAAAGTATATGCCGATCCGGCCCGCACCGTGGAATTCAGTCTGGCTGGTGCACCCGGCGGCCCTGGCGGCGAGCAGAAAGGCGAAGGCCGAAAAGAGGGACGGCCGGAAGGAGCGGACCGTGCTGCCGAGGGCCGCGGAGGTGAGCGGGGCGGCGAAAATAGCAAGGCTGAAAAAGGCGAAGGCCGGGGAGGCAAAGAAGCCGGCAAGGGTGGCAAAGGGGGTGGCGGAGAAGGCGGCCGTGGCCCCACGGTATTTGTGAACCCCTACACCGCCGCCGTTACGGGCGAGCTTAACTACCGCGAAACGTTCTTCTTTACGATGATGGCCCTGCACCGCGGCATGGTGGGCGGCTCAGTTGGCAAACTGGTGGTGGGTGTTAGCACGGTGATGTTCCTGTTCATCATCGGAACAGGCATTGTGCTGTGGTGGCCGGCTTCGCGCAAGGTGGTGAAGCAGCGGCTGCAGGTGAAATGGAGCGGCGGCTGGAAGCGCCTCAACCACGATCTGCACATTGTGTTGGGCTTCTACTCGGCTTTGCTGCTGTTTGTATTTGCCTTTACGGGCTTGGCGTGGTCGTTTGAGTGGTTCAACAAAGGCATCTACGCCGTCACCAACTCCCCGATGGAGCGCCCCGAACCACCGGTTTCGGCACTGCCCGCCGGCACCGCAGCAGTACTCCCCGCAACCCCTGAGGCTACTCCTGCCGCCGATGACGCGGTGGTAGTTACTCCATCAGCTCCAGCCCTATCGGCAGATGCGGTGCTGGTACAGGCCCGGAAAATAGCTCCAGCGGCCGTATACTATGCGTTGCAGCTTCCTAAAGACCCCACCGGCAGCATTCGGGTAGCTACGCTGCGGCCCAATGCAGTGTATGAGAATGCCACCGATGAGGTATACCTCGACCAGTACTCGGGCAGCGTACTCAAGTCGCATACCTACGAGCAGCGCAACCTGGGCCAGCGCGTGCGCGGTATGTTTAAGCCGGTGCACACGGGCTCCATTTTCGGCTGGCCTTCCAAAATCGTGAGCCTTGTCGTCTGCCTGCTGGGCGTCACATTCCCCATCACGGGCACCATTATGTGGCTTAACCGCCTGAAAAAGGCCAAAAAGAAGCAGCGCAAACTGGCTACAGCGGCGTAGTTGGCTCAACTTCTTTTTGCAGCTATTCGTACTGCATGCAAGCGTCAGGCTACTTTAGCCTGACGCTTTTCTTTTGCCCTGCCTATGACTCCGCCTGCTGCCCAGCCTCTTCCCCCAACCCCGCTACCCTCCCCCGAAAACCGCCTGCTGGCCCTGCTCCGTCGCGCTGGCCTCCTCGACTGGTTTCTGCTGGGGCTGCTGGGTGCGGTAGGGCTGGCCTACTTGGTGCCGGAGGCAGGCAGTAAAGCCAGCCCTATTCCCTGGAAGGTAATTACGACGGCCGGCGTGGCCCTCATCTTCTTTTTCTATGGTTTGCGGCTCAGCCTTGAGAAGCTGCAGGCGGGCCTGCGCAACTGGAAGCTGCACGTTATGGTCCAGTTCATTACGTTCGTCGCGTTTCCGGTGCTGGCATTATTAGCTAGGCCGCTATTCGAAGGAGGGAAGGGTGAGCAGCTGTGGCAGAGCATTTTCTTTCTGTGTACGCTACCCAGTACCGTTTCTACCTCGGTAGTAATGGTGAGCATTGCGCGTGGCAATCTGCCGGCAGCCATCTTCAATGCCAGCATCAGCAGTTTGCTCGGCATTGTGCTCACGCCGCTCTGGACTAGTCTGTTTCTAAATACCTCGGCCGATGGCGGCCATCTTTGGGGCTTGGCCGTTAGTTTGGTATGGCAGGTGATTCTGCCGGTGGTGGCGGGCGTGCTGCTCAGCCGCCGTTTCGGCCGCATTGCCGAGCAGTACAAAGGTGCCCTCCGCATCTCCGACCAAATAGTGATTCTGCTCATCGTTTTCACGGCGTTCTGCGAGTCATTTGCCGAGGGCATTTTCCGCAGCTTCGCGGCGCAAGACATCCTGTTGCTGGGCCTGGGCATGGTGGCGCTTTACTTCGCCATTTTCGGGGCAGTATGGGGACTGAGCCGGGCGCTGGGCTTCTCGCGCGAGGACCGGATTACGGCGCTGTTCTGTGGCTCCAAGAAGTCGTTGGTGCACGGGAGCGTCATGGCGAGCCTGCTGTTTCCGGGCATGGCCGCCACCGGGCTGCTGTTACTGCCGCTTATGCTGTATCATGCCCTCCAGATTATTCTGGCCAGCATGATGGCCCAACGCATGGGCCGGGAAGCCGAGGTGCTGCCAGCCGTGCCAGTTGCCTGATGCGCCCCGCATATTACGGGCTGGCGGCCACTTCTGGCAAACTGCATTATATTGTGTAGCATAGCCGGCACAAGCTGGTCATCATTATGTCATTTTGCCAATGATGGCACTACTATTCCATCCAAGCAGCCTTTCAGTAAAATCTTCCAGATGGCTGCACAAAGAAGTACATAGTAGGGATGTTTCGATGTATGTTTGGGACTATCATTGACCCACTCATTCGATTTCCTGGCATGAAAACACTTCTTCTCTTTTTTGCCTTATTTCTAGGTTGCCTTACTGCTTCCCACGCTCAAACACCTACACAGAAAGTGTACGCAGCCGTTGTGAAGAACCAGCCGGATGTGTTGGAAAGCCTACTGGCTGGCGGAGCCGACGCCAATGCACCCGTGGAAATGATGCCCGGCTTTCCCACCACTTTTCTTATTCTGGCCGCCGGCAACGGACAGCTGGAGCTGGTCAGGATTCTGGTGAAGCATCGGGCCCAGGTTGATAAGCCCGACTCTTTCAACGCAACGGCCCTCATGGCGGCTTCGCTGCAGGGCAGCTTAGAGGTGGTGGAGTTCCTGCTGGCCCACGGCGCAGATCCGAAAGCCAAAGACACCGACGGAAAAGACGTGCTGGCCAGCGCCAAAGAAGGCGGCAACAAAGCCGTTATCAAGCTCATTCAGGGCAAAGCCCGGTAGCGGGCCGCCGCTACGAAGCCCTGCCGCTACCCGCGCAGCTGTAGCAGCCGCACCAGCAGGCCGGTCCAGCCGGTTTGGTGGCTGGCCCCCAGGCCCGCGCCGGTGTCGCCGTGGAAGTACTCGTGGAAGAGCACATTGTCCTGGAAGTTCGGGTCCGTCTGCAGCAGTTCATTTGCGCCGAAAGCCGGCCGGCGTCCATCGGCATCTTTCAGCACCAAACTGGTGAGGCGGCCTGCCAGAGCTGCTGCCACTTGCTGCAAATTGAGCAACACGCCGGAGCCGGTAGGATACTCAATCTTGAAGTTGTCGCCGTAGTAGAAGTGGTAACGCTGCAACGACTCAATGATGAGGTAGTTGATGGGCAGCCAGATGGGGCCGCGCCAGTTGCTGTTGCCTCCAAACATGCTGCTTTCGGCCTCGCCTGGCACGTACTGCACCATGAAGTCAGCCTCCTCGGTATGAAAGACGTACGGGTGCTCCAGGTGGTAGCGCGACATGGCCCGAATCCCGTAATCCGACAAAAACTCGGTTTCGTCGAGCATGCGGTGCAGCAGCTTTTTGAGGCGCGGGCGGCGCAGCAGCCCCAGCAGGTGGCGGGCGCCTTTGCCGGGTTCTTCCCAGCGGCTCACCAGTTGGGCCAGATACGGACGGTTTTGCAGCAGCCACGTCGCCCGGGCCGTAAATTCGGGGAGCGAATCCAGTATATCCTGCTCTACCACCTCCACAGCAAATAGCGGAATCAGGCCCACAATGGACCGTACTTTGAGCTTAGTCCGCACCCCGTCGGGGGTGTGCAGCACATCATAATAAAAGCCATCCTCTTCGTCCCAGAGGTTGAAGGCACCGTCGCCGCCGCGGGTCATGGCATCGGCGATGTAGAGGAAATGCTCGAAGAACTTGCCGGCCATTTCCTGGTACACCTGGTTGTGCTTGGCCAGCTCCAGGGCCATACGCATCATGTTCAGGGCAAACATGGCCATCCAGCTCGTGCCGTCGCTCTGCTCGATGAAGCCGCCGGTAGGCAGCGGTGCGCTCCGGTCGAATACCCCGATGTTGTCGAGGCCCAGAAAGCCGCCCTCGAAGATGTTCCGCTCACTTTTATCCTTGCGGTTCACCCACCACGCAAAGTTCAGGGCCAGCTTATGGAACATGGCTTCCAAAAACGTAAGGTCGCCGCGGCCCTCGTAGAGCTTCTTGTCCATCTGGTACACGCGCCACGTAGCCCAGGCATGTACCGGCGGGTTTACGTCGCTCAGGTTCCACTCGTAGGCAGGCAGCTGGCCGTTCGGGTGCATGTACCAATCTTTGGTGAACAGGCGCAACTGCTGCTTGGCAAATTCCGAGTCGACCATGGCCAGCGGAATGCAGTGGAAAGCCAGGTCCCAGGCTGCGTACCATGGATACTCCCACTTGTCCGGCATCGAAATGATGTCGGCGTTGTAGAGGTGGCGCCAGGTGCTGTTGCGCCCTTGGCGGCGGCTGGCCGGGGCCTTGCTCATGGCAGGGTCGCCATCGAGCCACTTCGCCACGTCGTAGTAGTAGAACTGCTTGCTCCACAGCATGCCCGCAAAAGCCTGGCGCTGCACATTGCGTACATCGGCGCTGGCGGGCAGAGTTTGCTGGAGGCAGTCGTAGAACTCATCGGCTTCCTGCTGGCGGGCAAAAAACAGCTCGTCGAAACCGGCAAAAGGAGCATCCTGCCACATCTGGCTCAGGCGCAGCCGCACGGTACGCGCCTGCCCGGCCGGCAGGCTCATGTGGTAGCGCGCCGCTACTTTGGTGCCGGTCTGTCCCTGGTTGATGGCGTCTTCCTCCCCCTCTACGACGAAGTTGTTGATGCCATCCTTGAAGTAGAGCCCTTTGGCCGGCAGCCCATAGAGCCGGGCGCCGTTGGTTTCGTTTTCGCAGAAAAGCAGCTGGGGCGCTTCGTCTCCGTCCTCTTCACAATACAAGTGGTAGTGGCCCAGCTCCGGATGCTCGGCATGCACCGCCCCGGGCTGCGACTGGCGCAGTATGGGGCGGGGAGTGTGCTGGTCCCAGCTCCAGGTGTTGCGAAACCATAGCTGAGGCAGCAGCTGCACGCGGGCTTTTTGCGCCCCGCGGTTATGTACGGTCAGCTTAATCAGGATATCGTCGGGGCCGGCTTTGGCGTACTCCACGTACACATCGAAGTAGCGGCTCTTGTTGAAAATGCCGGTATCCAGCAATTCATACTCAGCATCCTGACGCGTACGGCGGGCATTTTCGCGCACCAGCTTCTGATACGGAAACTTTGCCTGCGGATACTTGTAGAGCATGCGCATGTAGGAGTGCGTGGGCGTACTGTCGAGGTAGTAGTACTGCTCCTTCACGTCTTCGCCGTGGTTGCCTTGGCCGTTGGTGAGGCCGAACAGGCGCTCCTTCAGCATTTCGTCTTGCCCGTTCCAGAGGGCCACGGCAAAGCAAAGTTGCTGCTTGTCGTCGCTGATGCCGCCAATGCCCTCCTCGCCCCAGCGGTAGGCCTTGCTGCGGGCCATATCGTGGGTGATATAGTCCCAGGCGTTGCCATCGGGGCTGTAGTCTTCGCGCACCGTGCCCCACTGCCGCTCGGTGAGGTACGGCCCGAATTTCTTCCAGTGAGCTGATTGCGCGTTGCTTTCCTGTAAGCGTACTTGTTCCTGCGTCATAAGTTGGTAGCTCGTGGCCCCTCAATATACGGTTTGCCGCGTCTGCGGTATTCCGCCGGGAGACGGCACCTGGTGTGCCGCCGACAACCAGCCTATTCCTCGTGCAGGCCGGTCTTGCCACATGAAGTTCTGCCCTACTCTGTTTTGGGAGGCAGGGTTGCTACGGAGCAGGTAGCCGGTGCTAGCGAAACCGTGTGCCACTTGCCACAGCTTCCTTGCAACGCGCTGTCACTCACAGCTCTCTATTTGGCGGCCTCAATTTCCGCTACGGCCTGCGCTACCAACGTGGCAACCTGGGCCGAGTTGGCGCGAGTGGCCTGACGCTGTTGCAACTCCTGCAGCAGCCCAATCAGCGGTTTTGCTACCCCAAACGCCTTGTACTGCACGGCCATAGTCTTCACGCGCGTGACACCCGGGGTCAGGGCGGTTACGTCGTCCAATCGGCCCATGAGGTTGGCCATACCGGCGAGCATATTGAAGCGGCCATTGGGGTCAGCAGCATCAAACTTGGCAAGCACCAAAGGCCAGTGCGACAGGTCGCCGACCTGACCATACACCGTAACCAGGGCCACCGTGAGGGCGCCTTTGTTATCCGCTTCAAACGCCGTGGCACGGGCCAAAGCCAGCTTCGGGTTTAGCGGCAACAATGCCTGCAGCGCCGCGCCCTGCACCTGATACGACTGGCTTTCCAGGGCTTTGCCGAACAGCTTGGTATACCGCTTGTTTTTGAGCTTGCCCAGCGCCGTAAGGGCCGCCGCCCGCACTACCACCGACGAATCGGAGGCGGCGAGGCGGGCCAGCACGGGCGCTACGGCTTTGCGTAGCGTATCGTTTTTGAGATTGAGCAGCTCTACCGCCATACTGCGTAGCGCCGGCGACTTATCCGCCAGGCCTGCCACCAAAGTTTTCTGGGCCAGCGGGTCGGTGAGTTGAGTTTGAGCAGCGGCAAGGGCTTCGCGCCGGTCGAGGTACTGGGGGGCGTGCCGGTATTGGTAGGCGTATTCGGCCATCGGCTTGTTGTCTTTCTTCTGCCACACCAGCACCTTTTGGGCGTCTACATTCACCAGCTCAGGCCGGGCAGCGGCCGGGAAGTAAAGCGTATCGACGGCATGGCGCACCGTGGCTCGGTAGCGCTGGGCGCGGCCGTTGTGGTAGATATCTACCGCAAGCGGCAGCACGAATGGCTCGCCCGGCTGAGTTTGCTTCACCATCACAGCCTGCCTCTTGTTGGCTGCATCCCACTTGTAGTCAATCGTGACGACGGGGTGGCCGGCGCGGTAGTACCATTGGTTGAAAAACCAGTTCAGATCCTGGCCGGAAGCGTTTTCCAGGGCCAGCCGCAGCTGATGCGGCTCGCCCGTCCCGAAAGCCTGCTGCGTGAGGTATTCTTTCAGACCCTGGAAAAACACCTCCTCGCCAAGATAGCTGCGCAGCATGTTCAGGATGCTGCCGCCTTTCTGGTAGCTCACCCCATCAAACAGGTCCTCCTTGTCGGTGTACTGGTAGCGCGCCAGCGGCTTGAGGTGGTTGGATGGGTCGCGGAGGTAGTTGCGGAGGCTACGGTCGGCCTGCGCAGCGCCAGCATCGGGGCCATATTCGTGCTCGGCCCACAGCACCTCGCTGAAATTGGCAAACGACTCGTTTACGGTCAGGTTGCTCCAGCTTTCGGCCGTCACATAGTCCCCGAACCAATGGTGGAACAATTCGTGGGCAATTTCGCGCTCCACCCCAGCATACTCCCAATCCAGCAGTTCGCGGGCAGTGCCCTGAGCCTGCTCCCCAAACAAGGAAGCCGTGGTGTTTTCCATGGCCCCGGCCGGGTATTCCCGCACGACCACCTGGGCGTATTTATTCCACGGATACGCTACGCCAAGACGTTGCGAGAAGAACTCCAGCATGCGCGGCGTCTTCCCGAAAACGGCGCGAGCCTGATTCGTGTATTGGGGCTCCATGTAGTAGCTGACCTCCTTGCCGCGCCACGTATCCTTCGTAATCCGGAAGTCGCCGATGGCCAGCATGAACAGGTAAGGCGCGTGGGGCTGGTCCATCTTCCAGGTGTCGCGCCGCAGGCCGGGACCGGCCGGTGTCTGGCTCACAAGGGCTCCGTTGCTGAGTGTTACGTATTTGCTGGGCACCGTCAGGCTGATTTCCGAGGTGGTTTTCTGGTTGGGACTATCAATGGTCGGGAACCAAGCCGAGTTGGCCTGGGTCTCGCCCTGCGTCCAGATCTGCACGGGTTTGCCGGCCACGGCACTATCAGGGTTGATAAAGTGTAATCCTTTGCCATCGGAAATAATTTTGCTGCCCAGCACCTGCAGTTCCTCCGGCTTGGCAGTGTATTCAATGTAGACTGTGTAGACCTCCCCCGCCGGCACCTGCCGGCCCAACCGCACCAATAGATGCTGCTGGTTGTAGCTGAATTTCAGGGGCTTCGTCTGCTGGCCTACCACTAAGCCTACCGATGTAATGTCCATGCCCTGGGCATCCAGCCGCAACGAGTCGGTGGCGTAGGCTACTGGCTTAATTGTCAGCCATTCCTGGCCGTAGGCATACCGCTTGGCATAGTCGAAGCGCAGATCCAGCTTGGTATGCACCAGAGCGTTGACTTTCCGAGTAGTAGCGCGGTAAGTTGTGGCACTTGGCTGTGAGGGAGTTGGCTGTTGAGCCGCAGCCGTGGCAGCAAAAAATAAGCTCAGTGGCACAAAGAAGAGGTTTCGCATCAGGCACAAGGTATAGAGAGATACCCGCGAAGATGCCCCGGCAGCGGAATTGGTTGCCGCAGCCGCAGCTACTGCCAACCGCCTGCTTCAGCCCCACGCCACCATACGCCCTTGGCCACCTGACGACAAGCGCCACAGTGCTCCTGCTGTTTCGGGCGGCAACTCTAGTACTTCGGTTTCCTAAGGCACGCGCTGCTACTGGCTTGAGCTTTTTAAGGTCAATTCATCATTGAACGGCATACAAGTAGAAAATATTTGATAAAAAACTGCATTATATATATCTTACTTTATCTGAGCTAGTTGAAGGCACAACACTACGGTTGGCCTTCCATATGCGTGTCCCGTAGTGCGCGGGCAGCAACAACGGGGTTGGCTATTGCCAACTGTATTACATGCGGCCTCATCCCATATGTGAAGTCTATGGGCGTACAGAGTTACTACATAGTCCTTGCCGCTGCCCTCCTGAGCAGTGTGCTCCACTTACCTGCCGAGTGGGCGCGGCCAGCCTTCCTGCCTCAGGCGCGGCAGCCTGCCACTGGTTCTTCTGGGGCCGGCACCGTAGCGGTTCAGGGAGTGGTGGAAGCCCAGCAGACGATACCCCTGACGGTGGCGGCGCACGGGTGGGTGCGCCAGATTTTCTTTGTGGAGGGAGAGTACGTCCGGAAGCGGCAGGTGCTGCTTCGGCTATACCACAACGACCTGTATTCCAGCAATTTCAACCGCCAGTATCTGTTGGCGCCGCAGGCCGGGTTTGTGGTGAGGAAAAACGTGGAGGTGGGCCGCCACGTCGCGGCAGGAGCCAGCGTTGCGTACCTGCAGGATGTGGCCCAGGTGAAGATATGCCTGCTGTTGCCGCCGCCGCTGGCCCAGCGCCTGAGCGTATGCGCCCCGGTTCCGGTGAGCATTGCGGAACTGCCGGCGCGGTCCTTTACCGGTGCAGTCGAGAGCATCGTGGCTCCTTCCGCATCCGGCTCTAGGCATCGTGTCACGGTGCTGGTGCGCAATAGCGGCTCGCCGCTGATCAGGCCCCGGATGCACGCTACTGTCCGATTGCCGGCCCAGCCGGCACCAGATATGGCCCGGCGCTGACTCCGGACATATGCCAGCGGCTTGTGACCCTAGAAAACACGCTTCACTTAGCTCCTTTGCAATGCGCCGACTTCTACTCTCCGCCTTACTCTGGACACTAGGTTGCCTGCCGGCTCCTGCACAGGCTCAACGAGCAGCCTCAGCCCCTATGGCTACCTCAGGCGGCACAGCGGCGGCCAGGCCCGTATCCTCTCCAACTCCGGGCCAGGCCTGCCATCTTACCAGCGCCAGCCAACGATACGCGGCCGGCCCGGTCAAGACGTGGCTGCTGGGCAAAAACTACCGGCAGGAGTGGCAGCAACCCGTTCGGGTACCCATCCTAAACCTGGGAACGACGCAGGGCGGCCTCCGGCCCTTGCGGCAGGGCGGCGGCAAGCAGACCAAATCCCTGCGGCTCCGGGCCGCCAACGGGCGCGAGTACGTGCTACGATCCATCGAGAAAAACACCGAGCAGGTACTCAGCACTGAACTTCGCAATACCCTGGCGGCCAAAGTAGTGCAGGACCAGGTATCAGCGGCCCATCCCTACGCCGCGCTTACCATTCCGCTGCTGGCTGAAGCAGCCGGCGTGGGGCATACCAATCCGGAGCTGGTGTACGTGCCCGATGATGAGCTGCTGGGCGAATTCCGGGCCGAGTTTGCGAATACGCTAGCCATTCTGGAGGAGCGCGACCCGCAAACTCCGGCTTCCTTTACCGGCCAAGCGCTGGAAAAAAACTATGCCACCGACAAGGCACTAGAGCTGCTGCGCACCGACTCCAAAAACCGGGTCGACAAGCGGGAGCTGGTACGCGCCCGGCTGTTTGATGTGCTGGTAGCTGATTTCGACCGCCACGAGGACCAGTGGCGCTGGCTAGCATATGCGCAGCCCGGGGGCGGACTGCTGCTGCGCGCCGTGCCCCGCGACCGGGACCAGGCGTACTTCGTCAATCAGGGGCTGCTGCCCAACCTGGCAAGCCGCAACTGGGCCGTACCAGCCGTACAGGGCTTCGACGGGACGCTGCGCAATGTCAATACGTTCATGTTCAGTGCCCGCTACTTCGACCGGTCCTTCCTGACCGAAGCCACGCGGGCCGACTGGGCCGAGGTGGCCCACGACCTACAAGCCCGCCTGACTGATGGTGTGCTGGAAGCCGCTATCCGGCAGCTGCCTGATTCGGTCTACCAGCTGTCGGGCCCTACCATCGTAGCCAAGTTGAAGTCTAACCGCAATGCGCTGCCGGCCTATGCAGCGCAATACTACCGCTTCCTGGCCCGGCAAGTAGATATTACAGGCAGCGAGCAGAGCGAATATTTCCTGGTGGAAAGGCTGGATAATGCGCAAACCCGGGTCCGGATGTACCAGCTGGCAGCCGCCAGCGAACCGGCGGCCGTGCCACTCTACGACCGCACTTTCTTGACCGAGGAAACCCGGGAAATTCGCCTGTACGGCTATGGCGGCAACGACCGAATGGAAGTGAACGGCACCGTCAATAAAGGCATCACCATCCGGATGATAGGCGGAGAAGGCCACGATGTGCTCATGGACCATTCGCATGTAGCCGGGCCTCTCCGCCATACGGTCGTGTATGACGCGCCAACCGGTGCCGAGCTGCAGCTGGGTCCGGAAAGCCGCAACCGCACTTCCCCTGATTCACTCGTCAACCAGTATAACCGCCAGGCATTTCGCTACCCGTACGCAGGTCCTATTCTGCCGGTGGCTTTCAACCCCGATGACGGCATATTTCTGGGCGTGGGCGTAGAATTTCGCCAGCCGGGTTTTCGCAAAGCGCCCTGGGCTGCTACTCATCGGCTGCAGGCCAACGTCGCGCTGGGTACTGCGGCCTACAGTTTTCGCTATGCCGGCGAGCTACACAATCTGGCTAGAAACCTTGACCTACTGCTCCGCGCCGACCTGCAGGCACCCAACTACGTGCGCAATTTTTTCGGCTACGGAAACGAAAGCACCTACGACAAGCCGCTGGGCATTGACGATTACCGGGTGCGGTACAACAATGTCGTGCTGCAGGCCCTAGCCCGACGGCGCTTCGGGCAGCATCAGTTCTTTGCCGGCCCCACCTACCAGCGGGTGCGCGTGAAGAATGCGCCGGGGCGCTTTATCGAGCAGGTGCAGGACGAGCCAGACTTCGCGGCACCCGTGTTCGAGCCCCGGCACTATGGCGGCGTGAAAGCCGGTTACACATTTGATAGCCGCAACAACGACTGGCGCCCAACGCAGGGAACAGTGGTGCGCGCAGAATACACGGAGCTACGCGGCCTCAACAGTGACGCCAACTCTCTTTCGCAGCTCACCGCAGAAGCCGCCGGCTACTGGACCCCCGTGAACCTACCAGGCCTGACCATGGCCGGCCGCGTTGGCAGCACCCTGAATTTCAGCGACTACGCATTTTTCCAGGCCGCAACTCTCGGCGGCCTTTCCAACCTGCGCGGCTACCGGCGGACACGCTTTGCCGGTGAAAACAGCCTGTACAATAACCTGGAGGGCCGGCTCTACCTCGGCACCCTAAACACGCTGCTCATATCCACCAAGGTGGGGCTGCTTGCCTTCCACGATGTAGGAAGGGTATGGACGGATGCTGAAAGCTCGGCTACCTGGCACACCGGCTACGGCGGTGGCCTGTGGCTGGAGCCTTTCCGGCGCGTGGTGCTGGTGGGCACCTATAACGTTTCGCGCGAAGACCGGCTGCCGGTGGTACGGCTTGGCTTCCTGTTTTAAGTAACTCGCTGGATGCTGCAGCTGCTAGTTGTGCAACAGCTCATCAGCAGTCAGAAGTAGCTGGAAGCAGCTGCCCCACCTACCCCACCACAAACGTGCGCATGCTCAGGCCGCCGTACTCCACGGCTTCGTAGGCGTGGCGGATGTCGTCGTCGGGCTCGGCCAGTGCCAGGCTGTAGAGTAGCGGGATGTAGTGGTCGGGGGTGGGCACGGCCAGAGGGCCGCTGGCACCGGCCTGCTGGTAGTGGGCCAGGGCCAACAGGTCGCGCTGGTCGATTTTGCGTTTGGCCCACTCGTCGAACTCCGAGGCCCAGGCGTAGGGCGTGGGGTCGTCGGCCATGAGCTTGGGCATGCTCTGGCGCAGGTTGTGCACGATGTTGCCGCTGCCCAGAATCAGGACGCCGCGGCGGCGCAGAAACTGCAGTTGCCGGGCTAGCTCAGCGTGGTAGGTCATCGGCTGGTGGTAGTCGATGCTGAGCTGGAACACCGGAATGTCGGCTTCGGGGAACATGTGGTGCAGCACCGTCCAGGTGCCGTGGTCGAGGCCCCACTCGTCGGTAGGATGGGCGTCGGGCAGCGCGGCCAGCACCTCCTGGGCCACATCGGGCGCGCCGGGCGCAGGATACTGCATCTCGAACAGCTCCTGCGGGAAGCCGCCGAAGTCGTGGATGGTTTCGGGCCGCTCGTTCACGGCCACGAAGGTGCCGCGCGTGAGCCAGTGCGCCGATACCACCAGCACCGCCCGGGGCGGCTGCCGGTTCCGGATATCGAGGCCCAGCCGGTGCAGCGTTTGGGTGAAGGCGTTATCGGCCAGCGCGTTCATCGGCGAGCCGTGCCCGACGAACAACACGGGCATTTTGGCGGTGGTTTGGAAGCTGCTGGCAGTTTTGTGGAGGTCTTGCAGGGAGTTCATGGCGGAAGCAAAAGGCAGCACGGCCAAGATTTTCAGGCAAGTGCTGCGGTGCATGGCTATCAAGTTAGCAAGAACAAAGCTACCGCGCCTGCTGTGGCGGCGCCTTGATGTGGGATAAGAAATAGCCTGCCGATACGGCCCGCCCGAGGCCCGGAATTCGCCCACCAATCCGGCTCGTTCACATCTTTAATAATCATTTCACTATATTCAAAATTAGACCTCCGCTCCTGCAGCCGTTAGCTAAGCTAGTCGCCCAGGCAAAAACCAACCAACAGCCAAGTGAGCTTCATTTCCAGAAACGGCCATGAAACGAATGCTTTTCCGCTGTCTTTGGGCAGTAGCGCTAGTGGGCGGGCTCGTTTCGTGCCGGGAAAAATCCGGTACGCCCTCCGCCGCTGCCATCCGGGCCATCAACCTGAACCGCGGCGCCCCCATTACCTGCGGCATTCCTAATCAGAAATTCGGCTTTTCCGGCTTTAGCACCTCCTGTCCGGCTTCGCGTAAGGAGGCGTTCAATACGGCTGTTTCGCTGCTGCATTCCTTTGAGTATGAGGAGGCCGAAAAGGCATTTGCCGCCCTCATCGACCAGGAGCCGGGCTGCGCCATGGCCTACTGGGGCGTGGCCATGGCCAACTACCACCCGCTGTGGGCGCCTCCTACCCCAACTGAACTGGCGAAAGGCACCCAGGCCATTACTATTGCGCAGCGCATTCCGCAGAAAACGCCCCGCGAAACGGCCTACATCAATGCGTTGGCGCAATTCTATCAGGATGGCACCACCACGCCGCACGCGGTGCGGTGCGCACGGTTTGAGCAGGCCATGGCAACACTGCACGCTACGTATCCAACCGATAAGGAGGCCGCCATCTTCTACGCGCTGGCCCTCAACGGAGCCGCCGACCCTGCCGACAAGCTTTTTCGCCGGCAACGGAAGGCTGGCGCTATGCTGATGGCGTTGTCGCTGGATGCGCCCAATCATCCGGGCATCATTCACTACATCATCCACAGCTACGACTACCCGGAACTGGCTGCTTTGGCCTTGCCGGCCGCCAAAAAGTACGCGGCTATTGCGCCATCCTCGGCCCATGCCCAGCACATGCCTTCCCATATTTTTGTTCGGCTGGGGCTCTGGGCTGAGTGTGTGGCGTCCAATCTGGATGCGGCCGCTTCCGCCCGGTGCTACGCCGAAAGTAGCGGCCTCAAAGGGCACTGGGACGAAGAGCTGCACGCCCTCGACTACCTGACGTACGCGTATCTGCAGCAAGCCGATAACCAGCGGGCCAAGGCGCAATGGCAGTATCTGCAGACGATGCGGGAGGTGCAACCGGCCAATTTCAAGGTGGCGTATGCCTTTGCGGCCATTCCGGCGCGCTACGTGCTGGAAAACAAGCTGTGGACGCAAGCCGCCCACCTGAAAATCCCGACGGCCAACGTAGCGTGGCACCAGTTTCCCTGGCAGAAATCAATGCTGCACTTTGCCCGCGCTTTGGGCTACGCGCACATCCGCCAGCCCGATTCGGCGCAGCAGGAGCTGCGCCAGCTGCAGGCCTACCAAGATACCCTGATGCGGCAACAAGACCAGTATAAAGCCACGCAAGTGGCTATTCAGCTGAAAACCGCTCAGGCCTGGCTCCTGGCCGCGCAGGGAAAGCCCCAGGAGGCGCTGCAGCTCATGCGGCAGGCCGCCGACACCGAAGACGGCACCCAGAAGCACGCCGTAACGCCCAGCGAGGTGCTGCCCGCCCGGGAACTGCTCGGCGACCTGCTCCTGCAGCTCAACCAGCCCCAACAGGCCCTGGCAGCCTACGAAACGAGCCTAGTGCAGCATCCCAACCGCCTCAACGGCCTATATGGGGCGGCCACTGCCGCAGCCCAAACCGGCAACGCTGCCCAGGCCCAACGCTACTACCAGCGCCTGCTGGCCAGCGCCGATGCGCCTCGGTCTACTCGCCCGGAGCTGGCCGTGGCCCGCCGGTTTCTGGCCGGCCAGCAGCCCCGTCTTCAATAAGGCTTACCCAGGAGCCGCGCTATTTCCGGTTACGCGTGGCTTATACTTACGCCTGCGCTCTGGCACGTCCGGCCGCAGGTGTGGCTGCGGAATTTGGGTACTTTCGCTGCTCTCTCGCCTGCCTCTCTCCCACCCGCTCTCATGTCCCGTATTCTTCCCACTATTGTGGGGGCGCAGTTCTGCTGCACCTCGCTGTGGTTTGCCGGCAATGCCGTAGCGCCCGAGCTGGCGGCGCGGTTTCAGCTGCCGGCCGGCTTTGTGGCCTCGCTCACCAGCGCCGTGCAGCTGGGCTTCATCAGCGGCACGCTACTGTTTGCGCTGCTGGCCCTGCCTGACCGGTTTTCGCCCTCGCGGGTGTTTTTTGTGAGTGCACTGGCGGCGGCGGCGGCCAACCTGGGCGTGCACCTGAGCGACCTCGGGGCCGAGGGGCTGCTGGCCTGCCGCTTCCTGACGGGCTTTTTCCTGGCCGGCATCTACCCGGTGGGCATGAAAATAGCCTCTGACTACTACCAGGAAGGCCTGGGCCGCTCGTTGGGGTGGCTGGTGGGGGCGCTGGTGCTGGGCACGGCGTTTCCGCACCTGCTGCGCAGCCTCACGGCGGCGCTGCCGTGGTACTACGTGACGGGGGCTACCTCCGTGCTGGCGGTGCTGGGCGGCGTGGCCATGCTGCTGCTGGTGCCCGATGGCCCCCACCGCCGCCCCGGCCAGCGGCCCCGCCTCACGGCGTTTCTGGCGGGGTTCCGGCAGCCGGAGTTTCGGGCGGCGGCGCTGGGCTACTTTGGGCACATGTGGGAGCTGTACGCGTTCTGGGCGTTTGTGCCGGTGGTGCTGGCGGCGTTTCAGGCGCGGCACCCGGCGGCGGCGCTGACGGTGCCGTTGCTCTCGTTCGGCATTATTGGCGGGGGCAGCATGGCCTGCGTGGGCGCGGGGCTGCTGGCCCGGCGGCTGGGCCCGGCCCAGGTAGCCACTACGGCGCTGGCGCTATCGGGCGGGTGCTGTCTGGCCTCGGGGGTGGTGCTGGGCCTGGGCTCGGCGGTGGGGCTGGTGGCGTTTCTGGCGTTCTGGGGGCTGGTGGTGGTAGCCGATTCGCCGATGTTTTCCACCCTGGTGGCCCGGCACGCCCCCGCCGAATCGCGCGGCGCGGCCCTGACCATCGTCAACTGCTTGGGGTTTGCCCTCACCATCGGCAGCGTGCAGCTCACCGGCTGGCTGGCCCCGCGCCTGCCGCCTCAGTTGCTGCTGCTGCCCCTGGCCCTCGGCCCGGCGCTGGGGCTGTGGGCGCTGTGGCGGGGAAGGCAGGTGGTGCAGTAGGGAGTTTCGCTTATATTGCCTACGGTAGAATTATAACCGCAACTTGGACGTGTTATCTACTTTTGACAACAGGAATGTTACCATCAATTCAAAAAACATGAATGCAGATATATATGTATTAGCAAACAACCGAAAAAAAGAGAATGTGTTAAAAGCACTTGATAAGTACCTACCGAATAGGAGCTATCAGTTGGGTAAGCAAGATGGGCAATTTGAATTTTGGAATGACTCAAACCAGACAGAGAATCAACCATCAATATTCTTTAAATCAGAATCCGATTTATTTGGTTTCTTGGATAGTCAAAATAAAATTCTCTTTCGGCCAAGTTTTCGTTCGACAACTGAATCTGAATTTAGAGCATTAACGCTTTACTACTTTGAAGACAATAGTTTGGTTTTTGGATTAAATATGTACCAAGACTCAATCAAAGAAGAACTGGTTCTAAGTGAATTAAAAGAATTATTAGAAAGTAAATATGGATATATTGCTTACCATGTTCCGCCTGCTTATGGGAAAGAAGCTTTTATAAAACAATGCAAGAATTTGAAATAGATTAAAAAGAAAAAAGCTGGCAACAATAAATACACGTAATGCGGGGCAAATCTGTGAATTTGAACTTAGTGCAATTAATAAACAAAGTGGCGGTTTGATAGTAAAGGACCTTAAAATCCCGCACTACGCATATTCGAGCCCTTAAATAGCCACACACAAAACCGCCCCGCAACCTCACGATTACGGGGCGGTTTGCGTTACGGCAAGCGGCGGCGGTTACAGCAGCTTGTCAATCATGACGGGTAAGTCGCGGACGCGTTTGCCGGTGGCGTGGAACACGGCGTTGGCCACGGCGGCGGCTACGCCTAGCATGCCTACTTCGCCGATGCCTTTCACGCCCAGCGGGTTCACGATGTCGTCTTCCTCTTCCACAAACAGCACGTCGATGTCGTGGATGTCGGCGTTGACGGGCACGTGGTACTCGGCGAAGTTGTGGTTCATATAGCGGCCGAACTTGTGGTCCATCACCGTTTCCTCCATCAGGGCCATGCCCAGGCCCCACACCACCGAGCCCAACACCTGCGAGCGGGCGGTTTTGAGGTTGAGGATGCGGCCGGCGGCTATGGCATTTACCACGCGCGTCACGTGCACGGTGCCCAGGTCCTCATCTACGGTTACTTCCGCAAACACCACGTTGTGCGAGTGCAGCGAGTAGCCGTTCTGCTTCACCATGTTGGGCATCACCGATGAATCGGCTTCCAGCTTGGCTTCGCCGCTGGCCTGCAGCACGTCGCGCAGCACCACGGCCTGGCTGTGGTCGGCGCGCAGGCGGAGCTGGCCGCTGGCAAATTCCACGTCCTCGAACTTGGCGTCGCGCAACGGCGAATCGTCCATTTTCCGGGCCAGCTTGAAGATTTTCTCGGCTAGGGCCTCACAGGTGCTCTGCACCGCCGAGCCCACCGAGGCCGCCGTCCAGGAACCGCCCTGCAGCGGCGACTCTGGCAGGTCCGTATCACCGAGCTTGAAGGTCACGGCCTCGATGGGCAGGCCCAGCGTTTCGGCCGCAATCTGCGACATGATGGTATAGGTGCCGGTGCCGTTCTCGCCGGTCGCCGACGAGACGGTCAGCTTGCCATCGGCCGTGATGCTGGCTTTGGCGGCGGCTTTCTGCTGCGTGGCATCCCACACGCCGCCGCCCACGCCCCAGCCCACGAGCTTGCCGTCGGCGTTACGCATGGAGCCGGGAGCCTGGGTGCGCTTGTCCCAGCCGAACTTGGCCGCGCCCTGGTGGTAGCACTCGCGCAGCTTTTTGCTGCTGAAGGGCTTATCCACGTTCTGGTCCCGCTCGGCGTAGTTGCGCAGGCGGAACTCCAGCGGGTCGAGGCCGGCGGCGTAGGCCATTTCATCCATGGCAATTTCGAGGCCGATGGAGCCCGACGCGGCACCGGGGGCGCGCATGTCGAGGGGCGTGTACATATCGAGCTTGGCAATCTGGTAGCCCAGCTTCACGTTTTCGCACTGGTAGAGCATACCCGACCAGTTCACCACGTTTTCGGTGTAGTCCTCAAACTGCGAGGTTTCGTGCAGCGCGTGGTGCTGCAGCGCAGCCAGCGTGCCGTCGGCGTTGGCGGCCAGCTTGAGGTACTGCAGCGTGTGGGGCCGGTGGCCGAAGCTGAACATCTGCTCGCGGGTGAGCGTGAGGCGCACCGAGCGTTTCAACTCCAGCGCCGCCAGCACGGCCAGGTAGGCTGAGTACTGCGGACGCAAACCCGAGCCGAAGCCGCCGCCCATGTACTCGTTCACCACCCGGCAGTCGTCCTTTTTCAGGCCGAAGATTTTGGTGAGGTACTGCTGCACGTTCATCACGCCCTGCGTCTTGTCGTAGGCCGTGATTTTGCCCTCGCCGCGCCACTCTACGGTGGTCGAGAACAGCTCCATGGGGTTGTGGTGCTGGGCGCCGTGCACGTACTCGGCCTCCATGCGGTGCGGGGCCTCTTCCCAGGCCTTGTCGGGGTTGCCGCGCGGGGCTGGTGGCGGCTGGAAGCCGGTTTTGCCCGCGCCGGGCTCGTAGCCTTTAGCGCGCTGGGTTTCGAGGCTGGTTTCGTGGTCTTCCTGCTGGTACTCCACGCGCAGCACCGAGGCGGCGTAACGGGCCAACTCGAAGGTTTCGGCCACAATCAAAGCCACGGGCTGCTGGCTGAACTTGATGTCGGCGTCGTGCAGCGCCCGGAACGGCGAGCCGCCGGGAGCTACGTCGTCTTTGTAGCTTCTATCGAACCAGGCCAGGGAAGGCACGTTTTCGTGCGAAAACACCTGCACCACGCCCGGCAGCGCCAGCACTTCCTCGGCGTGAATTTTCGTGATTTTGCCTTTGGCAATGGGGCTGCTCACCACATAGCCGTAGGCCATGTTGGCCACCGAATACTCGGCGGCGTACGTGGCCGTGCCCGTCACCTTGGCCGGGCCATCGACGCGGCTGGTGGGCTTGCCGATATAGTTAGTCGTGCTCATACGGATTAGGGATTCGAGTTGAGGAATACGTCGGCGGCGTGCTGGTTGCCCTCGGCGGCCTGCTTGAGGGCCCGCACAATGGCGCGCTTGGCCAGCTCAATCTTGAAGTCGTTGGAGCCGTGGCCCTTGGCATCGGCCACTACTTTGGCCGCCACCCGCCGGAACGTATCCTCGGTGGCGGGCTGGCCTTTCAGCATATTTTCGGCCTCCTGGTCGCGCCAGGGCTTGTGGGCCACGCCGCCCAGCGCCAAGCGGGCATCCTTGATGGTGTTGCCTTCCAGCTCCAGGCCCGCCGCCACCGAAATCAGGGCGAAGGCGTAGCTGCTCCGGTCGCGCAGCTTCAAGTAACTGAAGTTCTTCTCGAAGCCTTTGGCGGGCAGGTCGAGGCCGGTAATCAGCTCGCCGGGCTCCAGGTTGTTGTCTTTCTCGGGCTGGTCGCCGGGCAGGCGGTGGAAGTCGTCGAAGGCAATGGTCCGGTCGCCGTTGGGGCCGCTCACGCGCACCGTGGGAGCCAGCGCCGCCAGGGCCACGCACATATCCGAAGGGTGCGTAGCAATACACGACTCGCTGGTACCCAAGATGCCGCACACACGGTTATAGCCGCCAATGGCCGAGCAGCCGGAGCCGGGCTCCCGCTTGTTGCAGGGCGTGGCCAGGTCGTAGAAGTAGTAGCAGCGGGTGCGCTGCATCAGGTTGCCGCCGTTAGTGGCGGCGTTGCGCAGCTGCGGCGAGGCCCCGGCCAGAATGGCCTGATTGAGCAGCGGATAGCGGCTTTTCACCTCGTCGTGCCAGGCCGTATCGGCGTTGGTAGCCAGCGCGCCCAGGCGCAGGCCGCCGTCGGGCAGGGCTTCGATGTCGGCCAGCGGCAGCTTGTTGAGGCCCACCAAATGCGTGGGGCGGGCCACGTTTTCCTTCATCAAGTCGATGAGGTTGGTGCCGCCCCCGAGGTATTCAGAGTCCGGGTGGCTGGCTTTATCACGCACGGCGTCGGCGACAGCCGTAGCGCGGGAGTAGGTAAATGGGTTCATGTGTTTTCAATTAAAAATTATGAATTAAAAATTAAGAATTGGGCTGTTGCCCTGACGGTTGCGCGTGGCAACAGCGTCATTTTTAATTCTTAATTCTTAATTTTTAATTCCCTTATCCACCACTTCCTTCACCGCGTTCAGGATGCCTACATAGGCGCCGCAGCGGCAGACGTTGCCGCTCATCAGCTCCCGGATTTCGGCTTCGGTGTGCGCGTGGCCCTCGTTGATGAGGCCCTGGGCCGAGCAGATCTGCCCGGGGGTGCAATAGCCGCATTGGAAGGCGTCGTGGTCGACGAAGGCCTGCTGCAGCGGGTGCAGGTTTTCGGGGGTGCCGAGGCCTTCGATGGTGGTGATTTCGTCGCCCTCGTGCATCACGGCCAGGGAGAGGCAGCTGTTGATGCGCTTGCCATCCACCAGCACCGTGCAGGCGCCGCACTGGCCATGGTCGCAGCCTTTTTTGGTGCCGGTCAGGTGCAGGTACTCGCGCAAAGCGTCGAGCAGGGTGGTCCAGGGGGCAATGTGCAGCGTGTGCTGCTGGCCGTTGATGGAAAGCTGAACCGGGCTGGTGGCCGGCGGCGCGGCCACCCCGGCGGCAGCGGAGTTAGTCGGGTGCTGAGGCATAGAAAGAAGCGTAGAGGTGAAGGAGTGCAAATGCGGGCGGCGGCTACCACGGCGGTTGCCGCCGGACAGGCTATCTGACGTACGCGCCTTTGCGCTTCGGCGTTATGCTTTGCGGCGTATTTTGCCTGTACAAAATCCTATCCTGCTGCTCCCTCTATTTCTGCGCCTTATTTATCAACTCATTATCTATCTATCCATATTCAGTCTAAATATCGACTCGACTGGAATACAACGACCCCGCATTATTTCTATATTTCGTCATATTCTACGAAACACAACGCCACCGATTACACCCGCCCCCGCCCGGCCCGCAACCGGCTCAACGACTCCGGCGTGATACCCAGATACGCCGCAATATGCCGCTGCGGCAGCCGCCGGGCAAGCGTGGGGTAGAGTTGCTGAAACTCCTGGTACCGCGCCTCGGCCGGGGCGCTCAGCACCCCAATCAGCCGGCGCTGCATGGCTACCAGGCTATTCTGCAGCAGCTCGTAGAAAAACGCCTGAAACTCGGGCCCCAGCGCCGGCAGCTGCCCATACAGCCCCGCCCCAAACAGCAGCACCTCCGAGTCTTCCAGCGCCTCAATGGTGAACAGCGCCGGCGCATGGTGGCGCAGGCTGTGCTGGTCGGAAATCCACCAGTTTTCGGGCGCAAATTGTAGGATGTGTTCTTTCTGCCGCTCATCTGTCACGTAGCTACGCAGGCAGCCCCGCACCACAAAGGCCCCGAAGCGGGCCGACTCGCCCTGCCGCCCCAGCACCTCCCCTTTCGCCAGCTGGCGCGGTGTCAGCAGCCCCACCAGCTCAGCAAACTGAGTTTCGGTGAGCGGGAGTTTGTCGTGGAAGTAGGTGCGCAGAGCGTCGAGCATGGGAGAGAACGGAGTTAGAGACGCAACATCTTGCGTCTCGTCGTGGAACGGTTTGGTAATAAACGTCATGCTGAGCTTGCCGAAGCATCTCTCCCGAGGGAAATCAATTACTACCACACCGGAGTGGTAGAGATGCTTCGGCAAGCTCAGCATGACGGGTATTTTGCGCCGGCCAACTTTCCCTGCATTAGCAACATCAGCAACGACGAGACGCTCTACAACCCATACGTGAGCTGCAGGTAATACAACCCGCCGATGCTTGGGCCGCCCAGGTAACTTGTGTAGTAGTTATTGAGCAGGTTGCTGGCGCCCAGCTTGAAGCACAGATTAGGCGTAGGAGCTGTATAACTGAGCTGCGCATCGAGGGTGCTATAGGCAGGCACGTAGCCAGTTACCAGAAAGGTTTGGGAGTAGTAGCGGGCCTGCCAGCGGTAGTTCAACCCAAAGCCAACATTCCTGTACACCTTCTCATTACCGAGACTCAGATTGTAAGCCCAGCGCGGTGTGTTGAACCCGTCTTCCAGCCCGTCACCCGATTCGGTTCGGTCGAGGCGGGCGACGGTGGCGCTGGCGCCGACCAGGTAGCCACTGGCCACATCGTAGCGCAACCCCAAGGAGCCGCCGTAGTTGTAGACCTGGCTTTGGGAGTTGGTCCAGAGGCGGTAGCGGGCCTGGCCGGAACGGGTATTCAGCGCAGTGGCAATGGTGTTGAGGTCGGTGCCGGTGTTGAGTGGCTGGCCGCTGTTGCCGATGGGCACATAGGCTTCCACCTGGGCAATAAAGTCGCGGTAGGTGTTGTAGTAGAAATCCACATCGGCCAGCAACCGGCCGCCGGGCAGCATGGCGGTCTTGTAGCCCACCTCCACCGACCTAATATGCTCGGGCTTCAGATACGTGTAGGGCGTTTTCACTAAGGCATCCTGGTTGTTGGCAATAGCCTGTGCCAGCGTTAGTCCGTTGGTGTTCCGGTCGCGCGTTACGGCCGTGTTGAAGGCCTCGATGGAGCTGCGCAGGTAACTGTTCTCAAATACGCCGTCTGACATCACGCGCAAGCCGCCAATGCGTTTTACCTGGCCACTGTTTACGTTAGAAAAGCCCTCGAACAAGCTCGGAAAACGGTAGCCACTCTGGTAGCTCAGCCGGAAGTTGTGCTGGCGCGTGGGCGAGTATACGGCCGTAAAACGCGGATTGAAGCGGGTACTGAAGTAGTCGTTCTTGTCGGCACGTAGCGTGGCCGTCAGCCGGATTCTGTCTTGCAGCAGCCGCGCACCGGCCTGCACGAAGCCACCGGTTTTGCCGTAGGTGAGCGTACTATATGGGTCCTCGCCTTTTTCCGGATTGATGAAGTAGTTGCCGTCGGGCTGGATGAAGTAGGTGCGGTGGTCGGCGCCGAGCAGCACGTCAGCCCAGGCAGGCAGCCCGTTGCGGCCACTGCGCCGAAGCGCTTCGCCCAGGTTTAGCTGCGCTTCAGCATGAAGCATTTCAGCCTCAACCCGCAGCGCGGCTCCCTCGTCCCAGTTGTTGATATCTGCCAGTTCCTGCAGGCGCTGCCGAAACTCGGGTGTGCCCGGCTGCAAGCGGCCGGCATCAGCGGCGGCGCGGGCAGCAGCGTGGGCCTGCGCTACGGTCTGGCCGGCTTGCGTAGCTGCATTCCAGGCGGCAGTGTAGTCGTCGTTCCACTGCTTATCAGGCGTGAAGCTGCGGTCCAGGTTTTCGGCGGCCGAGCGGAGGTTGTAGCTTTTGCCGGTATTTTCACTGGTCAGGTAGGCGCGGGCCTGCACCACAGGTCCGCTGAGTTGCAGGGCATGCTGCTGCAGGCGGTAGTCTTCCAGCCGAAACCGGTTGCTGCGCTGGTACACATTGTCGAGTATAGTGCCCCGATAGGTGTAGGCCAACTCTGCGTGGCGGCCCAGCTTGTAGTGCAGTGCCGCGTCGTATTTGATGGTTTGGAGCCGGTAATCCACCACGTCCTTCTCATCGTAGCCAGTGCGGGCTACAGAGTAGCTTTTGCCGCCCAGCGTGAGGCTACTGCGGTTCGAGGATTCGTTGCCGTAGCGGCTCACAGGGTCCTGGGCAGGGTTTTCTGCGCCGAACAAACTGGTCGTAGCATTGCCATTGGGGTTTAGCTCAGTTTGGTCGTTGGCAATCCAATCGTAGCCGCGCAGGTAGGTTCCGTTCACTTTAAAGGCCAACTTAGGCGTCAGCGCCTTGGCGTAGCGCACACTGGTCTCCGAAAACAGCTTTGCGCCGCTGTTAGGGTCATTCAGATGATTGACACCGGTCTTCTGCTGCACGCTCAGTCCTTCGCTCCGAAACGGGTTTTTCGTCGTGAAATTGGCCAGCCCGTTGATGGCATTGAGACCATAGAGTGCCGCCGCCGTACCCGGCACTATTTCCACCGCGCTGATGTCCAGGTCGCTTGGTCCCAGCACGTTGCCAATCGGCCCGCCGATGTGGGGCGCTTGGTTATCGATGCCATCCACGAGTTGCGCAAACCGCACATTGGTTGTGTTGGTGAAGCCACGGGCATTTATCACCTTGAAGCTCAGGCTGGGCGTAATCACCTGCACTCCTTTCAGATGTTCAATGGCATCGAAAAACGATGGCGCCGGCGTCAGCCGCAACGCCCGGGCGTTCAGCTTCTCCACCGTCACCGGCGACTGCAGAATGCTTTCTTCCACTCTGGAGGCCGATACCACTACTTCCCCCAGCCGCGTGGTATCGGGAGCTTGGCCATGGGCGAGAACAGGAAGAAGGAGAAGCGCGGGTGTAACGTGTTTCATTCGTTATATTTTCATGAATATAACGACAAGCTGAATGATTGGTTTTTCGCTGGCTCTTCCTAAAGTGGTGCGCCTTAACCGCCTGAACGGCCTGCTAGAACCTACACTATAACACGCGGGCGGCTTCTGCTGCCAGAAACGCCTGAAAACGTGCCTGCAACGCCTCAAACTCCGCAATCAACTCCTCTCCTTCCGGCGTTACTACGGTGCCACCTCCCCGCTTGCCGCCAGTCTGGGTAAGCACCAAAGGACTAGCACTCTGCGCGTTCAGCGACGACACTAAATCCCAGGCCCGTTTGTAGGACATATCCATTGCCTGTGCCGCCTTCGATATGGAGCCATGCTGCTGTATGTGGCGCAGCAGTTCCAGCCGTCCGATACCCATGAACCGGTCCTGTTCGGATTCCACCCAGAGGCGGCCGGTCAGGCGGAAGGTCAGGTCGGGGCGCAGTAGGTCTTTCATGCGGGCAATTTCCCAAAAAACCGCAATAGACAGCACCGTAGCAGTTCTCTTATTTCGGCAAGATGGGCTAAGCGTAAAAAAGCGTCAGACGTTGTCGGCTGACGCTTTTGAAGCTGAGGGTTAGAATGGCGGCGGGCCGTCGTCGAAGTTGCTGCGGGGAAAGGGCTGCGCCGGCGGCGGGCCGTCGTTGTTGATGCGCGAGCCCAGCCGGATGGTGTTGGGCGCAAAGGCCGAAGGATCGTCGTCGAAGGTGCTGCTGGGGAAGGCGCCGGGGTTGAAGCCTGCGTCGCCGAAGCCGCCTGCCCCATCGAGGTCGGCGAACTTGGTGAACTTACCGATGAACTTGAGCTGCACGGTTTCCAGGGAGCCATTCCGGTGCTTGGCAATGATTACCTCGCCAGTTCCCTGGGTCGGATTACCCATTTCGTCTTCCGTAATCTTGTAATACTCCGGACGGTACAGGAAGATAACCATGTCGGCGTCCTGCTCGATGGAACCCGATTCCCGGAGGTCACTCAGCTGCGGCTTTTTGTCGCCGCCGCGCGTTTCTACGGAGCGGGAAAGCTGCGACAGGGCCAGCACCGGCACATTCAGCTCCTTGGCAATGCCCTTCAGCGCCCGCGAAATCGAGGCAATTTCCTGTTCGCGGTTGCCGCCGCCACCTTTGCCGTCGGTGTTGCCCGTCATCAGCTGCAGATAGTCGATGATGATCATCGAAATATCGTGGTGGGCTTTGAGACGGCGGCACTTGGTGCGCAGCTCCCGGATGCTGAGGCCGGGCGTATCATCAATGAAGATGGGAGCCGACGAGAGGCTGGAAATTTTGTGGTTGAGCTGCGCCCACTCGTAGTCGGCGAGGTTGCCCTTCTTGATTTTCTCGGAATCCAGCTCCGCTTCCGCCGAAATCAGACGATTCACGAGCTGCAGCGAGGACATTTCCAGCGAGAAAATGGCCACCGGCTTCTTGAACTCCACCGCCGCGTTGCGCATCGCCGACACCACAAAAGCGGTTTTGCCCATGCCTGGCCGAGCCGCAATAATAACTAAGTCCGATGGTTGCCAGCCGCTGGTTACGCGGTCCAGGGCCGAGAAGCCGCTGGGCACGCCGGTCAGGCCGTCCTTCTGGTCTTTCTTCTCTTCCAGCTCCTTGATGGCCTTGCCCATCAGGCTGCGCATGTCGTCGAAGTTCTTCCGGATGTTCGACTCCGATACTTCAAACAGGGCCTGCTCGGTGCTGTCGAGGAGGTTAAATACGTCGGTGGTGTCCTCGAAGGCGTCGCGCTGGATGGTGCTGGCAATATTGATCAGCTCCCGCTTGATGGCGTTTTCGGTGATGATGCGGGAGTGGTACTCAATGTTGGCGGCCGAATTGACCTTGAACGTGAGGTTGGCTACGTAGTGCGCGCCGCCGGCTGCTTCCAGTTCGCCCATCTCGCGCAGCTCATGCGTGACGGTCAGGATGTCAATCGGCTCCGACTTGTCGAACAGATTCAGGATAGCCTTGAAGATGCGCTGGTGCCCGTCCTTGTAAAAGCTCTGAGGCTTCAGAATATCGATTACCGTAGTCAGGGCATCCTTCTCGAGCATGAGGGCACCGAGTACGGCGGCCTCCAGTTCCAGCGCCTGTGGGGGAAGTTTACCGGCGGGGCCACCCATTGGAAGGGCCGGCGTGGCACGGCTATTCCAGGCGGCTTTGGCTCGCGAGGCCGATAGTTTCAGGCGGTCATCCATCCGGTCGTTCATCAGCAGGTAAGCACTACAAGGTAAGCAGGTTCGGGCGGTTTCAGCAGATGTCGGCCGGGTTTCTTCCGTCCACCACCCCGGTTTTTCGCAAAGGGGGTACAAAGCTAACGGGTGAGGTCTACAATCCGGGAGTAGGCAAAAAGGTTTCTTTTTTGTAGGATGTGAAGTGGCGGCAGGAGGCAGCGGCAGGGCGCGGGCGGAGGTAAACCGGTGAGCGTAAACCCGAACCGGCCAGCGCCGTCTCGTGCTGCGGGCCTGCCTCACCTCTCAGCCAATCGGCTTACCTTTGCCGGCCCCTTATCCACTATTCTGAATGGCTGCTACGCCCTCCTCTCTCCAACGCCTACACCTGATTGCCGTCGGGGGTAGTATTATGCACAACCTGGCCCTGGCGCTGCACAAAAGCGGGGCCCGGGTGACGGGCTCCGACGACGAAATATTTGAGCCGGCCAAGAGCCGGCTGGCCGCCGCTGGCCTGCTGCCTGCTCAGGAAGGCTGGTTTCCGGAAAAAGTAACGGCCGACCTCGACGCCGTGATTGTGGGTATGCACGCCCGCCCCGACAACCCCGAGCTGCTCCGTGCTCAGGAGCTGGGCCTGCGGGTGTATTCCTTCCCGGAATTTATCTACGAGGCGTCAAAAAACAAGCAGCGGGTGGTGATTGGCGGCTCGCACGGCAAAACCAGCATCACCTCGCTCATTCTGCACGTGCTGCGCTACCACGGCCGCAAGTTCGACTATGCGGTAGGCGCCCAGCTGGAAGGCTTCGACTTGATGGTGCAACTGACTGATGATGCGCCTATTATCATTATCGAGGGCGACGAATACCTCTCCTCTCCCATCGACCGGCGGCCGAAGTTCCACCTGTACCACCACCACATCGGCGTGATTTCCGGTATTAGCTGGGACCATATCAACGTGTTTCCGACCGAGGAAGTCTACCGGGAGCAATTCAAAATCTTCGCCGACATGACCCCCAAGGCCGGTACGCTCATCTACGACCGGGACGACGAGCAGGTGCAGCTGGTGACCGTGCCCAGCAACCCCGATGTGAAGTACATTGGCTACGGCCCGCACGAAAACGTCATCCGGAACGGCAAAACCTTCCTGCTTAACAAGAAAGACGAAGAGGTGCCCGTGCAGGTGTTTGGGGAGCACAACCTGCGCAACATCTCGGCGGCCAAGGAAGTCTGCAAATGTCTGGGCATCAAAGGCAAGGACTTCTACGAGGCCCTGGGCACGTTTAAGGGAGCCGCCCGCCGCCTCGAGCTGGTGAAAGAAGGCGCCGACTCGGTGGTGTACAAGGACTTCGCGCACGCGCCCAGTAAGCTGAAAGCCACCGCTACGGCTTTCAAGAAGCAGTATCCGCAGCGGCGGCTGGTAGCCTGCCTGGAGCTGCACACGTTCAGCTCGCTCAATCCGGCCTTCCTGCCGCAATATGCCCACACCTTTGATGCACCCGATGTGGCGGTGGTGTATTTCAACCCGCACGTGCTGGAGCACAAGCGCCTGCCGGCGCTGCCGCCCGAAGCCGTGCAGGCCGCCTTCCAGCGTCCCGATTTGCGCGTGTTTACGGATAGCCGCGAACTGGCCGCTTTTCTGCACGCCCAGAACTGGCAGAACGCTAACCTGTTGATGATGTCGTCGGGTACGTTCGATGGGCTGGACCTGAACCAGCTGGCCGCCGAAGTGACCAACTAACTTTTCGGGCCCACCCTTGCGCAACGCACAGGGAACCGCCTCTCTGCTATGAAACACACGATTTTACTGCTGCACGGGGCGCTGGCATCGGAGGCGCAGCTGAAATGGCTGAAACGGGAGCTGCCGCCTTTCTATGCGGTGCATTCCTTCTCGTTCAGCGGCCACGGCGGGCAGCCGCTGGTGGCCGCTGAACACACGATGAAGCACTTTGCGCAGCAGGTGCAGCAGTTTATCCGGAGCCGCCAGCTGCCGCCGGTGCACGTATTCGGCTACAGCATGGGCGGCTACGCAGCCTTGGCCGCCGCAGTGGACGCGCCGGAGCTGTTTAGCAGCATCACCACGCTGGGCACCAAGTTCGACTGGACACCCGCCACGGCCGCGCTGGAAACCCGTTTTCTGGATGCTGGTAAAATGCGTGAGAAAGTGCCTCAGTTTGTGGCGCAATTGGAGCAACTGCACGCACCTACGCAGCTGCCAGAGCTACTAAACGCCACGGCCAGCCTCATGCGGGGCCTCGGCGACGCGCCCCTGCTGACGCCACAGAACCTGGCGACGCTGGAAGTTCCGGTACAGGTGCTGGTGGGTGAGCTGGACAAAACAGCTGGGGTAGACGCCTCTCGCCACTTCGCCGACTTCATGCCTCGCGCTACCTTCGAAATCATCATGAATACGCCGCACCCGCTGGAGAAAGTAAACCCCGATTTGCTGGTGACGCGCATTGCCCGGTTTGTGGAACTGGTGCAGGAAGACAGAGTATAGCTTTGGCACCGTTCCGGAAGCGCACAGAAAAGGCCCGCTACTTGGCGGGCCTTTTCTGTAGCTACTTCTCCTCGGGCTTGCCAGGCGGCACGGCCGGGCGCGGTCGGCG
This sequence comes from Hymenobacter duratus, assembly GCF_014698995.1. Taxonomy (GTDB): domain Bacteria; phylum Bacteroidota; class Bacteroidia; order Cytophagales; family Hymenobacteraceae; genus Hymenobacter; species Hymenobacter duratus. Next base: position 204,980 of record NZ_JACWZZ010000003.1, read on the forward strand.
CCTATCCGTCGTGACGAGTAGGGCCAGGGCCGTGAGCGAGAGGCGCAGAATCCATTTGCGGCTGAGCATGGCTAGCGGGGCGTAAACAGGGTATTGTTGTCCTCCACACGCAGGTCGCAGCGGCTGCCGCCGGTGTTTTCCTCGCAGGAAGTCCCTACTATATCGTTGTTCTCGAAGTTGAAAAAGCAGAACGTGCAGCCCACCCCGGAAATAACATAGCGCGAAGCGTTGGAACTCAAATACAATTCGCTGCCAGACAACGTGAGCGGCAGCGCCATTCCGCGGAACATACCGTTGCGGAGTCCCAAGCCCACTACGTAGTACACAGCCGGGTCCTTGGGCTTACCCTGCACTTTGCGCACCATGGTTTTGTCGATGCTGGTACCGTCGCTGAACTGGCGGTTGAACGCCTGCGCCAGCTGTTCGCGGGGCAGCACGTATTTAATCAATCCTCTTTCCCCTACGGAGGCAATAAGCTTGCTGGCCGGCTCCCGCTTGCGCCGGGCGGCTTCGTCCGACTCGCCATTGGGCGAGTTCATCTCCGGGAAGCCTTTTTTGGTGGTTTCGCAGGCGGGCAGCGTGGCAGTGAGCAGCACAGCGGCCAATAGCAGGCGCCCCAAAGGGCGAATAGAAAGCATCATGCGGGAAAGATAGGCAGTAAGCACCGTTTAACGGGCAGTATAGTACTTGCGCGCTTCGGGCAGCTCCCGCTGAATATCGGCGATACGTGTGCCGCTGGAAGGGTGCGTGGACAGAAATTCCGGTGGCGAAGCCTGACCCTCACGGGCCTCCATCCGCTGCCAGAATGCCACGGCCCCATCCGGGTTGTAGCCGGCCATGGCCATAAAAATCAGCCCCAGGTGGTCGGCTTCCGATTCTTGGCTGCGGCCGTATTTAAGCAGCCCCAGCTGCGAGCCGGCTCCTACTACCTGCATAAACACACTTTGCGTAGCCGTTGGGTTTTGCCCCGCCGAGGCCGACAGTACGCCCCCCAGGCCTTGCGCCGCCATTTGCTGGCTCATACGCTCCGAGCTGTGTTTGGCTACTGCGTGCGCAATTTCGTGACCCATTACCACCGCCAGGCCGGTTTCGTCCTGCGTGATGGGCAGAATACCGCTGTACACGGCCACCTTGCCGCCAGGCATACACCAGGCGTTTTCCTGCTTATCATCAATCAGGTTGAACTCCCAAGCATAACCTTCCAGCTGGCTCTGGGCATTTTGCTGGCGGAAATACGTTTCTACTGCCTGCTGGATGCGCTGACCTACCCGCTTTACCATGGCGGCCTGCTCACCGCTGCTCACCACGCGGCTTGAGGCCAGCACTTTTTGGTATTCGGTGGCAGCCATTGTGTTCATTTCCGCATCGGAAACGAGGCTGAGCTGGCGACGGCCCGTAATTGGAACGGTGGAGCAGGCGGCGGCCACGAACAGGCAGCTGGCCAGAGCAAATTTTCTGATCATCGGAAAGAGAGCTTAGGAGTGAGAGACAGCAGCGTGTGGTGCAGTGAGTACCACGCTGAGCAACGCATTCTATACGTCGGAGGCCGGGCAAAATGTTTACTTAACCCTGGTGCCAACATTGCGTACCCGTTTTTTTCCGCTCCTACTCAGTAGGCGGCCCGAATTAACCCTATTTTTGAGTGTCAGGCAGGCAGCAAGTTGGATGAAGCGAAGAACATCCTGCACTGCCCGCCACCCCAGCCCCACGCCCCACACCGCTCCATGAAAATTCTGTGCATTGGCCGCAATTACGCCGAACATATTGCTGAACTGCAGAACGAAACGCCCGACGCGCCTGTCATTTTTGCCAAGCCCGACACGGCTCTGCTTCAGCGGAACCAGCCCTTCTTTATCCCCGATTTCTCGCAGGACATTCACCACGAAATAGAACTGGTGCTGCGGATCTGCCGCAACGGCAAGAACATCGAAGAGAAGTTTGCGCCTACGTATTTCGACGCCATCGGCCTGGGCATCGACTTCACGGCCCGCGACCTGCAAAGCAAGCTCAAGAGCAAAGGGCTGCCTTGGGAGCTGGCCAAAGGCTTCGATGGCTCGGCTCCGCTTTCACAGGAGTTCATACCTGTTGCTAATTTCCCCGATTTGAAGAACATCAACTTCCGGCTGGAAGTAAACGGCGAGGTGCGCCAGCAGGGCAATTCCGGCCTGATGCTGCACGATTTCAGCAAAATCATCAGCTACATCTCGCAGTTCATCACGCTCAAAATGGGCGACCTACTTTTCACCGGCACACCCAGTGGCGTAGGTCCGGTAAAGCTCGGCGACCAGCTAACTGGCTACATCGAAGACCGCCAACTGCTGAATCTGGCCGTGAAATAACCCTGCAATTGGCTGCGGATTACTTTTTTCCGCGGCTGTACGCCACCGGGACTTTCGTCGTTGACAGTGCCGTTGGCTTCGTTTCACTCCATGCCAAGCAGGCAGCGCTGCTGACACGACCACCTTTATTATCTGGCATGTGCACCCACACTGCCGGAGTTTCCTTGATTCCTTTCTGAATGCCCGATATTTTTTCCTTGAAGCAGCCGCGCCGGCTGCTGGGGCTGGCGCTACTGCCGCTGCTCTTTACGTTGGGGGCGCTACCGGCTTCATGCAGCGGCCAGGAGCCCGACACGGTTACTCAAAAGCCTACTGCTCCTGCTCAAGCCAGCACTGGCGCGCGGCCCGAAGTGCCGAACGGGTATTTCCTGTTTCCGATCAAGCCTGGCGTGCAGAACTACCTGGCTGGTAGCATGGGCGAGCTGCGCCCCAACCACTTCCATGGCGGCCTCGATATCAAGACCGATGGCCGGGTGGATTTGCCGGTGTACGCATCGGCCGATGGCTATATCTCGCGGCTCAAGCGGAGTTCCTTCGGCTACGGCAACGTGCTCTACATCACGCATCCCAACGGCCTGACCACAGTGTACGGACACCTCAACCACTTCAAGGGGCCGGTTTCGGAGGAGCTACTGCGGCAGCAATATGCCAAGCAGACCTATGAGCTGGAGCTGTTCTTTGAGAAAGACCAGTTTCCGGTGAAACGCGGCGAGGTGGTCGCACTTTCGGGCAACACAGGTGGCTCGGCGGGCCCGCACCTGCACTGGGAAGTCCGCGACGCCAAAGACAACCAGCTCAACCCATTGCAATTCGGCGGCTTCCCTGAAATTCAGGACCATGTGGCGCCGCAGCTGCAGGCGTTTGCTGTGGAGGCGCTGGGCATTGAGGCCCGCGTGCAGGGGCGTTTTGGCAAGTCGGTGTTTGTGCCAAAGGCACCGCCGCTACCTAACGGCGGAGGCTATGTCTGGACGGATACTATTCCGGCGTTTGGCCACGTGGGTCTGCTGGTGCAGGGCTTCGACCGGTTTGATGGAGTCTGGAACAAGAACGGCCTGCAGCGGGTGGAAGTGCGCGTGAACGGGCAGCCGCTCTACAAGCATGTAGTGGATGATATTCCGTTTCCGGAAGGTTCCCGCCAGATCAACCGGCACGTAGACTACGAGTGGCGCTACACGCAGGGCCGGCAGTTTGAAAAGCTGTTTTTGGATGATGGCAACGACTTGAGCATGTATACCACCGGTCCTGCCAAAGGCAAACTACGGGTGGATGCCGACAAAATCTACACCGTCGAAATCATTCTGGCGGACTCTTATGGCAACCAGACACCATTGCAATTTGTACTGCGCGGCGAACAGCCAACATACTACAAAACCCGCTCGGCGCTGGTGAAAAAGCCGGCTCTCCGCTACGATATCAGCCGCAACCTGCTGGTGGCCGTAGCCGCCGACCCCGATACAGCGGCCACCGGCGGCCCGCTCACGCTCTATAAAGGCAACCGCCGCCTCACCCTCAAGCCTAGCTACACGGTGCAGAGCGAAAACACCTACCTCTACGACCTACGCGCCGGCCTCCCCGACTCCCTACAGTTCGGTGGTGTTACAAAGCGGTTTGATCGGCAGGGGCTGATTCCATCGGGTCAGGATTTTGCCTTCAGCACACACAACTTGCAACTGAGTTTCTCACCCAAAACGCTGTTTGACACGCTGTATGTGCAGACCAGCTACAAAACTGGCCTCTGGACTGTACACTTGCCCCGCACCCCGCTCTACGAAACCATGCGCGTCAGCCTGCGGCCCGATGGGCCCGTGGCAGATCCGCGCCGCACGGCTATCTATGGTGTGACGGCGAAGGGCGGCAAAGCCTACGTGGGTGGCAAGTGGGACGCAACTGGCACCACCATTTCGGCCCCTATCAAAGCCTTCGGACAGTTCTGCATCCTGACTGATACCATTCCGCCTTCGGGGCGTTTGCTTAGCAAGGGCGCTGGCGGTGTGGTGTTCAAAGTCGGCGACGACCTCTCGGGCCTGGCCTCCTACAAGCTGGAGGTGAATGGCCAGTTCCATTTGTTGCGCTTCGAGCACAAGAATGCTACGCTGTTTTCGGAGCGTTCCGACAAGCTCGGTCCGCCATTACGTGGCCCCGCCACACTGTACCTCACCGACCAGGCCGGCAATGAGAAGGTCATTCATGTGACTCTCTAAGCCTGCCGGTATTCATAAGAAAGGCCTCTCTTTCGTGGAAGAGAGGCCTTTCTTTGTATCGATGGTTCGGGCATATGCCAGATCAGTCCACTGTCTGCAGGCGCACGAACTCCTGCCCCACTTTGTCCTCGGAATTGACATAGGGCTGAATGATAATGCGGGTGCCGCGCTGGTACGTGAAGAAGCGATACACCCAGTTGGCCATTACAATCAGCTTGTTGCGGAAGCCCACGAGGTAGTAGATGTGCACGAATAGCCAAGCTACCCACGCTATAAACCCGCTCAGGCTCTTGTTGCCGGGCAAATCGGCGACGGCGCGGGCGCGGCCCACAATGGCCAAAGAGCCCTTATCGAAGTAGCTGAACGGTTTCCATTCGTCGCCGCGCAGCCTGCGCACCAGGTTTTTGGCCAGATGCACACCTTGCTGAATAGCGGGCTGCGCTACCTGCGGGTGGCCTTTAGGCCACTTGTCGCTTTTCATCACGGCTACGTCGCCGATGGCGAAGATGTCGGTGAAGCCCTGCACCTGATTGAACGTATTGACCAGGTAGCGGCCACGCTCCACGGTTTCGGCGGGCAGGCCTTCTATAGTCGCGCCAGCCACGCCGGCGGCCCACACCAGCGTCTGGCTCCGGATTTCCTCACCGTCCTTGAATTTGACAGTTTGCCCGTCGTAGGAGTCCACGAACTTGTTGAGCTTGATGATAACACCCAGCTTCTCCAGGTAGCCGTGCGTGTGCCGGCTCGATTCTGGCGACATCGGTGGCAGTACCCGGTCCAGCCCATCAACCAGATAGATGTTCATCTCCCGAAAATCCATACCCGGATAGTCGCGGGGCAGCACGTGCTGGCGCATTTCGGCCAGCGAGCCAGCCAGTTCCACACCCGTAGGCCCGGCCCCTGCAATAACGATGTTGAGCAGGCTTTGGCGGGCTTCGGCGTTTTGGGTCAGGTTGGCCTGCTCGAAGCTTTGCAACAGCTGGCTGCGCAGGTTCACGGCGTCGCTGAGGTGCTTGAGGCCAAAAGCATTCTGCTTGATTTGCTCGTTGCCAAAGTAGTTGGACTTAGTACCGGTGGCAATAATGAGGTAGTCGTAGCGCACGTCGCCGATGACGGTGCTGACGGTTTTGGCGGCCGGATTGATGCTGTTGACCCGCGTGAAGCGAAAGTGAAAGTCGTTGTGGTCGTCGAAGAGCTTACGAATGGGCTCGGCAATGGACTCGGGCTCCAGACCCGCCGTGGCTACTTGGTAGAGCAAGGGCCAGAAGCCGTGGTAGTTCTGCTTGCTGAGCATCACCACCTGAAAATGTTCGTCGGGCAGGTTTTTGGTCAGATTGACCGCCCCAAAGCCCCCACCAATGATAACGACGCGTGGTTTGGTCGTATCCGGGATATTGAGCGTGAGTTGTTCCAGCTGCAGCATGATTCGGAGAGAAATAGTATCTACAGCACCTATACGCGCGAATCCGGCAACCGGTCAGATCAGCCGGACAGGCCCGCGAAAGGGTTCCGCTCTGACTGTTTAGCTTGTTGTGGCGCGGCTGCGTAAAAGTCACGGACCTTACTTTCACTCCTATGGCTAACCTACTCAAACGCCGCCGTCCGGTATTATTCACTGTGTTAGGCGCTGCCGTAGCTACGGGCGTAGCGGCCTACGCCTACACCCGTCGGCAACTGCACGCGCCCCTGGAAACTGTGCCCCACGTAGACCTGCACAAGTACATGGGGCTCTGGTATGAAGTAGCTCGGCTGCCTATCCGCTACGAAAAAGACTGCCAGCACGTCACGGCCCAGTACAAGCTCCGGCCCGATGGCAAGGTGAGTGTGCGCAATACCTGCCACAAGGAAGGCCTCAACGGACCCACTGAAGTGGCCAACGGCACCGCCCGCGTGGTAGACACCGCTACCAATGCCAAGCTGAAAGTGAGTTTCTTCTGGCCCTTCGAGGGCGACTACTGGGTGCTGGACCTCGACCATTCTGACTACCGCTACGCCTTGGTGGGCACCCCCAGCCGCGAAAACCTCTGGCTGCTGAGCCGCACGCCCCACATGGAGCGCAACCGCCGCGACATGCTCGTGGGCAAGGCCCGGGACCTGGGTTTCAACGTGGATCAGCTGATCTTTACGCCGCAGCCCATCGACGGCAAGCCATAGCTGCGGCCAGCGGGATTTTGGCGCTGCGCTGGGCTATACCGGACTTCCGCGCTACATTTGCCGCAAACCCCTGATTATGCCCATTCCTCAAGTTGGCGAGCAGGCCCCGGCCTTCGAAGCCTTAGACCAGCACGGTACCACGCACCGCCTGCAGGAGTATGCCGGCCGCAAAGTGGCCCTGTACTTCTACCCCAAAGACGACACCAGCGGCTGCACTGCCCAGGCCTGCGACCTGCGCGACAACTACCAGAGCCTGCAGGCTGCCGGCATTCAGGTGCTGGGCGTGAGCATCGACAGCGAGAAGTCGCACAAGAAGTTCGCCGAGAAATATGAGTTGCCGTTTCCGCTGCTCGTGGACGAAGACAAAAAGCTGGTCGAGGACTACGGCGTATGGCAGGAAAAATCTATGTATGGCCGTAAGTACATGGGCACCATGCGCTACACCTTCCTGATTGATGAAACCGGCAAAATTGAAAAGGTGATAACGAAAGTCGACACCAAGAACCACGCCGCCCAACTGATGTCGCTGTAATAGTATAAAGCCTCGCCAAAACGGCGGGGCTTTTTTATGGCACGCCCCGCCCAAGTTTCTACCTTTGCCTCACCATCACCTTTCCTTTCTGAATCTCATGTCGCAGGTCACGCCCCTCGCTCCTACCCCCGAAACGCATGCTCCTTCCGCCACCACCTCGGTAGCTGAGCTGAAACAGATTGCCGCGCAGGTGCGCCGCGACATCGTGCGCATGGTACACGCTGTCAATTCGGGCCATCCCGGCGGTTCGCTCGGCTGCACCGACCTGCTGGTGGCGCTGTATTTCAAGGTGATGAAGCACACGCCCCAGCCGTTTGATATGGACGGCACCGGGCAGGACCTGTTTTTCCTTTCCAACGGTCACATTTCGCCGGTTTTCTACTCGGTACTGGCCCGCTCGGGCTACTTCCCGGTGAGCGAGCTGTCCACATTCCGTAAGCTGAACTCACGGTTGCAGGGCCACCCCGCCACCCACGAGCACCTGCCCGGCATTCGGGTAGCGTCCGGCTCGTTGGGCCAGGGCCTGAGCGTGGCCGTAGGTGCCGCCCAAGCCAAGAAGCTCAACAACGACGACCGCACAGTGTACGTGCTGATGGGCGACGGTGAGCTGGAAGAAGGCCAGGTGTGGGAAGCGGCCATGTACGCCCCGCATCACAAGGTCAATAACCTGATTGCCTTCGTAGACCGCAACGGCCAGCAGATTGACGGTCCCACCGAGAAAATCGGGGGCCTCGGCGACCTGCGCGCCAAGTTTGAGGCCTTCAACTGGCAGGTAGTGGAAACCGATGGCAACGACTTGGAGAAACTGCTGGCGACCATCGAGGAAGCGCAGGGCCTGCTCAGCAACGGACGCCCCGTAATGGTGCTCATGGACACGCAGATGGGCTACGGCGTCGATTTCATGATGGGCTCGCACAAGTGGCACGGCGTGGCCCCAAACGACGAGCAGCTGGAAAAAGCCCTGCAGCAACTCATCGTCGATACGGCTTCAGACTACTAGGCTGGACGAAACAGCAATGCAAGAACTGCTTCGCCCTGCGGTCTATAGGGGAATTTTATGTACCCTTTGGATTGCAGGCGCGGTACTGCTCACAAGGGCCCTAGATGATACTTCCAGTCTGGGAATATGTATTCTCCTTTTCTTTCTTGCTTTTGCCTTGGGAAAGTGGACCGAAAAAAAAGCTACCAAGCTCAGATTGATTGTTTTGTCAGGTTCCGTTGCCTTGATACTTGCTGTAGCTCTAATTTCCTGAAAGCAGCAAGAACATCTAATTAAAGCTCAACGGTCACCTTTTAACTCCCTATGAATAAGCGCATGTCCTGGGTAGGGTGTTGGGTATTGCTGGCTGCGTTGTGGCTGGCGGTTCCGACCCATGCCCAGAACGTGCCGCCGGCCAAGCCGCGCGTCACGCGCATCCTGTTTCTGCTGGATGCCTCGGGCTCGATGCTGGCGCCCTGGGAAGGCCGGCCGCGCATGGAGGTGGCCAAGAGTCTGCTGGCCAAAATGGTGGACTCGCTCAACGCCTACCCCAACCTGGAGCTGGGACTGCGCGCCTACGGGCACATGCACGGACGCGAGGAAAACAACTGCGAAGACTCGAAGCTAGAAGTGCCGTTTGCGCCGAAGAATGCCGGTGCTATCAAGGCCCGGCTCAAGTCCATCGAGCCGAAGGGCAACACGCCCATTACCTACTCGCTGCTCCAGTCGGCCGGCGACTTCCCAACTGATAAAACAGCGCGCAACGTCCTGATTTTGATAACTGACGGCCTCGAATCGTGCAAGGGCGACCCGTGCGCTACGTCGGTGGCACTGCAGCGCAAGCACGTGTTTCTCAAGCCGTTTGTGATTGGAATCGGGGCCGAACGGGAGTTTGGCAAGCAGCTTGAATGCCTGGGCCAATACTACAACGCCGCCGACGTCAAGACCTTCCGCACCATTCTCAACGATGTAGTGGCGCAGACGCTGGCCAAAACCACTGTGGCTATCAACCTGACGGATGCGGGCGGTAAGCCGGTGGAGTCGAACGTGAACATGACGTTTCTCAACAACATCACCGGTCAGCCCGAATACAACTACGTGCACTACCGCGACACCCAAGGCAAACCCGATGCCCTCGACATCGACGCGCTGCAGAGCTACGATTTGGTGATAAATACGGTGCCGCCCGTGCGGCAGGAAAACCTGCCCATTAAGCCCGGCAAGGCCAACGTACTAACCTACAAAACGCCCCAAGGCACGCTCTGGCTACAAAGCCCCAACATGACGGCCAACCCCTACGGCAAGGTGCAGGCCGTGGTGCGGGCCCGAGGAAGCGCGGCTACCGTGGTGGCTCTGCCCTTCGGGACGCGGCAGAAGCTGCTGGCCGGCGACTACGAAGTGGAGGTGCTGACCTTGCCCCGCCAGACGCACCGCCTCACGGTGAAACAGGGCCGGGAAGCCACCATTACGTATCTGGCCCCCGGCACGCTCAACATCATTTCGGACCTGAAAGGCTACGGCAGCATCTACGCTCTCAACGACGACGAAACCCAGACGTGGGTGTACAACCTGCCCGATGGCGGCAGCAGCAAAGTAAACGTGCCCATGCAGCCGGGTGCCTACCGGCTCATCTTCCGCACCACCAACGCCACCGGCAGCAAGTTCACCGACGTGCGCAACTTCACCATCCGCTCGGGCCAGACCAGCTCGGTGAGCATTTTCGGGAAGTGATAGAGCGCACCGAGAATTACTCCAACAAAAGGCTGTCATGCTGAGCGCAGCAGAAGCATCTCTACCGCTTCGTCCTCACGGCAGAATTAGCCAGAGGTAGAGATGCTTCGACCCCGCTCAGCATGACAGACTAAATAACGACAAAGGACCCTACAACCCTCCATAATGAAAGACTTTCCCTACACCGAATCGAAGGACACGCGCAGCGGCTTTGGGGCCGGCCTGCAGGAACTGGGCCGCACCAACCCCAACGTAGTGGCCCTGTGCGCCGACCTGATTGGCTCGCTCAAAATGGACGCCTTCATCAAGGACAACCCCGAGCGTTTCTTCCAGGTGGGCATTGCCGAAGCCAACATGATGGGCCTGGCCGCCGGCCTCACCATTGGGGGCAAGATTCCCTTCACGGGCACCTTCGCCAACTTCAGCACGGGCCGCGTGTATGACCAGATCCGGCAGAGCATTGCGTATTCCAACAAAAACGTGAAGATCTGCGCTTCGCACGCCGGCCTCACGCTGGGCGAAGACGGCGCCACGCACCAGATTTTGGAAGACGTGGGCATGATGAAAATGCTGCCTCACATGACGGTCATCAACCCCTGCGACTACAACCAGACCAAAGCCGCTACCATCGCCATTGCCGACCACGAAGGCCCGGTATACCTGCGCTTCGGCCGCCCGGTGGTGCCCAACTTCACGCCCGCCGACCAGGAGTTTAAGATTGGGGAAGGCATTGTGCTGAACGAGGGTGCCGACGTGAGCATCTTCGCCACCGGCCACCTCGTCTGGAAAGCTATTCTGGCGGGCAAGCTGCTGGCCGAGAAAGGCATCAACGCCGAAATTATCAACATCCACACCATCAAGCCGCTGGATGCACGCCTGATTCTGGAATCGGCGCGCAAAACACGTTGCGTGGTGACGGCCGAAGAGCACCAGATGAACGGTGGCCTCGGCGACTCCATCGCGCAGCTGCTGGCCCGCGAGGAGCCCCTGCCCTTGGAGATGGTAGCCGTCAACGACTCCTTTGGCGAGTCCGGCACGCCCGACCAGTTGATGGAGAAATACGGCCTCAACGAGCACGCCATTGTGGCCGCCGTGGAGAAGGTAATGGCCCGCCGGAAGTAGGTTTTAACGACTTCTATATATACCACAACGCCCCGGCTGCAGCAAGTGCAACCGGGGCGTTGTGTTTACTCATTCAATCAAGCCAGATTTCATCCACTCTACGGACATTCAGATTTTCAGCTTCGTTTCTTGGGCCGTAGCTCACAAAGCGAATACCATTGCCGTATCGAAGAATGGTATACCGCTTTTCCGTTTTCTCTCCCCTATCTACACTCCAGCCATAAACGTACGGTATCACTCTTCTGGTCTGAGTTGTGTCTAAAGGGCCATACCGGCTAATGACATCCGCAAAGGTATTAGCTGGAGAAATACCTTTGAAAGTAGTTATTGATGATTTTGGTCTGAACTGTATACCGCTTATTGTCTGCTGGCCCTCGGGCTTTTCCGCCGTTTCTATGGCAAACTGAACACCGTCTCTTTGGTATTCCAGAATGTAGCCATAGATAACCTGATACGAACCAGTTCCACCATCGCGCCACTTGGCGTGAAATTGCCGGATCATTTTCCCTTTTCTATAACTACTGCCCATTATCCGCCTGATATCCTCTAATGTTGACTTGCCCACCTGTAATCCTCGGTACAGCGAGTCGCCCTGGAGCACCGTTTGGCCGTGAGCTGTTGCTGCAAATGCAGTAACCCCCACAAATAGCACTATCCTATTTATCATTCTGGCAAAGGCTTGATAGCATAATGATTACCTGATTATCCCCCAAACTACGCTATTCCCTCTTGTTTTCTACAGTTCTCGCCTGCTCCTCCGTGCGGTGGATTTCCTGGATGTACTGCACCTTGAGCTGGTCGTAGAAGGAGTGGCGGGTGACGAGGTTGGATACCAAGTTAGCCAGCAGCGCCGTGAGCATCAGGTAGAAGATGATGTTGTGGCTGTTGGTCATTTCAATCACCAGGATGGACGAGGTGAACGGGCTGCGGGTGATGCCCGTCAGGAAGCCGGCCATACCGCAGAGCACCAGCAGGTTGGTGGCCGTATCGGAAAGGTACATCCACTCGGCCAGTACGGCCCCCATGCTGGCCCCGGCGCTCAGGGCGGGCGCAAAAACGCCGCCGGCCGCCCCCGTGGAGAAGGAAATAACCGGCCCGATAATGCGCAGCAGCGGCAGGTACCACGCCACGTGCTTGTCGGCGGTAAACAGCGTACTGACCATGATTTCCTTGCCCGATCCGAACACCTGTTCGCCAAAAGCCACGCCCAGCCCGGCAATCAGCAGCCCACCGGGTACAGCGCGCGTTGCAGGGGGCTGGTCAGGCGGGCTTTCTGGCGCAGCAGCCACAAAATGGCTTCGGCGGTGCTGCTGGCGGCAAACCCCGTGAGCACCGCCACCAGTATCACCACGAAGATAATCCAGATGGGCAGGTGGTCGAGCTTGGGGTAGCCCAGGTACAGGTAGGGCCCCAGCAGGTTGAGGGCCGTGAGGCCGGCAATGATAACGCCCGTGAGCAGGGCCGATTTGAAGTAGTTAAAATGCGTTTTGGTGATTTCCTCAATGGCAAACACGATACCGCCCAGCGGCGTGTTGAAGGCCGAGGCCAGCCCGGCCGCCGCCCCCGTTACCACCATGTTGCGCCGCGACACTTTAGGGTACCAGGCGGGCAGCCAGTCGTTGATTTTCTTGAAGATGGAGGCCGCAATCTGGATAGTCGGCCCCTCGCGCCCAATAACGGCCCCGCCCACCACCATCACCAGACTCGACAGGATTTTGACGAAGATGACGCGCAAACTCAGCAGCCGGCTCACCTTGTAGCGGTGGCGGGGATTGGTCAGGTCGATGGCGGCGCTGACCTGCGGAATGCCGCTGCCCCGCGAATACGGCGCATACCGCTGCACCAGCCACCAGCCCGCTAAAAAGCACAGCGGCGTAACGGCCAGAAACAGCCACGGCGACAGATGGTAAAGGTAGCGGGTGCCGGCTTCGGCCCAGCCAAACAGCTTGGCGTACAGCACCGCCACCAGCCCGGTAACGACGGCTCCCACCCAAAACGGCAGCGCGTTCAGCAGGTCGCGCTTGATGTGGTGGTTGGCAATGGCATCATAGCGGATTTTGAGCTGGCGGCGAAGCGAATCGGGTAGCGGCATGCAGGCGGGAACGAGGTAAAATCAACGGGTGAGTGACGGACACAGCGAAGGCCCGCGCGTCAAAGGTAGCCCTGCCCCATGAGGGTAGGATGAATGGCTACCAGCCTATGCTCCCGGCGGCCAGGCTACCTTTGCCCCGGAGCGGCCCTTCTGCTGTTCCCGTACTTATACGCGTATTTTTCCTTTTTTCGCTACCGCTGCTGCTACTGCTCGGTGGCGCGTCCCTACCGGCCCGGGCCCGAAGGCTGGCACCACCATCATCTGCTATGGCGGGCAGCTTCACGTTTGGCAAACAGGAGCTGCGGAAACGGCTGCTCAACGCCACGCCCTACTGCTGGACCGGAAGTAACAGCCTGCCGCCTACAGAAACGCCCCGGTTGCTGGTAGCAGCCGGGGCGTTTTTGGTGTAGAAGGGTTATTATCCGTTGCGCACGTTTTGCCTAGCCAACACCTGACTGCCACTTAGCTTTGTCCAACCGATTCGCTATCTGCATGCCGATATACTCACGTATATCCTCATATCTGTTTCGTCTATAATACTCGTTCCAGTAGCTTATTACTCTACTTTTCGTTTTATCCCAATATTCGGTATTTTTCACAATGAATGCTATGTAATTATCTACTGTATTACTATTAATAACTTTATCAGCCACAAATAGAATTTCAATTACATATTCCCCTAACAGGCTCACTACGAAAGGAGTAATAAAATATTCATTTATATCTACAAGACGCTCCAAGCATTTTTGTCGTACAAACCCGTTGTGATGCCGCAAGAAAAGACAATTAAGGATTGCCTGCTGAACAGCAGACAACATACTTGTTGCTTCTTCCAGTGGCAACTCTGAATAAATCCGCCCGGGAATAGTCAGCTTTTGCCCAAGCAGAGATACTTCTTGGTGCAGGCTTGGATGCAGGTCAAGATTTCTGTTGAGCAAAAAATCTGCTACTACTTCGGCGTCTTGTTGCAGATAATCGGGGAAAGCAGCAACAATTCTTTGCCTGTTTATTTTTGATATTTCTGCAGACAATTACATTCCGAATAAACTGTAAACAGTATAATGCACTGTATCAGCGTTTGAAATTTTTTCCACCAAACAGATTACTACACCTGAAGCAAATTAATTTCCGATTTACTCTCTTTTGCCGAATAATAAACGGTTGTGGCCCGGAAATCTACTGCTTCCCGCCGCACTCGGCGCAGAACCGTTGCTCGGGTTTCACGGTGGCGCCACAGTCACCGCAGAATTTGTCTTTCGCCTGGGCGGTGGCGTTGGGCGCGCCGCAGCTCGGGCAGAACTTCTGGCCGGGGGCCAGCTTGGTCTGGCAGTTAGGGCACTGCACTAGGCCACCGGTATTAAGGAAATCAAGGCCCTTCGTGTAGTCCTGCTCCCGCGTTTTGGTGCGGATTTGCTCGCTGGCAGCCTGGCGCTGCTGGGCGGCCAGCTCTTCGTGCTCATCGGGGGCGCAGCCTTCGCAGAGGCTGGCGCTGTGGTTCCAGCACACATCGGGGCACACCCAGTTGCCGCAGCGGGTGCACTGCTTAAAGTAGGCTTTGCCTTCCTGCACGGCCTTTTCCAGCGCCGAGTCGTGGGCTTTGCCGCCGATGGCACGCTGCACGTGGTAGGCGGCGCTGCCGGCGCTGGAGAAGCTGCCGCCAAACAGGCTGCCCGCCGCCCGCATCAGCTCCCCGGCAATGCCAATGGCATTGGGCTGAAAGCGCGACATGTGGCCGTTGCGGCATTTGTCGCAGTAGAATTTGAACTGAAAGCCTTTGTCAGTTGATAAGTCGTCGTGGTTGGCCACGAACTGAATCATGCTGCTCATAGTGAACAAGGAGGAGTAGAGGCCTAAAAATAGTATTTCTCTATTTCCGATTCGCTATCCTGAGCCCGGCGGCTTCAGGCGCCTCTGCTGTTTGCCGGCCCGTCCGCTCCCAACACCCCGCTGGCACCATCTTCCACTACGCCGGGCCGCTTCCTGCCTCAGCCTACGCCGGGAAGCTTAAACCGGACGCTGTTTTCAGCAGCAGCAGCGAAAAACTCCTGAAAAAACACTGCATTGCACCTGCCAAACACGCTCTATCGCCGAACTGGTGCTTTGGCCGGTTTCCGTGCCGGGGGCGCGGCGGGCTTCCTGGCTGGCACTTTAGGGGTTGTCTTCAGCGGCGCTTTTGGCGGTGCGGTCGGCTCCGGCAGCCACGTGGCCTTGAAGCCGTAGTCGGGGGCGAAGGGCGGGGTGCCAAGCGGGCGGAGCGGCGGCACCGTAAACGTGAGCTGCCCCTCAACAGCCCGCACTTCTGTGGTAAACTGCGCAATGACGCCCCCCTGGGCCTGCCGGCCGCCGCGGCTAAGCGCATAAAACGGGTAAGTGCTGAAAAATTCGAGGCGGTAGCGCCCCGGCCGCGCCATGCCCGGAATGGTGACTTGCTGGCCCACCAGCGCCGGAATACTGTCGGGGGTGCTGGGCTGGTTGTCGTTGAGGCGCTGGCAGGAAGTATCCGTAAACGAGCCCGCCAGATGGGGCAGCTTATACCAGTAGTTGTGGCGGTTATGCACCCAGCCTACTACCCGGGCCGGGCTGCGCAGCGCAAACACTTCCAGCGCGGCGCTGGAAGTGGCAGCCCCGGCAGGCTCCAGGGCGGCATTCTGCCCGCTTTCTTTGTCTACGGCCCACAGCGGCACACAATTGCCGGGCGTTGTCGGCTGGTGCGGGGCATCTTTGGGTCCGGCCACCCCCGGGCAGGCACTGGCAAGCGGCTCGTAGGCTTCGCTGAAGATGGGGCAGCCGGCCAGAAACTGCTGAAGCGGCCGGAAATAGTGGTACTGCCCGCCCGAGCACAGGCCCAGCACCTGGTTGGACCACCAGTACGTGGCGGCCCCGCCCGAGCCGTTGAACGTCGAGGACCACAGCGTATTGTGCATTTCGTTCAGGTCGTGGTACTTGAGGCCGGCCGGGTACTGACCGGCCGTGAAGCTGGAGCTGTTGTACCAGCATGGCTTCTCGATGCCCAGCGCAAATTCGGCCAGCTGATAGGGCTTGCCCGGATACAAAGCCGCTGCCCGGCGGGCCAGAAAGGCCCGCTGGTGCTCTACGCTCAGGTCGGAGCTGTAGTAGTGGTCCTGCACATAGTCCAGCTCCCTGGATTGGTAGAGCGGTTGCCCGTCGGGGCCCGGATACTGGCTGCTGAAGGCGTAGCCCAGGTTGCTGGTGTAGAGATGCTGCGGGGCCAGCGTCCGGGCATAGGCTATCATCTCATCTACCCAGCCCCCCACCCGTGCCGAGTTGCCGGGACTCCAGAAGTTGTCGGCGTTGCCGGAGCCGTACAGATCGGCTTCGTTCATCATTTCCAGCCCCAGCACGGCCGGCGAATAGCCCCAGCGGGCCAGCACGTACCGGATGCGCTGCCGGAACAGCTGCCGGCTGAGCGAATCCGTGAAAAAGTGCAGCGAGGACGCGCCGGGCGCCAGCACCTGGCGGTACGGGTGCTTCCGCCACGCGTGCCCGAACTCGTCGGAATCGAAGAGCTCGGCGGCAATGGCTACGGCCATCTGCAGGTAGATGCGGCGGCGAGCGGCCAGCTCCACCAGGGCATCCAGGTCGTAGGCGCGGTTCTGGCGGGTGTCGTAGCGGCCGGGCGGGTCCCCGGGTCCCTCGGGGCTGAACTGACCATGCGCCAGCATGAGGCGGGCAAAATTACCGCCGTTGTCGGCAATGCGGTTGATACCTTTTTGCACATCCAGGTAGGGCAGCCGGCTGTAGTGGTCTTCCACTTCGTAATTGACCACGTTCATGCCCAGCGGAAAAAACACCTGTCCGTCGGCGAAGGCGAAATTGCGGCCGTTGGGATGCACCTGCACAAAACCGGGGTTGGCCGCAGCGGCCACCGTGAAGTACATGGGCGCGCTGGCCACGCTGGTATCGGCGTGGCGCACGAGCAGGCGGTAGCTCCAGCGGCCGGCCTGCGGCGGGGCAAACCGGATGCGCCATGGCAGCCGCGTGGCTACCGGCGTGAGGTAGCGCGGGTCTTCGGGGCAGGTGGAGCAGTAGTAGCAGGTGTCGTTGGCCTGGCGGGGCGGCGGGCCGCAGGTGGTGCAGCGCCGGAAATCCTGGTACCAGAAGCCCGGCGCCCTGTACACCTTCCCGTCCGGCGACACAAACTCGGCCCCGACCGTAATTTCGGCCGGATCGTAGGGGTTGCGCACCTGCCCTGCTTCCAGCGCCAACCCTATTTCCAGCTTCTGCAGCCGCGTAGGCGGAGCCGTGCCCACCAGGCGCTGCTCCGTAATGCGTAGCGCCCGGGCAGACGAATTTCCCAGGCAGAAATAGCACAGAACAAGAAACAGGCAACGCATAAGAACAGCAGTATCGGGTAGCATTTTGCAGGCCGTAGCGGGCCCAAGCTACCCATTATGCACCGAAGCGCAGACCTTCGGCGGCAGCCAAAGCAGAATCATTTCCCACTTTTGCCGGCTCATGTTTCCGTTGAAGAGCAGGCCTGGTGGCTGCTCTTTGCTTTTGCCTGGCTGTTGAATGCGTGTACCTACCCAACTGATTCTTCTGTTTCCGCTGCTGCTTTTACTCCCGTTCGGGGCCTACGCCCAGCGCCCCGATACCACCATCATCCGGTATGGCGGGCAGCTGACGGGCCAGTACACGTCGGGCGGCGTAAACCGGACGCTGCTCACGACCACGCACAACGTCACGCTGCTACGCGGCAAGCACTTTGGGGCGCCGGTGAATGGCAGCTTCTCGTACGGCAAGCAGGAAAAGCTGCTCAAAGAGCGGGAATTCCTGTTCAATGCCACGCCCTACTACTGGAAGGGCCACTTCCGGGCCTACGGCATCGGGGGCTACGAGCGGAGCAACCTGCGCGGCATTACGGGGCGCGTGCAACTGGGCCTGGGGCCGGGATGGGCGTTCTACTCCGATTCGCTGGGGCGCGAAGTGTCGCTGAGCAACCTGTTTATCCGGGAGGCCACCTACTTCCAGGACGGCTCGGAGCGCATCGTATCGCGCAGCTCCTTGCGGCTGAAGCTGGTGTACTCGTACCGGGTCTTTTCACTGAACTCCACTACCTTCTACCTCCCCAATCTCAGCGGCTTCACCGATTACCGCGTGAACCAGCTGACTTCGCTGGCCCTACGCTTCACGCCGCGCTTCGCCATCACGGCCAACTACCTCTACACCTTTGAGAGCCGCGTGCTGGAAGGCAAATCCCGCGACAACACCAACCTGACGCTGGGCGTGGCGTTCAGCACGAAGTAGCGCCCGTTATTTCCACCACTCCGCCTTTTCCTGGCGCCGGGCTTCGGCATCGTTGTCTGCCCAAGCCTGCCGATACGACTGCCAGCCGTTCGCCACGTATTTGTCGGCGGGGCTGAACTCCCCTGCGCCCTGGTCCAGGCCAGCCGCAGCCGGAATCCGGTGGTCGCCCCAGTTGCAGCGTTTCGTGAGGTTGGTTTTGTAGGATTGCCAGGTCCCGACGCATTGGTTGTTCGAGAAGGCATCGGCGTGCTGGCGCAGGTCGTCGTACTGCATCTTGCCGCTGCGGTCCAGGTACCAGTTGGTGCTCAGGATGCCTCTGAATACGCCCGCGCTCTGTTGGCCGGCTGGTTCCTTCAACTCATATTCGGCCAGCATCACGCCCGTCTTCACGGCCGGCACTGCCGCTCCATCCAGGCCCTCCGGCAGCGCAGCGGCCTCCCGCACGTGCAGCAGCCGGAACGTGCCCTCAAACGGCAGCAGGTTGTCCTTCACCTTCGATTTGCCGGTGACTGAGTAGCGCCCCGGCTGGCGCGGGTCGGGGCGGGCTGTGAGCAGCTTGATGCGTAGGCGCTGGTAGTCGTTGCCGATAAAGCCAAGGATATTCTCATTATCGGTTTTCAACCAGAGCGGGGAGAAGTCGTATCGGTGGTAGCGGCTGAGTTGCTCGACGGGTCGCAGGGCCTTATCGGCCAGCACCTGTCTGCGGTACTGCTCACTTTCCATCGGCATACTACTGCCAATAACCAGCGCCGCCACAGCCGCTGCCACTTCGACCTTTATGACAAACATCCGGAAATAGCTGGTAAGATGACTGCATAAATGTAATGGCCAGTCAGCATTTTCCTCCCGGCTCGTTAAACCTCCCGCTCCCGGCCGCCTCTAACCGGTCCGTGCCCGCCTCCCGCCGCTTCTAACCCGCTTCTTCTGCTTGGAAGACCAGGACATCCTCCTCAAATTCGCAGACCCGGCCTCCCGCAACGTGGCCTTCAACCAGCTGGTGCGCAAATACCAGACGAAGGTGTACTGGCACGTGCGCAAAATGGTCATCGACCACGACGACGCCGACGACCTCACGCAGGACGTGTTTGTGAAGGTATGGAAGCACCTGGAAAGCTTTCGGAAGGATGCTTCGCTTTACACCTGGATTTACCGCATTGCCACCAACGAATGCCTGAACTTCCTTTCCAGCAAGCGGCGCAAATTCTTCCTGCCCCTCAATGATGTAGCCGCCGAGTTGACCGCCAAAGTAGAAGCCGACCCTGCGCTGGCCGGCGACGATATTGAGCTGAAGCTGCAGAAAGCCATCCTCACGCTGCCCGACAAGCAGCGCCTCGTGTTCAACCTGCGCTACTACGACGAAATGCCCTACGAGCAGATGTCCGAAGTAACGGGTACCAGCGTAGGCGCGCTGAAAGCCTCTTACCACCACGCCGCCAAGAAGATAGAACACTACATCACGCAGTCTGATTGAGTTGCCGGCTGATCAGGCAGGCTAAGCCACCCTACCTGATCAGCCGGCAGCGCCTGTTACCGGATTAAACCTTGCGGCTCGGACCGCTTCTAAGTGCCATGAAAACACCATTTCGTCTGGACGACCACCCCCGCCGGCCGCAGCCGTTGGCCTCGCCCCCGGACGGCTACTTCGATCAGCTGCCGATGCGCGTGATGCAGCGCGTGCAGCCCGCTCCTGCTACGGGCCGCCGGCCGGTACCGGAGTGGCTGGCCGCTCTGTCGGCGCCGCTGCGCACGGCGCTGGCGGCCAGCGTCGTGCTGGGCGGCTTCGCGGCTTCGTTCCTCCTGAACCAACCCGGTCCGCTGCCTGCTACCAGCAGCGCTGCCGGTACGCTTGCCACTGTGCCCCGTACCGAGCTGGTAGAATACCTGCTGGCCAGCGAGCAGCGTGTTACGCTCAGCGACCTGGCTGAGCTGCCCACCACCGAGCAGGCTTTGCCCGAAGCCTACCTGCGTGCCTCGCCAGCCGAGGTGCAGGACCTGCTGGACATCCAACCCACCGAAGACCTCTATCTGTAAGCTGTTTTTGCCTTTCCTTTCGATTCTCTCCCAATGAATAATCTTCTCCGCAATCTGCTGTTGCTCTGCCTGCTGGCTACCGCACCGGCTATGGCTCAGAACGGGGGCCGCCAGGGTGGCCGCCTGAGCCAGCTCGAAAACGCCAGGATTGCCTACATCACCGAAAAGGTAGTCCTCACGCAGGACCAGGCCCAGCGGTTCTGGCCGGTCTACAACGAGTTTACGGCCAAACGCCGCGACCTGAGCCGCCGCATGCGCACCCTGCGCACCGACAATCCCGACGGCTTGTCCGATGTGCAGATCAAGGAAAATCTCACGCAGGCCCTGGCCCTTCGCCAGCAGGAAGTGAACCTGGAAAAAGAGTATTTCGATAAGTTTCAGAAGGTGCTCAGCATCCGGCAGGTAGGCAAGCTGTTCGTGGCCGAGCGGCAGTTTACCAAAGAGGTGCTGAAGCGCGTAGCCGACCGGCGCGGTGGCACACCGCCCGGCGGTCTTGAGGAATAAGTGAAAAAACGGCTGCTTCGGCGGCCGTTTTTGTTGGCTGGCAGGGTAGCGTGGGGTGCCACGCATGGCCTGGGGGTCCGTACCTTTGCCGGATGCTTACCACTCGCCAGCTTTTCCTGCGTCATCAAGCCCAGACCTCCGACTTTCCGCTGCTGCTGGAAATCGAGCGGGCCGAAGGTGTGTATATGTATGCCCCGGACGGCCGCCGCTACCTCGATTTGATTTCCGGTATCGGCGTCAGCAACATAGGCCACCGCCACCCGCGCGTAGTCGAGGCCATCAAGTACCAGGTGGATAAATACCTGCACCTGATGGTATATGGCGAACTGGTGCAGGCGCCGCCCGCGCAGCTGGCCCAGGCCCTGCACGAAACGCTGCCTCCCCACCTCGACACAGTCTATTTCACCAACTCCGGCACCGAGGCGGTGGAAGGTGCCCTGAAGCTGGCCAAGCGCCACACTGGCCGCACAGGCTTTATCAGTTGCCTGAATGCCTACCACGGCTCCACGCACGGCGCGCTCAGCATCACCGGTTCCGAAGGCTTTAAGAATTCCTACCGCCCCTTGCTGCCTGATGTCCGGCACTTCCGCTACAACAGCTTCGACGACCTGGCCCTGATTGACGAGCATACGGCGGCCGTCATTGTCGAAACCGTGCAGGGCGAGGCGGGCGTGCGGGTGCCTGAGCCGGGCTACCTGCCCGCCCTGCGCCGGCGCTGCAATGAGGTAGGAGCGCTACTAATTCTGGATGAAATTCAGTGTGGCTTCGGGCGCACCGGCAGTTTCTGGGCCTTCGAGCAGTTTGGCATTGAGCCGGATATTCTGCTGTGTGCCAAAGGCATGGGTGGCGGTATGCCCATCGGAGCCTTTATTTCCTCGCAGGAAATCATGGCCGGCTTCAAAACCAACCCCATCCTAGGCCACTGCACTACGTTTGGAGGCCATCCGGTGTCGTGCGCGGCGTCATTGGCCACGCTGCGCGTCATTCAGCAGGAAAACCTGCTGGCAGGCGTAGCCGAAAAAGCTGCCCGCTTCCGGCGGCAGCTGGTGCATCCGGCCATCCGGGCGGTGCGGGGCTGCGGTCTGCTGATGGCCGTGGAGTTCGACTCGTTTGAGGTGCTCAAGCCCATCATCGACCAAGCCCTTGAGCACGAAGGCATCCTCACCGATTGGTTTCTGTTCTGCGACAATTCGCTGCGGCTAGCCCCGCCGCTCATCATCACCGACACGGAAATCGACGAAGCCTGCGCGGCGCTGCTGCGGGCTATTTCGGCAGTTTGCGACGAGGCGCCGGCGGTGGCCCATTAAAGATGAAATCCGGCCGATGCCTCATAACAGCACGCCCCGGCCAGTACCCATCCGCTGCTGATGTCCTGGCCGGGGCGCTGCCCAAAAGGTATTGCCGGTGCTGGCTACTGTCTGATGCCTTTAAGAAAAGGCTGCGTTTCGGACTTAATGGTTTCCCGGTCCATTCCGTCTTTCACGCCTTGCGAAATCTGCTTCACCAGCAGGTTTACCACGTCTTTGCGGAAGCCCAGCTTTTCGGCCATTACGGTGCAGAAATTCATTTCGCTGTCGTCCACTATGCCGTCGGCCAGCATCATGTCCACCATGTCAAAAATCTGGTCGAACCGTTCCGAATCATTGTCGGGCACGACTAGGCGGTTAGTGCTGCTACTGGCTACTATGTTGCGGATTTCGTCGGCCCGCATGCCGTTTTTCTTGCCCACCGCTACAATAAAGCTCATTTCCCGCTCGTCCAGATGGCCATCGGCCTTAGCTAGTGCCGCCAGGTTCTGGATGTGACTCCTGATTTTGCGGGTCTGCTCGTTTTCAAAAAAACCAAACATAGGTGGGCACGGAGTAGGGAGCGGAAAAAGAACGAGAAAGCGGCTCGGCACAAGGCCGAAAGGGGAAGTTACTCGTCTGAGTGCTGGTTTCCAACAGGTCTGCTTACGTACACCCAAAAAAAACAGCTGGTCTTCCCCTCCAAAATTTCGCCCGGCAAGCAGAAATCAGCGGGTTTTCGGCATTGATTTGCCACCTTTGCCAGTTCCGTACTCCAGGTGAGTGCAGGAATGACTTTCGAGAAGCAGTATGATGAAGCGTATAGCAGTTTTCACCAGCGGCGGCGATGCACCCGGCATGAACGCCTGCGTCCGGGCCGTCGTGCGTACGGCCGTTTACCACGGCATTGAGGTTTATGGTATCATGCGCGGGTTCAGCGGCATGATCAAAGGCGAATTCGTGCGTCTCGACTCGGCCTCGGTAGCCAATACCATCCAGAAGGGCGGCACCATCCTCAAATCGGCCCGCAGCCAAAAATTCCTGACCAAGGAAGGTCGCCAGCAAGCTTTCGATCAGCTTGTTAACAATGGCATCGAAGGCCTCGTTGCCATCGGTGGCAACGGCACATTCACAGGTGCTTCCCTCTTCGAGCAGGAGTTCGGAATTCCGACGGTAGGCGCCCCCGGCACCATCGACAACGACCTCTACGGTACCGACTATACCATCGGCTACGACACGGCTGTAAATACGGCATTGGAGGCCATTGACAAGATTCGGGACACGGCTGACTCGCACGACCGGTGTTTCTTCGTGGAAGTAATGGGCCGCGACTCCGGCTATATTGCCATGCCCTGCGCCATTGGCGGCGGTGCCGAAATTGTGATGATTCCGGAAACGCAGATGTCGACGGAAGCGGTGATTGAGTCCTTGAAAAGTAGCTGGCGCCGCTCCAAAACCTCGTTTATTGTGGTGGTGGCTGAGGGCGAGGAAGAAGGCAACGCCCACACCGTGGCGCAACGCGTGAAGGAAGCCATTCCGGAACTCGATACCCGCGTGACCATCATCGGCCACATCCAGCGCGGTGGGGCTCCATCGGCCGCCGACCGGCTCCTTGCCTCCCAGATTGGCATTGCCGCTGTGGAAGGCCTACTGAACGGCATGCGCAACGTTATGGCCGGCATCGTAGACCGTAAACTCGTGTATACGCCCTTCACAGACACCATCAACAAGAAGAAGCTCATCAACCAGAGCTTCATGCGGATGGTGGAAATCCTGTCGGTTTAGAATCAGAAGGAAAATAACTTCGACCGTCATGCTGTGCGGCACCGAAGCGTCTCTACCGGAAAGTACTTATTACTTGGTTGGTAAAGACGCTTCGGTGCCGCGCAGCATGACGGTCCTGTTTTCTGTTTACCCTAAATCGATCCAGCGGTACGCACTATCCCGGCGCAACCAGGTAAGCTGACGCTTGGCGTAGTGGCGGGTGTTGCGCTTGAGCAGACGCACGGCTTCGGGCCAATCGTAGAGGCCATCGAGAAAGCCAAATATTTCCTGATAGCCTACCGTTTGCAGAGCATTGTGGTGCCGGTACGGCAGCAGCGCTTCCACCTCCGCTAGCAGTCCGGCCTCCAGCATCTGGTCCACGCGGTAGTTTATCCGCTCATACAGCTCTTCTCGTTCACGGCTGAGGGCCACCTTAACAACCCGAAACGGGCGAGCCACTGCACTCCGGCCCGTATGAAAGCTGCTGAAGGGCTGTCCGGTGGCGCGGCATACCTCCACAGCCCGCACTACCCGCTGGTGGTTTTGCTTATCAATACGGGCATAAGCTACCGGGTCAAGACGGGACAGTTCGGCTGCCAGATGCTCCAGCCCAAACTCGGCCAACTCCTGCTGCAGCTGCACCCTGATAGCCGGGTCAGCAGGTGGCAGTTCGTCGAGGCCGTCCGTTACGGCCTGCAGGTACAGGCCCGAACCGCCTGTAAGGATGACCACCGGATGGCGCTGAAACAGCCCGTCGAGCACCTGCAGACAGTCAGTTTCGAAGCGGCCGGCGCTGTAGTCTTCGCTGATAGTGTGCGAATTGACAAAATGGTGCGACACACCCTGCATTTCCTCCGGCGTGGGCTTGGCCGTCCCGATACTCATCTCCCGGAAGAATTGCCGCGAGTCAGCCGAAACTATTTCGGTCTGGAAGTGCTGCGCCAGCTGCACACTCAGGGCCGTTTTGCCCACGGCCGTGGGGCCCGCTACCACCAGCAGAGTCGGCTGCTCGCTGCGCAAATCAGGCTCAAGAGCAGCTATTAGTTCGGAAAGAATGCTCATACAGAAACGGAATGCGGAGCGCCAACCAGTGCGGCGTATAGTGCGAGAAGCCGCTTTTCCTCGTGCTGCCAGCTTAGGAGCAGGCGGGCACGGCGGCAGTTTTCGGCTAGCTCTTGGTAGTGGGTGGGCTCATCGCGCAGCAGGCGGTTGAGGGCTGCCGCCAACGTAGCCGGGTGCAGGTCAGCCACCAGGTCGGCCACGGCGTACTCGTCATTGAGGGCACGATACTCGGGGAAATCCACTACTACCTGCGGGATGCCGGCGTGCAGGTAGTCGAAGAATTTGTTGGCCAGCGAATAATAGTAGCTCAGTCCCAGATTCTCCAGCAGATTTAGCCCCAGAGCAGCCTGGCGTGTCACTTCGCGCAACTCATCGGGCAGCACAAAGCCCCGGAATTCTACCTGCCCGCTTTCCAGTAGCCCCAGTGCGGCCGCCTGCGCCCGTAGTTCCGCCGACAGGTCACCTTCGCCACAAATAACCAGCCGGCCCGCCACCTGCGGCATAGCAGCCAGCAGCGCTTCCAGCCCCCGGCCAGCGTTGAGGGCGCCTTGGTACAGAATATAGCCCGAGGCCGGTGCTGCAGCGGGTGCCGGCGGCAAGGTGTTGTGCTGCAGCCGGCTGATATTGCGGATGACTTCAAATGGGCGGCCGTAGCGGCTTTCAAACACATTCGCCAGGGCTGGCCCTACCGTATAGGCCAGCTGAGCCCGCGGCACAACAAACCGCTCTATTCTGCGCCAGATGCGTTGTATGGCCGGCCGCGCTACTACTTCGGGCACCTCCGTAAACAGTTCGTGCGCATCGTATACCAGCGGCTGGCCGCCCAGCCGCGCCCGCAGCCACATGGGCAGGGCCGTATCCAGGTCGATGGCGCACCAGGCTGCCGCACGCTGGCCCAGTAGGTATAGCAGCAGGCGCAGGTTAAACTCCAGATAAAACAGCTTGCCGCGCTGAAAATGGCATCGCAACCGGTGCTGCCCGTAGATCTGCGGCGTGAGGGGCCGCGAGGTGCTCCACTCCCGCCCTACCAGCAGCACGTCGTAGCCGGCCCGGGCCAGCGAGCCACAGATGCGTTGCATGCGCTGGTCGTAGTTCAGGTCCGTCGTGACGGTGAAGAGCAGGCGCGGTGCGGGCATACGGGGAACCGGGCGGGCCAGCCGGAAAAGGCCGCCACGAAAAACGCGGGGGTTTGGGATATTTTCGACAAATTTAACGGTTAAACCTGGCACCGGCGCTAGTTACTTTTCACTGCCACTACCGCTGGTTATTGTCTTCCCCGATGTCGCAATCCGCTGCCCCGCTGGCCACTTCCGCTCTGGCCCCGCCGACAGATTTATACCGTGCCCTGTTCGAGGAGGCCTATGATGCCCAGCTTCTCTATGACGAGCAGGGCCACCTCATTGACTGCAACCACACCGCGCAGCGCCTGTTGGGCACTACCTGCGCCCGCCTGCGCGCTACCGGCCTGATGACGCTGGCAGCACCGGCCCTACCGTCCGGCCAGCAGGAGTACTGGTATAGCGAGGAGGCGCTGCGGGAGGCCGTGCAGCATACGGCCCGCACTGGCGAGGCCGCCGCGCGCTGGTGGTACGGCCGCTACCCAGACCAGCGCCCGCTTACGGCCTGGGCCACGCTGCACCGCCTGGTGCTAGCTGAAGGGGTAGTGCGCGTGCAGCTTATTCTGCGCGACGCTACGCAGAGCACTCAGCAACAGCAGCAGCAGAACCAGCAGCTGGTACTGGACAGTACGCAGCGCCAGCTACGCGACCTGCTTTCGCGTACCACCCTCAGCTACGTGCTGACCGACCGGGAAGGCATCATTTTGGATGTGAATGACTTCTTTCTGGAATTCACCGAGTACAGCCGGGCCGAAGTTATCGGGAAGCAGTACCACGCACTGTTTTCGCCGCCGGCGGAGCGGGAAATGCGGCAGCAGGCCTATCTGACCTGCATCCGGGAAGAGCGGCTGCATGATTTCTACGAGCGGGCGCTGCTCACCAAAAGCGGACAGTCGCGCATGGTGTACTGGCACGCCGAGTTTGCCCATGCCCCCGATGGACAGATTACCGGCCTGCTGGTAGTCGGGCGCGACTTTACGGAGCGCCATGTGGCGGCCCGTGCCCTCACTGACAACCGCAACCGCCTGCAGGATTTCCTGGACAATGCGCACGACCTGATTCAGAATCTGAGCATTGACAACCGGCTGCTGTTCGTGAACAAAGCCTGGAAGGAAAAGCTGGGCTACGAAGATGAAGACCTGCCCCACCTCACCCTTTCCGACGTGGTGCACCCCTACTACAAGGCCAAGCTGCTCTACCAGCTGCGCAACCTGTATAAGGGGGAGAAAGTGAACAAGCTGGAAACGGTGTTCCTCACCAAAACCGGCAAACCCGTCCATCTCATCGGCTCCATTTCCTGCTCCTGGCAGGACGACGAGCCGGTGAGCACCCGCGCCATTCTGCACGACATTACGGACCGCATCAAGGCCGAGCGACTGCAGAAAGTGTACTACAGCATTGCCAACCTGGCCATCAGCTCCAAGGATTTGCACTCGCTCTACGGCGCCATTCACCGGGAGCTGAGCAAGATCATCGAAACCAACAACTTCTATATTGCTCTCTGCGACGAGGCGCGCACCCAGCTGCAGTTCGCCTACTTTGTGGATCAGAACACGCAGGGCGAAGTGGGCGCGGTGTCGCGGCCGTTTTCGTCGGGCATGTCGGAGTACATTATCCGGACCGGGCGGCCGCAGTACATGCTGCGCCACGAGTTGCAGGAGCTCATCAGCAACGGCACCATCACGGCCTATGGGCTGATGCCGGAGGTAATGCTCTGCTCGCCGCTCAGCATCGGGGAACGGATCATCGGCGTAATTGCTGTGCAGGACTACTACAAGGCCGACGCTTATGCGCCTACCGATCTGGAAATCCTGCACTTTATTTCCAACCAGGTGGCGTTGGCTATTGAGCGCAAGCGCAACGAGGTGCAGATTCAGAAGCAGAATGCCCGCCTGAACGCCATCTTCGAGAGCGGCTCGCACCTGATGTGGAGCGTGGATACGCACTCCCGCCTCACCAGCTTCAACCGCAACTACGCCGCGTATTTCCTGCGCCGCAACGGGGTGTATCCGACTCCCAACGTCAACCTGTTCCAGGCCGACCTGGCCATGATGGAAGAGGATGCGCGGGACCTGTTCGTCGACAACTACCGCAAAGCCTTTCAGGGCCACCCGCAGCGCTTCGAGGTGCGCCTGCGCGACGCCCGCGGCATGGATTCGTGGCGCGAAATCTTCCTTAACCCGATTTACCTCGATGATGGCTCGTTTGAGGAAATTTCGGGCATTGCCCACGACATCACCGAAAAGAAGCGCGGGCAGCTGGAGCTGGCGGCACAGGAAGAGAAGTTCCGGGCCATTTTCGAATCGTTTCAGGATGTGTACTACCGCACCGATGGCACCGGCAAGCTGACGCTGGTGAGCCCCTCGGTGCAGGATATGCTGGGCTACACGCCCGAGGAAGTAACGGGCCACTACATCGGTGACTATTACGTGTATCCGACGGAGCGCGAAGCCCTGATTAAGAGCGTGCAGCAGTATGGCGAGGCGCGCAACTTCGAAATTGCCATGCGCCACAGTGATGGGCACTCAGTGAGTGTGCTCGTAAATGCGCGGTCGGTGGAAGGCGGCATGGGCACGGAAGGTATCGGGCGCGACATTACGGGCCTGAAGCAGATGCAGGACGACCTGCGCCGGGCCAAAGATGCTGCCGAAACGGCACTGGAGGCCAAAACCCTGTTCTTGGCCAACATGAGCCACGAACTGCGCACGCCCATGAATGGCATCATTGGCATGATTGATCTGCTGCACCAAACCGTCTCATCGGAGGAGCAGGAAGAGTACGTGGATACGCTGCGTAAATCGTCGGATGCGCTGCTGGCTATTCTCAACGATATTCTGGACCTGTCGAAAATCCAGGCGGGCAAGCTCCAGCTCAACGAGGAGGGCATGGACCTGCACTACACCCTCGATAAGATTCACTCCCTGTTTGCCAACCGGGCCCAGCAGAAACACCTCACCTTCACCTACCATATTGCGCCCAACACGCCGCGCTTCATCATCACGGACGAAACGCGCCTGCTACAGGTACTGAGCAACCTGACCTCCAACGCCATCAAGTTTACGGCGCAGGGCACGGTCAGCATCGTTGTTTCAACGATGACGCGGGAAGGCGACGACTACACGCTGCGGATAGCGGTGCAGGACTCGGGTATCGGCATCTCCGAAGACAACGCCAAGCTGCTGTTCACCAACTTCACCCAGCTGGACACCACGCCGACCAAGTCGTTCGGGGGCACAGGCCTGGGCCTAGCTATCAGCAAGCAGCTGGCTGAGCTGCTAGGCGGAGAAATCGGGGTGTTTTCCAACGAAGGCGACGGTAGCACGTTCTGGTTTACGCTCCGCTGCCGCGCTGCCTACAACGAGGAGGAGATTGTGCAGGAGCGGCTGGCGTCCCGGGAGCGGGCTTCCGATATCAGCCGCTTTGATGTGGCCCCGCGGGTGCTGCTCGTCGATGATAACCCCATCAACCAGAAGGTAGCCACTCGCCTGCTCGACAAGCTCGGCTGCGACATTGCCATGGCCGACAATGGGTTTGAGGCCATCAGCAAAGCCACTGCACCCAATGCCGTCTTCGATTTGATTTTTATGGACATTCAGATGCCGGAAATGGATGGCCTTACAGCTATGCACGAAATCCGGCGGCGCTTGGGCACGGCTACGCCCCCCATCGTGGCCATGACGGCTTACTCCATGAAGGAGGATGCCGAGCGGTTCGTAAATGAAGGCATGGACGACTACGTGTCGAAGCCGGTGAAAAGCCAGGACCTGCACGCCGTGTTGCGGCGGTGGGTAATGGCTGGCCCGCTGGAGGCACCCAAGCCGCCTGCGCCCGCTCTGCTGGAGCCAGCCGGGGTAGTTGCTGCAACCACCACTTCTACAACCGAAGGCGCTCTGCCGCCGCTGGTTATAGATGCCGAAGTTCTGGAGCAGCTTCGCCAGCTGGGTGGCGGCGAATTTGCCGCCCAACTCTATCAGGACTTCGAAATGGAAGCCGGCCAACTGCTCGAAGAAGCCGAAACTCTGGTGCGAAGCGGACAGTACGAACAGATTTTACCACATTTGCACCAGCTAAAGGGCACCGGCTTCACTTTAGGCCTCTCAGAGCTGGCAGAATGTGCCAAGCTCCTAGAGCATGAACTGAAACTAGGGCACTTTGGCAACATAGAGCAGAATTTCCAGAATTTGTTGCGTTATTTCGCTCAGTTTAAGATTCTATACCCTTCTGTAACCGGCGACTCCTAACCGAGCTGTCCGGCGACCCAGCCTGTCTCATTCGCCCTCCCAACCTACTCTTCTTCTTTCTCTCCCATGAGCGACGCGAAAACAATATTGATTGCCGAAGACAGTTCTGTTATCCTGAACCTGACCAAAAAGATTCTCGAGCTGCAGAAGTACCGCATCGTTTCGGCCAAGAATGGTGGTGAAGTCATCAAGCAGGTAGAAAGCCAGCCGATTGACTGTGTTCTGATGGACATCAACATTCCGGTGAAGGATGGCATGGAATGCACCCGTGAAATTCGCGCCCATAAAGACGAGCGGATTTCCCACATTCCAATTATTGCCATCACGGGCAATGCCAACAACTACTCCATGGAGCAATTTCGGGAGGCTGGCGTGACGGACTACCTGCCCAAGCCCCTCGATTTCGACGCTTTGGTACGCGTAGTGAAACAGTATGTTGGGTAATGTGATGATGAAATAATGTGCTGATGTGCTGATTGAAGAACCTCAGTTGTCTACCTTCATCAGCACATCAGCATAGCAACCAATCAGCACATTAATGACTGTTACTTTCCTCGGTACGGGCACGTCGCAGGGCGTGCCCGTGATTGGGTGTCATTGTGCGGTATGCCGCTCCCTTGACTACCGCGACAAGCGCCTGCGGGTGTCGGTGCATGTGCAAACGCAGGGCAAAAGCATTATCATCGACTCGGGTCCTGACTTCCGGCAGCAGGTCCTGCGGGAGCATGTTGACCACCTGGATGCGCTGGTCTTCACGCACGAGCACAAAGACCACACGGCCGGCATGGACGACATCCGGGCCTATAACTTCAAGCAGCAGCAGGACATGCCCGTATATGCCGAGCCGCGGGTGCTGGAGCAGCTGAAGCGCGAGTACGCCTACATCTTTGCTGAGCACAAGTACCCCGGCGTGCCGCAGGTCCAGACTGTGCCTATTCTCAGCGACACCGAGCAGTTCGATGTGCAGGGCGTACCGTTTCAGCCAATCCGGGCGCTGCACTACAAGCTGCCGGTGCTGGGCTTCCGCGTCGGCAATTTCAGCTACGTGACGGACGCCAACCACCTTTCTTCGGCCGCACTGGACCAGATGCGGGGCTCCGACGTGGTGGTGCTAAATGCGCTGCGCCACGAAAAGCACATTTCGCACTTTTCGCTGTCGGAGGCAGTGGCTGTGCTGGAAGAACTTGCCCCGCGCCGCGCCTACCTCACGCACATCAGCCACCTGCTGGGCCGCCACCGCGACGTAGAAGCCACCCTGCCCGACTTTATCCGGCTGGCCTATGACGGATTGCGGCTGGAGGTGTAGAGCGCAATACGATGTCTAGCTTTTTCGCATTTGGCTTTCGTTCTAATTCTTCTGTACAGCTAGCGGATTGGATAGCAGACGTCACAGCTGCTATTGAAACCCTAAACCATAGAGCTATTGTCGATAATTTTTCGGTAGATCTGGAAGTTAGCCCTGGCCTCCATCCTTTCTGCGAGCAGAAGCAACTTGACCGGCTTCTGTACATCGACACGGAAAAGCGGCGAAAAATAGGGCCAAATTCTCAGGAAGTATTTTATGAATTATCTATTGCTGCATACGCTGACAGCGGAGAAATGCAGCTGGTAAACCTTTTGTTGGAAGCCGCCACAACATACCCTGGCGCCGAGCTTTATTTGTTTTTCGCATTCGAGTGGGGAGCTCATAACTTCAGCCGTTTCATCACTATTCAGAAAGCTGATTTGCAGGATTTTTTGAAGAGATACTATTCTCACTACCGTACCTTTTTCAATAGCTATACCGGGCATTTTGTTCTTGACCTAGATACGCCAACCGTCATTTGCATTACGTAACTACTTATGCACGCCAACTACTATTTCCTGCGCCTGCTTGCCCCGGCCCTCACCCGGCAACTGGCGGGCTGTTCAGTAGTCACGTGCTTTTCGCAGGAGAAGGATGAGTTGGTGATTGGGCTGACCAACGGCACGGTGGAGTTCTGGCTGAAGGCGCAGCTTTCGGCCGCTTTTCCGGCGCTGGCGCTGCCCGAAACCTTCCACCGGGCCCGCGCCAACTCCGTGGACTTGCTGCCTGACTTGCTAGGGCAACAGGTGCAGGAAGTGGCCGCACTTCCCCAGGACCGGGTACTGCAATTTCGTTTTCGGAGCGGCGCGACGTTACTCTTCAAGCTCTACAGCTCCCGCCCCAACGTTATTTTCCGCCTGACTGACGACTCCACGCCTGAGTTGTTTCATCAGCGCTATACACCCGATGCCGCTATCCGGCCGCTGGCCGCCGGGCATGCTGCCGAAGCGCCACTACCCGGCTCGGCTGGCGTGCTCCCCCACCTGAATCCGCTCAAACGCTACCCGGCCCTCTCCGACCTGCCCGCCCGCTACCTGCGCACCCACGGCTACGATTCTGCCACGCCCGAGGCCATGGAACAGCAGGTTCAGGAACTTGTCCATCAGCTGGAAAATCCCCGGCAGTTATACGTTATTACGCTGGAAGGCCGCACCCGCCTGAGTTTGCTGCCTTTCGGCGAGGTAGAGCGTATCCTGCCGCCGGATCCTGTTGCGGCGCTCCGGACCTTCGTGCCGCTGGCCCTTAGCCGCCGCGCCTACGAGCTGGAAATGCGGCAGCTGCGCCAGACGCTGGAGCGCCGGGCGGAAGAGGCCTCTACCAGTGCGGGCATGGCCCGCACGCGCCTGCATGCGTTGGAGCACACCGCCGGCTACCGCCAGACTGCCGACCTTATCATGGCCCATCTGAGCCAGATTCCGGCCGGCGCTACGCAGGTGGAAGTCGTGGATTTCTACCAGGACAACCAGCCGCGTCTCATCAAGCTGAAAGCCACCGAAACCCCGCAACGTACCGCCCAGAACCTCTACCGCAAGGCCAAAAACCAGCAGATAGAAACCCGACAGTTGGCGGAGCGGGCCGAGCGGCGCGAAACGGAAGCTTTCTGGTGCCTGGAGCGACTGGAGGAACTGGCCGCCCTGCACCCGGACCTGCGCACGCTGCGCCAGTGGCGCAAGCAGCACCAACTGGAGCCGGAAACCAAAGCCAAAGCCTCCCAGGAGCTACCTTTCAAAGTATTCGAGGATAGCGGCTTCACGATTCTGGTGGGCCGCAACTCCCAGAACAACGACCTGCTCACGCAGCGCTATGCTCACAAAGACGACCTGTGGCTGCACGCCAAGGATGTAAGCGGCTCGCACGTGGTGGTCCGCCACCGGGCCGGACAACCAGTGCCGGAACCCGTGATAGAGCGGGCCGCGCAGCTCGCCGCCTGGTACTCGCGCCGCCAGAACGATTCGCTCTGCCCCGTGACTGTCACACCCAAGAAATTTGTCCGTAAGCCCAAGGGCGCGCTGCCCGGCCAGGTGCTGGTAGAGCGCGAAAAGGTGGTGCTGGTTGTGCCCGCCAATCCGTTTGAGCGAAACGGGGTGTTGTAGCCCGTGAGGCCGACATACGCCCCAAACGCAAAACGCCGCCTCAGTCTGAACTGAAGCGGCGTTTTAAGTTAGAGTGCGCGCGGGGAGATTCGAACTCCCACACCCGAAGGCACCACCCCCTCAAGATGGCGTGTCTACCAGTTTCACCACGTGCGCAGAGACGGCAAGCACTCCTGTTTTCATTCGCGAAAGGCAACCCTTTCGGCCTTACTGAGGTGGTAAAGCGAGGGCAAAAGTAGGGACTCTGGCCGGGCGGTGCAAGCCCGCGAAGGTATTTTTTGCGGCATTTTGCCAATGCAAACCGAGTCACCAAGGCTTGTGAGCTCATAATCAGCCTCAAACCACCTCACCCGGCATTCAGAATGAGGCCCCTATATTTCGGATGGCAGTGCCGCTGCTCGCTTTTTCCTCACTCTCACTTCCTCGATATGGCACCTTTTCTGCCCACCGCCTCTGCCCGTTCCAACCTGTTTGCCCGCTTTGCTGAGCGCATCACAGCCGGGGCGGGCTCCACGCTGGCCTTTTGCCTGGCATTGGGCGTGGTGGTATTCTGGGCCTGTACCGGCCCGCTGTTCCATTATTCCGAAACCTGGCAGCTGGTCATCAATACGGGCACTACCATCATCACATTTCTGATGGTTTTCCTGATTCAGCGGGCTCAGAACAAGGATTCGCTGGTGCTGCACCTCAAGCTCAACGAGTTGATAGCAGCCCATAAGGGAGCCAGCAACCGCCTGATAAACGCGCAGGATTTTTCGGAAGAGGAAATCCATGTGCTACACCGATACTTCGATATTCTGGCTGAAAAAGCGGCGCTGGACCGTGACCTGGGGCGTACCCACAGCGTGGAAGAAGCCGAAGAAAACCACGTAACCAAGCAGGCGGCCCGCCACAAGCCTCACTAGCTGGCACCTACCGCAAAAAGCCGGTCCTGCTTCCAGCAAAGGAAACAGGACCGGCTTTTTAGGCGCTTGCGAATGGCATCCGTACTATTCGGTGCGGGCCAGTGGCGTATCTACCACGTGCTCCGAAACGAACCAGACCTGCAACTCATTAAGACGCATGACGTCGCTCACGGCCAAGTCATTCGTGCCATCGTCGCCGGAATCGTCGGCTTCCTTGGCGAATTTATGAGCGTTCTTGAGGATAATCTGGTGGGCTTCCAGCAGCCGACCGACCTGAATCGGGGCCTCTTCCCGGTCGCGGGGCGGCCGTGGAATGCTGGTCAATTCGGCTACATCGTGGGCCATAGCCACGGCTACCCCACCCAGAATCTGGATTCGCTCAGCAATAGTATCTACCAAGGCGCTTTGCTCTTCATAGTGCTTGT
This sequence comes from Hymenobacter duratus, assembly GCF_014698995.1. Classification (GTDB taxonomy): domain Bacteria; phylum Bacteroidota; class Bacteroidia; order Cytophagales; family Hymenobacteraceae; genus Hymenobacter; species Hymenobacter duratus. The sequence continues at coordinate 240,172 of NZ_JACWZZ010000003.1, forward strand.
CGTAGAGCAGATGCAGCTGGTAGAACGTAGGGCCAACTACCTGCCAATGGTGCTTTTTGTACAGGTCACGCAGCGTGATAGTGTCGGCCAGCAGCTGGTTAAGGTTGTTCACGCTCTGCTGGCGAGTCTTTTCATCAAGACCAATGGGCAGGCGCTGCGACACAGTGCCATACTTCTGCAGCGGTGCCGGAGCATCAAACTGCTGATTGAGAACAGGCTGCACGCTGGGGCCAGCATGGCCATTGGAAGCGGCAGAGGATTTAGAGGGAGTGGCTGGCGCTTTGGCGGCGGCAGCGGGTTTCTTGGCAGGAGCTTTAGCCATGGTTGGGAAGAGCAAAATATCGATGGAAAGGCGTGGGCCTGAACAGACCGGCACCCTGCACCAATACGCCGGAAACCCGTTTGAGGTTAGCAAGCCAGCCGGTTTGTTCCAGGGTATATCCGGTGAAGTGCACAAAACTCCGCGGCCCGACACGCAGGCGCCCGGCGGACCGGCTTGCCTGATCGGTGGGCAGATGCAGCCCACGGCCGGCCGGCAGCAACTATCAGCAGGTAGAGGCAGTATCAGGATTTCGCGTTATCTTCTCTTGCTACCATGCCTTTTCCTTTTTTCGGCGACGACAAATCGACTATTGCCCGGCTACTCTCGACGCTGCCCCAGACTGGCCGTATCGAATGGATCGGCCTGCGCCCCGCCCGGCGGGAGCCACTTCTGGCCGTGGCAGAAGCCACTGCCGAAACAGACCGCCACCTGACCGGCGACCATGCCCGGCCCAAGCCCGGCGGCAAGCGCCAAATCACGCTGCTCCAGCACGAGCACTTGGCGGCCGTTGCCGGCTATCTGGGTCTGGCGGCTCCCCTGGCTCCGGGCCGGCTGCGCCGCAACGTGGCCATCAGCGGGCTGAATCTGCTGGCGCTGAAGAATCGGCAGGTTCAGATTGGGGCCGATGTGGTGCTGGAAATTATGGGCGAGTGCCACCCCTGCTCCCGCATGGAGGAGGAACTGGGCCCTGGCGGCTACAATGCCATGCGCGGGCACGGCGGCCTCACGGCGCGCATTGTGCAGGGGGGCGTGTTCCGCATAGGCGACGAGGTGCGCGTACTGGAAAAGGCCGGCGCTTAGGCGGGCTACGCCGTTCGCAGGATTCTGAGGCAGGCCAGCCGCTTTCCCTAGTCCTGCTGTGAAGGCAATTTCTCGGCGGCAGGCAGCACAGTGGAAGGCCGGATGATTCGGTAGGTGAAGGCCATGACGATGTTGTTCTTGGCCGCCGTGTTCTGCAGAACAAACTGCCCCTGGCGGGCCGCGTAGTTGTAGTTGGCCTGATGGACGTAGCCAAGCTGCACGGCAACGTGCGTATTTACCTGGTAGCCAATACCTCCATACACACGGTTTCGCTCAAATACCGGGCCTTTTGGGTTCAGAAATATTTCGTCGTAGGCGGCCAAAAACACCGTGCCGGCCGATATAGTCGTATTGTTGAGGGGCAGAAACGCGTTGAGGCGGTAGCGGAACCGCTGCCGAAACCCGGTGCTGTCGTCGCGGAAATTGAACCAGCGCTGCTCAATGCGGTAGCGGTGCTCCAGCTTCAGCCGTTTGGAGTACTGCGTTAGGGTGAGCTGCTCCCAGAGCCGCTTTTCAGTGTTCAGGGGCGGTGCATCCAAGTCGCGGTAGTCGGAGGTGGAGTAGCGCCCGCCGGCTATAGTCACCGTAAAATTAGGGTCGATATCGTAGCTACCCCCGGCTTTCAACTCGTTATAGAAATACTGCTTAAAGAGGCCGTTGGTACGAGCCTGCACCTCCCCAAAGCCCCCGAACTTGTGGGTTGCATTGCCGGGCAGCTGCACGGTGGCAATAAACCAGGTTCCCCAGGGTTGCACGGGGTTGGCAGGCGTCTGGGCACGTGCGGCAGAGCAACACACACTTGCCAGCAGCGCGAGGAAGATTCGGAGAAGCGCTTTGTTTTGCATTGTAGGGGCCGGCTCAGGCAGCCAGAAAGCGGGTTGGCTTAGCTATAGCACACTAGTCACGGGTTGCCTTGCGGACGTACGACCCGACTTGCTGCGTCAGGTACAGGGTGCCCTGCGCATCGGAGGCAATGCCGTAGGGCAGGATGAACTGGGCAGTGCTCCCCGGACCGTTGGTGAAGCCCATTTCGCCGGTGCCGGCAATCGTGCTGACCTCGCCGCCCGCACTGATTTTGCGGATGCGGTTGTTTTCGCCGTCTGTCACATAGAGGGTACCGTCCGCATCCACAGCTACCCCGGCCGGAGCGTTGAAGCGGGCGGCTGCCGCCGGACCGTCGGTGTAGCCTTTGGTGCCACTACCCGCTACCGTAGTCACGACACCGGCCGGAGACACCTTACGAATTCGGTGGTTCTGCAGGTCAGCCACAAACACATTCCCCTGCCCGTCGAGCGCCAACCCCGTTACATACTGGAACTGCGCGGTAGCTCCGGAGCCGTCGGCGTAGCCGGCTACGCCAGAACCCGCCAGCGTGCTGACGACGCCCGCCGCTGTGATTTTGCGAATCCGGTAATTGCCTCCATCCGCCACATACACAGCACCCTGCGCATCCACGGCCAGGCCGGTAGGCAGGTTGAACTGCGCCACGGCAGCCGGCCCATCGGCCGCGCCCCGCACGCCGCTGCCGGCCAGTGTGCTCACCTCACCGGCCGGACTGATTTTGCGAATTCGCGCATTCCCAAAGTCGGCTACATACACGGTACCCTGCGCATCTACGGCCACGGCTGCCGGGCTGCTGAACCGGGCAGTCGCGCCCGGGCCATCAGCATAGTCTCCGTATTGACTGCCCGTTGGTCCGCTACCGGCCAGCGTGGTTACGACGCCTGCAGGGTTTATTTTCCGGATGCGGTGGTTCAGGAAATCCGCTACGTACACGCTGTTCCGGGCATCCACGGCCAGCCCCTGCGGACTGTTGAACTCCGCCTGGCTGCTGGTGCCATCGGCAAAGCCGCCGGAGCTGTTGGTGCCCGCAAAGACACTGATTGTGTAGGTGGGCACCTCAGCAGCAGGTGGTGGAGGCGTAGGCTTCTCGCAGCCGGCAGCCCCTGCCAGTACCGTGACTAAAGCTAAACGGGTAGCAGAACGAATCATTAGTTACCTGGAATTTGCCCGGCGAAGTTACGCATCCGACACACACGGTTCGCCGGTTTTTGACAACGGCAAGAGGGGTGCGATACAATTTCCTTTCTGCAACTCCGCAACAACCGCGGCTGCTGTGCTGGCACTGCGGATCCGCTACTACGCCAATTTACACCCAAACGTAGTGCTGCCGGCATGAGCAAGCGCTACTGACTGAGAACCCGCACGACGGGCCCCGCTCCTGTCTGGCCGGGCATAAACGCATTAGTACAAAGCATGTTTGTCGTGCGCCATAATTATATAACAATATAATTTTTAATGAATTTTTAACCCTTTTTGCCAATCCGTTTATTCTGGAGCTAGCGTATGGCTTGTGTCTCTGACCCAGTATTGGATTAGTATAGTACAACTACCAGACGGGTCGGCCTTGTTCATTTCACTACATACTTCGTGATGAAAGCACCCATACGTTCTCCGTTTCCACCTTTCAACCGCCGCCTGCTGGGCCTGACCATCGGCATAAGTCTGCTGGGCAGCGTGAGCGCACAGCACGCCAACGCCCAGGTCGTGTTCGGCCTTTCCGGCACCGACCTGACCTCGGTGAACCTAGCCTCCCCGGCTACTTCCCAGACACGCGTAGCCATTACCGGCGTCACGGCGGGGCAGACGCTGGTGGGCTTGGACTTCCGTCCCGCCACCGGGGAGCTGTTTGCCTTGGGCTACGACGCCGCCACGGCCGGCGCCAACTCCCGCCTCTACGTTATCAACCAGACCACGGCCGTAGCGACGCCCGTGGGCGCAGCGGCCTTCCGCCTGGATCTGGGCGGAGCCTCGGAGCGTATTGCCTTCGACTTCAACCCGACGGTTGACCGCATCCGCGTCGTCAGCACCAACGACGCCAACTACCGCCTGAACCCCATTACCGGCGGCATTGCGGCCCCCGACACTAACCTGGCCTTCGTGGCCGGCGACGCCAACGCGGGGCAGAACCCCTACATCGGCGCGGGCGCCTACACCAACTCGTTTATCGGCGCGGCCAACACCGTGCTCTACTACATCGATGAGCAGCGCAACCTGCTGGTGCGCTCCGACAACCCCAACGGTGGTACGCTTACTACCCTGGTTCCCATCACCCCCTCGGCCCTGGGCAACCCCACGCCCATCAACGCCCCCGGCGCCAGCACCGACCTGGACATCTTCACCGTGTCGGCCGGTGCTGAAAATGCCTACCTGAACGTAAACCAGGTGGACGGCAACGGCAACTTCATCTCGTTCCTCTACCGCCTGAACCTGACTACCGGGGCTACCACCCTGGCCGGGGCCATCAACGGCACGGGCGTGGGCATCACCGACATTGCCGTGCGTATCGACCGGACGGCCCCCGCCGTGAGCGGGCAGCTGCTGTACGGCGTGACAACCAACAACAACCTGATCAGCTTCTATTCGGGCACGCCGGGCTTCATCAACAGCTCGGTCGGCATTTCGGGCATTTCGGCTGGCCAGACACTGGTAGGCACCGATTTCCGCCCCAACACCGGCCAGCTGATTGGCATGGGCTACGATGCGACGACTGCCGGCGCTAACTCGGAGCTGTATTCCATCAACCCAAGCACGGGGGTGGCCACGTCCTTGGGAGCGGCTATCCGGCTGGAGCTGGGCGGCCCTACCGAGAATATCGGCTTCGATTTCAACCCGACGGTGGACCGCATCCGGGTAGTGAGCACCAACCGCGCCGACTTCCGCCTCAACCCCAACAACGGCGCCCTGGCCGCCACGGACGGCCAGCTCACCTACGCCCCCACCGACCAGAACGCGGCCGCCACGCCGCGCATCGGCTCGGTGGGCTACACCAACAGCTACCCCGGCAGCACCAGCACCACCCTCTACGATATTGATGAGGCGCTGAGCATTCTGGCGATTCAGAATCCGCCGAATGCCGGCACCCTGAACACGGTAGGCAACACCACCGGCCTGACACTGAGCAGCAGCAATGCGCTGGTCGACCTGGATATCTACTTCGACCGGGGCAGTTCCGTAAACCGGGCTTTCCTGACGGCCAATCCCGCCGGCCAGCCCTCCAGCAACCTCTACTCGCTCGACCTAGGCACCGGCAATCCGGCGCTGGTGGGCGCCATCGGGCTGGGCATTCCGGTGCGGGACGTGGCGGCGGCGCTGAGCGGCGCTGATGCTTCGGCGGCACTTAGTGGCCGGTTGCTCTACGGCATTGCCGGGGGCAACTTGGTATCGTTCGACTCCGGCAACCCCGGCGTGATTCGTACTGCCGTCAACATCACCGGTCTGCCGGTCAATGGCTCGCAGGTACTGGTAGGCAGCGACTTCCGGCCGGCAAACGGTATGCTCTATGCGCTGGGCTACGACGCCGCGCTTCAGCAAGGCCAGCTCTACACGCTCAATCTGACGACCGGCGCGCTGAGTGCCGTAGGTGGCCTGCAGCCCCTGGCGCTGGGCACTTCCGCCGCCAGCATCGGCTTCGATTTCAACCCGGTTCCGGACCGGATCCGCATCACGTCGGCCTCGAACCAGGCCAACCTGCGCATGAACCCGGACGACGCGACCTACCTCACGGACGGGACGCTGAGCAACCCGAACGGAGCGCCGGCACTGTCGGGGGTGGCTTACACCAACAACGACACCAACGCCGCCACTGGAACCACGCTCTACGGCTACGACCAGGCGCGCAACGTGCTGCTGCGCTCTACTGATGCCAACGCGGGCACCTACGTCGACCAGGGCAGCACGGGTATCAGCGTGAATCCGGGGGCAGAATTCGACATTTTCGCCGATCTGACCGCTCCAGCTGCTCCCGTAAACACGGCGTATCTGGCCGCGTCGCCCGCGGGCTCTACCGCCGACAACCTGTACACGGTGGACTTATCCAGCGGAGCCGCCACCTCGGCCGGCCGTATCGGCAGCGGCTCGAACCTGACCGGTCTGGCCGCGTTCCTGACGCCTGTTCTATCGGGCCTGACCTGGACCGGAGCAGTAAGCACCGACTGGGGCGTGGCCGGCAACTGGAGCCCCATGCAGGTGCCCACGGCTACCGACAACGTGACCATTCCGAATGTCGCCAACGACCCGGTGGTAAGCAACGCCCAGCAGGCTAACAGCGTGACGCTGGGCTCGGGCGCTACCCTGACCACGGCCAACGGCGGCACCCTCACCGTGAATGGCAACTTCACCAACAACGGTGGCTCTACGCTGGGTAGTGGCACGGGCACCATTGCCTTTACCGGTCCGGCTGCCCAAACCATCGGCGGCACGGGCACTACCTTCATCAATAACCTGACAGCTGGCCCGGCGGGCGTAACGGCCGCCAGTGCGGTGCAGGTGCAGCGCGTGCTGCTGCTCAACGGCAACCTCACTTCCAACGGCAACCTGACGCTGCTTTCCAACGCTACCGGCACAGCCCACGTGGTGAACAACGGAGGCGTAGTGAACGGCAACGCCGCCGTGCAGCGCTACATTGATGGCAGCCTGAACAGCGGCAGCGGCTACCGCCACTATTCCGCCCCGGTTTCCGGTTCCAGCGTGGCCGACTTGGCTACCAGCGGCTACTCGCCGGTTGTGAATCCGGCCTATAATACGGCCGCTGTACCTAGCGCCGTTACGCCGTTCCCCACGGTGTTCGGCTACGATGAAACCCGCGTGACTACCAGCGGTAACCCCGCGCCGCAGGATTTCGACAAAGGCTTCTTCTCCCCTGCTTCCACTGGCAGCCCCTTGGTTGTAGGCCGGGGCTACACCGTAAACATTCCGGCTTCGCAGACCGTGGACTTCGTGGGCACGCTCAACAACGGCGCCGTTACGGCCAGCGGCCTGTCGCGCGGCACCCAGACCGAGTCGGGCTGGCAGCTGCTGGGCAACCCCTACCCTTCCCCAATTGACTGGGACCTGGTAGGCCGCACCAACGTAGACGCTGCCGTGTATGTGTATCGCTCTACAGGCACCTACGCCGGCACCTATTCCAGCTATGTAGCAGATGGCGCGGGCACGAACGGTGGCACGGACATCATCGGCTCGGGCCAGGGGTTCTTCGTGCGGGTAAGCACGCCGGCCAGCACCAATGGGCAGGTTTCCTTTGCCAATGCGGCTCGCCTGACGACGTATGCAAGCCCGATCTTCCAGCGCGGTACGGCCATCAACGGCCCGCTCGTCCGCCTCGACCTACGGGCGGCTGCCGGACCAGCTGATGAAACCGTAGTGTACTTTGACCCGAATGCCACGGCCGGATTCGATGCGACAATGGACGCCTATAAGCTTCTGGCCGGCAGTACGCCCGTATTGGCCAGCGAGCTGAACGCCACGACGCGCCTCGCCATCAATGCTCTGCCGACCCTGACTACTGCTGACCGGACTATTGCGCTGCACGTAGCTGCCAGCCAGCCAGGCACCCACACGCTGCGGGCCGTGGAGCTGCAGAATCTGCCAGCCGGCACCTTTGCCTACCTCCGCGACGCTCAGACCGGTACTGTGGTAGATCTGGCATCTCAGCCTGAATACAGCTTCCAGCTTGCGGCAGGCACCGCCATTGGCCGCTTCACGCTGCTCCTGACCCAGCAACGGATTCTGGCCAATGCTCCGGCAGCCCTCAGCCAACAGGTGTCGGTATTCCCGAATCCGGCGCGTGGCACGGTTGCCGTCAGCCTCCCAGCGGCTCTGGCCCGCCAGGCCACTGAGGTGCAGCTGCTGAACTCGCTGGGCCAGACAGTGCTGCGGACTACGCTGCCCGCCGGCACCACGCAGGCCCGCTCGATTTCCCTGTCCGGCGTATCGCAGGGCGTGTATACGCTGCGCCTGCAAACCACCGAAGGCAGCATCAACAAACGCCTCGTGATTGAATAACCACCGGTCTTCCGGCCCCGGCTGTGCATGCACGGCCGGGGTTTGGCTGCCGACTGCCTTTTCCTTGTTTTCCGCCTAGCTCCGCTTTATATGAAAAACATTGCCACTTTCCTCCGACTGACTTTTGCTATTGCCGGCCTTGTTCTGCTGGCCGGCGGAGCCAACCTGGCACAGGCCCAGGGCCCCGGTTCGGGCGGCCCCGAGCCCGACCCGCAACAGCCCACGGCCGTTCCTATTGACGGCGGTGCTTCGCTGCTGCTGGCCGCCGGAGTTGGTTTCGGCCTGAAAAAGCTCCGCGACCAGCGCCGTCGTCGGTAGCGCTCCATCTGCCACCGTTCCCCTCAAGCCTGCTTCCGATGCGTCGGGGGCAGGCTTTTGCGTGAAATTAGTTCTCTGATTTTCAACCCCAACAGCAGTAGCTCCGCACAAATGCCTGCTACCCGCAAACCACCTGCTGCCAATCTTCCGTAACTGCATACAAGCAGATCAGGGTAGCCTGCCGCAACACAGTGCTAGCTGCTATGCCGCCCGCGCCCTCTTTCCGAGTACACCTGCGGCTCACACCTGCTTCAGGTTCCATTGAGTAGTCTTCTCACCACGAATCTTTATTCGGATGGAACCACATGCCCATACCTCGTCCCTGTCCACTACGGCAGTAGCGCTGCTACTGCTTGCGGGCGGCTTGTTCACCACTTCCTCCATTCTGGCAGCTACCACCTCCGATACCGGCGGGAGCACCACCAACCTTACTACGCTGCACGGTAGCAGGCACGCCAGCGCGCTGAGTCGGTTCCGCCACCGGCGCCGTATGGCACTCTAAAAACCGGAAAGGCCCGAATGGTTGTTCGGGCCTTTTTCAGGCTGGTCTTTAAGGTACCGCCTTCTATCTCCAGCCCCGCCGACACTTGGATCCGTCGCTTCGGCGGCTGGCGCCTTCTGTTGTGGCACCGCCTGTTTCGGGGTAAAACACGCGGTATTCCGCCGGTAGCGCACCTTCCGGCGCTGCGGTGCGTATTGGCTCAGCCTATGCCCTGCCTTGCCACGTCCGAACGCTACAGCATCAGCCTGCCCAGCGGCCACCGCTTCCCCATTGCCAAGTACGAGCTGATTCGGGAGCAGCTGTTGTGGCAGGGCATTGCGCCACCCCACGACTTCTACGACCCCGGCCTAGCCAGCGAGGAGGACATTCTGCGCGTCCACTCCCCCGACTATTGGCACCGGGTGCGCGACCTGCGGCTCTCCGCCGCCGAAGTGCGCCGCCTGGGGTTGCCGCAAAGCCCCGAGCTGGTGCGCCGCTCCCTGAGCAGCGTGGCCGGCACTGTGCAGTCGGCAGTACGGGCGCTGCGGGATGGTATCGGCCTGAGTCTGGCCGGTGGTACCCACCACGCGTTCCGGGACCGGGGCGAAGGATTCTGCGTGCTCAACGATATGGCCGTGGCCGCCGCGCACCTGCTGCACCACAGCCTGGCGCGGCAGGTGCTGGTAGTAGACCTCGACGTACACCAGGGCGACGGCACGGCCAGCATATTCCGCCAGGAGCCGCGCGTATTCACCTTCTCGATGCACGCCGGCGCCAACTACCCGCTGCGGAAGGAGCAGTCGGACCTGGATATTGCGCTTGACCTGGGCACCGACGACGACACCTACCTGCGCCTCCTGCACGACACGCTGCCCGGCCTGCTGGCCCAGACGCAGCCCGACTTCGTGTTCTTTCAGGCCGGGGTAGACGTGCTGGCCACCGACAAGCTGGGCAAACTGGCCCTCACGCAGGCCGGCTGCCGCCAGCGCGACGAATACGTGCTGCGCCTCTGCCAGCAGCACCAGCTACCCGTGGCCGTGAGCATGGGCGGCGGCTACTCCGAGCAGCTCCGCGACATCGTGGACGCGCACTGCAACACGTTTCGGGTGGCGTATGAGGTATTTGGATGATGTTGGGCGATGAAGTGAACGGTGATGAGGCAGATGATAAAAAGCTGAACGTCAGTCCGAGCGGAGCCCGGCCAGTGTTACCTCTGGCAACCAATGCCAGTGCAACGAAGCGGTAGAGATGCTTCGGCAGGCTCAGCATGACGTTCTTATTACTCATTTACCATTCACCCCATCCCCCAGTTACCTTTACCCCATGAACCTGCACAACCCCGCCACCGACCTGCCCGCCGCCAATGCTCTGCCCGTTCCTGCCTCGGGGGAAGCGGCCGGCACGCCCGCGCAGCAGGCGTTTCGGGCGGCCGTGGAGCAGGTGGAAGGGCTGCGGCAGCGCCTGCGCGAAACCCAGGCCGAGCAGGCCGAAGCCCGGCGGCGCTACTGGCAGCAGGTAGGCCCCGCCGCCGAAACCGTGGTGCAGGCCCGCCGCGCCCTGTTTGCGCCCCTGGAGGAAGCCCTGCTCCTGCGCTACTTCAGCCGCCTCGAAGAACAGCAGATTACGGCCCTGCTCCTGAGCAATGCGCGGGCGCTCCAGGACCGGTTCGGGGAAGACGCGGTCGACCTGCTGCGCAAATACGGGCCGCGTCGGCGCGTCGATGAAGACGAGGACGACGAACCCACCGGCCCGATTCCGGACGATGCGGAACCTGCCCTGGCCTCGCATGAGCAGGCCGCCGCCCACGCCCGCACCCGCCGCAAGTCCAAAGCCGAAAAAGCCCAGGCCGCCGCCGACCAGCAAGCCCGCGAGCAGCAGCAGGCCCTGCTGTCGAACACCAAAACCCTCTACCGCCAGCTGGCCCGCACCCACCACCCGGATCTGGAGCGCGACCCCACCGCCCGGCAGCACAAAACGGCCCTGATGCAGCGCATCACCGAAGCCTACGAAGCCAACGACCTCTACACGCTGCTCCAGCTCCTCTCCGAAGCCGCCCCCGGCAACCAGGCCGACGACACCGTGCTGACCCGCTACACCCAGGCCCTGCACCAGCAGCAGCTGGAGCTCAAGCAGCAGCTCAACGAGCTGAAATTCGGTGCCAACGGCTTTTTCGGCAGCACCGGCAAGAAGCGCGAGCAGGAAATCCGCCAGTTCAAGCGCCAGCTCCGCGCCGAGGCCGACTACCTCCACCACATCCACCGCCTCGTGCAGGAGCCCGAAGGCCTGCGCGAAGTGCTGCGCCAGCTCGCCGCCGCCGGTCACGAAACGGTGTAGCTCCGCCGCTGCCGGCCGCCGCTGAAACCTGCGTTATCTGCCGTAGTTTTGACGGCTGCTTTTCCGCTTCGTCCTTATTCCCCTCAAGACTACGCTGGTGTTACTGTCTTATCTGCCCGGGCTGCGGGCACTGCTAGTGCTCGGTTTCCTTTTTTCCACGGTGGCCAGCCAGGCCCAGATTCCGGCGAAGCTCTGGGACCTTACCCTCGGCGGCACGGCCTTCGAAGATCTGGCCGTAGTGCGCCAGACCGCCGACGGCGGCTACATCGTCGGCGGCCTCTCCACCTCCGGCAGCGGCGGCGGCAAAACCCAGCCCAGCCGGGGCCTCGCCGACTACTGGGTGGTGAAGCTCGATGCCAACGGCACCAAACAGTGGGACTACACCTTCGGCGGTTCCAGCACCGACGAGCTGCTGGCGCTGGAGCAAACCACCGATGGCGGCTACATCCTCGGCGGCTGGTCGCTGTCCGTGGCCTCCGGCGACAAAACCCAGCCCAACCAGGGTCCCACCCAGTCCAGCGACTATTGGATCGTCAAGCTCACGGCCAACGGCACCAAACAGTGGGACTACACCTTCGGCGGCAATAGCCTCGACTACTTCAGCGCCCTGCAGCAGACCGCCGACGGCGGCTACATCCTGGGTGGCACCTCCTCTTCCGGCATCAGCGGCGACAAAACCCAGCCCAACCGGGGCCTGCCCGGCGCCTACCCTACCGCCGATTATTGGCTCCTGAAACTCAATGCCAACGGCGTCAAGCAATGGGACCAGGTGCTGGGCGGCCAGGAAAACGAGCAGCTGACCTGCCTGCAGCAAACCACGGATGGGGGCTACATCGTCGGGGGATTTTCTGAATCGGGCGCGACCGGCGACAAATCGGAACCCAACCGCGGCCCCACCGTGCCGTTTCGCTCCGCCGATTTCTGGGTGGTGAAGCTCGATGCCGGCGGCCGTAAGCTCTGGGACCGGACCCTCGGCGGCACCGACGACGACAAGCTCCGTAGCCTGCAGCAAACCACCGATGGCGGCTACCTGGTGGGCGGCCTGTCCTTTTCCGGGGTTTCCGGCGAGAAGTCGGAGCCCAGCCGGGGCCAGCACGACTACTGGGTGGTGAAGCTCAGCGCCACCGGCACGCCACAATGGAACCGGACGCTGGGTGGCATCGACGCCGACGACCTGCGCAGCCTGCGTCAGACTGCCGATGGTGGCTACGCCCTGGGCGGGGTTTCTGCCTCCGGAGTTTCCGGGGACCGGACTCAGCCCAACCGCAGCCCCAACGGCGACTACTGGCTGGTGCAGCTGGAGGCCAACGGTACCAAGCGCTGGGACCTGGCCTACGGCGGCAACAACGGCGATGCGCTCAACAGCCTGCGCCAGACGTCGGATGGCGGCTTCATCCTCGGCGGCACCTCCTACTCTGATAGTTCCGGCGACAAAACCCAACCCGTAGTCGGCCCCAACGGCACCAGCGACTTCTGGCTCGTGCGGCTCAGCGGCGCCCCCACCGTGCGCATCCTCGGCGACTCGCTGCTCTGCAGTGGCGGGCAGGTGCTGCTCACGGCCGCCGCCACGCCGGCCGCGGCCAGCTACGTCTGGAATACCGGGGCCACTACCGCCACCATTACGGCCACCCAGCCCGGCACCTACACCGTTACGGCCAGCTTCGGCGGCGGCTTCAGCAGCACGGCCCGCTACACGGTGCGGGATTTCGCGCCCACAGTGGCCATCCTCGGCGACTCGCTGCTCTGCCCCGGCCGCCCCCTCAGCCTGAGTGCCGCCGCCCCCAACGCCACCCGCTACGCCTGGAGCACCGGGGCCACCACGCCCACCAGCATGGCTACGCAGCCCGGCACCTACTCGCTCACCGCCTTCTTTGCCAGCGGCTGCAGCCGCGTAGCTACCCTGCGCGTGCGCGCTGCCGAACCCGTCCCGGCCTTCACACTCGGCCCCGACACCGCCCTCTGCGAAGGCGCCACGCTGCGGCTGCTGGCCCCCGCCACCACGTTTCCCAGCCTGAGTTACCGCTGGTCCGATGGCTCTACCGGCACCGCCCTGCTGGTGCGCGAAGCCGGCACCTACTCGCTTACCATCTCCGGCGCCTGCGGTACCCAGACCGCCACGCGCCGCGTCGGCACCGAAGCCTGCCTTACCATCCCCAACATCATCACCCCCAACGGCGACACGCAGAACGAGCGGTTCGTCATTCGGGGCCTGCAGGGCAGCGGCTGGGCCCTCACCATCTACTCCCGCTGGGGCCGCAGCATCTATTCTACTGGCTCCTACCAAAACGACTGGGGCCAGACAGCCGCGCCCGGCACCTACTACTACCTGCTGCGCCACCCCCAGACCGGCCGCACCTACAAAGGCTGGCTCGAAGTCAGCCGCTAGGCTGCCCGCCGCCTACGCCAGAAACGCCGCCACCTGCTCTATCACGCCCAGGTCGCGCAGAATGCGGTTGTGCCCCAGCCCGCTCGTCGGCCGGAATTCCAGCCCCGGCCAGCTCGCCGCAATGTCCTCGGCTTCCCCGAACGGAATACTCGCGTCGTCGTGGTCGTGGAGCAGCAGCGCCCGGCCCACCGGCAGCAGGCGGCCCGTATGAATCAGGCTGAAGCTTTCCGCGTCGCGGCCGTGCTGCTCCCGCACGTAGCGGTTCATGCGCGCCACCACCGCCGCCGGTAGCTGCAGCAGCTCCGCGAAGCGCTGCGCCACCGCCGTGGTGCTGGCCGGCACCGCCAGCAGCACCAGCCGCGGCAGCGTTCCATCAGCCTCCCGGTTGAACCGCACCGGAATACCCACCGTGGCCGCGCCCCCGAACGAGTGCGCCACCACCCCGTGCACCGGCCCCACTGCATCGGCCACCGCCTGCACTGCCGCTCCAAACCCCGGCAGCGTGGTGCGCCCGCCCGGCGAGGCCCCATGCGCCGGCCCGTCCAGCGCCACCACCCGGAACCCTGCTCCTGCCAGCCCCCGCGCCATATAGCCCCAGAAGCTGGCCCGGTGCTCCCAGCCGTGCACCAGCAGCACCGTGTGGGTACCCTCCGGATTCCACTCATACGCCGCCACCTGGCTGCGCGGCGTAGCCACCCAGAACTGCCGGGCGCCGGCCAGCGCCGCCACTTCCCACCGCTTCGGCGGCAGCCGGCGCGGCGTGGTAAACAGCTTCCAGGCCGCCCCAAACGCCAGCTCCGTCGAGAGGGCCGCCAGCAGCCGGAATTTCAGCCGCAGCAGCCCGATGCCGGGCGGCAAAGCCACCGCCACTGCCGGAGCAGCCGGGGCAGAAGAATCAACAGATAGCGCCATACGCCCGCAAATATCGGCACCACCGCCCAATGTGCCCGCTCCCGGTCCAACGCCGCAGGCGGCCGGCCGGTCGTCGTGGGCACCGGCCGCGCCGCCCCGCCAATCCCGACGCCTACCTTATATTGCCGCTCCGTTCCCGTGTTCGGCCCCGCCATCTGCCCGATGATCAGCTCCCACCTTCTGCCCGCCCTGCTTGTGCTCGTGCACGCGGCACTTATCATCGGGGCGCTGGTGTGGCTGCGCCGCTACTACGTGCGCCGCCGGAGCCTGCGCCACCCCGGCATCGTGGTGCAGGGCACCGTCGTTGGCCTCGAAACCGACGACCTGCGCTGGCTCAACGAGTATCCCATCGTGCGGTTTCCCGGCCCCCAGGGCCAGTGGTACACGCTGCGCGGCTCCGAGAAATGCCGCGCCGGCCGCTACCGCAAGGGCCAGCAAGTCACGGTGCGCTACCCCGCCCCGGCTCCCCAGGACTTCATCATCCTTCATGGCCTCGACCTGCTGCTGCCGTAACAAGAATTTCCAGGCTTGTCTCTGAAAACCCCAGAACGTCATGCTGAGCTTGCCGAAGCATCTCGCGTGCTCACATTGCCAAAGTAACCTTCATGCTTCATCGGGCATCCGCTTGCCGAAGCAGCTCTACCGCTTCATCGAATAGTATACAGCGTGCTGGCGTAGGTGAGTTAGCCTCCTGCATCCACGAACTGACTACCAGCCTCCCCCAACCCGCGCAACAACGCAACGCTTAGTGAAACACAACGGCGTCTACCAATTCGTTGGGCAGCCGGCTCAACGTCCCTTCAGCCAGCGGAATTTCCACGGTAAATACGCTGCCTTCACCCTCCACGCTGCTCACCGACAGCGAACCAGCGTGCCACTCCACGATGGTTTTGCAGAGCGAGAGGCCCAGGCCAATGGTTTCCTCGCCCCGCAGGCCCCGCCGCCGGGCCCTGGTAAACCGCTCGAAAACGTGCGGCAGCATGGCCGCCGGAATCCCGATACCGTCGTCGGCCACCTGCACCCGCGCCAAGTCCGGCAGCCCCGTCACAGTCACCCCCACGTGGCCGTCGTCGCGGGTGAACTTCATGGCGTTGCTCACCAGATTAATAACCACCTGCGTGAACTTGCTCACGTCCAGGTTCACGTACACCGCCTCGGCCGGCAGCGAGTACGCGAAATGGTGCCCCAGCAGCTTGTAGCCGACTTGCAGCTGCGCCAGCGGGCCGCGCATGATGTCGCCCAAATCCACCCGATCCATCTTCAGGTTGGTGGCCACGGCCGCCGTAAACTCCAGGTTGATCAGGTCCCGAATCATCTTCACGCTCTCCCGGCTGGTGTTTTCCAGCATGTCAAGCATCTGCGCCACCTCGGGCCGGACCGCCTCCGGCAGCTCTTCGCGCAGGTATTGGGCCAGTTGTTCAATCATGATAAAGGCCCCGCTCGCGTCGTGCGAAAGCACCTCCAGCGTCACGTTTTTGCGGCTGTTGAACAAGTCCGAATTGGCCTGGTGGTGCTTGGCCGCGCTGATATCGTGCAGGGTGCAAACCAGGAGCGGGCCGCCGGCTTCGCCCGCGTGGTAGTAGGGAATGGCCGCAAACCACTGCGCCGACTCGCCCACGCGCTGCAACCGGACCTCTATCTCACTTAGCTGCTCCCCCCGCATCCACCGCGCCCAGTGCTCGGCCAGGTAGGCCTGGTCGTCGGGATGAATGCGGGCCAGCAAAGCGGGGAGTTCGGCATTGACGCCGGCATTAGTGCCGAATAGCACCTGCTCGTAGGCCGCATTCACGAAAACCACCTGCCCGGCGGCTATGTCGTAGACGAAGTGCACCTGAGTGCTGGCCTGCGCCTGGGCCATGAAAAGGGAAGGAAAATCAAGCATGACACAGGATATAGAAAAAGCCAACTATTACCAGTAGAACGGCAACCTCCCGCAAACAACTGAATCCAATGGCAGGATGTGGCTTGCGGGGCCAATTGAGCAGTTTACCCCCGCCCCCCCCCCTTCCGCGTGGGCAACCCCACCCCACCCACCCCCGCCACGCCAGCCCCACCCAGCTCCTACAGATGCCGGAGAAACTGGGAAACACAGTCGGCATCTTGAGTGGCATTCGGGAGGCGCTGAGAAGAAACCAGAGCTGGAAGTAAGCCCCCTCCTCGGTTATGGAGGGAGTAGAGGTGGTTACCCTTCTAGTATCAACCAACATCGGAACTAGCACCTACCGGAGACTGCCTTTTTGCATGTAAAAACTCACTTCCTGGCCAAGCTCAATAACGGCCGCTAACTACTTCACTGGCCTTATTACCTTTGAACTGTACGTTGCCAACTCCATACTTCTCTTTTCCTAACATGCGTTTCTTGCTCTGCAGCACTCTTACCCTATCCTTATTCAGTGGCCTTTCCCTTACCAGCCTGGCACAAACGACACCTCCCGCCGCTGCACCGGCCACCACAACAGAGGCTACCCCCCTGCTCAAGCCGGGCCTCACCAAAAACCAACCCTACAAAAAATACCTCTACCAGCGCTACGCCGGCGACGAGCAAGCCACGCGCGTCATTCGGCTGTTTGCCCGCCGCCAAACCGGTGGCAAGCTGTGGCTGGGCACCGGAGCGGTGGTCATCGGCTTTGTGGCCTCGCAAACCGGCACCAAGACCAGCTCCAACGGAGGTACCACTACCACCACCGTTACCCCACTCGGCTACGGCCTCATGCTGGGTTTATTCGGCGGGGTTAGCATTTCCAAGCTGGCCCGTTACAGCAATGAGAAGCTATATCAGGAGCTAAGCGGCTACGACCGGGACCACGCCTTTTCACCTAACGTGCAGGCCAAAATCGACTAATCCCCACCCCACCCACCTCCGCCACGCCGGCCCCGCCCAGCGCCTGCAGATACGGCAGATACCGGTTGGGGCCGGCGGCCCAGGCGGCATCCGGGAAGCGCTAAAACGGAAGTAAGAATGTTCGGACTAACTCAAGCTGACACGGAGTTTCTGGCACAAACGGCCTTAGGAACAACCTTTCTGTTTGTTGCGCTATTCAAGCATCAGCAAAGAGCCCAGCTCTATCGAACTGGCATTACCACCGAGGGCGTAGTTATCCGGTTAGAACGGGACGGTTCTACCTACCATCCGGTAGTTCGTTTCCTAACGCCAGAGCAAAAATGGATAACTGCCCGCTATGATATGGGCACCAATCCAGCAAGCTTCGCGGAGGGAGAAGCAGTTCAGGTGCGGTTCGACCCTGCCGACCCCACTTGCTTTATCATTACTTCCGACAGTTCTGGTCTCTCCCTTTGGCTATTTGCCCTGGTCGGCGTAGGACTCATTACCTATGGAGCCGTGCAGTATCTAAATGCATAACTCACTATCCTCCGCAACCGCGCCGGGGTCTTTCTTATAGCATAAACTACCTACAGCAGCTAACGAACCTATCCCAGCCGCAGCAGCAGCATTCCAAATTCCGTCTGCGCCCCCAGAAACTCCCGCAATTGCGGCAGCCGTTCTAGTAGATACCCGGCTAGCTTTGCTACCGGCACCTGGGCATTCTGCACCGCTACCACCCGGGGCGGAAACCCTTCGGCCAGCACCAGCCGCAGAAAGTCCTCATCCTTGGTCAGCACATCGTAGCCATGTTGCCGAGCATAACGCCAGATAGTCGTATCCGGGCTGCTATCCAGGCTAATATCCCGAACGTGCAGTACCGCCTCGCAATGCGGGCGCAGATACGCCACCAGCCGCCACGAAATATTCTCATCTACCAGCAGCCGCATAGCTTCTCAGGCTACCGACAGCAACACCACACTTTCCTTATAAGCCGCATACAGCAGGCAAGCGCGCACCTGCTCCGCCCCGATAGCCGGAAAATCCTCCACTATATCCGCCGCACTCATGCCGTTGGCCAGCATCTCCAGCACCTCCGCCACCGTAGTGCGCGTGCCTTTCACCACCGGCTTCCCAAACCGCACCTCCGGGTTCAACACAATGTAGGCCGTAATTGCAGCAGTGTCCATGGCAGCGGGTTCAACAAAGGAGACAACAAAGGGTATAACTCAAAAGTAACAAAAAGGCCCCGGCAAGCACCGGGGCCTTTCTCATTCCCAAAAATCGTCAGCCCCCTCTCTATGGGAGAGGGGCCGGGGGATGAGACACCTACCCCCACCCCCGAGCACTTCATCATCCTCCACGGCCTCGACCGGCTGCTGGTAATAGGAGCTGCTGAAGCTGTTGTTAACGCTTACTCTTATTGCATCGTCAGTTTTAAGTGAAACTAGTAATGAGACAATCATTTTCTACAACCCAAAAAGTTCATCAAAATCATTCGTGAAATTATTTTCATACTCAGACTTCAAACTATTTATCAAACTACTGGCCATAAACTTATTAAAATACTCATTATCGTAATTATCACCGATAAAATGAGATACAGCAAAGGTCTTTATAGCCAAAAAATTAGAGTAATTTTCGTTACGCTGGCCACTAACAATTAGCTCCAGCATAGGAACATAATAGTATTTAACAAAGGAAAAACGATCTAACTCATAAAAAAATTCAAGTATACTAACACTTATATCAACACCATTATTATCGACAAGCTTTTCATAAAACTTAGGCTTCATCTCGCCAGTTCTTGATACAAATAGAGCTGCCAAATACTCCATCAGCAATACATGTTGAAAGGAGTAATATAAACCATCCTCATTTAAAATATTTACAGCAACAATCAAATCATACAGCAATTTCTCATTATCAAAATCAAAACCTCTAATTTTTTTTATTATTTGAAACTCATGATATAACTCATCTTTTGAATATTGATACTTAGAGAAACTAAAGGCGCGGAAAGCTAAGACAGTTGATACACTTTCAATTTCATCTTTACTTAAGCCAGACAATCTTTCTCGTATGTACCCTAATTTTGATACAGAATCGTGTTTGGACAGTAACGAATCCAGAATCGCTCTAAAATAAACCGATTTTTTATCCGGTATTTCATTGTTATTATTTATAAAAAGAGCAAATAAAGATATTAATAAAGGCGTATTAATAGTCTCAACAAGCCTTCTATTATTTGTCAAGGCATTGGATATCTTCAAACCATCTAAGCCAGAGTCAACCATCATATTTAAATAATAGTAAACATCGTTTTCATTCAATTCTTTAATATTAAATACATAAAATCCATCTAAACTCTGAACATTAGTACCTGGCCTAGAAGTTATAACAAATTTTTCTTGGTTATACTTATTAATAAAATCCTGGATTTGCCCAATGAACAATTCATCATTATCATATCTGATTTCATCAAAACCATCCATAACAAATGTAAATTTCCTATGACCAAACATTAGCTTAACTTCTTTATAATATTGCTCACTAACCAACTTCGAAACGTAATTCTCAAAAGTATTTTCAAGCGCATTATATGACCTCAAATTTACGCTAACCGGAATACTGTCATTCTCCTTAATACATTCAAGCACCAAATGACGTAATAATGTAGTCTTACCACTACCTGCGTTTCCTATAATAATAATTTGATTAAACTTTTTTAATACAGATAGTAGGCTATCAGACATTATGCCCAATGACTTATTTTGAATTGTTAGAGGAACATAGCTCCTATAAAATTCAACTGGCTCGTTTCTAAATAGAGAGTTTTTTATGGATTTATTTCTAACATATTGTTCTTGGACGTATTTTTCCAATTGAGACTGCAACTCCCTTTTGTCAACAAAACTGTTAACTATAGAGCGGACATTCAGCAAATCTGACAGTATATAATCGAGCATTGGTTTATTTGTACTTAAAGCCTGATGGCGGATTAACAGGGCCTACGAACTGCGCTGATTCAAAATTGACCATCGTTTCCCAATTTATCACTGAAGCAATATCACACCTTTCAAATTTGGAATTTTCAACATTAGTGCTTTGTAAATCGACCCTTGTAAATACACAATTCATGACCACAACTCTTTCAAGGTCGGCAAACTGCAATGAAGCATCTTCAAACCTAGAATCTACTATTGAAGCTCCTACAAGCTTGGCAAGTTCGAAATCAGAATTAACAAAATCACATTCAATTATATTAACATTATTCAAACGAGCTTTATTAAAATTGCATTTCTTTAATTCAACCTTAATAAAGCTACTGCCTTCTAAGTTAGAACCCTGCATTTTAGACCCATTCAGTTTAGCTCCATCAAAGTTGACATTCTTAAGTGTAGTATGACTTAAATCACAACTCTCCATATTAGCTTGAGATAGTACTGCCCCAGTCAAATCTAGACCAGAAAGGTTAGCATTAGATAAATCTGCCAAAATCAAGCTTCCATCCGTTAGCCAGCCGTTAACTTTTAATTCCTTAAGGGCCCTCGCGGAAAAACCCCTGTCCGAACTTCCTAAGTCTCTTATCAACTTTAGTTTATTTTCGTTTCTTTGCTTTTTATCATACATATAATCTATAATCAGCACAGTTATAGCAATACTAATAAGCTCAACACTAACGTTGGCATAGTAATTATTAATTAAAACATTATAGGGCCAGTCCTTTGGGTATTTATGGAATATAACAAATCCTATCCCCAATAATAATAAAATTACACCTGCAACTCTTACCTTATCAAATCTTCCTGAGTGCTTCATAAATTAGAACTATGGTACTTATATGATCTTAAATTCTTCCATCACAAATCTAAACATTTTACATGATTCATTCACCTCCCTTGATTACACCATAATATGTTGTTAATCAGAGTATAAACAAGATAGCCCTCTTTTAAAAACGATAGAAGAGTATAGACAGGTGTTTCGCCTTCAGCTTACTATAAGTGTATCAACAGATTCGAAATCAAACCTTTGAGGTATGCTAGACTCCCCCCACCCCACCACCAAAAAGGCCCCGACGCAACCGCGCCGGGGCCTTTTGCATTACCGCTAAAACCGAGCTACCGCACTACCCAGCGCCCTTCCCCATCCAGCTGCTCCTGCACCACCAGCAGGTAGGGCGCATCCTCCGGCCCCAGCTTGCTATAGTCCGGCAGATGCACCTCCGCCCGGTTCTTCACCGCCAGCCCCTGCTCCTTGCCCGGCAAATCCGTTGCGGCGGCGGCCGTGTAGTAGCGCAGCGTCAGGCCCTTGCCGCTGCGGTTGCCCAGCATCGGGGCCACCACGCCCGCCTCGCGCCGGTCATACACCAGCACCGGCCGGCCCGGCACTGTGGCCCCCCGGTACTCCGTGCCCCGGCGCGCCGCCGTGCGCACAATGCGCCGCGCCACCTCATACTGCGCCACCAGCTCCGGCCGGGCCAGCTGCTGCGCCTTCACAAACGGGTCGAGCTGCGTTTCCAGCACCGTAGTAGCCTGCTCCAGCAGCAGCGGCAGTGTTTCAGTAGCCACCTTCGTGCCCGTCTCAATCTGGCGCGCCGCCCCCTGCGTGGCCAGCAGCTCCGCCAGGTCGGTTTGCAGCGTCTGGCGCACCTGCGGGTCGTAGCCCGCGTCCGTCAGCTCCGTTTTCTCAATCGTATCCACCGCGTCATCCACCTTCTTCAGATACCGCAGCAGCTCGGCGTCCTTGGCCTTCAGCATCCGGCTCAGCGGCGTTTTCAGCTCCCCGCGTAGCGCCGCGTCCGTCGTCAGGGCCACCACCAGCAGCCGCAGAATCTCGGCCTTCTGGGCCGCCTCCGCCTTCACCACCTCCCGGTCGCGCGTCACGCCCGTCGTCGTGTGCTCCTGTGCCTCACTGGCCACCCCAATGCGGTCTACCAGCCCGGCCAGCGTCTCCCGGCCCGCCGCAATTCTCTTAATCGCCACCAGCGGCGCGCCCGCTTCCTCAAAGAAGCGCAGCACCGCCGCATACATCGTCACCTGGTTCTGTTGTTTGGTATTCATAAAGTAAGTGAATGGGGTAAGTGAGCTATATCCGCCCAGTCACGGACGGCCCCAAAAGCTACTATTTTCCCCCGGAGCTACCACCTGCCAGTTGCCCCCATCTCCACATTTATTTCCACCCATCTCCCGCAGCCTGCCACCCATCTCCCGCAGCCTGCCACTTGCTTCCCGCAGCCTGTCACTTGCTTCCCGCACCCTGACAGACATCGCCCGCAGCGTGCCACCTGTCTCCCGCACCTTGACACTTGTCGCCCGCAGCCTACCATCTATCAGCCGCAGCCTGCCAGACATTCCCCGCAGGCTGCCACCCAACACTCTGCGAAAACACCCGGTCCGGCCGGCTCCTTCAGCACCAGTGCAGCCGCCGTTCCCAAACCCAGCCACACCCGAACAGATATCCTCCACAAGGGCGGGCGGCCTGAGCGGAGGCCGCTCCTCCCTACTCCGAAAGCCGCTTTCCTGCCTGGCCTGAGGCACTCCGAAATCTAGGTATATAGCAATTGTGATAGTATACATTTACTTTTTTACATTCACCCAGCAAATCAGCACGTTACCGCCTTTCCTTCCATCTCTTTCCTCCACCTTTTCCACCCTCTATGCGTCCACTCCTACTCGCTCCACAGCTGCTTCCAAAGCTGCTGCGGCTGTTCCGTCCTGCTGCCACCCGCGCCGGCACCCCGCGTTACTCGGTGCTGCTCTTGGCGGCTTTCTGCCTGGCAGCCTTCACGGCCCGGGCGCAGGCCCCCGCCAACGACGACCCCTGCAGCGCCCAGCCGCTCACGCTCAACGGCAGCCTGTGCACCGTGCCTACCGTCGGGACCAATACCGGGGCCACCACCACCACCATCAACGGCACCGTTTCCAATACCTGTGGCGCCTTCAACAACCCCACTCCCAAAGACGTCTGGTACAGCTTCACAACGGCCGCTACCGGCAGTGCCAGCGCGGGTGCCACCATCACCGTCACCGGCAATCCGGCCGGCCTCATCCGGCTGTTTTCGGCCGCTTCCTGCTCGGGCACCTTCACCCAGATCAGCTGTAGCGCCTCCAACGCCAGCAATACCGCCGCCCCCCGCCTCGTGACCGGGGCGCTGCAGCCCAACACCACCTACTATGTGCAGGTCGCCGGCTACACCTCCACCGATACGCAGGGCCAGTTCACGATCTGCATCACCGACCCGCCTACCTGCGGCGCCCCGGCCGTGCTGGGTGTCACGTTCCCCACGCCTACCTCGGCTGCCGTGGCCTTCACGGCCGGCCCCGGCAACACCACCTTCACCGTGATGCTCAACGGGGGCCAGACCATCAACAACGCTACCTCACCCGCCACCTTCACGGGCCTCACGCCCGGCACCACCTACTTTGCCACCGTCCGCACCGAGTGCGGCGGCAGCACGCTCACCTCGCCTTTCTTCAGTTTCACAGTGCCGCTGCTCAACGATGACCCCTGCGGTGCCATTGCGCTGCCCATCACCAGCACCTGCTCTCCCACCACCGGCACCACCTTCGGGGCCAGCACCACCACCCCCAACGGCTACGCCAACCCTGGCTGCGCGCTCGACGCCAGCCCGCTCGACGTGTGGTACAGCTTCACGACTCCCGCCACGGGGGGCGCCAGCACCAGCGCCACCATTACCGTAACGGGCAATGCCGCCGGCCAGATCCGGCTGTTCTCGGCCGCTTCCTGCAGCGGCCCACTCACTCAGCTTGGCTGCTCGCAAAGCGCCACCGGCCCGGCCCTGCCGCTCAGTTCCACCACGCTCACGCCCAGCACCACCTACTACGTGCTGGTGGCCGGCCAGAACGACAATAGCATCCGCGGCACCTTCACCATCTGCGTGACGGGAGCCGCCGCCTGCCCCGACCCTACCAACCTGGCCATCGTCAGCACCAGCACCACCACCGCTGACCTCACCTTCACGCCCAGCGGCAACGCCACCAGCTACAACGTAACCTATGTGCCTGCCAGCGGCGGCACCCCCATCACCCTCACCGTCACGGGTTCCCCGGCCACGCTCACGGGCCTCACCTCCGGCACTGCCTACACCGTCACACTACAAAGCGTATGTCCGGCCGGCGTAGGCTCCATTCTGACCCGCACCTTCACGGCTACTGCCGGCACACCGTCCAACGACGACTGCGCCGGGGCCACCCCCATTACTAGCGTAGGCATAGGCACCTGCGGCGCACCCGTAACAGGCACCATCACCGGCGCTACACTTTCGAGCGGGGTCCTTGCGTCCAGCTGCGCCGGCACCGTCGCCCGCGACGTCTGGTTCAGCGTGGTAGTGCCGGCCAGTGGTACGCTGCAGGTAGAAACCGGCCGGGTAGCCGGCAATACGCTCACGGACACCGGCCTGGAGCTGTATTCCGGCAGCTGCGGTACCCTCACCCTGCTGGGCTGCGACGATGACAGCTCGCCGGATGGCAACTTCTCGTTGCTGCGCCGCACAGGCCTCACGCCCGGCAGCACCGTGTATGCCCGCGTGTGGCGTTTTGGCACTGTCGCCACCGGCGACTTCACCATCTGCGCCCAGACGGATGTGCTGTGCCCCAGCGTGAGCAACCTGGCTATCAATAGCATCAGCAGCACGTCGGCCAGCCTGTCGTTTACGCCGAGCGCCAGCGCGACTAGCTACACCGTGACCTATACGGCGCAGGGTGGTACCGTCACGGTGGTTACGCCCAACCCCGGTGCCTCACCAGTTGCCCTGACCGGCCTCACCCCGAATACCGTCTACACGGCCACCATTCAGTCGAACTGCCCGGCGGGTTCCGGCCTGCCGCTGGCTCTCACCTTCACGACCCTGGCCCCGGCGCCGGCCAACGACAATTGCGCCACGCCTACGGCCCTCACCGTCGACGCTGCCTGCACACCGGTTACGTCATCCACGCTGGGAGCCACTGCTTCGGCCGCGCCGGTACCTGCTCCCACCTGCGGCAACGGCATTGTGAACGATGTCTGGTTCAGTGCAGTGGTACCCGCCAATGGCGTGGTCATTGTGAGCACCGGCGCCAGCAGTGGTAGCTCCGTAGCCGATACCGGCCTGCAACTCTACTCCGGCACTTGCGGCAGCCTCTCTTCGCTAGGCTGCAACGACAATTTTGGCGGCAACAACTACTCGCAGGTTCGGGCCGCCGGCCTCACTCCTGGCAGCACCGTATATGCCCGCGTGTGGCAGATTGGCGGCGGCACAGGCGGCGCGTTTACGGTATGCGCCACCACCGACCCACCCTGCCCCAGCGTGACGAATCTGGCCGTGTCCACGATTACACCTACCTCAGCCAGCGTGACATTTGCGGCACCCAGCGCCGGCACCAGCTACACCGTGACCTACACACCGCAGGGTGGCACGGCTACTACTGTCACGCCTGTTCCCACGGCCTCGCCCGTGGCCCTCACCGGCCTTACACCGGGCACGCTCTACACCGTGAGTATAACCAGCAACTGCGCCCCCGGCGAAACCTCCGCTCCTGCCGTCACCACGTTTACTACCAGCGGCTGCGCAGGACCTTCCACGCTGGCGGCCACCAACATCACAATGACCTCGGCACAGCTGGTTTTCGGCCTTGGCAACGGCAACAGCTACACCGTTAGCTACACCACCAACGGCGTTACGACCACGCTGACGCCCAACCCCACCGGAACGCCCATCACCCTCACGGGTCTTACACCGGGTGCCACGTATGTTGTGCGCGTGGTCACCAACTGTGGCACCTTTCAGTCGCCTGCCGCCATCACCACCTTCACCACGCAGCCGGCCCCGCCCTGCAACCCACCTACCAATCTGGCCGCCACATCTGTTACCAGCACGTCGGCTAACGTAACCTTCACGCCGGCAGCCGGCATCAGCAACAACTACACGGTGACCTATACGCCTCAGGGCGGCACGGCTACTACCATCAGCCCGGCTCCTACCAGCTCGCCGGTAGCCCTTACGGGGCTGTTGCCTGCTACCAACTACACCGTGACGGTGACCAACAACTGTAGCGGCGCAAACAATCCTACTTCGTCGGTAGAAACCCTCACGTTCACTACGCTGGCAGCGCCTTGCCCACCCGTTACGGCCGTGCTGGTTAGCAACATCACTACTTCGTCGGCTACCGTAAGCTTCACGCCCGGCGCCGGCAACACCAGCTATGTAGTGTCTTACCAGACGGGAAGCGGCCTGCCGGTAGTGGTAACGCCAACGCCTACCAGCTCACCCGTGCTGCTGACCGGCCTCGCATCCAATACCACGTATTCAGTGTGTGTAGCGTCCAATTGCAGCAGCGGGGCTTCCCAGCCGGGCGTATGTGTCACGTTTACCACGCCGGTAGCGTGCGTAGCTCCTACAAACACTGCTGTTTCGGGTATCACGGCCACTACGGCTACGGTCACGTTTACGCCAAGCCCCACGGCTACCAGCTACACCGTGACCTACACGCCCCAGGGAGGCACGGCCACGACTGTCACGCCTGCTCCTACGGCTTCTCCCGTAACGCTTACTGGCCTCAGCGCCAGCACCACTTACTCGCTGACTATTACCAGCAATTGTGCAGCGGGAGCTACGTCGCCGGCTACGGCTAGCGTGGTCTTCAGCACCGGGCCGCTGGCTTCCCGCCATGCTGCCCTGGCCGATATGGTAAGCTTGTACCCTAATCCGGCACAGCATATGTTCTGGCTGGAAGTGCCGGTTTCTCTTACTCGCAAACCGGTGGCTGTGACGCTTTACAGTGGAGTGGGCCAGCTACTTCTGCAGCGCACATTGCCAGCCGCCTCTACAGCTACCAAGGTTGCATTCGAAGTAGCCGAGCTACCGCGCGGGGTCTATTCCCTGCATCTTACTACCAGTGAAGGAGTGCTTATCAAGCGACTAGTAGTAGAATAGCAGCTTGCCTGCGGTAATCTGCCCTCACTCCGTACCGCAGGCAGCAACACAGAACAGCCCCCACAGCCGTAGTTGTGGGGGCTGTTCTGTGCTATAGGCCGAAGTCGTCTAGCGGTGTTTCACAGGCTTCTGGCCTCCGCTGCTCAGGTTCTGGGAGCCTCAGTCGACAGCATTTTCCGCTTCAGCTATTCTTCTGGCTTCGTCACTCACGTCTGGCCGATGGTTTCATTTACCACGAAGCCTAGTCCCAGCTGAGAGTACACCGCACACCACGTGTTGAAACCGCTAGAATGACTTCGCGAAAACTATGGCGCGGCTTGCATCTAGCCTCCATGCCAGCCTATCTGGCTACCCCACTCAGACTGTTATACCAGCCAGATTGCCGACTGCTGGCCCGGAAATTCGGCTACCTGCTACCGAGGCAAATAGATGCGGAACGTGGTGCCCTGGTCCACGGTGCTGTCTACCTCCACCTGCCCCCCCACCTGGTGCACCAGCCGGTTTACCAGGTACAGCCCCATGCCTGAGCCCTCCACGTCCGGATGAAAGCGCCGGAACAGCTGAAATAGCTCCTTGCTATGGCGCGTCAGATCGATGCCCCGGCCATTATCCTGCACCACCAGCACCACCCTGTCCCCGGCCGCCTCCGTACTCACCCGGATATGCGGCGCGCGGCCGGGCATAGCATATTTCAGCGCGTTGCTGAGCAGGTTGTAGAGCATGCTGTGCAGGCTGGAGCGCGCCATCCGCAGCGTCGGCACCGCCCCGAAATCGAGCACGAACGGCGTGGCATACGGCGCATACATCGGCTGCAGCCCCCGGATAATATCTTCCGTAAACGATTGCAGCGCCACCTCTTCCGCCGGCAGCTGCTCTAGAGCCCGCTGCTGCTGCACCACTTCCGTCAGCCCCTGAATAGTGCTCAGAATCTGCCGCAGCGCCCCTTCAAACATGGTCAGCATGGGCGCGGCCTGGGGGTCGTGGAAGGTGGCCGCGCTCTTCAGCTCCTCAAACAGGCCCGCCATGTTATCAATGGGCTGCTTCAGGTCGTGCGAGGCCGTGTACACGAAGCTGTCCAGGTCGGCATTGATGCGCGTAAGCTGCTCATTTTTGCTCACCAGCTGCTCATTGGCGCGGGCCAGCTGCTCGCGCTGCTCCTCGGCCAGCTGCTTGGTGCGCAGCAGCTCCTGCTCATACTTGCGGCGTTCCGTAATATCAAACAGCGTGGCCTGAATCACCAGCGGCTGGCCCTCGGCCGTGCGCACCAGCACCGCATTCAGCAGCACCGGCCGCATGCGGCCATCTTTGCAGCGCAGCGAGTAGCTCAGCTCCCGCACCTGGTCCTGCAGCAACAGCAGCGGCGCCCCGTGCGTTTCGTAGTGCAGCTGCCCGCCTATCGTAAACAGCTCCTGCAGGCACCGCCGGGCCACCAGCTCCTCGCGGCGGTAGCCCAGCCAGCCCAGCAGGGTTTGGTTGAGCCGCACCAGCGTCCCATCGGGCAAACAGGAGCAATACCCGCACGGTGCCCGGTCGTAGAGGTCGTCGGGGTTACTTTCCGTCAGGCGCAGATCAAGGTCAGGCAGCAGCTCGTTGTTGTCTTCGCTCATACCCCCGGCATACGTACTACTGTCATAAACTGTCGGATTGCCGCAATAGTAGCCTCGGGCGCGCTCAGATGCGGGCAGTGCCCCGACGTGTCCAGCACCACCAGCTGGCTGTTGGGCAGCTGCCGGTGCACGTAGCGCCCCACCGCCACCGGGGCCAGCGCATCCTGCGCGCACTGCAGAATCAGGGCCGGCGTGTGCAGCCGGGGCAGGTCGGCGCGGTTGTCGGCCAGAAACGTGACCCGCGCAAAATGCCGCGCAATGGCCGGGTCGGTGCTGCAGAAGCTCGCCTCCAGCTCCTGCGTCAGCGCCGGCCGGTCCGGGTGGCCCATTATCACCGGCGCCATTGCCCCCGACCAGCCCAGGTAGTTGTTGTCCATGGCCTCCAGCAGCTCCTCAATATCGGCCGGCTCGAAGCCGCCGGTATAGTCCGCATCGTTGATGAAGCGCGGCGAGGGCGCCACCAGCACCAGCCGCGCAATCCGCGCCGGTTCCCGCAGGGCTGCCAGCACCCCAATCATGGCACTCACGGAGTGGCCCACGAACACGGCATCGTGCAGATCCAGCGCCTGCAGCACCTCCAGCATATCCTCGACATGGGCCTGTAGCGTGCTGTAGCGCGCGGGGTCGTAGGCCGTCAGGTCGGAGTGGCCGGCCCCCACCAGATCCAGCAGCACCACCCGGTAATCGGCTTCAAAGGCCGGTGCTACCTGCCGCCACATGCGCTGGTCGCAGCCGAAGCCGTGCACGAACACCATCGCCTGGCTGCCGGCCCCGGAAACCGTTACATTATGTCGCTCTACTACATGCATAGCCATCTAATCTGGTAGCAGCCCGCAGGGGCCGGCCCTCTGCCGGGCCGGGTGCACTACTACTTTGCGAAGGTAGCAAGTCTGGCCGTGCCCGGTAGCACTATGTTGCCGCCGTATCTTCCAAACCGGCCGGGGCAGTTCCGGCCACCGGCCAGCAACGCCCCCGTACCGGCCCGGTTCCCGTATAGCTTCGCTATGGAACCAACCACGCGCCAACGCCTCGTATATGAGTTGCAGGAGCTGCTCACCAAAGGCAACGCCCACGTCCCCTTCGACGACGCCTGCACCGACGTTCCGCCGGAGCTGCTGAACCGGCAGGTGCCCGGCCTGCCCTACACCATCTGGCAGCTGGCCGAGCACGTCCGCATTGCCCAGTGGGACATCGTGGAGTTCTGCCTGCACGCCCACCACAAGTCGCCGAAATGGCCCGAGGGCTACTGGCCCGCCCCGCACGAATCGGCGGGCAGCGCCCGGTGGCAGGCTACGCTGGCCCACATCCGGCAGGACCGTCTACGCTTTCTGGCCCTGCTCCACGACGAAGCGCAGGACCTGCTGGCACCCTTTGCGCACGGCACCGGCCAGACCCTGCTGCGCGAAGCCCACCTGCTGGCCGACCACGCGGCCTACCACACCGGCCAGATTATCCTGCTCCGCCGCCTCCTGCACGACTGGGAGTAGCCGCCCGCTGCGGCTACTGAAACCACACAACGCACCAAGGGGCCGTATCCGCCGGATACGGCCCCTTGGTGCGCTTTATCGGAAGCACCGGCACCCGGGGCCGCTATTCCTGGCCGGTGGCGTAGTGTTCGTCAATAGCCTTGTCCATCGATTCCCGGAACGCCCCAATGAGCTTGTTGCGCTCCGTCTCCGGCGTGTTTTGCAGCGCCCGCTCAAACGTGTCGCGGTATACGTGCGCCATAAAGTGGGCCCCGTAAGTGGAGAAGAAGCCGTCGTGAATCTTGGCAAAGGAAATTTTCTCCGCCGAGGAAATGGAGAGCGAAAGCGCCAGCCATTCTTTGGCGTTGTTGGCGAGGCTGAGTTGTAAGTCTTTGTCCATAAATACAATAGAAAAGCGTGAAAAGCACACTGGCCGACGCCTAGCGCTGCCGGCGGTAAGGCAGGTAGGTATGCGGCACAAAAGCCGGAACCACCTCGCCCACGCCACCGTGCGCCGTGAAGTAGGAAGCTACTGCTTTTTCCAGAGCAGGCTGGTCCTGCAGGTGCACCGCCGCAAAGATATCAGCGGCAGCCAATGGCGCCTCCATCGCACTCAGCCGGCAGCTATCAATACCCAGCGGATGCTCAATAAACAGCCGGGCACCGTCCTGCGCCATGTGCTCGTGCTGGTAGCGCCACGCGGCGCTGAAGGCCGGCCGAATGGCACTCTGGGTCTGTTCCGTGGGGGTAAAGCCGAGGCTTCGCAGGTAAGAATCTGTCATGGTAGTGGGGAAGAAAAAAATCAGGAGGAACGCAGCACTTCGGCCGCCCAGTTTACCTGGCGCAGCAACACCCGGAATTCGGCTTCCGAAGCCAGCCGGCCCTGAAAGCTGTAGAGCAATTGGCTGTTCACATTTTCGAGCAGCGTCAGCTCGTCATCGTCGTAGAGCACAATGGTTTCCTGGCCACAGTCACTGGGGCGGCTATAGCGGACCTGGCCGGGCGGCGAAGCAAACCGCACAAACCCAAAGGTGTGCAGCAGCTCGGCAGGTGGCTGGTAGAAGGAAGACATAGGAGAAACCGGAGAAGGGCGCAAAGCAGAGCGCCATGCGGTAAGCTACCAGGCGCAGAAATGCTCATCTGCAGCCGTCATCAGTGCGCTACCACTACTATCGGTACTTCAGTCAAGGATTGCCCGAACGGTTAAGTTCATTCGCGGGCCGGTACTACCCACGATACCGGAGCCGCCCGGGCCCTGTGGCAGGGGTGGGCGGCCGGTACGCAGCCGCAAGTACCGATTATTAACTGGCATTCTTTTTTTTACTTCCAGCAGTATGCCCCGTTGCTTCTTTTTAGCCCCACGGATGCCCGCGGCGGCGCGGCCAGTAGCGCTAGTCCTGCCGGGTATCATGGCCCATTCATCCTGCTTTTCCCCTTGTTCGGATAAAATCCCTTTTCAAGGCATGTAATTATTACGCCTGATCATGGTACTTTTATAATTCATTATTCCTCATTTTGCTCTCTTGCCCGCGCCATCCATGGCTTCAAAATCCGCCGCCCTCTGCACCTCCCTCCTAACGCTTAGCATTTTACCCCACACCACACCTGCCAGGGCCCAGGCAGCCCCCGATGCTCCGGCGGTACCATTCACCCATATCGGCGCTATTCAGGGCAGTGGAGCCACGGCTACGCCCGGCACCTACACCATCGAAGCCGTAGTGACGGGCGTATATCCTGGGCTTAGCCCGGCTGGCTTCTACGTGCAGGAGGTAGCCTCGGCCTCCGACGGCAACCCCGCCACTTCCGACGCGCTGTACGTGGTGCAGCCCGACGCCAAAGTGAACATCGGCGACAATGTGCGCATCACGGGCACGGTGCTGGAAAGTGCCGCCGGCCCTTCCTTTACGCAGGCCGTCCTGACAGACCCGAAAGTGGAGGTGCTGTGGCCCAAAAACCAGCTCCCGGACTTCGTCATGCTGCCCGCCGGCCAGTACTCGTCGGCTGATCTGGAGCACTTTGAAGGCATGCGCGTGCAGTTTCCGGTACCGCTCACGGTGGCCGACGTATACAGCCTCAAACGCCGCGGCGAATTGATTCTGACCACTGGCGGCACGCTCTACCAGCCCACCCAGTTCATCGACCCAAACGACAACCCGGCCACCGGCACCACCAGCACCGGCACCAGCAATGTAGCCGCCATCAACGCCTATCAGGCGGCCAACCTGGAACGGTCCGTGGTGCTTGATGACGGCAGCGCCGCCTCCGACCCCTCTCCTGTTCCGTTCCTCGACCCACAGCTGCGCACAGTGCGCGTAGGCAACACCATTCCGAAGCTGCGCGGCATCATGGGCTACGCCTACAACAAATGGCGCATTCAGCCTTTGCCCGGCTCCGATGCTCCTTCCTTTGATGTGAAGCGCCCACCGGTGCCCACCTTCGGCCGCCTCGACCTGAAGATTGCCAGCTTCAACGTGCTTAACTACTTCAACGGCGACGGCGCGGGCGGCGGCTACCCTACCCCGCGGGGAGCCAAAACGGCAGAGGATTTTGCCCGCCAGCGCAGTAAAATCATGGCCGGACTGGTTCGCATGAACCCCGATATCATTGGGCTCAGCGAGATGGAAAACGACGGCAACGGCGACAATTCCGCGCTGCAGGATCTGGTCAACGGCCTCAACCAGCTGCTCGGGACCGGCACGTATGCCTTAATAAATGATGGAGGCACCGCCAAGCAGCCCAACAACACCGACGTGATTCGGTGCGCCATTCTCTACAAGCCGGCCGCTGTGACGCCGCTGGGCCCGGCACTGCTCGATATGACGCCGGGCGTATTCGAACGGCCCCCGCTGGGGCAGCTCTTCATCACCCGCCGCTCTGCCCGCCCCGACACGCTGGCGCTGGTAGTGAACCACTTCAAGTCCAAGAGCAGCGGCAGCGGCCCCAACGCCGACCTGAACGACGGCCAGGGCGGCTCCAACCAGCGCCGCCGCGAGCAGGCCCGCGAGCTGGTGCAGTTCATCAACCAGAAGGTGAAGCCTGCGGGTGCCCGCCACGTGGTGTGCATCGGCGACTATAACGCCAACTATGAGGAAGACCCCATCGATATTCTGCGAGCTGCCGGCCTAGTGACTGTTACACCGCCAACCAGTGCCTCGTACGTGTTCAAAGGCCTCACCGGCTCCCTCGACCATTGCATCGTGACGCCCAACATGGTGGGCTTCATCGACGTGCATAAATGGAACATCAACTCCGGCGAGCCTCCGTTTCTGCAGTACGACGCGGCTGGTGCCGCCACCGACGTAGCCAGCCCCTTCCGCTCCTCCGACCACGACCCGGTGCTTATCGGCATCAACTTCTCGGGGCTGGCGCCTTCCAACGCCGCTTCGGCGCGGCTGTATATGTACCCCAATCCGGAAGGTGGCGCACGGGCATTCAGTCTGCCCGAGCTGCCGGCCAATGTCGGTCCGGTTTCGCTGGAAGTGAACCTGCCGCAGGGGGCTCCTATGCTGCGCCTGCAAGGCTCCGGCCCACTGCTGCAAAGCCAGCTCAACCGCTACACTTCGCATCTGGCGCCCGGCATTTATGTGTTGCGTATCAAGGGCCGCGGCCTCGACAAAACGCAGCGCGTGATGAAGCAATAGGTTGATTGCTGCTTGTTGAGGGTTAATTGTTGGTTGAAAACGACCTGACAACAAACAATTAACCCTCAACAATCAGCTTACCAGCTGCCGAAACAAGCGCGCCAGGGTTTCGGCGGCATCGGTACACAGGCCAGGGTGTACGGCGGAGGTTTGCACTACGGTACTGCGGGTAGCCGTGAGCCAGCGAAACCGCTCGGCTATGCCCAGCTGCCCGATGGGGCCGCCCTGCCGACGGCCCTGGCAGATTCTTTCGAAGGCCTGCAGCCGGGCTTGCAGCTCCTCCAGGTCCAGGTCGGGGCCACCCAGGGCACGCAGGCGCGCCTCATCGAGGCCGAAGCGGCACTGCAGGAAACCCTGGTCGCGGCAGTAGAGCACCACGCCCACGTTGCAGAATTCTTCCCGCTCCACACGCGGCACCACCCGCACCACGGCATACTCAAACAAGTGCATGGCGGGCAGCATTGGCTTCCTGAACAAAGGTTTCTGACGCAGCAAGCCGGTTTTCCAGGAACCGTACGTAGGCTTCCCGCTGTGCTTCCGCCGACAAGTCCGGCTCCAGCAGCCACTCATCGGGCACCAGCGCCACAATGGCGCGGATAGCATCCGGCGTAAGCAGGGCGCGGCTATCCGCGTCCACGGCGGTCAACTCAGAGGCCTGGGGCAGCAGCACGTGGTCTTTTATCTGGGGAAAGACCCGGCGTTGCTGCTCGGCCCAGTTGGGGGCGGTGTGGTGCACGTAGAGGGCCGCGCCGTGGTCAATCAGCCACAGTTCCTTGTGCCAGAGCAGCATGTTGGTGTTGCGGGCAGTGCGGTCTACGTTGAGCGTGAGGGCATCGAGCCACACGACCTGCGAGGCCAGACGGGCGTCCACGGTCGTCACGAGCGGGTCGAAGGTGCTGGCGCGGGCAAGGTAGTGCAGGGCCAGATTCAGGCCAGTGCTGGCCCGCAGCAAATCCTGGATTTCCTCATCGGGCTCGGTACGGCCGAAGGCTTCATTAAGCTGAATAAACACCAGCTCCGGCACCCGCAGCCCCAGCGCCCGGGCCAGCTCACCCACAATCAACTCGGCAATCAGGGCCTTGGGGCCCTGCCCGGCGCCCCGGAACTTCACCACGTACAGAAAGTCGTCGTTGGCCTCTACCAGCGCGGGCAGGGAACCGCCTTCCCGCAGGGGCGTCACATAGCGCGTTACATCTACAGTTCTCAGCGAAAGGGCATCAGCCGGCATAGGCACAAAAATCAGCATGGAGGATGGCAAAGGACGCACAATGCGGCCAGTTTTGCGCTACGGATGCAGTTTGCAACGCTACTGCGGCCGCCAGTGCACCAACTCGGGCGGCGGCGCCCAGCCCGGCGGCACCTGCGGCGTAGTGAGCGAGGCACTGCCGCCCCAGTACGTGCTCAACTGCTCAAACACCACCCGCCGAATGCGGTGGTAGCGAATGGCGTAGGCACACATCATACACGGCTCGTGCGTGGAGTACAGCGTGCAGTCCGATAGGTCGGTGCGGCCCAGCTTCAGGCGCGCGGACTGCAGCACCAGCAGCTCGGCGTGAGCCGTAATGGCCCCCAGCCGCTGCGTAGCTTCCCGCTCGGCCGCCACTACCTCCCCATTACAAACCAGCAGCGCGCCCACCGGACTTTCGCCCTCCTCGGCAGCCCGCCGTGCCAGTTGCTGGCAGCGGCCCATGAACATTGCATCGGCATTTTCGGGCATGGGTGGAGCGGTGAGGAGAGTGAAATTGGCGAACAGCGAAGCTTAAACTTTCGCTGTTCTATCCCCGAAACCGAGCCAAGTAGGGGGCGGTTTTGCTGGCTTTGACTTTGGCTACTTCGGCGGGCGGGCCCTGCGCCACTACCTGGCCGCCTTCGTCGCCGGCGCCGGGGCCCATGTCCAGCACCCAGTCGGAGCCGGCCACCACGCGCATGTCGTGCTCCACCACAATCACCGTGTTGCCGGCTTCCACGAGGCCTTCCAGCTGGGTCATCAGCTTCTCGACGTCGGACGGGTGCAGGCCGGTAGTGGGCTCATCGAGGACGTAGAGCGAGTTGCCGCGCCCGATGCGCTGCAGCTCGGTGGCCAGCTTGATGCGCTGGGCTTCGCCGCCACTCAGTTCGGTGGCGGGCTGGCCGAGGCGCAGGTAGCCCAGGCCTACTTCGCGCAGCACCGTGAGGGCACGGTAGATGGCTGGCTCCTCGGCGAAAAACTCCCAGGCGGCGTCCACGGTCAGGCCCAGCACCTCGGCAATGTTCTTGTCCTGGTAGGTAACTTCCAGGGTTTTGGCGTTGTAGCGGGTGCCGTGGCAGACCGGGCAGGGCGCATACACGCTGGGCAGAAACAGCAGCTCCACCATCACGAAGCCTTCGCCCTGGCAGTTCTCGCAGCGGCCTTTGGCCACGTTGAAGGAGAACCGGCCGGCGTCGTAGCGGCGCTGGCGAGCGGCGGGCGTGGCCGCGAACAGCTTGCGCACGTGGTCGAAGAGGCCGGTATAGGTGGCCATGTTGGAGCGCGGCGTGCGCCCGATGGGCTTTTGGTCGACGCGCACCAGCCGCCGGATGCTTTCCATGCCTGCCACGATGCGCCCGCCGGTTTCGGTTGGCGCGGCTTGCGTCAGCGGGTCGGCGTCATGCTCCTCCTCGGCTTCCACTGCCTGGCCCAGATGTTCCACCACCAGCTCTACCAGCACCTGGCTCACGAGGCTGGACTTACCGGAACCCGACACACCCGTGACAGTAGTGAGCACGCCCAGCGGAAACGCCACCTCCAGCCCTTCCAGGTTGTTGCGCGTGACGCCGGCCAGCCGCAGCCAGCCCGTAGGTGTGCGCGGCGTGCGGGACGTGGGTTTGCCCGTATCGTTGAACAGGTAGCGCCGCGTCTGCGAAGTTTCGACCTCCGCCAAACCAGCCGGCGCACCGCTGTACAGGATTTCGCCGCCCTGCTCGCCGGCCGCCGGGCCTACGTCTACCAGCCAGTCGGCCTGGCGCACCACGTCCAGGTTGTGCTCTACCACGAACAGCGAGTTGCCGGCTTTCTTGAGGCTTGCCAGGGCTGACAGTAGGGCTTCGGTGTCGGAAGGATGCAGGCCGGCAGAGGGCTCATCGAGCACATACACCACCCCGAACAGATTGGAATACAGCTGCGTGGCCAGCCGCAGCCGTTGCAGCTCCCCCGGCGACAAGGTGGGCGTGCTGCGTTCCAGCGCCAGATAGCCCAGCCCCAAATCCAGCAGCACCGCCAGCCGGGCCACCAGGTCGGCGGCAATGCGGCGCGCTACTTCGGCCTGCTCCGGATGCTCGGCGTCGTGCGCCTGGCGGGCGGCGGTGCCATCGGCGAAAGGCTGCAGCAGACCAGCCACCCGCTTGAGCGGCAGCCGCGACATATCGGCAATGTCGAGGCCCGCAAACGTGACGGCCAACGACTCGGGGCGCAGGCGTTTGCCGTGGCAGGTGGGGCATTCCGTGCTAATCATATACTGCAACGCGCGCTTTTTCATGAGCGGGCTTTGCGTATTGGCGAAGGTGTGCAGCACGTGCCGTTTCACGCCCGTGAACGTGCCCATATAGTTGGGTGGCTCCTTGCGCTTGAGGGCGCGCTGAGTTTCCTGGGGCGAGTAGCCGGGGTACACCGGCACCACCGGCTGCTCGTCGGTGAACAGAATCCAGTCCCGGTCTTTCTGGGGCAGCTCTTGCCAGGGCCGGTCCACATCGAAGCCCATAGTCACGAGGATGTCGCGCTGGTTTTGGCCGCCCCAGGCCTGAGGCCACGCCGCAATAGCCCGCTCCCGGATGGTGAGCGTGGGGTCGGGCACCATGCTTTGCTCGGTTACTTCGTAGGTGCGGCCCAGGCCGTGGCAGGTGGGGCAAGCGCCTTCGGGCGTGTTCGGCGAAAAGCCTTCGGCGTACACAATCGGCTGCCCCGCCGGGTAGTCGCCGGCCCGCGAGTAGAGCATGCGCAGCAGATTGGACAGCGTGGTGACCGAGCCCACCGACGAGCGGGTGGTAGGCGTGCCGCGCTGCTGCTGCAGCGCCACGGCCGGCGGCAAGCCTTCGATGCTATCTACCTCAGGCACGGCCATCTGGTGAAACAGCCTCCGCGCGTACGGCGACACCGACTCTAGGTAGCGGCGCTGGGCCTCGGCATATAAAGTGCCGAATGCCAATGACGATTTGCCGGAGCCCGACACCCCGGTAAATACCACCAGCGCATCGCGCGGAATGTCTACATCGACGTTTTTGAGGTTGTGTTCCCGGGCGCCGCGCACTCGCACGAATCCAGTAAAATCAGAGGAAGAAGACTTAGGAGAAGTAGTTAGCATGTGGGGAAAGAGCAGATTTCGGAACGGCAAGCTACGAGCAGCATACGCAGCCGGCAGCCCGGTATATACGCAGCGCCCCGAATATTTCCGTTGCTGGCCCGGTGGCCTCATGAGAAGGCGGCATGTTGCTGTACGCAACAGTTCCTACCTTACGCTTAGCAATACCCGCATCTTCTTCCCCTCGTCTTATGCTCGACATGGTCATTGAAGCGCGCCAGGCCGCGCTTAGCCCCGGCTTCGAAGTGCGCCGGATTCTGCCCTACCGGCTGCGCCGTATGTTGGGTCCGTTCATCTTCATGGACCACGCCGGCCCCGTACACGTGGCGCCCGCCCAAGCCGCCAGCATGGACGTGCTGCCCCATCCGCACATCGGGCTGAGCACCGTGAGCTACCTGTTTGGCGGCCAGGTCACGCACCGCGACAGTCTGGGTGTGGAGCAGATTATCCGGCCGGGGGAGGTGAACTGGATGACAGCCGGCAGTGGCATTGCGCACTCCGAGCGGTTTGAGGACCCAAATGCGTTGGTGGGCGGGCAACTGGAAATGCTGCAAACCTGGGTGGCGCTGCCCGAAGCCGCCGAGGAAAGCGCGCCCAGCTTCGCCAACTACCAGCCCGAGCAGCTGCCCATTTTCACGGATGCGGGCGTCTGGATGCGCCTGATTGCCGGCGACGCTTTCGGGCTGCGCAACGACGTAAAAACCCATTCGCCGCTGTTCTACCTGCATGTGGTGCTGCAGACCGGGGCCCGATTCGGGCTGCCGAAGGGCTATCCGGAGCGCGGCGCCTACGTGGCCAAAGGCAGCGTGGCCGTGGCCGGGCGCGTGTATCCGGCGGGCCAGCTGCTGGTATTCACGGCCGGCCAGGACCCGGTGATTGTGGCCCACGAGCCGGCTACGCTGATGCTGCTGGGCGGTGAGCCGCTGGGGGAACGGTTTATCTGGTGGAACTTCGTGTCGTCGCGGCGGGAGCGTATCGAGCAGGCCAAAGCCGACTGGCAGGCGGGCCGCATTGCCCTCCCGCCCAACGACAACGCCGAATTCGTGCCCCTGCCCGAAGACCGTTCGCGCCCCGCCGGCTCCTCCCCCGCCCCGCAGGCGCTGTCGTAGCGGCCGCTACCCTACCTGGCGCTGCATAACCTTCAGGCGCGCAGCTACTTCCGCTAACAGCGGCCGCGCGGCCGTATCCGGCTGTACGCACTCCTGCTGCAGCTTTCGCGCGGCTTCTAAAGCTACTTCTGCCCCAGCCGGCACCTTGCAACGTTCCAGCAACTCTTCCAGCAGGCAGCCGAAGGCGCGAGTTTCCAAGCGTTGCAGGACGGCTCCTTTTGCGGTTTCGGGCATGAAGAAGCAGGCGGCCCCGAAGTCGCCGAGCAGACTGTCCCCGGCGGGCGTGCAGAGGATGTTGTGGGCGTACAGGTCGCCGTGCAGAATGCCCTGGGCATGTAGATGCGCTACCGCCGAGGCGATGCCGTGGGCAATGCGCAGGGCAGCTTCCATTGTAAACGTGGTGCCGGGCGCATATACGTCGCGGGTGCAGGTGGCGAAGCTGGGCGGTCCGGCCAGGTTCCCGAACTCGTGGTCAATCAGCTCCAGCACCAGCCCTTCGGCTCCGGCCGGATGGCCTCCGATTTTGCCCTCCACGGCAATCAGGTTGGGATGCCGCCCGGCGCTGATGCAGGCCGACATTTCGCTGTGCGGCAGTCCGTCGCTCGTCACGGCGCCTTTGAATAGCTTCACGGCCACTTCCTGGGGCGGCTGCTCCGCACCGCGGTGCCATCGGGCTTTCGAGATGACGCCGGATGCGCCTTCACCAAGCTGCTGCTGTAGTTCCAGCGCCGCCCACTCGATGATGCCGATGGGGTGGCGGGCCAGCACGGCGTCTTCTATGTTGTCGCCGAAGGGGTTGCCGGCGTAGGCCAGCCACGACAGGCGCGGCAGCTGCAGCAGCCACGCGGGCAGCGCGGTGAAGCGGTTGGCGGCAATGCGCAGCAGCTCCAGCCGGGTGCAGGCGGCCATAGTATCGGGCAGATGCGTTAGGCGGTTGCCGGCCAGCATCAGCTTCTGCAGGTGCATGCACTGGCCCAACTCATCGGGCAGCTCTTCCAGCCGATTATCAGTCAGGATAAGCCAGCGCAGGGCAGATGGCAACGCCGCGCCCGGCAGCGTCCGAATCTGGTTGGCCTTGAAGCCCACCATGCTCAACTCCGGACACTGCCCCAGCACGGCCGGCACTTCCGTGAACCGATTGTCGGAGCAGAACAGGATGCGCAGCTTACGGAGTCGCCCGAAGTCGGCTGGCAGCTCCGTCAGGGCGTTACCGGACAGGTTGAGGATTTCCAGCGAGTCG
Organism: Hymenobacter duratus; assembly: GCF_014698995.1. GTDB lineage: Bacteria > Bacteroidota > Bacteroidia > Cytophagales > Hymenobacteraceae > Hymenobacter > Hymenobacter duratus. The sequence goes on from NZ_JACWZZ010000003.1 coordinate 280,703, forward strand.
GCGAGGTCGAATATTTCGGTCGGAAACTCGGTGAGGCCGCCGGAAAGGTCGAGGCGGGTGGCGCCGGCCAGTTGGCCGGACCGCAGCTCTTCAAGGGTATGCATGCGGCAAAGGTCGGCAACCACACCCGAACTGGCCGGCTCATGCGGCACCTATGATTCCACTTTGCCTGTCCCGACAGCCCATTCCCGCCTTTCCGTCACACCAGCTCAGCCGCTACCACCGATGCTGGCACAGAACGAAACTGAGGCCGCATCAGCAGCACATACAGCCCACCGGCCAGTAGGAACCCCACAAACCAGGCGTAGTTGTAGATACCCGCCAGCCAGGGCCACACCGATCCGGCCGGCAGCGCGCCCACGGCCTGCAGAAAGCCCGGAATGTTAGGCAGAATACCCAGCACCAGTGCCAGCAGAGCCTGGTAATTGACGCCGTTCCGGTACATGTAGCGGCCCAGGTGGCGGTACAGATCCGGCACGTCGAGCTGCTGGTGGCGCAGCAGGTAGTAGTCGGCTATCATGATGCCGCCGATAGGCCCCAGCAGCGCCGAATAGCCCACCAGCCAGGTAAAAATGTAGCCCGACGGGTCGGCAATCAGCTTCCAGGGAAAGATCAGCAGGCCGATGACGCCGGTGATGTAGCCGCCGGTTTTAAAGCTGATACGGGCCGGATCCAGGTTGGCGAAGTCGTTGGCCGGACTCACGATGTTGGCCGCAATGTTGGTGGCCAGCGTGGACAAGGCCACCGCCAGCATGGCCACGCTCACCAGCAGCCGGCTCTCAAACTTGCCGGCCAGCACCACCGGGTCCCAGATGGTCTGGCCGTAAATCACCAGCGTCGCCGACGTCACGACCACGCCCACAAACGAAAACAGCGTCATGGAAGTCGGCAGCCCGATGGCCTGCCCCAGCACCTGAGCGCGCTGGCTGGTGGCATAGCGCGTGAAGTCGGGGATGTTGAGCGACAACGTGGCCCAGAAGCCGACCATGCCCGTGAGCGAGGGAAAGAAAAACGCCCAGAACTCCGCCGACGAAGTAAATTTGGCGGGTTGGGCCAGGATCGGGCCGAGGCCGTTGCCGGCCGCAATGGCCCACCATAGCAGCGCCGCGGCCGCCACGGGCAGAAAAAACGCCTTGAACACCAGCAGCTTCCGGATACTTTCGACGCCCAGATACACCACGTACATATTCAGCGCCCAGAATAGAACAAACGTGAGGGCCGGCCCCGTGGCCAGGCCCCAGGACGCCGGAAACACGGCCTGCAGCGTAGCCAGGCCCGGCAGCCACAGCACCGCCATCTGGTATAGCGCGTAGCCCCCAATCCAGGTTTGGATACCGAACCAGCCGCAGGCAATGATGGCCCGCAGCAACGCCGGCACATTTGCCCCGCGCACCCCGAAGCTGGCCCGCGCAAACACCGGAAACGGAATGCCATATTTGGCGCCGGCGTGGCCGTTGAGCAGCATGGGCACCAGCACCACCGTGTTGCCGAGGAAGATGGTAAGCAGCGCCTGCCACCAGTTCATCCCGCCCTCAATGAGCGAGCTGGCCAGCATGTACGTCGGAATGCAGAGGCTCATGCTGATCCACAGCGCCGCGTAGTTGGCGGTGGTCCAGGTACGCCTGGCGGCAGGAATGGGCGCCAGATCGGGGCTGGTGAGGCTGCTGCTCGGGGAGTCGGCCACTGAGTGCTGAACGGAGTCCATGGCGAAAGCGCTGAGAGTTACGCCAGTAAATAAAGCAGAATACGCAAGCATCTGGCATTCAGCCGACCGGAAACTTTCCCCTGCTTCCTCACGCCGGAATGTGGCAGGCGTTTTCTGCCGCCTGGCCTCTGCGGCCTCGTCTGTTCAACCTGCTTTCCAAACCAAACAAAGGCCCCTGGTAGTAACGGAGCCTTCTGGTTTGGAAAACGCAGCCAAAATCTGCTTACGAGCTACACGAAAGCGTAGCGCTGCCGGGCTTTTCGCGGGCCCACTCCGGGCGTTTGGCAGCCAGCTCATCGTGCTCGGGCTGCTCCTCGAAGGGCGTTTTGAGCACCAGCATCAGGCGGTTCAGCAGCGTCAGGTCGCCGGTTTCGGCGGCTTCAATGGACTGCTGAGCCAGGTAGTTGCGCAGCACATATTTGGGGTTGGCGGCCAGCATTCCAGCCCTGATTGCCTCCGGCAGCACGGTTTCCAGCCGGAGCCGCACCGCGTACTGCGCCAGCCACTGCCGCAGCTTCTGGTGCTTCTCCGGAGCTTCGGTGTAGCTTACTGCTTCCAGCAGCTCCTGCAGCACGGCTTCCTCAATGGCCGGATGCGAAATCAGGGACGGGGCCGCGTGAGACAGGTGCCGGAAAAACAGCGTCATGTCGGCTTCGGCTTCTGCCAGCGCTTCGGGCAGGGCTCCAAGCAGCGCACCATCTGCTTCGGCCGCTGCTGATGCGGTAAGGCCGAGCTTGCGCAGCATCATGCGGTGCTGGGTTTCGTTCAGGGTAGCCACGTACCGGTCCAGCGCGGTGCGTAGCGTCTGCACATCCTCCACCAGCGGAAGCAGGGCCTGGGCCAGCATCATCAGGTTCCAGAGCGCCACGCGCGGCTGCTGCCCGAACGCATAGCGGCGCCCGCCAAAATCGGTGGTATTGGGCGTCCAGTCGGGGTCGTAGGGTTCCAGCCAGCCGTAGGGGCCGTAGTCAATGGTGAGGCCGAGGATGGACATGTTGTCGGTGTTCATCACGCCGTGCACAAACCCAACCGACTGCCAGTGCGCTATCATGACGGCGGTGCGGCGGCATACTTCCTCCAGCCACTGCACGTACACGGCCGGCGAGGGCGCGCCCAGTTCGGGATAGTAGCGCCGGATAACGTAGTCGGCCAGGGCCTGCAGGTTGTCCTTTTCGCCGTGGGCCGCTAGAATCTGGAAGCTGCCGAAGCGCACGAACGTAGGCGCTACCCGCGCCACCACGGCGCCCGGCTCGGGGCGGGCGTTGCCATCGTAAAACATGTCGCGCACCACCTCGTCGCCGGTGCGCACCAGGCTCAGGGCGCGGGTGGTGGGTACGCTCAGGTGGTGCATGGCCTCGGAGCACAGAAACTCCCGCACCGAGGAGCGCAGCACGGCCCGCCCGTCGGCGCGGCGCGAGTAGGGCGTGGGGCCCGCGCCTTTCAGCTGAATTTCCCACGGCGTCCCATCGGTGGCCGTCAGCTCGCCCAGCGACATGGCCCGGCCGTCGCCGAGCTGGCCAGCCCAGTTGCCGAACTGGTGCCCGCCGTAGCGCGCGGCAAACGGCTTCATGGTTTCCGTTACGAGGTTGCCGGCCAGTGCATCCACGGCCGGGCCGCGTTCCGGCGGCCGCTCCAGCCCCAGAAAAGCGGCTACTTCCTCGGACCATGCCAGCAGCTGCGGGTCGGCTACGGGCGTGGGCAGCACCCGCGAATAGTGGTAGCCGGGCACCTGGCGCGGGCTGCGGTCCATGGAAGACTCGCCGCGCATTTGCTCCACAAAGGAGTTCTGAAACAACGCTTTATCGAAAGACTGCAACATATCAGGCATAGGAAAAAGAGGATTGGTTTTCGGCAGCACAGCCGCAGACGGGCCGATTGGCCACGGCGGATATCCCAGGCCGCAAGTTCGACAACGCAGAACGAGGAGGCTTGTTTCGGTTGGGTTTGCGCCACCCAACGCAGGCAGCCTCCGCATAGCTCGTCCATAACCTCGGACCGTCCATCCGCGCTACAACAGGCTCCACCCTCCCTTTCTCTCCCATGGCCACCTCCAAGCTCCGCGGCAACGACCTGCGCAAAATAGGCTTTCCTGAGGGCCGGGCCACTACGCTGGCCCTCAACATTCTGGAAGACCGCCAACTCAAAACCCTCGATAAAGGCAGTGCGCTGGCCCTGCTCCAGAAAATCAAAGCCGACCCGTATGCCTACCTGCGCGACTCACTGTGGCGGGAGCTGGCCAAGGAATTTGTGCCCGACCCCAAGCGCGACGTGACGCTCAGCTCCGAAATCAAGGATTACCGCCGCTACGGCGAGGCGTTTATCGAGGACGGGGCGCGCCGCCAGATGGACACCGCTATGCAGCTTCCCGTGACGCTGGATGGCGCCCTCATGCCCGATGCGCACCAGGGCTACGGCCTGCCCATCGGGGGCGTGCTGGCCGTGGATAATGCCGTGATTCCCTATGGGGTGGGCATGGACATCGGGTGTCGGATGTCACTGTCGGTGTTTCCGCTGCCGGCCCACTACCTGGCCCAGCGCACCCAGGAGCTGAAAAAGCTGCTCCACAACCACACCCGTTTCGGCGGCAAGGAAGTGTTCAAGAATCCCACCGACGACCCGATTCTGGAGCGGCCCGAGTTCAAAGAAATTGCGGTGGTGCGCGGCAAACGCGAAGCGGCCTACAACCAGCTGGGCTCGTCGGGCTCCGGCAACCATTTCGTGGAGTGGGGCGTGGTAGACATCACCGCCGACGACAACGACCTGGATCTAGCGCCCGGCCAGTATCTGGGGCTGCTTTCGCACTCCGGCTCACGCGGGCTGGGCGCGTCCATTGCGCAGCACTACACCAAAGTGGCCATGAGCAAGTGCCCGCTGCCGCCTGAAGCCCGCTACCTGGCCTGGCTCGACCTCGACAGCCAAGAAGGCCAGGAATACTGGCGCGCCATGAACCTGGCCGGCGACTACGCCTCGGCCTGCCACCGCGACATTCACCGCCGCCTAAGCCAGGCGCTGGGCGAAAAGCCGCTGGCCAAAGTAGAGAACCACCACAACTTTGCCTGGAAGGAAACCCTGCCCGACGGCCGCGAAGCCATAGTGCACCGCAAGGGTGCCACGCCGGCCGGCAAAGGCGTGCTGGGCGTCATTCCGGGCTCGATGACAGCTCCCGGCTTTATCGTACGCGGCCGTGGTGAGCGGGACTCCATCCAGTCGGCTTCCCATGGCGCGGGCCGCCGGATGTCGCGCACTCAGGCCAAGCAGAACCTATCCGAAGGCGACATGCGCCGCCACTTGCGCGACCATGGCATCGAACTGATTGGGGGCGGGCTGGACGAGGCCCCGATGGCCTACAAGGACATTCATCAGGTGATGGCCCACCAGCAGGATCTGGTGGATGTGCTGGGTTCTTTCATGCCCCGCATTGTGCGCATGGATGCCGGCGGCGGGGGCAAAAGCCGCTATGGCGGCGAATAGCTGAATTTATTTCCCAGTGGTCTTCGGAACCAGCCAATCACCAATATCGGATACTGAAAATCAGTATTTTACGCATCAAAACACGTACAAATTCCAGTGTGATGTTGTTTAAATCACTGCCAGGGCGGCACTTCGGGTTGCGGGGTGCCACCTTTTCACTGCTGCTCTATCTGCCCATGCCTGGTTCTGCCTTCACCGAATTACGCGTGCATCTGGTACCCGCCGGCTGCCGGCTGGATTTTCCGCGGCTACCCGGCCCGGTTTGCTTACGTCTATCGGCGGCAACATCGCGCAAACCGGGAATGCATTGCCCACAACGCGTGCAGCCCCCATCTGGACCAGAATCCGCCGATGGGAAGCACAACCGAGTACAAAGTGTGCTACCGCGACGCAGCCGGCACTACCGTAGCCTCGTCGCCGGGGGTGCCATTACAGGTTCATCCGGTGGGGGTGCCCACAATTTCCACGCGGCTGCGGCTGCGGTAAGCAGGGAAGAGCCGCCCGGTACCGGGCAATTCCCGCGGGCGGCTTTACAGGCCCATCCGGCTAATAGTCTCGCCTTCAAAGTCGAATTCTATCAGCACGGCCGGCGTATCGCCCACTACCCAGCCGTCGTGGCCGGGGGCAATGGCTACTACCTGTGGCGCCACAAACTCCTCTATCCTGCCGTCGGTGTACTGAATGTGAAACTCGCCCTGAGCCAGAAAGCCGACGTGCGCGTGCATACATAAGTCGGTGCTAACTACCGGCTTCATGTGCTGCGACCAGCGAAAACCCACCGGATACACCACGCGTTTCACCCGTGCGTCGCCGGTGCGCACCATATCTATGGCTACTCCGCCGACCACGCGGTGGTCGGCACCTTTGATAGGATCCAGAAGAGAGGCTGGCTGACCCATAGCAGTTGGAAGTGAGGAGAGAACGAAAAGCAGCACCCGTCGTTGACCGAGCCGCTGCCGTGCTTCAAGATGCAAAAAGAAAAGCAGCTAAGCGTGCTCATTTTTTATCGTGCGGCCAAACCCTCCCGGCAACACGACAGCTGCTGTGCACCTGAGAAACAGCGGGTTGAGCCCTCAACTTATGAACGGGGCACGCGTAAGCAGGGAGAGACTTCCACGTAGGGCTATTCCGGATGAAACGCTTACTATCAGCTGTGGCACTGCTGGCACTGGGGCTGGCTGCAGGCTGCTCCTCAAAAACGACGCAGCCGGCCGAAGTACAGCCCGTACCCCGGATTCTGGTGTTCTACAAAACCAGTGGTTTTTATCATGCTTCCATTCCGGATGGCATCCGGGCCATTCAGCAGCTTGGAGCAGCCCATAACTTTCTGGTTGACACTACGAAACGAGCCGAAAATTTTCAACCTGCTACTCTGCGACACTACCGCGCGGTAGTTTTCCTGAACACCACTCAGGATGTTCTGAATCAGGAACAGCAAACTGCTTTCGAGCAGTATATCCGTTCCGGCAACGGCTTTGTGGGAGTGCATGCCGCTACCGACACGGAATATAACTGGCCCTGGTACAACCAACTGGTGGGAGCATACTTTATGAGCCACCCCCAGATTCAGCAGGCCACGGTGCGAGTCAGCAATAAGGCACACGCGGCCACACGCCACCTGCCCGACGCCTGGCTGCGTACTGATGAGTGGTATAATTTCCGCGACATAAACCCGGCCCTCACCGTGCTGGCCACACTCGACGAAAGCACGTATTCCGGCGGCACAAACGGCCCTACCCATCCGATAGCCTGGTACCATGCCTACGATGGAGGGCGCGCCTTTTATACTGCAGGCGGCCATACGGCCGAGAGCTACTCCGAACCGCTTTTTGTACAGCACCTGCTTGGTGGCATTCAGTATGCTATAGGCGAAAAATAGCGTTTGGCGCTACGCCACAGAACCTCTTGCTCTGCCAACAAAAAGCCCCCACAGCACACTGCTGCGGAGGCTTTCGAACTATAGATTCTACGCCTTACTGATTGCGCCCCAATACTTTCCAGCGTGGCTGCTCCGGAGCTGGCACGGTCGTGCGGGGGTTATTCTGAGTGCCATAGCCGTAGCCATTGTTGTTTCGGTCACGGTTGTCGCGCTGGTCCCGGTCGTGGCGGTCATGGTGGGAGTAACGGTCGTTGCGGGAGTCCCGGCCCCCACGCGAGTAGCGGCTGTCGCGCCGGTCGTGGTCATGGTCATGCCGGTTGGCACGGTGGCGCGAGTGGCCATAGCTTGAGGACCCGTGATTTGAATAGCCGTGGTTGTGATTGTCGTGGCCTTTTTTACCCTTTTTATCGTAGCCGTGGCGCTTATCGTCTTTGTACTTTTTGTCGTGGTCCGACTTTCTTTCCCAGCGGCCATCATTGGGGCGCGAGGCAAGCGGAGCGGCGGCGGCGGTGGAAGCCAGCAGCACAGAAGTGGCAAGGGAAAGCAGGAAGGTTTTCATGGACAGGAAGGCGTGAAGTGAAAACTATGGAAGCTGCTTTGTGCACGAGCAGCTCCTAGGTTCAAGCGCTTTTCCAGTCCCTTGCAAGCATAGTGCCGATGATAGGCGCGGTTCGCGTTTCTGGCCCCGGATATAGAAAAAAGCAGGCCCCTGCTCCAGCTCTCATAACTCGTAGCCAGATACTTACATCATAAAACAGGGCCAAAAAAATACACTTTCTCAAGCTTCCCATCTTTCCCTTTACCTCAAAAAAAAAGCGGAGAAGCTCCGGCCGCCAAGCCCACTTCTCCGCTCCGCTAGTTGAGGTAGCGAACCTATTGGCTACTCTACAGCAGCCCTACCCCAGCCCCCGCCAGTTCTTCGCGCACGGCCTCCGGCCAGATGCTCACCTGCACTTCGCCAATGTGCCCTTTGCGCAGCATAAACATGCACACCCGGCTCTGCCCGATGCCCCCGCCAATGCTCTGCGGCAGCTCGCCGGCCAATAGCCGCGAATGGAATGACAGTTCCTGCCGGTCTTCGCAGCCGCGCAAAGCCAGCTGGCGTACCAGCGCGTGCTTATCCACCCGAATTCCCATTGAGGATACTTCAAACGAGGTTTCCAGCACGGGGTGCCACAGCAGAATGTCGCCGTTGAGGCCGCGGTGGCCGTCTTCAGTTTCGGTGCTCCAGTCGTCATAGTCGGGGGCGCGGCCATCGTGTGGCTCCCCGTGGCTCAGTTCGCCGCCAATGCCCATCAGGAACACGGCTCCGTATTGCTTCACCACCTCATGCTCCCGCTCTTTGGGCGTGAGCGTAGGGTACTGCTTCAGCAAATCTTCGGCGTGCAGGAAGGTTATTTTGCCGGGCAGAATTGGCGTAATTTCCGGGTAGTCAGCGGCTACGTGGGTCTCTGTAGTGCGCAAGGCTTCGTAGATACGCTCCACCGTAGCTTTCAGGAATCCGGTGGTGCGCTGCTCCGGACTGATGTGCTTTTCCCAATCCCACTGGTCTACATAGATGGAGTGAATGGGCGAGTAGTCCTCGTCGGGGCGGAGGGCGCGCATGTCCGTCAGCAGACCACGGCCGGCCTCAATGCCCAACTCCTGCAGGCGCACCCGCTTCCATTTGGCCAGCGAGTGTACTACCACGGCCCGCCTCTCATCCAGGGATTTGACAGGAAAGCCAACCGGCCGCTCAACACCGTTCAGGTCGTCGTTGATGCCGGTACCGTCGAGTACGGCAATCGGCGACGATACTTTGATGAGGTGTAGCTGCGTCGCTAGTTCTTTGGCAAACGAGTCTTTCACGAAGCTGATAGCTTCCTCGGTTTTGAGCAGTTGCTGAGCGTTCATGGTTTTTGTTTTTTATGAAGTGTGATGAATTCCAGTTAAAAAAGCACGCGTCTTCCAGCCTCCCCGCCGGGAGTTTTCTAATTTCTCAGAAATTAGCTGTGCCAAAAAAATTACTGCGCTAGTCCAGATTATTAAAATTCATAATCGGGGAGACAGGCACAAAAAAAAGCCTTCCTGATGATGGAAGGCTTTAAAAGAAAATCAGTTACGAATTTTTCTCTTCTCCTATGGAGCAATAGCCTTCCAGTCTCGAATCGGATTATTATTCGAGTTATTATTAGGAAGATTATTGCTAAAAAAATGCATTGTCTGGATGTTTTCTTCGTCAGGTATATACAAGTATAAAGACAGGCTGCACTAATTCCTAATAATTTTCAGAAGTAATTCGTCTTTTTGGAAAATTACTTCTTATAATACTATCCACCTTTTGTTTCTTCTATTTATTTCAACGCTTACTCACTCCCGTTCAGGGCTTCGCGCACCTCGCGCACGGCACCGGCCACGGAAGAAGGCACCGGTGTTTCGGGCTGCAGCAGCTTAAGCAGACGCAGGTACTTGGCGCGGCCTTCAGCGAGCATAAACCTGGGCACCTCAAACACAAACAGCTTAAACGGCTCTACTTTCTGCACTCCCACCAGAATAAACCGGTCGGCCTGCAGGGCATCGGAGTAGAAAGCGGCCTGCCGGTCGTAGTCGTAGCCCGAGCACTGCTCCACGAAGTGCTGATGGTCGCGGGCCATGGTGGTCTTGAAGTCGATGATGGTGTAGGGCTGGCCGGGCTGGTCTACGATGAGGTCGGCGCGGAGCTTGCAGAGCGTGCCCGTGACGGGCTCTGTAAAGATGCAGCTGGGCTCCGGAATGCCGGTTTGCAGCAGCTGGTTCACCTCGGCATTCAGCTGCACGCCTTCCACCATCCACCACACCAGCGTATCGTTGATACCGGGAAGGCCGGCTTCGTACAAGTCGGGCTCCAGCAGCGCCGTATGGAAAGCAGTGCCCAGGCCCAATGCCCCGAGCGAAGTGGTAGGCCGGGGCGGGCGCCCGTTCAGGGCGTCGCGCAGCCGCGAAAGGTCAGAATTGGCAATGGCCGGCAGGGCGCGGTAGTCGTCGTAGGGCACGCGCAGCAGGTCCGGCCGCGGAGTAGTGGTGGGGGTAGTAGAATCAGTCACGCGGAAAGAACAGCGAAGCCCGCAAAAAGGCTCCGGCAACAGGGTGGGTGGATTGGAATCAAGGAAGTATAGGGCTTTTTTAGGGAACGGGTTGCGCCCCGGGTTATTCTGAGCGGCCCGTGGCGCCAGCACCTACGTAAAAAAGCCACTACAACGAGACGTACTCACGCTTGGCCGGCCCTTCGTGTGGAGCAGAGCACCGACAAAAATACGCATTCCTACCCCTTGCTGCCAGGCTCCTGCTCGGCCCGCTCGCCGGTTTCTTCGGGCATTTCGTATTCGCCCACGCGGCCGTACTGCCGCTCGCGCCGGATGCCTTTGTCTTCGCCATAGGGGTGCCCCCCGAAGCCGTGGCGCATCATGGCAATGGCTTTGGCCCAGGTGGGGTCTTGGTCGCGGGAGGTGAACAGCTGCATGACGGACTGCGTGATAACCGGGATGGGCACCTCCATATGCAGCGCGTCGGCAATCAGCCAGTTTACTTCGCCCGTGTCCTCAATGTAGCTGGGCACGTTGAAGCCGGCTTCCTCGTCGTACATCTTCTTCATCAGCTCCACCAGCCAGGAGCGCACCACCGAGCCGTTGTTCCAGAGGCCCAGAATAGCACTGACGTCCAGCTTCTCGCGGAAATGCGTGAGCATGCCCATCCCCTCCCCGATGGCCTGCAGCATCCCGAACTCGATGCCGTTGTGCACCAGCTTCACGTAGTGGCCGGTGCCGGCCGGTCCGGTATGCAGAAAGCCGCCGGGCACCGCCGTTTCAATGAAAAAGTCTTTAAGCTGGTCCACGGCTTCGGTGGCGCCGCCCACCATGTAGCAGCCGCCGGTACGGGCGCCGCCGGGGCCTCCGCTGGTGCCACAGTCAATGAAATGTACTCCTTGCTCCTTCAGGCGCGCCGCCCTTCTAATGGAGTCGCCCCAATAGGAGTTGCCGCCATCCACGATGATGTCGCCCTCTTGCAGCAATGGCAGCAGGTTTTCGATGATACCATCCACTGCCGTACCGGCCGGAATATAGAGGAATACCTTGCGGGGGCGGTCCAGCTGCTGCGCCAGTTCCTGCAGGCTGCCCACTACGTGCAGGTTGTTGCCTTCCAGATCGGGGCGAGGATGCAGGTCCATGCCTATTACGGGGTAGCCTTTCTCGGCCGCCTGCCGGGCCAGGCCCGCTCCCATTTTTCCCAGGCCGATAACTCCAAGTTGTGTCTTGCTCATGCGCGGTGAACCAGTAAAGTGTGGACTTGAAACGGGTGGGATACTCAGAACAGAACGGTAGAAAAGCCGGCAGAGGCGCTGCCGGATGGCCGGAAACTGGCCTATTCGTCCGGATGACGTGGGTGCAGGAGTTTGGCAATGAGGCCGGTCCAGCCGGTTTGGTGGCTGGCGCCGAGGCCGCGGCCGGTGTCGCCGTGGAAGTACTCGTGAAAGAGCAGGTAGTTGGTAAAGTGGGGGTCGTTCTGCAGCTGCTGGTCGTCGCCGAAGATGGGACGGTGGCCGTGCTCATCGCGCAAAAACAGCCTGATGAGCCGCTCAGCAAGGGCCTGTGAGATTTCCAGCAGCGTGCTGTAGTGCCCGGAGCCGGTAGGATATTCGACCTTGAAATCGTCGCCGTAGTAATGATGAAAGCGCTGCAACGACTCGATGATGAGGAAGTTGACCGGCATCCAGATGGGGCCGCGCCAGTTGCTGTTGCCCCCGAACAGCGACGTGGAGGACTCGCCGGGCTCATACTTCACCACGGCATCTGTGCCGCCCTGGTGCTGAAACTGGTACGGATGTTCGAGGTGGTAGCGGGAAAGGGCGCGCACCCCATACTCCGATAGGAACTCGGCCTCATCGAGCATGCGGCGCAGCAGCTCTTTCATGCGGTGCCCGCGCAGCAGCGAAAGCAGGTGGCGCTGGCCCTGGCCCGCTTCCTGCCAGCGGCTGACCAGGGCGGCCAGCTGGGGCCGGTGGTCGAGAAACCAGTTGAGCCGGGCCACAAACCACGGCATTTCGGTCAGGGTATCCAGATCCAGCACTTCCACGGCAAAAAGCGGAATGAGGCCTACTATAGACCGGATGCGCAAGGCAATCCGGCTATTGTCGGACAGGTTGAGCACATCGTAGTAGAACTCATCCTCCTCGTCCCACATGTCTATTTCCTCATCGGCCATAGAGCTCATGGCGTGCGCTATGTAGAGGAAATGCTCGAAGAACTTACTGGCCATGTCCTGGTAGACGGCATTGGTGCGGGCCAGCTCCAGGGCTATCCGCATCATATTCAGGGCAAACATGGCCATCCAGGCCGTGCCATCGGCCTGCTCGATGTGGCCACCCGTGGGCAGCGGCGCGCTCCGGTCGAACACGCCGATGTTGTCGAGCCCCAGAAAGCCCCCTTCAAATACGTTGCGGTTGTGGCGGTCCTTGCGGTTCACCCACCACGTGAAATTGAGCAGCAGCCGATGGAATACTCTTTCCAGAAAAGCCGTGTCGCCGTGGCCGTGCTGCTTTTTATCCATTTTGTAGACGCGCCACGTGGCCCAGGCGTGCACCGGCGGGTTGGCATCCTCCAGCTTCCACTCGTAGGCGGGCAACTGGCCGCTGGGGTGCATGTACCAGTCCTGGCAGAGCAGGCGCAGCTGGTGCTTGGCAAACTCCGAGTCGACCATAGCCAGCGGAATGCAGTGGAAAGCCAGGTCCCAGGCCGCATACCACGGATACTCCCACTTGTCGGGCATCGAGATGATGTCGGCATTGTTGAGGTGGGGCCAGGTGCTGTTGCGGCCGTGCCGGCGCTGCTCCGGCGGCTTCGGGCCGGCGGGGTCACCGGCCAGCCACTCACTGACGTCGTAATAATAGAACTGCTTGTTCCAGAGCATGCCGCCCAGCGCCTGGCGCTGCACATTACGGGCATCCTCGGTGGCCAGCCCGGCCTGCAGCTCGTTGTAGTAAGTATCGGCCTCGGCCCGGCGTGTATTCAGCAACTCCGCGAATTCCCCGAATGGGTCTGCAAGGCCAGGAGCGGCCAGCCGGACCCGCACGGTGCGGCTTTCGCCGGCCGGTAGCTGCAGCACAATGTGCGCGGCCGCCTTTGTGCCCTGCTGCGCCGGATTTACAGCGTCTTCTTTGCCGGAAACCACATAGTCGTTGATGCCGTCTTTGCAGTACATGGTGGCGTTGGCGGTCTGGTATAGCCGCACGGCATTGGTTTCGTTGTCGCAGAAGAGCAGCTCCGCGGCCTGCTCGGCCATCTGCTCGCAATAAAGCTGCAGCTCCGGTAGCTTGGCATGATCAACGCAGATGTGGCCGCCCTCCACTACGCCCAGGCTCGGGCGGTAGCTGCCCGGAGCCCAGCGCCAAGTGTTCCGAAACCAGAGCTGAGGCAGCACATGCAGCGGCGCTTCCTGCGTGCCCCGGTTGTGTACCGTTATCTGCATGAGCAGGTCCTGCGGGCCGGCTTTGGCGTACTCAATAAAGATATCGAAGTAGCGGCTCTCGCGGAAAACGCACGTGTCCTGCAGCTCGAATTCGGGTTTCTGGCGGCCGCGGCGGCTGTTTTCCCTTACCAGCCAGTCATACGGAAACGCGTGCTGCGGATACTTATACAGCATCTGCATGTAGGAGTGCGTGGGCGTGCTGTCCAGGTAGTAATATAGCTCCTTCACGTCCTCGCCGTGGTTGCCTTCGGGGTTGCTCAGGCCAAACAGCCGTTCTTTCAGAATAGGGTCCTGCCCGTTCCAGAAGGCCGGAGCCAGACACAGCAGCTGCTGCTCGTCGCAGACGCCGCCAATAGCCTCTTCTCCCCACCGATAGGCCAGACTGCGGGCCATGTCGTGGGTGGTATACGCCCAGGGCTGCCCGTCGGGGCTGTAGTCTTCGCGCACCGTGCCCCACTGCCGGTCCGACACATACGGCCCGAGCCAGTGCCACGGCTCGTTGCCCTCCCGGGCCTGCTGCTGACGGATTTGCTCTTCGTTCATGTGTGTCGGTTGCCTTGGATAAAGAGCCTGCGGTGCCAGAAAATGCGCCCTGCGGCGGAACGGCGGAACAGGCCGCCGGGCAGCCAGGCCAGCACCTGGCAACCGCCGGCCGGCCGGGCTGGCGGCTCAGCCGTTGTCCGCGAAGCCGGGATAGAGGGTCATGCCGCCATCCACAAACAGGGTGGTTCCGGTTATGTAGTCGGCCTCATCAGAAGCCAGCCAGACGGCCACTTTGCCGATGTCGGCGGGCTGCCCGATACGACCGTAGGGAATCAGGGTCAGCAGGTTTTTCTCTTCCTCGGGCGTGTCGCGGGCTTCTTCGTTGATGGGCGTGGCAATGGCGCCCGGCCCGATACTATTGACGCGGATGCGGTGCGGGGCCAGCTCCTGGGCCATGCTTTTCATGAGTTGCATGATGCCGCCTTTGCTGGTGGCATAGTTGACGTGCCCGGCCCACGGAATTACCTCGTGCACCGAGCTCATGCAGATGATTTTGCCGGTAGCAGCCGAAATATCGGGCTGAGGGCCGCGCCGCACAAACTCACGGGCCGCCTCGCGGGCACACAGAAACTGGCCGGTCAGGTTTACATCAATCACCTTCTGCCACTGTTCCAGCGTCATGTCCAGAAACTTGGCGTCCTGCTGTATACCGGAGTTGTTGACGAGAATGTGCAACGTGCCCTGCTCCTGCAGAATCTGCTGAAACATGCGCTGCACATCGGCTTCCTTGCTTACATCGGCCTGTACGGCGGTGGCCTGGCCGCCGGCATCCGTTATTTCCTTCACCACGGCTGCCGCTTCATCGGCGCTGTGCGAGTAGTTGACATACACCACGGCCCCCGCGGCGGCCATGGCTTTGGCTACCCCCGCCCCAATGCCGGAGCTGCCGCCCGTCACGAGGGCTATCTGGTTGCGGAGGCGCAGTACACTGAAAGATTCAGTCATAGGAAAGTGGTTCAGATTCTATTCAAGACTACCAGATGAGCCTGTAGGTTACATGAAGTTTCCGCGCTGCCTGTCATTCGGGCCGAAGCCGCCGCTACTGGCCGCGGCCGTTCGGCTCCGTCGGGCGCCATCCGCTTCACCGCCGACCGGCGCCGCACCCCCCGACCCCCGAAACCTGAAAAAGCATCGTTTCACCACCCTCAGGACAAATTATAAAGCACCGGGCAGCCCGGCCGGCGGCGCGCTGCCACCCGGCCGGCCCGGCGCGCTCGATGCTGGGCCGGGCTGCCACACCCGCGCCGCTGCATGTGGCGCTGGCGCAAGGCAATCCGGACGTGTAAAATTTCGGTTCGGCTCTCGAACTCCCATTTTTCACTTGCTAAAGGAGTGTTTTTACCCGGAGGCATGGAAGCCCAGGCCCGACGCCGCGTCGGTAGCCAGCGCAACTTCCCGAACGGTGCCAAGCCCTGAACTTCTTGTCTGCTACGACTGCCGCCCGGGCTCCACCCGGCCACAGCAGGCAGGGGAGCCAGCAAATCGGCGGGCTGAACAAGCTTCGGCAGGAGATGTTAGACGAGGGCGGCTGCAGCAAAATTCTCCAGGCATTGCGTATCACGGAAGCCCGGCCGCACCGGGCGCCGGAGTGCTCCGGCCGTTTTGCCGCCCGCTCGGGCGGCGTGCAGACCACCGTGCATAGCCAGCGTTTTCGTGCCTCCTGTTCCAACGGCTGGTAGCCTCGGCGCATCTGGGTTCCGGCCGGCTTCCGGCCGTTCACGGCGCGACAAATCGGGTCTTTTCTCTATTTTACTTTTCCGAACTCACTCTTTGCCTCATGAACACCGCCGACACCACCGCCGCGCGCCTGTCCGGGGCATTTCCTCCCACGGAAACCAACCGGCTGTTTCCTGTTTTTCTGAAGCTGGAGCAGCTGCGCGTGCTTCTGGTGGGAGGCGGCGCTGTGGGCCACGAAAAGCTGCTGGTGCTGCTCAACAACAGTCCGGCCGCCGCCGTTACCGTGGTAGCGCCGTGGTTTGCGCCGCAACTCCTGGCCCTGGCCAGCCAGCACCCGCAGGTGCAGCTTCGCCAGCAGCCCTTCCAGGTCACCGATCTGGTGGGCCACGACTTGGTTATCGTGGCCACCAACGACAAGGCGCTGAACCTGCAAATCAAGGCGGCGGCCTCGCGCCAGCGCCTACTTTGCCACGTGGCCGACTCGCCCGATGCCTGCGACTTTTACCTGGGCTCCATTGTGCAGAAAGGCGACCTGAAAATTGCCATCAGCACCAACGGTAAGTCGCCCACCATTTCCAAGCGCCTGCGCGAAATGCTGACGGAGGCGCTGCCCAACGAGTTGCATGATGTGCTGCAGCGCATGGCCAGTATCCGCGAAAAAGTGGGCGGCGACTTCGCCCACAAAGTAAGGTCGCTGAATGCCGTAACCGCCGAACTAGCCGGCGGACCGGCCTACGAGTCGCCGGCGGCAGCTAGGTGGCGGCGGCGTGCTACCTGGGCGCTGGTGGCATTTGGCGTATTGCTGGTGTTCAACATTTTCTCCTTCTATTTCACCTGGCAACAGGCGTGGGAAGTAGCCAGCAACGCCGACACATTCTATCTATTCGTCGCCATCGGTTTCGGCGCGCAACTGATTGACGGATTGCTGGGCATGGGCTACGGCGTCGTCACGGCCATCAGTCTGATGAGCATGAATATTGCCCCGGCCGCCGTTAGCGCCAGCATCCATACGGCCGAAATGTTTGCCAGCGGCGCTTCCGGCTACCACCATTACCGCTTCGGCAATGTCAACAAGAAACTCTTCAAAGTTCTCTTGATTCCGGGCGTGCTGGGTGCCATCACCGGTGCCTACCTCCTCTCCCGCTTCGGCGAAACCTATGCCAGCTACGTGAAACCATTGCTGGCTGGCTACCTGCTGCTGCTGGGCATCCGTATTATCAGCAAAGCCTTTTCCAAACCGGGCCCGCGCAAAAAGCACAAGAAGCTAGGATTTCTGGCGGCAGCCGGCGGCTTCCTCGACTCGTTCGGCGGTGGCGGCTGGGGTCCGCTGGTCTCCAGCACGCTCATTGCCGGAGGCCGTACGCCGCAGTATGTTATCGGCTCGGTCAGCGTCACGGAGTTTTTTGTCACGTTTGCCAGCGCCGTCACGTTTTTTGCCACGCTGGGCATCTCGCACTGGCAGATTATTCTGGGCCTGATTGTGGGCGGAATTGCCGCTGCGCCTTTCGCGGCCCGCCTTGCCGGCCGTATCCCGGTCCGCTGGATGTTCGTGGGCGTGGGCTTGATGGTGATTGTCTGGAGCCTGTGGGCGCTGCGAAAGCTGTTTTAAAGCAGTGGACCTACCACAAAAAAAAATCGCCAACTCCCGGAAGAGTTGGCGATTTTTTTCAGCTTTGGTGATCCCGCTGGGATTCGAACCCAGGACCCATACATTAAAAGTGTATTGCTCTACCAGCTGAGCTACAGAATCAGTTACTTTGCAATCAAAACGCGGCTGATTCGCTGATTGTGGCACAAAAGTAGCCGGCCGCGTTCTACGCTCCAAACGTTTTGCGGAAAATACTCCCTCTTTTTTTTCTGGCCTGGCTGCTGGCGCCCCAACTCGCTACGGCCCAAAAAGTTACTCCTGAGCTAGTTCGCGCCGATTCTGCCTTTGTAGCCGGTGCCTATATGCCGGCATACATACTGTACCGCCAGATCCTGCGCCAGCAGCAGCTGGCCTCGCCCCGGATGCTGCTGCGGATGGCCTACGTGCAGGAAGGCTTGGGCCACTATCCCATGGCGCTCTACTACCTGAGCATGGCCCAGGCCCGGCAGCCTCGGGTTTCTACCTGGCGCAAGATGGCCACTATTGCCCGCGACAACCGCCTCACCGGCTACCCCGAAACCTGGCGGCAGGATCTGGTGCTGACCTTTCGGCGCTACTACTACCTGGGGTTGCAGGTCCTGCTGATCGGGGCCGTAGTGGGCGGTACCCTGCTGCTGCTGCGTCGCAACCGGCTTTCCCGCGGCTGGTGGACGGCTTATGGAGCGTATCTGCTGTTCGCCGGGGCCTACCTAAACCTGCTGGGTAATGAGCGAGCCGCTCTGGTAGCCCATCCACACGCGGCGCTGATGAGCGGCCCCAGTGCCGGGGCTACCTGGCTGACAACCGCTGCGGCCGGCGACCGGCTGGTGGTGCAGGGCAAACAGGATACCTGGTACCGCGTGCAATGGCAGGGCCGGGATGCGTATATCCGGGTGCAGGACCTGCTGCTGGTGCAGTGACAGGTGACAGGTGCGTAATCCGCTTTCCGCCACCTGTCACTGCTCTTGCTTACACCTCGAAATCCTTCTCTTCTTTTCTGAAATGGCTCAGAACCAGCTTATCGGTGACAGATGGCAGCCACTTGTTGAGAAAGACGGTGAGCTTGCCCTGACTGGTGAGCACTAAGTCGCGGCGACGGTGCTGCACGGCGTTTAGAATGTGCTGGGCCACCTCCTCGCTGCTCATCATTTTCTGCTCGTCGCGCGGCGACTCGCCCTGGGCGGAGCCATCGGCGGCCAGCGCCACCTGCCGGATGTTGGAGGCCGTGAAACCAGGGCAAGCCAGCAGCACATGTACGCCCTGCGGCAGCAGCTCAGTACGCAACGCTTCCAGAAAGCCGTGCATGGCAAATTTGGAGGCGGAGTAGCCGGTGCGGCCGGGCAGGCCCCGGTAGCCGGCAATGCTGCTGATGCCCACCACGGAACCTTTGCTGGCCAGCACATGCGGCAGCGCAAACTTGGTAGTATACACGGTGCCGAAAAAGTTGGTCTGCATCAGGCGCTCAATCACGCTCAGGTCCACGTCCTGAAAACGGGCGCGCATGCTGATACCGGCGTTGTTGAGCAGCACATCTAGGCGGCCGAAAGCCCCAATGGTTTCCTGCACGGCCCGCTCCGAATCGGCGGCCACGCCTACATCGGCGCGCACGGTGTGGTGGCGGATGCCCAGTGTGGCCAATTCACGCGCGGTATCCTGGAGGCGGGCTTCGTCGCGGCCCGTCACAACTACCCGGGCCCCGGCCTGACCAAAGGCAACGGCGCAGGCGCGCCCGATACCGGATGTACCACCGGTTATTAGCACTACTTTATCTTTCATTTTACTTATCTGATTGGAGCATGCCTTAGCAAGCGGCCAGCAAAACTACCTATTTAGGGGCAGGACATCGGTATGCTTCGCCGAATCATAGATTCTTTCGGCGCAATAATTAATCCTTATCTATATTGGATTGTCGGTGTGATAAATTGCATTTTGTCCCCGCAATGTCGCTACATTTACTTTCCTCACACCGCGCACTTTCCTACCCTTTTCTATGACCCCAACTTTACTTATCCGGCGCAGTGCGCCTGCTTTCTGGGCCTGCCTGCTGCTGCTGATTCTGCCCCTCACGCAGACGGCCTGGGCGCAGTGCCCACCGGCTGCCAGCGCCTGCACGCCCGGCTCGGCCCCGTCGTCCAGCTTTGCCTTCGGGATGGGTATTCTGAACGTGACGCTGGGCACCATCAACAACACCACGGCGGGCGTGCAGGAAGGCTTCCGGGACTATGCCTGCACCATTGGCACCACGCTCACAGTGGGGCAGAACTACCCTGTTTCGGTGCGAACCAATGCCAATGCCAACGAAAACGTGCGGGTGTATCTGGATCTGAACAACGATGGGACGCTAAACCCCACGACCGAGCTTATTTTCAGCTCGAACTCGGCCAAAACCCACTCGGGCACTATCTCGCTGCCGACGGGCACCGTGCTGAACACGGCCCTGCGCCTGCGCGTGGCCGCCGATTACGTGAATGCTCCGCTGCCGACGCCCTGCTCTACGCCCCAGTATTCGCAGACCGAGGATTACGCCGTGACGGTGCAGGCCAACGTAGCGCCGCCGGTTACTGAGTTCAGCGCCGACGCGACGCTGACCTGCTCGGGCTGCGTGCAGTTCACGGACCAGACCCAGAACGCTCCTACCGGCTGGCTCTGGAATTTTGGCGACAACACGACCAGCACCCTGCAGAACCCGCGCCACTGCTATACCACGCCCGGCACTTACACCGTCACGCTCACGGCTACTAACCCGGCCGGCAACAACGTCCGGACCCGCACCAACTACATCGTCTATAACAATGCCGTTCCGGTAGCGGCCAGCTGCACCCCGGCCACCACGGCTTTCTGCTGCGGCTACGGTATCACGCAGTTTACCCTGGGCTCCCTCACGAAAACTTCCCAGAATGGTCAGGCTGGCTACGAGGATTTTACCTGCGGCAGCCGGGTGCAGCTTACGGAAGGAAATACCTACACCGTGAGCGTCACGACGGGCACCAACCCGCAGGACACCAGAATCTGGCTGGACCTGAACAATGACGGCACATTTACCGGCAACGAGCTGCTGTTTACGGCCCTGAACCGCATCAATCCGACGGGCAGCTTCCTGCTGCCGGGTGCGGCGCTGAAAAACGTTCCGCTGCGCCTGCGGGTACTGTCCGACTATGTAGGCGGGGCCGATGCACCGTGCGCCAGCCCGCAGCTGGGCCAGATTGAGGACTACACCGTAACCGTACTGCCCAATACCAATCCGCCGGTTTCGGCTTTTGCCTCCAACTACGTGCTGGGTGCCTGCCAGAACCCGGTGCAGTTCACGGACCAGAGCCAGAACGCGCCCACCAGCTGGTTCTGGGAATTCGGCGATGGTGCTATCAGCACCCTGCAGAACCCGTCGCACCAGTACACGGCCGGTGGCGCCTTTAGCGTCACGCTGACCACCACCAACGCCTTCGGCAACAGCTCCATCACCAAAACCAACTCCGTGGTGCTCATGCAGCCCTGCGTTCGGTACTGCGAGGCCACGGGCACGACGCCGAATATCTGGCTGACCAACATAGCCGTGCGCCGCAACGCCACCCAGGATTTCGCCAATGCGTCTGCGGCCAGCCCCGCTGGCTACGGCAATTACGTGGATAAGGTGATTAACCTGTACCAGGGCGCCAATACCTCGCTGGACATGACGGTGAATGCCAATTTCCAGCACGTGCTGTGGGCCTGGGTTGACTGGAACCGCAACGGCACCTTTGAAACTACGGAGCAGATTTCGAACGGCATCACCACGGCCACTACCTTCACGGCCGGCTTCACGGTGCCCTCTACAGTAGCTACTCGTGGCTTTACGCGCATGCGGGTGATGGTGCGCCTCAGCAACCTGCCCGCTCCCAGTGCCTGCCAGGTAAACCAGAACAACTCGGAAACGGAAGACTACTCTGTGCTGGTAAGCGCCCCGCAGAGCACGGCAGAAGCCCGGTCGATGCCAGCTCTCAGCATCTTCCCCAACCCCACGACCGATGGCCGCCTGCACCTGCGCCTGCCCGACCCGGCTGTCGCCGGCACCTATTCGGTACGGGTAGAAAACGTGCTGGGCGCTACGCTGCTCACCAGCACCGTGCGCCTGAGCCCCGCGCAGGATGCAGAGCTGAACCTCTCGGCGCTGCCGCGGGGCCTGTATGTAGTGCGCCTCCAGGACGCCCAGGGCCAGACGGCCGTCCGCCGCGTGCAGCGCGACTAACACCTGATGCAAAGCAGCGGACGGCTGATGCGGTCCGCTGCTCCCATTTTCCTTTGCTGGCAGCCTAGCTGCCCCGGCACCTTCTTTCTCCCTTCCCACTCTCTTTCTATGCGCCAAACTTTACTCCGCGCGATATTTCTGCTGCTGTTGCTGACGGGGCTGCGCCCGGGGCCAGCAATGGCTTCCCACCTGCTGGGCGGCGAGATGAAATACGAATATCTCGACGCCAACGGCCCGGTAGGTACGCCCTTCCGCTACCGCATCACGGTGTTTATCTACCTCAACTGGGAGTGCCCCCCATCGGGCGGTGGCTCGTCGGCTACGCAGTCGAACGTGCCCGATGGCCGCTGCAACATCTTCCTGAATCTGTATAACAAGACCACGGGCCAGCGCATTATCAGCAACCAGGGTTCCAACAGCTTCCCCTGCACTCAGATCAGCTGCCCTACGCTGCAAAACCCGATTCAGAATGACCAGCAGCCGGCCGGCACGTTCCGGCTGCCGCGCATTTCCAACCCCAGCATCACGCCACCGCAGCCGGGTGGCTGCAGCATTCCGGCCGGCTCGGTGCCGCCCGTGCGCCTGGCCCGCTACGAGGCCATTGTGAACCTGCCGGTATCGTTTGATGGCTATTACGCCGTGTACACCGACGGTACGCGCAATTTCAACATCGACAACCTGCAGAACCCTAGCAACCAGAACCAGACGCTGTATGTGGAAATGGCGCCGCCGCTGCTGCCCAACTCATCCCCTACCTTCTCGGATACGGCTGTAGTAGTTATCTGCCAGGGCGACACCAGCATTCTGGTAAACAACGCCGTGGACCCCGACGGTGACCGGCTGATTTACTCGTTCAGTACGCCGTATAACGGCAACCAGGGGGCGGCTCCCTCGTTCATGCCGCCGCCCAACCCCGTTACGTACGCTACCATCGGCGGCTATTCGGCCACCAACCCGTTCGGTACGGGGGCCGGCAACTACGCCTTTCTCAACGCCAGCAACGGCATCAGCCGCTACGCCACGTCGCGGGTAGGCCGCTATGTAGTGGCCGTGGAAGTAAAGGAATACCGAACCATCAACGGCACGGAAGTGCTGATTGGCTCCACCCGGCGCGAAATCCAGCTGGTGTCGCGCACCTGCTCACCCAACAACTCGCCGCAGTTCACGCCGGCCACTACGTCACAGCCGCGCCTCTTCACGGTGGAGGAAGGCCAGTCGGTGAGCTTCGGCCTGGCCGCTACCGACCCTGATGGCAACCCCATTAATTTGCGGGCTAACAGCGTGCTGCTCGATGGCAGCGGTCCGTTCAACGCCACGTTTGGCGGCAGCCAGGGCACGGTGCTGCCGGGCGCGCCCACGGGCAGCGCCACGGTGCAGGGTACCGGCAGCGTAAGCGGCCAGTTCGTGTTCAACAGCCAGTGCGGCAATGGCCGCGCCACCCCCTACGACGTAGTTATTACAGCTTCCGACGTAGCCTGCGGCTCCAAAACCGTGGCCGACGTGTTTCAGATTCTGGTAACCAAAGCCGTTGGCCCGAACCGCATCAGCGGCGACTCTATCATCTGCGACCGGGCAGTGGCTCGCACCTATTCGGCGGGCGGCCCTTCGGCTACGGCCTACCAGTGGAGCGTCACGGGCGGCGTGATTCAGGGCGCCAGCACCGGCAACACGGTGCAGGTACTCTGGAACGGCACGGGTGCCGGCCGCGTGGTATTGCGCGGTATTTCGGCATTCGGCTGCCCCACCGACTCGGTGGTGCGCACGATTGACGTGCGGCCGGCCGGTGCCTTGGCCGTAACGCCTACCAACGCGGCCATCTGCCCCGGTGCTTCTACCACCCTCACCGCCACCGGCGGCACCACCTACCAATGGACGTCCAGCACCGGCCAGACCTTCACCGGCAGCACCATCACGGTTAGCCCCGCCGCTACCACAACCTACAGTGTCTCCACCTCGGATGGCATCTGCACCACTACGCGCCAGGTGACAGTGACCGTAAATCCGGCCGCCGTAGCCGATGCCGGCCCTACTACTACCGCCACCTGCTCCGGCATACCCACCACGCTGGGCACCACCTCCCTGACGGGCTACACCTATTCCTGGAGCCCCGCCAACGGCCTGAGTAACACCTCGGCCGCCCAGCCGGTCCTGGTCCTGACCAACACCACGTCTACCCCGCAAGCCTACACGTATTATGTAACGGCTACCACGGCCCAGGGCTGCGTGGCGCGTGATTCGGTGCGAGTGACGGTGAATCCGGCAGCCGTGGCCGACGCAGGCCTCAACCGTACGGTCTGCTCGGGCATAGCCACCTCCATTGGCGCGGCTTCGCTGACCGGCTACAGCTACTCCTGGAGCCCCGCTACCGGCCTGAGCAGCGCCACCGCCGCCAACCCCACGCTCACGCTCACCAACACTACCAGCGCCCAGCAGGTATTCACGTACATCCTGACGGCTACCAACGGCACCAACTGTGTGAACCAAGACACGGTGCGCATTGCCGTCAATCCGGCGGCCGTGGCCAACGCCGGCCTCAACCGTGACGTGTGTTCCGGCGAAACCACCACGCTGGGTGCGGCTGCGCTAGCGGGCTACAGCTACTCCTGGAGCCCCGCTACCGGCCTGAGCAACGCTACAGCCGCTAACCCCACGCTCACGCTCACCAACACCACCGGCGCTCCGCAAACATTCAACTACACCCTCACGGCCTCCACGGACCAAAACTGCATAAGCACCGGCACTGTACGCGTAACCGTCAATCCGGCCCCGATAGTCAACGCGGGTGCCGACAGTGTACTCTGCGACCGGAAAACCATTACGCTCGGCAGCACGGCCCTCACCGGCTACAGCTACCAGTGGAGCCCGGCTACCAACCTGAGCAGCGCCACCACGGCCCGCCCGGTATTCACGGCCGTCAATACCACCCAAACGCCGCTCACCCTGACCTATGTCGTGACGGCCAATACGTCCCAGAACTGCATCGGCCGCGACACGGTGCGTATCACCGTGAATCCGCGGCCGCTCCTGGACAGCATTCAGGGAGCCGCTTCGGTGTGCCCCACGGTGCAGGGCATTGCCTACAGCATCCGCAGCCCGCGCGGCACTTCCTATCAGTGGATCGTGACGGGCGGCACGCTGGCCAGCGGCCAGGGCACGGCGGCCATCACCGTCAACTGGGGTACGGCCACTCCCACGGCCAGCGTGAAAGCCTTCCAGGTTAATAGCCTCGGCTGCTCCTCCGACACGGTGGTGTTCCCGGTGCGCGTAAATCAGCAGCTCGTAACCCAGCGGCCCACTGGTCCGCTCACCGTGTGCCTCGCCAACGGTCCGTTCACGTACCAGACCCAACTCACCAACGGCTCTACCTACGGCTGGCAGATTATCGGCGGCACGCAGGTCAGCTCCAGCCAGAACACGGTGCAGGTGAACTTCACCCAGCCCGGCCGGGCCAAGCTCGTTGTGACGGAATCCAGCAACCCGGCCGGTGGCCGCTGCCTGGGCCAGAGCGACACGCTCTACGTGAACGTGCTGCCCTCGCCCGCTACCAACCTGCTAGTGGCTGGCCCCAACCGTGCCTGCGTCAGCCAGGGCCCGCTCACCTTCTCGCTGCCCGGCGCCACCGGCTCCACCTACGCCTGGACCCTGAACGGCACACCGCAGCCCCCCACCACCAATTCGCTGCCCGTAACGGCTACCACGGCAGGTGCCTACACCGTCACGGTGCGCGAAACCAATACCAGCGGCTGCTCGGGCCCGCTCTACTCTACTACCGTGAACGTAGTGCCGCCCCTGGTCATTACCGGCCCGGCCAACTACTGTCCCGAAAACCGCACCGGCCTGAGCTACACCATCGGGCCTTCGTCGTTGCTACTGGGCTACCGCTGGACCGTCACGGGCGGCACCATTGTAAGCGGGCAGCGCACGGGCACCATCCGGGTTGATTTCCCGGCCGGCAGCACCAACGCTACTATTTCCGTGGTCGATACGGCCAGCGCCAACTGCGCCGCCACCTTCACCGTGCGCCCCGACAATACCAACGTGACGCTGTTTGTGGCCTCCGTAGATGCGCAGGATGACCGCAAAATCAACCTGAACCTGCAGGCGCTCAACAACGCCAACAACACCAGCCAGATCAGCATCCGGCGGCGCATACCGGGCAGCGGCAACCCTTTCCAGCCCGTAGGCAATGTGGCCAATACCAGCACCTCCTTCACCGACACCGGCGTGGATGCCGATGCCAACATCTACGAGTACCAGCTGCTGCTCACCAACTCCTGCGGCACCCAGCTCTTTAGCGTGGCGCACACCACCATCCGGGCGCAGGCCACGGCTGTGGAAGGCGGCCCCGGCCGCGACGAAGGCAAAGTAACCGTGACCTGGAACCCGTACCAAGGCTTTCCGGTGCAGCTCTACCGCATCTACCGCCGCACGGCCGGCGGAGCCGCTGAGCTGGTACAAACGGTGGGGGCCAGCGGCACCAGCGTACAGCTCTCCACGGGCAGCGCCGGCTTCGACCAGTGCTTCCGCGTGGAGGCCGTAGGGCCGGGCACGCTGCGCTCCAACTCCAACGAAGCCTGCATCAACTTCACCAACGACCTGGTCTTCTACAACGTCGTGACGCCCAACAACGACGGCCTCAACGACCAGTTTATCATCAAGAACGTGGAGCTGTACAGCGGCAGCAAGCTGTCCATCTTCAACCGCTGGGGCAAGGAAGTCTACAAAACCACCGACTACCGCAACACCTACGACGGGGCCAATGCCTCGGCCGGCGTCTACTACTACCTGCTGGAGCTACCCGGCGGCAAGTCGTACAAAGGCTGGTTTGAGGTGGTGAAATAGGACCACGGATTACAGCGGATTTGACGGATTAGTCGGATTTTGTAGCCGATTCTGCCTCGTTTGACCTGAAAAAGGCGCTTCATCAGAAGCGCCTTTTTTATTTGCCTCAGCTCCGACACGACTCCCGGGCCCATCGACACGACCTCCGGGCCTTTCGACACGACCTCCGGACCTTCCGACACGACTGCCGGGCTGTCGTCCACAGAATCCGTGCAATCCGATGAATCCGTCTAAATCCGTGGTTATCTTTGTCCGGTGAGAAAATCCGTTAAAAACATCCCGGCGGAGCTGCTCCGCGAAGTCGAAATTACCGACATGGTGGCCGAGGGCAAGTGCTTGGTACGCCGCGAGAACCTGGTCATCTTTGTGACGCAAGTGGCCCCCGGCGACGTGGTGGACCTGCGCGTGACCAAGGCCAAGAAGAACTTCCTGGAGGCCGTGCCCACGCACTTCCACAAGTATTCCGAGCTGCGCGTGCAGCCGTTCTGCGAGCATTTCGGTACCTGCGGCGGCTGCAAGTGGCAGCACCTGGGCTACGAAACCCAGCTCAAATTCAAGCACCAGCAGGTGGCCGACACCCTGCAGCGTATCGGCAAGGTGGCCCTGCCCGAAATCCTGCCGATTCAGGCCTCGCCCGACCAGACCTACTACCGCAACAAGCTGGAGTACACCTTCAGCCACAACGGCTGGCTCACCAACGAGCAGATTGCCAGCGGCCACAACTACGAGCGGCGCGTGCTGGGCTTCCACACCCCCGGCCGCTTCGATAAGATTCTTGACATCAACCACTGCTGGCTGCAGCCCGACCCCAGCAACCAGATCCGGCTGGCCGTGCGCGACTACGCCCTGGAGCACGACCTGCCCTTCAACAACCTCGTGACCCAGGAAGGCTTTCTGCGCAACCTCATCATCCGCACGGCCAACACCGGCGACCTGATGGTGATTCTGCAGTGCTACTACGCCCATGACGCGCTGTTTCCGCTGCTGGATTTCCTGCACGAGCGGTTCCCGCAAATCACCTCCCTCAACTACGTGCTCAACGACAAGGGCAACGAAACCTTCCACGACCTGGAGGTGGTGTGCTACAAGGGCGAGCCGCACATTCACGAGGAAATGGAAGGCCTGCGCTTCCGCGTCGGCCCGAAATCCTTCTACCAGACCAACTCCGAGGGGGCCTTCAACCTCTACAAAATCACCCGCGACTTCGCCCAGCTCACCGGCTCGGAGCTGGTGTATGACCTCTACACCGGGGCCGGCACCATCGCCAACTTCGTGGCCCGCCAGGCGAAACACGTTGTGGGCGTGGAGTATGTGGAATCGGCCGTGAAGGACGCCTACATCAACTCCGAAATCAACGGCACCACCAACACCGAGTTCTACGCCGGCGACATGAAGGACGTGCTCAACGCCGAGTTCATCCAGAAGCACGGCCGCCCCGACGTCGTCATCACCGACCCGCCCCGCGCCGGCATGCACCCCGACGTAGTGGCCCGCCTCCTCGAAATGCGCGCCCCCCGCATCGTCTACGTCAGCTGCAACCCCGGCACCCAGGCCCGCGACCTGGAGCTGCTGGACGAAGCGTATAAAGTGGTGAAAGTGCAGCCCGTGGATATGTTCCCCCATACCCACCACGTGGAGAATGTGGTGCTGCTGGAGTTGCGGTAGGCAGTCCTGTTTGGTAAAAAGTCGAAACGTCGTGCAGAGCTACAGCCTTGCTTCCATTACTGCTTTCGTTATCGGTTGGGCAGCAATGCAACTTGCAGCGTTTGCATGTATGCTTATCGATAGCCAGACAAGCCTATTTTCGGATATACGAGGAGCATTATTCCTTGCTACAGTTACTTGGTTTACCAGCTTAGCTTTCAACGTTATCTGCATCCAGTTACCAAGAAAATACATCAAGCTATTAGCCTTGAGGATAAACACTATTTCATTTGGATTTTTGACGAGCCTTTACGGCTTAGCAATGTTTACCCTCACTTTCTTTTCTATCATTTTTAGAGAGGCTTCTGTATCCGCTACCACAGTTACCCAGGTACTGATGATACTGTCTGCTATTAATGGGTTTGCCTTTGGAATATCATTTCGCCTATTGTGGAAACCTACCCAAACTGAATAAGGACACATGGACTACACCAACGACCCCGAACTGAACGGCAAGTACCTCGGCACCATCACCAAGGACTTTGCTACCGTTTCCGATACGCTGAGCGAAGCTTCCTCGCAGATTCGCAAGCGGGATATTTCCAAGTACCCCATCTTCGTATTTGCCCGCCAGGAGGTGCCGCTGGGCGGCCTGCTCATCAACGCCGACGAGCTGAACCTGGAGTGGCACGTCTTCGCCAGCTACCTGGAGCTGTTCGTGCAGCAAGGCATCGTGGGCCAGGACGGCATCGAAGCCTTCCAAAGCACCTACCGCGACCCGAACGAGTACTGCTGCCTGTTCGTGCTCGACGAGGAGTTCACCAACTTCGTCTACATCCCCTACCCCGAGGACTGATCCACAGAGTATGAGCACTAAAAAGGGCTTGCCTTCTGGCAAGCCCTTTTTAGTGCTCATAGAGTAACAATATATCCTTATACTCAGGTTCGTCAAGGTGCTGCTCTAAGTATTTTCTTATTGATTCAGACTTGATATCTACCATGCGCAAACAGAAAACATTATTTCTGAAATGCGTCCTCGCTACATCATGCAGCGCTTGATATAAATTCCAGCTAATTAGCACGTGCCATGCACCAATAGATTCTGCTTGCTTTTCAGCCTGTTCCCATGCATCAACTAGCTGTTACGAATAAAATCCGCTTGGCTCAATATAATATCCATCCGAAATATCAATTTCAGATAGATACAAATTCATTCCCTCCTTTACTATTAGTTCAAAGCGCACGACAGTCTCAAAACGACACTACTTTGACTAACTGCAATTTCGTTGGTTGAGCTAAGCCACGGTTCAGAAATGGTTGAACCCCTGGACCCGCAGCGGGATGGGCTGGCCGGCTTTGGTGATGAGATTGGTGCCTTCGCTCTTGGCTACCATGTGGCCGATGATGGTGATATCGGGGTGGTTCTTGATTTTGTCGTGGGCGGAGAGCGGGACGGTGAAGAGCAGCTCGTAGTCCTCGCCGCCGTTGAGCATGCACATAATGGGGTCGAGGTTGAATTCCTCGGCCACTTCCAGCGTGGGGTTGGCAATAGGCAGGTTTTCGGTGAAGATGCGTGCACCGGTCCCGCTGGCCTGGCATAGGTGCAGCACTTCGGAAGCCAGCCCGTCGGAAATATCAATCATGCTGGTGGGCACCATGCCCAGGTCGCGCAGCTCGTGCACCACGTCCATGCGGGCCTCGGGGCGGAGCTGGCGCTGCAGAACGTAGGGATATTTATCCAGTTCGGGCTGGGTTTCGGGGTCAGCCTGCCAGGCTTGTTTTTCGCGCTCCAGCACCTGCAGGCCCAAATAGGCCCCGCCCAGGTCGCCGGTGACGCAAAGCAGGTCGTTGGGGCCGGCTCCGCTGCGGCGCACGGCTTTACCGGCCTCCACCTGGCCCAGCGCCGTGATGCCAATTGTGAGGCCCGAGCGGCTGCCGGTGGTGTCGCCACCTACTAGGTCCACGTTATAGGCTTCGCAGGCCAGCCGAATACCTTCGTAGAGTTCCTCTACTGCTTCTACTGAGAAGCGCGACGGCACGCTCAGCGCCACTACAATCTGGGTGGGCAGGGCATTCATGGCCGCCACATCCGACACATTCACGGCCACAGCCTTGTAGCCCAGGTGCTTGAGGGGGCAGAACGTGAGGTCGAAATGCACGCCTTCCACCAGCAAATCGGTGCTGATAACCAGCTCCTGCCCGGCTGCTGGAGCCAGAATAGCCGCGTCGTCGCCGATGCCAAGGATGGTGCTGGGTTGGTTGAGTTGTACAGTATCCTGAATACGGCGGATCAAGCCGAATTCGCCTACTTCATCGAGAGGAGTGACGTCGCTCATAAGATCAGTGAGTTGAAAAAATCGGGTAGCCGGGTCTGCCTGCACTGTGCAAAAACAGATGCGGCTACAGCAAGCAAAGGTACGTAACTGCGCCTGAGCCCCGCTGCTACGGTTGGCGTGGCTTGCAGTAGAATGTATAAACAAAAAGGCCGCTTCTCAGTGGAAGCGGCCTTTCAGGTAGACAATGCAGAAGCGAAATACAGATGACGCCTCCGATTTTGTCAGTCGTTTACTTCACCATCAGCTCTTTGTAGAGCGTAGTCTGACCATCCTTCGACACGAACTGTACGAAGTACAGACCGGCTTTCAGGCCCGAGATGTCGAGGGTAATTTTCTCGGAAGCCAAGCCCTGCGGCTGAGCTGAGATGCGCTGGCCAAGGCCGTTGAGCACGACAATAGAACCCACTTTTACATCTTTCAACTCGATGGTAGCCGAGCCGCTAGCGGGGTTCGGATACACGCTGATGCCGTTGTTGAATTTCTCCAGAACTTTCAACGGACCGTAGGTGCCGAAAGGGCCAGTGTAGTCGTTGTGCTCACCGAGGCGCGAGTAGCTCTGGCCAGCGGGGTTGGAGGTGCCTCCGGGAGGGAAAGCAAAGCTATACGCTTCCCACTGGTCGGCAATATTGTAAGAAGCAACGGCTGGATTGACACGAATGCCCGACGAAACCGACGCCCGACGCATCAGCGACTGGTTGGCCGAAGCTACCAAAGGCTGTACGCTCACACCGTTCACGATAACAGGAGCATCAGCGGGGTTGGTACCGCTCCACTGGCCCGTGCCCGTACCGCCACCCGATGGCAGCGGCTGGTTGCCGATTACACCAAAAATATCCACCAATACTGCCGTGCCAACGCCAGCCGTGCCGCCCGTCCAGCGTACCAGACCCAGAGCGTCGTCGCCGTTGAAGTAGGTTACGTTGCCGGTTGGGGCACCGCCCTGGCTGATGTAGTTGGCTCCGTTGGTGTTGTAAGGGGTAGCACCGCGCTGGTTGGCTTTGGTGGTGAGGTCCGTGAGAGTGGCCTCGCCATTAGCGTACACGAAAGCAGCGGCCGAGTTCAGCGTGTTAGCGCCCGTTGTGCGCATCAGACGCTCCTCGTCCACTGGGGTAGTGCTGCCGTTGGAGTAACGACGGATGGAGTAGGCATTCAGGTTAACAGCTGCCGTGGTAGGGTTGAAAATCTCCACTGCCCGCTCGTTGCCGGTTGAGTTGGAAACGCCGCCATTGTAGCTCAGGCCCGACTGGTGAGCTCCTTCGTTGTACTCCGAGAGAAACAATTCGGTGCCCTGGCCACGGGAAGTAGCAGCCGCCAGCAGCAGCGCCGACACCAGTAAGTAATTCTTTTTCATGTAAGGGGGAAGTGAATGTTTGACTGAACCGGCCTCAAAGATAAGGACTTTGGCCGGGCTTTATACGTTACCAAATGATAAAGGGGTTGCCCTATATTGCTGTAAGCATACTGATTATCAGCGCCGACCGAGATGCAACCATGTTAGAATTTCTTTACGACCAGCAGCTTCTTGTCCTTGGCGGAGGCATACAGCACGTGGTAAGTGTAGTCTGCGTCGTTTTTCCGGCCCGTAGCCTTATCATGCGGAAATAGCACAAATGCCGTTATCCGGTTGGCATACGAATCCGGTTACAGCCTGCATATTTGTTGGCTGGTTGTCAGTATTCCGGAACCTCCTCTGCTCATAGCTTGTCTGTTCGACACTTATTTAGCCCTATGAAACACACGCTTTGGCTGGCTCTTCTGCTGGCTGCTGTCCTCACTGCCTGCAACCGTACTCCCAAACCCCTCGACCCGGCTTCTGCTACTGCTGCCAGAGCGCAACTGGATGTGCTGCGCGACTCCGTAGACACCCGTTGGACCCAGATGATGGCCAGCGACGACGCCAAAATTGTTGCTACTGCCCAGATACTAAGTGAGCTGGAACGCAACCCTACGGCCAACAAAGAGCAGCTACAGCAGCTCAGCCGCGCCAACAGTCGCCTCAAGGCCCGCCGCTATCAGCAGCTTACCATGCAGTCGACCCAGATAGACCAGTATGATATGGCGCAGGACTCGCTGCTGACTTCGCTGCGCGGAATCCTAACGGCAACCGGACCAGGCTCCCCTAACACGACGGTCCGGAATACCTTCGACACCATCGGCGAGTACGACGGGCAGGTGGTAGGCTACCGCGTGCAATATGACCGCGCCGCCAAGCAGTTCAACAACTATCTGCTGCTGCACCAGAGTGAATTGCAAAGCCTAGGAGGTAAGTACAAGCAGCTCGCGCCGCTGCCGCTGTTTGAGCTACAGGAATAGCGGATAGATTCACATCACCAAAAAAATCCCCACTACAACCTGTGCAGTGGGGATTTTTAGCTTTGTGCGAATTCAAAGGGAAAGGAAATTTGAGACCCATGCAACCTAACTATTCATCTACAACTCTTTAGTGAAACCGCCCCGGATACGGCGCATTGCGCCGCATTTTGTATGGTTGAGTTGGTTGTGGAAAAGGCGACCGGAATATTCCGGCCGCTTTTTTACGTTTTAGGAGCCTTGCCAATCAGACACGCCCAACCTCATGGCAGGCGGGCCGCTAGCTAGAGTAGCGCCGTGACACTTGTGGCTGCCGCGGGGCAGCATCAGCAGAAGCCGCGGCATACTACTATACGGGCTCTATGTTTCCTGCCGGCCGCCGTTTTCTCTGGCCTGAACTTGTGGCGGGCGGCCCGGTTATGGTTGCGGTTTTTGAGAAGAGGCGCTGCTTCGACAACGCCCCTGCTCCCCCCTCCGCAACCAGACTCCTGATTCTTACCCCACCGAAACCCAAACAGATGAAGCTTACTTTTGCCCTCACTGCCGTGCTGGCTGCTTTTGCGGTTCAGACGCAGGCCCAAACTGCCACTCCCGCTACCGCGCCGCGTGTGCCCGCCGACCAGATTACGACCAAAAAGGGGCCGCTTACGGTGCAGCCCATCACGCACGGCAGCGTAGTGCTGACGTGGAATGGCCAAACCATTTACGTGGACCCCTACGGCGGCGCGGAAGCCTATGCCGGGCTGGCCGCGCCCGATGTGATTCTGATTACCGACATCCACGGCGACCATCTGGACACCAAAACACTGGCGGGCCTTGCTGTGGGCAAAGCGCTGATGATCGTGCCCCAGGCCGTGGCCGAGAAGCTCCCGGCAGAGTACAAAACGCAGGCACGCATCCTGCGTAACGGCCAGCAACTCGACACGCTGGGCATGAGCGTTTCGGCCATTCCGATGTATAACCTGCCCGAAGCGGCAGACGCCATGCACCCCAAAGGCCGCGGCAACGGCTACAGACTGAACCTGGGAGGCAAAAATGTATACATCTCCGGCGATACCGAAGACACAGCAGAAATGCGCGCCCTCAAGAACATCGACGTGGCATTCGTGTGCATGAATCTCCCTTACACTATGGATGTGCAGCAGGCGGCGCAGGGCGTGCTGGCCTTCAAGCCCGGCATCGTGTACCCCTACCACTACCGCGGCCAAAGCGGCCTGAGCGACGTGGCGGCCTTTCAGAAAACCGTGCGTGCGGCCAATAAGAAAATCGACGTTCGGCTGCGCAACTGGTACCCGGCGGCTAAATAGCGCATCTTACCCCCGACGAACATCCTGCCGAGCAATTAGCTCAGCAGGATGTTCCGGTGTTTCAAGGATTGCCCGGCGAGCCACTTCTGCTGAGCGACGGTTCGGAAACGCCGACACCAACGGCTCAAAGCATATACCTACCGCCCAGTGATATGGGTGACCCTGCTTTGGATAAGTTGTGGAAGCAGGAATAGTAAGCAAAGTTGTCTTGCCGCCGGGTTCAAAAAAAGACCAGCCACGTATGTAGCTGGTCTTTTGCTATAGAATCCCTTTTTCGATGCGACGGGAATACTCCGGCCGCTTTCTTTACATTTTTCTGCTACAGCTTCGCCATTTCGTCGCGTACGAAGTCGGCGAGGGTACGCAAGTAGCTGGTGCTGAAATCGAAGCGGATGCCGGCAGCGGCGTAGATGTCGCCGATGGGTGCGGTGTAGCCCAGCGCCAACGCGCGCTTGTACGCGGCGAGGCCTTCCTGCGGATTCTGGCGGTAGTTGCGCCACACCGCAATGGCCCCAAGCTGTGCCATAGCATACTCAATGTAGTAGAAGGGCACCTCATAGAGGTGCAACTGCTTCTGCCATAGGTACGGCTTGAAGCCTTCCAGCCCTTTCCAGCTCACGGTC
Source organism: Hymenobacter duratus (assembly GCF_014698995.1). Classification (GTDB taxonomy): domain Bacteria; phylum Bacteroidota; class Bacteroidia; order Cytophagales; family Hymenobacteraceae; genus Hymenobacter; species Hymenobacter duratus. The sequence continues at coordinate 315,369 of NZ_JACWZZ010000003.1, forward strand.
CGTTGGTTGAACTCGTCGAAAATCTGCTGCCACTGCTGGTGGCGCTGCTCCTCGGTGTGTTCCGGATTTTCGTATACCCAGTGCTGAAACTTGTCGATGGTGGCCACCCAGGGGAAGGTTTCCAGCACGCTTTCCAGGTGGGTTTTCTTGGCGCGGCGCAGCTCGTCGGCGTCCGTAAAAAACACGTCCCAGTGGTCCATGCTCATCAGCTCCATGCTCATGGAGGCCAGCTCCGCCACTTCGGATGGCGGGTGCTTGTCGGCACCCAGCGGCAGGTTGCGGGTCAGGAAGGAGTGTACGGCGTGGCCACCCTCATGCAGCATCGTCACGACGTCGCGCAGGGAACTGGTGGCATTCATGAAAATGAACGGCACGCCGGTTTCATCAAGCGGGTAGTTGTAGCCGCCGGGCGCTTTGCCCTTGCGGCTTTCCAGATCGAGGTGGCCCATCTGGCGCATGGTGCGCAGGCAGTCGCCGAGGTATGGGTCGAGGCGCTGAAACACGTCGATGGTTTTCTCCAGCAGCTCCGCCCCTGTTTCAAACGGCCGCATGGGTGCTTTGCCGCTTACATCTACGTCCAGGTCCCAGGGGCGCAGCTCGGCCAGCGCCAGATCCTGGCGGCGCTCCAGGTCCAGGTCATCAATCAGCGGCACGACGGTTTCGCGGATGGCCTGGTGGAAATTGCGGCAGTCCTGCGGGGTATAGTCGAAGCGGCCCAGCGCCGCAAACATATAGTCGCGGAAGTTGGGAAAATCGGCATTTAATGCCATCTGGTGGCGTAGGCCAATCAGCTCGGTGTAAAGCGAGTCCAGCGGCTCGGCGTCGCGGAGGCGGCGGGCCTGAATGGCGCGGTAGGCCTCTTCCCGCACGGCGCGGTCGGTGTTTTTAAGCCGGTCGGCAGCGCGGGGCAGCGTCATTTCCTCGCCATCCAAAGTCACGGTCATGGCGCCAGCAATAGCAGCATATTGCTGCTGCTTGGTGCTGATGTCGGTTTTGAGCGGAATATTTTCGGCCCGGTAGATTTCCAGCGCCTGCCGCACCGAGCGCAGAAACACGCGGTACTTCTCCTGGTCTAGCTCCGGCAAAAACTCCGACGCCATCATTTTCTCGTTCAGCGCGTGGTCGTAGGGGGCTATGTTGGGCTCAATCTCGCTGACAAAAAACTGAAATGCCGTGCTCCGCTGCTCGTCCTGTGTGTCGCAGGTCATGCGGATATAGCGCCAGGCGAGGTCCTCGCTCAGCACCGATTCCAGTTCCGAACGGTCGAGCAGCCAGCGCTCCAACTCCGGACCAGAGGCAATAGACCGGTCGCGCAGCTCAATAAAGAAGGGCTCCAGAGTTGTCCAGTCCGTTACGGTAAACTCTTCGGGCAAATAGTGCCGGGGCGGGCGCTGCGTATCGGTAGCGGATGCCACCGGCAGATCGAGGGAATTCGTTGTCATAAGGAAGAAGATACGAGGAAATGTCGGGCGCGATGCCGCATCTTTTGTGAGCTGAGTGACACCGTACGCTATGCTGGCCCAATGCCCTGCGGCAGGCATTGCTGTTGCTACATAAGACCAGAACGCCTTCTTTCGTTCAGTTAGTCAATTTCAATAACGACGTCGCGGGTCAGCGGGTGGCCCACACAGACTAGTACGTAGCCCTGCTTCATTTCCGAGTCGGAAAGTCCTTCCCGTTCATCCAGATGGACTTTACCCGAGAGGCACTTGCCACGGCAGGCGGTGCACAAGCCAGCCTGGCACGAGTACGGCAGGTCAATGTCTAGGTCGAGGGCGGCTTCCAGAATGGTCTGGCTGGGCTTCACCTCAAACTGGTACTCCGTGCCCTCATAATTAACGGTTACGGTGCGCGTTACAATCTGGCCGTCATCGTCGGCGTCCGACACGTCGCCATGGCCGTTGGGCTGGGCAGCAGCGGCTTCCTGCGTGTCGGCGGCAGCCACAAAACTCTCGCGACGGATGCGGCTTTCGGGCACTCCCAGCAACTCCAGCGCCGATTTGGCTTCGGCCATCATGCCATCAGGGCCGCACAGGAAGTATTCGGCCTGGACAGGCGGCATCTGGTGGCGCTGCTCCAGAATACGCAGCAGCATGGTACGGTTGAGGCGGCCGGTATGCTGGTGAGCGGCTACCGGGCCAGTGGGCTGGCTATAGACATGCTCTATCTGCAGGCGGCCGCCGCTTTGGGCTTCCAACTGCCGAAGCTGCTCAGCAAAAATCACTGATTCCTCGTTGCGGTTGCCATACACGAGCAGCACCTGGCTACGGGGCTCGTCACGTAGCGCGGCCTTTAGCATGCTCATCAGCGGGGTGATGCCCGAACCAGCACCGACCAGCACCAGGGAGCGAGCTGTACTAGGGTTGGTGCTGAGCGTGAAGTTGCCGAGCGGGGCCATGGCCTCCAGCTGCTGCCCTACGCGAACGGTATCAAGCAGATAGTTACTCACGAGCCCCCCCGTCACGCGCTTCACCGTCACGGACAGGCGCGGTGCTTCACTGGGCGTGCTGCTGAGCGAGTAGGCGCGGCGCTCTTTTTTGCCGCCGGGTCCGCAGGGTAAAATCAGGGTCAGGAACTGGCCCGGGGCACTGGCAATGGTCTGGCGGCCGGGAGCTTCCAGATGAATCGTAACGGCGTCGGGGGTTTCCTGGGTGAGGGCCACGACGGTAAGCGTAAGGTATGGACTGCTCATTAGAATTGGTAGGAGCTTGGAGTCTTGAGGACTGGGAAACAGGGCTGCAAAGTACGTGATTCTACAGCGTAAGCCTTAGCTTGCGCTACGAATACGCAACGTATAAGATATTGCCGTTTGGCCTCATTTCGATGCCACAGGGCTGCAGCGTTGCGTATCGGAACCTGCTTATCTACACTCCAACCGTACTGTGCGGCGCGTGGTTTTCCCTCTTGCCAGCTCCGCGCCGGAATGCTCACAGCACGGCTGCTTTTCCGTCTTTTCTCTCTCTTATGCTCTCCGACCTGCTTGAACGCCATCAGCACGAATTTGGCCCGGTGCTGCCCGTCGATCTGAACGCTCCTGATGTAGCGCGCCTCGATTTTACGGCCGCCAATCCGCTTATCCGCGACGCTGATTTGCGCGACACAGCTGCTTTCGAGGCGCTGGTAGCCCAGTTGTTGGCCAACAAGGAGGCACACATCGGCGTGGGCGGCTACCTCGAAAATCGGGTTATCTACCGCCGCAGTCCCGGCCTGTTCGGCGACCCGGCCGTACCGGCCCGCTCCCTGCACCTGGGCGTGGACGTGTGGCTACGGGCTGGTACGCCGGTGCTGGCCCCGCTGGATGCTACCGTGCACAGCGTGCAGGACAACGACAACTTCGGCGACTACGGCCCAACTGTTATTCTGCAGCACCAGTTGGAAGGCGACACGTTCTACACGCTGTACGGCCACCTGAGTCGCCGCGAAACTGCGCTGCTGCGGCCCGGCATGGTTATCGAGAAAGGCCAGACGTTTACGGAAGTCGGCCCCGCCCCCGAAAACGGCGACTGGCCACCGCATCTGCACTTTCAGGTAATTGCGGACATGCTGGGCCTGAGTGGCGACTTTCCCGGCGTAGCGCTGCCGGAAGAGCAGGAGAAATGGGCGGCGCTTTGCCCCAACCCAAACCTGATTCTGCAGAGCCAATGGCTATAGACTCTCACTATCGCACTGGGCGACTGCGTCTCCGGGGTACTTCCTGGAGGCACAGTCGCCCAGTGCGTTGATGAAGGTGTTGCCTTTAGTCGAACTTGATGGCCGTAACGGGCTTGATGCGCGAAATCAGATACGTCGGAATCAGTACTGCCAGCAGCGAGGTGGCAAACACGGCAGCATTGAGAATGATGATGATATTAGGGTCCCAGAAAATCGGCACCCGGTCCATGTAGTAGTTCTCCGGATCGAGAGGAATGAGGTGGGTGTAGTACTGCAGGGCGCAGAAACCCAGCCCCACCAAGTTGCCAAACAGCATACCGCGCAACGTCAGACTCAGGCCCCGGAAAAAGAACATGCTCCGGATTTGGCGGTCGGTAGCGCCAATGGCCTTCAGCACCCCAATCATATTGGTGCGCTCCAGAATCATGATGAAGATAGTGGCCACCATGTTGAAGGTAGCGACGAAGATGATCAGGATCAGGAAGATGATAACATTGCGGTTGAGCAGCTGCAACCAGTCGAAGAGCTGCGCATACTGGTCCGTTATCTTGTCCAGCTTCAGGTCGTAGCGCAGGTTTTCGTAGAGGTTCTCCGCCACCGGATCCAGACGGTTGAAGTCCTTGAGCACCACTTCCACCCCACCCACCAGCGAATCGGGCCAGGCATTCAGCTCCCGAATCTGGCGGATGTCGCCAATGACGTACACCTCGTCAAACTCGTCCAAGCCGGTCTGGTAGATGCCTTTCACCGTGAACTTGCGCACCCGTGGTGGGTTCTGAATGAAGTAGAACAGCGCATCGTCGCCGACTTTGAGCCGGAGCTTATCGGCCACTTTGCGCGAGAGCAGAATTTCGTTGCTGGCCGTAGAATCGGGGAAGCTCAGAAACTTGCCGGTCAGCAGATTCTCGCGCATTGGTGAGCGGCCATCTTCCTCCGAAATGCCTTTGAGCACGACCCCCAGCACTTCTTCTTTGGTTTTGATGATGGCCGTTTTGCGGGCGAAAGGCTGAATCGTCTGCACCTGCGGAAAGCGGTGCAGGTCCTGCACAAGGCGTGGCCCACCAATCGGCTCTACTTCCAGCGAGTTGTTGGTGTCATACTTGCTTATCTGCAAATGCGCACCGAAAGAGAATATCTTACTCTGGATTTCGTTGCGAAATCCTTCGAGGATAGCAAAGGACACAATCATCACGGCAACGCCCATGGCAATGCTGATGATGGCTATCTTTGTCACCGACGAGGTAAAAGACCCCGAGTCGGCTCCGTCAATCTTGTGGGATATGTACCGCGAGACGTTCACTGCCGTAAAGCTACGCGTCTACAATCAGTTTCCTAGCTTCGTTTCCTGATGCCTCTAGCCAATCTTGCCAGCCTGCTGAGTACCACTTTGTTGCTCGCCAACTGCAGCGCCACCCCACCTGCCCAATCGGCCACCACCTCCTCCGGTGCGGCTCCCTCAGCCACAGTGGTTTCGCCGCCGCAGGTGCTCACTGAGCCCGCTCCGGCCGCCACGCCGCTGCAAGTAGGGGCCCAACAGTTCGGCCGCTACCTGCCCCAGTTGAAAGGCAAGCGCGTAGGACTGGTAGTGAACCAGACCGCGCTGGTCGGGCGGGCTTTTCTGGTCGATACGCTGCTGGCGCAGGGCGTGCCGGTAAAGGTGATATTCGGGCCGGAGCACGGTTTCCGGGGCGAAGCCGCCGATGGGGCCACGATTAAAGACGGCAAAGACGCCCGTAGCGGCCTGCCGGTGCGCAGCCTCTACGGCGCCACCAAAAAGCCTACCCCGGAAATGCTGGCCGATGTAGACGTGCTGGTTTTCGATATTCAGGATGTGGGCGTGCGGTTTTATACTTTCATCAGCACCATGCACTATGTGATGGAGGCCGCCGCCGAACAGGGCAAGGAAGTCATCATTCTGGACCGTCCCAACCCCAATGGCTGGTACGTAGACGGGCCCGTGCTGGAACCGCAGCACAAGTCGTTTGTGGGCATGCACCCTATTCCGGTGGTGCACGGCCTCACGGTAGGCGAGCTGGCCCAAATGATAAACGGCGAGAAATGGCTGGCCGGAGGCAAGCAATGCAAGCTTACGGTAGTGCCCGTGGCGGGCTATACCCACGCCACCCGCTACGAGTTGCCGGTGCGCCCCTCCCCCAACTTGCCCAACGCGCATTCGGTAATTCTCTACCCCACCATCTGCCTGTTTGAGGGCACCGACGTGAGCGTGGGCCGCGGCACCGACATGCCGTTTGAAGTTATCGGCGCGCCTACACAACCGACTACGCGGTCTTTCCGCTTCACGCCCAAGCCCAATACCGGCTCGCCCACACCGCCCCAGAACGGCAAGCTCTGCTACGGCCTCGACCTGCGCCAGACCGGCAACGACGTGGGTTTTACGGTGAAGTATCTGCTGGATTTCTACCAGCAAAGCACTGCCAAGGACAAGTTTTTCGGTAAATACTTCGAGCAGCTGACCGGCACATCTACTGTGCGCCAAATGGTTGTTGCGGGCAAGACGGAAAAGGAAATCCGGCAGAGCTGGGAGCCGGCGCTAGCCCAGTACAAGGCCATGCGTAAGAAGTACCTGCTGTATCCTGAACAATAGCGCACCAGTCCGTAGGGTAGCCAGCTCACTCATCGTTTCACGCTTCGCGAAGCTAGACTTCGCGTCACTATATCGTATGCCTCTCCGAATTATTTTCATGGGCACACCCGAGTTTGCGGTGCCCACGCTGGACGCGTTGCTTAGCTGGGAAGGCTGCCAGGTAGTGGCCGTGGTGACGGCGCCCGACAAACCGGCCGGGCGCGGCCGGCAACTGGCGGAGTCGGCAGTGAAGCAGGCGGCCGTGCGGCACGGGCTGCCGGTGCTGCAGCCCACCAACCTCAAGTCGCCGGAGTTTCAGGCGGAGCTGAAGAGCTACGCCGCCGATTTACAGGTGGTGGTAGCATTCCGGATGCTACCTGAGGCCGTCTGGAACATGCCGCCGCAGGGCAGCATCAATATCCACGCTTCCCTGCTCCCGCAGTACCGAGGCGCGGCACCCATCAACTGGGCCCTCATCCATGGCGAAACCCAAACCGGCGTCACGTCCTTTTTCCTGCGCCACGAAATTGATACCGGCGACCTTATTTTTCAGGACATCGTGCCTATTGCCGATGAAGACGATTTCGGGACGCTCTATGAGAAGCTGAAAACGGCTGGCGCGGCACTGGCCCTGCGCACTGTGCAAGCCATTGCGGCCGGCACGGCCCCTAGCCTGCCCCAGCCGGAAAGCACCGAGTTGCGGGCCGCCCCCAAGATTCAAAAGGAAACCGGCCGACTGGATTTCAGCGAACCGGCGCCGGCGCTGGTCAACCGCGTGCGGGGCCTCTCTCCCATTCCTACGGCCTTCACCCAACTGCCCGACGGCCGTACGCTCAAAGTATTCAAAGCCCAACCCTTCGACGATGAGGAAGCCAGCGGCCCCGATGCGGGCGGTGCCGGCACTTGGCACACCGATGGCCGCACCTACCTGCGCGTACAGACTGCCGCCGGCCTACTCGACCTGCTTGACGTGCAGTTAGAGGGCAAAAAGCGGATGCCGGTGCAGGAGTTTCTACGCGGTTTCAATGCAGCAGCACTGGCACAGAAGTCCGGCGAATAGGCTCTATGCTGTCTTTTGCCGCGCTGGTTAGGAGCCCGCAACTACTTAGCGCAGCAGCTGCCTAAAACAACCCGGCCCAGAGTAGACTTGTCAAGTCTACTACCACTTTATAAAACCAGATTGAATGCTCGCATTTGTAGTGGCCATTGCTGAAAACAACGTCATCGGAAACGATAACCAATTGCTCTGGCACCTGCCCGACGACCTGAAACACTTCAAGCGCCTTACCCAGGGCCACCCCGTCGTGATGGGCCGCCGCACATACGAAAGTATCGGCCGGCCGCTGCCCAACCGCACTAACATTGTAGTCACCCGCCAGGCCGACTGGCAAGCGCCGGGCTGCGAGGTGGCATACTCCGTGCCCGATGCGCTGGAGCAGGCGGCCCGGCTGGACGAAGAAGTTTTCGTCATTGGGGGAGCTGAAATTTACCGCCAAGCCCTGCCCGCCGCCGACGTTATTTACCTGACGGAGGTGCATCATACCTTCGAGGGCGACGTGGTGTTTCCGGAATTGAACAACACCGAGTGGCGCGAAGAGTCGCGGGAGCGGCACGAGCCGGACGAGAAGCACGCCTACGCCTTCAGCTTCATGACGCTGCGCAGAAGATAGGCAGCTACTGAGTCAAGCAGCAGTAATAACCATAAAAAGGGCCGCCCACATGGGCGGCCCTTTTCTATTTCCGATACAAACCTGCTGCGCTCTTAGCGCAGTATTACCAGCTTGCCCCAGTCCTTTTTGAAGGCCCGGCTGTCGGCTTCGGCATTGGAGGCGCGGCGGCTGAACTTGTTGCCGGGGTCGTCCATGATGACGCGGTACAAATAGGTCCCGTTAGCCAGCCGGTCACCGTACTCATCGGTGCCGTCCCAGGCGTATTCCGTGATGTTGTTGCCGATGCGCAGCGGCCCCAGCTCCGCCATCATGATTTCCTTCACCACCCGGCCCGTCAAGGACAGAATCTGAATCTTCATGTTCTGCGGCATCTCGCTGCCGGTCAGCGTAAACACAAAGCGGGCTTTGCTGGTGATGGGGTTCGGGTAGGGATAGATGTTGGTGATGGTGGACTCTTTCACGACCACAAACGTTACGCGGTAGGGCTCCGAGCCGGCGGCGTTGCCGGTGGCGTCGCGGCCCTGCACTTCCAGCGTGTAAGTGCCATTGTCCAATGCCTGCTGGCCGCGTCCCATTTCCACCGTCAGGCGGGCCATGCCTTTCGTCGAGTCCGACTCAAAGCGCACGTTAGCTCCATTTAGGTTGATAGGAACCGGCGTAGCCTGGCCGGGCGAGGTCAGCAGCAAATCGAAGTGGCTCTGGTCCTTGATGCGCCGCAGCCGGTCATCATCCTTGAGCTGCACCACAATGGTAGGCGAAGGCGACACAATGTCCCCGTTGAGGATGTGCTGGCCATCGAAGGCCACATCCAGCACCGGCGGCGTGTTGCGGCCATCTACCTGGAAGGCAGGCAGCGTCAACTCGTTGTTGAAGTAGTATAGCTCGGGCAGGGCCTTAGGCTCGCGCGGCGCAGTCGGCCGCGGATTCACGATGACGTTGCCACTGAGTGTGCCGGCCATGCCCACCACATTCAGCTTCGCCTCAAAGCTAACTTGGCTGTCGGCCAGCAGTGGGCCGCCGGGAACATCTATTAGCTGCGTGCGGGCACTGGTGTTGTCGCGCACCGTAATGCGGGCTTTCATGGGGCCGCTGAAGTTGATGTTCGAAACGTTCTGGAAAACCACCGGTACCGTAATGACACCAGTTTCGGTAGCCTGCCGGGCCAGCGTGGCGGCGTCGTAGGCGGTAGCAGGTGTGGCCAGGTCGCGGCGTACAATGCCTTCCGGAACGCCTTCGTAGGTCACGAGCCACTGCTCCAGCTGCGGAGCCGTGCGGTTCACGGTGTCGCGCAGGGTCAGCATCAGCTTCAGATATGGATACCGGGCGGCCGAAATACCAGCCAGCGCTAGGTTCCGGTTGGTGACATTGGGGTTCAGTACCGTTTCGACGTCCAACGTATCGATGCCCACCAACTGCAGCGTGTAGGCATCGGAAGCATCGGGCGTGCGCACCGTATGGAAGAGGTTCTGCCACTGCCGCGCCGGCCCGATGCGGGCAGACGTGACGGTGCCGCTACCGGCGCGAGTCTGAATTTGCCCGTTCAGCGTGATGACCTGATTGGCGCGGGGTGTAGCGCTAGCTGGGTCCGCAGTGAGCTCCTGCACGGGGCGGGCACCGGGGCCTTTCTGCACCAGCAGCGCATACGGGTCGCTGTCCTGCAGGGTGTTGATGCGGGTGGCTCCCAACGAGGTCAGCGTAGCTTTTAGCGAAGCACTGAACGAGGTAAAATTCACCTTGTTCACCGACAGCAGCGCCACATAGTCGCCGGGGCGTACGTTGGTGAGCAGTGTTTGTAACTGGGCCTGGCGGGCAGGCGTGTTGATGTTGTCGGTACCAGACAAGGCGAAGTGGTAAAAGCGCAGATTGCCCTGCCCGCAGGAATCGTAGGTTCCGCCGCCCACATTGCGCACGGGCCGTAGCGTCTGGCCGCTGAATACGGCCACAATAATATTCGGGACTCCAATGCTGCAGTTGCCCACGAAAGGCGAAGTGGCCGCCGTAATACCGTCGGTTATCTGGTTGAAAGTAGGCGCAGCACCGGTGCCGCCACCTCGTGTCACCATCGTCACGGCCTGGCTTACATCGGCGAAGTTCCAGCGGCCCGAGGGAGCGGCTACATCTACGTTGGTCAGCTGGTCGCGCTTGAACTGGCCGTGGTGGCTCTGCGACCAGCCGCCGGGGCTGCCCGGAATCACGCGGAACGAGCTGGTGGCCCAGTCGCCGTTTTCGTTCAGCGCCGGGTCAGGTGTCTGGAAGCGTAGGCGCCAGTACCATACCACACTATCGCGGCCAGCCAGAGCAGGTAGCGTGGGGCGCCAGTCAGGCAGCAGCGTCGTTGTAATGGTGCGGGTTTGCTTGATAGCCGGGCCGCTGTTGAACGTTGGTACCGTGTCCAGTTCCATTTCATAGACGCGGGAGGCGCCACGCGGGTCGTTGGTCTGGCCTACTAGCCGCAGGCCGGTAGCCGGAACAATGGCAAACTCCGGCGGCCAGAGCGTCGTGACACCGCCTTGCAGGAAGTTGAAGCAGGCCTGCCCCACGTTGTTGGTTTCACTCAGCTCGTCTATCCGCATGCGGTAGTCGAGGGCTACTTCAAAGCAGTTTTCCCCGAACACGTTACCCGAATTAGGCAGCACGAAAGCGTACGTTGTGTCGCGCCAGGCCTGCCGCACGGTATAGGTAAACACGTCCGGCGTGCGGGTGCCTGTGCTGGTAGCCGGGTAGCGCCGCGTCACCCGGATATCGAGCGAATCGTAGGTGATTTTGCCGGGATTCTTCACGTTCACCACCACCTTCAGGTCGGGAGAAGCCGCCTGCAGCGGGCCGGTATTGTTAGACAATACCTGCACGTTGCCGGTCTGATTGGCAATGAAGTCGGGTTTTTCGGGTGAGTAGAACCGCAGCGCCGGGTCGCCGAGCCACACCGTCATCTGGCTCAGCGCAATTGAAGATGACTGCCCTACAGAGGCCACCATACGGCGCGCCGCTTCTGCTTGTAGCACCGAAATGGGCTTGCCATACCACGCAGGCTCGTTGAAGGCAACTTTGTAAAATTCGGTGCTAAAGGCGTCTAGGTCGTAGGCAAAGGCCTCATCGGAAGCGGCCATAAAGCCTATTGCGCCTTTGTTAGCCGAAAAAATCCAGTTTTCGGAAACCACTTTTGAGTAGTTCCGCCGGTCCACGGCATTAGCAGCGCAACCATTGAGAAGAAATACTGGGTATTTGCCGGGGTTGTTGTAGCCTTTACCCGGTTCCGATGGGTCGCCAAAATTCAGGTCGAAAGTGGTAGTAGAACCGTGCCCAAAATAGGTCACGAGCGAAACACCTGCATTTACCTCGGGCGCAATAGTGATATTGACGGGTAGGTTGCTGCCGCCAGACTGCCCCCGCCGGTAAGTGTTAACCACTTTTCCGCCAAACAGCGGGCGTTCGGCCAGCCGTTTGTATTTGTCGACGTAGCCCTCAAACTCTGCGTACTCATCCACGTCCTTACCTCCTGCCAGATGCAAGATATTCTTGCGCCACGGCTCCGGCCCTAACGCTTCATGCGTTTTGAGTTTGTCCAGATAGTTGATTACGTCCTGCGGATTGGTAGCCGATAAGCGCCCGGTGGGCATACGGGGCACATAGCTGTTGTTTTCCCAGTCAGCCGACAGAAAATTATCCGAACCGCTTCGCGTGCTGGAGGGTATCAGGTCAATTTCGAAGTTGCTGCCGTTGCGGAAAGCCTCCCCTACTATTAATCCTTTGCCTAGTAGCAGCAGGTAGTTGGTTTGAGCTGCCGGCGAGTTGGCCAGTTCCCACCGCACATAGTTGCGCACCTGGTCCACTGACCTCTCACCGTAGTGAAATTGATTGCAGAGCTGCTCAGCCGTCACCACTACCGTGTCGTAGCGGCCGCCGGCCGTGGAGGCCCGGTAGTCGGCGTAGGCCCGCACAGGATTCACCCCTCCCACCGGACGCATCAAAATCTTGCTGCTAACGATGAGGAAGTTGGAGTTGGCCGCATTCAGGGTTCGGAAACGAACCGGCTTAGCTGGCCGGGGCAAGGAGGCCACTGCTTCATCGGCGAGGAGTAGCGTCCGAGTCCGATTGCTGGCATCCGGAAATACGTAGCCCCGCCGCTGACCGCCCAAGCTAGTTCCTGCTATCCGTTGCGCATTATAGGGGTCCGTTACGTCAAAACCAGCGACAGTCGCCGGAATGGAATCTAGGGTATAATAAGCCGGGCCGGTAAGGGTGGAGTCGTTGGCAAATTGTATGTGCTTGCGGCCCGCAAACCAGCGGCTGGTTTGCGCATACATGTAGCGGGCATATGCTACTCTGAATCTGTTGTTGTTTCCTGCAGGGGAGCCAGTGGCAGTAAACACAAGGTTCACTCTTCCACTGGCATCTATATCTGCATCCTGCAATGGCAGGCGCAGCCGTTGCTTTCCATAGTTTGTTAGCGCAGCCGTACCCAGAAAACGCGTGGCAGTGCCCCCCGGAATAGTGACGGACACGTCCACAGATCGTTGCCCGGGCCACGCTCCTACCAGTAGTACCTCCACTACCGGCCGCGGGCCAGTGGCACTACGGCTCCAGAGGGAATCTGTAAGAGCTGCATTTGCCGCAGCCGCAGCAGATAAGTAGCCTTCTCCTGCTTCGCCCCAGGGTTGGTAGACAAAACTGGCGTCGTCTACATAGGCAATCCTGGAAGTGAATAAGTCCAGCTCGCGCGCCATCCGGTGTGGGTGGGGCGCGGCTGTAGGCGCAACCGTCGGTTGGGCCATGCGCCGGCCGTTAGCAGTAGCCGACCATGTAAGAAAGTACGCGGCGGTGTCGGTATACAGGCTATACAGGTCGTGGGGCTGGGTGGCGGTGCCTCCTTTGTATAGGTATTGGTCCAGCTTGCCGTCGTTGCGCTGGCCGTAGAACTCGAAGTAAGTGGTAGCATCCAGCGCGGTCTGGTTGCCGCCCCCGAATATGGCCACTTCCCGGCCCCGCCGCCACAACTGAATCCGCTGCGGGTTCACGCCGCTGATGCCGGCCTGCGTCAGATATTGCTGATCGAGGCGATAGAGCCCGTCCTTCAGCACCTGAATCTTATAGTACTGCTGGCTGGGCACAATCCACTCGTTGCCGAAGGGCGCGGGAGCCTGGGCCAGAGCTGGCCGGAAGGCCACTAATGCCAGCAGCAGACTGCACCAACTCACCAGAAGCCGGACGCGGTAGTGTTGTTTCATATTCTAACCGTAAAACGATATGCTCAGGAAGGTACTTCCCTTATTTCCTCAGGTTTGGGCCCTACTTGATGCCGTAGCCCAACGAAACGATGATGTTGTTAGTTTGGCTGCGTCCGCCCAGCTTTTCAATAGCCAGCTGCGAAAGCGCCACATCCAGGCGCAGGCCGCTCAAGGCCACACCTACCCCTAGGCTAGGCTGCACTTTCCACTCATCGGAGCCGGTAAAGGCTTTCACCTGCTGGATGTTACTCACGCCACCGCGCAGAAACACTAGGTTCTTGTAGCCGATTTCCAGACCCGCCCGCGGATCAATACTCACGGCTTTGCTCGATATCAGCGTATTGCGCTGGCCATCGGTGGTCATTTCCAGGTCTACGGCGGCTAGGGCCGTAAACTCGCCGGGCAGCTGAATCAGGCGGCCTACGCCCAGCACAAACCGGGGCAGCGTTATTTCGGTGCTGTTGGCCGGAATGTCGGTAGAGTCGCCGGCTACGGGGCGTAGCCGCTCGGAGTTGATGGACCAGGCATTCACGGTGGTGGTAATGTCGCGGGCCATGAGGCCAAGGCGCCAGTTGCCTTTGTCGTACTGCATGCCGGCATCAATACCGAAGCCCCAGGCGTTGGCAAACTCACCGATGTTGCGGTAGATAACCTTCGCGTTGGCGCCCACTTTCAGTCCCTCGATGTTGCCGATGCGGCGGGCATACGAGAGCATCACAGCATAGTCAGCCACGGAGAAGTACCGGATTCGGTCGTACTGGATGTAGCCGTACTCATTAATCAGGTCGCGGGTATCGGCAATATCATCGACGCCGAGGCGCACGGCGCTGATACCGATGGCGCTCTGGTCATCGAGCGGCATAGAGAAGGCCGCATAGTCGTTCTTGACGATGCCCGAAAATAGCTCGGAGTGCATCAGCACGGCATCATACTTGGTTTTCTGGCTGAGCAGGCCGGCCGGGTTCCAATAGCCGGCCGTAGCGTCCTGCGCCAGACTCACCTGCGTTTTGCCCATGCCCAGGGCCCGTCCCCCGACACCGATGTTGAGAAATTCGTTGCTGTACTTGGGCGTGGAATCCTGCGCGGAGGCCACCTGAGGTGCCAGGGTCAGCGCGCCACTCACACCGAGCAGCAAGGGAGCAATACGGAAAACGTGCGACATAGAAAATGAGCTAAAAACGGGTAATCCGCTTCACAACGCAAGGTACTAACTAATAGTGCGTCGCGCGCGCGAAGCCTGCACAAACCGCACCACGTGGCGGCCTGCAGGATGGTTTCCGAAATTTTTCCGGAGCAAAGAGGGCCGGTTGTCCTCGGTTCCGGAGCTACGGAATTGCCCCTCCGCCAGATTTGCACCGGCGTTGTATCGGAGTTTTTTGGCTCTTCGGGTCCGCCGGACATGCAGCAGCCGCTAAACCGCAGGGCCGCTTAAACAAGCAAATAACTATCAATCAAACATATACCAACAAAACCAAATCAAAATATCATTTTCTCAAAATATTTTTCACCCAGTACCTTGCGTTGCATAGTACCTTTTGCTACCTTTGACTTATTCTTCACCGACTACCGCCTCAAGCCCATGAAAGTTGAGAACACCCAAGTGCAGATGCGGAAAGGCATCCTGGAGTTCTGCATTCTGGAAATCATCGCCCGCGGCGAGGTTTACGCGTCGGACATGCTCGAAGAGCTCACCCAAGCCCGCATGATTGTGGTGGAGGGTACGCTCTACCCGCTGCTGACGCGCCTCAAGAACGCCGGCCTCCTGGATTATACCTGGAAGGAATCCATGAGTGGCCCGCCCCGCAAGTACTACACCCTCACCGAAGCCGGCACGGAGTTTCTCCAGCAGCTGCGCCTGACGTGGGAGGAAGTCGAGGATTCCATTCGCATTATCCGGACCAAGCCTTCCGCCAGCGGGAGCCCCGAACTGCCGGTCGTACTGTAACGACCAGCTCCCTCTCCCGATTTTTTTCCGACTAGTTGCAGCAACTGAGATGAAAAAGAATATCAGCATCAACCTCCAAGGCATCATCTTCCACATCGAAGAAGATGGCTATGAAGTACTGAGCCGCTACCTGGCGGAAGTAAAAGCCCACTTCAGCGGCTACCGCGGCCACGACGAAATTGTGTCCGACATTGAAGGCCGCATTGCCGAAATCTTCGCCGCCCGCCTCTCCGACATGAAGCAGGTGGTGTCGCTGGAGGACGTGCAGGCCATGGTGGCCAAAATGGGCCGCGTCAGCGACTTCCAGAGCGCCGACGATGCCGAGGACGATGACGAGCTACTGGCCGACGCCGTAGCCAGCGGCACCGCCCAGGGCACCTACGCCGGCAGCAGCCGCGCCTACAGCAGCACCAACCCCGGCGCCGGCGCAGCAGCCACTCCGGAGGAGCCCCGCCAGCTGTTCCGCGACATGAGCCACCGCAAAATTGCGGGTGTGTGCGCCGGTCTGGCGCAATACTTCCGCATCAGTGCGGTGTGGGTGCGGCTGATTGCGCTGGCCTCGCTGCTCTCGCCGGTCATCGGCGACTTCATCGGCTTCCTGCCAGGCGTGGTTATCGTGTCGTATGTTGTCCTGTGGATTGTGCTGCCCAAGCGCTACGACTCGCCTGAGCCCACCGACGGCACCGAGAAGCAGTTGTTTCGCGACACGGATACCGGCAAAATCGGTGGGGTATCGGCCGGTTTGGCCGCCTATCTGGGCACCGACGTTTCGCTGGTACGGATTCTGTTTCTGATCGGAATGTTCGTTGGCTTCGGCCTGATTCTCTACATCATTCTGTGGATTGCGGTGCCGGAAGCCAAAACCGTGGCCGACCGGATGCGGATGCGCGGCGATGCCCTGACGTTGTCGGGCATTGCCAGCAACGCCCGCGACTATGACGACACTACTGCCGGCAACCGCCGGCCGCTGGGCACTTTTTTCGAGGACCTGGCCAAGGCGCTCAACCCGCTGCTGAGCTTTGTGGGCACTGCCATCCGCATTTTTGCCGGCGTGATGCTGTCGGTCATCGGGTTTAGCCTGCTGGTGGGCTTTACCATCACGCTGGGCGCGGTGCTGGGCCTCATTCCGGAGTCCCAAAACCCGACCTTCGGCGACGCTAGCTTCCTGAAGCTGCTGGAGGAGCAGCCCACCTGGGCCTGGATGGCCGGCTACGCCGCCACCGCTATTCCATCCTTGGCGCTGCTGCTGATTGGAGTAGGGTTGCTGCTGCGCCGGGCTCTTATCAGCCGCATGGTAGGCTGGTCGATGTTTGGCCTGTGGCTGCTGAGCATTATTGGTGTAACGGTGGCAGCAGCTCGCCAGAGCCGCGAGTTCCAATACAGCGCCGATGTAGAGCAGACGGCCCGCTACGCTGGCCTCACGGCCCCGGTGCTGCGCCTGGAAACCCGCCGCGTCGAGCGTGACTGGGATCAGCACGTTGATGTGCGGCTGGCTGCCGCTGACAGTGGCCAGGTAGTGGAAGTGCTCCAGCTGATTTCGGCCAAGGGCGCTTCTGAAGCCGAAGCCAGCCGCACTGCCGCTACGTCGGTGGCCTACACAGTTCGTACCCGCGGCGACTCCACCCTGATTCTGGACGACCACTTCTCGTATCAGCCCAACGCCCGCTTCCGCGACCAGGACGTAGAGCTGACCCTGCGTTTGCCCCGCGACCGGACTTTCCGCCTGAGCGAAGCCACCGCCAACTGGCTCGGTGACGACAACTTTGTTGGCGACACAACGCCCGACGAACCCGAAAACTACACTTACCGCCTGCGCGGCAACAAGCTGGAATGCATCGGCTGCCCCCCTGCCGATGAGCAGGACACCGATGAAGACAGCGCGGATTACGAGGACGGCAACGAGGACAGCGGCGTAAACATCAACCTCAACTTCGGCAAGGTTCAGTCCTTCGACACGGATGAAAATGCCTACGGTTCCGGCCGGCAGCGCTTCACGGAATCAGACTTCGACCAGGTCAACATCGTGGGGCCCTACCGCGTGGTGCTGCGCCAGGGCAATGATTTTGAAGTGAGAGCGGCCGGCAACGGTCGGGCCCTGCGCGACCTGAAAGTAGACCGCGAAGGCAATGAGCTGCTGATCCGCCCCCGAAACCGCAACCTGTTCGACTCACGCCGTGGCAGCAACGAAAAGGTGCTCATCACCATCACCATGCCCGAGTTGAACATGCTGAAACTGGTGGGTGGCAGCCGGGCCGACGTGAGTGGCTTCAACTCCGGCGACCTGCAGGTGCAGCAGGCCGGGGGCAGCCAGCTTCGCCTCGATGCCAGCCTCAACGACCTGGACCTGGACCTAGCGGCCGGGTGCCGCGCAGCCCTGCAGGGCAGCGCCGACAAGCTGAGTATTGACGGAGCCGCCGGCTGCGAGGTTGCCGCCGCCGACTTCACGGCCCGCCACGCCGACGTGGACTTGGTAGGCGGCAGCAAAGCCCGCCTGCACGTGACCGAGTCGCTCAACGCCGCCGCGGTGGGTGCCAGCGTGGTGGAATACAGCGGAAACCCCGGCAACGTTGACAAGGACGCCGTGGGAGCCTCCAGCATCCGCTCTATCCGCGACTAGCCGCAGCTTCTGCCGGTAATGTTTGCCTGCAAGCCAGCATCTTATCCGCTTAATCTGTATATTTCCTATTCTTCAGGCAACGCTGTTACCCGAATTGCCATCTGTGCTATAGAGAAACCAACAATATGGCCTTTTTCTGGTGAGTGAGAGGCCAACCCGAAGAAGCCCTCTTATCTACTGTGCTGCAACCAGTAGATAAGAGGCTTCTTCATTTTTAGCTGAATCCAAAGCAAAGCAACCATCGTGGCGCTGCTTCTGGAGTGGCGCGCACCGCTTATGTTTAACCGGTCCGCCCCGGGCGTCAGCCTCAATCGTACAACCGATTGTGCTGGCGCCCGGGGCGGACCGGTATGCTGTAGTAGTGTGGCTGCCGCTTTCGGCGGCCACTCCACCTTCTGTCAGGGCTTGCCGGCCACTTCCAGGCCTTTGTGCTGCCCCAGCGCCAGCAGCAGCGCAAACGCCTCATCGTACTCGTTGCGGATGCGGCCTTCCAGAATGGCGTCCAGCAGCGCTTCTTTCAGCTGCCCTACCTCGCGGCTGGGCTTCAGGCCGAAGGTTTCCATGATGATTTCGCCGGTGATGACCGGCTTGAAGTTGCGCAGGTGGTCCTTCTCTTCCACTTCCTTCAGCTTCTGCTCCACCACGTCGAAATTGCGTAGGTAGCGGCTCTTCCGGTGGTAGTCCTTGCTGGTGATATCGGCGCGGCAGAGCAGCATGAGGCGGTCGATGTCGTCGCCGGCCTCGAACAGCAGCCGGCGCACCGCCGAGTCCGTCACGATTTCCTTGGACAGCACAATGGGCCGCAGGTGCAGGCGCACCAGCTTCTGCACCTGGCGCATTTCCTCGCCCAGCGGCAGTTTAAGGTCGGTGAAGATGCCGGGCACCCAGCGCGCGCCCTTGTCTTCGTGGCCGTGAAACGTCCAGCCCACCCGCTTGTCGTAGCGCTTGGTGGCGGGCTTTGCAATGTCGTGCAGGATGGCCGCCCAGCGCAGCCACAGGTCGCCGCCGGCCGCCACCACGTTGTCGAGCACCTGCAGCGTGTGGTAGAAGTTGTCTTTGTGCGCGTGCTGGCCCACCTTCTCCACGCCCTGTAACAGGGCCATCTTCGGGAAGATGAGCTGTAGCAGCCCACTGCTGAACAGCAGCTTGAAACCGTAGCTTGGCTTCGGGGCCATGATAATCTTGTTCAGCTCGGTCGTAATCCGCTCCTGCGACACGATTTTGATGCGCTCCTTGTTCCGGGCCAGCGCGTCAAAGGTGTCGGGGTCGATATCGAAATCCAGCTGGGTGGCAAACCGAATGGCGCGCAGCATGCGCAGCGGATCGTCGGAGAAGGTAATATCGGGGTCGAGCGGCGTCCGGATGAGCTTGCGCTGCAGGTCGCCCATGCCGTCGTAGCGGTCCACGAGCGTACCGAAATCCTCCGGATTCAGGCTTAGGCCCAGGGCGTTGATGGTGAAGTCGCGACGCGCCAGATCCTCTTCCAGGGTGCCGGCCTCTACTTCGGGCTTGCGGCTTTCGGCGCGGTAGCTTTCCTTGCGGGCTCCCACAAACTCCACCTCTACTTCGGGTGTCGGCAGCATGGCCGTCCCGAAATTCTTGAACACCGTTACGCGCGGCCGGCCGGGCAGCTTGCGCCCCACTGCCTGGGCCAGTTGGATTCCGTCGCCGACGCATACCACGTCCACGTCCTTGCTCTCCCGAGCCAGCGCCAAATCCCGCACGTAGCCCCCGATGACATAAGCCGGAAAGCCCAATTCGCCGGCGGCAGCGGCAATCGTGCGGAACAACGGAAGATCTGGCAGCTGTGGAGTAGTCATGCAAAACGGGTTAGGGCACAAAGGTACGCCACTCGTGTTATTGCCGCCTATGCTTTGCTGCCGCATCAGCGGTACGCGGCTGACCCCGTAAAACGGCAAAAGCCCCTTCCGAGCCAGGTTCGAAAGGGGCTTTTTGCCAGAAGGCGCAGAAGACTACTGCTTGGCAGGAACTTCCTCTACTACTTTGTTGGCTTCTTTGTTAACTACTACAGCCGTGTCGCCAGCCTCGGGAGCCATATCGGCTTTCACGTCAGCAGCAGCATTGTCGGTAGCGTTTTCTACGGCGTCGCCGGCGTTTTCGGTAGCGTTGGCAGCATCGGTAGCAGCGCTTTCGGCAGTAGCCTCAGCGTTTTCCTGCGTCTTTTCCGAGCAAGAAGCCAGAGCGAAAGGAGCGAAAGCAGCCAGAACGAGCAGGGATTTGAACGAGCGTTTCATAGTAAGTTGGGTATGGAGTTTCTGATGAAAGAATTCCCGCTTCATACGCCTCAGCGCGAATGGTAACCCGGCACGTCAATGTTTTTTGCACTCCACTATGGCTCGGCCCCGGCAGCAGGCAACTGCCAGCTAGTCGCGCAGTACTTCCAGCGAGCCATCGGGCAGCACACGCACCACGCGGGAAGGCGTGGCCGGGGTGGTGTCGTCCTGGCGCCAGTGGGCCACATACTCGACTTTGCGCACCAGCTGCGGGTCTATTTCGGCGTAGATGCCCGGTGTGGGCTCCCCGCTCAGGTTAGCCGACGTGGATACCAGCCCATGCCCCAGCCGGCGCACTACTTTGCTGCAGAACTCATCGGTGAGGACCACCCGCAACCCGATGGTGCCATCGGGAGCCAGCAGATTCGGGGCCAGCAGCCGGCTGCCGGGCACTACATAGGTGGTGGGCCGGGCCTGGGTGGCCAGCAGCTCCGCCAGATTCGGTGGCACCACGGCAGCGTACCGGGCAAACATAACCTCATCCGCTACCAGCACAATGCAGGCTTTGTCGGCCGGACGGTTTTTGAGCTTATAGAGCTTCTCTACCGCCGGCGGGGCCTCAGCGTCGCAGCCCAAGCCCCAAACCGTATCGGTTGGGTACAGAATTACCTGCTGCATCAATAGCGCATCCACGGTGGCATCTACCTCCTCACGGAAAAATTTGGTACTCATAAGCCAGACTTCTTGGGGGAACAAATGGAAAAGGTGGGTGCGCAGTGACTATACTACGTGCTTTGAGCGCCTCAAGCTCACGCCACAATGGACTGGCACAGCTCTACCAGCACGCCACCCGCCGACTTCGGATGCACGAAACACACCAGCTTGTTGTCGGCGCCGCGCTTGGGTTCTTCGTTCAGCAGCACAAATCCCTCGGCCCGCAGCCGCGCCATCTCGGCCCGAATATCGTCAACCTCAAACGCGACGTGATGAATACCTTCCGGCTTTTTCTCCAGATACCGCGTGATGGCACTGTCGGGCGAGGTGCCGGCCAACAGCTCTATCTTAGAGCCTCCCA
Source organism: Hymenobacter duratus (assembly GCF_014698995.1). Classification (GTDB taxonomy): domain Bacteria; phylum Bacteroidota; class Bacteroidia; order Cytophagales; family Hymenobacteraceae; genus Hymenobacter; species Hymenobacter duratus. The sequence continues at coordinate 336,370 of NZ_JACWZZ010000003.1, forward strand.
CTTGGAAAAACACCGTATCCACGGCTTCAGAGGCTACATGCTCGTGCTTGTAGGGCTCTTGCCCCAGCAGCTTTGTATATAAGGCAGTAGCCGCCGCCAGATCTTTAACGGCGAGGCCCAGGTGTTCAAGGTTAGTGAGCATACATTGGTCGAAAATGCGGACTGGCCCCATAGCGAGGCTTCTTTGTATTTGTTCTACTTTTGCAGTTGCAAATGTGGGAAGAAACTAAAACCTGTTTATCGTTTTTTGTGTTCTACCTGCGAATGATTCTCCGCTGAAACCAGACCCCGAGCCATGCTCAAACTACCTATTTACCTCGACAACAACGCTACTACGCCCCTCGACCCGCGTGTGCTGGAGGCGATGATGCCGTATCTGACCGAGGTGTTCGGCAACGCTGCTTCGCGCAACCATCCTTTTGGCTGGGCTGCGGAGGAAGCTGTAGACTACGCCCGCGAACAGATTGCCAGCCTGATCAACTGCGACCCGAAAGAAATTATCTTCACCTCAGGCGCTACTGAGTCCGACAATCTGGGCATCAAGGGCGTGTTTGAGATGTACGCGCAGAAGGGCAACCACATCATCACGGCTACTACGGAGCACAAAGCCGTGCTCGATACCTGTAAGCACATCGAGAAGCTGGGCGGCCGTGTAACCTACCTTCCAGTTAACGCCGAAGGCCTCATCAGCCTCGAAGAGCTGGAAGCTGCCATGACTCCGGAAACCATTCTGGTGACCATCATGTACGGCAACAACGAAACCGGCACCATTCAGCCTATCCGCGAAATTGCGGCCATTGCCCACAAGCACGGTGCCCTGTTCATGACGGACGGCACGCAGGCAGTAGGCAAAATCCCGGTAGACGTCATTGCCGACGGCATCGACTTGATGGCTTTCACGGCGCACAAAATGTACGGCCCCAAAGGCGTAGGTGCGCTGTATGTGCGTCGCAAAAACCCACGTGTGAAAGTAACCGCCCAGATGGACGGTGGCGGCCACGAACGGGGCATGCGTTCCGGCACCCTCAACGTGCCTGGCATTGTTGGCCTGGGCAAAGCCTGTGAGTTGGCCCGCCTCGAAATGGCGGCCGATACGGCCCGCCTGAGCGCCATGCGCGACCGGCTGGAGAAAGAGCTGCTGACGCTGGAAGAAAGCTACGTGAATGGCTCGGTAGAGCGCCGCCTGCCGCACGTGGCCAACATCAGCTTCAAATATGTAGAGGGCGAAGGCCTGATGATGGGCGTGAAAGACCTGGCCGTATCGTCCGGCTCGGCCTGTACTTCAGCCTCCCTGGAGCCTTCGTACGTACTCAAGGCACTGGGCCTCAGCGACGACCTCGCCCACAGCTCCCTGCGCTTCGGCCTGAGCCGCTTCACCACCGACGAGCAGATCGACTACGCCATCAACCATGTGAAGGAGGCTGTAACGAAGCTGCGCGAAATGTCGCCGCTGTGGGAGATGTTCAAGGAAGGCATCGACCTCAACTCGATTGAGTGGGCTGAACATTAATATTTTAGAACTTAGAAATGAGAACCAAGAGCGTAGCTTTGGTTTTCAATCTAGGTTCTGAGTTCTAAAATCTGACATCTAAACTTCAACAAAGCCATGGCTTACTCCGATAAAGTAATCGACCATTACAGCAACCCCCGCAACGTGGGCACGCTGGACAAGAGCAAGAAAAACGTAGGTACCGGCTTGGTAGGCGCGCCTGAGTGCGGCGACGTAATGCGCCTGCAAATCGAGGTGGACGAAACCACGAACACCATCACCGACGCCAAATTCAAAACCTTCGGCTGCGGCTCGGCCATTGCCTCGTCGTCGCTGGCGACGGAGTGGCTGAAAGGCAAGACCGTGGACGAGGCCCTGGCCATCGACAACATGGAGATTGTGGAAGAGCTGGCCCTGCCGCCCGTGAAAATCCACTGCTCGGTGCTGGCCGAAGACGCCATCAAGTCGGCCATCAACGACTACCGCGTGAAAAACGGGATGCCGGAGCTGGAAATGGCGAAGTCGCACCACTAGTCAACAGTGAATGAGCGAGTGAGCGAATGAGTGCTGTCCGTGGCACTTTATTCGCTCACTCGTTTATTGTATAAAAGGATGAGCAAGCGTCTTACAGCACACGACAACTACTCGCTCATTCACTCATTCAACCATTCACACATTACCCCATGGACGTCACTCCCTCCGACGTACACGTAGAAAGTGCCCGGATTCAGCGGCAGATAGAAGACTATCTGGGACTGGGACCGGGCAACCTGCTGTTTGAGTTCCGGCAGCTGGACGGGCAGACGCGCCTGGACCTTATAACGGTGAACCCGCGCCACCAGCAGAGCTTTCTGTTCCGCTACGAAATGGGCCACGATAAGCTGGATGCGCTCCGCAAGATGCTGGCCTACGTGCAGCGCTACCGCGACGAGGAAAGCTCGTACACCATCCAGTGGCGGGCCCGCGACGCGAAGGAGCTGCAAACCTCCTACTTCCGCGCCCACAACACCTACGAAGCCCTCGACAAGCTCTACTACGGCCGCGACCTGAGCACCATTACGGTATTCAGCGTGGTGCTGAACCCCAGCTCGTAGCTCTCACCCAGCCCCGACCGAACGACAACGGAAGCGCAGTACTGCGTTTCCGTTTTTTTTGCGGGTGGCGTCTTATTGGCTCAAGCTTTTTAGACTCTTTCTGAACAAGCGTCGTATCTTTGGTGTTCTGCTTCTAGAATTCTCCCCGATGCTGCCGGGTCGGCAGCGCTGGTGGAGGTAGCCTCTTCTTCCCATGATTACTGTTTCTGATAAAGCCAAAGAAAAAGTAGAAAAGCTCATGCACGATGCGGAGCTGGACGCCACGTACCGCCTGCGCGCCTCCGTGGCCGGCGGCGGCTGCTCGGGCCTTAGCTACAAGCTCGACTTCGACAACGAGGTAAAGCCCATGGACCAGGAGTTTGAGGACAAGGGTGTGCGCGTGGTAGTGGATATGAAAAGCTTCCTCTACCTGGCTGGCACCGAGCTCGACTTCTCCGACGGACTGAACGGCAAAGGCTTCTATTTCGACAACCCGAATGCTTCCCGCACCTGCGGCTGCGGCGAGAGTTTCTCGGTGTAGCTTGCCTGCGGGCTACCGGCCAGCAGCTATATACACATACAAGCAGAAGGGGCGCTATTCACTCGGATAGCGCCCCTTCTGCTTTTATAGCTTTGCGGCTGCCTGCTACAGCTCGCGCACGAAGCGCTGAATCTGGCGACCGGAAGCGGTGTTGAGCTCCAGGAAATACGACCCGGCGCGTAGCGTCTGTACATCGAGGGTGCTGCCGCCGGTGGCCTCACCAGTTAGTACGGCCTGGCCCAGCGGGTTCAGGATACGGTAGCGGACCGTGCCGATGCCGGGGGCCAGCACGATGCTGCCGGTGGTAGGATTGGGGAAGAACGTGGCTTTGGTGCCCCCGCCCGACTGCACCGCTACTGCCGGCGAGTAGGTTTCGGTGCCATCGGTATCCGTCTGGAGCAGGCGGTAGTAGCTGGTGCCGCTCAGGGGCCGCGCATCGAGCCACTCGTAGGAGTGCGCCTGGGTGGAGGTGCCGTGACCGGCTACCTGGCCTATCGTTTCAAACTTATCGGCGGTGGTGCCGCGCTGTACTTTGAAGCCGGCGTTGTTTTTCTCGGAAGCCGTTGCCCAGCGCACCTGCGTGCCTTTGCTCGTGGCTTCGGCCGTGAACGATTTCAGCTCTACCGGTAGCGGGGCGCTGCTGCCTACCGTTACCTCATCAATAATCCAGATTTCGTCGGCGCTGTTGTTGCTGGCAATGATGGAGAAACGGACAGACAGCGCGCCATTCGGCAGATTGATACGGAAGTTGCTAAATCCGTCGCCGTTGTGGTCATCGTTGCCAGTATTGGGGCCAGTTACCCGTACGGCTCCTCCGTTAACATAGGTGGTCGAGTTCAGAGCGCCTGGTGTGAAGTTCCAATAGCCATTACCGCTACCGTTCGTCTTACCAGTGATGCGCAGGGTGTTGGTATACGTCAGTCCCCCGTCGATGCTGACGTTGACGTTGATTTCGTCATCTGCATCCAACCCAGCACCGCCATTCGTTCCCCAGGCAGCTACCCGAAACTGAATGTAATTGCCGGTAGAAGCAGCTGTAGTAGTACGGTTGCGGAACATCAGCCCTTCCGTTGCATTCTGGATACGCCAAGCGCTGTTGCTGGCAAACGACAGGTTGTCACCAGGATTCCGCCAAGTGCCAGGGGCCGTGCTGCCAATAAAGGCTGGCGTTCCTTCATAGCCCAACTCGCCGGCCGGCGTGTTGTTATTGGTCCCATTGAAGCTCTGCACAGCAGTAAACTGTGCCTGTGCGCTCAGAGTACCCGCCCCCAGTGCTGCTGCGAGAAGCAGGGTGCGAGAAAACACACTGAGTCGGGAAAAGGGTGCGTAAATACGTTGCATGGTGGTAGAAGGTTGGCTAATTTTTCCTAAATAAAGTCAATTAATTCGTATATCCGATTATCCCTACTATTCATATTTTTACATGTAGTAGCATTATGCTACCCTGCCCTGCTACTGGGTATGGTAGGCGTATGGTTGAGCTCCTTGTATTCAGCTACCTAGCGCGCCGGGCGGGGCACGCACGCTATGGCGGCTCCTTGGAAACGTGCTAACCAGCTGCCTCTTCCCTGCCCGGTGCCCCGCGCCCTGCGCCCCACCAGGAGGTTCCCTCCCGCACACCGGGAAACGAGGCGTACACCAGTGGAAACGAAGCGTGTACGGGTGGAAATGACGTGCGTATGGGTGGAAATGGCGCGCGCAAGGGTGGAAATGAAGCACGCATGGGTGGAAATGGTACACGCATGGGTGGAAATGGAATCCGCACAGGTGGAAATGGCGCGCGCACGGGTGGAAATGGCATGCGCATGGGGGGAGGCGCGTAGGACTAGGCCGGATTTCATTTAATCAGTACCTTATCCGCGTGTTATTCTCACTTTACTTTATTCCATGAAAAACGATTTGATTGAGGCGCGCCTGCGGCGCGACACCACCCTGCTCGCCTTCCTGACCGAGCAGAAAGCGCAGTACGCCGACGTGGAGGACGATGTAGCGCCCCTGCGCACCCAGCTACAGCAGACCCTGGAGCAGGCCCAGACCTTCGCCGATGAGGTACTGGCCGCCGACTCCGACGCCAACACCACCCACAAGCGCGGCAGCCGCAGCCAGCTCACGGCCCTGCTCAAGCGCCTGGCCGTGGCCGTGCGGGCCGAAGCCACCGCCACCAACGACACCCGCCTGCTGGCCCTGGCCGGCCGGCCCGGCCAGTTGGCCAAGCTCACCGAAACCTCGTTTCAGGAGGAAGCGCGCCGCCTGCTGAGCCTGGCCCCCGAGCGGAGCGCGGCCCTGAGCAAGCGCCGCTTCCTGCCCGAGCACTACCAGCAGGCCCAGAAGCTGCTCCAGGAGTTTCGGGCCACGACCACCGAAGGCCGCATCAACGACACGGCCGGGGCCGCCGGCCGCAGCGGCCTCGAACGCCTCATCAAGGAAACCAGCCGCCTGGGGGCGCGCATCGCGGCGCTGCTGGCCGTGTACCAGGCCGATGAGCCCGAGTTCTGGGCGGCCTTCCAGGGGGCGGCCCGCGTGGTGCGGCGCGGCGGCCAGCCGGGCCCCGATGCCGACGACGCGCCCACCGGCCCGGCCCAGTAGCGCCTTCGGCCCCGGCTGAGCGGCACACAAAAAAGCCTCTTCCACTGAGTGGAAGAGGCTTTTTGCTGGGGCTGAGGCGCGCCCGGCGCGGGCCGGGGGCTTAGTCCAGCTTCGTGAACTTGCGCACCGTGCGGCCGGCAGCGGAGGTTACTTCCAGCTGGTAGAGGCCGGCCGGCAGCTTCGCTACATCGAGGGTGGCGGTGCCGGTGGGGGCCTGCCCTTCCAGCACTACGCTACCCACTGTGCTGATGACGCGGTAGGTAGCGGCCGTTGCGGGCGCTACCAGCGTCAGGGAGGCGCGGGTGGGGTTCGGGTACAGGGCCAGCTCCTTGCCGGGCGCTACCGTCACGACGGGCGAGAAGGTGGCTTTGCCGTTGGTATCGAGCTGGCGCAGGCGGTAGTAGGCGAGCGTGGCCAGCGGCTGGCGGTCCACGATGCGGTAGTCGTGGCGGCGGGTGGTGGTGCCGTGCCCTTCTACGCTCTCCAGGGTGCTGAAGGCGTTGCCGTCGGCGGAGCGCTGCACTTCAAAGCGGGCGTTGTCTTTCTCCGAAGCCGTGGCCCAGGCTACGTTCACTACCTCGCCCTGCCGCTCTGCCGCGAAGCTGATCAGCGTGACGGGCAGCGGGTTGATGAGCACGTCGGGGTCGGTGCTGGCGAGGGCGAAGTCGCTGAACGAGGTGAAGACGTTGGAAGTGAGCGTGCCGGCTACGTAGGCGGTGCTGCCACCGCCGGTGCTGGTACCGGTGCTGGCCGAGCGCCCGATGTTTTCCCAGCCGCTGCCGTTGCTCTTGGCTACTACCAGCGAGGAAGCCGAAGGGTCCGTGACGCCGTCGTTGGTGCCGAAGCTCAGCTCGATGGTGCCGGAGAAGGTGCCGGCGGCCGGGGCCGGGCTCGGCGTCACGCTATAGGTGCGGTAGCGCGACACGCGCTTCAGGTCGCCGAGGAGGGTTTGGTCGGCCGGAACGCCTTCGTTCTGCTCGGCGGTGTAGCGGGTGATGCCGGCCGGGGCCGTGCTGATGTTGAGCGTGAGGGGGCGGTAGTTGGTGCCCTTGCCAATGGGGAAGAACAGCGACGGCGCATTCACGGACTCGCGCACGAGCGGGCCGCTTACGAAGCTGGTGCCGCTGGCGCTTACCTGCGTCGTGACGCCAACGCGGAGCGTAAGCGAGTTGGCAGCGGTGGTGAATATCTTGCCACCATCCAGGTTGAGGTTGCCTTCTACTACTACTGCGCCGTTCGGGTCCAGACGGTCGTTGGTGCCCGATACGCCTACACTATAGTAGTTGCCGGCATTGATGGTACCATTGGGCTCGGTGTACTCGGGGCGGCTGATGGCCGCGCCCCAGCCCGTGGCTACCCGAACACCATCAAGATAAACTACAGGCGTATTGTTGTCCTGCCGAATAGCAACGGCGTTTAGGACGGGTGTGGAGTTGGCTTCTGAGAGGGGGCCAATGGTGTAGGTGGCGGGTTCCAGCAACGGGGCGGCCGCGCTGGTCACGTACAGGCTGGCTTCGTCGTTGCCGCCGGGGTTGGTCACGTACTTCAGCACCAGCAGGTAGGTCTGGTCGAAGCTATACACGGTAGGCGCGTACGTAATAGTACCGCTGGAAACACTCAGGCCGAAATTGAAGCCGGCACCCGACTCGCGGGTATAGATGCGCCCACGGAAAACGTTTGAACCGCCTGTATTCATCAGATGCAGGAAGTAGTCACCGTTCAAGGCCTCTGCTACCTCTACCTGCGCGGCCATGTAGGTGACGTTGGTGGTAGCGGAAGGCGTAAACGGCTTGTTCACGTCCTGGCTCGACCCGAATACGTCGGCTTTGTTGCCGTCCTGCGGTGAACCCAGCGCGTAGTTCGGGTGGGCCAGGTTACCAGCGACTACCTCTGCTACAGCAGTGGCATTGCCGCTATGCGCGGTCCAGCCGTTGGCAGTCAGGGGGGTCCCTACTGCATAGTTGAAGTTGTCTTCCAGCAGCAAGAGGCCGGCGGCCGCATTGTTGGCGGGTGGCAGTGCGCCCGTGCCCTGCACCGTGAAGGTGTAGACGGCGGCGTTGCTGGTAATCGTTACCGTGGCCGTACGAGGACCTGTGGCGCCCGGCACAAAGTTGATGCTGAACGGGGCGGTGCCGGCCGGACCGGCAATTGGCCCGGTAGGTTGTAGCGTCACGGTGAAGTCGGCGGCATTGGCACCTGAAATGGTAACCGGAGTAGCCGACGCGAAGGTCAGGTCGGCGCTGCCCGTGTTGTTGAGCGCAAACGTGGCGCTGGTACCCGTACCGGCTACCGTGGTAGACCCGAACGAATACGAGCCGCTGCCACTGGGAATAGCGGTAGCACCCTGCGTTACGGATACCTGCGGCGCGTTGGCCGGAGTGCCGCAGTACGCCGCTACATCATCCAGACGCCAGGGTGCGGTGGTGCTGCTAGCCTTGCGGAAACGAACCCAAACCTGCGCGGCTGTATTGTAAGGTGCTGGTACCGGCACCGTATACTGGTCGTAGGACCCACCTGGTACATTATTGACATCAAATGAAGCAATTTGGGTGAAAGTACCCGTTTGTCCATCCGTAGCCACTTCCACTATCAGCGTCCTAGCGGTATTGTTGGTGCTACGTCCCAGATAGAAGGTAAGTGCAGTGGGGCTAACCAATACGGGCGTGGTGAGCTGTCCGGTAGCGGAACCAAAAATTGCACTTCCTACACCATTCCTAATATCCCCAGTTGCAGTTGAACGGCTTACACTAGTAGCCAACCATCCCGAAGGAGGGAAAGTGGTGGACTCAAATCCTTCCGTCAGGCAGGGAGTGCCAGTAGGCGCGGCTATTACCGTGAACTGCGCTGCCGCCGAAGTGCCGCCACCCGGCGCCGGATTCGTAACCGTTACATCATAGGTACCGGCCGTAGCTACATCAGCAGCCAGGATGGTAACCGTCAGCCGTGTGGGGCTGGAGTAGCTCGTGACACGGGGCGTACCGTTGAAGCTCACCGACGAACCGGCCAAAAAGCCGGTGCCATCTACGGTCAGGACGAAATCGGGGCTGCCGGCAGTGATGGATGCCGGGTTGAGCAGGGAAATGGTCGGAACCGGATTCGGGGTGGGGTCTACTACGAAGCTGGTGGCGCTGGTAGCCGTGCCGCCGGGCGTAGTCACAGCAATGGTGCCGGTAGTAGCGCCTACAGGTACCGTAACCGTCACTTGGGTGCCGGCTCCGTTTACTGAAGCACCGGGCGCGGCCGTACCGTTGAAGGTTACAGTAGCTCCGGTGAGGTTGGTACCCGTGATGATTACGGAAGTGCCCACCGGACCATTGCCCGGCGCGAAGCTCGTAATGGTAGGCACCGCTACGGGCGCCGTCACGGTGCCAGATACTGGTTTATCAACTTGCGTTGCGCCAGTGCTGGTATGTACTAGGTTGCCAGTGTAGGGACTTCCCGCAACGGTAGTCGTGTTAGCCAGCCGAACGAAAATGCGGGTAGCGGCAATGGTGGGACTGGACCCGGTGCGGGCCAGCACTAACGGGCTGCCAGCGGGAGCAGCAGCGAAGGTGCCGGGGGTACCGGAACCGGCTGGATTTTCCAGCGCCAACTCATACCCAGTAGGTGCCGTGATGCTGATGTCAGCCGTTAGGTTAGAACCCGCTACGGTGTAGCTCTGCGCGGCGGAAGCCGTTCCTTCGGTAGTCGTGAAGGTAAGTTGTGCCGCAGAGGAAAGAGTAATAGTAGGCGTTGAAGTAGCAGCGGTGCCCGTAACTACGATATTCTCGATGCGGGAGGTACCTCCACTTGATACAGTAGATGAGCCACCTGTTACACGAATATTGCTCGTCATTATCCACCTAACAGAAACACTGGTTTCGTTGGCAGCAACAGCTGGTAATGGTGCATTCGCAACAACACCTGTTACAAAATCGTCGTTGCCTACTGTTACAGGGACCCCAGGATTAAAGTCAGTCCAAGTCCCAGTTCCGATTCTATATTGAAGCTTAAAATCTCTAGGGCCAGTATCGGAACTACGTTGCAAAGACGAAATTTTGATATCTGTATAGCCAGTAGTGGTAAACTCAATCTGCCAAAACTTACTTCCGCTTCCACTTTGCCACATATTGTAGTTGGCTGATTGGCCGGTGCCACCTAGACCAGAGCTAAATGTTACTGCACCTGGAGCAGTAAGAGTCTTAGTGTTATTAGCACTGATACCTCCGTCAGCAATGACATTACTGTCATTAAAATCCCAGCTAACAATAGTCGTCTGCCCCCACCCTACTATGGGGCGGAGGAGCAGCAGGAAAGCAAGCAGCACCCGCAGCAAGGGGCCGGAGCGTAAGACAGGGGGCGGCGTAAAGGTGTGCAGCATACGGAACGGTACGAGGGTGAAAGGATGTGCGAAGGGGTGGTCCGACCGCAAAGATACAAGTTGTTCGAGGCCAAGTACAACAAACTACACATTATCGAATGATTACGCCAGCAAACGGGCACAAAAAAAGCTCCCGGCCAGGGCCGGGAGCTTTTCAGTGTAGTGTCTGAAGAACAGTTAGTTCTTCACCACTTTGCGGGTCACTTTCTGGTCGCCGGAGCCTACCGTCACCATGTAGGTGCCGGCTTGCAGGGCGCTCAGGTCCAGCTCACCCGTTACGGGCAGCGTCTCTTCGCGCACCAGGCGGCCGGTCAGGTCCAGAATCTGCACGCGCAGGGCGGCAGCGTTGGCAGCCTGTGGCAGCAGGATGGTGAGCTTGCCCGAGGTTGGGTTCGGGTAGAAGCTGGCCTCGGTCAGGCCGGCGTTCTTCACAATCACCGCTGGCGAGTACACAAACTTGCCGTCGGTGTCAATCTGCTTCAGGCGGTAGTAGCTCAGGCCCGGCAGCGGCTGGTTGTCCACGTCGGTGTAGGTAGTGCGGGCAGTGGTAGTGCCACGGCCTTCCTTGTACGATACCGTCGAGAACTGCTGGCCGTTCTGGCTGCGCTGTACTTCAAAGCCACGGTTGTTTTTCTCCGAAGCGGTTACCCACTCTAGGTTCACCTTGCCGTTGCGGAGCTGAGCCGTGAAGCTCACCAGCTCAACTGGCAGCGGGAGCTGCACCGTGATGGGCAGGTTCGGGGTCTTGAAGTTCTCAGCGCCCAGTACCTGGTCGTTGTTGTACTCGAAGCCGAAGAAGAAGTAGTTCACATTCGGGTTCAGGCCCGTGATAACAGCGGTGGTAGCGGAGCTGGCGAATACAACGAAGTTGCCGTTGATGTTCGAGCCGTTGCCATATACGTTGTTACCGGGGTCGTATGGGGTGGCATCCGACGGGAAGAAGCCGGGCGTCAGCGTGTTGCTGGTGCTGGCGATGATCAGGCGGTTTTCACCGAAGCCAGCGGCTTCCGGGTTGCCGGGGAAGGCCGAGCCATCTTCCTGCGTGAAGACGATGGTTACGCTACGGCCATCAGCCGAGCGGGTCACCGTAGCGGCCGACTGACGAACTGGCTCCACGTCGATGGCATTGCCACGCAGACGAGCATTCGGAACCCGCGTGAACTCTACGTTCGAGAACAGGTCGGGGGTGCGGAACAGCAGGTCGGCGGTGGCCTGGCCTACACGGGTCGGAGCGTAGCGCACATACAGCGGCACCTGGGCCAGGCTGTCATTTTCGTCAGGCGTGAAGATGAGGCTCGTACCGGGGAACTCATCGTCGGGCTTGATGTCGCGGAAGTCAGCGAACTTCGAAATCTGGAACTGCGGCGTACGGGTCGGGTTCAGTGGCGAAGGGTTAGTGCCGGGCTCCGGGTCGCGGGGCACACGCACCAGTACTGGGCTGGCCAGACGAGCACCGCGCAGAAGCAGGGTTTGCGTAGCCGACTTCTCAAACTTCACCAGGTTTACTACCGTCGCGAAAGAGCCGATAACGTCCAGCTCCGGCTCGCTCGAACCGTTCACGGTCACGAACTGCGTACGGGCCGGGGCGCTGCTGTTCGATACTACCTGGCCGCGGTTGGTCTGCGGTCCGGGAGGGAAGTAGCGTACATAGATAGCCGTCAGGTCCACGTCGCCGTTCAGCGTCGGGTCAGAAGAGCCCGTGATGCGGGGCAGTACCAGCGAGTTGCCGGTAGTGCCACCCAGCGAGTTGAACCCGCCGGGAGCATTCGGGTCGGCCGACAGCGCAATCTGGAAGAACTGAGGAGCCGTGATGGTCAGGTCCTGCAGCAGGTTGTCCGCCGATACGTTGTACGACTTCACCGACGAAGGCACACCGGGTGAGGTGCTGAACTCCGTCAGGATGGGGTTCGTCAGCGAGATGTCGGAAATAGAGCCGCTCGGGTTGGTAGCAGTCACTGCTACGTTTACCGTTTGGGCGTTGGTGCTGGTCAGGGCAATGTTGCCGTTGAAGTTACCGGTACCTACCGTCGGCACGAGGCGTACCTCGATAATCTGGTTGGTCACGTTGCCCGACGGGTTCGGGTTGATAGCAAGCGGCGCATTGGTGAAGCTGCCACCGGCAGTAGCGTTGCGAATCTCAATGTTGGCGTTCGAAGGCGTCAGCGTCAGCGGGCCACTCAGGTTGGTAGCGCTTACCGTAAAGGTCTGCGTCTGCGCCGAGCCGCTGTTCGTTACGGTCTGGAAGTCGATGTTCGTCGTCGACGAGTTGATGGTCGGCGTAACCGGAGCAGCCGTACCCGAGCCGCTAACGGCTACCAGAGCCTGCGAGCCGGCGTTGCCGGTAGCTACTACGTTGCCGGTGATAGTACCCGTCGTGCCGGGCACGAAGCGCACGTCAACCGGCTGGTTGATGCTGCCGCCAGTCGGAACCAGCGTGATAGGGTTTGGCGAGAAGGCATTGCCGCCCACCCGGATTTCAAAGCCATTCGGAGCCGTTACCGTTACGTTGCCGGTCAGGTCGCGGCCTGTGAGCTGGAAGCTCTGCGAAGCCGAGCTGGTACCAACCGTCTGGGCACCGAAGGCCAGTGAATTCGGATTGGCCGTGAGCACCGGCTGCGGAGCCGTTGCGTTGCCCGATGCCGTTACGGCAACGCTGGTAGCGCTTGGGCTGCTGACAATGAAGTCGGCGGTGATGTTCTGAGGATACGGGCCGGGAGCCGAAGCCAGCGTTGGCGCGAATACTACATCAAACTGAGCCGAAGCATTACCGTTGGCATTAGGCGTGATGGTAGCCGTCTGGGCGTAAGCTGCCGTCGTGCCGGCCGGGCGCAGCAGGAAGCCGGCAGGAGCCGTCACCGTTGCGTTGCCAAGCAGGTCAGAACCCGTTACCGTCAGCGTGCGTGCAATCGACTGCTGGTTAACGGGCGTGTTGGGGAAGAAGGGCGTAGAGAAAGAAGCCGTCAGCGTGGGCTCAAAGCCGCGCAGCGTGAGGTCGTCAATCCGGTACTGGACGTTGTTGCCAGAGTTTTTGCGGAACTGCAGAATCAGGTTGGTCGTGCTCGGCAGCGAAGCCGTAGTCGATACCAGGAACCAGTCGGCTCCGTTGGCAGGAGGAGTCGGGAACGTGAAGGGAACCACGGTGAACGAGCTGCCGGCTACGTTGCCGTCCCGTGCTTCCAGCACCAGATCCGCAGCGGCGGCAGCGGCAGTCAGGCGCAGCCCGAAGGAAATGCGCTGGCGGCTGTTGATGCCCGTAGTATTGATGTTGCCGATGTTGAACAGGTAGGTCACACCCGCCTGCACCTGTACAGCACCAGCGTTGTTAGGATTCTCACGTCCGAATACAATAGCCGGAACGCCCGAAGCAGCCTGTGAAGCGCCCGTAGCGTTGGTGAAGCTATAGCCGTTGGAAGGAGCATTGTTCGGAGCCACTACTGCGTTGCCCCCGAAGGAGAAGGCAGCCGAGTTGTCGAAGCGGCCGTTGGCATCCGCATTAGCCGGCGACTCGAATGGTACAGCAGTACCAAAAGTCTCCGTGAAGTTCTGAGCGTGGGACAGGCCGGGCACAACCAGCATCAGCAGTAAGAGCAGATGGTAGTGAGGTCGGAATGCCTGCCGTATGGTACGCAGGTAAGTGTTGGTCATAGTGCTATGAAAAATTAAGAGTTACGAAGGAAAAAACGGCGTTACGGAGCTGAAAAAGAACATGCTTTACAGTGGAAACTGATGGCTAGTACGCAGAAAAAACAGGTAAGATTATTACATTTTCCAGTTATTATTTAACTTTTATCAGAACACATCAGATATTGATGGTCCATTGCACGCGGCTGCCTTTCATAATCCATGCCAGCTTGGTATTGCGTCTCCGGTTTTTTAAACCGATTTGTGTAATATTCAGAAAATGGCACAGTTACAATATATACTTTTACATATATTATACTTGAACATGCAAATTTGCGTGGTTTTTTCGGATTAATAACAACGCTGCAAGCAAACCTTTCAGGAGCACTCATCTGCTGAGTCTTGGTGCTTTTACCGGAAAACTGACGGTTTCGTTGCCCGACGTCAGCTTTGACCCCACCCTACCCTATCATGGCGCCGCCCCTGCTCCACTGCCTGAGGCAGCCGAACAGGGGCGGCGTGACGTCTCTACCTAATTGACTGGCGGAAGTATCGGCGCAGTGCAGGTTCGCACTCTGGCTCCGGCTATAACGGATGGCGTATACTGTTTCGGCAGCGGCAGTCTGCTGCGCAGGAGCTCTGCCGAGACTGGACCTTATATGGCGTCCGGCTGCTCAGCGTTCTGGAACAATAGGGTTCTGTTGCGGCCATCCACATCCATCTGCCACACTTCCGGTGGCAGCGCGTTTGTGTTAACCGCTTGTGTGAATACAATCTTGGCACCGTTCGCGCTAAAGCGTGGATTCAGGTCATTGTATCCGGCTGGCTTTCCGCCGGTAGTTACGGGCGAAGCAGAAACATCCACTACTGCGCTGCCATCGAGTGCCTGGGTCCGGATGCGTGCGTCAATCTGGCGGCCGGTCTGGTCCATAAAGCCAGCCGCGTCCACGGTATACATAATGCGCGTCCCCGCCAGATTGAAAGAAGGGGAATCCAGCCGGCCAGCCACATTCCCGACAGCCAGCGTCATGCCGCTACCATCCTCATTCATGATATACAGCTCGGAGTCGTTAATATCTATTCCCACCGTCTGAACGATAATCTTCCGGCTCTGCCCGTTCCAGTCACACTCCCGGAAGTGGCGGCCGGCCGGAGCGGTAGCAATCAGGGTGGGCGCTCCGAAACCGTCGCGGTTCACCCGATACAGCTTATCGTAGCTGGCCACCAGCAGTTGGTCGCCGTACGGTGACCAGCAGAAGCCTATCCCGAAATTATTGTAGCCTTCCACCGGCAGCGAGGATATCATGCGCTGGTCGGAGCCGTCCCGGTTCATGGTGTAAAGCCGGTGTTGTCCGGAAGCCCCGTTGGAAGTGTACGCTATTTTATCATATCCAGGACTAAAACGCGGGGCCACCTCAAAAGCGTTTGAGTTGGTGAGGCGCACTGTGGTGCTACCGGAAGCATTGGAGGAGTATATATCGGGGAAGCCATTGGTGCGCCGCACAAACACGAAGAAATTGTTGGGGAAAGGCGCCGTCCGGAACGACCACAGGCTGGACCGGGCAGAAGTACCGGCCTTGTTATAGACTGTCACCTGCCAGTAGTACACCGTATTGTAGAGCAGCGGCACATCCTGGGCCGTAAACTGGTAGACCGTATCGCGGGACCTAGTGAGCAGCTGCCGGCGGTTGGTAGTGGAATTGCCTTCATAGAGCATCAGGTCGTAGCGCAGCGAATCGGAGCGGAAGGCTCCTACCGGATGCCATTCCAGCTTCGGCAGCACAGCTACGTCCACGGCTTGGTCGGCGGGAACGGGCCGGTTGGGCGGGTTGGGAGCAGTAGCGGCTACTGCCGGCGTCAGCTGTATGGCCACGGTGGTGGTTTTGCCGTCTTCAATGGTTACCGCGGTAGAAGTCTGCTGATAATCGGCTTTCGTGGCCGTGATGGTGAGCCGGCCGGTGGGCACGTCGTTCAGCTCAAACATACCCTGCGCATCGGTGGTGAGAGCCATGGTAGCTGGCGTGGTACTGATGGACACGTTGGCCAGCGGCTGATTGGTACGGGCATCCCGCAGGATGCCCTGCACGTTGCCATAAAAAATCGGCATAACGGCCGTGTCTTCGCAAGACGCCAATGGCAGCAGCAGCAACCACAGACAGCGAAGCAGCCAATTGCGCGTAAGAACTGGCAGATGGGCGGGTTTCATAGGAGAGAGGAAGTAGAGGAACGTGAAAAGGGCTGGCAGCAGCGAAACAAGCTATGGGAGGAAGTACCCAGTGCTTCTCTTGCCGCCACATCGGTTATAGTGGGTATAGTCCAGGCTGGCCGCCACCAAGGGGAAAGCCACCAGAGCAGCCGTGTTATTGAGCTATAGAGTCCTGGGCAACCAGCTGGCCGTTGGCATCAAGTATACGCAACCGGCCCTTAAAGCGCGTGCCGGCATCGGCGCCAATACTGATCTGCGACAAGCGTACGGTCTGGCTTGGCGCCAGCTCAAACCCTCCCTGCTGCCGATTGCTCGATTGCCCGCCGGCGCCTTGTTTTGCTAGCTCCAGCGTGTAGGTGTAGCGCTGCGTTTGGGAACTCAGGCTACTGCAATAGCCGGTTATGGTGGTTAAGCCGTCAGCTTTACTTGCTACCAGCTCAGCCGTGCATTGTGGGGCAGTCACGGTCTTGTCCTGATACGGCGTCATAGCACATGCTAACAAACTGATTAAGAGAATTTTCATCATCAGTGTCGTACAAAAAGGTTTTCGGAGCACTAAAAGTAGCGAGATTTATTTAATTATACCAATAATTATTTTGCCTTAAACATTTACAAATGCAAGTTTATAGAGAAAACAACATCATATAGCTTACCAACAAACAAAAAGCAGGACTAGCCAGCGTGTCGGCTAATCCTGCTCTTCATGCCAGCTGCTGTTGCTACTGCCCAATACGCCCCTGCTCAATGGTCAGGTTGATTCCGTTGCCGCGCATCTCAACTTCGTAGCGTGGCGGGGTCTGGGTCTGAGTGCCCTGCTGCACCAGCCGGTTATTTACTCCGTCCTGGGTTATGCTCACATCCGTGTTGTTGGTAATTGCGTCGCGAATGAACTCGTTGCCGTCACCGTTCTGCACCAGCTTGGTGGTGTTGTTATCACCGGTTACAGTGCTGTTGACCAGGTTTCTGTCGCCGTTTTGCTTTACAGTGGTGGTGTTGCCACTCCCCCGCTGCGCCACGTACGCCTGGTTAAGGTCGCCGACTTGCATAATGGCTGTCAGGTTCGGGTTGGTACCCGGGTTGTTCTGGGTGCTGGTAGCACGGTTGGCGCTACCCTGCTGCACAATCGTCGCGGCGTTCTGCGCGTTAGGTACTAGCGCAGGGTTGGTATCTACCCAGCCCGGCCCGATGTCCTCCAGCAGCCGCTGCTCGGCGGTGGCTGCCTCGCTCCGCCCCAGTTGCTGGGCGAAGGCCGGATTTCCGCTAATCAGCAGGAGGCTGAGCAGCATAAAAAACAGGTTTCGTTTCATTGCATCCTGAGGGGTATGCCTCTTAATAAGTGGAAAGATAAGCCCAAAGCCGGGTACCTGCTCTCGCATGCGGAGGCGGGTACCCGGCGAGGGTTCTTAGCTAGCAGAGGGCTGTTGGCCCGCTCAACTTAGCGTACGTCCTGACGAACGATAGCCGAGTTGCCGTCGCCACGCTGCTCGATGCAGCTGCGCTGGCCATTGTCAAGAGCACGGCCACGGCCCTGGTCGGTGGAGGCGATGTTGCTGTTGCCAATCTGCAGTTGCTCAGACTGGCTGCGGTCAGACTCCTGACGGATAACGCCGTAGTTGCCATCACCGCTCTGGTCCTGCGAAGCAATGTTGAAGTCACCGTACTGATCGATCTTGGCACGGTTAGCCGATCCGCTCTGACGCTGCTGAGCCCAGTTGCCGTCGCCGTTTACAGCAGCACCCGGACCTGAACCTACTACGTCGTCCACGTTGATGGTAGCTACGTTGCCGGTACCATTCTGCAGCTGAAGAGTCGTGTTGTTGCTACCCCATACTTGTGTAGCGGCACGGTTAGCAGTACCATTCTGGTCCTGACGGCCGTAGTTAGAGCCGCCTTGCTGCTGGCGCAGAACAGCCGAGTTGCCGGTACCCGATTGGTCTACCACTGCCCGGTTGTTGTCATCCATGGCCAGACCATCACCCTGCTGTACAATAGAGCAGTTATCGATAGCACCGGTAGGCAGGCTATTCGGGTTGAGCTCCAAGCTCGAAAGAGCGGCAGGAGTAAGTTCCGTCAGCGTAACAGCTGGGCAGCCTACGCAGGCGTTAACAGCGGTGAAGCCCTGAGGACCCTGAGCGAAAGCCGAACCAGAAACGAGCAGTGCAGCAACGAGGATGTGTAATTTTTTCATGATGTGGGGAAAGGTAAGTTGGTGGTTAGAAAGGGGAAGGGGGTACTACAATTTTAAGGTACTTGTCACTTATTCATTTGCTCTCTCCGGAAGAACTGTACAAATATAAATGAAAATATTTATGTGTCAAGTACTATCATCATTTTTTTTTGAAAAAAAATATTAGAATAATTAAATATAAATGCCAAAAGAGGAGCCAGACACTGTCTAGCTCCTCTTTCGTTGCTTTATATCGCACTGATTTACTTTCTCTTAGGCCGAGTTGCCAGTTGGTACACAAAACCGGCTCGTAGGGCAAAAGAATTGTCGTTGTACTTCCCTACTACTGCTCCGTCCAAGTTGTCTTCCAGCAGGAACCGGGCATCAATCCCGGCCGTGAGGCTCCATTTCACGCTGGCCTGGTACTCAAGCCCGGTCCCGGCCACAATACTGGGGATGGTGCCACGGAAGCCAGGCTCATTTCCCTCGCCGTGCTTCAGAATGCCGCCACCTGCTCTTATATAAGGGGTAAACCGGTCGGTTGGCAAAATTCTCATCTGCAGGCCGGCTTCGGCCAGGGAAATAGTCTGGTCGAAGTACTGCTGGGCGGCCAAGCGGCCCCGCCCTACTCCTACGAAGGGAGCCCACCGGCCGCCCCTGAACTGGTAGGATAAGGTGCCGTAAGCCAGCGGCATGGTACGGGGAGCCGCAAAGTCGCCGCCGTAGCGCTGAAAGCCGGCCGTTGCCGTGAAGGTCAGCGCATCCGGGCGGTTCATTACCTGCCGGCCCAGTACATCGTACTGTTTGCCGTATTCCCGCTCCCGCACATAGTTCAGCATTTTCTCGCCCGTCAGCTCCGCTATTTCCTTCGGCTGCCAGAGGTTTTCGCGCATTCCTTCAAATATCAGGGCCTGCACGGCTTTCTCGATGGCTTCCTTCACCGCCATTTCGCTCGGCTCATTATAAGTAAAGCCTGTTTCCGTCTCGAGTAGCCGCTTAAAGCTGACGAAGCGGAATAAGCTAGCATCCACCTGCTGCGAGAGGATGGTTTTGGACGTGTAAACCGTTTTCAGGATTCGGCCATTATTGGTGCTGATGGCCCGCAGGTAAACGGTTACGCGGTCCTGGCGGTATTGCCCGGACGCGCCCGTACCGAAGTACCGGATACCCGCGCCACCGGTCAGGATGTTGGCATCGTAGGAGATGATGCCGCCTTCCAGAATCACGCCGGCAAAAAGCAGCGGCGGCAGTGCCGGCTGCTTCACACCAGTCTGCTCCGTGAATTCGGAGCGGGTTGAGCGCACGATTTTTCGCTCGTTGAGCAAGTTCCCAAGGTTTTCCCGCTCGATAGGATCAAACCAGCCGGACTCTTCCAGGGCCCGCAGCAGAATGGTGGTAGTGCCCTGCGTAACGGCGGTTGAGAAGCTGGAGCCATTGGCCTGTGGCTTGTACTGCCCGGTCTGGTCCCGGAATTTGTACACGGCCACTACTGTCTTGGCGCTGGGAGTCGGCAAGTCCCGCAATATGGCATTGGCATTCACTTCCGTTCCCAGGCGTGCCGATTCGGTTTTGAAAGGCTGGTGGAAGTAGGGGGAGCATCCTGCCAGCAACAAGCCGATTAGTGTACTACATAGTAAAGAGGTAATGCGCATAAAAAGGACCGTGGTGGGTGAAGAGCTGGAAAGAGAAGCAGGCAGAGAGCGGGCCGCTTAGGGCAGGTTTGGAATGGTCACGGTAGTTTGGTTGCCGGTAACCGGATCAGCAATAACGATGACTACTCCGGCGCTGCCGGGCGTAACCTGAATCTGGTATCCGCCTACTGCATAGGTACCCGCCTTGACCGTGCCAGTGCCAAACTGCTCACTTATAAAGCGGTTTGTCAGTTCGCTAAGCAGCTGCCGGTTGAGGTTGGTGGCAAAGCTGGTCAGCGGATCTTCTGTTGCCCGGGGTATCAGCGTTGCCGGATCTTTGAACGTGTCCTGGGACGTAGCACTACTCAGCAGCCACGAGTAGTTGAAGGAGTTGCCACCACCAAAGCTGGGGTTTTTGGGTTCGTAAACCATATCCTGTGCGGCAACAGTATGGCTGAATCCGGCCAGCAACAGCAGCAGGCTTAGTGTAAAGAGATGTTTCATGCGCGGTGGAATATGCAGTGAGAGGAGAAACGGAAGTTGTGTATAGCCATTAAAAGGTTTCCAGGGGCTGCTTTGCGCCTTTTTCCAACTGCCGGCTCAGGCTGTTGGATTGCTGCAAATGGTCCACTGCGGTACTGACGGCTTCGGCGGCGGCGGCCTCAATATATTCTGGCTTGGGTTGCAGAGGCATCTCCAGTAAGTCCGTATCGTTGACGTTCACTGAAATAAGTGTGCTGGTGCCGCGGGCCGGCTTTTCGGTGATGGTTACTACGTACTCACCGCTCCCCGCCGGGGCCTCGAACTGCGTGTAGAAGATGTCGTAGAAATCATGCCCTACTTTGGTTATGGTCTGGTCCACGATCAGGCCTTCTATTTCTACTGCCTTCTGACGCTGAGTATTGGTGGCAGCAGAATCGGATGTTGCCCTGAGCAGCAGGCGCAGTGCTTCTTCCAGCTTGTTGGCCGGCAACGGGGCAGCTTTCGACTCCCGAACCGGTGCTTGCTGTGCGTCTGTGGTCTTCGTGTTTTCGCGGGCCGGCCGGCGCCGCTCACCCTGGCCAGCGGCTGAAGTAGCCAGCAGACACAGTACTATAAACATTACAGCACCGCAAAAGCTGCTGGCGAAACCTGTACGCCTTACCGGAGAGGCCCGCACAAACGATGGAGGGAAGCAAAACATAAATCTGCTAACAATGACTTGAGCAAATCCAAAACATTCATCTGCATCCATTCAAGGATACTTTTACCGTTATAGACCATAAATTTAAATATTAAGCGAAATAATACAAATTTATCTTACAGCTAAGCTTAACCGAATTAACTAGTATCCTGATGAACAGCAGGTTAAAATAGACAGTCATTCTCACACGATTGCGCAGCCAAGCCTTGCAGCCAAACGGGCAGCACCGGGCGTTGCGGTTTCTGACGACTTCACCAGGCCGGCCGGACTGCCCGTGACAGGACATGCCGAAGCCTTCCCCAGCAGCAGAATTCTTCCTGCCGGGTACCTCACCTCCTCATTTTTCACTTCCATGAGCGGCAAACGCCAAACAGCAGGGCCAATCCGTAAGGGCCACAACTCAGCTCATCCGAGCCCTTGAGCCAGAGTCAACTCTGATAATGTATCAGGAGCCCCTGCGCTTTGGAAAGCAATGCTCCAGCAATGCGCAGCGTTACCCAACCAGCACGTGCGGCACAAACTCTGACAGATTAGTGATAAAGCCAGGAGCCCGCCGGTAGCCAATGGCACACCCGGCGCCGGCCCAGAACACACCAGCCTGATATAGGCGGCCCTGCGCATCCTGTGGCAGTTGCGCGTAGCGCTGGCTGATGTGCGGCTGATGCGCAAACTCTCCCTCCACCCGTTGCCCAGGATGTCCGTTCATCACTTCCGTTACGTTCTGGCCCTCGCGGCCCAGCAACGGCTTGCTCACATAGTGGCCACTGAGGTCCTGGAAGGAGGTTTCCAGTAGCAGCGGGTGGTGCGGGAAGCACAGCCAGAGCCACGCCAGAATAGCTTTGCTCTGAAACAGCAGCGTGTAGGCAGGATTGGCAATGATTACGTCCCGGCTTTGGAGCAGTTGAATGAGGTCAGCTGTCAGGGCCGGCTCCTCATCCACCAGAATTTCCCACGGCACCAGCTTGAACAGAAACCCAAAGCGCTGCCATTGCCCCGCTTCCACCTCGGCCCAGACGCCCCGCTCCGCTCCTGCTACGGCAACCTGCATGGCATCGGCGGAGCAGATATGGACGGCGGAGAAGCCGGCCTCGCGGGCGGCTTCGGCTACTACGGCGCAGTTGGCCTCGTCCTCGGCGCTACCGGGCAGGTGTACCAGCAGCAGCGTAGGCTCCAGGTCGTCGTTGCGCTGCAGCCATTCCGTTAGCTGGTTTTGAATACCTTCAAACAGGCCATTGGCCTGCAGCTCTTCCTCAGCCTGCCCGGCCGCCATCAGGCTGGCCCACTGCACCACGGCGGTTTCCGGAATGCTGGTAGCCGTGTCGGCATTGAATTCGAGGAGTTTGGGGCCTTCGGGCGTCTGGGCCAAATCGAAGCGGCCGTAGAGGTGCCAGTGCCGGTCGTCGTTCCAGGAGTGGCGCACGGCGGGCCAGAGTAGCGGTGGAATAGCCAATTGGCTCAACAATGAATCAGGAATGGGGTCAGGAATAGACTGCACCAGCATCTGATACAGTGTATCGGCAGCCTGCAGCAAGACATCCGCTTCTGCTTCCGGCAGTTGCACGGCCTCACGGGCCACGTAGTTTTGGCAGGCATCTTCCAGGGCCCAGTCCCAGCCCAACCCGCGCAAGGCGGGCGCCATATCACCAGAAAGCGGAAGCAGCGTAATCATGTAAGTATATGCTGAAGGAAAAAGAAGAAGCACTCAGGCAGCCCACCCACTACAGGTGCAGACTAGCTGAGTGCTTGATACAGGCGCAGGCTTAACCGCCAAAGCCACGGCCACCACGGCTGCCGAAACCGCTGCTCCGTCCAGAGCTGGGGGCACTACTCCGGATGCTGCTGCGGCTGCCATAGCCGGTGCTGCGCGTGACGGTAGTGCTGGGCCGGATACCGCTGCTGCTGCGGGTACCGGAAAAGCCCCGGCCGAAAAAGCTTCGGCCCTGGCCTCGCTCCTGCGCTACCCGGCTGCGCCAGCCGTTGTTCTGCTGCACCAGGCCGGGGTTGGCATAAGCCCCTACGTTGGGCGTGAGAAACCGCCCGGCCATGTACCCGATACCACCCCACATCAGCACGTCCATCATACCGGTACGGCCCATGTGGTTTTCCGGGTTGGCGCGGGTGTAGTCCTGCATCTGGCGTTGCAGGGCCTGCCCTTGCAGCGTGTCCACTTTGCCATCGAAATGCTTGAGCACGGCGGCCACTTCCTCTTTGCCGGCCGGCCGCTCCGCCGTGATTTTCCACTCGCCGGGCTGCACTTCGGTCATTTCCGTGACGACGCCTTCCGAGTACGAATTGCCGCTGCTCCAGTCGCCTTCGGCAGCAGTATTCTCCGGGTCGGAGCTACCGCCGGAACAGGCGGGCAGCATCAGGCCCAGGCTGGTAGCGGCGGCGGCCAGCAGCACATTGCGGCGCCAGTCGCCGAAGCGGTAATACGGTTTGTTCATAGCAGCTAGGAGCGTGTAGGTGGTGGGGTATTAGTGGGGTTTAGTGCCACTGTTTTCAGGGTGAACAGCGGGCAGACGCAAAACATTACTCCCAGAGCGGATAGTGCTCCAGATGCACTTCCTGCTCGAAGAAGATACGCGTACTTTCTTCAAACGACCGGGTGAAATCGGAAACGTAAAACTGGTGAACGGGCGCTGTTTTACCGGGTTTGGCGGCCAGCTGGTTGTCGTGCAGGTAGTGCTGCACATGGGCCGCTACTACGTCGGAAGCGTCCAGCACCGTTACCCGCTCCTTATAATACTCGGCAATCTGCTTCTTAATGAGGGGGTAGTGCGTGCAGGCCAGCACCAGCGCTTCTATGCCATCCAGCAGTGGGTTGGAGAGGTAGGTTTCGATGATGTTGCCGGCAATGGAATTATCGAAAAAGCCTTCCTCAATCATAGGGGCCAGCAGCGGCGTGGCCAGGCTTTGCAGCTGCACACCGGCGTCGAGGTCATCTATCTTTTTGCGGTAAACGTTGCTGTTCACCGTTTGCTTCGTACCGATAAGCCCGACCGTACGGCCGGCGTACATCTGCCCCACGTGCGCCACAATCGGGTCGATGACGTTCAGGACGCGCGCTTTGGAGCCGACATACTCGCGCACCAGTTCGTACGCTGCCGCCGAAGCCGAATTGCAGGCAATCAGAATGACTTTACAGTGCTGCTTGAGCAGCAGGTCGCATATTTTGACTGAATAGGCCTGGATGGCAGCGGTACTTTTGTCGCCGTAGGGCAGGTGGGCCGTGTCGCCGAAGTACACGAGCCGCTCATGCGGCAGCACACGGGCTACGGCCCGGGCTACGGTAAGGCCGCCGATGCCGCTGTCGAATACGCCGATGGGGCGGGTGGTGAGGTCTGGAGTCATATCGGGAGGCAAGTAACGAGGAACCGGCGGAACTGTCTTGCAATGCCGGGTTTCTGCGCAAAAAACCCGGTCAAAATTTTACAATTCCCTCGAATTCCTATCTTCCGCTATTACACTGCCCCCTTTGCCCACCGCTATGAGTAACATTCTGGCCGAAATTGACCGCGCACTGGCGTCTTTCGATTCCTCCCAGGGCCGCCCTATTGCCATCGAGCTGGGCGAACGAAAATACACGCAGCTCATCCTCGATGTCGCTCATCTGCACGCAGATGGCGGCGAGCTGACCCACAACACCGGCCGCCCCCTGGCCTACAAAGGCCTCGAAATCCTGCGCGACGACCTGCACGTAGACCGAATCCGGGTGATATAAGGCCACTAGCTGCCACCCGCCGGTTTTTCTCGCAACTACTTGCCGGTGGCTTCTGTCTGCTGATTCCTGTGGCGTACCTTTGCGGGTATGAATTTGCTGTCTGCTGAGAATCTTTCGAAGAACTATGCCGACCGGTGGCTTTTCCGGGAATTGAACTTTGGCCTGCTCCAGGGCCAGCGCGTGGGCCTGGTAGGCATTAACGGCTCTGGCAAAACCACGCTGCTTAAGATACTGGCCGGACTGGAGCCGCCGGATACCGGCAGCGTCAGCACCCGCAAAGACACGCGTGTGGCCTTCCTGGGCCAGCAGCCGGTATTTGATGAGTCGCTGACGGTAGAGGAAACCATCTTCGCCAGCCAGAACGACACGCTGGCCGCCATCCGCGACTACGAGCATGTAGTGAATGACCCCGACCACAAGCCTGCCGACCTGCAGCGCGTGATGGAGCTGATGGACTCCTATAACGCCTGGGACTATGAGTCGCAGGTGCAGCAGATTCTGGGTAAGCTGGGCATTCTGGGCGAGCTGCTGCAGCGCAACGTGAGCAAGCTTTCGGGCGGGCAGCGCAAGCGGGTGGCCCTGGCCCGCGTGCTGATTGAAGAGCCCGATGTGCTCATTCTCGACGAACCCACCAACCACTTGGACCTAGCCACTATTGAGTGGCTGGAAAACCGGCTGGCCTCTCCTTCCCTCACGCTGCTCATGGTGACCCACGACCGGTACTTCCTAGACCGGGTAGCCAATGAAATTGTGGAGCTGGATGGCGGGCGCGTGCACCGCTACCAAGGCAACTACGCTTACTTCGTGGAGAAGAAAGCCGAGCGGGAGCAGATGGAAACCGCCGAGGTAGAGAAGGCTCGAAACCTGCTGCGCAAGGAGCTGGAATGGATGCGCCGCCAGCCACAGGCCCGTGGCACCAAGCAGAAAGCCCGCATCGACGCTTTTTATGAAACCCAGGAGAAGGCCCGCACCAAAATCAAAGGCCCGGACATGGAACTGTCGGTGAAAACCACCCGCCAGGGCGGCAAAATCATCGAAGTAGAGCATCTGAGCAAGCGGTTCGGCGACAAAGTGGTGCTCGACGATTTCAGCTATGTGTTCAAGAAAAAGGACCGGATTGGCCTGGTGGGCCCCAACGGCGCGGGCAAATCCACGCTGCTCAACATGCTCACCAAGCAGCTCGCCCCCGATTCCGGCACCGTAGACGCGGGCCAGACTACTGTGTTCGGCTACTACACTCAGACTGAGCTGCAGTTCGACCCCTCGCAACGCGTAATTGACATTGTGAAGGAAGTAGCCGAGGTGATTGAGCTGGCCGATGGCAGCGTCGTGACGGCGTCGCAGTTTCTGCAGCACTTCCAGTTTCCGCCGGCCCAGCAGTATACGCTGGTCAGCAAGCTGAGCGGCGGCGAAAAGCGGCGGCTGCAGCTGCTGCGCGTGCTGATCAAGAACCCCAACTTCCTGATTCTTGACGAACCGACCAACGACCTCGACATCATCACACTCAACATTCTGGAGGAGTTCCTGCTCCAGTTTACGGGCTGCCTGATCATTGTAAGCCACGACCGATACTTCATGGATGCGCTGGTGGAGCAGGTGTTTGCGCTGGAACCCGGCGGCAAAATCCGGCAGTTCCCCGGCAACTACACCGACTACCGCGAATGGCTGCAGGAACAGCCCGCCGACAACACCGCCCGCGACGCCGAGAAGGCTCTGAAATCCGTAAACCAAGTGTCGGTTACCACCGCTCCGGCTGCCCCGGCACCCGCCAAACGTAAAGCCAGCTTCGCGCAGAAGAAGGAATACGAGCAGTTGGAAAAGGAGCTGGAGCAACTGGAAACGCTCAAGCAGGACCTCATCGGAAAACTGAACGCCGGCACCGGCTCCCACACCGAGCTGGCCGACTGGGCCGCCCAACTCAAGCGCACCGACGCCGACCTTGATACCAAAGGGGAGCGGTGGCTGGAGCTGGCCGAACTCGTGTAAGCTGTTGCTTTTCTAAAGCAGAAGCGGCCACCCGGAATCCGGGTGGCCGCTTCTGCTTTCCAGAGGCAGTATAGCACCTACAATACGCCCGGCCGCTGTACGAATGTGAACGTCACGGGCCGCTCATTGAAGAATACCACCATCCGTAGCTGATGCGCGGCGTCGGTGCGGGGAAAATGCACCTGGCCTGTCACGTATTGGCGGGAAGGCAACAGTGTTTTGCGCAGGGCCACGGCTTCCAAGCTGTGTTTCTGGTCGTAGAGCACATCGGCTTTTTGGGCGTGCTCTTCGCGCTGGTCTGCCAGGAAAGCTTCGTCGGAAGCATGGCGCTGCTCACGCTCCGCGCTTTGCTGGTCGGTTTCCTTTTTGTTGATGCTGGATACATTTTCCGCAATGTGGGTGGCGCTGGTCACGAGTTCCAGCCAGCCGCCGCCCTGGGCCTTGTTGGCCTGCTTATCGAGGCGCTTGGCCAACTGCTGCAGGCGGGCTTCCGGGTCGAGGGCGGGCACGCGGGCCGGTTCCAGCACCGCAGCCGTTGCCGAAGCCGACAGGGTATCCGGAGTATCGGTGTAGAGCGGCGTGTAGTAGAACGTTTCGGGCGCCAGCAGCACCGGCTTGCTGGAGTTGTTGTTGACTTCCACCTCAAATACCAGCTCTTTTTCTTCGTAGCGCACGAAGCCCAGCCGCACTTCCACGCTGTCTTCGGGGCGGGCGCTAAGGCTGGTAGGATGGCCATTTATGCTGGGTCCGTTGGGGTGGCTGGGAGCCATTGTCAGCAAATAGGAAGGGCCACAGCCGGCCAGCAGACCACTTAGTACGAGTACTGAAACCGCGAGTATAGATTGACGCATACGTGGTAATGGATAGTGAATTTTACAATGGATTTCAGCGGCCGGATATCAGCTCTGACGGAAGAAACCCTCCTGTCTAAAGCCCGTCGGGCAGACTAAATTTTCCATCTACAGCTTTTGTGCCAAAAGCCCACACCCGCCGCACGGCCGCCAGCGGCACCGCCCCCAGCACGTGCGCGAAATGCTGCTGCCGGCGCTCCACCCATTCCCGCTTTACCCGCACGCCAGCCGTAGCCAGCGCCTCTTCATCCAGCTCCAGCAGCTGCAGTCCGCTGCGGCCCGCATAGTAAAGCTGCGCCGTTTCCAGCACCTGGTGCGGTTCTGAGCAGTGAATAAATCCTTCCGCCGCCAGATCAGGGCTGGCGAAAAATCCGGTTTTTTGGGCCTGCTCCCAGTCATCGGGTTCGGCAATACGGTAGAGCATACAGGGAAGAAATAAGGCAGTAAAAACCCCGCACCATGCTGAGTAAAGCTCAGTACGGCACGGGGTCTGCAATCCGGCAAGTTCAGGTTCTGACAGTACTAGCTGGCTTTCCAGAGCTCCTGCTGCACGGCTTTGCCTACCGTCAGCATGATGCGCGTAGGATTGGGTATCAGCGTGATGCGGGCTTCTTTGCCAGGGTATTTCTCGGAGTCTACCCACACGCCTTCCTTGGGTGAGGGCGTGCCGCCGGTGCTGGAGGGCAGATAGGCCGTGGGCAGCAGCACATCGGTATCGGAGTTGAGCTCGGTATGCACTTTGTCGAGGGCGGCTTCCAAGAACGAGCCGTACTCTTCGTTGAAGTCATCCTCCAGGTCGTGCAGCTCTTCCTCCACGTCGTCGTAGCGGGTATCGTCGTACGACATATCGTGCAGCACCTGCTTTTTCTCAATCAGGGTAACGAGGGCGCGGTTTAGCTCTTCCAGATTCATAAGGGTAAGCATTGGGGTTAGGCTACAAAGGTGGAGAGGATTCGGCAGTTTCGTGCGCAGTTTCTGCTTCCGCCCCAATTTTACGAAGAATGTCGCACTCCCGGTCTGAGTCCTACTCCTGTTGTAGTGTGGCCTACAATAAGATCTTCAGCGGGGCGGTAAATACAGACATGTAGCGTCATATCGGAATCATTTCCCTCAAAACAGTATTTTTACCCACACATCCACACGTACCACCCCATCCTCTTCGCCCATGCAAACCATGACCTCGCCGGCCATGCAGGCCCAGCCCGCTCAGGACTTCCTGCCCCTCAACGGCACCGATTACATTGAGTTTTATGTCGGCAATGCCAAGCAGTCGGCTTACTATTATCAGGCGGCGTTTGGCTTCGAGCTGGTAGCCTATGCCGGTCCCGAAACCGGCGTACGCGACCGGGCCAGCTACGTGTTGCAGCAGAACAAAATCCGCTTCGTACTCACCACCTCGCTCCTGCCCGATTCCGACATCACGCGGCACGTGGCCCAGCACGGTGACGGCGTGAAGGTGATGGCGCTGTGGGTGGACGACGCCCGCAAATCGTTTGAGGAAACCACCAAGCGTGGCGCCAAAGTGGCCTTCGAGCCCTACACCATCGAAGACGAAAACGGCTCCGTGACGCTGGCCGGCATCTACACCTACGGCGAAACCGTGCACACCTTCGTGGAGCGCAGCAACTACCGCGGCTCCTTTATGCCGGGCTTCGTGGCCAAAACCAGCGGCGTGCCGCAGGGCAACCCCGTGGGCCTGGAGGTGGTAGACCACTGCGTCGGCAACGTGGGCTGGGGCGAAATGAACCAGTGGGTGAAGTTCTACGAGGACGTGCTGGGCTTCAAGTTGCTTATCACCTTCGACGACGACGACATCAGCACCGAGTATTCGGCCTTGATGAGCAAAGTGGTGAGCAACGGCAACGGCTTCGTGAAATTCCCTATCAACGAGCCCGCCGAAGGCAAGAAGAAGAGTCAGATTGAGGAATACCTCGACTTCTACCACTCGCCCGGCGTGCAGCACATGGCCCTTATTACCAACGACATTCGCACAACCGTCACGGAGCTGCGCCGCCGCGGCGTGGAGTTCCTGTCGGTACCCGGCACCTATTACGACGACCTGCTGGAGCGCATCGGCCACATTGATGAGGACCTGGAATCGGTGAAGGCCCTGAACCTGCTCGTGGACCGCGACGAGGAAGGCTACCTACTCCAGATTTTCACGAAGCCCGTGGAAGACCGGCCCACCGTGTTCTTTGAAATCATCCAGCGCAAAGGGGCCAAGAGCTTCGGCAAAGGCAACTTCAAAGCCCTGTTCGAAGCCATTGAGCGCGAGCAGGGCCTGCGCGGCAACCTGTAAGCGGCTGATACAGCTGCGCTGAAAAAGCCCGTTCTGCCGTCGGCAGGGCGGGCTTTTTTATAGTCGGCCAAGCTAAGACTTGGCGGGCGAGGCAGTAGCGAAGGGCCATCAACTACCTGGTTGTCTGACCTTCCCTCCCTCTTGCTACTTACCGGATATGTATGTACCCTTGTAGCGCATGCGTGCTCGGGGAAGTAGCCGCTTTCCTACTCCGTTCACCCGCCCTATCTATTCTTACCCCTATGGCAACTGCTACCAACCGGACCGCTCGGGCCGGCGAGTAGGTCTGCGCGCCAGACGCCCTTTTCGCAGCGGCTGGCATACCAGTTTCTTTCCGATCTATAAGCACCTGCGTCTTTCCCGGTCGGCATTCGTTGGCCAGGAAAGCAATGGGCCTACTCATATCTGACTATGGAAAACCCCTACTCCTTATTCTCTGTCCTGCGACGCTTTTGCTTCTGTCTGCTCAGCCTGTGCCTGCTTGGCATTCCTGGCTACGGGCAGGGCGAGGCAAACAACTGGTATTTTGGCTTTCGCTGCGCCCTCAACTTTAGCACCCGCCCGCCGCAGGCATTACTCAGCAATTCTACCCGTGCAGTATCATGCTCCACCACCATGTCCGACTCTCTGGGCAATCTTCTATTCTATAGCGAAGGGAGCTCAGTGTATGACCGGAATCATACGCGCATGCCGAATGGAATCAATATATCATTTGTTGCAGGTGGTAACAGCGGTATAGGAGTATGCCTGTCGGTTCCCTGGCCGGGGCGCCCCGGTCACTACTTTCTTTTCTCGCAAGAAGATTTCGCTGGCGACACGCTGGGCTATCAGGTATCGCTCATCGACATGAGCTTGCGGGGGGGGAGCGGCGACGTGAGTTCCAGCTTTCGCCGTCAGGTATTTCGCCTGAAATGCGCGCCGGTGCTGGCCGCCGTGCGCCACCAGAACGGCCGAGACTACTGGGTGATAACCCACGACGCCGGAGCCAGCCGCTACCGGGTCTATCCGGTCACGGCCGCCGGCCTGGGCAGTATGCCGGTAGTTAGCGCCGGGGGCTCCTCCCCCTTGTACCAAATTCCCCCTTCCGGTGACCTAGGACTCGATGATTCATACCTGCGGGCGTCTCCTGACGGGCGTCGCCTGACTTTTTTGCCGCGGGGTGGCAAAGACATCAACGGTGTGGCTCTATTTAATTTACTGGATTTCGACGCCGCCACCGGCCGGGTCAGCAACCCCGTGACCGTTACCGGGCGGGGCGGCACGTATTGCGCTTTCTCCCCGGACGGCACCAAGCTGTATACGTCTGCGGGTGACCCGGACACGGTAGCAGGGTACGCCAATCAGTTCGTGCAATACAACCTAAGGGCCGGGTCTGCGGCAGCCATTGCGGCCTCGGCGCAGGAACTGCTACCCAACGATATTTTCTTCCAGCCCAATGATATGGAGCTAGGGCCGGATGGCCGACTTTACATAGCCAGCGGCACCGATTCCATGGCTTTCGTTCGGTACCCCAACCGGGCGGGCGCAGCGTGCGAGCTGGTTCCCAGGGGTATATGGATGGGGCCACCGCTACCACCTCCAGTTGGCACCGGGCGTGGGTCTACCAACGTCCCTCACTTTCTCAGCAGCTACCTGTACCTGGCCGACTTTACTACCGCCGCCGTATGTGTGGGCGACAGTGCCCGTTTCCGGCTGCGCTACGCCTCCCGCCTGGATTCGGTGCGCTGGCGCTTCCAGGACCCGGCCGTGCCCGGCGGCGGCACCAGCACCACCCGGCCCGCAGCTGCCCACCGCTACGCCCAGCCCGGCACCTACCGCGCCCGGGTGCAGGTCTACTACAACGACGGTGCCACCGACACGCTCTCGCGCCTGGTGACGGTGCGCCCCATCCCCACCGTGGCCCTGCCCGCCCCCCCGTTGCTCTGCCCCGGCCAACCCCTGCTGCTCACGCCCCAACTCAGCCCCGACGTGACGAGCTACCGCTGGAGCACCGGTGCCACCACCCCCACGCTCACCGTGGTGCAGCCCGGCGCCTATTCGCTCACCGTCACCAGCGGGGCCGGTGGCTGCGCAGCCACGGCCACCGTACAGGTACGGGCCGCCCCGCTGCCGCCCGACCCGCTGCCCGGCCTGCCCCCCGACACGCTGCGCTGCCTCGACACGCCCCTGACCTTGCGCGCCCCGGCCGGGCTGGCTGTGCGCTGGCCTGATGGCAGCACGGCTCCCACCTACGCCGTGCCGCCCGGCACACCCGCCGTGGCCGTGCTGCTGACCACGGCCCAGGGCTGCCCGATCACGCGCACGGTGCGCGTGCAGGAGACGGAATGCGCCGACCAGTTGGTGCTACCCAACATCATCACGCCCAACGGCGACGGCAAAAACGACGGCCTGCAGATTCCGGGCCTGCAGCCTGGCGTCTGGACGCTGCGCGTGTTCAGCCGCTGGGGCCGACTCGTGTACGAGCAGGCCGACTACGTGAGCGGGCAGTGGAAGGCCCAGGGCTTGCCGGATGGCCTCTACTACTATCTACTCGCCCGCCCCGGCCAGCCCCCACGCAAGGGCTGGGTGGAAGTGATGCGCTGACGTAGCCTTCCACTACCGGCCCTTTGCAGAGTCTGGCCGACTTCCTTTGAGCACTCCATCCTCTAAAAAGCGCCCGCCGGAATCCGGCGGGCGCTTTTTAGAGGATGGCATGTTGCGGAGTGTACTGGTTGCCGGAGTCGGCGGGTTGGCCGCCGTTGCGCACGATGGATTTGGTGTAGCCCTGAGACCGCAGCCAGACATCGTGGCGGGTGGGCGAGTCTTTGTAGGGCCGCAGTTGCTGGAGCATTTTTTTTCAGGATCAGCTGGGCATTGGCTTTCAGGGCCGCTTTCAGCAGCTGGCGGGCCGCAGAGCCGGCCACGTCGCTTTGGCGGGCGGCCTGCAAGCGCCCGCCCAGGGCCAGCAGCCGGGCCTTGGGCGTGGCCTTCACGGCGGCCGAGTCGTCCTGGTCTTCGGCCAGCACGGTGATTTCGAGGGCCTGGGCCAAATTGGCGGCGTGCGCGGTACGCAGCGGCCCCAATTAGTCTTCGAGCGGGGCGGAGCTGGTCCCGGAGCAGGCTGGCGGCGGTGGCTTCGTCGCGCCGCAGCAGGGCGTCGATTTGGTTATTTTTATTGAATAGCTACAATACACACGACTGCCTCAAGCTACTGCCCCCCGCTTAAGGCCTAGTCTAGTGCCCTGCCGCGCCTACTCCACCTACCGGGAGCTTTGTAAGAGCTACCGGAGGTTTTGTAAGAAGTACCGGAGGCTTTGCCAGGTCTATCAGACGGTTTTCAAGGGCTACCGGGGGATGCTTTTCGTTGTCGGGTGGTGCGGCGGGGGCCGGCCCGACTACCGGGTGGCCCGAGTCTGGCCTAAACCTGTTTTCTTTGCCGCCCGTTCTTATACTGTTCGCCTCTTACTCCTCTCCTCCTATGGCCCTCACGCCCGACATTCAGCAGAAAATCAATACGTGGCTCGGCAGCGGCTACGATGCGCAGACCCAGGCCGAGATCCGGGACCTGCAGACGCAGAACCAGGACGATTTTCTCTCGGATGCTTTTTACCGCAACCTCGAATTCGGGACGGGTGGGCTGCGCGGTATTATGGGAGCCGGCTCCAACCGCATGAACCGCTACACGCTGGGCATGGCGGCGCAGGGCCTGAGTAATTATTTGCTCCAGCAGTTTGCGGGCCAGGAAATCAAGGTGGCCGTGGCGCACGACTCGCGCAATAACTCCCGCGCCTTTGCCCAGTTGGTGTCGGATATCTTCTCAGCCAACGGCCTGACGGTGTACTTGTTTGAAGATCTTCGCCCCACGCCAGAGCTATCGTTTACCATCCGCCACCTAGGCTGCCAGAGCGGCTGCGTCATCACGGCTTCGCACAACCCCAAGGAGTACAACGGCTTCAAAGTATACTGGAACGACGGCGCGCAAGTAGTGGCCCCGCACGACCAGAACATTATTCGTGAGGTAGAAGCCATCCAGTCCGTTGACGAAGTGAAATTCCAGGCCGATGCGTCGCGCATTCACCTCATCGGGGCCGAAGTAGATGCCGCGTATCTGGCCAAGGTGAAGGAGCTGAGCATCAATCCGGCCGCCATCCAGCGCCAGCACGATTTGAAGATTGTGTTCACGCCCATCCACGGTACGGGCATCACGCTGGTACCGAAGGCACTGGCGCAGTTGGGTTTCACCAATGTGTCTGTAGTAGAAGCCCAGGCCACGCCCGACGGCAACTTCCCCACCGTACTCTCGCCGAACCCGGAGGAGAAGGTAGCCATGCAGATGGCCCTCGACCAGGCCAAAGCCCTCGACGCCGACCTGGTACTGGCCACCGACCCCGACTCGGACCGGGTAGGCATTGCGGTGAAGAACATACAGGGCGAGTGGGTGCTCGTAAACGGCAACCAGACGGCCGCGCTGCTCACGTACTACCTGCTCTCGGCGCGCCAGCAGGCGGGCAAGATGACCGACCGGGACTTCATCGTGTACACCATCGTGACCAGCGAGGTGCTCGGCGACATTGCCCGCTCCTATGGCGTGAAAAGCTACCAGACCCTGACCGGCTTTAAGTACATAGCAGGGCTGATTCGGGAGCTGGAAGGCGACGCGACTTACATCGGGGGGGGTGAGGAAAGCTACGGCTTCATGATCGGGGATTTCGTGCGCGACAAAGACGCCGTATCGGCCTGCGCGCTACTGGCCGAAATGGCGGCCGTAGCGAAAGACAACGGCCGCACGCTCTACCAGGAAATGACCCAGATGTACGCGCAATTCGGCCTCTACCAGGAGCACTTGGTTTCGCTCACGAAAAAAGGGCAGCGCGGCGCCGAGGAAATCCAGGAAATGATGCGCGACCTGCGGGCCACGCCACCTGCTACTATTGCCGGTTCGCCGGTGGTAGAGTTGCGTGACTATAAAACCGGCATTATCAAAAACCTGCGCACTGGGCTGGAGCTGCCCACCGGCCTGGAAAGCAGCAACGTGCTGCAGTTTATTACGGAAGATGGCAGCAAGATTTCGGCCCGTCCTTCCGGCACCGAGCCCAAAATCAAGTTCTATTTCAGCGTAAAGCAGCCGCTGAAATCAGTAGTGGACTTCGATTTGGCCTCGCGCCTGGCCAACGAAAAGATTCAGGCCATCATCGAGGATATGCAATTGAAATAGAACGTTGTTTCAGACAGCAAATCAAACAGCCCGGCAGGATCTGCCGGGCTGTTTGGTTGAAGAGCTCCCCCAAAATGAACATGTACGACGGAATTCTACGCAGGCCTTTTCTATTTGAGCATTGGCACAAAGGTTTTGTCGCTGCATTAGCTATTTGGCTGCCGGCATTTTCAGTTGCTACGTGGGCTGAACTGGGAACTGAAGCCGCTGTATGGGTTGCATCAGTCGTCAGTTGTGTAGTAGTACTATCTGTTCTTACATACCGGGAAGGATTCTCCTTGAACACTACCACTCAGCAATACCGAAGCTATATCTGGGTAGCTGGCTTGCGCTTCGGAAAATGGCAGCCGCTGCCACCAGTATCTGGCCTTTTGCTGAGGCCTTATATCACTACTCATTTCTTACCTACCACCGCCGGCAAATCCAATATTACTCGATTAAATACCCCCGCGCCTACTACTCAAATGGGCTTGGTAGCAAGAGAGTATAAATGGCAGGTGCTACTGCAGGTCAAAGATTCTCCTATCGGAATCATTGCCGCGTATACCGGCTACGAAGAAGCAGTATGTATTGCTAACAAGCTCGCTACCGTAACCGGTTTAGAGGTGGCAACTGTTCACGCATAATTATTCAAAATTTATTTAGTGTTTGTTAGCCGTTGGGGGCACATCAATGCCTCACGCTTTTCTGCAGCTTTCTGCCACGAAATCGCTACTCCATGGTGTGCAATAAGCGTACACCTAGTGTCCCAGAACCGCGTTTCCAGCTTCTGGGCACAGCTTGTACGCTTGCATATCCTATTGTACCCGTCTAGCTTTGGGTATATCAGCCGCTGAATATCAGCTTGGATTCGGTGCCCCTTCAGGCCTACGTGTCTTCCCTAGTCCCTTCGAATAAGCATGCCCTGTTACCGGGCCTTCTTTGAGGTTTGCGGATATCCCGCCTCGGTTTTTGAGTGAGAAAGTGAGGCAAACAGGATGGGGCCTCCCCGTCCTGTTTCTCGCTGCTTTCCGGCTCTACCCTCCTACCCATGAGCAAGCTTCCAGTTTCCAGTGCCAGTGCGGGGCGTTTTTTGCGCATCCTCTGCGTGGTGCTCTGCTGTGCAGGCGGCCTACCGACCGAAGCGGCGGCGCAGAAGCTAAGCATGCTGCGTGCTCAGGGCCCAGCCATAGTCGATGCCAGCAACCGTCCGGTAGTGCTGCGGGGCATCAATGTAGGGGGATGGCTGCTGCAGGAGAGCTACATCCTCAAGACCGATTCGCTCGACTCGCAGGCCCGTATTCAGCAGGCGCTACTGCGCACCATGCCCGAGGCGGCCGTGGAGAAGTTTTACCGCCAGTTTAGGGCGGGCTTCATTACGAAAGCGGATATCGACTTCATTGCAAAGCAGGGCTTCAACTGCGTACGGCTGCCCTTTCACTACGATCTATTTCTGACGGCTGCCCAGCGCCGCATCCGTACTAGGGCGCTGCAAAATCCTGCGAATCTGGAGGCGTACGTCCAAGCGCTCAGCACCTGGTACGACCAGAAACAGTTGTTCACGGACTCCAAAAACTTGGAAGGATTTCGCATCACGGATGACGTGCTGAACTGGTGCGCGGCGAATAACCTGTATGTAATTCTGGACCTGCACGCAGCCCCTGGAGGTCAGGGTGCCGACCGCAACATCAGTGACTGTCTCGTGCCGCTGGACCTATGGAAGCGCCGCGACGCCAAAGGCCGCCTGATTTATCAGGATATCACGGTGCGGCTGTGGGAGAAGCTGTCGGCGCGCTACAAAAACGACGCGCGGGTAGCCATGTACGACTTCATCAACGAGCCCAATGGTATGACGACAGCTAATGGCCTCGCAGGTGACAACTCGGAGCTAAATGTGCTGTACAGCCGCCTGATAGATGCAGTGCGGGCGCAGGGCGACCAGCATTTGCTGCTATTGGAAGGCAACGGCTACGGCAACGAATACACCAACCTCACCCCTGATAGGCTCCGTAGCAAAGACAAACGCAACTTAGTCTACAATGCCCACCGCTACTGGTGCCCGAACACTTCTACGGCAACCGACCCAAACCCGAACCAAATCAACCTTATCCGCAACCTAGCTGCCTTCCGCGACCAGTGGAAAGTACCCGTCTGGGTGGGAGAAACCGGAGAAAACTCTAACGAATGGTTTTCGGCGGCGGTGCAGGAGCTCAACGCCCACAGTCTTGGCTGGTGCCACTGGACGCATAAGCGGGTAGAAGGCGGCACCAGCCTGCTACGCATTCCGGCGTACGGCAGCCTGCTGACACCACAGGGCCGCACCGCCTTGTTGCGCAACAGCGAGTTCCGCAGCTGCACGGTCAACAAAGATGTGGTAGCCGCTCTAATGCAGCCTACTGGTCCGCCCCGGCCATTTGCTGCCCACACGCTGCCCGGCACCATTCAGGCTTCTGACTACGACCTAGGCCGCAACGGCAGCGCCTATTACGACACGTACGCGGCTCGCACCGACTTTGCGAATCACACGCCTACTAACCTAGGAGATGCCTACCGCAACGACGGCGTAGATATTCAGGAAGTAACAGAGGCCTCTTCGAAGAGCTTTGCTGTGAACCACATGGCGGCTGGCGAGTGGCTAAACTACACCGTAACCGTACCCCAGGAAGGCACTTTCCAACTGCAGACCCGGCTTCGGAATACGGCCCCAACTCCCACGAAGCTTCTGCTCAAACTGAACGGCAAATCCGTTGTTGCTACCATTACGGCGGAGCCCGCCACAGGCTGGCAGACGCTGTCGGTGGGTACGGCCAGCATGCCGGCCGGCATCCATACGCTACAGCTTTACGTGGAGCAGCCAGGAGCCGAAATACACTGGCTGCGGTTCGCTACTCCCGGGTCCGCCCTGCCAAGTGGCCAGTAAGCAGCAGAGCACCGGGAGTTTCTTTATCTTGGAAACTGCCATGCGCAACCCTACGCTCCCTTTTCACTGGATTTTGCCCTCCATCTGGACCCGGATATGGCTCCTCTGGCTGCTGGCGGCTGCTTTGCCGGCTAGAACGGCCACTGCTGCCCCTTTTGATCCGCTGCAGGAACGTCCCCTCCAGCTGGATACCCGCCAGCCCGAAATATTCGTCAATCCCCTCAACTACAGCGTTCTGGAAGACCCTTCCGGCACGCTTACCCTCCACGATGTGCAGCAGCCGCGCTACGCGGCGCGCTTCGTTCCCGGTTCCCGGATAGCCACCAACATGGAGCATCCGGGCTCAGCCTACTGGTTGCGCCTTACCGTGGAGGCTGCTGGCCCCCAGCGCCAGCACTGGTACCTGGAACTGTTTGATTCTCACATCAATAACATTCATTTCTTTCCTTCTGCCGCTACTGAGCAGGGGCGCATTCATACCGGGGCCGACTGGCCTTTCACGACCCGGCCGCACAGCTATAAAAACTACCTGCTGCGCCTGCCGGTTAATGCCGGGGAAACGCACACCTACTACCTGCGGCTGCAGTCCAATTCCCGGACGAGTTTTCTGTCGAAGATGCGCACGGAGCAGGGCATGGCCGAGCATTTTCAGACCGAGTACGGGCTGCTGGGCGCGTTCTATGGCATGCTGCTCATTATGCTGGTGTACAATTTCTGCCTGTTTTTCTTTACGGGGGAGCAGACTTACCTGCGCTATGTGCTGTATGTGTTCAGCTGCAGCCTGGTCTTCCTTTCGGAAGACGGCCTTGGGTTCCAGTACCTGTGGCCGCAACATCCGTGGCTCAACCAAGTCGTGGAAATTGGCTCGGCCCCACTGCTGCTGCTCACGTTTGGCTACTACGTCCGGCAGTTTCTGGACACACCCCAGCGCCTCCCGCGCTTCGACCGTTGGTTGTGGGCCGTAGTGCTGCTGAGTGTGGCGGCCCTGCTGCTGGATGCCTTATGGTGGAAAACCGGTATGGGCATGGGCCTGTACCTGCTACCCTACGGAATGCTGTTTTTTGCCGCGCTACGGGTATGGCAGCACGGCTTCCGGCCGGCTCGTTTCATTCTGCTGGCCCACTCGCTGGTAGCCGTGAGCGTGCTGTTCCTGATTCTGCGCAAACTGGGTATCAACACTTTCACTAACACCTACACGGTATACAGCATGAATGCGGCGTTTGTGGTGGAAGTGGTGGTGCTTTCCTATGCGCTGGGCAGCAAAATGAAGGCTATCCAAGATGCTACCCTCAAGGCCCAGCACCGGCTGGTGAAACAGCTGCGCAAGAAACACGATGTGCAAGGGCAGCTGGTAGAGCAGCTGCGCCAGAACGAAGAACTCAAAGACCAGCTTAATTCTGAGTTGGAAAACCTGGTGGCGCAACGCACCGACGAACTTCGGCGGCAGAGCGAAACCATTGTGGTGCAGAACCGGGAGCTATTGCAGGCCAACGGCCTGCTGGCCCTGCAGTCGGCGGCCATTGAGAAGCTGAACACGGACCTGCAGCAGGACCTGCAGAAAGCCCAGACGGCCCGGGTACTGTCGCAGGAAGTGGACTTTGGCGAGTTCAGCCAGATTTACCCCGATAAGGAAGCCTGCCTGACCTACCTCGCGGACCTGAAATGGGCCAAGGGCTACCAGTGCCGCAAATGCGGCCACGACAACTACTGCGAAGGGCGGGAGCCCCATTCGCGCCGCTGCACCCGCTGCCGCTATGTCGAGTCGGCTACGGCCTACACGCTGCTGCAGAAGTGTAAGTTCTCTATCGTCAAGGCATTTTATGCGGTGTTTCTGTTGCACACGCACAAAGGAGGCTATTCAGCTCAGGAGCTTTCCCGGGTGCTGGATCTGCGACGCGCTACCTGCTGGAGCTTCAGCCAGAAAGTAACGGATGCCATGCGCCGGCAAGCCGCCGAACACCCCACCGACGACAGCTGGACTCATTTGCTGCTGGACGATACCGGCACGGACACGGACGATTCTGGCGAGGAGGAAGTAGCCCTATCGCCGCCGGCCAACCGCAGAACAGACAAGTGGCCGGGCAAAGCAAAAAATACCGAAAAAAAAGTGGGCTGAGGCCCATTTTTTTTGCTTGTTTTTTACCCGTCGGCCCAGCGCAGTCAAATAAAGCACTGCGCTCAAACAACTAGGAAAAGCATCTGAATACTGGGTGCCGTAAGCGTACAGTACCACGTGCTACCTAAGCGAAAAACCAGCCGCACAGGCCCTTAAACGAAGATTCGCACTTGATTTTTCAGGAAAATGACCGGTATATTTGGTCATTCCAATACTTCTCAATCCTGCCTCTTCGCTTAGTCAAGCCCCGCAGGTGAGTGAATACGCACTAGGAAGGCACGCTGCTACCATGTGCTACCCGCATAAAAATGTGCATCACCCGGAATAGCAAGCCCGGCATTGCTTCTGGAGTAGTCCCTAAATAGTTGTTATAAGCTGGTGTCCTGGCACGACCACACGTTCAGGCCAGCATCGAAATTCCGGATATGTGGCCGCTACCGTTCGTGGCGGCAGACTTCGCTTACGGATGGTGTGCCTACGCCTTCTGGGTTCTGGTCTTGCCTACGCTTCGCTTCTAGTCTTCTCTCGTCGCAGGCGGGTGCTGGATTAGCCTTTTCTACTTCCCACACTCTTCTCCATTCCCACACATGAACCGCAACCATTACTCGTTTTTGAGATTCCGGCGCGCGGTGCCGCTGGCGGCCTGCGGGCTGCTGACACTGGCTGCGCCACTCGCTGAGGCGCGAAGCGCGGCCCCGTCACCTACTCTGGCCGCTCTGGCCGACGTACCGGTTTCAGGCCGTATTACGCAGCGCAACGGCGAGCCGCTCCCGGGGGTCACGGTTATTGTGCAGGGCACCACGCTTGGCACCAGCACCAGTTCCGACGGGGTTTTCTCACTCACCGTCCCTGAGGGCAGCACTCTGGTTTTCAGCTCCATTGGCTTCCAGCGCCAAGAGCTGCGGATCAGCGGGGCGGCGTCTTCCCTGAGCATTGTGATGGTGGAAGACCAGCGGGCACTCAGTGAGGTGGTGGTAGTGGGCTACGGTACGCAGGAGCGCACCAGCGTGACGGGGGCCGTATCGTCGGTATCGGCGCGGGAAATTGCTTCGCAGCCAGTGGCCGATGCCACACAGGCACTGCAGGGCCGGGCAGCCGGCGTTACGGTCACCTCGAACGGAGGAGCACCGGGCGGGGCAGCAGGCACCTCTATCCGGGTGCGCGGCATCACGTCGGCCGGCAACAACAACCCGCTGTATGTGGTGGATGGTTTTCCGCTGCCGGAAGGCGGCGAAAACCAGCTGAACGCCATCAGCCCCAACGACATTGAAACCATCGACATTCTGAAGGATGCCTCGGCCACGGCCATTTATGGCGTGCGAGCCGCCAACGGCGTAGTCATCATTACCACCAAGCGGGGCAAGGCCGGGGTGTCGTCCATCAATCTGGATGTGTACCGGGGTGTGCAACAGGTGTGGCGCAAGCTGAACCTGCTGAACGCGGAAGAATATGCCGTCATCAACAACGAAAACCGCCTGGCTGCCGGCCAGCCGATAGTGGTAGACCGTCTCCGCGACCCACGGGCGCTGGGCGAAGGCACCGACTGGCAGGACGCCGTGTTCCGCCGCGCGGCCATTCAGAACTACAGCCTCTCGGCAACGGGCGGCAGCGAGAAGGCACAGTATGCCGTATCGGGCAGCTACTTCCAGCAGGATGGCACCATTGTAGGCTCCAACTTCGAGCGGTTTACGCTGCGCGCCAACGGCGACGTGCAGGTAAACAAGATTCTGAAGCTGGGCAACAGCATCTCCCTCACGCACCTCTCCGACCGGCAGATCAACTCCGGTGGCGGCAATGATGGGGCGCGCAACAACGAGTATGGCACCGTGCAGCAGGCCATCCGGATTCCGGCCATCATTCCGCTCTACCGCCCCGATGGCTACTACTATGAGCCGCGCGGCCAGCAGGACAACTTCGTGGAGGAAAACCCCGTGGCTGCCGCTACGCTCAATAACCAGAAGTTTGTCCGGAACCGCGCCCTGACGACCCTGTTTGCCGAGTTGGAGCCGGTGAAAGGCCTGCGCCTGCGCACCAACGTGGGGGCCGACCTGATTTTTGACAACTTCAACTCGTTCCGGCCTTTCGTACCGGAACTGAGGGTCGGCAGCGAAACGTATTCGACCCGCTACAGCCTGGCGGGGGCCTCGGCCACCTCGAACTACAATACCAGCTACCTGATTGAAAACACGGCCACCTACGACCACCTGTTTGCCGACAAGCACCAGGTAACGCTGTTGCTCGGGCAGTCGGGCCAGATCATTGACGCGCAGAATGTGGAAGCCTACCGGACCGGCTACCTGCGCAACGACTTACAGGTTATCAACTCGGGCCCGGTGAATACTCAACTGGCCAACGCCGGCACCATTCAGCCGCGCCAGACGCTGGCCAGCTACTTCGGGCGTCTCAACTACGAGTTTGCCGGTAAGTATCTGTTTCAGCTGATTGCCCGCTACGACGGCGTGAGTGCCTTCCCGCCCGGCGAGAAATTTGGCTTCTTCCCCGGCGCATCCGCTGGCTGGCGGATTTCGGAGGAGGACTTCATGAAGGATAACAGCGTCATCAGCAACCTGAAGCTTCGGGTAGGCTACGGCAAAGTAGGCAACCCCAACAACGCCGGCCGTTTTGCCTACCTGTTTGCCATCAACTCGGGCATTCAGTATCCGTTCGGGCCAAACGGCACCATTCAGACGGGCGCGGCCCCTACCCGACTGGCCAACCCGCTGCTGCGCTGGGAAACCAACAACCAAACCAACATCGGTATTGACCTGGGCTTCCTCGACAACCGCTTTGAGGCCACTATTGATCTGTATGAGCGCAAGTCGCCGAACCTGATTGCGCCGGTGCCGGTGTCCTTGGTGTCGGGCACCTACGAGCCAGTGAACCGCAACGCGGCTTCCGCCTACAACCGGGGAATCGACTTCTCCTTCACCTCGCGCAACATCCAGGGTACCGACCGAGGCCTGAACTGGACAACCACCCTGAACGTGTCGGCCTTTAAGACCCAGCTGGAATCGTTGGGCGTGGGCCAGCCCTACGACGGCGTGAGCGGTTTGAGCGGCGTAATTGTCCGCTACGATGAGGGTCAGGCGTTTGGCTCGTTCTACGGTTTCGTGGCCGATGGTCTGTTCCAGACCCAGGCCGACGTGGATGCCCACGCCACGCAGAACGGCGCGGCCCCCGGCGACATCCGCTTCAAGGACCTCAGCGGCCCCGACGGCGTGCCGGACGGCATTATCAACGCCGCTGACCGCACCTACATCGGCAACCCCAACCCCGACTTCACTTACGGCGTGAACAACACGCTGAGCTGGCAGGGATTCGACCTGAATGTGTTTGTGCAGGGCTCGCAGGGCAACGACATCTACAACCAGAACCGCTATATTCTGGAAAGCGCCCTGTATGGCAACAGCAACGGCAGCACCCGGGTACTGGGCCGCTGGACCGGCCCCGGCACCAGCAACGACGTGCCCCGTGCCATTGCCGGCGACCCCAACAACAACCTGCGCGTGAGCAGCTACTACCTCGAAGACGGCTCCTACCTGCGCATCAAAACCCTCACCCTGGGCTATACGCTGCCCAAATCGGTGCAGGAGCGCCTGGCCGCCAAGCAGCTGCGCGTGTACGTGAGTGCCCAGAACCTGCTGACCCTGACCGAATACACCGGCTTCGACCCCGAAGTTGGCTCCCGCGGTGTGGACCTGGGGGTGTATCCGCAGCCCCGCGTGTTCCTAGCCGGCCTCAACATCGGTTTCTAAATCCTCCTAACTACTCTACACGATGTCACGCATCACTACATCCACTTGTGGCGCCTTTCTGCTGACGCTGGGCCTGCTTTCCGGCTGCGGGGAGAAGTTTCTGGAAGAAACGCCCACCGACCAAGTAACCGACGCCAACTTCTACAAAACCGCCACCGACGCCATTCAGGCCACTAATGCCATCTACAGCGAGCTGGGCAAAGGCGGGCAGTACAACTACGCCCTGTGGGGCATCGGCGACATTGGCTCCGACCTCTCCTCGACCGGCGGTGGCGGTGGCGGCGACGGCATTGAGCAGCAGCAGCTAGACAACTTCAACATCCCCTCCACGAACCCGCTCACGACACGGCTGTGGGGCGGCTGTTACATCGGCATCGGGCGGGCCAACATTGTGCTCCAGAAAGTGCCGGCCATGCAGATTGACCCGGCCATCCAGACCCGCTGCATCGGCGAGGCCGAGTTCCTGCGCGCCAAGTACTATTTCGACCTGGTACGGGCCTACGGCGACGTGCCGCTGCTCACGAAACCGCCGCAGACGCTGGACGAGGTAAACGTGCCGCGCACGGCCCAGGCCCAGGTGTACGCCCTCATCGAAGCCGATC
Organism: Hymenobacter duratus; assembly: GCF_014698995.1. GTDB lineage: Bacteria > Bacteroidota > Bacteroidia > Cytophagales > Hymenobacteraceae > Hymenobacter > Hymenobacter duratus. The sequence goes on from NZ_JACWZZ010000003.1 coordinate 380,650, forward strand.
TGCTGGATGCCATTAGTAAGCTACCCGTTTCGTACAGCGGCGAAGACATCGGGCGGGCAACCAAATGGGCGGCGGCGGCACTGCTGGCCAAAGTGTATCTCACGGAAGGCAAACTGGCCGAGGCTGCCCAGCAGGCCCGCACCGTAATAAACTCAAGCGGCAAAAGCCTGTGGCCCAACTACGCCGACAACTTCAAGGTATCGACTGAGAATGGGCAGGAGTCGCTGTTTGAGGTGCAGTACATTTCGGGCCGCAACCAGTATATTTTCGATGGTCTGGGCTTTGTCGGCAACGAGTTCTTCGGTCCCCGCGGCCAGGGCATCGTGCCGCAGGGCGGCTACGGCTTCAATATTCCGGAAGCTGACTTTGTGGCGGGCTACGAAAACGGCGACACCCGCCGCGACGTGACCATCTGGAAGCCCGGCGACGTGTATCCGGATGGCCGCACTCAGCCCGCCTTCCTGCCGGGCTCACCCAATGGCTACGGCGTGAAAAAGTGGTTTGTCGGCAAAATCAACACCAACATCTGGGACTCGGAGCTCAACATTCCGGTGCTGCGCCTGGCGGAGGTGTACCTGATTCTGGCCGAGGCTGCCGGACCGAATGCCGAGGGTCTGGAGGCCATCAATAAAGTGCGCCGCCGGGCCTTCGGGCTCCCCATCGGCACGGCCAGCGCCCGTGACATTGCGGCGGGCATCAGCGCCACGGCGTTCAAAACGGCTGTGTGGCGCGAGCGGAAATACGAGCTGGCCTTCGAAAACGACCGGTGGTTTGACATGAAGCGGACCGGCGAGCTGCTTACTTCTCCCCAGCTGATTGCCAAAGGCGTGAAACCCTTCAACGTGCTGCTGCCCATACCGCAGGCAGAGCGCGACGTCAATCCTGGCCTCTCGCAAAACCCCGGCTATTGAGTTGGTGCCGAGTGGCCGGCGCAGGTTGCTGCAACAACCGGTACCGGCCATTCGCAGCTGCCTGCCGGCTATTTATCCTCTCTTTCATTCCCACTGAATTCCCATGAAACACATAGCACGTATAGCAGCGCTGGCCCTCCTGATGGCGCCAGTGCTGCTGGCCTCCTGCGAAAAAGTAGGTGACGACGCTCAGCTGGAAGGCCCGGTGCCTCAGTCTACGTTTACGTTCCAGACTAATACCACCGAGTTTCCAACGGTCGTGACCTTCACGAGCACCGCGCAGGATGGATTCCTGTCGCAGTGGAATTTCGGCGACAATACGCTGGCCTCCGGCAGCCCGGTGCAGCACACCTACGTCCGCCCGGGCGCCTACCAGGTAGAGCTGATTACGGCCGGGCGCGGCGGCACCGGTATTTCGGCCAAGCAAACCGTGAACATAGCCGATGCCTGCAGCAACGCCTCGTTCAGCAAGCTGGTAGACTGTGCCGGCAGCGGCATTCGGGTCTGGGCGTTTTCCAATGCGCCGGGCGCCATTGTGCGGGAGTCGGCTACGGGCACCGTGCTGTCCAGCTCCACTACGCTGCCGGCCTGCCAGCTCGACGACCAGTTTACGATTGGAAAGGAGTTTACCATCAACTATGAAAGCGCCGGCCAGACGTACCAGAACGGGGCCTGCGGCAGTTCGCGCAACCATTCCGGCAGTTTTGTTTTTCGGCCCAGTGCCACCGGCAACCCCCAGATTGTCCTGAAAGGCAAAGGCGCCTTCCTGGGCCTGCCCGACTCCGTAGCCAACAAAACCTACGATATTCTGGAAGCTACTGACACCCGCCTGCGCCTGCGCGGTACCAACCCCGACGGCACCCGCACCATCGTGACGTTTGCGCCCTACGATGCCACGGCGCCCATCAAGCTGTTGCTGACGGGGGGCTCGTCGCGCACCTGGATGATTGACAACACCGTTGATGCGCCGATTGTGGTGGGTACCGAGGCCGCTCCTTCCTCCTACTTCGCGGGCGTGCTGGCCGGGGCGCTGCCGCCCTGCCAGTCCGATGACGAGTATACCTTCTCCACCAACGACATCCTCACGTACGACGCCAAAGCCGAAACCTTCTCGGCAGCAGCCGGCTACGTCTGCACCGCGCCACAGTCGGGCACATCGCCCTACGTATTCGGGCCGGCCGCCGGAGCCGGGCTGGCGCAGCTCACACTCACGCGGGCCGGGGCCTTCATTGCGGCCACCGATGCGTCGCCTACGGAGCGCGTCTACAGGATTCTGAGCATCGACAACCAGCGAATGGTGCTGCGCGCCGGCAGCGGCCAGAATGGCGGTACCGTATTCACTATCAAGATGGTGGTTAAGTAGGGCTGACACAGTCAGAAATTTCTCTGCTGCTTATCAGTAATTTAAGATCATGAAAAGTCAACCCGTACCGGTACGGCGCAACGCACTGCTTGGGGCTGGCCTGCTGCTGGCCCTGAGCGTAAGTTCCTGCACCGAAACCAAAGAAAAGAACGTCCCGACTCCCACACCCACGCCTACTACTCCGGTAGTGAACGAGGACCCGCGCGACTACGGCCAATACACCGAACTGAAGTGGAGCGACGAATTCACCAGCGGCCCGCTCGACCAGAGCAAATGGGTGTATGAGCTGGGTGGCGGCGGCTGGGGCAACAACGAGTTGCAGGCCTACACCAACTCCGGCGACAACGTCTTCGTGAGTAGTAGCGGCAGCTTAGTTATTCAGGCCCGCCGGCAGCAGTCTGGCAACAATGCCTATACCTCGGGCCGCCTGGTCACGAAGGGCAAGCAAAGCTTCCAGTATGGGCGCCTGGATGTGCGGGCGAAGGTGCCGAAAGGCAAGGGCATATGGCCGGCCATCTGGATGCTAGGCGCCGACATCGACCAGAATACCTGGCCCAAATGCGGCGAAATCGACATTATGGAGCTGCGCGGCAGCCGGCCCAAGGAATTGATTTCGACCATGCACTTTGGCAACAGCACCGCCGACCACCGTTATAAAGGCATTACCAAAACCCTCACCGACGACCTCTCCGACGACTTCCACGTCTTCTCGGTAGTGCGTAGCAAAGACCTCATCCGCTTCTATCTGGACGAGAATCCGCAGCCGTACTACACCTTCACTGGGGCCGATGCCAGCCCGTACCCGTTCAACAACCCGTTCTTCCTGATCCTGAACGTGGCGGTAGGCGGCAACTTCGATGGCAACCCCGATGCTACAACGGTCTTTCCGCAGTCGATGCAGGTAGACTACGTGCGGTATTACCAATACCGATAAGCTACCAATAACCCGCTCCGCCCCCGGCCTACCCTGGTATGCGGGCCCGGTTGCGGCTCGGTCTCTCCCGTCTGTCTTTTGCTATGAAACACCCTTTGAAGCGGCGCTACCTCGCCGCCACAACCGGCCTGCTCCTGCTGCCCGGCCTGCTGGCCAGCACCCCCGGCTCTCTCAAGCCCGATCAGGCCAAGCCACCCCGCTACACATTCAAGGAGCTGCTCTGGAGCGACGAGTTCAACTACACCGGCCTACCCGACTCGGTGAAGTGGACCTACGATGTAGGGGGTACGGGCTGGGGCAACAACGAGCTACAGCTCTACACCAAAGCCCGGCGCGAAAATGCCCGTGTCGAGAAGGGCCATCTGGTGATAGAAGCGCGCAAAGAAGCGCTGAACGAAAAGAACCCTTACACTTCCACGCGACTGGTATCCCGCGCGAAAGGGGGCGGCAGCCTCACCTACGGCCGCGTGGAGGTACGGGCGCAACTGCCCAGTGCCCGCGGCATCTGGCCGGCCATCTGGATGCTGCCCGACGAGTGGAAATACGGCGACAAAAGCTGGCCCGCCAACGGCGAAATTGACATCATGGAATACGTGGGCTACCGGCCCGCCATTGTGCAGGCGTCCACGCACTGCAAAAAATATTACTTCCGCACCAACAACCAGAAAACCGACTCCATTAGTGTGCCCACCGCCACTACGGCCTACCACGTGTATGCCATGGAATGGACACCGGAAACCATTTCAGTCTTCGTTGATAGCAAGCTCTACTTCACGAGCCGCAACGAGCATACTGGCTGGGAAGCCTGGCCCTGGGACCATCCGTTTCATCTGCTGCTGAATGTGGCCGTAGGTGGCGACTGGGGTGGCAAGAAAGGCATTGACGAAGCAGCTTTTCCGCAGCAGATGCTGGTTGACTACGTGCGTTTTTATAAGATGAAACAGCAGTAGCGCACCCCGCGTCACACCCTCACTTCTACACGTTGCACACTCTACCACGGCTCCGGCAACGGAGCACGCCTGGGGAGCAGTGTACTTCATCAACTCATATCATGGGCCGTCAAAAACAGTTTTTCCGATTGTCGGCGGCGGAGCAGCAGGTACTGCAGCACTATCTGCGCCAGGAGCAGCTGGTGCGCCGCCAGATCAACCGGGCCCAAACGATTCTGGACTGGCACGCAGGATACTCAGCAGCCGAAACCGCTCAACGGCTGGCCATGACCGAGGGCCGGGTGTATGCCCTGCGCCGGGCATTCCAGCGCCAGGGCCTCGCGTTTTATCTGAACACGCAGCCCCAGGGTGGCGCCCCCACCAAGCTCACGCCTGCCGTTGAAGCCGCTTTGCTGGCACTCCTGTCGCGCCGGCCGGCGGCTCCCGTCCGCCGCTGGACCCTGCGCCAGCTGGCTACTTACCTAGTCGACAAGGGTTACGCCAAATCCATTTGCCCGGTCACGGTGGGAAAAGCGCTGCAGCGGCTGCAGGTGCTGCTGTCTCTTACGGCAGAACCTAGCGCTAGCACCCGTTCACAGGTTGTGTCCGGTTCTATGCTCTAAAGTGATAGATGTTGTCCTCTCACCTACTTAGTGAGAAGATCTACGCTTTCCTATTTACTTTACACAGCCCATCCTAGCTAATCAGGATGGGCTGTTCTTATTTTTCTACTTCTATGTCAGAGTCACTTGTGGTAGCCAAAGCCAGTACTACGCTGGCCCCTACTTCAGCAAGATTTATCCTACGTCGTACTGCTAACTCCTTGTTAGCTCTCGTTCTGGCATCAGGGGGAGCATATCTACTCTATGTAGGCGCCATTATTTCTGGAGGTGGAGGACTGATTCTCGCCATACTTGCTGCCACTGAACACAAAGGCATTGAGCTAGACCTGAAGACTCGCCAATACCGCTTATACACATCTATCCTCGGCTTGAGGATGGGTGACTGGGAGCCGTTGCCCGAGGTCCAACACGTCACCATGAAGTACTTTTCAGACCTCGTTACTTCTGGCAGGCCCGGTCGTATTCGTACTGACCAAGCGAAGCGCTACGTTGTCATGTTTTCACTCCCCAACTCTCCCCAAGGAGTTGTGATTCAGCAGGGCGAGGAATACGAAGCTGCTCTGGGCCTTACCGATGCGTTAGCTGCTGCACTTCAGGTGGAAGCTAAAGTGTACGGTCAGATTTAGCCTAAACCGGTAGGCCACTCGTCGAAACTGTTGGCACTAGCTATGCAGTAGCTACTCCCGACGCTCCCGCTTGGTACCCAGAATAAAGAGAATGAGCAGCAGGAACGCGGCCAGCCCGAGGCTATACCACGTCACGACGGGTAGCCCCCGGAAGTAGGGCATCTGGCCAGCGGGGTAGCGGCCCAGCAGGCTCATGCCCGCGAACAGAATCAGAGCTACCGAAATGGCCGCCAGAATGCCCCGGCTCACCAGCTGATCGGCTTTGCGCAGCAGCAGCTGATAACCGCTTAGCTCCACGCGCACTCGCAGGTCGCCGCGCGAGACTTTGCGCATAATCTGCCGGATATCGGCGGGCAGCGTCTGGATGAGGGCGAGCAGCTGCGTGCCGGTATACTGGGCTTCGCTGAGAATATTATCCGCTGAATACTGCTCTGCTATGATGCGCGCGCCATAGGGGCGCACAAATTCAAAAGTATTGAAGCGCGGGTGCAGCACCTTGCCAATGCCTTCCAGAATCACGAGGGCCCGCAGAATCAGGAACACAGCGCCCGGCACCTGCAGCTTGTAGGTATAGATAACATTTTGCAGCGCATCGGCCAGATCCGACATGCTCATATCTTTCACGTCGAGGGTGGCAAAGTCCTCTATTAGCTCACTCAGCGACGTTTCGAAGGCCCGCATATCCGGAATATCCGACGTGAGGGCCAGCCGGCGGAAACTCAGGGCCATGCTGCGCGGGTCCTGCCGTGCCATGCCAATAAACACGCCCGCGAAGGCATATTTCTGCTGCTTGGTCAGCTTGCCCACCATCCCGAAGTCGATGAGTACCAGCGTGCCATCGGGGCGTACCAGTACGTTGCCGGGGTGCGGGTCGGCGTGGAAGATACCAAACTCGAATATCTGGGTTAGGTAGATATCCATGCCGGTTTCGGCTACCTGTTCCGGACTCAGACCCCAGTTCAGCAGTTGTGGCTTATCCGTGATTTTGCAGCCGCTTACAAATTCAATCACCAGGATTTTGGCGGTACTCATTTCCCGATAAGGCTTCGGGATGTAGAAGGTTTCGTAGCTTTCGTAGAGCTTGCGAAACTGCTCCATAGAGCGTGCTTCTGAGGTATAGTCCAGTTCCTTGGTCATGCTCCGCTCGAAAGCATCTACCACATCCTGGGGGTTGGCAAGGCCCTGTTTGCGCAGAAAACCGGCCGTAAGGCGCACCAGCTCGTGCAGCAAAGCCAAGTCGGAGCGCACTTTCTCCTGCACATCGGGGCGCTGCACTTTCACTACTACCTCCTCACCGCTCAGCAGCCGTGCCCGATGTACCTGCCCAATGCTGGCCGAGCCCAGCGGCACGTCATCAAACTCAGAAAACACCTCATCAATAGGTTGGCCAAGTTCCCGCTCAATAATGGCCTTGGCTACCTGCACATCGAAGGGCGGCACATTACTCTGCAGCTTCTCAAACTCGTCGATGAGGGGCTGGGGCAACAGGTCGGCCCGGTTGCTCATGGCCTGCGCCAGCTTGATGAAAGTGGGGCCCAGCTCCTCAATTATCATCCGGATACGCTGCCAGCGTGTCGTTTCAAACACGGCCTGTTCCCCTTCCTGCCACGACACCCGCCGGCTGCGCGGCACCAGCCGCCGGAGCGGCGTGGTCGTTACGGCATCCTCAAAACCGTAGCGGATTAGCACTTCCGCCACTTGTCGGATACGGGTCAGGTTGGAAATCGTGTTCTTGAACATGAACTGCTACTACTGGTTTGCGCTGCCGAAAGAATTTTCACGGGCAGCCACTGTAGCGCCCGCACTGAAGTAGAGGTAAGAGCCACCGGGCGCAGCAAAATCCGTACAATCTAAGAGTAAAAACCCCCGCCCGAAAAACACGGGCGGGGGTTTTATCAGTCTTACAACTGCGAAAGGGCAGCGGCGGCTGTATTAGGCCGCTGAACCGGCCGCTTTGTTCTCTTCTTTTTTGGCGGCGCCAGCCGAGCCGGCAGCCGACTTCTGCGTTTTGGCAGCCGTAGTGCTGGTTTTGTCAGCTGCTTTTTTCACAGTGGAGGCCGCTTTGCTGGTTGCACTGGCCGCTGCACCTTTGGCCGCAGCCGTGGTTTTGGCGGCTGGCTTAGCACTGCTCTTGGTAGCCGAAGCAGAAGAAGCCGACGACTTTGAGCCACCCTTCACGCTACGCTTCAGTTCTTCTACTTCCGAATTAGGCGCTACTCCCACCGACTTCATCATCTTTGAAGCAAGACCTTGGAACTGCTTTTCCAGCTCCTTGCGCTTGGTTTCGCCGTTTTTCTTCAGCTCATCCATAATCTTGGCGCCTTCTTTCTCCGACAGCTTGCTCTCCTTCACCAGTGAGTCGATGGTTTTCTGCATCCGATCAGTAGTGAGCGAAACAAAGCCAACACCGGCGTTGACGAACTTTTTAAATAGATCTTCCATGAGACTGTGGAGTTTGGGAAAAGAAGGTGGAGTAAGCAAAACCGGCACTGCGGACCCGCCCGCCGGGAAAAGTAGTATGCAAGCCGACTACTTGACACAAACCTACGAAAAGACAGCTATATAGTTGGCTCTGAGGATAGAAATTTTACGTTGGACCATTGCCGAAGTTTCAGAGGTTGGGCTTCGGGACGGGTAAACCAGTTCAGTGCCTGGCACGCAACGAACTGCCGGAAGCCGGCCGAGCCCGGCGGCCCGCCACCTGCACGGCCAGCCTGGCCGACGCCTGCGCGGCCCACACGCCACGGCTGAAGCTACCAGCTTGATCCAATGCTTGCCGGGCCTCCGGCACAAAGCGCCAGAACAGGTGCCACCAATGCACCAGCCCTTCAAACACCTGCAGCGTGAGCGGCACTCCGGCAGCGTGCGCCTTCCGGCTGAAATGCAGCACATCGTCGTGCAGCACCTCTGCGTCGGAAATCTGGATGAGCAGCGGCGGCAACCCGTGGAGCGCTGCTTGCACCGGCGACAATAGCGGATGGCGGAGAGGTGTACCCTGGGCATACAAAGGTCCCCAGCCTCTGATTTCTAGGGCTTCCAGAATCTGGCTTTCTTCGCGGCATATCTGGCGAAGCATTGCTACCGGCAGGGCCAAATCAGTCCAGGGAGAAAGGCAGATGGCGGCGGCAGGTAAAGGCTGTCCGGCATCGCGCAGGCTGATGAGCAGAGCCAGCGCCAAGCCCCCACCGGCCGAGTCGCCGGCAATCATGACATCCTGTGGTTTGTAGCCATTGCGTAGCAGCCAGTCATACGCCAGGCGGGCATCGTCGAGAGCAGCCGGGAACGGATACTCGGGCGCTTTGCGGTAGTTGATGGCCAGCGCATTCAGCTGGCAGCTTTGGGCCAATGCCCCAACCAAGGCACGGTGCGTATTCAGGGAGCCCATTACATAGCCGCCCCCGTGCAGGTAGAGCAGCACCCGGTGGGCCGGTGCCCCAGCCGGGCGCAGCCATTCGGCGGGCATGCCCTCCACGCTGGTGTCTTCCAGAAATACGTTCCAGGGCACAAACTGGAAAACGGAAGCCGCTTCAGCCGCCAGCCGCATGGCAGCCAGCTGAGGACGCCGGCGGGCAAGCGGGCCGGTAGCGGCGGTGAGGAGCTGCTTGAGCAGCAAATGCTGAGCAGATGGCATGGACAGGAACTGGTGGGAAGGCAGAATGAGAACGGAGCAGCAACTAACCCCGTACGGCGAAGACCTTACGGGCTAGCTTATAACGTATTGGAGCGAAAAAGATGCCGGATGGCAGAGCGGCTGAGCAATAAACTCAGACCTTTTTGCCGATGCGGTGGCCTCTGTAGCCCCGAATGGCAATCGGAATCCAGCCCAGAATCGGGATGAAGAAGGCCAGCGTGAACGGGTTGTTCCACACCATCCGCAGCCACGCGCCGGGCTTGTCGAGCTGCATTTTGAAGTTGCGGCGGCCATGGCGTACGTACTGGCGCTCGAACTCCTGAAACAGCGCCGGCCACGCGACGGGCAGAAAAAACGGGAAATAGCGCCAGTTCTCCTTCATCCGCTGCCACAGTTCGCGCCAGCGGTAGGGCTGCTGCCCGTATTTGGCCACTGCCGCGTCCATTTCCGTCTGCATACGTTGGCGCACCTGCTCCGAAAGGGCCGTGTAGTCTTCGCGGGTAAGCTCAGCAGGCGTTTTGTCGGTCATTTCGTAGGGCCGGATGCGGGAGCCCAGCACGAACGTGAGCTGGGCCGGATACGCCATATAAAACGACCAGGGCTGCAGCAACACCAGCAGCACGATGGGCCCGAGCGGAATAAAGGGAATCCCGATTTTCTTGCTCAGGTTATTGAGCCATTCCCAGCTGTAGGCGTAGGGGTTGAGATACTCGCCGTTGATGGTGTAAAACGGCACCACATCGGTGCGGTGCGCAATGCTGTGGCGCACCATGCTGCTGGCCAGCCGCTGCAACTCGTACTTCTTGTTGAACCCCTTACCGATGCCGGGTACGCCCTCGGGGTACAGCATCAGGTTGTGGTCCTGATAGTACATCATCGTCTCGAAGTTGAGGGTGGTGGCATCCACGCAGCCGCATTTCTTCCAGAAGTCCTTCACCTGAAACGGATTCATCAGGGTGGACTGCGAGAGCAGCGGCGCCGACAGCGGCCGGGGCAGGCCCTGCTGAGCAGGCAGCGTGCGCCACATGTGGGCCAGCGCCACAATGGCATCCCAGGGAAAAGCCATGCCCGAGTGGTTGGACGCGAAGATGAGCGGCCGCTCGGGGTTGTTGCGCTCCGGAAAGTTCTCGAACCCAACTAAGCGCGACCGAAACCACACCCGGTCGAGCAGCTGCAGAATATTGTTGTCGAGCGTATGTACAAAGTCCTCTTCGAAATAGTCGGAATAGATATGCTGGTTGGCCCGAATAGTGGGCGGCGGCTGAGGTAGCGCAGGAGGCGTGGAAGCCGTGGACATCGGGCAGGCAGGTGGGCAGGAAGGTGAGAGCAACTGGGTGCGCCGGGTACCGACGGGCTTCTAATGTAGACATTTTACCCTCTGGGGCAAGTTTGCGTTGCCCGGCAGCCACCTTAAATCTGCCGTTTCAGCTTGATCCGGGTCGGGTACAACTCGCCATCGGGCCGCTGAAACAGCAGAAACAACACCCTGCCATCCTCCGAGTGAAAAATCCGACTGATTTCGGTGAGACTAAAGGAAGATACGGGCAGCAGATTGATGGACATCAACTCGTCGCCGGGGGTCAGGCCAGCGGTGGAGGCCGGCGAATTGGGCTGTATCTTCAGCACAATGTAGCGCCGGTAGTCGCGGCCCGTGGCCAGTAGCTCCATGCCGCACATATCATGCTCAAAAGGGTCACGAAACAGGCTGTTCGGCTTCAGCCACAGCTTGTTATGCGTGTAATCCACCACCATATCGAACCGTTTGAGCAGCTCCAGCCCTACATTGCCATTGCGCGGCACTTCGGCCCGTTGGGCGCCATTGTCGGCGTCAGGAAAGGAGGTCAGCAGGCTGTTGAGCCGGTAGCGGCCCAGTTGCATGTTCTGCACGCGGCCTATGTAACCATTGATAGTGCCGCTCAGCCCCTGCCCGAGCTGCGCCCGCAGCCGGTTTGGGGGCAGGCTCAGGCGGGCATCGGAGCCGGTTTCGATGGAAAGGGCGTGGCCGGCGCCGGTGTCCAGCACCAGTTTCAGGGGCAGCAGCAGCGAATCGGAGAGGCCGACTGGCACCCGGATATACGGCTTGCGCGCTTCTATCTCCAGCGGCACCGAGGTCCAGCGGCGGCCCTTGGGGGGGCGGTAGGAAAGCGGGGTGTGGAGCAGCAGCGAGGTTGCGTCTGGCTCTATTTCCACCACAAAGCTCCGGAACACGTCATACCCCAGAATGCCGTGTATGGGCATGCCCACATAGCCCGAAAGGTTGAGCACATCAGCCGACAACACCAGAAACGACAGCGCCGGGGCCACGATTCCGGGCATTTCCACGCGCACGCTATCCGACATGAATGCCTCCAGCGCGCCCTCCTCGCCCACGCCTGCTACCCGGTACGTTTCGCCCCGGCGCAGGCTCAGAGGGGCTACCAGGTTGGGGTCGGTGATGAGGGAGATGCTGACGCCTGTATCGAGCAAAAAGTTGAACGGTCCTTTCCCGTTCAGCGAGGCCTGCACGATGATGAGGTTGCGCTGAAACTCAAACGGCAGGCGGGCCCGCTTCTGCCGTGGGCTTGCGAAACGAAATGGCAACGGGGTCTGCAGCTGGGCCTGAGCAGTAGCCGGCCACCCGCCGGCTGCGGCACAAATCAGCAGCCAGACTACTGGCCGAAAGCACCGGAACAGACGAAAAACACAAAACCAGCAGGCGGGCATAGGGAGAACAGGCGAGCTGGGAAATATAGCCAAAAAACTACCTTTCCGCCACTTCTCCGGCCGCCTGCTTACTCCAGCTGGCCGGGCACCGGCAGCTGCCATCCCCCAAGCGGATCGAAATGCAGGTGGCCCTGCCGGATATGCAGCGGGGCCTCCAGATTGTTGTGATACAGCTTGCCGGTACCCAGGCCCTGCGGGAAGTTGGGCAGCGCATACTCGCCCGCCAGCTGGCTGATGGCATTCAGGCCGATATTGGACTCCAGCGCCGAGGTCAGCCACCAGCTGATTCCGTGCTCTTCGGCCAGCTGCCACCATTCCAGCGCCGCCGCCATGCCCCCTACCAGAGTTGGTTTGAGAATGATGTAGGCGGGCCGGGTTTCGCTGAGCAGCGCTGCCTGGCGGGCAGGCTCCGTGACGCCAATCAGCTCCTCGTCCAGCGCTACCGGCACCGGCGAGTGGCGGCACACATCGGCCATGGCAGCCCACTGCCCGGCCCGGATGGGCTGCTCAATAGAGTGCAAATCGAAGCGCGCCAGCTGCTCCAGCTTACCCAGCGCTTCGGCGGGCGCAAAAGCACCGTTGGCATCTACCCGCAGCGTCAGCTCACTCGGGCCGGCTTCGGCGCGTATTTCGGCCAGCAGCTGCAGCTCCGTGGCGAAATCCAGACTGCCTATTTTCAGCTTGAGGCAGGAATAGCCTTCGGTGAGCTTTTTGCGAATCTGGGCCCGCATGAAGGCGGCATCTCCCATCCAGATCAGGCCATTGATGGGCACCCCGGCCTCACCCCGACTGAACTCATTCTCAAACAGCACCCGCTCTCCGCCGTTGTGCAGGTCGAGCAGGGCCGTTTCCAGCCCAAAGCGCAGGGCCGGCCATTCCGGCGGCACCAGTTCCAGCACCAGTTCGGCAGCAGTGTCGGCGGGTAACGCGGCCCGATTCAGAGCCGCACATACTGCGGCCAGCTGAGGCTCAAAGTCCGGCCGGTGGTCGGGGCTGAGCCCCGCCAGCGGCGCAGCCTCGCCCAGCCCTACCAGACCGGGGCGTTGCGTATCGGTGAGGTGCAGGTACCAGGCCACATGCTCTGAAAGTGCGCCGCGCGACGTGCGGGCCGGAAAATTGAAGCGCAGCGTACGGCGCGAGTAGTGCAGCTGGAGCATAGAAACCGAAGCAGAATAACGGCCGCAATATCGGGGAAAGCGGCTGCCCGGACGCACTACTGCCCCACCCGGGCGCTGCCAGAAGGCAGGGCGCAGCCGGATGGGGCAGTTACGTAGTGTGTGGAAAAGCGCGGGGCTAAGCGGCCTGGCTGGTTTGCAGCGGCCGGCGCGTGGCCTGTCCGCCTTTGCGGCCGGCAGCCCGGGCTTCCTCCGAGGTGAACCGGTGGCCCCGGCCGCTCTGGTGCGAGGCTTTGCCGCCTTCGCTGGCAATGCGGCGCTGCGTTTCGGGGTCCATGGCGGCGAAGCCGCGGGCACGCTTGGGTTTGGTTTCGGCAGCGTTGGTGCGGTTGGCTGGGCGCTTGGCTGTGGGTGAGCTGGTTTGCATAGCGAAGGAGTTGAGATGTGGAACGGAGTATGGCGGAAGAAACGCAACCCGCTGCACAATGGCCGATATCAACCCGCCGAAATGCGCCCTATTTGCCCAAAATACCACTTTCTACGGAGGAGCTCCCCGTATTTCCCCCTACCCTGCTGCGGCAAATACGGAGGAGCTTCGTGGGCTTGTCGCGAACTGAACTTCTGGAAGTAAAAAACCCCGGGGCGAAAAATCCAGTTACTTGTACACGCCTCCCCCTCTACGCCATGCCCTCCCCTACTTCTGCTATTGCTACGGCGGCTCCGGCCACTGTTTTCTCGCTGGTCCAGCGCTACCAGATGGTGCGCCAGCGCACCGAAACCCTGTGCAGGCCACTACTGCCCGAGGATACGGTGGTGCAGCCGATGATTGATGTGAGTCCGCCGAAATGGCATCTGGCGCACGTCACCTGGTTTTTTGAGACGTTTCTTCTGAAAGAGTACCTGCCGGGCTACACGGTATACCACCCGGATTATGCCTTCCTGTTCAACTCCTACTACAACTCGCTGGGCTCCCGCGTAAACCGTGCCGACCGGGGCACCCTCTCCCGGCCGGCGCTGGCCGACGTGTACTGCTACCGCGCCCATGTAGACGAGCAGATGCAGCAGCTGCTGGCCTTGGCCGATGAGCTACCGGCTGATTTCCATGAGTTGATGGAGCTGGGCCTGCAGCACGAGCAGCAGCACCAGGAGCTGCTGGCTACCGACATCAAATATATTCTCAGCACCAGTCCGCTGGCCCCGGCCTATCTGAATCCGGCCACATCGGCACCACCAGACGCGGCCTCCGCTGAGCCGGAAGAGGCAGCCCTGCCGGAAGCGGCTTGGCTGCCGGTGCCGGGCGGTATTTCGCGGATCGGCTATGAAGGCACGGGGTTTTGCTTCGACAACGAGCAGGCACCGCACGAGGTGCTGACAGCGGATTTTGAGCTGCAGAACCGGCTTGTGACCAACGGAGAGTACCTGCACTTTATGGAAGCCGGCGGCTACCGGGATTTTCGCTACTGGCTGGGCGAGGGCTGGGACCTGGTACAGACGCAGCAATGGGAGGCCCCGCTCTACTGGATGCTGCACGAAGGCCGCTGGCACCGTTTTACGCACCACGGCCTGCAGCCCGTGAACCTGGCCGCACCCGTCACGCACATCAGCTTTTACGAGGCCGATGCCTATGCCCACTGGGCCGGAGCCCGCCTGCCGACTGAGCCGGAATGGGAGGTGGCAGCCCGACATTTCGGAGCTACCCCCAGCACCGGTACCTTCCTCGAGAGCAACCTGCTGGACCCGCAGCCGCTGCCCGCCGATGCCGACCCAACGCGCTGCCACCAGCTGCTCGGCGACGCCTGGGAATGGACGTACTCGGCCTACCATCCGTACCCCGGCTATGTGCGCGCGGCCGGAGCGCTGGGCGAGTACAACGGCAAATTCATGATCAACCAGATGGTGCTGCGCGGTGGTTCGTGTGCCACGCCGGTCAGCCACATCCGCCTCACCTACCGCAATTTCTTCCACGCCGACAAACGCTGGCAGTTTACCGGCATCCGGCTGGCCCGCTGAAACATCCGGCGCCTGCCATTGCCTCCTGCTGCCTGATTGCCTGGCTGTTCTGACTTCCCGTTATCTATGCCCTCTCTGCCCTCTCCCGCGTCTTCCGCTACCGCTGCCCGCCAGTCGTCGTCCCAGCCCGCTCCTTCTCAATCAGTGCCAAGCCAGGACGAGCTGGAAAAGCTGAAAAAGCATGTCGCGGCGGGCCTTAGCCGCTCCCCCAAAACCCTGTCGTCGATGTATTTCTACGACGATGAGGGCAGCCGGCTGTTCCAGCAGATTATGGCGCTGCCGGAGTACTACCCCACCCGCACCGAATTTTCGCTGCTGACCCATCATCAGGCAGCACTGGGCGCGGCCCTGCGGCCTGCGGCAGCGGAGGAGCCCTTTTTTCTGCTGGAACTGGGTGCCGGCGACGGACTCAAAACCAAGATCCTGCTGCGCCACCTGCTGGATACCGGGGCCCGCTTCACGTATGTGCCCGTTGATATTTCGGCGGCGGCGGTAGAAGGGCTGGCCGGCAGCCTGCGCCAGGAGCTGCCGGAGCTACGGGTAGAACCGATAGTGGCCGACTACGGCACGGCGCTGCGCCTGATGGCCGACCGGCCCGGCCGCAAAGCCGTCCTGTTCCTGGGTTCCAACATCGGCAACTTCCTGCCCGCCGACCGGCAGGCGTTTCTGCGCGAGCTGGCGGCTCCACTTTCCGCCGACGACCGGCTCCTAATTGGGTTTGACCTGCAGAAAGACCCGCGTTTTATCCGGGCCGCGTACGATGACGCGCAGGGCGTGACGGCTGCTTTCAATCTGAACCTGCTTACGCGCCTGAACCGGGAATTGCAGGCGGACTTCGACCTTGCTACTTGGCAGCACTACACCGACTATGACCCGCTTTCCGGGGCCGTGCGCTCGTTCCTGATGCCCACGCAGGCGCAGCAGGTGCACGTGGCAGCCCTTAAGCAGACGTTCATCTTTGCTGCCTGGGAGCCGATACACACCGAAAACTCCTACAAATTCACGCGCCCTCTGATTGAAGGCCTTGCCGCTGATGCCGGTCTGGCCCTGGCTGAGTTCTTCACCGATGAGCGGCAGTATTTCGCCGACGTGGTGTTGCGCCCGGCTTAGCGGCAGCCTGCTATGACACCCATCAGCCTTGCTTCCGGCTACGGTAATTTCGCGACTCCCCCCGCTGTTTTGGTGCGCCTGAACCAGCATCTGGCGGCTCCGCCGCTGCCCCTTAGTCCTACCTCCGGCCTGCCGGAATTGCGTGATGCGCTACGCTTGCGCTATTCCGGGCTCCGGACAGATGAAAAGGCAACCCACGAAATAGTTGTTACGCCGGGTACCAAGGCCGCGCTGTTCCTGGCCCTGTCGGCCGTGCTGCGGCCCGGCGACGAAGTATTGCTGCTCACGCCCAACTGGTTCGGCTTTGCCGAGCTGGTGAAGCAAGCCGGGGGCCTCCTGCGCGAATTGCCCCTCAGCCCCGCCGATAACTATGCGTTGCGGCCGGAAGCCGTGCGCGCTGCTCTCACGCCACGCACCCGGGTGCTGTTGTTTTCTAACCCCAACAACCCGACCGGCCGCCTGTATACGCGGCCGGAGCTGGAGGCGCTGCTGGCCGTAACTGCGCAGTTTCCGGAGCTATTCGTGCTGGCCGACGAAATATATGACGGCATCCGGTTTGAGGCAGAAGAGGTGCCGTCCTTCCTTTCCTGTTCAGATGCGCCAAGGCACATCGTGGTGAACGGCTTCTCCAAGTCGCACGCGTTGGCAGGCTGGAATATCGGCTATCTGGCGGCGCCGCGCTCGGTAGCCGAGGCCTGCACCGCTCGTCTGTTTGCCACTGGGGGCGCGGTGGCAGTCCTTAGCCAACTGGCGGCACTGGAGACGGTTGAAAATCCTGTCATTAGTGCCGCTCTGTGCCAGCAGCTGGCCCCCAACCGCCAGCTGATGCTCGATTTTCTGGCGACGCTGCCTGGGGCTTTGCCGCACATCCCCCTGGGTACCTACTACGCCTTTCCTGACCTGCGGGCTTATCTGCAGCCACACCTGCCGCTACCTGAAGCCGCCACTGACCTGGTGGGCCGCCTGCTGTCGGCCGGGGTGGAAGTGGTAGATGGTACCAGCTGTGGGGCTCCCGGCTTCGTGCGGATGTCGTATGCCGTTGCTTCGGAGGATCTGCAGGAAGCACTGAGGCGGCTGGCCACCGTGCTGCGTTGAGCTGGCAGGGCAGCCGGTCTTTTCGGCTCACTGGTCCGGCCCCGGTATAACTACCGTACCTTTGCGGCTCGTTTTGCCTTTTTGCCATGCCGTTCACTGCCCTTCGTCCCCACCTCAAACCCACCATTCAGCTCGCTTTTCCGGTTGTACTCAGCCAGCTGGGCCACGTACTGGTAAACGTTTGCGACTCCGTGATGGTAGGCCAGACCGGCAAGGTACCACTGGCCGCCGTGAGCCTGGGCGTGAGCGTGGGCACGGTGGTAATGGTGCTGGGCATGGGCCTCTCAATGGGTATTACGCCGCTGGTAGCCGCTGCCGATGGCAAACGCGACGTGCCGCAACTGGGTCGGCTGCTGGTGGCGGGAGTCTGGATGAGCACGGTGGCTGGCTTGGTGCTGGCGGCTGCCGGCCTGCTCATTGCGCCGCTGCTCAATCACCTGCATCAGCCCGCAGAAGTGGTGGCCCTGGCCGCGCCCTGGGTGCGGGTGCTGTTCCTGTCGCTGCTGCCGCTCATGGTGTTCCAGGGGTTCAAGCAGTTTGCCGAAGGGCTGGGCCTTACGCGGCAGGCCATGTACCTCTCGGTGCTGGCCAACGTGGTGAATGCCATCCTATGCTACGCCTTCATTTTCGGCCACCTTGGCGCCCCGAAGCTGGGCATGATGGGAGCCGCCTGGGCCACGCTCATTGCCCGCGTGCTGATGGCACTGCTCATGGGCACCTATGTGTTGCGGGCAGCACGCCTACGCCCCTACCGCGAAGCCGCTACCCACTGGCTTCGGCCTGACGGGGCTACCCTGCGCCGCCTTCTGGGGTTGGGCGCCCCCATTGGGGTGCAGATGATGTTTGAAATGGGCGCGTTCAGCTTTTCAGCCATCATGATTGGCTGGCTGGGAGCCACCTCGCTGGCTGCGCATCAGATTGCCATAAACGTGGCCTCGGTAACGTATATGGCGGCTAGCGGTATTGCGGCGGCAGCTACCATCCGGGTAGGCAATATGCGAGGTCTCGGCGACGCGCATGGCGCACGGCAGGCGGGTTTCGCGGCGTATCTGCTCACGTTCCTGTTTATGAGTTCCATGGGCCTGCTGCTGGTTGCTTTCCGGCACTTTATCCCGCACTTCTACAACCATGATGCTGCCGTGGTGGTTCAGGCTGCCACTTTGCTGCTGGTGGCCGCTGCCTTCCAGATTTCCGATGGCCTGCAGGTGGTGGGGCTAGGCGCACTGAGAGGCCTCGAAGATGTAAAGCTGCCCTCGGTGGTGGCACTGCTGTCCTATTGGGTGGTAGCATTGCCGCTGGGGTACTGGCTGGGTTTTATACTGAACATGGGAAGTCTGGGCGTGTGGCTGGGCCTGCTGACGGGCCTTTCGCTGGTAGCGGGCCTGCTGCTGTGGCGTTTCCGCCAGCACAGTATAGTTCCGGTTGCGCAGGATCGAGCGGCTGCGCTGGCAGCCCGCTGAACCTAGTGCTTATGTGCGGGGAACGAGCCATCCGGAATTGGTGTACCTGCTAAGCCAAGGCTTTTTATGGGCCGGCTCACCTATATTTGAACATGGCTTTCTGCTCCTTTCTTCTGCCACTGCTGCTGTCATTTCAGACGCCCGCGCCTTCCCAGACTTCCCCCAAGCCCCAACCCGAAATGATAACGTGGTCGGCTAACCGGCCCTTGGTTTGGGCCGATTTCAAGAGCCGGCCGATGCCGTCTGAGCACCTGGAGGCCCTCACGGCCGGCAATATTGATGTGCAGGTGGGCTGCACCGACTTCGTGTTTCGCTCTACCGTCAAGGCGGTTTTTCTGCCACAGGAATCGTGGGTGCGCGACGCCAAACGGGCCTCGCCGGCGCTGCTGCGCCACGAGCAGCTGCACTTCGACATAACGGAACTGCATGCGCGGATGCTGCGCCAGAAGCTCACCACAGTGAAGTTCGATTGCCAGAAGCTGAACCCGGCCTTCAACAACTTCACCAAACTGGCCTTCACGGCCTGGCAGCGCGAGGAAGGCCGCTACGACCAGGAAACGAACCACGGCCTGAACGAAGCCAAGCAGAAGTTCTGGGAAAGCCAGGTACAGCAGCGCATGGCCTTGCTGGAGTCGTTTGCGTCCAAATAATAGTCCAGTACACGTCTGATATTTGATATGGAGCACATTACCTGGGCCGATTTTGAGCGGGTTGATGTACGGGTCGGCACCGTTCTGGAAGCCCGCGAGTTTCCGGAAGCCCGCCGCCCGGCCTATCAGTTGCTCATCGACTTAGGCCCTGAGCTTGGCCAGAAACGCTCCAGCGCCCAGATTACGCGCCACTATCAGCCACACGAGCTGGTGGGCCGGCAAGTGCTGTGCGTGGTCAACTTTCCGCCCAAGCAAATCGGCAAATTCATGTCGGAAGTGCTGGTGACGGGGGCCGCCGACGCGCACGGCGACATTGTCCTGGCTGCGTTGGCTGGTCCCGTTCCCAACGGCAGCCGGTTGATATAACCTGTTGCGCACCTCTGCCGGCGCGGGCTTCTCACTTTGCGCCCAGCTGCACCTGCCGCATGGCCAGCGTATCAATCACCACACTGTAAATCTCATCCAGGTCCTTGCCGTGGCTGGCGTAGTAGCGGTAGCTCTGCTGAAATAATGAGTCGCTGACTTCGCGGCGCCACAGAATAGCCTTTTGCTGCTGCAGGTACAGAGCCCGCGCCGAGTCGGGCGTCAGGCCGGCGGCTTCTACACGGGCTTCGAGCGTGTGCAGGTCGGCGAGCACGCGCACGAGCTGCTGCCGGGGCATGAGCGGCTGGGGCGGCACCACTTCCTCGGAAGTCTGGCAGCCAGAAAACAAGCCACTCAGCAGCAGACTGAGTACCAACGGGAAAGCACGAGGTAGCAGGGGTTTCACGATGCAAAAGTAAGGGTTCCGTTTTGTCCCGGCCGCAATAATGCCATGATTCACGTAGTTTAGCCATTATGAACGTGCCCACGCCCACTCCGTTTCAACAGCTCGTGCGCAAGCTGCGGCAGGTAGAAATCCGGATGCTGAAGGCAGTGGACGCGCAGCTGCAGGGCAATTTCCATTCCGTATTCAAGGGCACCGGCCTCGAATTCGACGATGTGCGCCTGTACCAGTACGGCGACGAAGTGCGGGCCATTGACTGGGCGGTATCGAGCAAAGGCCACGGCACCTTCATCAAGACTTACAAGGAAGAACGGGAACAGCAGGTGTTGCTGCTGTTTGATGTGAGTGCCTCCCAGCAGGTGGGGGCCGCTGGCCGCCGTAAGCTGGATATTGGCCGCGAAATATGCGGCATTCTGGCGCTGGCTGCGGCCCGCCAGGATGCACAGCTGGGCATTCTGGCCTTCTCCGACCAGAAGGAAATGTATTTGGCCGCGGGCAAGGGCATCCGGCACGCTTACTCCCTCATCAAACGGCTGTTTGAGCTGACGCCCAAATCCAAACAGACGGGAGTGGCAGCCGGCATCAAACAGGCACTGGGCCTGCTCAAGCGCCGCAGTATCGTGCTGCTTATCTCCGATTTCATCGACAGCAGCTACGAGCGGGAGCTGACCATGCTGGCCCGTAAGCACGATTTGGTCGTGATTCAACTGCTGGACCAGCGCGAGCGGGAGTTTCCGCCCTTGGGCATCGTGCCGCTCTACGACCAGGAATCGGGCCGCACCCTCTGGACCAATACTTCCTCGGCGGCGTTTCGGGCCCGCTACCGCGCTACCTACGAGCAGAACCGCGACCAGATAGGCCAGATCTGCCGGCGCCACCGCACTGAGTACCTTTCCATTGCCACCGACGCCGATTATGAGCCGCAGCTTATCCGGCTGTTTCGGCGGCGCAACCTTCGTGCGGGCCGTGGATAGGACGCCAGTGACAGAAAGCCGGTTTGAGCGGCACCTGGACCAGCCGGGCCGCAGGCATATCCCAATTTCTCTGAAGCGGGTCCTGCTGCTTTTCGGGCCTTTGCTGCTGCCTTTGCTGGCGGGCGGGCAAGCAACTCCCGACCCGCCGCGGGGGCGGTTTCTGCGGCCGACTACCCGCGTCGGCGAAATCATTGAGTATGAGCTGAGCTACCGCCACGAGCCGGGCCTGAATGTCATTTTCCCTGATTCGACGGCCAATTATGCTCTGTTCGAGTATGTAGGCAAAAAGTACCAGCCCACCCGTACCCGGCAGGGCATCAGTCTCGACCGGACCATTTACCGGCTGCGCACCTTCTCGCTGGACTCGGTGCAGCGCCTGCAGCTGCCCGTTACCATCCTGCGAGGCCGCGACACGCTGCTGCTGCCCAGCACGGCCGCGGTAGTAACCCTGAAGCGCGCCGCGCCGCAGGCTGCAGCGGGTGCGACGCCCGCGCTGCGCCAAAATACGGTGCTGCTGCCCGTAGAGCCGGCCTTCAACTACCCCTACTGGCTGGCCGGCGCTGCTTTGCTGCTGCTGGTGCTGGGCGGGGCGGCGTTGGCATTTGGGCGGCGCTGGCGGCAACGATACCAACTGTATAAGGTGCGCAAAAACCACGTTTATTTCTTGGCGCAGTATGCCCGCCACGTGGAGCGTTTCACGCTCAGCCGCTCCCTCACCAACATGGAGCGCGCCATCACGCTCTGGAAAAACTACCTCACCAACCTCGAAAACAATACCATCAGCAGCCTCACCACCCGCGAGATAGTAGCTCACTACCAGAACGATGCCGATGTCCGGCTGGCTCTGCGCCTTGCTGACCGGGTGATTTATGGCAATCAGTTTTCGGAAGACGATACGGAAACCGACTTGGCGTTTGACCTGCTCCGCAGCTTTGCCGAGCGCCGCTTCGAGCTGGTGCGGCAGCGGCTTGAGAATTGAGCTTGGCGTACTAAGCACCGTCAGATCGGCTACTTTTACCCCGCTCCTACTTTCCTCTTTGCATGCAGCAACTTTGGCAACAGGTTTTTGGCCCGCTCGTGGATAGCCTGCGCTATGCCACGCTGGCCAGCTATGCCTGGGAAAAACCGCGTCTGCTGCTGCTGATTGCGGGTATTCCGCTGCTGTTTCTGGGGCGCTGGCTGCTGGTCTATCGGCGGCGAAGCAAGCTGGGCGTAGCCTTCGTGCAGGGTGAGGTGCGGCGCGACTGGAGCGCCTGGCTGCGCTTTTTGCCCGATGTGGTGCTGGCCTTCAGCCTGGCATTTGCCGTAGTGGCCCTGGCCCGCCCGCAGCGCACCGACGAGCGGGTGGTCCAGACCGGGGAAGGCATTGATGTGCTGCTGGTGCTGGACGTGTCGGGCTCGATGGAGCTGGGCGACCTGCGTCCCAACCGCCTGGAGGCCGCTAAGCGCGTGGCCCAGGAGTTTGTCGATGGCCGTCAGGGCGACCGGCTCGGCCTCGTGGTATTTGCCGGCGACGCCTATTCGCTGGCCCCGCTCACCACCGACTATGAACTGCTGCGGGAAAGCATTGCGGGGCTGAAGCTGGGCATGATTCCGAACGACGGTACGGCCATTGGCACGGCGCTGGGGGTGGCCACCAACCGCCTGCGCAACTCCCGCAGCCGCAGCCGCGTGTGCATTCTTCTCTCCGATGGCGAAAACACGGCCGGCAGCCTCGACCCGCTCACGGCCGCCCGCCTGGCCCACGCCTACGGCCTCAAAATCTACACCATCGGGCTGGGGCAGGATGGCACCGTGCCGTTTGGCCGCGACGAGCTGGGCCGCACGCGCTACGTAGAAACCCGCCTCGACGAAACGACCATGCGCCAGATTGCGGCAGCCGGCGAAGGCCAGTTCTTCCGGGCTACCGACAACGCGGCCCTGCGCCAGATTTTCCAGCGCATCAACCGCTACGAGAAATCCGAAATCAAGCAGACCCGCTTCCGTAATACCAAAGACTATTACCGCATTTACCTGTTCTGGAGTGTGGGGCTTTGGCTGCTGTGGCTGGCTCTCAAAAACACATTCCTTACCAATGCCCTGGAGGATTGATGAGTGGTTGAATTGTTGATTGTTGTTGGCAGCTGTCCGTTATACTTCACCATACAACAATCAGCGCCCTGACAATCAACAATTCAACCACTCATCAATCAACAATCACCACCTGACAGATGTCCATTTCTGATAACCTTCGTTTTTTTCAGCAGCAGCTTGAGGGCACCAATTGCCGACTCATTACCGTCACGAAAACGCATCCGGTG
This sequence comes from Hymenobacter duratus, assembly GCF_014698995.1. Classification (GTDB taxonomy): domain Bacteria; phylum Bacteroidota; class Bacteroidia; order Cytophagales; family Hymenobacteraceae; genus Hymenobacter; species Hymenobacter duratus. Next base: position 403,850 of record NZ_JACWZZ010000003.1, read on the forward strand.
GAGAAGCTGCAGGAAGCGTACGATGCTGGTGCGCGGCTGTTTGGCGAAAACAAGGTGCAGGAAATGGCCGCCAAGCAGCCGGAGCTACCCGCTGATATTGAGTGGCACCTCATCGGGCACCTGCAGACCAACAAGGTCAAGTACATTGCGCCGTTCGTGCACACGATTCAGAGCGTGGATAGCCTGAAGCTGCTGCTGGAAATAGAAAAGCAGGCCGCCAGGCACAACCGCGTAATCAAGGGGCTGCTGCAGTTTCATATTGCCGCCGAGGAAACCAAGACTGGCCTCTCGCTGCCCGAGGCTGAGGAAATACTGCAGTCGGAAACGTTCCGCGGCCTGCGCCACGTCCGCCTGACCGGCGTGATGGGCATTGCCACCAATACGACAGATGAAACCCGTCTGCGTCAGGAATTCGGAGAACTGCGCAGCTACTTCGAGCGGCTGAAGGTGCGCTATTTCGCTGATGCCGACGACTTCCGCGAAATAAGTATGGGCATGAGCTCTGACTACCGGCTTGCCATTGAGGAAGGCAGCACGCTGATCCGGGTGGGCAGTGCTATTTTTGGGGCCCGGAACTACCAACCGGCCTCCTGATCATCCGGAACGAACCTGTCGATTCACCTTCTATCAATTCCATGACTGCAAAAATCATTCTGCAACTGGCGGCCCTGCTGGGTGCCCTGGGCGTGGCCATCGGCGCGTTTGGTGCGCACGGGCTGCGGCCTATGCTGGAAGCTTCCGGCCGCTTCGAGACTTTTGAAACCGCTGTACGCTACCAGTTTTACCACGCACTGGCATTGCTGGCGGTGGGGATACTGCTGCAGGTCCGGCCGGAGCTGCGCCTGCTCGGCACTACGGCCTGGCTGTGGCTGGGCGGGGTGCTGTTGTTCAGCGGCTCGCTCTACACACTCTGCTTCACAGGCATCACCAAGCTGGGCGCCGTAGCTCCTGTTGGCGGGCTTCTGTTGATTGCTGGCTGGATCAGCGTGCTACTGGCTGCCCGGCAGCTCTAGCTTTTCGCTGCACCGAGCATGAAAAAGGCGACCCACATGGTGCGGGTCGCCTTTTCGCTTTGGGAAACCGAGTTGTCTTACGACTTCTTGGCTTTGGCTTTCAGCTTGGTGTCGTCAGCTTTCACTTTCACCTTGTCGGCACCTACTGTCGATTCTACTTTCTCTACCGTCATGGTAGGCGTGGCGTTGGCTTCTTTTACTTCGCCTACTACCGATACCATCGCATTGCCGCCGGCCGAATTCGACTCCACGGTCAATACTTTGTTCTGGATGCCCATTTTGCCGGCCGTGTTGAAGTTAGCCGTGATGCTACCGGTTTTGCCGGGCATGATGGGGTCCTTGGTCCACTCTGGGGTGGTGCAGCCACAGCTAACACCGATATTAGAAATTACCAGCGGCTGGGTGCCAATGTTTTTGAACTTGAACACGTGCTTCACCACATCACCTTGCTTGGCGGTGCCGAAGTCGTACTTCATTTCATCAAACTGGATTTGCGGGCCGGCCACTTTCGTCTGCGCGTTGGCAGGCTTTACGGCAGCCGTTTGAGCCTGAGCGGCAAAGCCAGCGCAAGCCAGCGACAGAGCCAGTACAAGTGCTTTTTTCATGAGGGTACTGTGTGAATGGTGTTGGAGAAAACAAAAATACTCGTTTTGCCGGGTGGCGCAAGTTGAGTGCCAGTTTTCACCGAACTAGGTGAAGCTGACATGAAGACAAACAGCCCAATTACCTGATTTTGTTCGCTAAACTACTCATTCCGGGTTTTCTGCCAGCAGCTTAGGATTGAAATTAAGCAAGAATAATTTTTCTGAGGCGCGTGTCACAGCGGTGTAGAGCCAGCGGGCAAACTCGGAATTCACCATATCCTCCTTCAAAAAGCCGTGGTCGACGAACACAGCCTGCCACTGGCCGCCCTGCGCCTTATGGCACGTGAGGGCGTAGGCAAACTTCACCTGCAGCGCGTTCAAGAATGGGTCTTTGCGGAGTGCGGCCGTCTTGTCTTTCTTGGTGGTGAGGTGGTCATAGTCCTTGCCCACGGCCTCATAGAGTTCCTTGCTGCGGTCGGCGGGCAGGGCGGGGCTTTCGGTGTGCAGCGTGTCGAGCAGCAGCTTGATTTCCATGTCCGGTTCGTCGGGGTAGTCCACGAGGCGCACGCGGGCATCAGCGAAGCGGAAGCCAAACTCCTCGGTTAAGCGGATGATTTTCACCACCTGCACAAAGTCGCCGTTGGCCAAGAAACCCATTTCCGAATCTTTGGGCAGCCAGAAATAGTTGTTGCGCACCACCATCAGGTAGTCGCCACTCTCAATTTCGTCTTCGGCCTCGAACAGCACCCGCCGGATCATCTGGTTGTACTGGTTGGCATTCTTGTTGGATCGGCAGATGATGGTGGTGTTTTCGTGCCCGAAGTTCTTGTAGGCCCAGCGCAGACCATCTTCCAGCTTGTCGCCGCCCATCTGAAACAGGTCGGGGTAGCCGCGGGTATGAAACAGGATGTTGGGCTTTTCCTCGCGCAGTTCTTCGCGCAGCACGGTGGCGTTCATCAGAATGCCCGACTGCTCGGCCTGGCGCATCACCTGGCGCAGCTCCACCCCATCCACAGTGGCGCGGAACCGGTGGCGCAATAACTCCGGGTCGAGGGCGGGGCTGAGCAGCTGGCCCACGGGCGGCAGCTGGGCCGTGTCGCCGATGAGCAGCAGCCGATTCGAGGGCTTCTCGAACACGTAGTTGAGCAGGTCGTCGAGCAGACCGGTTTCGCCAAACGACTTCTCGTCGGAAATCATCGAGGCTTCATCCACGATGAACAGCGTGTCCTGGGCGCGGTTGGGCTGCCGCTGAAACGACAGGCTCTGGCTGGGAGAGCCGCTGGTCTGGCGGTAGATTTTCTTGTGAATGGTGCTGGCTGGCACGCCCGCGTAGCCACTCATCACCTTGGCGGCGCGGCCCGTTGGAGCCATCAGCACGTATTTGCGGCCCAGCTTGTGCAGCCACTGCACCAGGGCACTTACCACGGTGGTTTTGCCAGTGCCCGCGTAGCCGCGCAGCACAAACGCCTTGCGGCCCGGCAGTTCATCCTTCAGAAAAACATCCAGCTTCTGAAACAGCGTGGCTTGGTCCTGAGTGGGTTCGTAGGGAAAATAGTCGCGAACGGAAGGGGTACGGAGGGAGAGCATAAAGGGGGAGGATAAAGCTAGAGCTAAGGCTAGCTCCCCTCCTTTTTCAAGGAGGGGTTGGGGGTGGTTGCGTCGGGAGAACGGAAAGCCTGCCGAATACCTTCAAGCACGAACTCTAGCTGTTCAAACACCATTTTGTTCTCAAAACGCACCACCTGAATGGACAAATTTTCCAGAAAAGCAGTACGCGCTACATCTGCTGCTTCACCCGTCACCGTGGAGTGACCTTGGCCATCCAACTCCACTGCCAATCGTTCGGATGGACAATAAAAGTCCAAGACGTAGCGGCCAACGCTATGCTGACGACGAAACTTGCGGCCGTAGAGTTGGCTGTTTTGCAACGCCCGCCACAAAGTGGCTTCAGCAGGTGTGAGGTTGTCACGCAGGGCTTTGCGAGTGAGTTTTAGTTCAGCGCGGTTGTGGCAGGTGGTCTTCATGCTGTTCAAGATAGACGCAACGATTGAACCACCCCTAGCCCCTCCTTAAAAAAGGAGGGGAACTAGCCTTAACCTTTAGCGCTAGTTGGCTGGCTCGCCTCCCCTACCCCTGCGGCTCCACTACGGCCATCGTCGCCGAAGCTTTGGCTATCAGCTTATCATCGCACCACACCTCCGACTCGCAGAAATGCAGGCGGCGGCCGGCTTTCAGCACCCACCCCACGGCGCGCAGCTTCTGCCCCACGCCGGGGTGCAGATAGCTGGTTTTCAGCTCTACCGTCACCACGCCGGTACCATCGGGTACGAGCGTGACGGCCGCGAAACCCGCTACCAAATCGGCCATGGTGGCCACAAGGCCGCCGTGGGCGAAGCCGGTGTGCTGCTGGTGCTGCTGCTGCAGCATTACTTCGGCCTCAATGCGGCCCGGCTCAATGCGGGTGAGGTCGGCGCCGATAAGGTGCATGAAGTGCTGGCGCGTGAGCTTACGGCGGATACGGGTTTCGAGCGAATCGCCGGGGGTAGCGGCGGAGGCGGCAGTAGGTGCAGAAGAATTCATTGCGGCAAAGATAGGCCAGTCGGTTTCGGGTTCGGGGGCCGACTGCTTCGGTATCAGTTGTTGCTTATTATAGCATTCTCGCTATTTTAAGCTGGTAATAGAAGCGTTGCCTCTGTCTTTCAGCCATTCCGGATTCCCCACCTTCACTTTCAGCCCGCTATGTTACCACAGGAATATTTGTTGAGCGGTGCGCTGGGCCTGGCGTTGGCCGCGTGCAGTGGGTTCCGGGTATTTGTGCCGCTGCTGGCCGCTAGCCTGGCCTATCGTACCGGGCTGCTGGCGCCGTCGGCCGGATTTGCGTGGCTGGGCTCGTGGGCGGCAGTAGGCGCGCTGGGCACGGCCACGGTAGCCGAAATCCTGGGCTATTACTTTCCGGTAGTTGATAACGTGCTGGATACCATCACCACGCCCGCCTCGTTTATTGCCGGCACCGTGCTCATGACCGCCGCTCTGCCCGACCTCGACCCGGTAGTGCGCTGGGGCTTGGGCGTATTGGTAGGCGGCGGCACGGCTGGCATGGTGCAGACCGGCACGGCATTGCTGCGGGCGGGCTCAACGGCCGCAACCGGCGGCCTCGGCAACCCTGTACTGGCCACCGCCGAAAACACCTTGGCTATCCTGGGTTCAGCGCTGGCCCTGCTCCTGCCCGTGCTGGCGGCCGCGCTTATGCTGGGGCTGGTAGCGTATATTGCCACCCGGCTGCGGCGCTGGCGGCAGCGGCGGGCCCAGCGCCGTGGGTCAGCTGCTAGCTTGGCAAAGGGCTGATAGTACCGTTTACTTTTTCTGCTTGTATGGCTTCCGACTCTCTTCCTGCCCGTGAATTGCCAGAGGCCTATACCGGCCAGGTACGGCTGCGCGTGTGCGGCCTGTTGGTGCACAACGGCACACTGCTGCTGACCGCGCACCGAGGCCTGCTGACCGATTCCAAGCCCTTCTGGTCGCCGCCGGGGGGAGGCTGGCAGTTCGGCGAAACAATTCAGGAGTGCCTGCGGCGCGAATTTCGGGAAGAAACAGGCCTTGAGGTAGCAGTAGGACGTTTTCTGCACCTACATGAGTACCAAAGCAGCGACCTGCAGGCGCTGGAGCTATTTTTTGAAGTAACTGCTCTGGCCCCCATGGCCATGCCCCGGCTTGGCTCCGACCCCGAGCACACCGCCGACGCGCAGCTGCTCCAGGAGCTGGCCTTTGTATCGCCGCGGCAGCTGGTTGTGCTGCCGGCGCCACAGGTTCATCCGGTTCTTCGTCAGATTATCAGCACCGACGACGTCTTTATTCCGCAAATACGGTTTCAGCAATAGCGGGTGCGCCCGCGCGGTGGCGGCACCGTAGCTACTTTCGTACCTTTGCCGCCCACTCCCTATTGCTCTGCGCCCCAGTTTCTGCCTGTGTCTTCTGCTTCTCCCGTTTCTACTGCCGTGCCCGCGTTGTCTTCCCTGCCTGCTCCTACGGTACTGCACCGCCTGCGCGATGAAACACTGACTCCCGAAAACCTGGCTGCTTACAATCTGTACCTCACGGCCGGGCCAGCCGGCCTGCGGGTGGGTATTGCCGACACGCGCCGGAACAAGTTTGTGGTACTGGAAGAATACGCGCCACAGACTGCCACTTCTTTCGGAGGACAGCTGCAGGCCCTGGCCGCCCACCACGACCTGCTGGGCCAATCCAGCTGGAACCACGTGCGGCTGGCCGTGCAGCACCGGCACTTCACGCTGCTGCCCGCGCCGCTGTTCCGGCCCGGCGACGAAGCCGCCTACCTCCGCCTGCACCACACCCTGGATGCCCAGCACGAAACGGTGCATGCCTACGCGCACCCAGGCCAGGAAATGGTCAGCATCTTCGCGGCCGAAAAGTCCCTGACGGACTGGTTCCGTGCCACCTACCCTACCGGCACCCTCCTGCACCAGACCAGCGCCCTGCTTGAAGGCCTCATGCACCAGAGCGACGCCGCGGCCCCGCGCCGGCTTTACCTAAGCATCGGGCATCTGGAGTTGACTATCGTTGTTATCCGCGACAAACGGCCGGAGTTCTGCAACGTTTTTGCCTTCAGTTCGCCGGAAGACCTGATTTATTATACCATTCTGGTGATGCAGGAATTCCAGCTCAACCCCGACCAGGACCCGGTGATGGTATGGGGCGACCTGATGCACGATTCGGAGCTGTTCACGATTCTGCGCAAGTACATCCGCCATATCAAGTTCGGCAACCGCCCGTTCGACCTCGGCTATAGCTACCGCCTGAACGAGCTGTTCGAATACCGCTTCTTCGAGCTCTACAGCCTGCACCTGTGCGAGTAGCTCCGGCCACGCCGGGTGCTATTCCTCGCTCGACCGTTCTTTTCTAGCCCGCGCCTTATGAGAACCGCTATTTTTCCTGGCTCCTTCGACCCGTTTACCAATGGCCACCTCGATGTGGTCCGGCGCGGCACGGTCCTGTTCGATGAGGTCATCGTTGCCATCGGCAACAACAGCAGCAAGAGCCGCTATCTGCCGGTAGAGCAGATGCAGGAAATGATACAGGAGGTGTTTCGCGACGAGCCGCGGGTATCGGTGCAGTCCTACAAAGGCCTGACCGCCGACTATGCCCGAGAGGTAGGCGCCCGGTTTTTGCTGCGTGGCCTGCGCAACACCACCGATTTCGAGTACGAAAACACCATCGCGCAAGCCAACCGCCACGTCAACCCGGACCTGGAAACCGTGTTTCTCATCACCTCACCAGTGCTGGCGGCCATCAGCAGCACCATCATCCGCGAGATTCACCGGTTTGGCGGCAACGTCGATGACTTCGTGCCATTTCAGCTGCCGCCCTTCGCTGGCTGACGAACCAGCTGTTTCACAAAGAAAGGCCCGCTTTGCCATGGCAGAGCGGGCCTTTCTTTGTGAAACAGCGTAGGCTAGTTGTTCTTCGTGACGCGCAGGCCAACTGTGTTGCTAGGGTTTTTGGGGTCGCCGATGGGCTGCACGGTGTAGCTGGCGTCGGTGAGGCTCAGGTTGGCGCGGCGCAGAAGGTCATCTTCGTCGCTGCCCAGCACTACCAGGTTGTTCACTTTGCGGGTGCGGGCATTGTAGGTGGCCACGATGGTGGTACCGTTCTTATCAAACGTATTCACCCAATCTTCGCCGCGGGTAGCCTTCATCTGCTCAGCGGTGGGCTCCAGACCTATTTTCTGGTCTTTGGTTTCGCGGGGAGCCCCGAGGCTACGACGCACCTGGTCGATGTTGCGGCCAACAAGCAACGGCAGGTTGAGGCCGGTGGGCGCTACCGCTTCGGCGCGGCCCGTCACGGGCGTGTCAGCTTCGGAGGCCGTCTGGGTGCCCGTGCAGGCAGCCATTCCGCCCAGCAGCAGCAGAGCGGAAAAAGAAAGGGACGAAAGACGCATGGAGAGGGAAAGAGGCTAGGAATTATTTGGCAGATGGCTCACTGGCAGGCGTAGAGCCCATTACTTCGCTCAGGTAATGGCGCATTACAAGGGCAATGCTGGCATATGATTCTTCGAGTACGGCCAAGGCCTCCTGCGGCGTCATCCAACGCACTTCTTCAATATATTCTTCGGCCTGGGGCTTCATCAGCGAGTCGTCGAGGCAGCGCATGATGTACCAGTTGGTCTTCTTGAGGATTTTGTTGCCGTTGTAGGCGTAGGAGTGCCAAGTACTCGGCAGCACTTCGCCCAGCTCAATTTTGATGTTACACTCCTCCTCCACCTCGCGCAGCGCACCAAGGGCCGGATCTTCTTCCTTCTTGAGCTTGCCCTTGGGCAAATCCCACTTACCGAGGCGGTAGATCATCAGCACCTTGCCGTCCTTCACCACCAAGCCGCCAGCAGCTTTCACGATGCGGAACTGGTCTTTTAGGTGCAGGATGAGCCGTTTTTTCTTGCGGGCCAGCATGGTCAGCGACTTCAGCTTTTTCAGCTTCTTCACTTCCATCAGGCGCAGCAGCCGGTCCACGAATACGTCCGTGACGTCGCGCACAAGCACATCCCCTACCAGATCCTTCGAGATGAACTCATCTTCCGGATTCAGAATCAGGTCGTACTTGTGCTTGTATATTTTCTCGCTGTTCTTTTTGATGATCAGCGGAATATCGTTGATGAAGACGTTCATCGCGGGGCAATCAGGAGAGGCAACAATTGGGAATCAAAGCCGGGGGGCGTTGCAAAGCACAACATAAAATTTGGCAATCGAAAACCCGCCACAGGACGGGCAAGATACGGGATGTGCACCGTTGTGTTGCCGTGCGCGCCGACGAATAGAGCTGGAAGCAGATGAACTCCGGCGCTGGCAGGGCCGTGCGTGCCTGTGCCCCGGCCGCAATTGGGTGCCCGGGCAACACAGCTGATACCGTGCAACATGCTTTGCAGCACCCGATAGGCAAATTTTTCACTCCGCGCGCCACATTTTTACGCCCCGTATCCGTCCTACCTTCGCCCCATGAAAAAAATCGGTCTGCTTTCCGATACCCACAGCTACCTCGACGAGCGAATCCTGCATCACCTGCACGGCTGCGACGAAATCTGGCACGCCGGCGACTTTGGCAGCAGTGCCGTGATAGAGGAGCTGGAGACGGTGGCGCCCCTACGCGGCGTGTACGGTAACATTGATGGCCGGGACGTACGCCTGACGCAGCCGCTGGTGCAGCATTTCGAACTCGAAGGGTTATCGGTGCTTATGACCCATATTGGAGGGTATCCCGGCCACTATAGCCCGGCGGCCCGGCCGCTGCTGCAGGAACACCGACCCGGCTTGTTCATCAGCGGCCATTCCCACATTCTGAAGGTTATGCCCGATCCACGGCTGCAGCTGCTGCACCTGAACCCCGGCGCGGCCGGCCGCCACGGCTTTCATAAAGTGCGCACGCTGCTTCGTTTTGAGGTAGCGCAGGGCAAAGTGCAGCAGCTCCAGGTGGTAGAGCTGGGCCCGAAATAGGATATTTCAACTGCTCTTCGGGCACAAAAAAGCGTCTTCCCCGAGTGGAAAAGACGCTTTTGAAATTTCTGACCAGAACCCACCGACACCGGGGGCAGGCTGCCAGACGGCGCTTACTTACGCAGCCGTCGTAGCTTCGCTCTTGTTGAAGCGGGCTTTCAGTTCTTCGATGTCCACGTTCTTCAGAACGGGAGTCAGGAGGAGTTGCTTAATCACGCGCTGCTTGTTGTTAGCGCGGGCAATGTTCTTGCGGTGCTTCCGCTTCAGACGGGTAATGCTCATTTTTTCCGGGTCGGTTAAGGTCTTTCGGTAATTGAGGGGCAAAAGTAACGACTAAATTTGACACCGGGAAACCTTTCCCCTATTTCCGTTCTCTAAACTCATGACTGATTCGATAATCGACCTGCGCTCCGACACCGTTACGCGCCCTACGCCGGCCATGCTGGACGCCATGTTCCGGGCCCGCGTCGGCGACGACGTGTACGAAGAAGACCCGACCGTGCGCGCGCTGGAACAGGAAACCGCCGCCCGTTTCGGGCTGGAAGCCGGCCTGTTCTGCCCTTCCGGCACCATGACCAACCAGATTGCCATCAAGGCCCACACTGAGCCGCTGTCGGAGGTAATCTGCGAGCAGACCTCGCACATCTACCTCTGGGAAGTGGGCGGCATTGCGTTTCATTCGGGGGCGTCGGTGGCACTGCTGCCCGGCGAGCGGGGCCGCCTGACGGCCGCGCAGGTAGAAGCCGCCATCCGGCCCGCAAACGTCCATTACCCCATCACCAGCCTCATTTCGCTGGAAAACACGCACAACCGCGGTGGCGGCAGCTGCTACGAGCTGGCTGAGTTGGAAGCCATAGCCGAAGTAGCCCGGCGCCACCGGATTCCGCTGCACCTCGATGGGGCCCGCATTTTCAACGCGCTGGTAGCCACCGGCCAGCAGGCCACTGAGTACGGCCGCATTTTCGATACTATTTCGGTGTGTCTGAGCAAAGGCCTGGGGGCGCCGGTGGGCTCGGTGCTGCTGGGCAGCCAGGCCTTTATTCAGAAAACCAAGCGCATCCGGAAGGTAATGGGCGGCGGCATGCGGCAGGCAGGCTACCTGGCGGCAGCTGGCCTCTACGCGCTGGAACACAATGTAGAGCGCCTCCGCGACGACCACCGCCGCGCCCGGCAGCTGGGCACCAGCCTGCAGGCTCAGCCCTACGTGGCCGAAGTATTGCCAGTAGAAACCAACCTCGTGATTTTTCGCCTGCGCCCCGATATGCCGGCCGAGAAGTTTCTGGCGTATCTGGAGCAGGAAGGCGTGCGCGCTTCGTCTTTCGGGCCGCAGATGATTCGGTTCGTGACCCATCTGAACATAGACGATACGATGGTCCAGCGCGTAGAAAGCGTGTTGCGGCACCTGGCCTCATAGGCCGATGAGCTTCTGCTCATCGTATTCTCTACGTGACAAGATGCCCTTCACGGCAGCACCTGATAAGAGAAGCGGAACCGGGCATTAAATGTAATAGCAATGTCTGAGCAGAATGTTTTTGTGATAGGCGACGTGCATGGCTGCCTCAACACACTGGAAGAGCTGCTTCAGCACTGGCACCCGGAAACCGAGCGGCTGGTGCAGGTCGGCGACCTGGTAGACCGGGGCCGCTACAGCCCGGAATGTGTGGCGCTGGCTATCAGCCTTGAGGTGCGCTACCCGGGGCAGACTACGTTTTTGAAAGGCAACCACGAGGCTGCCATGCTGCAGCATTTCGGCCCGGCTGGCTCTCAACAGGGCTGGCTGCGCTGGGGCGGCCGCAGTACGGTGGAGCAATATCAGGCGTGCCCGGCGCTACTGGAGCCGCACCTTGCGTGGCTGGCCTGCCGGCCGCTAATCTGGCAAAACGAGCAGTTGCTGATCAGCCACGCCGGCTTTGCCGACACACCCCATCAGCTCGACGAAGACCACCCGGATGGCTTGCTCTGGCGGCGCGGCCCACTGCTGAACATGGGCCGCCGACAGGTTATCGGGCACACGCCCACCGACGGCGACCCAACGTTCGATCCGGCCACCAACGTGCTCAATATTGATACCGGCGCCTGCTTCGGATTTGCACTGACCGGGGTGCGGCTGTCGGCTACGGGCGAGCTGCTGGAGGAAATCATCATTCCCACGCACCGTATTGATATTGCCGCTGCCGAGTAGGCTTCTTCTACCTGACTCCCCTTTTCTATGGCTTCTGTACCGCATACGCCTGCTTTTCCGCCCACTTCCTCCGCTTACGCCCCCAATGAAGCACTCCGGCACCTGTCGCAGGCTGATCCGGTGCTGGCAGGCATCATTGCGCGGGGCCATCCGATTCAGCCATCGGCGCATGAAGATCTATATTTGGCATTGCTACGCGCCATCGTGAGCCAGCAGATATCCACGAAAGCGGCGGCGGCCATCTGGCGCAAAGTGCAGGCGCTGTTTCCACCCGACGGCTACCCCGAGCCGCTGGCGTTGGTCGAGCTGACCGATGAGGACCTACGCACAGCGGGTATTTCGCGGCAAAAGGCGGGCTACCTGCGGGCCATTGCCGACTTCGCTCTGCGCGACCAACTCGACCACGCCCACCTGAGCCAACTGTCAGCAGACGACTTTACCAGCCACCTCACGCAGATAAAAGGTGTAGGCCGCTGGACCGCCCAGATGCTGCAGATGTTTGCCCTGGACCAGCCCGACGTATTCGCAGAAGGTGACTTGGGCGTGCAGAACGCCATGCGCCGTCACTATGCCTTAGAGGAAACCGGCCGGGCCTTGCTGAAGCGCATGACGGAAATTGCGGAACCCTGGCGGCCCTACCGCAGTCTGGCCTGCAAATACCTATGGCAGTCGTTGGACAATACCCCGGCGCCAGAGAAATAAGGCGCATTAGTCGCCTTTTTCCCGCTTTTCTGCCGCCTCCTCTTTGCCAGCGTCGCGCACTGCCAAGGCCATTGCCACAAAAATACCCAGCAAGGGCAAGCAGAAGCCAATCAGCAGCCAGCGCACCAGTGGCCGGCCGTACATGTGAGCAATATAGGCCGTTACTAAAGCCGAAAACGACGCCACCAGAAACAGGCCAACTCCCAACGCAAATTCATCCATAGAACTGCAAAGTTAGCGCACCTTCCCGCGCTTCACCATATACGCATACAGGACCTTATCAAACGGCTCCCGGATATCCACTGGTACGAAGTCGATTTTGTACTGCCCACAGCGTAGCGCCAGTTCGTGCTCATACGCCTGCATGGCGGCGCGGTATTGCTCCCGCACCTGCGACGGCTGCAGCTTCACAGTTTCGCCCGTTTCAATATCCTCGAACAGATACGGCCGGTCCTGGAAGTCAAAATCAGACTCGGTGCTGCGGTCCATGATATGAAACAGCAGCACTTCGTGGTGCTGGTGGCGCAGGTGCTGCAGGGCAGCCAGCGTGGCCGTTTGCTCTTCCGGGGCGCGGCCCAGCATATCCGAAAACAGCACCACCAACGAGCGTTTTGGAATCTGTTGCGCTATGGTATGAATGACGCCTGACACGTCGGTAGACGTATGGATTGAGCTGGCCGGACGCTCTAGAAGCTGCTGCAACGCCAGCAGCAACGTGTGGCGGTGGGTGCTGGTGGAGCGCACCGGCGTCTGCAGCTCTACCTGGCTGGAGAACGTAACGAGCCCGACGGCGTCGCGCTGCTTCTGGAGCAGCGTGGTGAGGGCTGCCGCGCACAGCACCGCAAACCGCAGCTTGTCGTGGCCGGGCTCGGGGTAGTACATGCTGGGGCTGACATCGAGCAGCAGATGGCAGCGGAGGTTGGTTTCCTCCTCGTAACGCTTCACAAACAGCTTGTCGGTGCGGGCGAATACCTTCCAATCGAGGTGGCGGGTGCTTTCACCGGGGTTGTAGAGCCGGTGCTCCGAAAACTCTACCGAGAAGCCGTGGTAGGGCGACTGGTGCAGGCCCGTGATGAAGCCTTCCACCAGCTGGCGAGCCAGGAATTCCAGGTTTTCGAACGAGCGGACGGCGGCCAGATCAAGAGGTTGAGCCATAGATACAATACGGGCAAAGCAAAAGAAGCAGTACGCAGTTTCACTACGCCCTGCGCCTCAAAGAAACAAAGAAGTACAGAAGGTGGCTCAGGCATAGCACCAATCGGATATACTACAGATTTCATCCTGCCATATTCCAATGAGCAGCGTTTGAACAAAACCGATTATTTTACCGAATTATTGCGTTTCGCCAAGATATTCAAGGATTTACATCAGAAACGAGGCCTCAAAATTTTTATATCATGCGCAGTAGTTGTACTTTGGCCTGAAATTCAACCATCTTGGAATAACAAAACTTTACAGAAGGCCCCGTGGAAGAACGTCACGACCAAGAAGAAATTTACTCCCAGCGCATTAAAGCGGGCAAACGCACGTACTTTTTCGACGTGAAAGCCACCCGCGGCCAGGACTATTATCTGACCATCACGGAAAGCAAGCGCAAGCTCCGTGACGACGACACTTTCTCCTATGAGAAGCACAAGATTTTCCTGTACAAGGAAGACTTCCTGAAGTTCGTGGATGCGCTGCAGGATGCCGTGGAATATGTGCGCGAAGAGTTGCTGACGCCGGAAGAGGTGGCCGAATTGGACCGCCCGCGCCCGGCCTATGAGGAGCGCGAAGCCGGCTTCAACCCGAACCGCGCCGACGACAACTACTAATTTCAGAAAAGCCTAGCGAAACAGTCCTACAAAAAAGCTCTTCGTTTCCCACCGCACGGCGCGCCCGGCTTCGGCCAGGGCGCGCCGTCGTGGTTTCTGTGCACTAGAGTGCGTAGTACTGGCTAACCAACAGCAACACGCCGGCAGCCACATAAAAGCCTAGGCGCTGTAATTTCTGAGCGGGTTTATGGTGTTCACACATGCCCGCCTAACAGAAGCAGTGCCGCCTCTGGTTCACTGGCACACCTACCCGGTGCAACGGACTCAGATCAGCCGTGCTTTCCCCAAAAAAGCCCCGTACCTTTGCCCCCGCGAATTGAGCCAGTAGCTCAGCGCACCATTTCACCACTCACTATTCCATCTTATGGGTCTCCGCTGCGGTATCGTCGGCCTGCCAAACGTCGGCAAATCCACGCTTTTCAACGCTCTTTCCAATGCCAAGGCCGAATCGGCCAACTATCCGTTCTGCACCATCGAGCCGAACGTGGGCGTGATTACCGTGCCCGACGAGCGGCTTCAGATTCTGGAGGCGCTGGTAAATCCGAAGCGCGTGCTGCCCACCATCATTGAGTTCGTGGACATTGCCGGGCTCGTGAAAGGGGCTTCGAAGGGCGAAGGACTGGGCAACAAATTCCTGGCGAACATCCGGGAGGTAGATGCCATCATTCACGTGGTGCGCTGCTTCGACGACCCCAACATCGTGCACGTAGCCGGCGGCGTTGATCCGGTGTTCGACAAGGATGTAATTGATACCGAGCTGCAGATCAAGGATTTGGAGAGCGTCGACAAGAAGCTCATCAAGTCGGAGCGCGCAGCCAAGGGCGGCGATGCTGTGGCCAAGAAGGAAGTAGCGGCGCTGCAGAAATTCAAGGCGGCGCTGGAAGACGGCCAGAATGCCCGCGCCGTGCAGGCTACGCCCGAGGAGCTGGAAGCCGTTGCGGATCTGCAGCTGCTCACCATCAAGCCCGTGATTTATGTGGCCAACGTAGACGAGGCCAGCATCACGAATGGCAACGCCCACACGGCGGCCCTGCAGGCGCACGTAGCGAAGGAAGGCGCTGAAGTAGTACTGGTATCGGCCGCTATTGAGTCGCAGATTGCGGAGATGGAAGACCCCGAGGAAAAGGAAATGTTCCTGGGCGAGTATGGCCTCACCGAATCCGGCCTGAACCGCCTGATCCGCGCTTCCTACTCCCTGCTGAACCTGATTACGTACTTCACGGCCGGCGTACAGGAAGTACGCGCCTGGACTATCCACCGCGGCGACAAAGCACCGGCCGCGGCCGGCGTTATCCACTCCGACTTTGAGAAAGGCTTCATTCGCGCCGAGGTAATTAAGCTGGCTGACTACCAGGAATACAAGACTGAGGTAAAGATTAAAGAAGCCGGTAAGATGGCTGTGGAAGGCAAAGAATACGTGGTGCAGGATGGCGACATCATGCACTTCCGCTTCAACGTCTAACTTCCTCCGTACCTATGGATGTAAAAGACAGCAACGGCAACCTGCTCGCGGAAGGCGACTCAGTGACGCTCATCAAGGACCTGAAAGTGAAGGGCTCTTCGCTCACGCTCAAGCGCGGTACCGTGGTCAAGAACATCCGCCTCACCAACAGCCCCGCTGAAATTGAGGGTCGTGCTGGTGGCAGCACCATGGTACTCAAGACCGAATTTCTGAAGAAAGCCTAGCGTCGTTTCTTTGGCCGCGCTATCAGTATCAGGCCAGCCATTGCAAAATAAAAAAGCCCCTCCGTTCATCGGAGAGGCTTTTTTGCAAGTAGTTCACAAGAGCTATTTGCCCAGCTTGGCTTTCAGGTTAGTGTCCAGCGCTTCCAGAAACTCCTCAGTGTAGAGGTAGTCGCGGCCGTGCTCCACTTTGTTGCCGTGGATGCAGACGGCCAGGTCCTTGGTCATCTTGCCGCTTTCCACGGTTTCGATGCACACCTGCTCCAGCTTGTGGCAGAAGTCAATCAGCTCTTGGTTGTTGTCCAACTTGCCGCGGAACTCCAGACCGCGCGTCCAGGCGAAAATGCTGGCAATCGGGTTCGTGGAGGTAGGCTTGCCTTTCTGATGGTCGCGGTAGTGGCGCGTGACGGTGCCGTGGGCGGCTTCAGCCTCCATCGTGCCGCCGTCGGGCGTTACCAGCGTAGAAGTCATCAGGCCGAGCGAGCCGAAGCCCTGGGCTACCGTGTCGGACTGCACGTCGCCGTCGTAGTTTTTGCAGGCCCACACAAAGTTGCCGCTCCATTTCAGGGCCGAGGCCACCATGTCGTCAATCAGACGGTGCTCGTAGGTGATGCCGGCAGCTTGGAACTTTGCCAGGTAATCCTGCTCATAGATTTCCTGGAAGATGTCCTTGAAGCGGCCATCGTACTTCTTCAGGATGGTGTTTTTGGTGCTCAAATACAGCGGCCAGCCTTTCATCAGGGCCTGGTTGAAGCAGGCGTGGGCGAAGCCACGGATGGACTCGTCGGTGTTGTACATGGCCAGAGCCACGCCGTCGCCCTTGAAGTTGTACACCTCAAACGACTGTGCCTCGCCGCCGTCCTCGGGCGTGAAGGTGATGGTGAGTTTGCCTTTACCCTTGGTTACGAAGTCGGTGGCGCGGTACTGGTCGCCGAAGGCATGGCGGCCGATGCAGATGGGGGCCGTCCAGTTGGGCACAAGGCGCGGCACGTTGCTCATCACAATCGGCTCGCGGAATACGGTGCCGTCTAGGATGTTCCGAATGGTACCGTTCGGCGACTTCCACATCTGCTTGAGGTTGAACTCCTTCACGCGCTCCTCGTCGGGCGTAATGGTGGCGCACTTGATGCCCACGCCGTACTGCTTAATGGCGTTGGCCGCATCAATGGTCACCTGGTCGTTGGTTTCGTCGCGGTACTCAATGCCCAGGTCGTAGTACTTAATGTCCAGTTCCAGGTACGGGGTAATGAGTTTGTCTTTGATGAATTTCCAGATGATGCGCGTCATTTCGTCGCCATCCAGCTCTACTACGGGGTTGGCTACCTTGATTTTGGCCATTTTTACAGTCTTAAGGGTGGGTTTAGAGTAACTTGCGTTGCGAAAGACGCGGCTGCCGGCACTATGTCAGCTGCCGCCGCCTTCTGAAGAGGCACTTGCCGGGGCCAAATTAAGTGAGATTTGCTGCCCCGCCGCAAGGTGATTCCTATAAGACAGGTATCCTGCTTGTTTTCAGCAGACTATCCTGCTCCAAGACAGTCTGAACAGAGCCATGCAAACCTACTGGCTGCTGAGCGGCATACATATGAGGCTGGCGGCATTGCAGAAAGGGCACTGGTTGCGGACGCTTATTTCACAACCAGCGTACCGCGCAGCATACCCATGCCGCAGGTAAACGAAAACCGGCCGGCTTGCTGGGGCAGCAGCTCTACCAAGGTAGTTTTGAAGGCCGGCAGGTCGCGCCGAATCCGAAAATCCGGGATTAGCAGCTCCTCCGAGCAGGAGTTTTCCTCGTCGCGGTAGAAGCGGAGCTGTACAGGCTTGCCGCGCTCCACTTCAATAACGTCGGGGGCATAGCCGCCCTTGACGGTGATGTCCACTTCCTGCAGGCCGCCAGCGGCTGAAACTGCGCTGACTGTCTGCCGCGTTGAGAAGAAAAAGTACCACAATACAAGGGCCGCCAGACTGATACCGCCCAGCGTAACCAGAATTTCCGAGATATCCATTTGTTCAGGAAGCTTGGCGAGGATGAAAGGCGCGCAGGCGCAACGAGTTGGTGAGCACCGATACCGAGCTCAGGGCCATGGCGCCAGCGGCCAGCATTGGCGAAAGCAGCCACCCGAAAACGGGATACAGTAAGCCGGCCGCAATAGGTATGCCCAGCGTGTTGTAGATGAAGGCGAAAAACAGGTTTTGCCGGATGGTACGGATAGTTTGCCTGCTTAGCTCGATGGCCGTTACCACGCCGTGCAAGTCGGAGCGCATCAGCGTGATGCCGGCGGCTTCCATGGCCACATCCGTGCCCGCCCCAATGGCCAGACCGATATCCGCCTGTGCCAGCGCCGGCGCATCGTTGATACCGTCACCGACCATGGCTACCGTGCGTCCTTCGGCCTGCAGCTCTTTTACCTTGCCGGCCTTGTCCTGAGGCAATACCTCCGCGAAGTAGCGCGAAATGCCTACCTGCGCGGCCACCTGCGCGGCGGTCTGGGGGTTGTCGCCGGTCATCATGACCACCTCCATGCCCATAGCCTGCAGCCGCCAGATAGCCGCCGCCGACGTTTCCCGAACGGTATCGGCAATCCCGATTACCGCCACGGCCTGCCTGTCTACGGCAACGTAGAGCACCGTTTTGGCCGCGCGTAGCAGCGTTTCGGCCTGAGCAGTCAGCTCCGGCGAAAGCAGGATGCCTTCCTCACTGAGCAGCCGCTGGTTGCCGATGAGAACAGCCTGCCCTTCGACGCTGGCAGCGGCTCCTTTGCCTTCAATTGCCCGAAAATCAGAGGCCACTAAATTGGCTGTATTCTGGGCAGCGGCGTAGCGCACGACGGCTTCGGCCAATGGGTGCTCACTCTGCCGCTCCACCGCCGACACTACCTGCAGCACCCGACTCGCATCCTGACCGAGAGCTACGAAATCTGTAACGGCCGGCTCACCGCGGGTGATAGTTCCGGTTTTATCGAGGAGCACCGTTGTAACCTGATGGGCCTTCTCCAGTGCTTCAGCGCTACGAATCAGGACGCCGTGCTCGGCGCCTTTTCCGGTGCTGACCATAATGGCAGTTGGCGTGGCCAGCCCCAATGCGCAAGGGCAGGCAATGATGAGCACCGCCACAAAGTTGACCAGGGCCAGCGGCAGGCGCGTAGCTACCGGGGCCAGATCAAACCAGAGCACAAACGTGAGGATGGCAATGACCAGGACCGTAGGCACAAAGATGGCACTCACCTTATCGGCCAGCCGCTGGATGGGCGCGCGGCTACCCTGGGCCTCTTCTACCAGCTTCACAATCCGGGAAAGCATGGTATCGGCTCCTACTTTGGTGACGCGGAAACGGAAGGAGCCGGTCTTGTTGAGCGTAGCCCCAAACACCGGGTCGCCGGCGGTTTTCTCTACGGGCAGGCTTTCGCCGGTGAGCATGGCTTCGTCAACGGCCGAGCGGCCTTCCTCCAGAATGCCGTCGGTAGCTACTTTCTCGCCGGGGCGCACCACTACCAGGTCGCCCAGCCGCACCTGCTCGATGGGCACGTCCACTTCCTGCCCATCGGGCCGCACGAGGCGGGCCGTGCGGGCCTGCAGCCCCATCAGGGCCTTGATGGCCGCCGAGGTCTGGGTTTTGGCCCGCATTTCCAGCACTTTTCCCAGCAGAATCAGGGCAATGATGGTGGCGGTGGTATCATAATACACTTCCGGCATCAGCCCGCGGCTGGTAAAAAAGCCAGGCACCACGGTAGCGGCCAGGCTATAGAGGAACGCGGCGCCGGTTCCCACGGCAATCAGGGTGTCCATGTTGGCCGCCCGATGTCGGAAGCCATTCCAGGCGGAGGTGTAGAACTCGCGGCCGCTGTAGAGCAGCACCGGCAGCGTGAGCAGCAGCAGCGCATAGTTCAGCCCCTGCATGTTCACGTGCGCCAGCAGCGCCGGCCAGAGCATGAGCATACTCAGCGGCATGATAACGACGGCCAGGCCGGCCGCCACCCAGAACCGGCGCTTAAGCTTCTGATACGCCGCCGCTTTCTGCCGGTCTAGGTCGGCGCTGCGCTCAGCGGCACTGGTATCGGGCGCACGCTCCGCTACGCCGTAGCCCGAGCTGATAACAGCCTCCCGGAGCGTAGCTGGTGTAGCCTGGGTAGGCACGTAGTCTATAGTGGCTTTTTCGGTGGCGAAGTTGACCATGGCCCGCTGCACGCCCGGCGTACGGCTCAGCGCCTTCTCCACGAAGGAAGCGCAGGAGGCACAGGTCATGCCCTCAATGTCGAGGGTTTCGGTTTTAATGTCAGGTTCCATAAGATGCAGAATACTCTTTGATTCCCACGCGTTGCGCTTGGCGGCGACTGGCTAAAATCCATTACAAAGGAACATTCGCTCTTGCGCAAGGTTGGTATGAAATCCTGAGAAACACTTGCAAAATTCGAGTCCTCGGCGGGTTATTGCTGGTGTGGGCGCTACTGCTGGTTGTTGCCGAGAGTGGCTGCCCCCTGTTCCGGTAGTAGCACAACCGGCTGCTGCGGCATGACTTTGCCATGAACCCAGCGGTTTTCGGAGCCTTTCCCGGGTACTTCCGGTTACAGGTGGCCGGTTTATCCGTACTTGTGTCCCCGGCTGAAGCGGTAGGTACTGCTTTTGTCCAGCTCTATTCCTCTTTTATGAGTGCTTCCCTGAAGTTTACCAACGTTTCCCGCTCCACCTTTTTTGCCACTGTTCGCCAGCGGGTGGATGCTTATTTTCAGAGCCAGCAGCTCTCGCGCCACGCCAACGGGGCCATGTGGGCCAAAACGATTTTCTTCCTGACCAGCTTTGTGGGCCTGTATTGCCTGATTCTTTTCGGAGAGTTTGGGCCGTGGGAACTGCTGGGGTTGGCGGCGCTGCTAGGCGCCTGCTGTGCCTTTATCGGCTTCAACATTTGCCACGACGCCATGCACGGGGCATTTTCGGCCAGCAAGCGTGTCAACAAGGTGTTCAGTCTGCTCTTCAATCTGATTGGGGCCAGCCCCTACGTGTGGACCATCACGCACAACATTGTGCACCACACCTACACCAACATTCCGGGCCACGACGAAGATATTGAGGTGGCGCCGGGCCTGGTTCGGCTTTCGGAAGAGGAGACATTGCGGCCGTGGCAGCGCTACCAGCATCTGTACGCGTTTCCGCTCTACGGGCTGGCTTCGCTGTCGTGGGTACTGCGCAAAGATTACCTCAAGTTCTTCAAGGATAAGATAGGCCAGCACCCCACTCCGAAGCACCCGCGGCGGGAGGTTATCAACCTGTTTGCCTACAAGGCGCTTTACTATCTGCTCTTTATTGTGGTGCCGTTGGTGGTGCTGGATATTACGTGGTGGCAGTTTGTGCTGGGCTTTCTGGGCCTGCACATCGTCGAGGGGCTGGTGCTGGGACTGGTGTTTCAGCTGGCCCACGTAGTGGAAGGCACGGCTTTCCCGTCGCCCGACGAAACAGGCGACCTGCAGGAGGCCTGGGCCGTGCATCAGCTCCGCACAACAGCTAACTTCTCGCCGCAGAGCCGCATAGCGGCCTTTCTGTGCGGCGGCCTGAACCGCCAGATCGAGCACCATCTTTTCCCCCGGGTCTGCCACATCCACTATCCGGCCATTTCGGCAATCGTCCGGCAGACGGCTCATGAGTTTGGGCTGCCTTATCTGGAAAATCCGACTTTCACCGGTGCGCTGCACTCGCACTACCGCATGCTGTATAAGCTGGGCCGGTAATCAGCCTGCTTGCCTGGAGGAAAATTCAGGTTCGTTCGTCTATTTTTGCCGAAGCCTTATGCGTTATACTTTTGGCTTTGTCACTACACTAGCATGAACCGTCTCTCACTTCTACTGCTCAGTTTATCCCTGCTTGCCACGGCCTGCAAGAAAGATCCATCCAAGCCTGACCCGAGCCTGGAAGGCCGCTGGAACTCCCGTAGCGCCACCGGATACAGCTATGATGCGGCCGGCCAGCTGCTCAGCCAGGATAGTGTGGCCGATGTGTCCTACTACATGGTCATCACGTCGGATTCGCTGAACTATTACGACATCACGAATGGCAGCTCCTGGGGCCGCCACAAGTACACCCGGCAGGGCAATACGCTGCAATACAGCCGCGCCAAATGCACCATTACGCGGCTAAGCGAGCATACACTCAGCCTGCGCTTTCAGAACGTCGACCGGGTGCCGAACATGCCTTACTCGGAATGGGAAGACAATTATTCCCGCTAAAAAAATCTGCAGCACCCGGTGCCGACTTCAGCAGACCGGAACCGCCTCAGCGAGCTGGGCTTTGCTGATAATATCGTCGGGTTCTTATATAAATTCCGCTTTTTCGGCAACAAGTGCTACTTTCCCAGTCTGGAGTTCTTTGTTCTGCCCGAGCCGGTTGGGTCTTCCGGCCGCAGGCTCTCCGGTGGTAGCAGAAACTTTCCTTTTCATAGTAGCCGAGTCTTTCCCCTTTTCTCATGGCCCTGGAACTAACTAACGGGTTCGGCAAGGTATACCTGACTATTGCCTACGATCCTGCAAACCACTGGCTGTACAACAACTGGGTTGGTTACCAGACGCATACCGGTATTCTGGCCGGGGCGGATGCCTGCCTGACCCCACTGCGGGAACACGCGTGCGCCTACCTGCTCAACGACAACCGCCTGGTTATTGGCCCGTGGGACCACGCCGTGGAGTGGATTGTGAGCGACTGGGCACCGCGTGCCGCACAACAGGGCCTGACCCATTTTGCGCACGTAGTCAGTCCGGAATCTATGGCGGCCCAATCGGCGGAGGCCATGCATTTGGGCCTGGGCGGGCGTCTGCAGATGCGCATGTTCGGCGACATTGACTCGGCTCGGGCCTGGCTGCGGGAAGCCCGGCAGCAGGCCCCGGCGTCTTAGCCAGTTGTTTCGCAGAACCAGACCGGACCGGCAAACATCCTGCAGGATAGCAGCGCGACAGGCCCAAATGCCGTAGCAGGTGCCGGCACAGTACGGATCAGGCCTTACCTTCGGGCCATGACACCTGATGCCCGTATGCGCTACCCTCTCTGGCTTGTTCTGCTGCTGCCCACTAGCCTGCCCGCCGCTGCCCAAACGCCCGCCCCGCTTACCGCCCGCCTCGCCAGCGTCAGCCTGACGGTGGCCCTGAACGCCGGCGGGCAGCCCACCTACGCCGTGCAGTTCGGGCCGAAATCCGTCATCAACCCGTCCCGGCTGGGCTTGGCGCTGGCCGACGGCAAGGGCTTCGATGGGCCCCTGGAAATCACCGGCTCCGAAACCAAGGACGTGGATGAAAGCTGGAACCCGGTGTGGGGTGAGGTGAAAACCATTCGCAACCACTACCGCCAGCTAACGGTACACCTGCGCCAGCCCCAAGCCCCCAGCCGACGCCTCGACGTGGTATTCCGGGTGTTTGCCGACGGCGTGGGCTTCCGCTACGAGGTGCCCCAACAGCCCGGCCTGAGCTACTTCACGGTGCAGGACGAGCTGACCGAGTTCAACCTGCCCGCCAACCACAAAGCCTTCTGGATTCCCGGTGACTACGACTCCAACGAATACGTCTACACCACCTCCCGCCTGAACGAGGTGAACACCACGCCTATCGAGGCCATTCAGCAGAAAGCCGCCCCGAACCGGATTCAGACCCCGCTGATGCTGAAATCGGACGACGGGCTGTACGTGAACATCCACGAGGCGGCGCTGGTGAACTACCCGGCCCTGTTCCTGAACGTGGACACCAAAACCTACGGCCTGCGCAGCCACCTGGTGCCCGGCGCTACCGGCGCGGCGGTCTTTTTGCAAGCGCCCGAGCACACGCCCTGGCGCACTATTGTGGTATCAGACAGAGCACCCGAGGTGCTGGCCAGCAAGCTGATTCTGAACCTGAACGAGCCCACCAAGTTCCCGACCACCGACTGGATCAAACCCCAGAAATTCGTGGGCGTGTGGTGGGAAATGCACGTCAATAAAGCCAGCTGGAACTACGCCGATACCAGCAACATCAAGCTGGCCGGCACCGACTGGAACCGCCTGAAGCCCAACGGCCGCCACGGTGCCAACACCGCCAACGTGAAGCGCTACATCGACTTTGCCGCCCAACACGGTCTGCGAAGCGTGCTAGTGGAAGGCTGGAACGTGGGCTGGGAAGACTGGGCCGGCAACTGGAAAGAGGAGGTGTTCGACTTCGTGACCCCCTACCCCGATTTCAACGTGACGGAATTGCAGCAGTACGCCGCCGCCAAGGGCGTGCAGCTGATGATGCACCACGAAACCTCCGGCTCCGTCACCAACTACGAGCGGCGCCAGCAGGAAGCCTACCGCTTCATGAAGGAGCACGGCTACGCGGCCGTGAAAACCGGCTACGTGGGCCGCATCATCCCGCGCGGGGAGCACCACGACGGCCAGTGGATGGTGAACCACTACAACCACACCGCCGAGTTGCTCGGCCAGAACCAGCTGATGGTGGACATGCACGAAGCCGTGCGGCCTACGGGCCTGCACCGCACGTATCCCAACTGGCTGGCTTCAGAAGCGGCCCGGGGTAACGAGTTCAACGCCTGGAGCACCGGCAACCCGCCCGAGCACGAAACTATTCTGCCCTTCACCCGCCTCATGGGCGGCCCCATGGACTACACACCCGGCATTTTCCAGATCAAGCTGGAAAGCTGGAACCCCACCCAGAACAAGGGCCGCCAGGTGCACACGACCCTAGCAAAACAGCTGGCCCTCTACGTGACGCTCTACAGCCCCGTGCAAATGGCCGCCGACCTGCCCGAGGCCTACGAGCAGCACCTCGATGCCTTCCAGTTCATCAAGGACGTGGCCGTGGACTGGGACGATACCCGCATACTACTGGCCGAGCCTGGCGAGTACATCACCACGGCCCGCAAAGCCAAGGGCCGCGAGGACTGGTACGTGGGCAGCATCACCGACGAAAACCCGCGCCAGCAGACCATCAAGCTCGATTTCCTCACCCCCGGCCGGCAGTACGAGGCCACTATCTACGCTGATGGAAAGGGTGCCAGCTGGGACCAGAACCCGCAGGCCTACCAAATCCGCAAGCAGAAAGTAAACAACAAGACCACGCTCAGGCTGCAGCTAGCCGCCGGCGGCGGTGCGGCCATCAGCATCAAGTCGATTGGCCGCTAAACATGACCCTATTTATTTGAGGGCTTACTCCCTTGGAGCGGAATTGTGGCTGCCCCGGCGCTCAGCTGAACGCTACTGCTAGGCGCCTGTCTTTATTTTCGCACACCGAACGTGTAGGTCGTTGTTGAGTGCAGGGTCTGGCCGGGCTTCAGGATGGTGGTCGGGAAGTTGGGCTGATTGGGCGAATCGGGAAAGTGCTGGGTTTCCAGGCAGAAGCCTGCATGCTTGCCATATACCTGCCCGTTTTTGCCGCGCAGTGTACCATCCAGAAAGTTGCCGGTATAGAACTGCACACCGGGCTCGGTGGTGGCTACCTGCATGGTGCGGCCGGTAGTAGGCTCATACACGGTAGCAGCAGGCTGGCCAGTTGACTTCCTAAGCACCCAGTTATGGTCGTAGCCGCCGGGCACCTGTGCTATCCGCTCACCAATGGCGTGTGGCACGGTAAAGTTGAAAGGCGTGCCTTTGACGGGGCGCAGCTCGCCGGTCGGAATCATGCCTGCATCCACCACAGTGTAGCGGTCGGCGGCAATGGTTATTTCATGGGCCAGCACATCCGGACCAGCACTAAGGTTAAAGTAAGCATGGTTGGTAAGGTTAACGGGCGTGGCCTTGTCAGTAGTGGCTGAGTAGTCGATTCGTAGGGCGTTATCAGCGGTGAGGGTGTACACCACCGTTACAGTCAGGTTGCCGGGGTAGCCCTCCTCACCATCTTCGCTCAGGTAAGTAAGCGTCAGCGTTTGGCCAGCGGCGGAGGCACCGGGCACGGCCTGCCAGAGTACCTTATCAAATCCTTTATTACCGCCGTGCAAGGTGTTCTCGCCATTGTTTTGGACCAGCGTGTACTCCCGGCCATCGAGCGTGAATTTACCCTGCGCAATGCGGTTGGCGTAGCGCCCGATCAGGGCGCCAAAGTACGGTCCCGCCTTCAGATACGCAGGGCTCTGGTAGCCGCTCACATCATCAAATCCCAGCACTACGTCACCTAGCTTACCATGCTTGTCGGGCACCACGAGGCTAGTGATGATACCACCATAATTGGTGATGCTCACTTTCATGCCGTGGCCATTGGTGAGGGTGTAGAGCTGCACTGCAGCGCCGTCGGTGGTTTTGCCGAAAGCAGTGATGGTAGGAAGCGTGGCAGTGGTGGAAGTTTGCGTGGAGTCAGTCATAGGAGAGAAAGTGCCCGCCTGCTGTTGCGCAGGGGTTGAGTGGTTGCAGCTGCCAATGGCGAACAAGCCGGTCAGGCCCAGCAAGGTCCTACAAAGCTGGGCAGAGCAGTTAGGCGGCAGCATTCGATACGGAATGGAAATGAAAAAATGCCTCCCACAACACTCCAGCACCAAGCCGGTGGCCTATACCTTGCTGCCGAAAGAGTAAGTAGAAGTATACGTAAGATAACGTTGAAATACGGCTTCTGGTAATGCTGCTACACGTCGGACCTGTTCGTTCATCCGAAGAATATTACAAGTAGTACCCAACTCCTGCCAGCTCAGTTCTGCGGTAGTGGGCCGGGCAGGAAACTACAGGGTGCCGATTTCTAGGGTTCTGCCTAGGTTGAGTGCCGGTTAGAAATGCCCATCGGCCACCTAACCACCTAGGCTATGCCATACTGTCCATGAGAATCCTCTTCCTGTTACCACGACTAGCCTTCCGCTCTTTGGCTGTTCTGTGCGCCTTGCTCCCATTTCGCAGTTACGCCCAGCCGGCACCGCAGACGCAGGTGCAGTACCTCTCGGGGCGCGACAACCACCCGACCGTGCAGTGGGACTTCTTCTGCACCGGCGGGCGCCAAAGCGGCTTCTGGACCAAAATTGCGGTGCCCTCATGCTGGGAGCAGATGGGGTTCGGAAGCTACAACTACGGACGCGACTACAAAACCTACGGCAAGAACTTCCGCTTCGCCGACGAGCAGGGCCGCTACCGGCACTCGTTTCAGGTGCCCGCTGCCTGGCAGGATAAGCAGGTGTTTATTGTGTTTGAAGGCTCGATGACAGATACCGAGGTGAAAATCAACGGGCAGGTGGCGGGGCCGGTGCACCAGGGCGCGTTTTACGAGTTCCGACACGACATCACCGACAAGCTCCGTTCCGGCCAGGCCAACCTGCTGGAAGTGACGGTGAGCAAGATGTCGGCCGACAAATCGGTGAACAACGCCGAGCGGCTGGCCGACTACTGGGTGTTCGGCGGCATTTTCCGGCCGGTGTACCTGGCCGCGTACCCGAGGCAGTTTATTGCGCGCACTGCCATCAATGCCCAGGCCAGTGGCGCGTTCAGCATGAACGTGTTTGTGCGCAACGCGCCGGCCGGGGCGCAGGTGCAAGCCGAGATTCTAGATGCCGCGGGCAAGGTGGTGGGCACGGCGCAGGCCGCGGCCAATCCGTCGGATACCGTCGTGACGGTGCGCACGAAGGTGCGGCAGCCACGGCGCTGGACCGCCGAAACGCCCCACCTGTATCGGGTGCGCACCAGCTTGCGGGCGGGCGGCACCACGCTGCATGAAACCACCAGCCGGTTCGGGTTTCGCACCATAGAGGTGCGGCGCGGGCAGGGCATTTTCGTGAATGGCACGCAGGTGAAGATGAAGGGCATCAACCGGCACAGCTGGTGGCCCGAAACCGGCCGCACGCTCAATGACTCCATCCAGCTGCTCGACGTGAAGCTGCTCAAGGAAATGAACCTGAACGCCGTGCGCATGGCTCACTACCCGCCCGACGCGAAGTTCCTGGACCTCTGCGATTCGCTGGGCCTCTATGTATTGGATGAGCTGGCCGGCTGGCAGAAAGCCTACAGCACCGCGGCCGGCGCCAAGCTGGTGCGCGAAATGGTACAGCGCGACGCTAACCACCCCAGCATCATCTTCTGGAGCAACGGTAACGAGGGCGGCACCAACAAGGAGCTCGACGACGATTTCGGCCGCTACGACCTCAGCAACCGGCCCGTCATCCACGCCCACCACCGGCCCGGCAACGCCCACAACGGCATCGACGGCAACCACTACGAAAACTACTACAGCACCCGTCAACTCCTGACCGACTCGCTGATTTACATGCCCACCGAGTTTCTGCACTGCCAGGACGACGGCGGCGGCGGCACCGGCCTGGCCGACTTCTGGGAGCTGCACTGGCACGCCAAACGCAGCGGCGGCGGCTTCCTGTGGGCCTTGCTGGACGAGGGCGTGGTGCGCACCGACCAGCGCAACATCATCGACGTGAACGGGGTGAATGCGCCCGATGGCGTGGTGGGCCCGCACCGCGAAAAGGAAGGCAGCTTCTACGCCATCCGGGAAATCTTTTCGCCCATCCGCATTGCGCTGCCGGAGTTGCCGGCCAAGTTCAACGGCACGCTGCCGGTGGAAAACCGCTACCACTTCACTAACCTCAGCCAATGCTTTTTCCAGTGGGAGCTGGTGAACTTCCGGGCGCCCACCGATGCCTTTCCGGGCTCAATAACCCAGCAGAAAAGCCGCCTCAAAAGCCCCGACGTGAAGCCGCTGGGCACCGGGCGGCTGCAGCTGGGGTTGCCCAAAAACTGGCGGCAGTACGACGCGCTGGTGGTGTCGGCTTTCGATGCGCAGAAGAACCTCGTGTATAAATGGACCTGGAAAACCAGCGGCAACGCCAAGGTGCTGGCCGGCTTAGTGGACCTGGCCGCGCCCGGCGCGGTGGCCGTCACCGATACCGATTCGCTGCTGACGCTGAAGGCCGGGAATATCAGCGTGGGCTTCAGCAAAACCACCGGCCAGCTCACCGGCATCAAAGGCAACAACGGCGACAAGCTTTCCTTCGGCAACGGCCCAATGCTGGTAAGTGGCGCGGCCACGTTCCTGGGCCTGCAGCACCACGCGGAAGCTGGCGGCGAAGTGGTGGAGGCGCGCTACTCCGGCGACCTGAAAGCGGTGCGCTGGAAGATGTACGCCTCGGGCTGGCTGCAGCTCACCTACGAGTACGCGCTGCCGCCCACCGACTACGCCTTTGCCGGCCTGAGCTTCACTTACCCCGAAAACTACGTCATTGGAGCCAAGTGGCTGGGAAAGGGGCCCTACCGGGTGTGGAAAAACCGCCTGCAGGGCGTGGCCGACAACGTGTGGGAAAACGCCTACAACAACACCCAGACCGGCGCCGCGCCCTGGATTTACCCGGAGTTCAAGGGCTACTTCGCCGATATTGCCTGGCTGGAAATGAACACCATGGAAGGCAAGTTTCTGGTGGCCAGCCCCGACCCCGGCCTCTACGTGCGCCTGTTCGACTTCTACGGCCTTTCGGGCGTGCAGCCCTCCCCCGCCCTGCCCGTCGGCAACCTGTCGTTTCTGGATGCCATTCCGCCGCTGGGCACTAAGCTGGCCCTCAACATCGACGCCAACACCGCCAACCTGGGCCCGGCCAGCGAGCTGAACCACCTGCACGGCGCCCGCCAGCGCACCCTGTTCTTCTACTTCGGCCTGCCCAAAACCGGCCGCCAGCCCCAGCCCTACACCGCCCCCGCCAAGGATGACCTGTTTTAGAACGGGTTGAAAGTATCCACCGAGCATACCAAAACGTCATGCTGAGCCTGCCGAAGCATCTCTACCGCTTCGTTGGATTACCAATCAGGCAAAGCGGTAGAGATGCTTCGGCAAGCTCAGCATGACGGGCTGATTGATAAGATGGCCTCCTAGCAGGCGCCCCCGGCTTACTTACCCATTTCCAGCTCCACGCCGGCCATGATGAACGGGCCCACGCCCTTGAAATCGTTCTGCTGGAGCGGTTCGGAAAGGTAGTACTCGTAGCTGCCGTCGCGGTAGGGCGAGCCGCCGAGGCCGCCTACACTCACGGTGCCGTTGAGGGTCAGCAAACCGGTGGGCTCCTGCACTACAAACTGCTTCACGATGCCCTCGTAGCCTTTACGGGCCACTTTCTGGTACTTCTTGTCTAGGTAGCCGAGGCGGGCGCCCTTGGCCAGCGCGTACACGAACATGCAGGAAGCCGAGGTTTCGATGTAGTTGCCGGCGCGGCCTGCCTGGTCGGATACTTGCCACCAGCCACCGGTTTTGGGGTCCTGGTACCGGGCCAAAACTGGCGCGAGGCGCTGCAGGTACTGCACCAGTTTGGCGCGCTCGGGGTGGTCTTTCGGGAAGTAGTCGAGCACGTCCACGAGGGCCATGGCGTACCAGCCCATGCCGCGCCCCCAGAAGTTGGGCGAGAGGCCGGTGGTTTTGTTGGCCCAGCGCTGCTCCCGGCTTTCGTCGTAGCCGTGGTAGAGCAGGCCGGTTTTAGAATCCACGAGGTGCTTTTCCACCTGCGCGAACTGCAGCGCCACGTGGTCGAAGTCGGCGGGCTGGTTGAACACTTTCGCGTATTCGGCCGCGAAGGGCTCGGCCATGTACAGGCCATCCAGCCAGATCTGGTGCGGATAGCGCTTTTTGTGCCAGTAGCCGCCCTCCTTGGTGCGGGGCTGCGCCTCCAGCTGCTGGTGCAGGCGCTGGGCGGCGAGGCGGTACTTCTCCGGCGCCAGCCCGGACTGCTGACTGAGCGTAAGCAAGGCGCGGCCGGTGTTGATGTTATCGAGGTTGAAGTCCTCGTATTTGTAGCGCTGGATGGCGCCGTCGGGCCCGATGGAGTAGTCCAGAATCCGCACCATATAGTCCAGGTATTTCTGCTCGCCGGTTTGCTGCCACACCCGCTCGATGGCCTTGAGCATCAGCCCCTGTTCGTAGCCCCAGCGGGCCACCTTGTTGTCGGCCAATCCCAGCGAGTCGGGGTAGCGGCGCATGAAGGAGTCGGCCATCTGGCGGGCCAGCGGCGCCGAGGCTTTGGGCTTTTGCTGGGCCGGGGACACGGTAGCCACCAAGAGGAACAGCAGAACAAACAGGCGAGAAATCATGGGGCAGGGAAAGAGAGGGAGAACCAGGCAGTAGGACAGCCGGACAGGTGGGCCTTATTTCTTCGACACCGTGACAACCTTTTTTGTCACCTTTTCACCCAGCTCCAGCTGCTGCTTGGCCTGGCCTGGGTCGGTGTTGAGCAGGCGCACGTTTTTGGCCTTTTCGGCGCCCGATACGCGCAGCAGCGTGGCAGTGTTGGCCGGGTACTTGATGCCGTCGAGGGTGATGTTGCGGCTGTTGTGCACTTCCATTACCGGGGCGGTGCTGATAGGCAGTAGCGTCACATTTTTCAGTTGGATGTTGTCGGCCTCGATGCACACCAGGCCCTTTTCGGCTTGCAGCACGGCGTTTTCGATGCTAATGTCTTTGATAGCCATTTCGGGCAGGCCGCGCACCAGGATGGCGGTTTTGGCGCCGTTGCAGGTGACGTTGCGGATGGCAATCTTCCGGAACTGCGGCGTGCTTTCGTCCACGGGCTTGGCCGGCGACACGGGCCGCTCCTTGGAGCCGGCCACCTGCGGCGACGGGTCCCGAATCATGTAGTACATGTCGAACAGGATGGCCTCGCCGCCGATGTCCTTCATGTCCACGTTCTCAATAAAGATGTTCTCCACCACCCCGCCCCGGCCGCGCGTGGTCTTGAACCGGATACCAATGTCGGTGCCGATGAAGGTGAGGTTCTGGGCGTAGATGTTGCGCGCCCCGCCCGACATTTCGGAGCCGATGACGAAGCCGCCGTGCGCCCGGTACACGGTGCAGTTGCGAATCAGTACGTTTTCGGTGGGCATGGCCCGCGCCCGGCCCTGCTCGTTGCGGCCGCTCTTGATGCAGATGGCATCGTCGCCCACGTCGAAGGTGCAGTTTTCCACGAGGGCGCGGTTAATGGATTCCAGGTCCAGGGCGTCGGTGTTGGGTGTGTAGGGGCCGTTGCGTACGGTCAGGTTGCGCACGGTCACGTCCTGGCTGCGCATGGGGTGCACCGTCCAGGCCGGCGAGTTCTGGAACGTCACGCCTTCCAGCAGCAGCCGCTGGCAGTTGTCGAGCACCAGGAAGTCAGGCCGCAGGTAGTCTTTCAGGTCCGCGAAATCCTGCACGTTTTGCTTCTCGGGCGTCAGCACGCCGGCTTCCTTCACGGTAGTTCCCTTCAGGCTTTGCGCCGACGGGTACCAACGGTCCTGCTTTTCGTTGAGGAAGCCGCCCGAGGCCACCAGCTTTTTCCACTCGCCCTCGGGCGTGCGGCCCTTCTGCACCATCCACCACGCCTCGCCGGCCCCATCGAGGATGCCATGGCCGGTGATGGCCACGTTCTGCAGGTTCTGGCCGTAGATGAGGGGCTGGTTGCGCACCGCGTCGAGGCCCTCCCAGTTGGTTTTGATGAGCTGGTAATCGGCGTGTTGGTTGCTGAACTGCACGAAGGCGCCCGCCGCCAGGTGCAGGTTCACGTTGGAGCGCAGCGTGAGGGGACCGGTGCGCCAGTGCCCGCGCGGCACCAGCACCACGCCCCCGCCCTTGCGGCTGCACGCGTCAATGGCATCGGTGAAGGCCTTGGTGTTGGCGGTCAGGCCATCGGCCACGGCCCCGAACTGGGTGATGCGCACGGTGTCCTGGGGGAAGCGGGTGGCCTGTACGGGCGGCAGGTTGGGCACGAAGGACTGGGCGGAAGCCAGCGCGGGCAGCGTCAGCAAGGCCAGGGAAAGCAGGTAGTTCATAGGGAAAGGAAGAAGAGTAGAAGTAAACCCGGCCGCCGTTGCGGCAGTCGGCCCGTCAGATAAGCCGGGTGGCATTTTGGACGTGTCCGACAGAGCGTTGGACGCATCGGTTGACGTTTTGGACGCGTCCGACAGAGTATCGGATGCGTCCGACAGGCTGTTGGACGCATCGGTTGACGTTTTGGACGCGTCCAACGGAGCGTTGGATGCGTCCGATGCTCTGTCGGACGTTTAGGAAGCTCTGTTCAACGCATTGAACAGAGCGTTCAATGTTTAGGAAGGCGTTTTCAATGCATTGAACAGAGCTTCCAACGCATTGAAAATGCCGGACGCTTCGAGCAAAATACTGTTTGCAGCATCTGAGAGCCATTTGCCCGATGTAGAGACGCATACTTGCGTCTCGTCGTTGAACGATGCCCGTTGCAACGGCGCGGACGAGGAGACGCAAATATGCGTCTCTACATCGTTCTGGGCGGCAGTGGGGCAGAACTGGGTGTTTCGGGTGGGTTAGGGCATTTTGCTCAGGCCTTCCCACTTCACCGTCCAGCCTTTCGGGATGCCGGGGTTGGCGGAGGGGGCGCCATCGTAGCCGGCGCACATGAGGGCCACGGCCGCCAGCAGGCCCCCGTTGCCGGGCAGGTACACGGGCAGCCGGCCTTCTTGGTAGTTGTGGCCGTTGGGCAGGTAGGTGTTGGTGCGCACGGGCATCAGTAGGGCATCCACGGCTTTGTCGGGGAGGCCCAGGCGGGTGGCCGTCATGGACGTCATCGGGAAGTCCCAGCCCCAGGTTTTGTCCCAGCTCCAGTCTTTCCACACCAGATCAAACGTGCGGCGCATGGTGGCCGCGTCCTGCTGGCCGGTGGCGGGCATCACGCCCAGCGCCGCCAGCACCGAGGGGTGGTCGGTTTTGAATTCAGGGTTGGTGTAGGAATCGGGAGCCGACTCGGCGGCCAGGTACACGCCGCCGGCCTGCGGCAGCTTGGAGAGCTTGGCCAGCACGTCATCATACTTGGCGCTGCGGGGTAAGCCCTGGCGAGTGCGCCACTGCTGGGCTGTGGTCAGGGCCCAGTGCCAGTACACGAGCTCGAAGGTGGGGTTGAAGGTCTGCTCGGCCTTGAACCGCTCCTGCGCCGGAATGACGCCCGGCCCCAATATGTAGCGGCCCTTGTCCTTTTCATAAAACGGGAAGGACGCCATGAAGTCGGCGGTGGCGGCCACCCGGTCCTGGTACAAAGCCAGCGTGGCCTTGTCGGGGTGGGCGCGGTAGGCTTCCTCGGCGAAGTAAATCATGTGGGGCTGCTGCCAGATCAGGAACGCGCCCACCGACGACGGCCCTTCCTGGCCCCAGGGGTCGGTCATTTTCTGCCAGCGCACACCCTCGTAGCCCTGGCGCTGAGCAATCTTGCGAGCCTCAGCGCGCACATCGGGGCGGGCATACCAGGTGAGGCTTTTTTCCAGCAGCGGCGAGCGGCCCCACAGCGCAAAGTGCGCCGAGTGCCACCAGTGCATTTCGAGGTGCGGCCGGCCGTACCAGCTGTTGGTAAGCAGGCCGGTTTCCTGTGGCGGCTGCGAGCCGGCGTTGTAAAGCTTGGTGAGATACTGCGAAAGCACCACGCGGCGCTCCAGCTCCTTAGCGCGGGGGTCAGTGGTACCGCCGAAGTCCACGGCGCCGCCGCTTTTCCAGAACGAAGCCCACTGCTGCTGGCTGTTGAGGCGCGTGGCCGCGAAAGTCGGCACCGCGCCCCGGGGCCGCACCGAAAACCGGGCACTGACTTCCAGCACCTTGTCTTTCTTGCCGGGCGTCAGCACAAATTCGTGGGGCTTGGTGGCGGCCAGCGTGGCGCCTGGCGCCCAGCTCAGGGCCACGTAATAGGTGGTGGAGTCCAACTGGTGTGAGACGAGCGCGCCGGTCTTGGTTTGGCTGCTGAGGACCGACTTATGCTGGTCGGCGTGGGAATAGTCGGTGCCCATGTCGGCCCAGCCGGCGGTAGGCCACGGCAGTTGCAGCCGCACTTGCAAGCGGCCCGCTTTCAGCAGCTCCGACTCCACGCGCGCAGCCACCACGTCCTGCTGCTGGTGGCCTACTGTCAACACATCCACGGCGGCGCCTTCCAGGGTGAAATGGCTCTTGATTTCGCCGGTCCAGGGGTTGAGTTCCTGTTGGATGTCGCGCAGATCCTGGATGGTGGCGGGCTGGCCGTTGCGTTTGGTGAGCACGAAGCCGAGGTTGCCGAGCTGCAGGCGGTGCGGGTTGGCGCGCAGGTAGTCCACGGCGTCTTTGTTGGCGGGTTCCTTGCGCTGCACCGCGTAGCTGATCTTGCGCCCGTTCAGGTCGTAGTCGCGCAAGCTCTGCTCGAATTTGTAGCCCTGGGGGTTTGGGAAGCTGTGCCAGCCCCACTCCGACTGGGTACCCAGCGGCACGCCCTTCTCGTAGTGCGCCGGAAACGTCTGCAGGCCCGTGACGTCCACGGTATACGCAAAGGCCCCGTTGCCCACCGACAGCGACGACAGCGAATCGGTGGAAGTCAGGCGCACCTTGTGGCGCTCCACCACCGCCTGGCGGTTGATGGGCGCGCCCGACTGCGCTGCCAGCGGCAGCGCCCCGGTTAGCAGTAAACTCAACGAAAGGATTCGAGGAAAGGAAAGCATAGAAGTGATTCTGGCTTTAGGAGGACGGTGTAGAGACGCACTAGCTGGCGTCTCCTCGTTGCGGATGTTGTTATCGTCGATGGCCCAGGCGGCGTGGGTGTGGAGCCGCAAAGAGCCATGCCTTTACGTCGTTCTGATGGCCGCTTACTGGCGCACCAGCGTCACGCTCAGCAGGCCAATGACCACGTCGTTGGCCAGGGACTGCACGGTGAGACTTTTGAGTTTCTTCTTGGGGTTGAGGGGCATGTCGAGGACGGTGGCGGCCCCGCCCGCAATGGCGCGGGTGCTGAAACCCTTGATGCTGGAGTAACTGGCCGGCGCTTCCCGGCTCAACTGCCCCGACTGCAGATACAGCCGGTACGGCCGCGGCGCGCCGGTACTGAACGCAAAGCCGTCGTCCAGCAAGTCCTGCTCGATGGGCCACCAGTTGGTGGGGTTGCGCAAGGCCAGCGTGTCGGCCGTACCGTCGGTGTACTGCACCACGATGGCGCCATTGTCGAGCTGGCTTTGCATGGGGTTGGTGGAGCCGGCCATCAGCAGATAGGCGTGCCGCGCCTTACCTTTGAGCGGCACCGTGGCGTCGTCGGGGTAGTTGTCCCAGCGCGACACGAACAGCACGTTGGGCGCCTCGGCCGCGCCGGGCGTGCGGAAGGGCGCGCCCCAGGGCGTCTGGATTTCGTTGTCGGAACCCGCCGCTTGGCGCAAACCAGCGTCGTTGATGCCGGCCTGGATGAGCGGGTAGCACCAGTTGCCGATGCCCTGGGTGGGCAGCTGCAGGGTGGGGCCGGCGGGCCGGGGCGCGAGATACTTGTGGGGCTGGAAGATGTTGGTCAGCTTGTCGTTGAAGTAGGCCGTGAGGTCTACCGTTTCGCTCTTGGCGGCCGGCGCCACAGTTGCAGCGGCGGCTGGAGCAGCGGCCTGCACTTCCAGATGGATGGGCGCCCACCACGTCAGGTCGCCTTGCCGGAGCTGCACGAAGGCCGTGCGGCTGCCGGGCAAGCCGGCCACCTGCGCCGTGAGGGCCGAGCCCACCGCTGCCGCCTGGCGCAGCACCTGCTGCGGGTCGGCCAGTTGTTGGATGGTGGCGTGCGCAAACGTCAGGGCCAGCGGCGCGCCGGGCGTGTAGTGGGCCGCCGGCGCGGCCACATCCGGCGCGTCGCCCTGCCACCGGATTTCCACCACGTATTTTGCCTGCGGGGCGCTGCTGATTTCGATGGCCGGCGTGCCTACCGCCGCGTCCAGGTTGCGCCACTCGGCCGGCTGCCCGTTCACCGTTACGGACTGCACCTGCACCGCGCGGGCGGGCACTTGTAGCCGGAGTTGCAAGGGCTGGGCGAAGCGCGGCGTGAGCGTGTACGTGTCCAGGGAACCAGCGCGGCGGAAGTTGAACGTGACGTCAGGCGTAGTCAGGGCGGCGGTAGGCCAGGCGGCAGGCAGCCCCGGCCGCACCGTCAGCACGCCGGCCAGCGCATCGGGCTGAATCCCGAACAAGCCCTCCACCAGACTGCGCGCCGCCATGCCGATGGGGTCGGCAAAGTCGCGGTACAGCTCGCCCCGGTGGGCATCATAGAACGACACCTGCTGGAAGTTGCCGGGGCTGCTGCCCAGGTACATGCTTTCCAGCAAAGCGCTTTTCCAGAGCTTGAACGCCTCTTCGGCGCGGCCGGCCTGCCAGTTGGCCAGGGTGGTGTGCAGCACCTCGGCCAGCGCCACGTTGTTGATGGACCAGTCGTAGGGCTGCCAGTTGGTGGTCGAAAGCAGGTAGTAGCCGTCATCGGGCAAGCCAGCGGCGCGCACCGGAATGTGCGGAATCTCGCTATCCACGTAGCGCAGCGCCTGGTAGGCCTGGAACGGGTCGGCCACCTCTGAGTCGAGGGCGTGGTAGACGGTCCAGAGGCCGGCGGCGGGGTGGCGCTGCTTGAGACCCAAAGCGTCCTGATATTCGGCGTACCAGCCCTGCGCCGGCAGCCACAGTTGCGCATTCAGCGCCGCCTTGATCTTAGTTGCTTCCTGCTGATACGGGGCAGGATTTTCGCCTATTTTGGCAGCCAGCTCGGCGGCCACGCGGTTTGCCCAGTAGTTGTAGGCGGAAGTATGCGTGACGGCCCCGCCGCTGTACTGCAGCGCGTCGGAGGCCCAGATAGCCGCGTAGGCGTCGTAAAGGCCGTCGTTGTCGGTATCGAAGTTGTGCTTTTCCCAGGCCAGGTGGCGGGTCAGTACGGGCCACAGCTCACGTGCCAAGGCCAGGTCGCCGGTCCAGCGGAAGTGGCGCAGCAGCTGGTCGATGTAGCCTAGGTTCATGTCGTAGTGGTGGGGCCGGAAGTCGCCGCCGGGGTTGCGGCTGATGTAGCCGCTGCTGTACACACTGGTACCCAGCTTCTCCTGCGAGCGGGCCAGGTTCAGGGCTGTGTCCATGGCCAGTACGCCCACGGCCGGGCTGGTCAGCTGCGACTGAGCGTAAGCCCGGAAGTGCGTGCGGGCCCGGTCGTGCCAGCCCAGAGCGTCGGCGGCGTAGGGGCCGCGCCAGCCGTTGAGGCGCATGCGCCAGGCCACCGAGCCGTGCAGATAGGTGGGGGCTTCCCAGATGGCATCGGCGGCTATGCCCAGCGCCCCGCCCAGCGTGTTGATGTAGGGGTCGGGTGTGGTTACCTGAATGCGGCCGGCCAAGGCCTGCCGGGCGGCTTCGGCCCGCGTCCAGGCAGCGGGCAGGTCGGCGGGGCGCAAGGCCTTGCCGGCTGCCGTCTGCACCGCAAAGTACAGCACCTCCCCCGCTTTGGCCTTCACCGCACCCGCCATAACCGGCGTGGCGGAGGCAGACGACGCCCACAGCTGCTGCGGACTTTCCTGCCGGGTGGCATCGGCCACGTGCATATCGGACGTGGCCGGCACCACGCCCTGCAGCTGGTGGCGCTCGGCTTTCGGGGCGGGCGCGCCGGGCTTGGCTTTGCCGGGCAGGCCGTATTCCAGCGTGAAGGTGTTGTTTTTGGTGGTGAAGGTGTTGCCCTGACAGTATTCGGGCTGGAGGTAGAAGCTGGACTCGGGGTCGGCCCCAATGTCGCCGTCGCGGCTGAACTTGCGGCCCGTAGCGCCGCCAAATGCCCACAGCAGTTGCACACTACCAGCCGGCACATTCTCAAACTGCGCTTTCACCAGCACGCCCTCGGCGTCAGCCATGGCCAGCACTTCCAGCCAGAGCGTGCCGCCGCCTAGCAGCGGGTCCTGGATGCGGTAGAGCATGACGCCGGGCCGGTAGCGGGCCTCAATGCTTTCGGCCGTGATGAGCCACTTGCTTTGCCCGCCGGCCAGCAGCCCGAACTTCAGGTTGCCTCCCATGCCGGGCAGATA
Organism: Hymenobacter duratus; assembly: GCF_014698995.1. Taxonomy (GTDB): domain Bacteria; phylum Bacteroidota; class Bacteroidia; order Cytophagales; family Hymenobacteraceae; genus Hymenobacter; species Hymenobacter duratus. Next base: position 442,020 of record NZ_JACWZZ010000003.1, read on the forward strand.
CAGCGCAAACTCTGGCAGGTCGCCGGTTTCCACGCGGAAGGCGGTATTGGTGCCATACAGGGCCCGCGTGAACCGCTTGTCGCCGTTCTGAATCACGAAATCCGTACCGTCGGGGCGGTAGCGCAGGGTGCGGGCTTCGTTGTGCCAAAGCGGCGCGGCGGTGGCGGGCTGCTGGGCCTGAACGGGTTCAGAGACCAGGCAACCCGCCACCACGCCCCCGAGTAGTAGGCCCCGACGGGCGCACCGCACAACAGCAGAGAAAGACGAAGCAGATGGAATCATGCAGGGCACAGTAACAGATTCGGCCTGAACACCCCCGCAACCGTGCGAAAGCGCCCAGGCCGAAGCCGCTAGTTGGAGGTCAGGTTAGTAACCAGGGTTTTGCTCGTAGAGGTAAGACGAAGCCGCCAGCTCGTTTTGCGGCACCGGATACAGGATGTCGTTGGCCACGATAGGCTTGCGGATCCGGTTGCGGGTGTCTTCGGCGGTAGCCCAACTGTTCATGATGGTCACGAGCTGGCCTGAGCGGACCAGATCATGCCAGCGCAGGCCTTCGCAGGCAAACTCGAGGCGGCGCTCTTCCATCAGCTGGGTCATGGTAACGCCGGTCAGCGGGTTGGCTGTCAAGCCGGCCCGGTCACGCACCTGCTTCACCAAGCCGTCTACTACAGTCGAAGGGCCACTCTTGCGCAGAAGGGCTTCGGCTTTCAGCAGCAGCACGTCAGCGTAGCGCATCACAATGAAGTTGATGGGCCAGTCGGTACGGGAGGTGCCCCGTAGCGCACCATTCACGTACTTTTTGAAGGCCGGACGGGTTTCTACAGCCACTGGCGTAGTGGTGGTGGTGTAGCCCACTTGCAGCGTGGCGGCCTTGCGAGTATCGGCGGTGGCGTACTTAGCAACTAGGTCGTTGGACGGTGGGCGCAGCTCGTCGCCGGTGCCGAAGCCCGTGCCGGCTCCAATCGACTGAAAGTAGTTGTTGGTGAGCAGAATCGAAGGATACGAAGCCCCCAAGCCTGTGCCGCCGCTGATGTACTGCACATCGAAAATCACCTCGCGGTTGTTTTCGTTGGTGTAAGAGAATACGTTGGCGTAGGCGCTGGGCGAAGTTCCGGCCGTCGTTATCAGCTGATACTTGCCGCTGTTGATTACCTGGTCGAGCAAGGCAATGGCCGCGTCGTAGTCACTGGTGCCGAGGCCCGGGCCTTCAATACCATATGTCGGACCGGAACGAGTTAGGTACACCAGCGCCAGCATGCTTTTGGCAGCGTTGTTGGTAGCACGGCCCAGGTTAGCAGCTGCGTACGTATCGGGCAGCTTGGTAATGGCGTCCTGCAGGTCGGCCACAATCAGATTGTACACTTCAGCAACCGGCGTACGCGGAATTTTCACTACTTCCTGCGGCTCCAGCGGCCGGTCTACGAGCGGCACTTTGCCAAAGTAGCGCACCAAATCAAAGTAGTACAGCGCCCGCAGGAATTTCGCCTCGCCCTCAATGCGGGTCCGGTCGGCGTCGGTCAGGACAGAGCCGTTCTTGGTGAGCTGGTCGAGCACGATATTGGCCCGGAATACGCCCACGAAGTCAGTCGTCCAGGTATCAGCCGGATACTCGTTGGAGGTGATGGTAGTCGAGAAGTTGTTGATGGGTTCCCAAGTCCGGATACCTTGCGTGCTCACGCCGTAGATATTGTCGGAGCGGGTTTCCGACATGGTCAGCTGCCGGTCGGGGTAGTCGCGCAGGTTGCTGTACACCGAGTTGATGGCCTGCGTGAAGTCGTCGGCGGTTTTGTAGAAAGTAGGAACCGAACCGCTGGAAATCGGGGCTTGGTCGAGGTCTTTTTCGCAGGCACTCAGCACAAGTACGCTGGCAGCCAGAAGCGAGAGGAAAGTCTTTTTCATGGTGTCGTAGCAGCTTAGCGGCTAGAAAGTAACGTTGAGGCCTACAGTCATCGACTTGGTCAGGGGCAGTCCGCCGTAGTCGGTGCCTACCGAGAAGCCACTGCCGCCGGTATCGGAGTTGGTGGCGTCCACGTTGTAGCCGCCGCGGTAGGTATCGTGACCGAAGAAGTTCTCAGCCGACACGTAGATGCGGGCCGCCTGCGCGTATCTCTTGCTGATTACGCTGCCCAGGTTATACCCTACCGTAATGTTGCGCACCCGGTAGTAGTTAGTCGAGTACAGCCACGAGTCGCTTTTCAGCGGCGTGAAGTTGGCTTGTGCCTTTCCCCGCTCGCCAGCGCCCGGGTTGTCGACGGAACGCCACCGGTCACGCTGCAGGCCCAGCACGTTCTGGTTGTAGCCCATATTGGTATTGTCGATGGCCCGCCCGATGAGCGAGTAAAGGCTACCACCGTTTTGGCCCTGCACCAGCACACTCAGGTCGAAACCCTTGTAGTTGAAGGTATTGGTAATACCCCAGGTCAGTTTCGGGTTTGGCTGGCCGATAATCACCCGGTCTTTTTCGTTGATGATTCCGTCGCCGTTGGCGTCGTTGTAGCGCGGGTCGCCGATGGTCTGGCCCTGAATGAGTGCTACACCGCCATCAATGTCGCTCTGGGTCAGGATGCCGGTTTGCTGAATGGCATAGAACGTGAACATCGGCTGGCCTACCATCAGCAGCGTGCTCGACGCGCCGTAGGGTGAAGCAATTTCGATGGTCGCGTCGCCTTCGCCCAGGTGCACTACCTCGTTGCGGTTGTGGCTCACGTTCAGGGAAGTGTTCCACCCGAAAGCACCGGTCGTGTTGCGCGAACGAAGCTCCAGTTCTACCCCCTGATTGAGCACTTCGCCGATGTTTACGAGCTGCGACGAGTAGCCGGAGGCACTGGGGCGCGGCACGTTCAGCAGCAGGTCTTTGCTGGTTTTGGTGTAGTAATCGAACGAACCCGTGATGCGGTTGTCAATCACTCCGAAATCCAGGCCCACGTCAATCGTCTGCGACTTTTCCCAGCGCAGGTCGGCGTTCGGCGCTTTGTTCGGCGACTGACCGGAGGCCACTACCCCACCGAACGTATACGGGTTGATGCCCAGCGTCGCAATGCTGCTGTAGTCGCCGATGCCGTTGTTACCCGACATGCCGAAGCTACCACGCACCTTCAGCTCGCTCACCACCGGCAACGCTTTCATGAAGTTTTCCTGCGAAATGCGCCAGCCCACCGAAGCGGCCGGGAAGATACCCCAGCGCCGGTCTTCACCGAAGCGCGAGGAACCGTCGCGGCGCACGCTGGCCGTAGCTAGGTACTTGCCATCGAAAGCGTACTGTACGCGGCCGAAGTAAGACAGCAGCACGTTCTGAGTTTCGCTGGTGCCGTTGTCGCCGGTGCCCGTGATGTTGGTGGCTCCGTTCAGCGTCGTTACGGCACTGTTCGTGAAGCCACCCGACGATTTGAGCTTGTCGGTTTCGGTCTTGAAGAAGTTGTAGGAATAGCCCGCCAGCGCCGATATATCGTGCTTGGCCGCAATCAGGCGGTTGTACGAGAGCGTGTTTTCGTTCACGAAGGCCTGCTTGCGGTAGCCACTAAAGGTGCCCGTCGCGCCCGAACCCACTAGCTTGGAGTTCGGAATGTAGCTTTTAGCCCGCGAGTCGGTGTTATCGAGGTTCAGCGTGGAGCGGAAGCGCAGGTCACGCAGCAGCTCATAGTCGCCGTAAATCGTACTCAGAGTGCGGAACACAGTGCTTTGCTGCTGGCGGTTAGTCAGCTCGCCCACCGGGCTGATGCTGCTGCCGGCCCAGGTATATACCGGGTTGTCGCCGTAGTTGGTGAGCACGCCCGCCGACGACTCGGCCACCGGCACCATCGTAATGAATTTCTGGGCCAGGTTGTCCTTGCCTTCTACGCCGGGGTCGTTGGATATGGCGTAGCTGGGGCTGATGTTGAGGCCGAATTTCAGCTTGTCGGAAGCCTTTACTTCCATGTTGGCACGGGCCGAATAGCGCTTATACGCCACCCCAATCACAATTCCCTCCTGGTCGGTGTAGTTGCCCGAAACGTAGTAGTTCACGTTGTTGGTAGCGCCGCTGGCCGAAATCTGGTAGTTCTGCACCTTGCCGGTGCGGAAGATTTCGTCCTGCCAGTCGATGTAGTCGAGGCCGGGGTGGCCGGGCATTGCCCACCGCTCATCCAGCATCTGCGACGGGTTGATGGTGGTAACACCCAGAATGGCCTGCCGCTCCGCCGTGCTCTGGCTGGCCAGACGTATCGGCGCACCAGGCGTAGTGGGTTGCGAACGAACCCAGTTGTTGTTGATGATTTCAGTGGCGCGCTCTACCCATTCTTCCGACGAAAGCAGGTCCAGCTTCTTGGCCATCTGCGAGAAGCCGCCATACACGTTGAAGTTGATCTGAGGCTTACCGGTTTTGCCACGCTTGGTCGTCACCAGCACTACACCGTTGGCGGCACGCGAGCCATAAATAGCAGCCGCAGCCGCGTCTTTCAGCACCTCAATCGACTGAATGTCGTTGGGGTTGATGTTGTCGAGCGGGCTGCCGGTGGCGTAGTTGCCGTTGCCGTTGGGCGAGGTGCCTTCCAGCGGAAATCCATCGATTACATACAGCGGCTGGTTGTTGGCCGTGATGGAGCCATTGCCGCGCACCTGAACATTGAAGCCGCGGCCCGGTAGACCAGTGTTTTGCTGCACGTTCACGCCGGCCAGCGTGCCCACCAGCGCCTGATCGACCCGCACAATGGGGCGCTCCTCCAGCTTGGAAGCGTCCAGCGTGGCAATGGCGCCGGTTACATCGGCGCGCTTCTGCGTGCCGTAGCCCACTACCACTACCTCGTCCAGCGCCTTGGAGTCTTCCGCCAGTTTGATAGAGAAGTTCTCCTGTCCCGTAAACTGGCGTTCCTGCGTGGTGTACCCAATAAAGCTGAACACGAGCGTACCCGAATTTTCGGGAACCGTCAGCGTGAAGCTGCCATCGGCGGCCGTAGTGGTGCCGCGGGTGGTGCCTTTCAGCACTACCGTTACACCGGGCAGGCCTTCGCCGTTGGCAGACGTTACTTTACCGGTGAGGGGCACCTCAGCCACGGTCTTGAGCGAAGGGCGAGCCTGAACGGTAGCAATTCCTGGCCCCGCTAGCAGCAGCAACGGCAGGCAGGCTACAAACTGGCCGCGCCGCCATATGTAACTTTTCTTCATGGGTTGTAAGGGTAGGATTGTTGAGGTGTGAGGCTAAAGGGGGAGTGCTTTAGTGTTGCTAAATTATTTCCTCTCCTAGCCCAAACTGTCCTGTAGACTACCGCCCGGAGTGATTACTCACGAATTATTTTTCTAATAATTAATTGAACTGCCTTATGTCGGGCCACAGGATATCGTATATCACCCATTTTCTATAGCTGTCGGCCTCTATGAAGCACAACTCCCGCTACCGAAAGCACGGTAGCGGGAGCTGCCCACCTAAACGCTCACAAGCCTTAAGACCCCAGGTAGTTACCAACCCCCACCACTACCGTCGAGAGCACCACAATCAGGATGCCTAGTGAGATGGTGCGCATAGTGGGCCGGTTGGCGCCGCGCCACTCGTGCAGCAACAGGCCCCACATGCTGCTGAACGCAATAATAAACGCCATGTGCAGCGTCCAGCCCGAGAAGCGGTACTCGCCCATCTGGCTGTCGCCCATGCCGTAGAAAAAGAACTGAAAATACCACGTGAAGCCCGCCAGCGCGCAGAAAACGATGTTGCGCAGAATAGGCGCCGACACGCGGGTGTAGTCGGTGTAGGTCTTGTTCTTCAGGTTGAGGTAGATGGTCCAGATGGCATTGGTGGTGAGGCCGCCGAGCAGAATCACCACCAGAATGGCGTTGTTGACATACAGCGGGTTGGTGCCGCTTTGCGCGGCCAGCTCTGCAATGGGCTGCCCGGCCGTCAGGCCAAACGACATGCAGGCACTCAGCACGCCCGAGAAAACGGCCACCATCAGTCCCTTGCGCAAGTCGAATTCAGCCACGCCGGCCTGCTTTTCCTCGGTGGTCTGGCTGCGCTCCTTCATGATGCCGGCGCGGCCACAGATCAGAATGCCCACCACGCACACCAGCAGCCCCAGCATAATCACCTGGCCGGAAGTGGTGCTCAGCAACGTACCGAATGTGCCTTCCCAGATGGGCGGCACCAGCGTACCGAACACGGCGCACAAGCCCAGCGTCACGGCCATACCCAGCGAGAGGCCCAGATAGCGCATGGCCAGCCCGAACGTAAGGCCGCCAAAACCCCACAAAATGCCCCAGATATAGGTCCAAACCAGGGTTTCGGTCTTGGCCTGGGCCAGCACGCCCCACAGGTTGGGCACGGTCAGGTAGCCAATCAGAATGGGCGCCAACAACCACGAAAACAGTCCGCCTACCAGCCAGTAGCTTTCCCAGGCCCAGCCGTTCACCTTCTTATAGGGCAGGTAAAAGCTCCCGGAGGCAAAGCCCCCGAGGGCGTGCAGTAATACGCCAAGAAAAATACTCATGTGCAAGTAGGTTGGTGGGTTGAATTGTTCAAATCTGCCGGGATTCCAAACCAGAACCCTCCTGCTCCCTCCTGAAAGCAGGATACTACCGGTGAGTGAGTCATCACCGGATGCAGCCAAGGCATTATTTTATTTCTGAGCAGAGCAGGAGAGTGCAGGAGGTTAAGCCAGGGGCCGGTAGCGTCCTTTGGTAAAGAAAGAACCCTTATCCGGTTTCCGGCACCCAAATAGAAGCCTCACAATGGAAAAAACCTTAACCTTTCAGCACGTCAGCTATCTGTGGGACGAGGCCAAAGCCCTGGAACTGGCCCACGACGAAGTCGCGCTGTTCCTGTACCGCTCCAATTTACTGGGCGCCGACTTGCGCCTGACCAACTATGCCGGCGGCAACACGTCGTGCAAGATTACTGAAATTGACCCGGTCACGGGCCATCCCGTGGACGTTATGTGGGTAAAAGGCTCGGGCGGCGACATTGGGACGCTCACCAAAGCCGGCTGCGCCAACCTGTATGTAGAAAAGCTGCACCAGCTGAAAAACCGCTACCGGGGCCTGGAATTTGAGGACGAAATGGTGGACCTTTTCAACCACTGCCTGTTCGACCCCAAGTGCGCGGCCCCCAGCATCGATACGCCGCTGCACGGCCTGCTGCCCTTCAAGCACATCGACCACCTGCACCCCGATGCCCTGATTGCCATTGCGGCCAGCAAAGACGGCGAGCAGATCATGCAGGAAATCTGGGGCGACACCATGGGCTGGCTGCCGTGGCAGAAGCCGGGCTTCGACCTGGGCTTGCAGCTGGAAAAAATTGTGGCGGATAATCCGGGTCTGCGCGGCGTGATTCTGGGCGGCCACGGCCTGTTCACCTGGGGCGACACCAGCTACGAGTCCTACATCAACACCCTGGAGGTGATTGAAATGGCGGCCACGTATCTGGAAGCCAACTACGGCAAAAAAGCTCCGGTTTTCGGTGGCGTGAAGCTCTCCGTTGGCCCCGACGAAGCCACCCGCCGCCGTATGGCCGCCGACGTAATGCCCGTACTGCGCGGTCTGGCCTCGGGCCACCGCCGCATGCTGGGCCACTACACCGACGACGCTCGCGTGCTGGAATTCGTGAATTCGCACGACCTGGCCCGGCTGGCGCAGAAAGGCACTAGCTGCCCCGACCACTTCTTGCGCACCAAAATCCGCCCACTGGTACTTGATGAGGCCATCATGCACCAGCCCGCAGCGGCTGTACAGGAGTATCTGCAGGAGCAATTTGCGGCGTACCGCCAAGACTACGCAGCGTATTACGAGCGCAGCAAACACCCGAATTCGCCCGCCATGCGCGACGCCAATCCGGTGGTGATTCTGTGGCCCGGCGTGGGCATGTTCACCTTCGCCAAAGACAAGCAGACGGCCCGCGTTGCCGCCGAGTTCTACACCAACGCCATCAACGTCATGAAAGGCGCGGAGGCGGTAAGCGAATACACTGGTCTGGCCGAGCAGGAAGCTTTCAACATCGAATACTGGTTGCTGGAAGAAGCCAAGCTGCAGCGCATGGCCCCGCCCAAAGCCCTATCGGGCAAGGTGGCCTTCGTAACGGGCGGCACCGGCGGCATCGGCAAAGCCATCTGCGAGGAATTGCTGAAGCAGGGTGCCTGCGTGGTGGCCGTGGACCGCGACCGGCTGGAAGAAACCCAGGCCGACCTGCGCAAGCAATTCGGCAAAGACAGCGCCCTGACGGCTTCCATCAACGTAACCGATGCTGACAGCATTGCCGAGTCGTTGCGGGCCAGCGTCCTGCAGTTCGGCGGCGTGGATATTGTCGTGAACTGCGCTGGCCTGAGCATCAGCAAGCCGCTGGCCGACACCACCCAGGCCGATTGGGACATCCTCAACGACGTGCTCGTGAAAGGCCAATTCCTGGTGAGCCAGGAGGCCGTACGCATCCTGCGCCAGCAGGCGCTGGGCGGCGATATTGTGAACATTGCCAGCAAAAACGGCCTAGTGGCCGGCCCCAACAACGTGGCGTATGGCACGGCCAAAGCGGCCCAGCTGCACATGAGCCGTTTGCTGGCTGCCGAGCTGGGCCCCGACAAAATCCGCGTCAATACTGTCAACCCTGACGCAGTGCTGCGTGGCAGCAAGATCTGGGAAGGCGACTGGGCAGCCGGTCGGGCCAAGGCCTACGGCATTTCGGTGGAAGAGCTGCCGCAGCACTATGCCAAGCGCACCCTGCTGGGTGAAGAGCTGCTGTCCGAAGACATTGCCAAAGCAGTTCGCGTGTTCGTGGATGGTAGCCTGAGCAAAAGCACCGGTAACGTGCTGAACGTAGACGGCGGCGTGGCCATGGCCTTCGTGCGCTAACTGGTTGTGGAAGAAAGGGACGTAAAAAGGCCAGCCGATATGCTGGCCTTTTTATATTTCCCGGACTTTAAAACTGCCTGCTTATTCGGAGGCTTTTGGCAACGTTCCCGGTAACGATTGCACAACTAAACCGGTATTTTGCTTCGCATTGTAGGATAAGCTCTGTAATTTATCCCGTGACCAGCGTAGTCCCACCCTCGCTCCTACCTACGCCGCGCCCGGATTCATTACTTTCCGGATCGTCTGCGTCTGCTCTATTCCTCCCACCTAGCCCGCTGGTCAGCCGGCGCTATGCCCACCCTCTATCCGTCCGCCCAACCCATGTACAAGCTGCAGTTCAAGCCGTTCGACAAAACGCCGAAGTACAAGCAGATTGTGCAGTCCGTCATCACCGATATTGAGCGGGGTACGCTCCGCAAAGGCGACCAACTGCCCAGCATCAGCGAGCTGAGCGCCGAATACTACCTGGCCCGCGACACCGTGGAAAAAGCGTATCGGGAGCTGCGGGAGCGGGGTTTCTGCACGTCGGTGCAGGGCAAGGGATATTACGTGCAGGCCCCCGACAACAACAAAATCAAGATTCTGCTGGTCTTCAACAAGCTCAGTTCCTACAAGAAAATTGTGTACTACGCCTTCCTACAGGCGTTGGGCGAGCGGGCCACCGTAGACCTGCAGATTCATCATTACAGCGCCTCCATTTTTCAGGAAATCATGGAGAAGAACATGGGCAAGTACAACTACTACGTGGTCATGCCCCACTTCACCCAAGACTTGGACAAAGCCGACTACAAGAGCATCCTGAACGCCATTCCGCCCGACGAGTTAGTGCTACTCGACAAGGAACTGCCCGAGCTGAAACAACAGCCGCTGACCGTGTATCAGGATTTCGATAAAGACATTTTCACGGCGCTGGAAGGCACCAATGACCTGCTCGAAAAATACCACCGCATGGTGCTGGTGCTGCCCAGCGTCGGCAACAACTATCCGGTGGAAATTGCCTGGGGTTTCCGCACGTTCTGCATCAACTATAACAAGGAGTTTTCGGTGAAGGAAAGCGCCATGAACGAGGTGATGGAGCCCGGCACGGCCTACGTGGTCGTGGAAACCACCGACCTGGCCGAACTCATCAAGAAAGTGCGCCAGACGCACTACCTGCTGGGCCGCGAAATCGGCATTCTGTCCTTCAACTCCAGCACGCTGAAGGAACTGCTCGGCATCACCGTCATCACCACCGACTTCGAGGCCATGGGCCGCACGGCCGCCGAGCTGCTGCTGGAAAAGCAGCGCGTGAAGGTAAAAAACCCTTTCTACACGATTCGCCGCGGCTCACTGTAGAAAATCCGCTGAACGATGTAGAGACGCCTAGTTGCGTCTTGTCGTTGAACGACCATGGGCGCTTCGTTACGTCCATGGTCGTTCAACGACAAGACGCAACTAGGCGTCTCTACACCGTTCAGTTGGTCGAATTTCCCAGCACAGCTCGAAAAGGATATGTATGGGCCGAATTGCCGTTGCAATTAACCGCTCACTCACCGGCCGCTGAAAATACCCGGCATACAGGAGAGTTCAGAACAGTTCCGGCGGGGGCGGGTGGTAGTTTGCTTCTCTAAATCCAGCCCGCGCCGCACCCGTCCGGTGCCTGCCAATGGCTGGCCGGCTTATCCCTCCCACCCTCGTCTTCTCCGCTATGCTCACGGATCAACAGATTCAGGACCTCAACCAGCCGCTGCTGGACGACCACCAATTCCGTTATCAATTCCTTACCGAGTTGCTGGCCCGCCGCGGCGTGGAAGCGCCGGACGTGGTGCAGCAGCTGGTGGCATTTCAGGTGGCTATTCCGAGCTGGGCGCTGGGCACGGGCGGCACCCGCTTCGGGCGCTACCCGTTGGGCGGTGAACCGCGCAGCCTGGAAGAGAAAATCCAGGACGTGGCTTTGCTCAACCGCCTCAACGGTTCGTCGAACTCGATTTCGCTGCACATTCCGTGGGACATTCCACAGGACGTGCCGGCCCTGCAGCAGCAGCTGCGCGAGTCGGGCCTGACGATTGATTCGATGAACTCGAACACGTTTCAGGACCAGAAAAACCAGCCCTATTCCTACAAGTTCGGCTCTTTGAGCAGCACCGAAACCGCCGTACGCCAGCAGGCCATTCAGCACAACATCGAGTGCGTGGAATACGGCAAGCAGCTGGGCGCAAAAATCCACACGGTGTGGCTCGCCGACGGCTCCAACTTCCCCGGCCAGCAGCACCTGCGCCGCGCCTACCAGCGCACTGCCGAGTCGTTGGCCAGCATCTACGAGGCCATGCCTTCGGATATGACGATGCTGATTGAATATAAGCCATACGAGCCGCACTTTTACTCCACCGTCATTCCGGACTGGGGCACGTCGTACTCGTTGTGCCAGTATCTGGGCCAGCAGGCGCAGGTGCTCGTGGATCTGGGCCATCATCTGCCCAACACCAACATCGAGCAGATTGTGGGCCGCCTCAAGCACTTTGGGCGCCTGGGTGGTTTCCACTTCAACGGCTCGATGTACGGCGACGACGACCTGACTACCGGCAGCACCAAGCCGTTTCAACTGTTTCTGATTTTCAACGAGCTGGTGGATGCCGCTCAAGACCAGACGCTGACCGAGGCCGCCGTGGCCTACATGATTGACGCCAGCCACAACACCAAAGACCCGCTCGAGGATTTGCTGCAATCCGTGGAAAGCATCCTGGGCGCCTACGCCAAAGCCCTGCTGGTTGACCGCGCCGCCCTCCACGAAGCCCAGGAATCCAACGACGTGGTGCGGGCCGAAGAACTGCTGCGCGACGCTTTCCTGACCGACGTACGGCCGCTAGTGGCCGAGGCCTACCGCCAGGCCGGCGGCGCCCTGAGTCCGGTGGCCGTGTACCGCGCCGGCCAGGTACGTGAGCAACTCATTCAGCAACGCGGCAAACTCAGCCTCTCGACCGGCCTGTAAGCATGAAAAAATCCATCTACGCCGTGTTCGATGTTGGCAAGACCAACAAGAAAGTTATCCTCTTTGATGAGGACCGCCAGATCATCGACGAGCACCAGCAAGTGTGCCTGGAAACCGTGGACGAGGAAGGCTTTCCGTGCGAAACCCTGACGCGCCTCTCGCAGTGGGTGCAGGACCGCTGGCAGGCGCTCCGCCACGACACGCACTACAACCTAAAGGGCGTGAATTTCACGTCGTACGGGGCCAGCTTTGTGCATTTGGGGGCTAATGGCCAACCGATTCTGCCGCTCTACAACTACCTCAAACCGCTGCCAGCGCCCATGCAGGAGCAGTTTTTTGCGGAGCTGGAGCAGAGCCCGGTCGACTTTGCCATTGAAACCTGCTCGCCGCGGCTAGGCATGCTCAACTCCGGCCTGCAGCTGTACTGGCTCAAGCAAACCCGGCCCGAGCAATACGCCCGCATACGCACCTCGCTGCACTTGCCGCAGTACCTGTCCTACCTCATCACGGGCGAGGCGTTCAGCGACTTCACGTCGGTGGGCTGCCACACAGGGCTCTGGAACTTCAAGCTGGGCCGCTACCACGACTGGGTGTACCGCGAAGGCATCGACGACAAGCTGGCACCGCTCACCAAAGACTCCATTGCGTCGGTGGTCGACGGCATCTTGGTGGGTGTGGGGTTGCACGACAGCTCGGCCGCGCTGCTGCCCTACCTGCAGGAAAACGAGCAACCATTTTTGCTGGTTTCTACGGGCACCTGGGCCGTTACGCTCAACCCGTTTAACCGCGAGCCACTCACGCCCGAGCTGCTGCGCCGCGACTGCCTGAGCTACCTCTCGCCGAAAGGCGAAATGACCAAGGCGTCGCGCGTATTCTTTGGGCGGGAGCACGACTTTCAGGTACAGCGCATTGCGCACTACTTCCATGTCAAGCCCGATTTCTACCACTCCCTGATGGTGGCTCGGCCTTACGACGAGGCCTCGCTGAGCTTCCGGCCCTGGTGCATGCACGGCACCGGGCCATTCCCCGAGCAGCCCGCCACCGAGTGGGACCTGAGCAACTTCAGTACCGCTGCCGATGCCTACCAGCACCTCATGCACGGGCTGATGCGCATCCTCACCGAGTCCATCAATCTGATTCGCAAAGACGAAAAGCTGATTTACGTGGATGGCGGCTTTGCCCGCAATCCGCTGTTTATGCAGCTGCTTGGCTGGAGTTTTCCGGGTGCCAAAATCCGCACGCTGGAAGTGCCCCAGGCCACAGCGTTGGGCGCGCTCATGCACATGGAGCAAGGCGAAGCCTGGAAGAAAACGCAGCTCTTGTTTAGTTGATTTTTCGCCCCACCGCACCCTAGCAACTCGTTGTCATGCTGAGCTTGCCGAAGCATCTCTACCGCAATAGCAGTCAAGTTACTTTGGCGAAAGAGATGCTTCGACCGGCTCAGCATGACGTTTAAAAAAACGCATGAAAGTAGCCCTTTTCGTCCCTTGCTACGTCGACCAGTTTTATCCGCAGGTGGCTATTGCCTCGCTGCAGTTGCTGGAAAAACTAGGCGTGCGGGCGCATTTCCCGAAGCAGCAAACCTGCTGCGGGCAGCCGATGGCCAACAGCGGCTGTGAGCAGGACGCCAAGCCGGTGTACCACAACTTCGTGGATGCTTTTCAGGACTACGACTACGTGGTGGGGCCGGCTGGTAGCTGCGTGTACCACGTGCGCAAGCACTTCGACATCATCGAGCAGACGCCGGCGGTGCAGCACGTACGCACCAACACGCTGGAGCTGTTCGATTTCATCATTAATGTGCTGGGCATCACAGAAATTCCGGGGTCATTTCCCCACAAAGTAGGGCTGCACCTGAGCTGCCACGGCCAGCGCGGCCTGCACCAAGCCAACGAATCGGAAATGACGCCGGTGCGCGACGGGCAGCTGCGGCGGCTACTGAGCGGCCTGCAGGGCCTGGAGCTAACGGAGCTGACCCGTAACGACGAATGCTGCGGTTTCGGGGGCACGTTCTGCGTGAGCGAAGCCGGCATTTCGGCGCGCATGGGCCAGGACCGGGTGCAGGACCACGTGCGCAACGGCACGCAGGTGCTTACCGGCGGCGACATGTCGTGTCTGATGCACCTAGAAGGCATCGTGCGCCGCCAGAAGCTGCCGGTGCGCGTGCTGCACGCCGCCGAAATCCTTAATGGAGTAATTATCGGTTGATGGCTGATTGCTGGAGGTTGAGTGTTAGCTGATGATTGTTGAAAATCGACAGTCGTCAATCACCAACCAACAATCAGCCATCAACCTCCAACAATTAACAATCAGCCCCCAGCCATCAACAATCAAGATGAGCCATTCTGAACGCTCCGATATTTTCCTGCTGGATGCTGAGCGCACCACCTGGCACGACGAAACGCTGTGGTTTGTGCGCGAGAAGCGCGACAAAGCGGTGTACGCCACGCCCGAGTTTCAGAAGCTGCGCCAGCTGGCTTCCGACATCAAAGACCACACGCTCAGCCGGCTGGATTTCTATTTGCAGCAGTTTGAGGAAAACGCCCGCCGCAATGGCGTGCACGTGCATTGGGCTGCCGATGCCACCGAACATAATGCCATTGTGCTGGGGCTGCTGCGCCAGCATGGTGCGACCCGCGTGGTCAAGAGCAAGTCCATGCTCACCGAGGAGTGCCACCTGAATCCGCACCTGCTGGCAAACGGCATCGAGGTAATTGATACTGACCTGGGTGAGCGAATTATTCAGCTGCGCGAGGAAGCACCCAGCCACGTAGTACTGCCCGCCATTCACCTGAAAAAGGAGGACGTCGGCGACACGTTTCATAAGTACCTCGGCACCGAAAAAGGCAACAACGACCCGCAGCAGCTCACCGAAACGGCGCGCCAGCACCTACGCGAGAAATTTCTGGCGGGCCAAGTGGCTATTTCGGGCGTGAACTTCGCGGTGGCCGAAACCGGCACCGTGGTGGTGTGCACCAACGAAGGCAACGCCGACCTGGGCGTGAACCTGGCGCAGGTGCACATTGCATGCATGGGTATGGAAAAACTGATTCCGCGCCTCTCCGATTTGAGCGTATTCACGCGCATTCTCACGCGCAGCGCCACCGGCCAGCCCATCACCACCTACACCTCGCACTTCACCCGGCCTGCCGAGGGCAAGGAGCTGCACATCGTCATCGTGGACAACGGCCGCACCCAGCAGCTGGGCCGGCCCGATTTCCGGGCTTCGCTGAAGTGCATCCGGTGCGGGGCCTGCATGAACACCTGCCCGGTGTATCGCCGCAGCGGCGGCCACAGCTACGACTTCACAATTCCGGGTCCGATTGGCGCGATTCTGTCGCCCAACATCGACATGCGCAAGCACGCCTCGCTGCCGTTTGCCAGCACGCTCTGCGGCTCCTGCACCGATGTGTGCCCCGTTAAAATCGACATCCATACGCAGCTCTACAAATGGCGGCAGGTACTGGGTGAGGCGGGCAAGCTGCCGGCCAGCAAGAAGTGGAGCATGCGCCTGCTCAGCCGCGTGCTGGCAAAACCAGGGATGTACAGCGCGGGCGGCAAAGTGGCCAGGCAGGCGCTACGCCTGCTGCCGCACGGCCTCACCCACGGCCAGGGCTACAACCCCTGGGCCATTGCGCGTGAGTTGCCGGAACCGCCCCAGCAAAGCTTCCGCGAGTGGTACGCCCAACAACCTCAGAACGACAAGGCATGAGCAGCCGCGAAAAAATCCTGGCCGCCGTGACGGCCAACCAGCCTGCCGAAGTACCGCTGCCTACCGTGCCGTTTTTCGAAGGCGACGCCTCAGTGGAAAAGTTTACGGCGCTTGTGCAGGCCATTGGTGGGCGCGTGGTGGAAGTCGCCGCCTTGGCTCACTTGGAGGAGGTTGTCCGGCAGCTGTTCCCGGCGGACTACCGCATGGCCTCCCCCCTGCTCTCCTCTACCAACGTATCCGTTGATGCGCAAACTCCGCTGGCGGTGCTGGCCGACGTAGAACTGGCGGTGTTGCAGGGCGAGTTTGGGGTGGCCGAAAACGGTGCTATCTGGCTGCCGGAAGAAAACATGCTGCACCGCGCGCTACCCATGATAACGCAGCACCTCGCCCTGGTTCTCAGCCAGCAGCAGCTGGTAGCCACCATGCACCAGGCCTACGCCCGGCTGGCCACGGTGGGCGGCTACGGCACATTCCTGGCCGGCCCTTCCAAAACCGCCGACATCGAGCAGTCGTTGGTGATTGGCGCCCACGGCGCCCGCAGCCTGACGGTGCTACTGGTGCCTTAGGCTGCGTCTGCAAAGTCGTTTGAAGCGTAGTAAACGTCATGCTGAGCTTGCCGAAGCATCTTTACTGCTTCGTTACAATAGTAATCAGGCAAAGCGGGAGAGATGCTTCGGCAAGCTCAGCATGACGTTCTGGAGTTTTCAGACCCAGCCTAGTCAATTCTATGCCTTATGGCCAGCCACTATTCAGGCATTGGCCAGGGCGCGGTCGAGGTGCACGTAGCCGCCATCGACGTGCAGAATCTGGCCGGTGGTGTGGCTGCTGCGGGCCGAGAGCAGAAAGGCCGTGGTGTTAGCAATTTCTTCGGCCGTGGTCATGCGGTTTTCCAGAGGAATTCGGGCGGTGATTTCGCGGAGCTTTTCGGCGGGGTTATGCAGCGTCTGAATCCAGGATTCGTATTGCGGCGTCCAGCACTCGGCCACCATCACGGCATTCACGCGGATACCGTATTTGAGCAGTTCTACGGCCCATTCGCGGGTGAGGGCATTGCGGCCGCCGTTGGCGGCGGCGTAGGCCGAGGTATTGCCCTGGCCCGTTTCGGCCGTTTTGGAGCTGATGTTCACGATGCTGCCCCGCGACTTTTTCAGCTCCGGCAGCGCGTGGTGCGCCAGCAGGTAGTAGTGCACCAGGTTGCGGTGCAGACTCGCCACAAATCCCTCGTAGCTGCCGTGCTCCAAGCCCACGCCGTCGTTCACGCCGGCGTTATTTACCAGCCCATCCAGGCGGCCAAACTGCGCCACGGCGGCTTGCACGGCCGCTTCGCACTGCGCCGGGTCCGATAGCTCGGCCACCACCTGGCCGGCGCGGCCACCCGCCGCTACCACAGCCGCTACGGCAGCCTGATTATCGGCTTCGTTGCGGCCGATGATAACCGGCACGGCACCTTCCCGCGCCAGCACCTGCACAATACCTTCGCCGATGCCTTTGGCGCCGCCGCTTACGAGAATCACTTTGTCCTGAAGCTGTAAATCCATGGCTAAAACTGACTTATAAGTGGTACACCCGCGCGGCGTTTTCGCCCCAGAAACCGGCCTGCTCCGTTGCCGAAAAACGCGCTACGTAGTCCTGCACCAGTTCCACCACACGGCCGTAGCCCCCGGCCACGTTGCACACCGGCCAGTCGGAGCCAAACAGGAGGCGGGCGGGCCCAAAGGCGTCGAACACAACATCCAGATACGGCCGGAAATCCTGCGGCGTCCAGTGCTGCCAGTCGGCTTCCGTCACCAGGCCCGACACCTTGCACAGAACGTTTTCGTGCGCGGCCAAAGCCTGCATTTTGCGCCGCCAAGGCTCCATCTCGCCAGCTTTAATGAGCGGCTTGGCGAGGTGGTCGAGCACAAAGGGCTGCGTGGAAAACACGTCTGCCAACTCGGCTGCGTAGTCCAGCTGGTCGGGTTGGATGAGCAGGTCATAGGTGAAGCCGTGCTGATACAGCGCCGCAATACCGCGCCGGAATTCCGGCCGGAGCATGAGGGCGTGGTCGGTTTCGCCCTGCAGGATATGCCGGAAGCCTTTCAGCTTATCGAACTGCGCGTAGTGTACCAACTGCTCGGCCACGTTTTCTGCCTGCAGATCAACCCAGCCTACCACGCCCCGGATGAAGTCGTGGCGGGCGGCTAGCTCCAGCAGAAACTCGGTTTCAGCCGTGCTTTGGCTGGCCTGCACGGCCACGCAACCGTCGAAGCCGTGGCGGTGCAACAGCGGCTCCAAATCCGGCGGCAGAAAGTCGCGCTGGATGGCGGCCATATCGGGCGTTATCCAGGTGTCGCGCCGGGCGTCGAAGTGCCAGAAGTGCTGGTGCGCGTCAATCCTTGGCATAGGCCCGCAGTTGCTGCCGAGACGCGCCCAGCCCGTCGATGCCCAGCTCCACCACGTCGCCGGGCTTGAGGTACACGGGCGGGTTGAAGCCCAGCCCCACGCCGGCCGGGGTGCCCGTGGAAATGATGTCGCCGGGCAGCAGCGTCATGAACTGGCTGATGTAGCTGACCAGAAACGGAATCCGGAAAATCAGGTTGGCGGTAGTGCCGTCCTGCATCATCTGCCCGTTCACGCTCAGCCACAAACGCAGGTTATCTACGTCCGGAATTTCGTCGGGCGTGGCCAGCCAGGGACCAATGGGCGCGAAGGTGTCGCAGCCCTTGCCTTTGTCCCAGGTGCCGCTGCGTTCCAACTGAAACTCGCGCTCCGACACGTCGTTGTGCAGCGCGTAGCCGGCAATGTACTCGTGCGCTTCGGCTTCGTCCACGTAGGAGGCGCGCCGGCCAATCACCACAGCCAGCTCCACTTCCCAGTCGGTTTTCACCGAATTTTTCGGGATGATAATGGCGTCGTTCGGGCCCACCAGCGCCGTGGTGGACTTGAAGAACAGCACCGGCTCGGGCGGCGGCGTGGCCCCGGTTTCGCGGGCGTGGTCGGCGTAGTTGAGGCCCACGCACACGATTTTGCTGGGTCGCGCCACCGGGCTGCCTAGTCGTACATCGTCGGACAGCTCCGGCAACTGGCTTTCGTTGGCTTGCACAAACTCCGCCAACCGCGCCAGGCCATTACTGGCAAAAAACGCTTCGTTGTAGTCTTCGCCGAAAGCTGAAACGTCGTACTTCCGGTCGTTGAGGATGATGCCGGGATGCTCCTGCTCAGGCCGGCCGTGGCGGATTAGCTTCATATGATGCTAAGTGATTGGTGAAGGCTGATTGTTAATTGATGATTGTTGGGAGTTGATTGCTGGGAAGGTCGGGCAGATGAGTCGGACGTTGCAAAGCACAAAACAATCGGCCTCCAACAACCACCAATCAACTCCCACCAATCAATTATTCAGCGTGATGAAACCGCCATCCAGCGGATAGTCGCAGCCGGTGACGAAGCCGGCTTCAGTGGAGCACAGGTACAGAGCCAGGGCAGCCACTTCGGCAGGTGTGCCCATGCGGCCGATGGGCTGGCTTTTGGAGAGCTTGTCGAATAGCTCTGCTTCGCGGCCGGCGTAGTTTTTGGCAATGAAGCCATCCACGAACGGCGTGTGCACGCGGGCCGGCGAAATGCTGTTGCAGCGGATGCCCGCCGCCAGGTAGTCGCGCGCCACCGACAGCGTCATGGCATGGATGGCACCCTTGCTCATGGAGTAGGCAAACCGGTCGGTGATGCCGACGTGGGCGGCAATGGAGGCCATGTTGAGGATGGCGCCGCCGCCGTGCTGCTGCATCAGGGGCACGGCCGCAAACAGGCAGTTGTAGGCGCCCTTCACGTTCACCTGATACACCCTGTCGAAGTCGGCCTCGGCGGTTTGCGCCACATTGCCGACGTGGGCAATACCGGCATTATTGACCAGAATATCCACCTGGCCGATGGCCTGAAACACGCGTACCACGTCGGCCTGCTGGCTGATATCGAGCAGGTGCGCCTGCGCCGCGCCGCCGGCTTGTTGGATGGCCGCTACGGTTTGAGTTGCGGCTTCTTGGTTGAACTCGATGATGTGCACATGGGCGCCCTGCTGCGCAAACAGCTGCGCAATGGCCTGCCCGATTCCGCTGCCGCCGCCCGTCACGACGGCGCTTTTGCCTTGTAAACTGAACATGAAGGTCTGGTTTTAGAAAAAGTAGCCGCGGGCTCAGTGGCCGCCCGCCAGGGCCGGAGCAGGTGGCCCCAACGGCACCCGCGCGTTGCGGAGGGCGAAGTACAGCACCACCAAAAAGCACAAACCCGGCACCACGTAGGCCGTTTGGATGGAGCTGGCATCGGATACGCGGCCCATGAGCACCGGAAACACCGCGCCGCCCACAATGGCCATAATCAGCAGCGAGGAGCCGTCCTTGGTTCTGGGCCCCAGCCCGCGAATGCTGAGCGAAAAGATAGTGGGAAATATGATGGACATGAAAAACTCCACGCCCATCAGCGCATACACCGGCAGCTGGCCTTCCAGCGTCACGGCCAAACCCACCAGCAGCACATTCAGCAAGCTGCACACGGCCAGCAGTTTTGCCGGGGCCACCACCCGCATTAGCGCCGTCCCGATGAAGCGGCCCGCCATAAAGCTGAGCAGTGCCCCCGACAGATACAGCGTGGCCGTCTGCTCCGGAATGCCGGCCACGCTGCCCGCAAACCGAATGAAAAAGCTACTGATGCACACCTGCGCGCCCACGTAGAAAAACTGCGTCAGCACGCCCAGCAGCAGGTTTTTTTCCTGCCACAACGAACCCTGCGCGCTAGCATCGTCAGTGGCCGCAGCCTCGATAATATCGGGTAGGCGGGTGAAATAAAGCACCACGGCTACCAGCAGCACCACGGCCCCAATCACCAGATACGGCAGCTGCACTGCCGAAGCCTCTTGGCTCAGGTAGGCATCGAGCTGCGCCGGGGCCATGGCCGCCTGCTGCCCGGCCGTTAGGCTCTGGCCCGACAGAATCAGCTTGCCGCCCAGCAGCGGCGCCAGCGTGGCCGCCAGCCCGTTGAACGACTGCGCGAAGTTCAGCCGCTGGGTGGCGCCGGCCGGGTCGCCGAGCACGGTGATGTAGGGGTTGGCGGCCGTTTCCAGGAACGTGAGGCCGCTGGCAATGATGAACAGCGCCACCAGAAAGAAGCCGTAGGCCCGGGTTTCAGCGGCCGGATAAAACAGGAAGGCGCCCGTAGCAAACAGGCCCAACCCCACCAGAATACCGCCTTTGTAGCCGAAACGCTTCATGAACTGCCCGGCCGGCAGCGCCACCAGAAAGTAGGCCGCAAAGAACGCCGAGTCAATCAGCGCCGACTGGGTATCGGTAAGCTGGCAGGCCTTTTTGAGGTGCGGAATCAGCACCGGGTTCAAGTTCACGGCGAAGCCCCACAGAAAAAACAGCGAGGTAATCAGGGCTACCGCAAACAGGTTCTGGTTTTTCTTCATCGGTGGCAGAATGAGCAGCAGCAGCTAGGTAACTGTCATCCTGAGCCCCGCGAAGGATCTTGTCACGGCTGGGTTAGCGTTGAACGGTTGCCGTTCTGGTGTGATAAGGTCCTTCGCGGGGCTCAGGATGACAGGCGAACAGCAGACAGTTTTAGAACTTCATGCCCGCGCTGTTCTGCACGGCCACCGGCTCCTGGTTTTCGGCTTTAATGTCGAGGCCCTTGACGCTCCAGCCCTGGGCGAAGTCGATTTTGCCGGCTTTCTTACCCGTGATGCTGATGTCTTCCAGCGTGAAGTTTTCCAGCAATGACACGGCCAAGCCCTCGGCCGAAATGGCTTCGCCAGCCCCGGTGGCGCGCAGGTTGCTGATGCGCACGTTGCGGAAATGCGGCGTGCCGCGCTCCACAGGCTCCACTTTGGCCAGCATTTTCTTCCAGTGCTCGGGCAGCGTAGCTTCGGTGTAGCCGGCCGGCAGCGTGGAGTAGCTATAGGCCGGGTTCCAGTTCATGGTCATGATGATGGGCACACGCACGCCATCCATCTGAATGTCTTCCACCACAATGTCCTCGACCACGCCGCCGCGGTTGGTGGCCGATTTCAACCGGATGCCGTACTTGGTGCCCTTCGCCTTGAGGCCGCGGGCAATGACGTGGCGGATGCCGCCCGACGTTTCGGAGCCACAGGTGAACAGTCCGTCGCCGGCGCCGGCCACGCAGTTCTGGATGAGGATGTACTCGGTGGGGCGGTTCACGCGCAGGCCATCCCAGTCGCGGCCGGCTTTCAGGCAGAAGTTGTCGTCGTTGCAGTCGATGTCGCAGTTCTGCACCAGCACGTAGGAGCTGGAGTCGATGTCGATGCCGTCGGTGCTGGGGCCGTGGCCGCCGATGTTGTTGCGCACCACTAAGCCGTCGGCCGTTACGTGCTTGGAGTACAGAATGTGCACCGTCCAGAAGCCGGCGCGCTGCAGCGTGATGCCTTCAAGCGTGACGTTGCTGGAGTTGGAAACCAGCAGCGTACGGGGACGTTTGGCATCGTAGTCCACAATCCAGCGCAGGCCTTTGGCGTCGTACTCTTTGCGCATGGCCCAGTATTTCTCCCAGAACGGCTTGCCCTGGCCATCGACGGTCCCCTGGCCGGTGATGGCCACGTTTTCCTGATCGAGGATATTGATGAGGGCCGCGGGCCACACCATTTCCACGCCCGCAATGCGCGACGGAATTTCGGGGTAGTCCTTCAACTCCTGGCTACCGAGCAGCGTTACGCCCTGCGGAATATGGAGCGTCACGCCCTTCTTCAAAAAGATGGAGCCCGTGAGGTACTGGCCCGGCGCAAACGTCACGATGCCACCCTTTTTGGCCGCCGCATCAATGGCTTTCTGGATGGCTTGAGTGTTGAGGGTTTTGCCGTCGGCCACCGCGCCGTATTTGGCGACTAGGAAAGTGTTTTGGGTGGCGGGCATGGATTTCGCGCCCACTTCTTTCACCCAGGCCGGGTCGGCGGGGGCGGCAGTAGGCGGCGTCCCGAAGGAATTCAGCCAGGCCAGCAGCGGCAGTAGCAGCGAAAGGATCAGGTTCATATCGGCAGGCAGGTGGGTTGGCAGATCGGGAGAGGCATATAAAGCAAAGAACCTGATGGTAGCCGGGCGGTGGAACAACGGATTCCCACGGCCGCAGCTCCGATGCCCAGCTACACATCAGGTTATTGCTCTCTTATTTCACTCATCCAAAGCTGCCATTTTCCGTTCTGGGCACCCTCCCGCACTCACCTGCAATTCTCTTTTTGCAGAAATTTTGTTGACGCGGCCTCAATTCTTGCCCTCCGTCGGTGTGGGCCAGATGTCGGTGCGGAACGGCGAGGCGGGCAGCCCGGCGGCGTTGAACAGGTTGGGCATCGGCGACTTGCGCCAGCCGAAGCGCACGGCCACCGGTTGCGGCACCTGGGCGCTGCTCACCACCACCGTATTGCCTTCAATAACGGCCTGCGCGGGATGAAACACGCCGTCGGCGCCCGCCACAGTGAACTCGCGCAGCGCCCCGCCTTCCGCTTTCAGGCCCTCGGCATAGTCGAAGCTGAGGCGGGCGGTATTCTTGTAGATTTTCAGGGCTTTGTAGATCGGGCCCGAGGTGACGAGCTTTTTCTCGCCGTACTCGTTGCGCAGCGCCCACAGCGCCAGCCGGTGCCCCACGGCCTGCTTGTTGCGCGGATGAATGTCCAGCGAGTCGCCCACGTCGGTCGTGACGACCATGCCGGTGCGCGGCACGGTTTGCCAGGACAACAGCTGGGCTTCGCGGATTTCGGGGTTCTGGCCTTTGTGGGGCGTGATCTGCACGAAGTAGAACGGCATGTCGGGCTGCTGCCACGCCTGGCGCCAGCTGGCAATCAGGGCCGGAAACAGCGTGCGGTATTGGTAGGCGCGCTCGGCATTGCTCTCGCCCTGGTACCAGATGGTGCCGCGCAACGTGTACGGCTCCAGGCCCCGGATCATGCCGTTGTAGAGCTTGGCCGGCGACTTGTTGCTGGTGGCGCTCAGCGGCTCGCTGGGCTTGGGCTGCTTGGTTTGCGGATTGCGCTCCTTCTCCAGTTTCCAGGCGGCCAGCGCGGTTTCATAGGCGGGGCGTTGGGTGAGGCCGTCGGCGTAGCGGGTCAGAATCGGGCGCAGCGTAGGGTTCTGCTCCAGCACCTCACGCCGCGTCCACGACTCGGCCGGCGTGCCGCCCCACGACGAGTGAATCAACCCCACCGGCACGCCGGTTTTGTCCTGAATTTCCTGCCCGAAAAAGTACGCCACCGCTGAGAAGTTGCCCACCGTTTGGGGGCTGCACACCACCCAGCTACCCTGCACGTCTCGCTGGGGCTCATCGGACACGCGCTGCGCTACCGTGAACATACGGAGGGTGGGCCTGGTGGCTTTCGGCACCACTTCGGCCTCATTGAGCACGCCCGTCATCCACTTGGAAGCGCCCTTGGCCAGCGGAAACGCCATATTCGACTGCCCCGAGCACAGCCACACTTCCCCCAGCAGCACATTACTGACAGTGAGCTTGTTATTGCCCTGAACCGTGAGCGTATAGGGGCCGCCGGCCTTGGTGGTGGGCATGCGCACCAGCCAGTTGCCCTGCGCATCGGCCGTAGCCTGCATGGGCTTTTTCGCCCAACTGGCCGTCACCGTTACGGCCTCACCAGGCGCGGCCCAGCCCCACAGCGCTACCTCCGATTTTTGCTGCAGCACCATGTTGTCGGTGATGAGCGCTGGCAGCGTAACGTCGGCCAGGGCAACGCGGGCGCCTGCTAGCAGCAGAACGGAGAGGAAGCTGGTGTGTCGGGAAGGATGATACATGTGAGGTGGTTTTTGGCGGGGAGTGTAGGATGAGGGTTGTCTAAGGCTGAGCGGAGCGTATGTTAATTAAGGCAGTGGCCGTCATGCTGAGCTTGTCGAAGCATCTCTACCGCCTCGTTGCAATAGCATTGATTAGCCAGCGGTAGAGATGCTTCGACAAGCTCAGCATGACGGCCACTGCGAATTGAAATTCTCACTCACGTAATCCGGAACACGAACGAGGAGGCAGTCATGTATTTGCCGCCTTGCGAGGCGCAGAACAGGTATTCGGGTTTGCCGTCGCGGAGCAGGAGTTGGGGGCGCTCTAGGCGGCCGTAGCGCTTAAGCTTGGGCGGGGCGGGCGGCTCCTGCACGCCGTAGTCGCGCAGGGCGCGGAAGGCAATTTTGGGGTAGCTCCACTCCTTGCCGTCGCGGGATTCCAGGTAGAGGCCGACTTCGTGGTTGTACACACCCATGTCGCGGGCCAGCAGACAGAAACGGCCGTTTTGCCGCCACACGAAAGCGTCCTCGAACTGCTTGTTGTGGCCCTGCCGGGAGAAGTCGATTACGGGGTTGCCGGCGTACTTCACGTAGGGACCTGCCAGTTGGTCGGCCACAGCCAGCCCGTACTTGCGGTTGCCCCGAATCGTGGGGTCTTTCGACGTGACGTACTCCTGCGTATTCCACGACTTGTAATACAGCCAGTACTTGCCTTCGTGTTTTACAAAAGCTGGATTAGTAGTGCAATGGTCGTCCCAGGCGCCGGTGGGGCCAGGCAGCAGCAGCGGTGCGTCGGGGCGGGTCCAGGGGCCTTCGAGAGTGGGCGCGGTAGCCAGCCCGATGCGCTTGCTGTCGGTTTTGCCGTTGCTGGTGCCCATAAAAAACAGGCAGTACTGGCCGTCCATGAGCTGAATGCTGGGGTTGTGGCAGGTGGTGGCGTCCCAGAAGCCAGGGCCGCGCGGGGCCAGCACGGTTTCCTGGTACACAAACGGCCCGGCGGGCGTGTCGGCCACGGCGCGGGCTATTTCGCAGCCGTTGAGCCAGCCACCCATCCCCTTTCGGGCATCCCAGCGCGAAAAAAACACGTGCACCCGGCCATCGGGCCCGTAAATCGGGCTGTTGCACCACACGTAGTAACCCTCCATTTCCAAGGCCCGCCCAACAGGCTGCAGGTGCTTGCTGAACCTAGCAAAGTCCGCCTTTGGGAAGTCAATCAGCCGCCCGGCCGCAAAGCCCACCGCCGCCCGGGCAAATGGAGCCAGTGCAAGGGTTGCAAGAAAGTGGCGGCGGGTAGGCATGAGGAGTGGCTGTATAGATGCGTATTCGCGTCTCGTCGGTGCTGACGTTGTTTGGGCGAACGGCGCAGGGCTGGTCGTTTTGGCGGAAGACGCGTATTCGCGTCTCTACATTCGTTCTACTGCATCTTGCCGCCAGCGCCGGTTGCCACTGGCGTGAGCGTCACCGGGCCCAGCAAACCAGACTCTTTCGGGTCCCATTTCTCGGCGGTGAACAGACCGTCGGTGCCCCGGTTTTCCTTGAGCTTCGACGACATATTGATGTTGTAGGCATTCTTGTAGGGCACGTGGTTGCGGTCCATATCGATGATGCGGTTGGCCATGCCGTTGCTGACGCTGACGGTGAGCGTGTTGCTGGCCTGCAGCTGGTTTTTCGGGATGAACACCTGGTAGCTGGGGCCAATAAGCGTACCCAGCTCCTGGCCGTTCAGCTGCACGCGGGCGCTTTCGGCCACGCGGCCCAGGTTCAGCAGCCAGCCCTCGCCCGAGCCAGTGGGTTGCGGGAAGCTGATGGTGTACGCCGCCGTACCGGAGAATTTCCGGCCGGCGTCGCCACCGAAATCGGTCCACGATTTCAGCTCCGACGTCTGCACCGGAGCCGGCAGCGCCGGCCCGCCCGACACGAAGCGCACGTTCCAGGTGCCTTGTATGGGCTGCGCAGGGCCAGCGGCCTGCTGGTAGGCATACAGGGGACCGGTCAGGGCGGCGCCGGTGGTTTCCAGCAAACACGACTCGCCGGGGGCCAGTTGCAGGCGCACCTCCGGCATGCCCTTAGCTGACATACGCCAGTTGGCCAGGCCCAGCTGTTCGGTCATGGGGTTGTAGAGCGCCACCGATTTTGCGGCGGTTTGCAGCGACACCCAAGTGTCCAGCGGCTTGTCGGAGGAGTTGGCCAAGAAGTAGTAGTGCCCGGTGGCGTGGCGGCGGCGCACGAACTGTAGGCCGCTATCGGTTAGGGTTTCGCGCTGCACGCCGGCCGCAGCCAGCAGCTGGCTTACGTCTTTGCCCACCAGCACCGCGCCCTTGCCCAGTTTGGCTTTCTGAACGCCGGCCGTGCCGCTGGGCTGAAATTTCAGCTCGGCCAGCAGCTTGCGGAAGGCGGCGCGGCGCTTATCGAGCTGGGCCAGGCCGGGCACGTCAGTAGGCAACTGGTTTTGCACCACCAGCGTGGCACCGTTGCGGGCCAGCTGCAGGTAGTGCTCCAGCGTGGCCAGCGGCACGAGGCGCGCATCGGGCAGCAGCAAGGTTTGGTAGGCAGTGCCGCCGCCGGTTTGCAGGGTGCGGCCGGTAGTTTTGGTTTGCCGCAGCTGCTTATCAGAAATAAAGTCGAAGCCATAGCCCTGCTTGAGCAACTCCTCCCCGGTCGCGCCCACCGGCATGCCCTTGAAGCCGTGGCTGATGCCGTCGAAGTGCTGGAGCAGCACCTTGCCGGGGCGGGCGTAGGAATCGTAGATGGGCAGATACACCAGCACGTCGTTGGCGGGCTGGCCGGCCTGCAAAAAGCTCTGGCAATGCGCTACGTAGCGGTTCAGCTGCCCGAAGTCGTTCCAAAACGTGTTGTTGGGGTTGAAGTGCACGGCCGCGTAGAACAGCCAGCCCGGCCACGCCGCAGCCTGCGGCGAGTAGTTGGTGCCGTGGTAAAACGTGTGGTTTACGCCCCCAAGCAGCATCATGTCCATGGCCTTCTTCACGTCGCTGAGCTTGGACAGGAAGTGGTCATTTTCCCAGGTAGCCGACTCCGACGAGGTAAGCGGCTTGCCGGTAACGTGCGCCGCCGATGAGGCGAATTTCAAACGCAGCAGATCCTCGCCCTCAGTTTCCGGAATGTCGGTGGCGGCGTAGAGGTCGAGGATGTTGGCCGGGGAGCCGTGGGCCTGGTTGCGGATGAGTGCGCCGTGCGTTTTGGCCCAGTCGTGCCAGGTTTGGGTGTAGTTTTCGAGCAGCAGTTCCGAAACCGTTTCGCGGTAGTCGCTGAGTACGCGCTGGTGCTGCTGGTCTTCCGCTTCCTTGCTGAACAGGGCCGGCAGGTGCTGGCGCAAATCGTAGCCGCGGCGCTTTTGGAATTCACTGAACATCTGCGGCGTCCAGTTGCCCTCACCCTGCGCGTCGTCTACCTCATACGAATCGTTGAAAAAGGCCCGGATGGGCTGCACGTTGCGGCCCTTGAACGCCTCATCAAAACGCGCCAGGTAGTGCTGGGTGGCAGTTTTGGAGAAGTGGTCAATTACGTCGCCTTCGCCGCCGGGGCCGGCGCGCTCCACCTGCTTGCCGTGCCAGCCCTCAAACACGGCGTAGAGCGTCCAGGCGGCACCCGTCGGGGCGGTCCAGTTCAGTTTACCGGCGGCGTCTACTTTGCTGGTCAAATCCAGCGTCTGGCCCTTATCGGAATACGCTACCAACGCTTGCAGCGGCAGCAGCTTCTCGAAGCGCACCTGGTCGAAGGCGTGGAGCTGCAGATTAGGGTTCTTGGTGATAGGGTCAGCCAGCTGCTTGATATCGATAGGCTGGCCGACGGTTTTCACCAGCGGCTTCTGCATAAAGCGTACGGGCTCCTGCAGCTGGGCGCCGCCGGCCACGGTGTAGGTCTGATGCGCCACGTACTTGCAGGCGTCGTTGGGCGTCACCCAGGGCCCACCGAACGGCCAGCCCGACGCCTGCGCCATATCCACGCCCAGCCCCAGCCGCCCAGCCTCCGTGAGCGTGTGCTGCAGCATGTCCATCCAGCGCGGCGCCAGGAAGCTGATGAACTGGTTTTCGGTGCCTTTCACGCCATAAATCGGCGTGATTTCCACGCCCCCCAGCCCCGCCTGCTGGTATTGGGTGAGCAGGCGCGTGAGGTCCTGCTCGTTCACGGCGCTGCCCTGCCACCACCAGCGCGTCCAGGGCTTGTGCTGCTGCGTGATTTCCGGCCAGCGCGGCGCCTGTTGGGCACGGGCGGGCACCTGGGCTAGAGTGGCAGCAACGAGCAGGGAAAAAGCGAGAGTGGGTTTCATGGGGCGGGGTGGCAATGGATATTTCAGAACGTCACGCTGAGCGAAGTCGAGGAATCTCGCGTGCTGACGTTGTGGTGGTAATTACCACACTAGTGAGATTCCTCGACTACGGCTGCGCCTCGCTCGGAATGACGTTCATTTCTTACACTTCTACTTCATCTTCACCAGCTCCGTGCCGGCGAGCAGGAAGCAGCCGAGGCCGTAGTCCTCGAAGTCGGGCTTGCTGGTGTAGCTCACGGGCTGGCCATCTTTGGGCTCTTTACCGGTGCCCTGCACGTAGCCCAGAAAGCCGTTCGGGTGCACGCATTCGGTGGCCATGGCGTTCCAGGCTTTCGTGATGATGGGCTGGTACTGCTTGGCGTCGAGCAGGCCGTGGTTGATGCCCCAGGCCATGCCATAGGTGAACAGCGCCGTACCGGTCAGCTCCTTGCCGCCGTAGTTGGTGGGGTCGTGTAAGCTCACGTTCCAGTAGCCGTCGGGGCGCTGTAGGGGCGGCAGGGCCTTCATCATGGCCAAGTACATCTGCTCATATTCCTCGCGGTGCGGGGCCCCTTTGGGCATGATTTCCAGCACGCGCACCATGGCCGCTACCACCCAGCCATTGCCGCGGCTCCAGTAGCAGTCCTCGCCGTTGGGCTCTTTGTAGGGCGGCACGAAGTCTTTGTCGCGCCACCAGAGCTGGTCCTGCGGGTTGTAGAGGCCGCTGCCGCCGTGCCGGGTTTTCGAGTAGTTGTAGAGGCGGTACATCTTCTCGTAGTAGGCCGTATCCTGAGTTATGGCGCCCAGCTTGGCATAGATAGGCATGGCCATTTGCAGGGCGTCAATCCACCACCAGTCGTCTACCTGCGGGCTTTTCACCATCAAATCGATGCTGGCTTTGATGTCGCGCAGGCGCTCGGGTTGCGGGTCTATTTCGTAGAGGGCGAGGTAGGTCTGGCCGGCGCACTGGTTGTCGGCGTTGCGGGTTTCGATGCCGCGGTGCAGGCCCCACTGGTGCTTCTGGCTCCAGTCCACGGCGTAGTCGTAGTAGCGCTTCTGCTTGTCCACGCTGTGCAGCGCCAGCAGGCCCTCGTAGTACACGGCGCGCGTCCAGATGTGGCTGGGACGGGTTTTGTTGGTCGTGATTTCCTTGCCGGTGTCGGGCCACTTCTGCATGAAGTAGTCGTTGGCGCGGGTCATCGTCTTAAGGATGGCCTTCTTTTTGGGCAGCTTCTGGGCCTGCGTCGTCAGCGTAAGCAAGGCCAGCAGGCCGGCCGTGAGAATGGATTTGAGCATTGGGTGGGTTTGAGGTCGTCGGTTATGATACCCAGTTCGTCATGCTGAGCTTGTCGAAGCATCTCTACCGCTTCGTCTGTCCCACTTCAACGAAGCGGTAGAGATGCTTCGACAAGCTCAGCATGACGGTGTTTTATGTCGGTTTTTACGAGGCGGCTTTGGCTATTTCCACGGCGTACACCTGGTTTTCGCCCTCAAAGTTGGCCCGAAAGATCAGCCATTTGCCGTCGGGGGAGAAATGCACGTTGGGCTCCAAGTGGTAGTTGTGCTTGGCTAGGTTCACCAGCTTCTCGGCTTTGAATTTGTCGCCATCGGGCCGGAACAGGTAGATCCACTGGCCGTTGGGCGAGTGCGCCACCGAGCTGGGGTAGCCACCGTCGCCGGCAAACGTCTTCTGGTCGGGCGAAATGGTGTAGTGCACGCTCCACTCGTCGCGAGTAAGCTCGTACTTCTTCTCTTTGCCGGTTTTCAGGTTGGTGCCCGTCACGAAGAACGTGGCACCGCGCGGTAGCTGGTGGTCGAACCAGATGGTTTTGCCGTCGGGCGCAAACCACTCGTGGCCGAATATTTCGCGGTCCATCGTGCGCTTGTGCACCAGCTTCACCGCCTTGGTTTTCGTGTCGATGGTCCAGATGCGGTCCACCAACTCCCAAGGGCCTTCGTGGCAGAACATGAGCAGTTTCGGGTCAGTGGGCGAAAACTGCACGTGGTTCAGCCAGGCCGTGTCCGTGAACAGCTTGCTGAGCTGGCCGCCCTCGGTGCTCACCGTAAACAAGGTGCGCGGCAGCTTCGACTCGTAGATGCGGCGGAAGTAATCTTTCTTCTCCGGGTACTGCCGCGA
This sequence comes from Hymenobacter duratus, assembly GCF_014698995.1. GTDB lineage: Bacteria > Bacteroidota > Bacteroidia > Cytophagales > Hymenobacteraceae > Hymenobacter > Hymenobacter duratus. The sequence continues at coordinate 472,656 of NZ_JACWZZ010000003.1, forward strand.
AATCTCCTTTTCCGCATCAGAGGCCCAAGCCCCGCCGAGCTGAGTTTCGTCGGCGTTGAGGGTGGTGATGCTGGCCCGGAAATCTTGGGGAAACACGAACACCAGCCGTGTCTTTCGGGTATCGACGTGGGTGGCGTATACCGAGTCGCCGGTTTGGTAGAACACCTCCCGGCGCTTTGGGGCCACAATTTCGCCGCTCATCTTCTGGAAGTAGCGCGTGAGCGGCTGCACCGCGCGCGTTTTCAGGTTGATGGTGCGCAGCTGCTTGCCCTGGGCATCGGAGTGGTAGAACACCATCTGGTCGCCGTCACTGCCTTTAGCCGCCAGAAAGGGCTTGTTGTGGAAGTAGAAGCTGTTGTTGTTGCCGCCCAGTGGCGTAAGGCGCATCACGCGGTGGCCGGTGTCCTGGTCGATCCACTCGGCGGCAGGCATGGGCGTTTGCGCGCCGGTCACGAGCTTGGCCTGGGCCAGCGCGCCGGTACTTAGCAGCGCCAGGCCGCTCAATACAGTAATAAACGGGTGGGTTTTCATAGGTCAGAAAGGATGGCAGGGCGGTTATTTCAGATTCTCGTAGCGGGGCGGAATGGTTCGAATGGCTTCGGGCAGGTTCACGTAGCGAGCCAAATCGCGCAGCGCCACCACCGTATAGTGATGGTCGTGTAGGTAGCGTAGGTACAGTTCGAACAGTGCGGGCGGCGTACTCACCCAGTCGTGGGCCACATCGGGTACGCCGTGTACTGTCAGCACCACGATGCGGCCGTTTTGCGCCTGCCGCAGGGCAGGCAGCACTTTCGCCGTGTCGGGGCCGGAGGTGCTGAAGCTGGGAATCAGGAGCGGATTATCGGTGACAGGGTCGTAGGGGCGGCTGCCACCGGCGCGGGCCAGGTGGTAGCCGCGCGCCGGCAGTAGCGTGGTAGCGACGGGCGCGGTGTCATAGCCTGGATAGGCGAAAGTGACAGGCCGGGGAATCCGGTTGCTGTGGCAGCGGCCTTCTATCGAATCCAGCTCGGCCCCCAGCTGCTCCTGCGTCAGACGGTTGACGTGCCGATGCGTGAGCGTGTGGCTCCCGACTTCGAAGCCCTGCCGGTGCAGCTGCCGAATTTGCGCCCAGCTCATATACTTCGTTTTGTCGGCAAAAGCCGGCTCCCGGAATTCGCATACGAAAAATGTGGCGCCAAACCCGTACTGCCTTAGCAGTGGCGCAACGTAGGTGGCATGGCTAAGAGCAGCATCATCGAAGGTGAGTACCACCAGCTTGTCGGGCACGGGGCGGCGCAGCACCTGGGCGTGCGCGCCTACACCGCCCAGCCCCGCTTCCAACAGAAGTAGCAATACACAGAGCAGGGAAAGGCGGCGCAGCATCACAGAATCAGGAGGCAATGAAAGTGGATTGCGTCTCAAGAAAGGAGTATCTGTTTGGCTAACACTCCTGTACTCTGCGGTGTCCTTACACCTATGTGAAGCGGCGGCAAAGCATCCGTGCCATCTGCACGTGTAAGCAGCTGTTCTGGCTAGTCGGCCTTTTTGCAGGAAGTGGCCTCCGGAAGTATGGACAAGGATACAGGCTGCCGAAATGCCGGATTTTCTTGATATTTAGAAGGTAGCCGGCACCTAAAAGCAGCAACAGATGCGGATTCACCCTTTCCTAGCAAACTTTACAATTGAGGCGAATGGCCGGGTACTGGATGGCAATCTGATCCTGGTGATTATACTGGCCCTTTTGCTGCTCTGGCCGGTTCTGCGGCGTATACTGCGGCCTCCTAAACAGTAGGCCTTACACGCAGTCCTGAGAACGACATAGCGCCGCTTCCGTAGCTGCTCAGTACCTTAAACGCCCCAGCCAGTAGTTGGCCAGGGCGTTTTCTGTTCTATGCACCAGTATGCTGAATGATACTTCTCCAGAATGGCTGGCTAACGGCATAGTCAATGGTTCTTTTGACTGGAGCAAAGCTACCGGCACCACATTTTCGCTGTTGCTGGATGGCATCACGCTGCATGACTCCCTTTGGTGCCAGACCATCTCGCAAGCAGAAAACTCGCTGCTACTGGTCTTTCGGCTAGATTCCTTCTGGAACAAAGCATTCTGCCATCACCAAGATGAGTGGCCCTATCTATTACTCGAAATCAGTGAAGTACTATGCAGCTTTTATGGCTTTTTGCCTGAGGAGGACACAGAAAAAACTGTTAGCCGAGCTGCAACCTACCTGCTTCCTGACTCAAAAGTAGCTGCGTGGAGCAGCGTGGGCACAGAGTTAGGCATTGTGCCTATTCAACTGCGGAAGAAGGTCAAGCCGCCTATCCACCGCACTGATATCGAAACGCTAGGCGGTATCTATTCTTGCGTACACAAAGAAGCAATCAGAATCCTACTGTACACCACAGCCGGAGACTTACTTCCAATTGATTTATCAGCAGCACTATTTCCTGAAAATGGACTTGCTCAAAAACCACTGCAGGATTCAGGAATAGTTTCCCGAATCCTGCAGTGGTTTAATGCATAGTAAATTACTTCCCTACCACCTTAAACAGCATGCCGCTGGTCATTTTATCAGTAGTTTTCATGCCGTTGAGGATGGCCATTTCCTCGTAGCGTTTAGACGGAATACCGTTGGCCGCTAAGGCCTGGGCCAGCGTCTGACCAGCTTTGGCGGTTTTGATGCGCACCTTCTCGGGTTGGCGGTTTAGTTTAGCGGCATCCGTGAGGCGCTTGTAGCCCTGGGCCGTGCGCTGAAACTGCGGTGCATAAGTGTTGAAATCGTTAGGCGACGTGAGGCCGACGAAGGCGTACAGGTTCTGGCCATCCTGGATGATGAAGCTCAGCGTGCGGGCCGTAATAGCCTGCTGGCCGGTTTGCTGGTCCTGCCCCACCTGGTCACCTTGGATGGCTATGGCCTGGAAGCCGTTGATAGTCGTTTTCTGGGCCTGCGCGTTCTGGATTTTCAGCTGCTCCACCAGCGCCTGCGCGGTTTCATCCAGGCCTTTGCTACCGGCCGGCAGCAGCACGATAACCGCCTTGCCGTTGGGCTCGGCCATCTGGAACTGGCTGGGTGAGTTCTGCGACTTCCAGCCCTGCGGTATTGGAAACTGGAACTTCAGGTCGGGGTGGTAGAATACGCTGCTTTCCACGTAGCCCTCGCGCGGGTTGTCGCCGTAGGGCAGGCCCTCAATCATGCGCAGATACTGGTCGCGGTTCACGGCCAGCTGGCGGCCGGCCTGTTGCTCAGCCTGCTGCGCCAGCTTTTTCACGTTGGTGTACCGGTCGGCGGAGTTGGGGTGCGACGACAGGAACGTGGGCACCGTGGCGGCACCGCTGCTTTGCTCGGTGCGCGCGAGGGTCAGGAAAAAATCGGCCATAGAGGCCGGGTCGTAGCCAATGGCGCTGGAGTATTTCACGCCCAGCTTGTCCGACTCGTTTTCGTCGTCGCGGCCGTACTTGAGCAGGCCCAGGCCCACCACCTGTGAGGCTGGCTGCGCAATAGACGCTACCCGCTTCGACAGGATGGAACCCAGAATCAGAGCGCCATTGGCAATAGTGGAGCGGGTCTGCTGCTTCTGGCCGTGGCGGGCCGTGATGTGCCCGATTTCGTGGCCGAGCACGCCGCTGAATTGCGCCTCATTGTTGAAATGGGCCATGATGCCGCGCGTAAAGTACACGTGGCCATCAGGCGTGGCAAAGGCGTTGATGATTGGCGAATCGACGATGGTAAAGCCCTTGACATCAGCCGGGCGGTCGGAGATTTTGCCCATCTGCATGCCTTTGCTGTCGATGTAGTTCTGCAGCTTGGTATTGTTCAAAAGGCCAAACTGGGCCACTACCTGCGGATCGGGCTGGGCACCCTGCACGGGCAGCACGGGCCGGATGGCACTGCGGTGCGAAACAGCAGGACGGGCGCTGCCCAGCGGCAGCAAAACAGCCATCAGGGCACCGGCGCGCAGAAAAAATGAGAGAGTAGGTTGCATAGTGAGCGAGGAGTAGAGCGGGAAAGGGAACAGGACTGCAACGAACCTAAGCCGTGGAAAGGTTACAGCCGCCTTTGCAGAAAGGCCACTACTGTGCCAGTTTTCATTCTCTGCTGGCGTAGTACCCGCCCACCATGGCTTGAATAAATCAGGAAGCCGCTTGTTTTTCCTGCTCCGCCAATTGCTGCTCTTCTTTCTCCTGCGCCGTAGGGCGGCCGTGCCGGCGGTCCAGCCAGTTCATGACCGGCGTAGCCAGGGCGCCGTGCAGCACCATTGAAGTCAGCACCGTGAAGCCGGTGATGGCCCATAGCTCCCGCGCCTGGGGAAAGTCGTGTTTACTCAGGGCGTAAGCCAGATAGAAAAAAGACCCGATACCGCGAATTCCGAAAAACGAAATGACCAGCCGCTCAGGCCAGCTCACCCGGCTGCGGCCCAGCGTCAGAATACCACCCATAGGACGCAGAATCAGCAGCAAAAAAAGGCCCAGCGCCGCCCCCGACCACGTCAGGGGAGCCAGCAGGCCATTCACCAGCGCGCCCCCGAACAGAATCAGAATAACAACAATGAACAGGCGCTCCAGCTGGTCCGTGAATTCGTGCATTTCGGTGTGGTACTCGTGGCTGCGCTCATGGGCGCGCAGGGTAACGGCTGCCACAAACACCGCCAGAAAACCGTAGCCATGCAGCAGTTCAATGAGGCCATAAGCGGTCAGCGTGACAGCTAGGGCCACAAAACCGTAGGCTTCCGGATTGATTTTCACCCGGTGCGGCAGGTCAAAAATCAGATACGACAGCACCTTGCCGGCCAGCCAGCCTCCGGCCACACCCACCGCCGTGCGGTAGAGTACGTCCATCCAGACCCAATGCACTAGGCCATCGGCAAGCGGCAGCGCTGCCAGGGGAAGCAGCAGCGCGGCCAGATGCACGAATGGAAAAGCCAACCCGTCATTCAGCCCCGCCTCGCCGGTCAGCGAGAACCGCACGTTGTCTTCGCCGCCTTCGCCGGGCTTGCCCACCTGCACGTCGCCGGCCAGCACCGGGTCGGTGGGGGCCAGCGTGGCAGCCAGCAGCACCGCCGAAGCCGGCAGCAGCCCCCCCAGCTTCCAGGCCACCACCGTAAACACCCCAATGGTGATGACCATGAGCACCAGCACCAGCTGCAGCGGGGCCCGCCAGCGCCAGAGCGAAAACTTACGGTCAATCTTGAGGCCGGTACCCGTGAGGGCCACCGTCACGCAGATTTCGGTGAGGTGCGTGATAAAGGAAGAGTGCTGGATGGGGTCGGGATGGGGCAGCCCCAGGGGCAGCCGAAACACCAGTGCCCCCAGCCCCACGAAAATAATGGGATAGGAAAGCGGGTATTTGCGCAACAGCGACGGAAGCCAGGCAACGGCCAGAATGGCCACGCCCAGCACCACCAGAATCAGGTTGTAGAGCGACATAAAGCGGCAGGTATAAGCAAAACGGTTGCCTCCTTTACGCAGCCACGCCCTGTTTAGCTGCCAGCACTATCCGGCTAGCTGGCTCAACGTCTGTTGAAATTCCCTCAAACAGGCAGTACAGAGATGCTCAGTCGAGGGAATTCCGTTTTCAGCTTGCTGAAACTTCAACCAGTGCCCTAAGGCCGGCGGCTGTTTACATCAAGCAGTTGGTAGCCGATGAGCAGGTCAGCGCGGGTGCCGGGCGGGCGGTAATACACCAGCAGGTCGTACTGGTTTTCGGCTTCCTGATGGCTCCCCTCCCACTGCACGCTGTTGGGCCCCTGCGCGGTCTGGGTGGCGTAGATGAAGTTGTAGTAGCCCTGCTTGAGCAGCGCGTGGCCGCTGTAGAGCTGCTTTTCGGCATCGTAGGTCAGCCGGAACTCGTCTTTCAGCTGCCAGTCGGTGAGGGCGCCCAGCACGTACACGGGGCCGGCCGCCGGCTGCGGGGCGCGCAGCTGAAACGTCACGTCGAGGTAGTCGGCGTTGGTGGCGCCGTTGCCGTACTCGCGGCTCTCAATCACACGCTGCCCGTTGATGTCCTCGAACTGCGTATAGCCCTGCCCGTTGCGCGACGCATCCGGCTGCAGCAGCGCCTGCCGGGGCGAGGCTTCGGCATCGAGGGCCGCTACGCCAATGCCAATGGAGCGGAACGTGCGCAGGTCAAAAAACCGGAACTCGCTCAGGGCCGGGAAGGCATTTTCGAAGTTGAAATACTGGTAGTCGAGCTGCCGGTCGATGTCGCGCACGAAGGTGGGGCGCAGGTTGTACTTGGCGTTGTCCCAGCGGAAATTCTGGCGCAGCACCACCTTCACTTCCTGCGCCGGATTCACGAGCTGCATACTGTAGCGGATACCGAAATCAATCTGCTGCAGGGTGTAGCGCTCCTGCCCGCCTACCGGAATGCCCTGCTTCATCGAAATCTGCACGCTGTTGTCGTACACGAGCAGGCGGCGGCTGAGCAGCGGCGTGCCGCCGGCGCCCTGCACCACCAGCAGGTAGTTGCCGCTCAGCTTCACGCGCGGCGTCCGCATGCTGTAGTGGTAGTAAGGCACTTTGGTGTTGACGGAAGTGCGGTAGTTGGTGATGAGAATGTCGTTTATCTCACTCAGAAACTGCATATCCGTCAGGATAGACGGCTTCCAGTCGGCGTCGCAGTGCACGATTTTGGCCGTGAGGCGTTGGCTCTGGTCGCCGAGCAGGTCGAATTCCAGCACGATGGGCTGGTCCTGGCTGAGCGGCACCACGGGCGGCGTAAATATCTCATTGGTCGTGCCCGACTGCACGTAGCACAGCACGGTGCGCACGTTGGGGTCATAGACGTAGTCCTGGTAGCGCAGGGTTTTGTCGGCGTAGTACTCCGTGGAGGCCACCTGCCCGGCCGTAGCGGGCCGGCGCGCGGCGTTGGGGTCGGTGATGGGCGTACCAAGCGGCACGCAGGCCGTGACAAGGAGCAGCAGAGAGGCGATAATTAGGGAAAGGCGCATACCACGAATGTACGGTAGGCTGGTTATCTTACCGTCACTCCTAGGCTACGTACCTGTTGGAAACCGGCACAGATATTCGTATCATCCAAGACTTGCTGGGGCACAACAGCACTAAAACCACGCAGATTTACACCCACGTAGCCCAACATACCTGACCGGCTTCCCCGCTTGATGATTTGGGATTATGAGCATAGCAGTAGCGTCATCCTACCTCTTTTGGCTGTAATGACACTATAGATACGCGTATCAAAGGCAGATATGCGCTACTTGCTACACCGTTGGGTAGCGCATATCCAGACGTTAGGCGCAATCAAATTCCAAAACTCTCTTAAAATAGATTTTCATGGCAGATAAAACTCCTGACGATCGTCGGCACGATATAAAGCTACTTAAATACGGCTTTTTGCTTACAACACTTGTAGGTGGCGTACTGACATTACTTTTTCAATTAATTCAAAATCAGCAAAACCATAAGGCAGCAGAAAAAGCTGAAAATGTGAAAATAATGGAGCAAAGAAGAGCGCAAGCAACTTCCCTATTTGAAGAATTCAGCCCACTTATGGACACACGACTTTACCATTGGAGGCAAGTTGCGTGGGCAATTGAAGATAGAATTTCAGAAGATTCAATCAGAAAAAGATATGCGGCATATCAGCATGTTTTTCACAAATGGAATTTCTCACTAAACAAAAATAGAGCATTGATCTGCCGATTTTTTGGGCCAGAAATTGGCTCTAGATTTGAAAGCCAGATAATACCACAATTTAATGGCATTCAGGATACCATAAGAAAGATAATTAAAATGCAGCCAAGTCAAAGACCAATTTATCAATCGGACGAAATAAACTCTTTGGCAGATGCACTAAATACTCAAATCTATAAAATGAACAATGAGATGGCAGAAGCGATAAGAAGCGGTGATATTGGACCTACTAACCCTGGGGAAGCATGTGATTTCAATGATTAAATTAGCAATATCAACTACAGAAGTGCTTAACATCGCATTTGCAAAAGCCAGGCTGAATTACTAATTTTCAGCTTTACCCAAAAATTAACATTTGCCGGTAGACTAGGCCAACGTATCACGGAGCCCCCTTCCTTCGCAAAGGCCTAAACATTGCATATAAACACTAAGCCTCACCCATAGCACGCAGCTACAGGGTGGGGCTTAGTGTTTCAAGAAATCAGTTGGCTTATATCTCCGCCAGCATTTCCCAACGGTCGTTGAGCTGGGCCAGCTCTTTCTTCACCTGCTCGAATTTGAGGGTGGCGTCTTTCAGTTGGGCGGCGTTCTGGTAGATCTGCGGGTCGGCGAGCTGGGTTTCGTAGCGGGCCAGCTCCTTCTCGCTTTCCTCAATCTTCTTCTCCACCTCGGCCAGCTCTTTCAGGGCTTTCTTCTGGTCGGGCGAAGGAGTTTTGGCCGGTGCGGCTTCTACTTTCTTCTCCTCCTTGGGCAGCGGCTTGGGGGCCGAAGGCGAAGGCAAGCCTGCTTTTTTGGCCGCCTTTTCCCGGTCTTCCTGCCACTGTTCGTACTCGGCATAAGTGCCGGGGTACTCCTTGAGCTGGAAGTCCTCGATGTACCAGATTTTGTTGGCCACATTCTCCACGAAGAACCGGTCGTGACTAATCACGATGTAGGTACCCTGGTACTGGTCGAGGGCTTGAATCAGGATGTTCACCGACTGCATGTCCAAGTGGTTGGTCGGTTCGTCGAGGAGCAGGAAGTTGGCTTCCGAAATCAAGGTTTTGGCCAGCGCCACGCGGCTTTTCTCGCCGCCGCTCAGCACCTTGATTTTCTTGTACACCTCGTCGCCGGTGAACAGGAACGAGCCCAGCACCGAGCGCAGCTCCATTTCGGAGCGTTTCGAGCCGGCTTCCACCATTTCCTGCAGAATCTCGTTCTCGATGCGCAGGCTTTCGAGCTGGTGCTGCGCGTAGAACGACATGATGACGTTGTGGCCCAGCTGGTGGTTGCCGTTGGTAGGCGCTTCCTGCCCCGCCACCAGCCGCATCAGCGTCGATTTGCCTTTGCCGTTGGCTCCGATGAGGGCAATTTTGTCGCCCCGCTCAATGTGCACGTGCGTGTCGCGGAAGATGATTTTCTCGCCGTACTTCTTGCCCACATGCTCCATGCGCAGGATATGGCGGCCGGGCGTGACAGTGAAGTTGAACTTGATGTTCACCTTGGCGTCGTCGCCGGCCACGTTTTCAATGCGCTCCAGCTTGTCGAGGGCCTTCACGCGGCTCTGCGCCTGCTTGGCCTTGCTGGCCTTGGCCTTAAACCGCTCGATAAACCGCTCCGCCTGCTTGATCTGGGCCTGCTGGTTTTCGAAAGCGCCTTTCTGGATGGCGTTGCGCTCTTCCTTCTCTTCCAGATAATAAGAGTAGTTGCCGGCGTAGGGCACCAGCTTGCCGCCCGTCACTTCCACGGTGGTGTTGGTGGTGCGGTCCAGAAATTCTCGGTCGTGGCTGACGATGATAACGGCGCCTTCGTAACCGGCCAGGTAGTTCTCAATCCACTTGATACTCGGTAAGTCCAAGTGGTTGGTCGGTTCGTCGAGCAGCAGCAGCGAAGGTTGCTGCAGCAGGATTTTGGCCAGCATCACGCGCATGCGCCAGCCACCCGAAAACAGCTTCAGCGGGCGCTGTAGCTCTTCCGTCGTGAAGCCCAGACCTTCCAGAATCTCTTCGGCGCGGGCCTGCATGGTGTAGCCGCCCAGCGCCTCGAACCGCTCCTGCAAATCGGCCAGCTTCTCGACCAGGTCATCGGTGTAGTTGGTTTCGAACTCTACCAGAATGGCGTCAATCTTCTTCTGCAGGTCCAGCGCTTCGGCAAAGGCCTGCATGGCTACCACCAGAATGGATTCGTGCGAGTCGTAGCTGAGCAAATCCTGGTTCAGGAAGCCCAGGCTCACATCCTTGCTCATGGAAATGCTGCCGCCGTCGGGCTTGTATTCGCCCACCAGAATGCGCAGCAGCGTGGATTTGCCCCGGCCATTGAGCCCGATCAGGCCAATCTTATCCTTGGGCTTGATGTGCAGGCTGGCCTTGTCGTAGAGGGTACGGGAGCCGAAATGAAAATCTAAGTCAGTAATCGAAATCATATATTCCGCTTAAACAGCGCAGAAACGCCGTTTTTGTCTGTGTCAGTCAGTTTGCAGTCAGTTTAAAGCGACTACCCGTCACTTTTTTGCATTGCTGACAACACCTTTGAAGCTGCAAAGGTACGAATCTGTTAAGCCCGGATTGTAACAACCTGTAGAGTTTCCTGTATCAGTGCAATGCTTCAAAATCCATCCTACCAACGCATAGAGGAAACCCTATACTACCTCACCAAAATCCAGCCGCAAGAGTTGGCCCCACTACTTGCAGCGCGGTATACACGCTATAGCTACACTGTAGCACGTCAGCAACTTCAAGAGCTTGCCAACACCCTATCCATCCTGTCTGTATCAGTGACGGGCTTTATAATGGATTCTGAGTGGCAACGAAGAGAAGCAGAAGCAACGGAGCAACTTAGACTACACACCAACCCACAAACGGGCCAAAACCTGCTATCTGTTGCCCAAGTAGCAACCCGTCTCAGTCTGACAAAGCAGAAAGTCTACAAAATGATACAAACGGGGCAACTCCCTGCCATAGACGTGAATGCCCAGCGGGGCCGTAAAACACTGCTCAGAATCCGAGAAAGTGACTTACCCCAATAAGGGACTATTTACAAAGTAGAAAAGGCAGTGTACGTTGTGATTTGAAGCTTTTAGCGGGTATCCGGACACATTTTTAGTTTCCACTTATTTACAGATAGTAAGGCCCAAAAATGCCTACCTATCTTATGCTACAAGGCAACTATACCTACAACAGACGCAAACAGGAATTGAAACCAATAGATAACACAAGCCCCATCTACTCTATCCGCACAGGAGAGTTAAACCCCAATACCATTTTTATAAACCGGGTAGGCGACAAACAGACGTGGCAAGGCATAGCCAAGCGCAAGATATTGGTAGATGCTATCTACTACGGTTTTGAGTACAACGGCACACACTACACCTTCACCATCCCAGACAAATTGAAGCGGTCCGAAACGATAGCTGTTTTAGCAACTGCTTAATATCATAGTGGCTTTCGCCTCAAAAGTGAGGAATACCACAAGAGAATACCCCAACTCCAATAGAGAGAAAAGGGGAAGAAATAATAAAGCCCCCAACCCCGATTAATAGATATCGGTAAGGGAGCGGCCCCCGGCACAAGGGAGAGAATGCAGCGAAGCGAAATGATAGACCGCAGTAGCTCCCGTTGCAAGTGCCTACCGACCTATCCACTACTATACATTGATAACGTTTGATAAACTCAAAATACTACTTCCATTATCCATTGTTGAAGTCAACACCGCTTCAACGGAATGGAAACAATCCGGCTCACTCGACACTGTTACCAACTTACGAGTAGGTAGCCTGAAAGAGAGGAAAACCCGGCACCGTCCGCACGTTCTTACACACTCTGTGCGTCCGGGCCTCAACTACATAGCAATTGACTATATACAGCAGGAATGCACAATAGTGGTAACAGGTAAGATTATAAACGGTACTGCTCTGCTTTCGCGTGAAACAATACTCCAAGCACTGCAAAGCATTAACGCATCCAACCTCTTGCGTCTGAATCCTGCTACTGCATTACGTGAAGCACACCTTTTGTCAGCCGACATCACAACAGACAACGTAATGCGGCATCCTGTCAAAGAATATACCCGGACCCTCAGTAGCTACTATGTTGGCAGCAACTATATAAAATGCCGTGATTATACTCCCAACCTTCAACTACAGCACAAGAGCAAAACGGCAAAGTTTCAACGGTCCCTTACGCTTTACGATAAGCACAGCGAAGCCCCAACGGAAGGTTACCACCCCAACACCCTACGGACTGAATTGAGGCTTACAAGCTTCGAAATGCTACGCAAGTACCTGAAGCTTCTACCCGGGCCGATTATGCTTGCAGATGCTCTTAATTCAACTGCAAACGCATTACAGACAGTATTTAAAGAAATAGAAAAAGATATCCTATTGCCCACTCTATCTACAATGACAGATACCCCAACCTTACCCCTTACCGCCCGCGAAGCTCTTTTCTGCTCTGAGTTGGATTTTGATAGAAAAGCAACGTTCCATCACTTGAAAGCCGTTGACTTCAACCTTGCCCCCTTACAGGCTGAATTAAAGGGCAATAAGAATGCTGCACGTATCTTAAAACCGTATAAAGACATTCTTACACGTTGGCAAAGCTTCAATTCAGATTCCAGCCACGACGCAAAATTACTTAGAGAGTTAATGGGGAAAATCAAAACCCCAACCATCCATAACCTTGTATCAAAAACTATCACTGACTATGCAGAAGCCATTGCAGCATAAGCAATACAAAACCAACCAACTGAAAGTATATATATCGGATAACCTATTGCAGCTTTTGGAAACACACTGCAAAGAGAATAGCACCAACAAAAGCAGTTTATTCCGGGCATTACTGACTGCCTACCTCACTTAGCAAAATCAATTATCAATGTATAAGCAAAAGCCCGGACCTATGGCCCGGGCCTTTCTGTTTTGCCCCTGTTTTAAGCCCACCATACCACGCAAATAGCAAAGACAACAACTTGTGTCACTTGCTATATAAACTCTCTTAAACCGCTTTAAAATGCTTTATTAATACATACTGTGAATAGCCAATTTCAACAAGATAAAATTACATAAATCAGTCAATCTCCCTGAATATAAATTATTTACCATATCACAACTCCCCTATTTTACCCATCTTATAAGCTCTCATACTGCTCCAACAAAAAAACCCAGACAAATTGCCCGGGCTTTCCAAAAGTTAGCAACAGATAATCAGTTAAACTTTTCCATAAACTCAGCCTGTCCAACGATAGTATCTATGTATTTCTCAAAGCTGCTTAAGTCCTTATGGCCTGTCCATTTACGAATTTTAAACTCTGGTATGCCTTTGAGTAAGCAACGGGTAACAAACGTTTTGCGGGCTACGTGGCTGGTTATAAATTCCGCTTTAGGGGCTATCACTTCAATTTCCTTTTGACCGCTATAGGTAATCTGTGCCACCTGCTTTTGAAGTGACTTGCAGCGGCCTGCTATCACTCTCAAATCTTCATTGTAATCGTTGTTGTCAATGTGCTTCATACCGGATGGGTACTTATCCAAGATAGCTCGGGAAATAGCGTTAAGGGGAATGTGCAATTGCTCCCGCGTTTTTACCGTGGTTATTTCAATGCAGCCTGCTTCCACGTTTTGCCACCCTACGCGCTTCACATCACTATAGCGCAATCCTGTAGCACACGATAGGGTAAACAAGTCTCTTGCATACTCCAACCGCTTTTTACCCCCCAAGTCCAACGACATCCATTCATCAAACTCAGCATCCGACAAAGCAATAATTCTTTGACCCTTTGGGGCACTCAGTTGCTCCCGCTTCATTCGGTATTCCCGGAAAGCAACGTGCTTACACACCCCAATCTTTACGAAGTGGTTAAGTACTGCTTTCAGTTTGGCAAAGCGAGTGCGGATACTGCTATTACGCTTGCCTTGCCCTACAATAAATTCATTTAGACTATCCAACATTTTATAGTCGAAGCTGCTCCAAGTCAGCCGTACGCCGTGGGCAACTTCATACTCCCTCAGTAGAGTAAACAAGGGGTTTAAACTGCGTACTGTGTTGGCTCTGGCCTCTTTCCGCTCAACCTTGGCAAGTAACTCTATCTGGTAAGCTTCCAAGTGCTTCCAAAACGTCTTTTCCTCTGCTCTTGCCTCTCCGGAAAGCTTACCGGTATTTGACAGATACAATTCCTCCAACACCTCACCTGAGGGAGCAACACCGTTATCTTCTACAAACCGCTTCACAATCTTGCTCAGTGCCCCAACGGTTACGGCTATTTCAGCATTTCCAGCCTTCACAGTGGCATTATGCTCTTTCCACTCAGCACCGATGCACTTAACCAATTCTCCTGCCTCAAATCCATCCTTATGGACTTTCAACCCTCTTGCCCCAACTGCAAACCTCTTGCTCTGTCCATCCCAAGCATACTGCACATAGACGTTGCCCAGCGGCTTTGAATCGGTAGCATTACGAAGCACAACTTTGAGAGACATACCGTAGACGTTTGGGGTTGGGGAATGCACGAATATACGCACCCCCAACAATTTTAGTCAGTCAGCAGTCAGTCAATAGATGTATTTTATGCATTTCGCTGTTTCGCTTAAGCACTCAAAAACCGCATTTAAAGCCATTAAAAGAGCTTTTTACTATCCACTGTATTGCACTGACTACCCATAAATTATTTGTAATCGAAATCATCCTACTTTGCGAGCTATGAAGCCGCAAAGGTACGGGTTTAGCAGAAGGGCATTACTGTTTCTGCATTGTGTTACTAGTTTGTTCCAACCAGCATGAATAGAATCCCGCGCTTGGCACTCACTGTTGGGCTTCTGGCCCTGGGCAACGCAGCCTGCGCCCAGGCCGTTGCTGAGCAGCACCTGATGCAGCAATTGCTTGATTTGCCGAAGCTGCAGCCGTATTTTCATGTAGAAGTACCCGGCCGGCTGCCGCTCAAACTGCTCCGGACCCCGGGTATGCCGCAGAGGCTGCACCTACAGAAATTCGGCCGGCCGGTTCTGCTCCTTGCCCCGGCTAAGGCAAAGCAGCAGGCAGTGAAAGACTACATAAGTATTCGGAAGATACCCGCCCGCGCTACCGCCGACACGCTCACGTACACGCTGGCCTATCCAGTTGAGGGAGTGCTCTGTCGGGCGCGCTTCGTCAGGCAAAGCGCGGGGTGGGTGGTATACAATTACAGTATAGTGGAGCAATAAAAGCCTCTGGCCGGAATCCGACCGGAACATGCGGGGTAATTTTTGTGCGAATTAGATTATTGCATGCCCATCTTTGTTCCAAGTTACCCGCCATTCCTCTCGTACCGTTTCCCATGAAACCGTTTCTGCTTGCCTCCCTCCTGCTGACTCTGGCCGCCTGCAGCTCCACCGAACGGGAGTCGTCGGGCCGGGGCATGGCCGAAACCATTCCGGCCGATATCAAGAGTGAGCAGTCGACGACGGAAACCGTGGGCGAAACCGGCCGCAGCCACGGCTATATCCGGCGCTTCTACCAGCAGGGCGGGCAGTATTTTGTGGACGTGGACTACATCCAGTTTCTGAGCGGTGAGGCCGCCGTGGCCGCCGCCCGCCGCAAAGGCGACGCAGCCGTGGACGTAGTGAACGGCGACACCGTGTACTCGGTCTTCAACGACTACTACATCGTCAACGACAATACGCAGGTGCGTACGCTACGGCTGGCTGAGGAGGCGAAATTCACGTTCTGGCGCACCGGCGAAAACGGGCTGGAACGTTACCCGGCTACTGCCGCCAAAGTGCAGGCCAATGTGCCCAAGGTGCTTACTCTCTCCCCCTTCATCATTGAAACCAAGCAAGGCGTGGTAACCAGCTTGGCAGAGCAATACGTGCCGTAACGGGCACAGAACGGCAGGAAAAGTTGGCTTTCAGAGCGGACGGTGCGTGTAGAAGAACACCTAATCCTTTCCTGAAAAACCACAACTATGGAAACCAACGCCCCCCTCCCAGACTCCCGAAGAAAATGATGACCGCACCGCCTAGGCTGCCAAGGGCCAGCAGGATAGCGATACAGTAGGCCAGAGCAGCGGCCGCCCCAGCTACGGCAGCTACAAGTTCAACTTCGACGACGAACAAGGCGACGAAGGCGGCTCCGGCAGCGCCTCTTCCGCCACCAGCGGAGCCCCGCGCGAATCATCAGAAGACGACAAACAGAAGTTCGCTGCCACGCAACAAAACGCCCTCTGAGCCAATGCTCAGAGGGCGTTTTTGTTGCGTGGCAGTCAGAAAAAGTGACGGTACTTAGCCGACGAACGGCGCCCGGAACTCGGGAGCCTTGCGCTGCTTCGAGGCCTGCTCATAGGCATAAGCCACAGCCAGCAGCACCGGCTCCTGGTACGCGCCGCCCACAAACGACAGCCCCACCGGCAGGCCGTGCGCCTGCCCCATCGGGACGGTGATGTGCGGGTAGCCGGCCATGGCCGCGGGCGCGGAAAAGCCGGGGCCTTTCCAGGAGTCGCCGTTGATAAGGTCGAGGCAGGGCGCGGGGCTGTTGGTGACGGCTACTAGGGCATCGAGGCGGTTTTCGCGCAGCACGGCATCCAGAGCAGCCCGCGCCCCGTTGTGCGACTTGCGCAGGGCCGCCTGGTATTTGGCGCTTTTCAGCCCGTCGGTTTTCTCGGAAGCTTCCAGAATTTCCTGCTGGAAAAAGGGCATAGCCTTCGCCTTGTTGGCAGCGTTGAAGCGGATGACATCGGCCAGTGTTTTGACGGATGCACCAGCCCCGGTCAGGTACTTATTCAGACCATCCTTGAACTCGTAGAGCAGCACGTCATATTCCGCCTCGCCGAGCGGGTCAGTAAGTTTCTCCACTTCTACTTCCACTACGGTAGCGCCTTGGGCCCGGAGCAGCTCCACGGCCGCCTGCAGCAGCGGAATGGCGTCGGAATTGCCTTGCAGATGGTTTTTCTCGACGCCAAGGCGCTTTCCTTTCAGGCCATTGACATCCAGAAATTTCGTGTAGTCGGGCTGCGCTTTGCCGGCGCTTTCCTGCGTTACGGCGTCGGCGGCATCTACTCCGGCCAGAGCGCCCAGCAGCAGCGCCGCGTCGCGGACGGTGCGGGCCATGGGGCCGGCCGTATCCTGGGTGGCCGAAATAGGGATGATGCCGGAGCGGCTCAGCAGGCCCACCGTGGGCTTGATGCCCACCACCCCGCTGCACGAAGCCGGCGACACCACCGAGCCGTCGGTTTCGGTGCCGATGGCCACCGCGCACAGATTGGCGGCCACCGCCGCGCCCGAGCCCGAGCTGGACCCGCTGGGCGTCCGGTCGAGGATGTACGGGTTTTTGGTCTGCCCGCCCCTGCTGCTCCAGCCGCTGGTGCTGCGCGTGGAGCGGAAGTTGGCCCACTCGCTCAGGTTGGTTTTGCCCAGCACAATAGCGCCCGCCTCGCGCAGCTTTTTGATGATGAAAGCATCCTGCGCGGCCTTGTGCCCGGCCAGCGCCACCGAGCCAGCGGTGGTTTGCTGCTGGTCGGCGGTATCAATATTGTCTTTGATGAGCACCGGAATGCCGTGGAGCGGGCCGCGCAGCTTGCCGGCTTTGCGCTCCTGGTCCAGCTGGTCGGCTATGGCCAGGGCATCGGGGTTGGTTTCCAGCACTGCTTTCAGCGTCGGGCCGGCCTTGTCGATGGCCGCAATGCGCTTCAGGTAAAGCTCCGTAATAGCTCGTGCGGTCCGCTTGCCGCTGCGCATCATGTCCTGCAGTTCCGCAATGGTGGCTTCATGCAGCTCGAAAGCCTCAGCCGGAGCGGCGTCAGTAGCCGCCGCCGCTCCAACGGGCTTTTCCTGCGACGAGCAGGCATCGAGCGAAAACGTAGAAAGTGCCAGGCCCGCCAGGGAGCTGTTGCGCAGGAATATTCTTCGGTTCATTGGGGAATTTTTCGGGCAAGATAGAGCAGGAAAGCGGCTGCAGTACAGGGCCGTTTCCAAGTAACTCAGGAAGCCGATGATTCGAGCGGCTTGGGCCGGTTGCGCTGGCACTTTTCGCCGCAGTATTTCACCTCGTCCCAGCTGTTGCGCCACTTCTTGCGGTACTCGAAAGGGCGGCCGCAGGTGAGGCAGATTTTGGTGGGCAGATTTCCTTTGGTGGGCTTTTTCGGGCTGGGCATTTTGCTGCAGATTGAGCCAGCACAACCGTTCGGATCCGCAATAGTTGGCCTGTAGCTGACATATCCACCGTTTCCGTTCGGGCCGCTACACCTTTTTCCGGCCCCTGTATCTGGCCGGTCTACACCTTCAGCATACTGGTTTTCCAACTGCTTCCGGCTGCTTGCGGCACCATCCCAAAAAAGGCTGCCCGGTGAGGGCAGCCTTTTTTGATGATTTACGGGTCTGGCTATTCGGCCAGACGCTGGCGCAATTCGTGTACCTCGCGCTCCAACTCCAGGTTGCGGAATGTCACTTTCACTTCCAGGTCAGCATAAGCGCGCTCCAGTTCCTGCTCGCGGTGGCGCAGCGCAAACTCCGTTTCCTTCTGGTCCTGAATGTCGGTGCAGGTACCGTACCACTGCTTTATCTGGCCGTTTTCGTCGAACTGAGCCTGCGCCTGGCCCAAAAACCAACGGTAGCCGCCTTCCTTGGATTTAAACCGATATTCTATTTCGTAGAACTCGCCGGTAGCCAGCGAATGGCCCCACACGTCGCGGGCCCGCTGCCGGTCGTCGGGGTGCAGCAGATTGTTCCACATATCGGGGCCCACACTATCGGCGAGGGTGTAGCCCGTGAAATCCGTCCAGCGCTGGTTGAAATAGGTGTGTGAACCGGTGGGGTCCGTGAACCAGACCAGCTGGGGGATAAAATCGGCCAGAAAGCGCAGTTGTTCATCAGCCTGCTGGCGCAGTTGTTCCTCGTTGGAAATGGATGCGGCGTTCATGCAATGAAAGCTTAACAGGGCCGGGCGAGCTGAATTTCCATGCCCGACTGAAAGTAGAGGTTGAGTTGACTATGCTGGCCGTCGGTGGAGCGACGCAGCCGCGTAATCAGGGCGCGGGTGCCTTCCTGCAGTAGCTGCAGTTCCAGATAAGGCCGGTTCAGCAGGGAGTCGCGCTCCATGCTCCAATGGCCCGAATCCTGCAGCTCAGGGGCGTGCACCTGCACCGTACCGGGGCGCAGCAGAAACTTCGTGGCCCGCGCCAGCGAGGTATCGGGGCTGTTACGGTTCAGTACCCGGTCAGCCACGCACCAGTCGCCAGTGAGGTATTCCTCGGGCATCTGCTGCAAGTTGACATCGAATAAGACTTCAGACATAAAATGAGGGTAGGCGGAAACAACGGTAGTACATCTTCATCACAACCCAACAGCTATATGCGTATTGCTGCCAAGGCATAAAACTATGAAAGAGTTCAATTATTCCGTCATTTTCAGCACGTAAGCTGGGCAGTATCTTTATACTCAGTCAATTGATTTATTCCACCATCTCGTACGCTCAGCAGCACACATACCGCTATTCCGATTCGCTGAGTTTTTTGGCCAGCGGCTTCGGCACGCCGGCGCTGTTGAGCAGACCACTTACCAGCCCTTGCCGCCACAGCGAGAATACGGAATAGCGCAGCTCCCGCCGGGAGGCCATCTGTCCGGTTTTCAGGTCCTGGCCCGGTTGCCGGGGGTTGTTGTCGCGCAGGAAGATTCCATTGGCCAGCGACGTTTCTATGCGGTGCAGCACACCCGGCTTGTTCTTTTTATTGAGCAGCTCCAGCTTCAGGTCGCGGTATTCGGCCCACATGGTCCCTTGGGCCTGTGCCCGGCCCAGTTGCATTTCGAATCGAATGCGCTGGATCTGGCCACTCCGAAACCGGATGCCGCGCGTGGGTACCACCATGGGATTCAGGGCCGCCAGGGGTGTGGACGTGAAGCTGCCCTGCACCGTGTGGCGGCCGTTGGGGTCGAGCAGATTAGCGCGCAACACCATACGAGCACGGCTCTGCTTCTGGAGCACACCCGTAGCCTCGCCCGTAAGCGGGCGCGCGGCGCTCATGTGGCGGGGGTCGTTGCTGAAGTTGCGGAGGGTGCCCGTGAACTGCTGAATGCCCATTACGCCAGCCTGTGCGCTGCGCGGAGAACGGTAGCTCATCCGGATACCGGCATCCTGAATGCGCACTTGGCGCACGTCTACCCGGAACGGCAGCCGGCCCACAGCATCGGGGGTAGCAATAGAATTTTTGGGGTTGACAGGAAAGCGGCCGTCGCTCATGGTCACGATGCGCGCGCCTTTCAGCTCCAGCTGACGGGCCTGCAGGTTGCCCTGGCGCAGCAGCGCCGCAAAGTCAAGCGCCTGCACGTTCAGCTCAGGCAGCCGCACCGTAACGTGGGCGGTTTGGTGTCCTTTGCGCCGCGCCAGCTCCGCTACTGTCATGGTAGGGGCTACCCGCACCATTCGGAGCGCCAGCAGCCCCCGGCGCGTATCAGCCCGCAATGCCTCACAGGCCAACTGATAATACGGCGCGTTGAGCGCGGCGTAAGCGCGGCCGGTCTGCAGCGTCCAGGCACGCGCATAATACAGATAGCCCGGGGCGCTGTAGGTCTGCGGGCTTAGGTGCAGGCCGCTACCGGTCAGGCGAATATCGTGGACGGCCGGGGCCCATTTGGTACCGGCCACCCGCACGCCGGCTCCCGCCACCCGCACGCCGCCCACCAGAATGCGCGGCAGATAGGCGGCCAGCAATTTGTGCGGCGGCGGCGCTACGGTAGGAAGCGTGACAGCCAGCCGCCCGCCCAACAGCACCAGCGAATCGGCGCGGAGAGTGCCGCGGGCCAGCGCCGCCGCCCGCAGGCCCAGCAGTCTGGCGTCGGAAACATCCAGATCAATGCGGGCAGCGGGGCTGCGCTGTGCACTGACGGGCTGCAGCGGCACTAACCGAAGGCCACCTACTAGCACCTGTTGGGACTCGGAGGAAAAAGTACCGCGCTGCAGCTGCATCAGGTGCCCGGGCAGCCGTGCTACCACCTGCCCCAGTTCCACCTGCACCTGCCGGGCATAACCGAGCCGGCTGGTATCGGCGGCGCCGGCAGCACTCAGCAGCAGGTCGCGGGCTTGCAGAGTAGCTTGTTCAATCTGTCCTTTGGCGCGGTGCAAGGTACCGTAGCGCACCCGCACGCGCCGAAGCGCTACAAAGCCCAACTGCAGCCCCGGCAGCCCAAGCGGCAGACGGGAATAGAGCGGTTTGCCGGAGCCGGATGTAGCCGGCAGCCGCGCCAGCCGCACCTGCGCCGAATCGGCCACTACACTATCAACAGGCACTACTTGCCGCCGCAGCACAGCCAGCAGCCCCACGCCGCTCACCCGCAGCTCCCCTAAGTCGAGGCGCAGCTCGGGTAGGGCAGCCGTATCGGCGGGCGCACCGGCACGAGTACGCAGCTGTACTCCCCGAACGGTAGCGCTGCGCTTCCAGAGGCTGGTTTCCAGCTCTTTGATGGACAGCTCGTAGCGGCCGTTGCTGGCTTTTGTCACCTGTCTTTCCAGCGCACGCCGCAGCCAGGGGTCCAGAAAAAACACCACGGCTACCACGGCAGCTACTACCAGCCCCAGCAGAAGCCACAGGACGGTTTTGCCCCACCGGCGGCGCGGCGCAGTGGTGGCAGGAGCAGCGGAAGAGACGGTTGATGAAGCGGACACAGATGGGTACTAGTCATCCGCTTACGGAAAAGCTACTTATCATGGCTAAGTCAGCCCGGTTTTTGGTGCGTGTGGGCTCCCCGTCGTGCTGGCAGCCGCGTATACAGTCGGATATTCTACCTTAGCCGCCAAGTCTTCCGTTTTTCGTTTTCCTACTATGGCTCTTTTCTTCCCCAATACAGGCAACTCACCGCCGGCCTCTTTTCACCACTCGTGCCAGCATTACGGAAGCCCGGCAGACAGGCTGCTTTCCGGGCAAAGCAGAGGCAAAAGCGCCGGGTAACACCTGCACGTATCGTACAGCCCTACCGAAACTCCCATGGCAGCCTGTCGGGCATAAGCCAACCAATAGTGCGTGTTACCTGTTAGAGAACCAATGCTCGCCATCACCTCCCTTCTGAATGCCCAGAGCGCGGAGCGTATCAACCGCCTCATCAAAAGCCTGGAAACCGAGTTTGGGCTCGACGATGTGCAGGCTACCCCCGATCCGCACATCACCTACCAACTGGCCGGCGTGCGCAAGCTCTCCGCCCTGAAACAGGTGCTGCGCGATGTGGCCCACTCTACGCGGCCCTTTGTGGCGCATACTACCGGCCTGGGCGTGTTTCCAGGGCCCAATCCGGTTATCTACATTCCGGTACTGCGCTCCGACGACCTCAACCAGCTGCACCACCGCATTCTGCAGGTTACGGTGCCGCTGTGCCTGCGTACCGACAAATTCAGCGGGCCCGACTGCTGGCTGCCGCATATTTCCCTGGCCCTGCACGACACCACGCCGGAGCTGTTGGGCCCCGTGATGCAATACCTCAACCAGCATACCTTCAACCTGAAGCTGACCATCAACAACATCGCCATTCTGCGGCAGGAAGGCGAGCTGTTTGTGCAGGAAAAGCGCTTTGCGTTTGAAGGACACAAGCACGATTTGGTGCCCACGCTGTTTGAGAGGCCCGCACCGCCGCAGGGAAATCCGGAGCTTTCCTGCGAGGCCTAATCGGCCGGCACTGCAATTTTTCGCACGGTGGCGCGGCATTTCCGCCGTTGCCGCCGACCTTTACCGCTCACCTCTCCACCTCACCTACTGATTTCTGCTTATGTACTCAACCGTACTGCTGCTACACTCCTGGACGCGCTGGCTCGTCCTCGTTTTCGGTTTGATTGCCATTTTCCGGGCCTTTTCGGGCTGGCAGGGCCGCAAACCCTTTGTGGGTGCCGACAATGGCATGGGCGCTGCTTTCGTAGGCTCTATGCACCTGCAGCTGCTGCTCGGTCTGATTCTGTATTTCGGCCTGAGCCCGTTCGGAATGAAGGCCTTTGAAACAGCCGGCGGCGCCGTGATGAAAGACCCAACAGGCCGTTTTTGGGGCGTCGAGCATCTGGTGGGCATGCTGCTGGCCGTAGTAGCCGCGCAAGTCGGCCGCACGCTGTCCAAGAAGACCATTGACCCCGTCCTCAAGCACAAAAAAGCCTTCACCTGGTTTCTGATTGCGCTGCTGCTGGTGCTGGTGATGATTCCGTGGGGAATCTGGAATCCGGAGCGCCCTGCGTTCCGCCTCTAGGCACTACGAGTTAGCCCTAATAAAAAAGCCCCCTGAAATCATTCAGGGGGCTTTTTTATTAGGGCTAACTCGTAGCTTACAGGAACATGCCGCCCGAAGCCTCCAGACGCTGAGCGTTGATCCAGCGCGCTTCTTCGGTGCAGAGGAAGGCTACCACCGGCCCAATATCATCGGGCAGGCCCACGCGGCCCAGCGCCGTGACGCTGGCCAGGTGCTCGTTGATCTGCTCATCGTCGCGGACCCGGCCACCCCCGAAGTCGGTTTCAATGGCGCCCGGCGCTACAATATTTACGGCGATACCACGGCTTCCTAGCTCCTTCGCCTGGTAGCGGGTCAGTACCTCCATAGCCCCTTTCATGCTGGCATAAGCCGAGGAGCCAGGGTTGGCGAACCGCGCCAGACCTGACGAGATATTAATAATGCGGCCTCCGTCGTTGAGCAGCGGCAACGCCTTTTGAGTCAGGAAGAAAGGCCCTTTGAAGTGAATATTCAGCATTTCATCGAACTGCTGCTCCGTGGTTTCGGCATAAGGGGCATAGAGCCCGGTACCGGCGTTGTTGATGAGAAAATCGAACCGGCTGGTGCCGAAGATGTCGTTCAGCGTAGTCTTTACTTGCTCCAGAAAACCGTCGAAGCTGCTCACGTTGGAAGCATCGAGCTGCAGGGCGGCGGCTTTGCGGCCCAAGGCCTGTAATTCGGCCACTACCGCTTCGGCTTCATCCTTTTTGCTGTGGTAGGTCAGCATGATATCGAGGCCTTTCTGGGCCAGGTGCTGGGCCATGTTTTTGCCGAGGCCGCGGCTGCCGCCCGTTACCAGGGCTATTTTGGTGGTACTCATAAGAAATCTTAGGTTACGTGATACCGCAAAGTTCCAGAGAATGAGCCGCTGTTTTCTGGTGAGTAGTTCAGATTAAATGGTGACAGGTTCCGGTGTTTCTCTTTGTTATATCTTACCCATCCAAATTGTGACGACTTTCCAACTTTTATATGACCAAATTTCCTGATGCAATAGATAGCTCCAAGATTGGAACTTACCCCGCTGGTGTATGGTCAGGAGGAGGACATTTTTATGATGAGGTGTTGGAATACAGAGTATGGGTATACTCAGATGACGACGGAGAATATTTTTGTCCTTTCGAAAATTATAAAAGCGCCTTGCGCTTCTCGAAAAAGACAATTGGAGCCAAAGATCCTGACGTGCTGATTTTGCAGAGAGAATATGTGGATGAACCACAAGAAGGAGTGTTCGTAAAAATCACGTCAGAGAGAGTTGCAGAATGGAGACCAGAATGGCTTCAAAACAGCAAAAGAGAAAAAGGCAGCATTGACCGATTCATTGCTGAGCAAAACAGAAAAAATGGCTGAGTCAGCAGTTCTGTAAACAAGCCTCAAACTGCTTCGGCCCGCTAAGCCGCCCACAGCTTTTCCCGGTATTGCTTGGGCGTGACGCCTACGAAGCGTTTGAAGAACTTCGTGAAGTTGGAGGGGTCGTAGGTGAGGCGGGCCGCTACCTCGGCAGCTGTCAGGCGCGGGTCGGCCAGCAACTCCTTGGCTGCGGCCACCAGTCTGCGCTCAAAAATGGCGCAGGGCGCCTCGCCGGTAGTGAGCTTCAGCGTGTTGCTAAGGTGCGTAGGATGAATGCAGAGCTGACCGGCAAAATCTCTGATTTCCAGCGCTTCCGTAGCGTAGCCGGCCAGCAAGTCGTCGACGTGGGCATGCACGAGGCGAGTGAAATCAGCCGTTATTTCGTGCTGGCGCGCCAGAATCTTTTTCGGGATGGGTGTCGTTGCCATGATTTTCTAAATCCAGTGGGCCTGCGTCTTGTTTGTGCCCTGAACAGTGCGAGGTAACTACCGCCGGTAGCTAGCCCGTAGATACTTTGGTTACCCAAATTGGTTTTGCCCTCTTTCCGGCGCAGCAGCACAATTACGGGGGCTTTCTGGAAAAACGAAAAGCCCTGCCCACCCGGTTGTGGGTCTCTGCAATTCGTAATCCGAAGATTTACTGCCTTTTTTGCAGTTCCGTATCAGTTGGAGCCGCTACTGCAACGTGGCCCTCAACAGCTCGTGCGGGCCTTGTTGGTATTTCCTGTTTCATTGGCGGCAGCCTCGTCTGCGCCACTTTTAGCTCTTCTGCTTTTGCGCACAGCTCCTCTCCTCGTTCTGCTTTTCCTGATGTGTCTGGGCGCTTTCGGCCAGAGCAAAGTCCGCAAAGTGGTGGCCCGGCGCGGCGACGGAGTGCAGACACTGCTGCGCCGGTACGGCCTGAATTCCAGCCAGCAACAGCAGAAATTCAAGGAGCTGAACAAAGCGGCGCTGGGCCCTGGTGGCGGCCTGTTGGCGGGCCGTAGCTACCTGCTGCCGCCCGCTGTTTCAGCGGCTTCTCGCCTCAAAGCCACCAATCCTACGTCGCATGGCCAAAGCACTACGCCCCTGCTCACCGCCAACCTGTTCGGCCCCAGGTACAGCCCCGTCCCTATCCGCGACAGGGCGCTGCGGGGGGCAGTGTATTATCTCTCGGCGGGCCACGGCGGCCCCGATCCGGGGGCCATTGGGCAGTATGGCTCCTATAAGCTGGCCGAAGACGAATATGCCTACGACGTAACCGTGCGCCTGGCCCGCGCGCTCATGGAGCACGGCGCTACAGTATACGTGATGGTGCAGGACCCCAACGACGGCATCCGCGACCTGGCCGTGCTGCCCATCGACTACGACGAGGTGACGTATCCGCGCCAGAAGATTCCGCTGAGCCAGCTGGGCCGCCTGCGCCAGCGCATTGCGCAGGTAAACAAGCTCCATGCCCGCCACAAAGGTGCCTACCAGCGGCTGCTGGCCCTGCACGTAGACAGCCGCAGCGCGGGCCAGAACATCGACGTGTTTTTCTATCACCACGCCAATAGCCAGGCTGGCCTGCGGCTGGCCAAAAACATCCATAAGGTGTTTACCAACCGCTACAAGCGCGCCCAGCCCAACCGCCCCTACTCCGGCAACGTGTCGGTGCGCAGCAGCCTGTATGAGGTGCGGACCAGCCACGCGCCGGCCGTGTTCATGGAGCTGGGCAACATCCGCAACCAGAAAGACCAGCGCCGTTTTGTGGTGCCCGATAACCGCCAGGCTTTGGCCAACTGGATTTGCGAAGGCCTGATTGCCGACTATACAGTGAGGTGATGGAGTAATGGGGTGAAAGGTGAAAGGTGAAAGGTAAGTGGTCTTGTCTACCTGTCACTTCCTCACCTCATCACCATTCACCCCATTACTTCCTCACGGATTCATCAGCAGGAAAAGCAGATTGTGGTAGAGTATGCCCTGCTCCCCGTCGTAGATGCCGTCGAGGCCGGCGTCTTCCATCAGCGCCTCCACTTCCTCATAATCCCGCAGAAAGTCGATTTCCAGCTCTTCTTCGCCGGGAACCTGCGTGTGCGCCAGGTAGCGGCGCTTCGGCTCCAGCGTAATAAACAGCTTCTGGTATTTGGTTTGCGCGATAAGCAGCGCTTCGCAGGAAGTCACTGTATCGTCGTCGGTGTGCAGATAGACCGTCGTCTTTTCGGCCTCCGTGGTGTGCTGCAGAAAGCTGTACGTGTCGATGCTCATGGCGAAGAAAGTAAGGAGGTCCGGGGCCCGAAGGTACTACGCATCCGGCAGGTCGGTGGCCCAGCCGGGGGCGCGGCAGGTAAGGCGGCGGAATGGCCCTCCCGGAGAAAAGCTACCTTCGGGGCAAATTCCATCCTTCCCACCCACCCCATTCCGTCATGACTACCCCTCACGACCATGCCTGTATCAACGGGCAGCGCCTCCACCCCGAGAGCCTGATGATGAGCTACGGCTACACGCCCGCCTGGAGCGAAGGCGCCATCAAGCCGCCCATTTTTCAGACGTCTACCTTCGTTTTCAAGAATGCGGAGGAAGGCAAAGCGTTTTTCGAGCTGGCTTACGGCCTGCGCCAGCAGGGTCCGGAGGAGGAAATGGGCCTGATTTATTCGCGCCTGAACAACCCCAGCCTCGAAATTCTGGAGCACCGCCTCTGTCTCTGGGACGAGGCCGAGGAGGCCGCCAGCTTCGCTTCGGGCATGGCCGCCATCAGCACCACCCTGCTGGCCCTGCTGCAACCCGGCGACGTGGTGCTGCACTCCGAGCCCGTGTACGGCGGCTCCGACTTCTTCCTGAAGAACGTGCTCCGCAAGTTTGGCATTGAGGCCCAGGGCTTCCTGCCCACCGCCACGCCCGCGGAGCTAGAAGCCCAGGCTGCCGCCATTGCGCCCGGCCGCCTGGCCATGATATTCGTGGAAACACCCGCCAACCCCACCAACCATCTCGTAGATCTGGAAGCCTGCGCCGCCCTAGCCCGCCAGTACGGTACGCCCGAAAAGCCGGTGCGCTTTGTGGTCGATAATACCTTCCTGGGGCCTGTATTTCAGCACCCGCTCAAGCACGGCGCCGATGTGGTGCTGTATTCAGCCACTAAGTTTCTGGGCGGCCACTCCGACCTGATTGCGGGAGCTGCACTCAGCAACCGCGCGCTGATGAAGGAAATCAAGGGCATGCGCACCTTCATGGGCACTATGTGCGACCCCAATACGGGCTGGATGCTGATGCGCAGCCTTGAAACCCTGAAGCTGCGCATGGAGCGCGCCGCCGCCTCGGCCCAGGTTATTGCCGACTGGCTGCGGGCGCATCCGCTGGTGGAGCGCACCTACTACCTCACGCATCTGGAGCACTGCCCGGTGCAGCAGGACATTTACCGCCGCCACTGCCTCTCGCCCGGCTCCATGATTTCGTTCGATATCCGGGGTGGCGAGGCCGAAGCATTCCGCTTCCTCAACGCGCTACGTCTCATCAAGCTGGCCGTGAGCCTGGGCGGCACCGAAAGCCTAGCCGAGCACCCCGCCACCATGACCCACTCCGACATTACCGTTGCCGACCAGCTGGAAATGGGTATTACCGCCCAGATGATTCGCCTGAGCATCGGGGTGGAAGACCCGCAGGACCTGATGCTGGACCTCAGCCAGGCCTTTGAGGCCGTGGGCATGCCGAAAGAAGTACGCGTGGCGGAGCTGGCGTAGCGGCTTACGTGCAGTGGCCCCGCCAGCCGGGTGCCGGAGTGCGCTTCTGAAGGTATCCTGACAGCATTCAAAATCCCACCACTGAGGTCAGTGGCGGGATTTTGTTTTTTTAAACTACCCCGAACCCCTACTTGGAAACTCAAGCCAAAGCATATAAATATCAATATATTTTAGACTCTGCTATTTCTCTTGCGTATGCGGCTGTATTCTCATCCTTTTACTCCCAAAGACCATGAGCCAGAGCCTATTAGAGCTCGTCCAGCACTATTTCAGCGGCGACACCATGCACCAGACCAGCACCGCGCTGGGCGAGAACGAAAGCAACATTGGGACGGCGCTGCGCAGCATCATTCCCCTGGTGCTGGGTGGAGTGCTTGCTCGCTCGCATCAGCCCGGTGGCTCAGCTGAGCTGTTTGGGCTGGCCAACCAGGCGCATAGCAACGGAATCCTGGGCAATCTAAGTAGTTTGCTGGGCGGCCTGAACGTCAACAGCTCGGCACCCGCCACGGATGGCGGCTTGCTGAACAAGGGGGCCGAAATGCTGCGGTCCGTGTTTGGTTCGCACTACACTACCGCTGTAGAGGGCGTAAGCCAGCAGGCCGGGGTGCGCACTTCCACCACCAGCAGCCTGATGAATATGGCGGTGCCGGTAGTGCTGGGCCTGCTGGGCAAGCACACAGCCGAAAACCACCTCGATGCCAACGGCTTCGGCAGCTACCTCAACAGTCAGAAGGGCAACATTACGGGAGCACTGAGCAGCCTGCCGGGCGGTCTGGGCACCGTGCTTGCCGGCCTGGGCCTGGGAGCCACGGGGATGAGCAATGCGGCCAGTGCTACCGCCCACAATGTTGGTAGCACCGTTTCGGCAGCGGCAAACCGCACCGGCGACGCGGTCCGCCACACGGCCCGCGACGTGGAAACGGCGGCGGCTACCCCGAGCCGGTGGCCGTGGCTGCTGCTGCTGCTTGCTGTATTGGCGGCTCTCTTCTACTTCATGCGTGGCTGCAACAAGGAGCCGGAAACTGCTACCTCAACAACCACCGAAACCACCATGACAGACACCACCACGTCTGTGGCTGCTGCGCCAGCTCCGGCTGCCGTTACCGGCCGCTACGACGAGGCCAGTGGCAACTACATCTACGATACGGGCGTCAACGCCGACATCACGCTGCCCGATGGCACGGTCCTGAACGTGGGCAGCAACTCGTTTGAGTCGCGCCTGTTCAACTTCCTGAACGATGCCAGCCAGACAGTCAGCGACGACAAGACGCAGGGCTGGATGAGCCTCGACCGGGTGTATTTCAATACCGGCAAGTCTACGCTGACGGCGGAGTCGCAGGCCCAGCTGAAGAACCTGGCCGCTATTCTGAAGGCCTTCCCGAATGCAGCCGTGAAGCTGGGCGGCTACACCGATAACAAAGGTGCCGCCGACATGAACCTGACCCTCAGCGCCGACCGCGCCAACGCCGCCCGCAAGGCGGTGCTGGACAGCGGTATCGATGCCGGCCGCGTGGCGGCCGAAGGCTACGGCCAGGAGCACCCCATTGCCACCAACGACACGCCCGAAGGCCGCGCCCAGAACCGCCGCGTGGATGTGCGCGTGACCAAAAAGTAAGTTTCATCACCCCCCCGCAAAAGCCCGCCGCTGAATCCAGCGGCGGGCTTTTTTGCTTGCTATAGTTAGAATAAGTGCCTTTATTTCAAAAATATTCACTCTGGCCTATATGGAAGCTCCGCTTACTTCATCCCCTACCCTCGGCCCCAGGTCGGCCCGCCCGGTACACGGTACGGACTCACGTACTGCTTCAGAGCACAGCCCGGCGGCCTGCCTGAACTGCGGTACACTGGTGCCCGAGCGGTTCTGCAGCCACTGCGGACAGGATGCCCACCACACGCACCGCCTGACGATGGCGGACATGCTACACGACATTCCGCACAGTATATGGCACGTAGATAAGGGCATTATTTACTCATTGCGCACCATCATCAGCCGGCCAGGTACTACCATTCGGGCTTACCTGGCGGGGCAGCGCGTCAACCACTTCCGGCCCTTATCACTGCTGCTAATCGTGACGGGTACTTTTGCCTTTATCTCCTCTATACTTCACATCGACATGATGCCGCCCCGCGACCCTGCCGTGCCGGAGGAGGTGTACCAGATGCAGAAATCAGGAGTGCAATTTATGGCCAAGTACATGAGCTGGATATACGTAGCGCTGGTACCGTCCATTGCCGGGTTTGCACGACTGTTTCTGCGCCGTGGCGGCTACAACTACGCCGAGTGCCTGGTTATTGCGGCCTTCATCACGGCCATTTGCAACGCCCTGACGCTATTCTCGCTGCCTGTAGTGTATCTGTACTCCGGTACTCCCCACATCCAGATGATTACCTTCGCCATCAGCGCGCTGTCGATTGGTTTCGCCACCTGGGCCTACAGCACGCTGCTGGTGCACACTGGCCTAAGCCTGGCGGGGCGCCTGATTCGTGGCTTCTTTCCGTTTGTGCTCGGCATTTACGTGCCGATCATCCTGGGAATTGTACTCATGACGGTGGTGAAGTCAAGCACTGCCAAGCAAGGCGCAGAGCAGCCGCCCCAGGTTAAGTCAGCACCCAAGCCAGCACCGGCTTCTGATCAGCAGTAATCTGTCGCTTCGCCTCACAAATCAAAAAGCCCCGTCGCTGATTCAGCGACGGGGCTTTTCGTTAAGCAGTGTTCGGCAATTACTGCCCCAGCACCATGGCAAAAATCAGCGGGGCCACGATGGTAGCGTCCGACTCGATGATGTACTTGGGCGTGTCCTGGCCCAGCTTGCCCCAGGTGATTTTCTCGTTGGGCACGGCGCCGGAGTAGCTGCCGTAGCTGGTGGTGGAGTCCGAAATCTGGCAGAAGTAGCCCCACAGCGGCACGCTGGTGCGGCCCAGGTCCTGGTGCAGCATGGGTACTACGCAGATGGGGAAGTCGCCGGCAATGCCGCCGCCAATCTGGAAGAAGCCCACTTTGCTGGCCTCCGTGGCCTGCTCGGTGTACCAGCCGGCCAGGTAAATCATGTACTCGATGCCGGTGCGCACGGTGTGCACGTTCTTGATGTCGCCGCTGATGACGTGGCCGGCGAAGATGTTGCCCAGCGTGGAGTCTTCCCAGCCGGGGCAGATGATGGGCAGGTTTTTCTCGGCGGCGGCCAGCATCCAGCTGTCCTTGGGGTCAATCTGATAGTACTGCTCCAGCTCGCCCGACTTCAGGATCTGGTAGAAGAACTCGTGGGGGAAGTACTGCTCGCCGGCCTTGTCGGCCTTTTCCCAGAACTTCAGTACCGAGTGCTCCAGGCGGCGCATGGCTTCTTCCTCGGGAATGCAGGTGTCCGTTACGCGGTTCATGTGGCGCTCCAGCAAAGCCTGCTCGTCGGCGGGCGTCAGGTCGCGGTAGTTGGGCACCCGCTCGTAGAAGTCGTGGGCCACCAGGTTGAAGATGTCCTCCTCCAGGTTGGCACCCGTGCAGCTGATGATCTGCACCTTGTCCTGCCGAATCAGCTCGGCCAACTGGATGCCCATTTCGGCGGTGCTCATGGCGCCGGCCAGGGTAATCATCATCTTGCCACCATCGGCGAGGTGCTTGTTGTAGCCTTCGGCGGCATCAATCAGGGCAGCGGCGTTGAAGTGGCGGTAGTGGTGCTTGAGGAAGTTGGTGATTTGCATGGGTTAGGTGGTTTATGTTGTTTCTATTGGCCGTCATGCTGAGCTTGCCGAAGCATGTCTACCACAATGCTATCTAGTTACTTTGGCGGTAGAGATGCTTCGGCAAGCTCAGCATGACGTTCTTTTCTTGCCTTCTGACAACCTATACCGGCTGCTCAATCATCAGGTTGTGATTGGTGTAGATGCAGATGTCGGCGGCAATGTGCAGGGCTTCTTCCACCATCTGGCGGGCCGTGAGGTGGGGCGCGTGCTTCTTGAGGGCCAGCGCGGCAGCTTGGGCGTACATGGCGCCCGAGCCAATGGCAGCCACGTCAGAGTCGGGCTCCAGCACGTCGCCGGTGCCGGCAATGATGAGCAGCTCATCCTTGTCGCAGACCACCATCATGGCTTCGAGCTTGCGCAGGTACTGGTCTTTGCGCCACTCCTTGGCCAGCTCAATGGCGGCGCGGCGCAATTGCCCGCCATAGCCATTGAGCTTCTCCTCAAACTTGTCGAGCAGCATGAAGGCATCGGCCGTGGAGCCGGCGAAGCCGGTTACGACCTTGCCGTCCTGCAGCTTGCGGACCTTGCGCACGTTGCTCTTGGCTACGTGCTTGTCCATGGTAGCCTGGCCATCGGCACCGAGGGCAATTTCGCCGTTGTGGCGTACGCCAAGCACAGTAGTCGAACGGATTCTCATATCGGGCGGGATTAAAAAATTGTCATCCTGAGCGGAGCGAAGGACTTTACCGCGGGGCGCGGGCCGAACGGCAAACCGCTCTGGCGTGGTAAGGTCCTTCGCTCCGCTCAGGATGACGGGCTTTCTCGTTACTTTATACTCAAATCAGCATGCGCATGGGGTCTTCCAGCAGGCTCTTCAGCGTCTGGAGGAAGGCCGCGCCGGTGGCGCCGTCTACTACGCGGTGGTCGCAGGAGAGGGTTACTTTCATCACGTTGCCGATAGCCAGCTCTCCGTCCTTTACCACGGCCGTCTGCTTGATGCCGCCCACGGCCAGGATGCAGGCATCCGGCGGGTTGATGATGGCCGTGAATTCCTCAATGCCAAACATACCCAGGTTGGAGATGGTGAAGGTGCTTCCCTCCCACTCGGCGGGCTGCAGCTTCTTGCTCTTGGCCTTGCCGGCCAGTTCCTTTACCTCCGTTGCAATAGTGGAAAGGCCTTTGCCATCGGCGTTGCGCACTACGGGTACCAGCAGGCCTTCGTCCACGGCCACGGCCACCCCGATGTTCACCACCTTGTTCTGGCGGATTTTGTCGCCGAGCCACGACGAGTTGACAGCCGGATGCTGCTTCAGCGCCACGGCCGCTGCCTTAATTACCAGGTCGTTGAAGCTGAGCTTCACCGGCGACAGGGTGTTGAGCTGCGTGCGAACCTCCATGGCGCGGTCCATGAAGATTTCCATCGTCAGATAGAAATGCGGGGCCGTAAAGAGGCTTTCCGACAGACGACGGGCAATAACCTTGCGCATCTGCGACACGGGCGTGTCGGTGTAGGTGCCTTCGGCGGCGGCTGGTGCGGGGGCGGCAGCCGGAGCTGGCGCAGCTTCCGTCTTGGGTGCTTCAGCAGCAGCAGCCGGGGCCGCAACCGGAGCAGCGGCTGGTTGAGCGACAGGAGCTGCCGCAGGCTGGGCCGTTTCCAGGTCGCGGGACACAATACGACCGTTTTCGCCGGAGCCTTTCACGTTGCTCAGGTCGATGCCTTTGTCTTTGGCAATGCTTTTGGCCAGCGGCGAGGCAAGGATGCGGGTACCAGCCGGAGCCGGTGCAACCACCGTAGCCGCGGCGGCAGGAGCCACTGCCGCAGGTGCCGGAGCAGGGGCCGCAGCAGCTGGAGCAGGTGAAGGCGCAGCTTCAGCGGGAGCCGCTGCTGGCGCGGGGGCCTCGGCCGCCGCCGGTGCGGCGCTGCCGCCCGACTGGCCACCCAAAAGTGCCTGCACGTCGGCGCCCTCTTCCCCGATAATGGCCAGGATGCCGTCTACCACCACCGACTCCCCGTCTTTAGGGCCGATGTAGAGCAGCGTACCATCTTCGTAATTTTCCAGTTCCATCGTGGCTTTGTCGGTTTCGACTTCAGCCAGCACGTCGCCGGATTTTACTTTGTCGCCTACTTTCTTGAGCCAGGAGGCAATAGTGCCTTCCGTCATCGTGTCGCTCATTTTAGGCATCCGGATGACGGTGGCTTTTTTGCCATTGCCGGCAGCAGGCGCAGCCGGTGCGGCAGGCGCAGCGGCCGGAGCCGGAGTTTCAGCTTTCGGCTCTTCGGCTTTCGGTTCCTCGGCTTTGGATTCTTCAGCTTTAGGTGCTTCCGGAGCTGGCGCGGCCGGTGCTGGGGCAGCTGCCGGCGCGGCACCTGCGCCGCTGAGCAGGGCAGAAATATCTTCGCCTTCCTGGCCTACAATGGCCAGTACGCCATCCACGGGCACGGCATCACCTTCTTTCGGACCGATATGAAGCAAGGTGCCGTCCTCGTAGTTTTCGAGTTCCATCGTGGCTTTGTCGGTTTCGACTTCAGCCAGAATGTCCCCGGACTTCACTTTGTCGCCTACTTTTTTGAGCCACGAAGCAATGACCCCCTCGGTCATCGTGTCGCTCATTTTGGGCATTTTTATGATTTCGGCCATCTGCGTCTGCGGTTGAATTGAATGGGGTCAAAATTAGCCCGAAAATCCGGGGGTGCAAACGAAACTCTGCGTTCCGGAAAGACCTTTGACTAAGCGAATTTTCGCCTTTATGGGTTCAAACTGCTTTTCTGCGGGCTGCCCGGCCAGCAAAGCCTGCTTACTTCGGTTCGGGTTGGGGCCAGTTCTGGAGCCGCGGCAAGCTCTTTCAGCCGGCAGCCAGACTACCTGCTACGGGTTCGGTTCCTGCAGGTGGGCTACGTCCAGAAAACTGCTCACCGTGAACATCCCGCCCGAATAATGCAGCCGATACAGGCACAGGTTGCGGTGCTCAAACGAATCCATGTGGTGCAGCGGGTAGTTGAGCAGCTGGCAGAGCAGCACCCGCATGGCGCGGCCGTGCATGCACACCAATACGGTTTCTTCTTCGGGCCGCGCTTTCAGCAGCTCAATAAACGGGCGCTGGCGGGCAGCTACTTCGTCGGGACTCTCGCCGCCAGTAAGGCGGGCGTGGGTCTGGCCGGCGCCCCACTGGTCCAGCACGCCCTGGTACTCGGCGTCTTCTTCGGGCGTGATGCGCGTTCCTTCACGCACGCCCCAGCTAATTTCGTTCAGGGCTGTATGCTGCTCGTGGGGCAGGCCCATCTCCAGAAAGCCCTGCACCGACTCGTGGGTGCGGCGCAGCGCCGAGGTGTAGACTTTATCGAAGGGCAAATGGGCATAGGCGGCATGGAAGCGCGCGGCTTGCCGGCGGCCTGCTTCGTTCAGGCTCGAATCGACGCCGCTGCCCTGCACGATGCCGCGCACGTTGAAGTCGGTCTGGCCGTGCCGGATAAGGTATATTTTTTTGACGTTCACTTTCCCGCTAGCTTTGCTGGTTTGGGGGCAAAAGTAGTTTTACACTCCCAGAATCCCTGATTCGACATCTTTTTCTCTGCCAATGGATACGGAACGCCTTTCTCCTGATCTGGCCCAGCTCAATGCTTGGTGCCGCAACACGCTGGGCGAGCACCTGGGCATAGAGCTGACGGAAGTAGGTGACCGGACCCTGACCGGCCGCATGCCCGTCGACCACCGCACCCACCAGCCCATGGGCCTGCTGCACGGCGGCGCCTCAGTGGCCTTGGCCGAAACCCTGGGCAGCATCGGAGCTCAACTGCAGGTGGATGTACGGAAGAAGGCCTGTGTGGGGCTGGAAATCAACGCCAACCATCTTAAAGGCGTGCATTCGGGCTACGTGGTGGGCCGCGCCACGGCGCTGCACGTGGGCCGCAGCACGCAGGTGTGGGAAATCCGGATTACGCACGAGGAAACGGGCGTGCTGGTCTGCGTGAGCCGCATTACCATGGCCGTTATCGACTTGCCGCCCGCCGCGCAGCCTCAGGCATGAGACGCCACCTGACCTGGCCCGGCCCGGCCGCTGCGCCGGAGCGGCTGCGGCAGCTGGTGGCGTTTGCGCTGCAGCACAAGCTGCCCGTGGCCCTGTGGCGCCTGCCGAACACCGAAGCAGTGCAGCTGTGCCTAAGCTTTTCGGCGGAAGCCGCGCTTACCGGCCTGACGCCGGCCCTGGAGCCTACTGCGCCGGCCGGTTTCGCCTTCTTCCCCTTCCGCGACACCGACCACAACCCCGCACTTTTCCTGCCGGCTGACGCGGTGTTTGATACGGAGCACCCGGAGCTGCTGCAGGTGAACGAGGCGGCGGAAGGAGCAGCTACGCTGGCGCACGCGCTGCTGGAGTGGCTCAACTCTTCCGCTGAGCAGCCCGCCCCGGCCCTTTCCTGGCATGTCAGTCCGCAGCCGGTGCCGCACATGGCGCCGCCGGAAGAGTACGCGGCGCTGGTGCGGCGCAGCGTGGAGGCCATAGAAAACGGTGAAGTGCTGAAAGTGGTAAGCAGCCGGGCCGCCAGCCAGCCGCTGCCGCCTCACTTCGATGCCCTGAACGCCTTCCTGGAGCTGACCCGCCGCTACCCTACCGCCTTCTGCTCTCTGGTGAGTGCACCCGGCGCCGGTACGTGGCTGGGCGCTACCCCCGAAATACTGGCCCAGGTAACGCAGGACGGCAAATTCTGCACGATGGCGCTGGCCGGCACCCAGCCGCTGCAACAGGGCCACAAACCCAGTGAAGCCATCTGGCGGCAGAAGGAAATTGAGGAGCAGGCGCTGGTGGCGCGCTACGTGGTGAGCTGCTTCAAGCAGCTGCGCCTGCGCGACTACCAGGAAACCGGCCCGCGCACGGTAGCAGCCGGCGAAGTGCTGCACCTGCGCACCGATTTCATGGTGGACCTGCGCAAGGTGCCGTTTCCCACGCTCGGCACCGATATGCTGCGGCTCCTGCATCCGACGTCCGCCGTGGGTGGTATGCCCCGGCAGG
The DNA here is from genome assembly GCF_014698995.1 of Hymenobacter duratus. GTDB lineage: Bacteria > Bacteroidota > Bacteroidia > Cytophagales > Hymenobacteraceae > Hymenobacter > Hymenobacter duratus. The sequence goes on from NZ_JACWZZ010000003.1 coordinate 509,178, forward strand.
CAGCCCTGGACTTTATCGAGAAGCACGAAGGCTACGACCGGGCGTATTACAGCGGCTTTCTGGGCCCTGTAAACCTGCCGCAGCCCGGCGCGGCCCACCTTTTCGTGAATCTGCGGTGCTTCCAGCTGCGCCCTACCGAGGCCATTCTCTACGCCGGCACCGGCCTCACCATCGATTCCGACCCCGCCCGCGAGTGGCGGGAAACCGAGCTGAAGCTGCGCACGGCCGGGGCCATTCTGCATGAGTAGCTGAGTCTGCTGCCAAATACTGCCGTATGGGCTGAACAGGCAGTTACTTTTTTTCCTCCCGCCGGTTATCTGTTCCTATGTCGCTGCAAGCAATCCACAACATTCCCAAAATCTGCGCCCAGCTGGGCATTACGGACGTGGTGCTTTCGCCCGGCTCCCGGTGTGCACCCCTCACCATTGCCTTTGCGCGCCACCCCGGCATACAGGTGCGCACGGTGCCGGACGAGCGGGCGGCGGCTTTCATTGGGCTGGGACTGGCGCAGGCGCAGCGGCGGGCCGTGGCGCTGGTGTGCACTTCCGGCACGGCGGGCCTGAACTACGCGCCGGCCGTAGCCGAAGCCTATTTCCAGCAGATTCCGCTGGTGATATTCACCGCCGACCGTCCCCCGGAGTGGGTTGATCAGCTCGATGGCCAGACCATCCGGCAGGCCGACCTGTACGGCGCCCACGCCAAAGGTTCGTTCCAGTTTCCGGCCGACACGTCCCATACAGATGCGCAGTGGCATGCCGGGCGCATCGTGTCGGAGGCTATAGGGCTGGCCGAGCAGTTTCCGGCCGGGCCGGTACAAATCAACGTGCCGCTGCGGGAGCCTTTCTACCCCAAGCCCGGCGAGGAGCTGCGGTTTGAGGCTGTGAAGGTGACGCGCGAGCTGCCCGGTCGGCCGCAGCTACCAGCCACCGTGCTGGCCGAGCTGCGCGACGCCATCCGGAGTACTAGCCGCGTGCTGCTGGTAGCGGGTCAGCACCCGGCCGATACGGAGTTGCTGCTGGCTTTGCACCGCTTTGCCGCCGCCTTCCAGGTGCCGGTCGTGGGCGACCTGATTGCCAACCTGCACCTGCCCGCCGCGCCCGACTACGACCAACGCCTGCGCCCGTTAGGCCGCCAGGACGTGTTTATGGCGGTGCCCGAGCCGGGCCTGAAAGAAGCCCTGAAGCCGGAACTGCTTATTACTTTCGGTCAGTCGCTTATTTCCAAAGCCCTCAAGCTGTATCTGCGCGGCGCCCGCCCGGCTCAGCACTGGCATATCCAGCCGGCCGGCCCCGTAGCCGACACATTCCAGTCGCTCACGAAAGTGGTGCGCATGGAGCCAATGGACTTTTTTGCGGCGCTGACAGATACTTCTGGTACAGCGGATAGTATGGGAGCCTCCGAAGGTTTAGGTTCGATTTCTGGCGCGGCCACCGCTCCCACAGGCTCGATTCCAATCATTACCACACCCAACCACACGGCCGCGCAGGACGCCACGCGCGTAGCCCGGCCGCCTGCGCCGGCCGGAACGCTGCGGCTGGTATGGCCCGGCAGCGGCGGGCAGCTCAATGACACTGAGGCTTTGGCCAAAGCGGCTTACCTCAAGCCTTGGCTGGCGGCCGAGAACTGGGCCACCGGATTTCTGCAGGACTTCATGCGGCAGCCACAGCAGCCCTTCAACGAGTTTACTGCCATCTACCACGCCCTGCAGCAGCTCCCCGACCGCACGGCGCTGCACCTGGCCAACAGCATGGCTGTGCGCTACGCCAACATTCTGGGGGTGCCGGCCGGCCGCTTCGTGGAGGTGTTTGCCAACCGCGGCACCAGCGGCATTGATGGCTGCACGAGCACGGCCGTGGGGACGGCGCTGGCCCAGCCCGGCCGGCCGGTAGTGCTGTTCACCGGCGACGTGGCATTTTTCTACGACCGGAACGCCTTCTGGCACAACTACGCCACGCCCAACCTGCGCGTGGTGCTGCTCAACAACCACGCTGGCGGCATTTTCCGCCTGATTGATGGGCCACGCCAGCAGCCGGAGCTGGAGGATTTTTTCGAGACGCGCCAGCCCCTTACGGCCGCCAACACAGCCCGTGATTTTGGGCTGCAGTACTTCGCAGTATCTACTTTTGCTGAACTAGAGTTGGCGCTACCGGTTTTCTTTGCACCCGAATCCGGCGCCAGCCTGCTCGAAATTACCACCGACAGCAAGACCAACGCCGAGTTTTTTGAACAGTACCGCGCTGCGGTGAAGTCATCTTTTGCGTAATACATGCCGTTGTCATCCTGAGCCTGCGAAGGACCTTATGCACTTCAAACGAGTATTGTAACAACGACTCGTCGTGACATAATCAGGTCCTTCGCGGGCTCAGGATGACAGGTGTTTTTGTTTCTCTTTTCCTCATTTCCTATGGCCGAACAAGTTACCTGGACCCCGATTAAGGAGTTCCGCGAAATCCTTTTCACACAGGCTGGCGGCATCGCCAAAATCAGCATCAACCGTCCGCAGGTGCACAATGCCTTCACCCCGCTCACGGTGCAGGAGATGATTGAAGCCATGGATATCTGCCGCAACCGTACGGATATCGGCGTTATCATTCTCACCGGCGAAGGTGGCAAAGCCTTCTGCTCGGGCGGCGACCAGAGCGTGCGCGGCCACGGCGGCTACATCGGTGAAGACACCGTGCCGCGCCTCAATGTGCTGGACCTGCAGAAGCAGATTCGCTCCATTCCGAAGCCGGTAATAGCCATGGTGGCCGGCTGGGCCATCGGGGGTGGCCACGTGCTGCACGTGGTCTGCGACCTGACTATTGCCGCCGACAACGCCCGTTTCGGCCAGACCGGCCCGAAAGTGGGCTCGTTCGACGGCGGTTTTGGTGCGAGCTATCTGGCCCGCGTGGTAGGCCAGAAAAAGGCCCGCGAAATCTGGTTCCTCTGCGACCAGTACGACGCCCAGGAAGCCCTCGACATGGGCCTTGTGAACAAAGTAGTGCACCTCGACAAGCTGGAGGAAACCACCGTGGCCTGGTGCCACAAGATTCTGGAGAAAAGCCCACTGGCGCTGCGCATGCTCAAATCGAGCTTCAACGCCGAGCTGGACGGACAGGCTGGTATTCAGGAGCTGGCCGGCAACGCCACGCTGCTCTACTACCTCTCCGAGGAAGCCAAGGAAGGCAAAAACGCTTTCATCGAGAAGCGCACACCCGATTTCTCAAAGTACCCCAAGTTCCCGTAACGGCGCGGCTGCCGTTGCCCCCAAAATGCTGCCTGCCCGCTTGCGGGCAGGCAGTTTTCTTTACCAGCTTGCCTGCGCCTAGCTATCTTCGTCCTATCAACGCCTGTCTAACTCTTCCGGCCATGAAACTTTTGTGGATGCTGCTGCTGAGCTTTTCGTCAGTTGCCACCGTACAGGCTCAGACTGCCAAACCAGCCGCCAGCGCGCCTGCCCCCGATCCGGCGAAGCCGCTCCTGCTGGCTGAAGCAGCTTGCGGGCAGTGCCGGCTAGGCCTGCCCGGCAAGGGCTGCGACTTGGCGGTACGGCTGGATGGCAAAGCCTACTTCGTGGACGGCACCACCATCGACTCGCACGGCGACGCCCACGCCGACGACGGGCTCTGCAATGCTATCCGCCAGGCACAGGTGCAGGGCAAGGTGGTAGCAAACCGGTTTGTAGCAATGTATTTCCGGTTGCTGCCCGAAGCTACTGAAGGCCGGTAGAACCCGGCAGCTACATCACAGGCCAAAGCTCATCGGCCCCGCCCCTTTCTCGCCTGCCCGCGCCACGGCTCACCCCAGCCAATACGCCAGGCAGCACCACTGCAAACTCCCCTGATGCCCCTGCTCTGGCAGGCCGCGCCTCAGGGGAGTTTGCTTGTTTCCGGCAGCCCCGGCCGGGTCACAGAGCGCTGACGCCTGTTGCAGGCACTTCTTGAATATTTCGCAGTAACACAATTTTGTCATATCACCTCTTTTGAAGTATAGTCGTTTGTCGGACTGCGCATTATCGATACCTTATCCCTACCAAAGTCTTCTTCCACTATTCCCCTTTGGTTGTCTTATATGAAGAAGTTTTTACTTGTATCGTGTACCTTATTAGGGCTGGCGCCGGGGCTTAGGGCCCAAACCGGCTCCCGGCTGGCCCCCACCACGGCCATCAGCACGGCCACGCCGTACGCGGCCGACTTCGCCGAGGCCTACCGGCTGTATCCGGTGATTCCGCGCGGTATGCTGGAAGCCGTGGCCTACACCCAGACCCACATCCGACACATCGGGGCTGAGGAGCAGGCCAGCTGCATGGGCATGCCGCTGCCGGCGGGCGTGATGGGGCTGATAGCCGACGGCAAAGGACACTTCCGGGAGAACCTGCGGCTGGTAGCCCAGCTCTCCGACGTGAGCGTGGAGCGCATCAAGGCAGACCCGCGCAGCAATATTCTGGCCTACGCGGCGGCCTATGCCCGCCTGGCCAACGAGCGTCAGTTGCGGGCCAATATGCCGGCCCGGCACCTGCCCGTGCTGCTGGCCCTGAGTGAGCTGCCACTGGACCGGGACGCGCTGGGCACGTTCGCCCTCGACTCGCACCTGTACAGCGTGCTGACCTTCCTGACGAGGCCCGAAAACCAGAGCCGCTATGGGTTTCCGGACTACAAGCTGGACCTGCCGGCCATTTTCGGGGCCAACTACCGGGTGCTAAGCGCGGGCACGACGCAGGTATCGGAGCGGCAGGTGCAGGCCGAGGGGCAGGTGTTTGACCCGGGCGGCTCAACGTACTCGCTCACATCTTCTACCGATTATGGCCCGGCCCTCACCAACCTGACGACCTGCAATTTCAGCTCCCGCAGCGGCACGGCCATCACGCACTACGCCATTCATACGGTGCAGGGCACATATGCCGGCTGCATTTCGTGGTTTAAGAACTGCTCTTCCAGCGTGTCGGCGCACTACGTGGTGCGCTCCAGCGACGGGCAGGTGACGCAGATGGTAACGGAGGCCAACAAGGCCTGGCACATCGGCTCCGAAAACCCCTACACCATCGGGACGGAGCACGAGGGCTACGTGAACGATGCCTCCTGGTATACCACGGCCATGTACACCAGCTCGGCCGCCCTGGCCCGCGACATTGTGGGCAGCGGCTACGGTATCAGCGGGCTGCGCACGTTCTACGGGGCCGCCACCACGGGCACCTTCAGTACGGGGGCCTGCGTGAAAATCAAGGGCCACCAGCACTTCCCGAACCAGACCCACACCGACCCCGGCGTGAACTGGGACTGGGAACGGTTCTACACGCTCGTCAACAATGCTCCGACCGTTTCGACGCTGACTGCCGCGACCGGCACCCTCTACGATGCGGGCGGCCCCAGCGCCAACTACCCCGACGACGTGCGCCAGTGCCAGCTGATTGCCCCCACCGGAGCCAGCAGCGTACGCCTGACGTTCAGCAGCTTCGACCTGGAAAATGCCTACGACCATCTGCTGGTGTACAACGGGGCCAACAACCAGGCCCCGCTGCTGGGCAAGTTCTCCGGCACCACCAACCCCGGCACGCTCACGGCTTCGTCGGGCAAGATGTACCTGGAGCTGCGCTCCGACTGCGCCACCACGCGGGCAGGCTTCGCGGCCAGCTGGTCGTCGGTGGGCGGAGGCACGGCCTCTTGCCCCACCGACAGCTACGAGGCCAACGAAACCCTGGCCGCTGGTAAGTCCATTGGCGTAAACGTGAACAACCTGGCCTACGTGTGCCCCGCCACCGATGTCGACTGGTATCAGTTCACCAGCTCTTCCACCAACAACAATATCAAAGTCACGCTCAGCACCCTGCCCGCCGACTACGAGCTGCAGCTCTATACCGCCGGCGGCACGCTGCTGTATTCGTCTACTTCAGCCAGCACCACCGCCGAAACCATTGTGTACAACGGCGCGCCGGCGGCCACTTACTACGTGCGCGTGTACGGCTACAACGGGGCTACCAGCAACACAACGGCCTACACGCTGCGGGTTTCCACGCAGGCCACGGCCTGGGCCGCCCCCGAAACGCCGGCCTTTGCCAGCCGCCAGGCCGCCGAGAAGCCCCAGGTCAGCATCACCAATCCGGTGCAGAGCGGCGACCGGGCCTGGCTCAGCGTAACGGGCTACGACGGGCCGGCCGAAATTCAGCTGCGCAACACCCAGGGCCAGCCCCTGGGCGCCGGATTCCGCACGAAGCTGGCAACCGGGCAACCGGTGCGCTATGCGCTGCCCGGCGGCCTGCAACCGGGGGTATACCTGGTGATGGTGCAACTGAGCACCCACGTAGAGTATCTGCGCCTGCTGGTGCAGTAGCCCGCACGGCCCCGGCCGGAGCGCATAGCCGACAACGGCTATGGTATCAGGCCCACAACAATGCAAAACAAAAGCGCCACCCCTTCCGGGTGGCGCTTTTGTTTTGCAGGCCGGTGCATACGCAATGTGGTCAGTACGCGGGAAACCCGCCGGGCGGCGCTCAGAATATGGAGCCATAGGCCTCGCAGCCGGCACACCAGCCGAAGAAGTTGCGCAGCCGCTCATCCTTGGCTTCCTTCTTCCGCAGCTTGCGCGCCCGGCGGGCCGCTTTGGCCGCCAGATCAGCGGCGGGCGCAGCAATATGGCGGCGCAGCGTGAGGTAGCGCCGAAAGACGAAGGTGCGGCCCAGGGCAAACGGGCTGGCGACGGGCGTAGTCATGGCGATTGGGGCGTGATGGACAAAGTTAAGATACGGTTTTAACCCGCTCAATGTCAATCCCTAGCTGGTTTTTCTGCCATTTGGGTGGGAGCTTCGTATGCGGATGTGGTTGTTTCTGAAAATCTTTACGCCTCCGCTTTTCGCTCCTTTCCATGGCTGCTGCTCCCTACGCTCCTACCCTGCCCGACTCCCTGCTGCTCAACGGCCGCGAATTCCGCTACGCCGACATTCAGAAGTACCCCGCGCAGGCACCCCAGGACCTCAACGGCTACGAGGCGCGCGTCCTCGATTTCTGCCGGCAGTGGCTCAACGGCACCCTGGAGTTCGGGCTGCGCACGTCCGGCTCCACGGGCCAGCCCCAGTCGCTGACGATGAAGCGGCAGCAGCTGGCCGCCTCCGCCCGCCGCACCGGCGACTACTTCGACTTAGGCTCCGGCGACCGGATGCTGGTGTGCCTGAACTGCGAGTACGTAGGCGGCATTATGATGCTGGTGCGCGGTTTCGAGCGGAACATGCACTTGACTATTGTGGAGCCGCACGCCGATCCGCTGGCGCTATTGCCGCAGGACGCGGAGTTCGATTTCACCTCTTTTGTACCGCTGCAACTGCGCGCAGTGCTGGAGGCTGGCCACGCGCCGCGCCTCAACCGCATGAAAGGTATTCTGGTAGGTGGTGCGGCCGTGGAGAAAAGCCTGGAGAAAGAAATTCAGAAGCTGAAGGTGCCGGTGTACCTCACCTACGGCATGACCGAAACTGCCTCGCACATTGCCCTGCGCCGCCTCAATGGCCCCGATGTGCAGACTACCTACCACGTGCTGCCCGGCATAGAGGTAGCACAGGACGCCCGCGGCTGCCTGACGGTGCGTGCCGACATGACCGACAACCAGCTTATCACCACCAACGACCGGATACAACTGCTCGATGCGCACACGTTTGAGTGGCTGGGCCGCGCCGACTTCGTGATAAATAGCGGCGGCGTGAAGGTGCAGGCTGAGAAAGTGGAACAGGTGCTGGAAGTGGCCCTCACCGAACTAGGCCAGGGCCGCCGGGCCTTTGTAGCCGGCCGCCCCGATGTCCGCCTTGGCGAGCAGGTGACGGCGTTTTTAGAAGGCACCAAGCTGACCCACGCCCAGCAGGAACACCTGCGCACCCTGCTCAGCCAGCGGCTCAGCAAATACGAAGTGCCCCGTGACTTTGTGTACGTGCCCCAGTTTCGTACCACGGCTTCCGGAAAGCTTGACAGGCTGAACACGGTGCGTAGCCTCACAGCCGCCCCCAGCACCGGCGGCCGGTAGCAGGCAGCAGGTCAGTTGGAAGGCTGGTTACTGGAGTGTGTGTACTCATTTGTATTACTCCACAAAAGTCACAAGCCCACCTATAGTACAATTTTCGCCTATACATCGGGAAATATTCCGTTGCTTTGCGGCTGTTCCTTTTCTGCCTGTTTTCCATGAAGCGTACCCGTATTTCTGTGGCGACGCTGCTGCTGGCTTCTCAGCTTGGCGGCGGCTGTGCCAGCACTTCCAGCACCACTACTACCCCCACCACTGCCGTCAGCACGGCCACTACGGAGGCTGCAAGTCAGCTGGCTACGGCCGTAGCGGCAGAGCCGGCACCAGCAGCGTCTACCCCCGCCACGCCGCCGTTTGAGGTAGTGAGCGAGCAGTTTGCTGATCTGCGCATTCTGCGCTACCAGGTGCCCGGCTTCGAGGCCCTGAGCGCGCAGCAGAAAGAGCTGCTCTACTACCTGTATGAAGCAGCGCTGAGCGGGCGCGACATCATCTACGACCAGAACTACAAGCACAACCTGCGCGTGCTGCGTACGCTGGAAGCCGTGTGGGCCGCCAACGAGGAGCGCCGCACGGCCAGCACCAACCAGCAGCAGATTGCCCACGCCAACGGCTTTGCCACCTACACCAAGCGGGTGTGGTTCAGCAATGGCATCCACCACCACTACAGCACCCGCAAGTTTGTGCCCGAGTGCACGCCGGCCTACTTCAAGGAGCTGATTTTTGCCACCGACTCCAAGCTGCTGCCGCTGGAAAAGGGCGAGTCGGTGAACCAGTTTGTGGCCACGATGACGCCCATTCTATTCGACCCGAACGTGGCGGCCAAGCGCGTCAACCAGGAGGCTGGCAAGGACCTGCTGAAGACGTCGGCCATGAACTTCTACGAAGGCGTGAGCCAGGCCGAAGCCGAGGCGTATTACAAGAAAAAAATCAACGCCAAAGACCCGCAGCCCATTTCCTACGGCCTCAACTCGAAGCTGGTGAAGGACAAGCAGGGCGCAGTGCAGGAGCGGGTGTGGCGCGTGGAGGGCATGTACAGCCGCTCGCTGAAACAGATTGTGTTCTGGCTCAAGAAGGCCGCCGACGTGGCCGAAACGCCCGAGCAGAAGCTGGCCCTGCAGAAGCTAGTGGAGTACTACCAGTCCGGCGACCTGAAGAAGTGGGACGAGTACAACATTGCCTGGGTGCACGATACCAAGTCGCTGACCGACGTGGTAAACGGCTTTATTGAGGTGTACGGCGACCCACTGGGCTACCGTGCCTCCTACGAGTCGGTGGTGTCGTTCAAGGACCTGGAAGCCACCAAGCGCATCAGTGCCATCGGCGACGAGGCCCAGTGGTTCGAGGACAATTCGCCGATCAAGCCTGAGCACAAAAAGAAAAACGTGGTGGGCATCACAGCCAAGGTGATTACGACGGTAGTGGAAGCCGGTGATGCCGCGCCCAGCACGCCCATCGGCATCAACCTGCCCAACGCCACCTGGATTCGCAAAGAGCACGGCTCGAAGTCGGTAAACCTGGGCAACATTGTGGATGCTTACGGCGCGGCCGATGCTGGTGGCATGCTCGACGAGTTTGCTTACGACGAAGCTGAGAAGCAGCGCGCCCGGCAGTATGCGGGCCTGGCCGGCAAGCTCCACACGGATATGCACGAAGTAATCGGGCATGCTTCGGGCCAGATCAACAAAGGCGTAGGCACACCCAAGGAAACCCTGAAAAGCTACGCTTCGGCGCTGGAAGAAGCCCGCGCTGACCTCGTGGCCCTTTACTACCTACCCGATGCCAAACTTCAGCAATTGGGCGTGGTGCCTTCGGCTGATGTAGCCAAAGCCGAGTACGACAACTACATCCGCAATGGCCTGATGACCCAGCTTGTGCGGCTGCAGCTGGGCGAAACCGTGGAGGAAGCCCACATGCGCAACCGCCAGATGGTGGCCAAATGGGTGTTTGAGAAAGGCAAGCAGGAAAAAGTGGTGGAGAAGGTGATGCGCGACGGCAAAACCTACTTCCGCGTGAACGACTACGCCAAGCTGCGCGGCCTGTTTGGGCAGTTGCTGCGCGAGTTGCAGCGCATCACGAGTGAAGGCGACTACGCCGCCGGCAAAGCCCTCATCGAAACCTACGGCGTAAAAGTAGACCCGGTGCTGCATAAGGAAGTGCTGGCTCGCTACGCCACGCTCAACATTGCGCCCTATGCTGGCTTCATTCAGCCGCGCTTGGTGCCGGTGGAGCAGGATGGCAAAATTGTGGACGTGAAAGTGGAATATCCCACCGACTTTGCGAAGCAAATGCTGGATTACGGCCGCAAATACCGCCTGCTGCCGAACTACAACTAGCTAATGCGTCGCGGGTCATCCTGAGCGTGCGAAGGACCTTATTACGATAGAGCTAATCATTGTTACGCTCATTGCTCTGCCGTAATAAGGTCCTTCGCACGCTCAGGACGACATATACTTCTCATCTTCCTCACAACCAACCTCCGCATGAAATACCTTTCCGCCTGCTTCCTGCTGCTGGCCCTGCTCCTGACAGCGCCCGCCCTGCACGCCCAGACCTCACCAGCTACTGCTGCTGCCCGCTACGAATACTGCGAGCTGCACCTGAAAAGCGGTGACGTATTCGTGGACTTCGGTTTTGGCCCCGAAAAGCTGGGCGGCGGCTCCCTCTCCAAGCTGGAAGCGGGCAAGTTGCAGGTATTTGCCACCCACATCAGCGCCCTTAACTATATGGGCTCCCTGGGCTGGGACGTAGTGCAGGTGTACGGCGATGTGGCACAGGGCAACTTGCGCAACAAGGAGCAGTTCTTTATGCTGCGCCGCCTGCGTTCCTCACAGGGTGTAAACGTGAGCAAGTAGTAAACACCTCATCTGTCATTGCGAGGAGGCACGGCAAAGATTGTCTGTCATCCTGAGCAAAGCGAAGGACCTTGTCACGCTTGAACGAGCCGCTATGGCATCAATCGTTCAGACGTGACAAGGTCCTTCGCTTTGCTCAGGATGACAGATGCTTTTGTATGCTGTCTTCTACCAATCTGCACGGCGCAGGCCCTGCTGCGTGAACAGGCGCTGCCGGCCTCGCATTACCTTATACACGTCGCCGAGGGAAAGCTTGACGCGGCCGTAAAACACAGGCCCGTTCAGTTCGCGCTGGGTAAATCGGTTGATAAATACCGGCTGGCGCCAGCCCACGCCGGTACCCAACGCCAGCCAACGGTAGACCCGCATCTGGGCCGTTAGGGAAGGCTCAACCAGCCAGATAATTCGTTTGGGTGAACGAACGAGGCTGCCATCAGGCAGCGCATAGCGGGCGTAGGTTTTGCCCACCCCAATTTGGAGTTGGCTGGCAATTTCCCAGCGCGGATTACCTAGTACCACATACTCGCCGTAGCCGGCCACGTAGCGCAGCCGCAGCTCCGAGGTGGTGGCAGCCGGCAGCTCCGACGGAATAGGCTGCCGCGAGGGAATTCCGTTGCTGAGCAGGTACACCCCAAGCCCGGTGCGGAGCCGGCCGCGCCACTCAATGCCCAGCTTCAGGCCCGGCACGGTTACCAGCCGGTGATTGATAATAGAGTTGCGGATATCCAGCTGAAACACCGGGCGGCGGTGCGGCTGGCGCACCGCGGCGCTGTCGTCGGCGGAAGAAGAAGGAGCCGTGAGGGGGTGGGCAGCAGCGGAGCCAGCCAGCAACACTAGGCTGAGCGCGCCCACTACGGGCCATCGGATAGGCGAACTTGACTCTTCCACGGGGCAAAGGTACGGCCGAATCGGGCCGGAGTTACTGAAGCTGGCTTTACTAACCGCCGAACGGGCATCCGGTTCACTGGTCCAACCTTCCGGTTCACCCTAGCGCTGGTGACGGTTCACCGCTTTTGCCACTGACTTTGGGCCGGGCACATTGTACTTTAGAATCGTCATTCAGCCTCACTACCATGCCGCTCACTCCCGACTTTTTATTTTCGCTGGCCAACCCGGTTGCCATGCTGGGCTGGGCGCTGCTGGTGCTGGCCCCACGCTGGAGCTTCACGCGGCGGCTGGTGCTGAATGGGGCATTACCATTGGTGCTGGCCGCGGCCTACGCGCTTCTGATTGGGAGCCACTACCTGGGGCCGCACGCGTCGGAAGGTGGGTTCAGTTCGCTGCAGCAGGTGGCGGCGCTGTTCCGCAGCCCGTGGGCCTTGCTGGCCGGCTGGGTGCATTATCTGTGCTTCGATTTGGGTATGGGCATCTGGGAAAGCCTGGATGCGCGGCGGCGTGGCGTGCCCCATCTGCTGCTGGTGCCGTGCCTGCTGCTTACGTTTCTGTTTGGGCCGGTGGGGCTACTGCTCTACGCCTTGGTGCGGCGCTTCTATCCGCGCGCTGCCGCTGTGTCTGCCGCTTCGGTTTCTGCTGCTGTCCTTTAGCCTTTCTGCGCCATGTCTGCTGCTTCCTTCTCTCTGAAAACCACTGCCTCCCCCGCCACCGCATCGGCTGGCAGCACTACTTCCCTGGTTTCCAACGCCGCGGCCTGGCTGCGGACACTGCACCGCGCGAATCCGGTGCTTAGCTGGGCCGGCTGGCTGAATGTGGGGCTGCTGGCGGTAGCGCTGGTACTGCTCCCACTCGATACACGGCTGGTAACCGGCAGCCTCGTCTGGATTAAGCCCATCAAGTTCTGCCTGTCCATTATAGCCTTTGTCTGGACACTAGGATGGCTGCTGGCCGACCTGCCGGCGCAAGCGCAACGCTCGGTACGTGTGCTGAGTTGGGGAGTGACCCTGAGCATGCTGGCCGAGCAAGTGTGCATTTTCGTGCAGGCAGCACGCGGCACTACGTCACACTTCAACATCGCCAGTACCTTCGATGCCACCCTGTTTCAGGTGATGGGCGTGATGATTATGCTGAACACGCTGCTGACCGGCTGGGCCGTGTATTTGGTATGGCGGCACCGGCCCCACGGCCCGGCCGGCTACGTCTGGGGCGTGCGGCTGGGGCTGCTGCTGTTTCTGGCCGGCAGTATTCTGGGCGGCATGATGATCCATCTGAACCAGCACACGGTGGGCGCGCCGGATGGTGGCGCCGGCTTGCCTGGCATCGGCTGGAGCACCCGCGCCGGCGACTTGCGCATTGCTCATTTTCTGGGCCTGCATAGTCTGCAGGTGGTGCCGCTGCTGGGCTGGTGGCTAAGCCGCCGGCTGCCGCGCCGCGCCGTGCTCCTGACCTGGCTGGGCGCTGCTGCCTATGCTGGCTTAGTAGTGGCATTGTTTCAGCAGGCTATGCGTGGCGTGCCACTGCTACAGCTGTAGCGCCTGATTTTCTTACGGCTGAGTAAGCACTGCCACTACAACCAGATGCTGCAGGTAACCGGTGCACCCGGTGCGTGCAGGTATGCCTCACCCGGCTCCTCTCCTATTCTTTCTTTCTTCATTCTCCCCTACGAATGGCTGCCTTTCACTACTCCTTCCGCACAATCCTACTGAGTCTGTTCCTGCTTACTGTTTCTCTCAGCCACGCCCAGCAAGCAACCGGTAAGCTTACCAACGGCCCCACTACCCTGCTCACCTCCGACTCGGTGCAACTATATGTGCAGGTAGCGGGCCAGGGCACGCCCTGCGTGTACGTGCACGGCGGACCGGGCGCGGGCAGCTACTCGTTTGAGAAGCTGGGCGGCAACCGCCTCGAAGACCACCTCCGCCTGATCTACTTCGACCAGCGCGGTAGTGGCCGCTCGGCCAGTTCTTCCCGCCAGCACTACTCCATGGCGCGCATGGTGCAGGACCTGGAAGAGTTGCGGCAGCACCTTGGGCTGGAAAAGTGGGTGGTGATGGCGCATTCGTTCGGCGGCACTATTGCCACGGCCTATGCCACTCAGTACCCGCAACGGGTACAGGCGCTGGTACTGGTGAATGCCGTGCTGAATCCGCCGGCTTCGCTGGAAAGCATGCTGCACTACGGCAATTCCCTGCTGCCTGCCGCCGCGCAGCCCAACCCCGGCCTGCCGATGATGCAGCGCGTGGGCATGGTTATGGGCGCGCTGCAACAGCAAAAGATGGCCTGGCAGCTGCAGTTTTCCGCCGACTCTATGGCTGCCCGCGCCGGCCGTGTTAGTCGCGCGGTGGCTGCCAATCCGGACTTCGGCACCCAGGTTTTCAGCGGCCAGCTGCCCGACTATGGCCAGGATTTAGTGCCGGCTACGGCCAGGTTACTAATGCCGGTACTGAACATCGTGGGCCAGGACGACCGCACGACGGGTGCTATGCCCGGCACGTTCCGGTTTCCGAAGCAGCAGACCGTGACGCTGCCCGGCAAGCACAACTCGTTTCTGGAGCAGCCAGCGACGTTCCGGCAGGCGGTAGTTAGCTTCGTGCAGAAACTCCCGCGCTAACATCCTGCTGCATGCCGCTGCCCGCCGAACGTCCCGCCGCTTTCCTGAACGACCGGTGGTTTCTGCTGCTCGGCATCCCGGCGCTGGCCTTGCTGGTGCTGCTGCCGCGGGGGCTGCTGCAGGTGCGCTCCGCGCCGGAAGCGTTAGGAGCCTGGGTGGTGTCCTTGGGCATCACCACCGTATTCTGGCTGGCGGGCCGGCAGCTATGGCGCCTGCTGCTCCGGCGGTTTCCACGCGTCGAGCAGACCACGCGGCGGCTGTGGTGGCTGGCGTTCATCAACACGTCCATCACGGCGGTAGTAACGCTGGGTATCGGGCTGCTGGCGGCCCGGGCGCAGGGCGGGCACCTCACCACGGCTGGCTACCTGTCGGAGTTCGGGCTGAACATGGTACCCACGGTGGTGGTGCAGCTTATCTACGAAAGCTGGCACCTGTTTCAGCAATGGGCCCGGAACGTGCGCCGTGCCGAGCAGTTGCAAAGTGCCGGCGTACAGAGCCAGCTCGAAGCCCTCCAAAGTCAGCTTGACCCGCACTTTCTCTTCAACTCGCTCAACACGCTGTCGGCCCTGATTGAGCCCGAAAACGAGCCAGCCCAGCAATTCGTGGAGCAGCTTGCCGATGTGTACCGCTACGTACTGCTGGCGCGCGACAAGCCAACGGTGCCGCTGGGTGAGGAGCTGGAATTTGTGAACGTTTATCTGGCGTTGCACAAAGCCCGCTTCCGCGACAACCTACGGGTGAAAACAGACATTTCGCCGGGTGCGCTGGCGGCTCATGTGGCGCCGCTCAGCGTACAACTGCTCGTGGAAAACGCCCTCAAGCACAACGTAGCCTCGCGGGAACACCCTTTGGAGCTGCGCATCGGCGTGGATGCCGGGCAGCAGTTTCTGGTGGTCGAGAACAGCTTGCGCCCCCGCACTGCCGGCCTTGCGCCCGGCACTGGTACCGGCCTGCGCAACGTGCGCCACCGCTACGAGCTGCTGAAGGCAGCCGCGCCGGTGCACGTATCAACCGATGCTGGCTGGTTCCGGGTGAAGCTGCCTTTGATTCAATCGAAACAGGAAGGATGAAGCGTTGCCTCCCGCAGGCAAACTGCCTGCCCTGACACTGCCCAACGGCAATAGCCTGATGTGGCCCACACCAGCTTCAACTTTTAATTGAAAAGCATGACTGTTTTGCTGCTCGAAGATGAATACCCGGCCGCCGAGCGGCTTCAGCGCCTGCTCCGCCAAGCCGCCCCCGACGCCCAGGTGCTGGCCGTGCTGGATAGTGTGGCCGGAGCACTGCAATGGTTAGACAACAGCCCCGCCCCCGACCTGATTCTGAGCGACATTCAGCTGGCCGATGGGCTGAGCCTGGAAGTATTCGAGCAGACGGTGGTGCGCAGTCCGGTGATTTTCACCACGGCTTACGACGCTTATGCCATTCGGGCATTCAAAGCCAACAGCGTAGACTATTTGCTGAAACCGGTGAAGCTGGCCGAGCTGCAGGCAGCCCTCACCAAGCTGCGGGAATGGCGCGCCCCAGCACCCACCAGCCTCTCAGATCCGGCTGCCCAGGATACCGTTGCGCACCGCCTGGAACACCTGCTCGACAGCCTTCCCCGCCCCGACACACGGTACAAAACCCGCTTTCTGGTGCGCAACGGCGAGCAGCTGCTACCACTGCCCGCCGCGCAGGTAGCCTGGTTTCAGAGCCGCCACGAAACTACCACGCTGGTTGCTCAGGATGGGCGCCGCTTCGTGGTAGACTACACGCTGGAACAGTTAGAGAGCCTCCTCGACCCGCACCACTTTTTCCGCCTCAACCGACAATTTCTCGCGCAGCTGCCCGCGGTGCAGCGCCTGCACCTGCACTTCAACGGCAAGCTGCTGCTGGACCTGCACCCCGCTCCCAGCGAGGAAGTGCTAGTCAGCCGGGAGAAGGCAGCGCTGGTGAAGCAGTGGCTGGAAGGCTAGGCGACTACGGTGTTAGCTACCGGCTACTCACCGCCGTGCTGGTATAGAGAGCCAACGGCGCGGGTACTGCAGTCGCCGGAATAAGATCAGGCTCGATGAAGACTGTTGCAGTGGCGGAAGCTTTGGGTGGCGCCGGTAGCAGCTTACCGTAGAGACGCAGGAAGGGAAGTTCGAAATAGCGGAAACTCACCATGGCGCCCAGCACCGTCAGAGCAAAAGCCAGTACAGGTTTGAGCAACACAATATTCCAGACCGTTTTGGGCAGACCCGTGAGGTGCAACACGTCATCTACTGCTACAATGGCCACGGCATGCAGCAGATACAGGCCATAGGCCAACTGCCCCAGCTTCCGGAAACCAGGCAGGTACCCCAGCTTGAAAAGTGACTTCCGACCGTAATTCTGTTCCAGCAGCACCGATACTGCCACTATATCAACCACAAGCCGCTCGAAGGGCTGCACCATAGCCGGAGCATCCCGCAAGCCGTGCCGGTACAGATAAATGGCCGCCAGCCACAGGGCCACAATCAGCACGGGCGACTGATGGCGCACAGCCAGCAGCCAGCGGCGGGCGAGCGGATGGCGGTATTGATGAGCATGAAACACGGCTACTGCTGCCAACCCTCCTACTGCCAAGTCCGAGGCGCAGGTGAGGGTATGGAATGGGCTGAGGTCGTGCGTGCACTGCCAGGCCAGCACAGCGGCCAGAATGCCCAAGAACGTAGCAAACAATGCCCGTCTCGGCACCAAAGCCAGTAGCAAGGGCCAGACCAGATAGAACTGCTCTTCCACCGCCAACGACCAAAGTACGCTCAGGCCCAGGAACTCCGGCATTCGCTCCACAAAATCGAAATTCTGTATGAACACCAGGTGATGCCACAAGCTGGCAACTTCGGTATAGGGGTGGCTGCCGAAGCTGCGTAACCAGGGGTAGAGCCCAAAGCCGATGCCCAGCATAACCAGATACAACGGCGCAATGCGCAACAAGCGCCGCAAGTAGAAGGCACCGATATGCACCTGCCCTTCAAACTGCTTTTCGCGCAGCAGCAACATCGTAATGATGAAGCTGCTCATCACGAAGAAGAAAGACAGCACCAACGACGTGTCGTGGACAGTACCAAACTGCACGATCGGGTTTACCCAATGCGTCTGCAGTTCGGGAGACTTATAGTCGCAGCCATGCGAGATGAAAACCAGTATAAAAAACAGCCCTCGCAAACCGTCTAAATTTTCGAAGTAAAATCGTTTTCGCGTAACAGTTCTTGCCATTAGATCAGACTAAAAAATCTAGTAAAAGTATTGACTATGACTGGGATTAAAAAGACTATTATATTATTGCATTTATTAGTGTAACATTTGAAATATCATATCAATAGCCATTGATTCCTATCCAACCACTTTCACTATCTCCCCTCTCCAGCTAGGCTTCGGGTAGTATCCACATCAGCCCGCCACCCGCTGCCCAGCCAACCACGCTGCCTACCACCAGCTCGGCCAGAGTATGCCGGCGCAGCACAAGCCGCGAAGCGGCAATCAGGGTGGCCAGCACCAGAGCGGTTGCGCCCCAGGTGGGTTCCAGGCGTAGCAGCACGCAAGCCAAGAAAAAGGATATAGCCGCGTGCAACGACACTTTCAGCCAGAAATTGAGCAGGTAGCACGCCAGCAGAAGCCCCCACGCCGCCGCTAGGCCGTACCGGAACCCGCCGTCGGCTTGCTGCTGCCAGAACAGCACGAGCGTGGCCAGCCCCAGCAACGCCAGCAGCACCGGATAAAAGGAGTTGCGCTGCTTCCGCTCCGATACGTCGAAGTTGGTGTAGGTACCGCGCCGCGTCTGCCGCAGGTTCCATAAGCCGATGGGCACTACCACCAGCAGCACGCTGCCAATAGCCCACCCGGAAGCCGCGCCCTGCCACTGCCGCACGGCCACAAAAGCCACCATCGCCGGCACCAGCATCAACGGGTGCCCCAGCCCGGATACTGCTGCCGCCACCCGGCGCACCATCAACGAGTCGAGCATAGTTTAGCGGTCCAGCCAGGCCTTGAAGGCGGCTACTTTCTCGCGGCTGACCAGTACGGTGTCGTTGTCGGGGGCGGCGGGCTTGAGGACAGTTTGCAGGCGCGAATTAGTGTAGTGGATGATGTCGTGGATGGCCTCGGCATGAGCCAGATAGGCGCGGTTGAGGCGGAAGAACTCCGTAGGGTCGAGCATCTGCTCCAGCTGCTCCAGCGTGTAGTCCACCACAAAGCGGCGGCCCTCACGGGTATGCAGCAGCGTCACTTTTTCCAGGCTGGCGAAGTAGGCAATCTGCTCCACCGGGATGGCCTTCAGATGCTCGCCCACCCGCACCACAAACCGGGACTTATACTCTTTGGCTGGCTGCGCCTGCTGCAGCACGCGTGCCAGCAGCGCCGCATCAAACTGTGGGGTGGCCGCTTCGCGCTGGCGCTGCAGCTTGGCCAGCGCCGCCGTCAGCTCCTCCGGGGCTATGGGCTTGAGCAGGTAGTCCACACTGTTCACTTTGAACGCCCGCAGCGCATACTTGTCGTAGGCCGTAGTGAAAATGACCGGGCTGCGGATTTCGAGCCGCTCAAACAGCTCGAAGCTCAGCCCATCGGCCAGATGAATATCCAGAAACAACACGTCGGGCGCGGGCTGCAACGCCCGCAGCAGCGTCTCCGCCTCCACCACCGATTCGGCCATGCCCACTATTTCTACCGGCTGCGGCTGCTTTTTCAGGAGCCCCGCCAGGCGGTTGGCAGCCAGTGGTTCGTCTTCGATGATGAGGGCGCGGAGCGGTTGCGTGGTAATGAGGGCCATAAAAAAGGCAGAGGCTTGTTAGTATAGTAAGCAGCAACTGGTTACTGCTTACCAGAGAAGGAAGTTAACAGGTAAGCTGGCCGAGGCAGCACTGCCGCTGCGGCCAGCTTAGCACGGCGCTGCGGAGCTTGTGCATTTATTCCAACTCCAGCAGCGGCAGCGTTACAAGGAATTCGGTTTCGGTTTTGATTACTACCACCAACTCGCTCGTCAGGAAAGCATAGCGTGCCTGCAGGTTCTGCAGGCCCAGGCCCGTCGATTCGCCTTCGGGCACGCGGCGGTAGCGCAAGGTGTTGCGTACTGTGAGCCGGCGCGCGGCAGCATCCAGCTCCACCGTGATGCGCAGCGGGTCGCGCTGGCTGGTGGCGTTGTGCTTGAGGGCGTTTTCGAGCAGCAACTGCACGGCCAGCGGGGGCACCAGCAGTGTTTCCAACGCAGCCGCAGGAGGCAGCTTCAGCTCCACGCTCAACCCCTCGCCCAGCCGGGTTCTTTGCAGAAACAGATACGACTCCACGAAGCGCATTTCCTCCGCCACCGATACCACTTCCTGCTCCTGGCTGTCGAGCACGTAGCGGTAGACCTGGCTGAGCTGCCGGATGAAGCGCACGGCGCGGCTGGGGTCTTCCTCCACCAGCGACGTGAGGGCGTTCAGGGAGTTGAACAGGAAGTGCGGATCTACCTGGCGGCGCAACGAATCGAGGCGGGCTACGGCGTTTTCCTTTTCCACCCGCTCGGCCCGGATGGCGGCCTCGCGCCAGTGCTGCAGGAACGAGCGGCTGTGCAGAAACAGCGACACCACCCCGGTTATAATCAGCGGAAACGCATACTGCGGCCACATGCGGGCGGCAAATATCCGCTGGACCGGCTGGTGCAGATACAGCACATGAAACGTGCCGTTTACCAGCAGAATAACCACCAGCGAGGCCACCAGGGAGGCTACCAGCGTGAACAGAAAGCGGCGCGCGGGCTGCCGGGTCCAGTCGGCGCGGGAGTTGAGCCACTCCACCGCGTAGCCGTTCACCAGCCACAGCCCGGCCGTGTAGGCAAAGGTGATGATGAAGTTGAGCAGCATTTCCGGCAGATTGCCCCAGGCGGCCGGGTCCATGCTCACGCTTATCACGGCCGCTATCAGCAGCAGTATAGCCAGCAGCCGGAACAGCTCCCGGGGGCGGCGGTGCAGGGGCAGAAGCGCAGGATGCTGGTCGTTCATGGCGGAAGAAGGGCCCGAATCTAAGCAGAAACCGGCAGCATCCGGGTCAGCCAGCGCCAACTCGGCGGCGGCCAGAGGCACCCGGCTACTGGGCACTGCTGGTAGCCGTTTCGTACTGCTTCAGGCGGCCCAGCAGCTGCCGCTCGCCCCAGTTAGGCGCCAGCACCGAGGCGGGTTTGAAGGCAGCGTAGCTCACCTTGGCCTGGTCGTAGAAAGGTTTGGCGGCCTCAGCGCCACCGCCTACCATCTTGGGCCGGAAGTAGAGGTTGTTGCCGCGCAGCAGCAGCACGCGGGGGTTCTGGGGGTTGGCCGTCTGGGCCTGGGTCAGAGCGTCTTCTACCTTGCCGCCGTAGGCCATAAAGCGCGTCATCGGCGAAACCATGATACGGCCCTGGTAGATGTAGGCCTGTAGCGCACTCACCTCCGACTCGTCGCCGCGCAGCTTGCGGGCCTGGGCCAGGGCGGCATCGGCCTGGTCGAGGTATTTGTCCTTGGCCTCGTCGCCCTCTTTGGTCACGAAGCAGGCAATAACGCGGGCATACGCTTGGTAGTAGCGGGGCAGCCAGTCCTGCGGGGCCACGGCCGCGGCGCGTTCCAGCTTGGCATCGGCCTGCATGAGTTGGGGCACTTCCCCCGATTTCATCAGTTCCGAGATGGTAGCAGCCATCATGGTGGTGTAGGCATCAGCAGGGGCAGCGGCGGTGGCAGCGGGAGCAGCAGCGGTAGTTGGCATCTGGGCTTGCGCGGCGAAGGAGGCGGCGAGGGCGAGCAGGAGGAGCGTCTTTTTCATGATGTAAAGGAGGTTAGTGGCGGTTGAGTGATTCAAAGGTGCGCGCCGCTAAGCCGCCAGCAAACTGGCAGTTGCCGAAGTGTCGGATACGCCGGATGAAGCGTCGTCATACCGGATTCGGGCTTTTTCTACAGCCGCTCAGTAATGCCGTGAACTATACAATTGCTTATTCTTCCGGTAATATTCTGATAATGGGAGGCCGGTAGTTTTGCGGTCGAAATAACCTCCCAAAACTATGCCTCACAGTTACTTAGCTCGAGCCACCCGGCTCTGTGCGACGGGCCTCCCTGTGCTTTTTCTGAGCACCAGCGCCCTGGCACAATCCCAATCCGTTTCGGGTAGCGTAACCGACGACCAGGGCCAGGCCCTGCCCGGTGCCACTGTGGTAGTGAAGGGCACTACCAACGGCACCTCTACTGATGCGCAGGGGGCCTACACCATCAGCGCGCCTTCCGATGCAGTGCTGCTCGTGACCTATATCGGCTTCCTGACGCGCGAAGTACCGGTAGAAGGCAAAACCCAGCTCAACCTGCGGCTCACACCTGATACCAAGCAGCTGAATGAGGTGGTCGTGACGGCTCTGGGCATCAAGCGGGAGCAAAAGGCCCTGGGCTACGCTACTCAGACAATTGGCGGCGACGCCCTGCTGGAAGCCCGCCCGAACAACTTCTCGCAGGCGCTGTCGGGCAAGGTGGCGGGCCTGAGCCTGATTTCGGCAGGCTCGGGTCCGGTGAACTCCACCCGCATTTCGCTGCGTGGCGACAACTCCCTGAACCCCAACGGCAACAATGCCCTGATTGTGCTGGATGGCGTGCCCATGAACAGCGGCCTGACCAGCTCCGGCGTAAGCAGCGCCTACGGGGCCGGCTCCGGCAACGACGTGCCCGTGGACTTCGGCAACGGCATTGCCGACATCAACCCCGACGATATTGCCAGCATCACGGTGCTGAAGGGTGCCAGCGCTACGGCGCTGTATGGCAGCCGCGCCGCCAACGGCGCCCTCATCATCACCACCAAAACTGGTTCGCGCAAAAAGAAAGGTCTGGGTGTGACGGTGAACAGCAACTACAGCGTGAACACCGTGCTGCAGTGGCCCGAGTATCAGTACGAGTACGGCCAGGGTACCGGCCGCGCCTTCAACGCGGCCGGCGACATGTACTACTCCTACGGTGCCTCAGCCGACGGGGCCAACACCGGCGGCACCAGCAGCGCCTTCGGCCCGAAGTTCAACGGGCAGATGTATTACCAGTACGACCCCGTCACGCAAGCCCAATCGGCGGAGCGGCTGCCGTGGGTGCCGTACAAAGACAATATCAAGGGCTTTTTCCGGACTGGCTCCACGCTCACCAATAGCGTGGCACTGGAAGGCGGCAACGAAACCAGCTCGGCGCGGGCCTCCGTGACGCACTCCAAAAACGAGTGGATCATGCCCAATACGGGCTACGAGCGGCTGACGGCGGCCCTGAGCGTGAACCAGACCATTGCCAGCAAGCTGAAGCTGGCCGGCAAAGTCAACTTCACGAACCGCACCAGCGACAACCTGCCCGCCACCGGCTACAACAACCAGTCGTTGTCGTACTTTATGATTTTCCAGAACCCCAACGTGCCGCTCGATGCGTACCGCACCATCTGGAAAAAAGGCTTCGACCAAATAGACCAGGTGCACCCGTTCAGCTCGTTCATCGACAATCCGTTTCTGATTGCCTACGAGATGACCAACGCCGTGACGACGCGCACCACCGTGGGCAACCTCTCGGCCACCTACGACCTCACGCCGAAGCTGAGCCTGCTGGCCCGCTCGGGCATTGCCCTGAGCCAGGAAAACCGCGAAATGCGCCGCCCTTACAGCACGGCCAACTTCCAGAAAGGCTACTTCAAGCAGCAGGATATCAGCAACTACGAGGCCAACACCGACTTCCTGCTGACCTACCACGAGCAGCTGGGCCAGCACTTCGACCTGCGGGCTTCGGTGGGCGGCAACGCCATGTACCGCCGCTACCGGGGCACCGACGGCGTGGTGGAAGGCCTCGTAATTCCGGGCGTGTACAAGCTCACCAACGGCCTCAGCAACCCGCTACTGACCAGCACCACCACGGCCCGCCGCATCCACAGCCTCTACGCCCTCACCTCGCTGTCGTTCGACGACAAGATCTTCGTGGATCTGACCGGGCGCAACGACTGGTCGAGCACGCTGCCGGTGCAGAACAACTCGTTCTTCTACCCGTCCATCAGCTCCAGCTTTATTCTGAATGAGCTGCTGCCGATGCCCACGTCTATTTCGCTGGCGAAGCTGCGGCTGTCGGCGGCGCAGGTCGGCAACGACACCGACCCGTATTACACCCGCAAGTACTACGGCCGTAGCGACTTTCCCGGCGCGGGCTCGGTACCCACCACGCTGTTCAATACGGATTTCAAGCCCGAAATTACGACCAGCTACGAGGCCGGCGTGGAGTACCTGATGTTCCAGGGCCGCATCGGGGCCGATGTGACCGTGTACCAGAACACCACGCGCAACCAGATTTTGGAAGTGCCCATCGACCCCACCACCGGCTACAGCCGCGCCCTGCTCAATGCCGGCGAGGTGCGCAACCGAGGCGTGGAAGTGGTGCTCAACGCCCGGCCCATCGACAACAACGCCTTCAAGTGGAAAACTACCGGCACCTGGGCCCGCAACCGCAACAAGGTGCTGAGCCTGGCCGAGGGCCTGACCGATCAGCAGGTGATTGGCACCGGCGGCACGGCCACCATTCTGGCCACCGTGGGTGGCACCACCGGCGACATCTACGGCTTCGGCTTCGACTACTCGCCCGACGGCCAGATCATCTACAACAAAGACGGCCTGCCGGTGCAGCCGGCCGCCATCAAGTACATCGGGCGCGCCTACGCCGACTGGAAAGGCGGCCTGCTGAACGAGTTTTCCTACAAGAATTTCCGGGTGAGCGTGCTCTTCGACGGGCAGTATGGCGGCATCGTGTACTCGCAGACTCACCACAAAATGAGCGAGCAGGGCAAGCTGAAATCGACGCTGCCGGGCCGCGAGGAAGGCTTCATCATCGGCGACGGAGTGGTGCGAAACGCCGACGGCACCTTCTCGCCGAACACGACCAAGGTCATTCCGGCGGCTTACTACGCCGAGTACTACCGCCGCGCCAACATCGAGAGCAACTCGTTTGACGCTTCTTACATCAAGCTGCGCGAAGCTCGTCTCGAATTCAACCTGCCCACTGCGCTGCTGGCCCGCACCAAAGCCCTGACCGGCGCCACCATCGGCCTCTACGGCCGCGACCTGGCCATGTGGACCAAGTTCCCCATGTTCGACCCCGAAACGGCGGCCCTGAACGGCGGCACCATCCTGCCCGGCGTGGAAATCGGCCAGCTGCCCTCCACTCGCACGATGGGCGTGAACCTGACGCTGCAGTTTTAACAGGTGCATATCATCAGAACAGTCATGCTGAGCTTGTCGAAGCATCTCTACCGCTTCGCCTACCGATTCTCAACGAAGCGGTAGAGATGCTTCGACAAGCTCAGCATGACGTTCTGAAAACCTTCCCTTCTCCTGACTTCCTGTTTCCAATGAAAAACTATACTCTCCTGCTACTGCTGGCCCTGAGCAGTGGCTTGGCTTCCTGCACCGATGGATTTGAGGAGCTGAACACCGACCCCAACCGCATCGAGAAAATCAGTCCGGGCACGCTGCTCAACCCGATTGTGTACGAGGTAGCGGCCTTCAATACGCAGCGCGCCGATGCCTTCACGTTCGACATCATGCAGGTGGCGCTGCCGTTTCCGAGCGTATCGGGTGGGGTGCACCGCTATGTGGTGAGCGAAAGCGCCGGCAACTCGACCTGGACCACGTACTACCGCTGGCTGGCTAACATCCGGGAGATGCGCGCCGCGGCCGTGGCTGCCCAGGACCCCAACTACGAGGCCGTGGCCATGACCCTGAACGCCTGGGTGTACGCCAACCTCACCGACTGTTTCGGCGACGTGCCCATGACCGAGGCCAGCCGCGCCGAGGAAGGCATTCTGTACCCGGCCTTCGACTCGCAGCAGCAAATCTACACCCAGCTGCTCGACGACCTGGACCGCGCCAACGGCCTGTTTGATACCGCCAAGCCAATGAGCTACGGCAGCGACCTGCTCTACAACAACAGCGTGGCCAACTGGCGGCGGTTCTGTAACTCGCTGCGCCTGCGCCTGCTGCTGCGCGTAAGCAAGCGCCCGGAGATGAACGCCCCCACCCGGCTGGCAGCCATGCTCAACGACCCGACCCGCTACCCGGTATTCACGCAGAACAGCGAGGCAGCCATCCTGAAAATCACGGGCGTGGCACCCAACGTGTCGCCGTGGGGCCGCGCCGTCGATTTCACCACGTTCCGCGCGGCGGCCGAATTCTTCATCGACAACCTCAACGCCTGGAGCGACCCGCGCCTGCCCAAATTCAACACCCAGGCCCGCACCCAGACCGGCAGCACCACCATCGGCTACCGGGGTATTCCGAGCGCCTATGGGGGCAGCGACGCGCAGTTTCAGTTTCAGCCTTCCAACCAGAACATAGCGCTGGTAACGGCCACGGTAGCCGCGCCCATGCAGTCGGTGCTGATGAGCTACGCCGAGGTGGAATTCATCCGGGCTGAGGCCGCGCAGAAAGGCTGGACGACCGCCGACGACCGCACCCACTACGAGCGGGGCGTAAAGGCAGCGGTGGAGCAGTGGGGCGCGGTGTTGCCCACTACCTATTTCCAGAACACGGCCGCGGCTTACGACGGGTCGCTGGCCCGCATCATGCTGCAGAAGTACTACGCACTGTATTTCAACGACTACCAGCAATGGTTTGAGTACCGCCGCACGGGCCTGCCGGTGCTGCCCCGCGGCCAGGATCTGCAGAACGGCGGCCGTATGCCGGTGCGCTTCCGCTACCCGCTGGTGGTGCAGACCAACAACGGCACCAACTACCGCGCTGCCGTGCAGGCCATGGGCGCCGACGACGTGAACACCAAAGTGTGGTGGGAAAAATAGGCTACCCAACTACTGGTTCAACCATCATGCTGCGCTTGCCGAAGCATCTCTGCCACTACCCTCATGCCTGTTTTTGAGGACGAAGCGGTAGAGATGCTTCGGCAAGCGCAGCATGACGTTCATTCAACAATCTTACTCTTACGGAATAGCATGTCGCAACAACGCAGAACCTTCCTCAAATCCATTGGCCTGGCCGGACTGGGCGTTACGCTGGACGTGAACCTGGGCCTGGCCCGGCCCCAAACGTCCCCGACGGCTACTGGTAGGGAAACGGCCGTAGCTACGCTCACCGGCAAAGTGCATGCGGGTGGGCAGGGCATAGCGGGCGTAGCCGTGACGGACGGCATCAGCGTGGTGCTCACCGATGCGAAGGGCCAGTACGAGCTGGAAAGCAGCGGGGCCGCTGAATTCGTCTATATCTCGGTGCCGCGCGGCTACGAGTTTCCGCACGAGCAGGGCGTGGCGCGTTTTTACCGCAAGAAGGAGCCCGTACGGGGCCGGTTCAGGGCAGATTTTGAGCTGCGCAAGCTCACGCAGGACGATACCCGGCACAACTTTGTCGTGTGGGCCGACCCGCAGATGATTTCCAAAGCCGACGCCGCCGAATTCAAGGCCACGGCCGTACCCGACACGCAGAAGCTGGTGGCAGGATACGGCGCGGGCCCGCTGTTTCACGGCATCGGGTGCGGCGACCTGGTCTGGGACCATTTCGAGCTGTTCGAGGATTACCAGCAGGGCGTGGCCAGCACCGGCATTCCGTTCTTCCAGGTGATTGGCAACCACGACATGGACCTCACGGCCCGTACCGACGAAGGCTCAGCCGACACGTTCAAGAAGCTATTCGGCCCCACCTACTACTCCTTCAACCGCGGCGAAATCCACTACGTGGTGCTGGATGACGTCTTTTTTATCGGGGCCGCCAAGAAGTACATCGGCTACCTCACGGAGCGGCAGCTGGCGTGGCTGGAGCAGGACCTGGCGCACGTGAAAGCCGGCACAACAGTGGTGGTGAGCCTGCACATTCCGCCCTACACCCGGCAGCACATCCGCAACAAGGAAAAGGAGGAGCCGATGGGCGGCGTGGTAGCCAACCGCAAGGAGCTGTACCGGCTGCTACAGCCCTACAAAGCGCACATTATGTCGGGCCACACGCACTTTAATGAGGTGCTGCAAACCGCCGACAACGTGACCGAGCACGTGCACGGCACGGTGTGCGGCGCGTGGTGGACGGGCCCCATCTGCACCGATGGCACGCCCGGCGGCTACGGCGTATACGAAGTGCGCGGCCCGGAGCTGACTTGGTACTACAAAGCCCTCGGGCAGGAGCGCAGCCACCAGTTTCGCATCTACCCGAAAGGCAGCCTGCCGGAACGCCCCGAGGCGTTGGCCGTGAACGTCTGGAACTGGGACCCCACCTGGAAAGTAGCCTGGTTTGAAGACGGGGTGCGCAAAGGCGAGATGGAGCAATACACCGGCCTCGACCCGCTGTCGGTGCGGCTGCACGCCGGTCCGGCCCTGCCCGCCAAGCATAAATGGGTAGACCCCACCCTCACCGAGCACCTGTTCGTGGCCAACGTATCGGCGCAGGCCCGGCAGATTCGCGTAGAAGTCACCGACCGGTTCGGGCAGGTATACACCGATACGCTGACGGCGTAGGCTCATCGAACCGTTTTCACTCCGTAGTGCAGGGCTACCACTCTGGACTACGGAGTTTTTTTCTCCACGTCCGTTGCGCTGCATATGAAATTCCTGGTCCTGCTACTTGCTCTTTTATCAGCTTCCGGCGCTAGCGCTCAACTGGCCTCCTTCGACCGGCAGGGCCACCGTGGCTGCCGCGGCCTGATGCCCGAAAACACTATCCCGGCCATGCGCAAAGCCCAGGAACTGGGCGTAACGACGCTGGAAATGGATCTGTGCATCAGCCAGGACAAGCAGGTGCTGCTCTCCCACGACCCGGTTATGAACGCCGATTTCGTGCTGCGGCCCGATGGCCTGCCTATCACCAAAGCGGAGGAAAAGCAGCTGCGCCTCTACGCCCTGCCCTATGCCGAAATCAGGCGCTACGATGTGGGCAGCAAGCCCTACGCCAAGTTTCCGAGGCAGCAGAAGCTGCGCACCTACAAACCTCTGCTGTCAGAAGTCATCGACTCGGCGGAGGCCTACGCCCGCCTGAAAAAGCTGCCCGCGCCGCGCTACAACCTCGAAACCAAAACCACGCCGGCCGGCGACGACGTGCTGCATCCGGCCCCCGAGGAATTTGTGCAGCTGCTGCTGGCCGTGGTGCGGGCCAAGGGCATCGAAAGCCGCGTTACCATTCAGTCTTTCGACCCGCGCACGCTGGAGGTAGTTCACCGCCTCTCCCCTGCCCTGGCCACGGCCCTGCTCGTCGAGAACCAGCCGGACCTGGCCTCGAACCTGGCCCGGCTCAGCTTCCGCCCTACCATCTACAGTCCGGCCTACCGGCTGGTGACGGCCGAGCTGGTGGCCGAGTGCCACCGGCAGCACATTCGCGTTGTTCCCTGGACCGTCAATTCCGCCGACGCCATAGAGCGGCTGGTGCAGCTGCGAGTGGACGGCATCATCACCGACTACCCCGACCTGTTCCCGGCCACGGGGCGCTAATCGGGTGCGGTGTTCAGGTCCACTTTCTGGTTCTTGTTGATCGAAACGAATACGCCTACGAACAGCATACGCGGAGCCGACGGCGTAACGGCCGTGCGGCCGAAGGAACCATCCGGTGCGGCCGTGTCGGCGAAGCGGTAGCCGAACACATTCTCGCGGCCCAGCACGTTGCTCACGCTCACGTAGAGGATGGTAAACTGCTTGCCAATGGTGGTGAGGTAGCTGGCGTTCAGGCTCAGGTCCTGGTAGCTGGGCAGGCGGCCTTGGTTGTAGCCTTCCTGGTTGGGATTGTGGTAGCGGCGCGGGCTGCCGTAGCTGGCCGTGAAGCCCACCTGCGTGTGCAGCTTTGCCACCCAGTATTTGCCCACCAGGTTCAGGTTGTGCCGCGCTGCGAAGGTGGGCATGGCCGACACCGGGTCTTGCCGGGACTGGCGGCGCGTGTCCAGAAAGCCGTAGCTGATCCAGTAATCGGTGTTTTTCAGGCTCTTCCGGTCGCGCCAGTACAGGTCGAGGCCGCGGGCATAGCCGGTGCCGGTGCTGCGGTAGGTGCTGGCATCGGTAGGGCGCTCCGGGTCGAAGACGGTGAGGTGGTGGTAGGTCTTGTGGTAGGCTTCGGCCCGCAGCGTTTTGTTGTCGTGGGTGCGCTGGTAAGTGAGCATGGCGTGCCGGGCCCGTTCGAAGCGCAGGGCGCTGCTCACGCGCAGCAGGTCGTTGGTGGGCGTCTGATAAAACAGGCCGTAGGCCCCCGAGACCGAGCTGTTGGCTCCGGTCTGCCAGGCCAGCGCCAGGCGTGGCGCCGCATTCCACCGGTTCAGCAGCCCCGAGTATTCGGTGCGGGCCCCGGCCCGCGCCATCAAGCGGTCCGAAAGGCTGATATCGGCCTCGGCAAAGGCGGCGGCGCGGCGCTCCGTGAAGCGGCCGGCATTCCAGGTAGGGGCGCCGCTGGTTTCCTGGTAGGTGCGGCGGTACTGCTGGCCCAGGCCTTCCGCCCCCACTTTCAGGGTCCAGTTGGCACCCGCCGAATCGTTGGTGAGCACCACGCGCCCGATGAGGCTTTGCTCCAGCTCCTGCAGCCGGACTGCGTCGGGGCGCACCGTGTTGTCGTCGCGGGTGAAGGCGGCCCCGGTTTGCAGGCTCCAGCCGCCGCGTAGCGGGCTGCGGAACGTGGCGTTGAGGTAGCCGTTGCCGTTGTAGAGCCCCACGGTCCGCTCGGCGCTGAGCTGCTCGTTGGGCTGGCGCAGACCCAGGCGCTGCTGCTGCCACACGCCGTACACTTTCAGCATGCCG
Source organism: Hymenobacter duratus (assembly GCF_014698995.1). Lineage (GTDB taxonomy): Bacteria > Bacteroidota > Bacteroidia > Cytophagales > Hymenobacteraceae > Hymenobacter > Hymenobacter duratus. The sequence goes on from NZ_JACWZZ010000003.1 coordinate 539,217, forward strand.
GCCGCGCCGGTGCGGTGGCGCAGACTCACGGAGCTGCCCAGCGTCTGCGGAGCCTTCACCCAGCCAAACGACTGCGGCACCAGCCCGAAATACGGTTGCAGGTTCACGTAATCGGCCGTAACGGCCACCGACGTCCGCTCCCAGCGCTGCACCCGGCTCAGACTGCCGCCCACCGACATGACGCTCACGCCGGTCTGGGTTTCGGGAGCCAGGTCGGTGGTGTTGAGCAGCACCACGGCGCTCAGCGCCTGCCCGTACTCGGCCGAGTAGCCACCGGTACTGAACACGGTGCCTTTAAACAGGAAAGGCGAAAACCGCCCCCGTGCCGGCACGCTGGGCACCGAGCCGTTGTAGGGCGTCTGTACGGCCAGGCCATCGAGGTATGTTTTGGTTTCGTGGGCGGCGCCGCCGCGCACAAACAGCTTGCCTTCCTCCCCTACCCGCGTGGTGCCGGGCAGGGCATTCAAGGCCCCGGCTACGTCACCCAGCGCGCCGGCCGTTGTCACGATGTCGAGGGGCTTGAGCACGGCGCCGCGCTTCTCGTCGCTGGCCTCAAAAGCACCGGCCGTGATGGTAACGCCGCCCAGCTGGTGGCGGTCGGCCTTCATCTTCAACTGCAGCTTGAGGGGCTGGCCGGTACACTGGATGGGCAGGTTCTGGGGTTCGTAGCCCAGCAGACTCAGCACCAGCACCTGCGCTCCGGCCTGGGTGGTTTCCAGCCGAAACACGCCCAGCGAATCGGTAGCAGTGCCATCGAAGGTGCCGCGCAGAAATACGTTGGCGCCCGGCAGCGGCTGGCCCTGCCCGTCATGGATAGTGCCCTGGAGCAGCGTGGGAGTTTGGGCGCGCAGCCCCAGCAGAGGGGCCAGCAGCAGGAGCACGAGTAGCAGACGTTTCATGGGGGTAGCAGCTAGGTGATACCCAAAAGTGGGCGGCTGCCGGGGCCGTAGAAACTTGCGGTTACCGAAGCGTCAGATTAGGCGGATGAAATGTAGGAGGTGGAGACGGTTGTGCTGCTTGAGTTAACTACTTGCTTATACAAGCCTTATTGAGCCTCATCATTTGCTTGCAAACATATCATATGATAACTAGCCAGTATCCAGTGCACTACTTTATTAAGGTCAATTGCACTATTTTCCGACTATCATATGATTTGTATAATGAGTCAACGTTCAACTTTTTATTACATATATCAGAAAGAGCAAGGACAGACCCTCCAAAATAATCAATAGGGTCAATCTTTGGCTTATTAAACAAGTAATTATCTAATGAATCTCTAAAATCTATTTTTTGATTATTTACCTCCGCATCCAAATATGAAATCATATGAGCTTTACCAAAAAATAATTTCCTAAAATGCTTTTGAGCCATAACAACTTCATCATATGTATTACACGCTGCAATTTCAGACTCCGCCTCACATAATTCATAATAAATCGACTTCTTCTCGTTAAATTTTTCGATACTCACTTTCTGTTCAGCTAAGTAATTCTCTTTGTCTTTAGTCTCTATCACCTCCCAAACTGTCCAAAATCCTCCTATCAGGAGAGCTAGGGATGAGAAAGTGGCTAGTACACGGTCGTAAATCCTCAACTTATCTTCTGAAATAGCCATGATATTATGGGTTGATTCTTGATCAATGAATATAGCATATGAAGGCTATCAACCAAAATAAATTATATATGTATATATCGTCCACATTATTTTAAGACGGCACTAAGTTGCCCTGGACTCGCTCGGCTGGGCCCAGTGAGTTCTACGCCTGAGGGGCTACGCCCCGCAATCCACCCGAGCCGCTTGTCCTGTGCCCGCAGACGCGCGCAACACAGCTGCTGGGGCGTAGGCCTCACTCGGCCCAGCCGAGCGAGGGCGGAGATAGTATCGCGCTAGGTATGCTCCGAGGACCATCGGAGAGGTTCCGAAGCCCACCAACCTACCTCCGAACCCTTCCGATGGTCCCCGGAGGACCATCCGACCACTTCCACGGACCAACGATGGGCCTCCGAGGACCATCGTTGCACTTCTGAAGATCATCGTTGCACTTCGCCGGACCACCGGACCACTTCCGAAGACCACCGGAGGGGTTCGGAAGCACAACTGCCCCGCCCGGAGGACCAGGCGAGGCAGTTTGGGGTGATGCGGCGGCGGTTTAAACCGTCTAGGGCTTGGACGCAGCTTCCTTTTTGGGTTGTTTGGCGAAGCGGCCTTTCAACTCCTCGTAGGCGGCCTGGGCGCCGGGCATGTTGGCCTTGGCGGCACTCTGGATGTTGCGGTACACCACCAGCGCATCGGTGTAGGCCTCGCCGCCGGTCTGCATCATGGTGCTTTCTATGTCGGTGGAGAGCTGCTGCAGGGGGCGGAAGAAGCTGGCCAGGTCGTTGGTGGCCTTGATATCGAGCTTCATTTCCTTGAAATCGACGAAGGATGGCACAAAGCCGGGCGTGGCCGTGCCGTACTCGTCAATCTTGGTCATGAAGCCCAACGACCGGTCGCCCATCTTCACGATGCCCTGCCGCTCGTCGGGGGTGAGCGGGTGCAGGTAGGGGGTCATCTCTTCTTTAATGAGGGCAATGGCGTCGTCAACCTTCTGCTTGACGTCGGCGGGAATGGTAACGGATATGCGGTTGAGCATGAGAAATGGGGGTAAAGGGTGAAAAAGCGGAAAAGCAGCTCAGGCCCCATTTCGGTGTATAAACAGGGATAGTCGGATAGGATAGCAGGAGAGAAAGATGCCGGGAAAATCCAACGAATGCAAGCCTGTCTTCCAAAAAAATCGGCAGTGGCAGCGAGCGTGTAATTTCCCGGCTGACGGCCTTACTTTGGGACTTTGTTTCTACCCTCGTTTTTTTGCTGCGTGCCTATGTTCCGCCTGTTCTCCTCGAAACCCAAAGCCGCGCCGGCTGCCCAGGTCGACCCACTGCTGGCTTTCGTGCGTGAAATCGGGCTGGAGGTGCGCGAGGCCACGCTCCGGCAGCCCACGTTTCTGCCGGGGCTGCTGCTGGAGCGCGGCGCGCTGGTGCTGGACCGTAGCCGCCTGCTCTACCCCGGCGACATTCTTCACGAAGCCGGCCACCTGGCCGTGACGCCCGCCGCCGAACGGCCCGCCGTGGGCGGCAACGTCACGGAGCACCACCCCGAGAAAGAAGGCGAGGAAATGGCGGTGCTGGCCTGGAGCTACGCCGCCGCGCACCACCTGGGCCTGCCGCCCGCCGTGGTGTTTCATCCTGATGGCTACAAGGGCCAGAGCGACTGGCTGATCAGCAGCTTCACGGGCGGCCGGTACATCGGGCTGCCGCTGCTGGTATGGATGGGGCTGACCACCACCGCTGGTTTTCCGCGCATGGAGCGCTGGCTGCGGACCTAGTCCGGCCGGCGTTTCGGCCCCGCCACGCGGGCCTCTTCCGTACCCCACGCAAAAGCCCCGCTCTTCGCAGAACGGGGCTTTTTGAGCTGGCAGCCGGAGCTGCTTAGTCGGCGTTGCCGGTAGCGCCGTCGTCGGTGAAGCTGGCGGCGTTGTTGGGGTTGTGCTGCGTGTGGCTGGCTACTTCGTTGGTGAGGGCCACATCCACGGAAGCCGTGGCGGCTTTGCGCTTTCTCTCGATGTCGGCGGCGGAGCAGGCGGGCACGCTCTTGAACGGCCACTGGCCCCGGGTGTAGCTGAAGTAGGCCCCGGCCACGGCGGCCAGAGAAGCGCCAATGATAACGCGGGCAGTTGCTTTCTTTTTCATAAGGGGGAAGAGGCAAGGGTAGGATTTTCGGTTTCCGCTGCGGGCATCCGGTAGTCCGGCAGTACGGTTCGGCAGGTGATGGAGTAACTGTTGCGCGGCACTTTCTGCCTTACCGGGGAGCCACCGGATACTCCCTAAACATGGTGGCTATGCCTTCATCTATGCGGGCGGCGAGCTTTTCGGGGTCTTTTGACAGCGGGCTGGCCGCCACGCCCTGCCAGATCTGCTCGTTGCGGGCGGCATCCACAATATCCACGGTAGCGGTGCCTTCGCGGTAGGTGCCGGCCGGCACCTGCTGCACCTGCCAGTGGTAGTTGCGCTGCCCGATGTAGCGGGGCCCGTCCCACTGAATATTGGTTTCGCGCGTCTGCACCTTCGCTTCCGTTACTACGCCAATGTTCACCCACAAGTCGGGCGAGTCGGCGCGCTGATAGCCGCGTAGCTCCATTTCGCGCGCCACGGCCTGCTTCAGGTTGGCGATGTTGGCGCTGCTGCCCCGGAAAGCGTCCTCATTGCGGGCCGTCACGTCCAGAAAGTTGTAGGTTTTGTACGCCGAGAAATCAACGCCCGGCGCCTGGGTCGTGGATTCTACCCGGACCGGCGAGCAGGCCGCACCGGCCAGCAGTACCAGCAGCAGCAGGAAGAGTTTCATAGCGTTGGAATGTGTAAAAAGGTGTCCTGGGAACCTGGCAGCAGTCAGCCCCAGCGGCAGCAGCCCGGCCTGATAAGCGGGTGTACGCAGAAGCCAATACGAATGGTATGGCGCAGGCCAGGCAGCGGGGCACGAGCGGCGCCGGGTTCTTCCGTTTTTTTATGGCCGGCAGTATCCTCGCTACAGCGCCGCTTCCTATCTTCGGCATCTGAATAGCAATATGTTCAGCGGTTATTCATTTCGTCTATGCCCTTCTTTAATCCTACAGCCAGCGTCGCGGAAGGCGACCGGCTCCAACTAAGCTGGCTCAAGTCAGGCTGGCTCTATCTGATGCTCGTTCCGGCGCTGCTGTGGGGCTGGTCGTCGTTGTCGGTGGAGCGCAGCGTGGCATCGGTTCTGTTGACGGTTTTTTCGGTGGGCCTGGGCCATTCCATTGGCCTGCACCGGGGCATCATTCACCGCGCCTACCGCTGCTCCCGCTTCACGCGCGGGCTGCTGGCCTACTGTTTCGTGCACTCGGGCCTGGGCGGACCGCTTTCCTGGGTGCGGGTGCACTATTTCCGCGACTACTGGCAGAACCGCGCCGACTGCCCTGCCTACTTCCGCTACGACCACTCCGTGCTGCAGGACTACGGCTGGAACCTGCACCTGGCCCTGCTGCCCGCCGACGAAAGCCGCTACGCCATTCCCGACGAAGACCTGCACGACCCGTGGCTAGTGTTTCTGCAGAACACCTGGTACTGGCACGTGCTGGGAGCGGCCGGCCTCATCTGGGCCGTGTTCAGCTTCGAGGCCATGATTGTCTGCGTGTGCCTGCGCATCAGCATCACCATTCTGGGCCACTGGTTTGTCGGCTTCATCTCCCATAAATACGGCTACGCCCGCTACGACATCGACGGCGCGGCCGAGCATGGCTACAACAATTTTGTGCTGGGGGCCCTGTCCTTCGGCGAAGGATTTCACAACAACCACCATGCGCACCCCAGCTCTGCCCGCATGGGCACCGAATGGTACGAGCTGGATCTGGGGTGGCACCTTATCCGGGGGCTGCGCGGACTTGGCGTGGTGTGGGATGTGCAAGTGGCAGGCCAGACCAACACGCTGAAGCGGCAGGCCAAAGCCCGGGCCTACCGCTGGCGCTGGCCCTGGCAGGAATAACCGGCGGCCGATACCCCTTTCGGCCCCAAAGGGCGGACACGGACTTCGGTTCGGGTCCGCTCTTTTTGTTTGCTGGCACCGGCTACCGGTTACCTTCGCGGCCTACTCCTACCCCAGCTGCCCAGTCATGACCCTCACCTGGACCACCAAAGCCTTCCCGGACCTCACGCTACCCGAACTATACACTCTGCTGCAGTTGCGCTCCGAGGTATTCGTGGTAGAGCAAGCCTGCGCGTTTCAGGACCTCGACGGGCAGGACCAGGCCGCCTACCACCTGCTTGGGCACACCGAAACCGGCGAGCTGGCAGCCTACACGCGGCTGTTTGCGGCCGGCATCAGCTACCCCGAGGCCAGCATCGGGCGCGTGGTGGTGAGCCCAAAGTTCCGGCGCTACGGGCTGGGGCGCGAGTTGCTGCGGCAGTCCATTGCGGCCATTGAGCATCTGTTCGGCCCGCAGCCCATCCAGATTGGGGCCCAGCTCTACCTCAGAGAGTTTTATGAAAGCTTCGGGTTCCGGCAGCTCGGCGAAGGCTACCTCGAAGACGGCATTCCGCATATTCACATGGTGCGGCCCTAGCCGCTACAGGCAAAACCGGCTGTTCAGGTTCGTCCGGTTCCTGCCCCGCGCCACCTGCTTATTTGGTGGCCTGATTGCCTTACCTTTGCTACGGCCTGTTCCGCCTGATTCTTCATCGTTTGCGCTTTCCCTATGGTTTCTGCTTTTCCGGTCGACTACCAACAACTGTTTCGGACGCTGCCCGAAAACTTTCTGCTCATAGCTCCCGACGCCGACGCCACTATCGTCGACAACACGGACAGCCATGAGGCCGTGTCCCTGAAAAGCCGCCAATCAGTGGTAGGAAAGCCGTTTTTCGACGCATTTCCAGCAACTGATGAAGAATCGGCGGGCATTATCCGGGAGTCGCACGCGCATGTGCGCCAGCATCTGACGTCCCACACCATGCCGCTGCTCCGCTACGACCTGGAGCGCCCCGAAGCGCAGGGTGGTGGCCTAGAGGAGCTGTATTGGGAAGCAACGCATTACCCGATTCTGGATGCGCAAGGCCAGCTGCAGTTTATTCTGCAGCGCACGCAGGACGTGACGGAGAAATACCGGGCCGCTTTGCAGGCTGCCGAAACCCAACGGGCCCTCAACGAAACCCAGAACCGCATGCGGTTCGTGCTGGAATCGGTGCCGATTCTGGTCTGGACCGCGCAGCCAGATGGTACGCGCGACTATTTCAACCAGCGCTGGCTGCAGTTTACGGGCCGCGAGCTGGCCGATGAGCTGCAGAACGGGTGGATAGCCAACCTGCACGAAGACGACCGGGCACGGGTTCTGGAAACCTGGGGCGAATCAGTAGCTACCGGCCAGCCTTACCAGGTAGAATACCGCCTGCGCCGAGCCGACGGGCAGTACCGCTGGATGCTGATGCGCGGCCTGCCCCGCCACGACGACGAAGGCCGCATTACGATGTGGGTAGGCGGTGGTGCCGACATCCACGACCAGAAACAGATGGTGCAGGAGCTGCTGGAAACCAACGAGCAGCAGGCGTTGCTTTCCGACCAGGCCTACGAGGCCTACCAGCTGGCCGTGCAGCAGCGCGAAACCTTCTTCAACCTGTTCATGCAGACGCCGGCCATGATCTGCATTCTGCGGGGCGCGGAGCACCGCTTTGAGTTTGTGAACCCGGAGTATCAGAAGCTGTTCCCAAACCGTACGCTGGTTGGCAAAACGGTGGCCGAAGCAATGCCGGAAGTCGTGGAGCAGGGCTTTATCCCGCTCCTCGACAACGTGTACAACACCGGCGAAACATTTATCGGCAACGAAGTTGACATTATGCTTGACCAGGACGGCAACGGCCAGTTGCAGCGCCGCTACCTCAACTTCACTTACCAGCTGTTTCTGGAAGGTGGCCAGAAAGCCGGCATTACGGTGTTTGCCTTCGATGTAACCGACCTGGTGCTAGCTCGCCAGCAACTTCAGAACCCTGGTTCTTCCGCGCAGTAAGATGGCATCCTATTCTTTCCACAGGCGACCATCCGGGGCAGTGCTATGGACATAACCAACCTGGATTTCCAGCAGGCCCGCATCAAGCAGGTGCTGTTCAAGTCGCGCCTGCGTTCCGTGCTCTACGGGGTGCGGGAGGCAGACGACGCCCTGTTTTCGATGCAGCAGAACCCGCTGGGCGAGTGGCTGAACACCATCGTAAAACCGAAGTACGGCGCCTACCCCGAGGTGCGGGAGATTGAGCGGGTGCTGCAGCGGATGCTCGATTCCGGGCAGGCATTGGTGCGCCAATACCAGCGGGGGCAGCTGGAGGAGTCGCGCACCGGCCTGGAGCAGATTGACGGCTACGCCGACCAGATTGTGGCACTCCTGCAGAAAATGGAGCAAAGCAGTACCGCCTAACCAAACTTCTATCTGGCTATCTGATGCTTATCTACGGTTACAAAACCACTCATCTGGTCACTAAACCAGCCGCTGGTTCCTGTCCGGTATGTGCTACTTGCGGGGCGCTGCAGCTGAGTGTATTCGGGCGGTATGCGCATATCTACTGGATACCCCTGGTTCCGTTGGGCAAAGGTGGCCAGTCTGCGTGCAGCAACTGCCAGCAGGTAGTACCAGCCAAACAGCTTTCCCCGCAATTGAAGCAGGAACTGCAGGAGCTGAAGAGCCAGGTACGGGCTCCCTGGTGGCATTTCGCGGGCCTGGCTTTGCTTGCTGTGGGCCTCGGGCTGGCCCTGATAGGTCGCAGCAACCAGCATACGGAAAACCTCTCCTTCATACAGCAGCCGCGCGCCGGCGACGTGTATCGGATTCGCACCAAAGACGGCAATTACTCTTTGCTGAAAGTGCAGGGCGTAAGCGGCAATACAGTCCGGCTGCTGAGGAATAACTACGAGACAAGCAAGGTGACGAGCTTGGAAGGGCTGAACAAGCCCATAAGGTTTGCCAGGGAGCCGATGGAGCTCACGCTTCTCGACTTGCAGATCATGGTTGAGAAAGACGAAATCATGGACATAGAGCGTCCGTAGCAGGCACTGGCTGGGCCTCACCGGGCCGGGCCCTCCCACCGGGCCAGCGCCGCGCGGTGCTCCTGGTAGATCCGGTCCAGCAGCACGGAGTCGGGGCCGGTTACCAGGAAGATGGCGGTGCCCCGCTCCCGCGCAAACGGGTTGATGATTTCGCCCACCTGCCGGAGGCTGCGGCAGTGCCCGGCCACGCCGCCGGGCATATCGTCTTCTACCAGTATCAGCTGCTGAAACGGCTTGGTGGGCCGGGCCGGAAACCAGTGCAGATACGACCCGTTGAAGCTGTTGGCCGGGGGCAGCGGGCGGTTGCGGTTGTAGTAGTTGATGGCACCCGCCTGGCCGTAGTTGTCGCACTTGATGAGGGTGTGGGCACGCGTAGCGGCAGGCAGCGCCCGATACGTCTGCCACACCTGGTCGGCCAGCTCCTGCCAGCCCAGCATATCGGCAAAATCCTGGGGCAGCACATGGTCTACCCCGTCTTCCCAGCGCAGCATACCCACGCCCCGATACTGCTCGCCCACCACGCGCATGTAAGCAGGTGGATAGAGCGTAAACAGAAACGGCAGAAACGGCAGCATAAGGAGCACCGGCAGTACCAGCAGCGCCGGCCGCCATACCTGCGGGTGCCAGCGGCGTGCCACCCATTGCTCCAGCCACAGCGCCCCAAACGAAAACAGTATTGGGTAGTAGCCCAGCGCATAGTAGCTCTTGCCGTGCAGCACCGTCAGCAGCAGCAGGCCGGCAATGTAGAGCCAGCCCACGGCGCGGTAGGGCCGTAGCGGCCGGTACCACAGCAGCGCCAGCAGCCCGCCCCCCCAAACCCACACCGCCGGAAAGCACATCAGCAGCTGGTCTTTCCAGAAATCTGCCACCGACACGTTTACCAGCTGCGAGTCGTGAAGCAGAGCCATGTGGTGCCAGAACGGAATACCGTGCGCCAGCTGCCACACCAAATTTGGGAGCCAGAGCAGCAGTGCCAGCCCGGCCGCGCCCCACAGGTGGCGGCTGGCCAGCAGGCGGCGCTGCGGCGTAAGCAGCAAGGCAGCCAGCAAGGCGGCGGCATAGAAAATGGTGGTGTACTTATTCAGCATGCTCAGGCCCAGCATGGCGCCCAGCCCATAGAGGTAGCGGGGCCGGCCAGTCTCGATATGACGGACCAGCGCATAGCTGCTGGCGGTAAAGGCCAGCACTTCAAACGAGTTGGGCTGGAACAGGAAGTTGAGCCGGGCATAGGCCGTGATAAGGTAACTGATGCTGGCCAGCGCCACAGCCCAGCCTCCCCCACCCAGCTTCAACACCAGCCGGCCCACCAGCCATATCGTGAGGCTACCCCAGAGAATCGGCCAGAACTTCACCCAGAACCAGCTACCGCCCAGAGCCATGGTCAGCCAGCTTTGCACTGCCGTGAGGGGTGGCACTTCCAAGTAGCCCCAGGCCAGGTGCCGGCCGTAGTTGAGGTACAGGTATTCGTCACGGTGCAGCTCGTAGGCGCGGCTGGCCAGCACGTAGCCGGACACAAACTTGAGCAGCGCAAACAACGGTGGCAGTAGGCGAGAGGGTTTCATGCCCTAATATAGCCGCTTGCGGATATGCAGAACCCGGCACCGGTTTTCAGAGCTCTGGCGGCCGTCGTTGGCTCACAACTCCTCCGGCAGCCGGATTTTGTGCAGATATTCGTTCAGGCCGCCGGGGTGCTGAAACAGATGAATAAACAGAATGTGCTCTTCGTCCTGCACGCGCCATTCCTCCGCATAAAAGTCGCTGAGCGCATAGAGGCGCAGCGTAAAGCTGTCTTCGCGCCGCTCGGCCAGGAAGTGGCCATAGCGCCGCAGGCAGTCGGCCTGCTGGCCCATCGGGAGCTTTTTGAATACGCGCAGATTCATTGATAGCCAGGCAAACCCGAAGATACACCGGTCTGGTTCCGAAATAGCAGTGGCAGGGTGGCATATTACTCCACCAATCACCTCCTACCTTCGCGGCATGAAGACAATTCGATTTCCGCATCCGCTGGTGTTGCTGGTAGGGTTTATTCTGCTGGCCTGCCTGCTGAGCTACGTGCTGCCCACCGGTGTATTCAGCCGCCACCCCGACGCCGCCACCGGCCGCGACGTAGTAGTAGCCGGCTCCTACCACCGCGTGCCGGCCACGCCCGTCAGCCCGCTGCAGGCCCTGGTTGATATTCCCAAAGGCATGGTCGATGCGGCCTCGGTCATTTTTCTGGTGTTTCTGGCCGGCGGCGCTTTCACGGTAGTGGACCAGACCGGCGCCCTGCGCAGCGGCGTCGACTGGCTGCTGCGGCGGTTTCAGGGACGTGAGGCTGTCGTCATTCCCATCATTTCGGTGCTGTTTGCCACCATGGGCGCCCTGGAGAATATGCAGGAGGAGATAGTGCCGTTGATTCCGGTGCTCCTGATTCTGATGCGGCGCATCGGCTACCCGGCCCTCACGGCGGCGGCCGTCAGCATTGGCTCGGCGGCGGTGGGCGCGGCGTTCAGCCCCCTGAATCCGTTTCAGGTGGGCATTGCCCAGAAGCTGGCGCAGCTGCCGCTGCTGTCGGGCGGCGGCTTCCGGCTGGCGTTTCTGATGCTGGCTCTGGCCATCTGGATTGCGGGCACCGTGCGCTACGCCCTGCGCCACCGCGTGCCGCCCGAAGCCAGCGCCGCCGCCGACCCAGCCGCCCTCACCGAAGGCCGCAACCACGGCCTAGTACTGCTGCTGCTGTTCGCGGCTTTTGCCTTCTTCGCCTACGGCGTGCTCAAGCTGGGCTGGGACTTCGAGCAGATGGCAGCCCTGTTTTTCGGGCTCGGCGTGGTAGCCGGCCTCATCGGCGGCCTGGGCCTTACGGGCACCGCCGAAGGCTTCCTGGCCGGCTTCCGCGACATTGCCTTCTCGGCGCTGCTCATCGGGTTTGCGCGCGCCATTTTCGTGGTGCTGGAGCAGGGACAGATCGTCGATACCATCGTCAATGCGCTGTCGGCACCGCTGGCGGGGCTGCCGGTTACGCTTTCCGCATTGGGCATGATTGGGGTGCACACCGCCCTGCACCTGCCGGTGCCCAGCGTGAGCGGTCAGGCTGTGCTCACCATGCCGCTGCTGGTGCCCCTCTCCGACCTTATCGGCCTTTCGCGCCAGGTGACGGTGCTGGCCTACCAGTACGGCGCCGGCCTCTGCGAGCTGATAACGCCCACCAACGGCGCGCTCATGGCCATCGTGGCGGCCTGCGGTGTGCGGTTTGATCAGTGGTGGAAGTTCGTGCTGCCGCTCTATCTGCTGCTGCTGGCCCTGGGCGCCGTGGCGGTGGTTGTGGGCATTGCGGTGGGGCTGTAGCAGCAGAGCTATCATTGCGAGCAGCGCGAAGCAATGATAGCTCTATCTGCAGAAAACGACTCTAAGCAGAAAGCCCTCCGGCGTTAGTGTACCACACTACTGCCGGAGGGCTTTGCTGTAAGGAAAGTGTCTGCCACGAGCGAAAGGATTGCGTCGTCCTTCGTCCGCGCAATGACAGTGGCCAGCTTAATCCGGGCGCAGCTCGTCGGCGCGGAAGATGCGGGGCAGCTTGCGCTTGCGCTCCACAATCTGGTAGCTGGCCGTGTCCGACTGCTCATCCCAGAACACGTCGCTCACCACACCAAAGTGGCGGTAGCGGCCGGGTTCGGGCTGCACTTCCTCCACGGCGTCGCCGAAGCTGAAGGCCGGCCGGTGCAGGTGCAGCTCCCGGAACAGTTCGGGCCGCACCAGAAACTGCTGCTCGTCGTAGCGCAGCGTAATCCACTCGCCGTCTTCGTCTTCGGCAATTTTCTCGAACAGCTTGCCCACCGGTTCCAGCCACTCAAACGAGCGGCGGTTGGCAGGATGAATGTAGCGGAAGCCGTAGTCGGGCGTCCAGGGATACAGGCCGTAGATAACGGGTTTGGGTCGGGGCACTTGAAGAGAATGAAAGGCTGATTAGGTACGGAATGAACGACCTTCCAAAGGTAAAGGCTCCCGGACAATCCCCCCACGCCCCTGGTTTCTGCCCGCCTGCTTTGTGTTACCGGCTGCTCCTTACTGCCCAGGGCTAGTTTTTCACCACCCGCCGCACGAACGTGCTGCCGGCGGCGTAGCGCACTTTCAGCACGTAGGCCCCGGCAGGCAGCGTGGCTATGTCCAGGGTCATTACAGCCTCATTAGCCGAAACCAACCGGCTCATCACCACGCGGCCCAGGGCGTCGTGCAGTGCTACCTGCTCGGGGCGGCTGGCGGCGTCGAGGCGCAGGTGCAGCTGGTCGTGGGCCGGGACTGGCCACGCCTCGGTGCGGGGCGCCTGCCGCGCCGCGCTGGCGTGCAGCACGCTGGCATCGAGCAGACGGGCCAGGGCGTAGTTGGGCTGGTTGCTGCCCACCGGAGCAATCTGTCCGCCGACGAGCAGGGCGCCATCGGGCTGCACGGCCAGTGCCAACACGATATCATCCGGACTCATTGGCGTGTTGAAGGAGGCATCGGCGCTGCCATCGGGCAGCAGGCGCACCAGGCCCGAAGACGCCGCGCTGGAGCTGAAGATGGTTCCCCCGACCAGAATGCGGTTATTCGGCTGAATGGCGGCCGCGTTCAGAACCACAACATTGCCCGCAATGGCGGCGCTGAAGGTGGGGTCAGGCATGCCGGTGGCAGACAACCGGGCCACCGAGCTGGTTGATACCCCGCCCATCTGGTCGAAATAGCCGAACACCAGCAGCCGGCCATCGGAGTAGCGGCGCAGGCCATTGATGGAAAAGGACTGGCTGCCCGACGTCACGGCCGCAAAAGATGGATCGGTGCTGCCACTGGGAAGCAGCCGCTGCACTACCGGGTTCTGGTAGGAGCCCACCACAATACGGCCATCGGGCTGCACCAGCAGGGCGGTTGGGTTGAGGGTGGCCGCGGGCTGAAACGAATTGTCGATACTGCCAGTGGGCAGCAGCCGCTGAAACGAGCGGAACGTAATGCCGGAGCTGCCCGGCACCACCAGATTGCCCGCTACTAGCACCCCACCATCGGGCTGCAGCGCCAGGCTGGTTATGGAATTGGTATTCAGAGTGCCAATACGCACCAGTGCAGGCATAAAGCTGGCGTCGCGCATGCCGGAGCTTTCCACCCGTACCAGCGACGTAACCGGCAGGCCATTATAAGTGGTAAACCGGCCGGCCACCAGGGCTTTGCCATCGGGCTGAAGCACCACCTCCGTCGGGTAGCCCTGCGTGATAGTGCTGGCGGCGGTATAGGCGGCATCCACGCTGCCATTGGCCAGCAGCCGGGCCAGGCCGCGCGCGGCACTCCCATTGATTTCCGAGAAGGCTCCTACTACCAGCAGCTTCCCGTCGGGCTGCTGCGCAAAGTCCTCCACCTGCCCGGCTGCCTGCAGGGCCGGGATGGGAAAGGTGGTATCGAGGGCGCCCGTGGAGAGCAGCTGGTTTACGCCGGCCGGCACCGCCGACACCGGTCCTCCCAGCACCTGGGGCGTACTTCCAACCAGCACCTGCCCCCCGGCCAGCAGCTGCAGCGAATACACCGACGTGCTGTTCTCGGGCGTGGCGGACACGCTCCAGGTGGGGTCGAGGGCGCCAGTGGCCGTGAAGCGAAGCACGTGGCCGGGCGGCGGCACTCCATCCCCAAAAGCCGCCAGGATCTTACCATCGGGCTGTACCAGCAGCGTGGCCGGCCCACCCGAAAAGGCCGGGCGGACTCCATAGTTCACCCCAGTAAAGGTGTTGTCGAAGGCGCCCGTGGCGCTAAAGCGCACCAGCGTCTGGGTTACGCCGGGCACCAGGTAGGTGCCGTTGAACGTAGCCGCCAGAATCCTGCCGTCGGGCTGCACGGCCACCGAGCCCACAAGGGCAGTAGCGGTAGTGATGGGGGCAAAGGTCAGGTCGAGGGTACCGTCGGCGTTGAAGCGCGCCAGGCCGCTGCGGGCCCGCCCGCCCGCCGTCCGGAACGAGCCGCCTGCCACCAGCTTGCCATCGGCGGGCTGGCGCACCACTACCGGCCCAAAGCCGCTCAGAATCAGGCCACCGGCCGTATTGGCCACAAACGGCTGGTCCAGCGTACCGTCTTCGTTCAGGCGCAGGATACCGGCGGCGGCCTGCCCGGCGTAGTTGGTGAAGTTGCCGGCCACCACCACCTTCCCATCGGGCTGCACCAGCACCGACGATACGCGGGTCAGGGAGCTGGGCTGCACCCGAAACGCCGGGTCGGGCAGGCCCGAGGGCAGCAGCCGCACCAGTCCGTAGTGCACCTGCCCGTTCAGCGTGGCTGGCCCAAACAGCGTGACGAGCACGCGCCCAGCCCCGGCGTCGGTGAGGCCCTGCGGCAGCCAGCTATAGTCGGCGATGTTCAGCGCAAACGTCGCGTCGGGGGTGCCTGTTGCCGAGTAGCGCAGCAACGGCTGCAGGGTTTTTACTCCGTCGGCCCGCACCAGGTCGTTGCCCAGCACCAGCCGCTCGCCGGTGCTGAGCTGCAGCGCCTGGAGCGCCGTAGCGGGCTGGTAGATCTGCATGGGCCCGTAGCTGGCATCCACCTGGGTTTGGGCACAGACCCTGCTGAAAGGCAGCAGCAGCCCGCACAGCAGCCACACACGAGGCCAGCTCGATAACCGAGTAGTAAGCGTTTGTTTCATAGGATATTGAAAAATGAATGGAGGATGGATTGCGCTCTAAAGCTACTGCGCTGGATTAGCAGAGTCCGCTCCCGCGCAAAAGGTGGCATTGCGTCCCGGAAAATCGGCGGCGGAAGGCGTCTCCGGCAGCAGGTGGCGCAATGCCCGCCCCGCCCTCTGGCCCGGCTGGCAGCCACCTGTTCAACAGAGCTTACATATTCAGGATCAAATATTTATAACGCAAAATATAACCCCGTACCGGTTTATCGAGTTTAACCCCCGCACTCTCCCCTGCCAGTGCTGATTTCTTTTCCGTTTACCATGCCTCCCATTTCTTCTCCGCCTACCTCCACCCCCACGCTGCAAGCCGGCATGGGTGCCCTTCCGCACGACCACGGTACTACCTTCCGCGTGTGGGCCCCGGCCGCTACTGCCGTTTCGGTGGTAGGGCCTTTCAACGACTGGAACGCCACTACGCACCCGCTGCAGCACGAAGCCGACGGCTACTGGGCCGCCGATTTTTCGGACCTGCCGGCCGGCACCGAGTACAAGTTCGAGCTGACTACGCCCACCGGCAAGCTTCTCAAAAACGACCCCTATGCCCGCCAGGTCACGCACTCGGCCGGCAACTCCATCGTGCCCGACCACAGCTTCGACTGGGAAGACGACCAGTTTGAGATGCCGGCTTGGAACTCGCTGGTCATCTATGAGCTGCACGTGGGCACCTTCAATGTGAAAGACCCCGAGCAGCCCGGCACTTTTCATGATGTGATTGAAAAGCTGGACTACCTGCGCGAGCTGGGCATCAATGCCATTGAAATCATGCCGCCCACCGAGTTTCCGGGCGGCCGCAGCTGGGGCTACAACCCCTCGCACCCGTTTGCGCTGGAAACCGACTACGGCGGGCCGCAGGCGTTCAAGGAGCTGGTGAAACAGGCCCACCGCCACGGTATTGCCGTCATTCTGGACGTGGTCTACAACCACTTCGGGCCCGGCGACCTGGACTTATGGCAGTTTGATGGCTGGCACGAAAACGATGGCGGCGGCATCTATTTCTACAACGACTGGCGCGCCGAAACGCCCTGGGGCCACAACCGCCCCGATTACGGCCGTGACCCGGTGCGGGCCTACATCCGCGACAATGCCCTGATGTGGCTGGAAGACTACCGCGTGGACGGCTTGCGCTGCGACTCCATCTCGCACATCCGCAACGTGGATGGCGCCTCCGACCCCTCGCGCGACCTGCCCGACGGCTGGAGCCTCATGAAGTGGATCAACGAGGAGGTGCAGCGGCACATGCCCTGGAAAATCATGATTGCCGAGGATCTGCAAGGCAATGAGTACATCACGCGCCGCCCCGAAGACGGCGGCCAGGGCTTCTCCAGCCAGTGGGATGCGGCTTTCGTGAACATCGTCCGCGACGCGCTGGTGACGCCCGAAGATGCTGACCGCGACATGAACCACGTGGCGGACACCATCATCGGTGTGTACAACGGCGACGCCTTCCAGCGCATCATCTACACCGAAAGCCACGACGAAGTAGCCAACGGTAAAAGCCGCGTGGCCGAGGAAATCATGCCCGGTAGCGCGCACTCGTGGTTTCCGAAGAAGCGCGCCACGCTGGGCGCGGCGCTGGTGTTCACGGCCCCCGGCATCCCGATGATGTTTCAGGGCCAGGAGATGCTGGCCGATGGCTACTTCTCCGACGACTTGCCGCTGCAGTGGGAGCACGCCGAGCAGCACGCCGGCCTCGTGCACCTCTACCGCGACCTGATCAAGCTGCGCCGCAACCTGGCCGGCCACACCCGCGGCCTGCAGGGGCAGTACACGGAGGTGCACCACCTCAACAACGACGACAAAACGCTGGCCTTCATCCGCCGCGACCAGTCGGGGCCCGGCGACACCACCGTGGTGCTCTGCAACTTCGCCGACCGCTCGCACGAAAACTACATTATTGGGCTGCCGCGCGGCGGCCATTGGCGCGTGCGCTTCAACTCCGACTGGGCCGGCTACGACCAGGAGTTCGGCAACTTCGAGAGCCTCGACACGCTGGCCGAGCCCGGCATCTACGACGACCAGCCCTTCCATGCCTCGTTCGGGCTGGGCCCGTACTCGGTGCTGATTATTTCGCAGGAGCCGTCGTAGCGCAGGTTCCGGGCTGCATTATAAAGAGGTTCGGGGCGGACGGTTGTTCGCTCCGAACCTCTTTTTTTCATCCGGCAGCGGCAGCAGAAACTCCCCGGCTTCCCATATCTTGCCGCTCCCACCCACTTTCTCCTTCTACAATGCAAGTTCCCGCTTCTACTCCTGCCCCCATTGCTCCTGATGCGCTTCTGGTGGAAGTGGCCTGGGAAGTCTGCAACCAGGTGGGCGGCATCTACACCGTTATCCGCTCCAAGGTGCCGGCCACGGTGCAGGCCTGGGACGACCGGTACTGCCTGATAGGTCCCTACTTTCCGCAGCAGGCCCAAAGCGAGTTTGAGCCCTTCGACGACTATCAGCTCTCCACGCTTTCCGACCGGTTTGCCGGGGCCGTGCGCGAAATGCGCAAGCTTGGCTACGAAGTGCATCTGGGCGTCTGGCTCGTAACGGGCCGCCCGCGGGCCGTACTCATCAGCCCCTACCAGGCCTACCCGCAGCTGGGCCGGATCAAGTCCGACCTGTGGCACCATCACGGTATCCCGACCCCGGAAGCCGATGACTTGCTGCACCAGGTAGAGGCTTTCGGGCATCTGGTAAAGGAATTTCTGAAGATTCTGGCCGCCGAAGTAGTGCCTCCGCAGCGGGTGGTAGCGCACTTCCACGAGTGGATGACGGGCGTGGCCATTCCGGCCCTGCGCCGCGAGCAGGTGCCGCTGCACCTCGTTTTCACGACGCACGCCACGCTGCTGGGCCGCTACCTGGCCATGAACGACCCCAATTTCTACGAGCACCTGATGCTGGTGGACTGGGAGGCCGAAGCGCGGCACTTCAACATCGAGACGGCCGTGCGCATTGAGCGCGCTGCCGCCCACGGTGCCCATGTATTCACTACTGTGAGCGAACTGACGGTGCGTGAATGTATTTATCTGCTCGAGCGGATTCCGGATGCGGTGCTGCCCAATGGCCTCAACATCGAGCGGTTCGTGGCGCTGCACGAGTTCCAGAACCTGCACCAGCAGTACAAGGGCAAGATCCACGAGTTTGTGATGGCGCACTTCTTCCAGAGCTACTCGTTTGATTTGGACAAAACGCTGTACTTGTTCACGAGTGGCCGCTATGAGTACCACAACAAGGGGTTCGACCTGACGCTGGAAGCCTTGGCCCGCCTCAACTACCGCCTGCAGCAAAGCGGATTGGAAGGCAACGTGGTGATGTTTTTCATCACGAAGCGGCCCTTCCACAGCATCAATCCGCAGGTGCTGCAGAGCCGCGCCGTGCTCGATGAGGTGCATGCCACCTGCGAAGCCATTGAGCAGCAGGTAGGCGAGCGGCTCTTCTATGCCGCCGCCGCCAGCACCGACCATCGCCTGCCCGACCTGAGCAGCATGGTGGACGACTACTGGAAGCTGCGCTACCGCCGAACGCTGCAAAGCTGGAAGACCACCAACCTGCCCCCGGTCATCACCCACAACCTCGTCGACGACGCCAACGACGACATCCTCAACTTCGTGCGGCGCGCCAACCTCGTCAACAACCAGCACGACCGGGTGAAAATCGTGTACCACCCCGATTTTGTGTCGCCGACCTCGCCGCTGTTCGGCATGGAGTACGGGCAGTTTGTGCGGGGCTGCCACCTGGGCATTTTTCCGAGCTACTACGAGCCCTGGGGCTACACGCCGCTGGAGTGCGTGGCGCGCGGCGTACCGGCCATCACCTCCGACCTCTCCGGCTTCGGCGACTATGTGATGCAGAATGTGCCGGCCCACGAAGACAAGGGCATCTATGTGGTGCAGCGTCAGGAGAAAAGCTTCGACGAGTCGGCTGAGGAGCTGACTGAAATTCTGTGGCAGTTTGTGCTGCTCAACCGCCGGGAGCGAATCATGCAGCGCAACAACGTGGAAAGCAACGCCGAAATCTTCGACTGGAAAAACCTGCGCGTCTACTACGACCGTGCCTACGCGCTGGCCCTCGAACGGCAGTAGCCACGCGGCTGCAGCACCGTCTACTGTCACCCAAACCTGGCCTCCGGAGCGGAGGCCAGGTTTTTTGTTGCCGCCGTGGCCCGGCACTCTGAGCGGCGGGATGACAAAAATCAGCCGGGCAGGTGCGGCTGGTCATGGGGCCGGGAGGAGCAAAAGGCCACATTTAAGCAGGCATTCGAGCGCCAACAGGGCGCCAGCGGCCCGTTTTCTTTTTCCTCCCTTTTGTTCTGCTACTGGTATGGCACACGAAGCGTATGCACTGTTTTTTCGGGACCTGGCCAACGATAAAGTCGCACTGGTAGGGGGCAAGAATGCCTCGCTGAGTGAGATGTTCAACCGGCTGACCCCGCAGGGTATCCAGGTGCCGAATGGCTTTGCCACCACGGCCGCCGCGTACTGGCTGTTTCTGGATGAAAACCACCTACGCGAACCCCTAGCGGCGCTGCTGGCGCAGGTAGAAGCCGGAGACTTTGGCAACCTGCAGCAGGTGGGAGCCCAGGCACGGGCGCTGCTGCAGGCGGCCCGGCTGCCCGCGCCGGTGGCCACGGCCATCTGCCAGGCCTACCAGGAGCTACGGGCCGGCTACCCTGTCGAAATTCAGGTGGCGGTGCGCAGCAGCGCCACCGCCGAAGACCTGCCCACGGCCAGCTTTGCCGGCCAGCACGACTCGTTCCTGAACGTGCGGGGCGAGCAGGAGCTGCTGCAAGCCTGCCAGCGCTGCTTCGTGTCGCTGTTCAACGACCGGGCCATCAAGTACCGCCTCCAGCACGGCTTCGACCATCTGCGGGTGGCCCTGTCGGTGGGCGTGCAGACGATGGTACGCTCCGACCTGGCGTCGGCCGGCGTGGCGTTTACTATCGAACCCGAAACCGGCCACGAAAACCTGATGTACCTGACCGGCAGCTGGGGCCTGGGCGAAAACGTGGTGCAGGGTGCCGTAAATCCCGACGAGTTTTACCTGTTCAAGCCGGCCGTGCGCAGCGGCAACCAGGCACTGGTCAGCCGCAAGCTCGGCGACAAGGCCAAAACCATGGTCTATGCCCAACCGGCCGGCGCAGAAGCGGGCGGCATCGAAAACACAGATACTCCGGCCGAAAAGCGCGCCACCTTCGTACTCACCGACGCCGAAGTGGAGCAGCTGGGCCGCTGGTTTGTGCAGATTGAGGACCACTACGGCATGCCCATGGACATTGAGTGGGCGAAAGATGGCCTTACCAACACCCTGTACATTGTGCAGGCCCGCCCCGAAACCATCCACCACGGCAGCAAAGCCCTGCGCCTGCACGAGTACCACCTCACCCAGAAAGGGCCGGCGCTGGCCACCGGCAAGGCTGTGGGCAGCCAGATTGCCGCCGGCATTGCGCGGCTCATTGCCTCACCGGCCGAAGGCCACCGCCTGCAGCCCGGCGACATCCTCGTGACGGACATCACCAGCCCCGACTGGAACACCGTGCTGAAGAAAGCGGCCGTCATCGTCACGAACAAAGGCGGCCGCACCAGCCACGCCGCCATTGTGGCGCGCGAGCTGGGCCTCTCGGCCGTGGTCGGCACCCTCAATGCCACCGACAGGATTCAGGACGGCCAGCGCATCACGGTTTCCTGCGCCGAGGGCGACGAGGGCCAGGTATTTGCCGGCGAGCTGTCCTGGCAGGAAACCGACCTCGACTTGGCGCAGGTGGCCCTGCCCCGCACCAGCCCGCTGCTCATTCTCGCCGACCCCGACCGGGCCCTGCAGCTGGCCCGCTACCCCAGCCAGGGCGTGGGCCTGATGCGCATGGAGTTTGTCATCAACAACACCATTCGGGTGCACCCGATGGCGCTGGTGGCTTTTGACACGCTGCAGGACGCGGCGGCCCGGCAGGAAATCGAGCAGCTCACGGCCCACTACCCCAGCAAGCCCGAGTACTTCGTGGACAAGCTGGCCCAGGCCATTGGCTTTGTAGCGGCGGCCTTTTACCCGCGCGAGGTGATTGTGCGCCTCAGCGACTTTAAGACCAACGAATACGCCAACCTGCTGGGCGGCCGGCAGTTTGAGCCCACCGAAGAAAACCCGATGCTGGGCTTCCGCGGTGCCTCGCGCTACTACAGCCCCCAGTACCGCGAAGGGTTTCGGCTGGAGTGCGAGGCCCTGCGGCGCGTGCGCCTGAACATGGGCCTGACCAACGTGAAGGTGATGGTGCCTTTCTGCCGCACCGTGGCCGAGGGCCGGCAGGTGGTGGCTCTGATGGAAGAGTTTGGGCTGAAGCGGGGCGAGCAGGGCCTGCAGGTGTATGTGATGGCCGAAATTCCGAGCAACGTGATTCTGGCGGAGGAGTTTGCCGCTGTCTTCGACGGGTTTTCCATCGGCTCCAACGACCTCACCCAGCTCACGCTGGGCATCGACCGGGATTCGGCTATTGTCAGCCACCTCTTCGATGAGAACAACGAAGCCGTGCTGCGCATGCTGGCCCAGGTCATCCGAACGGCCCGGGCCTGCGGGCGCCCCATCGGGCTGTGCGGGCAGGCCCCGAGCGACTACCCCGCCTTTGCCCGGTTCCTGGTGGAGCAGGGCATCAGCAGCATTTCCTTCACCCCAGACGCGCTGCTCAAAGGCCTCGACAACATGGTGCAGGCCGAGCAGGACCTGGCCCGCCAGGCCCCCACCGCCGAAGCCGTGCTGGCCGTACCCGCCTGACCGGGATAGCGCCGGCCTGCCCGGTCCCGGTATCCGGCTTTGCCTTTCTGCCGTAGTATACCGGAAGCGGTATTCTGTCTTATTTTCTTCTGATGGATAGCACGTTACTCACCGAAACCGGAGCCATTGCGGGCTTCGCCGGTCGGTTTTTCCGGGAAGGGTTCCGGCCCCGCTACGAGGTGCAGGAACTGCTCTACCAGTGCTACGTCATCGGCTACCAGTCGCTGCCGCTGGTGGGCATCACGGGCTTCATCATGGGCATCGTCCTGACGCTGCAGAGCCGGCCCACCATGGCCCAGTTCGGGGCTGAGTCCTGGATTCCGACTATGGTGGGCCTGACCATCATCCGGGAAATGGGTCCCATCATCACGGCCCTGATTTTTGCCGGCAAAATCGGCTCCAGCATCGGGGCCGAACTGGGCTCCATGCGCGTGACCGAGCAGATTGACGCTATGGAAGTGTCGGGCACCAACCCATTTAAGTACCTGGTGGTTACCCGGGTGCTGGCCACTACGCTCATGCTGCCGGTGCTCACGCTGCTGGCCGATGCCATTGCCCTCTACGCCTCCTACCTCGGCATCAACATTAAAGGCGTCACGACACTGGCGTTGTTCGTCAACAACATTCTCTCGCGGCTCACCTTCGGCGACGTGCTGCCGGCGGTCCTGAAAACCTTCTTTTTCGGGTTCGTCGTCGGCATTATTGGCTGCTACAAGGGCTACTATTCCAACAAAGGCACCGAGGGCGTGGGCCGGGCGGCCAATTCGGCCGTCGTGGTGTCGTCGCTGGTTATTTTCATTCTCGATTTGCTGGCCGTGCAGATTACCGGCCTGCTAGGCCTGAACTGATGCCTGCCCCCATGCCCCTACCAGCACCGCGGCCCGCCGCTGCCGCCGCGACTCCGGCTCCGGCCGAGGCCGTGCTGACGGTGGAGCACGTCAGCAAATCGTTCGGCAGCAACCACGTGCTGCAGGACTTCTCGCTTACGCTGTACCGCGGCGAAAACGTGGTGGTACTGGGCAAATCCGGCTCCGGCAAGTCGGTGCTGATCAAGTGCATCATCGGGCTGCTGCCGGTAGATGCGGGCCGCATCCGAGTACTAGGCCAGGATGTGGCGACCCTCAACCACGCGGCTATGGACCAGTTGCGGGCCCGTGTAGGCTTTCTGTTCCAGAGCAATGCGCTTTACGACTCGATGACCGTGCGCGAAAATCTGCTGTTTCCGCTGCGGCGGCACTGGCTGGCGCACCGCCGCAGCGAGGAAGCCGAGCTGGTGCGGCAGGCCCTCGCCGATGTGGGGCTGGAAGACACCGCCAGTAAGATGCCGGCCGAGCTGTCGGGTGGGATGCGCAAACGCATTGCGCTGGCCCGCACCCTCATTCTGCGGCCCGAAATCATTCTCTACGACGAGCCTACCACTGGCCTCGACCCCATTACGGCCCGCGAAATAGACGAGCTGATCCGGGAGGTGCAGCAGAAATACACCACCTCATCCCTGATTATCTCGCACGACATGAACTGCGTGCGCCTGACCGCCAACCGCGTGGCCCTGCTGGTAGATGGTCACTGCTACGCCGAGGGCACCTACACCGACCTGCTCCACCGCCCCGATCCCATCGTTCACGCGTTTTTCTCCTGAAGCCGCACGCATTTCCGGCCCGCACCGGCTTCCGCCACACCTCTCACCGCTGTTGCACTCCCCCTCCCCATGCCTGCCGAACGTACCGCCAGTAATCATATTCGCCTGGGCCTGTTCGTGCTGGCCGGTCTGGGGTTCCTGCTGGTGACCCTGTTCCTACTCGGGCGCAAGCAGAATATGTTCGGCGACAGGCTGCAGTTGCAGGCCGATTTCCGCAACGTCTCGGGACTACTCACCGGCAACAACGTCCGGCTGGCTGGCATCGACGTGGGAACGGTGCGTCGCATCCGCATCCTGAACGACAGCACCGTGCGTGTAACGATGGACCTGAACCGCGACGTGCAACCCTTCCTGCGAAAAAACACAGTGGCCTCTATCGGCACCGACGGGCTGGTGGGCAACACCATTGTCAACCTGACCGGCACGCCCGCGCCTGCCCCGCCCGTAGAGCCCGGCGACGTTCTGCGCACCACCACCCCGCTGGCCCTCAACGATATGCTCAGCACCTTCGACGTGTCGAACCGAAACCTGGTGGGCATCACGCAGGATCTGCGCCAGATAACGAGCAAGCTCAACCACAGTGACGCATTCTGGCAGCTGCTCAACGACCCGCAGCTGACGACCAGCATCCGCCGCACCATGCAGCATGCCGAGGCGGCCACCAGCCAGCTGGGGCAGGCCTCTGCGGATATCCGGCTGCTCACGCACGGCATCCGGGCGGGGCGCGGGCCAGCGGGCTACCTGCTCACTGATACGGCATTTGCCGGGCAACTCCGCCATGCCTCGCGCCAGCTCGCCACCACCTCCGATACGCTGGCGGCCACGCTGGCCGGTCTGCAAAAGCAGACCCAAACGCCCAACGGGCCTCTACACACGCTCCTCGCCGATACTGCCCTGAGCCAGCAGCTGCGCCAGAGTATGCGCCACGTAGAGCAAGGCACCGCCGACTTCAGCCAAACCATGGAAGCGCTGCAGCACAATTTTCTGGTTCGCGGCTATCTGCGACGTCAGCAGAAAAAACAGCAGCCTTTGCCCCAGCACCCATAGCACGGCAAGCAGCCACGCAGCGGCAGCGTGGACAGACCGGCGGGCGGCTCAAAAAAAACTCCCGGCCGCACAGGATGCAGCCGGGAGTCAGGCAGTTAGACAGGAACCAAGGCCTGCTCAGGGGCGAAGCACCTGGTCGATGACGTGAATGACACCGTTGGTAGCCAGAATGTTGGCCGAGGCAATATTGGCGGCGGTACCGGTGCCACCGCGTACCGTGAAGCTGTTGCTGGCGGCCGCTACCGTGACGGGGCCACCCAGCGTGGTTACCGTGCCAGCCGCCAGATCAGACGAGAATACCCGGCCCGTACCGATGACATGGCGCGACAGAATAGCCGTCAGGTCGGCATCGGATACGGAGCTGAGGGGTGCGGTGCCCAGCAGTGCGCGGAAGGCGGCATCGGTAGGCGCAAATACCGTTACGTTGGCACTGGCCGTGCCGGCAGCCGTCAGGATGGCGGCGGCAGCCGGGCGCTGCAGGGCCTGCAGCAGCAGCGTAAACTCGGGGTTGGTGGTGCGGCTGGCGCTGGCCACTACAATGGCCGCAATGGTCTGGCTCGGGGGCATCAGCACATTATCAATGGCATGAATGGTACCGTTGCTGGCCGATACATCAGCCGTCACGACGCGGGTACCCCCATTAATGGAAACGCCCGATGCGTTTTTGGTCAGGTATAGCGTGTTGTCGTTGATGGTAGCCCCACCAACCGTGGTGGCAGGCCGGGCCGTAGCCACAGTGCTGCTGCCGTTGGCAATGTCAGCGGCCTTCACGTTGGCAGCAACAACGTGATAAAGCAGGATGCCGCGCAGCGTAGCAATCTGGGCGGGGTCGGTAATGGCCGTGATGTTGGCGGCGTTGTTGAACGGCGCCGACAGCTTGGCAAAGGCATCATTGGTGGGCGCAAACACGGTGAAAGGCCCGGTACCGCTCAGGGTAGCCCCCAGATCAGCTTTCGTAACGGCCGCCACCAGCGTGCTAAACGAGGCGTTGCCCTGCGCTACCTGCACAATGTTCTGAGAAGTCGGAGTAGGCGTTACATCTTCGTCGTCGTCATCGCAGGATGCCAGCGTAAAGCTGGAAGCAGCAAACAGGCTTAGCAGCAGCATCCGCAGCAGGGCCCAGGATTTGGGGAGAGAAAATGCATTCATTTTGTTGAACCTTTTAAGGTGAAAACTTAAACAACATTATAAGTACCGTCATCTCTGCCAGATGTTATCGAGAGCCAAAATTTTGTAAGCACGCGCTGCTCATTCCTACCCACAGGCTTCCATCTTTGCCGTATGCCCGGCCCTTTCCGCGTTTGTCTGCTTATGGCAGCCTGCCTGCTGGCAGGTGCCTCACTGGCCGGTGAGTTCTGGCTGCAGCCTTCGCAGTTTTTTGCAGCCCCTGGCACCACACTCACGCTGCGGGTACTGGTGGGGACTGCTTTTGCGGGCACCCAATGGGCCGGCAAAAGCAGTCGTGTGACGCAGCTGGTTCATTTTGCTCCGGCCGGCTACACCAACCTCTTGCCCGGCGCCACCGCCCCCGACACGCTGCACCCGGTAGTACACCTGCAGCAGCCGGGCACGCACTTAGTGGCCCTGACCACGAACAATGCCTTCCTGACGCTAGACGCCGACAGGTTCAACTCCTATCTAAAGGCGGCGGGCCTCGACTATATTTTGCTGGAACGGCAACGCCGGGGCAGCCTGCAGCTGCCGGGCCGCGAGGCTTACCGACGCTGCGCGAAAACGCTGCTGGCAGTGGGCAGCCCATCGGCTTCCGACACGGCCCGGACCTGGAGCCGGCCCACTGGAATGCCGCTGGAGCTGGTGCCCGAGCAGAATCCCTACACACTTAAAGCCGGGGCTTCTTTCACGGTGCGTGTGCTGGCCGAGGGGCAGCCCCGGCCCGGCCAGCTGGTGCAGGTATGGCAACGCAGCCCCGGCCAGGCCGGGAGAGTTTTTAAGTTGTACAGTAACCAAAACGGGCGGGTGCTGTTTCGATTAACGGAACCGGGCGAGTATCTGCTCAGCACCGTGCACATGGTGCCTGCCAGGCTTCCTGAAGCCGATTGGCAAACCACCTGGAGTAGTCTCACTTTTGGATTTCGCCCTGTTTCAGGCCGTTAAAGCAACTTTTTTTGGGATTCGTGTCCTTGGCTGCGGACACTTCCAACGAACATTTTTTTTATTACCTTCGCAACTCCCTTACAACCCGAACCACCGACGGTATGAAGTACTCGATTGATAAAAAGGAAACGTACACGATAATTACGATTGACGAGAAGAAGCTGGATACTACCGTAGCTCCCGACCTGAAATCGGAATTCGTGAAGCTGAACGCCGAAGGAATCAACAACCTGATCCTCGACCTCAGCAACGTAAAGTACACCGACTCGTCGGGGCTGAGCTCTATTCTCATTGCCAACCGTCTCTGCAATTCTACGGGTGGTTTGCTGGTGCTCACCGGCCTGCAAGACCACGTGATGAAGCTTATCACCATCAGCAAGCTGGAGTCGGTATTGCACATTCTGCCCACGGTGGAAGAAGGCATCGACCGGATTTTTCTGCACGCCATTGAGCGCGACCTGACAAGCAAAGAGTAGCTTTTCAGTTGCCTGTTGTTGGTTGTCAGTTGTCAGAGGCGAATTGCTGACAATTGACAACCAATTTGCATTTATGCGGTGCCCGTGCAGCTGGTTTTCTCCTGCCAACCCACCACTGCCAACCACTCACCAACTTGGAGTTTGAGCTGAAAATTCTGGGTAGTGCTTCCGCTACGCCCTTCCTGGACCGCCACCACACGGCGCAGGTCCTGACGGTGAGCGGCGCGCAATACCTGATTGATTGTGGCGAGGGTACCCAGCGCCGCCTGATGGAGCACAAGATCCGGCACCAGCGCATCCGCACGGTGTTCATCTCTCACCTCCACGGCGACCATTTTTTCGGGCTCTTTGGGCTGCTGGGCACCATGCACCTCAATGGCCGCACCGAGCCATTGCAGCTGTTCGGCCCGCCCGGCCTTGATGAGGTGCTGACCACGCAGTTTCGCCACTCCTACACGCAGCTGAGCTTCGAGTTGGAGTTCACGGCTGTTGATACCACGCAGCACGCCCAGATTTTTGAGGACAAGTACCTAACGGTGCACACGCTGCCTATGCGCCACCGCATTCCGTGCTGTGGCTACCTGTTTCGCGAGAAACCTAAGCGCCGCCATCTGGTAAAGGAGAAGCTGCCAGCTGGCCTCACGCCCGCGCAGCTCAATGCCCTTACGCTGGGCGAAGACCTGCTCGATGACGACGGCCAGCTGTTGCTCGCCAACGCGGCCGTTACCACGGCGCCGCGCCACAGCCGCAGCTACGCCTTCTGCTCCGACACGCTCTATACCGAAAGCCTGGCCGACCTCGTGCGCGGCGTGGATCTGCTCTATCATGAGGCCACGTTCCTGAACGACATGCGCGAACGGGCCGCCACCACCCACCATTCCACCGCCCGGCAGGCCGGGCTGCTGGCTCGCCGGGCACAGGTGCAGCGCCTGCTCATCGGACATTTCTCCAGCCGCTACCCCGATCTGCAGCCGCTGCTGGCCGAGGCCAAGGAGGTGTTCGAGTGGACGGAGCTGGCCGTGGAAGGCCTATCGGTATCGGTTTAAACAGACGCTATGTCTCATAAGAAACAGCAGCTTTACCTCGTGCTCAGCGGCATTTTCATCGTGAATGCGCTGCTGGCAGAGATTATTGGGGTGAAGATATTCTCGGTGGATGCGCTGATGGGCCTGCCCGGCAACCTGACGGCCGGCGTGCTCATCTGGCCCGTGGTGTTCGTTACCACCGACATTATCAATGAGTATTTTGGCAAGCAGGGCGTACTGCGCATCAGCTACCTCACGGTGGCGCTCATTCTGTTTGCCTTTGTGGTGATATACGCCACCACCAAACTGCCACCGGCCGCTTTCTGGCTTGATGTTAACAAGACCGATGCCGAAGGGCGGCCTTTCAACATTGACTTCGCCTACCAGAGCATTTTCCGGCAGGGCCTGGGCATTATCGTAGGCTCCATCACGGCATTTGGCATTGGACAGGTACTCGATGCTACCGTGTTTCAGGCGTTGCGGCGCGCTACCGGGGGCCGCTATGTGTGGCTGCGCGCCACGGGCTCCACGCTCATTTCGCAGCTCGTCGATTCGTTTGTGGTGCTGTTCGTGGCGTTTTACCTGTTCGGCAACTGGACCCTGGACCAGGTGCTGAGCGTGGCCAATACCAACTACTGGTATAAATTCGCGGCCGCTATTCTGCTCACGCCCGTGCTCTACCTCGCCCACTTCCTCATCGACCGGTACCTGGGCGACGAAGCCACAAACGAGTTGCAGCAAGAAGCTGCGGCCGATGTGGCGGTGTAGTTTTTTAGCTGATGGCTATTAGCTGTTGGCTGACGTTCTCTCCTTTCAACAAAAGCTATCAGCCATCAGCTAATAGCCAATAGCTTAACAATCCATGTCCCGCATCCTGACCGGCATCCAAAGCACGGGCCGCCCTCATTTGGGCAACCTGCTTGGCGCCATCCTTCCGGCCGTTGAGCTGTCGAAGAACACGGCCAACGAGTCGTTGTACTTCATTGCCGACCTACACTCTCTCACCACCGTGCGCGACGCCGAAACGCTGCGCCAGAACACCTACGCCGTAGCGGCCGCGTGGCTGGCCTGCGGCTTCGATACCGACAAAAACCTGTTCTACCGCCAGTCGGACGTGCCGCAGGTGACGGAGCTGACCTGGTACCTGAGCTGCTTTGCGCCCTACCCAATGCTGGCCAACGCCCACTCGTTCAAGGACAAGAGTGACCGGCTTTCCGACGTGAATGCCGGCCTGTTCACGTATCCGGTGCTGATGGCGGCCGACATTCTGCTCTACGACGCGGACATCGTGCCCGTGGGCAAAGACCAGATTCAGCACCTGGAAATCACGCGCGACATTGCGTCGGCCTTCAACAACCGCTACGGCGAAACCTTCGTGCTGCCCCAGGCCCGCGTGGACGAGCAGCTGATGACCATTCCCGGCCTCGACGGGCAGAAGATGAGCAAGAGCTACGGCAACATCATCGACATTTTCCAGGACGACAAAGCCCTGCTCAAAACCATCCGCAGCATCGTGTCGGACAGCACGCCGCTGGAGGCGCCCAAAAACCCCGATACCGACACCACCTTCAAGCTGTTTTCGCTGCTGGCCACGCCCGCGCAAACCGCCGAGATGCGCCAGAACTACCTGAACGGCAACTATGGCTACGGCCACGCCAAAACGGCCCTCTTCGAGCTGATCCGGGAGCGTTTCGCCACGGAGCGGGAACAGTACAACTTCTACAGCCAGAATCTGCCCGAAGTAGACCGCAAGCTGGCCGAAGGTGCCCGCAAAGCCCAGGCCTACGGCTCCGAAGTGCTGAATAACGTGCGCGAAAAAGTAGGCTACCTGCGGCGGTAAGCCGTAACGCAACAAACGACTGTCATCCTGCGCAGAGCGAAGGACCTTATTACGCCAGAACAACTACGTTCACCGTGCCAGGGTCCTTCGCTCTGCGCAGGATGACAGCCGTTTAGAATGTTTAGCAGTTAGTAAACGAGGCCGTCGACGCTGGTGTGGCGCTGCTCATTGGAGAAGCTGAAGCCGACCTTGCTGCCGCGGCTTACCTGCTGGTTTTCCAGCTTCTGCTTCACCGATATTTTCTGGATGTCATTGAGCGGCGGGGCTATCAGGTCGTTATTGACGGCGGCCACCATGGCGCTTTCCACGAACAGCTTGAGCCCGTCGGGTGTCACGGCATTGTCCGACATGTCGTTATCGGGCAGCTCCAGCTGCTGCACACCTTCCAGAAAGTAGTGGTTGTCGATGTTGATGAGCAGGCGGCCCACCAGATAGCCGGGGTCGTTGAGACGCTGGTATTTGATGCTGTCGGCCATGAAATTGTAGGCCATGATGTGGCCGAAGAAGCGACGACGAAAGTCCTCTTCCACATACTTCGTGTCCATGGGCCCGTAGTCGTCGGGAAAGGTGACGATGTTGGAGTGCATCACAAACACGAGCAGGTCGCCGGAGAAACGGATGTGAAACTCCATTTCGTTTACGGGCCGGTACTCGATAATTACGGTCGAATCGACGGGGGTGATGCGCCGGCTCAATTCCACTACCAGCTCCTGCGACACGCTACGGAGCATATCGAATGTAGCCAGGGTATTCCGGTAGATGGCCTGTTTGGCCGACGACTTCTGCTTGAGGCCTTCAAAAATCAGGTCGAGGCGGTCGGTGGGGTTGGCGCCGGGCGTGCCGGGTGCGTTGGTTGCCGTGTTCTTCGTGTTGGGCGCCCCGCTCCCCGAACTGGCCGCGGCAGCCGATGGCGCGGAGCGCGAGTGGGCAGTATGCGCCGCAGAGGTGACGGCAGAAGCGGCAGAGGTAGGCTGGGTGTCGGCCATCGGGAGGGCAAGTACGGGGGCGGGCAGGCAGGCTGCGCGCCGGGTGAATAGCCGCTCGGAAGCGGCCAGGATAGTGCTGGTATCTACGCAAGGTAACGGCAGCGGAGTTTCGGTAGTCTGGGATTGGCCAAAACTTTACCGCTGCCGAAGACCGAAGCCAGAAGGCTCTACCGGGCCAGCAGCGGAGGTGCCGCCACCACCGCCGCCACGGGCCAACCCGAGCTACGGAAGGCCACGGTACGCAACCCCGGATGCGGAAATTCCGGCTGCGCTGGCAGCAACATGGCTTGCGCCGACTCCTGCCGCAGGGCCTCCCCAACAGTGCGCACGGCCCCTGCCGGCACGGCCCGCCGTTCCAGCTCAGCCAGCAGGTCGGTGCCACTTATTTCGGCTATCCGTTCGCGCAGGAGCTGTTCCAGCGTGGTGCGGTGTGTCACGCGGGCGGGGTTGGTCCGGAAGCGGGCATCTGCGGCCCAAGTGGGGCGCTCTAGCACGTCGCACAGGTGCTGAAACTGCCGGTCGGCGCCCACGGCCAACAGCAGGCGCACGCCATCGGCAGCCTCATACACCGTACCATAGGGCACAATGCTGGGGTGGCCGGAGCCCAGCGGCTGCGGGTCGTGGCCCGTGACGAGGAAGGTAGCGGCCTGGTTGGCCAGAGAGGCCAGCGCACTATCCAGCAAACTTACTTCCACCAGCGCACCTTGGCCGGTTCGCTCGCGCCGGTACAACGCCGTCAGCAGGCCTTCCTTGAGCTGATGCGCGGTGAGCAAATCCATGAGAGCCACCGGCATTTTTTGGGGCTCAGCGGCCGGGCCGGCGGCATTCAGGTGCATGAACCCGGTTTGGGCCTGCAGCACGGCATCATAGCCGGCGCGGGCCGTGTGTGGGCCATAGCCCGTGATATGCCCATAGAGCAGCCGCGGATTGTGGGCCGACAGCGTTGCGTAGTCGACGCCCAGCTTCTCGGCGTCGCCGGGCTTGTAGCTAGCCAGCACGATGTCGGTTTCGAGGGCCAGGCGGTGCAGTTCGGCGCGGCCCGCGGCGGTTGTCAGGTCCAGCATCCGGCTTTGCTTGCCCCAGTTGGCACAGGAAAAATACGCCGTGACGGTGGTATCGGGCGCTTCGGCGGCCGTACGCCAGGTGCGGGTCACGTCGCCGGCCGGGGCTTCAATTTTGAGAACTTCGGCCCCCAGCTCGGCAAAAAACTGCCCCACCTGTGGGCCGGCCAGCACGGAAGCCAGCTCCAGCACACGGAGGCCCTGAAACGGCAAATCAAAGAAAGTAGCAGCCATAGACGCGCAAGAAAGGCAAACCCGCCGAACCAGTGGCACCGGCCTCTGCGCCGCAAGCCAAGCCCGGCATTGCATGAAATGCACCTGGCGCCGGGTGAATTTCATGCGTGGTCGAGTGAGTTTCACGCGCCAGCCTGTCTATGGCACAGGCGCTTGGGTAAAATTCACGGGAGGTCGAGTAAAAATCATCCGAACACGCGTGAATTTTATCCGACCGCGCATGAAATTCATGGGAAGCCCAGTAAAATTTACCCGACCTCGAATGATTTTTACCTGACAGCCAGTAAAAATCAACCGGCCTCGCCTGAAATTCACGGTAGCACGCGTGATTTTCACCCGGCCACCTGGGAGCATCATGCGCGGCTATGCGGTTCCCAGCCGCGCAAACACCGGAAACACCACCTGCCGCTCACCAGGGCCCCAGAGGCGCGTCAGCTCCCCGGCGATGCTGAGCACCGGGTCGTGGCCATGCTGCTTTTCATACTTCACCACGCTCGACCAGGTGCGTAGGTAGTTCAGGAACCAGACCGCCGACCACTGCCGCAGCACCGGAAAGCGGGCCTGGGCCACGGCCCCGAACGGAAACGGCAGGCGGGCATATTCGTCGTCGATGTGCCAGCGGTTTTCGTCCCAGTAAGGGCGCATAGTGTCGGCGTAGAAGGTGCGGACAACGGCATCCAGTGGATCATGGTGCAACTGCACAAGGCCGTAGCCCCACTCGGCCACCACGCCGCCGGGCCGCAGCACGCGGCGCACTTCCTGGTTGAAGGCCTCCGGATCAAACCAGTGCACGGCCTGCCCTACGGTAACAAGATCAAAGGAAGCCGGCGCAAACGGCGTATGCTCCGCGGCCGACTTCTGGTACGTGACGTTGGGCAGCGGCGGGGCCTGCGCCAGCTGCGCTGCACTGATGTCGGTGGCCGCCACGTGGGCAAAGTGCCGGGCCAGTTCGGCGGCCACCTGCCCGTTGCCGGTGGCGCAGTCCCAGGCCCGCTCCCGGCCCGGCACATGGGGCAGCAGCCAGGCATACAGTTCCGGTGGGTAGTCGATGCGGTAGCGGGCGTAGAGGTCGGCCTGGGCAGAGAATCGGTCGAGCATGGGCAGGGTATCGGGGGTGGATTGTAGCACCGGGCGGCGGCCGGCACCGGGCAACTGCCCGTATGGTAGCACACCTTCGCCGGCTATACGGCGTATTGTCCCTAGCAATCGAGCTTCTTACACCACCTGCCCATGTCTCATCCAATCCAGACCGGCCTGCTCGCCTACGGCATGTCGGGACGTATTTTTCATGCACCCTTCCTAGCCACCAGCCCTCATTTTCAGCTGCGGGCCGTGGTGGAACGCAGCCGCAAGCAGGCCGCCGACTTCTATCCTGCTATCCGGAGCTACGGCAGCGTGGCCGAGCTGCTGGCCGACCCGGAAATCGAGCTGGTGGTGGTGAACACGCCCAACGGTACGCACTTCGAGCTGGCCCGGCAGGCACTGCAGGCCGGCAGGCACGTGCTCATCGAGAAGCCCGTGGCCACTACCGTTGCCGAGCTGGATGAGCTGCTGCAACTGGCCCAGGAGCGGCAGCTGCACGTATTCGGCTACCAGAACCGGCGCTGGGACTCCGACTTTCAATTGGTGCGGCAGGTGGTAGAAAGCGGGCAGTTGGGGCAGCTTACGGAGGTGCATTTCCGCTTCGACCGGTACAAAGCGGCACTCAACGCCAAGGCCTTCAAGGAAGACCCCGCCACGCCCGGCAGCGGCCTCAGCTTCGACCTAGGCCCGCACGTGCTGGACCAGGCCCTGAGCCTGTTCGGGGAGCCGACGCAAGTACGCAAAACGCTGGCCAGCCACCGCCCCCACTCCCGCGTTGACGACTATTTTCATCTGCACCTCTCCTACCCCGGCGGCCTGAACGTGTTTGTGACCGGCAGCCTGCTCACGGCCGCCCCCGTGCCCGCCTACGTGCTGCACGGCACCCGCGGCAGCTTTCAGCAGCAGCGCACCGACGTGCAGGAAACCCAGCTCGACCAGGGCCTGCTGCCCACCGCTGCCAATTACGGCCACGACCCGGCCGGCTCGGAAGGCGTGCTGACCGTGGTGGCAGAAACCGGTGAAAAGACCGTCAGCCAACTCTCGACGCCCCACGGCAACTACCCGGCCTTGTTCGAGGCGGTATACCAGGCACTACGCCACGGCAGGCCGTATCCTATCCGGGCCGAGGAGCTGCGCTGGCAGCTGCAGGCGCTGGAGCAATAGCGAGGTGGGTTGGCGCAGGCATAAGCAGCTATTCTGCCGTGGTAACAGACAGAATCGGGTGTCCGAGTGCCTTCATAGCCGCTTTGACCGGGCCCCAGTCCGGGTCAGCGCCTTGGGTGGAGGCCACCACTGCTTCGCCGGGCCCGAGCTGGTCTACCAGAAAGTGGTGCTCGGTGAGCAGGCCGCGAATAGCAATCAGCTCCTGTTCTTCTATTGAATCGGGCAGCTGCAGATGGTAGCGTACGAGCTGGGAACTGTTGGCGGCAAAATCAGTGGACATGACGATGGGGCAAAAGGTACACTACCCCGTACGTAGATGGTGAAGGATACGATGGAGCAGACTGCTTTTTACCTGCTGCGTTTTGGGCAGCCTCAGTTACTGCTGAGCCGGCAGCCTGGCGGGCAGCAATGCTCATCTGCCATGCCAACACTGCCCGCTGCCCCAACCGCCCAGCGCGTAAGCAGCACGCCCAGTTGCGCTTATCCGACCAGGCATAGCCGTGCGAAATCCTCCTATCTTTGCTGTAAGACTATATACTGCCGCAAGCTGACCAGGAAACCAAGGTCAGCCATTCACCTTTTAACTCGCTGAACCTTGACGTTTCACGAATTCAACCTCCACGACGACCTGCTGGCCGGCGTGGACGCCATGAACTACCAGAATGCCACGCCCATTCAGGAGCAGGCCATTCCCAAAATTCTCGAAGGCAAAGACCTGATTGCCTGCGCCCAGACCGGCACCGGCAAAACCGCCGCCTACCTGCTGCCGCTCCTCGACAAGATTTCCCATGCCAAGCACGGCACCACCTCCACGCTGGTGCTGGTGCCCACCCGCGAGCTGGCCACCCAGATTGACGAGCAGGTGACGGGCTTTGGCTACTTCGTGGAAGCCAGCTCCATTGCCATCTACGGCGGCGGCAAGAGCGAAGGCTGGGAGCAGCAGAAGCGCGCCCTCACCTCTGGCGCCGACATCATCATTGCCACGCCCGGCCGCCTGATTGCGCACATGCAGATGGGCTACGTGAAGTTTGAGGACCTGAAGTATCTGGTGCTTGACGAGGCCGACAAGATGATGGACATGGGTTTCTCCGATGACATCCTCAACATCGTGCGCCAGCTGCCCAAGGAGCGCCAGACGCTGCTGTTTTCGGCTACCATGCCCAGCAAAATCCGCGACTTTTCGCAGCAGCTGCTCAAGAACCCGGAGGAAATCCGGCTGGCCGTATCCAAGCCCGCCGCCGGCATCGACCAGCAGTTCTACATGGCCTTCGACCGCCAGAAGATTTACCTGCTCGAGCACATCATCAAGACCCAGGACGTGCAGAGCATGGTGCTCTTTACGAGCCAGAAAGCGGCCGTGGGCGGTATCGTGCGGGCCATCAACAAGCTCGGCATTGAGGCCCGCGGCATCTCGTCGGACCGGACGCAGGAGGAACGCGAGGAAATCATGCGGGCCTTCAAAAACAAGCAGTTCCCGATTCTGGTAGCCACCGACGTACTCAGCCGCGGCATCGACATCGACTCGCTGAGCCACGTGGTGAACTACGACATTCCGCGCGCCGCCGAAGACTACGTTCACCGCATCGGGCGCACAGCCCGCGCGGCCACCAAGGGCACGGCCATCACCTTCATTTCCGACCAGGACCAGGACCGGGTACTGAAGATTGAAAAGCTGATTGAGCGCGAAGTAGAAAAGCAGAGCATCACGGAAGCTATGGGCCTGGGTGAAGCGCCCGAGTTCGACCCGAAACGCTTTAGCGGGCTGCGCGGCAAGATTGGTGGCCGGCCAGAGCGCGGCGGTACCCGTTCTGGTGGAAGCGGCGGAGGCCGCGACCGGGGCCCGCGCTCCGAGGGTGGCGGCCGCGAGGGAAACCGCCCCAGCCGCGGCGACGGCAAGCCCGACGCCGACCAGCAGGCGCGTATTGCCAAAGCCCAGGCCGCTCTAGCTGCCTTGGACTCTGGCCAGGCCCCCGCGCAGCCCTACCAGCGCCCACCCCGCGAAGACCGCCCCGAAGGCAGCGAAAGCCGCCCCCGCCGGGAGCCTCGCGCCCCACGCCCGGAAGGCGAAGCCCGTCCGCCACGGGAGCCACATGCTCCACGCCCCGCAGGAGAGTTGCCGGAAGGAACTGAGCCGCGGGCCGAAGGCGAAAAAACAGAAGGCCAGCGCCGGCGCAAGCGGGGCGGCCGCAACCGCTCCGGTCGCGGCCCGCGGCCCGAAGGAGATGCAGCTACCACCGAAAGCCCGGTTCCAGCGGCGCCCAACGCCGAGTAAGTAAGACAAGCAGAAAGCCCCTGTTACTGGTGTAACAGGGGCTTTCTGCTTATTGCCTGTAGTGCGAGGCTCACGGTGCTAGTTGCATGTACGCCTCTATCTGCTCATCTGTCACTCTCCACTCCTGGCCTTTCGCTTCGTGCATATAAGCGAGTCCGCACAATTCTAGAGTAGAATACCCTATCAACTGTATACCAGCTTTCCGGGCGACCCACCAGTCGTGTTCTTTGTCAAAGGAAACCTGATAGCCCTTTTCCTGCAGCACATGGTAAGCCGGCGCAAGAACATTACCAGCGGCAGCTAATTCAGACATAGGATCAGTGAATTCAGAGTACCTGTCCCAGGCCAAACAACAGTGTGAAGACCAGCGTCGTCAGGGCCATTTGCTTCAGCAGCGGGTCGAGCTGCATAGATTCCTGGCGCTGCCACACGGCGCGGGCGTTGCGCAGCAGTAGCGGCGCGGTTAGCACAAACAACCACTGCCACGGCGACTGATACGTGAGAGCCACATACACCACCGCACAACTAAAGCCCAGCAGCAGCAGCAGCCAGTGGTAGCGGCGCGCCCGCACTGGCCCCAGCCGCACCGGAATCGTGATTTTGCCGGCCAGCTCATCGGAGCGGATGTCGCGGATGTTGTTGACGTTGAGCACGGCCGTAGCGAAACAGCCCAGCGCGGCAGCAGGTAGCAGCACTGTCAGCGGTAGGGCGCGGGTTTGCAGAAAATACGTGCCGCACACGCCTACTATCCCGAAGAAGAGGAACACCGACACGTCGCCGAGGCCGGCGTAGCCGTAGGGCTTGGAGCCGGCCGTGTAGTTCACAGCGGCCCAGATGGCCGACAGGCCCAGCACGAAAAACGTGGCGAAAATCCAGACGCCGCCCGTGCCCAGAGCCACCCACAGCAAAGTCAGCCCGCTGAGCAGCGACAGAAGACCGAACACAGCCATGCCTCTTTTCATCTGCTGCGGCGTGATGGCCCCACTCTGCACGGCACGTTGCGGCCCTTCGCGGTGCACACTGTCGGCGCCGTTCTGCGAGTCGCCGTAGTCGTTGGCGAGGTTGCTCAGGATTTGAAGCAGAATAGTGGTTAGGGCCGCCAGTGCTACTACATCACCCCGAAACTGGCCGTGGCTGACGGCCAGAAATCCGCCGGCCATGATGCTGGCCAGCGCCAGCGGCAGCGTACGCGGCCGAAACGCGGAAAGCCACGCTTTGGCGGAAGATACGGGAGCAGCGGGGGTGGCAGGGGAAGATGCCATAAAAACAGAGAATAAGCCGTAAGCGGCGTTCCGGCCTATGAAGGCAAGCTCGTCCGAGCGGTAAAGTTACGGACTAAGCCGGCTCAATAGCGGCAATACGCGCGGCCGTCAGCTCCGAAAAATGGCCCACCACGAGGTCAGCCAGGTGCAGGTCCTGCAGCAACGAATGCTCGCTCCGGTAGCCGATGCAGTAGATACCGGCTGCTTTTGCTGCCGCCACGCCGTTGGTAGAGTCCTCAATCACGACGCATTGCTGCCGGGGCGCGCCAGACAGTGCGGCAGCGTACTCAAAAATGGCCGGATCGGGCTTGGAACGCGGAAAATCTTCACCACTGACGAGGTGGGAGAAGTACGGCCCCAGCGCAAAGCGCCGCATTACCCTATCAATGGTGGAGCGCGACGCGGAGGAGGCCAGCACCAGCTGTATGCCGTGCTGGTGCAGATCCTCAATCAGATGACGCACACCGCCCAGCAGCTCTAAGTCAGGCTTCTCGTCGAAGGCACGGTTGAAAAACTCGCGTTTTCCCATCACCAGATCAGGCACTGCGTACTCCAGCCCGTGCTTGTCTTTGAGATGCTGGTAGACGTTTTTCGTGGAACGGCCCGTGAATTCGGCATACTCATCGTCGGACACGCGGATGCCCAGCTCGTCGAAGTGACGGTAGTACGCGTATCGGTGTACCGGCTCGGTATCGACAATGACGCCGTCCATGTCGAAAATAACGGTGCGTATCATGCGGTGCAGTGTGGTTTTCGCAGGCGAAGGTAGAGAAACCCGCCGCTTAGGGCCGGCAAAAGCAGCGGCCTGCCACGGATGTAGTGCTGGCAGCACATTCGTGGCAGGCCGAGGCAAAATCAGGCCGTTCTATTTCAGGATAGCCGCTACCAGCTCTTCGCTCATGGGCTTCACTTTGGAAGGGTAAAACGCCACCACGTGGCCCTGCTCATCTACCAGGTACTTGCAGAAATTCCAGCTCGGTGCCTCTCCTACCGCACCGTTCCGCGACTTATCGGCGAGGAACTTATAGAGCGGCGCTGTGTCTTCGCCCTTCACAGACACTTTGCTGAACAGCGGAAACGTCACGCCGTAGTTCTTTTCGCAGAAGGTGGAAATCTGCTCGTTGGTGCCTGGTTCCTGCCCGCCGAAGTTGTTGGCCGGGAAGCCCAGTACCGTCACTTTGCTGCCGTGCTTCTTATACAGCTCTTCCAGCTCCTTGTACTGCGGCGTGTAGCCGCACTCCGAGGCCGTGTTTACAATGAGGAGCTTCTTACCTTTGTACTGGCTCAGCTTCACCGGCTTGCCAGTAATGTCGTTGACGGTAAAATCGTAGACGGTGCCCGTCGCGGGGGTTGATGTTTCGGTCATGGTGGGAATGCTGGAAAGGTGGGAGAAAGACAGACCGCTGGCCAGCAGCGTGCCCAAAATCACAAAGGCTTTCATAAGAAGAGAAGTAAACAAAACCGAAACGCACAGACTTCGGGTGGGGCAATGTAGCACCGAAGCCCGGTGTTGCGTCAAACCATAGTAGCAGCAGAATGTTGGGTGGCTACTCCTGCGGCTACTTCAAAAATTGCCGGAATTTTATACAACCTGACACGACAATACCCGAAAAGGACCTACTTTCGGCAATTGGCGACCTTCACTACATACCACACTGCTCATGCGTAGGACTCTCTATTCGGTCATTACCGGAACAGGCAGTTACATTCCTTCCCGCGTTGTCCGCAACGCAGATTTCATTGACACCTCTTTCTTCGATGCCGATGGGCAGCCGCTCACCAAGCCCGGCGCCGAGATTGTAG
This sequence comes from Hymenobacter duratus, assembly GCF_014698995.1. Lineage (GTDB taxonomy): Bacteria > Bacteroidota > Bacteroidia > Cytophagales > Hymenobacteraceae > Hymenobacter > Hymenobacter duratus. Next base: position 579,206 of record NZ_JACWZZ010000003.1, read on the forward strand.
AGCGTTTCGCCCAAATAACCGACATCCAGGAAAGGCGCTATGCCGAAGACGACCAAGTAGCCTCTGATCTGGCGTTTCTGGCCGCGCAGAACTTGTTTCAGTCGTGCAACGCCGACCCCGAGCAGCTGGACTACATTCTGGTGGCTCACAATTTCGGCGACGTTTCCATCAGCAACCGCCGCTCCGATTTTGTGCCCTCGCTGGCGGCCCGCGTCAAGCATAAGCTGGGCATCGAAAACCCCAAAACCATTGCCTACGACCTGCCCTTCGGCTGCCCCGGCTGGCTGCAAGGCGTAATTCAGGCCGATTATTATCTGCGCTCCGGCGACGCCAAGCGGGTGCTGGTGATTGGAGCCGAAACTCTCTCCCGCGTCTGCGACCCGCACGACCGGGACAGTATGATCTATGCCGATGGGGCCGGCGCCGTGCTGCTGGAAGCCCGGGAAAGCGACACGCCCATTGGTATTCTGGCCCACGGCTCCCGCTCCGATACGGTGCAGGCAGCTCACCTGCTGCGCATGGACAAATCGTATAACCCGGCCTACAGCGGCGACGAGTTGTTTCTGAAAATGGAAGGCCGCAAGCTCTACGAGTATGCGCTCAAAACCGTACCGCAGGCCATAAAAGACACGCTGGAGAAAGCAGAGCTACCCATCGAAAACATGCGTAAGCTGCTCATTCACCAGGCCAATGGCAAAATGGACGAGGCCATTCTTAAGCGCCTGTACGGCCTCTACGAACAGGCCACCATACCGGCCGGCGTGATGCCCATGACCATTTCCTGGCTCGGCAACTCGTCGGTAGCAACCCTTCCTACCCTGCTGGACCTGATTCTGAAGCACCAGCTTCCCGACAACGGCGTTGTGCCCGGCGACAACCTTGTGTTTGCCTCCGTAGGGGCCGGCATGAACTGTAATGCTGTAGTATACCGCATTCCGACTGAGTAGAGTAGACTCAAACCACTATCATCCTGAGCTTGCGAAGGACCTATCCAAACGTGACAAGGTCCTTCGCAAGCTCAGGATGACGGCTTTTCTGTCCCTCTGCTAGCTATTATGTAGTGCGAGGCGTCAGCCATTTTTCCAGGCTCACTGGTTGGTAAGCCAGCATTTCGTCGAGCAGGGCGTGCGGCGCGGGGTGGCTCAGGAGTTGGTTGCGGTTTTCCCGGCGCAACAGGCCTTCGTCGGCCATGTGGTCGAGGGCGCGGAGCAGGTGGTCGTAGTAGCCGGCCACGTTGAGCACACCAATGGGCTTTTTGTGCAACCCCAGCTGGCCCCAGGTCAGCACCTCAAATAGCTCTTCCAGCGTGCCATAGCCGCCGGGCATAGCCACGAAGCCTTCGGCCAGATCGGCCATCAGCAGCTTCCGCTCGTGCATGCTTTTCACGATATGCAGCTCTGTAAGGCCGGTATGGGCCAGCTCCTTATCGGCCAGAAAATCGGGAATCACCCCGATAACCTTGCCTCCCTGCTGCATCACGGCATCGGCAATAGTGCCCATCAGGCCCACACGGCCGCCGCCATATACCAGCGTAAACTCCCGCTCGGCCAGCGCCTGACCCAGGACTACTGCCTGCTGGGTAAACAATTCGTTGGTGCCGCTGCTGGCACCGCAATACACGGCTACGCTTTTCATAAGCAAACCGGACTTGGCTAGGCCTTGTCCGTCATTAGTAACAAAAGAAAAAACAGCAGCAACGCCAACTGCTGGCGCTGCTGCTGCACTACACACAAAAGTATTTCCGGCCCGCGCAGGGTGCGGGGCTGGCTTACATCCGCTCGGGTACCTGAATGCCAAGCAGACCCATACTTGCCTTGATAGTCTGGCCGGTCTGGGCCGAGAGTGCAACACGAAAGGCACGCTTATTCTCGTCTGTTTCTCCGAAAATCCGAACCTCAGCGAAGAACCGGTTGTAGGCCTTGGCTACATCGTAGGCGTACTGTGCTACCACTGCTGGCGACTGAGTGCGGGCAGATTCGGTAACTATAGCGGCGTAGCGCCCCAACTCCTGAATCATATCACGCTCTGTGTCGTGCAGTTCGGTCAAGCCGCTCATAGTAGCTTCGGCAACTATTCCTTGTTCGGCGGCTTTGCGCAGGATGCTGCTAATGCGGGCGTGGCTGTACTGGATGAATGGACCAGTGTGACCTTCTAAACTCACCGACTCTTCGGGGTTGAAGAGCATGCGTTTCTTAGGGTCCACTTTCAGCAGGTAGTATTTCAGCGCGCCCAGGCCCAGCATGTGGTAGAGCTGGTTGAGCTCGTCATCGGAGAGGCCTTCGGTTTTGCCTTTTTCGAGGGTAGCGGCTTTGGCGGCTTCCACTACTTCGCGCACCAGCTCGTCGGCGTCTACTACGGTGCCTTCGCGGCTTTTCATCTTGCCCGAGGGCAAATCCACCATGCCGTAGCTGAGGTGGTAGATGGCGTCGGCATAGGGCTTGCCCAGCTTCTTGAGCACCGCCTTCAGCACCTGCATGTGGTAGTTTTGCTCGTCGGCAATGACGTACACGCTCAAATCGTAGCCGAAATCCTGGTACTTCAGCTCGGCCGTGCCCAGGTCTTGGGTGATATAGACGGAGGTGCCGTCGGCGCGGAGCAGGAGCTTCTCGTCGAGGCCTTCCTCTTTCAGGTCTACCCATACCGAACCGTCTTCCTTCTTGAAGAACACGCCTTTCTGCAGGCCTTCCTCTACCCGCTCTTTGCCCAGCAAGTACGTGCCCGACTCGTAATAATACTTGTCGAAATCAACGCCGATGTTCTTATAGGTGGCATCGAAGCCCTCGTACACCCAGCCGTTCATCTGGCGCCAGAGGCTTACTACTTCCTCGTCGCCGGCCTCCCAGGCGCGCAGCATGTCCTGGGCCTCCAGCATCATGGGGGCCTGGCGCTTGGCCACGTCGGGCAGCACGCCTTCGGCTTCCAGCTGCTTCACCTGCTCGCGGTAGTGCTTCTCAAACAGCACGTAGTATTTGCCGGCCAGATGGTCGCCTTTGATACCGGCACTCTGCGGGGTTTCGCCGTGGCCGTACTGCTGGTAGGCCAGCATGGATTTGCAGATATGAATGCCCCGGTCGTTGACGAGGTTGGCCTTCGTGACGGTAGCGCCGGTGGCCTGCAGAATCTCGGCCACCGAGTAGCCGAGGAAGTTGTTGCGCAAATGGCCCAGGTGCAGCGGCTTGTTAGTATTCGGCGACGAATACTCCACCACCACGTTCTGCGGGCCACCGGTCGGGATGGGCGTGCCGGCTGGCGTTTGGCGGAGCTGCTCAAATACCTTCACCCACTCGGCATCTGCAATTTCGAGGTTGAGGAATCCCTTCACCACGTTGTAGCCACTCACCATCGGCTCATTGGCCACCAGCCACTCGCCCACGGCCTGCCCAATCTGCTCGGGGCCTTTGCCCAGGGCTTTGGTAAACGGGAACGTGACGAGCGTAAACTGCCCCGCGAATTCTTTGCGCGTGGGCTGCAGCGTGAGTTGAGCGGCGGGCACCTCGGTGCCGAATACGTTCTGGATAGCGGCCCTAAGGGCTGCTTTGAGAGTAGTTTCGAGTTGTTGCACGGAAAGCAGAATGCTGAGGATGAAGCCGGATACAGGCTTCGGGAATAGGTCGGTTTAGGGCAGAATCAGCGGGAGGGCGTAAGCATCTGGCCGGCGGATGGTGGCAACGGGCCTCCCAAGGAAGCATACCGGCCCACCAGCGCCTGGCCGAAGCCTACGCTACATTCGTCGCAAGAAAAGCTGCCAAAAAACCGGGTTCATAAGCACTTAGCGCCGCTGCCACGCCGGGCTGCTGCGGCCACAAAGGTAGAAAGCCCGACCGGAAGCCCCGCACCCCACTTCATTTTCCTGCTCGGCGCAGCAGCATCTGCACCTGCCGGGGGTTGCCACGCGTGATGACAGGGTACGACACGTCATTCATAAACAACAGCTGGCCGTTCAGCAGAATGCGGGCCTGCACAGCGTACGTGTTGCTTTCCTGAATGCGGGCAGGATTGTAGGTAAGCGCAAATGAGAGCGGAACCTGCTGCCCATTGGGCCGAATGGTCACCGAATCAATAATGGTAGCCGCTACGTCCTGCCTCGACACATCCTGCAGCTGCAGTTGCACCACAGCCGCCGCGGGCAAGGCCATCCGCTCCCGATAGGCCAGCGTCCCTGTTACGGTATCCCGTGGCACAGTCATTGGCTGCGAAGCCTCTGCCGCAGAAGCTCCAGCGCTGCTGGTAGCGGAAGGACTAGCAGTGCAGGCTGCTAGCAGCACAGGTACACAGAAGGCAGAAAGCAGACGGATTTTCATGACAGAGCAGCAAACGGATACACACGCAACAGGTAGCTACGAATGTATCCGGTTTTTACTATTCTGCAAGTGGCAATACAGCAAGGCCTAGCTATTTCGTTTAGGCTGTTTAGCGGCTCACTACTTCCTCCATGCGCAGCCGGTTCTGGATGGCATCAGTAGCGGCTTCCAGAATGTCGAAGGCATTGGTAGCCATGGTGTTCATGTTGTCGAGTGTGGGGTTGATTTCCACCATCTCGAAGCACACTACCCGGTCATTATCAAGCAGGGCGCGGCATAGGCTGATGGCTTCTTCCACATTCAGGCCGGCCTCTACAGGGGTGCCGGTGCCTTTAGAAAAGCGCGAGTCCAGCGAGTCCACATCAAAGCTGATGTAGACCATGTCGCAGAAGCGCAACCGCTCATAAATCTCGCGGGCTACCTGGCGGGTGCCTTTGGCCTTCACCTCGTCGAGCTTGTAGTTTTTGATGCCTAGCCGCTCGATTATGGCGTCTTCTTCGGCCTCCGTGTCGCGCACTACCACATAAATGAGGTGCTCGGGCGCGATTTTCGGGCCCGGCTCGCCCAGGTTCTTCAGCTTTTGCCAGAAAAACTCGGTTTCCGGCTCAGGCTGGTTGCGCTGGCACTCGCGGTTGTCATCGCCGAGGCTGATGGCCAGCGGCATGCCGTGCATATTGCCGGAAGGCGTAGTATAGGGCGAGTGGATGTCGGCGTGCGCATCTACCCACACCACGCCCAGCGTCTTGTGCGGATAGGCCGCCTTAATACCTGCAATGGTGGCAGAGGCGTTGCTATGGTCGCCGGCCAGCACCAGCGGAAACTCGCCGAAACGGAGCGTCTGCTCTACGGTGCTGGCAATGCCTTTCTGCACCGTATAAATAGAATCGATGTGCTTGGCCTTCGGAAAATGATTTTTTTCGAAGAGCACGTGGTTCAGATCCGGCACGTTCACCGAGTTGAACCGACGGAAGTAGTCGGACCCTTTGTTGAGGCAGGCCACTTTCAGGGCATCTACGCCCATACTGGCACCACGGGTCCCGGCTCCGAGCTCGGAGCGGACTTCCAGAAGCTTAATGCGTCGCATATTACATTGGCAGGAAAAGGGTTAGAGTGGTTCTGATGCTTGCCGATTGAGCGGGTGGGAATTCCTCTCAGGCTTGACGCGCGCGGACCCTCCGGCGCAACCAACGAACAAAGCACAACCAAAACCCCCGCGAGGGGGTATCTTTGCGGGCACTAAGTTCGGCAAAAGCTCAACCAGTTGAAAATATCCTGTCATCCGGAGTGTGCGAAGGACCTTATCACGACAGAACAACGACTTGTTCACGCGTGATAAGGTCCTTCGCACACTCCGGATGACAGGTCTTTTAACTCATCTCCCCACACCTTCCCGTCAATGGATACCTACCACGACCTGATTTCCCAGACGTTCGATTTCCCTACCGATGAGTTCCAGGTGGAGCAACACGAGTTGCGTTTCCACGACATCGACCTGATGGCGCTGGTCAAGAAGCATGGCACGCCGCTGCGCCTCACCTATCTGCCCAAAATCAGCTCCCAGATCCAGCGGGCTAAGCAATGGTTCCAGACCGGCATCGACAAAATCGGGTATCAGGGCAAATATTCCTATGCATACTGCACCAAGGCTTCGCACTTCAGCTTTGTGGTGGAAGAAGCGCTGAAGAACGGCGTGCACATCGAAACGTCGTCGTGGTTTGATACTAGCATCATTCGGGCCATGCATGCCAAAGGCAAGGTGGCCAAAGACACGTACATCATCTGCAACGGCTTCAAAACCGAAGAGTATAAGCGCGAAATCACCAGCCTCATCAACGAAGGCTTTGTGAACTGCATGCCTATTCTGGACTCGCCGAATGAGGTAGACTACTACCACGACAACGTGCGCGAAAAGTGCAACGTGGGCATGCGCTTGGCTTCCGACGAGGAGCCGCGCTTCCAGTTCTACACTTCGCGCCTGGGCATCCGCTATGCCGACGCCATTCCGCTCTATCAGGAGCGCATCCAGAATGATCCGCGCTTCGAGTTGACGATGCTGCACTATTTCATTAACACGGGTATCAAAGACACGTCCTATTACTGGTCGGAATTGAGCCGCTTCGTGCACAAATACTGCGAGCTGCGCAAAGTGTGTCCTACCCTCACCACCATTGACATCGGGGGTGGCCTGCCTATTCAGACCAGCATTCAGAAGGAGTACGACTACCCGTACATGATTGAGGAAGTGCTGCGCACCATCCAGCGCATCTGTGCTGAGGAAGGCGTGCCGGAGCCGGACATTTTCACTGAGTTCGGTATTTTCACGGTGGGCGAGTCGGGCGCTACGATTTACAGCATTCTGGACGAGAAGCTGCAGAACGACAAGGAGCTGTGGTACATGATTGACGGCTCGTTCATCACGAACCTGCCCGATACCTGGGCCCTGAACCAGCGCTTTATCATGCTGGCACTCAACGGCTGGAACAAGCAATACAAGAAGATTCAGCTCGGCGGCCTCACCTGCGACTCGCAGGATTACTACAACGCCGAAAAGCATATTTACCAGGTGTTTCTGCCAGAGCGCAAGCCCGCCAAAGACACCGAGCCGCTGTATGTGGGCTTCTTCCATACCGGCGCGTACCAGGAAAGTCTTTCGGGCTACGGCGGTATCAAGCATTGCCTGATACCGGCGCCTAAGCACGTTATTCTCGACCGCGCCGAAGATGGCACGCTCACCGACTATGTGTTTGCTGAAAAGCAAACCGGCGAGTCGATGATGCGCATTCTAGGCTACCAGGAATAGATTCTGCATATTTCCGGGCGGCGTGGTTGGACGGGCCGCCCGGAAATTGTATTTTTGAGCTTTAGCTCCTCTTTCTTAACCTGTTTCACTTTTCATAATGAAAAAGCTACTCCTGCTGGCCTCTGTGGCCGTTCTGGGTCTGAGCGCATGCAACAAGCAGAAGTGCCCGGCTTATACCAGCACCAAAGCTGCTAACCGTGTTTCGTCGCCTATTATGGCTTCTTCGGCTACGCCAGAAACTGCGCGTCAGTAAAGCGCCGTTTCGTACGCCGTCATATTCCTGACAAAAAGCCAGCCGTTGCCTTGTGCAACGGCTGGCTTTTTGGTTTTCAGGCTACTTCCGGACCAAACTTACCATCTGTATAATTTTACAGCAGATGATTCCGCTATGAAGTTAAAGGCCCTTATGATTAGATTCTTGCCACAGCATCATCTTCGTAGTATTAGCATTTGAAGACGACTAGAACACTGCTTTGCTTGGTTTCAGAAAATGCCCGGCTTACAGCAGCCTGAAACCTGCTACTCAGGTAGCGGCACCAGTTGGCTACCACTGCTGCTGAGCGTGTGACTCGGCAGCAGAATACGTGCCTCTACTTACCAGCCCTGCCGGTTCTCTGTTAGGAACCGGCAGGGCTGTTTGCTGGTATTCAATAGCTAACAGGCTGGCTGGCCAGAATAAGTTCTGTGGCTGCCGTCAGATGGGCCACATGCGGCTGGTAGCCGTAGCCTTCGTCCTCTCCTACCAGTATTCCTTGCACACCGGCTTTGGCACCGGCTTGCATATCGCGCAGCCGGTCGCCCACCATCCAGCACTGCGCCGGGTCTAGGTGAAAGCGCGCTATGGCTTTTTCCAGCATCAGCGAATCGGGCTTACGCGACAACGACTCCGACACGCTGGGGTGGCCGGGAGCATAATAGAAGGCATCAATGAGGCCGTTGCAGGTTTGTTGCAGTTTGTCGTGGCAGGCTTTTACATCGGTGGCCGTATAGAGTTTTTTAGCAATACCGGCCTGGTTCGTGACGACAATGAGGTAGTAGCCGGCCTGCTTAAGCCGCACCAGACTCTCCGGTACGCCATCCGAAACCACAAGCTTTTCGGGTTCCCACACATAGTCCCCGATTTCATTGTTGAGTACACCGTCCCGGTCGAGGAACACGGCTTTATTTTTCATGGCGGTTGGTTGAGTGAGTAGATAGCAAGCAACAAAGGTAAAAGTAATGGAAGGCAGCACCCCGCCCAGGGCGTAGCCGTCTTACCTTTGCTGCTTGCTGGTTCCCCTGTAGTTTCTTTCTCCCCTACCACTATCCTATGACTGTAGCTATCCTTGGCGGCGGTATTTCGGGCCTGACGTTGGCCTGGCAGCTGCAGAAGGCCGGTGTGGCCTACGACCTGTTTGAGGCTGAAGCTACACCAGGCGGCTGCCTGCGCTCCGTGCAGCACCCGGCCGGCTATCTTCTCGAAACCGGCCCCAATTCGCTGCAGCTAAGCGACGAACTCCTCGCCCTGCTGACAGAACTGGACCTGACCAATGAAATAGAAGATGCGGCCGCTGTGAGCAAGCACCGATACGTATTGCGCGATGGCCGCTACCAGGAGCTGCCCGGCTCCCCGCCCAGTCTGCTCACCAACGGGTTCTTCAGCCTCAAAGGCAAGCTCAACATTCTCCGGGAGCTTCTGCGCCCCGCTGCGCCAGTCGATCCGCAGGAAACAGTAGCGGCTTTTTTTCGGCGGCGGTTCAGCTCTGAAATTGTGGACTATGCTGTTAATCCGTTCATTTCAGGCATTTATGCCGGCGACCCAGAGCAACTGCTCGTACATAAGACGTTCAGCAAGGTAGCAGCGCTGGAGCAGCAGTACGGCTCAGTGCTGCGCGGACTGGCCAAATCGGGCGGCGGAGCTGGGCGGCGGCGCATCATCACGCTGCGCCACGGCATCCAGACCCTGACCGATACGCTGGCTGCCCGCCTCACGAACCGCCACATCGGGCAGCCCGTACGGGCCCTGCTGCGCACTCCTGAGGGCCTTTATCAGCTAAAAACTGCTACGGCATCACCTCATACCGACACCGTCTATGATGCGGTAGTGCTGGCGCTGCCTACGTATGCAGTAGCACCGTTGCTGCGGCCGTTGTTTGCGGAAGCGGCGGCGGCGCTGGACGATGTCCAGTATCCGCCTATGGCAGCTGTCTATACTGCCTACCAGCGCGCCGATGTAAGCCACCCGCTCAATGGCTTTGGAGCACTAAACCCCAAAGTGGAGCAACCCTACGCTGCTGGCAGCATCTGGACCAGCTCCATTTTTCCTGGGCGGGCGCCCGCCGGACAGGTGCTGTTCACCACGTTTGTAGGTGGTGCGCAATATGAACGCCACGCCCGCCAGCCGGAAGCCGCCCAGAAAGCAGCAGTGCATGAGGAGTTGAGCCGCCTGTACGGCATCCGGGAAGGCGCGCAACCTGTGTGGCAATTTCGGTACTATTGGGAGCGGGCCATTCCTCAGTTCGACCAGCACATCGGGCCGGCTCATGCCGCGGCTGATGCGCTACAGGCCCACAATATCTGGAGTGTGGCCAACTGGCGGGGAGGCGTGGGCGTACCAGATTGTATCCGGCAGGCATTGCTGGTGGCCAGCAAACTCATGCAGCAGTAAGCAGGGCAGACAACAATAAAAACGAAGCCATCTATCAAACCGGCGGGTTGTGTGTTTCACAAATTCCCGCTTCCACTTCCCCACTCTCTGCCTAACTTCTATCTTTGACCAATGAATGACGGGCTCGTCCTGATACCGACCTACAATGAGCGTGAAAATGCGGAACTCATCATCCGCAAGGTATTCTCGTTGCCTAAGGAATTCGACGTGCTCATCATTGATGACGGCTCGCCGGACGGTACGGCCGCTATTGTGCGAAGCCTGATGGCCGAGTTTCCGGGACGCCTGTTTCTGGAAGAGCGAGAAGGCAAGCTGGGCTTGGGCACGGCCTATATCCACGGGTTCCGGTGGGCGCTGCAGCGGGGGTATCAGTATGTTTTTGAGATGGATGCCGACTTCTCACACAACCCCGACGACCTGGTAAAGCTCTACAATGCCTGCGCCCACCAAGGCTACGATTTAGCTATCGGCTCGCGCTACATCCAGGGCGTAAATGTGGTCAACTGGCCCATGGACCGGGTGCTGATGTCATATTTTGCCTCTGCTTACGTACGCTTTATTACGGGTATGCCCATCATGGATTCCACGGCGGGGTTCAAGTGCTATACGGCCCGCGTACTACGCACTATTCCCCTCGACCGGATTCGGTTTGTGGGCTACGCGTTCCAGATTGAGATGAAATGGCTGGCCTACAAATATGGCTTCCGCATCCAGGAGGTGCCCATTATTTTCACCGATCGTACGCGAGGCTCGTCCAAAATGAGCAAAGGCATTGTGCAGGAAGCTTTCCTGGGGGTCATCAAGATGAAGGTGAGTAGCTGGTTCCGCCGCTTCGAGCAGGTAGCCCCCAGCAGCCCGGCCCCGGTAGTTTCTGCAACCCCGGCCCCCGAAACCCGGTAAGCGTAGCGGCAGCCAGTAGCGCTGCGTCTGGTGCTTTGGGTTCATCCTGTCTCTGCTCATGGAAATAACTCCCCTTTTCTGGGTTGGATTCAATGCCTTCGTGCTGGCCATGCTCCTGCTCGACCTACTGGTGTTCAACCGCAAGGCGCATGTGGTAAAAATGCGCGAGGCGTTGAGTTGGAGTGCTTTCTGGATTGTTCTCTCGCTGTCGTTTAACTACCTCGTCTACCACTGGATGGGACGGCAGGCGGGCATGGAATTTCTGACTGGCTACCTCATCGAGAAGTCGTTGAGCGTCGACAATCTGTTTGTTTTCCTGCTGATCTTCACCTACTTCAAGGTCCCGCCTCAGTATCAGCACAAAATCCTGTTCTGGGGCATTATCGGCGCGTTGGTGTTGCGGGCGGGCTTCATTCTGGCGGGTGCGGCGCTGCTGGCCAAATTTCATTTCCTGCTGTATGTGCTGGGCGCCTTTCTGGTGTATACCGGCATCAAGATGGCCACCAGCGCCGGCCAGCCCGAAATTGACCCGGATTCCAACCCGGTAGTAAAGTTTCTGAGCCGCCACCTGCCCATCACTAATCAGTTGCACGGCGGCAAGTTCTTTGTGCGCCAGAACGGGATGCTGTTCGCTACGCCGTTGCTGGTAGTGCTGGTGATGGTAGAAACCACGGATGTAGTATTTGCTGCCGATTCCATTCCAGCTATCCTGGCCGTCTCGCGCGACACGTTTATTGTGTACACCAGCAATGTGTTTGCACTGCTGGGCCTACGGGCGCTGTATTTTGCGCTGGAAGGCCTGATGCGGCTGTTCCATTACCTGCACTACGGCCTCTCCCTCATTCTGATCTTTATCGGGACTAAGCTGCTGTTTTCCGAGCTGTTTCACCTTTCCATGGGACTTTCGCTCGGTATCGTGGGCGGTATTCTGCTCCTTTCGGTGGTAGCATCCTTGGTGTGGCCGAAGAAAGAGGAAGAACCCGTGCAGCCATAAAAGCAGCTTTCGTCCATTCAACAAGAAGCCCGGCTGCGTTATGGCAGCCGGGCTTCTTGTTAGGGTGTACTACGGCTTGGGAGCCGGATTCGGATTGCCGCCGGGTGGCGCGGGTGCAGTGGCATTTACCCCCTCATCGGGCATGCCGCCCAGCAAGTCAATCAGGTTCAGCGGCTCAAACTGGGTGGAGTCGGCCGGCTGGAAGGCCCGTACGGTGTCGCGCACGGCCCGGAAAATGGAACTGTGGGCGCGGCCAGGGAAGCTCAGGCTGTAGCTCAAGGAATTGCGGGCGTCTTCCGAAATGAGGCCTTTGCGCAGCATCAGGTCTGCAATGAGCCGGTGGAAGTAGCGCGAAGAACTGCGCATTTCGCCGTACTGGTTGAAGGAGTTCTGGTAATATTTAGGCCGCGGAATGATGCTGGCCATGTACAAACTCTCGGAGAGGTTGAGATTGGCCGGCTGCTTATCGAAATAAAACTGGGCCGCTTCTGTCGCGCCGTATATTTTCGGGCCCCACTCAATGATGTTCAGGTACACCTCAAACATGCGCTCCTTCGAGACCAGCCTGGTGTTTTCCAGGAGCCACACGATAAGAGCCTCCTCAATCTTGCGCGTCACGGTTTTCTGCCGCGTCAGGAACACGTTTTTCACCAGCTGCATAGAGATAGTGCTACCGCCGCGGGCGAAGCGCTTCTCCTTGATATTCTGAATGGCCGACTTCACGAAAGCCTTTTCCATGAAGCCTTTATGCGTCAGGAAGCGAGGGTCTTCGGCCGTCATGATGGCGGCTTTCAGGTAGTTGGCCACATCATCATAGGCCACAAACTTCGGGTTGGATGGGCCTACGGCGAAGGCCTTGATGGAGTCGCCTTTGTCGTTGTAGGCGGTATAGATGAACTCCTGGTTGAGCTTGTTGAGGTCCTCGGCCCCCATGCGCGTGATGCGGAAGTTCTTGGGTGTCAGCCCTGAGCTGAACTCCAGACTATCGACCTTATTCATATCCAGGTCGAGGTGCATGCGGTAGGTGAGCGTGCCGCTGCCCTGCATGCCTTCCAGTGTGTTGAACATGCCCTCGGGCAGGGCCGCAAAGAACGTGTTAGCCGGCGTTTCCGCCGACTCGATATCCGCTTTCACCTGCAGGCCGGCCAGCATTTCGCGGCGGTTGCGCACACCATTGATCCGGCGGCCCACCACCCGCTGGTTGAGCGGCAGCTTGCGCACGCTCATCACCGGGTAAAATTCCATGCGGTTAAGCGTGACTTTGGTACCTTTTTCCAGGGCCGCAAAGGCCTGCCCCAGCCGGGCCGCAAAGTCGATGCCGCCGCGCGGGAAGCGCACGTCCCGGTCGGAGAGCTTAGGATGATTTACAATGAAGTTGGCCGCCGAAGCAGTACCACGCACCGTCAGTTCATCATCATCCAGATCCTTATCGGAGATGCTGAAGCGCAGCGTATCGAACTGTACGCGGGCCCCGTAGCGGCGCTGCACGTAAGGCAGCGTCACGGGGCGGCGGTCCAGCCCGAATACTTCAGCGTTCAGCGCATAGTCGCCGGGCTCGATGTGGCCCTGCACGCCCACCCGGTTTTCCACCGAGTCAATCACCGCCGTCAGCTGCCCCTGAATATCCCCGTCCTCAATAGAAAGGCGGGGCATTACGATACGAGCCCGGTGACGCGGGCTGTCGTAGGTCACGAGAAAATTCTGAAAATCAGCCTCGCCGGGCACATTATCAAAGCTGGCTTCCAGGAGCTGGTTCGCCAGCAGCCCATAGTTGGTGCCTTTGGTGGTGTCGCGCGGAACGGCGGGCTGAGTTCCCTTTTTCTTATAGAGAAATGAGTAGTTGTCGGTGCCGGCTGCGGTTTTGCGGGCCGTAAAACGGGCGTCGCTGATTTCGAGGTTGCTGAACACCGGCCGCCCGGCAAACAACGATTTGACGCTTAGCGAAACCGTCATCAGGCGGGCCCGCATCAGCGTATCGGTGGGGTCGCCTTTGGGTACAAGGCTCATGCCGGCCACCTGCACGGTGTTCAGATCGGTGAAGCGGGCGGGCCCCAGGGCCAGGGTCACCGGGTACTTGCGCTCGGCCTTGACTTTCACTTGCTGCAGCGCATAATCAAGCAATTCCTGGCGCTTGGCCAGAAACACGCCGAGGCCTATGGCCAGCAGAGCCACCAGGATACCTGCGCCAATAGCTATTTTTTTCTTCGTTGCTGGAGTCACGCGAACAGTTCGGAGAGAGAAGGAAGTCGCGGCCGGGCCGGGCCAGATTCGTGCCAAACCCGCCGTCGCTGGGAGTACAAAGGTAACGAAAAAGGCCCTCGTCGGTTTCCGGCGCACAGCGCCTTCGCTACCTTTGGCCTATCCTGGCCAACCCCTTCTACGCATGAACGCTGCTGCCGACTACGCTGCCCTCACTCCACTCACTGCCGTTTCGCCGCTTGATGGCCGCTACCGCCGCGCTACGGCCCCGTTGGCGCTCTATTTCTCAGAGTTGGCCCTCATCCGGTACCGGGTGCTGGTGGAGGTGGAATATTTCATTGCCCTCTGCGAGTTGCCGCTGCCTCAGCTGCAAATGGTAGATACTGCTGTGTATGAGCAGCTGCGTGCCATCTACAAGAACTTCTCAACGGCCGATGCTGAGGCAGTGAAGGCCCACGAAAAAGTAACCAACCACGACGTGAAGGCCGTGGAGTATTTCCTGCGCGACCAGTTCGCAGCCTTGGGTCTGGACCAGTACCTGGAGTTTATTCACTTCGGCCTCACTTCCCAGGACATCAACAACACCGCCATTCCGCTGAGCCTGCAGCATGCTCTCATCAACACGCTGCTGCCCGCTTACGCGCAGGTCCGCAACAGCCTAGCCGAGCGCGCCGGACAGTGGGCCACCGTGCCGATGCTGGCCCGCACCCACGGCCAGCCCGCTTCGCCTACGCGCCTGGGCAAGGAAGTGCAGGTGTTTGTGGCCCGGCTTGATGCGCAGGTATCACTGCTGGGGCAGGTTCCGTTCGGGGCGAAGTTTGGCGGCGCCACTGGCAACTTCAACGCCCACCATGTGGCCTATCCGCAGGTAGACTGGCACCAGTTCGCAGATGTGTTCGTGAACAACCGGCTGGGTTTACACCGTTCCTACCCCACCACCCAGATTGAGCACTACGACCACCTGGCCGCGCTCTGCGACGGGCTGAAGCGGCTCAACACCATCCTCATCGACTTAGCCCGCGACGTATGGCAATACATTTCGATGGGCTATTTCCGCCAAACCATCAAGGCTGGGGAAGTAGGTTCGTCGGCAATGCCGCACAAGGTGAATCCTATTGATTTCGAAAACGCCGAGGGCAACCTGGGCCTGGCTAACGCCGTGTTGGAACATCTGTCGGCCAAGCTGCCTATCAGCCGCCTGCAGCGCGACCTGACCGATTCCACGGTGCTGCGCAACCTCGGTGTGCCGCTGGGCCACACGCTCATTGCCCTCACAGCGCTGCAGCGCGGCCTCGACAAGCTGGCCCTCGATGAAGCCGCCTTACACCGCGACTTGGAAGCTAACTGGGCTGTAGTAGCCGAGGCCATCCAGACGGTGCTGCGCCGCGAAAATTACCCCGACCCCTACAACGCACTCAAAGCCCTTACCCGCACCGGCGAAGCCATTTCGGCTGCAACCATTGCTGCATTCGTAGACGACTTAGAGGTAACAGAGAGAGTGAAGGCCGAATTGCGCAGCATCTCGCCGCAAAGCTATGTAGGGATGTAGATAAGTGATTTTACCTTTAGGGGAAGCTCTAGTTTGCCTGTAGGCAGATTGGAGCTTTCTTGTTTTATAGTACGCTGTAAAAACACTAATACGCCTTTATCCCATGCTGAATGCTCCTACAGCTAGCTAATTTTAGCACCAGATTATTCTCAAAAAAATACCGAAAATTAGGTATTGCCCGGAGCCATGAATAAGGGGAGATTTGGTATTGATACTGCTCCGTCCTAACACCGATTTGCATGTTTTATTCCGATACATTCACTTCAGATAGCCCTGTGCCACCGCCTCGGGCAGCTGTACCTCTCGATAAGCTCCTGCCGGCTACTCCCCAGTTTACCGATTTACCTACTTGGGCTTCGGATCGGCCAACTAACACGCCGGGGAGCGTATCAGCCCTTAGCCGCCCAGAACCGGCCCGCATTCCGCAGCTACTTCCTCGCTAGCGGCGGTATCCAACATCGGACAGGCTGTTTATCTTCGCGGTTCCTAACCGCGTCCTTTATGTCCGACCTTTCCGGCGTCACTGTTCACTCCGACTGCCGCTATTTCCGCGGCGACCTGCCCTGCCGCCCCAACAAAGAACACGGCTACGTTTGCTCCGACTGTCCGGTGTACGCGCCGGTGCAGAAGCGCATCCTCCTTATCAAGCTGGGCGCCATCGGCGACGTCATTCGGACTACGCCCCTGCTGCGGCGGCTGCGCCAGGAATATCCGAGCTGCTATATCACTTGGCTGACGCTCACACCCGCTATCCTGCCACAAGGCGAGGTAGAGGAAATTCTGAAGTTCGATTTTGCCAGCGCCCTGCAGCTTATGGCCCGGCGCTTTGATATTGCTATCAACCTCGATAAGGAGAAAGAGGCCTGCACGCTGCTGCTCAAAGTAGAGGCCGCGGCCAAATTCGGCTACACGCTGCGCGAATATGACGGCGTGGCCTGGCCCCAGAACGAGCAGGCCCACCACAAGTTCCTGACCGGCGTCTTCGACCAGCTCAGCCTGCAGAACCAGAAACCCTACGTGCAGGAAATATTCGAGCTGTGCGGCTTCGATTTTCGGGGCGAAGAATACGTTTTCGACACGCACGAAGACAAGGGCTATGATTGGAGCGCCCTGCCGCCAAGCCGCCCGCGCATCGGCCTCAACACCGGCTGTGGCGACCGGTGGACGACGCGCCTGTGGTCGGATGAGAAGTGGATTGCACTAATTACGCAGCTGCAGGCCGCCGGCTACACGCCCGTATTGCTCGGCGGCGAAGCGGAACACGCCCGTAACCGGGTGCTGCAGGAAGCTACCGGTGCCGCTTACTTGGGTACGTTTCCGCTGCAGCAGTTCATCAACCTGATGCACCAGATGGACGGCATTGTGACACAGGTGACCATGGCCATGCACATCAGCATCGCACTCCGCAAGCCTACCATCCTGATGAACAACATCTTCAACCCCTACGAATTCGACCTTTACGGCCGCGGTCAACTCGTAGGCCCCGACAAGCAGTGCGTGTGTTTCTACCGCGGCAGCTGTCAGCTCGGCATCAGCTGCATGGAAGACTTGCCCGCAGAAAAGGTATTTGAGGCCGTACGGAACAGCGTGCCGGTATAGCTCACACTAGCCTGGGCTACTGATGGGCAGCAGCCGGGTTTCGCCGCACTGCTTCTACCCGCGCCTGAAATTCGTCGGCGGGCACACGCTGCAGCAGTTCCTGTAATGCCGACAGCGGAAGCTCCTCAGCGTGATTGAAATTGATACAACTCTTACCAATTTTGAGCTTGGGAGCAACCGTTTTCAGCGTGGCGCCCAGTTCGGGAAAGTAGTAAAGAGTCTGCAGATACAGACTCAGATAGTTTTTCTTACTGGCCAGCGCAACGGCCATTTCCTTGCCCGCTACAAACTGCAGCATCCTGGTCTCTATCAGTTCAGTGTAGCCGGCAGGCATAGCCTTGCGCACCGCATTCCAGATGGTTTCCACGGTAGCGTGGCGGTCAGCTGGTACCATTGCCAAGAAGTCTGCGAAAGAAGCATGAGGTGAAGCGGGCATAGCAGAAAGTTTTTTTTGCGGGTACACTCTACGGAAATAGCTCAGTCCTGCGCGGCAGCTTGGCTTCTATACCGCTCCTACTTCCTTCAGGGCCTTCACCATTTCGCTCCACGAAAACTCCTTTTTACGGGCCCACACGCCGGCCGTAAACTCAGCTTCGCGCTGGTGCTCGTAGAAATCAACCAGCGCATCGGCAATGGCTTTGGGTTGAGGCGGCACCACGTAGCCTACTTCGCCGTCCGGTATCAATTCGGCCAGGCCGCCCACGTCCGTCACCAGCATGGGTCGCTCAAAGTGGTACGCAATCTGCGACACGCCGCTCTGGGTGGCATTTTTGTAGGGCTGCACTACCATATCGGCAGTGCAGAAGTAGTCCACCACCCGCTCATTCGGGATGAAATCGGTGGCGCGAATCAGGCGGCTTTCCAGCTTGTGCTGCTGGATAAGCGCTTCGTAGGGCGCGGCATCCTCGTAATACTCACCGGCCACAATGAGCTTCACGGGCAGCGCCGCCAGCCGCGCATCCGCAAAGGCCTCCAGCAAAATATCCAGTCCTTTGTAGGCCCGGATGAAGCCAAAGAACAGCAGGTAGCCATAAGCCGGATCGAGGCCCAGCGCCTGCCGTGCCTCCGGCTTGGGCTTGAGCGGGCCGAAATTGTCGTAGAGCGGGTGAGGCCGGTACAAGGCAGGCTGGTTGAAGTGCAGGCGGCGCAAGTCGGCCAGCACCGACCGGCTCATAGTCACGAAACCGTGGCAGGCCGAGAGGAAATACCGCGTGAGGGGCCGGTCGCCGGGCCGCTTCTCGTGCGGAATTACGTTGTCGGTGATGGCCACGATGCGGGTATGGCGGTTGCCGCGAATGGCCCGCGCAATAGTACCCAGCGCAGGCCCCATAAACGGCAGCCAGAACCGAAAAATCACCAGATCCGGCTTCTCGCGGCGCAGCTTATTGCCCACGCGCCACCACGTCCAGGGATTCACGGAGTTGATGCTGACTTCGATGTCGAGGTCGGCGGGACCGGGCTCGGTGCTGAACTGCGTTTGGCCCGGAAACAGGAAATCGGGGTATTGCAGCGAAAACGTCACCAGCCGTACCTCATCGCCGGTTTCGCGGAAGGCCCGCGCCAGCCGTTCGTTGTAGGTGGCCAGTCCGCCCCGCAACGGATACGCCGGCCCGATGATGACGACTTTCATAGAATGGAAACTTACAAAAGAAGAGCGTCATGCTTCATCTGGCGTCCGCATGCAGAAGCATGACGCCAGATGAAGCATGACGGACTGTAGGCACGCTGCCTAATTCAGATTCACCTTGTCCCGCACCAGATAGTCGTTGCGGTTGGCGCCGTTCAGCTGAATGAGTTCGGCCAGAAAACCCGTCAGGAACAGCATGGCCCCGATCATAATGGCCGTGAGAGCCAGGAAGAACAAAGGCTGGTCCGTCACGTTGCGGGTGGCCAGGTTGAGCATCCAGGAGTACCACACTTTCTCGCCTACCAGCCACAGCGTAATCAGCAGGCCAATCAGGAAGGAAACCGTGCCCATTGTACCGAAGAAGTGCATCGGCCGCCGCCGGAACCGGCTCACAAACGTGATGCTCATCAAGTCGAGGAAGCCGTACACGAACCGCTCCAGCCCAAACTTGGTGGTGCCGTACTTGCGCTCCTGGTGCTGCACCACTTTCTCCCCGATTTTGCGGAAGCCGGCCCATTTGGCAATAACCGGAATGTAGCGGTGCATTTCACCGTACACCTCAATGCTGCGCACCACGCGGTGGTCGTAGGCTTTCAGGCCGCAGTTGAAATCGTGCAGCTGAATGCCCGATAGCCAGCGCGTCGCGCCGTTGAACAGCTTGGTCGGAATGGTTTTCGACAGCGGGTCGAAGCGTTTCTTTTTCCAGCCGCTCACCAGGTCGTAGCCCTGCTCCGTAATCATGCGGTACAGTTCGGGCAGCTCCTCCGGCGAGTCCTGCAGGTCGGCGTCCATGGTGCACACCACGCGGCCGGTCGTTTCCTTGAAACCCACGTTCAGGGCTGCCGACTTACCGTAGTTGCGGTTGAAGCGGATACCACGCAGGTGCGTGTCGGTTTCGGCCAGCTCCTCAATCACCTCCCAGGAAGTATCGGTCGAGCCGTCGTCCACCAGAATCACCTCGTAGGTCAGCCCGTGCTGGGCCAGCACGCGGTGTATCCAGCGCGTCAGCTCCGGCAGCGACTCGGCTTCGTTGAGCAACGGAATAACAATGGACAGCTCAACCGGAAAAGAAGGACGCTTACTCAAACTCGGGGCGGGGATTTTTAGTGATGGCCGAAATCAGCAACGAAGCCAGAAAGCCCGTGAGTACCACGAAAATGACTACGAAAGCCAACATCAGGGGGCCATCAACGAACTTAGCGGTCCAACTCATGGCCTGCTCTATCTGAGCATCCGACATATTGCCACGCGCTTCCATGTCCGCGCGGGTTTTGTCGAGGATGCGCGCAGCAAAATTGGTATCCAGAAAGTTGACGTACACATACGTATAGATCAGGCTTATAATCGCCACGACCAAGGACAGCAATGTTCCGATGGTAATTCCCTGGCCATAGGTCATGAAGCCGGAGTTCTGCTGTTTGAAGTTGGTGTGCGCCATCCAGATACCCACCAGCAGCACAATTGTTGTAAGCCACTTAGCCGGAGTCTGATCCAGCTCAGCCATGCTGAGCGCAAACGAAATAATAGTGGAAATCAGTCCGACGATGAGGCCGTAGCGGATGGCCACGGAACTAGGCGTAGCGGTAGCGGGGGTAGTTGTGTTTTCCATGGGAAAGGTGTTGGGAAGTGGAAGGAAGAATTTGCAGGATGCAATATTCTATTTCCGCAGGAATATCCCACCCGGAATGCTAATTAAGATACCCAAAAGCATCTTCTTTAGAAACTCGTCCTGTGCAAATGCCTGGGGCGTATGCGCCAGATTACGCAACGTGGCTTCGAACTGCTGCCGCCCGTTGCTCTGCGCCAGATACAGCGACTTCGCGTTTTCCAGCAACTGCCGGGCTTCGGCCAAGTGCTGCTCGATGAGGCGGGCATCAGCGGTGCGGGCAAACAGGTAGAGGCCCGTGGCAGCCAACAGTGCGCCCAATAGTGTGGTCAGTAGCCCTACCCCTACTGCTTTGCCCAGACCTGGTCCATCTGTGTAATACCGACGCAGCAGAATCTGGCTGACAATAGCGGCAATCGGAGGAAAGAAATCCGAAAGCGTCCGTTTCGGGCCGTATGGGTTGTTGCCGGTTAGGTACAGGAACAATACCCATCCGATGCAGAGGGCTCCGGCTACCACACCACAGAGCAAAGCAGTGCGCAAAACCGGATTGGAGGGCGAAGCAGTAGTTTCCAAGAGCAAAGTAATTGAGAGCGGCAAGATACGATGCCTGCTCTCAATCTAGGCAGCCATGGCAACCGGCTCGGCAGTTTTGGGGCGGTTCATGAAGCGCAGCAACAGCACTTCGGCCAGCAAACAGGCCAGCGCCGCCCACAGGCAATACTGCCACAACGGCGTACCGACCCGTTCTGCCTTGTAGCGCGCCGCTACCGATTCGCCGGCGCTGGCATCGTACACCTGTACGTTTTTACGGTTGGGACCAATGAGCTGCCGCAATTCATCAGCCGAATACGCCGCCAATTCCGACTCCTTCTTGTCATTGTTGAAAGCCAGCGTAGCCACCGGCTGGTTGCCACGCAGCAGAGTATAGAAGCCTGGCTCACGCATGGCAGCAGGTACTTCAAAGCGCAAGGTGCCAGCCTGCAGCCGCTGGCTCGGAATAAAGGTCAGACTGTCTTTTGTGAGCTTGAACACCTGCTCTCCTTGGCTCGGATCGGCATCAATCGGGACAACCACTGTTCCCTGATTAAGCCGGTACGCCGGCTGCTGCTCCCGCTGATAGCTCTGCATAGCCAGCCGATACATTACAGGCACAAATAAAGCATGCTGGGCAAAGTCGGTACGCGCTTCATCAAAAGGAGTTGAGAACAGATAAACAGTGCCTTTGCCGCTTGCAAATGCTCCCAGAAAACCGTCTCCATCCTGCAGGCGCAGAATCTCATTACCCGAACGTGACCAACGCAACACCGGCGCAGCTTTCGGCATCACGGGCTGTCGGCTCTGCACACCAAATACGTCTCTGAAGAATGGGTTCCGCCGTTCAGGCACTGCCACCGAACGAAGTGCAGGCTTGCTTGCTACATCCTCCCACTGCACAGGCCCGATGCCCAAGTCCCGGAAAAGCTGATCATAAGAAGCCCGTCCCTGCGCATTGTCAGTAGGCACGATGGCCACCGAGCCACCGCGTTGTACTACCCGCCGCAGACTCTCCCGAAGTCCAGCCGTAATCTGGCTTTGCCCCTGCACCAGTAACAGGTTGGCCGCTTCTGCCACTTGATAATTCAGGCTGCCAGCAGTGGCCCAGCTGTAGGCGAAAAGAGGCTCATTGGAATACAGTTGCTGCGTAGGTGGCGTCTGCGGCCCGGTTATATCAACCACCTGAACCTTTGGCGAAGGCTGCAACGAAAAATAATATGAGTTGTCGAACGAAACCGGATAGTCCTCAAGTTCCACCCGGCATTGCTCAGACGCTGCGCTAGCCAACCGGACACGGGCAGTAACAGAAACCGGCATTTTTGCGGGCATATCTACCGAAAAAGTAGCAGCCTGCCGCTGACCAACAAACAATTTTACTTGGCAATTTTCTATTGCCTCAGTACCACCGTTGCGCAAGCGCACATGTAATAGTATATCTGCATTCATACGTACGAATGCGTCATCCAGCCAGACACTGTCAACAAAAGCATTGCGCGTTGCATTTCCGCCCACCGGCACCAGAAATACTTGTTGCGCCGAGTCCATTGCCCTTAATGACTGAGTGGAGAAAGCATTTTTCTGAAAATCAGAAAAGACAAATATTTCTCCTGGCTTTTGATTAGAAGTCCCCAGCCGACGAACCATATTGTCCATTTCAGATCTTTGCCCGGATACCTGCAACTTATCCAACTCCGCCCGAAATACTGCCGAATTCATAGGGCTTCCTGCTTCCTGCGCCAGCACAAACTGTGCTGCTGCCGAGTAGGCATTAGGCAATTCCCGAGCTTGCGCAACAGCTTGGTCAAAATACGACTGCTCTCCATTCACACCAGCCTGCATGCTGGGAGATGAGTCGACAAGTATCCCGGTTATCTGTCGTCTACTGGTATGCTCTGGTGCCTTGATGTAGGGCTGCACAAACATCAGCGTCAGAAAAACAACGAAGCAAATGCGCGTGAACAGAATTAAAAGGTGCTTTAACTTACGCTGACGTGCGGTAATAAGTCTTACCTCTTTTATAAAGCCTACATTAGTAAACAACAACCGCTTTGGCCGACGCAGCTCGAATAGGTGTATGACTACTGGAATAGCGATACCCAGCAAGCCAAGCAAAAACCAAGGATATACCAGAGCCATAAAAAAATAGTGAAGTGGTGAAGATAGACATAAGTAGTTTGAGTTGAATGCACAGATTCGTTACACTTACTTACTCTAATAAGCATTAATCATCTGCTATAGCTAGTTATACAAATAGTTATAAACGACCTTCAAGCATGATTACTACCATTTAGCACTGCCACCAACTACCATACAGGCTGGCACTTGGCGTCGCGTTACTACTTCTCCGTTCCGTTCGATGCGGAGCCCTTCCCTCTCCTGAAGTCTGGAGGCGGAGCGGCCGTTGCGGGCCGGGCAGGGGGTGGGG
>NZ_JACWZZ010000004.1 GCF_014698995.1 Hymenobacter duratus
GCTTCCTGCGTGAGCTGCTCAGGCGTCAGGTTCAGGTGCACCTGGGCGGCCTGCGTGATGCCCAGCGGAGCCAGGCGATTAGTAGCGGCGGAATCTAGCATAACAGAAGCCGAAAACTGGGTTGGGTGGGAAAATGGGGGAACGGTAAGACAAAAATAGGCAAAACGCCGGGCCGGCAACGTTGCCGGAAAAATTATTGCGAAAATTCGCTGGCCCGACGGTGGCCGGCGGACAACAAAGCCGGCAAATCCAGGGCGCTGTTTCGGGGTTAGGAAACTTTTGTAGCTTTACCAACCTCCGTGCGGTTGCAGCCGGCGGCCTTTTTTCCTTTCCATCACTTCATTTCTATTTCATGCAAACGACCTCCGCTGCGCGGGAGCAGCCCCCGATGGCCGCTTCCACCGGCCATCCGAAGGGCCTTTATGTGCTCTTTGCCACCGAGATGTGGGAGCGGTTCAGCTACTACGGTATGCGCGCCCTGCTGGCGCTCTACATGGCGAATGCGCTGTTGTTCGATAAGGCCTTGACCTCCCGGATATACGGCGACTACACTTCCCTCGTCTACCTGACGCCCCTGCTGGGCGGGTACATGGCCGACCGGTACTGGGGCAACCGCCGCTCTATTCTGATCGGGGGCCTGATGATGGCACTGGGGCAGTTTAGCTTGTTTGCATCGGCTTCGCTCTACACGCCGGGCCAGACGGCCGTGTCGTCGGCACAGATGGCGCTGTTTTTCCTGGGACTGGGAATGCTCATCTTCGGCAACGGCTTCTTCAAACCGAATATCTCATCGATGGTGGGTACGCTCTACCCCAAAGGCGACAGCCGGATTGATGCGGCCTACACCATATTCTATATGGGCATCAACCTGGGGGCATTCTTCTCACCCTTGGTGTGCGGTACGCTGGGCGAGGTGTATGACGCCAGCGGCAACATCGTGCCCTCGGAGTTTAAATGGGGCTTTCTGGCGGCCGGTATCGGAATGCTGATTGGCAGCCTGACGTTTGAGCTGTTCAAGAATAAGTACGTGGTTGGGCCGGAAGGCGCGGCGCTGGGGGCCAAGCCCGAGCGTACCGTGGAGCACTCGCCCGTAGTGCCCGTCAACACCGATTCGCCGGTGCGCACCGAAACTATTGCGCAGCCGGCTACCAGCTTCGCCAGCCAGTTGCCTAAGCTCATCGGCATTTTTGTGGTAGTGTACGCGGCTATTGCCTGGTTTATGAACTACGACTGGATCGGGGCGCTGGTGTTCTCGGCCATGGTGGTCATGCCGATGGCCGTGCTGTCAGATGCTTCGCTGACGTCGCGGGAGCGGGAGAAAATCTACGTGATTCTGATTCTGAGCTTCTTCGTTATCTTCTTCTGGGGCGCGTTCGAGCAAGCCGGCGCTTCCCTGACGTTTTTCGCCGCCGAGCAGACGGACCGTCAGCTGACGGCCAGCTATAGCGTGCCGGCGTCGTACTTCCAGTCGGCCAACGCGCTGTTCATCATCATCTTCGCGCCCATCTTTGCCATTATCTGGACGGTGCTGGGCAAGCGCGGCCTGGAGCCTTCCTCGCCGCTGAAAATGTCGATTGGCCTGATGTTCCTGGCCGTGGGCTACCTCATCATTGCCTTCGGCGTGAAGGGCGTGGATGCCAGCACCAAAGTGAGCATGTTCTGGCTGATTACGATGTATCTGATGCATACCTTCGGCGAGCTATGCCTGTCGCCGATTGGCTTGGCGCTGGTAAACAAGCTGGCTCCGGCCCGCTTCGCCTCGCTGCTGATGGCCGTCTGGTTTCTGGCTACGGCCGCCGGCAACAAGTTTGCGGGCGTACTGAGCGGCCTGTATCCGGAGCCCGGCAAGCCCGCTCCGCACTTTGTAGGCTTCGAAATCACGGGCCTCTACGAGTTCTTCCTGATCTTTGTGGTGCTGTCGGCCGCCGCTTCGCTGGTGCTGTTCTTCCTCTACCGCAAGCTCACCACCATGATGAATGAGCCCGTAGCTACGGCTGCGTAAGGCTTTACTGAGTATTGAAAAGTCCTGCCAGAATGTTCTGGCAGGGCTTTTTTGTGAAATTTCGGCGGATGAATGGTAACGTGAACTTGGTAGTTCGCGCCCTAGGACCAGTAAAACGGAATAGTCCGGACGGCGCGGAGACGCGAACTACCAAGTTCGCGCTACTACCTGCTGACTACGAACAGTTGAAACGGCCAAAGTGGGCCACAATAGGGGGCATAATTATCCTCTTTTTCGTCAGTAGTCAACGGATGCAAAAAAGTAACTTACACTTTCATCGGACACGAAAAAGCCCCGCCGGACACTGGTCCGGCGGGGCTTCTTGGTTTAGCGGCTGATGCTTACATCATGCCACCCATGCCACCCATGCCGGGGGCACCACCGCCGTGGCCGTGGTCTTTGTCAGCCTCGGGCTCGTCCGAAATCACGCACTCGGTGGTCAGGAGCAGGCCGGCAATCGAAGCGGCATTCTCCAGCGCCAGGCGCGTTACTTTGGTTGGGTCGAGGATACCAGCAGCCATCAGGTTTTCGTAGCGGTCCTCGCGGGCGTTGTAGCCGTAGTCGCCTTTGCCTTCGCGCACCTTCTGTACTACTACCGAGCCTTCGCCACCGGCGTTCTGCACGATGGTACGCAGAGGAGCTTCCAGGGCCGTGCGGATGATATTCACGCCGGTGCGCTCGTCGCCGTTGAGGGTATCAACTGCTTCCAGGGCATCGAGGGCGCGCACCAGGGCTACGCCACCGCCGGGTACCACACCTTCCTCAACGGCGGCGCGGGTAGCGTGCAGGGCATCGTCTACGCGGTCTTTCTTCTCTTTCATCTCCACCTCAGTGCTGGCACCGATGTAGAGGATGGCTACACCACCCGACAGCTTGGCCAGGCGCTCCTGCAGCTTCTCCTTATCGTAGTCCGACGTGGTGGTGACGATCTGGGCTTTGATTTCGTTGATGCGGGCGGTGATTGTTTCCTTCTCACCTTTACCATTGACGATGGTCGTGTTGTCCTTGTCAATGATAACTTTCTCGGCCGTGCCGAGGTACTCCAGCGTAGCGCTGTCGAGCTTGTAGCCGCGCTCTTCCGAAATAACCGTACCGCCCGTCAGAACGGCAATGTCTTCCAGCATGGCCTTACGACGGTCGCCGAAGCCGGGAGCCTTCACGGCCGCGATTTTCAGCGAGCCGCGCAGCTTGTTTACTACCAGCGTCGCCAGAGCTTCGCCGTCTACGTCCTCGGAGATGATAACCAGCGGCTTGCCGGTCTGCACCACCTGCTCGAGCACGGGCAGCAGCTCCTTCATGGTGCTCACCTTCTTGTCGTAGATGAGGATGTAGGGGTTGTCGAACTCGGCCTCCATCTTCTCCGGGTTGGTCACGAAGTAAGGGGAGAGGTAGCCGCGGTCGAACTGCATGCCTTCCACCGTTTTCACTTCGGTTTCGGTGCCACGCGCTTCTTCTACCGTGATAACGCCTTCCTTGCCCACTTTGTCCATGGCGTCGGCAATCATTTTGCCGATTTCCATGTCGTTGTTGGCCGAAATAGCGCCTACCTGGGCAATTTCCGACGAGTTTTCAATCTTCTTGCTCTGCGCCTTCAGGTTGGCAACCACGGCAATTACTGCCTTGTCGATGCCACGCTTGAGGTCCATGGGGTTGGCACCGGCGGCCACGTTCTTGGAACCGGCGGCGTAGATGGCCTGTGCCAGTACGGTGGCAGTGGTGGTGCCGTCGCCGGCCTGGTCAGCGGTTTTGCTGGCTACTTCCTTCACCAGCTGGGCGCCCATGTTTTCCACCGGGTCGCTCAGCTCAATTTCCTTGGCTACCGTCACACCGTCTTTGGTGATGCTCGGCGCGCCAAATTTCTTGTCGATAACCACGTTGCGGCCTTTAGGGCCGAGGGTTACTTTCACGGCGTTAGCCAGTTTGTCTACACCGCGTTTCAGCTTGTCGCGGCCGTCAGTATCGAATTGGATGTTCTTAGCCATCAGTTATTCGGGTATGGGGAATTCAGAAAGAGAGAAAGGGAGGCCTACAGTACGGCGAAGATGTCCGACTCCTTCATAATGAGGTAGTCCTGGCCATCCACCGTAATTTCGGTGCCGGCGTATTTGCCGTACAGCACCTGGTCACCTGCTTTTACCTGGGGCTTGATGGTGGTGCCGTTGTCGGCCACTTTACCTTCGCCCACGGCTACTACTTCGCCACGCTGGGGTTTCTCCTTGGCCGTGTCGGGGATGATGATGCCCGATTTGGTTTTTTCCTCGGCAGCGGCCGGCGCGACAATCACGCGGTCAGCCAGCGGTTTGATGCTAAGCGACATATTGTACGTTTTGGTTGAAAGGTTTACTTGAAACGGGATGGTGTCGGCGCTCCTGCACTTCTTATGCCAGCCCGCCGAACCTGACAGAATGAACGCCACAAAGGCCGAAAATCCGCCATCTTGCTACGCCAGCCTGCCAAACGTGACACAACTAGGTGACAGTGCTGCCCGATATGCCGGACCCCGACAGGGCGAAGGTAAGGGAATAGCAGAGCGTGCAACGTGCATTATTGCGGGCTTGACTTTACTGCCTCTCAACGGCCATTCAGGACTACTACAAAGAAAAACGGCGGCTCCCTACACAGGGAGCCGCCGTTCAGACATTGCTTTTCAGAAAGCCTAGTTGGCCGGTGCAGGTGCTTCGGCGGGAGCCTGGGCTGGCTGCTGAGCCGGAGCGGCATCAGTACCGGGAGCCGTGGCTGGTGCCGTTGCGCCAGGTGCCGTAGGAGCCGGTGCGGCTGGTAGGCGGGTCTCCATAGCTTTTTGCTGGTTTACGCTACGGCCGGGACCGGCATCAGTTGTGCCCGTAAGCACGTGCGTGCCCAGCGTGAGCACCATCAGGGCAATGGCAAAGCCCCAGGTGAGTTTTTCGAGCAGGTCGCCGGTGCGCTTTACGCCCATCAGGTTGGCTGCGCCGCCCGAGCCAAACTGGCTTGACAGTCCGCCACCTTTGGGGTTCTGGGCCAGCACCACCAGGGCAAGCAGGAAACACACGAAAAGAATTACAATAATAAGCGCAGTGTACATCTACTCCGGAGTTTGCAGTTGTTGAATTTGGTCGGTAAAGTACGCGCTTTTTTCCGGCTGGCGCACCATCAGCCGTTCATATATTTCAATGGCTTTATCGATTTTGCCCTGTTTTACCATGATCTTGGCCAGGCTTTCGGAGGCGAGCTGCGGCACTACGCTGGTACTCCGCACCGACAAATCGGTCTGCTCTTCGGCTAACGACAACCGCACGGCCGGCGACTTCAGGCGCGGCTGATTTTTGAGGAAACGGTTAATCAGGTCGAACGGAGACGGGCCAGGCTCGGCTTTGGGGCGATGAGCAACTCCATGCGCATGCAGCAGCGCATCAGGTGCAAAAAACTCGTCAGCGGGCAGCGCTGAGGTTAGTTCGCCATCCTGCATCTGTAGCGCATAGCCCAGCCGGCTGCCGCCACCTAGCAGCGCATAGGCTAGCTCCGCATCAGAGCGGAACAACGGCACTGTTTCCCGAGAGACAGGCAGCGGTTCCTCCTCCTCCTCATCGGCGCCAGGCAACTGGTAGAGCGCGGAAACCGGTGGGGTAGCGGACCCGCCCAACCCAAACTCAAAGCGGGAAATACCGGCCTCTACCGGCGGCCGAATAGGAGGCGCTACAGCCGGTAAAAGCTCATCAGTCTCTGGCAGCAGCGCTGGAGCAGGCTGCTCTACAACCGCCGCTTCCGCTGGCGCCGGCTGGTTTGCGTCCAGTGAAATAGGCTGCTCGAAAACGGAGGAATCGTCGGTCGTGTCAACAGGCTCATCATCTGCTACTTCGACACCCGCTTCTGAGTGTGCTGCTGTTTCGGCGCTGGCAGCAGGAGCTACTACCGGGTCAGTTGCTGGGGCCGTGGTAACCTCTATTGTAGTGGCCGTTGCTGACTCCGTCGCTTCCGCAGCCAGTGGGGTTTCTACAGCAGCATCCTCTAAATTATCAGCAGCCAAAATGTTGACTGCTAATTCTTCAGAAGTCGAACCTTCTTCTTCGGCCGAGGATGGTACTAACTCAGCGGAAGTAGTATTTGCGGCCACAGGCTCCTCACCTGTATCCTCCGGCACTGAAAGGTAGGTTGGTTCAGCTTCACTGACTTCTAACGCCTGCACGTCTTCAGTACCCAGGGTCTGAAGGAAAGTAGTGGCAGTACCGGCCGGCAACGTGGCTGGCCGGGTGCTGTCAGCAGCGTCTGCCAGGAGCGCAGCAGGCTCCTGAGCGGGCTGTTCCAGCAGCTGGCGCAGCAATTGGCGGTCGGTGGCGTAGGTGGCCGCCCGGCGCAGGCGCTGGCTGGCCAGCATGCTGCCCCGGTCATGAGCCGCCTTGGCCAGCAGTACATGGGCCGTCTGGCAATACGGAAAAGTCGTCGCCAACTGTTCCAGCTCCCGGACTTCAGCTTCTGAAATCCGACTTACATGGTCCAGAATATGTAACAGCGACGCACGGGTCATGGGGTAATTACTTGAGTGGCAAAGGTGTCATCAGGAGGCGGGGCACCAGACGGTTCCGGGCCTGCTGACCAGCGGGCCGCAACAATACGGCAATTTAGGCCGGGAACCGCAGCCGCGCTACCAGTTGGCCACCGATTTGTTGAAGGCGTCGGTGATGATGTTCTGCGTGATGCGACGCGTGGCGGTAGGGTCGTTGTTGATCTGGGTGATGTCCTGCGTGGCCGGAAAGTCGCCGTTGCTCTGGAACGTCTGCTCGAAATCCTGCTTGGGGTCGTTGGTGTTGATGAACTTCACGCGCACCTGAATCGTGAGGCGGTTTACGCCGGCCTGGTCGATGCCGTTCTGGTTCTGGATGGCCGCCGGGGCGAAGTCGTACGCCGTAATAGCTCCTTCAAACTGCAGGTCGCCGTCGCGCGGCACCAGCTTGAGGGAAGTGTTGCGCTGGAAATAGTCCTTAAAATCCTCGGTGAAGCGCTGTGCCAGAAAAGAGGGCCCGTTGCTGGAGGTGTTCTGGAAGGTGGCAATGGAAATGGTTTTCACGGCCGGATCGATGTTGGTGCCGCTGAACGAGTACACCTTGCAGCCATGCAACCCGAGCAGCAGAAACAGCCCCACTACCCAGAAAAACGCCTTCGATACCTGATTACGCTTGTTCAAGGTCGTATTGCTTTAGCTTGCGGTAGAGCGTGCGCTCCGAAATGCCCAGGTCGTGGGCGGCGTATTTGCGCTTGTTGTGGTGCTTTTTCAACGCCTTCATTATCATTTCCTTCTCCTTGGCTTCCAGGGAAAGGGTTTCCTCCTCGGTTTCGTGCGGAATGTCTTCCACGCGCTGGGTATCTTCCTCCTCGTAGTCGGTGGCGTCGTCGAGGGCTCCGGGGGTGAGAATGTATTCCGTAGCACCGCCGTCCGGGGAAGGCTGGCGCAGCGGGCGGGCCCCCTCGTAAGGCGCGGCGTTGAGATTGGTGAACAGGTGGCTGTTCTGGCGCAGGAGTTCCTGCGAGTCCTGCGGGCGCTGACCGGCGGCCAGTTCCAGCACCAGCTTCTTGAGGTCCGTCATGTCGCGGCGCATATCAAACAGCACCTTATAGAGCAGGTCACGCTCCGAGTAGCCATTGCCGGCGGCATCAGGGCCGGCGGCGTGCAGCAACATGGGCAGCTGGCTGGCCTGTTGCACGGGCAAATACTGGCGCAGGCGGCGGATGTCCACGTCGCGGTCCGTTTCTAGCACCGACATCTGCTCGGCTACATTCTTGAGCTGGCGAATGTTGCCGGGGAAGCGGAAGCGCTGTAATTCCTGCACCGCATCAGGCGTCAGGGTCACCGGCTTCACGCGGTAACGGTCGGCAAAATCAGTAACGAACTTTCTGAATAATAGGTAGATATCGTCGCCTCGTTCACGCAGTGGTGGAACTGTAATCGGAACGGTATTGAGGCGGTAGTAGAGGTCTTCGCGGAAGCGGCCTTCGCGCACGGCATCCAGCAGATTGACGTTGGTGGCCGCCACCACGCGCACGTCAGTCTTCTGCACTTTCGAAGAACCCACGCGGATAAACTCGCCATTTTCGAGTACGCGCAGCAGGCGGGCCTGGGTGCCGAGCGGCATTTCGCCAATTTCATCGAGGAAGATAGTGCCGCCGTTAGTCACCTCGAAGTAGCCTTTGCGGGCTTCCTGAGCTCCCGTAAACGAGCCTTTTTCGTGACCGAACAGCTCCGAATCGATGGTGCCTTCCGGAATGGCGCCGCAGTTGATGGCAATGAACTGCCCATGCTTGCGCGGCGACAACGAGTGAATAATCTTCGAAAACGACTCCTTGCCGGAGCCGCTTTCGCCCGTTATCAGCACCGTCATATCGGTCGGGGCCACCTGCGCCGCTACCTGAATAGCGTAGTTCAGCGAGGGCGCATTGCCGATAATGCCAAAGCGCTGTTTGATGGATTGTATTTCGGAAGGTGTCAAGTCGTAAGCAGCTGAAAAGTAGATTGCTTATATATTATCTGGATTCAACTATCTCGTTGAAATCGGGATAAGCTGGCAAGTATTTTACTTTAACAATATCTCCAGGTTTGTACTCCGTAGATTGAGTGTTGCCATGATAAGCCTTACCATGGATTTTAAACAGGTATGAATGGGTGAACTGTCGAGCCACATTATTATTGCCTATAGGGTTCGTGTGATCTGTAACAGTTGCCGTAGTCTCTACTGCATTAATACTAAGCAGATGATTACGAAGCGTATTTTTCAAGACAAAAGCCAAGGCAGCGAATATCATTAAAGAAAACAGCCTGTTTTCTTTAATGAAAGAGAAGAAGGCGTTAGAATGTCTAGCTTTCTTTCTTGTTGTATTAGCCTTCGCCATTTGGAAAAGGTGTGTTAATAGCCACTATTCCACTGCCTCGCCCAGCAGCGTGTTCGTCGTAGCCTCGTGCACGAGGACGTTCACGTAGTCGCCTTTCTGATAGTGCTTCTTGGGGAAGATGACCACCTGATTCTGGCTGTTGCGGCCACTCAGGTGCTCCTGGCTGCGCTTGGAAAAGTTTTCGACCAACACCCGGTGCACCCGGCCCACGGACCGCTGGTTGCGCAGCCGGCTGTGTTCACGCTGGAGCTCAATGATTTCGGCCAGGCGGCGCTTCTTCACTTCGAGCGGCACATCGTCTTCGAGCTTGCGGGCGGCCAGCGTGCCGGGGCGCTCCGAGTAGAAGAACATGTAGGCCATATCGTAGCGTACCAGTTCCATCAGACTCAGCGTATCCTGGTGTTCGGCTTCGGTTTCGGAGCAGAAGCCCGAAATCATATCGGAGCTGATGCCGCAGTCGTCGCCGAGGATGCGGCGGATGGCCTGCACCCGGTCCTCGTACCAGGGCCGGTCGTAGGTGCGGTTCATGAGGGCCAGAATGCGCGAGTTGCCGCTCTGAGCCGGCAAATGGATGTATTTGCAGATGTTCTCGTGCCGGGCCATGGTGTGCAGCACCTCGTCGGTGATGTCCTTGGGGTGGGAGGTGGAGAAGCGCACCCGCAGCTCGGGGCTGATGTTGGCCACCCGCTCCAGCAGCTGCGCGAAGTTGACCTGCTCCAGACCATCTTCGGAAGCCCATTTGTAGGAGTCTACGTTCTGGCCGAGCAGTGTCACTTCCTTATAACCTTGCGCTACCAGGTCTTCGGCTTCGCGCACGATGCTGTGGGCGTCGCGGCTCCGCTCGCGGCCCCGCGTGAAGGGTACCACGCAGAACGAGCACATATTGTCGCAGCCGCGCATGATGCTGATGAAGGCCGTGATGCCGTTCGAGTTCAGACGCACCGGCGTGATGTCGGCGTAGGTTTCCTCGCGGCTCAGCAGCACGTTTACGGCTTTTTGGCCGCCGTCTACCTGCTGAATCAGCTGGGGCAGGTCGCGGTAGGCATCAGGGCCCACGACCAGGTCCACCAGCTTTTCCTCGTCTAGAAACTTGCTTTTCAGGCGCTCGGCCATACAGCCCAGCACGCCCACCAGCATGGCTGGGTTGCGCTTTTTATGACTGTTGATCTGAGAGAGGCGCATGCGCACGGTCTGCTCGGCCTTCTCCCGGATGGAGCAGGTGTTGAGCAGCACCAGGTCGGCGCTGGCGAGGTCCTCAGTCGTGTCGAACCCCTCATTGTAAAGGATACTCGACACGATTTCAGAGTCGGAGAAGTTCATCTGGCAGCCGTAGCTCTCCATATAGAGCTTGCGCGTGCGGCCAGTGCGGGTAGCGGGGTTCACGCGCACTTCGCCGGAAGGCTCGTGGGCGTGGGTAGTGGCGTCCACGGCCGGAGTGGGCAGCGCGGGCGTATCGAGGAAGTCGAGCGTAATCAGCGGTTGGGACATTTCAAAAGGCCTCAGGGGCGTCAGCTTCACAATTCAGTGAAGGGCAAAGGTAGAATTTTCAGCCCGAAAATGACAGAATGGCAGGAACTGAATTAGTGAGTTCGCCTCACCCCCCGGCTCCCTCTCCGAAAAGGAGAGGGGGAGTCGGGCGAATGGAACGGCTTGGCGGTAGAGATGCTTCGGCAAGCTCAGAATGACGTTCACTTTACCTCATCACCTCAAATACGCCAGCACCTCGCGTACGTCCTGCACGGTATGGAACGCCAGGCCCTCCAGCAGAGCCGGATCGACGTGCTCAAAAATCCAGTTGGCGTGGTAGGGCACGTGTACGGCCCGGAACCCGAGCTTTGCCACCGGCAGAATATCGGATTTGAGAGAGTTGCCAATCATGACAAACTCCTCTGTTGTGGCATTATAGCGGGCCAGCAGACGGCGGTAGGTGGCTTCGTCTTTTTCGCTCACTACTTCCACGTGGTCAAACAGCTCGCCCAAGCCCGAGCGGGCAATTTTGCTTTCCTGGTCGAACAGGTCGCCTTTGGTGAGCAGCATCAGGCGGTGCCCACGGCGGCGTAGCTCTGTGAGCACCTCTACCACGCCAGGCAGCGGCTCAATAGAGTAGCGCAGCAGGTCTTTGCCCATGTCGAGAATTTCCTGAATATCGGAGCCACGCACATTGCCGTTTGTAAGCTGGATGGCCGTTTCAATCATGGAAAGCATAAACGACTTGGCCCCGTAGCCGAACAGCTGCATGTTGCGGCGCTGCGTGGCATTGAGGTGGGTGCTGATGTGGGCCGCGTCGCCGCAATGGGCCATGATTTCGAACAGGCGCGCTTCCACCTGGTCGAAGTGGGGCTGGTTGGGCCAGAGCGTGTCGTCGGCGTCGAAGGCAATAAGGTGAGTAGCAGTCATGCTAGAAACACTGGAAGAAATAGCAGCGGAAAAGGCCCTCAAAGTTATCGAACTTGCCGCCCATGAAACAGCAGATTGACCTTTCTACCTGGAACCGCCGCGAACATTTTGCCTTCTTCTCCAGCTTCGAGGAGCCGTTTTTTGGACTGGTAGCTCCTGTGAACTGCACCGGCGCGCAGGACGAGGCCAAGCGGCTGGGCGTATCGTTTTTTCTGTACTACCTCTACCACGCCGTAGAAGCCGCCAATGCGGTGCCGGAGTTCCGCATGCGCATCGAGGACGGGCAGGTGTACCTCTACGACCGGGTGCACGCCTCCGCCACGCTGGGCCGGCCTGACCATACGTTTGCCTTTTCTTTCATTGAGCAGAATCCGGAGCTGGCTGGCTTCGTGGCTGCTGCCCAGTCCGAAATAGCGGCCACGCAGGCCAGCACCGGCCTGCGCCTGAACGATACCACCGCCCGCGCCGACGTGCTGCATTGCTCTGCCATTCCGTGGGTGCGGTTCAGCGGCCTCACCCACGCCCGTAGCTTCCGGCACCCCGACAGCTGCCCCAAGATTTCCTTCGGCCAGCTCTATGAGGAAAATGGCAGCACCTGGATGCCCGTGGCTGTGAATGTGCACCATGCTCTGGCCGATGGCTACCATGTGGGCCAGTTTCTGCAGGAGTTTGAGCGGCGACTGAAGGGTAGGTGAAAGCCGCAATAACCGAAATGCAGCTGGCATCCTGCGCAAGCTCAGGATGACCACTCTTCGCCAACTTACCAATCTACCCTATGGCCGCGCCCAGCACGTCCAGGATGGCGCGGGCCTTGAGTAGGCATTCCTCGTACTCGCGTTCCGGTACCGAGTCGTAGGTGATGGCCGAGCCGACCTGGAAGCTGAGGTAGCCAGTATCCTGACGGTACTGCAGGCTGCGAATCACCACGTTAAAGTCGAAGTCGCCGTTGGGCCACACGCAGCCAATGCTGCCGCTGTAAAGGCCGCGCCGGGTTTGCTCATAGTGCTCGATAAGCTGCATGGCCCGGATTTTCGGGGCACCCGTCATCGAGCCCATCGGGAAGGTGGCCCGCAGCACATCTACTAGGTCCACTTGGGGGCGCAACTCAGCCTGCACCGTCGAAATCATCTGCCAGACATGCCGGAACGGGTAGAGGCCGAACAGCTCGGGCACTTGCACGGAGCCAGTCTGAGCCACGCGGGCCAAGTCGTTACGCACCAGGTCTACAATCATCAGGTTTTCGGCGCGCTCCTTTTCATCCTGAAGCAGCGTCTGGCGTTGGTGCTCGTCTTCGGTAGGAGTAGTGCCGCGCCGGATGGTGCCTTTGATGGGCTGGGAAAAAATGGCCGGGCCGCGCCGGGCCAGAAACCGCTCGGGGGAGGCGCAGAGCAGGACATGGTGGTGGTGACGGAAGAAGCCCGCAAACGGCGCGGGCGAAGCAGCATTGAGGCGCAGAAACACATCCACGGGGTCCAACGTCACATTTTCGGCATAGAACTCCTGGCACAGATTCAGCTCGTACACTTCGCCGTTCAGGATGTCTTCGCGCACAGCTTCTACTGCCCGTAGGTAGTCCGCTTTAGGCATCCGAGGTACCAAGGCTGGGACAGAAGGAGTAGACACAACCGGCACTTCCGTGGCGAGTATGGCTTCCAGCACGCCGGCCGTGTGGCCATGTAATTCCACCTCATGTTGCCGCCAGTAGAACCAAGTCTGAGGAGAGAAAAAATGAAGCTGTGGCCACTCCAATCCTGATACATTCTGGCTGGTGAGGGCCTCAATCTCATTCTTGACGTCGTAGGTCAGAAAACCCAGAGCGGGCGCAGAAGCCGTTGCCCTACGCAGCCACGGGCGCAACTCGTCCAGCGTGCGGGGCGCGTTGGGCGCGTCGTCGGCCACGCCCAGAATATGCTCAAAAGGCCCCTGCGGATAAACCAGGTTATTGGGTTCGAGGTAGGCACAGTGCGCGAAACCGGCTGCCCAGCGCAGGGCACGGGCCCGAAAATCGGAGGGGAGGCTGGAGAGCGGAACGGTGAGCGGAGCAGATAACACAGCACAAAGATACGGGCAGGCAAGGCGCCGCATAGCTGCCATGCCGGGCCGGTGGCTTATTCGAGTTCTTTTAGCGCCAGCTTAGCTTTGGTGTCGGTGCTGTTCTTGTACTCGTGCTTGGGGTAGCTTAGCGCTTTCCGGAAATAGACTTTGGCAGTGTTGCTCTGTCCTTCGGCTTGGTAGAGAAACCCAAGCTGCAGCGCCGACTGCGGGGCAAAGTAGTAGGGCGCGTTGCCAGCCAGCGCAATAGTACGCGCATAGAGCAGGCGGGCCGAATCGAGGCGCCCAAGTAGGTGCCAGGCGCGGGCCCGGCGGTAGGGCTCCTCCAGCCGGTCGCGCAGGGGCGTGGCGGTAGTACTGTGAAAAGCATCGAGGGTGGCCAGGGCTTCGCGGTAGTAGCCGCCGTCAATCTGCAGCCGGGCCCGGGTCAGCAGGCGGTTGAGCGGCAGCCTGCCTTCAAAGAAGCGCTGCGCATAGGTGTCTTCCTCCACCACCGTGCGTCCTCCACTGGCTATCTGACGGCGGTATTGTTCGGCTGCAACGGCCTCCCCGGATAGCCAGGCCGCGAGATAGAGCTTGAAAAATGCATCCTTACGGTAGTGCTGGCCTTTGAACTCCTGCAGAAACAACTCGTTTTCACGGCGCGAGGCGGCATAGTCTCCTTGGTAGAGAAGCAGGTCGGCGGCCATGTGGCGCAGATAGGGCAGCGACACGTAGCCGGCACCGGTGGGGCGGGCCCGATAAGCGGCTAAGGCGGCCGCAGTGCGGTGCTGCTTTTTGTTGAGACTGATGAGCAGGTACGAGTACAGCAGATTATCGGGCTGCTGCTGGTGCAGGCGCGTGACGAGCTGCAGCGCTTCTTCCGGCTTCTTGTAGTAGGTTTCCTCCACCAGTGCCAGCAAAATGCGGGCTTCGGGCTGGAAGTCGTTGGGTTGGCGGGCGGCGGCGCGCAAGTTGCTCAGGCCCGCCTCCACGCTGCCCGGCAGCCCCAGCAGCTTCAGAAACCAGCGGTAGCCTTCCGGCAACGAGCCAATGAAAAACTGCATCAGGCCCAGGGTTTTGCGGGCCGGCAGATACGTTGGGTGGCGCTTTACTACGGTCTGCATCTGCTGGTACGCCTGCCGCAGACTCCAGGCACCTTGCACCTCGTGCCCGAATGTTACCTGGGCTGCTGCCTGATGCAGCCTGATTTCGGCGCGAGCATACTCCCGTAGCGCACCCTTTTCAGAGCTTTTCTCTAGCTGGGCCAGGTGGGCGTCCTGCGCCGCCACTGTGGCTCCATAGCGGCTGGCGTCCTGGCTAAGCATCAGCTCCGTGAAGTCAATGCAGTCCTGCACGAGTAAGGTGGCAGTTGCATGCCCCGGCTCAGTCCGAAGCAGCTGCCGCGCCGGGCCGGGGCGTAGCTTCAGCAGCTCCGCATAAGCACGGGCGGCCGAAGGTGGAAGCAGCAAGCTGCCGCCGGCCACCGATTCCGGCTGTGCTGTCGTCTGCTGCCTCTCGGCTCCGAAACTGCAGGGAAGGTATGGCGCCAGCAAGACCAGCAGCAGGACCGTCCGCCGCAGTACGGGGCATAAACCCGGGGCGCATACGTCAGCAGAACTCTTCATGAGGAAATGGGAGCGGACAAGAAAAAAGGAACGACTAGTGAGTCGTTCCTTTTTGTAGTAGTCAACCGAGAAGCTTAGGCTACACGGGCTTCCACATCGGCCAGAACCCGACCACAATGCTCGCACACGATGATTTTCTTGTGAGCAATGATGTCGGCCTGGCGCTGTGGGGGCACCGTGTTGAAGCAGCCGCCACAAGCGTCGCGCTTCACCGTCACCACGGCCAGGCCGTTGCGTACGTTGCCGCGGATACGGGTATAGGCAGTATAGAGGCGCTCCTCGATAGGCTGGGTTGCCTTTTCGCGCTCATCCATCAGCTTCTTCTCATCGGCTTCACTTTCGCCTACGATAACGTTCAGCTCACCTTTCTTGTTCTCGAGGTCTTTCTTGCGTTCTTCCAGACGCTGCTTCGTACCGCCGATTTCGACATTCTTCATGTCAATCTGGTACTGGGCTTCTTTGATTTTCTTCTCGGAAATCTGGATTTCCAGCTTTTGCAGCTCAATTTCCTTAGAAATGGCTTCGTATTCGCGGTTGTTGCGCACGTTCTGCTGCTGGTCCTCGTAGCGTTTGATGAGGCCGTCAGCATCTTTGGCATTCTGCTTGCGCTGCTTGATCTGGTCGTTGAGGCCGGAAATCTCCTCATCGAATTTGCTTACGCGCACCTCGTAGCCGGCAATTTCGTCTTCCAGGTCACGTACTTCTTCGGGCAGGTCGCCGCGCACGCGCCGGATTTCGTCGAGCTGCGAGTCAATGCGTTGCAGGTTGAGCAGGGCTTCCAGCTTGCTGGCAACTGGGGCATCGGCCGGGGCAGTGGCGACGGTCTTAGCAGTCATATCGGACGGGGTTGGTGTAAGTCTCGGCAATGAAGAGCGCAAAAGTACTTCCAAACTTCTCGGTAAGCAAATCCCGGAAGATTTCGCCGGTGAACTGCTCACTCTCAAAATGGCCCACATCACAGAGCAGCAACTGCCCTTCGGCCCCGAAATACTCGTGGTACTTCAGGTCGCCGGTGACGTAGGCATCGGCCCCGGCAGCGCGGGCCTTATTGATGAGGAAACTTCCGGCCCCGCCGCAGATAGCCACCTTCTTAATGGGCCGGTCGAAATCGGTATGCTTTACTACGGGCACGCCCAGTGCTGTTTTCAGGCGCTGCCGAAATTCCTGAGGGCTTAGAGCATCGGGCAGCTCGCCCACCATGCCCGAGCCTACCTCCTGATGCTCGTTTTCGAGGCGGATTATTTCGTAGGCTACTTCTTCATACGGGTGCGCCTGCCGCAACGCGCGAAGGGCGGCGCGCTGTAAGTGCAGCGGTAACAGCACCTCCACGCGCTGCTCGGGGGTGGTTTCAGGCTGACCGGGCCGGCCCTGGAACGGATTCGTGTCGGTGCCCGGCGTGAACGTGCCAATGCCTTCCATGCGGAAGCTGCAATCGGAGTAGTCGCCGATCTGGCCCGCGCCGGCGGTATAGAGGGCTTGCAGTACCGCTTCGGTGTGGGTGGCGGGCACGTAAGTAATGAGCTTGGCCAGCGTGCCGGTTTTGGGGTCGAGAATACGCAGGTGTTGCAGCCCCAGCTTATCGGCCAGCTTGCGATTCACACCGTGCCGCACGTTGTCGAGGTTGGTGTGGGCGGCGTAGAGGGCCACATCGTTTTTGATGGCTTTGAGCAGCGTCTGTTCCACTTCGTTGGCCCCGGTGAGGCGCTTCAGCGGCTTAAATATTATGGGGTGGTGCGCTACTACCACGTTGCAGCCGCGCCGAATGGCTTCGTCTACCACGGCCGGGGTGCAGTCGAGGGCAATGAGGACGCCGGTGATTTCCTGCTGCGGATTGCCGCACTGCAGGCCGGCATTGTCATAGGATTCCTGGTAGGCGAGGGGGGCGGCGGCTTCCAGCGCGCGGGCAAGGTCCTGAACGGTAGGCATTGAGTGTATAGAAAGGAAGGAAAAACAGACTGGGAACAGCGGCTGCAACGAACCGACGGCCGGCCGCAAGTTGGGATTATAGCGGCAAAGGTTACGCCGTTTCCACCAGCAGGCCCGCCAGCGTTTCAACGTACCGCGCTACGTTTTCGGCCAATGCACGACGCTTGTATTGCATCAGGTAGCGCGGGTGGTCCAGCACCACAAGCTTATCAAATAAGCCCAGCTCGGTATTAATCTTCTCAAAAAGGAGCCCGTTGCGGCGCCCGAGGCATACGGCCGCGTGCCGGGCCAGCCCCAGCTCTGCCACCTGCCGCCGCAACGAGTCCCGGATATCTGGCTCCAGGGCGCGCTGCAGAGCCCGTGAGTCGTAGTAGTTGTAGTTTTTGCCGTGGCGCAGCAGCACCAGCGGGTAGAGCGAGCCAAGGTAGAAATGGCGGTAAAACTCCTGCGGCCCTCCCAGTGCGCCTATCACCCGATACACGAACTGGCTGCTCAACTCGGGCTGCCGCGGCTGGTTGTTCGTAATGCCACAGACTTCGGCCAGCATGGCCGGATCAGTGAAAGCTACCCCCGTGCGGCCCGCGCCAAACCGCCCCGGATTGATGCCCAGCAGTGCCACGCGCGGCCGGTCTTCGGCGTAAAATTTTTGGGCAAACTGCGTTAGCAATTCCGCGACTTCCGGCTCCCGGTAGGGGTTATGGGCCAGCACGTCATCCGGCAAAGCAGGCGGGGCTGGAAAGGTCGTGAGGAAATGATTGATCTGTTCGGCGGAGTAAGTCATAATCTATTTATAGGTAATACGGTATGAGGCCAAGTATCAGGTAAGGCTTGAAGATACTTCGTGTCAGTAATCCGAAATGACACTCGCCAGAAACGACTCCCATATTGGCTGAGAAATCGGACAACCCGCTGGTTTTAGGGCGTCGTGACAAGCGGTAGAACCGGTGGCCGGGCAGGACAAATGAACTGCTACCTTTGCCCGTCATGTCCGGTCTGCTTTCGTTTCTGCTGATGCCTCTGGCCTGGCTGTATGCCGGCGTTATGGCTGTGCGCAACTGGCTGTACGATACGGGGCGCAAGTCGTCCGGGAATTTCTGGCCGGTACCGGTGCTAAGCGTGGGCAACCTGCGCGTGGGAGGCACCGGCAAAACGCCGCATGTGGCCTGGCTGGTGCGCGAGCTGCTGAGCCGAGGCCAGCACCCCGCCATTCTCAGCCGTGGCTACGGCCGCCGCACCCGCGGCTACCGGCTCGGCAGCCCCCAGGAAACCGCCGAAACCTTCGGCGACGAGCCGCTGCAATACTATCAGGATTTTAAGGAACAGGTACCGGTGGCGGTGTGTGAAGACCGCCTGACCGGCCTGAGCAGGCTGTTTGCGCAGCCGCAGGTGGGAACTGTCGTACTGGATGATGCCTTTCAGCACCGCCGGGTGCAGCCCGATTTCAGCATTCTGCTCACCGAGCAGCACCGGCCGTTTTATGAGGATTATGTGCTGCCGGCCGGCCGGCTGCGCGAAAACCGGACCGGCGCCCGCCGTGCCGATGCTGTCATCGTGACCAAGTGCGACGCAGACCTGAGCGTGGCCCGGCAGCAGGAAAT
Organism: Hymenobacter duratus; assembly: GCF_014698995.1. Lineage (GTDB taxonomy): Bacteria > Bacteroidota > Bacteroidia > Cytophagales > Hymenobacteraceae > Hymenobacter > Hymenobacter duratus. The sequence continues at coordinate 18,444 of NZ_JACWZZ010000004.1, forward strand.
CGAGCAGCGCGTCCGGCGCTATGCCCGGCCCGGTGTGCCCGTACTGTTTTCGACCTATGCCTACTCCGAACCAGTGCCGCTGGCGGGTAGTGCCGCTAAAACGGGGACGTGTGGGCCAGAAATTGTGCTGCTGACGGGTATTGCGCAGCCGGGGCCGTTGCGCGATTATCTGATGGCTGCCGGCTACCATATCGTGCATCACGCCGATTTTCCCGACCATCATGCGTTTACACCTGCGGAAATTGCGGGAGTGGCTGCGCATTGCGGCCCCGGGCGCTGTATTTTTACGACGCAGAAAGATGCTACCCGCCTGCTGGCCCCCGCGCTGCATACGGAAATAGCGCGTCTGCCCGTTTTCTACATTCCTGTTACCGTGAAGTTTCTGGCTGATGGCGCCGCCCGCCTACGCCAGTTGCTCCCGGCCGCGTTGAAGCCCCAAGCTGTTGTCTGACCTGTCGTTGCTCTCGTCTTTTGTATATCGCCTGCCGCTGCGGTGGCTGGGGCGGGTTGCCCGGAGCCGGGCTGGCTGGAGTGTGGTTTTCCTGCTGCTGACCGCGTCGGCTGCTGTGCAGGCCCAGGTGCTCGACGACTCTACCAAGGTGCTCTATGGCGCCCGCACCACCCGGGTCCTTCGGGAAGCCGACCTGCTGCGCGACCAGAACGAAGGCCGCATCATTGATACGACCCTCGTCAACTTGCCCTCGGCACGCAACTGGTACCACGACAGCACCTTCTACCAGGACCTGGGGCACGTGGGCACCGCGGGCCGGCCGCTGCTGTGGCGCACCAACACGGAGCTGGGCGCCCGCCTCGGCCGCAACGCCTTCGACCGGTACGCCCGCAACCCGGCCACCATTCCGTACTACGATTCCAAGTCGCCATACACGTTTTTTCGCTTCATTCAGGGCGGCAACGGCGAGCAGGTATTCGAGCTTTCCTACACGCGCAGCATCAACAAAAACGCCAGCATAGGTATTGCCTACGAGCGGTTTGCGGCAAACAAAGTATACACCAACAACCCGCGCGAGTCGTTGGTGGAGCACAGCAATTTTCTGGTTTTTGCCCGCTTCCAAAGCACCGACGAGCGGTACCACGCGCTGCTGAACTATAACAACGTCAGGCACCTGGCGGTGGAGCAGGGTGGCATCAATCCCAGCCTGTCCGCGAATACCACTACCCCGGACACGACGGAGCTGAGCGAGCTGTTCGACTATGGAGAAGAGCGCCCCTGGCTGTTTACGGCTTCCAACCGGGAGCACCGCGACGGAATCCGCTTTGCGCAGTCGTACCGCCTGCTAGGCAAGGGGCTCACTGCCTACCACGTGGTGGACTGGCACCGCCAGATGAACCGCTTCCAGGATACGAAGCTGCCCGTCAACACCACCACCAATACCCTGCTCTACTATCCCCGCGCCCGCCTGAGTCAGACGGCCACCGACGACCGGGCCGAAGTGCAGCAGGTGGAAAACACGTTCGGGGTGCTGGGCCGCACGACGGCTGTGGAGTACAAGCTCTACGCCCGCCACCGTGCCCTGTCGCTGGCAACGCGCAACCTGGTAGGAGAGCCCGGCGAACTACGCCCTGCCGCCAACGACGGACAGGATTTTAGCCAGCTTTTTGTGGGCGGCTCGGCGGCGTTCAACTACAAAATTTTCGCCATCGAAACGGCTGGGGAGGTGTTTGCTCTCGACATCAACAACCCCGCGCAGAACCAGGAGTACTGGGTGCGCGGTGCCGCGAAGGTAGGGCCGCTGACGGGGGAGGCGCTGAGTACCAGCTTCTCGCCTACGCTCACGCAGCGGCAGTTTGATGGCAACCACTACGCCTGGAAAAATGAGTTCCGCAATACGTTCATCAACCAGTTTACGGCCCGCCTCGACCAGACGCTGGGCCGGCACCGCCTGGAAGCCTCTGGTGCCATCATCAATATCACCGATTTGGTGTATTACAACGAAGGCGGTGCGCCCGCTCAACTTGGCACCGACCGACGGCTGCTGACTATTTCGGCCCGGTACCGCTTCAACGTAGGCAACTTCTTCTTCGACAACCAGGCCCACGCTACCAGCGGCGGCGACGAGGAAGGCCTGCGCATTCCGGCTCTTGTCACGAACAGCAAAGTTTACTACCAGGGCTACGTGTTCAGGAAGGCGCTGTTTGGGCAGATTGGTGCGGAGGTGTACTACCAATCAACGTGGCGGCCCTACGACTACAGCCCCAGCAACCAGCAGTTTTACGTGCAGAACCACTTCACGGCGGCCAATTTCGCCGTGGCTGATGTGTTTCTGACGGCCGACATCCGTACGGTGGCCGTGCTGCTGAAAATGGCCTACGTCAACCAGGGAATCCTGCGCGACGGGTACTTCGTGACACCCTACTACACCGGCCTGCCCCGCCGCTTCGAGCTGGGCATTCGGTGGCAGTTTTTCGACTGATAAGGCACGGCGGCTCCCAAACTAGCTGCCGACGTACAGCTATTCTACCTTATGGATCCCAAGGACAAGGAAAAAACCATCCTCAAGCTTAAGCTCAATACCGACCCGCGCTGGGTGGATATTGCCAGCAAGAACATCGAGGATATACTCGTCGACCATGCGTGGTGCGAGCAGAAGGCGGCCAGCACCGGCATCAGCATGATTGTTCACTATCCGGAGAAAACCCGCCTCGTGGATGAGCTGACGGATCTGGTGGCTGAGGAATGGAGCCATTTCGAGCGGGTGCTGCTGGAACTGCGCAAGCGCGGCCACCAGCTGGGCCGCCCGCGCCGCGACGAGTACGTGGTGCAACTGCTGACGCACGTGCGCAAAGGCGGCCCCCGTGAGCGGCAGCTTATGGATCAGCTGCTGGTATCAGCCCTGATTGAGGCGCGCAGCTGTGAGCGGTTCAAGTTGCTCTGGAAGCATATTCCGGACCCTGAGCTGAGCAAGTTCTACTATGAGCTGATGGTGTCCGAAGCCGGCCATTTTGTAAGCTACGTGGAGCTGGCCAAGGAATACTGCGACCCCAAAGAGGTAGAGCTGCGGTTGCAGGAGCTACTAAAGATTGAAGGCGAAATCGTAACCAGCCTGCCCGTTCGCGACGACCGGATGCACTAATTCTCACGGGCCCACTTATGTTCGCCTTTGCCGTTGCAGGGCGTTGCGCTATATTGGACGTGTTTTATCTTCCCTTACGCATGAAGAAAGTAGTGTTGATTGCCTGGTTGCTGCTACCAAGCCTGGCTTTTGCGCAAACCAGCTCCCCTGAAGCCACGCTTAATTTCTGTGGCGTCAACTTGGCCGTTCCGGCTGGTTGCACGCCGGAATCAAAATACGAACTCCGCTGCGACAACTACCAGCTGGGCTGGCTCTATCTCGACCGGGGCCAGCTGCTGCCGGTGGTGGAGGACCTGGTGCGGACGGAGAAGAAAAAACACAAACCCGCCGAACAACAGACGTTCGACGGGTTTATCCTGGATATGCCGGCCAAAGGCTACCGGCTCAGCTACGCAACGGAAACCGGCCTGGCGTATCAGCTCATCTTCTACGGTACTGCCAAAGGCCAGCCCGTAGTGGTGCAGCTGACACTGGATTTCGACCCCGAAAAAACTGCTGATCTGCCGGAAGTAGCCCGCCAGATTGTACACCTTTCAAAGTAGCCCGGCCCTAGACCGCATCTTTACGGTTCTACTCGGGAGCGTAAGAGCCCAGCCGGCACGTCAAGGGCGCCGGTGTGTGGGTCAATCAGGCCATTGCGCTCATCTTCGATGTTGGTGGCCTGCGTGTAGACGTCGCCGGCAATGGAGCGTTTGCGGAGTTCCTGCTTGAAGAGGCGAATATTCTCGGCACGGGTAGCCGAGTCTTGCGGCCCGCCGTAGTCGGGGAAGCCGAAACCGCCCCATTCGCTGACGATCAGCGGCACCTGGCGGCGGTAGAAAAATGGGTCGCCGACGACGAGTGGAAAGGCGGCGGTGCCTTCCATTTCGCCCATCACCAGCCGGTCAAGCAGTTCTCTCCACCGGTTCAGGTCGGGGGTGTAGAGGTGAGCCGTCAGCAGGTCTGACTTCAGGCGGCCGAGCCAGGAAATATGGTGCCAGCCGTCATTATCAACTACCAGAAACTGCGGATAGGCTATCTGCATGTAGTGGTACATGTCGACAATGTACTGGCGGGTTTCGGGGTTGGTGGCAATGTCCTGAGCGCCCCAATCTTCGTTGTAGAGGCTCCAGATGACAACAGAAGGATGGGTGCCAATCAGCGCAACCATGCGCAGAAGCTCCTCGCGGTGGTTCTGGCGGCTGCGAGGGGTAGAGCTGTGTGGGCTTGGTACTTCCACCCATAGTAGCAGGCCCAGCTCGTCGGCCAGGTTGTAAATGCGCGGATCGACCCCGGCAATATGCACCCGTACGAGGTTGCAGCCCAGCTCCTTCATGGCGTGCATGTGCTTCTGCATCTCGTCGTAGGTAGCGCGGCCGGGCTGGTAGAGGATGCCATCAAGGTAGATGCCCTGGTTGTTGAGGTACACGTAGGCTCCCCGAGCTTCTATTTTGCGCAAGCCAAAGTGCGACTCAATCTGGGCCACGTAGCCCTCTGCATCAATCAGCTGCGCTACCAGCCGGTATAGCCGCGGCTCTTCCGGCGACCATAGCTGCGCGCCGGGTACTTCCATGGCTACACGCTGTTCCCGCTGGCCAGCCTCTAGGCGTAGCGGGAAATCGGAGGAAGCCAGTGGCTCGGTCGCTGCTGGGTCGCGGTCAAATACCTGTAGCCGTATCACGTAGGCGCCTGGGTCATGGATGCGGAGTGTCAGGTTGAAACGCACCAGTTGGTCTTCTACCAGGCTGACTATTCCGACACGGGAGCGAAGGCGGTTGCGCTCTACCATTTCCAGCCACACGCTGCGCACGGCCCCGGTATAGGTCTGGTACCAGATGCCGCCGCGCTTGTACACGTGCGACTCCTGCTTGCCGCGCGGCGTTTCGGCGTCCATCGTATCGGCAATGCGCACCGTGAGGCGGTTGACGGCCTGCAGGCTTTCTTCGCGCAGCTCGTATGAGAATGACGTGTAGCCGCCGTAGTGGATGTCTTCGCCTTCGATGGTGCGCAGCTGGCGGCCATTGAGCCACACGCGGGTTTCGTAGCCGCAGGCCCCGAATGTGAGCTGCAGCATCGACCGAATCTGCTCTACGTCGCGCTCCGGTCGCGTAAACTCCCGCTCGTACCACACCACCACCTTGTCGTGCCAGGTGCCGGGCTGACCTTTGGCTTCCGCTATGTGTGCCTCTACGGCTCCCGGCCATTGGGCCGTATACTCATAGCTGTGGCCCAGATGCCAGCCGTCGCGCAGTCCGCTATCCGTCGTGTCGATGGCAAAATTCCATTCCCCGTCCAGCAGCTGATAGTTGTTCATCCGGAGCACGGCCCGGGGCAGTGGATTGTCCAGTGACGCCGGCTGAAAGTCTTCTTCCTGGCTTTCAGAAAGGCCGTAGTTGGGATGATCAAAGCTCATACGCAGTGTGCCTGGGGTGAAATCTGGCCCTCGCGGGGATAGATACAACCGCACTAACGGCCTGCGCGCAGTCTGCGTTGCGACGCCGCCCGAACGCTGGCCGCCAAAAAGAAGCCAGCCGAAACCCCACTGAGGTTTCGGCTGGCTTTACCAGGCACACTTTGCGCTGTCTGCTCGTTCAGAGCGAATGGCAGCACTAATCAGGATCAGGTTTTCTGCTTTTTCTTTTTAGCCGCCGGAAACAGCACATTGTTAAGGATCAGGCGGTAGCCGGGGGAGTTGGGGTGCAGGGCCAGGTCGGTGGGCTCTTCTTCCACTAGGTGCTGGTAGTCTTCGGGGTCGTGGCCGCCATAGAAGGTCCAGGTGCCTTTGCCGAGCGTGCCGTGCATGTAGCGGATTTCGCCGGAAGCCTTGTTGTCGCCCATCACCACCACATCGGACTTCACAAGGCTCTTGCGGAAGGCCGTGGTCTGGCCCATAAAGCCCTTGATGGTCTTCTCGTGGTCCTGGGTAAGCATGGTGGGCACCGGGTCGTACTTGGCCGAGAAGGTGAAAAGCTGGAAATAGTCGTTGTCTTCGTACACGCCGCGTTCCTGGGGCTGCATGTCAATGTTGCTGTACTCGTACTGGTACGGGTCGCGCACGAGCTGGAAGTCCTTGAAGGCCAGCGTACGGTTGAAGTTGAGCTTGGACTGAGCGGTGGGGTCGGCCGGGTCGCCGTCGTACATGCTTTCCACCATGTCTACGCCCAGGCCGGCCAGCGCAATATCGTAGGTATCCGTGGCCGAGCACATGGCAAACTGGAAGCCGCCGCCCGCAATAAACTCCTGCATTTTCACCACCACGGCCGCTTTCATCTCACTGACCTTCTTGAAGCCGTGGCGCTTGGCCGCCGCTTCGGAGTCGCGCTGCTGCTGCTGATACCAAGGCCGGTTGCGGTAGCTGGCGAAGAACTTGCCGTATTCGCCCGTAAAGTCCTCGTGGTGCAGGTGCAGCCAGTCGTACTTGGGCAGCTTGCCGTCCAGCACATCATCATCGTAGATTTCGTCGTAGGGAATTTCGGCGTAGCCCAGCACCAGCGTCACGGCATCGTCCCAGGGTTGCTTGCCTTTGGGGGTGTACACCGCAATTTTGGGCACCTTCTCCAACTTCATCACATCCATATTAGCATTGGGGTCAGCTATTTCCGACAGGATGCTGGTGTACTGCGCCCCCGAAATTACCTGATACGTGACGCCGCGCACGGCCATTTCATTCTCCACGCCGGGCGCTACTTCGCAGGCAAAGGAGCCGCCACGGTAGTTCAGCAGCCATTCCACCTCAATCTGCTTGCCCAGCAGCCAATACGCAATACCGTAGGCTTTCAGGTGCTCCTTCTGGGTGTTGTCCATCGGGATAAGAACATGATTGGCCCAGGCACCCAGCGGGGCCAGCCAGGCCAGCAGCAAGAGCACCAGCAGGGTGCGGTAGTTGAACAAGGTATTTTTCATCGGATGCGTAATGGCAAGAAGATAGGCGCTGTCCCCGCAACGGACGAGGCAGGCTTCTTGGTTCGGGCAGGAGCGGAAATAACAGCGTCGGCGGGCAGTGGCGGCAAATTTTGCCCGGGCCGGTAAGGGAAAGATAACGCCTTTTGCCCGGAGGCTGCATATACGGCCGCACCCGGGCGGGCCGGCCACAGGGCAGTGGCCGCAAAGCCACCGCAATTCCTTAGCTTAGCCACAATTTTTCGATGTATGGATCTGCTGGAAAACATCAGGGAAGCTTTTCGCTCCATTAAGAGCAATCTGCTGCGCACCGTTCTGACGGCGCTCATTGTGAGCATCGGAATTATGGCGCTGGTCGGAATCCTCACGGCCATCGACGCCATGAAATATTCGCTGAACCAGACCTTTGCCAGTCTGGGAGCCAATTCCTTTGAAATGAAGGCAAAAGGCTACACCAACCGCTTTCGGCGAGGCGGCGTGCAGGGGCGCGTGTATCCGCCCATTAGCCTGCTGCAAGCCAAAAAATACAAGCAAACCCTCGGTGACGAGGCGCAGGTAGGGGTTTCGGCCTTCATATCGGGTGCCACGGAAGTGAAAGGCAACGGCCAGAAAACCAACCCCAATATCCAGGTGGTTGCCGGCGACGAAAATTACCTGCAGATCCAGAGCTATAACCTGGGAAAGGGCCGCACGTTTTCGCCGCTGGAGCTGGACAACGGTACCAACGTAGCCATCATCGGCTCAGAAATTCAGGAAAAGCTGTACCCCTCCGAAAGTCCGCTCAGCAAGTACGTGTATTTGCTGGGGCGGCGGTTTCTGGTGGTAGGGGTGCTGGAAAAAAGCGGCAGCAGCGGCCAGGGTGGCGGCGCCGACCGGATGGTGCTGATTCCGCTGGAAACCGGCAACCAGATGCCCCGGCAGCGGGCCCTCACCTTCGACGTGAAAACCGCTACCACTCGTCCCGGCGAGTTGAACTACCTCACGGGCCAGGCCACCGGCATCATGCGCGCCGTGCGCCACGACCAGCTCGGGCAGGAAGACAGCTTTGAGGTGGAGCGCTCCGACTCCATGGCCGCCAAGCTCGATGAGCTGTCGGGCGGGCTGAAAGTGGGCGGCTTCCTGGTCGGCTTTGTCACGCTGCTGGGCGCCAGCATTGCCCTGATGAACATCATGATGGTGTCGGTGACGGAGCGGACCCGCGAAATCGGCATTCGGAAGGCACTAGGCGCCACCTCGCTCCAGATCCGGCAGCAGTTCCTCATCGAAGCCATTGTAATCTGCGTGCTGGGTGGCTTGCTCGGCATTCTGCTGGGCGTAGGTGGCGGCAACCTGCTCACGCTGTTCATGGACCAGGGCGCCTTCATTGTGCCGTGGCTCTGGATGTCGATGGGATTGGTAATCTGCATCACGGTGGGGCTGGCCTCGGGTTACTATCCGGCCAGCAAAGCCGCCGCCCTCGACCCCATCGAAAGCCTACGGTACGAGTAGGGACGGTACGGTTGTACCCGCCAAATGCAGCAGGTTTGGCTGCATTGTACTTATGAGCTGCACTAAAAAGGACGTCCTGCCATATATGGCAGGACGTCCTTTTTAGTGCACACTTAGTTGAGCTTGGTGATGAGTGGGAGAGGAGGTGCCACAGCACGCTCTATCAATCTGGACATGCGCTTTTACCGATGAAATCGGCCTGCTTACTAGGCCAGTTCACAGGTGAATAGAGTAACGATGCGCCCTGAAAACCACTCCAGCTTGCGCGCCACGATAGCTGGGTTGGAGTGTATGAAATGCTGATGAACCGGTAGAAGTTGGTGCCAAGTGTTGATTTGTAGAGCAACTGCCAAAGCCTAGCGAAACCAGCCGCTCACTGTCTCACGCTGAACAGCAGACCTGATACTCTCTTTTTATCACGACTTGGTAATGGATTTACCCGCCCCTGTATGTTGGCGCTTCCTCAAACTGTTACTCGGCGTCTTCGGTATGAAAGGGTAGGGGCTGCCAACTCAGCGTCTATCCCCGGGGTTTCTCCGGCCACTTAGAACAGCATTACAGCTTAGGATACTATTTCGGTCCAGTATAACGCATGAGAAGATTGTGAAGGATAGGGCTGCGACGTATCGAAGTTGCACTGCGTGCCGATGAATTGCTGTGCTTCTACTCAGGAGATGAAGCGCGCGATGATCCAGCATTCTACTCAACGACTAGTCCTGATTCTAGCAGTCTAATGCAGCGCCGTAGCGGCATAGAAAAGTCTGAGTGTAGAGTGTAATTGTTTATATACATTTGTATAAGTAAATCCATTTGGACTCATGGCAGAATCAGCAACAGTAGGGCAGCGCTTTGTACAGCTTATTTCTCATTTGGGTATAAGTAAAAACGCATTTGCTAACTCCTTAGATAAGACAGCAACAGTTGTTCAACACCTTGTAGAAGAGAGAAATAAACCCGGATTTGACCTTTTGTGTAAAGTATTCGAAGTGTATCCAAATGTATCAAAAGAATGGTTGATACAAGGCTCTGGACCAATGCTTATTTCCGAAGTTGAAACACCTACTACGGCGCTACCAGTTGGCTCTGCCACTCCGGCTACCCATGCTACGCCGCAAGCTGTTGCGCCTGCTGCGACAAAATCTATGACAAAGCCAGTGGAGCCAGCAGATGAAGTGGCTGCCGGTCCTCAGCAGCCTCTGGCTTCGGGTAGCGAGGGTACCGGTGAAGAACCTGCACCTGTTGCTTCCGCCGCTACCGTGCCCTCCGTACCGCCCGCAACGCCTACACCAGTAGTGATGGCTGCACCAGCACCGGAAGCCGCGTGGCAAGCTGCTCTCTACACGCAGCAGATGGCGCACCAGTTGGCTATGGCCGAACTTCGAAACCAACATCTGCAGGACCAGCAGCGCCTTATGCAGCAAATGCTGGACCTCATGCAGCGGAAAATGTAGAGCTGACTACGGCATGTGTTGCCAGCTGCCCGCATTCAGCTTTATAAAAAAGCGCTGCTGCCAGACGGCAGCAGCGCTTTTTTGTGATGGAAATCAATGGTAAAAGGTGTTTGCCATAAGCTAATGCCTATACCAAAGCCCTCAGTGCTGCAACACTTCAATACCTGTCTCCTCCGCTTCCATCAGATTCTGCGGAGTTACGGCGGAAAGACGCAGATGCTTCAGCTCGCCCACCAGCAGCGGGTCGTATTTGGCCGTTACGCGGATATAATTAGGCGTAAAGCCTTCCATCTGGCCGTTGGTTACGTCGTCCTCGAAGAGCACGGCTGTTTCCAGGCCCACGTGCTGCTCATAGAAATGCCGCTTTTTCTTCTCCGAAAGGCCTCGCAACTGGGTAGTCCGCTCGTGGCGGTGGCGGTCCTGCACCCGGCCGGGCAGGGTGGGTGCCAGCGTGTTTTCGCGCTCCGAATACGGGAATACGTGCAGGTAGCTCACGTCCAACTCATTCAGAAACTGGTAGGTGGTCAGAAACTCCTCCTCTGTCTCGCCCGGAAAACCCACAATAACGTCAACCCCGATGCAGGCGTGCGGCATAACCTGCTTGATCAGCTGCACCCGTTCCACGTACAGCTCGCGCCGGTAGCGGCGGCGCATCAGGCCCAGAATCTTGTTGGAGCCCGACTGCAGCGGAATATGGAAATGCGGCATAAACCGCTTCGAGCGGGCCACAAACCGGATAATTTCGTCGGACAACAGGTTGGGCTCGCAACTGCTGATGCGGAACCGCTCGATGCCTTCTACCTCGTCAAGTGCCTGTACCAAATCATAGAACGTTTCCCGCCGCTCGCGCTCCGGCCCTTGCAAGCCAAAGTCGCCGAGGTTTACCCCCGTCAGTACAATTTCTTTCACGCCTGTTTCGGCCAGCTTCTGTACGCGTTCCATCACGCTCTGCACGGAGTCGGAGCGGCTGTTGCCGCGCGCCAGCGGAATGGTGCAGAACGAGCAGGAATAGTCGCAGCCATCCTGCACTTTCAGGAACGTGCGGGTCCGGTCGCCGTAGCTGTGCGCGGCATGAAACTCCGTGGCCTCGGATATAGGGGAGGCGTACACATGGCCGGGCTGCCCGGCGGCCGGCTTCTGAAAGCCCGCCAGCGTTTCCACCAACTGAAACTTTTCGGCCGCGCCCAGCACCGCATGCACGCCGGGTATCTCCGCAATTTCCTGGGGCTTGAGCTGGGCATAGCACCCCACAATGGCCACGAAAGCCTCGGGGTTATGTTTCAGGGCCTCTTTCACCACCTTCCGGCACTTCCGGTCGGCGTGGTCCGTGACGGAGCAGGTATTGATGACGTAGATATCAGCCGCGTCCTCGAAAGAGGTTTTTACGAAGCCGTGCTCCTCAAACTGCCGGCCAATGGCCGACGTTTCGGAGAAGTTGAGCTTGCAGCCCAGCGTATAAAAGGCAACTTTTCTCGTTTCCATAAGCAAGGGCGCAAAGATACGGCGAAGCCGGGGTTTCCCATAGGCCCTCCCAAGAAAGCCCTGACACTCATAGACTCAGACTGCCGGGGCCTATGCTGGTAGCCGTTGCTGAACCAGGGCCATCAGGCTCGCCAGATCCGCCTGATTCAGCTCCGTGGCCGTAAGAAACTGCTCCCAGTTGCCAGCGGCATTTCTCAGGAAGGCAGCCGGCAACGGTAGCCGGGCCAGCTCGGGGTACTGTGTGCGGAGCTCGTCGCGGTGCAGAAAAACCGGCGTGACGGGCAGCTGCCGCAGAAACGCCGCCCATTCCGGCCGCATAGTGAAGGCGCCGTACGTGAGGGCGCACAGCGAACAGGAATAGGTGCCCGGTGAGAGGGTTTTGTGGAGCGTGTCGAGCACCCCGTTCAGCACTCCGGCGTTGGCATTGTACACGAAAAGCAACTCTTTCATAAGGCCGGGAGCCACATCGAGGCAGCTTATTTAGCCAGATAATCTTCCATGCTGAGCTGCTCATAGGCCTGGCCCTGGCGCAGCTGCTTGTCCGGTACGCCCGGCGTGCGGCTGGTTTCGCGGCGCGAGATATTGTCGAAGGTGAGCGTGCCAGCCGGCGTCACGAACCCGAACCCGTCGGTGTAGCAGTAGAAAGCCGAGGGCTCCTGCACCGGGCGCAGCAAGTCGCGGCTCCAGCGGTAGGCCGTGGTGGGCAGCCGGAGCTGGGCCAGCAGCGTGGCCGCAATGTCGGTTTGGGAGCCGAGCGTGGAAAGGACCCGGCCACGGACTTCGGGCCGGAGCGCGCCGCCGGCCAGCACCAGCGGAATCCGGAATTTGGCGGGCTCTTCTGCTTCGTTGAAGCCGGGCAGCGTGTGGCCGTGGTCGGCTACCAGAACCAGCAGCGTATTGTCGTACCAGGGTTGCTGCCGAGCCTGCTGCAGAAAGCGCCCCAGCGCCCAGTCGGTATAATACACGGAGTTACGGAACAGGGCTGTTTCGTCGGAGCCCCGAAACTTGCGCGGAATGGGTATCTCAAACGGCTCGTGGCTGCTCAGCGTGAATGCAGTCGTGAAAAACGGCTGCCGTTGCGTCCGCAGATCGGTCAGCACCCGGTCAAACAGCACATGGTCGTGGGCTCCCCATTTCGAGTTCTGCTGGCTTTTCGGAAAGTCAGACCGCTCCGTGAGCTGCTCGTAGCCCGCCGTCATGAGGTAGCTTTTCATGTTGGCGAAGGCCAGCTCGCCTCCGTAGTAGTAGTGTGAGCTGTAGCCCGCTTGTTTCAGCGACTGGCACAAGTGCGGCAGCCGCTCGGTTTTGCGCGGAAACTTAATGATGCTGCTTGGAGTGGGCTGGCTGGGGTAGCCCGAAAGCAGTGCCACTAGCCCTTTCTGGCTCCGGTCGCCGGCCGCATAGAGGTTACTGAAGAGTACTCCGGTGCGGGCCAGGCTGTCGAGGTTGGGCGTAACGCCAGACTCGCCGCCGGTGCAGCCCACAAATTTGGACGTGAAGCTCTCCAGAATAATGAAGACCACATTGGGCCGCGGAGTGCGCAGAAGGCTGGTGGAAGCCGCCGGAGCGAGGGTATCTGTATAGGTATAAAGGGGGCGCACGAGGTTGCGGCTAACACTATCCGTCAGAAAACGGTAGCGGCTGGCGTCCGTGCCGCTCAGGGTCAGGGCATTTACCACGTTCCAGGGCAGGTTCACGGCCGCGTGGTTCGCAAATGGCTGGCTGGAGAAATACACGTCGCTCTGATTCACCGGAATCTGCTGCACCCCACCGCGCAGCGGTACAATCAGTAGCGTTGCATACAGCAAGCTCACCAGCGCCGCCCGGCCCCTGCCAAAGCCCGCCGGGAGCAGGGGGAGCGTACCCACCACCTTATTATATAGGAGATACCCCAGCGCCAGTAAGCCTATGAACGCGCCCAGCAGCAGCAGCAGCGGGGCGCTGCCGGCGGAGGCCGCCATTTCGGCCGGCGAGTTGAGGTACTGCAGAGGAGTAGAATCCAGCCGAAATCCCCAGGTCCGGTACAGTTCCAAGTCGATGGTGGTGAGGAACGCCACGACCACGCCCACTACGGCCGTATAAAACCGCACCAGCCGGTCGAGGCCGAAGCGGCTGCCCAGCAGGCTACCGCCCACTACCAGCACAAACGGAAGCAGGCTGATGTATGCGGCTGCCGAGGCATCCAGCCGCAGACCATACCCCGCTACGCCGGCAATAGTGCCGGCAGGCAGCAAGGCCGTTTTGCTGAAATGATACAGCAAAAACAGTCCCTTAGATGCCAGGAAGAAGAGCAGCCAAAACAGGTAGTAGCGCGGCTGAAACGCGAAGCGGTTTCTCACCTAGCAAAGGTAGGAGCAGTTTAGTGTGATTGTGCTTCACAGAGTAGCTTTTGAAACCGGAGGGCTACCACGCCCGCTAGTGACTACTTACTCAGTACATCGGTCTTATATTTCCTTCTGGTTTTAAGGGGAAACTAGTGTAATGGATGATGTTATTGAGAAAATAGCATGTTTCGTTGAGGGGGTATGCCGTAATAGTACTGTTGAATTCCCAAAAAGGCCTTCATTTATAAGGGGGTGTTTGGAAATTAGAGAAACACCATTGATCTTTGCGAGCAGCAAACCTGCCCAACCTCAAAATCCCCCGATTACCTCCTTCATGGCAATCCTCCGCTTTAAAGCACTTGAACTGGTTGACCAGCGCCAGCCTCTCACAGTTGAGAGCAACGGTGAGCGTCGCTCCGACAGCTTCGGCAAGAACGTCTTCAACCTGGATGCCATGCGGGCCACCATGCCCGGCGAGTATTTCAAGAAGCTGCAAAGCGCCATCAAGCTGGGCAGCCCGGTAGAGCGCAGCGTGGCTGATGCCGTAGCCTCGGCAATGAAAACCTGGGCCATGGCCAAAGGAGCCACGCACTACACGCACTGGTTTCAGCCCCTGACCGGCGCTACGGCCGAGAAGCACGATTCGTTCTTTGACCTGAATTCGGACGGTCGTCCGATTGAGAATTTCAAAGGGTCCGCGCTGGTGCAGCAGGAGCCGGATGCTTCTTCGTTCCCGAACGGCGGTATCCGCAACACGTTTGAGGCCCGCGGCTACACGGCCTGGGACCCGACTTCGCCCGCTTTCATCATTGAAACCGCAGGCGCCAAAACCCTCTGCATTCCCACGATTTTCGTGGCCTATACCGGGGAGGCTCTCGACTACAAAGCGCCCCTGCTGAAGTCGCTGGCTTCGCTGGAGAAAGCCGCTGTGGATGTGTGCCAGTACTTCGATAAGGATGTGAACCGCGTGAACACCACGCTGGGCATCGAGCAGGAGTACTTCCTCGTCGACCGTGCCCTGTACAATGCGCGCCCCGACCTGGTGATGACCGGCCGCACCCTGTTTGGGCACGCCCCGGCCAAAGGCCAGCAGCTGGATGACCACTACTTCGGCTCTATTCCGGCCCGCGTGCACGCCTACATGCTCGAGTATGAGGAGGAAGCCAACAAGCTGGGGATTCCGCTGCGCACGCGCCACAACGAAGTAGCGCCGCACCAGTTCGAGTGCGCTCCGACCTTCGAAGACGCCAACCTCGCCGTCGACCACAACCAGCTCCTGATGGACATCATGGAGCGGGTAGCGGATAAGCACAATTTCAAAGTGCTGCTGCACGAGAAGCCGTTTGCCGGCGTGAATGGCTCGGGCAAGCACAACAACTGGGCCCTGAGCACCGACACGGGCGTTAACCTGCTCGCGCCCGGCCGCCGTCCCAAAGAGAACCTGCAGTTTCTGGCCTTCTTCATCACCACCATTAAGGCCGTAGACCGCTACGCCGACTTGCTGCGCGCCAGCATTGCCTCGGCCAGCAACGACCACCGCCTGGGGGCCAACGAAGCGCCGCCGGCCATCATGTCGGTGTTCGTGGGCTCGATGCTGAATTCGGTGCTGGACGAGTTGGAGCGCACTGCTAAAGTGCCTCTCGACAAAGGTGACAACATCTACCTCAAGCTCGGCATCGATAAGATTCCGGCCATCCTGCTCGACAATACGGACCGCAACCGCACGTCGCCGTTTGCCTTCACCGGCAACAAGTTCGAGTTCCGGGCCGTGGGTTCCTCGGCGAACTGTTCGTCGGCCATGACGACGCTCAACACGATTGTGGCTGAGCAACTGATTGACTTCAAAACTTCCGTCGATGCACTTATTGAGCAGGGCAAGAAGAAGGAGGTAGCCATTGTGGAGGTGCTCCGCGAGTACGTTATCAGCTCCAAGAAAATCCGGTTTGAGGGCAATGGCTACTCAGACGAGTGGAAAGACGAAGCCGAGAAGCGTGGGCTGTCGAACATTCCTACTACGCCCCAGGCGCTGGACGCCATAGTGGAGCAGGAAGCTTCTTCGCTGTTTGAGCGCCACCACATTTTCTCGCACGTCGAGCTACATGCCCGCCACGAGATTCTGCTGGAAGACTACATCAAAAAGATTCAGATTGAAAGCCGCGTAATGGGTGATCTGGCCATCAACCACATCATTCCTACCGCCGTAGCCTACCAGACCAAGCTCATCAACAACGTGCGCGGCCTGCGGGAGCTGGGCCTCGATGATGAGAGCTCAGAAGTGACGGTAAATACAATCAAAGCTATTTCGCGCCACATTTCAACTATCAAAACCCAGGTAGATGGCATGGTGAACAGCCGCAAAGTGGCCAACAAGATTGAAGACACCCGCGAGCGGGCCATTGCCTACTGCGACACTGTCAAAACGCATTTCGATACCATTCGCCGCTCCGTTGACAAGCTGGAGCTGATGGTAGCCGATGAGGACTGGCCTTTGGTGAAGTACCGCGAACTTTTGTTCCGGCACTAAGCCAAGGACAGAATCGGGCCGGAGTTGGGTGGGAATTTTCTCCGAGCCTCGATTTCAGAAAAGCCGTTTCCGGGTGGGAGCGGTTTTTTTTGTGCCCTGCTACAGGGTGCGCTACAGCAAAATGGCTTCCGCGCTGCGCAAAAGCCCTTCTACCTGGTTTCCTAAACTATTATTGACTTCATCTAAACGTCTTCAAAACGTGTTTGTCAGGCGAGGTTTGCGCGAAGTAGTTTGAACTTGCCAGTTGTGTAATCAATATTTGCGCCCTGAACCAGGCCGTAATGCACCTATAGACGTCCCCCTATTCTATACGCTTCTATTGTCCTGGGCACTCAATTGCCCCGTCTTGTATTCTTCCATTCCTCCAATGAAACTTCCCTTTACTTCTTCCCTGCTGATGGCTGGTCTGGTGCTGACCACTTCCGTTGTTCACGCACAGACCACATTCCACATTGGTCCCAAACTGGGTTATAACCGGTCTTTTGGTGGCTTTGAATACCCGGGCAATGACTATCTGAACGTTACCAATTCTTCGCGCAGCGGAGTGGAAGCTGGCATTGTGGCGCAGGTCGGCTTGTCCGGGCACTGGGCTGTGCAGCCGGCCGTGCTCTATTCTCAGAAGGGTTTTGGCTTCGTTGAAAAGGCCTACGACGCTCCCTACAATTACTCCTACGAGGGGGAATACAGCTTTCTTTTCAACTACCTGGCTGTGCCCATCAACCTGGTTTATAGCCAACGGTCCGGTGGCCAGGGGCTCCAGGTATTCGCGGGCCCGTATGTGGGCTTTCTGCTGGGCGGTAGCTATACCTCCACGCAAAGCGGCCGGTACGGGAGCGGCGCCTCCCGCGGCCAGTCCAGCAAGGGCGACGTGGAAGCCGGTGACACCTACAACAACCGCCCCGACGCGCCTTACGTGTCCCAGGGCCTGGATGCCGGCCTGCAAGGCGGCCTGGGCTACGGTTTCGCCAGCGGGTTGCAGGTGCAGGCCAGCTACAGCCAGGGCCTGCGCAACCTCGGGGCCAGCTATGCGCCTGGGCTCACCAGTCAAGAACCGCCTACGTACCGCAACCACGCCTTCCAGCTTTCACTGGCGTACCTGTTTGGCCCTAAGAGCTAGGCGCTGAAAATACTGAAAGTAAAAAGACGACGAATTCTGGATACCTGCAGCGCCTGTCTTAACGGCCCCGAAAACGAGGTTTTTCGGGGCCGTTGCCGTGTGCCTTTTATCAGCGCAAGTACTGGCGTGACTGCCGGAACAGTCGGCGCCATTTTTGTCACTCAGCACCAAAAATATGCTGGTTCAGGTACTGGCACTGGCATGCAATACTCCGAAAGCTTACCGAAGTAAAGATGGTTCCGGGAGGATGTTTGCGTTATAGCCAGAATCCGGATGCTTTTGGACGGACCCGGAAATTCAACCCGCAGTGGGAGCAACACCAGGTGGCCTAACGCTTCCAGCGTCCTGTGCGCGGACCGTTGCCGCTATCGTATCACCAAGTGCAGGCGTTACGCCTGCACTCCTTCTTCATTAACGCGAGTATACGCTTGTATTATCCATCTGCTCGCCGGTGCTAATGTTGTGCCGGCCAGAAACCAGCCTGAGCAGATGGGCATCTAGTTTTCTTATTGTTTCATAGCTGCTGGGTTGGGTACCGTAACCTATATGCAGAACACTATCCTGGCGGGTATAAACAGAGCGGCTGGTCAACTGAGTGCCCTGGTAATACAGTACTTCCTTTTCCGTGTATTCACTAAAAGAGCCCGGCGAATACGTAGATGTGGACTGGCGTACTGTTCTGCCCGTTGCGTCATATATACGTTTCGGTACTGCTTACTGCCTGCCAGCGCCCCAAAAGTTCGTTCTTGGGCGTAGGAGTTGACTTCCCATCATTAGTTGATGAACAAGCGAAAAGAAATAGAAGGGTGGAAGCACGGAGTATCGTTCTCAAAGGGGATTATGTTGCTGATCAGAAGGGTGGAAGTGCACCCAAAGGTAGGTGTGTTTCGCGTTGCTAGAGAAAAGGTGGACCACTTATGATATCCAGGTTCCTACGGCTTTTTTGATGTGCCAGCGGCCCTGTGCTTTCTCGACAAGTAGTACTTCGCCAACTCCGCATTTAGGGCCACAGTACCAGCCATAGGTCAACACGGTCATATCATGAGATGCATTGAAGAGGCTCTCGACTACAAAGCGCCAACGATGTTGGAAAGGGTCAGGATACCGGTGGTTAAGTCCCGGGTAGAAGGCGTGCCTGCGACATGGGGGAGCAGCCGTGCAGTGCAGAGTTGGAACTCCTGTGCCGTCATTCGCTGCTGAACGCTGGTGAGAAGATTTAGGCGGCCTGCTCGCGGTGCGGAGCCACTAGCGTAAGCCATGGTGCAATTCTCTGATCTGCCTGCAACTCATCAAGCCGGATCGGCAAGTTGGCCAGACTGTAGTTCTGGTGCAGCAGCGAAGTACTCAGATAGAATGTCTGGAAACGTGCTGTATCGAGAAAGCGCCGGTTTTGCAGGCGCACCAGGCGCTTCTCTAAAAGAACAGAGTCAGCATGAGACATACGTCGTTTATTTCCAACCTGCTCCGCGTGCTGAACACACGAGCAGCACCACAGGAAGTAAAAAACACAACACACGCATAAGCAGAAAGGCAATATCAGTACTTGTACGTCTCGCAATATATATACTGATGGAGCCGTTCGCTTTACCTGGACACACTTATTCACTGGTATCATGAACAATAAACTACTGTGGCTAGGCGTGGGGCTGGTTGCCTTTTGGGCTGGCAGTGCAAATGCTCAGGCGCCCGCTGCTACTCCGGCTCCTGCTGCCACCGTGCATTTTGTGCAGGGCAAAGCCTTCGGGTTGATTTATCCCAAATACCGGGTGTATGCCAACGGCCAGCTGGTATGCAGGCTGGGCCGAAAAAGCCATTGCGAGGTAAGCCTGCCGGCTGGCCCCACTACATTCGTTGCTAACACGGCACTGTCCAAAGTGCCCGTGCTGGCGCTGGGGCGTACACCGGAGTTGACGCTGGTTCTGGAAGCGGGCAAGAGCTATTATCTGCAGGGAGATATGGCTGCCGCTGGCGCGCGCATTCCCAATACCACCTACGGTCTGACAGAAGTTGTTCCGAACCCGACCAAGCTGGCGCAGATTGGGGAGTTCAAGCTGGTGCAGGCGATGGCCCGCCCGGCCCAGTAGAGAGCCCGCAACTTGGGCAAGCGCCAATCCTAAGAACCTGCTAAATGCAAAAAGAGGCTTCTGCGCAATACAGAAGCCTCTTGGTATTTCTTGGCTTACGAATATCTATAATCTGCTTAGCTGCCCGCAAAAGGCTCCTGTTGTGCTTACGACGTCCTGGACATGTGCTGAGGCTGCTCGGCAAGCTGGCTGTGCTGCATAAACTGGTTCTCGTCCTGCCAGAAGGCCCGGCATTCGCTCCGCAGGTTTTTTAGCAGGTCTTCCTGCCGCCGGAGCGCACGCCACTCGCCCATGCCAAGCTGCTCACAGAGTTTATAGAAGGTGTCGCCTTGTCCCTTGTGGCCTTTTACTTCTACCAGGCAGCTCAGAATAGGACGCCCGGCGGCAACCTCAGCCATCGAAATGTCGGCTAAGAGCTCTTTCAGGCGGCTCTTTTCGTGAGGATTCTCCAGGTTCAATCCTAAGTCGGCCTCCTGAATCAGATTCAGGTAGCTGGTAGTACCTACCTGGTGCCGGGCAAAGAGAATCAGGTGCTTTCTAATGCGGTCAAACATATTGGCTGAGTTGGTTTGCAAGAATGGAAATAGAAAAAAACATACACACTGCTCCCAGAGTCGTGGGGCAGTATATAGTAGTTTTCCAAAACCGTACCAACCTTACTCAACTAGCTTTTAAGGCCCTTTAAGGCGTATTTATTTTCTTGTATGGCTCGGATGTAGTAGTGGAGCGAGATGGAAAATAAGTAATAAACAACAGGATAAAATATGAATAAAGTGAGCTGGTGAATGTTCTTTGAAGCTCAGTGTAATGCCACTAGACTTCCAGATACTGCCCAATATCCTTGCAGGAAAGGTGGGGGGGCGGAGCACTCTTATGCACCAGGAGTATCAGGCATCGGCTATGGCAGATGAATCGTTCGGGGAAGGAGAAACAACACAGGATGCGTCAGAAGCAGGCAGTGCCGGGCTTCCGGCCGCCGCGAAACAGTTTGTGCTGGCAACAGTCAGAATGCCCCGGGCTTATCAGCGCCGCGCTTCAGGCCGAATAGCTTTCCTGACCCAGACTACAGCGCAGGACCAGCAGCTCGCTGCCGGTTAGGTGAAAGGCACCAGAGCGGCCAGCAGCGTAGTGGTAGCCTGCCGCCAGCTGGCATAGGGCCAGAGGATATTGCCTGCTACGTAGGGCGCCGTTTCCTGCTTCACGGCGTCCAGCCAAGCAACAAGAACCGTTTTGGCTGGCATAGGCCAGTCGGGCTGCGAAACAGTTGGCCACTGTTCATCAGGCCACTGCTGCAGAAAATATCCGGCCTGATCGGCAATACGGGCTAGGCGTGCCGCTGCATAAGGAACATTGTGCTGAATGTGACGGGCACTCCGATATAGAGTGCGGAGTTCCCGGGTCAGGGGGAGCGTGACCTGCGCAACCTGCGCAGGATTGTGTTCTTTCGGTGTGTTCATCTGGCCCATCTACGACAGGTAAAAAGCCCCCGGATTTACTTAAAAAGGCAAAAAACACTAAAAATTCATTGGGGAATTATCCTGCCGAAAGCTGCGTTTACTCCTGGTTTCAGCTCGGCAGTTGGCGTGGCAATTCCGTGTCGTCATCGAGCAGCTCGGCGCTGGTACCATGGTCGGGGGCTAGGCGTTTCCAGACGGCTAGCTTCAACTCGTCGAGGCGACGCAGGCTGTCCTGCACCGTGCTATGGGTTCGGATTTTCTCGAACACGCCCGTTTTGTGCCCGACCTTCATCATCTGTTCCAGCACGAACGGCAGAATCCAGCCTACCACACTGGAAGCCAGAACTCCACGCAGCCCAATGCGCACCAGCAAGCGGGCTGCCATACGCTCCAGCAGCAAGGCACGAGCAGCAGGAAGCGCCTTATTGGTCAGAAAATCAACCACCAGCTGCTGGTTTCCTTTCTTGATTTCAGCCCGCAATACTTCCTGAATGGCCTCCAGAGCGGAAGCCGCCGCCTTGTGAAACAGGCGGCCCGTTTGCCAGGCGGCCATGCTCGTAAGCTGGCCGGCTGTGCGGAGGAAATGGGGGAGTAGGCTGACTTTTTTCATGGCTGAAGCAAGTACGCAAAACCCCGACAAACAGACGACGGTCGGCCACTAGTACAACTCGCCAGCCCATGGGCTGCGTACAGGGCAGCACACAGCGCTGTCTGCGAGGTGCATTTTTCGTATCGTCTGCCACTTGTTCCTGCTCTTTATGAATGCCATTGTAATCACGACCCCCGGCGGCCCTGAGGTGCTACTGCTTCAGGAGCGCCCTCAGCCGGAACCGGCTGCACACGAGGTGCTGGTTCGGGTGCACGCGGCGGGCATCAACCGCCCCGATGTACTGATGCGGCAGGGCAAGTACGCCGGAGCCGGAGAGGTAGCCGGCTCGATTCCGGGCCTGGAAGTAGCCGGAACAATAGAAAAATGTGGTTCGGCAGTGGCCCGATGGCAGCCCGGCGACCGGGTGTGCGCGCTGCTGGCAGCTGGTGGCTATGCCGAGTATGCCACCGTAGATTCCCGCCACTGTTTGCCCATCCCCGACGGTGTAAGTTTTGCAGAAGCCGCCTCCCTGCCCGAAACGGTATTTACGGTGTGGCACAACGTGTTCCAGCGCGGGCACCTGCAGCCCGGCGAACTGCTACTGGTGCACGGCGGCAGCAGTGGCATTGGCACTACGGCTGTGCAGCTTGCCGTAGCGCGTGGCAGCCGCGTAGCAGCCACCGTAGGCAGTAGTGCTAAGGCCGAAGCGGTGCGGCAGTTGGGTGCTGATCCGGTTATTAACTATAAAGCGCAGGACTTCGAGGAGATGGTGCGCGCCGCCGGAGGGGCCGATGTGGTGCTGGATATGATAGGCGGCGACTATACCGCCAAAAACCTGCGCCTGCTCCGCGACGATGGCCGCCTGGTATTCATTAATGCTATGCAGGGGGCTGCGGCTGAGTTTAATGCACTGGACATTATGCGCCGACGCCTCACCATTACGGGAAGTACCCTGCGGCCGCGCTCTGCTGAGTTTAAGGCCGCGCTTGCCACTGAAGTAGAGCAGCAGGTGTGGCCGCTGCTTGGCCAGGGAAAATTGCGGCCGCTGCTCTACCGCACATTTCCGTTGGCAGAAGCGGCTGCCGCCCACCAGCTGATGGAAAGCAGCTCCCATATCGGAAAAATAGTGCTGCTGGTGCTGCAATAGAGGGCTTTCCGCAGGGAGGCGGTGTTCACTATCCAACAAACCCCCGCCGCCGCCGTACACCAGGACTTTTCTTTGCTTGCGGCGGCACGTTGCTGCTACTCGCCTTTCTCTGGTTTCGCGCTATGCAAACTGCATTACTTATTGGGGCTACCGGCCTTGTCGGCGACTACCTGCTGCGACAGTTGCTCTCCGATTCGCGTTTCGAACGGATAAAAGTATTTACCCGCCGGCCCACGGGCTACCAGAATCCCGGCAAACTGGAGGAGCATCTGATTGACTTCGACCACCCCGGGCAGTGGCAGCATCTGCTGACCGGCGACGTCCTTTTCTCAGCGCTGGGTACCACGCTCCGGCAAGCTGGCGGCAATGATGCCCAGTACAAAGTAGACTATACCTATCAGTATCGGGTGGCGGAAGCTGCGGCGCAGAACGGTGTGAAAACGTACGTGCTGGTCTCGTCGGCCGGTGCCGATACGGAGGCGTTTGTATTCTACTCACGCATGAAAGGCAAGCTGGAGCAGGATATCAAGCGGCTGCCGTTTCAGCGCATCCGTATCCTGCAGCCCGGTATGCTGGCTGGCCACCGCCACGAGCCGCGCCTGGCTGAGCGGCTGGCCCTGCCGCTGGCTGCCCTGGCTGGCTACCTGCCCGGTTTGCAGCAGTACCGCCCCATCCACGGCCGCGAAGTGGCCCAAGCCATGGTCAATGCCGCTCTTGACGAAAAGCCCGGTGTACAGACCGATACGCTGGAAGACGTTTTCCGGCGCGCGGAAAACGGCTCAAGCAATTCAGCAGTTTAACATACCCTATCCAAACAGAAAGAGCCAGCTTTTCGAGCTGGCTCTTTCTGTTTGTGCAACGGCAGACGTAGCCTAGGCTTTCTTCCATTTGATGGTGCAGCCAATAGCTTTCGTTGAATTAACAGTAGCTGGCTTGCCTGCCATAATATCGGTCATGGCGTTTTCGAGATACTTGGTCTTTACCAGCTTGGCATCTTCCGAATTGTCGTCAATGGCCCCGATATAGCTCACCACAAAGTCCGCGCCCTTGCGGCTGAGCACGTACAGGTGCGGAGTGCGGGTGGCACCGTACTGCTTGGCTATTTCCTGCGACTCGTCCTGCAAATAGGGGAAGGCATACTTTTTCTCTTTGGCGCGCTTCTGCATTTCCGCAAAGGCGTCGCCGGGCACCACAGCCGGGTCGTTGGGGTTGATGGCTACTACGGAGTAGCCCTGCGGCGCGTATTTGGTGTTCAGGTCCATGATGCGCTGCTCGTAGGCTTTGGCGTAGGGGCAGGTGTTGCAGGTGAATACCACAATGTATCCCTTGGCGGCTTTGTTGTCGGCCAGAGAAACCAGCTTGCCGTCCACGTTTTTCAGCTTGAAATCCACGGCTTTATCACCGACCTGATAGCCAGGAGATGCCGTCCGCAGCACGAAGCTGCTCAGGGCCAGCAGGCAGAGAGCCAGAAGAGAAAGGAGCTTTTTCATGAGGATGAGTTAGGGAAAAGTGGGAAATGACTACTTCAGAAACTGTTGCAGCGCGGCTGTTAGCTCAGGCTGCGTGAATTCCTTCTCGAATGTTGCGCGCTTCTGGCGCTTGTTGTTAAGCATCATGGTAAACGGCAGCGCCCCCGACCATTGCGTATCCACCTTGTCCATCCAGGAGTTAGGGTCGGTTTCGTTCAGCAGCACCACCTCTGATTTCAGCCCGCGCTTTGCCACAAACGGCTTCACTTTCTTCTCCAGCTGCGACACGTAGTCGGTACTAACCAGAAGTACCTTCACCTTCTGGCCCGCATAAGTGCGGCCGAGCTGCTCGAAATGAGGTAGCTCCTTTACACAGGGCGCACACCAGGTAGCCCAGAAGTTGACGATGTACGTGGTGTCGTTGGGCTGGCTCAGGCGCTTCTGCAGCTCCGGCAGCTTAATGACGGCCACCTGCTGCGCCCGGCCGGGCAATGCCAGCAACAACGCGGCCAGTGCTAATACGAGGAGTTTGCTCATGAGGTAACGTAGGCTGCAGTATCAGCTCATAGACAGCCGACTGCAGCGGAAGTTGCCGGAAGCGCCCAAAAACCTTAGCCAAATTCGGCTACGCCAGAAAATCAGGGACTACCTGTAGGCACACCGGCGCGGGCACTTCCACCGCCACGCCTGTCGGAGTTAGCAGGCCGGTTTGGGCGTTGATGAAGTAGGTGACGATGCTGTTAGAATTCTGGTTGGCTACCAGCAGAATAGCGCCGGTAGGGGCGATGGCGAAGTTGCGCGGCGTTTTGCCCTGGGTGCTGACATGCTGCACCGGCGTCAGACGACCCGACATAACATCAATGGCAAAAACGACTACACTATCATGGCCGCGGTTGGTGGCGTACACAAACCGGCCGTTTGGGGCCACGTGGATATCGGCGCAGGTATTAGGTCCGCTGAAGTCGGTGGGCAGGGCCGACAGTGTGTGCAGCTCGCGGAAAGTGCCCGCCGTGTTATCGTAGGTCAGCGCCGAAACCGTCGAAGTCAGCTCGTTGGTGAGGTAGGCCCAGCGGCCGTTGGGGTGAAAGGTGAGGTGGCGCGGCCCGGCCCCAGGCTGCGTGGTGAAAGCAGGAACAGGCAGCGGCACGAGGCTGCCTTGTCGGGCATCGAGCTTGTAGCCGAGCACCTGGTCGGTGCCCAGATCCACGGCAAAGGCAAAGCGGTTGGCTGGGTCGGGAATGATACAGTGAGCGTGGGCTTCGTTCTGGCGGTTTTTGTTAGGGCCGGAGCCGCGGTGCTGGTCGGTAGCCGACGCGGGGCGCAGCTTGCCGTTGCTGCTCTCAATCGGGAGCAGGCTTACACTGCCGCCGGCGTAGTTGGCCACCAGCGCGGCCCGGTTGGTACGGTCGAGGCTGATATAGCAGGGCCCCGAGGTGCCCGAAGGCTGCTCGTTGAGGCGGGTGAGGCTGCCAGTGCGCCGGTCGATGGAAAAGGCCGTAACAAAACCGCTCTTCGCGCCCTGGTATTCGTTGATTTCGTTGGCGGCGTACAGGTACTGCTGCCTTGAATCGAGAGCCAGAAAGGCCGGATTCTCCCCGCCTTTTTCGGCTCGCAGGCGGGTGAGGGCACCAGTAGCAGGAGAGAGGCGGTAGAGGAAAATGCTGTCGGTTCCGGGCTTAGCGAAGGTGCCAACATACACCAGATAGTCCCGGCTTTTGCGGCCGGCCGCAACTGCCGGCCAGCCGGCGAGTGCCAAGGGCAGAGCAGCCACGGCAACGCCGGAGAGCTTTAGAAAATGGCGGCGCGAGAATTTCGGGACGAGCATGCGGACAGCGGGTAGCGGAGTGGAACGTCAGGCAGGCAAGGTAGCCAATTCGGCCGCTCACGCTGAGGGAACTTGCCCGGCAGATTACTGCCGAACGTAGCAGCTACCTTGTACCTTTGCCCGCAACCGCAACTTTCGCCTTTCGCCGCCGGTTTTCCTTCTATGAACAAGACGTATTGCCCCAGCCTCACTGAATACAAGCGCCGCCTCAGCCGGGAAGTCAAAATTGGCGACCTGCCCATGGGTGGCCTCAACCCCATTCGGGTGCAGAGCATGACCACCGTGGACACCATGGACACGCTGGGCTCGGTGGAGCAGACACTGCGCATGGTAGAAGCCGGCTGCGAGTATGTGCGCATTACGGCGCCCAGCGTGAAGGAGGCCCAGAATCTGCTCGAAATCAGGAAGGAGCTGCGCAAGCGGGGCTGCAATGTGCCCCTCATTGCTGATATCCACTTCACGCCCAACGCCGCCGAGCTAGCCGCCCGCATCGTGGAGAAGGTGCGCGTAAATCCCGGCAACTACGCCGACAAGAAGAAATTCGACTTCATTGAGTACACCGACGTCACGTATCAGGATGAGGTGAACCGCATCCGGGAGCGGTTCAGGCCGCTGGTCCAGATCTGCAAGCAGTACGGCACTGCTATGCGCATCGGCACCAACCACGGCTCCCTCTCCGACCGAATTTTGAGCCGCTATGGCGACACCCCGCTGGGCATGGTGGAGTCGGCGCTGGAATTTTTGCGCCTCTGCGAGGAAGAAAACTACTACGACGTGGTGCTGAGCATGAAGGCCAGCAACACGCAGGTGATGGTGCAGGCCTACCGCCTCTTGGTGCAGAAGCTTGATGAAGAAGGCCTGCAGCCGTATCCATTGCACCTGGGCGTGACAGAAGCCGGTGAGGCGGAGGACGGCCGTATTAAAAGCGCCGTTGGCATCGGTACGCTGCTCGAAGACGGCCTCGGCGACACGGTACGCGTGAGCCTGACTGAAGCTCCCGAAGCCGAAGCCCCGGTGGCCAAAGCCCTGATTGACCGGTATACCACCCGGGCAGCGGAGGCGAAGCCAATTAAGCCGGTAACTGAGGTACCCACCGACCCATTCCAGTACCACCGCCGCATCACGCGCGAGGTGCTGAATATGGGCGGGCAGAACGTGCCCCGTGTGATGGTAGACGTATCGCGCCTCTCGTCAGTAGAATATGCCGATTTGCGCGCGGTGGGCCATTTGTATTCGGCCTTCCTCGACAAGTTTCAGATGAACGACTTGGGGGCCGACTACCTCTATAGCGGCCAGCGCCCCGTGCCGTTTATGCTGCCCAACGGACTCAAGGAAGTGGTGGACTACGCCGCCTGGCTCGATGCTGGCCAGCGCTCCGACCATTATCCGGTGCTCACTCAGGCTGAATATTCCTCCACTGGTATCCGTCATTCGGAGCTGAACTTCGTATTCCAGAACCTGGATTCGCTCACGCCCGCTACGCTGGCGCAGCTCCGCGACGACGCCACGGCCGTCATTATCCTCTACACCGACAACGCCCATGCCATGCCCGAAATACGCCGCGCGTTTTTCGAGCTGCTAAACCACGGCATCACCAACCCGGTCCTCATCAACCGCCAGTACCCAGCCCTCACGCCCGAGCAAACCCAGCTCTACGCTGCTACCGACGTGGGCGGCCTGCTCCTGGATGGCCTCGGCGACGGGGTAGTGCTGAGCACTGAGCTGCTGCCGGAGCGGAGTAAGGAAGAGTGGCTCCAGACGCTGGACCAGCTGAATCAGCTCAGTTTCGGCATTCTGCAGGCGGCGCGCACGCGCATGTCCAAAACGGAGTATATCAGTTGCCCCAGCTGCGGCCGCACCCTGTTCGACCTGCAGGAAACCACCGCCATGATCCGCAAGCGCACCGACCACCTGAAAGGCGTGAAAATCGGCATCATGGGCTGCATCGTCAACGGCCCCGGCGAAATGGCCGACGCCGACTACGGCTACGTGGGTGTGGGCAAAGGCAAAATTGCCCTCTACCGCGGCCAGGAAGTCATCAAGAAGTCCGTGCCCGAAGAACAAGCCGTAGACCAACTCATCGACCTCATGCGCGAAGACGGCCGCTGGGTGGAAAAGGAGTTAGTGGAAGCGCCTGTGGTAGGGTAGTTTTAAGGCAAACGAGGCGGACTCGGATAAGTCTGCCTCATCTTGAGTGATAGAAATGTTGGATTTCTACTTAATTCACGACGACCAAAATCCATCCAGCAAAGGCTTCGTTCTAGAACGGGTCGGAGGGATAGAGGATGGCTTATTCTTTCAGCTACAAGCGAAGGGTATCATCGAACCGTGGTATGATTATTACGGCACGTTTCGCTGGGGTAGTGAAATTGTGGCGTGTATGCTACTGAGGCTAAAATCAAATCCTCAAATAGTTTCTCTATCGGAAGAGCGCAAAGCTTTTATGGTCATTCTGCAAAAGGCAGTTGACGAACAATACGGGCTCATGGGATATGGTGACTGAATTCTTGCTAAAGGCCAACGGTCAATCGGTTCACAGCTTTGATGCGGGTGCATCAAAGCTTCGTCTCAAGTAACCCGGTGCCCCACCACATTTCGTTCAACCAAGAACCCAGCCAGCTCCCCCGTGTACGTCAGCGTGAGCTGGTGCATGGCGCGGGTGCAGGCTACGTAGAGCATACTCTTGTCAACTTCTGTCTTGTAGGTGCGGGCCGAGGCAAAGGGCACGATAACGGCGTCGAATTCCAGGCCCTTGGCTAGGTGCGCAGTGGTAATAATAGCACCTTCCTTGAACGACGTGGACTCATCTGTGAGCAAATGCACGTCGGAGGCCTGTAGGGCTTCGTAAACCTGCTCAGCCTGACGGAGGGTTTTGCAGATAATGCCCAGTGAGTGGTTGCCGGAGCTTCTGAAGGCTATAATCAGCTGCTGAAGGGTTTCCAGCTCCTCGTCGCGGGTATGGCAGCGCCGGATGTCGGGCTCTGGGCCGTGCCGTTCCAGTGGCAGGATGTGGGGGTTGGGCATAAGTCGCTGGGCGAAGGCCGTAATTTCCACGGTGGAGCGGTAGCTGCGGTAGAGCCGTACGATATCGGCCTGCGGAAACACCCGCTCGATAGTCTCGGCGGAGGAAGCGCTGTACGGATTTACGGTCTGGCTGACATCACCCAAGATGGTTTTGCGGCAGTTGAACAACCGCGACAATACAGCGTACTGCACCGGCGTGTAGTCCTGCATTTCATCCACCAGCAAGTGTTTGACATGGTCGTAGGCAGTGAGGCCTTCCAGGCGCAGGCGCAGATAAATCAGGGCAAACACGTCGGCGTATTCCAGGCGCTGACCCATTCGCAGTAGCTCGGGCCGACCAATCCAACGGTAAAAATCCCGGTACAACTCCAGCACGTTGTTTAGCTTGAACATGCGGGGAATGGCTTCGCCAATCGTGGCTTTCTCCCGGCCGGACAGCTTACGCTTGGTAGCGTCCCGCACATACGCCCGCACATCTTCCGCAACCAGCGCAAACCGTTTCAGGAGCGGCACCCGGTGGTAGCCTTTAAATTTCTGCTGAATCAGCGCGTGCGGCACGAGGGCAGGGCCCACTCGCAGCTCCGTCACGTTGAAATAGGTATTCTCGATGTGCAGCAGATACTGGTTCAGCTGGCTGAGAAATTCAAACGACGACTTAAACCGGATCCGCTCTATAAAAGCCGCGTCGTGATGATCCAGCAGCGCCGATACCTGCTCGAAAAAGGTCTGAAACGGGTAGCGGTTGTCGAGCAGGTCGGCGGCCAATTCTTCCATCCCCAGCTCCGGAATATGCTCTTCCCCTAGCTCAGGCAGCACGTTGGAGATGTAGTCGGCGAAGACCTTGTTGGGCGAAATGATGAGGATGTCTTTGGCCGCAATGGTTTCGCGGTAGCGGTACAGCAAAAACGCAATGCGGTGCAGGGCAATGGAGGTTTTGCCGGAGCCAGCCACGCCCTGAATGACCATCACCTGGGCAGTTTCGTTGCGGATGACGGCGTTTTGGTCGCGCTGAATCGTCGCGACGATGTTCTTCATCTTATCGTCCGAGGACTTAGCTAGCTCCCGCTGCAGCACGTCGTCGTGAATATTCACGTCGCTGTCGAGCATAAACTCCATCCATCCGTCGCGGATTTTGTATTGGCGCTTCAGCTCAATAGTGCCGTGAATAGTGCCAGACGGCGTGGCGTACGACGCTTCGCCCAGCTCGAAATCATAGAACATGGACGCAATGGGCGCGCGCCAGTCGTAGATCAGGTTCTGGCGCCGCTGCTCGTCGAAGAACGAATGCACGCCGATGTAAACGGGCGCAGCCGGTGTATTGCCGCTGGCAAAATCGACGCGGCCGAAGTAGGGCGACTGGCTGAGCTTGAGCAGCTTGCGCTTGCGGGCTACAGCAGCCCCGCCCGTAAAAGCCATCCGGTCGATGGACTGCCCGGCGGCCACCATGTCGGCCTCATCCATGCCGGATTGGTGCTCGTGGATGTACTGCTTTTTCTGGCGAAGCTCGTCGGAAAACTGCCGGACGGAATCATCCACCCGCTTTACTGCCAGCATCAACTGCTCCTTCATTTCCTCCAGATACTCTCGCTCTTCCTGTTCGGTGGCGTTCATCACGTGCGGCTGTTGCATACTACACCGCAAAGATGACTGCAAATTTCGGTCTGGAAGAACCGGGATACTGATTCCGTTGGCGTTACCCATCATGTAGTAGGGTGCGTGACGAGCAATGCCGTGTAAAACATCCGCGTTGCTTATGCGTCTGCTCCACTATGAAACTACGCGTGATATTGACTGGCGCCACCGGCATGGTGGGCGAGGGGGTGCTGCTGGAATGTTTGAACGACCCGGAAGTGGAGCAGGTGTTGAGCATCAGCCGCCGGCCCAGCGGCCACAGCCACCCCAAGCTGCGGGAAATCCTTCACAAGGATTTTCAGAACCTCGCGCCCATTGCTGGTCAGCTGGCGGGTTACAATGCGTGCTTTTTCTGCCTGGGCGTGTCGTCGGTGGGAATGAAGGAGCCCGAGTACCGCCGCTTCACCCACGACCTTACGCTGCACTTTGCTCAAACCTTGCTACCCCAGAACCCCGACCTGACGTTCTGCTACGTGTCGGGCGCCGGTACCGATGGCACCCTGAAAAGCGGGCAAATGTGGGCGCGTGTGAAGGGCGAAACTGAAAACGAGTTGCGGCAGATGGGCTTCCGGCAAGCGTACATGTTCCGGCCGGGCTTCCTGAAAGCGACGTCGGGGCAGCAGCATGTGCTGTCGTACTACAAGTATTTCGGCTGGCTGTATCCGGTAGTGCGCGGGCTGAGTCCGAAGTACGCGTCAACGCTGGCGGAGCTGGGGCAGGCCATGCTGCACGTTGCACAACGCGGCTACCCCAAGCCGGTGCTGGAAGTGCCGGATATTGTGGCGGCGGCGAAAGGATAAACGCCGCTCAAAAGGACAGGCGGCTGCACTACTTACATTTCTCCTTACGCCGCGTGTCGATGATGTGGGCAATTTTCCAGCCTCCGGCCAGCTTCACCAGCTGAAACGAGTTGTAGCCGCAGTGGCTGAAGGTACTGCCGAGGTAGAACTCGTACGGCGTCCAGACGCTGGCCAAGTTGGCATCAATCAGCACCTTATCGAAGCTGATACGCTCGTCCCATACGTCTTTATGCGCTGTGCCCACAGCCTTCACAAAGTCCGACGGGTTTTCGGCGTGTAGCTGGGTAGTGCCGTTGCGGGTGTTGAGCGTGTGAAATACCGCACCCGGCGCCAAGGCGGAGCGCACCAGCGTACTGTCGCCCTTGCGCATACCGTCGAAGAAGGTCTGTACGGTTTTCTTGACGGCTTCGGTTTCGGCGGCGGGCGTCTGGGCCATGGTGCCGGTGGCGGAGAGAAGCAGACCGGAGAGGGGCAGGAGTTTCATAAGCAGCAAGTTAGGTGCCGGCATAGACACCAGCCACGGCCGTAGCGTTGCGGACACCGTAAAAACATCACAGCCGCGTCGGCTTACGGGCCGCAACGTAGATACTGCTGTTCGTAAAATTATGGTCTGATTCGGCGGTAGCCGGGCAGTAAAGCTACTTTTGTAGCCCTTTCGGCCTGGTCGGCCACTTGTTCCCAACTACCCACCTATGCAAATTCGTCGCACGTTTGATCTGCTGGCCAAGCTGGCCACTACCACCCCGCAGGCCGATTGTCTGGTTGAGAAGAAAGCGGGCCGCTGGGAGCCGCTCAGCACCGCGCGGGTGCAGGAGCTGAGCAACCGCGTGAGCCTGGCCTTGGCGCAGCTCGGCATCGGGCACGGCGACAAAGTGGCTATCATTTCCGCTAACCGGCCCGAATGGGTGATTGCCGACTTCGGGATTGCCCAACTCGGGGCCGTGAGCGTGCCGATGTACCCGACGATTACGGTGGAAGATTACCGCCATATTTTCCAGGATGCCGGCGTGCGGGTGGTGCTCGTGGAGGACAAAAAGCTGCTGGCGCGGGTGCAGGAAGCCGTAGCGGGCCTGGCGCACGGCCCCGAGTACGTTTTCACCTTCGATGAGGTGCCCGGCAGCCGCTGCTTCACCGAGCTGCTGGCCGCCGGCCAGGCCGCCGACCCAGCCGCGCTGGAGCCCCTGAAAGCCGCCGTGCAGCCCGACGATTTGCTGACGCTGATTTACACCTCCGGCACCACCGGGCGGCCTAAAGGCGTGATGCTCAGCCACCGGAACATTCTCTACAACTGCGAAAACCTGACCGGCTACCTGCCGCTGCCGCCCGGCCAGAAAGCCCTTAGCTTCCTGCCGCTGAGCCATATTTTCGAGCGCACCGCCACCTATCTCTACCTGCTGCTGGGGTTCAGCATCTGGTACGCCGAAAGCGTGGAGCGCATTGCCGACAACCTGCGTGAGGTGCAGCCGCAGGTGTTTACCACCGTGCCGCGCCTGCTCGAAAAAATCTACGACAAGATTGTGGCCAAGGGCAAGGAGCTGACCGGCCTCAAGAAAAAACTGTTCTTCTGGGCCCTGGATTTGGGCCTGAAATACGACACCCAGAAAAACCAGGGGGTGCTTTACAACGCGCAGCTGGCGCTGGCCAACAAGCTCGTGTTCAGCAAGTGGCGCGAAGCCATGGGCGGGCAGGTGCACTACATCGTGAGCGGGGGCGGGGCCTTGCAGCCGCGGCTGGCGCGGGTGTTCTGGGCGGCCGGCATCCGGGTGATGGAAGGCTACGGCATGACCGAAACCTCGCCCGTTATTGCCGCCAGTCAGCCCGAAGCCAGCGGCAACCTCATCGGGGCCGTGGGGCCCGCCATTCCGGGCGTGGAGCTGAAGCTGGCTTCCGACGGTGAAATCCTGACCCGCTCGCCCTCCGTGATGCAGGGCTACTACAACCGCCCCGACCTCACGGCCGAAACCATCGACGCCGACGGCTGGCTGCACACCGGCGACATCGGGGAGCTGGTGCAGGGCCGGTTCCTGAAAATCACGGACCGCAAAAAGGAGATGTTCAAGACCTCGAACGGCAAGTACGTGGCCCCGCAGCCGCTGGAATCCCGAATTTCGGAGTCGCCGCTGGTGGAGCAGGTGATGGTGGTGGGCGAGGGCGAGAAGTTTGCCTCGGCGCTGCTGGTGCCGGCTTTCACCGAGCTGCGCGCCTGGGCCAAAAGCCACAACCTGCCCACCGACCTGTCCGATGCCGCCCTGGCCGCTCACGCGCAGGTGCAGGCCCTCTACGAGCAGCTGGTGCAGCAGACCAACGCCGCCTTCGCGCAGTGGGAGCAGATCAAGAAGGTAGCGCTGCTGCCCACCCTCTGGAGCGTGGAATCGGGCGAGCTGACGCCTACTATGAAGGTGAAACGCAAGATTATCCGCCAGAACAACCAGCAGCGCATTGAGGCGCTGTACCGCTAGCAGCCGGCGAATAATATCCGGCGCCGGTAAATCTTTCCGCCGCCGCGTATGTTACTTTAGCGGACCCGATACCCCACTTCCTCATGCGCAAAGACCTGTTTAACCTCGGCCCCGTTTTCAGCTACTTCTTCCGCAAAAACGACCCCGGCCGGCATACCAACTTCAACCTGCGGACCATGCACTTCATCAATAAGCTGAGCATGGCCATGTTCCTGGTGGGTTTTATCGTGCTGCTCTACCGCTGGTTTATTCGCTAAGCCCGGCCGCATGAACATCGAGGATTTCCGCGACTATTGCCTGCTAAAAGCCGGCGTGACGGAAGAAACCCCCTTTGGCCCCGAAACGCTCGTGTTCAAAGTTGGGGGCAAGGTCTTCGCCCTCACCGATATTGATACGTTCGGTAGCATCAACCTGAAGTGTGACCCGGAGCGGGCCCAGGAGCTGCGCGAACAGCATGACTACGTGCTGCCGGGCTACCACATGAACAAGAAGCACTGGAACACCGTGCTGATAGGCACCGGCATTCCCGGCGGCCAGCTACGGGAGCTGATAGACCATTCCTACGGCCTGGTGCGCGCTTCGCTGCCAAAAAAGCTGCGCGAGGAGCTTGCTGAAGCGGAGTAGCAGCGCACATGCTTAGAAAATGAAATAGCATAGCCCCCTTATGCCTGGGGCAGAAAAGCCGCTTCGAGAGTACCAGTTGGTATTCCCGAAGCGGCTTTCTGTTTGGTGTTCATGCTTGAAGTCCTGGATTTTATATATAAATTATACTATATAAATCCCCTTTCGCTATGACGCCATTTCAAGCAATAGCCGCGCTGGTGCTGGCCGGCGGCCTGTCGGGCTGCATGACCACCCGGATTGCTACCGTCTACGACTGCGACGGAGTCGTGAACGACCCGAACAGCACGCGGCTGGTGACGGCGTATTTCTGGGGACTGAAGCAACCCACGGACATCAAGCCGCCTTGCGACCCGCGCTCCAACCACCTCAATAGCGTCACCGTAACGAATACGTTCGGGCATTTCCTACTTTCCCTCGTGACGGTAGGCATCGTGACTAAACAGCGTGTGAGCTGGTGCTGCGCGCCTTATATGCCCGCCGTAGACACGTTGGGAATGGGTCCGGCTGCGCCATCTCAGCCCTTAAGCGCAGTTCGAAAGCCATGAGCCTACCCAACGGAATTGAGGCGCATCCGATGGCGGAATGGACCAACCGCCACGAAAACTTCACGCAGCGCCTGACGCCCTCCGCTTGCTTCAAGCTGCGCAGCCCGAGCCTGCCCACCAGCCAGGAGCAGTATCGCCAGACCACGGCCAACTTTCAGTGGCTGATCCGCTACGGCATCGAGCACAACGTGCGGCTGCGGGCGTTGGGCAAAGGCTGGTCGTTTTCGGAAGTGGCCGTCACGGATGGCGGGCTTGTGGATACCATGGCCCTGCGGCAGTCGTTTGCCCTGAAACCCACAATGGTGGCGCCCGCCTACCAGACGGCCGGCCGCACCGCCGACAACCTGTTTTTCACGGAGTGCGGTATGAGCATTGTGGGCCTGGAGCAGCAGCTCGAACCCCGCGGCAAGTCGATTCGGGCTTCCGGAGCCAGCAACGGGCAGAGTATTGTGGGGGCGCTATCTACGGGTACGCACGGCGGGGCATTCCGCTTCGGGGCACTGCCCGAAACCGTGGTGGGCCTGCACCTCGTGACCGGGCCCGACCGGCATGTATGGCTGGAGCGCGCCTCGTATCCGGTGGCTTCGGCGAAGTTCACGGAGTGGCTGGGCGTAACCGAAGTGCTCCGCGACGACGACCTGTTCAATGCCGCGCTGGTCAGCTTCGGGAGTTTCGGGTTCATCCATGGGGTGCTGCTGGAAGTGGAGCCGCTGTTTCTGCTGGAAGATTTCAGCGCCTACCGTGTCCCGTACCGCGAGGGAGTGAAGCAGCTCATGACCCACCTCGACCTGACCGGCCTGCAGCCCTGGCTGCCGCTGCCGCTCCAGGACCCCGCCCGGCAGCCATATCACCTCACCATCATCATCAACCCCCACCAATTCGACCTCACGGGCGCCGACCCAGAGCGCGGCGTGTATGTGCAGCTGCTCTTCAAAACGCTCTACCGAACTGACTATCCGCGCCGGCCTGTGCCCGCGCCGGGCTTCACCTACGGCGACAGTACGCTGGGTCTCATTGAAACCGTACTCGACCACCTGGGCGGCCTGAGCACGGCGCTGGTGCCGGCCCTGGTAAACCGGCTGTACCCGCTGGCTTTTGAGAAAACCAACGGCACGGCGGGCACCATGAGCGAAACCTTCGACAACACCAATATCCGGGGCAAAGCCGCCAGCGCCGCCATAGGCCTCGACAACCACGACGTGCCGCGCGTACTCACCGAAATTCACCTGCTCAACAAGCAGCAGCCGTTTCCCGGAATCCTGGGGCTGCGCTTCGTGAAAGGCACCCGCGCCACACTCGGCTTCACCCGCTTCCCGGTGACGGCGGTGCTGGAGTTTGATGGGGTAGAGGGCCGGGATACGCGCCGGTTTCTGGAGCTGATCTGGGCCCGGCTCGAAACTCTGAACATTGCCTACACGCTACATTGGGGCAAAATCAATTTCAACCTGACCGAAAACCGGCTGCGCCGCATGTACGGCGAAGCGGCCGTGAACAGCTGGCTCTGCAGCCGCCACCGGCTGCTCGATGCGCCTACGCGCCGCGTCTTTACCAATGCGTTTATGGAGCGTTGCGGCCTCGACAAAGAGCCTGTGCCTGGTTCCGGCCCGGTGGCGTAACGAAGTGCGGCGCATGCTCAGAGTGGCTTGCGAAACTCAAGCTGCAAAGTATGCGGTAGTTATAAGTGGCAGTCGAATGGATTTTTAATCATGTTGTAACTGTATTGGTTACAATGTGTATCTTTGTCTTAAATAAGCCCAGCCAGTTTGTGTTGGGCCTTTCTTGCTTATGCAGATCAGCAGCCGTTTTTCCGTTGCCGTACACGTGCTTTCCCTGCTGGCACTGCCGGAGCAGGATGGTGTGCTGCTGACTTCGGAGCGCATGGCGGGCAGCGTGAACACCAATCCGGTGGTGATTCGGCGGATTCTGGGGCAGCTCAAGAAGGCCGGGCTGGTGGAAGTGCGGCCGGCTTCGGGCGGTACGTTCCTGACGCGCCAGCCGGCCACTATCACGCTGCTGGAGGTGTACCGGGCCGTGGAAGTGGTGGAGGAAGGCCAGCTGTTCAGCGTCCACGACAAGCCCAACCCGGCCTGCCTGGTGGGCCGCCACATTCAGTCGGCGCTGGATGATACGCTGCAGCGCGCCCAAACGGCCCTGGAGCAGGTGCTGGCCCACACCACCCTGCAGCAAGTCACCACCGAAATTGCCGCCAAAGCCCTTATTTCCTGACTTTTTTTTTGCGCTTGATTGTAACCGTATTGGTTACAGTATGTTTCTCTTCCCTTTACCCTTTACTTCCATGAAAATTGCCCTCATCGGTGCCACTGGCTTTGTTGGCTCCCGCATCCTGGCCGAAGCCCTGCAGCGCGGCCACCACGTAACCGCCCTCGTGCGCGACCCCGCCAAGCTCACCCAAACCTCCGACCACCTGACCGTAGTAACCGGCGACGTAACCCGCGTCGACGAAACCGCCCGTCAGCTGGCCGGCCACGACGTGGTCATCAACGCCTTCAGCGCGGGCTGGACCAACCCCAACCTCTACCACGACTTTCTGGAAGGCGCCCGCGCCATCGAAGCCGCCACCGTACAGTCGGGCGTGGCGCGGCTGGTGGCCATTGGTGGGGCCGGCAGCCTCTACATAAACGGCCAGCAGCTGGTTGACAGCCCGGACTTCCCCGCCGACATCAAGCCCGGCGCTCAGGCCGCCCGCGACTACCACAACGAGCTGAAATCGAACGATACACTCGACTGGACGTTCTTGAGCCCCGCCATCGAAATGCACCCCGGCATCGACACCGGCCGCACCGGCCACTACCGCCTCGGCACCGAAAGTCCGGTCTTCAACGCCGAAGGCCGCAGCATCCTCTCGGGCGAAGACCTGGCCGTAGTAGTCCTCGATGAAGTAGAGCAGCCCAAGCACAGCCGCCAGCGGTTCACGGCGGCGTATTAGGGTTGGTACAGCTAACACGAACGTCATGCTGAGCTTGTCGAAGCATCTCTACCGCTTCGTTGCACGGTTCATTAGCCCAGGGTTTAAACCCTGGGCTATGGAGCGGTAATCAGGATAATCAGGTTGATTAGCCAGCGGTAGAGATGCTTCGACTGCGGCTGCGCCTTCGCTCAGCATGACGTTCTTATAAAGCGAAAAAGGCCCGCCGGAGAATCCGGCGGGCCTTTTTCGCTAATAGCCAATAGCCATCAGCTAACAGCCAAACCTACACCACCACGTTCACCATGCGGCCGGGCACGACGATGAACTTCTTGGGCTCCTTGCCTTCGGCGAAGCGGGGCAGGAAGTCGGAGGCGCGCACGGCGGCTTCGATGTCGGCGGGGGTGGCGGTGGCGGGGAACTGCAGCGTCTCGCGCACCTTGCCGTTGATGGCCACGGGGTAGTTCATGGTGTCTTCCACCAGATACTCCTCCCGGAACTCGGGGTACTGGGCGTGGCTGATGCTGCCGGCCGGGTGGCCGAGCTGCTGCCACAGCTCCTCCGCCAGGTGCGGGGCGTAGGGGGAAAGCAGCAGCACCAGCGGCTCCAGAATGGCGCGCTTGTGGCAGTCGAGGGCCGTCAGCTCGTTCACCGTAATCATCAGGGCGCTGACGGTGGTGTTGAACGAGAACTTCTCGATGTCCTCTTCCACCTTGCGGATGGCCTTGTGCAGCGCCTTCAATTCGGCGGGAGCAGCAGCAGCTTCGGTGACGGCAAAGGTGCCGTCCTGGGGGTGGTAGAGGCGCCAGAGCTTCTTGAGGAAGCCCGCCACGCCGCTCATGCCGTTGGTGTTCCAGGGCTTGAACTGCTCCAGCGGCCCGAGGAACATTTCATACAGACGCAGCGCATCGGCCCCGTACCGCTCAATCAGCGTGTCGGGGTTCACCACGTTGTACTTCGACTTCGACATCTTCTCGACTTCCACACCCACCACGTAGGTGCCGTTGTCTTCGAGGATGAACTCAGCCGTGGCGTACTCCTCGCGCCAGTTTTTGAAGGCTTCCACGTCGAGCACATCGTTCTCCACGATGTTCACGTCCACGTGCAGAGCGGTGGTTTGGTGCTGATCTTTCTTGCCGGCCGTCACGAACGTGTTGGTGCCGTTGATGCGGTACACGAAGTTCGAGCGGCCCAGAATCATACCCTGGTTGATGAGCTTCTGGAAGGGCTCGGGGGCCGATACCACGCCGAGGTCTTTCAGGAACAGGTGCCAGAAGCGGGAGTAGAGCAAGTGGCCCGTAGCGTGCTCTGCGCCACCCATATATAAATCCACCTGCTGCCAGTACTGCTCGGCTTCCTCGCCCACAAAACGGCCGGTATTCTGCGGATCCATGTAGCGGAGGTAGTACCAGCTGGAGCCAGCCCAGCCGGGCATGGTGCTCAGCTCGTACTCGTAGAGGCCCTTGTACTTCCATTCTTTGGCGCGGCCCAGGGGCGGCTCGCCGGTTTCGGTGGGCTTGTACTCGTCGATTTCCGGGAGCACCAGGGGCAGGTCGGCTTCGGCCACGCCGTAGGCGGTGCCTTCCTTGTAGTAAATCGGGATGGGCTCGCCCCAGTAGCGCTGGCGGCCGAAGATGGCGTCGCGGATGCGGAAGTTGGTTTTGCCCTTGCCGATGCCGCGCTGCTCCAGCTCCCCAATCAGGGTTTGGGTGGCCTGCTTATAGTTCTGGCCCTTGATGAGGCCGTGCAGGTAGAGGCCGTCCTTGGTGGGGTCGGCCTGCTCGTCAATCTGCTGGGCATCCACCACCTGCGTGATGGGCAAGTTGAAGTGCTTGGCAAACACGTAGTCGCGCTGGTCGCCGGAGGGCACGGCCATCACGGCGCCGGTGCCGTAGCCGGCCAGCACGTAATCGGCAATCCAGATCTGGATGGGCTCGTTGCTGAACGGGTTGAGGGCGTAGGAGCCGGTGAAAGCGCCGGAAACCGTCTTGGTATCGGCCATCCGGTCGCGCTCCGAGCGGCGCTTGGTGGCATCGATGTAGTCTTGGATTTCGGCCTGCTGCTCCGGCGTGGTCAGCTCCTTTACCAGCTCATGCTCGGGCGCCAGCACCAGGAACGTGGCCCCGTAAATGGTGTCAACCCGCGTCGTATAAACTTTGATTTGTGCCTGCTCGTGGCCCTGCACCGCAAAGCTGACCTCGGCCCCGATGCTTTTGCCGATCCAGTTGCGCTGCATTTCCTTCACGGCGTCGGGCCAGTCGAGGGTGTCGAGGCCTTGGAGGAGGCGGTCGGCGTAGGCGGTGATGCGCAGGTTCCACTGGGGCATCAGGCGGCGCTCCACGGGGAAGCCGCCGCGCTCCGAGAGGCCGTCTTTTACTTCGTCATTGGAGAGCACCGTGCCCAGGCCGGGGCACCAGTTCACGTAGGTGTCCTGCTGGTAAGCCAGGCGGTAAGGGTGTACGGCCTGCAGGCGCTGCTTTTCCGAGAACAGCTTCCACTGGCCCGCCGTGAAGCTGTGGCGCTCCTCGTCGTCGCCGGCCGCCCGGATACCCTCGCTGCCGTTTTGCTCGAACTTCTCCAGCAGGGTTTTCAGCGGCTCGGCCTGGTTGGTGTCGAGGTTGTACCAGCTATTGAACAGCTTGAGGAAAATCCACTGCGTCCACTTGTAGTACGCGGGGTCGGAGGTGCGTACTTCGCGGCTCCAGTCGTAGCTGAAGCCCAGGGAGTTGAGCTGCCGGATGTAGGTGTCGATGTTCTGCTCCGTCGTAATAGCCGGGTGCTGGCCGGTCTGGATGGCGTACTGCTCGGCGGGCAGGCCAAACGAGTCGAAACCCATGGGATGCAGCACGTTGAAGCCGCGCAGGCGCTTGTAGCGCGACACGATATCGGAGGCAATGTAGCCCAGCGGATGGCCCACGTGCAGCCCCGCCCCGCTGGGGTACGGAAACATGTCGAGCACGTAGTATTTGGGCTTGTCGGAGGCGTTATCGGCCTTGAACGTCTGCTGATCTTTCCAGTGGGCTTGCCACTTTTTCTCAATATCCTGGGGATGGTAGCCGGGCATGGGCAGTCGGGTATGCAATGAATCGGAACGGGCGAAATTACGCGGAATTGCCGGGAAAACGCCGCCTTCTTCAGGTTACGCCGGATTAGGCCCGGCAGCATGATGTAGAGACGCAATCCTTTGCATCTAGTCGTTAGCTCCGCTGACCTTCGGTTGCTGCCGTTGTTCAGGCGAACGGCGCGGTGCGTGGCGTTCAACGACGAGACGCGTATTCGCGTCTCTATATCGTTTCCAAGAATTTCCTTCTGACGGCCGGTCAACGCCCGCGCCACGTCACCGTAAGCACTCCGAGCCTCCGTTCTAACCCCGCCCGCCTATGCCCCTGATAGAATACCCAACGTTGCTGCTGCGCTTTCTGCGCCAGCGCTTTGATTTGCACGACGATACCGCCGACCCGGCCGTGATTGAGGACAGCGTGGAGTCGGGCGTCTCGTTTCGGGGGACCAATCTGTGGGTGCTCATCTTCGCCATTCTTATTGCTTCGGTGGGGCTCAACGTCAATTCTACGGCCGTTATCATCGGGGCCATGTTGATTTCGCCGTTGATGGGGCCGCTGGTGAGCATGGGCTACAGCGCCGCCACCAACAACCCCGATCTGCTGCGGCGGGCCGTGAAAAACCTGGGGCTGGCAGTGGTTATCAGCCTGCTTACCTCCACGGTGTACTTCATGCTGACGCCGCTGAGCGGGGCGCAGTCGGAGCTGCTGGCCCGCACCGAGCCCACCATCTGGGACGTGCTGATTGCTCTGTTCGGGGGGCTGGCCGGGGCCGTAGGCCTCACGCGCCGTGAGAAAAGCAACGTCATTCCCGGCGTGGCCATTGCCACCGCCCTCATGCCGCCGCTGTGTACGGCCGGCTACGGGCTGGCCTCGGGCCACTGGGACTACGCTTTAGGCGCGTTTTATCTGTTTTCCATCAACTGCGTGTTCATCACGCTGGCGGCTTTTCTGGTGATTCGGTTTCTGGGGCTGCCGGCCCACCGGTTTCAGGATGAGGCCCAGGCCCGGCGCGTGCGCCGTCTGATGCTGGCGGCGGCCGTGGTGGTGGCCGGCCCCAGCGTGTGGCTGGGCTACCGTATCGTAGAGCGCTCGGTGTACGCCCACGCCGCCGAGGATTTCGTGACCAAGGAGCTGGATTTCGCCGGTACCTACGTGGTAACGCGGCAGATTGACCCCCGGCAGCGCACCATCAACGTGCTGCTGGTGGGCCGACCCGTGGACACCACGCGGCTGGGCGCGGCCCGCCGCCAACTGGCCCGCTACCGCCTCGGGGGCACCGCCCTGGTGGTGCGCCAGGGCCTGCAAGCGTATGATTCGCTGGATGCCCAGAGTTTGCGCCAGAGCCTGCTGGAAGACGTGCGCGCCCGCCAGAGCAAGGCCCAGAGCCGCTACGAAGTGGAACTGAACCGCATGCAGCAGCTGGTGGTGGCCGCCCGCACCGCGTTGCCCGCCCCCGATGCCCTGTTGCGCGAGGCGCAGGTGGAGCACCCCGCCGTGCGCCGCCTGTCCCTCACGGCGCTGCCCCGCCCCGCCATTCCCCGCGACTCGCTCCCGGCCGATACCGTGCTGGTCGTCAGCATCGAGGCCCGCGACTCGGTGCCGGCGGCGGCGCGGCAGCGGCTGGCCCAGTGGCTGCGCGCCCGCACCAACCGCTCGCAGGTGCAGTTGCTGGTAGTTCCCGTGCGCCCGGCCGCTCCTAAAGCGGTGTTGCCCGCCGTGCGCGTGCAACCTTCGGCCCGCAAGGATGTGAAGCGCAGCCGGTAGGAGGGCAGTCCGTCATGCTTGTCTAGTGTCCGTTTGTTGAAGCATCTCTACCGCTTCGTAGCCCAGGGTTTAAACCCTGGGCTACGAAGCGGTTATCGTCTGATTAGCCAGCGGTAGAAATGCTTCGACAAGCGGATGCTAAATGAGCATGATGGGCTTTAGCACACTAACTACAGTGCCCGGCCGTCCCAGGTGCCTTCTGTGCGCAGCACCCGGAAGCGGGTAAACATTTCCTCGCCGTACCAGTCCTCCTGGCGGGTGAGGCGGATAACTTCCTTGTGCTTGGGGCTACGGTACGCGTAGTCTTGCATAGCCTGCTGCGACTCCCAGAGGCTCACGGTGGCCTGGCGCACCACCGGCAACTCACCCAGCCCGATGGCGGCGCGCACGCCCGGCGCATCGGCCACGGTGGC
Source organism: Hymenobacter duratus (assembly GCF_014698995.1). Taxonomy (GTDB): domain Bacteria; phylum Bacteroidota; class Bacteroidia; order Cytophagales; family Hymenobacteraceae; genus Hymenobacter; species Hymenobacter duratus. The sequence goes on from NZ_JACWZZ010000004.1 coordinate 61,621, forward strand.
ACTTACCGGGGCCACATAGCGCCAGAACCGGGGCGTTTTCTGCCAGCGGATGGAGGCCCGCGTAAGCACCATCATCGGCCCATCGGCCGCGCTAGTTTCAGTTGCATAATCGAACGGGTTCACCCCATCCCAGAGGCCATGGGACTTGAGGGGGGCCAGCCACGCCGTCCAGATTTCCGAAGTGCGCTGCCGGTACTGTTGCCACAGCGGGTGCGTTTCGAAGAACTCCTGAGCCGCTTCCTCATCTTCCCACACTGCCATAAACCCGTAACGGTGCAGGTTGGGCAGCGCCCCGAAGCCGCCCGCGCCGCTGCCCAGCAGCTTCTGAAACCGCAGGCCCGGCACGCGCTGCAAGGGCCGCTGGGCGGTGCCCATCTGCGCAAATCCCCAGCGCCGCTGGTTGGGCAGGAGGGTGAGGATGGAAAGGGTGGTGAGTGGCAAGGGGCAGCGCTGGAAAGAGTAGGAGTTGGTAAGGAAGAAACGGCTATTCAGAACGTCATGCTGAGCGGAGTCGGAGGCGTAGTCGAAGCATCTTTACCGCTTGCCTGAACGTCATGCCAAGCCTGCGGGAAATCTTTCTGGCTGATGCCTGGAATGCTAACCGCTCCGTAGCCCAGGGTTTAAACCCTGGGCTAGTGAATCGTTCAGACGGTGTAATAGAAATGCTTCGGCAAGCGGACGATAGATCAAGCATGACGGACTGAATAGTAGCACTAGCACGATGACAACAACCCCAAAACAACAAAAAAGGCCCGGAATTGCTTCCGGGCCTTTCGCGTATCAGCAAATGAAACCTACTTCACTTCTACTTTGGCGTGCTCGTTTACGTCGTCGGAGGTGCTCCGCTCGCCGGTGGCCAGGGCTTTCACGTAGGCTACGGCTTGCGTGAGGAGGCTGCTGGGCGTGTCCCAGTATTCGCCTTTCTCGATTTCCACTTTCAGGATGTAGATGCTCTCGTCGTCCTTGCCCTTGGGGAACCAGGCGCGCATCGGCTCGCTCCAGAGCTTATCGATTTCGGCTTGGTCGCGGTAGGCGTTGGCGCGGCCCGATACCGATAAGTACACGTTGTCTTCGGGCTTGCCGTAGCTCAGGTTTACGTGGCTGTCTTTTTTTACCTCGTACACCTTGGCCGAGTCCTTGTCGGTCAGGAACACCAAGGCGCTGCTGCCGTCGGGCTTCTGGGTGAACATGGGGCGGCTGCGCAGGCTGCCGTCCTCGTCCTGAGTGGTGAGCATGGCAATGCGCACGTCCTTGATTTTTTCGAGCAGAGTGGAGAGGTCGTTGGTGACGTTGGTCTGGGTTGACATGGGAGGCGGTGTTGGGATAGAAAAATCAGCGGAAAGGCGGCCGATTACCGGGCCGGCCTGTTGGCTAGTACGGCCGGGCGCGGGCCGGGGTTGAGCCCGGCCGGCCCGATGCCCCAATTTTGCCGACCTTCCGCACCTTATGAATTTCCTCGCCCACCTGCTGCTTTCCGGCTCGCCCGCCGCTACTCCCGACTACGAGGACCTTGTTATCGGCAACTTCGCCGCCGAGGCCGTGCGGGGCCGCGCCGCCCTGGAAGCCTACCCCGCCACCGTGCAGTGCGGCATCCGCCTGCACCGCTTCATTGATTCGTTCACCGATCAGCACCCGGTAGTGCGCCGCACCACCGCCCGCCTGCGGGAGGCCGGCCTGGGCAAGTGGGCCGGCGTGGTGTCGGATGTGGGCTTCGACCACCTGCTGGCCCGCGACTTCGCCGAGTTTCACCCCGAGGAGCCGCTGCCGCAATTCGCCCAGCGCCAGTACCAGCTGCTGCACCAGCGCCGCCACGAGCTGCCGGAGCGCCTCCAGGAAATGCTGCACTACATGCGCCAGCACGACTGGCTGACCGGCTACGCCCACCCCGAGGGCCTGCACCGCGCCCTATTGGGCCTGAGCCGCCGCGTACCCGCCGCCGCCGTGCTGGCCACCGGAGCCGCCGCGTTTCTGGCGGAGCTGCCGGCCTATGAGGCCGATTTCGCGGAGTTCTGGCCGGAGCTGCGGGCGGGGGTGGCTAAACTGGTGACAACAGCCGCCCCAATATTTTAACCGTATTCTTGAATCGATTTTTCATCGTAGAGAGTACTATATATGGGTGCTAAACATACTTGCTTCGCTTGTCGCCAAGCTTTCAATGCTCCCCATGGAGCAACAGGCCCATCAAAATGCCCGAGCTGCGGAGGTACAATAGTATTGATGCCACATCGATTTCGACCCCCTAAAAAGCGCGAAATAGCTAGATGGGAGGTCGCCAGATTCCTCGTAAGCAAAGATTTTTATTATCAGCATGTATACGATGCCCCTTGGGGAGGGCATCTTGTGAAGTATCCAGTTACCATGTCAGAAGCGCAAGAGTTTGTTAAAACGCATCAGCAACAGGCTCGCAATCCTGGAATGATTACGAACGTGCCAGTTGTAACGCAACGTAAATAGGCTAAGTAGAAGATGGCCGCCACCCACCCGCGGTTTGTATTGCAGATGCGCGGGTTTGTGTAGCTCCGGCAGGGCGGCGGGAGAGGACCTTTGTAACGGAAAATACGTCATCCTTTTACGACTCCGTTACGATGAGCAACCTCAAACGAGTATCCCTAGGCAGTCTGGGTTTGGAAGTACCAGTCGAAGGCTTGGGCTGCATGGGCATGACCAGCGGCGTGAACGGCATGAGTGTGTACGGCGAGGCCGATGAGCAGGAAAGCCTGGCCACCCTGCACCGCGCCCTAGAGCTGGGCGTGAACCTGCTGGATACAGCCGACCTCTACGGCCCGCTCCTGAACGAGCAGCTGGTGGGCCGCGCCATGGCCGGCCGCCGCCAGGAAGTCATTCTGGCCACCAAGTTCGGGTTTGAAGTCGATGACAGCGGCACCTTCACCGGCCAGCTCAACGGCCACCCCGCCTACGCCCGCAAGTGCCTGGAACGCTCCCTGCGTAACCTCCGCACCGAGTACGTGGACCTCTATTACCTGCACCGCCAAGACCCCCAAGTGCCCATCGAGGACAGCATCGGAGAGATGAGCCGCTTCGTGGAGGAAGGCAAGGTGCGCTACCTGGGCGTGTCGGAAACGCCGGTGGAAGCGTTGCGCCGGGCCCACGCCGTGCACCCCATCACGGCCCTGCAAACCGAGTATTCGCTATTTGACCGGGGCGTGGAAGAAACAGGGGCGTTGCAGGCGGCGCGGGAGCTGGGCATCGGGTTCGTGGCCTACTCGCCGCTGGGCCGGGGCTTTCTGTCGGGTGATATCAAGAGCCCCGACGACTTCGAGGCCAACGACTCGCGCCGGATTTTCCCTCGTTTCCAGGGCGAGAACTTCTACAAAAACCTGGAGCTGGTGCAGAAGCTCGAAACCCTGGCCGCCGCCAAAGGCGTGACCTCGGCGCAGCTGGCGCTGGCCTGGGTGCTGGCCCAGGGCGTGGTGGCTATTCCGGGCACCAAGCGCCGCAAGTACCTGGAGCAGAACGTGGCCGCCGCCCACCTCACCCTCAGCCCCCAGGAGCTGGCCGAGCTGGACGCCATTGTGCCGGTCGGTGGCGCAGTAGGTGCAGCGTACCCGGAAGGTTTCTAGGTTCTGTATGGATGTAGAGACGCAATATTTTGCGTCTCGTCGTTGCTGACGCTGAAGCTGTGCGGAAGTACGTTCTAAATCCGCAGGAACGTCATGCTGAGCTTGCCGAAGCATCTTTACCGCTTCGTTGGGTTTAGTATTGCAACGAAGCGGTAGAGATGCTTCGGCAAGCTCAGCATGACGGTCTGAATATCATAGTGCAGTACAGGCTGTTCAACGACGAGACGCGAAGTGTCGCGTCTCTACATCGTGCCAGCCGGCCTATCTTGTCCTTTTCCTGTTCTTCTGTTATGAAACCTGCCAACCCGCTATTTCGCCTGCTGGCCTCGGTCAGCGACTTTACCGACCATTTGGGGTTTCCGGCTCCGGCGCACCCGTTGCTCACGGTGATTGATCTGGCGCAGCACCGCCACCCGCCCGTTACGGGGCCGGCGTTGCGGCAGCTCTACATCGTTGCCCTCAAGAAGAACCTGAAGGGCCGGATTCAGTACGGACACCGCGCGTACGACTTCAACGAGGGCGTACTGGCGTTTTATGCGCCGGGGCAGCTCTGCGAAAACAATGAGTCCATCGACGTATCGGAGCTGAGCGGCTGGATGCTGGTGTTTCACCCCGATTTGCTGCATAAGTACCCGCTGGGGCGCAAAATTGCCGGCTACGGCTTCTTTTCCTACCAGGTACATGAGGCCCTGCACCTCTCGGAGCGGGAGGAGCAGATGCTGGACAGCGTGCTGGACGTGCTGCGGCGGGAACATGCCCAACCCATCGACGGCTTCAGCCAGGATGTGCTGGTGGCCCAGCTGGACGTGCTGCTGAGCTACGCCAACCGCTTCTACCACCGGCAGTTCCTTACCCGCCGCCCCGCCGAGCACGACCTGCTTACGCGCTTCGAGGAGCTGCTGCGCGAGTATTTTGCCGAGGACAAAGAGCAGCCGCTGCCCACCGTGCAGCACTTCGCCGATGCCTTGCACGTGTCGCCGGCCTACCTCAGCGACATGCTGCGCACCCTCACCGGCCAGAACACCCAGCAGCACATTCACCAGACGCTCATCGAAAAAGCCAAACAGCTGCTGCTCAGTACGTCGCTCTCCGTGAACGAAACGGCCTACCAGCTGGGCTTCGAGTATCCGCAGTATTTCACCCGCCTGTTCAAAAGCAAAACCGGCTTCACGCCCGCCGCTTTCCGGCTTTCGGTGCAGTAGAGCAGGTAGGTTGCGGCTGAACTGTCATGCTGAGCGAAGGCGCAGCCGCAGTCGAAGCATCTCTACCGCTTCGTTGAATGCTATTAGGATGATTAGCCAGAGGTAGAGATGCTTCGACAGGCTCAGCATGACGGTCTACGTAGATTGTTCAATCCCGCCCGCCAACGGCTCCATATTCCACTCCCTTTTCTATGCAACTGACTGATTTTCGCACCCTGGGCCGCTCCGGGCTGGTGGTGAGCCCGCTGGCCCTGGGCACCATGACGTTTGGCACCCCGCGCTGGGGTTCGTCGGATGAAGAGTCGGCCGCCATTTTCCGGGGCTACGTGGAGGCCGGCGGCAATTTCATCGACACGGCCAACGTGTACGCCCAGGGCCGCAGCGAGGAGCTGGTGGGCCAGTACACCGCCAGTAGCAGCCTCCGCGACCAGCTGGTGCTGGCCACCAAATCAGGGTTTCACAGCGGGCAGCCGGGCAACCCGCACGGTGGGGGCAACGGCCGCAAAAGCATCCACCAGGCCCTGGAAGCCTCGTTGCGCCGCCTCCAGACCGACTACGTGGACCTGTACTGGCTGCACGTGTGGGATATGGTGACGCCGGTGGAAGAGGTGCTCCAAACCCTCGGCGACCTGGTGCGGGCGGGCAAAATCCGCTACTTCGCCTTCTCCGATATTCCGGCCTGGTACGCCACCAAGGCCGCCACGCTGGCGGCCGCACACCACGTGCCGGGGCCCATTGCCTTGCAGCTGGAATACTCGCTGGTGGAGCGCAACATCGAGCATGAGCACGTGCCCGCCGCCCGGGAGTGCGGGCTGGGCATCACGCCCTGGAGCCCGCTGGCGGCCGGGTTTCTGGCCGGCAAATACCAGCGCCCCACAGGCCCCGAAGCCAAGGCCCAAGGCGAGGGGCGCCTCGCCGGCCCCAACCCGTTTCAGGACAGCAAGTTCACGGAGCGTAACTGGCAGATTCTGGCGGTGCTGCAGGCCGTAGCCGCCGAGCTAAACCGGCCCCCGGCCCAGGTGGCACTGGCCTGGGCGCTGGCTCAGCCCGGCATCACCTCGCTCATCCTCGGGGCCAGCCAACTCGCCCAGCTTCGCACCAACCTTGCCGCCCTCGACCTGCACCTGACCCCGGCGCACCTGCAGCGGCTCCACGAAGCCAGCGCCCCGGCCCCGGCCTTTCCCTACGCCATCTTCACGCCCGCCGTCAACAAAGGCGTTTTCGGCGGTGCGTCCGTGCAGGGCTGGCGGTAGGGTGTTTTTTGGGACCGTTGAAGCAGTAGCGCGAACTTTGTAGTTCGCGCCTCCGCGCCGTGCGGACGATTTTGTAAAGCCGCGTGGGGATGCGAACTACAAAGTTCGCGCTACTGAAAACAAGAAGAGCGACTCGCAAGGGTCGCTCTTCTTGTTCCAGATCAGGCCAGAAACCTAGTGTTGGTGGCCGCCTTCACCATGCACGTGGCCGTGGTCCATTTCTTCCTGGGTGGCTTCGCGCACCTCGGCAACTTTGCCATCGAAGTGCATGACCATGCCGGCCAGGGGGTGGTTGAAGTCCATTTTCACGGCCGAGTCGCCGATTTCGACCACTTTGCCCTGCATGTGGTGGCCTTGGTTGTCGGCCATGGGCAGGAAGTTGCCGACCTGCAGCATCTCCTCGTCAATCTGGCCGTCGATTTCGAACACGTTTTTCGGGATTTCCACCACGGCTTGCTCATCGTACTCGCCGTAGGCCTGCTCGGGGGTGAGCGAGAAGGTGAACGAGTCGCCGGACTGCTTGCCGCTGAGCTGACGCTCGAACTCTTCGGGCAGGCCGCTCTGGCCGAACAGGAACACCATCGGCGCGTCTTCCTCAGCCGATTCTACGAGGACTTTCTCTTGATTTTCGTCGGTTACGCTCAGGTCGTAGGTGATGGTAACGACTTTGTTTTCGCTGATTTGAGCCATACTGCAAGTAGACGGATACGTCCGGGGATGGGTTGTAGGAAAGGTTTAGGGCGGCTAGTTACGGAAATGGCCCGTAATTCCGGCCTTGCGGCTAGTGAGGGCTCAGGCAAAACTGCCAGTAGTAGCTACGTGGGTTTTCGGATATTCGTTAGCATTCCTCCTGCCACTTCCTGCGTCCGGCAGCGCAGCCGCGCCCGGCCCGAAGCAGCAGCGGGCACCAGCGCGAAGTAGTACCAGCAGGGCTTGGAGTACCGGAGTAGTTGGCGGATATTTGGGCGCAATAGATTCTTAGGCGCGAAGTATTTTCAGTGCCATCTGTTTTTTAGCTTGATTCATAGGATGAGCACGACGTTACAGGAACACGGCACCACCAGCAGCACCCGGCCTACCACTCCTCCCGCCGAACCGGCCCGGCTGCGCTGGCTGCCGTACGTGGTGGCGGCGGTGCTGCTGCCGTTGGTTTATCTGTTTCTGGTACACCAGGTAGGCTCGTATCCCATTCTGGTGTGGGACGAGGGGCGGGTGGCCGTAAATGCCGCCGAAATGGAATACAACGGCAAATGGCTGGTGACCTACTTCGGGGGCGTACCGGATATGTGGAATACCAAACCGCCGCTTATCATTTGGCTGGAGGTGCTGTCCCTGCGCTTGTTCGGCTACTCCGAAACAGCGTTCCGGCTGCCAACCATGCTGGCTGCCATTGCCACTGCCGGGCTGGCGTACACGTTTGTATACAGGCGGCTACGCACCGTCCTGGGGGCCGCATCCGCAGTGCTGATTCTAATTACGGCCATCGGCTACAACGAGCAGCACCGGTCCCGCACCGGCGACTACGACGCCGTGCTGACCCTGTTCGTAACGGTGGCGGCTCTGGCCTTTTTCCGCTACCTGGAGACCCAGAAACGGTCTGATTTTACCTGGGTAACCGTGGCTCTGATTGGTGCGGCACTCACGAAAGGAGTAGCGGGGCTATTCTGGGTGCCGGCTTTCCTGCTGTATGCCATCAGCCAGAGAAAGGTGGTCTGGCTGCTACGCCGTCCGGAAGTGTATGCCGGCGCCGGCGCCCTGGTACTGGTCGTGGGGGGCTACTACCTGGCGCGCGAGTTCTACAATCCCGGCTACCTGCAGGCCGTGTCCGACAACGAGTTGGGCGGGCGGCTGCTGGGGGTCCTGAATGAGCACCAGCATCCCTGGTACTGGTTTCTGGAAGCCATGTACGATGAGAAATTTATGCCCTGGCTGCTGCTCTTTCCACTAAGTCTGGTGCTGCTGTGGCGCTACCCGGCAGAGGGCGTGCAGAGCCGCTTCGCCGTGCTGACGGGAATAGTAGTGGTTGTTCATATGCTCATCATCAGCACCGCCAGCACCAAGCTGGCCTGGTACGACATGCCCATCTATCCGCTGGCCGCCATGCTTGTCGGCACGAGCCTGGGGCGGGTGGCGCAGCCTGGTATCAGCACGCACTTCAGGCGGAGCGGACTTTTGGCGGCGGCGCTGCTGAGCGTGCTGTTCGTCGTGGCTGTTATGGCCGGCCCGCTGCTGTACACCTTCCGGAAAAACCTGGCCACCTACAACTGGCGGCACGGCGACCCGGCATTGTCCTTCGGTTTTCAGACGAAGGCCATGGCCAAGCAACTCCCTACGCTCACCACCTACACGCTGTTTTCCGGCGAAACCTACAACCCGTCGATGTTCTACTACGCGCTGGCCGCGCAACGCCGGTACAACCACACGGTAACCACCAAGCTGGGTAATCAGATAGGGGAGCTGAAGGCCGGCGACGTAGTGGCACTGTGCGGCGACCGAGACAAAGCCGCCATAGCCGAGCGGTTTACCACCATGGTGCTGGTTGAGGACAACGCCTGCATAACCGTGCTGCTGCAGCAGAAAAAGTAGCGGCGGCTTACGGCAGACCTTCATTTCTACCGTAAGTCACCGTCCGCTAAGGCAGGCCAACCTGGCCCGGCTACTGCATTTCCCAAGCCGTCCTATACGCTCCGATGCTTTCCACGTAGTCCAGGAAAGCCTTATAGAACGGGTGGGAACCCAGGGTGCTGGAGTCGCCGACGAGCAGGAGCTTGCGGCGGGCGCGGGTCATGCCCACGTTCATGCGGCGGATGTCGCTCAGGAAGCCGATTTCACCCTGGGGGTTCGAGCGGGTGAGGCTGATGGCAATAATGTCGCGCTCCTGGCCCTGAAACGAGTCCACGGTGCCCACGCTCAGCATGCGGTGCTCCATGAGGCCCACCAGCTCGTCGTTTTCCTCGATGGCGTCCTTGAGGTAGTTGATCTGGGCGCGGTAGGGCGCAATGACGCCGATGGTGAGCAGGTCGGCTTCGTGGTCGGCCTGATCGTAGGGCTCTAGCAGCTGCGCGAGGCGCTTGAGCAGCAGGTCGGCTTCCTCGGGGTTGGCCGTGGAACGGCTTTCCTCGATGGTGATTTCCTGGAAGCCGAAGCCGGCCGTATCCAGAAACTCCACCGCCATGTCGGGGGCGAAGCGCAGGTCGTAGTCGGGCAGATCGGCGTGGGCCACGGTGGGAGGGGCCACCAGCTTGCCGTCGTAGAACTGCTGGGAGCTGAACTCCATGATCTGCTCGTGCATGCGGTACTGCACCTGCAGCATGCGGGCCGTGTCGGGCTGGCGGCGGATGCACTTCTCGAACAGGGTTTCGCGCAGGCCGTCGCGGGCCGCCTTCTCGCTTTTCACGGTGGGCGGCAGCTGCTGATGGTCGCCGGCCAGCACCACGCGGTTGGCCTTCGTAATCGGAATCCAGCAGCCCGGCTCCAGGGCCTGGGCGGCCTCGTCGATGAACACGGTTTCGTAGGTGAGGTGGCGGATGGCGCGGTTGCCGGCCCCCACCAGCGTGCACGTAATCACCTGCACCTGCTCCAGCAGATCCTCCGTGATGTAGCGCTCCAGCTGGTCCGACTCCTGCAGCAGCTCGTGGGCCTGCTGCTTGAGCAGGCGGCGCTGCTCCCGTTCCTCCCAGCCAAAGTGCTTCTTGAACTTACCGGCCTGCTCCCGGTATTGCTCGGCCGTCTGGCGCAGGCTGCGCAGCTCGGCGTAGCTCTTGTGGGCCATAATCTGGGCGTCCAGCGTGTGCTGCAGCAGCAAATCCGATACCCGCGAAGGGTTGCCCATCCGGATGACGTTCACGCCGCGCTCGGCCAGCTTTTCGGTCAGCAAGTCCACGGCCGTGTTGCTGGGGGCGCACACCAGCACCCGCCGCTCCCGGCGGATGGTTTCCAGGATGGCCTGCACCAGGGTGGTGGTTTTGCCGGTGCCGGGCGGGCCGTGGATGATGGCCACATCCTGGGCCGCCAGCACGTGGCGCACGGCCGAAAGCTGGCTCTCGTTCAGGGGCGAGGGGTAGTAGAGCGTGGCTTCCGATTCCGGCTTGAACCGGGCCGGCTTGGCCCCCAGCAGCACGTCGCGCAGCTCGGCCAGGCGCGAGTCGTAGGCGCCCATCACCTTGCCCAGGGCGTACTCCATCTCGCGGTAGCTTACCTCGTCGAAGGTCAGGTCCACACCCAGCTTGCCCTCGTCCACCCAGTCGGGCAAGTCCTCCTTGGTGGTAGCCAGCAGGATTTTGTTGCGCTTAACGCTGGTAACCACGCCCGACAGCGTGGGCCGGTCGGAGCCCGAGCGGCCGGGGATGTTGCCGAATAGGGCCGCGTTTTTGCCCACCTGAAACAGGTGCAGCCCACTGCCACCACCCTGGCGCTCCAACTCAATGACGAGCTTGCCGCCGAAGCCAATGTCTTCCTTCGTGATTTTGACCGGGTACCAAGTGAGGCCCCGTTTCTGGCGCTCGGCAATGGTGGCCTGGGCGCTCTTAATTTTAAACTGTTCGAGGTCCTCCTGCTGCTCGAGCTTCATGAGGGCCTGCACCTTGCGCAGCTCCTTTTCGAGGGCGTAAGGTTCGGTATAGGTAGGTTGTTCAGCCAACAGCTTGGGTTCTATTGTAGGGTTGGTTTCTAACAACGAAACCGGAGAAATGGTGGCCGAAGGTCGGGAGGATTTTGGGAATGGAATGCTACGAGGGAGCAGGCAAATGGCGGGATATCCGGCCTTTGCGATTCGCCACTATGTACAATGTCCCGCTTAACAAGCCGAGTAAGCCGCCTGCGTATCCAAAATTGTGAATAGAGCCAACAGTAATAAACGCAGCTTTATCCATCAGATTTTCAGGTAGCCACCACGTGACCCCCGTATGTATCAGCGAAAAGCGCCCATATAAAAATCCCGCAATTCCGGCAATTGCAGTGAGTGCAAAAGCCAGGCGCACAGCGCGTAATATTACGCTGACGAGTCGTGCGCGCTCAATAAACACCAATCCTAGTACTCCAAATACACTTCCGATAAATAGGCCAAACCACCAAGTAGCCAGGAAACCGATAATTGCCACCGTAGGCCGATGCCCACCAAACCCGCCAGGCTCAAAACCAAACTGCTCGTATTTGAACTTGGTGAAATATTCCGCCGATATGGTGTACGTGACTTGATCATGTACCATTCCATATATGCCCGCCGAAAGCGTAGTCAGGCATACCAAGCCAATGCAAATACCAAGTTTCTTCATAGTGCCGATAATAATAATGCTTTTTTTAAGGGCTGGCAGAAGGATTACTCCCATGTTGTTATGGCGGAATTGATCCAATGAGTCGAATATGCAACAACGAAGCGGTAGAGATGCTTCGGCAAGCTCAGCATGACAACTACAGGCTTTAAGCCGATGCCAGCGACTTGCAAAGCTGCGACCAATAAAACCGGTGCCACAAAGTGGGGCTGAATGATATGAATGGGCGTCGCAGCGGATTTGCGCGGCACTGCCGCTAACTCGGGATGGGGTGGGCCGTATGCACTAACCACGCTTTTCCCTTTCCCCCTTTTTTATGGCACTGCACTACATCCGGAGCGGCACTGGCCCGGCCCTGCTACTGGTTCACGGTATCGGCGGCAGCTGGCGCTCCTGGAATACCATTTTCGACACGCTGGCTGCCGAGCACGATGTAATTGCCGTTGATTTGCCCGGCCACGGCGCATCGCCGCGGCTGCCTGGCAAGCACACCATCGGTACCCTGGCCGATGCCCTCACTACTTTTCTCACCGAGCACGACCTGCTGGGCATTGATGCCGTCGGCAGTTCGATGGGCGCGCGGCTGGTGTTGGAGCTGGCCCGGCGCGGCGGCGTGCTCGGGGCCGTGGTTTCCCTTGACCCCGGTGGGTTTTGGGAAGGCTGGGAGGTGCCATTTTTCTACCACTCCGTAGCCGTGTCGCAGAAGCTGGTGGGCGCTTTGCAGCCCGTCATGCCGGCGTTGATGCACTCGGCAGTGGGCCGTACGACGCTGCTGCCGCAGTTTTCGGCTCGCCCCTGGGCCGTGGATGGCGACCAGGTCCAGGACGAGATGTACAGCTTTGCCCACACCCCCGTGTTCGGCGAGCTGCTCGACGCGCTGGCCCACGGCGAGGAGCAGCAGGCCGCTCCGGTCGGCAGCATTGCGGCCCCGCTGGTCATCGGCTGGGGCCGCCACGACCGGGTATGCCTGCCCAGCCAGGCCCGCCGGGCCCTGGCCAAATTTCCCGACGCCCGTCTCTACTGGTTCGACCACTGCGGCCACTTCCCCCAGTGGGACCAGCCCGCCGAAGCGGCCCGCCTGATTCTGGCCACCCTGCGCCGCCAGCCCTTCCGCGACCAGGACATTGCCCGCAAGCCCGCCCCGCAGCCGCGCCCGGCCGTGCCGAAAGCTGCCGTAGCCGCGGCGCTGGTGCTGGGTATCGTAGGGGGCTGGGCGCTGACAAAGCGCGTTAAATAGCCGGTAAAGCGAAGCTCCGCGAGCGGGGCAGTCCACCATGTGCCTGCAAACAAGCAGACATTGCAGCAGGGGCAGGGCGTGCTCGTTTACGGCAGCAGCAGAGAGGCCAGAATCAGGGCTAGTTCAGTGGCTTCGGTAGCCGCCGCTCTTGCAGCAGCGGATACTGCGACTCCTGGGCCGGCCGAAACGCCAGTACTTTCCGCAACGGCCGGAACTGTCCAGGGCGCGTCAGGGGGTGAAATAGAAGGGGGAGCAATATTAATTGCTGTCCTTGAATGGTTTACAAACCAGGGCCTCTCCTTGCTATAGCATTTTCGCGAACGGTGTGCTAGCGTGTAGAGACGCGATACTTCGCGTCTCCTCGTTCGCGTCATTCAAACAAAATCGTTCAACGACGAGACGCGAAGTGCCGCTTCTCTACAGCGTACACCGTTTACGAAACCGCTATAGATCGGGTAAACCGCTCCACTAGCTCCGCCGCCTGTGGAAACTCCCGCAGCAGCGCGGCCCGTTCGGCCAGCTCAAAATCGGCGAAATCGAAGCCGGGGGCCACGGTGCAGCTTACCAGCGCGTAGCCGGGGCGGTGCTTTACCTGGGCCGCAAACCACACGCCCGCTGGAATAACGGCCTGGGGCAGCTCGCCCGCGGCGAAGTCGGGGCCGAGGATGAGGCGGGTGGGCTGGCCGGGCGTCAGCAGGATGATTTCCAGCGCCTGTCCCTGGTGGAAAAACCACAGCTCGTCGGACTTGATGCGGTGAAAGTGGGACTTGTCCTCGTTTTCGAGCAGGTAGTAGATGGCCGTGCTGACGCTGCGGGACTGGCCCTCGGCGGTGGTCAGGGTGTGGGCGGAACGGTAGGTTTCTCGATAGTAGCCGCCCTCGGGGTGGGGCAGCAGCTGCAGGTTACGGATGATGTCGGGGGCCGTCATAGGGTTGGGTAAAGACTGTGTCTAAAAGTCGATAGAAACTCCTTGAACGTCATGCTGCGCTTGCCGAAGCATGACCGTTCTGTGTGTTCAGACAAGGCTCAGCCTTTATTGAACTCGCCGATGTGCCAGAGGACGCCGGCGGGGTCGTGCACGAAGCCTTCCCGGCCCCAGGCTTCCTCCCGAATGGGCAGCACTTTCACGCCGGCAAACTGCCCGGGCAAGTCCAGCGCTGCTAGGTGCTGCCAGTACTGCTCCACATCTTCCACCTCCAGAAACAGCATGGTGTTATCGAGCCACTCGGGTACGTAGGCATCCTGCAGGTAGAAGCTCACGCTTTCCAGCGTAAACAGCGACATGGCCGGCGACAATGCTGTTTCGGTGAAGCCAAAGGCGGTATAGAAGCGGCGCGAAACGGCAAAGTCTTTGGCTCCGATGAAGGGCCGGAGGGAGCGGATAGGTGAGGGCATGGTTTCTGGATCAGGGAGGTGAGGGCAGCAGCAGCAGCAGAGCGCCTGAACTATCGGCGGGCAATATGGTGCTTCTCGGCCATTTCAGCTCCCAGTCAAACGCAAAAAAGCCCGGCATGCTGGCCGGGCTTTCTTACCCAGGTGCTGACTGTTTACAGATTGAGAACTCGGGCGTGAAAAAAACCGACAGGCTGTCGTGGTTGGTGGAAAAGGACGTCCACTCCTTGATGGTGTGGGGCGTAATGAGCATCAGGCTGCCCGGCTCGATGTGGCAGGTTTCCAGGTTGGCCCGCAGCTCCGCCGTGCCGCGCAGGCAAATCCCGATTTTGTAGTAGTTGCCCCGGTACGGCACACCCAGGGGCGGCCCGGTGGTGTGGGAGTGCTCATCCAGAAAAAACACCTCGGCCGGGTCCGCGTCGGAGGGAGAAAACGCTGCCGGTAGGTAGGAATCAGGTTGGGCATGGCGGACTACTGGTGATAAGGCGGGTTCCGGAATTGCACCGTGGGCTATTGATTCTGCCGCAGTATCTGCAGGGTTTTCTCGTCCTGATTTCCCCCGAAAAACTTAGCCAGCACTCGTTGAAAAACCAGATTGGTGCCATGCAGCGCCCCGAACAGCGTCATGCTGGACCGGAGCTTCACGTCATCCGGGCTGCCCATGATGCGGGTGGCGTCGGAAATGTCCAGTGCCAGCAAGGCCTCACTGATTTCTACCAGCCGCGGGCCCAGGGTCGGGTGCTGCAGATAGGCCTCGGCTTCCGGCTGGCTCTGAATGGCGTAGAAACGGGCCGTTTCGCTGTAGCCCAGGCCCTGAATCTGAGGAAATATGTACCACATCCAGTGGCTGCGCTTACGCCCGCCCCGGATTTCGGCCAGGGCCGTGGCATAGTCGCGCTGCTGGGCGTCGAGGAAGCGTTGAAGGTGAAGAGGCTGGGGCATGGCCGTGGGGCGGTTGGCAAGGATGGAGCAACTAGTAGCTCTGTACGGAGCCGATGCGCCGGCAGCCGCTGTCAGACGCGTCCCGAAGAAGGAGCTACATCAAAAGGAGCTGCATCAATACGTGCTGTTCTGGATAACCACTGCCAAATTCCTGCAAAACCGGGCAAGCGTGCAGCCAGGGGGGGATATTACTGCGTCGCTGTAGTGGTGTTGCTCCACGACTCATTCAAAAAAATCGTTCGGGTCGGCCTGGCTCAGGTATTTGCTGAGGCTGCCCAGGTCGCCGAAAATAGGCTGGATGAGCGCCAGGAACTGCTCGGTAGCGCCGGGGCCGTCGGTGTACACCCCGAAGATTTCGCCCTGACCCAGCAGCTCCACGTGGTCGAGCAGGGCGGGGGCGTGTTCTTCCAGAATGGTTTCGATGTGCTCGGCCCAGCTGGCGCCGCTGCCGCTGAAACCATATTTCTCGAACACGTTGTAGTAGTCGTCCAGGTTGGAGAGGTTCACCAGCAGGCGCTGCTGGCGGCCGGGCGTGGCCTGGTCCTCAAGGTCGGCAACCTGAAACGGATAAGTGGTAGACATAGGCGGCAAGGTACGATATCAGGGGCTCAAACCGGGAACGTGGTGTGGCACTGCGGGCACTGGTGCAGCACGGTGCCCGCGTAGTACAGCCGTTGCCACCACGCCGGCCGGGTCAGCGGAGTGGCGCCCTCGGCCCGGCACCGCGGGCAGCGCAGGGGGGGCGGGGTGGTGCGCTGCAACTCAAACGCTTCCACCGTTTGCTGAGCCAGCGGCACGTCGGTCTGCTCAATCAGCAGCTGGTAATACATACCGTCGCCAAACGGGAAGGAGGGCGGGCCGCAGGTTTTCACCAGCGCCTCCACCCCGGCCTCCTTCAGCAGATTATATAGCGCCACCGCCTCGGCATAGGTCAGGAACTGAGCGGCGGGCGTGAGCATGAAGACAGTGGGGAGTTGGTGGTCATCCTGAGCACTGCTCAGGATGACGGGAGGCTGGTAAATTACTTCCGCCGCTTGACCGGAGCCGTGCTGAGGCGGCCGCGCAGCTTCAGCACGTAAAACAGCAGGCCCGCGCACACTACGGCCAGGCCTGCCACCAGTAGCTCGCGGCTGGTGCGGGCCTCGGTGGCTTCGTCGGCGGTGGCTTGCAGGTCCTGGAGCTTCTTTTCGCGCTGCCGGTCCCGTTCCTTCAGGTTGGCAATCTGGTTTTCCAGGTCGTGGAACCGCTCCCGGGTACTGCTCTGGTCGGTTTGGGCCACGGTGGCCAACTGCTTCACCTGCTGATTTTCGGCCACTACGGCGGCGGTTTTTCGGAGGGTACCGGCCTGCACGGCCCGCACAATTTCAGTGTCCTTGCGGATGATGCCTTTCAGGGCATCCACTACTTCCTGCAGGTCTTTTTTGCTGGGCTTGTTGGCCAGGAAGGCGTTGCGCTGGGCAGCGGCAGCCTCATACTGCTGCACCATTTGCTGGCGCTCCTGAATCAGGCGGGGCAACGGGTCGGGGGCAGGAGCAGCGGCCGGGGCGGGCGTCTGGGCGAAGGCTGAGCAGGAAAGCAGCGTCAGGCCGATACACAGGGGCAACTGGAAAAAGCGGGTGGGCAGCAAGGCAGAAAAGTTGGGTGGTGAGAGGAAATGGATGGTAAATAGTGTATCTCAGGGCTATGAAACGAATATTCTATCTGTTAAGTCTATCCGCGGTGCTGGCCACGCCGGCCTGCAAGACCGCCAAACCTACGTCCGGCACCAATGAAAAGCCGAACATCACGGGTTCCACCAACTTGCCGCAAAGCTACTACGACAAAGTGCGCCAAACCGTAGACCCGGCTTCCGGCCTGGCCGTAGCCACCGACCCGGAATACGGCGTAACGCAGCAAAAACCCATTTGCGTGGGTGGCAAAACCGACTCGGGCGCCCGCAACCAGCAGCGCTACCTGAACGCCCTGCGCGGCCCCGGCGGCGAAGAAATCAGCTACCGGCGGCGCGGAAGCTGCTGCGCTTTCAAAACGCCTAACGGTATTATCGGCGGAATGGGCATGCTGGATGTGTACGAGGTAAGCTGGGCCGGGAGTGCCAAGCCCATGCTGCTCTACCTCAATTTCTACGACGACGGGCCACTGCTGGCTCCGGTAGGCCTCACGCTTGCCCAACCCTGATCAGCCACGAGCCAGCAACAAAAACGGCCGGCCTGCTTTTCCACAAAGCAGGCCGGCCGTTTTTGTCCGGAGGTAGTTCTACCCGCCCAACGCTGGTACCGGCTGCCGTATTTCCTTGGGCCGGTGCCGGTAGAAGGCCAGAATCAGAATCGGTAGCAGGGTCAGCTCAGCCACCACGCCAAACAGCAGCGTCAGGCCGATGAGCAGGCCCACATAGAACGTGCCGTCAAACGACGAGAAAATCAGCGTCGAGAAGCCGCCCACCAGGATCAGCGACGTGACGATAACGGCTTTGCCGGCCATCAGGTAGGTTTTGCGCACCGCCTTGAACAGGCTTTTTTCCTTCAGCAGCACCAGCTTTAGCTTCGAGATGAAGTGGATGGTATCATCGACGGCAATGCCGAAGGCAATAGTAAAGATGATGCTGGTGCTCACCTTCATGCTCACGCCGGCCGCGCCCATCACACCCGCCACAATCAGAATGGGCACCAGGTTCGGAATGAGCACCACCAGCGTCATGCGCAGGCTGCGGAACAGCGCCAGCACAATCAGCGTGACCATCAGAATGTCGATGCTCATGCCCGTAATCATGTTGCGGGTGAGGGTTTCGTTGTTTTTGTCGATGAGGTTGGCCGAGCCGGTGAGGCGGGTTTGCAGCACCGTGCTGTCCACGGACGTGCGCAGAAACCGCCGCAAATCGGCGTTCAGCGCATCGGCCCGAATGCTGCCTACGTCGGGCATGCGGCCCGTCAGGCGGCCTTCCGTGCCGTCGGGCAGCGCCAGCGCCCGAAACTCCGGCTTCTTGCGAAACAGCTTCACCTTGCGTGTCAGGCGCGCCAGCTCGGCCTCGGAGTCGGGGAGGCGGTACTCTTCCAGCAGGCCGCCGTTCAGGGCCTTGCGCACCGATTTGATGATGGTGACGGGCGAGGCCACGAAGTTCAGGCCGTAGGTTTTCTGCAGATAACCCTCAATCTTTTCGGTCTGGCGCAGCACGTCCAGGTCATAAACCGTGCGGCCGGCAGCGGGCTTCAAATCCAGCTCAAACGGCCGCACGCCGGCGAAATGCTGCTCGAAAAACCGGAAATCCAGCTTCACCGGGTCGTTCTGGGAAAGGTCGTCGAGCAGAGCCGAGTTGATGCGGATACGCGAGGCCGAGGCCACCGACAGCACCAGCACCAGCCCGCTGATGGCCACCACCCAGTGCCGCCGCGCCAGCACCGTCCGGAACAGACGGCCCAGCACCCCGTCCCAGCTGTGGCCGGTTTCGCGCGGGATGCGCAACTGGGGCTTACGCAGCAGCAGCAGCATGGCCGGCAGCAGCGTGAAGCTGAGCACAAACGTGAGCAGCACCGCAATGCCCGTAAACAGCCCGAAGTTGTAAATCGGGCGGATGGTGCTGGTCATCAGCGTGAAGAAGCCGATGCTGGTCGTCAGCGCCGACAGCCCCGAGCCGAAGCCCGATTCCTTGAGGGCAATCAGCAACGAATCCTTCTTGCTGGCCCCGTAGCCCAGCTCCGTGACGTAGCGCGTGATGATGTGAATGGTATCGGACATGCCCACCACGAACAGCATCACCGGCAGCAGCGCCGTCATCAGGTCAATGCTCACCCCGAAAGCCGACATCACGCCCAAGCCCCACAGGATAGAGCCCAGCACCACCACCAGCGGCAGCACCACGCCCCACCACGTCCGGAACGTGAGCCACAGCAGCCCCGTCACGAGCACCACCGAGAGGCTCATAAACACGGCCAGCTCCACCTGCAGCCGGTCCACGAATACCGACTGGGCCACCATTTTGCCGGCCATGTGGTACTCGTTTTCCGCGAAGCCTTGGCGCTGCAGCTCCGTGCGCACGGCTGCCAGCAGCGAGTCGCCGGGCGGTTTGCTGAGGTTGGGCGAGGTCTGGAACAGGATGGTGGCCGCCCGCGCATCCCGCGAAATCAGGTTGCCGACGAGGCCCGGCGTGCGAAACACCAGCGCCGAATCTGTAGCGCGCCGCGCCGGCTCCTGCGGGTGCAGATACGGCACGTTGAACACACCCAGGCCTTCGACTACCGGGTTGGTGGCAGTAGTAGGAGAGGATACCTGCGTAACATGCCGCCGGCCTTGGATGAACCGGGTGAGCGAATCGACGCGGGTCAGGAATTGGGGCTCGAACACCGTCTGGCCAGCCGGTGCTTCCAGGCCCAGCAGCACGTAGTCGTTGTCGTTGCCGAAGCGCCCGGAGTACGCCATATAGTAGTCCAGGTCCGGGTCGCCGGCGGGGTAAAAGTCGTTGAAATTGTAGTTGAAGCGCAGCTGCGCCACAAAAAACACGGCCAGAGCCGACAGCAGCCCGAGGGCCAGGAGGGTAAAGTGCGCGAGACGTCGGAGGGGCATAAGGGAATGATGGCGGCCATCAAGGGCCGATGCGGGTGCGGCCGGAAGGCCAAGAGAAGTTTCAGGCCGGCAGCAGCCGAAACTTCTGTTACATTTCTTACCTTAGGGGGCGGCGCCAAGCCAACCGCCATTTTCCCGCTTTTGTTTCCTCCCGTTTCATCTTCTTCCTTCCCATGAAAAACGCCCTGCTCACCCTCGCTCTGTTTGCCTTTGTTGGTTCTGCCTCTGCCCACGAGGGCGACAAAACTGCCAAGAAAGGCAAGTCAAAAGAAGCTTGCTCTACCGAAATGAAAGCCAGCTGCGCCAAGGAAGGCAATACGGCCAGCACCCCTTCGTGCTGCATGAAGAAAGGCGCCAAAACTGCCGCCGCTACACCCGCTCCAGCGGCTGCCCCGGCCGTGAAGACGATGTAAGACGTTGCAGGTTGTTCCTGATGAAAAGCCGCTCAGATGAGCGGCTTTTTAGTTTATAAAACGGAAGCTGTCTGAACGTCCCAATGAACGTTATGCTGAGCCTGTTGAAGCATCTCTACCGCCTCGCAGAGCGCAGTTCAGGTCGTCTTACGAAATCAATCTTCCGGGCTGGTGAAGTAAGTGGTAAAGATGCTTCGACAGGCTTACCGTGACATTCTTATAAGTGTTGTCAACTTCCTACACCGCTTTACTTCCAGGTACGGGCAAAATTAATACAACTGCAAATTTCAATAGTACCTTGCTTTGCATAGTACCGATGTTATCTTTGGCTTATTCCCCACCGAAATTTGCCTTAGCTCATGAAATCTATGTGTCGAGTTAGTATTTTATTAGGTGTATGCGCCGGGCTTTGGGCCGGAACCGCGCAGGCCCAGACCCAGACGTATGACCAACTCTTGCAGCAGGCCTCGGCCAAGCTAGGGCAGCAGGACTTCTGCGGAGCCGTATCGGATTTTCAGGCTGCCTTTGCCGATAGCACCAAAGCCGGACCGTTCGACGTGTTTGCGGGTACCATTGCCGCCGCCAACTGCCCGGCCCAGCGCACCCAGGCGCTGCGGTGGCTGCTGCGGATTCCGCGCTTCGCCGACTTGCCCGTTACGGCCCAGGACGTGCGCAACATTGCCCAGGAGGAAGGCCTGCGCAACCTCCGGGATACGCCCCAGTGGTCGTACTTCCTGACCCAGCTACAGGCCCACGCCGCCCGCCGCGAAGCTGCGGCCCAACTGGCGGCCCGGCAGTGGCTGACAACCACCCAACAGAACGCACTGGCTGCTCCCGGCAAGCGGAGGCGCTACGCAAAGGCTGCCCCCGGTTTTGCGCGTTACACGCTGCCCGCCGATACCGTGCAGGCTCCCTACCTAGTGTACGTGCCCAAAAGCTACAACCCCGCCACGGCCGCCCCACTGCTGGTGTACCTGCACGGTGGTGTGGCCAGCGCCACGCAGTTCCAGGTGCAGGACCCCGGCGTAGCGCAGGAGCCGATTTTCCGGGCCGCCGAGCAGCAGGGAGCCCTCGTGCTGTACCCGTACGGGCGGAAGTCGTTTGGCTGGCTGGAGCACGAGGCCGCGCTGGCCGCCGTGCGCCGCATGGTGGCCCAAGTGCACACGCGTTACCGCGTGGACACCCGGCGCGTGTACCTGGGCGGTATGTCGAACGGGGGCACAGCTGCCTTCTGGTACGCCTGCCAGCAGCCACAGGGCTTCGCTGGTTTCTACGCCTTATCGGCCACGCCCGTCAGCAAGCTGGGGCCTCTGCGCTTCCAGACGCTCCGGCAGGGGGCACCGCTTTATTCCCTGAACGCCGAGGACGATGAGCTGTTTCCTTACCGGGAAGTGGCCGCCATCCACGACCAGCACAAAGCCCAGACCCCGCAGTGGCATTTTGCTTCCCGACCCACCGGTGGCCATAGCTTCCTGTACGGCCCGGATGGTGACCAGGCCTTGTTGGCGTTGTTGCGGCAGATGATGGATACTGCAGGTCGATGAGTTCTGCAGATAGCTGAGAATTTCCGCAGACATATAGCCTTTTAGAGATTTATTCCTTGCGTAGGACTATATTCCAGCATAATCATCCTATCAAACAACAACATGGAGCTTATCGACCAACTTACCAATCTCGCGTCTAGGGCGCAAAAGCAAATCACCCACATCCAAACCGAGGAGGCCACGAAAAACGCGCTGGTTATGCCGTTTATCAATGCGCTGGGCTACAATGTGTTTGATCCTACGGAAGTAGTGCCAGAGTTTATCTGCGACATCGGTACGAAAAAGGGCGAGAAGATAGATTATGCCATTATGCGCGACGGCAAGCCTATCATTCTAATTGAATGCAAGCACGTTGGTGGCGACCTGACAATCAATAACGCTAGTCAGCTTTTTCGCTACTTCCACGTCACGGAAGCCCGGATTGCGGTGCTTACCAACGGCGTGCATTACCGGTTATTTACGGACCTGGAGCAGCCGAACAAAATGGATGAGCGGCCCTTTATGGAGTTTGACTTATTCAATTTCCAGGAAACCGACGTGGCCGAAATTAAAAAGCTAAGTAAGGCCGCTTTCAACATTGAAGACCTACTGTTTGCCGCGTACAATCTGAAATACATGCGGGCTTTCAAGAAGTACTTCGACGAGCAGTTCACGCAGCCTTCTACCGATTTTATCAATTTTGTTTCCAAGCAGATTTACGACGGAGTACTCACGCCAAAGCTCAAGGAGCAATTCAGCGTCTTAGTGCATCGGTCGTTCCATCAGTTTCTGAACGACAAAATCACAATGCGTCTGCGCTCGGCCATGCTAGATACCGGCGGCAGCCTGCTGAGTGCGGAAATACCTGCGTTGCCTGCACCAGAAGCCGCCACTACGCCAGCCACTGAAATCGTGGATAAAGAAATCGAAACCACGGTGGAGGAAACGGAAGGCTTTATGATTGTACGGGCTATTCTGCGCAAAATGGTGGCTGTGAATCGGGTAGTAATGCGCGATGTGCAGTCATATTGTGGCATTTTGTTGGATGACAATAATCGGAAGCCCATTTGCCGATTGCATTTCAACGGTAGCAAAAAAATCGTAACCGTGTTCGATTTGGAAGGTGGGGAGCGGGTGGATATTACGTCGCTGGACGATTTGTATGGCTTGGCTACGCGCATCCGGGCCGCCGTGCAGCGCCACGAGAAAAAGCCCGCTGATGCAGGCATATAACGTCAATTCCTGGTTATAACATAGAAAAGCCCTGCCGTCAAACGCAGGGCTTTTTTTGTGTCAGTTCCATCCGAAACATCCCCCGAAGCCCAACGGTTGCTGAAGCGCCGGGCATAGTAGTCTGGTGTATCCCGCCGCCCAATGCCTGAAATACCCGCACCTTTTGGCACCTTATCTTCCGAAGATATAAACCGCATCATCGAAATGGGCTGGGAAGACCGGACTCCCTTCGAGGCCATCGAAGCGCAGTTTGGCCTGGCCGAGAAAGACGTCGTTGCCCTGATGCGCCGCGAAATGAAGGCGTCCTCGTTTCGGATGTGGCGGGCCCGCATGAGCGGGCGCGCCACCAAGCACCGCGCCCGGCGCCCCGACGACGTGCTCGGCTTCAAAAGCAACCAGCAGCGCAGCATTTCCGGCAACAAAATCAGCAAGCGGTAGCGTACCGGCGCGACTGACGTTTTCCTCATGAGCACTCACCTGCACAAGCTGCACGCCGGCCAGCCCCACCGCGAAACCGTGGCGGCCCCTGACATTAGCTTCCCGACCCGCTACCAAGACATTCTGGCGCGTGTGGCGGCCATCGACCCGGTCCGCTACGGCCGTTCACGCAATTTTCTGAATGGGGCCATCACCTACCTCTCGCCCTACCTGAGCCGGGGCGTCATCAGCACCCGCCAGGTGTACGAGGCGCTGCTGGCCCGCGGCTTCTCCTTCGACGATATGCAGCAGCTGGCCAGTGAGCTGGGCTGGCGCGACTTTTTCCAGCGGGTATGGGAGGCGAAAGGCGACGAGCTGTTCACGGACCTGCGCCAGCCCCAGCCCGGCGTGCGGCACCACCAGTTGCCGCAGGCGCTGCCCGAAGCCAGCACCGGCATTGCGGCCGTGGATGCGCATATCGAGCGCCTCTACGCCACCGGCTACCTGCACAACCACCTGCGCATGTACATAGCCAGCCTGGCCTGCACCATCGGGCGGGCGCACTGGTCGGCCCCGGCGGCGTGGCTCTACTACCACCTGCTCGACGGTGACCTGGCCAGCAACACCTGTAGCTGGCAGTGGGTGGCGGGCGCGTTTTCCGGCAAGCAGTACTACTGCAACCAGGAGAATATCAACCACTACACCGGCAGCCAGCAGCGCCACACTTACCTCGACGTGCCCTACGGCGAGCTGCCCACGCTACCCGTGCCGCCGCCCCTGCAGGCCACCGTTGTGCCCGGTTTCACCACGCCGCTGCCCGTCACGCCCGCCCCAACTATTGACCCGGCGCTGCCGCTGTTGCTCTACAACAGCTACCACCTCGACCCGCAGTGGCGCGCCAATGAGCCGGCCAACCGGCTGCTGCTGGAGCCGTCCCACTTCCGGCGGTTTCCGGTGAGCGGGGCCGTGCTGGCCTTCATTCAGCAGCTGGCTTCTGATAATATCCCCGGCGTGCAGGTGGTGGTGGGCGAAGTGGCCGAGTTGCCACACCTGCGGCAGGTGCCCGCCATCTACACCCGCCGACACCCGTCATCTGCCCACTACCCCGGCACCCACGACGCCCGCTCCTGGCTGGTACCGGAAGTGGGCGGCTACTTCCCCGGCTTCTTTACCTATTGGAAGAAGTGCGAGAAAGTGCTGCGCCGCCAAGAGGTAGATGGCACGATGTAGAGACGCAATATTTTGCGTCTCGTCG
This sequence comes from Hymenobacter duratus, assembly GCF_014698995.1. GTDB lineage: Bacteria > Bacteroidota > Bacteroidia > Cytophagales > Hymenobacteraceae > Hymenobacter > Hymenobacter duratus. Next base: position 85,893 of record NZ_JACWZZ010000004.1, read on the forward strand.
TTGAAGGGCACGCCCGAACCGTCTTAAATAAGATCAGCAACGAGGAGACGCAAAATGTTGCGTCTCTACATCGTGCGGGCCGCCTCATGGCAGAGCATAAAATGGTTTTAGAGCAGAAGCTGTACTTTCGAGTCCGTTTTTGATCTGCCAACACTATGCACCAGTACCACACGCTGCTCCAGCACATCCTCGATAATGGCACCCAAAAAACCGACCGCACCGGCACCGGTACGCTGTCGGTGTTCGGCTACCAGATGCGGTTTGATTTGCAGCAGGGCTTTCCGCTGGTGACCACTAAGAAGGTGCACCTGAAAAGCATCATTCACGAGCTGCTGTGGTTTCTGCGCGGCGACACCAGCAACCAGTCGCTGGAAGACGTGGGCGTGACCATCTGGCGGGAGTGGGCCGACGAGAACGGCGAGTTGGGTCCCATCTACGGCCAGCAATGGCGCAGCTGGGCTACGCCCGACGGCCAGAGCATCGACCAGATTGCGCAGATGGTGCACCTGCTCCGCACCCAGCCCGATTCGCGCCGCATGGTGGTATCGGCCTGGAACGTGGCCGAGCTGCCGCAGATGCGCCTGACGCCCTGCCACGCCCTGTTTCAGTTCTACGTGGCCGATGGCAAGCTCAGCTGCCAGCTCTACCAGCGCTCCGCCGACGTGTTTCTGGGCGTGCCCTTCAACATTGCCAGCTACGCCCTGCTCACGCTCATGATGGCGCAGGTAACCGGCCTGGAGCCCGGCGAGTTCATTTGGACCGGCGGCGATACCCACCTCTACAGCAACCACCTGGAGCAGGCGCGCCTGCAGCTCACCCGGGAGCCCCGCCCGCTGCCGCAGATGCGCCTGAACCCCGCCGTGCAGGATATTTTCGCGTTTCAGTACGAAGACTTCACACTCGAAAACTACGAGCCCTGGCCCGCCATCAAGGCTCCGGTTGCGGTGTAGCTGTTGCTCGCCGGGCAGCCTGGCGGCGTAGCAGCAGGCGTGCGTTTCAATTTTCCCAGCAATGAAAAAGGTTCTGCCTGCGCTGCTCATTGGTATAGCCTATGTGGCGGGGTGCCCGGAGGCCGGCTGGGCACAGAGTGCAACGTATAACCGCTGGGATGCCCGGCCCGCCGCTCCAATCAAGCCAAAGCCGTTATCCGTGCCCCCGTTGGCATTGCGGTTGCAGCGCGGTATCGGGCAGCGGCTCGCCAACCAGCGCCGCCTGCCCGCCGATTCGCTGTTCTTCCGGTATGTGTGGGGCAAAATAAGGTACCCGGCGGCGGCATTGCGGGCTGGCCTGGAAGGACAGGTGAGCGTACGGCTGACCATTGCCGCCGATGGTGCCGTGACAGGCGCTCAGGGCGCTGGCAACAAGCTGCGGCAGGTGGTTGCGAATGTGACGCCGCAGGCCCGGGCCGCCGGAGAGGACCAGATGGTGGAGGAGGCCTGCCGGGTGTTGCGGGGGCTGCTGTTTGAGCCGGCCGCTACCAGTACTGAGGAGGTCATCAGGGTGAGCTATCTTATCAGATAGTTTGAGGCTGGGTATTGGACTTACAGGGGAATAAATGTTCTTAGTAAAATTTAATTTAACTGTATAAAATCCAAGTAAAAACCAGTGCCGTAAGTGCCTGTATGACAGCAGCCGGTACCACCAGTCCGCCTTTCAGCCCTCTCTCCCGGCAGCACCGCGCCTGGATTGCGCTTTACTCCCTGGATTCTTATCACCGTAAACGGGAGGAAGTCCTGCGAGTCAACGACATTACCGAGGAAGACCTGCAGGAATTTGAGGAAAGCTGGCTAAAGCTGCGTTGCCGGCCGGCTGGAGTCGTGCGCTAGTGCCAGCGCTCAGCCTGCAGCAGGTGTTGCAGCAGCGGATGCGCGGAGGAGTAGCGCGATGTACCTAATTGCTGCACCACTCTGATGCCGGCCACATTTGCCGTGAATACAGTTTCTGCTTGCTGCAGTTCGTCTGGGTGGCATTGCACCTGCTGCGCGGGCAGGCCCAATTGACGGGCCACCTGCAGCAAATGCGCCCGCCGTACGCCGGCCACGCAGCCGGTTTCCAAAGCCGGCGTGAACAGCTGCCCATCCCGGACCCAGAATACCGCAGCCGCTACGCCTTCCGCCACGTGGCCGGCTGCATCCAGCAGCAACAGTTCGTCGAGGCCGCGCTGCTGCCGCTCGCGCGCCGCCAGCACGTAGGTCAGGGCGTTGGGGCCTTTGCAGAACGATACTGCGGATAGCTGCGTGCGCACGGTTTCGGCAAAGCCGCAGGACGTTATCGGAGTATCATGCGGCTGAAAGGGCTGACTGGTCGCCAACCACTCGGCCGCATCGGTTTCGGGAGCGTACAGGCCGCCGCCGCTACGCCACAGCTGCAGCCGGACGCGGTACTCAGCCGAAAAGGAAGTCTGAGCCGCTATAAGCCCACCCAGCGTTACCTTCAGCGCCTCGGCAGTAGCCAGCGCGGCCGGCAGCGTCAGGCCCAGCACAGCAGCGGCCTGCTGCATGCGGGCCAGGTGGTACGGCAGGTACCGCACCGTGCCGGCCGCCCACACCATCGTTTCGAAAAACCCATCGTTGAAAAACAGGCCCCGATTGGGTAGCGGCAGCGCAAACCCGGTATCTGAGTGCAGTTGGCCGTTGAAAAGAAGCATAGCTGTTGGAGGCTGGTTGTCGGTCGGTAATTGCTGGCTTTGGGCTATACCTCATGTGGCCAAACTGACAACCAACGAGCAGCCTACAACTCTCTACACAAGTACAAACCGCTTGCCGGGCAGGGCTTTCACCAGACTCCGGAATTCCAACCCGAGCAGGAGCGAGGCAGTGGTATGAATGGGCAGCTGGGCTTTCCAGGCCAGATTATCGAGGTGCTCCTCGCGGCCCGGCGCGGCCTGCAGCACCGTAACCAGCTGAAATTCTTCGGGACTGAAATCCAGCGCGTCGTAAACGGCCGGACTTTTGGGCTTGCCGGTCAGGTGCAGAGCCAGGTCCCAGTTGAGTAGCTGCTCGATGTCCTGTGGCTCGGAGTAAAGCGCGGCGCGGTTGGCTTTGATAAGCTCGTGGCAGCCTTCGGACGCCGGAGAGCCCAGTGGGCCGGGCACGGCCAGCACGTCCCGGTCGTAGCCCTGGGCCAAGTCGGCCGTTATCAGGGCGCCGCCTTTGCGGGCCGCTTCTACTACCACAGTTCCGTCCGAGAGACCCGCAATAATCCGGTTACGAGCCGGGAAGTTGTACTTGTCGGGCGGGGTGCCGAAGGCGAATTCCGTGAGCAAACCGCCCTGCGTGAGCATTTTTTCGGCGGTTTTGCGGTGGGCGTGGGGGTAAAGCACATCCAGCCCCGTGGCCATCACGCCCACTGTTTCCAAGCCTTCCTGCAACGCCGCCCGGTGCGCCGCAATGTCAATGCCGTAGGCCAGCCCGCTCACAATCAGGGGCCGATGCGAGGCGACTCCGCTTACTATGCGTTCTGTTTGCTCGCGGCCGTAGTCGGTGGCTTGGCGCGTGCCTACTATGGCCAGGGTTTTAGCTTGATTCAGATCAGCAGTGCCCTGGTAGTAGAGCAGAGTAGGTGCATCGGGCAGTTGCTTGAGCCGGGCTGGGAAGTACTTGCTGGTGTAAAACAGCAACTGCACACCTTCCTTTTCGGCTTTGCGAATGGAGTCTTCCGCCTGCTTTAGCGCTTTGGTGCGGTCTGCGCCAGTCAGGATAGCCTCGGTAGCCGGCCCGATACCCGGAATCTTGCGCAGCTTACCCGGCGGCAGGTGCAGCACGTTCCGGGCCGAGCCCCCGTAGCTCATCAGCTGCCGCGTCAGCTGCGGCCCGATGTTAGGAAAAAGCGTTAGGGCGACTTCGTGGAGCAGTAGTTCGTTGGTAGAAATGGGCATGGATAGAATAAGAATAGGCGAAAAGATTAGAATATAATTGAAAATCTATAAGCTGCTCAACGCAACAAGAAGCACTGTAATGGGCAGCAAACCAATTACAATCCCAATGGCTGCCGCCCGGCGCCGTTTCCGCCAGAAGTAGCCGCTTAGTCCTGTCCCACCCAAAAGCAATAATAGAATGGTATTGAACGCGCCAAAGATGCCGTCGTGCCTGGTAAGATACAAGCAAACAAACTCCACGCCCACGGTTACTCCAAAGCCTGCCAGACCCTGACCAACCGATACCACCCACTGACTACGTAAAGCTAGCTTCATTACCCCTGCTGCGCCTTGCCAATGGCGTCTAGCTCCTTTTTCATGGTCACCATGAACTTGCGGACTTTCTCTAGGCTCTGAATCACGTCTATTTTTTCCTTAAGCTGGGGACCTTTCTGCTTGAGCATGTCGCGGGCACCCGGAATGGTGTAGCCGCGCTCCTTCACCAGATGATAGATGGTGCGGAAAATGTCTACGTCCTGAGGTGTGTAGAGGCGGTTGCCCTTCTTGCTTTTGCGCGGCCGCAGCTCCTCAAACTCGGTTTCCCAGAACCGGATCAGCGACGGGGCCACATTGAACTGCGCGGCTACTTCGCCAATGGTGAAGTACTGCTTCTCGATGTCGCGCTCTTTGTAGGGCATGGGGGCAGGCAGTAGCGCGAACCGGAGGAAGACGTAAGTCACGCTTCAGTTTCGCGGATGGTGAATCAATACTCGTTTTTGGCTGGAGAAGCCGCGAAGCTCGAGCTTCGCGTGACATTTCTCACTTCTATCAAAGTCGGCTAACTTTGCCCGAAGCGCTTTTCCACCGGAAAGGCGAAAAGTAACCAAAATACCGGCCGCCGCCAATTTGGAGCGGTCCGGTTTCCACTGAACCTCCCAACTCACCAGCCACGGGCCTGGTGTTCCGCTTATGTCACTCCCTACCGCCAGCCACGTCCGCCAGCAGTTCCTGGATTTCTTCGCTTCCAAAGGCCACCACATCGTGCCCTCGGCGCCCATTGTGGTGAAGGACGACCCGACGCTGCTGTTCATCAACTCGGGCATGGCCCCGTTCAAAGACTACTTCCTCGGCAACAAGCCCGCCCCCTTCAAGCGCATTGCCGACACCCAGAAGTGCCTGCGCGTATCGGGCAAGCACAACGACCTGGAAGAGGTAGGCTACGACACGTATCACCACACCATGTTCGAGATGCTCGGCAACTGGTCGTTTGGTGATTACTTCAAGAAAGACGCCATTGCCTGGGCCTGGGAACTGCTCACGGAGGTATACAAGCTGCCGAAAGACCGCCTCTACGTGACCTACTTTGAGGGCGACGCCGGCGACAAACTGGCAGCTGACACCGAGACGCAAGACCTGTGGCGCCAGTACACCACCGACGACCGGATTCTGCCCGGCAACAAGAAGGATAACTTCTGGGAAATGGGCGATACGGGCCCTTGCGGACCCTGCACCGAAATCCACATCGACCTGCGCGACGAGGCCGAGGTGGCTCAGAAATCGGGTCGTGAGCTGGTAAACGCCGACCATCCGCAGGTGGTGGAGGTGTGGAACAACGTGTTTATGGAGTTTCAGCGCCTCGCCGACAAAAGCCTGGTGAAGCTGCCCGCCCAGCACGTAGATACCGGCATGGGCTTCGAGCGCCTGATGATGGCCGTATCGGGCGTGAAGTCGAACTACGACACCGACGTGTTTCAGCCGCTCATCCAGTTCATTGCCACGGAAGTAGGCCTGAAGTACCACGGCACGGCCCCGGCCACTGTAAACGACCAGCCCGCTACTGAAAACGAGAAAACGGACATTGCCATCCGCGTTATTGCCGACCACATTCGCACCATCAGCTTCACCATTGCCGATGGTCAGCTGCCTAGCAACGTGAAGGCGGGCTACGTGATTCGTCGGATTCTGCGCCGCGCCGTGCGCTACGCGTTTTCGTCGCTGGGTCAGAAGCAGCCCTTCCTCTACAAGATTGTGCCCATCCTGGCCGACCAGATGCGCAACATTTTCCCCGAGTTGAAAGCGCAGCAGCAGTTTGTGCAGCGCGTGATTGAGGAGGAAGAAATTGCCTTCCTCAAGACGTTGGAAAACGGCCTGCGCCGCTTGGAAACGCTGGAAGAAGGCTTCCGCCAAAACGGCAACCGCATCGATGGCAAAACCGCTTTCGAACTGTCGGATACCTTCGGCTTCCCGCTTGACCTCACCGCCCTCATCGCCCGCGAAAAAGGCCTGACGGTGGACGAAGAAGGCTTCAAGAAAGAGCTGGATGCCCAGAAAAACCGCTCGCGCAACGCCCAGGAGGCCGAGCAAAGCGACTGGACCATCGTGCGCGAGTCGGAAGAGCAGCCGGCTTTCGTGGGCTACGATCAGGAGGAGGCCCCGGCCCGCATCCTGCGTTACCGCCGCACCGACCGCAAAGGCAAAACCGAGTATCAGGTGGTGCTCGACCAGACGCCGTTCTACGCCGAATCGGGCGGACAGATTGGTGACACCGGCTACCTGGAGTCGCCGCTGAGCAAAGTGCGTGTGCTGGACACCAAGAAGGAAAACGACCTCATCGTGCACACGGTGCTGGAGCTGCCCGAGGATGTGGACGGCGAGTTTCTGGCCCGCTTCGACCACGCCCGCCGCTCCCAGATTCAGCGCAACCACACGGCCACGCACTTGCTGCAAGCCGCGCTGCGCGAAGTAGTTGGCTCGCACGTAGCTCAGAAAGGCTCGTTGGTAAATGAAAAGCTGCTGCGCTTCGACTTCAGCCACTTCACCAAAGTAACCGACGACCAGTTGCGCCAGGTAGAGACCCTAGTAAATGCCCGTATCCGTCAGCAAATCCCCTTGGATGAGCGCCGCAACGTGCCCATCGACGAAGCCAAAGGCCTGGGCGCTACCGCTCTGTTCGGCGAGAAGTACGGCGAATTCGTGCGCGTCATTACCTTCGACCGCGACTTCTCGGTGGAGCTTTGCGGCGGCACCCACGTGCGTACCACCGGCGACATCGGTTTCTTCAAAATCACCTCGGAAAGCGCGGTAGGGGCCGGTGTACGCCGCATTGAGGCCGTAACAGCTGAAGCGGCTGAAACCTTTGTGAACCAGCAATTGGAGCTTCTAGGCCAGGTGCGGGAAGCGCTGGGCAACCCGCAGCATCTCATTCCGAGCATCGAGAAGCAAACTGAAGAAATTGCTGGCCTACGCAAGCAGATTGAGCAGTTTGCCCAGCAAAGCATTAATCAGCAGAAAGACCAGCTCGTAGGCCAGGTGAAACCGCTCAACGGCGTGAACTTCCTCGCTGCACAAGTGCAGGCCTCCTCTGCCGATGGCCTCAAGACCTTGGCCTTCAACCTGCGTCAGTCGGTACCAAATCTGGTGGCCGTGTTGGGCGCTGAAATTGATGGCAAGCCACAACTCGCCGTAATGTTGGATGATGAGCTAGCCAAAGGCGGCAAGCTTAACGCCAGCACTTTGGTGCGCGAACTGGCCAAAGATATCCAAGGCGGCGGTGGCGGTCAGCCGTTCTTCGCTACGGCCGGTGGCAAAAACGTAGGCGGGCTGGGCGCGGCCATCGGCAAGGCCGAAGACTTGGTTTCGAAATCGTTGTAAGTCAGAACATATAAGTGGTTTGGGAATGGAGGTGGCGTTGTGCCAACTAGTTCCTAATCAAGTTAAGGGCTACAACAACGGGGCCGGCTGCTCTTAGCGCAGCCGGCCCCGTTGTTGTAGCCCTTACTCGTGCCTGCAAGGCTTCGCGGAGCGTTAGGCTGTCGTTTTCTTTTCGGAGATATAGTTGTTCACTACCTGTTCCAGTACCTGCAGCGGCAAGGCTCCGTTCTTCAACACGACATCGTGGAAATCACGCAGGTCGAACTGTGGCCCCAATACTTGCCGGGCTCGTTCACGGAGTTCCAGGATTTTCAGCATGCCTACTTTGTAGGCACAAGCTTGGCCGGGCATCACAATGTACCGCTCCACTTCGGCCTCCACATCAGACTGAGCCATGCCCGTGGTGCGGCGCATGTAGCTGATAGCCTGCTCGCGGGTCCAGCGCTGGTCATGGAGCCCGGTGTCTACCACCAAGCGGGCGGCCCGGAATAGCTCGGCCCGCAGCCAGCCCAGCTTGTTATATGGGTCTTTTTCGAAGCCTAACTCCGAGGCCACCCGCTCGGCGTACAAGGCCCATCCTTCAGAATAAGCTGTAAAAGGCACTACGGTGCGGAAGGTAGGCAACCCTTGCAGCTCCTGCGCAATGCCAATCTGGAAGTGGTGGCCCGGAATACCCTCATGATACGCCAAAGTGCGCATCCCGAATTTGGGTGTCGCCTTCACGTCGTAGAGGCTGGCGTAGAAGATGCCCGGGCGCGAACCGTCGAGTGCCGCGGGCTCATAATAGGCGCCGGCCGACGTTTTTTCCTTGAATACGGGCACCCGCTGCACCTTGAGGCGAGCCTTCGGGCGAATACGAAACGCGCTACCCAACCCCCGGTCTACTTCGGCTAGGATGCCTTGATAATCAGCCAGGATCTGGGCGCGGCCGCTGTCCGAGTCGGGGTATAGGAACCGGGCTTCTTCGCCCAGCCGTGCCATCGTCGGCCCCACGCTGTCGGCCCCGGGCACCTGCTCGGCTTGCAGAATGGCGCGCATTTCGGCCGTGATACGGGCCACTTCGCGCAAACCCAGCGAATGAATTTCGGCAGCGCTGAGGGTAGTGGTGGTGCTGCGCTGCAGGCAGTAGGCGTAGTAGGCTTTGCCGTCCGGAAACTTCCATACGCCCGCGTCATTGGTCGAGCGAGGGCGCAACGCTGTAAAGTAGGTTATCAGTTGGCGATAGGCGGGATACACGCTGCCTTGAATATGCCGTTTGGCCTCAGCCAGCACCTCGGCCCGAGCGGCCGGGTCAAGGTCTGCGACTTTTTCCATCTTCTCGGCCAGCGACGTATAGAGAATGTTCTGCTCCGGCTGCTGCGCCACAAAAGCCGACATTTCAGCCAGCACCTTATCAATCACGAAAGTAGGCGGCACTACGCCGCGCTGCTCCCGAATTTTCAGGCCTTCCAGCACCTGCGCGAACTTGAGGCGCACGGCCGCCAGCCGCTCGTTGTAGTAGTCCGCGTCGCGGCGGTTACGTACTTGGTGCACGTTGGCCATGAAGCTCGGAAACTCGTTTTGCACCCCAAACAGCTGATTGACGGGGTAGTTGTGGTGGCGGAACGCTTCCCCGGCCGCCGCGTTGGCCATGTACCAATCGAGCACCTGGTAGTTGAGACGGTCCTGGCCCCGCATACCAGTGGTGTCGTAGCTGTGCAAAGTTGCCCGTGTTTCGCGCAGAAACTGAAACTGCCGGTTGGTCTCAGCCTCCGAGGCGTCGTCCAGCTTCCGGTTGTGCCCCTGAATACCCAGGCCTTCTACCAGCCGCATCCGGGAAAGCAGTTCGGGCGAGTCGAAGGCGAATTTTACAAACACCTTCTCGTAAAAGGCCCGAATAAAGAAGGGTTTGAACCAAATGGTGTTGACAGCCAACACGGCCACTAGCAGCAGCACCGCCGCGAGTGTGCGAAGGATGATTTTTTTCATGTAGTATCTGGAATAGCAGGGTAGTTGAAACTGTATGCTATTTAACAGGTATATTCCACAATTCTTATATTATGTCCGGCTGCCGTGTAGCACCATGCAAGCCGGTAGGAGCGGCGGTGAGCAGCCATCAGCAACTGGTACACCAATGGAGCCACGCACGATTTCGGAAGTTATTTCGGCCCTCGACAGTATCGTGCAGCAGTGCCAGCAGCGGCGCGACCGGGCCGGCTACTTTGCGGCCCTGTACAAGCGCATGACCGTGGCAGTAGCGGAAGGCATTGCGGCCGGGGCGTTTGAAGACGGACCGCGCATGGAGCGGCTGGACGTGGCCTTTGCCCGGCGCTACCTGGCGGCCTGGCAGGCCTATCAACGAAAAGAGGAGTGCACTGCTGCCTGGAAATATGCCTTCGATGGGCGCGGAAACCATGCCCTGACCGTGCTCCAGCATCTGGTGCTGGGCATCAACACGCACATCAACCTCGACCTGGCTATTGCCGCCGCGTCCGTAGCACCGGGAACTCAGATTCAGGCCCTGCATACCGATTTCAACCGCATCAACGATGTCATCAGCTCCCTCATGGATGATGTGCAGCAGTGCTTGGAGCAGGTGTGGCTACCGATGCGCTGGCTTAAGCGTGTGGCCGCTACCCAGCAAACCGATGTGCTCAACTTCAGCATTGGCGCGGCGCGGAAGGCGGCCTGGGCCAATGCCACACTATTGGCCCACCTGCCGGCAGCGCAGCAGCAGCCACACATCCGGGCTATGGACAAAGCGGTGCATGCGCTAGCCCAGCGCATTGGCAGCCCGGGCTGGTGGTCGAAGGCGCTGCTGCAGCTTATCAGGGCAACGGAATACGAGGACGTGGCCCGCACCATTCGGCTGATTGACACAACAGTAGTCCGGTAAAGCAGCAGGCTGTAGGCAGCGGTGTTGAAAGCCTTCTGTTGCCGCCTTCACCGCTACCCCGTGCTGGCGACTTTGCTCTAACCTATGGCGGCCATTCGCACGCCGTAAAGCTTTTATAAGGTCGGCCAGCAGGCAACTTTTCTCAGGCAGATAGTTTTAACTTGCAGCCCCGGCGGCCAACCCGCCCTATTTTTCCATGGACGAAAACATCAAAGCCAAATACCAGCCCGTCATCGGTCTTGAAGTGCACGCGCAGCTGCTCACGCGGAGCAAAATGTACTCCTCCGACGAAAACGAGTACGGTGCGCTGCCTAATAACAATCTGAGTGTCATTACGCTGGGCCACCCCGGCACACTGCCCCGAGTGAACTACTCGGCCGTGGAGTTTGCCATGAAAATGGGCCTGGCCACCAACTGTCAGATCCGGCGCGACAACCTGTTTGCGCGCAAAAACTACTTCTATCCCGACCTTCCCAAGGGCTACCAGATTACGCAGGACAAAACCCCGATCTGCACCGGCGGCCACGTCGAAGTTCGTCTTTCCGACGGCTCGACCAAGAAAATCGGCATCACCCGCATCCATATGGAAGAGGATGCGGGCAAGAGCATGCACTTGGCTGGCGAAGTGGAAACCCTCGTGGACCTGAACCGGGCGGGTGTGCCGCTGATTGAAATTGTGTCGGAACCGGATATCCGCAACGCGGAGGAAGCCTATGCTTACCTGGCCGAAATCAAGAAGCTGGTGGAGTACCTGGGCATCTGCGACGGCAACATGGAGGAAGGCTCGTTGCGCTGCGACGCCAACATTTCGGTGATGCTGCGCGGGGCCGACAAGTTCGGAACCAAGGTGGAGGTGAAGAACATGAACTCCTTCCGCAACGTGCAGCGCGCCATCGAGTACGAAATCGAGCGGCAGATTCAGCTGGTAGAGGCCGGCGAAATCATCGACAGCGAAACCCGCGGCTTCGATGCGCAGACAGGCACCACCAACGGCCAGCGCAGCAAGGAAACCATGAACGACTACCGGTACTTCCCGGAGCCCGACCTGCCACCCGTCATCATCGACGATGCCTGGCTGCACCGCGTGCAGAGCGAGCTGCCGGCCCTGCCGCAGCAGCTCTACGCCCGCTTCACCGGCGAGCTGGGCCTGTCAGACTACGACGCCACGGTGCTGACGGCCGAGAAGGAGCTGGCGCTGTACTTTGACGAGCTGACCCGCCTCACGCCCAACGCCAAAGCCGCCGCCAACTGGGTGACGGGCCCCCTAAAAGCCTACCTCAACGAGCGGGCACTTGCCCTCGACCAGTTCCCGCTGACCACCCAGCATTTGGCCGATATCATTCAGCTGATTGACGACAACAAAGTAGGCCACTCAGTAGCCAGCAAGCAGCTTTTCCCGCACCTGCTCGATAACCCCACGCAAACCGCCGCCGCCGCCGCCGAAGCGCAGGGCCTTCTGCAGCAGTCGGATGCCGGGGCGCTGGAAGCCATGATTCAGCAGGTGCTGGAAGCCAATCCGGCCAAGGTAGCCGAGTATCGCGCCGGCAAAAAGAGCCTCACGGGCATGTTTATGGGGGAGCTGATGAAGCTGACCGGCGGCAAGGCCGACCCGAAGCTGGCCAACCAGCTCCTGCGTCAGAAGCTGGACGCGTAGCACTGCGCTACGCGCTATGCAACCGAAACCCTTCCAGCTGGTCTCCACTGGGAGGGTTTTTAATGAATCAGCTGTTTCGTCTCTGTATTCGCGGCCTCCAGCCAGTCTGCGTGCGCCTCTGGCGCCCATTGTGGTGCATGCTCCCGATGCGAGGCATTTGCGGTGTGCGGTACCGATTAACAGAAAAACACCACCTGGTATCTCATCAGGCGGTGGTTTTTCGTTAGAAGCCGCGAACAGAGGGCGAAACGATGTTGTTAGCTGGCCGCAGCCGGACGATTGTTCTCAATTCCGGCGAAATCGGCAACTTGCAGCCGCAACCGTTGTCTTTTGCGAAACCATTGCCGGCGGGCTCGTCGGCTTTCTTACTGAATATGTTGAAAATGAAAAGTCTGCTGTTTGTTGGAGCTGTGCTGGGCATGGCCAATGCCTGCACCAAAAACACGACGCCCACCACGACCGGGGCGGCCAACACGGCTGGCTACCAGCTCAGCGGCCAACTGACCAATGCTCCCGCCGGCACGAAGGTGTACTTGGCGGAACTGGGCGAAACGCAGTTCATCTCGCGCGACACCGCTACTCTCGACGAAAAAGGCCAGTTTCGCTTCACGGGTACCGTGCCCGAGCCCGGACTTTATCAGGTGAAAACCACTGACCAGAGCCAAGTATTGCTGGCCCTGAGCAACGGCAGCACTGTAGAGCTGAGCGGCGACGCCAACAAGCTGGCCGAAACCTACACCGTGAAAGGCTCCAGGGATTCGGAGCTGCTGCAGCAGCTGAACCGCACCATGCAGCAGTCGAAGGAGCAGATGGGCAAGCTGGAGGCGCGCTACAACCAGAACGCCAACGCCAACCGCACCGACTCGATGCGGGCCATTGAGCAGCAGTTCTACCTGGCGCAGGCCCGTAGCACCAATAATGTGAAGGCCTTGGTGAAGCAGAATCCCAAGTCGGTAGTATCGGCTTTCGTGGTAGCCAACCTGATTAATCCGGAGGAGCAGTTTGGCTTCGTGGATTCCATGACCACCCAGTTCAAAACCACGCTGCCCGAGTCGCGCTACACCAAGGCGCTGGCGGCCAAGCTGGAGCCTATGCGTACTACCGCTGTGGGCTCGGCAGCCCCCGAAATCAGCCTTGCTGCCCCCGATGGCAAGACATTGCCCTTGAGCAGCCTGCGCGGCAAATACGTTCTGATTGACTTCTGGGCCAGCTGGTGCGGCCCCTGCCGCCGCGAAAACCCCAACGTGGTGAAAGCCTACAACAAGTACAAAGGCAAGGGCTTCGAAATCTACGGCGTGAGCTTCGACCAGGACCGCGAAAAGTGGCTCAAGGCCATTCAGGCCGATGGTCTCACCTGGAAGCACGTCTCGGACCTGAAAGGCTGGGAAAGCGCCGCCGGCCAGACCTACAGCATCAAGTCTATACCGGCCTCCATTCTCCTCGACCCGCAGGGCCGCATCATCGGCAAAAACCTGCGCGGCGAAGCTCTGGAAGCCAAACTGGCATCGGTGCTGAAGTAAGCACCAGTATTTCCACGAAAAAGGCCGGCTCCACATGGGGCCGGCCTTTTTCGTGGAAATACACGCTATTTCCTACAGAAACATCCGCTGCATAGACTGCCACAGCTGCTTTTTGCGGCCGGCGTCGTATTCCAGCATTTTGATTTCGCTGGCGCCGAGGAAGGCGGTGTCGCCGTAGAGTAGCACCGGCTCGTAGGGTTGGGTGGTGTACACGGCCACGTCGAGCAGGTTTTTGCCGAAAGCCAGGAACTGCTGGGCCGCCAACTGCTGGCGCAGGCTGCACAGGGCCACCGGAAACTTCTCGTGCTCCACGTTCACCAGCACCACGTCCTCCATCACCAGCCGGATGGCCTTGAGAATGTTGTTGAGGAACACGTTGCGGGGCAGCTTCTTGAACTCCTCGGGCGACACGCGCACCAGAATCAGCAGGCCGTTGGGGTTGCTGCCCAGCGTGGCAAACGGAATGTGCGCCACCGGCGACTGAGTAGGCGTGGGCTGGATACGGCCCGGCTGCGAAGGCGGCGCGGCCGGGGCCGCCGGCAGCGCCGCCAGCGTTGCCACATTGAACAGCGGCCCTGCCGCCGACATATCCGCAGCGGCCACAACCGGCGGAGCTGCTGCGGGCGGCACCACAGATGGCACTGGCACGCGGGCGGGCGGCACGGGTGCCGCAGCTACCGGTGCCGGGCGTGGTGCGGGGGCAGCCGGTACGCCAGCGGCGGCAGGAGCCGCGGCCACCGGCGCAGGTGCCGGAAGTGGGGTCGCAACCGGCGCCGGCACGGCAGCCGCAGCAGGCTCCGGCACCACATACAGCGAAACGCCGGTGTACAGATTCTGGAAAAAGGCCAGCGAGGCGGCGGTATCCATAAGTAAAGAAGCAGGGTACGGGAGTAAGATACGGCCGTTTCGGTGCTGGCCTGGCAGCCGGCCCAGCGCTGCCGGGCCGGGCTGTCGGCTACTCGATAGCAAACATGGATTTCAGCTCGGTGGCATCTTCCGGCTTCAGGCGGCCAGCCAAAAGCAGGCGGAGTTGGCGGCGGCGCAGGGCCCCATCAAACAGGGTAAGCTCTTCGGGCGTTTCCGGCACGGCCTCCGGCACGTCTATCGGGCGGCCCGACTGGTCCACGGCTACGAAGGTGAAAAAGGCTTCGTTCGACTTGAATTTGGTGCCGCTCGGAATGTCCTCGGCCCACACATCAATGTGCACTTCCATGCTGGAGCTGAAGGCCCGCGTGACCTGCGCCTGCAGCGTCACGACACTGCCGAGCTTGATGCCTTCCCGAAACGACACATTATCCACGGAGGCCGTCACGACGATGCGGTTGGAGTGCTTCTGGGCCGCAATAGCGGCGGCAATGTCCATCAGGTGCATCATGCGGCCGCCCATCATATTGTTGAGCGTGTTGGTGTCGTTGGGCAGCACCAGCTCGGTCATTATCACGAACGAGTCTTTAACGGGCTTCTGTTTGCGCATCATGCAGGAATAGTTGATTCAGAGAAGAATCCGCAAAGATAAGCGGCGGCCGGCAGGGCGTAGAGCCGGCGGCAAAATCTGTCTGCAATCCGGCTTCAGGCCTTGCATTGCGGGGTGCAACCACTGCTGGGAACGACAGCAACACCAGAAGCTGAGGCGTAAGCGTGCCGTGAGCGAAAGGCATACGCACAAAAAAAGCCCCGCTTCCATGCATGAGCGGGGCTTTTTTTAGGTACTACTCAACCGGAGGACTAGTTCACCAGCACTTTGGTTGTGAAGGTCTGCTGGCCCAGGGTCAGGTGCACGAGGTACACGCCGGCCGTTAGGGTTTTGCCATCGGCGCCCTGCAGGCGGATGGCGTGGGTGCCCGCGCCGTAGGTTTTGCCGGCAATGCTGGTCACGTCGCGGCCCAGCATGTCGGTGAGGCGCACGGCGGCGCGCTCAGCGGTGGGCAGCGTGAAGTGAACGGCCGTTTCGGCGGTCAGCGGGTTCGGATACACGCTGATGCCACGGCGGGCCATTTCGGCGTCCTGCGTGCCCAGTGGGTCCAGAATCCGCACGTTATCAATGTAGATGGGGTTGCCGGCGTTGCTGATGGCCACGAACCGCACCAGGAACCGCTGGCTGCCCTGATAAGCAGAGGACAGCGGCACGGTAATCGGCTGCCAGTCGGTCACCGAGGTAGGCGAGAAGCCTACCTGCGTCACGCTGCCTTTGGTGTTGAGGGCCGCGGCGCTGTACGTCAGCGGCGACGACCAGGTCACGCCGCAGTCGATGCTGAACGAAACCCGCAGCACATCATTGATGGTGGTGGAACGGCGGGCATACGCCCGGTCGAAGACCAGCGTAGGCGTGCTGCTGATGCTCGACAGGTTGATGTTAGGCGAAATCAGAATGCTTTCCGTGCCATCGGTCAGGAAGTTGTTGGGCGCCATCAGGTAGGCCGCGCCGTTGCTGGCTACGCCGGCCACCCGCTGCCAGCTCAGGGGCTGGTCGCCGGGCTGGTTGGAAAGCACGCGCCAGTTGCGGATAGGCGCGTTGGCGTAGTTCTGTGGGAAATTCTGGTTTTCGAACGACTCCACGAGCGGAGCCCGCTCGCCGGAATTCACTCCCTGCACCTGCACCAGCTGCGTACGCGTGAGCGTGTCGCGGCCGTTCGGCGTGATGACGATGAGCGTCACGTCGTAGGAGCCACCCGTCGGATACGTAACGGTAGGGTTGCGGGCCGAGCTGGTAGCCGGCGTGCCACCGGGGAAACGCCAGTCGTACTGGGTAGTGGCGGCGTTGTAGGTGAAATTGTAGGTGTAGTCGGTGAAGGTCAGGCTGCTGCCCTCACACACGCTGGTCGCCGACGACTGGAACGCCGCTACCGGGGCACAGGGAGCCGCCTGGAACCCGTCGCTGGTGCCGGTTTCGAGCAGGTTCTGGGCCGATACCAGCGTATTGCGGCACAGGCGCGTGAGCGAAGCCCGCATCACCATTTTCTGGCCCGTCGTGAACATCTTGGCGCAGGTGGCATAGTCCATGTAGTTCTGGACGTTGGCCAAAATGCCGTTCGGGTTGTTGTTGGGCGTGGTGGAGCCGGTGGTGCTGTTCGGGTTGCAGGGACGGTAAGTAGTAGAAGGGCAGCCCGAGGTTACGCCCGAAGTGTTCGGAGTGTCGGCAATGCCGTCGTCGAGGCCGCAGTTGGCGGGGTCACCAGGAGTATTGGTGCCGCCCCAAGTATGCGGCAAACCGAAGTAGTGACCAACTTCGTGGGTAAGGGAACGGTTGCAGAAGTTGCTGCCGCAGGAGCGCCCGATGCTGGCAAACTGCGTGTTGCGAATCACAATGCCGTCGATGCCGGTGCCGGGGCAGGGCAGGTAGGCGTAGCCGCCCGCGCCGCTGGCAATATTATCCACCACCCAGATATTGAGGTAGCGGTTCGGGTCCCAGCGGATGAGGTCCTTCACGTTGTTGCCGGCCGAAGCCGTGAGCGACGAATAAGTGCGCGTAATGCCGGTCGTGCAGTTGCCGTCGGGGTCGAGCTTGGCCAGGCGGAAGCGAAAACCCACGTTGGCGTAGAGCGGCTGGAAGGCGGCAATAACGTCGGCCGTGTCGCGGTTGGTTTTGCTGTAGTCCTCGTTCAGAATGCGAATGGCATCATCTACCTGCGCATCGGAAATGTTGGAAGCCCCGCCCTGGTGAATCACGTGCACTACTACCGGCACGGTCACGTCAGGAGTAGCCAGAATGCGGGCCTGGTCCTCGGCCGACATCATGGCGACGCCCTTGATAAAGGCGCGGTATTCCTGTTCCGCGGCCGGATTGCGCCGCCATTCCAGCTGCTGCATGCTGTCGGAGGCGCAGCGGAAGCCGTAGTACTGCTCCGGATAGCGGGTCCGAAGCTGCTGTGCCGAGGCCGAGAACTGCGTGAGCAGCACCGCCAGCAGGAGCAGCAAGTTGGGTAAACGTTTGATCTGCATTTAAACAGAGAAAAGGATGAAAAAAAGAGGAAAATCAGGGTGCCGAACCTGCCGAAAAAGAAGCCGGAAGGCCTGCCTGGCAGGTACTTCCGGTAAGGACACAGATAAGGACCGACAAGTTACAACACGGCTGCATAATTTATGCGTCGACCAGTGAGCCTAGCTGTTCCAGCCGGCCTGGCCGAGCAGCGGCACAAACCGAAACTCCTCAAACTGCTCACGGGTAAACTCTTCTTCGCTTACACGGGTCACGCGCACCATGCGCTGCACCTGTGCGTCGCCCACAGGAATGACCAGGCAGCCGCCTACCCGCAGCTGGCGTAGCAGGGGCCGGGGCAACGTAGGGGAGCCGGCCGTCACCAGAATCCGGTCGAAGGGGGCGTGCTGGGGCAGGCCCAGGGAACCGTCGCCGCAGAACAGGTGCGCCGCGCGGTGCATGTGCGCCAGGCGGCGGCGGGTGCGCTCAAACAGTACGGGCTGGTATTCGATGCTGTAGACGTGCGGCGTTAGTTCCAGCAGCACGCAGCACTGGTAGCCCGAGCCCGTCCCGATTTCTAGCACGCGGTGCTGCGGCTCGGGGGCCAGCAGCTCGGTCTGGTACGCTACCGTGTAGGGCTGCGAAATGGTCTGGCCCTCGCCAATGGGAAATGCTTTGTCTTGGTAGGCGTGCTGCTGGAAGGCGGCCTCGAAGAAAGCATGCCGCGGCACGGCTTGTACCGCACTGAGTACCCGCTCACTGCGGATGCCTTTGCGGCGCAACTCTTCTACAAGGGCGCGGCGCTGGCCACGGTGTCGGTAGGTATCGGCGTGCATAAGCAGGAGAGGAGCGAGCCAGTAGAAACCTATGGAATCCGGTTTATTGCCCTACCTTTGCTACACCCCAAAACAGGCCGCAGAGGCCCGTTGGGGCAGTTGTTCTGGTGCGAAAGTACCCATTCGTGCCCATAAAACCATCTGCTGGCTTTCCCGCCGCCCCGATTGCGCCGCCCTTGATTCGCACTATCCAACTACTGAAGCTGATAGCCGCCGACTTTCTGGCAGCCCTGTTGGCCTGGGTGTGTTTCTATATCGCACGCAAGTACCTGCTCAATGAAATGACGGGCTACCGGTTCACGGAAGGCGTGCTGTTCGACCTGACCGGCTCCGCTATTTTCATTGCCGCCTTCTGGACCGCGCTGTACGCTCTGATTGGCGAATACCGCGACATTTTTCGCAAGTCGCGCCTGGCCGAGATTATCCGGCTGGCCCGCGTATCGGTGCTGGGGGCTGTGGTTATTTTCTTCGTGCTGCTCCTCGACGACGAGGGCGTGCAGAACTACCGCTCGTACTACAAAACCATTTCTGCCTACTTCCTGCTGCATTTCACCATCACGGCCGTGCTGCGCACCTGGGCCGTGAGCAGCGTGCAGCATCTGGTGCGCAACGGCACTATTTACTTCAATACGCTGCTGGTGGGCTCCAATGCACTGGCCCTGGAAACGCTGCAGGAGCTGCGCCGCACCGGCCGCCATCTGGGCCTGAAACTGGTGGGCTACGCGCCCATCGAGGAAGGCACCGTGGACGCGGCGCTGGCGGCCGAACTGCCCGCCCGCGGTTCCTACCGCCGCCTGCCGGCCCTGGTTCGGGCGCTCAAAATCGAGCAGATTGTTATTGCCATCGAGCCCAGTGAACACCGCGTGATTGAGGAGATTCTGACGTTGCTGGAAGGCACCCCGGCTCGCGTCAGCATCCTGCCCGACCTGTACCAGATGCTGCTGGGCTCGGTGAAGGTGAGCCACGTATTTGGCACGCCGCTGATTGAAATCAAGCAGGACCTGCTGCCCGTGTGGCAGAAGGTGCTCAAGCGCGTTATTGATGTGGTGGCCTCGGCCCTGTTTCTGCTGCTGGCCTGGCCCGTGTATGCCTTCACGGCCATAATGGTAAAACTGTCGTCGCCGGGGCCGGTGTTCTACTCGCAGGAGCGCATCGGGCGGCAGGGGCATCCGTTCCGCATCTACAAGTTCCGCTCGATGTATACCGACGCCGAGAAGCAGGGGCCGTCGCTCAGCTCGGACCACGACCCGCGCATTACGCCCTGGGGCCGATTTATGCGCAAAGTCCGGCTCGATGAGCTGCCACAGTTCTGGAACGTCATCAAAGGCGACATGAGCATTGTGGGGCCGCGCCCGGAACGGCAGTTTTTCATTGACCAGATTGTGAAGATTGCGCCTCACTACCGCCATTTACACCGCGTGCGGCCCGGCCTCACCAGCCTTGGACAGGTGAAATATGGCTACGCCGAAACCGTAGCCCAGATGGTAGAACGGCTCAAGTTCGACATCCTCTACATCGAAAACATGAGCCTGGCTATGGACTTTCGCGTGCTGCTCTACACGCTCAAAATCATCATGGAAGGCCGGGGGAAATAAATCACAGATGGTGCAGAGGAAGCCGCAGATAGCGCAGACTAGTTCCGGTGAGAGATGAAAAGGGAATCGTTCTGATAGGCGAACTATGGATTTTTCTCTGTTGGTAGAATAGGCTGCGAAGGGGGATTCGGAGGCAGTTGCTTTGTCGTTTTTTCCGGCTCTACTGGCTTGTCAGTTATGGATGATTACAAGTATAAGGAACTAACCGGGGGTATTATTGGGGCCGCTATGCGCGTGCATACGCAGCTGGGAGTGGGGTTCCCGGAAGTGGTATACCAGCGCTGTTTGGCCATTGAGCTGCGGGAGAGCGGGCTGGCTTTTGAGCGGGAAGTGCAGCTGCCATTGTTCTACCGAGGTGAACAAGTGGGGAGCCGCCGGGTTGATTTCCTGGTGGAAAAAACGGTTCTGGTAGAGTTGAAGGCGGTAAGCGAAATTACCTCCCTGCATCATGCCCAAATCCTGAACTACCTTCACGCCTACAAATTGGAAGTTGCCCTACTCCTGAATTTCGGTGAGCACCGGCTTGCCTTCAAACGGTTTATCAACTCTCCACGCTGACCCAGGCACTTTCATCAAAATAAATCTCTCACCAGAACGAATCTGCGTTATCTGCGGCTTCCTCTGCACCATCTGCGATTCATGTTTACCGGCATTATTGAAACCCTCGGCACCATCACGCAGGTTCGCCGCGAAGGCAGCAACATCCATTTCACCGTGCAGTCGCCGTTTGCGGCCGAGCTGAAGATTGACCAGAGCGTGGCCCACGACGGCGTGTGCCTGACCGTGGTAGCCGTGGACGGCATGGCCGGTACCCACGTGGTAACGGCTATTGACGAGACGCTGCAGAAAACCAATCTGGCGCACTGGCAGCCCGGCCGCCGCGTGAACCTGGAGCGCTGCCTGGCCGCCAACGGCCGCTTCGACGGCCACATTGTGCAGGGCCACGTGGACCTGACGGCCGAATGCGAATCGGTGGAGGACCAGAACGGCTCCTGGCTCTACCGGTTCCGCCATGCGCCCGGCCCCGGCCGCGTGACCGTGGAAAAAGGCTCCATCTGCATCAACGGCACCAGCCTCACCTGCTTCAACTCCACCGACGACGGTTTCTCGGTGGCCATCATTCCGTATACCTACGAGCACACCACGTTCCAAGACCTGCGCCCCGGCCACCAGGTAAATCTGGAATTCGACATCGTGGGCAAGTACGTGGCCAAATTGCTGGGCAAATAGACGGCATGTGGCCTATGCGCATAGCAGCGACTATTATACTGGTATTGCTAGCCCATGTTAGCCAAGCGCAGGGCGTGCGGGGCACCTGGTACCTGATTCACCGTAGCGGGCTGGTACAGTTCACCATTGGCGCCGACAGCCTGCTGAGCAAGCGCCTTTTTCCGGACTTTTCCCCTAAACAGGAGCCGCCCACTGCCAATGGCTACGAACAGATAGTGTCTGTAGCCGACCGCCAGCTGATAATTTCCCGCAGCAGAAAAGAGCCGGCCGCTTATGCTGCAGTGGCCTTATTCGAGGTAGTGCCCGGACGGCATTTCAAGATGGCCTGGAACGCCCCAGATACTACCGCCGCTAGTGCGGCCGCCCTGGTGCAGCTGCATGCCCAAGACCGCCGGCCGCTTTTTGGCTACTACTATTTTCACCACGACTATATCGATGCGCTTCGGAAAATGAAGGCACCGGAAACCATGACCAAGCCGGATTTCGATGCCTTTCTTACCCAGTATGCCAATCGGCTGAAGGAGTCGGCTGAGACATTCAGGAAATACAATTACGGGTACGTCGCGGCTACCTACAATTTTGAGTTACTGGTGCAGGCGCTGTTTGAACAGGGATACAACCCGTTGCAGAACGTGCGTACTATGGAGACTCTTTTTAAGCGGTTCTATGATGAGCAAGGGCTGGAGGACGCCCTAAAAGCGCGAATGAAGCCCTAGCATGCCTTAGCGTGCTCCACTTGCTACGTAGGCGTTTGCGCCTGCCTGTCCCGCAGTGAGGTTACCTGGCCGGCGAGTGTATAGTAGAGAGACAATAGGCCATATTCACAGCACGTGCCCGTTCGGTTTTAGCAAGCCTCCGTGTGCATCGCCTGACTGAGGCCTCACCCTTTAGGTTGTTTTTAGAGCCGATTAAGCCTTATTTCGCTCAAACAGCTCTGGCAGCAACCCTGTCTGTAACTGCCCCTATATGGCGCGTAGGCAACTTACGCCAGCTGAAAATGCGGTGTAGCAGAGGGCCTAGCCCCAGTACGGCGCCGGCCGGAACCAGAACGAGCAACAACGCCGGAAGCGTGAGAGGTTGGATGCCCAGAAGCTGACGAAACAGAGGCAGGTAGTAGGATAGCAGCAGCAGACTGGTGCACAAAGCCAGCGCCAGCCAGACGTAGCGGTTGCGCAGTACATCATTGTCGGTGAAGTGCCGGTGCCGGCTGCCGGCCATATTGAACACGTGCACGAGCTGCGCAGCAGCCAGACCGTAGAACAGGATGGTGGTGGCCGTGGCAGGCCCGAAACCGAAGTGGTGGCGGGCCACATAATAGCAGCCCAGCAAGGCCGCTGTCATTAGTGCGGCATAGGCCCCGGCCAGTTGCCAATCCGTGGGGCGCATCATGGGGCTTTGCGGATCGTGGGGAGGCTGCTCCATGACGCGGCGGCTGCCTTTGCCCACACTCAGGGCCAGCGCCGGGAAAACATCAGTAAGCAGGTTAAGAAACAGAATCTGCAGCGGCAGCAGCACCGAATCAACTCCTGCCAGGCCCGCCGCAAGCACCACGAGCAGTTCGCTCAGGTTGCAGGAAACCAGATACAGCACAAAGCGGCGGATGTTGGTGAAAATAATGCGACCCTGCTCCACAGCCGCCACCACGGAAGCAAATGAGTCGTCGCGTAGGACCAGCGCGGCGGCTTCGCTGGCCACCTGCGTACCCCGCAGCCCCATAGCCACCCCGATATCGGCCTTCTTCAACGCCGGCGCATCATTCACGCCGTCCCCTATCATGGCCACCACATGGCCCTGCTGCTGGTAGTAGCTGATAAGGTCTAGTTTCTGGGCCGGACTGACGCGGGCAAATACGCAGGTCTGCTGGAGGCCGTGGCCGGGCACTGCAGGCTGGGCCAGCAGCGCGGCCAGTTCGCTGCCGGTGATAGTCAATTCGGCAGTTTCGGCGGCCAGATGCACCTGCCGGGCAACAGTGAGGGCCGTGGCCGGATGGTCGCCGGTGACCATCAGCACCCGGATGCCGGCCCGCTGGCAGGCCTCGATGGCTGGAATAACTTCGGGCCGGGCCGGGTCGAGAAAGGCAATCATCCCCAGCCAGGTCAGGTCCCGGACCAGGTCATGTGGGTTTTCATCGGTCTGGATGCGGTGGGCCAGGGCCAGGGTGCGCAGGCCGGTCTGGGCCAGCTGCTCGGCGCGCAGCAGCCATTCGGCCTGCTCAGCCACCGCCAACGGTAAGGCCCCCGTGGCCGCTTGCTGCCGCACGCACAGGCGCAGCACATCCTCCGCCGCGCCTTTCACCGTGACCAGGCTGCCCGCGTCGGGCTGCCGGTGCAGCGTGGCCATCAGGCGGGTATCGGAGTTGAATGGCTGCTCGGCCAGCCGCGGCATAGCCTGAACATCAGCTACTGCAAAATGACTTTCGGCGGCCAGCGCCAGCAAGGCTACTTCCAGCGGGTCGCCAAGCGCGGCTTCGGGATGCACCGACGAATAGGTTGCGTTGTTGCAGAGTACGGCGGCCCGCAGCAGCAGCTGATACGCTTCACCGGCTGCCACAGCTTGCATGTGTTCTGTAGCAGGCGGAAAGGTGATCTGGGCTTCGGGCAGCCAGACGGTATGCACTGCCATTTGGTTCTGGGTAAGCGTGCCGGTCTTGTCGGTGAAGATGATGTCGGTGCTGCCCAGCGTTTCCACGGCTGCCAGGCGCTTCACCAGTACCTGGCGGTGCGCCAGCCGCAGCATGCCGTAGGCCAGGGCCAGCGTAGCCACAATGGCCATGCCTTCGGGAATAGCCGCCACAGCCAGTACAATAGCCGTTTCCAGAAGCAGATGAACCGGCTTGCCCCGCCACAAACCCAGCAGCACGTACAGGCCAGCCAGCCCAACTGTGAGCATCACGAGTTGACGGGTAAGGCGGGCCAGCTTGGCCTCCAGAGGAGTAGCTGTGCGTTTGGCCTGCTGCATAAGCCGGGCAATTTCGCCGAGCTGCGTACCGCAGCCTACCCCCGTCACAGTGGCGCGCCCGGTGCCATTTACCACGGCTGTGCCTTTGAACAACAGCCCGCCAGTCTGCTCCGTTGGCGGAACTGCAGTAGCAGGAAGTGCTTTACTGACCGGCATCGACTCGCCGGTCAGGGTGGATTCGTTGACTTGTAGCTGCTGCGCCTCGAATAGTTGTGCGTCGGCCGCTACTACTTCGCCCGCTTCCACCAGCAGCACGTCGCCCATAGTAACCTCATCAGAAGGTATGGCGCGTATTTTCCCCTCGCGCAGTACCCGGGCGGTGGTCTGGCCCAGGCGGCGCAGGGCCGTCATGGAAGCCTGGGCATTCCATTCGAGCCAGAAACCGATACCAGCATTGATCAGAATGACGGCCAAGATGGCGTAGCCTTCCGCGTAATCATGGAAAGCAAAGGAGAAGATGGCGGCGCCACCGAGTACCGCCACGATAAGGCTGCGGAACTGCCGCAGCAGCACCCGTACCCAGGAGTCGGGGGGCGTAGCTTCTACCGCATTCGGGCCGTAGCGCTGTTGCCCTGCCCGGGCTTCGTCCTCCGTAAGTCCTAGGGCGCGCACAGGTTGCTCAATAAAATTGGGTTCAGGTATTTCGGACATCAGCAAGCGCGTAAAAGTCGGGCCGGACCAGGCACTAAGGCGTTGCGCCCGTATAAGGTAAGAAACCAGGCAGATCCATCAACCCAAGCCGGCCGTACCCGGCGGCGCAGGTCGGCGGCGGGCACAGCTTCCGACGGGGCAGGAGCGGCACCCGCAGTGCCAATAGTAGTGCCGCATACGCGCCAGGCGGGCCTGCTGTGCCCGGAACCCGGCAAGCTGAGCACCCGCATAGCAACAGGTAAGGAGCGAGTGCTGAGAAGAACAAGAAGCCTCAAGTGGGTTGGCAAATCCCTGTAAAGCTGATGATTTGCCCGGCGAGCTGTCTTGACGCACCTCATAGCCGAACATGATTCTGCTCATTCTTTTCCTGGCAGAAGACCAGGATATTTGCTTTCGTACCTCACTGCTGCCTTATGAAAACCACAGTTTTTAGCACCAAGCCTTTCGAACGGTCCTACTTGAGTGATGCTCTCGGTTCTGAGCACCCGATAAGCTTCGTTGAGGCCAATCTGACTGTCGAAACGGCGGCGCAGGCGCAGGGCTCGGAGGCGGTGGCCATTTTCAGCACCGACGACGCCTCGGCTCCGGTACTGAATGCCCTGTACGCACAGGGGGTGCGGTTTATGGCCATCCGGGCCACTGGCCACGACCAGGTAGACCTGGAGCACGCCGAGCGGCTGGGCCTGCGTGTGGCCAACGTGCCTGAGTACTCCCCGTACGCCATTGCCGAACACGCCGTAGCGCTGATGCTGGCGCTCAACCGCCGCCTCATTCAGGCTGACCACCAGCTCCGGTCCTACGACTTTCGGCTCGATGAGCTCATCGGCTTCGATTTGCATGGCAAAACCGTCGGTATTATTGGTCTGGGGCACATCGGCGGCATCGTGGCCGGTATTCTGAAAGGCTTTGGCTGCCGGTTGCTGGGCTACGACCCACTGCCCAACCCGGAGCTGGCCCAGCGCCACGGCCTGACCTATACTACCCTGGAGCAGCTCTGTGCTGAAGCCGACATTATTACCCTGCATGCGCCCATGGTGCCGCACGCCCCGTACCTGATCAATGCCGCGCTGCTGGCGCAGATGAAGCCGGGCGTCATGCTGATTAATACCAGCCGGGGAGCCGAACTCGATACCGAAGCCGCCCTGGCGGCCCTGGATTCGGGGCAGCTTGGCTACCTGGGCCTTGATGTGTATGAGCGGGAGCAGGCCTTATTCTTTCAGGATCATTCGCAGCGCCCACCCACCGATGCCGTGTTTGCCCGCCTGCTCATGTATCCCAATGTGCTCATCACCGGGCACCAGGCTTTCCTGACGCGGGAGGCGCTACGCAACATAGCGGCCACCACCCGCCAGAATCTGGATGCCTGGGCCGCCGGTCAACCACTGGCGACGGAGCTAACCCACACCACGGCGGGCCAAGTCGCCCAAACCATATCCTAGCCAGTGCTGCCACACTAGCAACGCTGGCTTTCTACCTAGTTTTCCCCACCCCATGGAACCTGTCCCAACTTCCGGCCGAGATACATTCATCATTTCCGTCTTTATGGCGTCACTGGTGCTGCTGGCCGCCATCATCCTTGGTCTGCGCTAAGCCATTGTCTGCCTATTAAAAAGCCTGCTCTTAATTGCGGTGGCGCTGTATCGGTATGCTGCTCCGGTATGCAAAGTGCATCAACGGTGCTTAGGCTGCTGTTGGCCTCTCAGCTGCGCTCCAGATTTGCCCGGTCCCAGTGGGCCAGGGTTGCCGCCGCGTCGTAGGTGCTTTGTAAAAAGCGCATAATGGCCTGGTGCGGGTCGGGCGCGGTACGCGCGGCTTCGTAGGGTAGGAAAAACTCCCCCATTTCTTTGCTGTAGAATGCCTCAGCAGGCTGGATGGCGGCCTCGGCCAGTGCTGGTAGACCGGGGTAGGCATAGCTGTAGAAGGCGGCCTCCTGCCCGTTGCCGCCGGGCCACCAGCCGGCCGCAATCTGCTCCTGTGAGTATGATTCGCGGGTTACCCAGTCGGCCAGGTGGGGGATGCCGCCGGGGTGGGGTGGGGCCGGACGGCCCGAAAAGCGCGTGACGGCCAGATCGAAGCTGCCCCAGAAGAAGTGGACCGGGCTGCACTTGCCCAGGAAGTTGCTACGAAACTCCTGCAGCACCCGCTCGGCGCTAAGCATGATGTCCCAGAACGTTTCTACGGCCGTTGCGTCGTAGGAGCGCCGGCCGTGGTCCTCGGCGAAAGGCGTGGCGTCTTCCAGCTCCACGGGCACGGGCCACAGCGTCACCTCAATGCCGGCTTCGAGTAGCAGGGCCCGGTACGCATGGTAGAAATCGGCTACGGAACGGGGCTCCAAGGCCAGTTGGTGGGTGCGTCCGTCGCAGGTGTGCACCCGCAGGCGGTGCGCCCTAAAATCAAACACGGCTTCGCAGCTGCCGGCGGCGTAAGGCATGGGCCCGGTAGAAAGCCCGCGGGGCGTGATATACAGCGGTACCTGCCACCAATGGTTGAGCATGGGGCTCAGCGCCAGGCGGGTTTTGCCCACAATCTGGGTCCAGCGGTGGAGTGTTTCGCGCGTGTCAGTCCAGGTATCAGCCGGTAAGGCCGGCCAGCGGGCGGCAGAAGGTTGAGCAGTCATAAGGAAAAGATAAAAGGAATAAACGATAAAAGAGGGGGTTCCCGATATTCTGAAGCATGTCAGGTGTAGTGCCGAGAATGCCTACTGTCTGTGCGGCCAGGCCTGCGCGGGCAGCACCACGGTAAACGTGGAGCCTACGCCGGGCTGGCTCTGCACGCTCACGTGGCCCCCGGCATTCTCGGCAATGCGCTTCACCATATACAGGCCCATGCCGGAGCCCTCTACGTGGGTATGCAAACGCTGAAACAGGCCAAACAAGCGGGCTTGCTGCGTCTTGTCCAGCCCCAGGCCATTGTCCTGGACTTCCAGCACCAGCGCGGTGCCGGCGCGGTGGCACTGCAGCTGCACCAGAGGCGGCCGTTCAGGATGATGGTACTTCAGGGCATTGCTGAGCAGGTTGTAGATGATGCTGCGCAGGTGTTTGGGGGCAAAGTGGATAGCGCAGTCATCGGCTACCGCTACGGTCAGGTGGGCCCCGGCCGCCGCCATTTTCGGAACCAGATCCAGCCGCACCGACTCTGCCAGCGCCCGCAGGTCTACTGCTTCGGCCGGCAGCTCCCGGGCCTGCTGCAGCTGGGCCACATCGGTGAGCTGGGCAATGGTGAGCTGAAACCGTGCTACGGCCTGCTCAATCATGGTCAGCAGGCGCGGCACCAGCGGATCGGTGCCCGGCGCTAGGGCCAGCTGCTCCTGCAGCGCCACTATCAGGCCTTCCAGGTTGGTAATGGGCTCACGCAGGTCGTGCGAAGCGGCGTAAATGAAGTTGTCCAGGTCCACGTTGGTGCGCACCAGCTGTTCGTTGGTATGCTTCAGGTCGGTGATGTCGATGGCGGAGCCCACGTACCCGTACAGCTCGCCGTTGGCATAAAAGCTGGGCGCGCCCTGGGCCAGCAGCCAGCGGTACTGCCCGTCGTGGCGGCGCATGCGGTGCTCGAGCACATACAGGGAGCGGTTGCGAATGGCCGTTTCCAGGGTGCTCTGGGCCAGCTCCAGCTCTTCGGGAAGGAGGTAGGCTGCCCAGCCCGTGGCCACGTATTGCTCCAGACTCACGCCCACAAAGTCCAGAAACGCCTGGTTGGCGTAGCGGATGCTCGAATCCGGGTTGACGGCCCACACTTGGTTGGGCGCGGCGTCGGCCATGATGCGAAACCGGGCCTCGCTTTCCTGCAGTGCGGCCGTGCGTTCCAGCACACGGGTTTCCAGCTCCTGGTTCAGTTGTTCAATCTGCTGGCGCGCCCGCACCGCGCCTGTCACGTTGTAGGAGAAGTTGAGCACTCCGGTTATCTGGCCCTGGCCGTCGCGCAATGCCAGGAAGAAGAAGTCGTAGTAGACCTGCTGCAGCTGGCCGGTGCGCATAAAATCGGCCTGAACCGGTAGGCCGGACGCAACGAACGGCTCACCGGTCTGGTACACCCGGTCAAGCTCGTCGAGAATGCCATGGCTGGCCAGCTCAGGCCAGACCGCGCGAATGGGCTGCCCCAGCAGCTCGCGCCCGTTGGCAACGCGCAGGTAGTGAGGGTTGACGAGCGTTAACACCTGGTTGGGCCCCTCGTGCACGGCCACGTGGGCGGGTAGCTGCATGAGCACCTCATAGAAACGCTGGCGCTGGGCTTCGGCTTCGGCACGAGCCGCCTTTTCGGCGGCCTGCGCCTCGCGCAGGGCCACCTCCACGGGCGAGCGGGGCTGGTCGGCCGTGTCGGTGAAGCTCACCCACAGCCCGTCGCCGGAGCGGCGGGCGGCCAGGCGGTAGTAGTTGTCGTAGCCGTCGGCCTGGTAGTTGATGTTGTATTCGCGAGGCTCGCCGCTCACAAAGGCATCCACATGAAAGTCGAACGTGCCGTGCGCGATACTATGGGGCCACTGCTGGTTGTGCGTCACGGTGGGCACCTCCGGCATGCGCATCATGCGCTGGGCCGCCGGGTTCAGGTACACAAAGGTGAAATCCACAATCTCGCCTGTGCCAGCCGGACTATAAATGGGCGTATAGTAGATAATACCCGTCATCGACACAGCCAGCAGGTCTGCCAGCGCGGTAGCGGGCGGCAGGGAGCGGAGGGGACCCGGAACCGGCGAGACGGTCATAATACGCAGAGAAGGAGGGACGGGAAATCGGAGCGGAGCACAGGCAGACTACCTGACGAGCCGTAGTGCATTTTGCCACCAAGATAAGCACCGCATCCGCTATAGCTGCTGCGCGGCGGCCGCGCCTACTGCTGGTTCAGCTGCCAGTTGTAGTCGAGGTAGCTGATTTTGGCGTTGCTGTCCATTTTGGCGGCGGCGTATCGGTTCACCCAGCCGGCTACCGTTTGCCCGTTGTCGGTCCAGTCGCTCTTGTACCAGTCGAAGTACCTGGACAATTGGGCCGAAGACTTGCCGGGCTTGTTTTTATCCGGATTGTTCAGAAAGTCGCGGCCCTGCTCATCGAGCTGGCTTTCCAGCCGGGCCGCCGTGTAGGCTTCGGGCCGCAGGCGCGGGCAACTGACGGCGGCGCAGACCAGCGCGAAGTGAATGCGCGGATCGTTGTACCGCTTGCGTATGATGCTGTGCTCAATATTGTCCAGGCTCATCTTCTCGCCCCCGATGGAAAAGAATTTGCTGGCCCAGGGCGTGGTCACAAGCGGAATCTGGATTTTCGTGCCGATGTCCTTGATACTGCGCACCGGGTAGTGGTCCAGCACCAGCCGGATGGTGTAGGCATTGTAGGCATTGATCCAGTAAGCCATTTGCTCCGCTTTGCTCCAACTGGCCGCCGGCGGATTCCGGCTCAGCAGCTGCAGGTACTGGTTGAAGGCCCCCTGGTCGGTTTTCCAGGCTTTGTAGTTGACCAGCCCCTTTTCGTTGACGTACTTTTTCAGGAGCTTATCGAACCCACTGTGGTCGACTCCGGCCGCTGCCGGGGCTGCGGGCACAGGAGCCGCGGGAAGGCGCGGTATGGGTGGCAGGCTGACGAAGGCGCTGAGAATCAGTAGGGAGCTGGCCGCTACCAGGCGCGCCGTGTTGCGAAAAGAAAGCAGGAGTAGTTGCATGGCCGGGCATATACGTGCGGCAACAGCGGAAAAGGTTTAGCGCCCGGTTTTTTGGGTTGCTTTTTCGTGGCGCCAGGCCCTTGTTCTTGCCGGAGTATGGCACGGCCACGCTCATCCGGCAACCCGAGCGGAATAGTTGTTGCTGGCATTTTTATTAAGGTTCCGGCAACTAAATCGGTCTGCCGCTGCTTTTCGTACATCGGCGGCCGCTCCGTTTCCCCGATATTGGAAGCCAATTAGTCCGGCTTTCCCGACTTCTTCCCGCTGCTGCCACGCTTACTGATGATAAAATCCCTTCAGGCCACCAACCATCAACTCGCTGATTCGGCCTTTCAGCTCACGGTGCTTCGTCAGGAAGTAGCCGATACGCTGCACCTGCCGCTGTTTCATGAGCAGCTCCGGGGTGCCGGCCTGTTTCCGCTTACTCCGGTAGAGCCGGCCGTGCTGCAAATCAACGTGGGCAAGATGTGCAATCAGGTGTGCCGACACTGCCACGTAGATGCCGGCCCTGACCGCAAGGAAATCATGACCCGCCAGACCATGCAGTATTGCCTGGATGCGCTGGCGCAGACGGATATTCCGGTAGTAGACCTGACCGGCGGGGCGCCCGAAATGAACCCCGACTTCCGCTGGTTTGTGGAGGAAATCAGCCGGCTGGGGCGCAAAGTGCTGGTGCGCTGCAACCTGACTATCATCGTAGCCAACCGGAAGTACCATGACTTGCCGGATTTTTTCAAGCAGCACGGGGTGGAAGTCGTAAGCTCGCTGCCTTTCTACACAGCCGAAAAAACCGACCGGCAGCGTGGTAACGGCGTGTTTGAGGATTCCATCCGAGCGTTGAAAATGCTGAATGCCGTCGGCTACGGGCAGGAGGGCTCGGGGCTGGTACTGAATCTGGTGTATAATCCGGCCGGTGCTTTCCTGCCTGGAGGCCAGAAAGGGTTGCAGGACCAGTTTAAGCGGGTGCTGCTCAAAGACCACGGCATCGTTTTTAACGAGCTGTTTGCCATCACCAACCTGCCCGTGAGCCGCTACCTGGACTACCTGATAGAATCCGGCAACTATGCGGGCTACATGGAAAAGCTGGTTAACGCCTTCAACCCCGTGGCGGCGGCCGGCGTGATGTGCCGCAATACCATTTCGGTGGGCTGGGACGGAGGGCTCTACGACTGCGACTTCAACCAGATGCTCGACCTGCATGTAGCCAGCCCGGTGCAGCACATCCACGACTTCGACGCGGCGGCCCTGTCCCGGCGTGGCATCGTCGTGAACCAGCACTGCTACGGCTGCACGGCCGGCGCCGGGTCCAGCTGCGGCGGTACTGTGGCGTAGCGGCTTCTTGCCGCCTTGTGTGGCAAGGCCACTAGGCAGCTAGAGAAATACACTTTTCGTACCCCGGGCAGCTGATTTGCCATTTGCCATGAGCTACTTCCACCACACACTGCTCTCGTTCGGCTTCACCCAGATCAGGGAGGGGTTTTACACCCGGCCAGTCGGCCCGAAGGCCGGCGGCACGCTTTATTGCAGCACGCAGGAAGATGACCGGCCGCGCAAGCTGCTGCTGTGGCAACCCCAGCGGGTACTGCTGCAAGGCGACGTGGTAACGCTGCAGGCGCTGGAACAGGTGCTGCGGCGAGTGCTGGGGCCAGAGGCTCACACTCAGGACCCCGGCCTTTCAGTATAGGAGGCCGTGAGGTTGGGCTACAACGGCTGGTTTTCCGGCCACCACTTCGCGGCCTGCCGCTTGTAGAGCATGGCGCACAGCCAGGCCAGCACGCTGCCGAGCAGCGCACCGGCCAGCACATCAGACGGGAAGTGGGCTGCCAGATAAATCCGGCTGTAGCTCACCACCACGGCCCAGGCCAGCAGCAGCCATTTGGCAATCCGGAAGCGCCGCGGCAGCACCAGGGCCATGAATACGGTGAGGGCAAAGGCATTGGCCGCGTGCGACGACATGAACCCGAACTGCCCGCCGCAGCCGTTCACCAGGTTCAGCGTAGCCGACAGGTCGGGGTTGTGGCAGGGGCGCAGGCGGGCGAAATACGGCTTGAACAGCCGGCTGGAGATACTGTCGGCCAACGCAACGCTCAGGCCCAGCAGCGGCAGCAGCAGATAGGCCCGGCGCCCAAACAGATACGCCAGCAGCACGAGCAGCACGAAATACGCCGGAAACCACACGAAACGCTCCGTGAAAAACACCATCAGCGTGTCCATCTTGGCCGTGTGGTTGCGGTTGGCTGTCAGCAGCAGCCAGTTGTCGAAGGCTTGTAGGGTCTCGATCAAGCGGGGCGCGACGTTTCGGTGAACCAATCGACGCCTTTACGCAGCCAAGCCTGGGTGGCGGCTTCGGGCGAGCCTGGTTCGATGGGAAAATTATAGTGCCATTCGCACTGTGGCGGCAGGCTCATGAGGATGCTTTCGGTGCGGCCACCGGTTTCCAGGCCGAAGCGCGTGCCCCGGTCGAAGGCCAGGTTGAACTCAGCGTAGCGGCCGCGGCGCACCAGCTGCCAGCGCTTCTCCCGCTCGGTGTAAGGACGGTCGGCGTTCAGGCGCAGCAGCGCACAGTAGGCTTCGCCAAACACCCGCCCCACGGCCTGAATAAAGGCAAACAGTGCGTCCCGGTCACCGTCCTTGCCCACCGTGAGGCGGTCGAAGAATATACCGCCGATGCCGCGGGTTTCCTGGCGGTGCGGCAGGAAGAAGTAGTCGTCGGCCCAGGTTTTGAAGCGGGCGTAGTAGGTGGGGTCGTGGGGCGCGCAGGCCGCGGCAATCTGCTCGTGAAACCAGCGGGCCTGCGCTTCGTCCACATAAATCGGGGTCAGGTCGAGGCCGCCGCCAAACCACACTTCGCCGTTGCCGGCCTCGAAGTAGCGCACGTTCATGTGGGCAATGGGCACCTGCGGGCTGCGCGGGTGCTGCACCACGCTCACGCCGGTGGCAAAATACTCAGGGTTTGGCATCAGCAGCACACGGGCCGCCTGTTCGCTCATGGTGCCCTGCACTGCCGAAAAATTCACGCCGCCTTTCTCGATGATGCTGCCGTGCGTGAGGACCCGGCTGCGGCCGCCGCCACCGCCGTGGTGCTGCCAGGCATCTTCCTGAAAGCGGCCCGTGCCATCGGTGGTTTCCAGCTGCTGGCAGAGCCAGTCCTGAAACCGGCGCATCCAGTCGGCCACCGTTTCGCGGAAGGAAGCGGCGGCAACCGGCGCGGGAAAAGGCATAGCAGAAGCGGAAAGTGTAGCGTACATGGCAGCAGGGCGTTGGTTCAGGGCAAACGTCGGCCGTGAAGGGTAAAGGCAACTCGAAAACTGACAAAGTCAGGAAGCCGGCTTTTTTGCTGCCGGTAAAGGTAGAAATTTCCAGGGGTGCCCGGCACTGGCCGGGCACTGGGTGAGAGAAGGGCGTAACTGAAAATAGTTGCAGCAATCAGCCGGCTGGGGCTTTATTGAAGAACGTTGCCGGGGTTGGCATCCTATCCGACTCTCCTAACCCTGTCTGTGCCGGTTGGATGATAATGAACTGGCTGCCAGGGCTGCCAAAGATTCCAGGCCGTAAACAAGACTTCTACCTGAACTGGTAGAAGTCTTGTTTACGTGATGCTTCGACCAGCTCAGCCTGACAATTTCCAACCACTCTCCAAGTTGAAAACCGGTATTTCCTCATGGACCGAAACGCCTACACCATCTTGCGCAGCAGCAGCAGCTCCAGCGGCTGCTTCGGGATGCTGGGGCTGGCGTGCAGCGGAAACGGCTGCACCTCGCCGGTGCGTTGGAAGCCCAGCCGCTCGTACCAGGCAATCAGCTCGGCGCGCACCGAAATGACGGACATCAGTACGTCGGTGAAACCTGCCTGCCGGGCCTGGGCCTCGGCGGCGGCCAGCAGCTGCCGTCCGATTCCCGCGGCCTGCCGCGTGGGGTCCACGGATAGCATGCCCACGTACAGGTCGGGCGCCTCGGGCTTGGTATAGACGCTGCCTACCAGCTCGCCGGCGGCGGTGCGGGCCAGCAGGAAGGTGGCGCCGGGCGCGGCCGAGAGCTGGCGCAGGTCGGCTTCATCGGTGCGGGGGCCGTCGAGCAGGTCGGCTTCGGTGGTCCAGCCCTGGCGGCTGGCCTCGCCGCGGTAGGCGCGGTTTACCAGCGCTGCCATGGCCGGAATATCAGATTCGGCGGCGAAAGAAATGCGTAGGGCAGGCAACATGCCGCAAAGTTAGGGCTTCAAACCGGCGCCTCGTACCACCCAAGCCGGGCATTCGTTCGGGAAGCCGTAATTTCGCCGGCCAACCCATTCCCCATCCATGCCCACGCACGCTGCCCCACTCCTGGAACCTGACTTTATCACCGCTCAGCCCGACCGTACCACGCTGCGCCGGGCCTACCGCCTGATGCGCACGGCCGACGAAATGGCCCGCCTCTACGAAGAAAACAAGGCCGTAACGGCCAAATACGTGCACGCTACGGCCCGCGGCCACGAAGCCATTCAGCTGGCCGCCGCCTGCCAGCTCGGTGCGCAGGACTATGCCGCGCCCTACTACCGCGACGATGCTCTGCTGCTGGGTATGGGCCTGACGCCTTACGAGCTGATGCTGCAGCTCATGGCCAAGCGCGACGACCCGTTTTCGGGCGGCCGCACCTACTACAGCCACCCGTCGCTGCGGCGGGCCGGTTTCCCCGTTATTCCGCACCAAAGCTCCGCTACCGGCATGCAGGCCATTCCGGCCACCGGGATGGCGCATGGCATCAAGTATCTGGAAAGCCAGGGGCTGGCGACAATTAGTAAGGAGCAATTAGTAATTAGTGATTCGCCAACTGTTCCAGATTCGGAAGAGGCGGAACAGCCAATTCTTAATTCTTCATTACTAATTACTAATTCCCAAAAGAAGCCGCTGGTGCTGTGTTCCATCGGGGATGGAGCCATGACGGAAGGCGAAGTAGCGGAAGCGCTGCAGATGGCCGTGCTGCACCAGCTGCCCATCATCTATCTGGTGCAGGACAACGACTGGGGCATTTCGGCCACGGGCCGCGAAATGCGGGCCATGGACGCCTACGAGTTTGCGGCCGGCTTCAAAGGCCTGCACCGTTTGCAGTTTGATGGGGCCGATTTTCTGGCCAGCTACACCGGCATGCAGCAGGCCGCCGACTACGTGCGCCGCACCCGCGGCCCGGTACTGGTGCACGCTAAATGCCCGTTGCTGGGCCACCACACCAGCGGCGTGCGCCGCGAGTGGTACCGCGGCGACGACCTGGCCACGCACACGCTTAACGACCCGCTGCCCCGCTTTCATCAGCAGCTGCTGGAGCTGGGTTTCGCCGAAGAAGAGTTAAGCAAGCTGGGCGCTGAGGCCCGCGCCACCGTGCTGGCTGACTATCAGCGGGCCCTGGCCGCGCCTGCCCCCGAGCCCGCCACCTTCGCCGACCATGAGTTTGCCCCGCCCGTCGTGACCGAGGAAGCGGGGGAGCGTACTCCCGCCGGCGCCGAAAAGGCCCTGATGGTAGACGCGGCCCTGCACACCGTGGACGACATGCTGCGCGAGTTTCCGGAGGCGCTGTTCTATGGCCAGGACGTGGGCGGCGAGCTGGGCGGCGTGTTCCGCGAGGCGGCGCTGCTGGCCAAAAAGTACGGCGACGCCCGCGTGTTCAATACGCCCATCCAGGAAGCCTACATTGTGGGCAGTACGGCCGGTATGAGCGCCGTGGGGGCCAAAGCCATTGTCGAAATTCAGTTTGCCGACTACATCTGGCCGGCCCTGAACCAACTCGTGGAAGAGCTTAGCAAATCGTGCTACCTCTCCAATGGCAAGTTTCCGGTGCAGAGCCTGATTCGGGTGCCGATTGGGGCCTATGGCGGCGGCGGGCCCTATCATTCGGGTTCCATCGAAAGTACGCTGCTCACCATCCGGGGCATCAAGGTGGTCTATCCGAGTAACGCCGCCGATATGAAAGGCCTGATGCGCGCGGCTTTCCTCGACCCCAACCCGGTGGTGATGCTGGAGCACAAAGGCTTGTACTGGAGCAAGGTGCCCGGCACCGAAGAGGCCAAAACCGTGGAGCCCGCCACTGGCTACGTCATTCCGCTCGGCAGGGCCGCCATTGCGCAGGAAGCCGCCGCCGACAAGCTCCGCAACGGCGAAACCTGCGTGGTCGTCACCTACGGAATGGGCGTGTACTGGGCCAAAACTGCCAGCCGGCAGTTTCCGGGCCAGGTGGAAATCCTGGACCTGCGCACCCTCAACCCGCTCGACTACGAAGCCGTGGAAGCTGCCGTGCGCCGCCACGGCAAGGCCCTGGTGTTGACGGAAGAGCCGCTTATGAACTCCTTCGCCGAGAGCCTGGCCGGCCGCATCCAGCGCACCTGTTTCCGCCAGCTCGATGCGCCGGTATTCACGCTGGGCGCCGCCAACCTGCCCGCCATTGCCCTCAACGTAGAGCTGGAGCGCCAGATGCTGCCCAACCCTGATAAAGTAGCGGCAGCGCTGAATGAGCTGCTGGGCTATTAGCCGCAGAGAACAAACGCGCCTGCCAACTGGTCTACTATGGCCGGCACAAACAAAAAGGGCTTCCGATGAATCGGAAGCCCTTTTTGTTTGGCTGTGAAAACTGAGCTGCTAGTTCTTCAGCAGCTTCACCAGATAGTTCTGGCCCTGGCCGCTTACGCGCACCAGGTAGGTGCCTTTGGCATAGCCAGCCACCGGGAGTGCCACTTCGCGGCCGCCCTGGGCCTCGAAGCGGGTCATCAGTCGGCCATCAGCGGCCATGATTTCCACCGCATACGTGGCCGCTGGCAGGGCCAGCAGATCCAGCGTAGCGTTGTCGACCGTTGGCGAAGGGTACACCGAAATGGCGGCTACGGTGGCTTTGCCATCGAAGCTGACCACCCGCACCTCACTCACGGATTCCTTGCCGTCCTGGTCTACCTGGCGGAGGCGGTAGTAGCGCGTGCCCGCGGAAGCGCCCACGTTTTTGTCTGTGAACGAGTAGTCGGAACGGCGGCTGGTGGTGCCTTTACCTTCCACCGTGCCAGCCACCACAAACGTGCTGGCGTCGGCGGAGCGCTCCACCAGGAAATGGGCGTTGTCTTTCTCCGAAGCAGTAGCCCAGGTTACCAGCGCGTCGCGGCCGGCCGCCTTGGCCTGGAAGCTGATCAGTTCCACGGGCAGGGGGGTCACGACGGTCAGCAGGCGGAAGTCGGCGTCGCTCTGCGTGGCAACCCGCTTAGGCAACGACGAGGGAGAGCCGCCGTAGGCCGGGTCATAGAGGTCAACCAAACCGTTCCGGTTATCATCGTGGAACCAGCCGTTGTTATCCGAGGAGTCCAGGAAGTTAGGAACGCCGTCTTTGTCGGCATCCAGCATCCATAGAGGCGCCTGCGTAGCTCCGATGCCCGAAAGCGTGTAGTAGCCCGCCCGGGCAGGATTCGCAGTGGTCCAGGCAGCAGCGCGGCTTCTGTAGTCGTCCACCGACTGGCCGTTGTGGTTGTCGTCAAAGCCTTCTACCCAGTCCGGGAACCGGTCGTCGTCAGCATTGGCGTCGATGTAATCGACAACCCCCGTGACGTCGTAGTGCGCATCGTAAGGAACAACTACGCCGCCGCCGCTTGCATCGAAGCTGTCGTCGATACCGTCGCCATCCGCATCATTGCCGCTTACGGCGCGGTAGCCGGCCGTCGACTGTCCTTCCCGAATGTCGAGAATACCGTCGTTGTCCGAATCCAGATCCTGGTAGTCAGGACGTCCATCACCGTCGGTATCTAGGCTTGGGCCACCGAATGCGGGCGTTGTGTCCGGGTCAGCATCGTTGTGCTGGCCGTCGCCGTCCGAGTCGTTGGCGCTGCCGGCAACGAAATAGATGCGGCCTTCCTGGTCCGACTGCGAGTTGAACAGAGACCCGCTGTTGGCTTCGCGCATGTCGGAGATGCCATCGTTGTCTGAATCCAGATCCAGATAGTTCGGCAGCGCGTCCCCGTCCAAGTTGATCAGGAACATAGAGGTGTAGCCGGCTCCTGAGTCCGGGTCAACGGCATTAACGATGCCATCGGCATCCGAGTCGTTGGCGGAGGCATAAGCAGCCGGGTAGTTGCCGTTATAAGTTGCATTGGGCAGCAGGACGCCACGGGAAGCCTCCAGCTGATCCGGAATGCCGTCGTTATCGGCATCCAGGTCGCGGTAGTCGGGCATACCATCGGCGTCAGAGTCACGGAACGCATCATTGCCGGCTCCGGGCTGTAGCGGGCGGTTATCCAAAATTCCATCACGGTTGGCATCACCAGCCGTAATGATGGCGGCCAGAATACGACCCTGAATGTCGGAGTCGGACGGAACCAGGCCTCCCCAGCGCTCAATACCGTCGGGCAAGCCGTCGTTATCCGCGTCCATATCAATGTAGTCGGGCAGGGTGGCTATAGCGCCGGGGTTCGTCAGGGAATTGGTTGACGAGTTCCAGGCGTAGAGCAGGGCCGTTGAGCCGCTGAAGTCGGGGTCGAAGCGGTTATCGATACCGTCGCCATCGGCATCAGCCCCGAGCGGAGCACGGAACGCCAGACCGTTGCCGGCGGCAGCCCGCCCGGCGGGAGCAGTGATGGAAGACTGCACCTCGAACAAGTCGGCAATGCCATCATTATCCGAGTCACGGTCCATGATGTCCAGTACGCCGTCACCGTCGTGGTCCAGGTTGGCAAAGATGGAAATACCGCTGTTGCTGCTGGTCTGGGCGTTCTGTGGCATACCGCGGGCACCGGCAGAATTACTAACCGCACCCGTAATGCGCCCGGTGCGTGGGTCGTAGTTGGCCACGGGCTTACCGTTGTTAGCCTCAATAGCATCCGGCAGGCCGTCGCCATCGGAATCGGTATCCAGGTGATTGGGAATGCCGTCCTGGTCGATGTCGAAGTAGTCGTTCATACCATCGGCATTCGTGTCGCGCCATGCGCCACGGCCCTGCGGGGTCACGTAGCCGCCATCCAGATAAATCGGAACGCCGGTACCATCGGTCTTGACCACACCATTGAGCGTGTAGGTCTGTGGATTAACTCCGTAGCTCTCATCCACATCCTTGATACCGTCGTTGTCGTCGTCCACATCAACCGCATCATCAACACCGTCGCCGTCGAAGTCGCAGTTGTAGTTATAGCTGTATACCTGCTCGCTAGCGGCGGAAATAAAGCCATACGTCCAGGTATTGACCATATAGGCATTGCCGGCCTGGTTCGTGGCATCTCCCCAGCGGTGTACGCCGTTGTCGGATATCACGCCATCTAGGCGCTGGTTGCTGTTGTCGGGAGCTGCCGGAGATGCCGGGAAGTTGGTCGTGCTGTTAGCCGTCAGATTCGTATCATCCCAGTACAGTCGGTCGTAGTAGGCATCGCCACCCGAGGAAGGCCGGATGTTCTGCACCCGGAAGCCATCGGGGTTGCCTTCGGCGTCGAAAATGGGGAAGTTGACCGCCGCACCCGTGCTGGTGAATGAGAGACGTACGGTGGCGCCGGTGGCCACTGCGGCGTTAGACGCATTCAGGCCATTCCAGGAAGAGGTAACGGGCACACCTGCCGTCGTCACAACCTGCTCAATCAGAACGTCGTCGCCATCTTTCACTCCGTTGTTGTTCAGGTCAACGAGGATATTGACGCTGCCGGTTTCACTGCTGACAGTGGTGAAAGCGGCCGAGCCCCGGCTGAGGATAGAGTTGCAGAACGACTGGTAGGTCCGGGCGAACGTTGGTACAGGGGCACTGGGCCAGATAGCGGCGTCCGGGTCGTTCACAAAGTTGGCGTACTGCGGATAGGCTAGGTCAGAGGTCTGGCTGCGACGGCGCTGCGCTACCGTAGTCCGGCCCGTGCCCGAGGTAGCACCAAACTCATTGGCTACGAAGAAGAAGTCAAGCGGCCGCATACCGGCCAGCTCCAGCTGCTTCACGTAGTAGCGGTTGGGCGTCTGGGCGCTTTCAATCAGCGTGTACATCTTGAAGTTAGCCGACAGCCGGTTCTGGAATGCTCCGGCACTGCCCGTAGACGCGTACGAGGAAAAAGCCCAGTATTTGCTGAACAGCCGGCCTTTCTTTTCAACTCCTCCGGCATCCTTCACCGTGAAGTCCCAGAAATCGTAGTGCGATAAACGGCCGTTATCGGTAAGGGCGTCTTCGTTCTGCTGGGTAAACTCAATATAGAAATCCTGCGCCTGGCCCGTGTTGTTCGTATAGGTCAGGGGCACGTAGCCCAGTGGGTTGAGCAAGGACTGCGGGCCCAACTGGTTCTGCTGAGCGTCGACAATCACACCGGCCTGGGGCAGCCCGTTCACCGTGGTGAGTAGTGGGGAACGGTTGAGGTTGTTGTTGGCCGCGTTGTTGGTCGAGTCGCGGTACAATTTGCTCTGTTTTACAATGGTGCCCGCATTGGCACCGTAGCGCAGCGTCAGAATCAGGTTGCGCTGTCGGCCGGCGTTGTTACCTGATACACCTTGTCCGTTGTAGATGCGGTGCACGCCGTAGTTGAGCGTTTCGCCGGGATTGAGGCGCACGTACAGCCGGTGGTCGGGCGAGAACGTACCGCCATCGGCCCAGGTGCTCGGCTTCAGAAACCCCTTTGATACTAGATTCGGGTTGTTCGAGTCGTGGATAAGAAAGCCCGACCGGTCGTTGCGCACATCCGTCATGGCAAATGATTGGCTATTCGGCGTGAGTTCCCGGGAACCCTCCGCATGACCATCATGCAGCCCGAACAGCCCGGCACCCAGCGCAACGAAAGCTGCACTACACAATCGTAAGTGTTTTTTCATTTATTTAAAGAAAAAAAGAAGTTCAAATTGTGGATTACCAGGAAAATACAACGGCTGGTAATTCGGCAAAAGTAGTAATCAATCAGGATGTTAGCTTGCTTTTTTTCAAAATAAATTCAAAAAATAATGCATAACCCCCTGCAGCCAAGCCGTTACCGATAGTAGGTAAGCCGCAAGTCTGCAGGGGGAAAGAAGAAGACCGAAGGCCTAGAAAGGATACCCGATTCCCAGGTTAAACGCCGTCTGGTCCTGGCTCTTGAACAGGCCGGCGTTGCGGATAGCCCACTTGCTGCCGGGCGCCGTGGGGTCGTAGACTTTGGTGGCTACATCGAGGCGCAGGATGAGGAACGTAAAGTCGAAGCGCAGGCCGAACCCGGACCCTACCGCAAACTCCTGATAGAAGCGGTTGAAGTTGAACTGAGCGCCTGGCCGCTGGTCGTCGGGTTGCAGGGCCCACACGTTGCCGAAGTCAGTGAACACCGCCCCGTTGATGAAGTCGAAGAGCGGAAAGCGGTATTCTACGCTGCCTTCCAGCAATAGTTCGCCTGGCTGCTCGATGTTGTAGTTGCGGATCAGATTGCCACTCTCGTCGCGCTTGGGCGTGACGCCATCGGTGTCGAGCACGTACGACGTGAACGTGCCTGGCCCCAGACGGCGCGGCTTCCAGGCCCGGACGCTGGTGCTGCCGCCCGCGAAGAAGTACTTGTCATAAGGAATAACACTGTTGCTGGGCCGCAGCGGCTGGACGATGCCTCCGTTCAGGCGATACACGAAAAACGACTTGGGCCCGAGTTTATGGTAGCGTCGGTAATCCGTATTCAGGCGGTAGAAATCCGTCACCCGAATACCATTGCCATCCTTGTTGAGCAGGTCCTGGTACAAGGGGCGTGTGATACCACCCACCTCCGCGAAAACCCGAAAGTACCGCGCGTCACGAGTCTGGTTGAAATCGTTGGAATTGTATAATGAGGTGAAACTTAGGCTTGGGACAAATTGACGATTAAATGTAAATTCTGCGGCCTGGCGGTTGGGAAACCGGCTAACTAATTCATTAAAGAAAGCTTGGTCTAAATAAGGTGTGTTTACTAGGCTCAGATCAACAGGAGTGAAAACGTATTGATGAAAAGCCGACCGCTGCCAGATATAGTCAAAAGTGCCTTCCAGGTTGGTGCGGGTGTACTCCGGCCGGCTTACGAAGTTGTAGCCGATGCTGATGCGGGTGCGCGGGTTGTAGCGGGTAAGAAACCCGCTGTTCCGCCACGGCACCAGAAACTGCGGCAGCACCAGGTTGATGTTGGCGCCGAGCTGCGTAGTCAGCTGGCTCTTAAGCTGCTGCTCATCGTCGTTGCTGGCCAGCTCGTACTGGCCTTCAAAGCCGGCCCGAAGGCCCAGTTCCAGCACTTCGGCCCCGCCGAACGGGTTGCGGGCTTTCAGGCGCAGGTTGCCGAACGGGCCCGGCAGGTTTGCCACGTACGTCCCGCCAAATTCCACGGTTTCCTGGTAGCGCTTGGCCGGAGAAGCCGAAACCACGGCATCCAGCTCATGGCGCAGACTGTCCTCGGCGGTGCGGGGGCGTACCCGAACGTAGTTCACTGTGGTGAAGCGAAAAACGTCGAGCTGGCTGATCTGGCGCTGCGTGGTCTGCGTGTTGGTCAGGTTGTAGTAGTCGCCGGC
Source organism: Hymenobacter duratus (assembly GCF_014698995.1). Taxonomy (GTDB): domain Bacteria; phylum Bacteroidota; class Bacteroidia; order Cytophagales; family Hymenobacteraceae; genus Hymenobacter; species Hymenobacter duratus. The sequence continues at coordinate 128,714 of NZ_JACWZZ010000004.1, forward strand.
ATGAATGGCCAGTTTGCGGTTGAGCAGCCGCGTGCTGATGCGGTGCCGGAAGGCCAGGAAATAAGTCGAGTCCTGCACGATGGTATCCCGCTTCTGCCCGAAGCGGACTGTGCCGGCATCCGTAATGAAGCGCACCCGCCGAATAGTGTAGCGCGGGTGCGCCAGCTCGGTGGCCGGACTGGCCACCATGGTGCGGAGCCGCACCGTGGTGGGGGCGTAGCTCGTATCGGCCTCCAGCGTGATGTACTGCTGGCGAAAATCAAAGTAGCCGTCGTCCTTGAGCAAAGCCTCAATCCGGGCGCGCTCCTGCCCGATTACTTCCTCGTCGTACTGGTCGCCGACGTGCAGCAGCGTGGCGGGCTGCGACGCCAGCACCCGCCGTGCCACGGCCGTATCGGCAATGTCGTAGTCGAGCTGCGAGTAATGGAAAGGCGCATTTTCCGTGACGGTATACGTAACCGTTACGCGGCGGCGGTGCAGGCTGTCGGGGCCGCCCAGCAGGCGGCCCAGCGAGAAGCGCCGGTCGGCCAGCGTGTCGGTGTAGCGCATGTGGCTACGGAAAAAGCCTTTCGATTTAAGGAAGATGGCAATCTGCTCCGCCGTCTGGCGCGTCAGGGCCGAGTCGTAGATGACTGGGGGCTCGCCCAGCCGCATAATGGCATTGCCCTTGTCGAGGGCCAGCTGCAGGCGACGGGTGCGCCGCTCGCGCTTGGTCAGCAGCTTGCCTACCTGCGACGAGTCGGGGCGGGCATCCAGAATGCGCTGATCAAAGAGGGCGCGGGTGTCATCAAGCTTGCGCTGCAGCCGGTCGGGGTTGTAGAAGCCGCGTCCTAGCTGATAGATTGCTAGTTTTGGCAGCGGAAAGCGGCTGTTGGGTTTCTGGCGGTACAAGGCCTGAATCCGTTCGGCATCAGCCTGCTTTACTCCCTCAAGCTGCACCTTGCTCAGCAGCTGCTGCTTGGGCCCCAGCAGGCGCAATGGCGAGCAGCCCGCTGCCAGTAGTAGAAAGCCAGCCAGGGCCGGCAGGGCGTAGCGGCCCGTTTTATGTATCATCTGAGGCCCTTTGGGGCGTCTGTTCAGCACAATATATGGTCTCAAAAGCAGTGACAAAATACGTACACGCGCTGCACCTGAAAAAGTATCGGCTCCGGCACGGCGCTTTTCTGGTGGAAGGCGGCAAAAGCGTGCTGGAGCTGCTAAGTTCCGGACTTCAAACGGAACGCGTGTTTGTAACGGCTGAATTTGCGCTAAAATTACCTGCTCAGCTTGCGCAAAGCCTTGTGGAAGTAGTCAGTGAGGACGAACTGACTCGCCTCGGAACCCTGGCCACCAACAACACCGCCCTGGCTATTGCGCGCCTGCCCGCCGAGCCCCCGCTGCTGCCTGGCGCCACCAGTGGCCTGTTTCTGGCCCTGGACCAGGTGCGCGACCCTGGCAACTTGGGCACCCTCATTCGCCTGGCCGACTGGTACGGCCTGCCCGGCGTGGTGCTCTCCGAAACCTGTGCCGACCCGTGGGCGCCCAAAACGGTGGCCGCTACCATGGGTTCGTTTACACGGGTGCCGGTATGGCAGCGCGAGTTGCCTGGCTGGCTCAGCAGTCTGCCCGCTGGCCTGCCCGTGTATGGCGCCGACCTGCACGGCGACAATGTGCACGGTCTCACGCTGCAGCCCCAGGGCGTGCTGGTGATGGGTAGTGAAAGCCATGGCCTCACGCCGGAAGTGGAAGCCTGCCTGACCCAGCGGCTGCATATTCCGGGCCGGGGCCAGGCCGAAAGCCTGAACGTGGCCATTTCCGCCGCCATCCTGCTTGATAATTTTCACCGAAACGGGTAAATGGTTGTGAATTAGGCCTGCACGCCGAAGATCCGCAAAGCAAAGAAGCCCTCGACATGCAAACGTCAAGGGCTTCTTTGCTTTGCGGAGCTACAGTTGCTTAGTCGAAGTCCGACAGGGAGATGCCGAAGCTCAGGACGTTGGCCTGCGGGCCGCGGTTGTCTTTGAACATCTCATTCAGGTTGTATTTGGCGAAGAGCGTCACGCTGCGCAGCCCGATCAGGCCCTGCACACCGTACTGGAAGTCTTCGAGGTTGTATGACCCCCGGTCTTTGTCTTTGCGGGTGCTGCCTTCCTGCTCGTATTTAATCTTGGTGTGCGACGCCAGACGGTAGCCAACAAACCCGCCGGCTCCGATGCGGAACGCACTGTTGTGCTTGTCGTCGCGGAAGTTGAGCACAGGCATCAGGGGCAGGTTGATAACCGTCGTAGCCAGCTTGCTTTTCTCCAGATTCAGGTCCCGGTCATTTACTACATACGTCGTGTTGTTGGCCGCCAAAAACCGGTTGTTGTTATCGAGCATGTAGTTGTTGAACGACAGCTCCGGACCGGTCATGATGTAGAGCGGACTGCGGCGGCTGCCTATTCGCTGGATGTAATGCCAGTTCAGGCTGACGTAGCGGGAACCCATGGTGCGCAGGTCCAGGTTGGGCTCGTTTACCAGATTCTGCTTGTTTACCAGGGCGTTCAGGCCCAGGTCGATGCTGAAGTCGCTACGGCCCGACCGGTCGGCTTTGGCCTGGCGCTTGGCTGCGGCCAGCGAGTCGTCTTTGGTAGTGCTGCCCAGATGCACCGATACCCGGTCGCTGCCATCTTCGGCGGCATTTTCTTCCACTTTCACCCCAAACAGGCGGCCCATGCTCACTTCTACCTTGTCGCCGCCTTTGCGCGGGGCATTGTCGTTGTGCAGCGTGATGCGGATCTGCTCGGGTACCTGCTTGCCGGGCTGGTCTTTGGCAGGGTAAAACTCCATCGTCACCTGCTCCGACTTCGACGACTTGCCGGCGGCTTCTGCTTGGGTGATGTACTTATCCAGCAGAATCATCAGCGAGTCGAGCTTGTAGTTGCGCAGCTCGCGGAGCTGCTGCTTGTTTTTGACGAACAGCGTCATGGTGGCCTGGTTGGGCAGTTTCACCAGAATGGTATCGTCGAGGTGAGCAGGGGCAGTAGCGTGGGCCGAGCAAGGCGCGGCCAGAACCAGCAGCAGGAAGGCGGCCAGCAGGGCGGAGAGGCGTTTCATGACAGGAAAAAAATTAGAGTTGTATCACTTTGGTAAGCGTGCGGCCGGCCACGCGGGCCTGCACCGTCACGGTTTCGGGCAGTCCGGCATCAGCCAGAGTCACCCGGTCGCCGCGCACTGCGCTGCGGCCCAGGCGCAGCAGCTGGCCCAACCGGGGCCGCGGGCCGGAGTCTGCCTGGTGAGCGGCCGTGGCCACGGCCGTTTCCGCATCACTGCGGCGGACTTCCACCTCAATCGGGCCGGTAGCAGCCAGCGCCGTAGCCTGACGCGGTACTGAAGGGGCTTCCACTGGCTCCGAAATACGCTCCGGTTGCGTTTTTGGGAGGGCAGTAGCTAGGGCTTCAGGAGCCGGCGCATTGTCTAGGGCTTTGGAAGCAGCAGTACGCTTGGAGCGGTTTGCCGAAACCGGCTCGGCGGCCAATTGCCGGGCCGGCAGGTGCGCATCCTGGGGCTGGCGGGCGGAAGGAGCGGGGGCTTCAGCAGAGGCTTCTTTCGAGGTGGTAGATGCAAGCGCCTGAGGTGGGGTTGCCTGGGTTTCCGTGGCATCAGCCGATTTTTTTTCGGGTTGGGCGGCGGCTGCGGGCTGCGCGGTCTTCTGTTGAGGCGCAGTGGCCAGCGCCCCTTCGCCGGAAGGCACCGAGGAGCCCAGGTGCAGCCAGAGCACACCACTTACCAGCAGCAGTGCCACGCTGGCCGCGGCCGCCCACAGCCAGAGCACGGGGCGTTTCTTTTCGGGCTGCAGCTCTTCTTCCAGCTGGTTCCAGAGGTAGGCAGGCGGGGTGGGCGCGTGCTCCGCGAGACGGTCGCGAAACAGCTTATCAATATCTTCCGGTTGCATACAGTTCTTTCGGTGAGGAGATGGAGGATACGGCCTGCTGGCTGGCCGCCGCGAGGCGGCGCTGGAGCATGGCCCGTGCCTTACTGAGCTGCGACTTGCTGGTGCCCTCCGAAATACCGAGCAGCTCGCCGATTTCGGGGTGGGTGTAGCCCTCCAGGGCGTACAGGTTGAATACCGTGCGGTAGCCGGCCGGCAGCTCCGAGAGCAGGGCCAGCATATCGTCGGCGTTGAGCTGGCTTTCGGCGGTGGCCGCCGTGGCCGGCACGTCGTAGGTGAGGTCGTCGATGGACAGGTGCAGCGGCTCCTTGCGGCGGAGCTGCCCCAGTGCCTCGTTCACCATGATCCGGCGAATCCAGCCCTCAAACGAGCCTTCGTGCCGGTACTGGTCGAGGGCCCGAAATACCTTTGCAAAACCTCCAAGCATGGCCTCTTCGGCATCCTCGCGGCGGCGCAGGTAGCGCAGGCACACCCCCAGCATCAGGCCTGCGAACCGCTCATAGAGCAGCTTCTGGGCACGGCCGCTGCCTTGGCGGCAGGCAGTGATGAGGTCAGCGTCAGTCACAGGTTCGAAGGTAAGGTTTGCGTCAGGAGCAGAGCGTTTGATGGGGTAGATGCAACCTTTCCGGGGGCGGTTGCCTCAGCGGCTGACTTTCCTGCTGAATTTTTTATGCGCTTTCTGAATGTGTTCTTCATGTAATTGTACACCAAGTATTTACACTTGGTGGTATATGGTAAGCCAAAGTGAATGAACCAATATAAATGCATAAAAAGACCACTCACTTTTCAGCACATTCCGCCAGAATGCAGATAGTTGCCGAAAAGAAAGTGGCCGGATGCCGCGCCAAAAATATCAGGGGCGCCAGTTGAGCAGGTAGTCGGTGGCCTGGCCGTAGTGCTGATAGGCGCCCCAGGTAGAGCCACCGCTGCTATAAATGCAGTTGCGGGCCGAGGCAATGGCTTTGCCTAGAGTTGAAGGCTGACTGCCACTCGCCTCCGGTTGGGTGCCGTCAGGAGTGGTGCTGCCGTTCATTTCCTGCGGACTAAAGCTGGAGTAATTAAGCAATGTGCCTGCCGACTGGCCCACCAGCACCTGCGCATAGAATTCACGGGCAAAGGCCAGGGCTAGGTCGTCATTCACAGGCCAGCCGGTGCCGAGGTAGTTGCGCACGCCCCGCTCGAAAAATGCTTCTGCAATGCCCGCCAGGCTACCGTTCAGCTCTTCGGCCGCAAACGGGGTACCTTCCCGAATCACCGATGAGAAACAGGCGTTGGCAAAAACCAGCCGCGGTACGTGCCGGGCCCGGAATATCTCGCGGGCCGTCAGCACCCGGTCGCGCCCGAACACCCAGCCCTGGCGGTTGGGGTCGTCGGGAGTAAAAATACCGTGGCCGGCGAAGTGAATCACGTCGAAGCTACCGTTGAGAATCAGCGCCATGATTTCCAGGAAATCACACTCGGCCTCGCCAATTCGCTCCACCACATCCAGCTTAATGGTGGCCGCGTGGGCCGGTTGTAGCCGGTTCAGAAATGCTTTGATGGTGCTGAGCATTTCCACTACGGCCCGGCCTTCGCGGCGGGCTCCAGGTAGCTGTAGCTCCGGCTCCGGCGCAGGATCCGCAATGACGAGCACGCGCAGGCTGCGGTTGCGGGGCGGCGGAATGCCGGGCTTGGGTGAAAGCATGGTCCGGAACTGGCGGGCCAGCTGTAACTGCCGGCTCAGGGAGCGGCGGGCGCCGGGCGTCCGGCCCTCGTTGGCCATGCGGTTCTGCAACTGCGCGAAACAGGCCATTTCCCAGGGCAGGCTGGCTGTGCTGCGGTCCAGCACAAACGTGAGCGGCTCGGCAAAATAGTCCTGAAAGTCCAGCGGAAACAGCAGCGTCGACATCAGCTCGCCGTAGGTTTCCTGCTCCCGCAGCATCACGGCATCCATGAGCCGGCCGGGCAGCGTGCTCGGGAAGTAAGGCTGCACGTCCAGCTCCCGCACCGGTATCACGGCGCCGTCTATCAGGGCCGTGAAGCGGTAGCGCGTGCCGTCCCGCTCAATGGTGATGCGCGGGCCCCGGTCAGGCTTGGGCAGGTCGCCGGGCAGGCTCGGTTTGGGTGCATCCGGGGGCGGGGTGGTGAAGTTGTCGGCGCGGCATTCGTCTTTCCGAAACAGCAGGTCCAGCCCATCCACTAGGTCGCGGTTGGTGGCGGCCGTCCGGCTGAAAAACTCCACCTGCCGGTCGAATTGGGCTTTGTCGCGCGCAATAAGGGTAATGTCGAGGGCCAGCGGCCCCGAGCCGTTGGTGGGGCCGCAGCGGTCCAGCCCTTCCGCCACACCCTGCAGAAAGCTCACCAGCGCGCCTTCCTCACTCAGGCCACCACGCCCTTCGCGCCCACGGGTGCCCAGCACTACGGCCGCGAACCGCAGTATTCCCAGGGAGGCCGCCGTGAAACTGGCGTTGCTCATCAGAAAACGTAGGTCGTGGTGGGAATAATAGCCTTCCTCGCCCATGCCCAGCAGCAGCAGCGCGCGGGCCTTCACGCCCACCGATCCGGCCGCGCCGGCAGGACGGGGCAGGTAAAACACCTTGCCCAGCTCAGCGCTGAGCAGGCCCTGATCTACGGCCCGCCGAATCCAGGAATCCAGCGCCCGGTCCAGGTCCAGGAGGCGGTTGGTGAGCGGCGCACCCACGTAGCGGCCCACCAGCAGCAGGTCCGTATCTACCTGCCGGATATCCTGCTGCAGCACCCGTATCGTTACTTTTTTGTGGAGCTCGATGGTGCGGGTGGCATCCGAAGGCAGGTTATCGAGACGCAGGGTTGGGTTGGCCTCGCCGGCTGCGGCACGCACTAAGGCTTCTTCGGCGGCCAGATATTCGGCGGGCAACTCCTCTTTTTTCTGCTTGTTGCGGGAAGGGGCCAGGCGCTCAGCAATGGCTTCGAGTCCGGTGCCGGCCAGGTCTTCGCCAATGGGGCGGTGCCAATGCTTCTCGCGCTGCGTGAGGGTGCGCGTAATGATGGGCCGGGTCGGGAGGGTGGACGTGCGCTGGTTATACAGGATTTCGCCCACCGATTTCAGCACCAGCGGGTTGCGCAGCAGGCTGCCGTGGCTCTCATCTACATAGTACGTAGGAATGTCAGCCAGCGCATTACTGGCTGGTGCTTCGTCTGTTTCATCCGTCGCTGCCGCTGCCACCCGAAACGCCACCCGGCCGTCGCCGTGCAGCGTCTCATGAAACCGGAACTCGCCCGTCGATACCACATCCAGCCGGTGGATAGTGGGCTGGTTGCAACCCATAATGGCCACCATGCTGCCCCGGTCGAGGGAATTGGGCTGGCCGGCCAGCTTCTCGTGCAGGTGGCAGGCGCTTTCCAGCAGGTGCTTGCGCACGGGCAGCGGCACCCAGGTACCGCGCTGGTAAAGCTCCTTGGCCACGCCCTCCAGCTGGTCGCGGGGCGGCAGCAGCTCATACGTTGCCGGAAACGAGTTGAAGATGCGCAGCACATCGGGCAGGCTGTTGTGCAGGTCCAGCTTATCGAGCCAGCGCACCAGCTTGTCGGCGCCGGTCAGGAGCTGCACGGCCCAGTAAGTGCCTTCGTTGGGCGTGCCCACCATCACGAGGCGGTTGTCCTGGGCGTTGCCGTGGGCTGGGTACCACTGGCTGGCATTCCGGCGCACAAAGCAGCGGGCCAGCAGCCCACCGGAGCCGTGCGCTACCAGCCGCAGCGGGCGTTCGGCCAGGCCACGCTGCTGCAGGAAAGCTGATAGCTCTTTGGCGCTGTGCTCCAGGCTCAGGCGCCAGTCATAGGCAAATACGTGTACTTCCCAGTAGCGGGCCAGCGTGAGAATGGCGCGGGCGTAGAGGCGCAGGTCGGGTCCGCCCACTGTCACCTGCGGCATCGGGTCCGGCCACTTCTCCTTGCTCCGGTCTACTTCGTGGTAGACTTTCAGCTTGTTGAGCCCGCCCGTAATAGCATCCAGGTTAAGCCAGAACGGCTTGCCATCGATATGCAGCTCGGAGCCCATAAAATCGGGCAGCACCACCACGGCCTCCCGGGGTGGCTGGCTGGTGGGCGTGTCCTGGCCGTTGGGCTTCAGCAGCTCGTTTTTCAGGATGAGGCCGCTCAGGTACTGAAACTCCTCGTCGCCGAAATACTGCCGCAACTGGTATTCCTGGGGAAGTGGCGGGCTGGTCTGGGCTTGGTTGTGGGCCACCACCTGGCACAGGTCGAGCAGCGGCTGCGGCCACAGCGGATGGATGGGAGAGGTGCTCATCGGCAGGGTAGGGCGGGTGACGACAGGCACCACCATCCGGAGCCGGCTATGGCTCTGGATGGTGGCCTGGTGCGGTTACGCGTGTTCCGGGCGGAGGGCCTGCAGCAGCAGAAAGTTCTGGGCCTCGTCGGTGCAGTCGATGGTGGGGTGCTGCTCGTAGCCGACGTTGGCGAAGGCCGCCTCAATCTGACTCATGAACTGCCGGTGGGTGCGGCTTTCGGCGGGCGTCTGCAGTAGCGGCAGCGCAATACTTGTGAACAAGCCCTGGCCGTTCACCTCGTAGGCATACTCCGTGGCCTTGCAGGCCGTGAAATTTACGGCCCGCAGCAGCTCCCGGCCGCCTTCCGGCTTGCCGGTGGCTGCCCGGGAGCGGGCCGCAGCTTTAGGGTGCTTGCTCAGAAAGTTCTGGCGGGCCTTGTCAGGCAGGCGCATGTAGCGTTTGCGGGCGTTGGCCGGCTGCCGCCCAAATACCGCTTTGCGGGTGTTGCTTTCCGAGTGGCAGCAATCCATAAAGCAGGTCACGTTCACGCCATCCGGAATCAGCCGGAACACGTCCCGCAGGTCGTCGTCCAGAATCAGGCCGCCGTCGTTGTAGTCGTAGGCGCACAGGGCCTCGTCCTGCGTGTCGAGCTGGTTTTCGTCGGTTCGCTCGTCGCCGTCCTGGTCGGGTACCTGCGTGCCGTGGCCGGCGTACTGCACCACCACAATGTCGCCGGCTTTGCTGGTGGTTACCAGGTCGGTGAGGCGCTCCAGAATGGCGGCGCGAGTCGCCTGGGCATTCACCAGCAGCTGCGTGCGGAAGCCCATTTTTGCCAGCGTGCCTTCCCATTGCCGGGCGTCGGCCACGCATCCCATCAGCGGTGCATCGGGGTAATTATCGATGCCAATGCACAGGGCACGCCGCCGGTTAGTAGGCGCTTTGTCATCTGCCGCCGCAGGCTCGGTATCGGGGCTGCTGGTGCTGTGGCCATTGGCATGATGGCCGTTATGGCTGTGGCCGTTGGGCGAAGCCAAGGGCACTACAGGTGTCTGAACGGCGGCCGTTTCAGCAGCAACACCCGAGACGGTACCTGCCGCGCTGGCCGCCTGTTGAAGCAGTTGCTCCTGAGCCAGCAGAAGCAGCGCTTCCGGCAGCGCCACTGGTTCGGTCCAGGGGTCGGGGAGGGCACGGGGTTTGGGGAAGGGCACAATGGTATCCTGCTCCAGCACCCGGCGCGCTACGCTTTCCATCGTGGCCGCGTCGTCGTCGAAGCCGCCGTGGGTGGTGCTGGTGCTGGAACTGCGCCCCGACGCTTCCTTGGTCTGCGACCAGACTACCCGGGCCGCCTGGTTCGGCTGCCCGTTGAGGCCCAGCAGGCGGCGCATTTCCTCATCGTTGCGCAGCGAGCTGTCCAGCCCCAGAATGGGCGTGTCCCGCTCCGATTCGAGGGCGTAGTAGAGCAGATACAGCAGCGACTTGCGGTACACGCCGCCGCACTGGTCGTCGCGCTCCAGCGTGTCGCGCATCGTGTACAGCGTCAGGTGGCCAGCGTTACCGCCCACCTGCCCGGCCAGCCGCTTCCGGAACTCGTCTACCCGAATGGCGGGAGCCAGTAGGTGCAGTGTCCGGAAGGCCGGCACGCCCATGTGCCAGGCCAGCGGCAGGAAATGCGCATGGAAAATAGAGCCGGCACTGTGGCCCACGGCGTGCAGCCGGATGCTGCCCTCGGCCAGGGCGGCCGTGTGGCGCCGGCAGAACGCCAGCAACTGCTGAGCTACATAGTGGCTGCCGCCACCGGGCGTGGCGGCCCACTCAGCGCTGTCTTTCATGTTTTTCCAAATGGGTCGGCCGGGGGCACGCACGGCGTTTTCCACCAGCGTGTCGGTCCAGTCCGTGACGCCGCGCGTGGCGGCGGCCCGACGGCGTTGCCCGCGCAACAAGGCGCCTAGTGTGCCCATCAGGCCCGTTTCCCACACGAAATAGATGGGGTAGATGTGGTTCTGCGTCCACCATGGAATATAGCGGGCCGCGCTGTCGAGGCCGGTACGCTCAGCTACCAGCCCGCCGTGGGCATAAAAGAGTAGCTGCAGCGGGCGGCCGGCCTGCTGGGCCTCGCGCAGGGCCTGCTCCAGCCGCCATCCAAAAATGGCATCCACATCGGCTGGTGTGGTGCTGAACTCGCCCTTATCGGAAAAGCCGCCCTGCTCCAGATTGATGACGTGGGAGCGAAGCAGCTCCACGGTAGCGGCCGGCAGCGGCGGCGGCCCGAACAGGCCCCGGCTGCCCTCAGGCTGGGTAAGAAGCGCAATTTCGCGGGCGTCCATGGTTTCCTCTTCCAGCTCGCCTTCCTCAGGCATCCGCAGCAGACTGCGGGTAGCAGTGGGTGGCAGCGTATCTGGTTCCTGGAGCAATGCCAGCAGCCCTTCGGCCACGCCGTCCGCTTCGGCCAGTATCGGCGCTTCCCGGCGGCCTAGCTTTGCCATGATGACTTTTACATCGGCCAGGGTTTTGTCGTAGTCGATGCCGGAGCCGGGGCAGGTTTTGGTCGACATTTCGCGGTGGAAGTGCAGGGCCTTGGCCGGCAGCCCGAAGCGGTGTAGAATGTGCGCTACCACGTGCAGCGCGGCCTCCCGCTGGGCACCCCCAAACGGGTCCTTGCCTTTGTCGAAGTCGCCGACCATCTCAAACATGAAAGGCCCGAGCTGGCTGTTGCCGTTGTGGCCGGAGGCGCTGGCCGGGGCTTGGTTCCAGTTGCGCCCCGTCCAGATGGAGCCGTCCTTCCCGATGGTGACGTGCTGGGCAATGTCGCTCCAGCCGTTGGTCTGGGTGTGGTAGCGCCACATGGCCTCGATGCTGGCTTCGCCCTGGTACTGGGCGTGGTTGGGCCGCCAGGTATGGTGCATGTGCACGGCATTGATGCGGCGGGTGAACGGGAACCGGTTTACCAGCGCGGTAAACTCGGCCAGCGTCAACTTTTTGAAACGGCCAGCCATAACGAAAAGGAGTGGGATAGTGGAGAATCGAGCTACTGCAAGCTCACGTAGCGAATAGAAATATATAATTAAAATAATTCAACTAAAAATATGTACTTAAGTAATATTAAAAATAACTTATATTTTTGATTGAGTGTTGCTTTGTGGTTTCAACTCAAAAGAAAAGCGGCCCCCGCTAGAGGTCCGCTTTTCCTTTGGCAATGCATACCTAGTTGGTGTCTAATACTGGCCTACCGAGAGCATAACCAGCGTGCAGCCTTCTTCTGTCCGGATGCCGCGCTCCTGGGCCATCCGCTCCAGTTCCGGGTTTTCGGTGCCGGGGTTGAAGATGATGCGCTTGGGCTTGAGGTCCAGAATGTAGTCGTACCAGGCGGGCTGGTTCTGGGGGCCTACGTAGAGCGTCACCGTGTCCACATCGTTGGCGGCGGGCCGGTCGAGGCGGATATCGAGCCCGCCAACCTGGCCTTTGCGGATGCCGACCGGCACTACTTCGTGGCCGTGGCGCTGCAGCCGGTGCACTGCTTGGTAGGAATAGCGGGACGGGTTGTCACTCGCGCCGAGAACTAAGGTCTTTTTCATGGGAGTTGCAGTAAGAGCATCGTCCTAAAGACTGCCAAGCAGGTTTGCTGCGCTGCCGGACGACGCGGTTCGTCGCCTTTTAACGGTTATTTCGCCGCAATGGCTGCCAACGCTGCCTCTGCGCACCGCTCGCCGTCCATGGCGGCCGACACAATGCCGCCGGCGTAGCCCGCGCCCTCGCCGCACGGAAACAGGCCGCGCACCTCGGGGTGCTGCAGCGTGTCCCGGTCGCGCGGAATACGCACGGGAGAGGAGGTGCGGCTTTCCACGCCCACAATCTGAGCGGCATTGGTGGCGTAGCCCGGTATCTTCTGCCCGAAATTGCGGAAGCCTTGGCGCAGCCGCTCGGCCAAGCCAGTGCCCAGCACCTCATCCATGGCCACGGGCACCAAACCGGGCTGGTAGCTGGTTTCCAGTAGCTCCGCCGACACGCTGCCTTTCAGGAAGTCGCCGAGACGCTGGGCGGGGGCCAACTGGGTGTTGCCGGCCAAGCGGCAGGCGCGCTGCTCTATTTGCTGCTGCAGCCGCAGCCCTGCCAGGGACCCGTACTGGCGCAGGTCCATGTCTTCGAGCTCAACGGCGGCCACAATGCCCGAGTTGGCAAAGCGGGAGTCGCGGCGGCTGGGGCTCATGCCGTTCACCACCACCTCGCCGGGCGCCGTAGCCGAGGGCACGATAAAGCCGCCGGGGCACATGCAGAACGAAAACACGCCCCGCTGCCGGCCCTGCACCTGCGTCTGGTGCACCAGCGCGTAGGACGCGGCCGGCAAATCACCCCGCTCACTCAGGCGGTACTGGGCGCGGTCAATCAACTCCTGCTGGTGCTCGACGCGCACGCCCAGCGCAAACGGCTTGGCCTCAATAAGCACGCCGCGCCGGTGCAGCAGCTCGTAAATGTCGCGGGCCGAGTGGCCGGTGGCCAGAATCACAGCATCGGCTTCCAGGGCTTCGCCGCTGGCCGTCACGACGCCGCGCAGGTGGTTGTTTTCCAGAATCAGGTCGTCGACGCGGGTTTCGAAGCGCACTTCGCCGCCGGCCTGCCGGATACTTTCGCGCAGTGCGGCCACCACGTAGGGCAGCTTGTTGGTGCCGATGTGCGGGTGGGCATCCACCAGAATATCGGGGGTGGCGCCGTGCTGCACCAACAGGCGCAGAATGCGGCCGACGTCGCCGCGCTTGGTGGCGCGAGTATAGAGCTTACCGTCGGAATAGGTGCCCGCGCCGCCTTCGCCGAAGCAATAGTTGGAGTCGGGGTTGACGAGGTGCTCCTTATTAAGCGCGGCCAGGTCGCGGCGGCGGGTGCGCACATCTTTGCCGCGCTCCAATACAATCGGCTTCAGGCCCAGCTCGATGCAGCGCAACGCGGCGAAGAGCCCCGCCGAGCCGGCCCCGACGATAATAACCGAGCGGCGCGCCCGGCTGACATCCGGGTACTGAAACCACGGGCCGAACAGGTCGGCGGGCGGGGGCGTCTGGTAGATGTCGGCGCGCAGGCGAACCAGCGGCTGGCGGCCGCGCGCATCAATGGAGCGTTTGCGCAGGTGTACGAAATCGGCCTGGCCGGGATGCAGGCCGGCCGCTTCCAGCAGGGCCCGGTAGCGGGCAAACTCGTCGTAGGCGACAGAAGGAGGCAGCAGTACCTCAATCTCACGAAGTAAATCAGACATAGAACAGGTGAAAGGTGGCTATCCTTTGGACCACAACATGAGCCGCTCCGGAAGGAGCAGAAACTGGAAAAAGCTCAAAATTACGCAGAAAGACGCAGGTGCCGCCAAGTGCCGACCGGAAACTTACCGGGCAGCAGCAGGGAAGATGCCCGGCAGTGGAAGCCAGACGCGCATCGGTCTGATTAACATTCCGAAGTGGAAAGAACCTGTTCTACCGTACCACTGGCATCCTGCAGCACCGGCATAGCCGCCAGCGGAACCAGATAGTTGGGGCCACCGCGCTGGTAGACGTCCCAGAGCAGTTGAGCCCGGCGCTGCACTTCTGCCTCACGGGAGTCGGGCCGGGGCGGGTATTTCTCGAACCGCCGCAACAGCTGGTAGCAAAGCGTAATTTCGGCGCTGGCTACAATAGCCGGCAGGCGCCACTTGTCCTGCTGCCACCAGAGCGTCGTGCCCATCTTCCGCGCGCTGTCGATGGTGGGAAATACGGCGGCCAGCTGCTGTCTGACCCGAGGCTTTTTCGGAACCTCCTTCTTTTGCTTCTTGCTTATCCTATCCGTCTGAAGCTCGAAGTCGTTGGCAATGGCGCCGATGATGCTGCTCACAATCTGATAAGCCGGCTTGCTCCCGCCGGGCTGCCGATACAGCTGCTCGTAGTTCTGGCTGCGTACCCGGCGCATAAATACCGAGGTCAGGAGCTTGAGGGTACTGCCGAGCCGCAGGACCAACAGCTGCCTGAGCTGCGGCACGGATAAGCGGGCCAGCCGCGGCAATACCCAGTCCGGGAGGTTTGGGCTCTGGCTGTGCAGCAGCCGGCGGAGCTTGCCAATTCCCCAGCCCGCTACCAGCAGCCCGAGGGCGCCCACCGTTCCCAGGCCAGCCAGCACACCACTGAAAAACGGGGAAGTGCCGGCCCCATGTAGCTGCCAGGCACCTAGCCCCAACCCAGCCACCAGCACGACCAGCAGCAAAGCCAGTTGCCACAGTTTAGGGGCCCAGGCAGCGTGAGATAGTGGCAGGGGTGGTTGGTAGATATCCTTGTCAGCGCCCCCGACATCGGCCACCAGAAACAGCGTGGTCGGCTGCAGCAGTGCCGCCTGCTGGGCCGAGTGGCTAAGCTGCACCTGCTCTAAGTGGCGGCTGTTGCGCTCATTAGCCACCAGCAGGCTGTCGATTCCCTGGTTGTCATAAATGCCGCCATCGAGTAGCGCCACCCGGTCGGAAGTGCGCCGGCCGCCCTTGGTCAGCAGCTGAGTGGGTGGGCTGCCGGGAAAGAAGTCATCGGGCAGCACCAGCGGCTCAAACCCGCCGGGAAAGCACGAGGAAGCAGCCACTACATCTCCGAGGCGCAGCTTGCGGGCGTGTTCGGCGGGAAGGCTCACGTTGCCGTTGCCGATGGCATAGGTTTCGCGGGTTTTGCCTTTAGGGGCTGGTAGATAGGCGCTATGCTGGAAGCGGAATGCTAGGCCCGAATACATTTCCGTGGCACCGAAGATGAGGCTTTGCAAATGGAAAGGAGCCTGCGCCGACGCGTCGGGCTCCCAGAACATGCCCAGTCGCGCTTCACCATATAGGTGCTGGTTGTAGGTCTCCGCAAAAGCCTGGATGAGCTTGTACTGGGTGCCACCCGCCCGCATGCCGGCTTCCCACTGGGCTAGTGCCTGGGGCAATATAGCGTCCTGCTCCAGCAGCTTGTAGAAGTCGTGGTAGATGTCGGGGAAGGTATGGCCGGACTTGCGGCGCATGGCATAATAGGCCCCTGTGATAGTGCCGCCGGACGCAGTAGAGAGCATGTGTACCTGCTCCAGCAGCCCCAGTTGGTACAGGGCTTTCAGGGTGCCCAAGCTGTAGGCCGAAGCCCGAAAGCCGCCGCCGGACAGGCTCAGTGCAATACGGTCAAAAACAGAATCATTGGAACTGCCGGCCAGCGGCTGTGGCGAAATCATAGCGGGAGGTAAACAATAGCGGAACTGCCAAGCAATATTGGAGAAGATATCTATACTAAAGAAGTACGCCCTTTCCTTACGGCTGAGCTTTGACGGGTCAGAGTCGGCCTCTGGAGAACATAAGTCGTGGTGCTGCCTTAGCATCAGCCTGCTACTGGTTCTACTTACTTAGCCGTTTCTCTCAAGTAGCCGAACACAAAACAAGCCCGCTACAACCATTGGAGGCTGCAGCGGGCTTGTAATAGGAGAACTACGTTGGCTAATCCAAGGGGCGGGCTGGGCCGTCGTGGTTGGTCTTGCGGGGCCAGAACTTCTCCATCGACTGATTGAAGGAGGTAAGCACCTGGGCGCGTACTTCGCCGGAGCTGTGGCGCAGCAACTCGCCCAGCATGTGCCGGTACATTTCAGTGGTAGCCTCCAGTCCTTTGGCACTCACGAGGCCGTGGTGCAGCAGGTCGCAGTTTGCAGCAATGGAATTTGAGACTGACTCCGTCAGTTCTTCCCGGGCCTGGTCGGCCTCTTTAAACGATTGTTCCAAACGCGCGCTGATAAGGTTATTCTGCTGCTGATCCATATACTACAGAGGAGAAGACAGGTGACAGGTGGCCCCTGAACTGAAAACCAGTACTGTAAAGTTCAGCTCGGATATACGAAAAACCAGAGCGGAACGATACAGCCTGCCTAAACCACTATTGTATTGGCTTTGGCCATTGAGGATGCCAAAAAATTATACGGGCATGATGCGCACCGGCCGCTTGTCTTGGTCGATGGCGACGAAGGTGAACAGGCCCGATACGGCTTTAATGCGCTCCTCGGAATACATCTGCTCCACAAACAGCTCCACGCGCACCTGCAGGCTGGTATTGCCCACGCGGACGACGTTGCCGATCAGCTCGACGAGCGTGCCGCCGGGAATGGGGTGCGTGAAATCTACCTTGTCGGAGGATACCGTGACCATCTTGAGGCGGCTGAAGCGGGTAGCCGTGATGAAAGCCACCTCGTCCATCATGTGCAGGGTGGTGCCCCCGAACAGCGTGTCGTAGTGGTTGGTGGTATTGGGGAAAACGGCTTTGAAGATGCGCGTTTCGGCAGCGGCAATTTTGGCTTCGAGAGAAGGCATAGAATAGAGGGAAAAGAGGAAAAGAAACTCCCTTGCCCGATATCCGGAACCTGCCTCCCCTGAAAAATGCCCACCGGCTACCGCACACGCGCCGGCCCCGGCCTGCTCGCGCAAACCCGGCCCCAAGGGCGCGTCAGTACCCGACAAGACCCTTTTTCGCGAAGGCAGCCTCATCAATGCAGCGGAAAGCAGGTCTCCTGACTTGTCCCATTTTCACCGTCCTTCTCAGCGGGCCAGGGCCTGCCAATGGAATTGTATTTGGTGAAAACTGCGCGGGACTTACAGTAGCGCGTCTGTCCGGGATTTGCACCCGGTTCCCTTTTCATGCTGGTAGTACCCAGCAACCTTCCGCCGTCTGACTGGAAATCAAACAAAGAATACGGCCGCGAAGGTAACCCACTAAACCAAATGCGCCGGGCTCACGGCCTGTTCTGAAGCGGCCAGGTGTTACTTTGCCGCCATGCAGACGACTACTTCCGCGCCCGCCGGCCGCAGCATGGCATCCCGTATCCGCTCCATCTTCAGCGGCTCCGTCGGCAACCTAGTCGAGTGGTACGACTGGTACGTGTACTCGGCTTTCGCGCTGTATTTCGCGCCGTCGTTCTTTCCTGAAGGCAATCAGACCGCCCAGTTGCTCAATTCGGCGGCCATTTTTGCGGTGGGGTTTCTGATGCGGCCGCTCGGTGGCTGGCTAATGGGCCTCTATGCCGACCGCGCCGGCCGTAAAGCGGCACTGCTGGCCTCGGTGCTGCTCATGTGCGGCGGCTCCCTGCTGATTGCCGTTACGCCCACTTACCGCCAGATTGGGGTGGCGGCGCCGGTGCTGCTGGTGCTGGCACGGCTGCTACAGGGCTTGAGCGTGGGCGGCGAATATGGCACCTCAGCCACCTACCTGAGCGAAATGGCCGACCAGCGCAACCGGGGCTTTTTCTCCAGTTTTCAGTACGTAACCCTGATTGCCGGTCAGCTGCTGGCGCTGCTTGTGCAGATTGGGCTGCAGCAGCTCCTGACCCCAGCTGAATTGCAGGCCTGGGGCTGGCGCGTGCCCTTCGCCATCGGGGCGGGCGCGGCCCTGGTGGCCCTGTACCTGCGCCGGACCATGGAAGAAACCGATGCCTTCACACGCCAGACTGCTGCCGAAGCCAAAACAGAAGCCAGTGGGCCCCAACCGGCCCAGCCCGGTAAGCTCACCGTGCTGCTGCGCTACCCGCGCGAGGTGCTGACGGTGGTAGGCCTCACGCTGGGCGGTACGGTGGTGTTCTACACCTTCACGACGTACACCCAGAAGTTTCTGGTGAATACCGCCGGCTTCAGCAAAGACCAGGCAACGCTCGTCTCGTTTGGGGCGCTGGGCATGGCCATGCTGCTGCAGCCGCTGCTGGGGGCGCTGTCGGATAGGGTGGGGCGGCGGCCGGTGCTGCTGTTCTTTGGCATCGGGGCCACGCTGGGCACCGTGCCCCTGATGACGTGGCTGGGGCAGGCCAGTAGCCCGGGCGCGGCATTCGGGCTGCTGGTAGTGGCCCTGGTGATTGTGAGCGGCTATACCTCCATCAACGCCGTGGTGAAGGCCGAGCTGTTTCCGACGGAAATACGGGCGCTGGGCGTAGGGCTGCCGTATGCGCTTACGGTGGCTATTTTCGGCGGCTCGGCCGAGTATGTGGCGTTGCTGGCCAAGAGTAAAGGCGTGGAAAGCTGGTTTTACTGGTACGTGACGGCCTGCGCGGCTATTTCGCTGGTGGTGTACCTGCGCATGGCCGACACGCGCGATACATCCCGGATGAACAATGAGGAGCAGTAGGGCCAGCGTACAGTAGCTGGAAGGGCGGCGTAGAGTTACTGTCCGGCTAGAGGTTGCGTACAAGGATCTGGCGCTAGTGTAGCGGAATCTGTATATTGGATGATTGCCAGATGGTGCTGCCGCGTGGACGGGTGAGGTGGTTGAAAGCGGTGGAATGATTCCAGGCAGTCTGACTAGTGCGCGTACTCTTCTTTCACCAACCTTTCTCTCCCCACTCATGAAAAAGCCCTCGTATTACCGCCTGTTTTCCGCCTGCTGGCTACTGATTCTGGTATTGCTGTCCGGCTCGGCTTTCGCCCAAGACCAGATGGCCGGCAAGAAACCCGAGGATAAGTCGAAGCGGCCGAGCCCGCCGGCTACCGTTTCCGCTACCATCAACGGCGTGCCCGTCACCATCGACTACAGCCGCCCACATTCCAAGGGGCGGCAGGTATTCGGCAAGCTGGTGCCCTACAGCGAGGTCTGGCGTACGGGCGCCAATGAGGCTACCACGTTCAAAATAGAAAAAGCGGCCGTCATCAATGGTCAGACGCTGCCCGCGGGCATGTACGCCCTCTTCACCATTCCCGGCCCCGACGAGTGGACCATCATCTTCAACCGGGAGTTTAAGCAGTGGGGCGCATACGAATATAAGTCAGGCGAAGACGCGCTGCGTATCAAGGTGAAACCTACCAAGCTGGCGCAGCCCGTCGAGCAGTTCACCATCACCGCCGACGCCAGCGGCCCCGTCCGGATGATGTGGGAAAACACGCAGGCGGAGTTCGTAGTCAGCGGCCCGGCCAAGTAGACGCCAGACGCACCAGAAACGGCCCGGCCGCCGTTCCTCGCCCAGGTGGCAGGAGCGGCGGCCGGACTGTTTCGGCGCCAGCACGGGCAGTTGTTCTATTGCTGCCTGGTATCGGGAGAAGAAGGATGGGAAGGTGGATGGCGGTAGGCCGAAACCAGCAGCAACGTGGCAATTGGCCCGATGAGCAAGGATATGAGAAACCAATTGACGCCACTGCGCTGCTTGCTCTGCGCAATGGCAGCATTGATAAGGGCCAGGCTACCCCAGCCAACGCTGCTTTCTTTATCCGGAGCCATACGAGAAGCTAGTTCAGAGTATCAGAATATCAAATGACACGGGCATTGGCAGCGGCCTCTACGCCCGCACGGCTTCTTCCAGGATGCTTTCCACCCAGCTTTTGCCCCAGTCCTCCAGCTCCTGCTCGGTCCAGATCTGGGGGTAGAAGATGCGGCGCTGGAACTTGGGAGGCAGGTACTTCTTCCAGTTGGTGCCGCCGGTAGCGGCCAGGGAGGTGGGGTGGCGCTCCAAGTAGCGCACCGCCGACTTGAAGTGCATCAGCGGCCAGTTGACGTTTACGTTCACGTCCAGCTGCTTAAGCTGACGCAGCAGCCGCGGGTTTTCTCGCTCCTCCGCCGGCAGGCGCTGAATTACACTCCACACGTTCCGCTCGTGGTATTCGGCGGCGTGTGCTACCAGCTGCTGGGTATATTTTTCCTCGAACTGAACCAGGGTAAGCGCCTTTGCGCCAGTTTCTTCTATGGTGGCACCCGCTTTCCAGTAGATGCAGCCCATCAGCTCATCGTGGGCGGCGGCTTCGCCCAGCAGACGGCGCTTCTCTTTGTCGAGCAGGTTGTCGATGTTGGTGCTGGCTATTTCAATCATGCGGTACTGCACGCTCTGGAAACCGGAAGCCGGCATCAGCGACATCCGGAATTTCAGGAACTGCTGCTTGTCCATGCCGTCTACCATCACATCAAACGAGTCGATGAGGTTTTCGAAGTAGCGGTTGATGCGGCCCAGGCGCAGAACCAGCTCCTGCACGGTAGGCTCCCGCAGCTGCCCGATCTGCTCGTACTCGCAGAGACAGAGCTTGAAATACAGCTCCGTAATCTGGTGGTACATGATAAAGATTCGCTCGTCGGGAATCTTGGTGAGCGGGCGCTGCAGGCTCAGCAGCGTGTCGAGGCCGATGTAGTCCCAATAGTTGACGTAGTCAGCATAGTAGAGGCCTTCAAGGTAAGCAGCCAGGTCCTGACTATCAGCGGAATACTTTCCCTGTAGTCGGCGGAGCTGCTCGAAGACGGCGGGCGAAAATTCGTCCTGTGGGGTGGGCATAAAGGGGTGGGGTGGGTGGGATGGAGGGGTAATCTGGGTACAAGGAACGAAAAAGCGGCCGGAACTGCTAGCCGCAAACTACCCTATACCAGGCCAGCCGCTACTAGGGATTGGCTGGGCCTGTGCAACTCAATTTCAGGCGAAAATTTTCTGTTTGGTGCGGATGGCTTCGGGCAGACTACACTGTGTCTGGCACCGCTGGTTAGCGGTATCGGTCATCAGAATACAGCAAAAAACGCGTCCTGCAAGCCAGCTGCCAGATATTAGCAGCATGATGCTATTAATTGAATATATAGTTATAATTACATATCTGTTTCATAGCCACAAACGCATACTTACAGCATCTTATATCGGGGTTGAGGGCAGCGTCGGAGTATGCCACGGCAGTGTCCGATACGCTGGTTGCCCGCCCCCCGTGCCGCCTGTTCAGCTGAGACAAGCCCCGCTAATGAAAATTCTCGCTCTGTTTCTATTGGTTCTTACAAGTGAGGTAGCATCAGCACAGATTCGTCCTGAATCAGTGGCCACCTTCCGGCAGATGCCGACCGCCGGAATCGTGCTCGACCAGGACTGGCAGTTTCACGCGGGAGACAACCCGGCCTGGGCGGAGGCAACCATTGAGGAGCGCGGCTGGCAACCCATCAACCCGACCCTGAGCCTGCGCCACCTGCCCCAGATAGCGCAGGCCGGAACGGGCTGGCTACGGCTGCGTTTCCGGCTGAGCCCGGAGCTGCGGCGCCAGGCGCTGGTGCTGCGCATATTTCAGTATACCGCCTCCGAAATCTATTTCAATGGGAAGCTGCTGCGCCGCTACGGCACCCTAAGCCCCGATCCGCAGCAGGTGCAGCCGTATTGGCCTGACGGCGAACCGATTGAGCTGCTGCTGCGCGACCAGGAAGAGCAGGTGCTGGCCGTGCGCTTTGCCCACTGGCCGCAGTTTGCCCTGTTCAGCGACTTTTTTGTGCCCGGGTTTCTGCAGGCCCGGCTGGAGGGAATAGCGCAGGTGGTGAAGAGCAACCAGCAGGAATCCATCTACAAAACGGCCGATATGCTGCTGATGGGCGCATTTCTGCTGCTGAGCATGCTCCATCTGGGCTTTTACCTCTACAACTCGGCGCAACGGGCCAACTTCTTTTTCACTCTGTACACGCTGGCGGGGGCCATCAGTTTTTTCTGCACGGGCTTTCTTGATGAAATTCAACGGCTTGATCTACGGCTAGGAGTGGATATCCTCTCCTATATATGCCTTCAGACGGGCAGCGTGCTGGCCGTACGGGCGCTGTACAGCCTGTTTCGGGTGCGGCTGGGCTGGATTTACCGCAGCCTGTGGGCCCTGAACGCCGCGAGCCTGCTGCTGCTGATCTTTGGCCCCCAGGCCAGCTGGTATCCTACCGTAGGGTTTATGCTGCTGGTTACGGCCGAGCAGCTGCGTCTCACGCTGGGCGCGTTGCGCCAGACCCGGCAGGCCGCCGGCATTATTGCCGCCGGTTTTGCCATTTCTCTAGTGCTGCTGCTGGTATTTGGGTTCATTGCCCGCTACCACGGACCGCTGCTGATGGTGGAAGTTCTATCCATTCCGCTCCATACAATGCTTACTTTCCCGGCTTTCCTGAGCCCGGTGCTGGCCATTTCGCTGTACCTGGCCCGGCAGTTTGCGCTGGCCAGCCGCCTGCTGGAAATCAAGCTCACCCAGGTACGCATGCTCTCCCGGCAGATGCTGGCGCATCAGCAGGAAAAACAGGTGATGCTGGCTCAGCAGAACGAAACGCTGGAGCGCCAGGTGCAGCTCCGCACCGCTGCTTTGCAGCGGACCCTGAACAACCTGCAGGCCACGCAGGATCAGCTGATTCAGAGCGAGAAAATGGCGAGCCTGGGCGAGCTGACGGCCGGCATTGCCCACGAGATTCAGAACCCGCTCAACTTCGTCAATAACTTCGCCGACGTGGCCGTAGAGCTGCTAGCCGAGCTGAACACCGAAACCCTGCCCGCGCTGCCCGGGCCGGCGCAGGAGCCGGCCCACGAGCTGGTAAGCGAGCTGACGCAGGTGCTGCAGAAGATTCATCAGCACGGCGAGCGGGCCGACTCCATCGTGAAGGGCATGCTGGAGCACTCGCGCCTGAGCTCCGGCGAGCGGCAGCCCACGGACCTGAACGCCCTGGCCGACGAGTTTCTGCGGCTGAGCTACCACGGTCTGCGCGCCAAATACAAAGACTTCAACGCCCAGCTTACCACCGATTTTGACAAGGAGCTCGGGCTGGTGGAGGTGGTGCCGCAGGATATGGGCCGGGTGCTGCTGAATCTGTTCAACAACGCTTTTTATGCCACCCAGCAGCGCCAGCAACAGGCGGGCAGCAGCTACAGGCCCGAAGTGGCAGTGCGCACCAGAAGAAGCGCCGGCTTGGTTCAGATTACGGTGCGGGATAACGGTACCGGCATTCCGGCCGCTGTTCTGGATAAAATCTACCAGCCCTTCTTTACCACCAAGCCCTCCGGCGAGGGTACCGGCCTGGGACTTTCGCTTAGCTACGACATCGTCACGAAGCAGCACAAAGGCACGCTTACCGTTGACACCCGGGAAGGCCAGTTTACCGCCTTTACCGTGAGCCTGCCGACCGGTGAGCCGGTGAACGGCCAGATGGCGTATCAGATATAAACGCGGGGCTGCTGCCGGGCAACCGTGGCGGCGCGTGCCATGGCCAGGCCTCCTGTATGCCGGCATCAGACAAGTAAAATTCCTTTACTTTCGCCGCCGCAGGCAACGCTGCCTGAGCAATTCGTGTCTCCCGGAAGGCGGGTACTGTTACCGGTTCGTCAGGGCATGGCCTGCGGGTAGCAACGGGAGTTGCTGCGCTTTCCGTGGGGCGCTGCTGCCGGCCGACAATTTGTAGCAGCCACCCACGCGGTTTATTGGGTGATAGTCGTCGAATCCGATACCTTTACTGCCTCCTATGGCCGAGAAAAGCAGCATATTCGACATGATTGGTCCGGTAATGATTGGGCCCAGCTCCTCGCACACCGCCGGGGTGGTGCGCATTGCCCGGGCGGCCATTCGGATTCTGGGCAGCCTGCCCACGCAGGCCACCGTCACGTTCTACAACTCCTTTGCCCGCACCTATGAAGGCCACGGCTCCGACCGCGCCATTGTGGCCGGGCTGCTGGGCATGAACACCGACGATGTGCGGATCCGGGAAGCTTTCGACCATGCCAAGGAAGCCGGGCTGCAGTACACGTTTCAGGGCGTCGGCAATGCCTCTACCATGCATCCGAACACTATTCGGGTGCAGCTGCGTGATGAGCGCACGGGCCACGCGGTGGAAGTAGTGGGGCAGAGCCGGGGCGGCGGCGTTATCCGGATTGTGGAAGTGGATGGCTTTCCGTCCGACTTTTCGGGCGGCCTGCATACGCTTATTCTCGACGCAGATGATGCCAAAGGCTCCATTGCCTTCATTGCCTCGGTTATTGCGCACGACGACTGCAACATTGCCACCATGCTGGTTTCCAGAAAAGGAAAAAACGACGTGGCGCGGCAGTTCATCGAAATGGATTCCGGTATCAAAGACATCACGCTGGCCTACCTGCGCCAGCTGAGCTGGGTACACCGGGTTACTTACATTCCGACCATTGATTAAAGGATTCGAGGTAATTATTCGTCATCCTGAATATATTTCCTGAAAAATCAGACGTTGCTGTCTGTCGTTCTGCATCTGGCTCTGCCGCCTTACCCTCTCTATGAAAGCAACCGCTACGCCGCTGCCGCGGACTCTGGCTCTGGCCGGGACTACCGCCTTGCTTCTGGCTACTACCTGGCCCGCTCTGGCCCAGACCACACCGCCCGCCCAACCGCCGGCGGGTGCATTGGCGCAGTCTGCGGCCACAGGCGCCCCTTTTACGCTGCAATCCGCAGTGAACTATGCCTTGGAGCACAACCTGAGTGTGCGCCAAAGCCAGCTGAACGCCGAGCTGAGCGACGTTACGCAGCGGGCCGGGCGGGGTGCCTTGCTGCCCACGGCCAACCTGAGCGGTAGCCAGACCTGGAACTACGGTACCGGCCTCGACCCGCTCACCAACGACTTCGTGAGCCAGACCATCCGGTCCAACAACTTCTCGGCCTTCTCACAGATTACCCTGTTTTCGGGATTTCAGCTGCGCAATACCGTCAGGCGCAATGCCCTCGACTATCAGGCGGCGCTGGTGGATATCGAGCAGGCCCGCAACGACTTGTCGCTGAACGTGGCCTCCGTGTACCTGCAGCTGGTGCTGTCGGAGGAGCTGATCCGGGCCAACCAGACGCGCGTAAACAGCAGCCAGCAGCAGATTGACCGCACCCAGAAGCTGCTGAAGGCCGGTGCCGTGGCCGAGAGCAACCTGCTCGACAGCCGGGCCCAGTTGGCCTCCGACGAGTTGAATGTGGTAACGGCGCAGAACCAGCGGGATATTGCGCGTCTGCAGCTGATTCAGCTGCTCAACCTGGATGCCGCCGGGGCCGCTAATTTTCAGATTGACCTGCCGCAGCTGCCGGATCCGGACGATGAAGCCGCCTACAACGCCGAGCCGGCCGCCATCTTCGAAACGGCGCAGGGCCTGATGCCGGAAATAAAGGCCGCCGACCTGCGCGTACGTTCCAGCCAGCTGGGCATTGATGTGGCGCGGGGAGCCTATCTGCCCCGCCTCACGTTTGGAGCCGGCGTGTTCACGGGTTTCTCGTCGTCGCGGCTGGCGCGGGTATTCAACGGCGACTCCACGGCCGTGGTGCCCATTCCGGTGGTGCAATACGTGGGCGGGCAGCCTATCCCCACCACGTTTGCCGTGCTGCAGCCCAAGCAGGCTATTCCGGAGCTGCTGCCCGCCAAATTCTCCGACCAGCTCAAGGACAACCTGGGCCGGCAGTTGCAGTTCAACCTCAACATTCCGATTCTGAACGGTTTCCAGGCCCGCACCAATGTGCAGCGGGCCCAGGTGACGGCCCGGCAAGCCGAGCTGCGGGCCGAGCAGACCCGTCTGACGCTGCGCCAGAACATCCAGCAGGCCGCCGCCGATGCCCTAGCCGCGCAACGCCGGTTCACCTCGTCGAAGCGGCAGGTAGAAGCCCTGACCACGGCGTACCGTAATGCCGAAATCCGCTTCAACAATGGCCTGCTCAACGGTACGGAGTTCAACATTGCCAAAAACAACCTTGCCGCCGCCGAGTCGACTATGATTCAGGCCAAATACGAGTTCATCTTCCGCAGTAAAGTCCTCGACTTCTACCAGGGTCGTCCGCTGGCCCTGTAGCCTCATGAGTGACCAGGCAGCGGAGCAAACCGCCCGCTTCCGGCTGCCCGGCCCTCATCTACCCATCTACTCATTCACGCATCGGAATAAATGAAAAACAACCGCTTACTCTACATATTGCTGGCCGTCATTATCTTGCTGATAGGAGGCTACGTGGTGGGCAAGAAACAGGGGTGGTGGGGCAAGCCCACCGGCACGGAAGTAACGGCTGCCAAAGCCGCCACCGTCAACATCGTGGAGAAGGTGAGTGCCTCGGGCAAAGTGCAGCCCGAAACAGAGGTGAAAATTTCTCCCGACGTATCAGGCGAGATTATCGAGCTCTATGTGCAGGAAGGTGATTCGGTGAAGAAAGGGCAGCTGCTGCTGCGTATCCGCCCCGATAACTACCAGGCCCTGGTAAACCAGCAGAGCGCGGCCGTGAATACGCAGCGCGCCAACGTGGGCCAGACCCAGGCGCGCCTGCAGCAGCTGATTGCCAATGCCAAGCAGACGGAGCTGACCTACCGCCGCAACGCCTCGCTCTATAAGCAGAAGGTGATTTCGCAGGCCGACTTTGAAGCCGCCAAAGCTGCTTACGACGCTTCGCAGGAAGAGCTGAACAGCGCCCGCGCCAGCATCCGGGCGGCGCAGAGCAACGTGGCCAGTGCGCAGGCTTCGCTGGAAGATGCCCGCAAAAACCTCAACAAAACCACTATTTACGCGCCGGTAAGCGGCACCGTAAGCAAGCTGAACGTGGAGAAAGGCGAGCGGGTGCTGGGTACTTCCCAGATGGCCGGCACCGAAATCATGCGGATTGCCAACCTCAATTCGATGGAGGTGCGCGTGAACGTCAACGAAAACGACATCATCAATGTGCACCTCGGCGACTCGGTGGAGGTGGAAGTGGACTCGTATGCCAGCAAGGACGAGAAGTTCCGCGGCCTCGTGACCAGCATTGCCAACACGGCCAAAGATGCGCTGACGGCGGAAGCCGTAACCGAATTTGAAGTGCGTATCCGGCTGCTGCCCGACTCTTACCGCCACCTGTTGCGCACGGTAAGTGGCCGCACGGTGGTGCCTTTCCGGCCCGGCATGACGGCTTCCGTTGATATCATCACCGACCGTAAAACTGGTGTGCTGAGCGTGCCGCTTTCCGCCGTAACAACCCGCTCCGACAGCGCCATGGCAGCCAGCGGTGCTACTGCCAGCACCGGTCCCCGCGTGCGGGTGGGTGGAGTAGGTGGAAAAGGGCGTAGCGGCGCAGAAGCTGAAACGACTCCAAAAACCAGCGACGTACAGGAAGTAGTTTTTGTCATTCGCAATGGAAAGGCTGTTATTACGCCGGTTAAAACAGGCATCAGCGACTTTCAGAACATCGAAATCCTGAGTGGTCTGCAGGCCGGCGACCAGGTAGTAAGTGGCCCGTTCCGGGCTGTAGCCAAAACGCTGAAAGCGAATGAGGCAGTAGTAATAAAAGATGCCAAGAGCCTCAACAAGGAAGCCCTGAAAGAAGGGCCCGAGGAAAACAAGTAGGCTAGTCCAGACTTCGCAGAAAGCCAGCTAGCTGGTTTCTGCGCGGCTGACATACGAGAGGTGACCGTTGAACTCCAACAGTCGCCTCTCGTTTTTTTTAGCTAAACTGCCCGTTAAAGGCTGAAAATGCCGTTTCGGCGTGTGCTCTGCTGCCGGGTTTCCGGCGTTTTCGCTTCTTCCGCACCCTCATCTACTCATTCCCACCTTGGAAAAAATAGCAATGCTGGGCGGTGGCTCCTGGGCCACGGCACTCACCAAGATTCTATCCGAAAACGGCGCACGTGTCGGCTGGTGGCTGCGCTCTAAAGACGATGTGCAGCACCTGCGCACCACGCGCCACAATCCCCGGTACCTGTCGTCGGTAGCTCATGACCTGACCCGTGTGTTTCCTTCCACTGACCTGGAGGAAGTTGTAAAGGATGCCGACTGGCTGGTGCTGGGCGTGCCAGCGGCCTTCGTGCAGGGCGTGCTCGACAAGCTGGACCGGGATGCGCTGAAAAACAAACGGGTCATTTCGGCCATTAAAGGCATGATTCCGGGCAAAAACGTGCTGGTGACTGACTACGTAGCCGACCGGTTCCGGCTGCCGCCTTCGCGGCTGGGCGTAGTAGCCGGGCCCTGCCACGCCGAGGAAGTGGCCCTGGAAAAGCAGAGCTACCTCACCATCGGCTCGCCGGACCCTACGCTGGCCGAAGACTTCTGCCGACTGCTGCGCAACCGCTACGTGAAGGCTAACCCCGCCGCCGACCTCGACGGTATCGAGTATTTCGCCGTCATGAAGAACATTATTGCCCTGACCAGCGGCATTGCGCATGGCCTCGGCTACGGCGACAATTTTCAGGCGGTGCTGGTGAGCAATGCGGTGCAGGAAATGCGCCGCTTTGTGCATGCCCTCAACCCCCAGCCCCGCGACCTTTCGGGTTCCGCCTACCTCGGCGACCTGCTTGTAACGGCGTATTCGCAGTTTTCGCGCAACCGCACCTTCGGCAGCATGGTAGGCCGCGGCTACAGCGTGAAGTCAGCGCAGCTGGAAATGAACATGATTGCCGAGGGCTACTACGCCGTCAAGAGCATCTACGAAATGAACAAGCGCCTGCAGGTGCCTATGCCGATTACGTCAGCAGCCTACCATATTCTATATGAGAAGATTGCGCCGGCCGTGGAAATTGAACTGCTGAAGGAGAAATTCAGATAGAAGCCTTGTTACATTCAACCGCTTCGGGCGGACGCATTCCTGAAACCTGACACTATGGGCACCTGGGACTACTACAATTTCGACAACGACTCGGCCGCAGACTTCGCCGAGGAATTTCTGGAAAACCCCAATGAAGCCGTGCTCTACGAGGCGCTGGCCACGGCGGCAGAGGAAGAAGGCCATCTGGAAGCAGGTGCCGCTAGTGAGGCGCTGGCTGCGGCCGAAATTGTAGCGGCTATTCTGGGCCGGCCGGCCTCGGATATTCCGCCTGGTCTGCTGCCCGCCGTAGCGCACCTCGACGCCGGTGACAGCGAAGACCTGCGCGAACTGGCCGAAGCCGCCGTGACGGTAGTGCTGGAAAAATCGGAATTGCAGGAGGAATGGGCCGGCCGCAGCGACTACGCCAACTGGCAGAGCCTGCAGCAGAACCTGCTGGCGCGCCTGAAAGACGACGACGAATAGCGCCGATGAATTGGTTGGTATTGGCGGCCTGCGCCGCGCTTTGCATGGCGCTCTACAACCTGTTCATCAAGGCTGCGGCCGGGCAGGTGCACGAAATGGTGGGTGCCGTTGTGCTGCAGGTGGTAGCGGCGCTGGTAGGAGCGGGGCTGCTGCTGCTGCTGTATCTGCGCGGCGCATTGCCGCCCGTGCTGGCCACCAGCAGAGGCTTTTCGATGGCAGCCCTGGCCGGGCTGTTCATCGGGCTGGCCGAAATTCTGACGTTTGCCGTGTATGGAAAAGGGGCGCCGGCTTCGGTCGGGACTCCGCTTATCGTGGGCGGGTCGGTGCTGCTGACGGCCGTGCTGGGCGTGCTGCTGCTGCGTGAGGCCCTTAGCTGGCCACAAGCCCTGGGGATGCTACTGATAGTGGGCGGTATTGCACTGCTGGCTCGGGGGCACTGACCACGCTTTGCCTGGTTAGCGAACTGGCTGTGCTGCGTTGGCAGGGCCGTAAATTACGGTCAGCGCGTCTTCGTAGACCGGCGAGTAGGACGAGGCCGCCCAGGCAGGCAGTGCAGCGCCGCGTTCCAGCACGACGAAGTCATACGTCACATCAGGGGCTGCTGTGGTCTGGAGCAGGATATTCCGGTTTTCCAGCAGGGCGTAGTGATGCAGGAACAGCTCGTGCCAGGGGGACGCCAGAAACACCCGCTGGGCTCCCCAACCTGTAAGCCATTCATACGAAGACTCGATTTGCTGCTGGCGCTGCTGCTCTGCCCGCCAGGACGGCAGCTGGCGCCACTGGACGTAGCCCGCGTAGCCGCCGATAAGGAGCAGCATAACGGCCAGTTGCGCTCCGGCTGTAATTCGGCAGAAATTCAGTGCCTTGCTACCTGCCAGGCCCAGTAAGATACTGCTGAAGCATGCCGCAAACAGCAGTACCCGCTCCGGTACCAGTACCTGCTGTAATGCCATCAACACAACCGGCACGAGTAATAGCAAAGCCATAAGGGTTATGATGGGCCGCAGCGGCGGCTGCCGCCACCACAGCAGGGGCACCGCTACACTCAGAGCACCCACTGCTGCCAGCCCAAGATTTTCTCCTCCCGCCAGCGTATCGGCCAATACGTGCAGGTAGCCGGCAAAATGGGGCCAGAAGGTGGCCGCCGCCAGACGCGCCACGTAGCGGTTGCCAAGCAGCTGCGAAAGACCCGAAACTATGATAACAGGCGAATACAGCAGTACTGCCGTGGTGCCAATGGTAGCGGCGGCGAGTGCCAGCCGGCCTATATCCGGCCAGCGTCGCTGGCTGGCGAAACCCAGCAACAGCCCAGCGCCCAGCGCCACCAGCGGGTACACGAACGTGGGAATGGTATACAGCCCCAGAATGCCGGTTCCGATAAAAACGACCCACGCCAGCCGCCGGCCGTTCGGTTGCCGCCACAGTGCTAACGCTGCAAAAAACGCGACCAGCAGCAGAGCCAGCTGCAGAAAATAGCCGCGGCCTGCTACCGCATAGTACAGGCCCAGCGGAGAAAAGCCAAACAGGCCAACACCCAGCGTGGCACCCCTGAAACCGATGGCACGCGTGAGAAGCAGGTAGGCCACACCAGTGCCTGCAGTAGCGGCCAGCAGCGTTGGTAGCCTCATTGCCAGGCGTAAGTCGGCGCTAACCAGGCTGAAGGGCCAGCAGAGGAAATTGAATAGCAGGTGGTTGTTGGGAATAGGATAGAAGCTGCTGATAGCCACCGGACCTTCGTGAATAAAATAGTCGAAGGAGGCGGCCTCATCGGTGCTGATGGGGTACACCGCCAGATACCAGATCCGCACCAGCAGCAATGCCAGCAATAAGCAGCTTCCTGCCCATTTTTCCGTGCGGCTGAGGGCCAGCAGCTGATGGCGCAAAGCCGCGCCTGCCTGCCTGATTTCGAGTTGCAGCAGCTGCCATTGCTGCCGTAGCAACCCGTAGCGCCGAAAGGCCAGTAGCAGGCCGCCGCTCAGCAGCATCACCCCGGCCAGTGTACCCCGCAGTACCGTATAGCGCGCCGGAGTAAGGGCCAGTCGCAGATGATGGTAGCTGCCTTCATGGTAGGTGATATTGCCCAGGGCCTGTACCTTTTGGTAGGGAGTCAGCCCGAAAATCAGCAGCAGAAACAGACTGCCCAGGAGCAGGCAAACCAGACTCACTGCCAGAAGTGCTCGGAAAGGCATAAAGGCGGAAACGTAATACGGTAAGGGTAGACTAGTACGGCAACAGGTGCCGGCCGGTCAGCAGGCTTAGCTCTTCCCACACGCGGTGTACTGGCAGGCCCATTACGTTGAAATAAGAGCCTTCCAGCCGGGTTACCGCGACCATCCCAATCCAGTCCTGCGCGCCGTAGGCACCTGCCTTATCCAGAGGTTTATACTGCTGGACGTAGAAGCGTATTTCTGAGTCGGATAAGTGGCGAAAATGAACTCGTGTCTGATCAGAAAAAACCACCTGCCGCCCGTCGCCGGTCAGCAGGCATACGCCGGTGAAAACGTCGTGGGCCTGGCCCTGCAGCCTGCTCAGCATCCGGATGGCTTCGGCCTCGTCGGCGGGCTTGTTGAGCACTTCCTCACCCAGGCAGACAATGGTATCGGCCGTCAGCAGCACCTCATCGGGGGCCAGGGTGGTTCGGTAAGCGGCGGCTTTGTGCGCCGCCAGGTATTCGGCTACTTCCGCGCGGCGCAAATGCTCCGGATACGATTCATCGACTTCCTGCAGCCGCACCGTGTACTGCAGCCCCAGGTCGGAGAGTAGCTGCCGGCGGCGCGGAGAGTTGGAGGCCAGCACGAGGTTCATCTTGTCAGGCAATAGGGTTGTTAATAGGAAAGGCTGGCTGGCTGGTTCAGCGCGAAAATTCCGCTAGAAACGGGTGAGTGGTTTCTTCCGCCCGAACACTGCTGAAAAGGAAGCCCCCAATGGTTTTCGGATAGAAGAACGTGGATTTGGGCGGCATCACGGCCCCGGAATGGCAGACCCGCTCCACCTCGTCCATGGTCACTTCATTGGTAATGAAAGCGGCACGGGCTTCGCCGTGGTCCACGCGCTGCAGGCACTCGAAGAAGTTGCGCACGTAAGCTACGCCCGGCCACTGCCGCTGCGCATCGGGCCCGACAATGCCCAGTACTTTTTCCAGCACGAAAAAGTGTAGCACGGTCAGGTCCAGCGCTTTTACTTCGGGGGTTGTGTGCCAGCTCAGCTGCTCGTGCACCTCCGGGCGCAGCCGGATTTTATAAGCCTGTCCATCCTGCAGGTACAGCCCAAATGCCCATTGCTTGCCCGCTATCAGCTCGGGCAGGTCGTAGGGGTCTTCTTTGGGCAGCACCGTGAAATACGGCTCCAGCCGGGTCAGGAATTCCGCGTCGGTCAGGCCCGGGGGCAGCTCCAGCAGCAGGCGGTGCGTGGGAAGAATGCGCAGGTCGTCGGCGGCGGCGTTGGTCAGGTACATAAGGTGGAAGTTCCAGCCTTCACGCCCGGTAGCTTCCGGCTGGGCCGCCAAACGGGCCTGCCGGTACGCCAACGACCCTTCGTAGCGGTGGTGCCCATCGGCCAGAATTACCTGCCGCGAAGCCAGTACCTGCTGAAACCGCCGGATAACGGCAGCGTCCTGAATTACGGCCAGCACGTCGCGGGCTCCC
Source organism: Hymenobacter duratus (assembly GCF_014698995.1). Classification (GTDB taxonomy): domain Bacteria; phylum Bacteroidota; class Bacteroidia; order Cytophagales; family Hymenobacteraceae; genus Hymenobacter; species Hymenobacter duratus. Next base: position 161,177 of record NZ_JACWZZ010000004.1, read on the forward strand.
TGGTAATCCTCCTCCGTCTGGTAGAGCGGGGTCCGGATAGCCTCATCAAGGTACCGCTCCAGCTCAAAGGCGTCGTCGCGGTAGAGGCCGTGCGTGGCGCTGGTCTGGAATTCGGTGCGGGCCAGCAACTCGGCCCGGTCGTTGACGGCGGCCGGCAACGTGTTTTCGTGGCGCAGCACCACCTCATCGGCCCAGTCGTAGGCCCTGATGTGGCACATAAAGCCTTTGCGGCAATACTCGCGGGTACTGCCCGGCAGCCGGAAATACTGGTAATAGGCGTAGATGCCCGGCAGCTCATCCTGGCGCAGCACGCCGCTTTGCTGCCACTGCTGCAGCCGGTGCAGGGCTTCTCCCGCCGGGTCGTCGCCGCGGGGCACCGAAAGATGAATGCTGTTGAGCGGGTTACGGTAGAGGGCTTCTCGCTGCCGCGCCGATACCACGTCAAACAGGGGAGATACATACTCGTCTATGTGCTGGCCCAGGGTTGGGTTGTAGCGCCAGCCGCGTAAGGGTTGAATTTCAGCCAAATCTTTTCTCAGATGAGATAATGAAGGGATACAGAATCAAGTAGAAGAGTAACAACGATATGAAACGCTTCGGTCTCCAGTTACTTTCTCTCCTTAGGGGGCCAGTCGGCTCAGGCACCATGTTTCGCCTTCCAGCTCGTACACTATCCGGTCGTGGAGGCGGCTAGGGCGGCCCTGCCAGAACTCCACACGGTGCGGCCGCAGAATGTAGCCGCCCCAATGTTCTGGCCGAGGCAACGGGTCCTGGTCGCCAAACCGGTCGAGCATGGCTGTTTCCTGCTGCTCCAGCTCGTGGCGGCTTGCTATCTTCTGGCTCTGCGGCGAAGCCCAGGCCCCAATCTGGCTGGCCCGGGGGCGGCTCTGAAAATACTCATCAGACAGAGTGGCCGGGGCTTTTTCCACGCGGCCTTCTACCCGTACCTGCCGCTCGAGACCGGGCCAGAAGAAGGTGAGGGCCGCCAGTGGCCGGGCCGCCAGCTCGTGGCCCTTGCGCGACTCGTAGTTGGTATAGAACAAAAAGCCGGCCTCATCGGGCAGACCTTTTAGCAGCACTACCCGCGCCGAGGGCTGTCCCGTTTCACTGGCCGTGGCCAGCGTCATGGCCGTAGGCTCGTCCAGCTGGGCCTGCAGGGCTTCGTCGAGCCAGAGCCGGAACTGCGGTACCGCGGCCGGCAGCACGTCGGTTTCAGAAAGGGTGCGTTGCGCGTAGGTCTTGCGCAGGTCAGCCAGATGCGGGTCTATCATCGGGGGCTAGTAATTAGTAACCAACGCAGGGGCCACCTTGCTACCGGGAGCTGTTGCCAGAGCAACTTGGCTCGGATACTTCCTTGCGGCGGTTGGTTGGGGGTGAATAGCGCTGCAAGGTAGCATAATGCCGGCATGCGGGAACCTGGGCTACCTGCTCTGACGTAAACCAACCAGGTACCTGCCGGTTCGTTGCTGGTGGCGTGCTTTGTGCGTGCCGCCGGCGGGTGCCTGCCAACCGCGTGGCACTTCCGGTGTCTCTTTGCCAGTGCCGGGTTTTCTACTTCACTGCAACTGCTCTATTGCCATGCCCCAGCTTCGCTCCAGCAGCCTCCTGATTTCTCAGCCTTTTCTCGGCGACCCTAATTTCGAACGGACTGTGGTGCTGATCTGCCGCCACGATGAGGAGGACGGCACATTCGGGCTGGTCCTGAACCGGCCTTCCAGCCTGCGCCTGGGCGACGTGCTGCAGCTTCCGGGCGGCGATGACACCCCCCCGGCCCAGCAGCCGCTGCTGCTGGGCGGCCCCGTGCAGCCCGATACGCTGCATTATCTGCACCAGCGCCCTGACGTTCCCGAAGCCATTGCGCTGGGCCAGGGCGTGTACTGGGGCGGCGACTTTCCGGTACTGCTGGGGTTGCTGCTCAGCGGCGAGCTGGCACCCGAATCGGTACGCTTTTATGCGGGTTATTCGGGCTGGACTGCCGGTCAGTTGGCTACTGAGGTAGGGGAAAATGTTTGGATTGTGCATCCGAATGCTGCCGGGAAAGTCTTTACTTTGGACAATGATGCCTTCTGGCAGGCTATTCTGCGCGAGAAGGGTGGCCGGTACCGCGCCCTGTCCAATTACCCGCTGGACCCGCGTCTGAACTAACCTGTTTTCTTCCTCCGTCGCCTGTTGCCGCGCTACTCTGGCACCGGCCAGGCCATACCATCTGAACTTATGCTACCCGAAAACGATAATCCCGTCCCCGCAAGCTCCGATGCCAATCAGGAGTCGCCGATGAGCATTCTGGAGCGCCGGCTCGCCGAAATCCGGTCGAAGCAGGGCGTGGACCCGGCTCCATCCGCGCCGGTTTCTGCGCCTGCTCCGGCCGTGCAGGCCGATGATGACATCCTGGAGCGCCCGGCCACGGAAACACACCCGCAGCCCGGCCAGCCTGCCGACGCCGGTACGGCCGAGACACCGGTACTTCAGCCGGCGGCTTCTGCTTCCGCGACGCAGCAAGTGGCTCCTCCCAGCCATGATCCGAACGTGTCCGAGCCGCAGGCCCGCGCCGAAGCGCATTATGGCAACGACAATCCGGGGGTAGTCAGCGCACATGTTCAGGAGGCGCTGGATGCTTCGGCCCACGCGGCCACTCCGCTTACGCCCGAGCCGGAAGCGCTGGCTGGTGCGCCCACGGCGCAGCCAGTGGACGCTACCGTAGCGCCCGAGCCGGAAGCCCTGACCGGCCCCAGCGAGCCGGAGCCAGCCGCTACCCCTGATGCCGACCTGCCAGTAGCAGACATTCATGCCGCAGCTGAAATCGAAGCCGCGCCAGAGGGAGTCGCTACACTACCGACGTCTTCCGAAACCCCGGCCACGCCCGACAACATGCCTGCCGAAGCGCAGCATCATGCTCTGGAGGACGAGGAGGAATTTGTGCCCGAAACGGCCGCGCCGGATTTTGCTTCGCTGGATCTGGCGGCACAGAGTTCGTACCTGCTCGCCTTACTGCGCCGCCCCGATGCGCGTCAGAATCGCAAGCAGATTACGGATTTGTACCGCCAGTATGATACCGCAGTTCAGGCGGACCGGACTGCTGCTCGCCAGCGTTTCACGGAAGCCGGCAACGAGGGCGACGATTTTGCCTATAACGGTCCGGAAAGCCACCAGGAACTCAGCAAAGCCATGCAGGAGTTCCGGGAAAGCCGCGTGCGCGACGCCAAGGCAGAAGATGAGCAGCGGGCCCGCAATCTGGTGCACAAGGAGCATCTGCTGTCGCAGCTACGGCTGCTGGTAGAGTCGGCCGAAACCAAGGACAGCTCGGCCCGCATCAAGGCGCTGCAGAACGATTGGAAGGCTACCGGCCCCGTGCCGCAGCAGGCTGCCCAGGAACTCTGGAACTCCTATCATGCGCTGCTCGACATCTTTTATAACAACCGCGGCCTGTTCTTTGAGATGAAGGAGCTGGACCGCCGCCGGAATCTGGAGGCGAAGGAAGCCCTTATTGTGCGGGCCGAGGCGCTGGCCGGGCAGTCAAGCATCAACAAGGCCCTGACGGATCTGCGGCAGCTGCACGAAGAGTGGAAACATATCGGCCCGGTGCCAAATGAGCAGCGCGAGCCCCTGTGGCAGCGCTTCCTGCAGGCCTCGGAGCAGGTGCACAACCGCAAAAAGGAATTCCTGGACTCCCGTTCGGCGCAGGAAAATGCCAACCTGACCCGTAAAGCAGCGCTGCTGGAGCAGCTGAAGCCGTTCGGCGACTTCCAGACGGAGCGCGTGAACGAGTGGCGGGCCAAAACCGATGAGCTGCAGAAGCTGAAGGAGGAGTGGGATGCCGCCGGTCTTGTTCCCCGCGACAAGGCAGAAGCCATGAATAAGCAGTTCTGGGGCGCGTATAAAGGGTTCTTTCAGCGCAAAAACCAGTTCTTCAAGGCGCTTGATGAAGAAAAAAACACCAATCTGAAGCGTAAGCTGGACCTGATAGAGCAGGCCGAGGCGGCACTGGCCAACCCCGACTGGGAGCAGGGCCGCGAGGTAGTTATCCGGCTTCAGAAAGACTGGAAAACCATCGGCCGCGTACCGGAAAAGCAATCTGACAAAGTATGGAACCGGTTCCGTACAGCGTGTGACTCATTCTTTGACCGTAAAAACCAGGAGCACAAACAGCGCCAGGAAAAAGCTCAGCAACTCAGTCAGGAGCAAACCACTTTCCTGGATGAGCTGGCGGGCCGCATTGCCACGCTTTCCGCCGATGAGCCCGGGACGGTGGAAGGCTTCCGGCAGCACGTGCAGGATTGGCAGGCCTTCGGCGCGACCGAGCGTGCCGATGAGCGGTTCCAGACCCTGATGGGCAAATACCTCGACATGGTACCCGGCCTGGCTTATGAGGAGCGGTCAGACCTGCTTTTCAACCTGCAGGTGGAACGGCTCAAGTCCAGCCCGGACTCGCAGCAGCAACTCTATAAAAAGGAGCAGGCACTGCGTCGGGAAATTAACGAGCTGGAGAATGATATTTCGACGCTGAAGACAAACCTGGAATTCTTTGCGCGCTCTAAGAATGCGGCGCAGCTTCGTGAAGAATACCAAGGCCGCATCGACGAAGCACAAAGCCGGATTGAAGGCTTAAAAAAGCAGTTGCGTGTAATTCGGAGCTGATGTGTTGGCTACCCTTAGCGTGGGTAGCATGTAAGTGGGCAGCCGGCAATTTGCGGGCTGCCCACTTTTTTTGGTAATTACACCTGCTACTCAAAGCAAAAGTTAAATTGCCACACCTTCAACTACATGGCTACCGATTCTCCTACATGGATTTTGCGAACTGAACGACTGCCAGAGGCTAACCAGCGAGTGTTGGTGTATGCTCCTTTCTCCTGGCAGGATATTACCGTCGCGACTTATAAGCCAGATAATGCAGGGGCCAAGCACATGTTTGTTAAGCCGGATCATCAAGGTGTAGACCGCTACATTAAGGGCGTAACGCATTGGATGCCGTTGCCGGAAACGCCAGTGTAACCGATATAAAAAACGCCCTGCCTTTAGATCATGGCAGGGCGTTTTTTATATCGGTTGGAGTGCGTAAAGCTACGCGGCAGGAGTAGCGTTCTTGGGCTTACGGCCGCGCTTGGCGCCACCCGGCGTTACTGTGCGGGGCTTACGCTCTTTCACAGCTGGCTGGTAGTCGTCAGCAAGAATGGTGTCCATTTCCTCAACTGCCTGGTTAAGGTTGCGAATGGCAGTAGAAACAGTGCGCAATGCTTTGCGCAACTCTTTTTTTACGATGTCGCTGTTCTTAGCGTTTTTGAGTACTTCTTCGAGTTGGCTGAGGTCCAGGGCCATGTTTATCGGGTGTTGTGACGAGTGAAAAAGAGCAGTAGGCTTAATTGCAAACCGCGCAAACCTACCAAATATTTTTTCAGTACGCTGCCAGCATCCAATTGTTTTAGGTATTATCAGGATACAGTCTCCGAAATTGATGCAGATGTATTATCTGGCAAGTCTGCATTCAAAGCTGCCTGTGTGGAATTAGAGCTATCAAAAATACTTGCTGCTGAGCGAATGGCTATTTATCCTAATTATTTCCGGCTACAGATTTGAAACTGGATTGTAATTCATCTGCGGTTTCATTTATGAGGTAGTGCATAAAAAAAGTCTCCCCGTTTTGGAGAGACTGTTCCTGTTTGCTTTATAAAGACCAGTAGAGCCTACCAGCTGTCAGGCTTAATTGTAGCCTTAGCCGTGACAAACGTTGTACCTGGGGCAGTGGCGTGGTCAATGCGTATAGAACGTTTCACGAGGCCATCTACCAGAATATCCGCTTCCAGATAGCTATTTAGCGGGGCACGGGCCGTCCGCAGGTTCTCAAAACTGATGGTTGTGCTGAACTCATACACGGTTAGCACCTGGCCTATGCTCAGTACGTCCGAAACGTTTGCTTCCGGAAGCAGCGTGTCGAAGTTGTTCACTACCGTTTGGCCGTCAGTACTGATGGCGGCTCCCGAAATACGTGCCCCGAGACCCTCGATATTGGCGCCGCTATAACGCACCTGCACCGTATGCTGGGTAGCTGTCGGCTTCGGATCGTCCTGCTTCTTGGCGTCACTCTCGTTGCACGCCGATATAATGCAGCAAAGCAGTGCTGCAACCGGATAACTGAAGATAGGGAGTCGTTTCATAGGTTAAATATACGCAGGCGCAATCGAGCGTTAGGCAGCGTGCAAGGATTCATCTACACGCAGCACTAGGAAAATGAAAAAAACCGCCTTGCAAATCAATGATTTACAAGGCGGTTTCAGGATCATGAGCCTCCTGTCGGGGCTCTTTACCGCACTACGGAATGCTCGGTAACTATCTGTTTATCAGTTGAAAACGAGCCTTTCTACAAGCTGTCTATATTCTAGGGGGGGCGTCAGAGGGAGCGTTTTCCTCTAGATGGCGCCGCACTTCGCCCCGGTCAAAGCCCAGGTGCTCGATGACTTCCCACAGTCGCTCCACTGTCACGTCCGGCGCACTGGGAATGTAGCTCGACACGTAGCCACGCACCCGCCACAACTCCTGAATGTCGCGCGTCTCCAGCACGTAGGGGTACCGGTGTGGGTTATCTGAGTACAGCGTAACCTCCGTGTCTGCCGCCCGCAGCTGCACTTTGATCCGCTTCAGCATCACTGCCTCCGACGTGACCACCACGTACACCTCTCCAGGTTCCAACAGCCGCAGCTCCTCAACCCGGCTACACACGACCACGTCCCGGTGATTGATGGTGGGCTCCATACTGTCGCCGGCTACCTCAAACGCCCGGAACTCGCCCCGCTCGAATCCAGGCAGGCGGTAGTTATCCAGCTGCTCGAAATATACCGCTTCGTTGTGCTGCACGGTGTAGCCCGCCTGGGCGGGAATAGGCACGAACACCGTGTTTTCGTTGCCCCGATCATCTACGGTTACTACTGACACCTTACCGCCTCGCGTCTTCTGCAGCTGCATCGGCGCGGCATCCGTAGCACCGCGCAGCATTGGCCCTCGGCCCAGCACCATCCAGTCCGACGATACCTCCGGAAATTCCTCCAAGATATCTGTAAGCGTGCCGAACGAAGGGGCTGAACCCTGTAAAATTCCATACAGCTTACTTGTAGCCACGTACCCCAGTCGCTTGGCGAGACTGTTGGCATTGAGGCTGTAATGTTGCATGACTTCCTGAATTCTGGAAACTACTGCTGGCGTCTTTTCTGCCTGTTTTTCAGTGTGTTTCATTGTTTATTACTTTATACTGTAACTGCTACAGTAAAGATTTTGTAAGTTTACTGTAGGTGTCAGCGCTTTTGCTACCACAATATACATAAATCTTACAAACATCATGAAAGTATCGGATAAAGAGGCCACCCCAATGCGGAAGGTGCTGGAACGGTTAGGCCAAAAATCGTCAGTAGTGCAAACCACTTTGGCGCGACTGCGGGAGCGTGGCGTAAAGGCCAGCGTATCGTTGATCTACAAGACGATAAATGGTGAGGTACAGCGCCACGACGTAGCCGAAACCTTCCTGGAAGTAGCCGAGGAAGAATTCACTCGCCGTGCGCAGCTCCAGGAGCGCGCCCGCCAGCTCGCCGACGCCTAGCTATGCAAGCCGTTATCATCATTCCCGAAACGGAGTGGCGGCAGCATCTGGCCCGCCTCGATAAACTCGAACAGGCTGAGGCAGCTCGCCTCCTGGCCACCACCGCTAAACCCGATGAGGTGCTGTCCACCGCCCAGGCTGCCGCCTACATCGGCCTCTCTGTTGATGCGCTGCTACGCGCCCGCCGTGCCGGCCGCATCCAGGGCGTGCGGCTCAATGAACGGGACTGGGGCTTTCGTAGCTCCGTGCTCGACGCATACCCGCGCCGCTACCATCGTCACACCATGCAGGTGGCTGCGGCATGAGTCAGGCAAAGGCTCCACGGCGGACGAGGTGCCCGGCTCGAGGAACCGCGTCAACACCCGCAGCCTCTTGAGAAACCCCTCCAGAGCAACGCTATTCCACCACTGTTTTTCACACTCATCATCCTGCCTCCCAACCGGTATGCACCAGCAACTCGCCACCACCGTTGGCCCTGCGGCCGTTATGTCCATCATCCGCATTCAGAAGGCCCGCATAAAAGACTGCCAGCTACTGGCCGAATTCACCGAGCAGCGCGACCAGGACGCGCCGCCCCGCAGCTTCACGCTCACCAGTCCAGAGCTGATTCACCCCGACCTGCAGCACCGCTTTGAACGCCTTGTTCCGCATATGTGCCTGCTGTGTGAGCAACTAACTGAAACCCCCGACTACTGGCCCGATGACGAGGCCCAAGAACTGCCTGCGCACTTCGAAAACTTCCGCGTCACCGGCCTGAGCATCGGCCGCAACGGGGGAGGGGTCACGCTCATTGGCCAGCGCCATCTGTCCGGCAACCGGGTCCTCAACCTCATCAGCCCCTACGTGGCCTACGACGCTGAAACTGGCTCCGAGTATGGCTACGCCGGCCTGCTAGAATCGGCGGTGTTAGATGCCCTGTCTGAAGTGGAAGCCGCCCTGCGTGGTAAGCACCGCACCGCCGGCCGTCAGCTCGATTTCTTCGAGTCGGTATCCGGCTTTACGGCCATCGACGAGCCCTTTATTCCCCTGACTGTATCCCATGCATGAACTATGTGGCTCACACCCGCGCCGCTCACGAGCACCTGCGCACCTGCCCCGGGGCCCGGCCCCAGCACGTCAGCCTCTACTGGGCCTTGTTTTTTGAATGGAACGCCGCCCGCTTTCCCGCCCGCCTCGACCTCAACCACGAGCAGCTAATGCTAGCCGCTCGCATCGGCAACCGCCGCACCTACCGCGCCACGCTCTACGACCTTGACGCTTGGGGGCTGCTCACCTACCAACCCAGCCAGTCTCGCTACCAGGAAAGCCGGTGCGTTCTACTCAACCTATCGGGGGCAGATGTGCCCCTAATGAAAGCCGGCACCGGGGGCAGTTCTGCCCCACCTGATACCACTTTATCGAGGGCAGAAGTGGCCAAAGCACTTAGAGCAGATGTGCCTTATATGACGCCTTCATCGGGGGCAAAAGAGCCCCAAGACACCTTATATGCTAAAACAGTAGATGTAAACCTTGTAGTAGTAAACGGCGACGTCGCTCTGCACCAAAAAAAAATAGAGGTGCTCGAAGGCGAATGGCTTTCAGGCGCGGAGCTGCTCGACAACACTGCTCCGCCTGATGGTGCTGGCTTGGCACCCAAAATGCCGCCGCGCATCAAGCCGGGCGCGCCAAAGGAAGTGCGCAGCAGACATTTGGAGGCGGTAGGGCAGTACCCACCGGCCCCCGCTCCCCGCGCCGCTGCTGGCCGGGGCCGCACCACGCTACCCGATCTGCCTTTCAGCCAGAGCCCCCTTGCCGACGTGTCGGCCTTCGTCCAGGCTTTCCAGGGCACCGATTACGAGCTGGCTGACCTGCGCCACTACCACCAGCTCGTTGCCACCTGGCGCGACCGGAAAACCGGCGAAGAACCCCGCCGCAAAGATTGGGTTGCCACCGCCAAACGCTTCATGCTCAATGACGCCGCCGATAACCGCCTCAAACTCGCTCCAAACGTCCAGCGCCGCCCTGACGGCTCCCTCTACCAGCAACCGGCCGGAAGTGTCGCTGCTGGCACTGGCTACGTCTCCAAGTGGGATAGGTGAGCTGGCCAGAACCTCCAACCCCGACGCGCGCCTGATGCTGGCCGAGGTGTCGGTGGGCCTCACGCCGGCCCGGGCCGCCGCCGCCGCCAAGCTGTTCCAGCTGAAGAAGCAGTTGGGCGAGGACGTCGTAGTCCGGCTGCTGGTCATCATCCTGCGCGCCTTCGTCGACAGCGTGCGGGTAGCCGACAAGCCCGATGCCGCTGACATTCTGGAAATGGCCGACACCCTGGCCCAGACCTACACCCACGACAGCGTAAAGGATATTATTCTGGCCTTCAAGCAAGCCCGTACCAGCGGCACCCGGTTCTACAACGCCCTCGACCCGGCTACCATCTACGGCCTGCTCAACAAATACTTCGACCAGAAGGCCCGCCACCTCGAAAACCACCACCTCGACCAGAAAGCCCAGGCCATCAGCCAAGAGGCCGTCACCCTCCACCACCTGCAGCAGGCCGCCCCCGCGCTGGTGCAGAACGTGGCCCTGATGATTCCCGACAGCCACCCTAACGCCCAGCACCTGCGCGACAAGCTCACGCTAATCAAGCAGAAGCACCGCCGTGGCTTGCTAACCGACGAGCAGGCCGAGCAGCAGCGCCACGAGGTGCAGCAGGCCATCCACCGCCACCCCCGGCCCGACTGGCAGCCCTCCGAAGCCGTCCAGCAGTACATAACCCGCCGCCACCAACAGGCCACCCACCGCTTCGCCGACAAGCTGGGAATTGATAACCCGAAGCACCTCGGCGCGTGAATACCATCTGTTGCCATCATGCCAGCTGCGGTAGATTTCACCGCGTGATTATACTGCCTTTCACCAGCTCCCAGCCAGTAAAAGAAATATAGAATTTATCCATTATTTGCCTCAAGAGCCCAAACACTTAGATAGCATCTTCTCGCAAAGCCCTAACTTCAAGCCTAATCTGTTTATGGATAGATTCTATTGTATCGGGCTCTGGTAAAGTGTGAAATATGAAAAACTATAATGGCCGTCTAACTGAGTTGCGAAGGAAGCTAAATTATCACCTGACTAAGTTGACAGGGGTAGACAAGGACTTTTATGCAGCCCTCACGCAAGATGATCTACTTGAGCTTAAGAGCGCAGTTGCTGATATAAATAATGTCTTGACTTTCAAAGCAACTATTGCAGCCGCCCAATGGCTAGGCACGCACTTTCAACTTAATGAGACAGCTATACAAGAGGTAATGGACACAGTTGATGGGGCAAAGCCAAACTCTAATGGTTTCGATATCCATATTAACACGCCAGCCATAGTGGCGGAGGTTAAATCAATTGTGCCCGTCAGCAACGGGATGAAGTTTGGACAAAATCAAAGTGATTCTATAATAAATGACATTAGGAAGCTGATCATCGGTAAAAAGTCTGTTCCGGGCACTGACGCTTATATCAAGATCCTCTTCATACTTGATTTAGTGGAACGAACAGATAACGCTATTAAGAAGCTGATGGAATCACGCAACTTCAAGGTAAGCGTAGCCGCGCTCGGCAAGGAGGTTTGCCTCTTGGAAGACACCGCACCTGTAGCATTGGATGTTAATAAAGTTTACATAAAACGGGTTCGTATATAGCTGGCAATAACTGTAGCAGCTATACGTTTTTTTCCGTTGCTATACACTGACGGGCTCCTTTCCCTGCCAGAGGAAGAAGGAGCGACATATATCCGATACCCTGAAAAATACTGCAAACAGCCGCCTCAAGTGGTGCTGCACACTGGCGCATTGCATAGATTTACCCTCGTGTCTTTGCCATTCTACTTACTGGCTACCCCTTGCAATTATCCTTCTTACCCCCTCCAATGTCCCAACCCGCAGATAACCAGCAGTTCTTCCGCGACCTAGACCGCCGCCTCTGGAACTCGGCCGACCAGCTTCGCTCCAACCTCGATGCCGCCGTGTACAAGCACGTAGTGCTGGGCCTGGTTTTTCTCAAGTACATTTCTGATTCCTTCAAAGACCGCCGCGACGAACTGCAGCGCGAGTTTCAGGACGAAAACAGCGACTACTACCTGGGCGGCGACGAGGCGCTGGAAAAGGAAGAGCTGGAGCGCCGCGACAACTACACCGAGAAAAACATCTTCTGGGTGCCGCCCCGTGCCCGGTGGGAGTTTTTGCAGGCCAACGCCAAGCTGGCGCCCGGCGAGCCGCTAATCATATTAGATGGACCGCCCCTGATTGAGCCGGGCAGTATCGACAAGGATAATCCGAAAGGGAAGCCCGAAAAGTTCAAGGGCTTGGACGTGCTGCTCGACCGGGCCATGCAGGCCATTGAGGACGATAACAAGCGGCTTAAGAGCGTACTGAACAAGGACTTCGCCCGCCTGGAGCTCGACCCCGACAAACTGGGCCGCCTGCTCGACTTAGTAGCTGGCATTCCTTTTAAACACGGCGAGCTGAAAGCTAGGGACATCCTGGGACACGTGTACGAGTATTTCCTGGGCGAATTTGCCAGCGCCGAGGGCAAGAAGGGCGGGCAGTACTACACGCCCCAATCAGTGGTAACACTCATCGTGGAACTGCTGCAGCCCTATCAGGGCCGCGTGTACGACCCCTGCTGCGGCTCTGGGGGATTCTTCGTGCAGAGCGAGAAGTTCATTGAGGAGCACGCCGACCAGCAGCCCTACCAGCCCCGCACCTGGCAGCAACGGGTGAAGGACCGCAGCTCCAAGGAGTACCAGCGGCTGGTGGAGGAGCGCAAGCGCAAGGTGTCGGTGTACGGGCAGGAGAGCAACCCCACCACCTGGCGTCTGGCCCAGATGAACCTCGTGATTCGCAACATCGAGGCCGATATTCGCTTGGGCGATACGCTGCTCAGCGACCAGTTTCCGGACCTGAAGGCCGACTATGTGATGGCCAATCCACCCTTCAACCTCAAGGAATGGGGCGTGGAGCAGGTGCGCGATAACCCCCGCTGGACCATTGCGGTGCCGCCCAACGCCAACGCCAACTTTGCCTGGATGCAGCACATGCTCTACCATCTGGCCCCCACGGGCACAATGGGCCTGCTGCTCTCCAACGGCTCCATGTCGTCAAACACCAACACCGAGGGCGACATCCGGAAGGCGCTGGTCGACGACGACCACGTGGAGTGCATGGTGGCCCTGCCCGGCCAGCTCTTCACCAATACCCAGATTCCGGCTTGCATCTGGGTGATGAGCAAAAGCAAGGCTGCCCGTGACGGCCGCCGCGCCCGTCACGGCGAAACCCTCTTCATCGACGCCCGCGAAATCGGCTACATGAAGGACCGGGTGCTGCGCGACTTCAAGGCGCACGACATCACAACAATTGCCGAAACCTTCCACAACTGGCAGCGCGGCGAGGGCTACGAGGACATACCCGGCTTCTGCAAAAGCGCCACTACGGCCGACATTGCTGCCCACGCCTACGTGCTGACGCCCGGCCGCTACGTAGGCGCCGAAGTCAAGGAGCGCCAGGGCGAAGCGTTTGAGGTTGTCATGCCTCAACTGGTTGAAAAATTAGACTTCCTAATGGATAAAGGTGATGCATTGAATGTCGATATACGCGCCAACCTGCGTCAACTTGGATATAACATCTAAATACTATGCGTGAGCCTATAGAAAACCTACTGGAATTAATTATTGACCACAGAGGTAAAACGCCAACAAAGCTTGGGGGTGAATTTTCTCTGGCCGGCGTCCCCGTGCTTTCTGCTAAGCACGTTAAGACTGGAGAAATAATAGGGCGAAACGATTTAAGGTATACTGACAACAAATTATACCGCCGATGGATGCCAACTGAGCTTGAGCCAGGAGACATTTTGCTCACTTCAGAAGCGCCATTAGGTGAGGTTTATTTACTACCAGAACAGGAGTTCAAATTCGTCCTAGGTCAGCGTGTTTTTGGACTGAGAGCCAAGAAGGACGTTATAGACAGCCGATATCTATACTATGCTTTAACGTCTCCCATAGTCCAGAATCGCCTACAGATTCGTGCCACGGGCACTACTGCTTTAGGCATTAGACAGTCGGAGCTTCTAAAGGTCGAAATTGACTATCCAGAAGACTTAGAAGAGCAACGCCGTATTGCCCACATCCTCGGCACGCTGGACGACAAAATCGAGCTAAACCGCCAACTGAACGCCACGCTGGAGCAGATGGCGCGGGCGCTGTTTCAGTCGTGGTTCGTGGATTTTGACCCGGTGCGGGCTAAAGCCAGCGGCGAGCCAACGGACAGCATCTGCCGACGCTTCGGCCTCACGCCGGAGCTGCTGGCGCTGTTTCCGGCGGAGCTGGAGGCGTCGGCACTAGGGGAGGCGCCGGTGGGGTGGTCTTGGGAAACAGTCGATTCGTTGGCCGCCATTAATGACTGGACACTTTCAAAGCGCGACACATTGGCACATATCGACTATGTGGAAATTGCCGAAGTCAATCGTGGAGAAATTGGCAGCATTACGCGCTATGAGCCGGGCCAGGAACCAAGCAGAGCCAAGCGTCGAGTACGGCACGGTGATACTGTTATTTCTACTGTTCGACCAGACCGGGGAGCATATTTCCTTTGCCTTGAGCCAACACCCGAAATGATTGTTTCAACCGGATTTGCGGTCGTTTCTCCAACAAAAGCTCCTTGGAGCTTTATCTATTCAGCGGTAACATCCAAGAAGATGCTAGAGCATCTCGGGCACGTTGCTGATGGAGCTGCTTACCCAACCGTAAACCCAAGCATTATTGGCAAACGGGAGTTTGCTTGGCCAATTGACTCCGCTATTCTACAAGCGTACCATAAGCAAGCGAGCGAACTTTATTCACAAAGTGAAAATAGACGCCGGGAATCTCGCTACCTCGCCACACTGCGCGATGAGCTCTTACCAAAACTCCTGTCAGGAGAATTGTTAGTCTGATCTATTCTTAAAGTCACATGAAACCTATATTCGAAGGACCAGCTAAAACAAAAGGCCCGCTAGATGACGTGCCACTTTTTCCGGATTTTGCTATATTAGGCACAGACGTAAACTCTCGAATTCCTGTTACTAGAATCGAAAGTTGGGAAGAATTGCCTGGTCTATTAAGGCAGCCTTTTTTTAAAGAACATCAGGCGGACTTTATTTTTAGAGGGCAACGCAGATATGATTGGGCATTGGCCCCGTCACTTGCCAGGTATGATAATGGCATCGTTCGTGAGGCAAACTACAATAAGCAAATCGAGCTATTCAGACAGGCTGTCAGAGCACGTCTGAACGATTACGACTTGGTAGACGAAGAGTTTATAAATGAATTGTGGTCAGTGGGACAGCACCACGGATTAGCAACGCCGCTAATTGACTGGACTTTGTCTCCCTATGTGGCGTTGTTTTTTGCCTTTGAAAGTCCTGATGTTCGTTATGAAACTAAGGACGAAGCGAATCATGCGCGGGTGATTTATGCGCTAAATAAAAACTACTTGCTTAGTGAGGAGTATCTTGAAAGTGACACTCCTCACAAGATTGATATTGTCCAGCCAAAGCGTGATGCATACGGCAGGCTTGTAGCTCAAGCAGGTCTTTTTACAGTAGCACCCTTTGAAAACACCACCGAAGCATGTCTACTGGAGTCATTAGGTAGCAACACAGAATTGGATATTGATGTTGAGAGCTTTAATGTAGAAGATAGAACAACGAAGACCCCCGCTGATTTTATCATCAAAATCTATATTCCTAATACTGGTCGCCAGGAATGCTTGCAATTCCTACGCCAAATGAACGTACACCACGGTAGCTTGTTTCCCGACATTATCGGAGCGTCAAACTATTGCAATTTTATCACGCAGGAATACTCTATTGAGCAAGCCGAAAAAATTAAATCACAACAATTGATAGACGGGGTAAATGATGTGATAGATACTGTTGTACCTCAGTTGCCAGTAGAAAATCCACCTGTAAACCCATCTCAGACAGACAACGACCTAGCCAAATTACAAGCTGCTGATGAGTCTGTTATTGCTTATCAAGAGGTCCTTTTAAAATTAGCCTCTGACTCCCCAAGAATAGAAATAGAAACGGCTGCTAAGTCGTTGGCAGGGCTGTTTGAATTAGACCCGCCGTTGGACTGGCCAAATTCGGAAGTCAAAAAGACCGAGCTACAGAATCGTGCGCGACGAATTATACTACGCCGAGGCATAAGCACTGAAGTTCTTGACTCAATAGTTGAATTAGCTGATAACCGCTATATAATGAAGCATTATGGTTTCTGAAAGTGCCCTTGAAGAAGAAGCCCTCAAGTGGTTCCACGAAACCGGCTGGCCCATCGCGCACGGCCCCGACGTGTCGCCCAACGGCCCCACGCCGGAGCGCAGCAGCTACAAGCAGGCGCACCTGCCGGAGCGGCTGCTACGGGCGCTGCGCCGCCTCAACCCTAACCTGTCCGAGGCCGTGGTGCAGGAAGCGGCCGAGCGCGTGGTGCGCGCCCAGGACCCGCTGCCAGTAGAAAGCAACCGCCTGCTGCATGGCTGGCTCACCGACGGCGTGCCCGTAGATGTACCCGCCCCCGATGGCGGCCTGCGCGGCGACCGGGCCTGGCTGGTGGATTTTAACGACGTAGAGCGCAACGACTGGCTGGTGATTAGCCAGTTTCGGATGCACCCCAACCGCCGCCACCGTACCGCTGACTTGGTGTGCTTTCTCAACGGCCTACCCGTGGCTGTGCTGGAGCTGAAAGACCCTCTCGACCGCGAGGCCGACGTATGGAAGGCCCACGAGCAGCTGCAAACCTACCGCCAGGAGTTGCCCGACTTGTTCCTGCCCAACGTGGCTCTGGTGGTGTCGGACGGCCGGCATGCCCGCGTAGGTTCGCTCACGGCCGACAAGGAGCGGTTTATGCCTTGGCGTACCATCCGCAACGAGCGGGACCAGCCCCAGCTGGAATATGAGCTTGAAACCGTGGTGCGCGGCTTCTTCGACCGGGCCTTGTTCCTGGACTACCTGCGCCACTTCGTGCTGTTCGAGCCCGGCGCCGACGGCACCCTGATCAAGAAAATAGCCGCCTATCATCAGTTCCACGCTGTGCGTACGGCTGTGCAGGCCACCATCCGGGCCGCCGCCACGCCGGGCACCACTGAAACACTGATGCACGACGAGCCCGAGCCTTACGCTGGTCGCCTGCTCCAGCCCGACCGCGCCCAGGCCGTGGCGCTGGGCTCGCGCAAGGGTGGCATCGTGTGGCACACGCAGGGCTCGGGCAAGAGCATTTCGATGGCCTGCTTCGCGGGCAAGCTGCGTCAGCAGCCCGAAATGCGCAACCCCACGCTGGTCGTCGTAACTGACCGCAACGACCTGGATGGGCAATTGTTCCAGCAGTTCGCGAATGCCCAGAGCGTGTTGAAAGAAGCGCCCGTGCAGGCCTACGACCGGGAACATCTACGTGCCCTGCTGGCCGACCGGCCCTCGGGCGGCGTGTTTTTCACTACCATCCAGAAGTTCAGCCCGCTGCCCGGTGAAAAGGCATTTCCCCAGCTCTCCGACCGCACAAACATCGTGGTCATTGCCGACGAGGCGCACCGCTCGCAGTACGGCCTGAGCAGCCGCCTCGACAAGAAGAGTGGGGAGTATAAAACTGGCTTTGCCCGCCACCTGCGCAATGCGCTGCCGCTGGCTACCTTCGTGGGCTTCACCGGCACCCCGCTCGAAACCGACGACGCAGACACGCGCCAGGTATTCGGTCCCTACGTGAGTGTCTACGACATTGAGGATGCCGTGCGCGACGGGGCCACCGTGCCCATCTACTATGAAAGCCGCTTGGCCGAGCTGCACTTGGTAGACGACGTTCAGGAAATAGCCGAAATCAACGAGGAGGTTGAAGAGGTACTGGAAAGCGAGGAAGATGTAGTCCGCCGGGAGCAGGAAAAAGCCCGCTGGACCAAGCTGGAAAAGGTAATAGGCGCCGAGTCCCGCTTGGCGCTGGTAGCCCAGGATATCGTGACGCACTTTGAGGAGCGCTCAGCCGCTGGCAACATCCAAAACGGCGGGAAGGCCATGATTGTGGGCATGAGCCGCGACATCTGCGCCCGCCTCTACACCGCCATTGTGAAGCTGCGCCCCGAGTGGCACGACGAAGACCCCAAGAAGGGCGTAATCAAGGTGGTAATGACCGGCTCGGCCGCCGATAAAGAGCATATTAAGCAGCACGTGTACGCCCCCGGCGTGCGCAAGCAGTTTGAGAAGCGCTTTAAGAATCCCGCCGACGAGCTGCGGCTCGTCATCGTGCGCGACATGTGGCTGACAGGCTTCGACGTGCTCAGCCTGCATACCATGTACATCGACAAACCCATGCAGGCCCACAACCTCATGCAGGCCATTGCGCGGGTGAACCGGGTGTTCAAGAACAAAGCCGGTGGGCTTATCGTCGACTACATCGGCATTGCCACCGAGCTGAAACGGGCACTGAAGACCTACACCGCCGAGGGCGGTAAAACCGGCACCGAAGCCGTGGGTACCGACACGCTCACTATCGACGTAGATCAAGCCCTGAAGCAGCTGCAGGAAGCCGTGCGCGACGTGCGCTACCTGTTGCGCGGAGCCGAGTACATGAGCACGTTTCTAACCGAAAGCCTGTCTCGGCTACGGGAGGTTAGTAATTACGTGCTGGAACTGGAGGAAGAGAAGCGTAAGGAGTTTTTCGACCGGGTATTGGCCGCCACCAAAGCATACGGGCTATGCAGCTCGCTTGACGAAGCCAAGGCCTTGGACAACGAGGTGGCTTTCTATAAAGCGGTTCGCGGCTTTATCACGGAAAGCTCCACGCCAGAAGAAAAGCTGGACCACGAGCATAACCGGTTTATGCTAAAGTTCCTCTTGGACCGGGCTATCTATCCAACCGGCGTGCAGAGCGTGTTCACGCTGGCCGGCGTACAGGCGGAGCCTACCGACATCAGCATCCTGTCGGATACCTTCCTGGACGAAATGCGCGACCTTCCCCAGCGCCATCTGGCTGTGGAACTGTTGCAAAAGCTGCTGCACGACCAGATACACGCCCGCACCCGCACCAACCTGGTGCAGGAAAAGCTGTTTACGGACCGGCTGGACAAGACCATTGAGGACTACCGCAACCGCGTTATCCGTAGTGCCGTGCAGCTGGCCGACTTGGTGGACCATTTGGTAGTGCTTGCTAAGGAGCTGCGCGAGGCCGACCAGCGGGGCGTGGCCCTGGGCCTGAATACCGCCGAAATGGCCTTCTACGACGCGCTGAACGACAACGGCAGCGCCGGCACCCTGGGCGCCGACGTGCTACGCAAAATTGCTGCCGAGCTGCTTGATAAGATTAAACGCAACGCCAGCATCGACTGGCAGAAGCGGGAAAGCGTCCGCGCCCGGTTGCGTAACCTGGTGCGTATCACGCTCCGCCGCTACCACTACCCACCCGATAAACAGGAGGACGCTATTGATCTGGTGCTGGAGCAGGCCGAAAGGATGGCTGATGTAATCAGTAACGACGAATTACCTGACGTAGACCCCGCATAAGTAGCTGCCCCCAATAAGTTTCATAACCATAATGTAACTCCAAAGAGGAGTAGCCCGGCTTACCTATGGTAAGCCGGGCATATTTTCTATATCTATGAATTCAAATCATTTTCCGCTGGCTCAGATCAGCAGTTCGCATCTGGATAATCTGATCAGCATTATTCGTGATACAAGTCTGACCATCCAGCCCCTGGATATAGATTACCAGGACTATCGTATTGTGCACCCTGGTGGTTCGGGCCCGGAAGCCCTTCAAAAGTTCACGTGGCATCGTGGTTCCGCCAATGAACCGCTCGGTTTGAGGCTTTCAAACTGGAAAACTAAAAAGGGCATAGAAGTGCCCTTTTCCTACCTCACCATAACCCGCCAGCCAGGCGCTGAATTGGTCGGTGTTGCCCTGAGCCATTTTCTGGAAGATGCGGCATTTCTGTATCCGGGCTTTCGGTCAGGTAATGGCGAAGGCGGAAAAAACCGCTGGTTTGGTCGCAACACCAACGATGAGCGAACCAAAGCAGAAGTCGAGCAAGCCGGTGACCAGATTCGCCAGGCCTGGCTAAGCAACGGTGGCCAGTTCATCAGCCATGCCCATCTTCCCGGAGAGTGGCTCAAGCTGGCTGGAATCCCGCTTTCTGCTGTAAATTCCACTTCCGAAAAAGTGGGAGCAAGCATGGTGCTGAACATGCTGATAAAGAAACTTCTGAAGACCTTCCTAATCGCCGAAAAAATCCGCGACGATTCTAAAGCAGCTGCCAAACAGCGCCTAGCCAACGTAACCTCCGTGCACCCGCTCAACCAGATTCTCTACGGCCCCCCCGGTACCGGCAAAACCTACTCCACCGCCGAATGGGCCCTGGCCATGCTGCAAAACAAGCCGGTGTCGGATGTGCAGGATGCATACCAGCACCGGCATAAGCTACTGCGCGCAGAGCTGGATAAATACCGGAAAACGGAGCAGCTGCAGTTCGTCACGTTCCACCAGTCCTTCAGCTACGAGGATTTTGTCGAGGGCATCAAACCTAAGCTCACCGGCGATAAACTCGCCTACCGCGTCGAGCCCGGCGTATTCCAGCAGCTTAGTCAGACCGCCAAACGCGCTTGGCAGTACCCCGGCCAGGCGGCCACTGCCGCCGCGCCCGTTGCTGATTTTGACACGGTGTACGCAGCCTACATCCAGCACCTGCAGCAGCAGCTCAATCCGGCGGGTACTACTGTCCCGGTCAAAACCATGACGGGTGCCAAGGCGCAAATCACCGGCATCAAGAGCGGGGATGTTATCGTCATGAAGCACGAAGGCTCACAGTACTCCTTTAGCGTCGGCAAGAAGTGGTCGGCCCTGGTGTATGAGAAGTACGAGCGCGCCGAGGACATCGTACCCATGAACCAGAAAATGCTCGATATCGGCGGCCCCAATGCCTCCCTGCAGTGGGCACTGTTCCGGGACTTTAAAGCCTTCGAACAGCAGCGCTTCCCGGCCGAGCAAAACCCCGATGCCGTCGCGCTGGCCCCCATAACAGCTGCCGATGGGCTGGCCCGCTTCGTACTCATCATCGACGAAGTGAACCGCGGCAACGTGGCCAGCATTTTCGGAGAGCTCATCACCCTGCTAGAAGACGATAAGCGCGCCGGCCAGACCGACGAGCAATCTGTGCAGCTGCCATATTCCAAAAACCAATTCTCCGTCCCGCCCAACCTGCACCTATTGGGCACCATGAACACCGCCGACCGCAGCGTGGAAGCCCTGGATACGGCCCTACGGCGCCGGTTCGCCTTTGTCGAGATGCCGCCGCTGCCCGAGTTGCTGAGTCCGGCTCAAATGGTGGCGCGGTTGTGGTGGCGCTTCGAGGAGCTTGCCTGGGCCGATAAAACCTACCGCGCCGCCGAGTTGCCGCTCTACGAGTTGCTGGGCTGCCCCCTGACAACGCAATCGGAGCAGGGGCCACTATGGGATGCGGTCCAGAAAGGGCAGGACCCAACGCTGGTATTGAAGGCCGTCAAATTTACTGGAGTTGATTTGCAGCGCCTGCTCGGTGTCATCAACCAGCGCCTGGAGTATCTGCTGGGCCGCGACTACCGCCTCGGCCACGCTTGGCTGATGGGCGTGGGGAGCCTCGAGCAGCTGCGCCAAGCGTTCCGCAACAAGGTCATTCCTCAACTCCAGGAGTACTTCTATGGTAACTGGGGCCGAATTGGGCAGATCCTGGGGCCCGATTTCGTGGTAAAAACTGCGGCCGCCGATTCACCCTTGCTGGAATTTGAAGACGAACCCGATGGGGAGGGGAGGAGTCTCTACGGAATCAGCACCGCCGACTGGAGCATCCAACACTTCCAGAATATTTACACCAAAAAGCCATGAGCCAGTCGGGGCCCTTCTGCCTGACGGCCTACGAGTACGAAACCCTGCCGCTCTCTCGCTATCCGGAGCTGCTGCCTTCCCATCTCGATGCCCTCGACCGGCTGCAGCTGCAGCAAAATGCCAATTGGTTTACCCGCCTGCACAGCAGCCTGCGGTTCAACCAGTTCGTCGGTGTTATCCAGGTGACCGGCCTGCTGCTCGAAATTTTGCCCAAGACCGACGATGTGCGCCGCACCAGCTCTCCGGAAGCTGATGATCACTGGCGCCAGGTACTGCTGCAGATGTTGGCCTACGTCCACGACCTCTCCGTCGCCGTACCCGACGCGGCCCACCTGGCGCACTCGCCCCACGCCATGCTCGACCTGTTCGTAGCTGCGCTGGTAGAGGAGGCTGATAGCCTGCTGCGCCAGGGCCTCGTCAAGCAGTACCACACCACCGACGGCAACCGCTCCGCCCTCAAAGGGCGGCTGCTCTTTCAGCAGCATATCACCCATAACCTCACCCACGGCGAGCGGTTCTTCACCCGCCACCAGACCTACGACCACGCCCACCCGCTCAACTCCCTGATTCGAATGGCCCTGCAGCTGGCCACTGGTCAGGTCCGTAGCCCTGCCTTGGCTGCCCGTACCCGGGCACTGCTGCTTCACTGGCCCGAACTGCCCCCGGTAGCTGTACCCGCCGATTCTCCCCAGCTCAACCGCAAGACCGAGCGCTACCACAAAGCCCTGGAGCTGGCCCTGTTGCTGCTGCGCGGCCATAGTCCCACGCTCCGAAGCGGCCGTACGGAAGCCGTAGCGCTGCTCTTTGATATGAATACGCTCTTCGAGCGCTACGTCGCCCGCCACCTGCAGCGCGCCGCCGCAAAGCGCCGCGGCCACGTCCGGCTCCAAAACTCCAGGGTATTCTGGCCCGGTATCAGCATCCGTCCCGATCTGGTGCTCACGCTAACAACCGGCGCCAAACCAGCAGAAGTAAGCCACACGTTCATTCTCGATACCAAGTGGAAGCTGCCCAAAAACCACCGTCCCTCTTCCGATGACATGCAGCAGATTTTTGCCTACTGCCATCTGTGGAAAGCCGGCCACGGTGTGCTGCTCTATCCTCGCGCCGGCAAAGCCCCAGCCGAAATCCGTCGTCGGTATTCTGACAGCCATTGGGCACCTGATATCGCCATCGAAGGGCACGCCTACTTTGCTCCGGTGCTGGGTAATGGAGCTGTGCTGAACGACAGCCTCGGGAACGATATTATCGATTACCTGGAAAAAAGTCTGGTTCAAAAGTCTGTTACTCCAACATCCCCCGCGTAATCATCGCCAGCTTGCTAGCTGCCGTCGCTGCCTTTCCCTCCCGCGCTGCCGAAAAGCTGCGCCAGCAAGGCTCCGTGGCCCACGTCCTTCAGTCAAAACCGCTTCGGCAATACGCCGCCCCCGCACACCAGCTCCGCCCAAATCACCTTGCCCGCCACCACCAGCAACACCCTTGACCTGGTAAGCTACGCCCACGCCATCCTGCTGCGCATCTGGCAACCCGGCACCATCTACGTCAAGGCCGGTGTCGACTTCGATGGGTTCGAAGCCGCTGGCCAGCCTCAGCTCAACCTCTTCGAGAAAGGCCCCGAAATCACCCGTCCCCAATCCGTGGCCCTCATGCAGCAACTCGACAAGCTCAACTTCCGCTACGGCCGCGCCACCGTCCAGGTAGCCGCCGCTCTCTCACCTAAAGGCCAAACTGCTCCCTGGCAAGGCCAAACTCAGCACCGCACCCCCGCCCGCATCACGTCATGGGACGAGCTATGGGAAGTAGGCTTGGTCACTTCGGTAAATAACGCTTTTACTCATCCAAGCCGCCATGCAGCACGAAAGCAATGCCCGCTTCCTCCTAACCGTCCCCTTAACAGCTCCTTCACGTTCACTTTCCAGCGTGACTTCCACGGCCACGACTTTTACCCCGTCACAGTCCCACGCCGGCACCTGCAGCGGCTCGGCTCCGGCCTACTCTTTGAATACGTCGCCGACACCTACCTCGCCCAACAGCCCGCCGAGGCCTTGCGCTTCACCCGCTCCACCATTCTGTTCCCCCTCACCCACGGCTTGTGACTGCCACCCCAGCATCTTAAACCAAGACGAGCGGGCCAGGTGGCTCGCTCGTCTTGGTTCAAGATGAACATAAATCATGTGATTGCGCCTACAGTATAAGCTCATTATCTAATTCATTTCCGGCGCGGGAAAACTCTTATGCTTTTGGCTATACGCTGCTCAGATGGAGGTCTCAGAATATAAATACCAGGTCCGGGATTAAGGTCAGCATTGTCAATGGACACTTCACCAAAAGCCTGGTTTTCATAAGGAATAGTGACTTGCACCCTAAAACTTAGTTTTAATGTAATTTTACTAATTTCAGTTGAAACATAGGGTTCATAGTAGCTTACTTCCGCGAGCTGCAGCACCTCCAATCGTTGGAATACTATTGTCTTTTCCGGTTCCTTATACAGGTAAACAAACATTAGTAGCTGCCTCGCGATACTGGCATCTTGTCTTGATACTATTTTGTTATACAGTTCATCATGTAAGTGAGGAAATTCTAAGCTGGGATTGTATCCCTTAATTAATTCGACTGCTTCATCTAGATTGACGATGACATCATCAAAGAACTTGGAGAGAAAATCGGATGCTTCGATATGATTTAAAACAGCCTCTTTCGTAATAGCAGCAATTGGAGTATGGTGAGCAGCTACGAAGCTTTCAAAGTCATTGTAAAAATTGAAATCCACATTAGGAAAGTCCATTAGGTCTTCCTTTAGTTCTGGATGAAGAATCTTGGGCTTGTCTTTACTAATACTAAATGCTCTATCGTTTGATATGAACGTGAGTCCCCTGTCATCAGGCTGTTGTTCATGATTTTCCTCAATGAAAGCAGCAACTTCAAGCACTGATTCCCATATCAGTGCATCCTTGAATTCACGTTGGTTAACACTATTGAAAGGACTCCGTTTGTGGATTGCACGTCCAGTTACTTTTTCCAGTAAGCCAGCGCTGTAATCGATAATATCATTCCCTTCATCAATGCGAAGCCTTTCTAAAATATATTCGACATATTCATCAAGCTTCGCATCAATATCTATTGACAAATCAGTAAGCTCTGTTCGCTGAAGCTCCATGCCATTCAGCTCACGACAACTGCGTTCATATGACTTGATTCTCTCTTCAAGCTCCTGACGATAGTTGACACGGACTTCATCCATGACAACTCTTGGCATCATGACCTTAGTTCTCGTTTTGCGAACGTAATCAAGAAATGCTTGCGCCAAATCCTTGTGTAACGTCCAATCATTGAAAAAAATATTGGTATCAATTACAATGTACATGGAAGACGGATTGGATAGAAAATGGGCCTATTTGACACTTGTTCAGAGCAGATGCTCTATAAGTCAAATTAGGGCGGAAAAGCTAAAGAAGGGTGTTGACGAGCTATAATAGCCTGCAACTCTGGCAGGCTGAGCATCTTTTTAGGATACCGGTGAATCATCGAATGGCAGTTAGCGCACAGCACTGTCATATCATGTTGCGGATTGACAGCCAACATGCCGCCAGTGCTAGCAATTGGGTTTAGATGATGCACGTGGATGTACCCGCGGCCATGTGCACCATATACCTTTTCAAAGTCGAAGCCGCAGCCTTTGCACACCGGCCCATGCACCTGAAGCGCCCGGGCCCGTAGCCGGGGATTTCGCTCGTAGCGGGTGCCATAAACCTTGCGCCCCGTCCCATCTTCAACAATGGTTTCGTAGGCATCGGCCACGCCTTGCCTGTCATCGTTCGTCTCAACCGGCACCACTTGCTGCGGTAGCACAATAAGCCCACTCGCTTCAAGAATTCGGTCGAATACTTCCTGGCTACAAGGCCTTACTCCATCCCGCCAAAAGTTGCTCGCTCTAGAGGCCGGAATGACTTCTAATGTTTCCCTCGTCACTGGGTTGCTAGCTGGCACGGCCTGTTCAAAGCTTCGGTAATAAAGGATTTCACAGTAGTGGTCACCTTTCGAACTATTGCCGTCAGGCGTAATCTTCCCAACTTCCGCTACCCCGAAATAATAGGGGTTCTTATCTAGTCGAACGTGGGCATACTGGTTACTTCGTTGCTTGCCCTTGTAGTAGATAACGGGTGTACCCGGCTGTAAATACTGCAGGTACCTTTTGGGGAAGTGATAACTCTCCCCCGTGGCATCGTCCCACTCAGATTCGTCATTTTCAACAATGATTACGGGCATGCGCTAACGCTTTAAAACGCCAATGATAGATAGCTCGCGAGGTAGTTATAGCCGCCACTAGGAAGACCCCTTCAGCGCGTTCTGCCGGCGGGTCAGCAGCTGCAGATTATCCGGTGTGGTAAGCCCGCCCCGGCTGAGGGCCCTGATGTGGTCTATCTGGAAGGCCAGCTTATTCTTGCTGCGGAAGTTGCCCTGCGCGCTGACGTAGTAGCCCTCCGCGTCCCGGTGCTTTTCAAACACTTCGTCTCTGAGTTTTCTCCAGTAGGCCTGATTCTGCTCCCGGATTTCACCCATGCTCAACTCCTCCAGCCGCCGGAACTCCTTCTGGTCGGTCGGCAGCGTGGTGGGCCGCCGGTAAAGGTCCGGGTTGGCCAGCCGCCGGATGGCCAGGTCCAGCTCGTTCAGGAAGTAGCGCTTGTCCCGGCCGAAGAAGAGCCGCCACTGCGACTCCTGCTCATCCCAGAGCCGGCTCTTGTAAACCTCTTCCTCCGGGCGGGGCATACCGCTGCTCATAATCTCCTGAGCTACGCGGCTGATGTCGAATCTGGCGCGGTCCTCCAGCGCAATGTAGCCGGGTGCTTCGCCATTCTGGTAGTAGAACTGCACCACGTCCTTTACATCTTGGCGGCTGTAGCCCGGATACAGGTCGTGGCCCTCAAAAAGCTCCTGCTCCACCAGCTGGCTGATCTGCTCCAGCTGCGCATCCGACAGATAGTCGGCCACCGGCGCCTGCAGGTCCGCCAGCAGGTCCGGCAGCGCCTGCATCAGGTCAGCGTATGGCTGCCCGATATTGCTGTAGACGAGGATTTCGCAGTTCTTTTCCAGCGCTTCCTGCCCGCTCTGGGTGAGTAGGGAGAAATGATAGATGCCCAGCGGCAGCCGCTCGGTGAAGGTCAGCTGCTCCAGCTTCTCCCGCGCGGCCCTGTCCATGCTGGCATTCACCAGCATGGCAAACTCCTCAATCTTGCTGATGGCAATCAGCCGTACCAACTGCTGCTGGCTGCTCTTCTGCTTATCGCTGAAATCCGTGTTTTCCTCAATCAGCAGCCGCTCCGGATTCACCCACTGCACCTTGTCCTGCCAGTTGTCCACGAAGCTGACAATGTAGGCCTGCTTCGTGCCGCCGGCCTTCTCGCCCCGCAGACC
Organism: Hymenobacter duratus; assembly: GCF_014698995.1. Lineage (GTDB taxonomy): Bacteria > Bacteroidota > Bacteroidia > Cytophagales > Hymenobacteraceae > Hymenobacter > Hymenobacter duratus. The sequence continues at coordinate 188,062 of NZ_JACWZZ010000004.1, forward strand.
CCGCCCGATCATCTGCGTCATCAGCGTGGCCGATACGGTGGGCCGGGCCAGAAACACCGACTGCACATTGGGCAGGTCCGTGCCCTCCGTCAGGATGTTCACGTTGATGAGCACGTCCAACTCCCCAGCCCGGAAGCGCCGGATGATGTCCTTGTTGCCCTTGCTGGAAATGGTGGTGCCCGTGGCTTCGTCACGGATGGAGGAGAGCACGTACTCACAGCGCACCCCCTGCTGTTGGAACAGCTTCTTCAAGGCAATGGCATTATCCTGATTCAGCGCAAACACCAGCGTCTGCCGGTACCTGGTCTGGTGCTTACAGTACTGGTTCACGATACACCAGTTGCGCTGGTCATTCTGAGCAATGGTTTTGGCCGTCTGCTCCCCGATGCTGCTGATGTCGAAATGTGCCAGCCGGTCCAGCTCCTGCTCGTTGAACAGGCTGGTCATGTCGAAATCGGTGTCGACGCTCTCAAAAACCGGGTCCGAGAGAATGCCGCGGTGAATGAGCGTGCGCAGATCCTCCTTGTGGACAATATTGTCCGGGAAAACCTTCGCAAGCAAACCTTTTTCCTCCTCGGCCGTCCGGAAGGGCGTTGCTGTCAGCCCCAGCATCCGGAACCGCGGGACGCTGCTGCGAATGTCATCGATCAGCTTGCGGTAGGTTCTGGCCGTGGCGTGGTGGGCCTCGTCAATCACCAGGAAAACTTCCTCCTGTTTGGACAGCCATTTTTTCAGCAGGTAGTCGAAGCCGGCGTTCAAACTGTCCTTGCTGGCAATAATCAGATCATCGGAGGCCTTAATCCGGACCGGCTTGTCATGGATGCCGGAAATGATGCGGTAATTAAATGACTGCCGATTATGCAGAATATCCTGGTAGGCCAGCCGCTCATGAAAAGTGAGTTTGGCCTGGTCCAGCAGCTCATGCCGGTGCGCAATCCACAGGATTTTCTTGTGCTGGTTCAGCAGGTTCACGCATAGCCAGTACGCTGCCGTCAGTGTTTTGCCGCCCCCGGTCGGTAGCACCAGCAGCCCCGCAAATGGGTACTGACCGGTCTTAGTGATTTTGTCGTTGAGGTGCTGGATAGCATCGTCCTGATGCGAATAGAGCTTGATGCCACTGTCCTGCCGGGCTACCATGATCGTGCCGGCGTGCTCGTAGCTAATCTGCTCCCGGCCACTGTCTGCATCCGGGCGGGTCTGCCCCCGGCTGCTGGCCGGATCCGCCACCCGGTCTGCCCTGCTGAGGCGGAACGTAATCCAGTCCTCCCGGTCGAAGTCCGCAATGGATTCCCGCTGCTCCCGGCCGCACCACACGGTAACACCCTGCTGCTGCAGGAACGTGTCGATGAGGCTGATGCGCGCACTATTGCGCCGGTTCTCCATGTTGAAATTCGCCAGAAAGCCGGCGTATTTCCTGACTACGAGTTTGTTCTTCTTATCCTGAATATCTTCCAGCAGCTGCTGGCATACTTCCTCAACGTCTGATTCCTGCATGATAATTAAATAGGGTGGGGTAATACGCTGCAAGATAGTAGGAGCGCGCTACCATAATTGTCCTAGTGCTGTGCATGTATCCATCCGCTTCACTGCCACTGATGTAATGGCTGCCGCCACGTTGCCGACCGGTACTAGATGCCAGCTGTCAGTAGTATCCCTTGCCAGCAATACAGTGCCGGACGCCTCCCCGCGGGTTGTCCATATCACCCTCGAAGCGCGGAATAAGGTGACAGTGAAAGTGCGGCACAGTTTGACCTGCTGCCGCTCCGCAGTTCATCCCGATGTTGTAGCCATCCGGTCGGTAGTGCTGCTCAATGAGAAGCTTTGCCTGCGCAAGCACCAGCGGCAGGTGGAGTTGCTCTTCCCGCGTCAGGGCGAAGTAATCCGGCCGCACCTCGTTGGAAATGATGAGCGTGTGGCCCGGCGAAACCGGATATCCGTCCCGGATGATGAAGAACAGCGCGTCCCGGTACAGAATGCGTTCAGCAGGTACCTCTAGAAATACGCTCATACCCTAAAAACTGCCCGGCAGCTCCACCTCAGGCTGCCATTGGTGAATCGAATAATCCAGCGCCAGCTGATAGTGCTTGAGCAGGAACTGCCGGCGCCGTTCGCTGGTGGCCCCCGTCTGGTTGATGATGGTCTCGGCCAGCGGGTGCTTGCTCTCAATGAAAAACTCATTGCGCTGATGCAGCCGCTGCAGAAAGCGCAGGGCCGGCACCCGGGCCCCCTTGGCCCCGTTCGTAGCCCGATCCGCCAGCACCAGGTTCCAGACCCCATTGATGTTGGCGGGCAGGTGGGCCCGCTTGTTGAGGTGGGGCAGGAAGTGATCCACTGCGCACAGTTGCTCGGAGCCGGAAACAATGCTGATATCCTGGAAGCTGTAGAAGCATTTGCCCTTCTGGTAGCCGTTGAGGGCGTCGCGCACGGACGTAATGTTGACCCGGCGCATCAGGTTGCGCTCAATGAAGAACATGCTCTGCACTTCGTCGTATTCCACCTCCAGCACGTTAGGGCTTACTTGCAGGTTCCAGGCCGTCTCCACCAGCCGCCAGCGGGCTTCCGCCTCCTGCGGCAGGTTCTGGAAGTGAAACGACTCCTTAAGCCGCAGGAAGTGGTCCGTGAGCGTGAGCTGCGGCTTGCCATTGACGCGGTGCTGCTCATAGAAGGGCTGCGGAATCAGGCCGTTGTGCACCACCTGAAATGCATCCAGTACGTTCACGAAGCCCAGTTGCTCGGTTTGCTGCAGAAGGCGCTCTAGGGGCAGCGTGCCCGCCAGGTACTGCCGGCAGGCCGTAAGGAACTTGCTCGACCCGGCGCTGCCCTGCTTGTCATGCAGGCGCAGGTGCTCGACAAGATGGCGCGAGAAGGGTTCGGCCAGATCCGTCAGGGTGATGGTGGTGGTTTCGCGTTCGGCCAGCTCCAGCAGAGACTTGGCAAAGGCAAACTTGTACGTGGCTGAGTTTTTCCCGAAAAGGATAAGGGCGCGCCATTGCGACTCTAGGGAAGGGTCATTGACTTGGTAATGCACGGTGTGGGACGTCAGATACGCGTTAAACCTACGCACACCGACATGTAATATCACTGTGCAGGCCATAGAATCCGCCGGCCTGGACGATGCCAAGTCCGTGCTCCAGAAAATTTCCAGTTATACCAAACAGTATTGCCGCACCCATCTGCCCGATTTCTTTCGCTCCACGAGCATGCGCTACCTCTGCGAGGCCATGGACGAAGAAGCCTGTATTGTTCCCACGCCCGAGTTGGTGATGAATACTAGCGGTAGCCGTACCATTCAGGACTCCTTCCTGTTCACACTCATATGCCGCCATGTAGCCTATATCTTTTGGGAGAGCACCGAGGAAGGTAAGGCGACCTACGTGTTTCGCACTACTGCCTTCGCATTGTCGCACTCCCTGCAAAACGTCTTCAACTACATCGTCAACGATACCGTGGTAAATAAGCGGAGCACGCTGTGCCGCAACCCTGAGTTGCAACGCCGCCTGGGCATGGTCGACTGGATTTCGCACACTGCTTACGCCGAATGGAAGCAGCGTGTAAGGCCCTACTGCTAGTAGAACACACCTAGCAAGATTGCTTGAGGATAAAATTGAGTACAATAAATTATTTATAAAGTATTGTAAATGTATTATTAAAACTTAATATTTAGCTAGCCAGATATAGAATCACGCATTTATGAGAACATGCTACCTACTCAGCGGCCTGTGGATGGCCCTGCTCTACTGTTTTCCGATTTTCGCCCAAACGCCTAAAAAAACACCGATCAGACCTTACTCGATAGGAGGGCCAGCAGGCGACACCTTATCAATTACTGTTCCCACAGCTGGCGATAGTCTAGAAGTTGCTGCTTCGTCAATTTGTGATTCTTGCGCTATAAAGGTGCTTTGTGTCTCAGATTCTTCAAAGCCTGTAGGTAGCTATCAGAACCCTGCCGTAGTTGACTTGGATTTCCGACGTAAGCTATTTACTAGCATCCCTAGAGGGCTAAAGCGCGGTGATTTCTATCGTATTAGTATCCGCTGCTTCAATCCAAGCCTCTACAAAATCAGCACAGGTGTATCCGATACCTCTTCGTCTAAAGCCCTGCCACCTCCTGGCTTTGGCAGTCTTGGCCTTACCGAGTTGACCACTCTTGCCGCGAGTGTGTCCGCCTTGGGTAGCATTCTTGGGCCAGCAGCATCAACTACCAAGGCCAGTGAAATGAGAGACATAGCTCTATTTTACAAATACAGGATTTCATTAGAGGAAACAGCTTGGAGCAAAGCAAAAGCTAGTAATCCTAAAAAGCAGTATGCAATTGATACCACTAAAGCCGGGCAGATCATCAATACATACATCAGCACGCTCTCTGAGCACGCGAGTGAACTGTCGGCGATAAAGGATACACTTCAAACTATTGTGCTAACTGCAGACAATTATAATCTGGAAAGCAAGCTGCAGGAAGGCGCAGGGGGCAGACCTACAGCAGAAAGCTTGCGCGACTTAAACCGGCGCCTGCAGTCAGCAAGAAACCGTATTCTTACTCTGTCAACGGAAACAAAGCAAGCCGCAGCAAACTTCACCACTCTGAGTACCCCATATCAAAAAGTCATTGCCAACAACGCTTCGCTTAAAGCCAGGAGCGAAAGAGCTTCTACCGCCGCACAAGAGTTGGATAAAGGTATCGAAGCTGCCAAAAGCAGTGTGTCGGCCGAAAATACCCGCACCCTGCTCGATGGCCTGGTAAATGTCATCAACAGCTCTCAGCAGTATTATTTGTCGTTGCCTATTCAGCTCACGAAAGACCAGAGCCACCTTAAAATATCCCTTATTCCCCGCGACGATAAACTTCTGCTGCAGCCCTATAGTACTAAACTGCTATTTCCACTTAATACTGACCAGTTTTGGGGCGTCAGCACCGGCTTCTATGGTAGCTGGCTGCGCAACGACGCCTATTCCACCCGCACCCTTCTCGATTCCCCTCAGGATACCACCGCCGAGTACCAGATTGTGCAGGAGAGGCCCGGCCGCGCCGAGTTTGGGGTAAGTGCCATGTTGCGCTATGGCCGTCAGCTTACTTCTTCTGTTGCCATTCATGGCGGCTTCGGCCCTGCCTTATCCATATCCGATAAAGTGCGCCCCCGGCTGATGGTAGGCGGTGGCCTTGCTTTCGGAAACCGGCATAAGTTTCTGCTCGATGGCGGCCTGATTGGTGGCTACGTTGACCGCAAAAGCCAAGTCTTCACTACTGACCGGGTACTAGCCAAACCAGATAAGATTACCGTCTCCCGGCTTGATGTGCAGGGCTATTTCGGGCTGCACTATCTCTTTCTGCAATACTGATGGGAAGGAGCGAAAATCTAGCTTACCACCGCAAACTTACAGCCCCGACCACACCGGCCGGGGCTGCTGATTTTTTGCCACTTACCCCAGCATCCCGCGAGTAATCATTGCCAGCTTGGTATCCCGCAGCTGCTCCAGCCACTGCTGCGCCGCCTCAGGCGTTTGCATCTCCGCCGCCGGCAGCGGCAATAGGGGCGAAGCGTTACTTCCCTCGGCAAATAGCACCTTCAGCGCGTACCCCCCGAAGTAAGGCTCTGGCTTCACCTCGAACCGTAAGCCTTTGGTGATGTAGGCACCGAATATCTCATTTAGCGACGCTTGGTCAGGAAGGAAATGTCTCATAGTGTTTTTGCTATTTAAATTAGTGGATGTTTGGAAGAAAGGTTGGCCAGCATTCAATTAACTGAAGTGTCTGACAAAATGGCTTTATCTATATGATATAGGTGTTTTATGAGCATGTTGCATACCATTTGATCTATTGTGTTAGTGGCAGCTCTGCGCTAGTATACAAACAAAATGCTAACTATTTTAGTATACTTGCTGTGCCCGCTACTCTACCCACACCTTTATGACGTCCATCGAACTAATAGAAGTAGGTGAGCCGACCACCACATTGTGGCTGCCTGTATTCGCCTCTCTCGTCCCTGCCGGCTTCCCTTCGCCCGCCTCCGACGAGCTGGAAGAGCTCTTCGACCTGAACCGCATCCTGTTCCGCCACCCCGAGGCCACCTACCTGATTCGCGTGTCGGGTGAGAGCATGCAGGGCGCTGAAATTCACGCCGGCGACCTACTGGCCGTCGACAAGCACCTCGAAGCCGACCACAACCATATCGTGGTAGCCGTGGTGGAAGGGGAGTGCACTGTTAAGCGCCTCGTGCGCCGCGGCAACAACTGGTGGCTGCAGGCCGAAAATCCTGCTTACCCCGACTACCCCATCACCGACCCGGAAAACCTGCGCATCTGGGGCGTCGTCACCCACGTCGTCCACGAGCTCATCCCCGGCAAGCTCACCGCGCTGCTACGTAGCCGCGACTAGGAGAGGAGCTATGTTCGGATTAGTGGATGGCAACAACTTTTACGTTTCCTGCGAGCGGGTTTTTCAGCCCCGGCTCGACGGCCGCCCCGTCGTGGTCTTATCCAACAACGACGGCAATGTCGTGAGTCGCTCGGCCGAGGCCAAGCAGCTGGGCATTGCTATGGGTGCCCCGTTCTTTGAGGTGCGTGAGTTGCTGCGCCACCATCAGGGCCACGCCCTAAGCTCCAACTACGCTCTCTACGGCGACATGAGCCGCCGCGTCATGGCCCGCCTCGCCGACCAGGTGCCGGCCATCGAAGTGTACAGCATCGACGAAGCCTTCCTCGACCTGCACGGCCTCACCACCTTCTGCGGCACCCTCGATGCCCGCGCCCGCCAGCTGCGCCGCGACGTGCTCGGCTGCACCGGCATTCCTACCTGCGTAGGGATGGGTCCTACCAAGACCCTGGCTAAAGTCGCCAACCGCCTGGCCAAGAAATACCCCGAGCTGCAAGGTATCCTGCGTCTGGATACTGATAGCCGCCGCGAGCGGGCCCTCCGGGCTTTGCCCGTGGAAGACGTCTGGGGCATTGGCCGCCAGTACGCCGGCAAGCTGCACACCCACGGCCTGCGCACCGCCTGGGACTTAAGTCAGGTGTCCGAGGTCTGGGCCCGCAAGCATCTGGGTGGGGTAGTGGGGTGGCGGCTGGTGCAGGAGCTGCGCGGCCAGCCCTGCCAGGACCTGAACCCATCTGAGGACGGTAGTCTGGCCCGCCAAAGCATCAGCTGCTCCCGCAGCTTCGGCCAACGCCTCACGGCCTTCGACGACCTCTGGGGCGCCGTCACCACCTACCTGAGCCGGGCCGCCGAAAAGCTGCGCGCCCAGCACGACCAGGCCCATATCCTCACCGTGTTTCTCAGCCAGGACCGCTACGACCAGCGCCTGCCGCCGCCGCACACCCGCTCTACCACGCTCACCCTTCCCAGCGGCCCCACCTCCGACACCCTCCAGCTGCTGGCCTACGCCCGCCGGATGCTGGAGCGGATCTACGAGCCCGGCCGCGTCTATGTGAAAGCAGGGGTGGTGCTCGATGGCCTGGAGCCCCCCGGCCGCGGTCAGCAGCTGAGTTTGTTCGCGCCTACCTCCGAAACCTCCCTGCCTGCCCCCGATGCCGGCCGCGCACAACAGCTCATGCGCAGCCTCGACGCCCTCAACCGACAGTTCGGCCGCGGCACCGTACGGCCCGCCGCCGCTATTACCCCCGTCGGCCAGCCCGCACCCTGGCAAGGCAAAGCCCAGCACCGCAGTCAGGCCTACACCACCCGGTTCGAGGATATGATGGTGGTAAACTGAGGGTAGATGTTCGCTGACCTGTACGCTGGATTGCCGCTTGCTGATAACATCCGCCGTTTGTGGCTTCGTCGCGCCCAATAGTCTATCCAAAAAAACGGCCGCGTATCTTTCGATATCCCGCCACTTGTTTTCCTGCCTTATGTTCGGTTCGGTTCGTACACCTGCCCTCGTTTTTCTCGCCAGCAGCCTATTCTTGGCGTCCGGCTGCAATGATACCAACGAGCCCACCCCACAGGTCCAGGTGCAATCTGGGACCGTCACCGGGCTATTTTCCCCGGCCAACTCCCTGACCAGCGTCACGGCTACTCCCGTGAGCGGTGGCACCGCCGTTACGGCTAGCCTGCAAGCGGGTACCTATTCCTTTGCGGAGTTGCCTGCCGGCGAGTATACCGTGGCCTACGTAGCAGCCGCGGGATACCTGACGCCAGCTAGCCAAATTATCATGGTGCGCGCCGGCGCCACTACGCAACTAGCCGCCCTTACGGTACAGCTGGTTCCGCTGCCCATCCATCTAACGCTCGGCAACCCCAGCGGGGCTACTGCCGATATCAACCAGCCCACGAACTACCTGCTGAGCAAGACGCAGTACGCCCTGAGCTACCACCGGGACCGGGGCATCGCCAATTGGGTCAGCTGGCACCTCGACGCCAGCTGGCGCGGCTCTGCCGCCCGCCAGGACGACTTCCGCCCCGACAACACGCTGCCCGCCGGCTGGTATCAGGTCCAGGCCACCAGCTACTCCGGCTCCGGTTTCGACCGCGGCCACATGTGTCCCAGCGCCGACCGCACCAACACGGTGCCCGACAACTCGGCCACGTTCTTTATGACCAATATGGTGCCCCAGGCCCCGCGCAACAACCAGCAGACCTGGGCGAATCTGGAAGACTACACCCGCTCCTTTCTAGCCACCGGCAACGAAGTCTACATCATCTGCGGCTCCTACGGCCGCGGTGGCACCGGCTCCAACGGTGGCCTCACCCAAACGCTCGACCAGGGCCGTGTAACCGTTCCTAATCGTCTTTGGAAGGTCGTAGTCATCCTGCCTACCGGCACCGACGACGCCACCCGCGTTAGCACCAACACCCGCATCATTGCCATTGACACGCCTAACGACAACTCCATCAACACCAATTGGGGCCAGTACCGCGTCAGCGTCGACGCCATCGAAGCCGCCACCGGCCTCGACCTGTTATCCGCCGTGCCAAGCGCCATCCAGCAACAGATAGAGGTCAGCGTAGACACTGGCCCTACCAATTAATGACAAGTGGTTTATGAACTATGATATCCAGTAGCCTTACAGCGCTAAATCGTTGATATTTCCGCCTAACGGCGCTGCTTAAGAATCCACATGAAGCTCATTCAATCCCATGACGTGCAGAGTAAGCTGCTCCACGTTATTTTATCCGCTCAGAAGGAGCTGGTTATTGTTTCACCCTACGTTAACCTGACCTACACTAAGTCGGTTTCCAATGCCCTCATAGCCGCTCAAAAACGGAACGTCCAAATCGCCTTCTACATCCGCGACGACCAGTCCAATAGTGTGAGCCGGGAACAAGTGCAGAATATGGGCCTCACGCCCCGCCCGATTCCTAACTTACATGCCAAGCTCTATTTCAACGAAACTACCGGCATCATTGCTTCGCTCAATCTGCTGAGCAGCTCCATCGGCAATTCCATCGAAATAGGGGCCCAGCTGGAAACGGCCGAGGAACTGGCTGAGTTGCGCCTGTTCGTTGAGCAGTTCATCACCCCGTTCGATCCGGTTGCTACGCCAGCTGTTCCCACCCAGGCCACAACTCCTGTAGTAGCTGCCGCACCCACAAGCCGCGAGGAACGCGAGTTTGCGGAGCAGGAGTTCGGCGCCATCCTAGCCGATTATCTGGCGTCCCGAATTGACCGCCGCTGTTCCATCGAAGGAAATGCCAAGCAGTTGTCCATCCGGGCGCTGAACAACTCATTCACGGTAGTCATTCGGGGAGTGTCTTCTCCAAAGTTGACCATAGAAGGGATTTTGTCCAGCAGTGAAGCAGATAGGTTTGCCGCCAAGGCGGCCAAGCATTTTCGCTCCGCTGCATTCGACTACTCAGTGAAACGCGGTGGGCAGGGGTACTACGATCAGGTACAAGCCGCACGGAAAGCCGAGCTTACCGCTGGTACCTACAACAGACTCAATTATGCAGAGAAGAAGCAACTCCTGCTTGAAATAGCGGATGTTCTGACCGCTACCCGCAATTTTAAAGACGATTACAAAAGCTAAATCACCACCGCTTTTATGCCTCGTTACCTCGCTTTCAGTGACGCTCAAAATCAGCGCAAGTCTAATCCGCTAGAATCATATATTATTAGCGGCGCCGAACTACTTCCCAGGTATTTCGGCATAATCAACTCTGTTAATATATTTCTTGGAGAGAACAACTCAGGTAAAAGTCGTTTTATGCGAGAGGTAATGCGGAGTGCGGAAATAAAAACTATAAAAGACGAGGGCAACCAGAAGGATATAATTAACATAGTCAATAGTTTGCACGATATAAATATTGAGTTAAATTATGCTCTTGGTTCCTCAATTAGCACAAGGAACAGTGCCAGGCAAAGTAACTTTGAAAATTCCTTCGGCAAGCTTTTTTCTAATGACCTTTCGTCTAGTGGGAATGAAATAAAGCTTGGTAGCTACTGGAATGAGATGAATGATTTTTGTAATAATATCAAAGAATCATATAACAATATTGCAAATGCTATAAATGCAAGTATTAATAAAAATGAATTGTTTGACACTACATTAAAGCTAACAGTGATATTCGAGAAAATAAGAAACATATTTAAAGAAATAGCATCAGGTGTATACGAATATTACAGCCATAACAATTATTTTATGGATAATCAACAAAATGGATTGTCATTTTATAATACATTTTGGGAAATAAATGGCTACGATATTGAAAAGAACATTAAAAAAGATGCTGAGACTATCATGGATAAAATAGGTAGTATGCTGGCGGATCTATCTGCTATTCAACTGCAAATGAAACAGCTGCAATCCACCATTACTGCCCTGCCAGTTCGCACTTATATACCCACTTTACGAACTTCTAGAACTCTCATTTCAAAAGAACAGGCCCGACTAGAATCCGAAAACGATATTTTCCGACATACCACTCAACATGACTACGATTTAGCTGATTCCGGAGTAATCGTAGATACTGGCTTCGGGCTATATGAGGCCGTGGACACCACTCGCAACGCCCGGCACAAGGGCCGTACCAGCTTCAAGGCTTTTGAGGATTTTCTGTCCGCAACGTTCTTCAGTGGCAAAACGGTAGAGGTAGTAGCCGAACGGGTTAAGGACAAGCGTGGGGGTAACATCACAGTAACCGTAGCAGGGGTAGAGCGGGATATTCACGACCTAGGAGATGGTATCCAGGCCATCATCATGCTCCTCTATCCTTTGTTCATTGCTCCCGACAAAGCGTGGTTCTTTATCGAGGAGCCCGAAACGCACTTGCATCCGGGTTTCCAGCGTCTATTCATCGAAACGATAACCTCCAACCCGGTGCTGCGCAAGAAGCAGCTCACTGTCTTTCTCACCACGCACTCAAACCACATTCTGGACTTTGCTATTGATGAGGCCCGCCATATCAACCTTTTCACGTTTCGGCGACAGGAGGGTAAAGCTGGGCGCACGTCCTTCCAGATTCAGCTATCCGCTCCCCGCGACCTGCAAAACCTAACTGCGCTGGGCGTGCAGAACTCTTCTGTATTCTTAGCCAACTGCACTCTATGGGTGGAGGGCATTACTGATAGATTATATCTGCGTGCCTACCTGCAAGCATATTGGAATCAGTTGCAGAAAGAAGGCAAAACTGTTTCGCTGCTCGAAGGGCTGCACTACACTTTCCTCGAATACGCCGGTGCCAATGTCGAGCACTACCGCTTCGATGAGCTGGCCCCGAATGGTCAGATAACTCCCGATATTCTTGATAAAATCCGCGCCCTATCTATTGCCAACCGAATCATGCTCATTGCCGATCAGGACGCCGGGAAACAAACGCGCCACGAAGGCCGCACCCGCCAGCAGCACTCCGGCTTTGTTTATCACATTCTGCCCGTTAGAGAAATTGAAAACCTACTTACACCGTCTGTTTTGGTGGAAACGCTACAAGGGTTATATAAGAAACAAACATTTGATTCCGCAAACCTAAAGCAAAACGCCTACACGAACTCCTACATTGGTACCTATTTACGCAACAAGTTTCCATTGTTGCCTGACAGCTTTGCCCCAGCAAAAGGAAGCGGTACTATCGGTAGTGGCGTAAAGCGCAAGTTCGCGGAAGAAGCCATCAAGCACATTACTTGGGACTCGATGAGCCCGGCCGCCCGCAAAATCACAGAGGAGATACACAGCTTCACCTTGGCACACAATCCGCGTTTGGGGTCTAATTAAGCAGTAGGAAGCCCAGCGCCAGATCGACGCCTACCTCGACCGGTTTCAGCTCACGCCACACCGCAAAAAGTACCCCGGCGTACCTTTCGAGCGGGCAGCGCCAGGACACCGCCATTGCCCAGCATGCTAATAATTTAATAAGTTTGAACTTTGGCAAAGAAGATTAAGCAATGATGAAAGAGCAACTTCAAAATAACGAATGGTCGTTATTTTCCAGCATACAAACAGTTGCATATTATAGCCCTTTAGGGGATTATATAATGCTGAATAAAGTAAATGAAACAACTTTAAGTGAAATACTTAATACGGATAAGCTTTCATTTGATAACATAAAAAATATTAGCATAATAAATCACGAATGGCAACATTGGGTTGATTATACAAGTACTTTATGGGGTATGAAAAAAATGGTGAATATGTACAATGCATATAATGCTTGGCTGAATGGAAAGGAGTCGGAATTTTTACATATAAAGATTTTATTTAATGAATTCAAGCAAGACAAATATTATTATTACTATACTCAGGTTAAAAATAAAATATATGGCAATGGGAAAGATGTATGGAAGATGGGCATGACTATTGGGCATAGGTTTAATGAAGATGGTCAATTGAATATGAAAAAACCGTTGCTGTTAGTCAATTTTGCGTCTAGCGCAGATATAGATATTGCTAGAGTTCCTGTTTCCATTGCATCTATGCTTGAGTGCAATGCAATGTTCCAAGAGTTAGCAACTAAAAGTTTATTTATAGAGAGCTTAGAGGAAAATGATAAAATAATTGAAATATTAGAATTAGATCGTTATATCTATAAATGGCTTTATGACCCGAATATGATATTGTATACTGTTGTAACACATCTAACTGCTAATACACTCAGAATTAACAGACCACTCATGGCAATTCATATTGCAAGTATTATCTCAAATCTTGTATTGAATTTGCCGGAAAAAGCTATACGACAAATGAAACTACCTGTTACGGCTCTCTTGCATGGACAAGCAGGTGTAAATATGTTCAGTAATAGAGATAAAGGATATTTGTTTTTTTTAATACTCGAAAATTATGCTATTGAACATCCTGATAAACTTGATTTTGTTGTTGATGATTTATTGAAATCATCAAATCTTCCAAATCCTATGCAATTAGAGGAAATCATATTAGACGAAATAAATTCATATACGAAAACCAGTGCTATTGATGGGCCCTTGAATGATTTAATGATGGAGAAAATAAATACAGGAAAAATATTACTAAATATAAAAGGATCTGTCCTGAACAGACAATCCTCAATTACAACTCGTGATTTACTTGCCAATAAAATCGATTTCCCAAATTTCTTATGTTCTGACACTTATATTGATACCGAACATTTGAGTATTAATAAAATTATAAATAATGCAAAAATAAATGGTAAAATAGATTATAATGAGTGGTATAAGATATACGAATTTTGTGAGCCTAAATTTCGTGAATTTGTTGAGGTATGCGGGGTATAAATGACAGTAATGTCTTTTCGTAGATTATCAATTTCCCAATCTCCCTAAAATATGCCCAACGGAACTCTGCTACTCATCGATGACGAAGCCTGCTGGAGCAGGTGCTGGAAGGCTACACTACCCTGCACGCCCCCGATGCCACCCGCGGCGTGGAGCTTCTCTAGTAACACGCCGACTAGGTGCTGGTATTGCTCTACGACATGAAGCTGCCCATCGCCCACAGGGTAGACCTCATGTCGCGCCTCAAGGCCAAAGCTCCCTCCATCGAAATCGTGCTGATCACGGCCTATGGCAGCATCCTCGATGGCGTGCGGGCTATGGGGCCATGAAGAAGGGTGCCTTCGACTACCTCACCAATGGCAACTACGAGCAGCAATTAGTAGTAGTAGTGAAGCGCGCCTCCGAAAAGTTCGTCTGCGCCACCGCGTAGTCAAGCTGGAGCGGCGCATGCGCCAGCGGTTCAGCTTCGAGAGTATGATTGGCACGGCCCCGGCCTTGCGTCGCGCCCAAGACTTTGCCCGCCAGGTAGCGCCCACCTACAGCACCGTGCTGCTGGAAGGCCCCACAGGCGCCGGCAAGAAGGTGTTTGCCCAGGCTTTTTACTTGGCCATTGAATGGAAGGCCAAATCGTTTGTAGCCGTGAACTGCCTGGTTTCCCCCAAGGATTTGCTGAAATCGGAGCTGTTTGGCTAAAAGAAGGGCGCGTTTACGGGCGCGCTGGCCGACTAAGAAGGGCCAACTGGGAGAAGATACCGGCGGCACGCTGTTCCTGGACGAAATCGACGAGCTGGAACTGAACGTGCAGGCCAAGTTCCTGCGGGTACTCGAGACACTGCAGTTAACCAAGCACGGCGACACCAAGCTCATCAGCGTGAACGTGCACATTGTGGCGGCCAGTAGCCAGCTGAAAGAAAAAGCCTAGCCATTAGGCTAGGCTTCCAGTACAACAGGTGTGGTGTAGCCACTAACTGAGTTACCCGCCTCTGCTGCCCGCACACACTATTCGGGCGGGACCGCACTCAAAGATTATAATGCCCACCGGATAGCTAGCCGTTGTAGTTAACATGCTGGGAGCAACACCGCCATATCTTCTCCTGGAAAACGAAGTACAGGAGTAGGAGAGAAGATTACAGCGAAGCCGCGTCCCCACGCTCCACAATCTCGCGTACCTCGGCTGCCGTGCGCCCATCCACCTGAACCGGTGTCGTATCCGGGTCCACCGCCACGGACGACACGGCCGCCGCCACCGAGCCGGCCAGCACCAGGTAGCCGCCTAATGCCACCACGACTGCCGGCAACGCCACCGGCGCCGTCGCCAAGATGCTGCCCACCGCCGCCAGCGCGGCCCCAATGGTGCGTACTTTCCGAAAGAACCGGGGCGTTGGCAGCGTTACCCGGTCCAGCACTGTAAGTTTCTTGTCCATGTGAGTAGTTGTTAGTTGCATGTTGTCAGTTGTTAGTACCGGTCGGGAAGGCAGCCACTGACAACGGACAACTACCCCCTGACAACTTTATTTCTGCTCCAGCCGCGCCAGAATCCGGTCGGCCCACTTATTCCGGGAGTCCTGCTCCTTGCTGGCCTCAGTTAGCACCTTCGTGCGTTCCTCTACCAGCGCCATGGTCTTGTCGATGTTGGCCAGCCGTTCCGTCAGCTTCAGCACCAGGTCGGTCATTTCCTTGCGCAGCTCGGCCCGCTGCTGCAGGCTCTCCACCCGCACCTGCTCGGCGTGCAGCTTCATTTCCTCGCGCAGCTTGGCCTCCCGCGCCACCGCCGACACGTGGTAGTCGTCTACCTTCAGCGCCAGCGCCGCCGACTGCTGCTCCTGCTTCTGGCAGGTCATCTTCAGCTCCTCCACCGCCCGCCAATTCTTCACGAAGTATAGCAGCACCGCCACTGCCCCGCCCACCACCGACGACACCACGCCCCAGTTAGCTAGTATCGGGCTATCCACGTTTATCACCTCCTTTCCCCGCTGTTAGCACCTCAAAATGCGGCCGGTCCTTGAACGTCACCCAGTCGCCGCCCCACACCACCCGTGCGTCGGCCGCTTTCATCAGCCGCGCAAACTTCGAGAGCAGCAGCCCCGACCACGACACCGACCCATCGGCCAGCTGAAACGCCACGTCAATAGCAGGAGTGGGAGGGCCCTGGTTGTGCTTCGAGTCGCCCCCTCGTTTGTACGTCACAATAAGTCCCGGTTTGCTGCGCCCCAGCGCGAACAGCTCGTTCTGCCGCTCCGATGAACGGTAGCACTCCGTGATAATGGGCCGCCCCGTTAGCCGCAGCACCGGGTCGCCCTGCCACCGATTGAGCGCCTGCCGGTAAGCTGCCGCCAGATACGGTACTGCCTGATTGAGCCGCTGTGCCTGGGCAGCCAACTGTTTTACCGTAAGTCGGGGCGGTTGATCCAAGCGCCCAGATAGTACACGTGGCATAAAGGGTGCAGTAAAAAGGTGTAACTGCAAAGATGTATGATTTACACTATTATGTAATATATGAATGCAGAATATGTAAGCGTGTAAATTGACTTATTTCAGGTGGGCGCTGCCTACGGCCCAGGCTGTCCAGGGCTCCGCTGCGCTCCGGTGCTTTGCACCCGCTCCTTCGTCGCAGCCCTTCCCATCCCTAGCGCATTCCGGTCGATTCTAAGGTTGCCTTCTGCTCCAATGTCGTTCCACGCTCCGCCCCAGGGCCCGAAAAGGGCCCCCGGCCTCCGCTCACCAAAACCACCCGCCCCGGCCCGCCTCCTGCTGGTCGGCCAGCCTCTACCCACCCATCCCCACGAGCACCCCGGCGCCCGTCCACTGCATCACAGTGGCTACAGCGGCTTCGCAGACGACGGGCAAAGAGTCTGGTGCACACCAGCCCGCCGCGTCAGGCTTCACACATTGAAGGACGTTTCGCACGGCGGCTTTCATGCCCAGCCTTCCGTTGGTCGGCCAGTCATTGGCCTCGGCCCTGCAGCGTAGAGGCGGCTTGCAGCGGCAACAGCGGCTTGCTGCAGCAGGGCCTCATAAGGTGCCCTCCGGGCGGTGTTTTCTGGGGGCGGCCCCCCCAGCCCCCCCGGACATTTAGTGGCAGTAGGTGTGCTGCTCCGGCCCGCCATGGCCCCGGCGGCCCACCACCGGCAGCCGGACAGGTGTTATCATAGCCCCAGCCCGCCCGGCACCTGGGTGCTGCTGGGTGCGGGCTTGTGCAGCCACTCCAGTTGCTTGCCCAGCCGGGCCGCTTTGCGGGCGGCGTCCAGCGTGCCCCTGCTTTTCCCGTCCCAGCACACCAGCACTATATCAGCAGTGGCCACTATGGCGGCGTTGCGCACCAGTGGGGCGGCAGTTCCGTGGGCAGCATAGTCCGGCCGGTACTCGGTCAGCGGCACCTGGTTGCGCATAGCCCAGCCGGCCGCTAGCCCATCTATGCCCCGCGCCCCGCCGCTTACCACCGCCGCCACTTCACCGGCTCCGTGCAGCGCGTCCAGTCGCTTCAGCAGCGCCGGGCAGTGCGTCAGGCCACGGCTACCTACTACACCCACTGTTTTTAGCATATTTTCCATATATAAATATAATACATATTTCCGTAATTCTGTAAAAATATACCTACTCTTTTCTTTGTATATATTTACAGTTTTCCGTATACTTGTATAGTAGTTCGGGAGAGGCCCGGACGCCTTGCGCCCGCGGCGCGTGTTGGGCCCGGCCCGCACTGCAGCGCACCCCACGCCTAACATCTACAGGCTATGCTCACCCCCCTGCAGTTCTCGCAGCTCGTTTCCGCCGCTTGGTGCGGCCCGGCCGTGGCCCATCATGCTAGCATCCAGGTCTACGCTGCCGCTTGCGGCTACCAGGCCACCCAGTACCAGGTTTCCTACCACACCAGCCAGGGCGTTTGTCATTACGCCGCCCAAGCGTGCCCGTTTCAGGCCGTAGCCGCCGCTGTGGCCGCTGCCGCGGCTGCCGGCGTTCCGGTCAGCCGCCACCACGCTCAGCGCATCATTAGCCGCACGGCCGCTGCTCTGTGCGGGGTGCAGCTCACCCGTCCCGGCTTTGCCTGCCGGGCGCGTCGCCACCAGGTAGTTCGCCGCCTTCATGCGTAGCCAGGCCACCACTGTAGCGCCTGCCCCGGCTGGGGCGGGCAGCTACTCCCGCCGGCACTGCTTTCCGGAGCGTGAGCTAGCGGTGTCACTGTTCGGCGGGCTTCGGCAAGTGCTGGCGGCCGTGTCCTACTATGTGCAGTGGGTTTCGGCCGATGAGTTCAGCTGGTCCAGTCGCCGGCAGCCCCACGTACGGCTGCGCGGCGTGTACTGCCTGCGCACCGGCCGCCCGCTGTATGTGGGCAGCGCCCAGGAGCAGGAGCTAACTGAGCAGTTGGAGGCGCTACTATTTGAGGAAGGCCAGCCATGAGCCTAGGCCCCGCAACGCAGGCAGGCCGCTGGTATGCGGCCTGCCTCTACGCCGCCGGCCCCGGTTGGGCCGTGGTGCACGACGTGCCTCAGCACGGTACCATGCCCGGCCGCGCCGGCCTCTACCAGATGCAAGCAGCGCCCGGCCGCCATACCACACAGGAAGCCGCTACGGCTGCTGCCGCGGCCCTAAACAAGCCCGAACCCTGCCGCTGAGCGCGCACTGCGACGAGTACCACCCGCACCCTCAGGACTTGAAATAAGCTATTCACCGGCCCGCGCCCACCCGGCGTGGGCCTCAATACCTCACCTCATGCCCGCCACCGCTACCACATACCAGCCCCATCTGCTCGACCCGCACAGCGCCGAGCCGCAACCCATCCACCCGGCCAACGGCCGCAGCTTCAAGCTGGCCGAACTCTACCGGCTGCTCGACTGCCAGACGGTGGACGTAGTGCGCCTCACGCCCGAGCTGATTCTCATCATCGACGACGAAGGCAAGTTCCGCCAGCCCTGCTACCTGAATCTGCTGGCTACTTACCTGTGGTACCAGTACCAGCCCGAAGCCCGCGGCCAGGATAGCATCGTGGGCCGCGTCATTCTCTGCCACGACAAACAGTTCCGCTAGGCCCCGCGCCCTGCACCCACACCAGTAATCACGGCGAAGGGGCCGGCCGCCGACTGACCCCACTTTTTTACCTCCTTCCATTATGGCAACCGCCACCAAAACCCCACAAACCGCCTCAGCTGCTACCGTTACGCCCGCCACTTCGGTCGCACCCCTTACGCCTAGCCGTGCCTACCTGACGGCCACCGTGGACGAGGCCACCGGCGAAGTCACCGAATCCAGCCGCTTCCGCTACCTGCCCGGCCACCCCAAGCAGATCCGCGCCGACCTGAAAGCCGGCGTGTTCAACGTCAACGGAGAAAAGGTGCTCGGCAAAACCCTGAGCTTCATTCCAATGGCCCTGCGCATCTTCTCGGATAACATCCTCAATATGGGCCGCAAGGTGTGGGCCGAGCTTTTTTTCGTCGACGAAATCGGGGCCGTGTGCGCCGTACTGTTCCACGGCTACAGCGTCGAAAACCTGCAGAAGCTCAACGCCAGCCTGTTCTACGACGACCTCAAGCTCACCGATGTGCTGCTCACCGTCACGCCCCAGAAGAAGCAGACCGAGAAGGACGGCAAGCCCGCTACCTACTTCATTGCCGAGTTCAGCTACATACCCGCCGACCTAGCCGAAGTGCAGGCCCGCCAGGAATTCACCCAGGACCACGACATCTACCGCGCGGAAACCATGACTAACACCGCCGAGCTGCGCATTTGCCAGGGCTACCGCCTGCCGGCCCGCTACACCGAGCCCCAGCCCGCTGAACTGGAAGCCGCGCCGGCTGCCAAAGCGGCGGCACTAGCTGCCTGACCTACCGGCCCCCGACCCAGCAGCAGGAGAGGGGGCCACCCAGGCTATTGGCCATCAAAACGAATCCATGTCCCCAGTTACTCATTATGTCTACTTCCCTGGATATGCCGCAGCTGGTAGTACACGAGCCTGCCCGCGACGAAACCGAAGCCACGCAATTCACCCGGCTGACTCAGCTCATTGAGGGCGTCGCACCGTTGCCTGACCTGCGCGACCTGGCCCCGGCCGTGCGCGAGCTGTTCCCGTCCCCGGATTACTTGGTTGGGTGCGGCGGCGCCCATATCTGGCTCCACCGCCAGGGGGAAGCCCAACGCCTGGCCTTCATCTGCTAGCTATCCTTCTAGCTTCTAACTCCCGACTTTCAGCTTCCCCCACGATGTTCCATACCCTCACCGCTCACCCCGGCATCACCCAGGCCGAACACCGCGCCCTGCCCCACATCAGCAACACCGACTTGTCCAACCTTAAAAACGAGGCCCTGGGCATCACGCGCACCGGCAACCCCCAGGCGCTCATCTTCGGCGTCGCCTTCCACGAGGCGGTGCTGGAGCCGCACCTTTACCACGCCCCGCAGGACTTGCCCCCGGGTCAGCTGCGCCTGCTCGACAACCTGGCCGCCGCCGTGCGCCGCCAACGCTACTGCCGCGACCTATTATATAGAGGCACTGCCGAGGTGACCCACACCGCCATCCACGCGGAAACTGGCCTCCCCGTTAAAATCCGCCCCGACCTGCTCGTAGTGACGCCTCGACTCGGCCGCAAGGTGCTTGTAGACTTCAAAACCACCAGCTGCCAGGATTACGCCCAGTTCGTGGCCACCATCGAAGCCTACGACTACGACCGCCAGGCCGCATTGTACACGGATGTGCTAGGCGCCGACCGCTTTCTGATTGTGGGCGTGCAAAAGAAGGCCCCGCACGATATTTGGCTGGTAGAGCTGTCGGCCGACAACTACAGTATGGAGCAAGGCCGCAAGAAGTACCAGCGGCTGCTAAAATATTACGCTGAGCAAGGGCAGAAAGTAGTAGCTCCATTGGTTCAGCAGGTGCCGACGCGTACATGGGCCGATTAACAACCATTTCCACTCCCACCGCCGCCAACGGTGCTCCAGCAGCGCCACGCGCGACGGGGTCGGCCGACCCAGCCACAACGATATAGGCAACTAGCACCCCAAACAAAAAAGCCGGCCCCACTGTGATGGGCCGGCTTTTATACTGAATATGTATGCAGGCTATGCTGCGTTCGGGTCCCGGTATTCAGCAGCAGGAACAACAAACTGATGTTCAATGGCAACCCCTTGCCGATTGTAAATAGTAAAAGTGCCCTCAGAACCGGCCTCAAAGAAGCCGAGTTGAATGGTGGATTCCTGATTGCTATAAACAATACCCGGCGATACAGTAGGGGAGTAGTACACCAAAAAGGCCATATCATCCCTATCAGTTGAATGCACCGTAAGCTCAGCCCTAACGTACCCGATGGTAGAACCGGGGTTAGACGTCACGTTGGTAATAACGGCACGAGTAACTGATAACGTAGCTCTAGACCCAGTGGAGGCGCCGGCACCCGCCACCATCGTAGCGCCCGGCAGCTCAAACCCCAGCGTGGCCGCGTCCACGATATAAGCCCCGTCCTGTTGCAGCTGCGTGAGTGAGTTGAAGTTGCTGGTGGGCTTGAATAATGTGTACCCATTACCCGCCCCATTGAAGCCGTAAATGGCCCGCACGTTGTTTTTCCAGGGAGCCGAGGCCAGCGCCAGCGCCGCCCCGTTGAAAAGAATACCCGAAAGCTGTTTGCTGATAGTGCTCATTTTGAGAAAAAGTAAAGAGTAAAACAAAAGGCCGGTCCTGGCTTACACACCCAGACCGGCCCATTCTGTTTCCAGGACAGATCCTAGAAGTTTACCACGGCCGCAAAGCTGCCCGTGCGGGTTACCCCACCCGTCGTGAAGCTGAACGCCTTGCCGTTGTAGCGGTCCAGGTACGCCACGCTGGCTACCTGCTGGCCACCCACGTTCACGTCCATGCTGCTTGGAGCCGAGCCGCCCTCCGCCAGCGTGTTGAAGCGCAGCACGTCCCCGGCCGAGGCTGCCAGTGTCACGCCGGAGGCGCTTTCGTCTGGGCCCGTCAAGGAGGTATTGTACATCGGAGCTGGTGGGGTGTCCACACCCGAGCCCGGACCCGTGCCAAGGTCAGGTGTTATTTCCCCAAACAACGCTTCCAGCGCCAGCACCGCGCCGCTGTTACCGTCTATCGTTAGGTTGAATAGCTGAATTTCTTCGCCGGGTGTGCTATTCCCCAGCATAGTGCCCAACTGGTCCCCGAGCCCGGATACGCGTACTTCGTGCGCTAAAAGGGTTTCAGTGCTGATATCAACCCCGTAAAGCAGGTTGATCCGGTTGATCCGGTTTCTGGCGTCCAGTGCCCCGGCAAGCGCCGCCAGCAGCGCCCCCGAATACTTGCGGAGGCGGCCATCAAAGCGGGCCCGTAGCCGCAGTGCATCCCGGGTGCGCTTGTCGGCTTGTTTCTGATAATCTGTCTTTCTAGGCATTGTGCTGCAGTCTGAATTGAAAAAATACAAGAAGGATGATCAGCCGAGCCGGGTGGTTTTCCGGTAGGTTGCTCCTAGCTTCTTCCTAGTCGTCTCCCGTCCGCCCCAACTGGCTTAAACACAAAACCGCCCCAACCAACGGCAGGCCAGGGCAGTTGTGCTGCTGCCCGATTAGGCTACTTGCGCCTGCGAGGTCGCCGAGGCATCCGAGCCGTCGGCGCGGTAGGCGAAGGCCAAAACCATCAAATCGGCGGGTACCACGCCCATCAGCGTGTCATCATTTAATTCAATGCTCCCATCGGCCCGGGCAATGTCCTCATCCGAAGCAGCCACCAAGCGGCCCGTAGCTTTGTTGACCACCACGGCCTTCACGCCGTCCGTTTCCAGCGCCGTGTTGCCGTTGGTGTTGTCGGCGAAGCTCACCGTTACCTTGCCCGTAACTGGGTCCAGCACAGCGCCCACGCCGGCCAGCGGCTCCACCGAGCCCCCCGACAGCACCAGCTTCGAATAGTCAATGCTGGCCACGGCCAGCGCGTCGGCCGTCGTGTTAATGAAGTTCAGCTGCACAAAACGGTTGTAAGCCGACTTTCCGCCCTGGGGCTTGAGGCCGGCCTGGGCCGCGCCACCGAACTTGCGGAACAGGTCGGCCAGCAGCTTGAAGCGGCTGCGCGTGTTCTGCTGCGCGGGCGTGTTGCTGCTGTTGCTGGCAATTTTGGTGCGGATCTGGTTGTCACCTGCGCCGCCCGAAAAGGTCAGGTTGCCCAGGCTGCCTTTGATGTTGCCCAACGGGCTGTAAATGCGTGCCATTGTAAATAAAGGAAAGAGGTGAGAAAAACGGCTGCTTCAACGGCCTTCCTACATCCGGGGGCAGCCGCCCCGGTTGCGCCGCTTCGTTTCTGCGTCCATGCTGCGCCATACGCGCGGCTCTATCGGCCCCGCTGGGCCGCATTGCCACAAGCCTCTGCCGGCCCGTTGCGCCTGTAGCTGCTCGGCCAGCCGGCGGGCAATGGTCCGGCTCGGCTCATAGGCCCAGGCCCAGCCCCGCACCACCAGCAGACTGTCCAGTGCCATTGTTCCAAAGGGGGAGAAGGCCGCCGGCCGTAGTCGTACCGCGGCCAGGTGCCGCCCATACAGGTCCCGGCCCCGCACTTGCAGCCACACGTGCTGCCCCTGCAACAGGGCCCCGACCAGTGCCGTGGCCTGCCGTCCGAAGGGCTGATTTGCTTCCGGCGCGTCCACTCCCAGCAGCCGGACTCTGGCCCGCCCGCCGGCCGTGGCTACCTCGTAGGTATCGGCGTCCACCACCCGCTCTATCCGCATCAGCTGCCACACCGGCGAGGCCGGCAGCGTTACGGTCGCCGGCGTGGGGCGCAGCAGGGCGGGGAGTCGGCTGGCGCGCACCTGGGCCTGAACCGACCAGTTACCGGTCAGCAGCATACCCGTCAGAAGTGCTTGAAAAACCTGCATGGCCCAAACCTAGCACCGCATCCTGGCGCTTCGTATCTTCACTTTCCGATACTACCCCACGATACCCCGTATGCCCCAGGTCTGCGTATTTCCCAAGGATGTAGCCACCCTCACCGGCCATAGCTACGACGGCGCCAAGCGCCTGCTCCAGCGCGTGCGCCGGCATCTGGGCAAGCCTACCGGATCCTATGTATCCATCGGCGAGTTTTGCCGCTTCACTGGCCTGCCCGAGCACGAGGTAGCCGCCGCCCTGCGGTAAATTTTCTTCAGGCCCAAGGCGGCCCTTTTTCCTGTATTACCCTATCTGTTTGACGGTGCCTGCCTTTTTACCGCTGCTGCTCATTTCCTGCTGGCCTTGCTGCCACTGCTATTGAGTATCGCCATCAACGCCGCCGCCCCACACCCGACGACATAATAATACCCCAGCCCACTGGGTGGGCTGGGGTATTATAGCAGTAAATCAGACGGTCAATCAGGCAGCCGAGGATTGCACTGTGCAGATTGTTTCGGCAGCTACCGGCGCCGGCGTAGGCGCGTCGTCCCAGATGCGCCGCATGGTCTGATGTTGGAAATCCTCCACGATTTTGGCGTACACCAGCGTGGTTTTGATGCTGGCGTGACCTAGAATCTTCTGTAACACCTCCACCGGCATACCTCGCAGCAGGCTTTGGGTGGCGAAGGTGTGGCGGGCCGTGTGCATCGTCACCAGCTCATGCTTGGGCCGCATTGACTTAATCACCTGTCCGGCCCGTACCTCCACCACTTCCACGCCCGCCGTGACGCCGGCCAACTGACAGATGCGCTTGAGGTAGCGGTTCATCACCTGGTTCTGGTACACCGGCAGCAGACGCGCACCCACACCTTCACGCTCCGGGCCGGCGTATTTTTCCAGCAGGGTAGAGGCCGCGGCCGTCAGGTATACGCTCACCCGCGTGCGGGTCTTGGTCTGGGTCAGGCGCAACACCCTGCCCGAGCCGTCGGGCAAGGCTTCCACGTTGCCCCCGTGTAGCTGCAGCACATCCGAATAACGTAGGCCGGTATAGCAGCAGAAGAGAAACACGTCCCGTACCGGCGCCAGCGTAGTGGGTAGTACGGTTACACGAAGTCGCTCCAGCTCCGGTGCCGTGAGGTACACTTTTTCCGTGTCCTGACAGGCTACGCGCAGCTTGCGCGGTTCCACGCTGATGGGCAATTCTCGCTCATCGCGCAGGTAGCCGAAAAGCCGCCGCAGATCCTTGCCCACCGTGTAGAGGGAATTAGGGCTTAATTCTCGTTCGTGGCGAAGGTAGGCCAGTACCAGGTCGTGGGTGGCCAGGTCGTAGCCGCTGACGGTTAGCGAGCGGCCGGCCCATTTCTCAAAATCACGCAGCCAATTTGCCGTCACCAGGTAGTGGCGCAACGTGTTCAACATCAGCCCGCGCCGGCGCATGACCTCACGGAACTGCATTATTTCCTCGACCACCAGCCGTTCGGAGGCAGGTGTGGGAGCTGGGGCAGGCCGCAGGGCCGCTTTTAGGCCAGCCACTGTGGGCGTCTCGCCGGCCGCGCGCGTGGTGCGCCACCAAGCCAGCACGTTTCCGGCCATTAGCTTCAGTAGGTCGTTGGCCTCGTCGGCTAGAGGATAGGAGCGCCGGAACTGCTGCCGTTCGGTATTCCAGTCGGCCGGTTTACACTTTTCGCCGGTGGCGCAGCGAAGGCGCAACCCGTCGAAGTAGACGACCAAATGTACGGGGCACCGGCCCGTGCTGTCTTTTTTGTCGGTGCGAAGCGTGAATTGCGTCACCATACCGGTATGGGGGGCGTAAGGGGGGGCGTGACTCCCACCCAGAGTTGAAAGATTCGCGCCCAGAGAACCGAGTACCCCTAGACGCAAAAAACCCGGAAACCAGCTTTCGCAGCGCGAGGAGCAAGTTTCCGGGCATTCCGGTAGTGATAAGAAGAGCCTCCTGTCGGGATCGAACCAACGACCTACTGATTACAAGTCAGTTGCTCTACCAGCTGAGCTAAGGAGGCGAATTGTGCTGCAAAACTACGGGCTGCTGCCGTTATTTCAAGCTGGAAGCGAAAAAAAAGCACAACTTTTATCCAACGTATTGTGATTCACGGCACTAATAATGCCGCTGCCAGCACCTCATCTTCGCAGTATACATCCGGATGAAAATACAGACGGCCGTTGCGTGCTTCGCAGGTGTAGTAGCGAATCCGGATTGGCAGGCCTTTTGCCAGATCGTAGCGGCATTTTTGGTGGGTGGCAATGCTCCGGCGCATATCCGCCAAGGCAGCCTGCTGGCCTTCTCTCTTGAGCAGATATGCCGCTAGCTCCAGCGGCTTTTCCAACCGGATACAGCCGTGGCTGCGGGCCCGGCGGGTTTCCCGAAACAGTAGTCTGGCGGGTGTGTCGTGCAGGTAGATGGCGTGGTCGTTGGTAAAGTAGAAGACGATATTGCCCAAGGCATTGTGCCGGCCCGGCGTCTGACGAATCGTGTAGGGGAAGGTCTGAGGAGTAATTCGGTCCCACTGAACCCGCCACGGATTGACGGCACGATTCCGATAGTCGAATAAGCGGTAGTGGTTATCTGCCAGGAAGCTGGGGTCATTCTGTAGCTCCGGCAGGATTTCGTTTGCGGCAATACTATAGGGCACGCGCCAGTCGGGTGCCGTGATGAACACGTTAATGTGGCTTTCCAGCTGTGGCGTTGGAGTCTGCGGTTTGCCCACCACCACCCGGTGCGTCTGCACTATCAGGCCGTTTTTAATAATCTGAAGCTGATAAGCAGGAATATTGACCAGCGCATACTCGGCAGTGTCGTTTCGGGCTTCATCCCAGCGCAGGCGCTCCAGATTAAGCGCAACCCGCCGAAAGTCTGCTTCATTTCCCCGGGTCGGCTGCGTCGAGTCCGAAGGAAGCTGCCGGCTCCAGGTCTGCTGCAGCTGCCGGTAGGCCCGGCTGCTGGGCTGGTAGCGCAGAAACTCCGCTGCCAGGTCTGGTGCTTGCAGGGCTTGCTGCAGATGCGTGGCAGCCCGTTGGGCCGAGTTGCTGCTGAGGGGAACAGGAGTGAGGGTTGCAGGTTGCAGGCGCCCGTAGCGGAGATGAGTGGCAAACCGTAGTAGGGCGTCGGTGAGGCGCAGTTCATACCCCGTGATGTTACTGGATGCGGTAGTTGAGCGGGAAAGTGAGTCAGGTAGGGCCGCTAGTTCCGCCCACATGTAGGTTGCAGGGTCCAGACCAAATTCCGGCGCCCGGCGCAGTAGTGCCAGGGCCTGCTCTGCTGAGTGATTCCAGCCAGAATCGGGATGAGTCCAGGCCGCCGTAAAATTGCGCAGGCTGTAAAACTGCTGGACGGCGGCTCCGGCCTGCAGGCCCAGCTGAGCATAAGTAGCTGTCGGTCCCAGAGCTACCGTGTCCAGCAGGGAGCGAAGTGTAAGTGCGGCCGGGTGAGTAGCCGGCACCGATAGGAAACAGTTGGCCTCTTTCGCCGATGACTGCACCGGAGCAAGCGCGCTACCGGCCAGAACCATCCAGAAAATAGCAGCGCGTGCGCTACTTCTTAACCAAGCCATGGGAGTAGGGGCAAGAAGCGCCGTAAAGAGCTGAGCGAGTAGATTTACTTCATGTAGCCGTTGGCAGAAAGCAAAATTTCCGTCTTGATAGCGACGCAGACCAGTTGGGATAAGTTAAGTATTTTCTATGTCGAAAGCAAGAACAGTGGATACATGTCCGCGACGCAGCGGAGGGGGAATCAATATTCTGCAAAAGGAGTCGTTGCTTTGCGACCAGAACCCATCATGCTACATCCTTTGAATACTGACCTGATTGCACGCACCGCCGACTTTGTTCGCGAGAAATTTTTGCACGAAGGCTCCGGCCACGACTGGGAACATATTCGTCGGGTGTGGCAGGTCGCCCGTGCCCTTGCCGAAGAAACCCCGGAAGCCAATCCGCTCATCACTGAGCTAGGGGCTTTGCTGCACGACGTTGCCGACTGGAAGTTTCATGATGGCGACGAGGAGGCTGGCCCCCGGGCCGCGCGGGCTTGGCTGGAAGGCCTGCAGGCGGATGAACACGTTATCAGGGCTGTCGAAACCATCATCCGGGAGGTAAGTTTCAAGGGAGTAGGCGTCCCCACGCCCATGAGTACGGTGGAAGGAGCTTTGGTGCAGGATGCCGACCGGCTCGATGCCATTGGGGCCATCGGAGTGGCGCGTGCCTTTGCGTACGGTGGCCACAAAGGGCGCCCGCTGCACGACCCAGATATTCCGCCAGTGCAGCACGAGTCTTTTGCCAGCTACAAGCAAAACGTGGCACCTACTATCAACCACTTCTATGAAAAGCTGCTGCACCTACAGGAGCGGCTACATACGCCGGCGGCCCGCCGTGTGGCTGCGCAGCGGCACGCATTTATGGAAACCTACCTCACGCAGTTTCTTCGGGAATGGGAAGGCCAGGACCTGCATCCTGCCAGCGGCGGCTAAAACGTAGTAGTTCATAGCTTCCGATTCGCTACTGCTGCTAAGAAACTCTCATCTTTGCTTCATGACATTTCGAGTACTCGTTTTCCGGTTCCTGCTGCCGCTGGTTGTTCTGCTTACGGTGGCCTCCTGCCGCAATTGTCCCATCATGTCTTGCCACACCCGCAAGATTCATTTCCATGATGGAGTGAAGTATCGTGGGCAGCCGCTGTTCAAGAAGCAGAACCCGGCAATCGGCGAAAAAATCAAGACCTACAACCCTAAATCGGGTAAGCACAAGGCCGATAAGAGCAAGTCGCTGAAGTAGGCCGAAAGGGCCGCAGACCGTAGGAAAAACGGCCTTTTTTGCCTATCTTGCAGGCTTAACGCAACCTTCATTCACGGTGCCGGAACTGCTCTTTTTCAGCAGCGGCCGGCCTCCTCAAGTTCTCCCTATGGCGGAAGGCGAAAAAATCATTCCGATTAACATCGAAGACGAGATGCGCGGCGCCTACATCGATTATTCGATGTCGGTTATCATCTCCCGGGCGCTGCCCGACGTGCGCGACGGCCTCAAGCCCGTGCACCGGCGCGTGCTCTACGGCATGAGCGAGTTGGGCGTCTCCTACAACAAATCCTACAAAAAATCAGCCCGTATTGTGGGGGAGGTGCTGGGTAAGTACCACCCCCACGGCGACTCCTCGGTATACGATACCATGGTGCGCATGGCCCAGGACTGGAGCCTGCGCTACCCGCTCGTAGATGGGCAGGGCAACTTCGGCAGCATCGACGGCGACTCGCCGGCCGCCATGCGCTACACCGAGGCCCGCCTTAAGCGCCTGGCCGACGAAATGCTCGGCGACCTGGACAAGGAGACGGTTGACTTTCAGCCTAACTTCGACGACTCGCTGGAAGAGCCCAGCGTGATGCCGGCCAAGTTCCCGAACCTGCTGGTCAACGGTACGACCGGTATTGCCGTGGGTATGGCCACCAACATGGCGCCCCACAACCTGACGGAAGTGGTCAGCGGTATTATTGCCTACCTCGATAACCCGGAAATTACCATTGCCGAGTTGATGGAGCATGTTACCGCGCCGGACTTCCCGACGGGTGGCACCATTTACGGCTATGAGGGTGTAAAGCAGGCCTTTGAAACCGGCCGGGGCCGCGTGGTGGTCCGGGCCAAAGCCCACTACGAGACATTGCCCAGCGGCAAGGAGCAGATCATCATTACCGAAATTCCCTACATGGTGAATAAGGCGGCAATGATTGAGAAAACCGCTGCCCTGATCAACGACAAGAAGATTGAAGGCATTGCCGACCTGCGCGACGAGTCGGACCGCGACGGTATGCGCATCGTGTACGACCTGAAGCGCGACGCCATGCCCAACGTGGTGCTCAACCAGCTCTACCGCTACACGCAGCTGCAGTCTTCGTTCGGCGTCAACAACGTGTGCCTGGTAAAAGGCCGCCCGATGACGCTCAACCTCAAGGAGCTGATTCATTACTTCGTGGAGCACCGTGCCGATGTGGTGGTGCGCCGCACCCGCTACGAGCTGGCCGAGGCCCAGAAGCGCGCCCACATCCTGGAAGGCTTGCTCATTGCGCTGGACCATCTGGACGAAGTTATTGCCCTGATCCGCGGCTCGCGCGACGGCGAAGTGGCCCGTGCCCAGCTCATTGAGCGTTTCTCGCTGAGCGAAGTGCAGGCCCGTGCCATTCTGGATATGCGTCTGCAGCGCCTCACCGGCCTGGAGCGCGACAAAATAGTGGCCGAGTACGACGAGCTGATGAAGCTCGTGGACTACCTGAAATCGGTGCTGGCCTCCGATGAGCTGCAGCGTCAGATCATCAAGGACGAGCTGACCGAAATCCGGGAACGGTACGGCGATGCCCGCCGCACGGCCATTGAGTACGCCGGCGGCGACTTCTCGATGGAGGACATGATTGCAGACGAGAGTATGGTCATTACCATCTCCAACGACGGCTACATCAAGCGTACCGCTCTGAACGAGTACCGTTCGCAGGGCCGTGGCGGCGTAGGGGCCCGTGGTGCCGCTTCCAAGCAGGATGATTTCACGGAACATCTGTTTGTGGCCACCACGCACGAGTACCTGCTGTTCTTTACGGAACTGGGCCGGGTGTTCTGGCTGAAGGTGTACGAAGTGCCGGAAGGAGGGAAGGCTGCCAAAGGCCGGCCTATCCAGAACCTGATTGAGATTCCGCGCGAAGACTCGGTACGCTCCGTGCTCAACGTGCGCGGCCTCCGCGACCCGGACTACCTGGAAAATACCTACCTGATGTTCTGCACCGAGCAGGGCACCGTGAAGAAAACGCCGCTGGAGGCGTACTCGCGGCCGCGTGCCGCCGGTATCAACGCCATTACTATCAACGAAGGCGACCGTCTGCTCGATGTGCGTTTGACCAACGGGAACTCAGAGGTGGTCGTAGCTCTGCGCTCCGGTCGGGCCGTTCGTTTTCCGGAAGGCAAAGTGCGCTCCATGGGCCGCACTGCCGCCGGGGTGCGCGGTATTACGCTGGCCGACGACTCAGACCGGGTAGTGGGTATGGTTTGTGTTTCGGATCCGACACAGGAACTGCTGGTGGTATCCGAAAATGGCTACGGCAAACGTTCCGAGCTGGACGAATACCGCATTACCAACCGTGGTGGTAAAGGGGTGCGAGCCATGAAAATCACGGATAAAACCGGGGCCCTGGTTGCCATCAAGGACGTCAATGATACGGACGACCTGATGATTATCAATAAGTCCGGTATCACCATCCGCCTGCGGGTGGCTGATCTGCGCATTATCGGCCGGGCTACCCAGGGAGTGCGGCTGCTGAAAATCAACGAAGGCGACGAAATTTCTTCGGTAGCTAAAGTAGCGGCCGAAGAAGATAAGGATCCGGAGACTGAGGCTGCTCTCGAAGGCGTGCCTGCCACGGCTGTTGATGCGGAACTGCTGGATGCAGACCCGGATGAAACTGAGGCCGATGAGGATGAGGACGTTGAGGAAACCGACGACGACGCATCTGATGACGAACTGTAAGAAATTTTAGAAAGCGGAGGCTGGACGTTTCAAAGCGTCCAGCTTCTCTCTTTCGGCCGGGGTAGTAGTAGCGCTGAACTTCGCATCGTATTTCCCCGTTTCCTGTGCAATTCCTTTCTTTCACCTGAACATTCTTCAGAAACACTCCCTATGAAGAAGCTACTTCTGACGCTTGTCGCTGCGGCGGCGCTGACATCCGCTTCGGCCCAGAATTCGGCCGTAACCAACGCCATCCTGAACCAACGGCAGGGCCTGCTTGATAAAGCACGCACTGATATTGACAAGGCCATTGTTAACGAGAAAACGCAGGGCAAAGCCAAAACCTGGTACACGCGTGGCGAAATCTACGAGGGCATGGCCGCCAGCCCAATCTATAGCAAAAACCTGAGCGCCGGCGAAGGCACCCGCGTTGCGTTTGAGTCCTATCAGAAGGCTATCCAGCTCGACGGTAAAGACGGCGAGTTTGGCAAGCAGGCGGTTGCCAAGCTTGACAACCTGTATGGTGCGGCCCTGAACGCTGGTGTAGAAAGCTACAACGGCAAAAACTACGACGAAGCCATCAAGTCGTATAAAATGGCCCAGCAGATCCGGCCACAGGATACCACAGCCTATCTGTATGCTGCGTATGCTGCCGAAGCCAAGCAGGATTTTGCCTCTGCCAGATCCACGTACGACCAGCTGGTGGCGATGAATTACAAGTCGCCGCAGATGTATGGCCGCATGCTACAGATTGCGCGCCAGGAGAAAAACGACCAGGAAGCTATGAAGGTAGTGGAGCAGGCGCTGAAGGCATATCCCAACAACAAGGGTTTTATGTTGGAAGAACTCAACATGTATTTGAGTGCTGGTCGTGGGAAAGAAGCCCTTGGTAAAATTGAACGGGCAATCCAGGCTGACCCCACAAATTCTAACCTGTACGCCGTAAAAGGTTCTATTCTGGATCAGGACAAGCAGCCGGAAGAAGCGTTGAAAGCGTACCGGAAAGCGGTGGAAATTGATCCGAGCAATTTTGATGCGAACTTCAACCTGGGAGTATATAGCTTCAACAGAGGGGCTGACATCTTTAAGCGTACCAATAAGATGGATCTGGCGACATACCAGAAGACGGGTAAGCGTCTGGAAGCGGAAGGCAAGAAGTATATCTCTGATGCTGTTCCATACTTTGAAAAAGCAATGGCTATCCAGCCAGAGGATCGGGCTACCATTTCCTCACTGCAGAAAGCGTATCAGACGCTGGGGCGCACCGCAGATTCTGAACGCATGATGGCAAAGCTTGATACCCTGAAGAAGTAAGAGTTAATCTGTAGCAGTAGAGGAGCCCCGAACGATGTTTGGGGTTCTTTTTCGAATAATCACTTAACATAATATAAATTATAAGACAAGGAAAATGAGCTACTTGCTCATGCTGATATTATGGTAAAGATCAACAAAGGCTTTGGCGATGCTGGCCGCCTGCTAAGCGTAAGGCCTTACCAGCTCCGGCTTGGCTCAGCTGTTGCTTGCTTTCTGAGAATCGTCTGGAAAATCATAGCGTATATCTGCTACCTGCAGTAAAGAGTGTTCCGTATGATGCGTGGTTGATTAGAGCAGCTGCTGTGGTTGTTTGGCAACGGGTAATAAAACTGCATGCTGGATTTTTCACTAGGCAATTTAGTCAGACGGCAGCATGTGCACATTTTGGGTGGATGTCATGTTCCCCCTTTCTGTCTGGTTTTTCAGCCAGCGTGGCCGACTTCCAGCCGTTACCAAGTTACGTCCGAAGCCAAGTAGCATTTGGGGCTTCGTTCGGCATGATAGTTTTCCGCTAAGTCGAAAAGGCTCCTCAGGAAAGAAAAGTAGATCCTCTACCCTATCTGCCTTATCTTTTCTTGCGTGTGTCTTCTGCTACTTCGTGTATCCGAAATGCAATGTTCGTTATAGCTGTTTACATGGGTATGTCTTGGGTATCAATATTGACGTGTACAGCAGCCTCACTCCGCAATAAGTCGAAATAGCCCATGGACTAGGCAAGACTTGATGGGCGCTAGTTTGAGGGCCGATATAATGCCTTATCCAGGCCCCTAGGCAAAGCCCCGCTCCTGCCCGAGGTTAGTGTGGTATATAAATAAAGAAGGTTGATGAAACGAGTTATGAGCACTAATAACAGTTTAAGCACAAAAAAGCACAAAAAGTATTAAATAGTATTACTCTTATTAACTTTTTTGTGCTTTTTACTACTTGCATTGTAATTATGTGCTTTTATATTTACATACTCTTTTACCACTTGAACCTTCCTGTTATATGCCTAAGACTATCGATTACCCAAGAACTTCTTATGCTGGAGCTTGGGAAGTAGCAGAAGTAGTTGACGACACTGGTGGAAAGTGCTCTATCGAGGCATGTGCTCGTAAGCTGAACCGAAAAGTGAGCGGTTCCTTTAAAGCCATTCTCGGTTCGGCAGTGAAGTTTGGTTTGCTTACCAGCAAACGAGAGTTACTCACAACCACAAACTTATTTCGCCGCATCAAACACGCGTACGATAAGCAGGAGGAACTACTCTACCACCGCGAAGCTTTCCTGCATCCGCCGCTGTTCTCCCAGATAAGCCGCAAATTCAGAAACAAGGAACTCCCCGTGCAGATGTTTGACATTATGCTGATCCGCGAGTTTGGTGTCGAAGAGATTAATGCACAGAACGTAGCCAAGGCATTCATTGATGGTGCCCGGATGGCCGGGATTCTGGATGAGCGCAACGTAGTGGCCGACATCGACCAGCTCGCCGCACAGCAGGGTCCGCGCCGCGAGCTTGCCAGTGGCGAGATGCCGCTGAATCTCTTCAAAGCTTCGGATGTATCTACAGCGTATTCCGTCTCTCCTGCTACAGCATATTCTGATTCCTCTCGTTTAGACCCTTCAGGGCGCTACGCCATAGATAGCACATTACCTGAGACCAGTCTTATACCAGCCTCGCCTCCAGAGTCGCTTACAGAGGCTACAATGGACTCAGATCCGGTGTCGGCGCTGTTTGGTTTAAACCGGACAACTCCCAATCCGGCCATACAGTATTCCCCGGAAACAGCGGTTGTACCTCCTGTTATACTTCAGGCCGCTGCCGCCAATCCTGAGCCCATCCAAACACCGGCGCCCCGTCCAGCCTCGCCGGCCCCACCCCGAGTATCTGAGCAGATAATGACTCCACCCACCGAAGGCTATCTTATTCACATTGCCGGCCCGGGCCTGGACACCCAACTAAGCATTCAGGACGTGGACGACCTGGAGATTGTCCGTATTCTGTTAGAGAAAATAAGAAAGAATCTGACTAACAAATAGATACAACCCTTAAATCGAAAAAGCCCCTTGCCGATTTGTAGTCAGTAAGGGGCTTTCAGGTTTAGAGAAGTTTGTCTACTCCCGCCGCACCCCGCCGGAAATGGTGGTGTGGCGTTGCTTAAGCACGTCCACCACGTCTTCCATGGAAAGCCCGGAGGCCGTCAGCAATACCAACAAATGGTACAGCAGGTCGGCGGCTTCGCCTTTCAGGCCTTCTAGGTTGCCACCCACCGCGTCGATGACGGTTTCCACGGCCTCCTCTCCCACTTTCTGGGCGATTTTGGGCATACCCTTCCGGAACAGGGAGGCGGTGTACGACTTGGGGTCTTCGTCGGGGTGTTGGTGGCGGCGCTGCACCAGGCGCTCCAGCTCCGCCACAAAGCTCACGGCCGGGGCTGGGTAGCGCGTCTGCTGGGGCTGCTCGAAGCAGCTGGTGGTACCCCGGTGGCAGGTGGGGCCGTCGGGGCGGGCCAGGATGAGCAGGGCATCCTGGTCGCAATCCTCGTGCTCACTCACCACGGTGAGGTAGTTCCCGGACGTTTCGCCCTTGGTCCAGAGGCGCTGCTTGGAGCGGGAGAAGAACGTCACGCGGCCCGTCTGGCGGGTTACGCGCTGCGCTTCCTCGTTCTGGTAGCCCAGCATCAGCACCTGCCCCGTGTGGGCATCCTGCACAATCACCGGAATCAGCCCATCGGGCATTTTGGCAAAATCCATTGGATCTAGTTGTTAGTTGGTAGTTGGCAGTTGTTAGTACAGGCGCGAGCAGTCAATAAACTGACAACGGACAACTACCAACTGACAACTAAAATTACAGCCGCACGGCAATGCCGTCCTGGCGCAGGTGTTCTTTTAGCTCGCGGATACCGATTTCGCCGAAGTGGAAGATGCTGGCGGCGAGGCCGGCGTCGGCGTGGGCCTGCTGGAACACGTTCGTGAAATCCTGCTTGGAACCCGCACCACCCGAGGCTACAACCGGAATGGTTACGGCCCGGCTCACGGCCCCGGTGATGTCCAGCGCGAAGCCGTCCTTGGTGCCGTCGTTGCTCATGGAGGTTAGCAGGATTTCGCCCGCGCCCCGGTCGGCAGCTTCCCGGCACCACTGCACCGCGTCACGGCCGGTGTTGTGGGTGCCGGCCCGGGTGTAGATCTGCCAGCCGTCGGCGTCGTGGTAGCGGGCATCGGCGGCCACCACAATGCACTGGGAGCCGAAGCGGGCCGCCAGCTCGTCAATCAGTTCGGGGCGAGCCAAAGCGGCCGAGTTGATGCTCACTTTATCAGCCCCATTCATGAGCAGGGCCTCCACATCGGATACAGTGCCGATGCCGCCGCCCACGGTGAACGGGATATCCAGCTCCCGGGCCACGTCGCGCACCAGGGTCACCAGCGTGGCGCGCTTCTGGTTGGTGGCGGTGATATCGAGGAACACCAGCTCGTCGGCGCCCTCGCGGGCGTAGCGGGCGGCCAGGGCCACCGGGTCGCCGGCGTCGCGCAGGCCCTCGAAGCGCACCCCTTTCACGGTGCGCCCGTCCTTCACGTCGAGGCAGGGTATGATTCGTTTGGTTAGCATGCTTGGTTGACTAGATTAATCTTCTGTCTGATTTGAGTTGGGCCAGTTAAGAACTGACTTTTCACGTGGGTCCCAACCACTGAGTAGAGACCCTAGCCTATTTAGCTCTGCTGGATTAGTCAGCATATAGAATCTGCAGTCACAGCTATAAGGTGCTTCTAAGTGATTCTTGATATCTACTAGAATGGCTGATGCACCATTTGGCTGGTAGCAGAAGACTTCCAGCAGCATGTAGTATGCCCATTTAGGGGAGTTTTCTCCTATTTGTAGCCTGACAGTGCTTTTGCCAGTCAACGGAAAATTCTTGAGTTGCTCTCCAAAGTCTCTGAACTGGTCATCGTATCCATAGAAGTCGAGGGCAGCCGCTGCATCACCATTGGACATGGCAATTTCATAATGCAAAAAGCCGTCACCATCATCCAGACTTAGCACATTTACCTTAAGAAGCTGCTCTATAAAAGTATTACTGTTACAACCAGGACTGCAGCTGGTCCAGCGTGATGGTGCCTTCGTAGATGGCTTTGCCGATGATGGCCCCGTGCATGCCCACAGCGGCCAGAGCCTCCACATCGGCAATGGTGGTGACGCCGCCGCTGGCAATGAGGCGGGCAGCGGGCAGCTGTTCGCGCAGCTCGGTGTAGGTACCCAGCGACGGGCCCTGGAGCTTGCCGTCCTTGCTCACGTCGGTGCAGATGAAGGTGCTGGCTCCGCTGGCCAGGTAGCCCTCCACAAACTCGCGCAAAGTCCGCTCGCTCTGCTCGGCCCAGGCGTTGATGGAAATGTGGTTGTCGCGGTAGTCCGCCCCGATGATGATTTGGTCGGCCCCGAAGGCATGTAGCCAGCCGTTCACGGTTTCCGGCTCACGCACGGCAATACTGCCGGCGGTAACCTGCCGGGCCCCGGCGTCGAAGGCCTGGCGCACGGCTTCCTCGCTCTGCAGCCCGCCCCCGAAGTCGATGTGCAGGCTGGTGTGGCGGGCAATGCGCTCCAGTACGGGCAGGTTCACGGGGCGCTTGGCGCGGGCTCCGTCGAGGTCCACCAGGTGCAGGCGCTTCACGCCGGCGGCCTCGAAGCGTTGGGCCACGGCCAGCGGGTCGGCGTCGTAGGTGGTCTGCTGGGCAAAGTCGCCCTCCGTCAGGCGCACGCACTGGCCGTTAATGAGGTCAATAGCGGGAATGATTTCCATGTTGAATTTAGTGCTTGGTGCTGGTAACGGATCAAAAGAACGTCATGCTGAGCGAAGCCGGAGGCGAAGTCGAAGCATCTCTACCGCCTCGTTGAATTACTACTGCAACGAAGCGGTAGAGATGCTTCGACAAGCTCAGCATGACGTTCTTTTATCACCAGCTTACAGCTTGAGAAAGTTTTCTAGGATGCGGGTGCCGACGGGGCCGCTCTTTTCGGTGTGGAACTGCACAGCGTAGAAGTTCTCGTGCTGCACGGCGGCGCTGAACGGCGCGGGGTACGCGGCCTCGGCAATCGTATACTCGCCTACTGGGGCGTAGTAGCTGTGCACGAAGTACACGTAGTCCTCGGCGCTGAGACCCTCGAACAGAGGACTGCGCAATGCCTGCAGATTGTTCCAGCCCATGTGCGGCACTTTATACTCCGCGGTGGCCGGGAACCGCACCACGTCGAACGGGAGAATTCCGAGCAGCTCGGTACCGCCGCCTTCCTGGGTGTGGCGGCCCAGCAGCTGCATGCCCAGGCAGATGCCCAGGAACGGCTGCGTGAGCGTGGGCAGCAGCTCATGCAGGCCTTGGGCCCGCAACTCCCGCATGGCGGAGGCAGCCTCGCCCTCGCCCGGGAACAGCACCTTATCGGCGCGGCGAATCACGTCGTGGTCGGCCGTGAGCGTGGCCTGCACGCCCAGCCGTTCCAGCGCAAACAGCACCGACTGCACGTTGCCGCCTTTGTAATCAATGATGGCTATTTCCATTTGAGAATATCAGAAGTCGACTGGTGTTTATTCTTATGTTTAAACAAATGTATAAAGCCATTTAAGCTTACCAGTTGTCATCCTGAGCAGAGCGGAGGACCTTACCACGTATGAGCGGTTAGTTCCGATGTTATAAGGTTCTTCGCTCCATCTAGAATGAAAGCTATGCACACAACGCACACCCGGACAACTGTTTATTCATTTGTTTAAACAAATGAATAAACTACAAAATACCTTTCGTACTGGGGATTTCCATGCGGCCGGCGTCGCGCACCAGGGCCATTTTGATAGACTTGGCTACGGCCTTGAAGATGGCTTCGATCTTGTGGTGCTCGTTCTGGCCCTCGGCTTTGATATTGAGGTTGCAGCGGGCGGCATCGGAGAAGCTCTTGAAGAAATGGTAAAACATTTCGCAGGGCATATCCCCTACTTTCTCGCGCTTGAACTCGGCATCCCACACAATCCAGGGACGGCCCGAGAAGTCGATGGCGGCCTGGGCCAGCACGTCGTCCATGGGCAGCAGGAAGCCGTAGCGGGCCAGGCCGCGCTTGTCGCCGAGGGCCTGGGTGAAAGCTTCGCCCAAGGCAATGGCCGTGTCCTCAATGGTGTGGTGCTCGTCGATGTGGAGGTCGCCCTGCACCGTGATTTTCATATCCACGCCCGAGTGTTTGCTGAGCTGGTCGAGCATGTGGTCGAAGAATCCCAGGCCGGTATGCATCTCGGGGCGGCCGTTGCCGTCGAGGTTCAGCTCGATGCTGATTTTGGTTTCGTTGGTGTCGCGTTGTACCACGGCGGTGCGGGCGGGCAGCCGCAGAAACTGGTATATTTTTTCCCAGCTCATCGTGGTCAGCGCGGCGCGGTCGTCGCCCTCCCCTTCCGGCTTCAGCAGGATAGACTGGCAGCCCAGGTTCTGGGCCAGCTCCACGTCGGTCAGCCGGTCGCCGATGACGAAGGAGTTTTTGAGGTCGTAGCCGCTGGCTTCGCCCAGATACTGGGTGAGCATGCCGGTACCGGGCTTGCGGGTGGGCAGGTTCTCGTGGGGGAAGCTACGGTCGATGTGCTCGCGCACGAACTCCACTCCTTCCGAGCGCAGCACGTCGAGCATCATATTGTGCGCCGGCCAGAAGGTTTCCTCCGGGTAGCTCTCGGTGCCGAGGCCGTCCTGGTTGCTCACCAGCACCAGCTCGTAATCCAGCTCGCGGGCAATGCGGGCCAGGCCGGTGATGGCACAGGGCACAAACTGAAATTTTTCCCGCGTCAGCGCGTCCACCTGGAAGTCCGTCGGCGGCTCGATGAGGATGGTCCCGTCGCGGTCAATGAAGAGTACTTTTTTCATGAAGAGTAAACATGCCGGTGAGCCACTGTAGCTCCACGGCTTGAGAAACAAAAAAGAGAAACCCCGGCCTTTAGTCAGCCGCGGGTAACAGGTTCCGAATGAAGCCTGCGTAGGAGTCGCCAAGCGGCAATTCCAGATTTACAGCGAGTCGGCGGCGGAGAGTATGCACGGGTTCCTGGGTGTAGGGGTTGAATCCGTCCTTCAGGTAATCTTCCCAATAAATTCCCAGACCCCGCTTTTGCCAGCTCGGCAACTCATTATAGTTAATACCGTGCGCGAACAGCAAATCGTGCTTGGTAGCGGTGCGCTGGCCTTTCACCTGCGCCGTTGCTTCTGCCACGGTGCGGCCCTGTTTGCGCAGCAACCAGTAGCAATGGGCATTCAGGGAGTTACGGCCAGCATCTTCCTGCCGCCACCGGAAGTAATCCACCACGTTTTCCCGACGCGGCAACTGGGAAATTCGGCAGTCAAATACCCCTATGTCGCCCAGCAACAGCGAGAATTTGGCGGACGCCTCCCCCGCCAGTACCGACGTGTACTTGCGCAGCTTACGGCCGAAAGAGTCCTCCGAAGGATGCAGCAGCAGAGAAATTTCGTCGCTTTGCGTATAGCCGTACACGATTCGGAAACCACATTCCAGCAAGTGCCGGGTGGTTTCAGCCATGTAGTCGCGCATCCGCACATCGAACGGAGCTTCAAACGGATGTACTTCCTTGGTCAGGCGGGTGAAGCCGCGCCCATCCAGACGGGCCACCAGGTAGAGGCCGGGCAGCGCGCAATGGTCGTGAGCTGTTTCGAATACCCGTAGTCGCGCGTCGAGGTCGTTAAATTTCATCTTGCCAACTGGTAACGTCAAACGCTTGGTTATCGAGCACCCGCACAAAGTATAGTTGGTCAAACCCCTCAGCGCGGGACGGCAGTTCCAGCCGATTGCGGGTGGCCCGAATACCCTTGTCGGGTATTTGTCGCTCCGGCGGACGCTGCTGGTTGCGCACCAGCGCTTCCCCCGCCACCGACTGAAAGAAGTAGCCGACCACCTCGAATCCCGCGGCCCGGGCCGCCGTTAGGTACACGGCCCGCTCGGCCTGCGTGGGGTTCGTGTTATCTATTACGCAACGCTGCTGGGTTTCCAGGCACAACTCCAGCAACCGCCGTTCCCGGTGGCGCGTGCGCAGCAGGTCCATGCTGATGCGCACGTGCGTATGGAAAAACCGCTGTTGGTAAAACGTCGATTTTCCGGTGGCCTGGATTCCGCAGAACAGCACGAGCTGCATGATAGGAGTTGTTATAAAGGAAGTGTTGGAATCAGGCTGACGACTTCTGCAGCTTGGGCTACAAGGAAAGCATTCAGCCCGACCGCCGAATCGAGCGTGCAGGTAAGGTCGGCGTCCTGCTCATCAAATTTCAAACTGAAGATGACGTTTTGATGACCGAATCCATCAAAGTCGATTTCCTTGATGCCCGTAAACCGAAGCTCGATTTCGCAGTGCCTGGCCTGCAGAAAGTATCCCCGCTCATCGGTTGCCTTTGTCGTTTCAAAGGCAGCAATCAGAAACGTAACCTTCGGATAGTATCCTGGATTGGCTTCAAAGGTCACCTTTACAACTTCCGCATCATGAAAGCCAGGCCAGTAACCGAAATGCTGCACAACTACTTCGGAGTTGACTATTCGGTGAATCGCAGGGTTATCAATCATAACTCAATCCAGATTCAACAACGAAACGGTAGAGATGCTTCGGCAAGCTCAGCATGACGTTCCCTACTCTTTATAGTATACTACCCCGCAAACTCCCGAAGAGCCTGGAGCAGCAGCTCGTTCTCGGCGGGGGTGCCTACGGTGAGGCGGAGCGTACCGGCGCAGCCGGGCTGGGTGGTGCGGTTGCGCACGATGATGCCCCGGGCGACCAGAAAATCGTACACGGCCGTGGCGTCGGGGTGGAAACGGACCAGCAGGAAGTTGGCATCCGAAGGGAACACCTCCGCCACGATGGGCAGCGCGGGCAGGCGCTCAGCCAGCCAGGCGCGGCCTACCAGCAACTGCTGGCGTAATGCTTCGAACCGGTCGGCGTCGCGCAGCGCCTGCAGGGCGAAACGCTGCGTGGCTTCCGACACGTTGTAGGGCGGCTTGATTTTGTTGAGGTAGCCGATGATTTCCGGCGAGGCGAAGGCCATGCCCAGGCGCAGACCGGCCAGACCCCAGGCCTTCGAGAAGGTTTGCAGCACCACCAGGTTGGGGAATTCGGCCAGGCGGGTAGTCCAGCTGGGGGCAGCGGCGAAATCGGCGTAAGCCTCATCTACCACTACCAGCCCGCGGAAACCGCGCAGAATTTCCTCGATGGCTTCGGCGTGGAGCAGGTTGCCGGTGGGGTTGTTAGGCGAGCAGAGCCACACGATTTTGGCATTCGAAGCCAGCACGCCGGCCACGATTTCGGGCGAGAGCTGGAAGTCGGGCGTCAGCTGCAGGCGCTCCACGCGCACATCATTCAGGTTGGCGGCCACCTCGTACATGCCGTAGGTAGGCGGCAGGATCAGCAGGCTGTCGTGGCCGGGCACGCAGGTGAGGCGCACCAGCAGGTCGATGGCTTCATCGGAGCCGTTGCCGAGGAAAATCTGCTCGGGGCGCACGGCTTTGAGCTGGGCCAGCTCCTGCTTCACGGCGCGTTGCAGCGGGTCGGGGTAGCGGTTGAACTGGTCGGGGCCGGCGCTGCCGAGGCTGTTCTCGTTGGCGTCGAGCATGACCTGGGCCTCGCCCTGAAATTCGTCGCGGGCCGACGAGTAGGGCTTCATATCCCGCAGGTTGGGGCGTACGAGGCTATCGAGGTTGAACATGAATCACAGATTTAAACGGATTATTCGGATTTCACGGATTTTGTAGAGCGTCAGGCGGCAGTTCGGTTCAGTAGCCCAGGGTTGAAACCCTGGGCTATGGAGCGGTTGTCGTTTTGGCGTCGGCAAGCGAGATGCTTCAACAAGCGGACGCTAGATCAAGCATGACGTTCTACTGTTATCCTATACTTATTCCTTCCCGCCGGCCAGGGCTTCCAAGCGGAGGGTGACAGCGCGGGCGTGGGCGCGGAGGCCTTCGGCTTCGGCCATGGTTTCTACCACGGGGCCCACGCTGAGCAGGCCTTCGGGGGTGAGGCGCTGGAAGGTGATTTTCTTCAGAAACGAATCCAGCGACACGCCGCTGTAGTTGCGGGCGTAGCCGTTGGTGGGCAGCGTGTGGTTGGTGCCCGAAGCGTAGTCGCCCACCGCTTCCGGGGTGAGGTGGCCCAGGAACACGGAGCCGGCGTTGGTGACGCCTTCGGCCAACTGTTCTGGATTTTTTACGGCTAGAATCAGGTGCTCGGGGGCGTACTGGTTCGAGAAGTACAGCATTTCCTCCGGCGTGCGCAGCAGAATGGCGCGGCTCTCGGTGAGGGCCTGGGCGGCTACCTCGGCCCGGGGCAGCTCGCGCAGCTGGCGTTCCACCTCGGCCTTGGTCTGCTCCAGCATCGACAGGGAGTCGGACAGCAGAATCACCTGCGAGTCGGGGCCGTGCTCGGCCTGGCTGAGCAGGTCGGCAGCCACGAAGGCCGGCGTGGCCGATTCGTCGGCAATAACCAGTACCTCCGAGGGGCCGGCCGGCATATCAATGGCCACGCCGTAGCGGGTGGCCAGCTGCTTGGCGGCCGTCACGTAGCGGTTGCCGGGGCCGAAAATCTTGTCCACGGCCGGCACCGAATCGGTACCGCCGCTCAGCGCGGCCACGGCCTGGGCCCCGCCAGCTTTTACGATGATGGTGATGCCCAGCAGCTGGGCCGTAAACAGGATAATCGGGTTCACCAAGCCGTCCTTCTGGGGCGGGGTGCACAGCACGATTTCAGGGCAGCCGGCCAGCCGGGCGGGCACGCCCAGCATCAGCAACGTGCTGAACAGCGGCGCCGAGCCGCCCGGAATGTAGAGGCCCACGCGCTGCACGGGCACCGCCCGCCGCCAGCACGTAACGCCCGGCATGGTTTCTACGCGCTCCTCCACGGGCACCTGGGCTTTGTGGAAGCGCAGAATATTGGCGTGCGCCTGCCGGATGGCCGTTTGC
This sequence comes from Hymenobacter duratus, assembly GCF_014698995.1. Classification (GTDB taxonomy): domain Bacteria; phylum Bacteroidota; class Bacteroidia; order Cytophagales; family Hymenobacteraceae; genus Hymenobacter; species Hymenobacter duratus. The sequence goes on from NZ_JACWZZ010000004.1 coordinate 231,265, forward strand.
AGTTCGGCCGGCACCTGGGCCGCGGCGGCGGCCAGCTCCTCGGGCCCCACGCGCAGGCCGCCCGCGAGGTCGGCCCCGTCGAACTGCCGGGCGTAGTCGAGCAGAGCCGCGTCGCCGCGCAGGCGCACGTCCTCGAAAATCTGCTGCACGCGCTGCTCCACGTCCTGGGCCTGCTGCTGGGCCGCCCGCTGCTGCAGCGCCGCCCACTCCGGCTGGGATGGATATTGGAAGATGTTCATCTTTTGGGGCTTGGGGGCTTGGGGGCTTGGATACTGTTCTGATGAACTACGACGAACTACAGAGGCTGCTTTAGTTGATTCGAACATCAACTAACCCTGAGTCCCCAAGCCCCTAAGTCCCTGCTACGAAATCATTTTCTCAATCGGGAGTACCAGGATGCCTTCAGCACCGACAGCTTTGAGCTGGCTGGTGATGTGCCAGAAGTCGTCCTCGTTCACTACCGACTGCACCGATACCCAGCCTTCCTCGGCCAGGGGCGTTACCGTCGGCGACTTAATGCCGGGCAGCAGCTGCTTCACCGCATCCAGGGCCGCCACGGGGGCGTTGAGCAGGATGTACTTGTTGCGGCGGGCGCGGCGCACGGCCTGCATCCGGAACTGCAGCTGCTCGAGCAGCTCCTTCTTCTCGGCGCTCAGGTTCTGGTTGGCAATGAGCACGGCCTCGGAGCGGAACACGGTTTCCACTTCACGCAGGCCGTTGCCCAGCAGCGTGGAGCCGCTGCTCACAATATCACAGATGGCCTCGGCCAGCCCGATGCTGGGGGCAATTTCCACCGAGCCGCTGATGGTGTGCAGGTTGGCTTTCACGCCACGTTCGGTGAGGTACTGACCCAGAATCTGAGGGTACGAGGTGGCAATGTTCACACCCTGCAAATCCTCAATGGAATCGTAGGCGGCGGCGCGGGGCACGGCTAGGCTCAGGCGGCACTTGCTGAAACCCAGGCCTTCTACCTCCAGGCCGGGAAAACCCGCTTCTACCAGCACGTTCTGGCCCACGATGCCCAGGTCGGCCACGCCATCCTGCACGTAGCCGGGAATGTCGTCGTCGCGCAGGTAGAGGATTTCGAGGGGGAAGTTGGTGGCTTCGGTTTTGAGCTTGTAGGAAGCCGAGAGGAAGCTGATGCCGCATTCCCGAATCAGGTTCAGGGAATCTTCGCTTAAGCGGCCCGATTTCTGGATGGCCAGACGGAGCATGTTTCTTTCAATTAGGAATTAAGAATCAGGAATTAAGAATTGACCGGTGGGGCCAGGGCTTAATTATAATTCGGAACAGGTTGGGGGCAAACGGGGAACAGGACCCGGACGTTGGGAAATGGCCATGATTTGGCCGGGCCACCACTTTCGGGGGCCGGGGAACCAAGTGCGGTTCGCCCAACGGGACAATATGCGTGTGTTATTCCTCTAAAAAGAGGAATGGTACCCGTGCAGATGATGATGCGCCGCGCGCAGCCCAACCGTAGCTCCGCCACTGGCGGAAGCAGCCACGGGGCTGTTGGTGCAGAAGAAAAGCGCGGCCGATGCGGGCATAGAAGCAGAGTTGCGGGGCAAAAGTACACGGCAAACGTCCAAAATGAAATTTTATCCGGAAAAATTCTCCGGAACCCGGACCTTTGCCCTCCCGTTGTGTTTCCAACCAGCGTTTGGCATAATTGTTTCATGCTGCCTGCTGCGGTTGCCCGTCCTGAGTTCTACCCTATTGCGTTGCTATGCGTTTGTTTGTTCGTCCGCTTGCCATTGCCGTTGCCTGCAGTGCAGTGCTGAGCCTGTTGCCGGGTCCGGCCGCTCATGCCCAGACCACTGCCTCCGCCATGCCGGCAGCCTCGCTGTTGCCGCTGCCGCAGGCCAGCCCCCACGTGCTGCTCAACCACACCATCGGGCTGTCGGAAGTAACGGTTGACTACCACGCTCCGAGCGTGCGCAACCGCGTTATCTGGGAAGGACTGGTGCCTTATAATCAGATCTGGCGGGCGGGCGCCAACGAAAACACGGTCATCACGTTTGCGGATACGGTGCGCGTCAATGGCAAAATGCTGCCCGCGGGCCAGTACTCCTTCTATGTGTTCCCGCGCTCCGACCAGGACTGGGACATGGTCTTTAACCGGGTAACGACGCACTGGGGGACGGAGAAGTACGATGAGAAGGACGACGTACTGCGCGTTCCGGTAGTGCCGGAAGCCACGGAATTTCACGAAACATTGCTGTACTGGTTTTCGGATGTAAAGCCAGGCAGCGCCCATCTAAACCTGAGCTGGGAAAAGAAAACCGTTAGTCTCTTTATCGACACTAATGTACAGGCGCGCGTAGTGGCAGGTATTGAGAAAGCCGTGGCTCAGCGCCCCGGCGACTGGCAGCTTCTGGCACAGGCCGCCGACTACCTGGTGCAGAACAACCTCAATGCTGAGCGGGCCTTGTATTTCATAAACGAATCCATCCGCCTCCGCGACGTGTATACCAACAACTGGATCAAGGCTCGCCTGCTGGCTTCTAAGCTCGATTATGACACAGCCATCGTCTATGGGCGCAAAGCCATTAAGCTCGGCGACAAGGACGATGAGGCCTTCCGGGCGCAGTTGCCTTCCATGCGGGTTTCGCTGATAGAATGGCAGGGCAAAGCGTACTAGTGATAACGAGAATAGTGAAGCAGTAAAAAACAGAAAAAAGGCCCGCTCCGATGCGCATCGGAGCGGGCCTTTTTTTTGTTCGAGCGACACGCTAAAACCGCGCAATAACTCGCAGATTCACCAGACGCTGGGACAGGTAGTTGGGTACGGCATAGGTGCGCCCGTTGAGGTCCTGAATGTAGCTGTAGCCGGCCACGTTGTTGCGGCCCAGCACGTTCAGCACTTCCAGCCCCAGCCACAGGCTCTCCAGCTTCCCCACCCGCCGGTTGGGCTCTGTATTCAAAGCCAGAACCTTGGAAAAGCCCAGATCAACGCGCCAGTAGGCTCGGGTGAGTTCGGTGGTGCCCCGCTCCTGCTCATTGTTCGGCGGGCTAAACGGCAGCCCGGTTCCGAATACCGAGTTTACATACCCGCGCACCGATGGGTTGTTGGGCAGATGGTCCTGAAAGAAGATACTCAGGTTCACGCGCTGATCCTGCGGGCGGCGGATATAGCCTTTGGCCTGCCGCCCAATGGTGTCGCCGGTAGCACTATAGAGGGTGAGCGAGTCGCCCTGCAGGTTTTCGCGCGTCGTCAGCACGCCCAGCGTAAACCACGATTCTGCCCCGTTCACAAACTCGCCGCCCACGCGCGCATCCACACCGGCTGAGTAGGCCGTAGCCAGGTTCTTGGCAAAATACCGCAGCCGCACGTTGTCAATATCGTAGGGAACGACATCAGTGAGATACTTAAAGTAGGCTTCGCCGGTAAAGCGGAACGGCCGGCCGTACTTCTCAAACCGAATTTCGTTGCCGGCAATAAAGTGCAGGGAGCGTTGGGCCCGCAGCTCTGGATTCAAGCTGGCTTCCACTAGTAGCGGACTGCCCGGCGTAGCGCGGCTGCCCTGCTGGTCGCGTAGTTCGCGGTAAAACGGCGGCTGGTAATACATGCCAGCCGCTACCTTATAGGAGTGGTTGGTGTGGCGGCGCGGAATAAAGGAGTATTGCAGCCGCGGGCTCACCACCAGCTGCTTGTTCACGGACCAATAGTGGGCCCGCACCCCATACGTGAAGGTGCGCATCGAATCCAGCTCCACGGTGTGCTGCGCGTAGCCCTGGGTGCGGGTGCTCTGCAAGTCGAGGTCTGACGTGAGGCGACTCCGCCGGGCATCGGGCACGTAGTCGGCCGAGTCGGCGAAACTGTACTCGTTGAGCACGTCCTCAATCCGCTCACGGCCTGTTTTTACGCCAAAACGGACGGTATGGCGGTTGCCCGGTGTCCAACGGGCGCGGACCTCGGCCGTGGCAATACGGGCCTCCAGGTTGTTGCGCGAGTGGTCGAAGCGCGAACCGACGCTGCGCTGGCGCACAGCCTGGTTGAAATCCTTCGAGCTTGGGTCGCGGTTGATATCGGCCAGGCTGTACTTGGCTTCCACGTCGCGGTATTCCAGCTCGCGCGAGTACACCAGCCCCCCCAGCAGTTCGGTCTGAAACCGCGACGAAAAGTTGTGCTTCAGATTCAGGCCTCCCTGGGCCATATCATACTGCATCCGCTCCCGGCCCTCATACACGATAAACAGGCGCGTCACCTGGTTAGTAGCCGTGCTGAAAGTGCTCTGGCCAGTTTCGGGCGTGAAGCGGTAGTCGTTGTGCGCGAAGGTGGTCAGCAACCCCAGCGAGGTGCGGTCCTCGTTGCCTTTCGGGCCAAGGTTGGCATTGATGTACGCTTGCCCGTCGTAGAACGTGGGGTTGTAGCCGCCCTGCTGCTGGCGCAACGAGCTCAGTACATAGGTGGCATTTTTGTAGCGGACACCGGCCAGGTAGCTCAGGCGCTTGTTGGGCGAAGCCGCCTCCACGTGCACGGCGCCGCCTACCAGGCTCCCCGTAGCAGATGCCGCGAATTTCGTCGGCTGCTTGTACTCGATGCTCAGCACCGAGGAGAGTTTGTCGCCGTACTTGGGCTGCCAGCCGCCGGTCGAAAACTCCACCTTGTTTACCAGGTCCGGGTTCACGAAGCTAAGGCCTTCCTGCTGGGCCGCCGATATCAGAAACGGCCGGTAGATTTCGATACCGTTGACGTAGACCAGGTTTTCGTCGTAGTTGCCGCCGCGCACCGAATAGGTACTCGTCAGCTCGTTCGTCGACTGCACGCCGGGTAGCGTTTTCAGAATAGCATTGAAGTCGCCGAACGGCGACGGCAGCACCTTGGCCGTTCGCGGGTCCAGCTTGATCATGCTCACCTGCTCGCGGGTATCGGCCTCGTCGGATCGGCCCCGCACGGTTACGTTGCCCAGCGCGCGCGAATCAGCCTGCAGCGCCAGTGTTAAGTCGCGGCGGTCTTCGGTGAGCGTGACAGGCACGCGCAAGGGCCGGTAGCGCAGGCTGCGCACCACCAGCACCGCCGCCTGGCCGGTGCGTGCCACCTGCAGCGAAAAGCGGCCCTTAGCATCCGTAACGGTGCCGCCCGGCTGGCCCTCCACGCCCACGCCCACCTGCTCCAGCGGCTGGCCCGCCGCATCGCGCACGGTCCCCCTGATGGTTATCCGGTCGGTTTGCTGGGCGGCAGTAAGCAGTGGTGCCAGCGTCAGGGCAGCAGTCGGCAGCAGACTAAACACTGCCAAGCGCACGACCAGCGGCAAATGGCTGGCCCGGGAGGAAAGATGCGGCATGCTAGCGTTCCTCCTCTTCTGCGGCCCCTACGGTAGCCATAAGTTGGGCCCGCAGCTCCGACAGTGTCGCCACGGGGTCGGGCGAGTTGAACACGAACGAGCCGGCTACCAACACATCGGCCCCTGCTTCCACCAGCGCCGACGCATTGTCGCGGGTGACGCCACCATCAATTTCTATCAGCGCATCGGAGCCGCTGTCAACCAACAATTCCTTCAGGGCCGTCACTTTGCGCAGCGTGTTCGGGATGAAAGCCTGCCCTCCGAAACCCGGATTCACGGACATAATGCACACCAGGTCGAGGTCAGCGGCTATGTCTTCCAACACCCACACCGGCGTGTGCGGGTTCAGGGCCACACCGGCATTACAGCCCAGGGCCTTAATCTGCTGAATGACACGGTGCAGGTGGGTGCAGGCCTCATAGTGCACCGTAATATTTTGGGCGCCGGCGTCGCGGAAGGCGCTCAGGTAATGCTGGGGCTCCTCAATCATGAGGTGTACATCCAGCGGCTGCTTGGCATGCCGGTGAATAGCCTGCAACACCGGAATACCGAAGGAGATATTGGGCACGAAACGGCCGTCCATCACGTCGCAGTGCAGCCAGTCGGCAGCGCTGCCCGCGAGACGTTCGGTTTCAGCCTGGAGGTTGCCGAAATCGGCAGCGAGCAAAGAAGGAGCCAGCAACGGCGCCCGGCGGCGGTTCAGAGTCATACCGCGAAGGTAAGCAGGATTAGGCGACAGATAGGCGGAAAAGGCCGATTATGCAACTGCGCCGCAACCACAAAAAAAGAACCTTCTGCCAGCCTAACGACTCCGGCCCGAACATTTATTGTTCAGCCCAGTGTGCTTGCTCGCAAAAGGTTCTTCGTATGGTATCCCGAGTCCTGTATTCGCTACCCGGTTACCTGCTTATTTCGTGGCTGAATCGTTTTTCTCATACGCACGCCAGTCCAGCTTACCATCCTCTGTTTTGCGCAGGAAATAGGTCTGGTCGTCTTCCTGCCGCTTGCCGAACGTTACATCGGCACGGCAGTCGAGGCAACGCAACGAGGTATACTTAAACTTATCCTGCGCCACACGGGCTGTCAGGTCGAGGTTGTCGGAGCCACAGATGCCGCACTTGGCTACATCCGGAAAGCTCAGCCGCTCATATTCACTCACCACTTCGTGGAGGTTGTTACCGGACACGGTGAAGTGGAACTGGCGACGCCCCAGACGCTTCGAAATCATCATTTGCAACATGGTATTGCGGATTGTGGGAAGTATATCCCTTGAAAAAAGAAAGGAACCCGGCTCGTCCGAATTCCTTTCCAAGGTACTAATAATATTTGCTTTTTCGTGCTAACTCAATTGGGTTTCCCTGTAAAAAACAGACCACGCACCACTTACAGCTTCACGAACCGCACCGTACGGCGCACTTTCTCCCCTGCCGATACGTCGCAGGTGTACACTCCTTTCGCCAGCGGACCGGGCGTAAGCCGCACTTCGTTGGTGCCAGTGGCAGCTAGCGTCTGTTCTGCTACCAGCGCCCCACGGGCATCGTAGAACCGGACGCGCAACGGCTTGCCGTGAAAAGCTTCCGTCAACTGCAGATATAGCTCGTTGTTTCTGACCGGATTGGGATAAATAAACAACTGGCCAGCCGCCACCTTGGGGTCGGCAGCCGAGAGCGGGGCGTTTGGGTTAGCCAGGTTGTAGGCCGTCACGAAATTGGGAATTCCGTAGCCGAGCAGGTTATCGGGTGAGGCAAACTGCGAGCCAGAGCGCTGCAGAAAGCTGATGACCTGCTGCGCGGTGAGCGTAGGGTTAGCCTGCCAGAAACAAGCCACCATACCGGCCAGCACCGGGCAAGCATACGAGGTGCCGCTGCCGCGGGTAGGCACGCCGGCCACATTCACAATAGCTGTCTGGTGGCCCTGGCTGGCCAGATTGGGCTTGATGCGACCGTCGGCGCTGGGACCGATGGAGCTGAAGCCAACCCGGTTGCGGAACGAATCGACAGCGGCTACGGCCAGAATGGAATCAGCGTCGGCGGGCGCCAGGATGCGCTGCCAAGCGCTGTTGCCCTCGTTACCGGCCGAGTTGACGACCACCATTCCCACCCGCGCGGCAATGCTGGCCGCCCGCGTCGAAATAGCCGTGCGGCCGTTCAGGTCGGAGTAGGTGTAGTTGCCGTAGGGCGTATCGAAGCTGCTATAGCCGAGCGAGGAGCTGATGACGTCCACCCCGGCGGAATCGGCCCGTTCGGCGGCCAGCAGCCAGTTTACCTCTTCTATTGGGTTTTCGCCGATGATATTTTCGGTGAGATAGAGCCGGTACGTGGCTTTAGGAGCCGTGCCGATGAACTTGCCAGTTTCGTTGGCGGCCATCGTGGACAGGCAATGCGTGCCGTGGCTGTCGCGGCCATATACGGCCGTGTTGCGCTCCACAAAGTTATAGACGTCGGCCAAGCGGTTCTCATTCCGCATGGAGGCAAACGGCGAGGTCTGATCGACGCCGGGAAATCCATCGTCGAATACGGCAATGTTCATGCCTTCGCCCCGGAAGCCGGCGTTGTGCATGTCCACGGCACCCAGCATTAGGGCCTGGTTGTAGGCAATGCCATAGACTGGGTTGGCCTGGGTGCGCTGCAGTTGCGGTTCTTCAGCATCTTCCGAGCTGCGGGGCCGGGGCGTAGAGGGCGTTACGTTGGCCGTACGGTTCAGCGTAGTGGCGCTGCGCACAAACGGCAGAGCCTGCAGGTTGCGCAACGTGGCCGAGTCGCAGGACACCACGGCGGCATTGAACCAGCGCGACGTGTACCAGACGGTAGCGCCCGGCACGGCCCGCAGCTGCGACACGTAGGCGGGCGTCACGGGCAGGTCGCGGGGCTGCACGGCAATGCTTTGGCGGGTGCGGCGCTGCACGGCCCGCGCCGACAGGAAAGCCTGCGGCTGGCCAACGGTGAACGGCGTGCCGGCTTTGTCGCGGAAATACACCAGATGCTTGCGCACGGAATTGGTCTGGGCCTGCGCGGCAACCGGCGAAGCCAGCGCGGCAGCTACTGCCAGACCACCCAGCAGCGCGGAGTAAGAAAGACGCATGGAAAGTAGAGCTAAATGACGTGCCGGAAGATACGAATTTGGCCCCATACTCCGGTTTGCACGGCTAATAGGTAGAGTACAACTACAGGCCAGGCAAAAAGTAAAAAGCCGTTCCGCACCACGTGCAGAACGGCTTTCCAGCAATTCATATTAGATTCGGACAACGAAGCAGCTGCTTCGCTTATTATTTACCGGATTCGAGCAGTATCTCCGTGCGGGCCGAGCCGCTGTGGATGTAGCTAGGCGACGGGATGCAGTTGCCATCCGCGCAGTAGATGAAGCGGCGGCGGCTGCGGTACACGGGCCCTATGCCCGGCGCATACACCTGCCGGTTGCGGTAGTAGTAATACAGGTTGATGTACTCGCCGCCTTCTTCCGCATCGGTTTCGCGCAGCGCCGTTGTCACCGTTTTCGGATACGTTACGGATTGGCCGGCCGTATTGGTCGTCGTGAACGGCTCCCCCACCTGCTTGAAATGAATGTCGCTCTTTTCAATAGGGTTAAGCTCATTGAAAGCATTCAGGTTCCAGAAATAGCCCGTGCGGACCGGATATACCAGCTCCACGGTGCGGCGGTTGTTGCGCGTCACCAGCACGTTGGCAGCCGAGGGGCTTACGGCCAGCACGCTGTCGGAAAGCCAGGCATCGGCGGGCGTACTGCGTTTAGAGCGCACCACCCGAAAAGCCGTGCGGCCAGCCGCATCAGTATACTGCTCCGTCACCTGCTCCCGGAACTGGTAGCGGGCTATAGTCTTGACGTTGCGCAGCCAGGTAGTATCTGTCACCTCATAGATGCGGAAGTCGCCAACCTGCACCGGATAGTAGCTGGTATCAATCGGCTCTACCTTCTCCACCTCATTTTTGCAGCTGGCCAGCCCCACGGCCAGCAGCGCCGGAACAAGCCAGCGGCGAACAGTGAGAGTAACCGTGGGAACAGGAGTTAATATCGAAGCCATAGCGCAGAAAGGTTGCGGCTTATAACGCAGCCGCAGCTGCCGAAGATACGGGAGTTTCGCCGATGGTATGCCGCTCAATCCAGCCGCCCCCAATGACGTCCTGACCGTCGTAGAATACGGCGGCCTGGCCGGGCGTCACGGCGTGCACGGGTTCCTCGAAGTAGACGTTGATTTTTTCACCGACCTGCTCCAGAAACGCGGCCGCGCCGCCGTTGTGGTTGTAGCGCACTTTCGTGCGGCTCGGTACCAGCCCCATGCCTTCCAGCGACGCGTATTTGCCCATATTGAGCTTGCTCACGGTGGTGCGCGTGCTGGCCAGATCATCGAAATTGCCCAGCACGACTTCGTTGGTATCGGGCCGGATTTCGGTCACGTAGGCCGGGAAGCCCAGCGCCACGCCCAACCCCTTGCGCTGCCCGATGGTGTAGAACGGGTAGCCCTCGTGGGTGCCCAGCACGGTGCCGTCGCGCGTCACGAACTTGCCGCCCGCTACCCGCTCCTCCAGGCCCGGCACCCGGCGCCGCAGAAAGCCCCGGTAGTCGTTGTCGGGAATAAAGCAGATTTCGTAGCTCTCGGGCTTGTTGACCAGCTCCGTGAAGCCGCGGCGGCGGGCCTCGTCGTAGATTTCAGTTTTGCGCATTTGGCCTAGCGGGAACAGCGTGCGGCTCAGGCTTTCCTGGCTCACGCCCCACAGCGCGTAGCTCTGGTCCTTGTTTTCGTCGAGGCCTTTGCTGACCACGTAGCGGCCGTTTTCGTGGCGCACCTGCGCGTAGTGGCCGGTAGCAATAAACTCGCAGCCGAGCTGGTCGGCACGGCGCAGCAGCGCGTCCCACTTGATGTGGGTGTTGCAGAGCACGCACGGATTGGGCGTGCGGCCGGCCAGGTATTCCTCGGTGAAATTGGAGATAACAAAATCGCCGAACTCGTCGCGGATATCAATGATATAGTGCGGAAAACCCAGCTCCACAGCAATCTGGCGGGCATCGTTGATGCTGTCGAGCGAGCAGCAGCCGGTTTCTTTCTTGGAGCCGCCGGCCGAGGCGTAGTCCCAGGTTTTCATGGTCATCCCGACCACTTCGTAGCCCTGTTCGTGCAGGAGCACGGCCGCTACAGATGAATCGATGCCGCCGCTCATGGCGACGAGAACGCGCCCACGGGCGGGCGTCGTTGGGGAAGGTGCAGAGTGCGTCATATAGGAAAGCGCCCGTGGAGTCAAGGTCCGCGGCCACGTGGCAAAGATAACACAGCCGCGCCAGTCGGAGTTTCTTTCTACTGAAAGCCCGCTGCTGGCAACTACGAGCGGGCCGGATTCCGTACTTTTGGGTTCAGATTGCTCCTGCCTGCGCTTTCCGATGCAGGCTGGCACGGGCTCCAACTTTTGTTTGCCATGGCTTTGCTTACATCCGTGCTGGTGCGCGGCATTAATAATCTCTCCGATGCCCGCTACTGCGCCGGCATGGGAGCCGACCGTCTCACCTTCCGCCTCGACCCCGCCCTGCCGGGGCATTTGACGCCGGAAGCCGTGCAGGAAATAAGCGGCTGGGTGTCCGGCGTGGAGCTGGTCGGCGAGTTTGATACTCTGCCCGCAGCGGCCATCAATGACATTGTGCAGCGCTGCGGCCTGCACGGCATCCTGCTGCACCGCCGCCGCACCGCCGAAGAGGTGGCTCTGCTCAGCCGGCCGGCCCTCAAGCTGATTCCGTGGATTGCGGATATGCTCCCCGAAGACGTGGACAGCCGCTTCCGCGCCCAGAAAGACGACGTAGCTGGTTTCGTGCTGGCCCACCCCCCAACGGAAACCCTCTCGACAACGCAGGTTACGCACCTTATCCAGCAGGCCCGCATGTTTTCAATATGGCTCGGCACCGGCTTCGCGGCCAGCACCGGCGGCTCTGTCCGGAACCTGATTGAACTGGTCCGGCCGACGGGCATAGTGCTGGAAGGCGGCGACGAAATCAAGCCCGGCCTGCGGGATTTCTCCGAAATGGAGGCTGTGTTCGAGGAATTGGAAGCTTAACCTGTTGCATCAGGCCATTACCGTTACCAGGCTATAGAGCGGCTCGGCCAGCTCGGTTTGGCCGGTAGCCTGCAGGTAGCCGGCCGCCAGTTGGCGTGGAAGACTTTTCGTGAACAGCCGCCAGGCTACCTCGCCGGCCAGTGTGATGCTCGTGGCAACCGCGCCAGTGTAGTCGGTGCCCAACTCCCAGCCCGCCGCAGTCCGCCGCAGATACCAGGTGCCGCCGCCCGCCCCGCTGATCATAAGCTGAACTACTGTGCCCGCCGCGGCTTCTACGTTGCGGTAGTGGTGCGGCAGCGCCCGCAGGCAGGTGCTTAGAAAAGGATGATACAGCGCTGCGGTGAGCAACGGCGCTTCCTGCCCTACTGCCTGCCGGATCTGCTGCTGATGGTGCCACTTCTCGGTGTATTCGCGGGCTACGTGAAACCAGTTGAGCGACGTTTGCTCGCCGGCCCAGGCTACCGGAAACACGGCCGGCGCGTGCGGCGGCAACGAGCTGATGTACGCGTTGTAGGCGGGCCCGCTCAGTTCCAAGAGCCACGTAATAAGGGTCGGACTGAGGCGCTGCCCGGCCAGTACCCACTCCTGGTTCACCTGATTCAGGTAGCTGACTACATCAGCATAAGCCGGACTAGCCGGGCTGCCAGCCCCAAAATGCCCATCGCGCAGCACCGACAACGTGCGCAGGCTGCCATCAAGCAGATGTAAAGCCACGTCGCGCACGCGCCACTGTGGGGCCAGCGTAGGCCGTTCCCAGTCCGCCGGATCTAAGGCCCGAAGCAACGCCAGCAGGTGCGCATCGAGAATTGGGAATAGAGGCGCAGTAGATAAGACCGGAAGTGGCTGCATAAGACGTAAGCAGAAAGAAGCCGGAAGCAAGGCGAAAATATACGCACTGGCTTCCGGCTTCTCGGTGGCAAGGGTTTTCGGCTAACTCAGCCGAAACTGCACGTATTTGATAGGAACACCCTGCGCGCGGTACTTGCTTTCGAAGTTGGTTTCAATGTCTTCGGCGTGCGGCAGCAGCTCCGGAGTGGCGTAGAGGTCTTTGGTTTGCGCCAGAATCGTGGTGCCGGGCCGCTCGGCCAGCACTTCCAGGGTGTAGTCGAACAGATCGGCGTTGTCGGTTTTGAGGTGCACGAGGCCGCCGGGCCGCAGCAGCTGCCGGTACAGCTCCAGGAAGCGCGGCGAAGTCAGGCGGCGCTTAATGTCCCGGTCACGCGGGCGCGGGTCCGGAAACGTAATCCAGATTTCGTCCAGCTCGTGCGGGGCGAAGTGCTGCAGCAGGTCGTGGGCGCGCATCCGCACAAAGCCCACGTTGGTCAGGCCCAGTGCCTCGGCCCGCTTGCTGCCGCGCCAGATTCTTTCGCCCTTGATGTCGAGGCCCAGGTAATTGCGCTCCGGGTAGCGGGCGGCCAGCCCCACCGTGTACTCGCCTTTGCCGCAGCCGACCTCCAGCGTTATCGGGTGGTCGTTGCGGAAAAACTCCTCGTGCCAGCGGCCGCGCAGCTGCTCATAGTTGGCTTTGCCGGGCTCTACAATGTCATTTCGCTCTGCATTCTCGGCAAAGCGCTTCAGTTTAATTCGACTCACGAAGGGTGAAATGGAAAAGTGAAATGGTGCATGCAGAAAGCAAAGCAGGCTGTCGGCGGGCACCATGCAGTAGTTCTGGAATGTGAGCCGGTCTAGAGGTTCTCTATTTCGGCCACTACAAAGGTACTGCCGCCAATGAACACCACCTCATCCGGGGCAGCGGCGGCCCGGGCCGCCGCCACGGCTTCCGGCACCGGACCATATACCCGGCCCCGCAAACCCGCTGCTGCCGCCTGCTCGGCCAGCTCCGTAGCCGGCAGCGCCCTCGGAATAGACGCCTGGCAGAAATAGTACGTGGCCGATTTGGGCAGCAGCGCCAGCATCTTCGTTACGTCCTTATCGTTGACGACGCCAAGCACAAAGTGCAGATGCCGTTGCGACAGGCGGGCCAACTGCTGCACTACAAACCGGATACCCGCCTCGTTGTGGCCCGTGTCGCAGACGACCAGCGGGCGGAGGCCCAGAATAGTCCAGCGCCCCCGAAAGCCCGTGAGGCGGCGGACGTCGCGCAGCCCTTCGCGCACAGCCTCTTCCGGAAGCACGAAGCCCTGTTGCCGCAGCTCGTCCAAGGTGGCCAGCACACCCGGCAGATTCAGGCGCTGGTAGTCGCCTACCAGACCCAGCGTCACTTCATCCAGCAAGGGGTGGCCATCGACGGTAAACAGGAGTTGCTGAGAGTCTTCATCCGGGGCGGGCATCCTGACCAGCTCCGTGCGGTAGTGCTGATCAGCATACAACAGGCGAGCCCCTTCCGCGGCAGCTTTCTGCTCAAACACCGCCTGTACTTCGGGCTGGGTCTGGCTGATGATGACCGGCACGCCGGGCTTGATGATGCCGGCTTTTTCGGCCGCAATCTGCGGTAGGGTATCGCCGAGCAGGTTCTGGTGGTCGTAGCTGATGTTGGTGATGAGCGACACCAGCGGCCGGATGATGTTGGTTGAATCGAGCCGGCCACCCAGCCCTACTTCTATGATGGCAACATCTACCTTCTCCTCGGCGAAATACGAAAACGCCAGCGCCACGCACATTTCAAAGAACGAGGGCTGCAGCTCGGCAAACAGCGGCTGCCAGCGGGCTACCCACTGCACCAGGTAATCCGGTGTCAGATCCTGCCCGTTCACCTTGATGCGTTCCGTAAATTCCTTCAGGTGCGGTGAAGTATAGAGGCCCGTTTTGTAGCCGGCCGCCTGCAGCACGGCGGCCAGCAGGTTGGAGCTGCTGCCCTTGCCATTGGTGCCCGCCACGTGCACGCAGCGCACCAGCCGCTCCGGATTGCCCATAGCAGCGGCAAGTTTCTCGGTGGTTTGCAGCCCCGGCTTATAGCCGGCCGCCCCTATCCGCTGAAACATGGGCAGCTGGCTGTATAGATAGTCAAGGGTTTCGGCGTAGGTCATGAGCCAGGCAACACAAAATAAGTAGTTCATTCTTGTGCAGACGAGCCTATTCCTACCAGGGTGCCGCACAACAGCACAAAGGTAGCTTTGCGGGCAGACGGTTCGCAAAGCAGCAGCAAAACAAAGCCGCCGGCCGGATTGCTCCGACCGGCGGCCCGGTAACGAAAGAACTGGCGCGGTTTAGCGCACCGTGAATTTGAACGTGTAGAAGCCCGTAGCGCCACCATTGGCCGAGTTAGTACGGCGGAACTCGGCGTTTTCCAGCGCGTCGCGACATGCCTTTTCCTGCGCCGCCGACACGTTGCCGGAAACCTTCGTGACAGCCTCCACTTCGCCGTCGGCATTCACTTTGATTTTGAAGCGGACGAAGCCCGATGTGTTATCGATAGCCGGGGCACTGGGCCGGTTCACAAATGCCCAGCCGCTCATCCCTTCCAGACCACCCGAACCGGGGCTGCTGCCGCTACCACCACTGCCGGGCTGGCCGTACAGGGCCTTCGCGTCGAGCGAGCCATTCGGGTCGCCCTGGTCGCCGACGGAGCCGGGACGGTCGCCGTTGTTGTTGCCGGTGGCCGCGTTGCTGGTGCCGTTTACGCCGTTGCCGCCCCCGCTGGCGCTGCCTTTCGGCGTGTAGAGGGTACGAGGGCGCTCCACGGGTTTAGGTGCTTCTTTCACTTCTTCTTTCGGCGCCGGGGAAGGCTTCTCCACGGGCGGAGCCGTTACCGGGCTTTCCTCGGCCTCACTCGTGACGGTGCGGGCCTCGGCGGCCTGCTGTGGCACGGGCGGAGTTGCCTGGGGCTGAGGGGGCGTCGGTTGTGGATCGGGATTGGATGCCGGCGGGCGGCTGTCCTCGCGGTTTTTGGAATCGTTGGCGGTGGCCAAGCTCTGCACGTCGCCAGAGCCGGCCTCGTCAACGCCGTAGTTCAGCTCCACGCCGTCGCCGCCCAGACTGTCCAGTGGTGGGTCGGGGCCTTTGAAGACGGTAAAAAAGAACACCGCCGCCAAGGCCGCGTGCAGCAGCACGGTGCCCAGCAAGGCTTCTTTCCGGTGTTCTTCGCGGTAGTCCATACCTGGTTAGTTGCTAGTTGTTGGTTACGTGGTGCCAGTTGCTGGGTTGAGGTTGCCAGTAACCAACAACTAGCAATCAACAATTATTAGCCCAAAACTATTTCCCGGCGGCCTGTTGCGCCTGCGTGGCCATCACCATCTTAATCTTGAGGCGGTTGCCGATTTCCAGAATATCCACCAGCTTCTGTACGTTCAGCGAGGCGTCTACGCGCAGCACGGCCGTAGGGCTTTCGGCCCCTTGTACGCGCCGCTGCAGCTCGCCTTCCAGCTGCTGCGCCGTCGTCGGCTGCCGGTCGATGAAATACTGACCAGCCCCATCGACGGATATCGTAATGGGCTGCTTCATCATCTGCTTGCTGCTTTTGGCATTGGGCAGCATCAGCTTGATAATATTGGGGTTCACCATCGTCGAGACAATCAGGAAGAACAGCATCAGGAAAAACATGATGTCGTTCATCGAGCCAGTCTCAACGTGCGAAGAAAGCTTACGACGGCGGCTGAGATTCATTTGAGCGAATGATTGGATGAGTGGATAAGTGAATAGGCAGACACCAGTGGCCGATTAAACGACATTCACTCATCCGCTCATTCAATCATTCACTAATTATCCTGCAGGATGTCCATGAACTCGATGGCCGAGTTTTCCATGCGGAACACGAGGCGCTCTACCATGATGCTGAGCCAGTGGTAGCCGATGTGGGCAATGATACCGACGATAAGACCCGTAGCGGAAGTCACCATTTTCGTGTACAGACCGCCCGAAATCTGGGCAATACCAAAGTCGCCGGTGGCGCTGATGGCATAGAAAATCTTGATTACCCCGATGATGGTACCCACGAAACCAAGCATCGGTGCAATACCGGCAATGATGCCCAGAATGCTGATGTTCTTCTCGAGGCGGGCAATTTCCACCTTGCCTACATTTTCAACGCTGGTTTCAATGTCTTTCAGCGGCAGCCCGATGCGGCGGATGCCTTTCTCAATCATGCGGGCCAGCGGCGTGGCAGTTTGAGCGCAGAGCATTTTGGCACCCTGCAGGTCTCCTTTCACCATCAGGTTGCGGATGCCGGGCATGAACGACTCCGGCACCGAGGCCGCCCGGCGAATGGTGATGTACCGCTCAATGATGATGTAGAGCGAAACGAACGAGAGCAAAAACAGCGGGAGCATGATCCAGCCGCCTTTCACAATCAGGTCAATCAGGGAGAGGTCGGCGGCGGCGGCGTTGGCAGCGGCGTTGGCAGCAGTGGCGGTTGAGTCGGCGGCGGCAGCCCCGGCATCGGGCGTGCTGCCGACTTGCATCTGGAGCAGCAGAGAAAGCAAAAAGGTCATGCTAGTAATTGAGTACCCAGAGAGAAGAACCCATCCGCTTGCGCAGAATGGTAGCCTGACGGTCGGCCGAAGTCCGGTCGGCGTAGTCGGCAACGGAGAGCTTGAACTGGCGGCTGCCGGCCTGCGGCAGAATTACGCGGGCCGGGTGGCCCAACCGAACCAGGGCCTGACGCCCCTTTTCGGCATTGGCCAGGCTGGTATAAGAGCCTGCCACCACGTAGTAACGGCCCGTGCGGCTTTTAATTGTCGCGGTTTCGGCTACCGGAGTTGCATTGGTGGCCCGCGCCTTTTCCCAGCCCGGTGCTTTTGTAGCCGGCTTGGCTGCAGCAGCTTTGGCTTTAGATTTCGCGGCGGCCGGCGTCTGCACATCCACGGAGGCAGCAGCTGGCTTTGCAGCGTCAGCAACCGGCTTTATAGCTACGGTAGGTGCGGCAGCAGGCAACTCAGCAGAACTGCTGGCTGGGCGCTTGGCTACGAAGTTGTCGGCGGGCGTGAGAGCGGCCTGCTGGCGGCTGATAACGGCTTCGGTAGCGGCCTGCGAAGCAGCCGGAGCTTCTGGACGGGTTTCAAACACTGAAAGCTGGGCGGGCAGACGCAGCGAATCGGGCAGGTAGCCCTGCTGATCAGCAAACATGTAGCTGGCCGAGAACATCAGGCCTACAACCACCGCCGTCAGGGCATTATACACGACCCGGGAAGCACGGCGGCGCACTGTCGCCAGCTGCGGAGCGGCGGGCTGCCGCTCACGCGAGTTCAGCGCATCCGTAGCGCGCACCGGGCGCGATACTAGTTCTGGCAGGCCAAAGCTGGCGGAAAGCAGATTGTCGGTACCCGTGTATTCAAACTCAAGACCACGGCCTGCCGAGCGGCGGAAGATGCCAATGCCGCTCAACTCGGTACGCTGGCCGGTTTCCAGTTCCTGCTGCATGCGAGCCACGGCCTCCCGAACCATCTGCCGGGCCTGGGCCGGGCTCAGATTCAGGTGCTGGCTTAACGCATCTACCAGCAGACCGTCGTTGCGGGTCAACGACTGATTGAAGGCTACGCGCTTGGCCGGCGGGGCCAGCGTATGGCGCACCGGATGAATGCGGGCGGGAGCGTAGTCGGCAATCAGGCCGCCAAAATCAGGGATGATGACGCAGTCATGGTCCCGGAGCAACGTGCGGATGTGGTCGGATAGCGGCAAGGTGTAGCGGTCTGGGATGAAAAGCAGAGGTAGTAAAATCGTCTGTCA
This sequence comes from Hymenobacter duratus, assembly GCF_014698995.1. Classification (GTDB taxonomy): domain Bacteria; phylum Bacteroidota; class Bacteroidia; order Cytophagales; family Hymenobacteraceae; genus Hymenobacter; species Hymenobacter duratus. The sequence goes on from NZ_JACWZZ010000004.1 coordinate 249,227, forward strand.
GCCGCTGCAGACAGCAGGCTGACAGACGATTCGGTATCTCAAGGCGCAGATTTAAAAGTCGTAGGTAACTCCTGCCAAGACGTTGATTCCTTTCACGGGGTAGTTCAGGAACCGCTCGTATTTACGGCCCAGCAGGTTATTGCCTTGAGCAAAGATGCTCAGATTTTCCATAATCCGGTAATCTGCCTTCAGGTTCAGGTCGATGACGGAGTCGGTAGGACGCACAATTTCACGGCCGGGCACGAAGGCCGGATCGAAAGCCCCCGGCTTGTAGCTGGAGCCGTAGCTGGAGCTATACGTGTATAGTTCGGCGCCCAGCAGCAGCTTCTCATATACGTTGTGCGTGGCGAACAGCACCGACTGGAACGCCGGCCGGTGGAACGGCTGAGCCAGCGTTTTCACTTTGTAGCCGTTGTAGTCAGCCTTGAGCCCGATGCGGGTTTTTTCGGCCGCGTTGTAAATAATTTCGCCGTGTACATTGATCAGCTGCGTGGCCTTCTTGTCATAGACGAGGTCGAACTTGGTGGAGTCGCGGCGGGAGTTGTTGTAGAAGTACAGGTTCCGGTCGTTACTCAGCGTCACCTTGGCATTCACCTCCAGCGCGCGGGCTGGGGCCGCGTTGAAGCCGAAGAACACAGTTGGGCCGCGGTGGGTGTCGGCCACGCGCTGGTTGGGCGCCAGCCAGGGGTTTTCGGTGGTCAGGTCGTACATCGTCACGCGCTGCAAACCGCCACCCAAGCCGCCAAACACCACGAATTTGTCCTCGGTGACGGTGTACGCTAAACGTACAGCCGGGTAGATTTTGAATTGCGACACGTCACGGATGGTGTCGCCGGTGTAGCCCAGCGTGGCTCCTACCGACACGGCCAGCCGGTTCAGCGTCAGCTCGTAGGCGGGCGTCACCTGCACGAACGGCCGGCTGTAGCTCAGCGAGTCTTTGAAGGAGATGAACGACAAGTCGCCGTTGACACTCACGCGGCTCGTTTCGCCCAGGGCGTAGCTGGAGCGCAGCTCGGCGTAGATGTTGTTTTCCTTAGCCTCGAACCGGTCGTTCCAGTGCCGGAAACCCAGCGCTACATCGTACTGGAAAGCCGCGTCGGTGGCGCGGTTGCGGGCATATACCTTGGCATCGGCCCGGAAGAAGGTTTGCTTGAGGCTGTCGGCTATGGGCAGCTCGGGGCGGTTGCGGTTGTAGCCGTAGAAGTTGTACCGCTCCCTTCCCACATCCACTTTGGCCCCCAGCGCCGTAGCGCCACTGTAGGTTTCGCCGTGCACGCCCAGGCTGGTGCGACTCTGGCCCGAGTTCTTCTTGTCAATCGGGCCGCTAGCCGAAGACAGATGGTTCAAATCGAAGCCGTAGGAGGCGGAGTTGCTGCGCGTGTTGTGCAGGTGCGCCCGGCCCAGGAACGTGCCGTAGTTGCCGACGCCCGCCTTCAGGTAGTTGCCGGTTTGCGGGGCCAGCTCTTCCTGCCGGATGGTGAGCACCCGCACCGAGGGGTTGAGCAGGTCGGCGGGCAGCTTGAAATCGGGGTAGGTGTAGGGCACCTTGGCCGTGGTTTTGGCCGGCGGGTCAATCTTGATTTTCTCGAAGTTGCGGGCCGCCTCGGGCAGCTGATTGACGCGCTCCTTCACAATCTCAATTTCGGCCTCTTCAATCTTGCCACGAGGCGTGGTGCGCGTGGGTTGGGCCTGTGCCACGGCCGGCACGGCAGCCAGCAGTCCGGCCAGGGCCAGCAGTTTCGACGGATGAAGCGTCATATAGTCAGGGGTGGCTCTACTACAGGCAGCGGTTTAGCACGCCGGCAGCAACCGGTTAAGATTCAGTTTTTTATTTTCAGCAAACGACCAGCAGCTTCACTCCTATTCCTCCTCGCCCACCGGCCCATCCGTGCGGTTGGTAACCGTGTCGGTGGGCTGTGTGGTGCTGGGCACCAGGGAGCTGCGGCCGGCGGTTTTGCCTTTCGGCGCAGGCGTGGTTTTGGTGGTGCCGGGCTTGGTGGTAGCGGGCTTGGCCGGGGCGGGTTTGGTGCCGCCGGCCGGGGTTTCGCCGGGCAGCGCGGCCAGCCGTTGCTTGGCGCCGGCAATCACCTCAGCCACCGGAAACTTGTTATCGATGATGGAATTGAGCGTGGCGCGGGCCTGGAAATTCTCCCCCTGCGCGGCGTAGATGTCGGCAATCAGCAGGAAGCCCCTGCCCTGCCACAGCTCGTAGTTCGAGGTGTTGGTCTTGTAGGCCGCATCCAGCGCTTCGGGGTATTTCTTCTGCTGAAACAGCGCGTCGGCCACCAGATACTGTGCCTCGGCGCCGTTTTCGTCGGCGGCGGCCGTAGTAGCCGCCGTGTTCAGCTCCGCAATGGCCTGGTCGTAGTTGCCGGCTTTGAAGCTGGCTTTGCCCAGGTAGAGCAGCGCGGCGTTGGTAGCCGTCGGCGACGCGGCCTGCGCCTGTAGTTCCTGGGCTACGCGGCGGGTGCCTTCCAGGTCGCCGCTTTCGTAGTAGCTTTTCATCAGGCCCAGCCCGGCGTTGGCTATTTCGCGCTTGTTCTGCGAGGAGGTGCGCAAGCGGCCGTAGTAGATGATAGCCTCCGGATAGTTCTTGTTCTCGAACTCCAGATCCGCCACCCGGCCCACGGCGCGGTTCACAAACTCCGACTTGCCTTCCTGCACTACGGCTTTCAGCTTAGGCAGGGCCTCGGCCTTTTTGCCGGTGCGCAGCAGCGCGTCGGCCAGGAAATAGCGGCCATCGGCGGCCAGCGCGTTGTCGGGGTACTGCTTCAGGTACGACTCCAGGCGCGGAATGGCTTGGGCGTATTTCTCGGCCAGATACAGCGACTTGGCCGCCTCAAACTCCACGCTTTCGGTGGCTTTGCTGTCGGGGTTCTGCTGCTTGAACTGGGCCAGATATTGGTCGAATTCCTCGGTCTTGCCCTGCGCTGACAGGCTTTCCTGCAGCGAGTAGATGGCACTGCTGGCCGCCTTGGTGCGCGGATACTGGCTCAGCACTTGCTTGAAGTCCGTGGCGGCCTTCTCGTGCTGGTCCAGGTTGGCGTAGGCCACGCCGCGCTTGTGCAGCGCCTGCGGAATCAGCTGGGAGTTGGGGCGGTTGGCAATCAGCTTCGAGAAACCATCCACGGCCTGCTGGAATGAGCCGGCCTCGAAATCGAGCTGCGCCTGCTGGTACACGGCATCGTCGGCGTAGCGCGACGTGGGCGACGTGCGCAGTAGCGTACCCAGAGTCTGGGCGGCTTCGTCGCGGCGGCCGAGCAGCCCCAGCACCACACTCTTCTGGTAGTAGGCGTAGTCTTTGTCGGCGGCATTGGCCGTGATGACCTTATTATAGAGGTCGAGGGCCTGCTGGTAGTTTTTGGCTACGTAGTAGGTGTCGGCCAGGCGCAGGGTCACGTCGTAGTAGTTGAGGTCGGCGGGCTTGGCCACCGGATCCTGCAGCCAGGCCTGGAACTGCGGCCGGGCCCGGTCGTACTGCTGGGTGTTGTAGTAGGCGTAGCCGAGGCCATAGCGGGCCTTTTGCTCGAAATCCTTCTCGCTGGCCGTGACGCCGCCCTGCCGGGCCGTGCGGGCCGCGGCGGTGTAGGCCGTAATGGCATCGGGGTACTTCTGGCCCACGCTGTAGATTTCGCCCTTCAGCACCTGGGCGGCGGCGCGCAAGGCGTCGTCCTGCGGGTATTTCAGGCTCTTGTCGAGCAGCGGCAGGGCCTCGGAGTAGCGGCTGTTGTTGTAGAGCGTGGCCGCCTGCAGGTACGACACGCGCTGGTAGGTGGCGTTGAGCTTGGTGCTCCGGTCGTCGAGGTTGTCGAGGTAGTTGAGGGCCTGCGCGTAGTCGGAGGAGTTGAGGAAACTCTCGCTCAGGATGTCGTCGGCGGCTTCGCGGTTTTTGGAGCGCGGGTACTTCTTGCCGAAATCCTTGAGCGTGGCAATTACCTCGGGCGTGTTGCCCAGCTCGTAGTTGATCTGCGCGTATTTGAGCGTGGCGTTTTCGCTGATGTTCTTGTCGAACGTGGCCTTGCGGGCGGCATCAAACGAGTTTAGCGCGAGCTGCTTCTGGTTGGTTTGCAGGTAGCTCAGGCCCAGGTGGTAGGCGGCGTTCTGCCCCAGCGAATCGCGGCGGGCGGCTACACCTTTGAACGAGCCGATGGCTCCTTTGAAATCCCCCTGCTTGTAGTTGGCGTACCCGATTTTGTACTGCACCTCGGGCTCAATCTTCTTGCGGCCAGCGGCATACTTGTCGAAATACTCGGCGGCCTGTTTGAAATCCTGCTTCTGATAGTAGGCATCCCCTACCAGCAGCTGGATTTCATCAGCCGACTGCGGCGGCGGGGTCTGGGCCAGCGCCTTGGTGCCGTAGTCGATGAGGCCGTCGAAGTTGCCTTCCTTGTAATAGATCTGGCTCATCACGGCCGGCACCACGGGGCGGTAGGCATCGTTCTGCTCGGCCACCGCCAAATCCTGGCGGGCGCCGGGGTAGTCGCCGGCCCGGAATGCCAGGTAACCGGCGTAATAGGAACTGGCGTAGCGGTACTGGTGCGTGCCCTGCTTGTTGCGGTCGAACTGCAGCTTGGCCTTGTCGAACTCCTTCTGCGCGAAGTAGCTGTAGCCAAGCTTAAACTCCGACTCGGCGCGCTGCTCCAGCGTGAGGTTGTCGGCGCCCACACGCTGCAGGTAGTCGATGGACTTGGCATAGTCCTTCTTATCGAAATAGAACTTGCCCAACTCGAAGAAAGCCACAGCCGCCTTGGGATGAGCCGGATTTTGCGTGGCAAAAGACAGAATCCGGTCCTCGGCGTCGGGATGAAACAGGTAGAGGCCGGCTACGGCGTAGTAGTATTCGGCGTCGATGGTTCGGTCGCGCAGCTCACCGGTGCGACGCTGCGTGAGGTCGAGGTAGCGCTGAAAAGCCTGCTGGGCGGCGCCGTACTTGCCACGGTCGAACAGTTCCAGACCTTCCTGAAAATGGCGCTCGTCGGAGGCGAACACCTGGGTTTGCTGGGCTTGGGCGGCCAGCGGCGCCGCGGCGCCAAGGGAGGCGGCCAGCGCAATCCGGGGGATAAACTTCATTGCTCGGCGTTACGGGAAGCGGCCCAGTAGGGCCGGATATGGCCAAAAGTAGCGAAAAACCCGCTTGGGTTGCGGCAGAATTGCCTTTTAGCTGCTTCTAACGCGCCAGTGGGTGGGTTTGGTGTAACCGGCCGGGTGACGGCGCCCCTCGGCACGGTGCTTTTTCGCCGAATACTTTCTTGCAGCCTGTCGTTTGTAAACTATTTTTATATTTACATAAATAAGTCACAATTCGACACATGAATGATGTGACTTATAAAAATAATTAAAAAAATAATTCACAAAGCACTTCTTTTCTGCGTATATGCCGCGTCCGGCCGCTTTTTCTGATTCTGTACTGTCCCGAGTGCGGGCCTGGTTTGGCCTGCACCTGCACGAGCTGGCCCTGTACCTGGGCGTGAGCAAGGCCCTGATTCACGCCATCGAGGCTGGGCAGCGCCCCCTCACGCCAGCCGTGCGCACCGCCCTGCAGCCGCTGCTGCTGCAGCTGCCGCCGCCTAACGTGCCGGTCACAGTTGGCGGCACGGCCCTGCCGCCCACCACGCCCCTCCCCGATGCGGCCGAGCTGGAGCAGCGCCGCCGCCAGTGCCTGCACCGCGCCGCCCGCCTGCTCCAGGAAGCCGATGCCCTGACGGCCCGCGCCTACATAGCGGCCCGCTGGGCGGCGGCCCTGCCCGCCCTGCTCCCACCCGAAGACCCGGCCGCCACCGCTGCCGCGCCCGCCACGCCGGCCAGCCAGGCGCTGGCCGCCGCCCTGGCCCTGGCCTACGCCCCCCACGACCCGGCCCGCGCGCCCGCTCACGCCCGCTGGCTGCGGGGCTGGCTCACGCACCGCGCGCAGTCCCTGACGGCCGCCGAGGCCACGCGCCTGCACCGCCTACGCGCCCAGGCTGCCGGCCTGCAGGCCGAAGCCGCCGCCCTGGCCGCTACCATACCGCCGGCGTAGTCCGCCAAGTCAGTACCCCGAAGCGGCGCTTCGGCCACGCGCGCCACTTGGCCATCGGTCAACGGCCGAAGCGCCGCTTCGGGGTACAGCGGGCCTTCTTGATTACCTGACGGCCGCGCTGGCCGGCATTGCCGACCGCCGGGCCAAGCTCAGCGCCTAGCCGGCCGGCACGACGCCGCTGCTCTTCAATAAAGAAGCCCCCGGCACCGTGTGCCGGGGGCTTCTTTGTGTGGTGCTGAACCCGCGCGGGAACTACTGCCGCTCCAGCGTCACCTCGTCGCGGGTAAAGTCGATGCGGCTTTTGTCTACCGGGCCGCGGCATTCCAGCACGCGGGGCGGCGCCAGCTTGCCTTTCGGGCCGGTCTGCACCTGGGCCTCCCCTACTATGTCCAGCACGGCCACGGTTTCGCCGTTGAGGCGCAGCTCCCACTGGCCCGGCTGCACCACCCCCGTCAGGTAGCCGATGAAGAAGGTTTCTTTGGGAGATACCGGAATGATGTCGAGGACTTGCATAAAGGAGGGAATGTTTTACAAAACGTCATGCTTCTGCAAGCTCAGCATGACACTAGTTCTACTCAGCCCACATCCTCCGCCTTGATGCGGCTGTCGAAGCTGAACGCCTCGCGGGCCACGATGCGGATACGCTTGAAATCGGGGTGGCGGGTGTGCAGGATGTAGTTGAACTCCTGCGGCACGATGGACGAAGGCACCCGCAGCACGGCCGCGCTGCGCCGCTCATACCACGCGTCGCCGAGGGGCTGGCAGAGGCTGTAGCGGCTGGCTTTTTCCCAGCCGGCGGGCAGTTGGGCGGCCGATATTTCCTCCACGGCCACGTCATCGGGCACATCAATCACGAGCACCCGAAACGGGTCGTTGAGGCCTTCGCCGCTCCGGTGCACCACGTTTTCGAGGCAGGCCAGGGCGCGGGAAGCCGCCGTATAAATCACGAATTTGTCTTGGGTGTTCCAGCGGGCACGGCGGCCGGAGGCAAACAGGTCGTCGGCGTATTTGGCCAGGCAGATGCGGTATACCTGCATCGTTAGGCCAGGTCGCCGTAGGCAATGCGCGTCAGCTCCTCCTCTACCAGGTTAATGCCGCCGCTGGTTTCGAGCAGGCGCAGCGGCACCTCGCCATCGAGGCCGTGGGCCGGCTTGCTCAGCCAGCGCAAAAACGCCGCCGCATCACCAAATACCTCAATGCCGGTTTCGTAGAGCGCAATGATCTTGAGCGTCTTCTCGCTGCTGGAGGCGTTCAGGTTGCGGTTTTCCTGGGTGTAGCTGCGCAGCGTTTTGGTGGAAAGCTCATAGATGGCCTCCAGCTGGCTGGCCTGCAGCTGAAACGCATCGGCTACCTCGAAAGCCGTAGCGGCCGGCAGGCCTTTGCGCGCTTCCATCACTAGGGCAAACGAATCCTGCCCGGTACGGCTCCAGGCCGCCCATTTCTTCCGCAAAGGCGCAGGAAGCGTAGTCGTGACTTTGGGTTTTGCGAGCGTAGTGGCCATGGCAATAAAGAAATCAGCAGTCGAAGCTATGGAAATTTTTCTTCTTAACGCGGAAAAATTTCTTTTGGTTCGACTGCCGCCTGTCATCCTGAGCCTGCGAAGGACCTTACCACGTCTGGAGTACTGTCAAAGAATACCGTTTAGAGGTGAGAAAGTCCTTCGCAGGCTCAGGATGACAGGCGGTGTATACTTCAGGCCCCTACCACCGCATGCAGCGGTACGGGGTGGATGATGAGCCAGATCAGCTCCCGCAGGATTTCGCCGTCGGTCATAGAGCCCGAGTTGATGCCTTTGCTCTGGGCGTCGGCGCGGCGGATGAGGTGCACGATGTCGCGGGTGCGGTGAAAGTCGAACACCTTCAGACCGGTCTGGTAGTCGCGGCGCTGCATGGGAAAGCGCAGGCCCATCTTCAGCCAGTCGGCCTCCGAGGGGTTGGGGTTCTGGTGCAGCACCAGCAGGCGGGAAAAGTAGTTGAACAGCAGCGTCAGGTTCGGGATGAGCGGGTTGTTCTTGGGGTTGGCCTCAAAGTAGAGCAGGATGCGGTTGGCCTTGAGCACGTCGCGGCGCACCAGGGCGCTCTGCAGCTCGAAGATGTTGTACTCCTTGCTGATGCCCACCATGCGCTGCACCAGGTCCTCATCAATGCTGTGGCCGGGCAGCAGGTTGATGAGCATTTTGTCTACCTCGTTGGTGAGGCGGCTTAGCTCGCCCCCGATGTACTCGGCCAGCATGAGAGTGGCCTGGGGCGTGATCTGCTGGTTTTGCGAGCGCACGTACTGGCTGAGCCAGGGCGCCACCTGGTTGTCGTAGATCTTTTTGCTGGTGAGCAGCACGGTGCCGGCCGGGGCGGGCTCCTTCTTGTCGCCGGCCAGCAGCTTGCCCAGCTTCTTGCGGGCGTCCAGGGTTTTGTGCTTGTAGCAAAACACCAGCACGGTGCTTTGCAGCGGATTGCGCAGGTATGCCTCCAGAAACGGCCACGTCTTTTCGTTTTCCAGGTCGACCACGGCCTGCGCCTCCTTCACAATAACCACCGAGCGTTCCGCCATCATTGGGAAGCGCTTGGCCTGGCCCAGGATGCCGGCCACGTCGGTGTCCTTGCCGTAGAGCACCACCTGATTGAAGCCCTTTTCGTGCTCCTGCAGTACGGTTTTCTCTAGCAGGTCGGCTACCAAGTCAATATAGTACGGCTCCTCCCCCTGCAGAAAGTACACGGGCGCAAACTGCCGCTGCTGGAGCTGCTTCAGGATTTCGTCGGGCGTGAGGGTCAATGTTTAATTAGTAATGAGCAATTAGTAATTAAGAATTTGTGCGGGCGCACTGGTGGACACCTTTGTAATTCTTCCTGCCCAAAGGTACGGCCTGCCTCTTACCTTTGCCGAACAGCTTTGGAAGAATTGGGCTGGCCTACCGGGCACGGCTCACGCACGCTGCGGCACTTCCCGCCGCACCGCTGCCCCAATTCTTAATTCCTAATTCTTAATTACTAATTCCACTTTGAACCTAATCGACGAACTGCGCTGGCGGGGCATGTTTCACGACATGATGCCCGGCACCGAGGAGCACCTGCTGAAGAACGCGCCTATCACCGGCTACATCGGCTTCGACCCTACCGCGCCTTCACTGCACATCGGCAACCTGGCCACGATTATGCTGCTGGTGCACCTGCAGCGCGCCGGCCACCGGCCGCTGGCGCTGGTAGGCGGCGCCACCGGCATGATTGGCGACCCCTCGGGCAAATCGGCGGAGCGTAACCTGCTCGATGAGGAGGCCCTGCGCCGCAACCAGGCCGGCATTCAGGCTCAGTTGAAGAATTTCCTGGTGTTCGACGACTCGCCCACCGGGGCCCGCGTCATGAACAACTACGACTGGTTTAAGGACTTCGGCTTCCTGCAGTTTCTGCGCGAAGTGGGCAAGCACCTCACCGTAAACTACATGATGGCCAAGGATTCGGTGAAGCGCCGCATCGGCGGCAACGAGGAATCGGGGGCCGAGGGCATCAGCTACACCGAGTTCAGCTACCAGCTGCTGCAGGGCTACGACTTCTACCACCTCTACAAAGAGCTGGGCACCACCCTGCAAATGGGCGCCAGCGACCAGTGGGGCAACATCACGACGGGCACGGAGCTGATCCGGCGCATGTCGGGCGGCGAAGGCAAGGCCTACGCCCTCACCGGCCAGCTCATCACCAAGGCCGACGGCACCAAATACGGCAAGAGCGAAACCGGCACCGTGTGGCTCGACCCGGCCATGACGTCGCCGTACCAGTTCTACCAGTTCTTCCTGAATGCCGCCGACGCCGACGTGCCGCGCCTGATCCGGGTGTTCACGCTGCTGAGCCAGCCGGAAATCGAAGCGCTGGAAGCCGAGCACGCCCAGGCCCCTCACCTGCGCACTCTGCAGAAAGCACTGGCCCAGGACGTGACCATCCGCGTGCACGGCCAGGCCGCCTACGAGGCGGCCGTAGCGGCCTCGCAGGTGCTGTTCGGCGGTGGCGAGCTGAGCAGCCTCGACGAAGCCACCTTGCTCGACGTGTTTGCCGGCGTACCGCACGTAGAAGTGCCGCGCGCCGAGCTGGAAGGTCAGGACGCCCTCACACTGCTGAGCACGGCTTCCGGCAACGTCATCTTCTCTTCCAAGGGCGAGGCCCGCAAAATGGTGCAGAACAACGGCGTGAAGCTCAACCGGCAGAAAGTCACGCTGGAGCAGACCGCCCAGGCCGTGGCCCCGCTGCTGGGCAAGTATCTGGTAGCACAGAAAGGCAAAAGCTACTTTCTAATTAAGCTGGTGTAATCCGGCCTGCCCCAAAGAAAAGGCCCTACCGAACTATCGGCAGGGCCTTTTTGTGAGTGTAGCTACCACGCAGGGCGTGGCACCAGACTACTTCTTTTTGGCAGCGGGAGCAGCCTTCTTGGCAGCAGCGGGAGCAGCTTTCTTAGTAGCCGGAGCAGCTTTGCCAGCAGCCGGAGCAGCACCAGCAGCGCTGTTCTTGGCGTTCTGTACTTCCGTACGGATGCTCTGCGCCATGTTCTTCAGCTCCTGCATGCCTTTGCGCACGCGGGTGCCGGCAGCCGAGTTGTTCTTGTCATAGAATTTCTCGAAGTCGCTTTCCAGGCCCATAACGAGGTCCTTGAGTTGGCTGAAATTGCTCATGTGAGAGGGGTTGTGTGGAGTGGAAAAATTAGTTTGAACGGGCCTAATATACAGGGATTTCAAATACAAGCAAGTTGACAAGTTTTTTTCTCAAAGCCGTTTCACAGCCCTCAAAGGCACTTTTAAGCTAAAATACCTCCTGTCCAGCTACCCTCAGCCTTCGCCTTGCTATCGGAATAGTCCTAAATACAAAAGCCGGCACCTTCTCAGGCGCCGGCTTTTGTATTTAGCGAAGCTCAAACTAGCCTTGGAGGCCGGCAGGAATCTCTGCTTTAGAATAAAGCCCTTTTGCAAGCTTCTCCTGCACTACTTCAAAGGCCTTAATGGTCATATCCACGTCATCCAGGGTATGGACTGCCGTTGGAATGATACGGAGCATGATAACGCCTTTCGGCACCACCGGATACACCACGATGGAGCAGAAAATGCCGTGATTCTCACGTAGATCGAAGGTTACCTGGGTTGCATCGGTCAGTTCGCCCTGCAGCAGCACCGGCGTAACGGGCGAGGAAGTAGAGCCGATATTGAAGCCTTTTTCGCGCAGGCCGCTTTGCAGGGCCCGCACGATGGTCCAGAGGTTTTCCTTCAGCTCGGGCTGGGTGCGCAGCAGCTCCAAACGCTTCAAAGCGCCCACTACGAGCGGCATGGGCAGGCTTTTGGCGAAAATCTGGCTGCGCATGTTGTAGCGCAAATATTCAATTACGTTCTCGGGGCCCGCCACGAAGGCACCAATGCTGGCCATGGACTTGGCAAACGTCGAAAAATAAAGGTCAATACCGTCCTGAATGCCCTGTTCTTCGCCCGTTCCGGCGCCCGTGGTGCCCATTGTGCCGAAGCCGTGCGCGTCATCCACGAACAAACGGAACTGGTATTTCTCCTTCAGAGCCACCACGCCGCGCAGGTCGCCTTGGTTGCCCGACATGCCGAACACGCCTTCCGTAATGACAAGGATGCCGCCGCCGGTTTCGTCGGTGATGCGCTTGGCGCGCTCCAGCTGCTTCTCCAGGCTGGCCATGTCGTTGTGCACGTACACGAAGCGCTTGCCGGCGTGCAGGCGTACCCCGTCGATGATGCAGGCGTGCGACTCAGCGTCGTACACAATCACGTCGTGGCGGTTCACCATGGCGTCGATGATGCTCACTACGCCCTGGTAGCCAAAGTTGAGCAGCATGCAGTCGGGCTTCATCACAAACTCGGCCAGCTCGTTTTCCAGCTGCTCGTGCAGGTTGGAATTGCCAGACATCATGCGCGCCCCCATGGGCAGCGCCATGCCGTATTCGGCAGCGGCCTCGGCATCGGCTTTGCGCACTTCGGGGTGGTTGGCCAGGCCCAGATAATTATTCAGGCTCCAGGTAAGCACTTCCTTGCCGCGGAAAATCATGCGGGGTTTGATTTCGCCTTCCAGCTTGGGGAAAGCAAAATAGCCGTGCGCGTAATGCGAGTGAACACCCAGCGGGCCGCGGTTGGCGGCAATCTTCTCAAATAGATCCACGAAGGAACGGGTTGAATGTGAAAGGAAACGAGCGGCTGTCCGCGAAGGGCTAACCGCCGGGGAATGTACAAAGTTGTGGCAATCCGCAAAGGTAGCCGCTGGCCGGCAGGCTTCCAACCTTCCGGGAATTGGGCGGCGCGGTTTTATGGTCCGGTTGGAATGGCGTTTCTTTGGGTAATTAAAAGGCATTGCTCACGCACTCCGGTTCCCAGGGCTGAAGCCCTGGGCTAGTTAGCGGACTTGCCGTTTTTCGCTGCGTAGCCCAGGGTTTCAGCCCTGGGATGCCGGGGCCGCCTGCTCTATCAGTTCCTTCTCTCCCACCCGCTCCACCTCTCTCCCGATGAAGAAAATCACCAAGCTACTGGTTGCCAACCGCGGCGAAATTGCCCTGCGCGTGCTGCGCTCGGCCAAGGAAATGGGCCTCCAGACCGTGGCCATCTACTCTGAGGCTGACCGCAACGCCCTGCACGTGCGCTACGCCGACGAGGCCGTGTGCGTGGGCCCGCCCGCCAGCAAAGACAGCTACCTGCGCGGCGACAAAATCCTGGAAGTCTGCCGCCAGTTGGGCGTGGATGCCATTCACCCCGGCTATGGCTTCCTGAGCGAAAACGCCGAGTTTGCCCGCATGGTCACGGAGGCCGGGCTGATTTTCGTGGGGCCTTCGCCAGAGGCCATGAACGTGATGGGCGACAAGCTCTCGGCCAAGCAGGCCGTGAAAGCCTACAACATTCCGCTGGTGCCCGGCACCGACGAAGCCATTTCCGACGTGGAAGAGGCCAAGCGCATTGCGGCCACCGTGGGCTTCCCCATCCTGATCAAGGCCTCGGCCGGCGGCGGCGGCAAGGGCATGCGCATCGTAAATTCGGCCGAGGATTTCGAGGAGCAGATGCAGCTGGCCATCAACGAGGCCACCTCGGCTTTCGGCGACGGCTCGGTGTTCATTGAGAAGTTCGTGACCGGCCCGCGCCACATCGAAATTCAGGTCCTGGGCGACGAGCACGGCAACATCGTGCATTTGTTTGAGCGGGAATGCTCGATTCAGCGCCGCCACCAGAAGGTGATTGAGGAAGCGCCTTCCTCGGTGCTCACGCCCGAGCTGCGCGCCGAAATGGGCCGTTGCGCCGTGGACGTGGCCCGCGCCTGCAACTACACCGGCGCCGGCACCGTGGAGTTCCTGCTGGACGACCAGCGCAACTTCTACTTTCTGGAGATGAACACCCGCCTGCAGGTGGAGCACCCCGTGACGGAGCAGATTACGGGCCTCGATCTGGTGAAGGAGCAGATTAAAGTGGCCCAGGGCCTGCCTTTGGCCTTCAGCCAAGACGAGCTGAGCATCACCGGCCACGCCCTGGAGCTGCGCGTATACGCCGAGGACCCGCAGAACAACTTCCTGCCCGACATCGGGACGCTGACCACCTACGTGCGCCCCCAGGGTCCCGGCGTGCGGGTAGACGACGGCTTCGAGCAGGGCATGGACATCCCGATTTACTACGACCCGATGATTGCCAAGCTCGTCACCTTCGGGGCTACCCGCGAGGAGGCCATTGCCCGGATGCTGCGCGCCATTGAGGAGTACCAGATTACCGGCATCGAAACCACGCTGGGCTTCGGCCGCTACGTGCTGCAGCACCCGGCTTTCGTGAGCGGCAACTTCGACACCAACTTCATCCGCGACCATTTCCCGGCCGACGCCCTGAAACCCGCCGCCCCCGATGAAGCCACCGCCAGGCTCGCCGCCGTCCTCACCGCCATGCTCCTGACGGAGAAGAAACCCGCAACTCCCGCCGCCGCCGATGCGCCAGCCGCCACCGGCTCAGCCTGGAAGCGCAACCGGCTGGGGGCGCGGTAGTGGATGTAGTTTTCGCAGAATTGGAAAAGCCCGGCTATTAGCCGGGCTTTTCGCTTTAGTTCTATATTCTTGAGTGACCTGCCTAATTGGGAAAGCCACGTGGGTATTGTATCGTGGGGGTTATTTACGGAGTAGGTCTACGTAATTCTTAATACTTGTCTTCAAGTTAGCTAAATGCTCTTCTCCTTCTTTAGATTCAGCAAAAGAGCCTTTGCTGAATCGGTAGTAGACAGATACAAGGTTGATAAGAATGAAAACATCTTTCATAAAATCTTTTATGTAATTAGCATCAGCAAATAACACCTCAGCAGGTAACCTTAAGCGTCTGCCTTTGTCTAAGAGAAAGATTGGATTCGAGAGCACCAACTTATCATCAGCGCCGCTAATGATGCCATCATCGTGCTTGACTTTATTGCAGATGAGTCGGATCCGATTGATTTTGGGGTTAATGTCCTTTTTCAGATCAGTACGCAAAAGGCCAAACTCGGAATGCAGGAATTTGAAAATGTTCTCAAATTTGTATTCCTCATCATCTTCGAGGTAGGTTTCTTTGATGACGGAACGTTGATTACCGACGCCTTCCACGAAAATTTCCAATTTGTGATATAAGCCCACATATCCTAAGCGAACTGTTTCGTAAACGTTTTCCTTCAAGTCTTCGTCCGTTAAGTCAAAAAAGGATTTGTACTTAGAGGAAGCTACTTGCTTTCTCGCATCCACTGTTGATTTATTCGCAGCCGGTAGATAATGGGTTTTGAACAGACCAATGAAGTTCTGCAAGTCAGCTATATGGCGGATGAAAAAGTCCAGCAGACGGAGATTTTCTGGTTCTCTCAGGAATAAATCCGAATTCTTGCCTTGAAGGATTGTTCCTGCTACAGCATCAATCAGGTTGTCAATAGCGTTGACTGGCTTCTTCTTTGTAGACATATTTACTCTGTAGTCGTCTAGAATATCGGTGACAGCACACAATTTATATGTGCTAAAGAAAGAAATTTCCCCCGCAGTTGCTCGGTATAGCCGAGCGACTGCGGGGAAGCGGTAAGAAGCAGTACTTCCCCGCAGCCGGGCGGCACTTATTCTATCGTTCAACGATGAGATGCAAGTATGCGTCTCTACACGGGTGGGGCGGTTAGTTTGTAGGGTTGCGGATAAAAATAAGAGCAACCCTACAACATTTCCTTATGGCCCGAAAAGCCCTTCCCTCCAGCAGCCTCACGGCAGCGGTCCGCACCCATTTTGGGCTTACTCAGGAAGAGCTGGGCCGGTTTGTGGGCGTGAGCGGAGCGGTGGTGGCGCACGTAGAGGCCGGGCGGCGTTAGTCGTTCTGCCAGAGGAGGCAAAGCCTCCCGGTAATGACTGGCACGAGTTACGCTCCGCTAAACTCGCGCCAGTCAGTCACCAAACTGCCGCACGGCCTGCATCATTAACTCATTCAGGCTGATGACGCAGGCCGTGCGGCAGTTTGGTGAGGACACAAGCCTGTCTAAATAGCCTCCAGCCCCGGCAGCCCAAGCACCGCCGCCGCCCGCCGCGCTACCGCCATAACGCTGGCGACGTCCGGGCCGGTGATGGTCAGGTGGCCCATTTTGCGGCCGGCGCGGGCTTCCACTTTGCCGTACAGGTGCAGGTGCGTGCCCGGCAGGCGCAGCACGGATTGCCAGTCGGGCTCCCGCAATTGCCCGCTGGCATCCAGCCACACGTCGCCCAGCAGGTTGAGCATGATGGCCGGGGAGTGCTGGCGCGGCTGCGGCAAGGGCAGACCCGCCATGGCGTGCACCTGCAGGTCGAACTGCGAGGCGTCGCAGGCGTCGAGGGTGTAGTGGCCGCTGTTGTGGGGGCGCGGGGCCATTTCGTTGACCACCAGGCCGCCGTCGGCGCTGCCGTCGTCCACCACAAAAAACTCCACGCACAGCACCCCCACGTAGCCCAAATGCCGGGCAATGGCCACGGCCGCCTCCCGGGCCCGGTCGGCCAGAGCGGGCGGCAGCGCGCCTTCGTAAGCGTGCGTCACGGCCAGAATACCCCCGACGTGCACGTTACGCTGCGGGGCGAAGCTGACCACCTGCCCGTCCCAGCCGCGCGCTACCAGCACCGAGCACTCGGCGGTGAGCGGCAGCATTTTTTCCAGCACGCAGGCGGTGTGGCCCAGCTCGGCCCAGGCGGCGGCCAGCGCCCCGGCGGTCTGCACGCGCACCTGGCCCTTGCCATCGTAGCCCATACGGGCGGTTTTCAGGATGCCGGGCAACAAATCTGCCCGCTCAGCCAGCACGGCCTGCAGCTGGGCCGGCGTTTCCAGCACCAGGTAGGGCGCGCAGGTCACCCCCGACACGTCGGCGCAGGCCGTAAAGTGCGCTTTTTCCTCGATGCGGTTTTGGGCAATAGCCACCACGGCCGCGCCGGGGGCCACGGGTCGGGTGTGGGCCAGCGTGTGCAGGGTCTCGGCGGGCACGTTTTCAAACTCGGTGGTGATGGCTTGGCAGAGCTGGGCCAGCTGCGCCAGTCCGGCCGGGTCGTCGTAGCCGGTCTGGATGTGATGGTGGCTGACCAGCCCGGCGGGACTTTGCGGATCGGGCTCCAGCACGGCGGTGAAATAGCCCAGGCGCTGGGCAGCGTGCACAAACATGCGGCCCAGCTGACCGCCGCCCAGCACGCCCAGCGTGGCCCGCTGGCCGGCGGCATCCGTGCTGCCCGGGAAAATCGGCGTCATGGTCGTCAGGTCAGTTCCCTGGCTCATAGCGGCAGCGTCATGGCGCGGGCGGCTTCGGTCTGGGCGACCCGGAACGCTTGCAGCTTGTCCGCCAGAGCAGCATCGTGCAAAGCCAGCTGGCTGACCGCAAACAGCGCGGCATTGGCCGCACCGGCGTTGCCAATGGCAAACGTGGCCACCGGCACCCCCTTGGGCATCTGCACGATGCTGTGCAGCGAATCAACGCCCTGCAAATGGCGGCTGGCTACCGGCACGCCCAGCACGGGCACGGTGGTTTTGGCGGCCAGCATGCCCGGCAGGTGGGCCGCCCCGCCCGCGCCGGCAATAATGGCCTGTAAGCCGCGCGGACCGGCTTGTTCGGCGTAGGCAAACAAATCGTCGGGCATGCGGTGGGCTGACACCACGCGGGCTTCGTGGGCCACGCCGAATTCCGTGAGAATCTGCACGGCGTGCTGCATGGTGTCCCAGTCGCTGCTGGAGCCCATGACGACGCCGATTAAGGGTTTGGGGGTATTGGAGGAGGAAGTAGTACTCATCGAAATTTGTTGGTCGTCATGCTGAGCGAAGCCGAAGCATCTCTACCGATTCAGTAGCTCATTTAGGTTGTTCCATCTGTCAATTAATTCAGCTGCTGATGGATTAATGTCGACTACTTCAGTTTCGTAGTCGAATAGGACTGAAACAATAGCCGCCACATCTTCAGCGGCTAAGCTGACCCGATAGAAATCGGAGAAGTGTTCCAGTGGAGCATTATGCAAACGGGGTTTGTCAATCTTGCCGTTTGACAGAATGCGGGTAACAAGGTCAGCAAGATCCGCTTGACCACGTTGCGCCAAAACTTTGCGTGTGTCATTCAGAGTGGCAAAATCCAGAACGTTTCCGTGTTCTTTCATCTGCTTATACTGATTTGCATCCATTGCTTTAATGGGTCGAGTGAAACAACTCAACGAAGCGGTAGAGATACTTCGCTGCGCTCAGCATGACGTTATTATTTATCCGAGCGTTGCTATTCCCGCTCCAGCAGGATTTCGGAGCCCAGAATCACCAGGTCCACCCGGCCTTGCAGCGTCTGGTTGATGAAGGGCGTGTTCTGGGATTTGGATTTCATAAACTCCTTGGTGAAGGTAGTTTCAGCCTCAGTATCGAACAACACGCAGTTGGCTTCCTGGCCGACTTCAATGGCGGCTACCGGCAGGCCCATCAGGCGGCGGGGCTCGGCCGAATAGCGCTTCACTACCACATCCCACCCGAATTTGCGGGGCTCCACGAAGAAGTGGTAGAGCGAAACCAGGGCCGTATCCAGACCGGTAATGCCGTTGGGCGCGCTGATGAAATCCTGGGCTTTTTCGAACGGCGTGTGCGGGGCGTGGTCGGTGGCAATGAGGTCGAATACGCCTTCCTTGAGCCCTTCCAGCAGTGCGTCGCAGTCGGCCTGGGTGCGCAGCGGCGGGTTCATCTTGTAGTTGGTGTCGTAGTCGCCGATGTGCTCGTCGGTGAACAGCAGGTGGTGCGGGGCCACTTCCGCCGTCACCTTCACGTCGCCGCGCGACTTCCACCAGCGGATCGTCTCCATGCCCATCTTGCTGGATACGTGCTGAATATGCACGTGCGCGCCCGCCGCCCGGGCCAGGCGGATATCCCGGTCGATGATAATTTCCTCAGCGCAGGCCGGCGAGCCTTTGATACCGAGCCGGTAGCTCATCACGCCTTCGTTGAGGGCGCGCGGCCCGGCCAGCTCCGGCACCTCGCAGTGGCTGGCGAAAAACATCCCGAACTCGGTGGCATACTGCATGGCCCGCAGCAGCACGGCCGGGTCGGCGGTGGTGTCGCCGTCGTCGGTGAGCATGATCACGCCGAGCCGGTGCATGCCCTCAATTTCGGCCAGTTCCTTGCCCTCGCGGTTTTTGGTGACGCAGCCGGAGGTGTACACCGGAATGCGGGCGCGGTGCCGGGCATTGTCCAGCACGGTGGCAATGGCCGTTGCCGAGTCGAGCGCCGGGCGGGTGTTCGGCATCATCACCACGCCGGTAATGCCGCCATTGATGGCCGCTTCGCTGCCCGTGGTGATGGTTTCCTTGTTCTCGAAGCCGGGGGCGCGGAAGTGGACGTGGGCATCAAACATGCCCGGCAGTAGCACCCGGCCCCGCGCATCAATGACGCGGGCGCCCTCGGGAATAGCCAGGCTGGTACCGATTTGCTGAATGATTCCTTCAACAATCAGCACGTCGCTCTCAACAAGCACGGGGGAGTTTTCGGCGGCGATGCGGGCGTTTTGGAGCAGGAGCATGGAGGGAGAAGTGCGGAGAACCGGCAAAGGGGTGGGTAGAAGAGGTAAATACTTACTGTTGTGGAATGCTCAGTAGCGCGAACTTTGTAGTTCGCGTCCCCGCGCCGCTGGGCTGACTCTAACGGCGCGGGGACGCGAACCACAAAGTTCGCGCTACATCACTGATGAGCCGGCTTGCTGCCGGGCGGCATAGGCTTCCTGCCTCGGGAAATCCCCGCCCGGCGTCAGCCAGTCGAGCACGGCCATGCGAATGGAAATGCCGTTTTCGACCTGGTTAGTGATGAGGCTCCGCTCGTAGTCCATCACGGCGTCGCACAGCTCCACGCCCCGGTTCACGGGGCCGGGGTGCATGATGTAGAGACCTTTGTCGCGGATTTCCGCCAGCCGGGCGGTGGTGATGCCGTAGACCCGGTGGTATTCGCGGACGTTGGGGAAAAACTGCACGTCCTGGCGCTCCATCTGCACACGGAGCAGGTACACCACATCGGGCGCCCAGGCCATAGCCGCCTCGTAGTCGGTGAAGCGGGGAATAGTGGTCGGGCCGTACTTGGGCACTAAGGAGCCCGGGCCGAGGTACGCCACCTCCACGCCCAGCTTTTGCAGCAGTGTGCTGGTGGAGCGCGCCACGCGGGAATGGAGAATGTCGCCGATGATGAGGACTTTTTTGCCCCGGGGGTCGGGAAATTTTTCCTTGATGGTGAAGGCGTCCAGCAGCGCCTGGGTGGGGTGCTCGTGCGCCCCGTCGCCGGCATTGATGACCGAGGCTGTGGTTTGGCGGGCAATCATGGCGGGCAGGCCGGGGTGGCCGTGGCGCACGACGATGTAGTCGGTGCGCATAGCCTGCAGTGTCTCAATCGTCTCGCGCACCGATTCGCCCTTGGTGATGGAGGAGTGGGCGACGTCGAAGTTCGTTACCTCCGCTGAAAGGCGTTTGGCGGCCACCTCAAAGGAGGAGTGCGTCCGGGTGCTGGCCTCGTAGAACAGCATGAGCACGGATTTGCCCTCCAGGGCGGGGATTTTCTTCACCGAGCGGGTGAACAGCTTTTTGAAGGACGTGGATTGATCGAGCAAAAACTCGATTTCCTCCCGGTGAAGGGATGCAATGTCAAGGAGGTCTTTACGTGCCATACCGGAGATGAGGAAAAGTGAGGTTGTCGGACTAAAACGGACAATAGAAAGTCTTATCGGCTATTCCCTGGGCCGGAGAAACGAGCTACCCATGGGAGCCGGGGCGCGGGCCACCACCGCGCGTTGGGCGGAGTGGTAGCGTCTGACGAACCCAAGGGGCATAAAAAAACCGTTTCGGAATCCGAAACGGCGGTGGGGCAACAGGCAGAAAAAATAACGGAAACAGCAGCGGCAAAATCGGAAAAACCGACGGCGGCGAAGACCTTCTGGTCTACTCGCGGGTCCTTGCCGGGCAGGGTTCCACGCTTCATCAACAGGTTTTGGGGTTGAAGCATGCTGCAAAACTACGGCATTGTTACGCCCGGTAACGCATCGGTGCAGGTAATTTTTTCCATCCTGCTTTTCCCACCGTTCATTTTAGCCCCAACGGGGGCTATACTAGGCCGTTTTGCGGGCCGGCCACGTCAAAAATTCTGGTGGGCATTACTCCTTGCTTTACCAACGCCGGCCATCTTCCTGAAGTGGTCTAGATGCTCCTGACAGAGAAGCAATCGGGCGTTGCCGCCGATGCGCCGGCTGTTACCAGCTCCGCCTGGAAGCACAACCGATTGGAGTGTGGGGGAAGTAAGAATGCTCACATTGAGAAATCTACACATCCTGCCTGTTTATCTATTTTTCCTTATTCTCTTATAGTAATCATAAACAAGTGGACCATTCTTTCCCTCTTGGCCCAAAGTATAGAACAAGTCACTGTTCAACCAAAATAGTGGCCGAGTGAAAGGATGCTGCTTGTGAGTGGGTGTATCATCAACATCAAGCGTCAAATCTGTTGCGGTCTGTTTCCATGTGCCACGGCTCTCGAATGCCGAGTTATTTAGAAACGCAGTAGCGACGAATCTTCCATTTGCGTAAAACATATACTTCCAACCAGCATATTTGCCTGTGGGTGAGGGCCTGCCTAAAGTATCAAGCCGACCTATTCCTTGACAAAAGGAGTATTCTCCTTCTATGATTTGGTTTGACTTGGTTTGGCTGAACGTGCGGTTGGAACATAGGACAAACCCTGCTATTAAAATGTATTCGTACTTCATAAATTCGTACTTCATAAAAGAGAGATAAGTGGATGAGGCTCACTAGCTGGTAAAGCAACCCGGCTTCTCACGCCAGCAGCCGCGCCTGATTGGCGACGTTCACCAAAGCCGGCGCATTCTTGAGCGTTGCCAGCACCACTTCCTTGGCGGCTTGCTGCAACTCGTCGCGGCTGATGTCGCGGGCTTCTTCGCGCACCAGCTCGGTGAGGGCGTGGAGGGCGAATTGCAGGGCCTGCCGCCGGGGCCGCTCCGCCCGCATTTCCTGGCGCACCTCGGCAAAGTGGGCCTGAATTTTCAGTCGCCGCAGGTGAAACACCGAGTCGCTGCACACCTGGGGCTGGATGGTATCGAGCAGCTTGAGCAGCGGCAGCAACTGGGTGGCGGTGGTAGCGGCGGCCCCGGCCAGGCGCTGGCGGCGGCCGGTAGCAGGCTGGGCATTGGCGTCAGGGAATTGCTCAGGGCCGAGAATAGACATCAGGAATAGCCGGGTAACGGAAGCGGTAAAGCGCGTGATTTTCATAACAAGATAGTGTATCAAAGAGAAATCATCGAAGCTTACGCCTGCTTCAGCGCCAACCTAACCGGGTACTCCGCCGTTACCTGCCCCATTGCCGACTTTGGGGCCAGCCAGCGGCGCAGGGCCCAGTGCGTAGGCAGATAGATGACCACCAGCAGCGTCAGCATCCAGCCCACCAAGTACACCGGGGCGGACAGCCATGTTTGGGGGTGGGCGTCATCGAAGCCAAACACGTAGTTGATGTTCACCGGAATCTTGGGGTCAGGCATGGTGGCTCCGGCGGGTGGCAGCCAGAAGTAAGCTACCAGGCACAGGCCCCAGGCCAGCAGCGTCCAGGCCGGCAAAGCGCGCCGGTCGTAGCCCAGGCGCTTCACCAGAAACAGGATGAGGAAGGGCAGCCAGCCGTGGAAGAACGACAGGCCCCGCAGAAACAACGAGCGGTTTTCATCGAACATATAGGACGTCATGCCCAGCAGATGGTGGCCGCACAGCTCCCCCACAAAATCGGCGCACCACAGCACCTGGGGCAGCAGAATCCCCACAGCCGCCATAGAAGCTGGTAGGCGGCGTTCCGTCCACACGCTGACCAGGCACAGCAGCAGCGAAACGTCGCAGAAGTACAGGAAGTTGGTGGGGCCGTAGTTCACCCAGTACACCGGCACTATCACCAGCAGAAAGGCGGTGAAGGCCAGTTTTAACCAGAGCGGCAGGCGGGCGGGAACACGTTTCATAAGCGAAGAGAAATGAGGTGGGGTACCTTCCCTCCTGCCAGCTCCGAAGAACAGCCGATGCAGAAAGGATGTCCGAAGTAGCAGACTGGCAGCTGAAGGGCCAGAGCAACTTTTCTGCACATCAGACTTTTTTCTCTTCACGAAAAAGCCCTTTCTCTACACCAAAGCTGGTTTTTTCCCTCTTTTATCAGACTTTAAGCTTACCTCGCACGTCCCTTCAATTCTCTCGTTTTGAGCTGAATTCCATATAAAAAGCCCGGCCTGGAAGGAACGGGCTTTTTGGGTACTGAGGCAGTACACGCAGAGTAGTGATGAGGGAATGAATTGGCTTACCGCCTCACTGTCAAGCAGACCGTCATTCCGCGCTGACCGCGGCATTTCGGTGCTTCCATTTTCACGCCTGCAAAGCGCAGTGAAACAACGAAGCAGTAGCGATGCTTCGGTCCCTGGCTTGATGCGCCACATGCTCAGCATGACGTTCCGGCATTTTCAAAGGCAACCCTATATCAGCTCCGTAATTTCCCGCACGCCCAAAGGCCGCTCGCGGGTGAAGCCTTCCCCGAACTCCACTCCTATCAGGTGGCCGAACTCACGGGCGCGGGCTTCCATGAAGTTGCTGAAAACCGGCGTAGACAGATACGTGCCCGGCTCCGTGCTTTCGGGGTCGTGGAACTGGGTGCGGTAGGCCTGGATGCTTTCCCACTTCTTCGGCCAGTGGGACGAAATATCCACCACGAAATCGGCCGGAATCTGGCGGTCCTGGATGTAATGGAATACCAGGCGCGGCCGCCAGGGCTGCTGGGGCTGGCCGTCGTCGCCGAAGGTTTCAATCATGCGCAGTCCGCTCAGAAAGCACGATTCGGAGGCCAGCTGCGCGCCCCGGCCGTGGTCGGGGTGCCGGTCATGGATGGCGTTGCAGAGGATAATATCAGGTTGGTAGCGGCGGATGGCGGCAATAACGGGCAGCTGATGCTCCCGGTCGTTGCGGAAGAAGCCGTCGGGCAGGCCTAGGTTCTCGCGGGCACTCAGTCCCAGGATACGACTGGCTACCTCGGCCTCCTGCGCGCGGGTGGCGGGCGTGCCACGCGTGCCCAGTTCGCCCCGGGTAAAGTCCACGATGCCGATTTTCTTGCCGGCCGCCGCCGCCGCCAGCAGCGTACCGGCGGCCGACATTTCTACATCGTCGGGGTGCGCCCCAAAAGCCAGGATATCAAGTTTCATTTGCAATTAGTTGTCCATTGTCAGTTGCGTGTTACCAGCACCGTTCTGGCAACGGGCAACGCGTAACTGGAAACTTATTTAATCCGCAGCACACGGCCTACACGCAGCACGGCAGTGCCGCCGTTCAGGCGCCGAATCTGGGCCTGCGAAACGCCGTACTTGTCGGCAATTTCTGACAGCGTATCACCGCTCCGGATTTTGTGGCTGACAATGCGGCGAGCCTGCGTGGGCTTTCCGCTGCTGGTACTGCGCGCAGCTGCACCCGGCACGCTGCCGCCCCGGTATTTCAACGACTTGCTGTAGTAGGCAAACAGGCCGGAAGTAATCTGGAAGTTATCCTTGATCAGGCGGTAATCCGGGAAGTCATACATGCGCTCCGGGTCGATGGGGTTGCCCTCGTAGCGCACCTCAAAGTGCAGGTGCGAGCCGCTGCTCCGTCCCGTGCTGCCGCCCCGGCCAATTAGCTGTCCGGCCTTCACAAACGTACCTGGCGTTACCAGGGACTTCTGCATATGCCCGTAGAGCGTTTCGATGCCGTTGTAATGGCGGATAAGCACGTAGTTGCCGTAGCCCGAACCGTCCCATTTCACAATGCGCACCACCCCGTCGAAGGCCGCCTTTACCGAGTCGCCGGTTTCCAGGTCCAGGTCCACCCCATAGTGCCAGCGGTAGCCCCGAAATCCAAAGTCAGACGTAAGCGGCGTTTTTACCAATGGCATCTTGGCGTAGCGTTGCCGCTCCGGCTCGGTCAGCTTCAGGTTGAGTGTGTCCCGGATGCGGCGGCCATCTACCCGGTACGGGTTGATGTTGTGCGTATCCCAGATGGCGTAATAGCCCGCTACCTGAATCCAGGAAGAGTCGATTTGAACTTCTTCCTTCACCTCCACAATATGCTGGCCGCCCTCGTTGAGTGTGGTCGTGTCCTCGCTTACGATGGACAGCTTTTTGGCCGGGTTGAAGAAGATTGATTTCGCCGCGTCGGAGCCTTCGTCGGGCAATTCCTCCGTTTCAATCAGGATGGTAGTATCAGGCCGCACGTAGCGGATGGTCGGGGATTTGATGCGAAAGAAATCCTTCCGCTTGCCCGCCGCGCCGGCTTTTGCCTTCGGCTGCGGCGCTTTGCGGCGCTGGGCCAGCAACTGGCCGGGCAAGCCAAGAAACAGCCCGATCAGTAGCAGCGGCAGCAGCCAGTGTTTCACAAAATTCAGCAAGGGCAAAAGGTTAATGAGTGAAGGAGTGAGTGGGTGAAGGAGTGAAGGAGTGAATTGGCAGCTTGAACGTGCTACACCAGTTATAAAGTGTAGCGTCTCCACCAGGTCACTCATTCACTCATTCGCTCATCCACTTAATGGTCGCCGAGCGCCGCCAGATACCGTTCTGCATCCAAGGCAGCCATGCAGCCGGAGCCGGCGGCCGTTACGGCCTGGCGGTAGGTGTAGTCCTGCACGTCGCCGCAGGCGAATACACCGTCCACGTTGGTTTTAGCGGTGCCGGGAATGGTTTTCAGGTAGCCCTGCTCGTCGTGGTGCAGGTAGGGCTGGAAGATTTTGGAGTTGGGCTCGTGGCCAATAGCCACGAAGAAGCCTTCCACGGCCAGGTCACGGGTTTCATGGGTCAGCACGTTTTTCACGCGGGCCCCATCTACGGCGTGCTCGCCCAGTATTTCATCCGTCACGGTGTTCCAGAGCACCTCAATCTTGGGGTTGTCGGTCACGCGCTTCTGCATGATTTTGGAGGCGCGCATCTCCCCTTTCCGCACAATCATGTACACCTTGTTGCACAGATTAGCCAGGTAGGTAGCCTCCTCGGCCGCCGTGTCGCCGGCACCCACGATGGCCACGTCCTTGCCCCGGTAGAAGAACCCGTCGCACACGGCGCAGGCTGATACGCCCGAGCCGTTCAGGCGCTGCTCCGAGGGCAGCCCCAGCCACTTGGCCGAGGCTCCGGTGGCAATGATGATGGTATCAGCCGTCAGCTCCACCTTCTCATCCACTATCACGCGGTGCGGGTGGCCCGAGAAGTCCACCGAGGTGGCAATGCCGTAGCGAATATCGGTACCGAAGCGGGCGGCCTGCTTCTTGAGGTCCTCCATCATTTCGGGACCCATGATGCCGTCGGGGTAACCGGGGAAGTTCTCGACGTCGTTGGTAATCGTGAGCTGGCCGCCGGGCTGGAGGCCCTGGTACATGACCGGCTTGAGGTTGGCGCGGGCCGCGTAAATGGCCGCCGTGTAGCCGGCCGGGCCGGATCCAATAATCAGACATTTAATGTGTTCCGGGGTGGTTGTCGCCATGAGAAAGTTCGAAGCGTTGGGTTTAGCCAGCGCCGTGTAGAGTTAAGTTGGGGTGCAAAAGTACAAGTACGCCGGATTTTCGGCCGGTTCAGCTTTGCGTTACCGAAATTAAGGCAACTCCCGCAGTTCATTACGTTGTCTGAAACGCCGAGAAAGGTGGATAATGGGAAGCTGCGGTACCGTACGTCAACAAAAAACCCCAACCAATGGTCAGGGTTTTCTGCGGCGGGGTAGAAAAACTTACCCCAGATACGGCTTCAGCGCTTTGCTGCGCGAGGTATGGCGCAGGCGGCGAATGGCTTTTTCCTTGATCTGACGAACCCGCTCGCGGGTCAGGTTGAACTTCTCGCCGATTTCTTCCAGCGTGAGCGAATGTTCCCCGTTCAGACCAAAATAGAGCGTAATTACGTCGGCTTCGCGCTTGGTGAGCGTGCTCAGGGCGCGCTGCACTTCCTTGCGGAGCGAGTCGTTCATCAGGCCGGTGTCGGGCGATTCTTCGTCCTCGTTTTCGAGTACGTCGAGCAGGCGGTTTTCCTCACCCTGCACAAACGGAGCATCCACCGATACGTGGCGTCCCGAAATCTTGAGCGTGTCCACCACTTCCGAGGTAGTCAGCTCCAGCACTTCGGCAATTTCCTCGGGCGAAGGCTCACGCTCGAATTTCTGCTCCAGCTCCGAGAACGACTTGCTGATTTTGTTCAGCGAGCCAACCCGGTTCAGGGGCAGACGCACAATGCGCGACTGCTCGGCCAGGGCCTGCAGAATCGACTGGCGAATCCACCAAACGGCGTAGGAAATGAATTTGAAGCCCCGGGTTTCATCGAAGCGCTTGGCGGCTTTGATCAGGCCAAGGTTTCCCTCGTTGATCAAATCGCCCAGGCTCAGGCCCTGGTTCTGGTATTGCTTGGCCACGGACACCACGAAGCGAAGGTTGGCCTTGGTGAGTTTTTCCAGCGCTTGCTGGTCACCTTCTTTGATGCGTTGCGCCAGCGTCACCTCCTCGTCGGGGGTGAGCAGATCCACCTTGCCAATCTCCTGGAGGTATTTATCCAGCGACTGGCTTTCGCGGTTGGTGATCTGCTTGCTGATTTTTAACTGTCTCATTGCGGGCGCGAGAGAATGGAGTGTTAATGCTAGTAAGGTCGTGTTGGTCCGGTATACGAGGGATACCCAAACGCGGGTACCGGGTCAGTTGAAAGCAACACCCCGGTACCCGCGAAAGTTCGGCGGCAGCGGTTACGCTGCGCCGTTGGAATCAGCAGCGCGCTCCGGTTTCGGCAGCAGCACCTTGCGCGACAAGCGGTATTTGCCCGTTTTCTTGTCGATGTCGAGCAGCTTCACGTCAATCTCCTGCCCTACTTCCAGCACGCCTTCCAGCGCGGCGAGGCGCTCGTGCGATACTTCCGAAATGTGCAGCAGGCCATCTTTGCCCGGCATGATTTCCACAAACGCGCCGTACGGCTGAATGCTGCGCACTTTGCCCTTGTAGGTAGCGCCCACTTCCGGCACGGCCGCAATGGCCTGAATCCGGCCGATGGCTGCCTGCATGTCTTCCTGGTTGGAAGCGTAGATGCTTACGTGGCCTTTTTCGTCCTTCTCCTCGATAATAACCGTGGCGTTGGTATCCTTCTGGATCTGCTGAATCACCTTGCCACCTGGCCCAATTACTGCACCGATAAATTCCTTATCGATGAGCATTTTGTGCGAGCGAGGCGTATGCGGCTTCAGCTCAGCGGCCGGCGCCGAAATGGTCTTAGCCATTTCGCGCAGGATGTGCAGGCGGCCTTCACGGGCCTGGTGCAGGGCAGCCGTCATGATTTCGGCGCTCAAGCCCTGGATTTTGATGTCCATCTGGCAAGCCACGATACCTTTCTCGGTGCCGGTTACTTTGAAGTCCATGTCGCCGAGGTGGTCCTCATCGCCCAGGATGTCCGAAAGCACGGCGTATTCGCCGGTTTCCTTGTCCTGCACGAGGCCCATGGCAATGCCCGAAACGGCAGCGCGCACCGGAATGCCGGCATCCATCAAGGCCATCGAGCCAGCGCACACCGTGGCCATCGACGAAGAGCCGTTAGACTCCAGGATGTCCGACACGATGCGTACGGTGTAGGGGTTCTCGTCGTCGGAAGGCATTACCTTCTTCAGCGAGCGTTGCGCCAGGTTGCCGTGGCCGATTTCGCGGCGGCCGGGGCCGCGGTTAGGCTTCACCTCACCGGTCGAGAAGGCCGGGAAGTTGTAGTGCAGCATGAACTTGCTGTAGCCCGACGTCATGGCCGTGTCGATGATCTGCTCATCGAGCTTGGTACCGAGGGCTACGGTGGTCAGCGACTGGGTTTCGCCGCGGGTGAACAGCGCCGAGCCGTGGGCACCGGGCAGGTAGTTCACCTCGCTCCAGATCGGGCGGATTTCGGTGAGCTGACGACCATCGAGGCGGGTGCGCTCCTTGATCATCATGTCGCGGATAGCCTTTTTCTCTGCCGACGAATAGTAACGGCCGAACATCTTCATGTCTAACTCAGGCTGCTCTTCCAGCAGTTTCTCGGTCAGCGACTTCTTGATAGCGCCGAAGCCTTCCTTACGGCCGGCTTTGCTTGGGTTGCCCGAGTGCGCCACTTTGTAAGCGTGCTCGTACACACCTTCCTGAATGCGCTTTTTGAGGTCGTCGTTCTCCTCGTACTTGGGGTACTCACGCTTCACGTGGGATTTCTCCACTTCAGCGGCCAGTTCCAGCTGCACGCGCACCTGCTCCTTTATGGCTTCGTGGGCGAAGGCAATGGCTTCCACCATTTCCTCTTCGCTCACTTCGTTCATCTCGCCTTCCACCATAGCTACCGAGTCGGCCGTGGCACCTACAATCAGGTCGATGTCGGCGCGGGCAATGTCGGCGGTGAGGGGGTTGATCTGCATCTTGCCGTCGATGCGGGCTACGCGAACCTCCGAGATAGGACCAGCGAAGGGAATATCGGAAATCGAGAGGGCAGCCGAGGCGGCCAGCGCGGCCAGGGCATCGGGCTGCACGGTTTTATCGGCCGAAATCAGGGTAATCATCACCTGCACCTCGTAGTGATAGTCCTTGGGGAACATCGGGCGCAGGATGCGGTCTACGATGCGGCACACCAGGATTTCGTAATCCGAGAGGCGGCCTTCGCGGCGCTGGAACGAGCCGGGAATGTTGCCGGCACCACCGAATTTCTCCTGGTAGTCAACCGACAAGGGCAGAAAATCCACGTCGCCGCGCGAGCTAGGCTGCGACACGACCGTTGCCAGCAGCATGGCGTCGCCGAGGCGCACCACTACGGCGCCGTCAGCGAATTTGGCCAGCTTGCCGGTTTCGATGGAAATCTGCCGCCCGTCGGGCAGCGTAATGTGTTTGGTAACCGCGGTGTAATTGGGCATCTGAGAGGATTGCTTGTGGAAAGCGTGCAGCGGGCGAGCAGCCGTAAAAACAGAGCCGGCAGCGGCCCTATTTTGCTCTAAAAAATTAAATTCTGGAAAGGCAACGCCCGAACCCAGTAAATGGTGCACTTAGATTCGGACAAAAAAAGAGCAGGGAACCTTCCGTGGTGGAAGGTCCCCTGCTCCGGACCGTGAGCTTACTTACGAATGCCCAATTCCTTGATGATGGCGCGGTAGCGGTTGATTTCGCGGTGCTGGAGGTAATCCAGCATGCGACGACGCTTACCAACAAGCTTCAGCAGGCCCAGACGGGTCGAGAAGTCTTTTTTGTTCACCTTCAGGTGCTCAGTCAGATGCGTGATGCGGTGCGTGAACAGCGCAATCTGAGCTTCGGCCGAACCGGTGTCGGTGGCCACTTTCTGCAGGCTGTTTTTCTCGAAAATGGCCTGTTTTGCTTCGGTAGTAAGTTTCATCGGCAGATAGGTTTCCCCGTCTTGGATTAAAAATGGAAGAAGAAGATTCACCCCGCACTTCGGGGTGGCCGCAAAGGTAAGGAAAATAGTTTCAGGATGCTAGACGTGAGGCGAACTACGCCGCTTTGCGGTAGCCACGGAACGGCCAGCGCAGCTTAGCCGGCAGCCAACGCCGCAGGTCCCAGTCGAGCAGGCCGGAGTCGTTGCGGGCCTGATACAGAAAGAACAAGCCAAACGGTAGCAAAGCCAGCGTTGACATCCACATACCGAAGCTCACCGGCATCACTCCTTCCCGCCCGTACTTCTCGCCCATGATGGAGAGGATATAATAGACGATAAAAAAAAGAATGGATACCAGAATAGGAACGCCCAAACCGCCTTTCTTGATGATAGCGCCCAGTGGCGCTCCAATCAAAAACATAAGCAGAATGGCAGTAGACTGCACGTATTTGCGGTAGATTTCGATACGGTAATTGCCTGATTCCTTCGCCAGATTTGCCAGCCGTTCGCCGGTAGTGCCAGCGAAAGCACGTAGGTTGCGGGCCCGGTTGGTCGCCTGCTCGAGCACGTTGGCATTCACCACCGGCAGGCGCGCATCGGACACTTCCACCTCCTCGGCCCGGCGGTTCTGCGCCTGCCCGGTGGTATCGAAGCGCAGATAGGAGTAATAGGGCGCTACCTGATGGGGTACCTGGCTCCGTTCGGCGTAAAGCCGCTTCTGCAGCGAGTCGATGAAGGCCGTCAGCTGCGGAATGTTCTTCATCATCTTGTTCTCCGCAAACAGCTCTTCTTTGGTCCGGTCGAGGCTGAAGGAGGCCAGCGAGAACGTAATCATGTTGCGCTTAAAGGCCTGCCGAATGAAGGTGGCCCCGGAGCGGCTGCGGGCATCGGGCTGCTCCACGTAGCTCTGCCCCCGAAACAGCTCCAGCCCCAGATACTGCCCGCCGAAGCGCGTGAACATGCGGCCGGAATCGGCCAGAATCACGCGCATGTTACCGGAGCCCTGCGTGTGGTCATAAATCATGATGCCCATCAGCGTTTCGCCGTCTTCGCCGAGCTTCTCATTCACCTTGATGGTGTAGCCGGGAATACCGCTGTAGAACACGCCCGGCCGAATGTCAAGCGCCAGCTTCTGCTGCCGGAGGTCCCAGAGCAGACTGTAAGCTTTGAGGTTGGCCTTGGGCACAATGGTGTTGTTGAACCAGAACGCTCCCACCGCCAGCGCGGCACTCGTCAGGAGCACCGGCCGCAGAATGCGCGTCAGCGAAATGCCGGACGTCTTGATGGCCGTCAGCTCGTGGTGCTCGCCCAGGGTGCCAAACGTCATCAGCGACGAGAGCAGCACGGCCAGCGGCAGCGAAACGGGCACCATCAGCACACTAAAAAAGAACAGCAGCTGCCCGATTACCTCCAGCCCCAGGTCTTTGCCTACCAGGTCGTCGAGGTACTTGAGCATGTATTGGGTGAGCAGGATGAACTGCACCACCGCGAAAGTGAGCAGAAACGGGCCGGCAAACGCCTTCAGAATCAGCTTATCGAGTTTTTTCATGCTTGCGCTGCTGCCTGCCCCTACCGCAGGGACGGCCACAAAAAAGAGCGAACGAGAAACGAAGGTACTGTCCGTTTCGCGTCCGCTCGGCTTCCGTATCCGGAAAACGTATTTAGCCGCCTACCAGTTCGCGCAGCTTCAGGATAAGACTATCCCACATTTCCTGCAGCTCAATTTCATCGGTTTCTTCCGAGTAGTCCAACACCCGCAGGTATACTTCCTGGGTCAGCTGCGACTCTTCCAGCGTGAAGTCGAGGTAATTGGCATCAGGCGTATGGCGCTTGTTCTGGTCGAGGAACACGTAGCGCACGGAGCGGTTGGTGCGGTGCGAGCTCATCTCGGCAAAATGAGGCTGGTTGTCCCAGATAAAATTGAACCGGTGGTCTTCGTCGATCCGCACATCCTGGCAGAACCACTGCGACAGGCCCGAGGCGGAGGCCAGGTACGGGTACAGAATTTTGGGCGACGCGTTGATGGGGTATTCGACCGTAAACCGATGTTTGAGACGAGTGGCAGAAAGAGGCATAAGCAGAACAGACTGAAGAAGGTACTAGTCCGGCGCCACGAAGAATGCCGGTTGGGAGCCAATATACACGGGTTT
Organism: Hymenobacter duratus; assembly: GCF_014698995.1. Lineage (GTDB taxonomy): Bacteria > Bacteroidota > Bacteroidia > Cytophagales > Hymenobacteraceae > Hymenobacter > Hymenobacter duratus. The sequence continues at coordinate 281,232 of NZ_JACWZZ010000004.1, forward strand.
TTTTTGTCGACAGGCTTGCGCCAGTACAAATCTTGTTCTTACCTTTGCAGCACCAAAACCCGGCGGGGTAGCTCAGTTGGTTAGAGCACAGGATTCATAACCCTGAGGTCACGAGTTCAACTCTCGTCCCCGCTACTTTTTAAAACGGCCTTTCCATTACGGAGAGGCCGTTTTTGTTGATTTTTAATATTTGTATCACAGTTTTATCACCGCTCCATGTTTTCGCCTGAGTACTAACCCCGCCTTTTTGACGCGGATGGCGACATGTCCAAGCGGCGGTACATCGACACCGGATCTGGGATACCGACAAGCAAGCCTTCGTTCGCAAGCAGTATACGGGCATGAATAGTACCCTGCGCGACCGGCGGCGGGTGAGCAAAGACAAACTCAAAGAAATTCAGCTCCTGTTGGAGCTGAGTGGGTAGTGGAACGCAAAGCTGCGACCGGCATCGGGCGCAGAGCCCTACACTCTCGCTTTGCGGCGCATTCGGGCGTACCCCAAAGGTTGATTTCCGCAGGCAGTTCGCAGGGCGCTGACTTGGGCTCGGCCTGAATATAGCGTACATCCTCTCACACGGTCTTGGTAAGCCGGTGAAAGAGCAGCCGTGGCAGCAGAAATTCACTAACATCAGAATATTCCATACAACAAGGGCCGCTTCAGCAATCAGCTGAAGCGGCCCTTGTTGTATGGAATGAGCAAATCTATCTAAGAACGTGTGTGGAAATCACGGCCGGTAGGTGAAAATATGGAGCCCGTTATCGGCAGGTGCTTCAAAGGTAAATTCGGTGGCCGTAAGGGTAATGATACGATAGGGAAAGCCAATCACCCCGTTCTGCCCGGCCCAGCCCAGCTTATCGCCGCACATCTGCACGGTAATGCTATTGTTGACAGAGGTGCAGTTGACCGGGTCGCCTCCCCAAATCGTGTTGGTCATCAGCCGGGCACTGGTGAAGGTCTTCGTGTCGTAGCGGCCGCAATAAGGGGCAACAGCACGGCCATCTATGGCTACGTAGCGCCACACCTTGCTGCTGCCGCCACTGAGCAGGGCAAACCGGGCAGGGTCATCGCAGCAGGTACCCTGTACTGTAGTGCCATTAACCTGAAAGCACGTATCCTGGGCGGGCGCAGTGGTATACCAGTCGAAGATGGATTTGCTCACGTTGAGCGTAGCCCCCACATTCGCAATGGTATTGAATTGAGTAGAAGTAAAGGTATACCACTTCTTCATGCTTGCCAGGAAGGCACTACCCTTGCCTTGCTCGGCCTGGCTCTCCACGCAACTCAGCGCCGTCTGCAGTAAGGTTACCGAGGAGCTGGTCACCACGGTTACAACAGAGCTAAAGGCGGCCACGGAGGAAGAAGTGGGCGTAGCGATAGTAGAGGTAATGTCGCGTATAATCCCAACCATAGTCGTGCGGACAGCGGCAAGACACGTCTTGTTGCCCTTCAGGTGGGGCAAGGCCCCTAGCAGCAATTGCAGACTCATGTCCGTCAAATTCTCATGGTAGGCACTGGCAAACTCCGCGCTGTTGTCGACGCTGCTGGGTTTACCTGTGCGGATCTTGATTTGAAACAGGCCGTCTCCGCTGAGCGCATACTCCTCTTGCACGGGATTCAGCCCTCCAATGCCCTGCCGAACTACGTCCGCCAGTGAGGTGGGGATATAGTTGACTGGCCCCACGGTCACTCGCTTCTGCAGGACGTTATCCTTGTAAATTCCAACAACCGACGCATGTCCAACGCCGGTATTCTGGAACACAAAGTTGCGGCCGCTACGCAGGATCTTGATGGGCCTGGCACCCGTGGCCGTTCCCCGGTTCGCAACACTAGTGAAAAGCGTATTCAATACCTGGGCCAGCACGTTGCTGCTAGGCGACAGTAAGGGCGTAGAACCTCGCAGTAAGTACTCTACTTGCTGCACAACCCCGGCGAAGGCCGGATCGGACTGAACCTCGGTAATCAACTGTCGTTTGCCGGCTGCACTGAGCGAATAGGCCGTCGGCGTACTCATGAGCATAGCCAGGGCCGTGGAACGGGAATTGATAGTGAAGTCCGTTTGCCCAGGATAGCTGTAGCCCATCAGGACCGGCTCACCGCCAGCATCGGTTACCATTTGCGTGGTAAACTCGTTCTGCAGCGTGGTAATCTGATACTGGCCGTTGGCGACGGTCATTTGCCCAACGGGCGAGTTGACAGTGAGGCCGTTCACACTGCGTGTGCTACCGGCTGGCATCACAACGGCCCCCTGAATTTCATGCCGCTCAATGTTGACCTCCTCCTCCGGCATTGGGTCTTCCGGCGACTTCTTATCACACGAGATGACCGCCCAGACGAGCAGAAGCAGTGCGAGAATTGAGTAGATTTTTTTCATGACTTGCCTTGAAATGATACATGGCAAAACTACTGGTCAGCTCCTGTTTTCGGAATACCTAATTATAGGTATATACCTCTGTTTATCAAGCACAAACCAGCCTACTCCTACGCCCAAATGCACAGCAGATCCTACCACACGGTAGTATAGGCCGGGGTCTGGAACTGGTACTGGCCGGCTGTCTCCAGCCCGTCGAGCACCAAGACTCTTGAGCGCCGCCTTGGCGTGGCGTAGCAGCAGGCTAGGCGCTAGGCCAGCAGCAGGGGCGCAGGCAACCCATCGGCCAAAGCAAGCATCAGATAAACCGGAGGGTTTTTACCCGCAACGGGCACTGCCGACAGTTTTTCATTGCATTGGCCGCTGCCGCATGATACCTTGCCGACCGATATCCAGTGAGCCCGGCGCCTCCTATCTATTCCGGTTCGCCTGCATCCGCACTTATATGATTCACGTCAGGCTTTATTTGTTACTTTTTCTACTTGGAGCGGGCGGGCTGCGGGCGGAGGAAGGGCTGGCACAAAGCCTGCCACCGGGCAAGCCGACCGGTAAAACGCAGCGGCAACTGGTTGTGACGCTCACGCTGCCTTCGGCGGTGGGCGTGGTGAAGGACTATGCCACCATCCTGTTTTCCGGCGACGAAGGCAAGGACAAGAAAGCCGCCCTGAAACGGGCGCCACGCACCAGCAACCCCGTTATGAAGCTTACGCTGCCGCTTCCGGGCAACTGGGGTGGCAGCAAAGACGCGGCCCGCACCCCGCAGAAGTAGCACGATTAGCCACAAAACGCTAGTTTGCACCTGCCGGACGGCACGACAGAGGCCACCAGCGCCTGTGTCCTCCACACTCCACACCTGACCGGCATTCCTTATGAGCCTGAATACCTCGCTCCTGATCAGTATTCTGATGGCCCTGCTAATCGTCCGCGCGCTCCGACGGTTTCTGGACCTGCCCACCCGAATACCGCGGCTCAATGCGCTGCTGACCTACATCTGGGTGCCGGGAGCCGCCTTGACCCTGCTGGCGACTGTGTTCCGGTGGCGAACCGACCAGCTGGACGAGCTGTATATGCTCTTCGTGCTGGCATCGGTGCTGCTGGTTCTGGCACGCCTACGCGACTATCGGCCGGCCCGCACGCTGCTGCTGGCGCTGGCGCCGTACGTTGTGTATTCGGCCATTGAGCTGGTTCTGGCCGTGACGGGCCGGGAGCTGATGAAGCGCTACGATGACATTTTTGAAACCTCCCAAGGCTTTGCGCTGATCTGGCTTATCACCTTCGTATTCATTGCCCGCAGCCAGAAGAAAACCCTGGAAGCCGAGCGGCTGCTGCGGGAAGAGGAAACGAAAGCCAAGGAGCGGATTGAGGCGCAGAACGCCGAGCTGGAGCGGCTGGTAGCCGAGCGCACCGCTACGCTCACCACGCAGGCGGAAGAGTTGCAACAGGCCCTGACCGAACTCAAAACCACCCAGGCGCAACTCATCCAGGCCGAAAAAATGGCCAGCCTGGGGGAATTAACAGCCGGTATTGCCCACGAGATTCAGAACCCGCTCAATTTCGTGACCAACTTCTCCGATGTCAGCACGGAGCTGGTGAGCGAGCTGGAAGAAGAGCAGCAAAAACCCCAGCGCGACGCCGAACTGGAAGCCGACCTGCTGGCCGACCTGAAGCAGAACCTACAGAAGATCAACCACCATGGGCAGCGGGCGGCCAGCATCGTGCGCGGCATGCTGGAGCATTCCCGCGCCAGTTCCGGTGAGCGGCAGCCTACCGACATCAACCTGCTAGCCGATGAGTACCTGCGCCTGGCCTACCATGGCCTGCGCGCCAAAAACAAGAGCTTTAATGCCACGCTGCACACCGATTTTGATATGAGCCTGGGCAAAGTAGAGGCCGTGTCGCAGGATCTGGGACGCGTGCTGCTGAACCTGTTCACGAATGCCTTCTATGCCGTTCAGAAAAGAAAGGAAATGCAGCCCTCAATTAATGGCTACATGCCGACCGTGAGCGTAATTACCCGACGGGGCCCCGATGATACCGTGGAAGTGCGTGTGCGCGACAACGGCACCGGCATGCCGGAAGGAGTTCAGCAGAAAATCTTTCAGCCGTTTTTCACCACCAAGCCCACCGGCGAAGGTACCGGACTGGGCCTCTCACTCAGCTACGACATTGTCACGAAAGGGCACGGAGGCACGCTCTCCGTTGAAACACAAGAAGGCGAGTACACGGAATTCATCATTTCTCTGCCCGCTTAGCACCACTACCACACCGACCTGTTACCCCTCCTGTTCATGATAAAGATATTGGTAGTAGACGACGAAACAGACGTACGCGTACTGTTCGAACAACGGTTCCGGCGCGAGATTCGCAAAGGCGAGTATTCCTTCACGTTTGCTTATTCCGGCGAAGAGGCCCTGGATTTTATCCATGCGCACGCCTCAGAGGTCGTACTAATTCTCTCCGACATCAATATGCCCGGCATGAGTGGGCTTGAGCTGCTCAAACGCATCCGCCAGGAATACAATGCGCCTCCACCGGTTCCGCCTCAGGTCATGATGATTACAGCGTACGGCGACGCTGACAGCCGCCAACAGGCGCTGCAGCTCGGCGCTAACGATTTCCTGACCAAGCCCGTAGATTTTACGGCTCTCAAAGAGAAGCTCCATGCAATCGGCATCCATGAAAACTAAAGTCCTAGTGGTTGATGACGAGCCGGATCTGGCGCTGCTCATTAAGCAAAAATTCCGGCGCAAAATCCGGGAAGGCGCTTACGAGTTTGTGTTTGCCGGCAATGGACAGGAAGCCCTGGACCAGCTGCACCAGCAGACCGACATCGACATTATTCTTTCCGACATCAACATGCCCGTCATGGATGGGCTGACGCTGCTGACCCATCTGCCCGATGCCAGCGCCGTCATCAAGGCCGTGATGGTGTCGGCGTACGGCGACATGCACAACATCCGGACGGCCATGAACCGCGGGGCGTTCGACTTTGTGACCAAACCGGTAGACTTCACCGATCTGGAAGTGACGATGGAGAAAACCGCCCACCATGTGCAGCAACTGCGCCAGACGTTGCGCGCCGTGCAGGAAAACAACATCCTGCGCATGTATGTGGACGAGACGGTGCTTAATTTTATGGGCCGGCCGGGTTTTGAAAACACGCTTATGGCCAGCGAAACGGTGGATGCCACGGTCCTGTTCATTGACATCTGCGGGTTCACGTCGCTGGCCGAGGTGCTGCCTCCTACCGATGTTGTGACGCTGCTCAACAGCTATTTCGACCAGATGGTGGCCGAAATTATCGCGCAGGGCGGCTATGTCGACAAGTTTATGGGCGACGCGGTAATGGCCGTATTCCGCGACAAATTTCACCTCGACCGGGCAATGGACGCGGCCCTGGCCGTGCGCACTGCCCTGCAGGCCCACGAAGACACCCTGCCCAATGGCACGCTGTACCGGCCCCAGATATCCATCGGTATCAATACCGGCGAGATGGTGTCGGGCAACATTGGCTCGGCCTCGCTCAAGCGGCTGGACTACACCGTCATTGGGGATACCGTGAATGTGAGCCAGCGGCTGCAGTCTGCTGCCCAGCCCGGCCAGATTATCATTACGGAGGCCACCTACCAGCGGGTCAAGGAGTCGTTCCAATGCCGCCCGATGCACGAAGTCACGCTGAAGAACAAGGCGAAACCCGTGATGATCTACGAGGTGCTGGCATAAGGCCACGCGGGTACCTGAACCGCACTTACTGAACACGGCTCCCTTTCTGCGCTGGCAGAAAGGGAGCCGTGTTGTTTTGATCTGAGACCAAGCAGCGGTTGGCTACCGGGTTTCGCGCGCGGCGGGCGGCGGCCCCTCTATTCTACCACTGATTTCTCGTTCTGCCGGCGCAAACGCTGGCACAGAACGCGCACAATGTTGCGCAGCACCTCTCCCCGCTCTTCCATTACATCGTAGAAATCCTCCTGGTCTATCCGGAACGCCACCACGGACCCGCGCGCTACGGCCGAAGCGGAGCGGGGCTCGGCATCAAGCAGTGCCAGCTCACCGAAAAAGTCGCCGGCGTAGAACGTGGCCAACTGCTGCGTACCGGCGAAAATTCCTACCTCACCAGCCTGCACGATAAACAGGGAAGTGCCCAGGTCGCCTTTGGCAAACAACGGCTGGCCATCCTGGAAACTGACTTCCTTCATGATGGGAGCAATACTGCTCAGCACGTTGGCGGGTGTTGCGGCAAACAAAGTGGTTTGCTGCAGCAGCGCCACGCGCTCCACAGCCGACATGCTGGCGGTACCCGACGAATGATTCATGCGTAGAAAAGGCAGGTTAGGATGAGTAGTTAGTAACTGTTCGTAAACGGTGGGCTGTTGCGCCGCGAGTTGTCCTAGCACCTGAAAGGCGCTTTCGCGCACCAGCAGGCTGCCACTCTGCAGATGAGGCAGCAGGTAGGCGGCCGTCGTGGCGGCAGGGTGCCAAAGCGGCAGCGCGATGCTTACAGTCCAGTCCGTAAAGGCTGCTTCTCCCTGCTCTACAATACTGTCAACAACGGTGCCCTCCATTGGAGCCGAGCCCAGCACCCGGTCGAAGGTGCGGAGTTTTTCGGCAACCGGCGCTACTTCCAGCAGGGCCTGCAACGCCTGATAGATGGGCCGGGCAATGAGGTTGTCCAGGATTTCGAGGGCGTTGGCCTGCCGTTCGCGCGCAGCATGCTGCACGCCACGCTGGGCAGCGGCTATACTTTGCGGAGCATACAGCTGCAGCAGCAAGCCGAACAGGCGCTGCCCCAGCCGTCCTAGCTCATACTCCAGGCTGCGGGACAACACAGGATCAGTAGTGACGGACAGGCCCCGGAGCAGGTGCCGGGCGCGGTGCATTTCGTCCTGCACCAACGCCCGGAATACAGGCGCGTCGGCCGCCTCTTGGTCAAAATAGCGCAGAGCACGCAGGGCCGCTTCGCGCCGGAATAGTTGCGGCTGTCGGGCCAGCGCAACCAAGGCCGCCCGACTGGCTGGCACCCGGATATGGCCACACACCTGCGCCAGCCGCCGCACCAGCACGTCGTCGGTGCTGGTCTGCATAGCCTGGGCCAAAGCAGGTACAGCGGCTGGCCCCAGCCGGCCCAGACGTAGCATGGCAGCCGGACGGGTGGCCCGGTCCTGCAGGGCTTCTACCAATTGGCCAACAGTGGCAGAGGCTGCCGGCAGGTCTACGTTCCAGGATGGATGGTTCGCAGCTTCAGGAGCCGGCACAGTTTCCTGATCGTGCGTAAACCGACGGCTCAGCGCATGCTGCAGCTCGCTCAGGTAGTGTCCATACGTCCGGTTCAGCAGCAGCAGTGCGCCCCCCATAAACAGGCTCATCCAGACAAACGGCCCCCAGTCTGCCCAGGCCGGCAGCCGATGCAGCACATACAGCAGCACCCCGGCCAGGCCCATGCCCAGCGGCTCGTATAGGCCTTTGGCCAGGGTATGAGCCTGCAGGCGTTCCGGCGGCGACAAAGGCTGGAAGAGCACCAGAAAAACGGGGTCGAAGACGGCGCGGCGCAGCACTTCCAGCGTCAGATAGAGCCCGCAGAAGTACAGCAGCAGCGTGCTATCGGCAGCCTGACCCAGCCACAATCCTCCGGCCAGCAGCAACCCGGCCAGCATGATGGCGGGCAGCGCGACCAGCATCCATCTGACTCCTACCTGGTCCAGCGTGACGCGGGAAAGCAGCAGTTTGAAAAGCAGCGCCACCAGATACGTTGCCACCAGCACCGTCCCGACGTAGCGCATCACCGTGGCCTGGTCGTGGAACTTGTGCTTGACGTTGACAAAAAATGAATACTCGATGCCCGTGGTAACGGCTGCAATAAGCAGCATGCTCAGGCACATCGTCAGTACCAGCCGGCTGGCCCCGAACCATTGCTGCAGCCGTGGTGCCACGCCTCCCTGACGGGCAGCGCGCGGGGCCGGGCGGGCTTCCACCACGTGCTGCCGCCGCGTGGCCTGCAGCACCAGCAGCGCCCCGATGTACGCTGCAAATGCCACGAGCAGCAGCCAGAGCAAATCAGTATGATGGTGAATCAGAATGGCCAGCACGGCCCCCAGGGCCTTGGCCGGCATGTCGCCCGAGCTGATGACACTGAACAGCCGGCGGCTTTGCCGCACATCAAACACCACCGCCGATACTCCCCAGAACTCCAGGTTCGTGAGCAGGTATATGACGCGGTAGCCCGCCATAATAGCCACTGCTGCGGCTATTGAATTGCCTACTGCAACCAATACCCCCAGTATCGCCATCAGGGCCACTACCGCCAGCAGCACCCGCACCGCCACCCGCTCCAGCCCCAGATGATGCTCAAAATGCGCATATACCTTACCGGCTACTATCATGGCCAGCGCCGCCAAGCCATAAGCCAGCGGCAGACTGCGTTCCGGGTCGTTTTCCAGCAGAATAACGTTGGCCGCTACATACACCAGAATGGTACCAATGCCTAACAGGAAATTGTGCAGGAAAAACAGCCCTACCGTACGGCCTTCTTCCACCCGTATTCCTAGCAGCCGTTGCCAGCGTTCAAGTAGCGTCATTCGGAATTTAAATAATAAGCCTGCGGGTCTGATGCTGCCGCAAGATAGCGGCGAGGAGTGTCAATTCGCCCGGTTTTGCTGTTATTAGGTCTGTCAATTCTATTCCTTCCCCGATGAACTGCCAATGCGCTGAAGATTACGTGCTCGAGCAATTGCGTCAGCACCTTCCCGCCAACCTCTACTACCATGGCCCTCATCATACTCTCGACGTTGTGGCCCGGGCCCGCGCGTTGGCTGATGCGGAAGGCCTCACCGACCCCGAACAACTGGCGCTGCTGCGTACGGCGGCCTTCTACCACGACGCCGGCTTCCTGACGACCTACCAGGGCCACGAAGCGGCCGGCTGCCAGCTGGTGCGGCAACTGTTGCCCAACTTCGGCTACTCGCCAGAACAGGTCGATTTTATCTGCGAGCTGATTATGGCTACGCAGGTGCCACAAAGTCCCGGCAACTTGCTGCCCGCCCAGATTCTCTGCGACGCCGACCTCGATTACCTCGGCCGTCCCGATTTCTGGCCCATCAGCCACAGCCTGCGAAACGAGTTGTTCGACCTTGGCCTTGTTGGAAGCGAACAGGCGTGGCAGCAGCTTCAGCTCCGCTTTCTGCAGCAGCACCGGTACTGGACGCCCTCCGCCCTATCCTGGCGCGAGGCCAACAAACAGGACCGGATTCTGGAAGTACAGGCCCTGCTGAACACCATTGCGTAGCATACATGATAAGTGGCTGAACCACCGTTTTTCAAGACGCACAAAAAAAGCCTGACCGGAAGGGTCAGGCTTTTTTATCAGCAGGCAGAACTGCTTACTTGATTTTCTCCACGATGCCCTTGAAGGCGGCAGGGTGGTTCAGAGCGAGGTCGGCCAGAACTTTGCGGTTCAGCTCGATACCAGCCTTTTTCAGGCCGCCCATCAACTGCGAGTACGACAGGCCATGCTCACGAGCACCAGCGTTGATACGCTGAATCCAGAGGGCCCGGAACTCACGCTTCTTAACCTTCCGGTCACGGTAAGCATAGAGCAAACCTTTCTCAACCGCGTTTTTAGCAACGGTCCATACGTTCTTGCGACGGCCATAATAGCCTTTCGCCAGACGCATTATTTTTTTCCGACGGTGGCGCGAAGCCACGTGGTTGACACTTCTTGGCATAACCAGTTTTTTTTGGCGGCCGGCGGCGGACTGTTGCCGCAGCTTTTGTTTCAGCCGGACGCCTGGTGAAAAAAAGAGTTAATAATTGACAATCAGGAATTAAGAATTATGGAGTCCGGGTGTGCTATCGGACATTCTTAACTACTAATTCTTCAATTACTAATTAAAGATTGAGCATGTCCTTTACGCGGTTCATGTCGGCCGAGCTAACCAGACCAACGTGCGTGAGGGCACGCTTCTGCTTGGTGGTTTTCTTGGTCAGGATGTGGCTCTTGTACGCGTGCTTGCGCTTGATTTTGCCCGTGCCGGTCAGCGAGAAACGCTTTTTGGCGCCGGACTTGGTCTTCATTTTCGGCATTGTGGTGGTGATAAAAAGGTGAAAAACTGCGGCGGTCGGCTGCCTAGGGCCGGTGCGCCAGCGCAACATATGGGGCCGAAGCCCCGGAAAAGCTATTCAGCAGCGCTGTCTGCGGGAGCAGGGGCAGCAGCCGGTTTGGTTTCCTTAGGAGCGTCCTTGCCACCTTCCTTCGGAGCAGCGGGCTTAGCCGGTTTTGCCGGAGCTACTGCTTTCGGAGCTAGATACAGGAACATCCGCTTGCCTTCGAGCTTGGGCAGCTGCTCTACTTTGCCAAGGTCTTCGAGGGCCTGAGCAAACTTAAGCAGCAGAATTTCGCCCCGCTCCTTGAACACGATGCTTCGGCCTACGAAATGCACATACGCCTTGATTTTGGCGCCTTCCCGCAGAAATTCCTGCGCGTGCTTCAGCTTAAAGGCAAAGTCGTGGTCATCGGTGTTGGGTCCGAAACGAATTTCCTTGATAACGACCTTGGTCTGCTTGGCCTTCAGCTCGCGGGTTTTCTTCTTCTGCTCGTACTTGAATTTCGAGTAGTCGATAACGCGGCACACGGGCGGTACAGCCGTGGGCGAAATTTCCACGAGGTCCAGGTTCTGTTCCTGAGCAAAGCGCCGGGCTTGCTCAATGGAATAGATGCCTTGTTCGATGTTGTCGCCAACAAGACGGACTTCGCGGGCCGTAATCTTCTGATTGATTTTGAACGGCTCCTCGACCTGGGCGCGAGGGATATAACGGCGGTTAGGGGTTGCTATGGCTTTTTCTCCTTTAGGTGAAAGTCGGTTTTTGCTGGGATTGATCAGGAGGCTTACGCAGCCTGTTGGGTTCAATCAGCGGGCAAATATCCGCCATTTTTTCCAAACCCTCAACAAAGCCTGTATAAAATCGACCTGAAATTGTCCTTTTCTGCTGATTGACTCAGGGAATTCTTCCCTTGCAGAAGTGCGCTGCTCCAAAAAACAAGCCCTCACCATGAAACATGGCAAGGGCTTGTAGTAGTGAAGTCAGCTTTTGGCAGCTGCTGCCTGTGGCAGGCTTAGTGGATGGTAGTGGCTGGTTTGCCGTCCATCATGTCGTTTACCTGCTGCTGGAAGCTGCTGATGAACTCGGCAATGGGCATGGCGCCCACGTCGCCCTGGCCGTGGCGGCGCACCGACACGATACCTTCGGCCTGCTCCTTCTCGCCCACGATGAGCATGTAGGGCACCTTGGAAACCTCGGCGTCGCGGATTTTACGGCCGATTTTCTCGTCGCGGTGGTCTACTGTGCCGCGCAGCTCGGACTGCACCAGCTGGTCGTATACCTGCTGGGCATACTCCTGGTACTTCTCCGAGATGGGCAACACCGCAAACTGCTCGGGCGAGAGCCACAGCGGGAAGTTGCCGCCGCAGTGCTCAATGAGAACCGCCACAAAGCGCTCCAACGAACCAAACGGGGCGCGGTGCAGCATCACGGGGCGCTGGCGGGAGTTGTCGGAGGCCACATATTCCAGCTCGAACCGCTCGGGCAGGTTGTAGTCTACCTGAATGGTGCCCAACTGCCACTTACGGCCGATGGCGTCGCGCACCATAAAGTCGAGCTTGGGGCCGTAGAAGGCCGCTTCGCCCAGCTCCGTAACGGTGGTCAGGCCCTTCTCAGCGGCCGCCTCAATAATGGCGCGCTCAGCCTTCTCCCAGTTTTCGTCGGAGCCGATGTACTTGGCTTTGTTCTCGGGGTCACGTAGGGAAATCTGCGCCGTAAAATCAGGAAAATCCAAAGCCTTGAGCACGTAGAGCACGATGTCAATCACCTTCAGAAACTCCTCCTTCACCTGGTCGGGGCGGCAGAAGATGTGGGCATCATCCTGCGTAAAGCCCCGCACCCGTGTCAGGCCATGCAGCTCGCCCGACTGCTCGTAGCGGTACACGGTGCCAAACTCGGCGAAGCGCACCGGCAGGTCACGGTACGAGCGGGGCTTGGTTTTGTAGATTTCGCAGTGGTGGGGGCAGTTCATGGGCTTGAGGAAGAACTCCTCGCCCGGGTTCGGCGTCTTGATGGGCTGGAACGAATCGGCGCCGTACTTCTCGTAGTGGCCGCTGGTTACGTACAGTTCCTTGGAACCGATGTGGGGCGTCACGACGGGCTGGTAACCAGCCTTGATCTGGGCGCGGCGCAGAAACTGCTCCAGCCGTTCGCGCAGAGCGGTGCCTTTGGGCAGCCACAGCGGCAGCCCCGCTCCTACTTTCTCACTGAACGCAAACAGCTCCAACTCCTTACCGAGCTTGCGGTGGTCGCGGCGCTTGGCTTCTTCCAACCGCTCCAAGTACTCCGTCAGCTCCTTGGCCTTTGGGAAGGTGATGCCGTAGATGCGCGTGAGCTGCTTGTTCTTCTCATCGCCGCGCCAGTAAGCACCGGCCACGTTGAGCAGTTTTACAGCCTTGATAGGTGAAGTATCAGGGATGTGCGGGCCGCGGCAGAGGTCAGTGAAGTCGCCCTGCGTGTAAAATGTGATGGAGCCGTCCTCGAGGCGCTCCAGCAGATCCAGCTTGTAGGGGTCCTGCTTTTCGGTGAAGTAGGCAATGGCGTCGGCCTTGCTTACTTCCTTGCGCTCAAACTGGCTTTTCTTCTTAGCCAGCTCCAGCATTTTCTTCTCGACTTCCGGCAGGTCGTCGGTCGAAATCGAGCGGCCTTCGCCCAGGTCGATGTCGTAGTAGAAGCCGTTTTCGATGCTGGGGCCGATGCCCAGCTTCACGCCGGGATACAGAGCTTCGAGGGCTTCGGCCATGAGGTGAGCCGAAGAGTGCCAGAAGGACGCTTTGCCTTCGGGGTCGTTCCAGGTCAGGATGGCAACCTGCGCATCTTGGTCAATCGGGCGGTGCAGGTCGCGCACTTCGCCGTTGACGCGCACGCCAAGGGCATTGCGGGCGAGGCCTTCGCTGATGCCGGCAGCAACGTCGTAGCCCGTGGCGCCATCTACAAACTGGCGCACCGAGCCGTCGGGGAGGGTGATGTTAAGCATTGAATTGGGGAGATAATGGCTATACAAGCAGCCGTGAAGCCGCAAGTTAAGGAAATGGCGAAATGGAAAGTTGCTGCACCAGCAAGTTGATGCTGATTACTCCCTAACTCAGCACTCCGCCAACTGCTTAGAGCCCTAATCCTGGGAGACCCGGCCGTTGAATGGAAATGGGCTCGATTGGCTCGACGGTGCGGCGTGGCGCTTCGTCCACAATGATACCTCTGGCCCGGTTGCTCACCTTCCATGCTTTGTAGGTCCAGTGCCGGTTGCCTGGGTTCTCGGCTACTAACAGGCGGTACTGGTCGGCGGCTTCTGGGTAGCGGCCAAGGCTTTCCAGGCTTTCTGCCAGCATCTGGCGGGCGCCAGCTAGGCGGGGTGCGCGGCGCAAGGCACGCTGCAGGTGCGGAATGGCCACGGCATACTTGCGGGTTTTGAACGCAGCCAATGCCAAACGATAATCAGCGCGATAAAAGGTGGTATCCAGCTGCACGGTACGGGCATAAATGCGCACGGCGCTGTCAGGCTGGTTTTGCAGCTCAAACTGACGGCCATAGTCATACCAGAGCGGACCATAATTGGGCGCTACCTTCAGGCCACGAGCTGCATACAGGGCTGCATTAGCCGGCTGGCGGTAGGCATTCGACAGAAAGGCCAGCTGGTGCAGGGTTTCGGGCTGACGCGGGTCGCGAGCCAGGCTGGCGCGCAGGTAGTCCAGGGCCTGCGTGGTATCCTGTAGCCCAACGTGGGCCATGCCTTTGTAGAAAAGGGCAGCTGTGTGGTCGGGTTCCTGCTGCAGGGCACGGTCGAGGTAGTCGATGGCCGTTTGGTAGTGGCGTGAGGCCAGATGCGTTTCGCCCACCAGCAGGTTCAATTCGGCAGACGCATAGCCACGCCGCGACGCAATATCGGCGGCGGCCAGAGCACTCTGAAGCTTGCCTTGGGCACGCAGGGCCCGCGCTTTAAGGAAGTAGAACTCACCGGGCGTATCGTCCAGGTCGAGGGCCTGGGTTATATCCTGCAAGGCAGGCTCAATCTGGCCGGCATCGAGGCGAAATGCAGCTCGGCGGGCATAAAGAGAAGCATTGCGCGGTTGGCGGGCTATGGCCCCGTCTAGTTCTTCGGCCTGAATTTTTGGACCGCTCTGTACTGTTTTCAGGTCCACCATTGTCTCAGGCTGCTCCTCGGCGCCGGCACCGCAGGCCGTAGCAAGCAGTGCCGTGAGAGGCAGCAGCAGAAACGGGCGCAAAAAACCCAGGAAGGAAGAAACGGTAGCTGACATCGGGGGCAAAGATACGGAAGGGAGCAGCCGGATAGCACGGGCCGGCTAGTCTACGTTGCGCATGTGCCGATGCACCTGCTTTACCAGCCGCCGGTTCAGCTGCACCAGCATCTTACGGCAGCGCCGGCTAATTTCCAGCTCCTCGGCCGTAACCGGTGTTAGCTCCACGGCATCCTGCAGCACCGCAGTTGCTTGGGTATTGTAGCCTTGGTTCAAGTACACCCGCGCCAGGTCGTAAGCATATTCAATGCGCTTGGGGTTCAGTTCATGCGCTTTGGAAAGTGCCTCTATGGCGGCCCGGGTACTGGCTCCAGAAGGCATACCACCCAGAAACACCCGACTGAATATCCGCTCCAGAATGTTGTAGTGGTCGACGCGGTAGTGCCAGCGGCCCAGCAGCTGCCAGGCATCCGCAAAATCGGGACGCTGCGCCACAGCCTTAAACACGTATGGCTTCATCTCCTTATATGAAAGCAACCTGCTGCGGGCAGTGAGCAAGGTGGCTTGGTTGGCCAGCGCCAAGGCTTCCGCATAATTCCCCTCGGCCCCCTCAGCCCGTACGACAAGCGCCCGGCTGGCGTAAAGCCGGGCGGCGGAGAAGTAGGCCATTTTCCGGGTTTCATCGGTGTAGCGGGCCCCAATCCGGACACTGAGCACCGCGGCCCGCCACAGGGCTTCGTACGTAGCCGGGGCCTGCGCCAGAGCCTGCTCGTATTTGCCCAGGGCTTCGGAGTCTTTGTACTGGCTCTGTAGCTCCTGCCCTTCCCGCAGCAGCTTCGCGACAAGCGCTGTTTCCGGCGTTTCGGTGGGCAGCTTGGGCGTGGCCTTGGAGGGCCGGCGCCATTGGGCTTCGGCAGGCACAGCCAGCAGGCCCGCCAGAAGCAGTATCAGCCAAAAGAAACGACCCAAAGGCACTACCATGCAAACAACTACCGCAGACTGTGCCGCAAAGCTGCAGCTTTTCACAGGATGCTCCACTCTGTTGGCGAAACTGCTGCCTACTACAGGGCAAGCGTACTGCAAGTTCATGAAAAAGCCCCGCAAGTTGCAACTGCGGGGCTTTTTGCTACTTAAAACAGCTTGAGCTGCGACTTGGGAGTCTTTAGAATGGCCTGGGCCTGGGCAATGTCGGCGGCCGAAATGTCCACGGGGCCGGTCAGGTCGGGCAGTGGGCCTTCCGGCTCGCTGGCCCCGGCAGCCGACCGGGGAATGGTGGCCGGGCCGGCCTTTTTCTTCACTTCGCGGCGCTGGGGCTCAGGGCCTTCATCCGTCAGCAGGGTCACGGCATGAATCCGGAAGTAGTTGAGCTTGTTGCCCATGGCCTTCCACCCTTTCACGTCAATGAACTCGTGCAGGTTGATTTTCTCGGTCTCCTTATCCGCTTTCTTGTCGCGCTGTAGCTTCACTTCCACCTGCGGCTCGGGGTTGGCGGTAGCGGCCAGCAGCTTGCCCTTGGGCTCGGAAATAAATGTGAAGCGCTTGTCCAGCGTGCTGGTTTCAATCTTGAACCGCTTGATGTAGTGGATTTTGGTTTCCGCTTCCACGTACACAGCACTTAGCACGGTATCGGGGTCGAGCTTGCGCAGCAGCACGATGTTGGGCACATCGAAGTGGTGCGCCGGATCCGGCGACTTCAGCTCGTAGCTGCCGTCCTTGTACACCACCAGAATCGTGTTGTCGGTATCGAAGGTACCCAGGTAGCGGCCGTGGCCGGCCGTGTTCAGGCGGCCCACCACACTATCGAAGAACATTTCGCGGCCGCCCAGCGTCGAGTCGCCGAGGCTTTTCTGCGTGATTTTCTTGATGGGCTGCTTCGTGACGATATTGCCCATCGAGCCCTTGCCTTTGATTGACAGCTCAGCAAAGTCAAAGTCGAACTGCTTCACGCGGGCCGGCGCCTTGTCAGAAAGCTGCACGCCCACGATTTCCGACTCCGAATTGGGGTTGGCCGTGAGGTAGAGCGTTTTGGTGCCCTTCGTGCCCTTGGTCAGATCATACACCTTGTCGCGGGTGATGCCCGTCACGAGGAAGCGCTTGGCGAAGCTGATGCCCGAAGCACCGTCCTGGTAAATCATGTTGTATACCAGCCGGTCGTCGTTCTTGTTGTATACCCCGACGTGCAGAATGTCCTTGCCCACAAAGGTTTTTTCCGCAATCCGGGTCACTGTGAACGTGCCATCCCGCTTGATGCTGATGATGTCGTCGAGGTCGGAACAGTCGCAGACATGCTCTACCTGCTCGTCCTTTTTCAGGCCGTAGCCTACAAAACCGTCGCGGCGGTTTACGTAGAGCTTTTGGTTGGCCACGGCCACTTTCTGGGCCGTTACTACATCAAAGGTGCGGAGCTGCGTTTTCCGCTCCCGGTTCTGACCGTACTTTTTAAGCAGCCCCTCGAAGTAGTTGATAGCGTAGCGCGTAAGATTGGCGAGGTGGTCGGCCACTTCTGCCAGCTCAGTTTCCAGCCGCTGAATGTACTCATCGGCCTTAAAGCCGTCGTATTTGGAAATGCGCTTGATGCGGATTTCGGTGAGGCGGGTGAGGTCGTCTTCGGTAATGGACCGGCGCATCACAATACGTGTGTCATTTGCCTTGGGCTTCTCGCCTTCGATGCGCACGAATTTCTTCAGGCCCGCATCAATGGTCTGCAGGATTTCCTCCCAGGTTTCGCACTCCTCAATCCGGCGGTAGATGCGGTTTTCGATGAAAACCTTCTCCAGCGAAGCCGAATGCCACTTTTCCTGCAGCTCTTCTTCCCGGATTTCTAGTTCCCGCTCCAGCAGGCGCAACGTTTTCTGGGTGCTCAGGCGCAGCATGTCCTCCACCCCCACGAAGCGTGGCTTGTCCTCGATGATGACGCAGGTATTGGGCGAAATACTAACCTCGCAGTCGGTGAAAGCATACAGCGCATCCATCGTCAGGTCCGGCGAAACGCCGGTGGGAAGATGTACTTGTATTTCTACCGTGGCAGCGGTGTTGTCGACTACCTTTTTGATCTTGATTTTATTCGCTTCCGAGGCTTTCACGATGCTTTCCATCAGCGCCGTGGTGGTGGTGCCGTATGGAATGTCGCGAATAACCAGCATGGTCTTATCGACCTTCTCGATGGTGGCACGCAGCCGGATTTTGGCGCCGCGCAGGCCACCGTTATAGTTCGTGACGTCGCAGAGGCCACCGGTCGGAAAGTCCGGAAACAGCTGGATTTCCCGGCCGCGCAGTACATCAATGCTGGCTTTGCACAACTCGCGGAAGTTGTGGGGCATAATTTTGGTGCTCAGGCCCACAGCAATGCCTTCCACGCCTTGTGCCAGCAACAGCGGAAACTTCACGGGCAGCGTAGTCGGCTCACGCTTACGGCCGTCGTAGCTCATCTGCCACTCGGTGATGTCGGGGTTGAACACGACGTCCAGCGCAAACTTGCTCAGGCGGGCTTCGATGTAACGCGGAGCCGCCGCGCCGTCGCCGGTCCGGATGTCACCCCAGTTACCCTGAGTTTCAATCAGCAGGTCCTTCTGCCCCAGGTTCACCATAGCGTCGCCAATGCTGGCGTCACCGTGGGGGTGGTACTGCATGGTCTGGCCAATGACGTTGGCCACTTTGTTGAAGCGGCCATCATCCATCTCCTTCATGGCGTGCAGAATGCGGCGTTGCACCGGCTTAAGTCCATCCTCAATGGCGGGCACGGCACGCTCCAGAATCACGTAGCTGGCGTAGTCCAGAAACCAGTTCTGGTACATCCCATTCACGGTGGCTACATCGTGGATGGTTTCGCCAGGTGCGAACTTCGGCTCTTCTTCTGCTTCCGCAATTTCTTCGGTTTCGGCTGGTTCCGTTTCCTCAGTGGAGGATTCGGCCGTGGCCATTTCGCTTAGTAGTGCCACTGTTTCCTCATCCGAATCGGCGGGAATGCCGGCGGGGCCAGCAGCAGTAAATGCAGCGGGAGCAGCCCCAAGTTCAACAGTGTCGCCGGCCGTGAACAGGTCGGCCGCAGCTTGCTCGGGGGTGTGGGGAGTATTCTCTTCTGACACGGCGGGGTGTGGCGCTTGCCACAGTTATTATCCTTGTACCTCTCTCCTGCTATGGCGCGGCCACACCCGGAGGAAACTCAAAATTACGCTAAATCTTCCTCGGGCACTTCTGCCACGGGCAGCACATCCGAGGTTACCAAGTCCTTCTCCTGACGCAGGTTTTCGATGATAAATTCCTGGCGGGCCGGTGTGTTCTTGCCCATATAATAGGTCAGTACCTGCTGAATGCTGCGGTCCGACTGCAGAATCACGGGCTCCAGCTTGATGTTGTCGCCGATGAACTTGCCGAACTCGTCGGGGCTGATTTCGCCGAGGCCTTTGAAGCGCGTCACTTCGGGGTTGCGGCCGAGCTGGCGCATGGCCGCCTGCTTCTCCTGCTCGTTGTAGCAGTAGATGGTCGTTTTCTTGTTGCGGACGCGGAACAGCGGCGTCTCCAGAATGAACACGTGGCCATTGCGCACCAGATCCGGGAAGAACTGCAGGAAGAATGTGAGCAGCAGCAGCCGGATGTGCATGCCATCCACGTCGGCGTCGGTGGCAATGACCACGCGGTTGTAGCGCAGCCCTTCAATGCCTTCCTCGATGTTGAGGGCGTGCTGCAGCAGGTTCAGCTCCTCGTTCTCGTACACAATCTTCTTTTTCAGCCCGAAGCAGTTCAGCGGCTTGCCGCGGAGGCTAAACACGGCCTCCGTTTCCACGTTGCGGCTCTTGGTGATGGAGCCCGAGGCGGAGTCACCTTCGGTGATGAACAGCGTGGTCAGGGCTTCGGCTTCCTGTTTGCCTTCGCCGAAGTGGAAGCGGCAGTCGCGGAGCTTGCGGTTGTGCAGGTTGGCCTTTTTGGCGCGCTGGTTGGCCAGCTTCTTCACGCCCGCCATATCCTTCCGTTCCCGCTCGCTCTGCTCAATACGCTTGCGCAGCGCCTCGGCAGTAGCGGGGTTTTTGTGCAGGAAGTTGTCGAGGGATTCTTTTACGAAGTCCAGAATAAAGCCGCGTACCGTGGGGCCATCGGGCCCCATGTTCATGGAGCCCAGCTTGGTTTTGGTCTGGCTTTCGAACACCGGCTCCTGCACCCGCACCGAAATGGCGGCAATGATGGAGCCCCGAACATCGGTAGCGTCGTACTCTTTTTTGTAGAACTCGCGCACCGTTTTCACTACCGCCTCACGGAAAGCGGCCAGGTGCGTGCCGCCCTGCGTGGTGTACTGCCCGTTCACGAACGAATAGTACTCTTCGCCGTAGTCGTTGCCGTGCGTGATGGCCATCTCAATATCCTCGCCTTTGAGATGGATGACCGGGTAGCGCAGACTCTCGGGGTCGGCTTTGCGGGCCAGCAGGTCGGCGAGGCCGTTTTCGGAGTAGTACTTCTGGCCGTTGAAGTTGATGGTAAGGCCAGCATTCAGATAGACGTAGTTCCAGATCTGATTTTCGAGATACTCCGGGATGAAGCGGTAGTTGCGGAAAATCGTATCGTCGGGCTGGAACGTCATCAGGGTGCCGTTGCGCTGGCTGGTTTTCACCGGCTTAGGGTCGCTGGTCAGGATGCCCTGCGCAAACTCAGCCGACTTCATCAGTCCGTCGCGGACACTCTGCACCAGAAAGTAATTGCTGAGTGCATTAACCGCTTTGGTACCGACCCCGTTTAACCCCACAGACTTCTGAAAGACTTTGGAATCGTACTTGCCGCCCGTATTAATTTTGCTGACTACATCCACCACTTTGCCCAGCGGAATGCCGCGGCCGTAGTCGCGCACCTGCACCCGGTGGTCAGAAATCTTGATTTCAATCGTGCGGCCGTGGCCCATCACGTGTTCGTCAATCGAGTTGTCGATGACTTCCTTTACCAACACATAGATGCCATCATCGTACGCCGAACCATCGCCGAGCTTGCCGATGTACATACCAGGCCGCAACCGGATATGCTCGCGCCAATCGAGGGAACGAATGCTGTCTTCGGTGTAGCCGTGCGTCGCAACGGATATCTGTTCTTCACTCATCAGTAGATCGAAATTCAATTCCGGAGTAAAATAACGCAGAAAACGGACCTTTTCCACGTTTCCATTTCGCTAGTAAAGTTAGCAAAATCTCCTTTCTCAACCCAGTACTACCGGTGTTTGTTCCGGGACATTTCAATACAAACACTTCACAGCCGCGCTTTTCTCTCTCCCAATTTTACCAACAATATTAGCAAAATGCTTACTCCTGCTGCTCAGCATCATTTGCCTCCTTCCGGCCATAAGCCCAGTCCGATAGTCAAGCAGACGCCCGTCGTTCAGTTTGCCTTCTTTCTGCTTGGCGCGGTACTGCTGGTCTACTCGCTGAAAGTCCTCGACGACATCCTGCTGCCACTGCTGTTCTCGGCGGTGTTTACGCTGCTGCTGCTGCCCATCTGCCGGTGGCTGGAGCTGCGCGGCCTGCCGCGGGTGCTGGCCATTATTCTGTGCCTGCTGCTGGTGCTGGCCATTTTTGCGGGGGTTATTCTGGGGTTTGGCTCGCAGCTGGCGCAGTTCAAGAGTGAGCTGCCCAAGCTGCAGACCAAGATGATGGAATTCTTCACTCAGGCACAGGAATGGGCGCACATGAAGTTTGGCTACAAGCCCATGAGCATCGACGACCTGAAAGAAACCACGGTAAAGAATCTGAAAAAATCCGGCGGCTCCTATCTGGGCACTACGCTCAACACCACGACGGCCGTACTCAGCAATCTGGCGCAGGTACTCATCTACATCTTCTGCCTGCTGCTCTACCGCGACCATCTGCGGCAGTTTATGTTCCGTTTCGTGGCTCCTGACAAACGCACCTCCGTGCTGCACACCGTCGACAACATCCAGACCGTGGTACAGGCCTACATTTCGGGTTTGCTCAAGGTCATTGTGATTGTGGCCATTCTCAACGGTATCGGGCTGCTGGCGCTGGGCGTGAAATTCGCCATCTTCTTCGCCATTTTTGCTTCGGTGCTGGCCATCATTCCCTACATCGGCATCATGATTGGGGCTACGGTACCGGCCATTATCACGCTGGTCGAAACCGGTTCCCCGGTTCAGGCGGCGCTGGTCATCGGCGTGTTTGTGGTGGTGCAGTTTCTGGAAGGCAACTTCATCACGCCCATGATTACCGGCTCGCAGGTCAGCATCAATCCGCTGGCCGCTATTCTGGCCCTGATTCTGGGGGCGGAGCTGTGGGGCACGCCGGGCATGATTCTCAGCATTCCGCTGATGGCCGTGGCCAAAGTGGTGCTGGATGCCAACAAAGCCACCGAGCCCTGGGGTTTCCTGCTCGGCGACACGGCCGAAGGAGAGGACTCCACCAAGCCCGAAAACAACGAGCCGAACAGTGTCCAGAAGCTTTGGCGGCGGCTCTTGAACAAGGAATGATAACAAGCAGCGCCCGGCCAACCGCCGGGCGCTGCTTGTTTATAGTAAGTTGAGGGTGTAAGTGTCCGTGGTTTCGGCCGTGGCTCCGAAGCCCTCTTTCTGGTTCAGCAGGCCTTGGTTTACCTCTCCGTGCACGGTAGAAATGCCGAATGAAAACCGTTGAAAATGCGCTGACTTCACCTCAAGCAGATGCGCCAGAACGGCATCAACGGCGCCGGTTTGCTTGCCGAAAGGGTTTCCGGCTATGTACTGCGTATGCACAAACCCCTGGTGCGTGTCCTGAAACACTACTACCCCGGCCACAACGTCTGCTCCTATTCGAGCCACCCAGAGCTCTATATGGTCCGGGTTCTGGTCGCGCAGGCGGCATATTTCAGCCAGCGTATGTACGGGGCGGCGGCCATGCACCTGGAGCAGATTTCGGGTGAGGATTTCCCAGAAGGCGGCATAATCTGAGTCAGCTGCCGTAGCGGCCACTACCACCCCGTGCTGGCGCGCTTTACGCAGATTGCCCCGCCGCCAGGTGCCAATCCGGAAGGGCCGCGTCAGGTCGATAACAGAGTTCAGCTCGCGGCCAGTGAGGCGGGCTCCCTGCTGGTGCAGCCAGAACAACGGCCCATCGGAAGGCTGGCGGCAGAATACCCGCGGCACCGGCTTCAGAACAAGCTGCCGGAACCCAGCCGCCTGCCAGGCAGCGCGCAGCAGCTCCAGCCAGGCAGCTACCTCAGAGTATTTGGGTTTTGCAACCGTCACAAGCCCCCCGTAGGCCAGCCCGGGGTGAGCCATCAGCACATCGGGCTCTGTAGTGGTATGCGCAGTGGCTGCCACAAAAACGGCACATAGCTCCTGCCCCTGCCATACCAGCCACGACTGGTCCTGAAAACGGTCCTGGTGATAGGTGAGAAAGGACTGCTGAAACAGAAACGGCCCATTGTCGGAGGCGGCTATCAGCGCATTCCAGGCTGCTTCATGCACTTTTGCGTACGGTTCCACCCGGGCTACGGCAGGCACGCGGCTCATAGCGTGTCGGGCGCTTTCGCCAGGTCCCGAAAAGCCGCATAGTCGCGGATGTAGCTGGCCTCGGAGTAAGGCTGCGACACCAGACATAATAGCACGGCCTGCTCGTGGAAGCGGATGGTGCGCCAGTACAGGCCCGGCAGGTACAAGCCTACATCCGGACGCTCCAGCGTAAACTTTTGCTGCTCACCGGCCGAATTTTCGAGGGTAACATCCAGCCGGCCCTTAACAGCAACCAACAGCTGCTCCAGCGTGCGATGAGCATGATGCCCCCGAAGTACATCGGCCGGGGTACCATAGGTCCAGTAGACGCGCGCAACGGCAAAGGGCAGCTGCCCCGGCTCAACCGCCACGGTGTAGCCGGAAGCTGCGTCCCCGATGACGGGCAGCGGCATCAGGCACGGTACTGGCAGGGCTTCGGCAGGCACTAAGGACATGGGAGCAAACAAACAACCCCGCCGGAACTACTGAGCGGAGCGGTCAAAAGTAGCGTTTCTCACGTACCCGCCCAACCTTCGGCCCCGATAACCCAGCCAGCCGCAACCCGTCGGCACGCCAGAATTTTATTCCGTTCTGCTACAACTCCCCACCCCACCACCAAGTATACTTCCCAGGCGCAGCCCTTCCGGAAGGGGCCGCTTCCGAACTTCTCTTTTCCACCTAAACTTCTACCCCATGGCAGCTATTACCAGCGAAACCGCCCGCGCATACAACGACTTGGTTGAAATTAATAAGACAGCCGCCAAAGGCTACCAGGAAGCCGCTGAGGAGGTTTCTGATGCTAATCTGAAATCGAAGCTGAGCCAGATGAGCCAGCAGCGCGCGCAGTTTGCCGCCGCCCTCACGCAGCATGCCCAGCAGTTCGGCATCAATCCGGCGCAGGAAAGCACCGTGGAAGCAACGCTGGCCGATGCCGCCGCGGCTGTGCACCGGGGCTGGATCAACATTAAATCCGCCATTACGGGCCAGGACGATTCGGCTATTCTGGGCGAGTGCGAAAACGGCGATTCAGTGGCGTTGCAGTCGTACGAAACGGCCCTGAAGTCGCAGGAGCTGCCGGCCGAAGCCCGCACTGTCATTGAGCACCAGCATGGCTCCATCCTGTCCGATAAGAACTGGATTACCCAGCAGAAGGCGACCCGCTAAGCTCCTGGCAGCTATTGAAAAAGACCCGCCCCGTGCGGGTCTTTTTTTTGGGCGCGGTGCCGGAACAGGTCGTTGCAACCTCTCGGGCTGTATCTTTGTTACCAATTGCATTAGTATTGTTTAGTACCTGATACCGCGCCGCTTTTGTACGCCATCATTGACCTTGAGACTACCGGGGGACAGCCCACGCAGGACCGCATTACGGAAATAGCCATCTTCATTCATGATGGTGAAAAAGTGGTGGACCAGTACGATACGCTGATAAATCCGGGGCGCTCCATTCCATTTTTTATCACCCAGCTCACCGGCATCAACGATGAGATGGTGCGCGACGCACCCAAGTTTCACGAGGTGGCCCGCAAAGTGGTGGAAATGACGGAGGGATGCGTATTCGTGGCCCACAACGTACGCTTCGACTATTCGTTTTTGAAAAAGGAGTTTGGCGACTTAGGCTACAACTATTCGCGCAAAACGCTGTGCACCGTGCGCCTCAGCCGCTCCCTGATGCCGGGCCAGCCCAGCTACAGCCTGGGCAAGCTGTGCCAGAACATCGGGATTCCGCTGAACGGCCGCCACCGGGCCGCCGGCGACGCCGCTGCTACCGCTATTCTGTTTGACCGGCTGCTCAAAATCAGCCAGCAGGAAGAGGCGCTGACCAAGCCCGGCCTGTCGCCGGCCGATACGCTGGCCGCCGTGGATGCCAACGCTCCGGCCGGCCGCCGCCCGGTTCCGCAAGCCACCGCCAGCCCGGCCACGGCCGCCACGAAAGCGCCTTCGGCCCGCAAGATAAAAGCAGTGCAGGAAGCCATCCGCACGGCCTTGCTGCCGCCCAACATCACGCCGGAAAAAGTTGCTTCGCTGCCGCATACGGCGGGCGTCTACTATTTCCATAATGAGCAGGGCGAGGTGATTTATGTGGGCAAGAGCATCAACATCTACAAGCGTATCCAGCAGCATTTCGCGGTTGACTACAAGTCGCGCAAGAGTATAGAATTCAAGAATTCCATCTCCGACATTACCTGGGAGCTGACCGGCTCGGAGTTGGTGGCGCTGCTCTACGAGTCGCACGAAATCAAGCGGCTGAAGCCTCTTTACAATCGGAAGCTGCGGCGCTCCGTGTTTCCGGCCGGTATTTTCCTGCGCACCGACGAGCAAGGCTACAAACACCTCTACTACGGCCGCGCCGATGACCATACGGAGTCGCACCCGCTCATTGCGCTGGGCAACCAGTATAAGGCCAAAGGGTTCCTGTTTCACAAGGTTTCCAAGTTCAATCTGTGCCAGAAGCTCTGCGACTTATACAAAACCACAGGGGCCTGTTTCGACTATCAGGTACACCGCTGCAAAGGTGCCTGCCTAGGGCTGGAGCCGCCCGAAGAGTACAACCAGCGCGTAGAGGAAGCCATTGAGTCGTTTACGTATGAGCACGGCTCATTTGTGGTGATTGGGCAGGGCCGCCGCGAGGACGAAAAGACGATAGTTTTGGTCGAAAACGGCCGTTATCAGGGCTTTGCCTACGTTGACACCGAGTCGTTTTCGGCCCGCAATCTGGCTGATTTCAAGAACGTCATCACCCGCTACAACGACAACAAGGATGCGCAGCAGATTATCCGGCAGTATCTGCGAACCAAGCACAAGGACAAAGTGAAAATTTTCAAATAAGGAGGCATGCCTTGCCGCCAAAGTTTGTACCCTGCTCATACGGCAGGGTATTTTTTTTATAAAGTCGGAAGGTTTTTGCTACATGCTTATCATTAGCATTAGGAAAAATGTATATTAAGTATGTGGGCTGCCGGCCCCTGCCGTTCTGTTTGTCTTCGTGCCTATGAAAACGCTCTTTACGTCTCCGCACCTGCTTATTCATCATGATGGATTCGGGCACGCGCTGGAACTGGAATGGCTTGATTTTGCCAACAGCGCACAGTTGCGCGAAGGAATGTGGGAAGGGCTGCGCCTGGCCAGCCTCTACAACGTCCGGGCCTGGATTGGTAACCTACGCGGCATGCACGTTATCCGCCCCATAGACCAGGTGTGGCTGAATGAGGAATGGTTTCCGCGGTTTGCGGAGCTTAACATCACGCACATGGCCATTGTAGAGTCGGAGGACGTGCTGAACCGGCAGGGTGTAACCCAGATAATGCACCGCGCGGGCCCTATGGCCCCTCTCAGCACCGCGTGGTTTCAGACCGTGGAAGAAGCCCGGAACTGGGTGCGCAATACCGCCTTTGCCTTGCAGGCATAGCTTGCCAGGGTAGCGGACTGCCGTGTGCCTTTTTAGTAGAGCCGATGCCGCAACAGCCAGCCAGCCGCGTCAAATTCGGTGGCGGCAGGACGGTATTTTTCCACCTTCAGGGGCTTCGGAACCAGTACCGTGTTGCCGTCTCCACTTTCGAATATGGTGCTGCGGGTACGGGCCTGCCCGGTCGCAGCCGTTGGGCCCAGCACTACATCCTGCCCGGCGCCATCGTAGAGTTCAACCGTGATGCTGGTGGGAGGCAGTGCCCGGAATTCGAATACATCATTGCCGCCCAGCCCAAACAGTTTGAGCGAACTGGTTTCGGTGGCGCTGAACGTACGCTGGCCCACTAAGCTGTCGGGGCGGCTGGCCCCCAGCTGGTACACCCGAACCCGGACCAGCTGTGCGGAAGGCGAATCGAGCACGAACCGTTCGGGCTGGTCGGTGCCGGGCAGCTCGATGTTGCGGGCCAACAGCGTGTAGAACTTGTCGGCAACGGCCGGCAGCTGGTCGCGGCGCTGGCTGAGCTTGCGCTCAAACTCCTGCCCGGCCAGCGCATATACTTCTTTGGGCCACACGGCCAGCGCCTCCCGAATTACCGGATCGGGCAGCTGCTGCTGGAGCGAGTCGGCAATCTGGCGAAAGTCGTCGCGGCTCAGGTACACCAGCAACGACTTGTCCATGGGCCGGGCGGCGCGGTTTAGCCCTTCCACATCAGACAGCCGGATTTTTTCGCCGAAGGTCTGGTAGTTGGACTTCACCCATCCGATCATGTGGGTGAAGAGTCCATCATTGAACTTGAAGAAAGCATGGTCCCGGTCGCGCGGAATAGGATGGTACCGGACCGCACCAGTTGGCCCCTCAAAGCTGGCCCAGCGCCATTGATCTTCCCGGCGGCTCCAGTCGCCGAGCCACATATCAAACAGCCGCGCCCGCAGGTAGCGCCGCGCATCCACCCGAAACTGCGGGTTGGCCATCAGGTTGGTAAACACTTTGCGGGAGCTTTCCACGCGCGAAGAGTTGCCGAAGCTGGCCACGGTGCTCTGGTCGCCCTCAGGCCGCTCTTCCAACAGATACAGCGCATTGGCAAAGCTCTGGCGGTACTCGCCCAGGGCGGGGTCGTCGCCGACGTATACCAAGCGCGGATTGGTGTGGTAAACGCCCGCCGCCCGGGCCAGCCGAGGCACTACGTAGGCACCGTATGGATTGATGACGCTGGTCTGGTCCTTCATCAACCGCCCAATAGGGCCATCCTGCAGGCCTTCGGGCAGAGCTTTGGTTGCGTCTTTATCTACGGAGCGTAGCACGTACTGCACCCCGTTTCGGTCTACAAGGCGCAGGTTTTTGGTTTGGAATGAGCCGCCTTCCCGCACCGGAGTAAGTCCGCCGGGCACCACGGTGCGCAGATTCAGCACTGGTACCGTTACGGGCAAAGCCCACAAGTCGCGGTAGTGCTTGCCCCAGAAGAACGTGTGCAGGCCGGAACGCTGGTACTGTGGGCCGGCTGCTATCTGCACCGTGGAATCAGTGAGCATACGGGCCACGGGCGGCACGGGCGGTGCGGCCGGAGCTGAGCAGGCATGGCACAACAACCCAATACAAAGTCCGCCGGCCCACAGACCTCGGGATGGTAGCAAAAAACGTGACACGCGGCAAAGCAATTAGCTGCCGCCGGGCTGGCGGACTGTCTTATACCGTAAACACAGCCGTAGGGGTTGGCAACGGCCGGTATGAAGTGCCATGCCTACTCGAATTCCGTTACCCTGGCCTGTTCAGCTAACAAGTCCATCGTATCTGCGTTGAAGGATACCAGCCGCGCTTTCCGCCCCGCATGATTTTTCGCTACTCCCTCCCCTTTTTCCTGTTCCTGACGGCTGGCTGCGCCCGCCAGACCTTCTTTCAGCCTGATGCCCGCCCTGACACCGCGCCCCTTGCAGCCGGTGCCGATAGTGCCCGGGTGACAGCCGGCCGGCACTATCAGCGCGGCCCTATTGGGCGGTTTTTGCTGGGCCAGCACCATCGGGCGGCCTGGGCTCGGCCTGTGATGCTGCCCGTGCTTGATGTGGCTACCACTGTGCCTGGAGGCCTCAAAGCCGGCAAAATCGGGGGTGGATTTCAGACTATCAGCATGACAGTGCTAGGAGCAGATGGCCGAGGCTACGCGCTTCGCTCCATCGACAAAGACCCCTACCGCACCCTGCCGAAAGTGCTGCGTCATAGCTTTGTGCTGAATGTAGTGCGCGATGCCACGGCAGCCGGACAGCCGTATGGTGCGTTTGTAGTGCCTCGGCTAGCTGAGGCCGCCGGTGTGCTCCACACCAATCCCAAAGCCTATTATGTCCGCTCTGACGAAACTGGCTTCGGGGCAGCCTCGGAGCGGTATCAGGGGCGAGTAGTGCTACTGGAAGAAAAGCTGGAAGGCAAGGAAAACATAGCCGGCCGCCTGCCCGGCGCTACAGATCTAGAGGAGAGCGACAACATCCTGGCTGAACGGTATAAGTCGCCGAAAAATACCGTTGATGAAGCCGCTTTTCTACGGGCCCGCCTGCTGGATTTGTGGCTCGGCGATTGGGACCGGCATGAGGGCCAATGGACCTGGGCTGCCTACCCGCAGGCGCAGGGCCAGACCCGCTGGGTACCCATACCGCAGGATCGGGACCAGGTTTTTTTCCGGTTTGACGATGGTGTGCTGTCTTGGCTAATGAGCAAGGCGGTAGCGAAGTTCCGGACGTTTGGGCCGCGCTATGAAAGTATAGAGGGCTACACCCGCAATTCCCGCTACATCGACACGCACGTCCTGACCGAACTGAACCGCCGTACCTACCTCGCCACCGCACAGGACCTACAGCGCCGCCTCACCGACTCGGTGATTACGCAGGCCGTGCGTCAGGGCCTACCTCGGGAGGTATTTCGCCGTGAGGGCCCAACGATGATTGCCGCTTTGCGTGCTCGTCGCGAAGCTCTACCCAAAGCGGCCACCGATTACTACCGCCTCCGCGCCCACGATGTGCTGGTAGCTGGTACCGATGCTGACGAGCGGTTTGTGGTTGAACGGCTCAATGACACGGCTACGGTCGTGTCGGTGTATGAGCTGGAGCCTTCCGCCAAACGGCCCGACTCGCTGCTGTACCGCCGCGTCTTCAATCCCGCTGAAACGCACAGCATAGCACTACACGGCCTGCACGGCGACGATGTATTTGAGCTGAGTGGTTCTGTACGCCGCAGCCCGTTCGTGCATATCTACGGTGGGCCCGACGAAGACAAAGTGCGCGATAAGTCCCGCGTGACCGGCCTGCGCCGCAAAACGCGTTTCTACGACACCAAGCGCAACAACGACTTTGAACCTGCTCCGGAGCTAAAGAACAACACGACCAAAGGCGTAGAAAGCCACGCCTTCGACCGGGACGGCTCGGGGAGGTAATTGGCCCTCCCCGTTTCATTATTTCGCCTTTTCCAACTCGGCCAGCATGTCCAGCACCATGTGTTCGGTGGGCGTGAGTAGGTCGTTTTCGGCGGGGTCCGCGTCGTGGCGGCGCAGGTAGTCGATGAGCTTATCCGAGTTGAATAGCTCCATTACCTGCGGATGGATGTAGTATTTGGAGCAGACTGTGGGCGTATTGCCCAGGTCGTGGGCCACGTCTTTTAGGGCCCGCTTCAGTGTCTTGGGCTTGGGGAAGTCCGGCTCTTCGTCCAGTACCCGCTCCAGGCATTCCACCATTTTTACGGTGCCGCCCCAGGTCCGAAAGTCCTTCGCCGAAAGCTTCATGCCCGTAACCTGCTGCAGGTACTCATTTACATCACCCGATTCCAGCTCCTGGCGTTGCCCATCAGTGCTGTAGTACTGGAACAGGTGCTGGCCTGGTATTTCCTTGCACTTCTGCACCAGCCGGGCCAGCTTTCGGTCGTGCAGAGTCAGGTCGTGGGCTACTCCTTTTTTGCCCACAAAGGCAAAGCGGACATCGGCTCCTGTCACCTGCACATGCTTGTCGCGCAGAGTCGTGAGGCCATAGGTTTTGTTCTTTTCGGCGTATTCACGGTTGCCGACCCGGATGAATGATTTGTCCATGAGCGTCAGCACTAGCGCCATCACCTTTTGCTTGTCCAGCTGCGGGCGGGCCAGGTCCTTATGCATCTGGGCCCGCAGTTCGGCCAGCTTTTCCCCGAAAGCCCGCAACCGGCTGAACTTGGTGAGGGCGCGTGCCTGGTCCCAGGCGGCATGGTAGAGGTATTGCTTACGGCCTTTAGCGTCACGCCCCGTTACCTGCAAATGGCTGTTGGGCGAAGGCGAAATCCAGACTTCCGTCCAGGCTGGCGGAATCACGAAGCGCTGGATACGGCTGAGCACTTTCTCGTCCGTAATTTTCTCACCCTGCGCAGTGTAGTAGCCAAAATTACCGTTGCGGGTAGCTTTGCGGGTGATGCCCGGCTTGGTATCGGTTTGGTAACGCAAGCCAGCCAGCTCGGCCTGCCGAGCAGGATCCTTGTACAATTCGTGCGCTTCCTCCAGAGGAAGCAGGTGCTTTTTGCGGGTTTTGGGGCGGGCGTGGGTAGTGGCAGAAGCGGACATGACAGATAGCAAAGTATGAGCGCCGGAATGGCGGCTTCCGGTGTACGGGTGGCAGCCCGAAAAAGGTGGCGTGCGGAGCGAAAGGCTTTTTTTCCTACTGGTTTTCGGTGCCTTAGCCCAGAATGCGTTCCGCAGACAACCTCCAAAAGCCACTTCCCGTACCCGATCCAGTGATTCTGGCATCGTTTTTTCTTCCGCCTGCCGCAGACTACCACCCTTTCTACACCCCAAATCCGATTTTCATGCGCCGTCTTTTGCTCAAACCCTGGCTCCTGCTTTCCCTGGCTGCCACCCTCGGCGGTACTGCCGCCTGCTCCTCTGATGGCGACGGGGTTCTCCTGTTTTCGGTGGAGGACGACAAAGCACTTGGCGAACAGGTAGCTGCCCAAACCGACTCTACCTACCGGGCCAAAGGCCAGCTGCTAGAGCGCAACTCTACAAATGCCCGTGCTTATCAGCTGCTCGATGGCGTAGTAAATAAGGTGCTCAATTCCGGCGAAGTGAAGTACCGCACCGAGTTTCCCTGGGATGTTAAGATCATCAAGGATGATGCCGTGCAAAACGCCTTTGCTACCCCCGGCGGCCACATCTACGTATTTTCCGGTCTGATCAAGTTTCTCGAAAACGAGAACCAATTGGCAGGCGTGTTGGGCCATGAAATTGCCCACGCCGACCGTCGGCATACTTCCAAGCAGCTGCAGCAGCAATACGGTATCAGCCTGTTGCTGAGCATCCTGGTAGGTGACAACCCAAACCAACTGGTGCAAATTGCTGCCGGTTTGGGTCAGCTTAAATTCAGCCGCGACGATGAAAGCGAGGCCGACCAATACTCGGTCATCTACCTCAATAAAACGGAATATGCCTGCGACGGCGCCGCTGGCTTCTTCATCAAGGCCGAGGCACAAAACCAGAGCGGCAACGGTCCGGCCTTCCTCAGCACCCACCCAGCTCCTGCTTCCCGCATCCAGGAAATTCAGGCGAAAGCCGCAGAGCTGAACTGCCAGAACCGTACTATTTCGAATACCGGTTTTGAGGAGCTGAAGCGGATTATTTAGTCTAAGGCTTATTTGCTCTTAGCCAGCCACCTAAAAAGCCAGCCGTATACACGGCTGGCTTTTTTGTGTTTTCTAGTCACTCAAAACCTCATTCTCGGTATCATTTACGCTACTTACTTCGTACTTGCAGCCATGTCTCTCCTCAACAAACTTGGCAGTTTTGCCGAACGCGCCGACGACCTACTCACGCGCACTCGTGCCCGGCTGGGCATGCTGCATCCGTTGCAGCTATTGCCTTACCGCAGCTACGGCACGCCCACTCGTCTTTATGTGAAAGGGCGGTTGCTCACCGACAAAGGCATTACGGAACCCGACGCTTCCGATTCGCGGCTGCACAACCTGCTGAATATGTACCGCCGTTTCGACAGCAACGAAATCAGAGGCGCACAACTGGTAGTACGCCCTGCAGACGGCTCGGAGCATCCGGTCGTGACGGATGAGGAAGGCTATTTCACGCTGAACCTAGAGCCCCAAAGCCTGCCGGAGCCAGTAGATTTTCTGTGGTATCCGGTGGAAGTACTCCTGCAGCAGGTGCCACATCCGTTTACTGCGCAAGAGTTGCGCGCCGCCGCGCCGGTGCTCATCCCCCCTGCTGATGCTGAGTATGGCATCATATCCGACCTCGATGACACGGTTATCCAGACGTCGGCTACCAACCTGCTGCGCATGGCCCGTACTGTACTGATCCGGAATGCCCGCTCCCGCCTGCCGTTCAAGGGGGTGGCCGAGTTTTACCGGCAGCTGCAGCTGGGCCGCAACGGCAAGCGCAACAACCCATTCTTCTACGTCAGCAGTTCACCCTGGAATCTCTACGACCTGCTAGAAGACTTCCTGGACCTCAACGATATTCCGCCCGGCCCGCTTTTGCTGCGCGACATGGCGGTTGCTGGCAAGAAGTCTGGTGATGCCACCGCTCACCACGGCCACAAGCTCAAGGAAATCGACAATCTGCTTCTCACCTATCCAACCCTGCCGTTCGTGCTCATCGGCGACTCTGGACAGGAGGATGCCAATATCTACCGTGAAGTGGTACGCCGCCACCCAGGCCGCATCCTAGCCATCTATATCCGCGACGTGAACCTTCCTGAGCGGGCTGCCCTAGTAGAGCGGGTAACGGAGGAACTGCGCGCTGACAAGGTAGAAATGCTACTCGTGAAAGACACCGTACAGGCCGCTGAGCACGCGGCTGATGCTGGTTTTATCTTCCGGGAAGCAGTATCTGCTGTGGAGCAGGAGAAGCAAAAGGATGAAGCCGCCGATACCGAATCGGACTTGGATGGCGAAGGCACCGGCGAACCGGTGATGCAGTAGTCTGGCACCAAGAGAATTTTCAGGCATACAGCCTAGCAAGCTTAACTAGAGTGGTCGGCAACGATGACCCATTGGCCATTCAGGCGGCGCAACACCAGCAGGTAGTGGCCTTGCAGGTCGCCGGCGGCTGGCCGCGTCAGGTGCCAGCGGCCTACCACGTGCGCGGTATTTGGCCCATCGGGTATGATGCGTAGGCCCTCGAAGCGCAGCTGGCCCATGGCAGCAGCGTCGGGGTAGCTACGGCGGTAGTTGTCGAGGGTCGGTTGCCAGCCGTAGGTAAGGCCTCGTTTGCCGATGAACACCAGCGAATCATGCTGCCAGTAGCCCTGCATGAACCCTGCTACATCTCCACGGTTCCAGGCGGCCGTCTGGGTGCCGAGCAGTTGCGCAATGGCGCGGCGTGTTTCTGCCGGAGAGTCGCGGGAGTCGGAGTAGTCGGAAGAGCAGGCGCAGAGCAGTAGCCCCAGCGAAAAAGCGGCGAGTACTTTCGGTTTCATAGCGGTAAGTATACAGGTTTCGGGTGCAAGGCAGTTGCTAGCGAGAACTACTACAGGCAGCAGAAGCTAGTTTCTACTACCTGTAAGTCGTAGAACGGCCTTGGCACCTGAGACGCTATACAAAGCCGCTTAAGTATCTAAAGCTAATCCAGCAGTTCCTTCACATAAACCGTTCCGCCCAGCCGGCTCATATTGCGCATCACGCGTTGTTGCTTGGCGCGGGCCTGGGGGCCGGGGTTGCTGGCCCGAAAACGCAGCGGGTTGGGTAATACGCCCGCCAGCAGCGCTGCTTCAGCGCGATTAAGCTTGGCGGCGGATTTGTGGAAATACCGTTGCGAAGCCGCCTCTACGCCAAAGGTGCAGTCCCCCATTTCAGCTACGCTCAGGTACATTTCCATGATGCGGCGCTTGTCCCAGAACAACTCAATAAGCACCGTAAAATACGCCTCGGCAGCCTTGCGCACATAGCTGCGCCCCTGCCACAGAAATACGTTTTTGGCTACCTGCTGCGAGATGGTACTCCCACCACGCAGTTTTTTGCCCCCGCTAAAATTATACTGCGCCGCCTTCCACAGCGCATTCCCATCAAAGCCATGGTGCAGCAGAAAGCGTTGGTCTTCGGCCGCAATCAATGCCAGCGGCACCTGTGCCGATACCTCATCAAGACTTTTGAAGTAGTACCGAATCCGGCGGTCATCCTCCTGAATGCCGTGGTAGCCAAGGCCAACCGGCGCGTGGGCGCGACGGTCCAGCATGAGCCAGGTAGCCGGCGGCGACACCCAGCGGTAAATCAATACCCAGGCTACAGAGGTCAGAAACAAAGCCGCTACAACCTGCAGGGCCACTTGCCGGCCCTGCCGCCACAATTTTTTATAGTCAGTTACCAAACCGGAAAGAAACGTCTGTTGTAGTTCCGTATCCGCCTGGATAGGATGCCGGCAAAAGTAATGCTTTCGGGGCCAAAAGCTGCTCTTTTCTGCATTTCACGGTAAGCTGCCCCCAACTTGCTGCCAGCGCTTTTGCCCGTAACTATACGCCGGGGACCCTGTTGAAAACACGTTATAAACCTGCACATTTGAGTATATGCGCACACTCGCTCTGTTTCCGCTGAACCTCGTCGTGTTTCCCGGCGAAAAACTCAATCTGCACATTTTTGAGCCCCGCTACCGCCAGCTTGTGCACGACTGCCTGAGTGAGGGCATTACGTTTGGCATTCCGCCCTACCGCAACGAAGCCGTGAGTTCTTTGGGCACCGAAGTGCAATTGATTGGCGTTGAGAGAACCTACGACAGCGGTGAGCTGGACATCCGTACCCGTGCGGTGGGCGTGTTCCGGATTGAGGAGTTTTACCGGCAGGCGCCTGGCAAACTCTACGCCGGAGGCCTGGTAGAAGATCTGCCTGACAACAACTCGCAGGATGCCCTGCTGCAGGCGCGCATCACGTCCTACATGGAACAGCTATACGACGTGCTGGGCTTGCGCCGGCTGATGCAGGAGCTGCCACCTGATTACCGTATCTATGATATTGCGCACCACCTGGGGCTCAATACGGAACAGGAATACCAGCTATTGGAGGCCGAAACCGAGGTGGAGCGGCAGGAACTGGTGGTGGAACATCTGGAGCACATTCTGCCAGTTCTGCTGGAAACCGAGCGGCTGAAAGAGCGGGTGCGTCTCAATGGCCATTTCAAAAACCTGACTCCGCCTAACTTCTGATTCCGTATCAGGGTTATTACCATATCAACTCATTAGCTGACCTTCTTTTGAAGCAACTCTGCAGTTGGGTCAGCTACAGCCTGCACGGTGCGGAACGGTGCAGGGCGGTTTGCCCGTATAGCAGGCTGCACCTCTCCTCTTACCGCCGTGGACACTTTCAACTTGTTGCTTCCGTATCTTTTGGCAGTTCCGGCGGCGCTGCTTTCCGGGTGGCTGCTGCTACGCTACTTCCAAGAGCGGCACTACCGACGCCGGCCCTACGTGGCCCCTACCCGCAACGACTGGCTCCTGCACCAGCCGGCTCCTACGGCCACGCTCCTGCACCGCGTTGCCCTGCTTGGCGACCCGGGCGCTGTGGCCACCGACGGCACGGACGCTATTCTGAAACTGCTGACGCATTGGCAACAGGAAACGCAGGCCGAGGGTACCATCGTCCTGCTCGGCGACAATGTATACCCAACCGGTTTACCCGCCCCAGAACACACTGGCCGCGCTGCTGCCGAAAAGCGCCTGAACACCTTGCTTGCGGCCTTAGGCACCTTTTCCGGGCGGGTGATATTGCTCAGCGGCAACCACGACTGGAACAAAGGCCGCCCTGATGGCTACGAGTACCTGCTGCGTCAGGAGGCGTATGTAGCAGAACATCTGCCCACCGCCTTCTATCTGCCACCCGGCGGCACACCCGGACCTACATCCATACAGTTGGCAGAAGGCCTGGTGTTGATTGTACTGAATACGCAATGGTGGGTACAGCAGGGCGCCCGACCTCCCCATGACCCCAAAGAGCCGTTCCGGAAACTGCGGAAACTGCTAAACGAGAACCGCCATCAGCGGGTGGTAGTGGTAGGGCACCACCCCTTGTATTCTAATGCCTTACATGGCGGAAAGTTTACGGCCAAACAACACGTATTTCCGCTGACAACTGTATATAAGAGGGCTTACGTACCACTGCCTTTTGTAGGCTCGTTGCTGCCGCTTTACCGTAAGCTGGTAGGCGCTGCTGAAGATATGGCTCACCCGCGCTACCGCAAGATGCGCCGTCGGTTGCTGCGGGTATTGCACGAGTACCCTAACCTTATCTATGCCGCCGGCCACGACCACAATCTGCAGTATTTCGAGCGTAGTGGCAGCCATTTTTTGGTAAGCGGTGCCGGCAGCAAAACCGCCTTCGTACAAAAAGGCGGTCAGGCCACCTTCGTGCATGAGCACACCGGGTTTTTTAGCCTCGATTTCTATACCAATGGCGAAACCTGGTTGCGCACTCTCGAACCTGATGCTGACGGGCAGCCGCTTGCCGAAGTATTCCGGCAGCGCCTGCACCCTGGCCCCGTAGTGGCCGCCCCTATCATTACAGCCAACGTGTTGCAGGTTCCGGCTGACGTCAGGTAGCTTGTTACTGTGCAATAGGTACCAGCACGCGCAAGCTCCTTGGTTTGATTTCCACCTCGACCGGAACCGGCAGACGCCGGGGCTCACCGTCAATCTGTATTAGAGCCTCGGTTTGGCCGGGCACCGTAATGCGGGCGTGGCGGCAGCGCAGCCGGCGGGTATAGAAGGAAGCATCGAAGTCAGAAGTGTAGAGGCGGTAGAGAATGCCGGGAGCCGCCGCGCCGGGAAAAGGCTCAATCAGGCAGATTTCAAACTCACCGTCATCAATCCGGCTGTCCGGATTGATGATGACGTTACTGCCGAACGTGTTGGCATTGGCAATAGTCAGCATAAACGCCGGCCCTTCCCAGCTTTCCCGGTCAGTCTCGATGGAATAGGTGGCGGGTTCGTAGCCCAGGTATTCCTGGGTGGCAATGCGCACATACGCTCCTGGCCCACGCGTGTCGCCTTTGTCAAAACGCTCCACAACCAGCGCATTAAACCCCAGATCGGCGAGGTGCGCGGCAAAGTGCCCTCCCACCTGCAGCGTATCCATGGTGCGCTGCTCATGCTCCCAGATCAGACGCAGCGCCCCCGGCAGTTCCTGCGGAATGCCCAGGTCCTTGGAAAGACCGTTGCCGGAACCAAGAGGCAGAATACCCAGTGGCACCTGGGTGTTCTGCAGCGCTTCTCCTACCAGGCTCACGGTACCATCACCGCCGGCCGCAAAAACGGCATCGTAGGCATGCTGCTGCAGCCGTTCTTTCAGGTGGCGCAGGTCCTGGTGGCCGGTAGTATGGTGAAACGCGGCCGTGCGGCCCCGCTCCGTGCAATACGATACGATGGAGCCCTCCAGCTCTGCTTTGTTGATGTCGCCGGAAACCGGATTCAGTACAAACAGCAGGCGGCGTAGCGGTGCTGGTTCGGAAGCAGCCATAAGGCGTAAATGTGGTAAGACTGACAAGGTAAAGCTTCTGCAAACGAAAGAGACCCACTATTTGGTGGGCCTCTTCCGACAATTCAGCTTTCTAGAATGTTAGGGCTTCAAACCGGCCGGTACGCCTTGCGGATACTCTGCCGAAATAGCCCGTTCCAGCTCCCCGATACGATTTCCGGGATTGGGGTGGGTGCTCAGAAACTCCGGCTGCCGGCTGCCGCCACCGCTCTGTTCCAGCACTTGCATCACCTGTATCATGGCGCGTGGGTCATAGCCGGCGGCGGCAGTGTACTGCACGGCCAGCCGGTCCGACTCCAGTTCATCCTCGCGGCCAAAGCGCAGGGTCATCAGCTTGCCCACCATAGCGGCAGCAGCGGAGCCCACTGCGGTACCAGGCCGGTCAGGGTCGTACATGCCAATGGCAGCAGCACCGCTCAGGCCCTGCGTAAGCTGCGACTTGGCAATCTGCTCGGCCGAGTGGCGGCCCACTACGTGGCCCACTTCGTGCGCCAGCACACCGGCCACCTGCCCTTCCGTCTTCATGTTCTTCAGAAGGCCGGCCGTAATAAATACTTGCCCACCGGGCAGCGCGAAGGCATTAATCGTGTTTTCATCGGCCAGCAGATGAAACTGGAATTTGTAAGGGCTCTGGCCCGCTTTGGTGCTGCGAATTATCTGCTGCCCAATCTGCTCAACCCGGGCACCGGCCTGGCGGTCGGGGTGCAGGCCGCCGTATTGCTGGGCCATTTCGGGGGCCGCCTGCAAACCCAGGGCTATTTCCTGTTCGGCAGTCATATCGACGTGCTGCACTTCGCCCGTCACTTCGTTTACGGAGCGTTTGCAGTAGTAGGTGACCAGCGTGATACCGGCCATCAGCAGGGCTATTATGTAGCGAAGATTTCCTCTCATGATTGGGTTGGTGGAAAAGGGAACGGGAGATGAAAACGCCACTGACGTGGCTTCAGGGCTTGTAACGCTACGGGCGCAACAGGGTTGCCACCGGTTCAGGTACCCAAATTCCTCGCTTCCCCGTATCAGTCCTCAATTCGCTCTTTCAGCGCTGCTCTCCCTTTCAACCACCTTACAACCTCCCTCTCATGAATCAGAAACGCACTTTTGGCGCCATTCTCACCATCCTTGGTATTATCGGAATCATCTACGGAGCTTTAGGCTTCATGCAGGTAGGCGGGGTTGCCTTGGGCAAGCTCAACTCTCTCGTACCGTTTGCAGTAGGTCTCATTTTCTTCTTTGCCGGCATCAATCTGGTGAAAGCCACCGGTGACCGAGCGTAGCCCGACTGTTTCATGCAGTAAAAAGGCCTCCCGATACTATATCGGGAGGCCTTTTTGTTGGGGGCGGAAGGTAGTCTGACTAGCTTCCCTGCAGCCCGCGCAGCTGGGCAAATGCATTGATAGCCGGGTCCAGTTGCAACCATGACGAAGAGAAGTTCACGCTGCTGGGCCCATGGGCATAGATTACGGTCCCGTTCTGAATGGTGCGAATAACCTGGGGCGCCTGCTGTACCGGCAGTGCCGGGCAGCCCTGGCTGCGCCCCAGCCGCCCGTGCTGGCGAACAAAATTTTCACTTACATAGTCAGCCCCATGTACCACCACGGCGCGGGTAGCGGCGTTGGTATTGTAGCGGGCATCCTGGCCGTGCAGCTTCAGCGAGAGGCCATGCTTGCCTTGGTATGGCTGGCCCGTCACGTAGAATCCCAGGCTGCTCATTTCAGAGCCTTCCACGTTCGAAAACGTCTGGGCGACATCGTTGCCAGTGTTTTTGCCATGGGCTACCAACGTATGAAACAGCACTTTCTGGCGCCGCAGATCTATCACCCACATGCGTTTCTGGCTGCTGGGGCGAGCATAGTCGATAATAGTGAGTACCTGGCGGCCAGCCGCTGCCGCCCCTTTCTTGGTAAGCGTATAGTACCCCAGCAGCGCTTCCCGGTACACCGCAGGCGACATACCGTACGACGTCAGATGCGCTCCGGTGTAGCTCGTCAACACATACTGATCGAAAGCGGCCAGTTGCTGGGCCCGCACTATGCTGGCCGGAGCCACGGCAGCCGGAGCAGCAGCACGTGAGCCGGCTACAGGTGAGGAGGAAAGCAAACCAGTAGCTACAAGCAGGGTGGCAAGGGCAGTCGGTGCAAATGTCATCGGCTGAGTAGGCGAAGCAGGTGGAAAATGACGGTGGGGCGGCCCGGACTTAACGCCCGGAATACAAAAATAGTATTTTAGCGCAACCAATTCTGCTTGGCCCAACCGCATTTCACAGATAGTGAGTTCCCTCACCCACGCCTATGTTCTTTCGCTGGTCTTATTCGCTACTGCCCGCAACGCTCCTGTTTGCCTCCTGCAGCAGTGCTCCGCCAGAGCTGCCCGGCTTCGACGCCACAATCTGGCGCAGTGACTCATACGGGTGTAAGGGCGTACGGCGTACTCAGCTAAAAGCGTTGTTGCAGGGCAAGGAGCAGCTTTACGGCACCCGCACATCTACCGTCGAGCTGCTACTAGGCCGCCCCGACGAAGAAGAGCTAGCGGAGCAAACCGAGAAGATATACAACTACTACCTGGAGCCCGGCCCGCAGTGCCAGCTCCCTCACCAGCGCTCCGCCGCAAACAAACTTAGCCTCCGCTTCGGCTCCCTTGGCACGGTTACGGAAATCCTGACGAATAAGCCGGCCACCAGGCAATAGCACTTAACTTATAGCAATCTGCTATTTTATCCTGTTGTCCGAACAGGCCAAAGTAGCCAAAAAAAGCAAGGGCACTCCCACATAAGGAGTGCCCTTGCTCTATACTTCAGGCTGGCTAGCGGTTTTTCAGCCGATACCACCTTCCAAAGGATCTGTTTTGGCGGGTGAGTCCCGCTGCTGCTCTGCATGGAACAGGCTGAGCTGGGAAGGAGTCAGGATCCGGCTGCATTCGGCTTCGTACTGGGCGTCCAGTTCGTTGAGCTTCACATGCTGCTCAGCCAAGTTGTCCTTGTACTGCCATGTAATTTCCTCCAGACGAGCCAGCTTGATTTGGTTGGCCGTGCGCAGACGGATATACTGGGCTTCGTTGAGACGAAGCGAATTACACATCTGGCGGGTGAGTTC
Organism: Hymenobacter duratus; assembly: GCF_014698995.1. Lineage (GTDB taxonomy): Bacteria > Bacteroidota > Bacteroidia > Cytophagales > Hymenobacteraceae > Hymenobacter > Hymenobacter duratus. The sequence goes on from NZ_JACWZZ010000004.1 coordinate 322,301, forward strand.
CTCCACGCGGGACGGGGCGGGGTCACCGGTGCCGGGAAGTTCGGCATGGCGGTCCTGCTTCTGCGCCACGGCAGTGCCTGCAAGGCCAACCAACAACAACAGAGTAAAGACTGCGGATTTCATATTCGGTGGTTAAAAGAATGAACGGTTGAAAAACAAACGGTCAGAAACGTGAGAAGAGTACAGAAGTAGGATTGATACTCTACTAAATTTTACTTTCACTATATTTAATACAAATATATGTTGCTAAAATAACAACAACAATTTTTCAGTGTATTTTTTTATTTCTGATTCTGAGACAACCCTTCCCGCATCTGGAAAGTGCCCGATGAACAATAAAAAATGGCCGCTCTTACTAAGAAACGGCCATTCTTCAAAAAATCGGAACCACGCAAAACAGGTCTCCCTTACTCTACTCCCTCAATCGGCTTGTGGTCGGGGCTTTTGAAGTACTGCATGGCAATCAAGGAAATAATGACGCCGGCCATGGCGCCCTGCAGTAGTATGGCCAGAAAAGCAATGGTTACTGAAAGCTCAAAGCCGAAAAAGTCCTGGGCGTGAATCTGGTCCATTACATCAGGGCGTAGCAGGGAGAAAATGATAAAGAAGAAGCCAAACGCCAATGACGACACAATAGCCGTTACGATGCCCGTGCCAAAGCCCTGCAGGTAGGGCATCCGGTCGTTGCGGGACTGCTTGAAATGATGGATAGACAGGCAGATACCTACTACCATAATGGCAAAGTTCAGGAAGCTGAACTCGATTCGGTCGGCAAGACCCAGCAGAGCCGCTACAATGAAGTAGACAACCATACCAAGCGCCGTCAGCAGACCGTAGCGGACCCCATTGCCTTCCAGGGAAATGCGAGCATCATTCATAAAAAGGAACCGGTTAAAGGTGGACGGGAAACCAAAACGGCGGAACCCTGGCGCGTGCTACACTGTTGCTCAGAGCCTTGGCCCTTCAAGCCGCTTTTCATTCTTATACCGGAATACCACCGTTGTGTTGTAGAATCACTCGTTTTTTTTGCGTTCGGGCACGCGGGGCATTTTGCGTATTTTTGCGGGCCCGCTCCGGCCAGGGCTCTGTATTTCGAATTTTTCGCCTTTTCTCCCTATATGATTAGCACCTCCAACGTCAGCCTGCGCTACGGTAAGCGCGTGTTGTTTGAAGACGTTACCATCAAATTCATGCCCGGCAACGTGTATGGCCTCATCGGGGCCAACGGCGCCGGCAAGTCAACCTTCCTCAAGATTCTGGCCGGCGACATTGAGGCCAACACCGGCTCTGTGATGATGCCGGCCGGCTCGCGCCTGTCGGTACTGCGCCAGGACCAGTTTGCCTACGACCATTTTCCGGTGCTCCAGACCGTCATTATGGGCCACACGCGCCTGTGGAAGGTGATGGAGGAGAAGGATGCGTTGTATGCCAAACCCGATTTTTCGGATGCTGATGGTGAGCGGGCAGCCCAGCTCGAAGGCGAGTTTGCAGACCTGGAAGGCTGGAACGCCGAATACGAAGCCGCTGAGCTACTCTCTGGCCTTGGCATCGGTGAAGACAAGCACCAGACCATGATGGGTGACCTGGGTGGCTCCGACAAAGTGCGCGTGCTGCTGGCGCAGGCCCTGTTCGGCAACCCCGATGTGCTGCTGCTCGACGAACCAACCAACGGCCTCGACGCCGAAACCGTGCTCTGGCTGGAAAACTTCCTCGACTCGTTCCAGAACACGGTGATTGTGGTGAGCCACGACCGTCACTTCCTGGATGCTGTGTGTAACTACATGGCCGACCTCGATTTTTCGAAGATTACGATGTACCCCGGCAACTACTCGTTCTGGTACGAAAGCAGCCAGCTGGCCCTGCGCCAGCGCCAGGACGTGAACAAGAAGACCGAAGACAAGCGCAAGGAACTGGAGGAGTTTGTGCGCCGCTTCTCGGCCAACGCCTCCAAGTCCAAGCAGGCCACTTCGCGCCAGAAGTTGCTCCAGAAACTCACGCTGGAAGAAATCAAACCTTCGTCGCGCAAGTACCCCTACATTGCGTTCAAGCCGGAGCGCGAAGCTGGCAACCAGCTGCTGACCGTGGAAGACCTGAGCAAGTCCGTAGACGGGCAAGTGGTATTCCGCAACGTGAGCTTCGCGCTTGACAAGAAGGACAAAGTGGCCATTATCAGCCGCGACGACCGGGCACCTTCCCTCCTGTTCGATATCCTGTTCGAGCAAACCCGGCCCAATACCGGCTCCTTCAAATGGGGCACGACAATCACGCCGAGCTACTTCCCTAAAGAAAACTCCGAGTTCTTCGATACCGACCTGAACCTCGTGGACTGGCTGCGCCAGTACAGCACCGAGAAGGACGAGTCGTTTATTCGTGGCTTCTTGGGCCGTATGCTGTTTTCGGGCGAAGAGTCGCAGAAGAAAAGCAACGTGCTAAGCGGTGGCGAGAAAGTGCGCTGCATGCTCTCGAAAATGATGATGGAATCGGGAAATGTGCTGGTAATGGACGACCCAACCAACCATTTGGACCTGGAAAGCATCACTGCCTTGAACAACAGCCTGCAGGAATTCCAGGGCACGCTGCTGTTTGTGTCGCACGACTTACAGTTTATCGAAACTATTGCCAACCGTATCATTGAACTCACGCCCGACGGCATCATCGACCGGCGCATGAACTACGAGGAATACCTGGCCGATGAGCAAATCAAGGCGTTGCGGCAGCGCAAATACCAACTCGTCTCCTAACCGCGTTACCTTCCGGTATGAACGCTTCTTCCCGTTTCCTGTGTGTGGCTGCCCTTTCGCTGGGCGGACTGGCGCTGGCCCCGGCTGCGCACGCCCAGCGCACCGACAGCACCTCCACTGTAAAGCCACAGCTGAATACCGCCCCTCCCGGCACGGCGCCACGGCCAGCCACTCCGGCTTCCCGGCCCCAAAACCAGCCGGTGCCAGTGCCAGCCCCAGCGCCGGTTTACGAGCCTATGCCCGTACCGCAGCCGTCCACCGATAAGCCGTCGGGGCTCGATTTTCCGACCGGCAGCCGGGCCAGCGAGCAACCGAAGCCGCTACGCCGGTATTTTCTGTACTCAAACTTTGGGTTGGGCTACAGCAGCAATCCGTATGATGGCGGCCAGTTCAGCGCCAGCCTGAGCCCGTCTATCGGCTACCGTGTAACCGATAAGCTGGCGCTGGGCCCCGGCATAAGCTATGCCTACAACAACATCTCGTTTCCGGATGTCTACCAGGCGGCGGGCCTGCCCAATAGCCTGGGTTTGCACAGTGTAGGCATCAAAGGGTTTCTGCAGTACACTCTGTTCGACCAGTTCTTTCTGCACGCCGAATACGAAGTGACCAAAGCGGAGAGCTACAACATTTATCAGACCGGTCCTCAGCAGCTGATAGCCATCAAGACCAAACGTACGATGAACACCCCGCTGGCCGGCGCCGGCTACCGTTCCCAGCTTAGCGACCGGGCAGCGGCCGACATCGTATTGCTCTACAACTTCAACAACGGGTATGATGCGCAGGGCTATCCGCTTTCCCCATACGGGCAGCCGGTTATTCGCTTCAGCTTCCTGTTCGATCTGAAATAGAACTGTCTTGTTGTGAAAACCTAAAAAGGGCCATCCGGATACCCGGATGGCCCTTTTTAGGTTTTTCAGACTTATTTTTCAGCCAGACCCTATGCAGGCAGGCTGCGTAGCACTAGACTACGCGTCCGCCACGAATTACACGCAGCAGAATGGCGATGATGGCAATTACCAGCAGAATATGGATCAGGTTGTTGCCCTGCATGCCTGCGCCCAGTACGCCGAAGAAGCCCAAAGCCCAGATGAGGATGAGGATGACGGCAATGATGTACAATAGATTTCCCATGGTGCTAGGATTGAGTTGGTGGTGGAGAGAGATGGAAAGTTTTCGGCTCTGACAGCAGCCAGACTGCTATTTGGAAGCCGAATTGCGGTTTTGTACGCGGGGAGTACCAAAAGGATATATTCGGAGGAAAAAATTTTGGCTTTTCAGTGCTATTCAGGCAAAAAAAGCGCCCCATTAGCTACAAACCCGCTTTTCGGGAATTCCAACTTTTTGCGGACTTTGCTGTTCTGATAGGCTCAGCGGCACCGGATACGCTCCCCTGCTGTTTTCGGATCTGTTTTTCGAAGTAGCTTTGCCTGCGCCCACAATCAGGGCCATTGTTCCTCTTCTCCCACCCTTTCCTTCACTTTACCGCATGATCAACGTCGCCGTTATTGGCTCGGGCACCATGGGCAATGGTATTGCTCATGTATTCGCTCAGCACGGTTTTCCGGTTGCCCTTATTGATATCAGCCAGCCGGCGCTGGACAAGGCGCTGGGCACCATCGCCAAAAACCTGGACCGCCAAGTAGCCAAAGGCAGCCTCAGCGAAGCGGACAAAACCGCTACCATCGGCCGCATCCAGACCTATACCAGCGTGGCCGAAGGTGTGAGTAATGTGCAGTTGGTAGTGGAAGCGGCCACCGAAAACGTAGACCTCAAGCTGAACATCTTTCGGGAGCTGGACCTGCACGCCCCGCAGGATGCTATTCTGGCCTCTAACACGTCGTCTATTTCCATCACCAAAATTGCGGCGGTTACCAAGCGCGCCGACAAGGTGATTGGCATGCACTTCATGAACCCGGTACCGGTGATGAAGCTAGTGGAAGTAATCCGGGGCTATGCTACTTCGGATGAAGTAACGGCGCGCATCATGGACCTGTCGCGGCAGCTGAGCAAAACGCCGACCGAGGTGAACGACTACCCGGGTTTCGTGGCCAACCGCATCCTGATGCCGATGATCAACGAGGCTATCATCTCGCTGCACGAGGGCGTAGCAGGCGTAGAGGAGATTGATACGGTTATGAAGCTGGGTATGGCACATCCGATGGGGCCGCTGCAGCTTGCCGATTTTATTGGGCTGGATGTGTGCCTGGCTATTATGCGCGTATTGCAAGACGGCCTGGGCAACCCCAAGTATGCTCCTTGCCCGCTGCTCGTGAACATGGTAATGGCCGGTCGCCTGGGCGTAAAATCCGGCGAAGGGTTCTACAGCTGGGGACACGGCACCAAAGATCTGGTGGTAGCAGAGCGGTTCCTGAAATAGGGTTACTGCCTTGCTCATAAAGCGGCGCTTCGTGCATTGCCGGTTCCGCGCTGCGGAGCGGCCGCACGAGGCGCCGTTCTGTATTGGTGGGCACTGAGTACAGATCAAACTTTTTCGCCTTCAAAACCCTTATACGTATCAGTTACAGGCTCCCGCTTCGCCCTTTTTCAGGGCTGCTCGTTACTTGAGCAGAGCGGACATTCTAAACTTCAACTACGATTTTTAAACAAATGGAACAGGCAACTTTCGGTGCCGGCTGCTTCTGGTGCGTCGAGGCCGTATTTCAGGACCTTGAAGGGGTGGAAAAGGTCGTGTCCGGCTACTCCAACGGCCGTATCGCCAACCCTACCTACCGCGAAGTGTGCAGTGGCCTCACGGGCCACGCGGAGGTCATTCAGCTGACCTACGATCCGACCAAAATCGGCTTCGAAGAGCTGCTGGAGATATTCTGGAAAACGCACGACCCCACCACCCTCAACCGCCAGGGCGCAGATACCGGCACCCAATACCGCTCGGGGGTGTACTACCACAACGAAGAGCAACACCGCCTTGCAGCGCAATACAAGCAGAAACTCAACGACGCACACGCCTTCGAAAGCCCTATCGTGACGGAGATTGAGCCGCTGAAAAGCTTCTACCCGGCCGAAAACTACCACCAGAACTACTACAAGCAGAACGGCCGTGAGCCGTATTGCCAGTTTGTGGTGCGGCCCAAAGTAGATAAGGTACGCGCCGTGTTCGGTGAGAAGCTCAAGAAAGCCACAGTGCAGTAGGCAACCAGCAGAAAATTGACAGCAAAAGCCCTTCCTGAAAATCAGGAAGGGCTTTTGCTATTTCCAGCACTATTGGGTTTGGGACTACCGGGTACGGATTACGGGTTGCGGGAAATGGCAAACGGGCCGTTTTCCTGGCCGAGCAGGTAGAACATGGCCACTTTGTCGACAACGGAGCGGGTGGCGGAAATGGCGTTGTACTCCACGATGCTGCCGTTTTTCATCATGATGAAGCCTGTTTGCTCACCCGGAAAGGCACCGTCGGTGCCCACGGCCGGCACGGGAGTCAGGAACTTGTGCGGCGCTATCCGAATAGTGCTTTCGTCCTCAGGCAGCACGAGCGTCGTGTCTTCCTGGCGAGGCTTGAAGCCGAACGTAGCCGAATATGAGTAATGCGGATTATAGACCCAGTCGCCGTTGAAGATGTAGTATTCGTCCGTGTTGACGCGCAGAAACTCCCGCACCGAGCAGTTGATGGCCACCCGCGGATACTGTCGGTTCTGCAGGTTTTCCAGAATGGTTTTGGTCCGGGTTGGGTCAGGATTTTCCGAAAAAGGCATCATGAGCCGGGCCATGGTGGCTATTTCGCAGCCGGCATACAGATTCAGCAGCTGCTGGCGCCACTCATTGATGTTGCCCAGCTGCCGGGCCTCGCCCACGTTCAGCTCCGGCATGTTGTAGGTATAGGGGCCCGTCACGGCTACGCCGTTGTGCAGGCCGGCAAACCATTCTACCAGGAAGCAGGGCTGCACTGCTCCATCTACCCAGGGCAGATCCATGTTGAAGATGACTTTGGCCTGCACGTCATTGACGGGGCACTCCAGCTCGGCGGCAATGTAATTCCGGATTTCGTCGCGGGCTTCCGCTGCCGATACCGGACCAGATTTCGTGTTCATGGAAAAGGGAATTTTTACGCAGTCAAGATACGCTATACCGCCACGTTGTGCTCGCGCAATGCGTCGTTGAGGCTGGTTTTGAGGTCGGTGCTGGGCTTACGCTGCCCAATAATGAGGGCGCAGGGCACGTGGTACTCCCCAGCGGGAAACTGCTTGGCGTAGGAACCCGGAATGACCACCGAGCGGGCGGGCACCGTGCCTTTGTATTCAATCGGCTGGCTACCTGTCACGTCGATGATTTTGGTGCTGCCCGTGATGGTCACGCCCGCCCCGATTACGGCTTCTTTACCCACAAAACAGCCTTCCACCAGAATGCTGCGCGAGCCCACGAAAGCACCGTCCTCGATGATAACAGGCGCGGCCTGCACCGGCTCCAGCACACCTCCAATGCCCACACCGCCGCTCAGGTGCACGCCCGCGCCAATCTGTGCGCAGGAGCCAACCGTGGCCCAGGTATCAACCATCGTACCCTCGCCCACCCACGCTCCGATATTCACGTAGCTCGGCATCATGATAACGCCGGGAGCCAGATAGGCGCCGTAGCGGGCCACTGCCGGCGGCACCACCCGTACGCCCTGCTGCTCATAGTTGGTCTTGAGGCGCATTTTGTCGCGAAACTCAAACGGACCAACTTCAATGGTTTCCATCTGGCGGATGGGGAAATACAGGATGACAGCTTTTTTCACCCAGTCATTTACCAACCAGCCGCCTTCCCGGTCGGTGGCGGGCTGGGCCACGCGCAGGCGGCCTTTATCCAGCTCTTCGATTACGTGCTGAATGGCCTCCGTGGTAGCGGCTTGCTGCAGCAGGCTCCGGTCGTTCCAGGCTGCTTCGATGGTTTGTTGCAGGTCGGTCATTAGTTCTTAATTGCTAGGGAGTGAAGCTCGTTACGACTGCCGACCGGAGTCGGAAATACATAAGAGGAAGCGCAAACTTACCATCTTCGCTGCCACAATGCCGCATCTGCCGCCGCCAACCGTCATTTTACTCGCTTCGGTGCTCAAACCGCTGAACGATACCCGCATGTTCGGGAAGTTTGGGCGCACCCTGACCAGCCGGCCCAATACAATAGTGCACGTAGCGGGGCGCCAGGCACCACACCCGGCAGAGGCTCCCGCTACTCTGCACACCCACGCGCTGCTGAACGGCACCCGCCTGAGCTGGGAGCGGCTGGGCGCGCAGGTTCGCTACTGGCGCTTGCTACAGCATCTGCAGCCCCAGCTGGTACTTGTGCATGCCCCCGAATTGCTGCCCCTTACGCTGTTGTGGCACCTCCTGAAACCCGGCCGGCGCTTTCTCTATGATGTGCGCGAGAACTATGCCCTCAATATCCGGACGCAGCAGGTGTACCCAGCCTGGCTACGCGGACTGCTGGCCGGAACCGTACGGATTCTGGAAACGCTGGCTGCTCGTCGGGCTGCTAAAGTCCTATTGGCCGAACGCAGCTATGCCGATGAGCTGCCGTTTGCGCAGCCTGAGCACACGGTGGTGTTGGAAAACAAGTATCAGCCTTATTCCGGTGAGGCCTTGGTCACACAGCCACGCCAGCTGCCCATGCCCGGCCAGCCGCTACGGCTGTTATACTCAGGCACCATTTCGGAGCTGAATGGCGTGTTTGAGGCCGTGCGATTCACGCGAGAGTTGCAGCGCTACTGGCCGGCTACACAGCTGACAATCATCGGTTTTTGCCAGCAGCCCGAAGTGCTGGCCCGCTTGCAGACCTTACTAGCTAATGACACGAGTATCACGCTGATTGGAGGTAACAAACTGGTTCCGCACGACCGGATTGTTGAGGAAATTCAGCGCAGCCACCTGGGCCTGCTACCCTACCGGGAGCACCCCAGCTCGTGGCGCTGCATCCCAACCAAACTCTACGAATACCTAGCGCAGGGCCTTCCTATGTTGCTGCCCCCTAATCCGCTCTGGCTGCAAGTGGCCCAGCGCCATAGGGCCGGCTTGCCGGTGCATTTCCCGGCAGTGCCAGAACAGTTGCCGGAGCAACTTACAAGCTACCAGTTCTACCCGCAAGGCATCCCAACTGACGCCTTCTGGCAGTCGGAAGCTATAAAATTACAGGCCGTAGTAGATTCTATCCGGTAACTGCCGACCTTTGCCGGCCGTTAGAGAACCAGCAGCCTACTTTTTATTACTTTTCGGCACCTTTTGCGCTGTTTCTCTGCCTGCCTAATTCCCTCCCCACATGTCCACTCTACGACAGTCTGAAATTGCCGGTGTCGGCCACTACGTACCCGCGCGGGTTGTCACCAACGCCGACCTCACCCAGCTTATGGATACCACCGATGAGTGGATTCAGGAACGCACCGGCATTCGGGAGCGGCGCTGGTTTGAGGAGGGCAAGGATACTACGGCCAACATGGCGGCTAACGCAGCCCGTAAGGCTCTGGAAATGGCCGGCCTCACCCCCGACGATGTGCAGATGATTGTCTTCGCCACATTGTCGCCGGACTATTTCTTTCCGGGCTCCGGCGTACTGCTGCAGCGCGAGTTGGGCATCAAGGCCACCATTCCGGCATTCGATGTGCGCAACCAGTGCTCCGGCTTTGTGTATGCGCTATCGATGGCCGACCAGTTTGTGAAGACCGGTATGTACGATACTGTGTTGGTGGTAGGCTCCGAAATTCACTCGTCCGGCCTCGATATCAGTACCCGTGGCCGAAACGTTTCCGTCATTTTTGGAGATGGTGCGGGCGCCGTGATACTGCGCCCCAGCACTCGCGAAGGGCACGGCATCCTGAGCACGCACCTTCACTCGCAGGGCGAGCATGCTGAAGAGCTGATTGTGAAGGAGCCGGGCTCAAACCGCAATAAGCGCGTGGAATACGTGGTAACCAACGAGCTGGACATGTACCCCATCATGAACGGCCAGAACGTGTTCAAACACGCTGTTGTGCGTTTTCCGCAGGTTATCAAAGAAGCGCTGGACCAAAACGGGTATCAGCCTCAGGACTTAGACATGCTGATTCCTCACCAAGCCAATCTGCGCATCACGCAGTATGTGCAGCAGAAAATGGGCCTCAGCGACGACAAGGTGTACAGCAACGTGCAGCGCTACGGCAATACAACTGCGGCCAGCGTGCCCATTGCGCTGAGCGAGGCAGTACAGGAAGGCCGTATCAAGCGCGGCGACCTGGTGTGTCTGGCGGCCTTTGGCTCCGGCTTCACCTGGGCGTCAGCCCTGATCAAATGGTAGCCTCCGCCTGGCAGAAGAAGAAAAACTAGAAGTGGCCGGCAGCAGTTGCCGGCCACTTTTTTGTGTGCAAAACCCGGCCGCCCGTCCGATTCCGCATCCGTAGCTCAGAATGTATAATTTTGGGCTTCTAACCCTGCGAAATGCCCAGCTTCACTGAAGAGAATTATCTAAAAGCCGTTTATAAGCTTGCCGAGGCTGCTCCAGGCTCGGAGGTAAGCACCAACAGCATTGCCGAAGTGCTGCAGACACGCCCGGCATCGGTGACGGATATGCTACGCCGCCTCAGCGAAAAAGGGCTGCTCCACTACCAGCGCTACCGCGGCGTTTCGCTCACGCCCGAAGGCCGGCAGCTGGCCCTGCTTACCATCCGCAAGCACCGCCTGTGGGAAGTGTTTCTGGTGCAGAAGCTGGGGTTCAATTGGGATGAGGTGCACGACGTAGCCGAGCAGATGGAACATATCGACTCTCCGCTGCTGGTTCGGCGCCTAGACGAGTTCCTGGGTTTCCCGCGCCTCGACCCGCATGGCGACCCAATTCCTACCGAGGATGGTGCCATGCTTCGCCCCCGCCACCGACTGGTCGCCGACCTAAATCCTGGCGAACAGGGCCCGGTTGTGGCCGTCAAAAACACGTCTGTTACCTTTCTGCAGTACTTGGATAAGGCAGGCCTGAAGCTTGGCTCTCATATTGAAGTGGTGGATAAGATTGAATTTGATAACTCACTTGAAATCAGAATTAATAAAAACACAACTACAATGCTTTCGGCAGAAGCAAGCCGTAATCTTTTCGTAGCCGGCTAGCTATAATACGCCTGTAGTTTTCCTATCCTGTCAGGGTTGGTGCAGAAGAACAGTCTGCGGAGCAGGGTTCCGTACCTTTGTGTTTCAACTCTGCTTCCTGCCTGTGGCCCTCGCATTTCCGCCCGCACTGTCCGATACCATTATTGCGCTATCTACGCCACCCGGCGCGGGCGCTATTGCTGTATTGCGCCTTTCTGGACCCGAAGCCATTTCTCTTACAGATGCCGCGTTTACCGGCAAACGCCTGCGCGACCAAGCTGGTCACACGCTGCACTATGGCACCATCCGCGACGGTGACCGGATTCTGGATGAGGTGGTGGTGTCTTTGTTTCGGGGGCCGCATTCCTACACCCGCGAGGATGTAGTAGAAATCAGCTGCCACGGCTCCGACTATATCGTGCAGGAGTTGCTGCTGCTTTTCACGCGGCGTGGTGCGCGGCTGGCAGAAGCCGGCGAATTTACTAAGCGGGCCTTTCTGCATGGCGCCTTCGATTTGGCCCAAGCCGAGGCCGTAGCCGACCTGATTGCCGCTGACTCGCAGCTTTCCCACCAAGTGGCCATGCAGCAGATGCGGGGCGGCTTCTCGCGCGAGTTGAAGGATCTACGGGGACGACTCGTAGAGTTCGCGGCGTTGCTGGAACTGGAGCTGGACTTCGGGGAAGAAGACGTAGAGTTTGCCGACCGCACCGGTCTGGTAGCGCTGCTGCAGGAAGTGCAGGCGCTGGTACGCCGCCTGCTCCGGTCTTTTGAGTTAGGCAACGTCATCAAGAACGGCGTAACTACCGTCATTGCCGGCCGCCCGAATGCGGGCAAGAGCACACTGCTCAATGCGCTGCTCAACGAGGAGCGGGCCATCGTATCAGCCATTGCCGGTACCACCCGCGACCTGATAGAAGACGAAGTCAGCCTAGATGGAATCCGCTTCCGGTTCGTGGACACGGCCGGCCTGCGCGACACCACCGACGTAGTAGAGTCCATTGGGGTGGAGCGCACAATGAAGCGGGTGCAGCAGGCAGCGTTGGTCGTATATCTGTTTGATATTACGATAACTACCCCTGCCATGCTTGAAGAAGAGATTCAGGCCCTGAAGCTTCCGGCTCAGATACCGGTCATAGCCGTTGGCAACAAACTAGATACCGCCTCCGACCAGCAAGTCGATGCGTTCCGGGAGCGGCCGGATACGGTTCTGATTGCCGCCAGCCGTGGTGATGGCCTCGACGAGTTGCAGGAAGCATTGCTGCAGCGGGTACGCGGCGAAGGGCTCGACCGGCTTGGCAGCAGCACCGTTGTCACCAACCTACGCCACGCCCGCAGCCTGGAAGCAGCCGCCCTTTCCCTGGACGCCGTGCTGACCGGGCTGGCCACCGGGGCGGGCACCGAACTGCTGGCCGCCGACCTGCGCCATGCACTGGCCGCGCTGGGCGAGATAACCGGGGAAATTTCGTCCGATGATTTGCTCACCAGCATCTTCACGCAGTTCTGCATTGGCAAATAACTTCCGTTGCAGCCTCTGAGAGCGAATTTTCGCTGAATCCGGAATTAATTGCACATTAAATCGTAGTCTGAGTGCCGCGTATTTTGCCGTACTGCTTTTCTTTGTAGCTACATTCTTTCTCAAACAACCCAAGGGGACGTTTTGTAGTAGCAGTACACAAACCAGCCACAGGCTTTCCGGCTTGCCGGTTATTCTTTAGCTTCGCCCCCGAACCACCCTCTAATTCTCTCATATGGCAGAGTCTGCTGAATTGATCCTCGACGGGAAGTCATACTCCCTGCCCGTCATCGAAGGCACTGAACACGAAAAGGCATTCGATATCGGCAAATTGCGCGACCAAACGGGTTACGTGACGCTCGATTCGGGCTACAAAAACACGGGGGCTACCAAAAGCGCCATCACCTTCCTGGACGGCGAAGAAGGCATTCTGCGGTATCGGGGCTATCCGATTGAGCAGCTGGCCGAAAAGTCTAGCTTCCTGGAAGTAGCTTACCTGCTGATTTACGGTGCGCTGCCCACCCAGGCAGAACTCGAAGACTTCAGCCACCAGATTACCAAGCATACGCTGGTGCACGAAGACGTGCGCAAAATTTTCGACGGTTTCCCGTCGGCGGCGCACCCCATGGCCATCCTGAGCAGCCTGATCTGCTCGCTCACTGCTTTCTACCCCGAAAGCGTGTCGCCGGACCTAAGCAAGGAGGAAATTGACCTGAACGTGATTCGCCTGATGGCCAAAATGCCGACCATTGCGGCCTGGACGTACAAAAACAACATGGGTCATCCGCTGAACTATCCGCGCAATGACCTCGACTTCTGCTCTAACTTCCTGTACATGATGTTCAGCTTCCCTACGGAGAAGTATGAAATTGATTCCCGGATTGTTAGCGCCCTGAACAAGTTGCTTATCCTGCACGCCGACCACGAGCAGAACTGCTCTACTTCTACTGTGCGCCTCGTTGGCTCGGCCAATGCGTCGCTCTACGGTTCGGTATCGGCTGGTATCAATGCGCTGTGGGGCCCGCTGCATGGCGGCGCCAACCAGGAAGTGCTGGAGATGCTGCAGGAAATTCAGAAAGATGGCGGCGACACCAGCAAGTTCATTGCCAAAGCCAAAGACAAAAACGACTCGTTCCGCCTCATGGGCTTCGGGCACCGTGTCTACAAGAACTTCGACCCGCGCGCCAAAATTATCAAGAAAGCCGCCGATGACGTGCTAGCTGCTCTTGGTATTGATGACCCGCTGCTGAAAATCGCGCAGGAACTGGAGCAGGCTGCCCTCACGGATCAGTATTTCATTGAGCGCAAGCTGTACCCCAACGTCGACTTCTACTCCGGCATCATCTACCGTGCTATCGGCATCCCAACGGAGATGTTCACGGTGATGTTTGCGCTGGGCCGCCTGCCCGGCTGGATTGCGCAGTGGAAAGAGATGCGCGAAAACAAAGAGCCAATCGGACGCCCACGCCAGATTTACACCGGCGAGTTGGAGCGTGACTATGTCAGCATCGAAAACCGCAACTAGTAATCGGCTCTACCGCTAAACAGGAAGGCCCGCTCTCAATTGAGAGCGGGCCTTCCTGTTTCTATAGCTTCAGTGTTAGCGGTTGCTGAACGCCATCAGGTCGGCTTTGGCCTGCGTGTAAGCCATCATTTGGCGCGGCCAGAGTATCGTGGCCAAATCCCATTCGTAGCGCGTCTGAACCTCAGCCAATTCCTTATCGAGGGCAACCAGGTCATTGGCGAAACGCGCCTGGGCAGCCTGCACCTCAGCTAGCAGCCGCATATTCAGCTGGCGGACTTTCACATATTGCCCTTCGTTGAGGGGCGTTTTCTGTGCCATCTGGCGCGTCAGTTGCGTGGCCCGCATGGTCAGCTTGTTCTGGTCGCCGGGTCCGGCAGATACCAGGTTGCCGGCAAGAACCAGCAGGAAGATCAGAGAAGCGGAAATGTGTTTCATGACGTGGGAGTTTTTAGAGGGTAGATAGTAGCAGGTTCCGGTGGTGGCTCCATTTTCAGGATTGCCGACTTTCTATTGTTTCTATTATGAATATACTATATTATTAAATAATGTCAGCATATTTTATGAATATATTTACACTAATACGATTCACTATCATTCGCCATAATCCTGACTGCGCTGCCCACACACGAGCCCATAAAAAAGCCTGCTCGCGGCAGGCTTTTTTATGGGCTCGTGTGTGGGCAGACTTCTAGCGGGAGGTGCTCAGCGCCGTCATGGTGTTGCGCGACTTCTGGAACATAGCCAGCTGTGCGGGGCGCATGATAGAAGTCAGCTCCATTTCGTAGCGAACCTGCGCAACTGCCAGCCGCTCGTCGAGAATAGCCAAGTCGGCGGCGAAGCGTGTCTTGAGGTCTTCCATTTCGGAGAACATCCGGATGTTCAGCTGCTTCACTTTCAGATACTGACCTTCATCGAGGCGGGCTTTCTCAGCCTGAATGCGGGTGAGGGCGGTAGCCCGGGCCTGAGCGGTGGCAGAGGCATCACCACCAGACTTGGCATGTGCGGCAGAAACCAGGGCAATTGCCAGACCAGCGAGGAGAAGAACTTTCTTCATAATGGGAAGGATTGGAAGTGAGAAAAAGAAGACGTCAATGTGGTGCCAGCAGGAGAGAAGCTTAATGGGGGAGGAGCTTCAGCATCCTGATTGGATGGTCAAATATAAACACATAATTTAACTTAACAAATATTTTTTATAATTTTTCTAATTAAATCATTTTACGCCTGCATTCATCTATTCTGATTGTCAGCAACTTAATATTCCACCAAAAAGAAATACTCCAAATAAAAAAAGCCCGGCAACATGTGTTGCCGGGCCATCTGGTCCTTGCTCCTCCCCTCTCTACCTGCTATAGTATCCGCAGTTCGATGCGGCGGTTCTGTTGCCGGTGCATGTCCGAATCGTTCGGGACGAGCGGCTTATTTTCTCCGTACCCTTTGAAGCGCAGCCGGGTGGCCGGTACCTTCTGACTAACCAGGTACGTGTATACTGACTTCGCCCGATTCTGCGACAACGCCAAGTTGTCGTCATCAGAGCCTACATCGTCGGTATGGCCGCTGATTTCAACCTGCACGTCGGGATACTGCTTCATAAAGCCTACCAGCCGGTTCAGCTCTGTCCGGGACTTGGGTTTCAGGTCGTATTGCTTGGTGTCGAAAAACAGGTTGTTCAGCACAATGCTGCGCCCGGCCCGCACCGGCTCCAGATAGATATCGAGCGTCAGCGGGTCGAAAGTACGCTTATCACTGTAGTCGAAACTCAGGCTTTTCATCAGGTATTTGTCGGCGGCGGCATACATGGCGTACTGCCGGCCCTCGTTCAGCACCACCGTATAGTCGCCATCTTCCGAGTCCGATGTGACGAACTGTGTCAGCTCGTCGGTATTCAGGTCGTAGAGCTGCACCTCCGCCCGAATGGGCTTTTTGGTAATAGCATCGAACACGCGGCCCTGCGTGTAGGTGCTGGTTTCGCGGGAACGAACCTGTTGCGGCACTTCAAATCCAAACAGCTCTACCGGTCTGTCGCGCTCCTGCTTAACGCCGGGCTCAGCGGCACGGGAGCGGGAACAAAAGCCCCGGCGGTTATCGGAGGAGATGAAGAGCGAGGCTTCATTCTCGTGTGTATTAAGGGGATATCCTAAGTTCTGTGGCTCAGTCCAAGCGGTAGCGCTCTGCATTTCGCACCGGTATACATCTAGGCCGCCCATCCCTACAAGCCCGTCCGTGACGTAATAGAGCGTGGTGCCGCTGGCATGGATGAAGGGCGCCATGTCTTTACCGGGCGTGTTGACCGGCTTACCAAGGTTGCGGGCCGGAGTCCAGTTGCCGTTGCTGTCCAGGGTGGTCATGTAAATATCTTCCTGCCCCTGCCCGCCCCGGCGCGTGGAAGTGAAGTACAGTGTGCGTCCGTCCGCCGAAAGCGTAGGCTGCGAGTCCCATTCCACAGAGTTGACGGTGCGGCCCAGGTTCTGCGGCTTGCTCCAGCTGTTGCCGGTACGGCGCGAGATATAAAGGTCGCAGTTACCAACTGAGTTCGGCCGGTCGCAGGAGGCGAATACCAGGGTTTTGCCGTCGCCGGAGATGGTGCCGGCGCCTTCGTTATAGGGCGTGTTGATGAAGGGCGAAATAGACGCCGGGTCGCCAACGGTACCGTCCTTGTTCATCTTCGACACAAACAGATCTTCGCCGCTTTCGGATGTTGCCCGGCCTGTAAACAGTAGAAACCGGTTATCGGCGGTGAGAGCCGGGAAATACTGGAACCGGAAGGTATTGAGCGGAGCCGGCAGCCGCTCCGGCTGCACCCCGATAGGCGCGGCCATGGCCTTGAGGGCAAACTCGCAGTTGAGCAGCTGCCGCTGCGCCCGCGGGGCAAAGCGCTGGGCTTTGGGGCCTCCTGATTTCAGCAGCCGCTTGTAGCTTTCAGAAGCCGTTTGGTATTCCCCGAAACTCATGGCCAGTTCGCCCAGCGTATAGTAATCGGTAGCCCGGTTCGGGTCGGCGGGCAGCTTGGCCAGTCCGTCCCGGTAGGCTTCAAACGCCGCCCGGTTTTCACCCATTGCTTTCAGCAGGGAACCGCGCAGCACGTGTGGCTCGCCCAGCGAAGGAAACTTCTGGTTCAGCACCGTCAGCGTCTCGATGGCCTTATCGAAGTTACGCTCCTTAGCCTGCGTCTGCGCCTTTTCCCACAGGCTGCGGGCTTTAGTATTAGCCGTAGCTAAGGTGGTTTGAGCAGTTCCGTTCAGGGACAGCAACACACAGGCCAACAGTGGTACGGCAGATAGTACTAGGCGCATAGAGCGAAATCCTACGGAATATCAAGGTATTTATGAGTCTGTAACGACACCTGCCAGCGCGGATTGTCTTTCACATACTCCACAATCAGCGGCATCATCTGCAGCGACTTGCTCCATTCGGGCTGCAGATACAGCCGGCAGCCGGGCCCTACCTGCGCCGCGTGTTCCTCGGCCCAGGCAAAATCCGATTTGTTGAATACAATAATCTTCAGCTCATGCGCCTGCCGCAATGTTTCGGGCAAGGGAGCCTTGAATTTCTTCGGCGACACACAGATCCAGTCCCACTCCCCGCTGAGCGGATACGCCCCGGAAGTCTCAATCCAGTTCTGGCAACCGGCCGCGTGCAAAGCCTGTGTGAGGGGCCCCAGATTGTACATGAGCGGCTCACCGCCAGTGATGACGACGTTGCGGCCGGCATGGGCCGTAGCAGACGCCACAATGTCGGGAATGGCTACGCGCGGGTGTTTATCGGCATCCCAGGACTCTTTCACGTCGCACCAGACGCAGCCGACGTCGCAGCCACCCAGGCGCACGAAGTAGGCTGCGCGGCCCGTGTTATAGCCCTCACCCTGAATGGTGTAGAACTGCTCCATTAAGGGCAGCGCGGGAGCCGGTGCCTCAGAGGAAACGGAGGCCGCCGACACAAGAGGAAGTTGGTGCAGCAAAACGGTATTGAAACAAGTAAAGCCGGGCTGGCGGCAGGCATTCTGAATTTACGTAATTCAGCTCCTTCGCCGTCGGCCCGACTTTAAAAGTAGTACAACTCCCCGAAAATCAAAAGTCCGGGGCGGTTTTTATTGGATTCTAGCGCGGATACACCTCGCCTTTGGCAGCACGCAACGTGTTCAGGAGCAGCATGGCAATGGTCATGGGGCCTACCCCACCCGGTACCGGGGTGATGTAGGATGCCTTGGGCGCAACTTCAGAGAAATTTACGTCGCCTCGTAAGGCCCAGCCCGATTTTTTAGCGGCATCATCTACGCGGGTGGTACCTACGTCAATAACCACGGCGCCGGGCTTTACCATGTCCGCCGTCACGAATCCGGGGCGGCCAATAGCCGCCACCAGTATGTCGGCGGTGCGGGTAATTTCAGGCAGATTCTGAGTGCGGGAGTGGCATAAAGTCACGGTGCAGTTGCCAGGCTCTAAGTTCTTGGCAAGTAGAATGCTAACCGGCGTACCCACAATGTTACTACGCCCGATTACCACGCAATGCTTCCCGTCGGTAGGCAACTCGTAGCGGCGCAGCAGCTCCACGATTCCCGAGGGCGTAGCGGGCAGCAGGGCGGGCAGCCCGGCCACCATCCGCCCGATGTTCATGGGGTGAAACCCATCCACGTCCTTCTCCGGCCGCACCGCCTCTATCACCTTGTTGGTGTCGATGTGGCGCGGCAGCGGCAGCTGCACAATGAACCCGTCGATGCTGGCATCCTGATTCAGCTCTTCCACTTTGGCCAGCAGCTCAGCCTCGGTGATAGTGTCCTCGTAGCGCAGCAGCGTGCTCTCGAAGCCTACCCGCTCGCAGGCCAGCACCTTGTTGCGCACGTAGGTTTCCGAGCCCCCATCGTGGCCCACCAGAATGGCGGCTAAGTGAGGCACCTTCTGGCCGGCAGCTTTGCGCTGGGCCACTTCGGCAGCAATTTCCTCTTTAATGGCCTCGGCGGTTTGCTTGCCGTCGATGAGGCGGTAGGTGGTGGCGTCGGGGGCAGTGCTCATGCAGGAAACAGAAGTTTAAGCTTGGTCGGAAGTTTTTTTGCTTTCGTGGGCGGCAATGGCGGCCGTGCCGGCGGCCTGGAGAGCGGCTTCCATTGTGGGCCAGTCGTCTCTCCACCGGAACTTGCGCTCCTGCCCTTTGATGATCTTTTCCAGCTGTTCCTGGCTCGTACAGTTCTTGGTGAGTTTGTCAGGCATTTGTTTGATGAATAATCATATCACGCCGTGTCAAGAAGTGTATGAGGTGAAAAATTGGAAAGCAGCACAAAAAAACGCGCCCCGGCGGGGCGCGTTCCACTCTTTAATCGATTTTCAGAACGGCCAAGAAGGCCTCCTGAGGTATTTCCACGGAACCTACCTGGCGCATCCGCTTCTTGCCTTCCTTCTGCTTCTCAAGCAGCTTGCGCTTGCGGCTGATATCGCCGCCGTAGCACTTGGCAATTACGTTTTTGCGGAGGGCTTTCACGGTTTCGCGCGAAATAATTTTCTGCCCGATGCTGGCCTGGATGGCAATTTCGAACTGCTGGCGCGGAAGTAATTCCCGGAGCTTTTCGCAGAGGCGACGACCCCACTCGTAGCTCTTGGAGCGGTGCACGATGGCCGACAGCGCATCGACCTTCTCCCCGTTGAGCATGATGTCCAGCTTCACCATATCCGACTCGCGGAAGCCGATCAGCTCGTAGTCCAGCGAGGCGTAGCCGCGGCTGATGGTTTTGAGCTTGTCGAAGAAGTCGAACACGATTTCCGACAGCGGCAGCTCAAACGACAGCTCCACCCGCTCGGAAGTCAGGTAGCTCTGGCCCTTGATGATGCCACGCTTCTCCATGCAAAGCGTGATGATAGGCCCCACATAGTCAGCCGCCGTAATGATCTGGGCCTTGATGTAGGGCTCCTCAATGTACTTGATCATATTCGGCTCGGGCATTTCGCTCGGGGCGTTGATGGTCAGCAGTTGGTCTTTGGTGCCGGTAGCGTGGAACTGCACCGAGGGCACAGTGGTAATCACCGTCATGTTGAACTCGCGCTCCAGCCGCTCCTGCACGATTTCCATGTGCAGCATGCCCAGGAAGCCGCAGCGGAAGCCGAAGCCCAGCGCCACCGACGTTTCGGGCTCCCACACGAGGGAGGCATCGTTGAGCTGCAGCTTCTCCATGCAGGAACGCAGCTCTTCGTACTCGGTGGTATCCACGGGGTAGATACCGGCAAATACCATCGGCTTCACATCCGCAAAGCCCTGAATGGCTTCCGTCGTGGGCCGGGCTACGTGCGTGATGGTGTCACCTACCTTCACTTCGCGGGCTTCTTTGATACCCGAAATCAGGTAGCCCACGTTGCCGGCACTCATTTCGGGGCGCGGCTCCTGGTTCAGGCCCAGAATACCGATTTCGTCGGCGCCGTATTCCTTGCCGGTGGCCATGAAGCGGAGCTTGTCGCCCTTGCGCATGGTACCGTTTTTGATACGAAACAGGACCTCGATGCCCCGGTAGGAATTGAAAACGGAGTCGAAGATGAGGGCCTGCAGCGGCGCGTCCGGGTCGCCTTTCGGGGCCGGAATCCGCTCACAGATGGCGTCCAGGATTTCCTTGATACCGATACCGGACTTGCCCGAAGCCGGGATGATTTCGTCCCGGTCGCAGCCAATCAGGTCCACAATTTCATCGGACACCTCCTCCGGCATGGAGTGCGGCAAATCGATTTTGTTGAGAACCGGAATGATGGTCAGGTCGGAGCCGATGGCCAGGTACAGGTTCGAAATCGTCTGGGCTTCAATTCCCTGCGACGAATCCACAATCAGCAGCGCGCCTTCGCAGGCCGCAATGGAGCGGGATACTTCGTAGCTGAAATCGACGTGGCCGGGCGTATCAATCAGGTTGAGCGTGTAGGTTTCCCCCTTGTAGGGGTACTGCATCTGAATGGCGTGGCTCTTGATAGTGATGCCCCGCTCCCGCTCCAGGTCCATGTTGTCGAGCAGCTGGGCCTGCATGTCGCGCTTGGCCACGGTGCTGGTGAATTCCAACAGACGGTCGGCCAGCGTGCTTTTGCCGTGGTCGATGTGAGCAATGATGCAGAAATTGCGGATGTTCTTCACTAGAGGCGGTTTTTTCCGAGGGCGAAGGTACGAAACAAGGGGCGGAAAAGCTAACTAAGCCCGGCAGCAACCGCTGGCCGTATGGCCTTTTCCGCCACCGTAGCAGCCCACTGCGGCACCCTGCTTCCCTCCTTTTATAGCGGAAACCAAGTCCTGGCCTGGCGGGCGGGCTAATGCTATTGGCAATACCTGAGAGCGAACTGTACTATCGTCGCAAAAGCAGCATATATCGTCGCAACTATGCTGCTTGGATTGGCCAACAGATTAAGTTTCGCGTTGTTGAAGGCATCGTTTCCACTTTCTAACCCCACTTCATCATGAGCATAACTCTCGAACAGGCACAGGCCGCTGTGCAGGCCGCGCATCAGAAGTCCATTGAGATGGGCGTCAAAATGAATATTGCTGTAGTGGATGCGGGTGCCAACCTCACGGCCTTCATCCGCATGGACGACGCTTGGCTGGGTTCCTTGGACATTTCCATCAAGAAGGCCAAAACGGCGCGCTTCTTCGATATGCCCACCGGCGCCATTGGAGGCCTGTCGCAGCCCGGCGGCTCGCTCTACAACATCGAGCACTCCAATGGCGGGCTTATCACCTTCCCCGGCGGCATCCCGATTAAAGACGCCCAAGGCAAGGTTATCGGGGCCATTGGCGTATCGGGCAGCACGGTAGAGGACGACCACGCCGTGGCCGAAGCCGGTGTGCAGGCGCTGGCCGGCCGGTAGACGGCGAGGCACGTAGGCATTTTCATTCACCCTAAATCCTAAGTATATGGCGAGCAACCGAGGCGTAGTGTACCTGGGGCCGGGCAAGGTCGAGGTACAGAGCATTGACTTCCCGGAGCTGAAAAACCCCAAGGGCAAAAAAATAACCCACGGCGTAATTCTGAAGGTGGTTTCCACCAACATCTGCGGCTCCGACCAGCACATGGTACGCGGCCGGACCACGGCACCGGCCGGCCTGGTGCTGGGCCATGAAATAACGGGGGAAGTAATTGAAACCGGGGCCGATGTAGAGTTCCTGAAAAAAGGCGACCTGGTATCGGTGCCGTTCAATGTGGCCTGCGGCCGGTGCCGCACCTGCAAGGAAATGAAGACCGGCATTTGTTTGACTGTGAACGAGGGTCGCGCCGGCGGAGCCTACGGCTACGTGGACATGGGGGGCTGGGTAGGTGGCCAGGCAGAGTATGTAATGGTGCCCTACGCCGACTTCAACCTGCTCAAATTCCCGAACAAGGACCAGGCCATGGAGAAAATCCGGGACCTGACCATGCTAAGCGACATTTTTCCGACCGGCTTTCATGGGGCGGTGAAGGCGGGCGTAGGTCCGGGCACTACTGTGTATGTGGCCGGAGCTGGCCCCGTAGGACTGGCAGCCGCCGCGTCGGCACTGCTGCTGGGAGCCGCGGTAGTCATTGTCGGGGACATGAACAAAGCCCGGCTGGCGCACGCCCGCTCCTTCGGCTGCGAAACCGTGGACCTGAATGAAGACGCCAACTTGGCCGACCAGATTGCCAACATCCTGGGGGTACCGGAAATTGACTGTGCCATCGACTGCGTAGGCTTCGAGGCCAGTGGGCACGGCACTCAGGCCAAAACCGAAGTGCCCGCCGCCGTGCTCAACTCGCTTATGGAAATCACGCGGGCGGGCGGCTCCATTGGCATTCCCGGCCTCTACGTAACGGACGACCCCGGTGCCAAGGAAAAAGCGGCTAAAACCGGCAATCTGTCCATCCGCTTTGGGTTAGGCTGGGCCAAAAGCCACTCCTTCCATACCGGCCAGACTCCGGTGATGAGCTACAACCGCCAGCTGATGCAGGCCATTCTGTACGACAAGGTGCAGATTGCCAAAGCCGTCAACGTAGAAATCATCACCCTCGACCAGGCTCCGAAAGGCTACGCTGAGTTTGACAGCGGCGTAGCGAAGAAATTCGTCATCAATCCACACAACCTGATACCGGCGTAGCAATGCGCTGGTTTCGCGGCCTAAGCGCCGGCCTGCCCTCGGGCAGGCCGGCGCTTGTGTTTTTAGGCAGTAAGTTCTGAACCGGCTTTTCCGGTGCAATGGCAGTTGTGCGCTCAAGTCGCTATTTTCGGCCGCCACCGTCCCGCTCTCATGGAATCAGACCTTACCCGCGCCTCCCTCATTCCCTCGTCTGACTCCGGCAAGGCCTCCATCGTGGCAGTGAATGCCACGGCGCTCTATCTGCTTGCCTATCTGGCCGTGCAGAGTGCCTTTCAGCTGGCTACCGTGGCCACAGCCGCACAGCTCGGAATCCGGGGCACCTGGCAGTTGGGGCGCCTGCAGTTCCGCATGGCCGACTCGGAATGGTGGCAGGCAGCGGTGCTGGCCGTGTACGGGATTGGGCCGGTGGTAAGCCTGGGGTTGGGCATCGGGGCGCTGTGGCTGTTCTGGAAATGGGCCCGCCGGCGCCGGGGCCTGCTGAAGCTGTTTCTGTTCTGGATGGTACTGCACGCCTGCAACCTTTCCCTGGGGGCACTGGCGGCCGACACGCTCACCCAAAGCGGCACCTGGTTTGTCCCCAGCTGGCTCTTCAAGGCCGGCAATGCTCTGAATGTAATAGTGGCGCTGCTGGCTGCTATGCTACAGATGGTAGTGGGCTATCTGGCCGCCATACTTTTTCTGCAGAGCCACGACTCTATTACAATGATGCAGTACCACAATCGGCGGCGCCTGTTGGTGTCGGCGGTATTGCTGCCGTGGCTGGTGGGCAGCGCGATACTGCTGCTACTGCACTGGCCTACTCAGAGCCTTACCGAGCAGTTGCGTTATGTGGCTATGCTGCTGTTGCTAGGCCCGCTCTACATGGCCTGCACTAACGAATCGTTTGAAGACACTATTGAAAGCCCCAGCCGCACGCGGCTGGCTACCGGCCTGCTTCTGTTGCTGAGCGGTGCGCTGCTGGCTTGGCGACTGGTGCTGGCATCCGGCATTACATTTGGGTAGCCTCGCTTGGTTTTTCTTGGGCGACTGGTGGAACTGCAGTGAAATGGAGTAGCCCTACCGCCACGTGTGAAGCGGCCAGCAGCCATTGTAGTTCACGGGCCATTGCCCCCGCCAGTGCTCATTGCCACGAAGACAGATGCCGTTGTCACGAGGGCAGCAGGCGTTGCCACCCCGCCACCAATCAATGTCACCAGGGCAGCAGCCATTGCCACCTCGGCAGAAGCCGTTGTCACGAGAGCAAGGGCCGTTGACACATAGGCAGCGGCCCTTGCCGCCTCCGCAGCAGCTTATGACACTTGGACTACTAGAGCTTTAGCGCTTAGACAAGAGTGGCGTTTAAGACCTTTTCTAATGCTTACTTTGCCCCTACAAGCCCAACTATGCGGTTCCTTTATCTTCCTTGCATAGGTCTCGCCCTGCTGTCCAGTTGCCTAGGATTCCTCCCTGTTGGTGATACTGAACTTACCGACCAGCAATGGGAGCGGCGTTTCAGACCAACCCCGGCAAAGCTGGTGGTCTTACGCCGGGCCGCCAACGAACGACTGCCTGAAGAATATCAAAACATGCCGAAGCTTTTGACGCGGTACGATTACTGGCCTATCGTGGTGGATCAGCACTTTCGGGGTCTGTAGCACTTCGATAACTACTCGCACGAAGGCCCGATTTTGGTCATCAATGGCAGCAAAGCCGCCACTGTCGTTCCACTTCTGTTAAGCAAAGCCGCAACTATGGATTCCTTAAACGCCGCGCTTCGGAAATATCCACTTACTGAAATCAGCCCGGTTGTGCGCGCCGAAATCGTGCGGACTGTTACCTCTATTCAGTTCCTACAATAGCCCCGGCCTACCCTGCCGGGGCTTTTTTCGTACCTTCGCTGCCCCAATTTCCACCCAACTTCCCACTGCTATGTCAGTAGCTCCTGCAGCTCCCTATAAGCCTCAGAACCACATCCGCATCGTGACGGCCGCGGCCCTGTTTGATGGGCACGACGCCGCTATCAATATCATGCGCCGCATTATCCAGAGCAGCGGCGCCGAAGTGATTCACCTGGGCCACAACCGCTCGGTGCAGGAAATCGTGGACTGCGCCATTCAGGAAGACGCCCAGGCCATTGCCATTACCTCCTACCAGGGCGGCCACAACGAGTACTTCAAGTACATGCACGACCTGCTCAAGGAGCGCGGCGCGGGGCACGTAAAAATCTTTGGCGGCGGCGGCGGCGTCATTCTGCCCACCGAAATTGAGGAGCTGGAAGCCTACGGCATTGAGCGTATCTACTCGCCCGACAACGGCCGCGCGATGGGCCTGCAGGGCATGATCAACGACCTGCTGCAGAAATCCGACTTCCCAACCGGCCAGAACCTCAATGGGGAGGCCGGCCACGTGAAGGAGAAAGACGCCCGCAGCATTGGCCGCCTGATTTCGGCCGCCGAAAACTTCCCGCAGGAGTTTGAGCGGGTGAAAGGCCAGTTGATTGCCGATTTCCAGACGGCCGAAGGCGGTGCCGACCAGCGCCTCAACCCTACCCCGGCCGAAACCAGGAAAGCTCCTATTCTGGGCATCACGGGAACGGGTGGTGCAGGCAAGTCAAGCCTCGTGGATGAGTTGGTGCGCCGCTTTCTGCTGGACTTCCCCAACAAGACCATTGCCATCATTTCCGTGGACCCCAGCAAGCGCAAAACGGGCGGGGCCCTGCTCGGCGACCGTATCCGGATGAACTCCATCAATTCGCCGCGGGTGTACATGCGCAGCCTGGCCACGCGCCAGAGCAACCTGGCCCTGAGCAAGTACGTGCAGGATGCCGTGGACGTAGTGCGGGCCGCCGACTTCGACCTGATCATCCTCGAAACCTCCGGCATCGGCCAGTCCGACACCGAAATCATCGAGCACTCCGACGCCAGCCTCTATGTGATGACGCCCGAGTACGGGGCGGCCACCCAACTGGAGAAAATCGACATGCTCGATTTCGCCGACGTCATTGCTCTCAACAAGTTCGACAAGCGTGGGGCGCTGGACGCCCTGCGCGACGTGCGCAAGCAGTACCAGCGCAACCACCAGCTCTGGGACAAGCCGCTGGATGACATGCCGGTATTTGGCACCATTGCCTCGCAGTTCAACGACCCAGGCATGAACCGGCTGTACCGCGCCATCCTGAGTACCGTAGAAGCCAAGACCGGGGTGCCGTTTGCGTCACACCTCGAAACCACGACCGAGGACTCGGAGAAGATTTATATCATTCCGCCGCACCGCACGCGTTACCTTTCTGAAATAGCCGAAACCAACCGCCAATATGACCAGTGGGTTCAAAAACAGTCTGACGTCGCTCAGCAACTTTACGGAATCCGGCAGGCAATTGGAGCCGTCCAAAGCCTCGACGGAAACACCACCAGTGCAGGATCTGGCGCTGGGAGCAGCAGCCACGGATCCGGAGCAGGAAGCCTCGTATCCGGCCTGGAGAGCACCTTCGAGGAGGTCAAGCTTCGGCTGGACGGGCAGAACTGGAAACTCCTGGAGGCCTGGCCGCAAAAGGTAGCCTCGTATAAGGCCCCGGAGTTTGTCTTCAAGGTGCGCGACAAGGAAATCCGCATCCAGACCCACACCACTAGCCTCTCCAACCAGCAGATTCCCAAAGTCAGCCTGCCGCGCTACACAGCCTGGGGTGACTTGCTGCGCTGGCAGCTGCAGGAAAACGTGCCCGGCGAATTCCCGTACACCGCCGGCGTGTTTCCGTTCAAGCGCGAGGGCGAAGACCCGACCCGCATGTTTGCCGGCGAAGGTGGCCCCGAGCGCACCAACCGCCGCTTCCACTACGTGAGCATGGGCCTGCCCGCCAAGCGCCTGTCCACGGCCTTCGACTCGGTAACGCTCTACGGCGAAGACCCCGACCACCGGCCCGACATCTACGGCAAGATCGGCAACGCCGGGGTGAGCATCTGCTGCCTCGACGACGCCAAGAAGCTCTACTCGGGCTTCAACCTGGCAAACCCCAGCACCTCGGTGTCGATGACCATCAACGGCCCCGCTGCTACCCTGGCCGCCTTCTTCATGAACGCCGCCATCGACCAGCAGTGCGAGCTGTACATCAAGAAGAACGGCCTGGAAGACGAGGTAAACCAGAAAATCGACGCCCTTTACCAAGGCCAGACCCGGCCCCGCTACCAGGGCGAGCTGCCCGCCGGCAACGACGGCCTGGGCCTCATGCTGCTCGGCGTAACCGGCGACCAGGTCCTGCCCGCCGACGTGTACGACACCATCAAGAAACGCACGCTGAGCCAGGTGCGCGGCACCGTGCAGGCCGACATCCTGAAGGAAGACCAGGCCCAAAATACCTGCATTTTCAGCACCGAATTCGCCCTGCGCCTGATGGGCGACGTGCAGGAATACTTCATCAAGGAGAAGGTCCGCAACTTCTACTCGGTGTCCATTTCCGGCTACCATATTGCCGAGGCTGGGGCCAACCCGCTCACCCAGCTGGCCCTCACGCTCAGCAACGGCTTCACCTTCGTGGAGTACTACGTGAGCCGGGGCATGAGCGTGAACGACTTCGCGCCCAACCTCTCCTTCTTCTTCTCCAACGGCATCGACCCCGAGTACGCCGTGATTGGCCGCGTGGCGCGCCGCATCTGGGCCAAGGCCATGAAGCTCAAGTACGGCGCTGACGCCCGGAGCCAGATGCTCAAGTACCACATCCAGACCAGCGGCCGGAGCCTGCACGCCCAGGAAATCGACTTCAACGATATCCGCACCACCCTGCAGGCCCTCTACGCCATCTACGACAACTGCAACTCCCTACACACCAACGCCTACGATGAGGCCATTACGACGCCCACCGAGGAATCGGTGCGCCGGGCCATGGCTATCCAGCTCATCATCAACCGGGAGTTGGGCCTAGCCAAAAACGAAAACCCGCTCCAGGGCTCCTTCATCATCGAGGAGCTGACCGACCTGGTGGAAGAGGCCGTGCTGCTGGAGTTTGACCGCATCACGGAGCGCGGCGGCGTGCTGGGCGCCATGGAAACCATGTACCAGCGCGGCAAGATTCAGGAGGAAAGCATGCACTACGAGATGCTCAAGCACACCGGCGAGTACCCCATCATCGGTGTGAACACCTTCCTCTCCTCCAAAGGCTCGCCCACGGTGGTGCCCGCCGAGGTTATCCGCGCCACCGACGAGGAAAAGCAGTACCAGATTGAGATGCTCAACCTCCTGCATACCCGCAACGCCGACCAGACCGAAGCCCGCCTCAAGCAGCTCCAGCAAGTCGCCATTGCCAACGGCAACCTCTTCGCCGAGCTGATGGAAACGGTGAAGTTCTGCTCATTGGGGCAAATTACGAATGCGCTGTTTGAGGTGGGCGGGCAGTACCGCCGGAATATGTAATTTCTCTTTCAGAATCAAGTTAAGAGGGCGCTACCTTGCCAGGGTAGTGCCCTTTTTTCATATCAATGCTTCATTTATGACTCGAACCGATACTTCATATGCATTGACAATACTTTCAGGACTATTAGTCTATTTTATGTTCGCTGCCATGTCAGCAGTGGCAGCAGGCATTACATGGATACCGATTACCAGTTTCGCAGCAAGCATACTGCATATTGGTATAAGCAGTTGGTTGTTTTTAATATTTCCTAAACCAGGAAAATCAGTTGCCATAGCCACAGCAGTTATCATGTGCATATGGCCGGCATATGCTTGTATCTGGTGTGTCATAAACAATGATTTTTCTACTACTCTACTTTACTTCCTACCCATATTTATCAATGGCGTAGTAGTACGAAACCACCTCAAGTCATTTCATATTGAGAAGCGCCTCTCCACAAGGATACAGATATTACTCTCGGCTATGCCAATAGCTTTCTTAGCATATATGATGTACTACTACATCGTTTCATTCGCTTAAATAATGCAAGCCATGTAGCTCCATCCTGAGCAATCCGGGCGTCAATTCTGCTGAGCGCCACCGATGGATGTAGAGACGCATATTTGCGTCTCAATCGTTGCTGATGTTATTTACCGTGAACGAACCCAAGCGTTATCGTTCAACGACGAGACGCAAATATGCGTCTCTACATGGCTACCGAATTATACCCCATCTGGCCCCATCTGGCGCGAGTTTAGGCGCAGCCGTAACTCGTGCCTAACCTTAACGTGGAGGTTGTGCCTGCGCTGCCGCAACCCAAAACCGCGCCCTCTGGAATCATCCGGGCGGCGCGGCTTTTTTCGCCTACTCTGCGACTTCCACCTCCTAAAACTCCACGAAGCTGCTGCGGCCGAAGTCACGGAGGGTTTCTGGGTTTCGGCGGCGGTGCGGTAGTATCGCGCCATCTGGAGTCGCATGCACTGGATAGTTCGTAGTGTACTTACTTACTTGCAGCACTACAACCTGCTACAACCGGTGAAGCGCGCCTGATGATTCGAGCTACTCTACGACAAGCCCGTGCCCTGCTGCGGTGGGTAAGATTACACCCGAAGTCGGCCGGGTGCCTGCTGGTTGCCGGGACTGCCGGTTGGGTGGCGTTGTGCTTTTCGCTTGGCTATCAGATTCCGTCTTTCGACCGCCACCCCTCCTGGCAGCCTTTCCCGGTCCTCACCAACCCGCAACTGGTGGTAGTGGAAATACCGGATTCGGTGTTTGGGCCGCAGTACGGGCACCGCTTTTCGTATCCGGATGAAGCAGATACTGTTCTGCACTACCAGACTTTCAATGACTTCGATGGGCCGCAACGGGTGCATGGAAGTTGGGAGCTGTACGACGACCACCGAAGCCTGCAGAACATTCGTTCCATCGGCTTTCAAGCTACGGAAAACGACTTCGACTCAGACATACACATTCGCTTACACGTGTACCCGGGCAATAGCTCAGTGCGCCCCGAGGAGCCCTGGAACCCGCATTTTAGCACTTTCGGCCACGAGTATCTGGAGCTGAACATTGGAGGCGTGAAAGCCAATTGTAAAGCATCGGATATATCCGTACTGTCTACTTCGCTGGATGATTTCTACCAATACAACCACCCCGTCCGGCAGCAGGACACGTTGTTTCTGCGCTACGGCCCAGAAAATACCAACTACTGCATTTACGTGCGCTGACTGGCTATATTCGTAGGCGGCTATTCCTCATCTGGCGCGAGTTTAGGCGCAGCCGTAACCCGTGCCAGTACTGCCGCCCCAAAACAAAAAAGGCCCACTCTCCCGAGTGGGCCTTTTCCAATTCAAACCCAATTCCTACGCCGCCGAAGTCCCACCTCTCCCGCCCGTCGTTACCAGCTTGCGGGCCTGGGTGTAGCCGTTGTACAGGCTCCGGTCCAGCAGCTTGAAGGCTTTCATATCGGCGTCCAGCTGGCGCACCTCATCCATCAGAGCATCCACCAGCTCTTCTAGCGCGGCCCCTGCCACCACCCGCTCGTTGATGGTTTTGCGCGTGGCGGGCTGCGCCGTTTTGAAGGCCGCCAGCGCGTCGCGCAGGGGCTGGAGGACCTTGGCCGTGAGGCCCTGCTTGGCCAGCTCCGGCACCACGTCGGGGCGGGCGGCGCTGGCCAACACCGCCTCTGCCACCGCCGCGAAGGCCATGGGCCGCAGCTTGCGCAGCTGCTTGCTGCTGAGCGTCACCGAGGCCAGCAGGTCGTTGTCCTGGAGGCGGGTGGCAATGCGGCTGAGCGGGCCCAACAGAGCCGGCAGCAGTTCCAGCAGCGTCTTTTTGGCTGTTTTGGCGTCCTCCGTCAGATTTTTTGTGCGCTTGGTGGTGCCCGCCCGGGCTCCGCCTACCTGGGTATAGTGCGCCGTCACCTCGTCGGCCTGCTCGGCCGCCACCTCACTAACCGCCAGCGCGCCTTTATTTTCTGTCAGATATTCCACCACCTGTCCACACATCACTAACTGGTCTTCTCTGTCCTTATCCATACAATTATAATACATAGCAGAACCGCTCCGCCCGGCGTGATAAGCCCCTGCTTACCGCATCCAAAATATCCGAATTACCCAACAATACCAACCCATCCCGCATACCCTCCGACTAACCCGAAACACGTCCCGACTAAAGCAAAACACCTCCCCACCAACACGAAACACGTCCCGACTAACACAAAACACCATCCGACCGAGATGAAACACTCTCCGTCTGATTGAAAACACCTTCCGAGCAAAGCAAAACACCTCCCGACCAGCCCGAAACACCTCCCAAGAAATCAAAAACACCTTCCGACTACCTAAAAACACCTCCCGTCCAAAGCAAAACACCCGCCGGGGAGTGTGCCAATCCCACCTCGCAACCACGTCTGGCTCCCCCTCCCCCTTAGGAGAGGGGGCCGGGGGGTGAGGCGCACGGTCGCACTGCCGAAGCCCGGCAATTGCCTAGCTTTGCCGGCATGCGCACGGCTTTCACGAAGTGGGGAAACATTCTACTGACCCTGCTCGCCGGGCTAACTGCTTGTTCGTCCCCTGATCCGCAGACGAACGTACCGACCCAAGACCCCGCCACCGGCGAAGTCTACACCCAGCGGCGCGTGGTGGTGAACGACTCGCTCATCCGGGGCCGCGTGCTCGACCGCTACGACTCGGTGCTGGTAGACACGCGCCTGCAGTACGTGCTGCAGTTGCCGCGCCGCGCCCCGCTCGACACCCTGGCGCTGGGCAAGCTGCTGGGCTGGGACTCCACCACCGTGCGCCGCCGCATCACCGAAGCCCTGCCCTATCCGGGCGCCCGGCCTGCCTCCCCGGTCCGGCTGCGCCTCACCGCCGCCGAAGTAAAGCGCGTCCGCCGCGACAGCGCCGACTGGCCTACTCTGCAGTTGACCCGG
This sequence comes from Hymenobacter duratus, assembly GCF_014698995.1. GTDB lineage: Bacteria > Bacteroidota > Bacteroidia > Cytophagales > Hymenobacteraceae > Hymenobacter > Hymenobacter duratus. The sequence goes on from NZ_JACWZZ010000004.1 coordinate 353,968, forward strand.
CGCTACCAGCGCGTATATACCACCGCCGCCGGGGCGCCCGTGCTGGGCTACCGGAGCACGGAGGCGCAGAGCTTCTATGGCCAGGCCAGACGCTACCGGCGCGGCCGTTTCTACCGCCTGCGCAACGGCGGCGTGGAGGCCTACTACAATGGCCTGCTCACCGGCCGCCACGGCTACCTGCACCCGCTGCTCGATGCCAAGGGCCAGCAGCACGGCACCTGGGCCAAAGACACTACCTTCCAGCAGGGCCAGGACCTGCACCTCACCCTCGACGTGAAGCTGCAGGCCTACGCCGAAAAGCTGCTCGGCAACCGCAAGGGCTACCTCGTGGCCCTCGACCCGCGCACCGGCGAAATCCTGGCTTACGTATCGGCACCGGTGTACGACCCGGCCACCCTCACCGCCCCCGACCGGGCCGGGGTGCGCGCCGAACTGCTGGAACACGAAAACATGCCGCTGCTCAACCGGCCCGCCATGCTGGCTAACCCGCCCGGCTCGGTGTTCAAGCTGGTGAATGCCGCCGTGGCCCTGCAGCTGGGCGCCATCAGCCCCGCCACCGCCTTCCGCTGCGACCAGACCCTGGTGAGCTGCGTGCACCACCACCCCAGGCCCAATAGCCTCACCGTGGGCCTCAAGTACAGCTGCAACCCCTACTTCTATCAGGTGATGCAGAACCTCATCAGCCGCGTGCCCGATAGTCTGGTGGCCGATACCGTGGCGGCCCGCCACACCAACCTGGCCGAGTGGCGGCGCTACGTACGCTCGTTCGGGCTCGATTCGGTGCTGGGCGTGGATCTGCCGCGCGAAGCCCCCGGCTTCCTGCCCACCCCGGCCTACTACGACAAGGCCCGCCGCACCCGCAACTGGACCTACCGCTCCATCTATTCCCTCAGCATCGGGCAGGGCGAAATCAACCTGACCGGCCTGCAAATGGCCAACATGGCCGCCATCATTGCCAACCGCGGCTGGTATTATCCGCCCCATCTGGTGCGCGGTATCGGCCAGGGCGGCCCGTTGCCGCGCTTCACCGAGAAGCGCCGCACGCTCATCGACAGTGTCCATTTTGCGGCGCTGGTGCCCGGCATGATAGCCGTGCTGCAGCGCGGCGGCACCGCCGATGCCTCCAGCCTCTCCAACATCGGCATTACGGTGGCCGGCAAAACCGGCACCGTGGAAAACGACGAAGGCGACGACCACGCCGCTTTCGTTGGCTTCGCGCCCGCCAACAACCCCAGAATAGCCGTGGCCGTGTACCTCGAAAACGCCGGCTTCGGCGCTACCGCCGCGGCCCCCTGCGCCGTGCTGGTGATGGAAAAGTACCTGCGAGGCAGCATCGCGCCCAAGCGCAAGCGTTGGGAAAAGCGCATCCAGCACCGGGCCACATACGACTACTAGCAGCAGAAGCTCCTATAAGCCGCACGGTCCGGGCCCTAAGCAACTTATGCTGGCAGCAATGAGCCGCACACCCAGGCGCTGCAACCTTCCACTCGCCCGCCCCGACTTTTTCCGGCAAATCCGTTTTATTTCGTGGCATGAAACCTCGGTTCTGGTTGATTCTGGTGGCGCTGCTGGCGTCGTTCACCACGTCGGCGCAGTCCTTGTCGGGCGTATGGCAGGGCGTGGAAACCGATACCGGCGAACCGGGGGAAGTGTGGCCGGCCGTGATGCGGCTGCAGAAAAGCAACGGCACTACGCTGTTTGGGGTGCTGTACCAGGAACAGGGCGGGCAGCAGAATATGACGGTTACGTTTCAGATGCAGGGCACCCGCACCGCTACCGGAATGCGGCTGGAGCACGTGCGCAAGCTCCACGAAACCGGCGCCACGCCCTTCACCTATTGGTGTGAAGGCTCCATCACATTCACCTACGACCCAACCCAGGAGAAGCTGACCGGCCGGGCCACCTACCAGCCCACCGGCAACTGCGACGTGGGTACGTTTACGTTGTACCGCGTGAAGCTGAAGTCGGCGGCTACGGTGGCGGCCAACACCGAAAGCACCATCCGCGTATCGGGCCGCAACGTGCTCTGGTACGCCGATGCCGCCCTGAAACAGCCCGTAGCAACCGGCAACACCTACCGCACCCGGCTCAGCAAGACCACCACTTTCTACCTCACGCAGGGCTACTACCCTACCCGCCAGAGCACGGCCGTTCCCATCACCATTCAGGTGACCAGTGCGCCGCCAAAGCCCGCACTCCCGGCCGCCATCCGGCCCGACACGAGTGCCCGGCAGGATACTGCCCGCCGGGTACCAACGCCCCTGGTAGCAGCCTCGCCGGTTGTGCTGCCCACGGTACTGTTTCGGCTGGGAACCGCTGAGTTGCTCCCGGAAGGCCTGCCTGCCTTGGAGCGGCTGGCCGCGGAACTGAAGTCCCGCCCTACGCTCAGGCTGCGCATAGCCGGCCACACCGACAAGATTGGGGAACCTCAGAAAAACCAGGTGTTGTCGGAGCAGCGGGCCGAAGCCGTGAAGACGTACCTGGTGAAGGCCGGCATTGAAGCCGTCCGCATCAGCACTATCGGCTACGGCGACTCACGCCCTCTATACTCCTCACCCGACGCCCGCAACCGCCGCGTGGAAGTAGCCGAAGCTCGGGAATGAGCCAGGGCTCGTAGCTTAGAGACTCGTTCTATTCACTCTCTGATATTCCGATGCCTGTCTCTCCTCTGCTAGTTGTTACCCGGCTGCTGCGCCGCCTAAGCATCGGCTTGCTGCTGCCCTGCTTGCCCACTGGGGCACTGGCCCAGCAGCTTGCCTCACCCCGCGACACTTCCTTCACGGTACACAGCGCTTACGTTAAGGCTAAGAAGCAGCATCCTGATATCAGTATTGCGCGGCCGCTGGTACCACGCGGAGTCCGGGCCCAAACCAACCTCACGTATTGCCTGCAGGGCAGCCGCGCCCTGCAGCTGGATGTGTTCTACCCGAAAGCCAAACGCCGGCAGCAGTTTCCGGCCGTGCTGCTCATCCACGGGGGCGGCTGGCGCTCCGGCGACCGAAGCCAGCATGTGCCGCTGGCGCAGCAGTTGGCCGGGCGTGGCTTTGTAGCCGTCACGGCCGAGTACCGGCTTTCTACGGAAGCAACTTACCCAGCCGCCGTGCAGGATCTGAAAGCCGCCATTCGCTGGCTGCGCGCCAATGCCCGGACCTACGCCATCGACACTACCCGCGTGGCGGTCTGGGGTTTTTCGGCCGGCGGGCAGCTGGCAGCCCTTGTCGGCAGCACCAACGGCAATTTGCTGTTTGAGGCCGGCAGCTGCCACCGCACCCACTCCAGCGCTGTGCAGGCTATTGTGGACGTAGATGGTATTCTGGCGTTCCTTCATCCTGAGTCGGGCGAGGGCAACGACAGCAAAAGCACTTCGGCGGCTACCTACTGGTTCGGCAGCAACAAGCTCACCCGCCCCGACCTGTGGCAGCAGGCTTCCGCTCTGAGCCACGCGGGGGCCAGTACGCCGCCGATGCTGTTCATCAACAGCGGCGTAGACCGTATGCACGCCGGCCGCGACGATATGATGCGCCAACTTACTGCGCTAGGCATCTACACCGAAGTGCACAGCTTCCCGGAGGCCCCTCACCCATTTCCGCTGTTCAACCCCTGGTTTCAGCCCACGCTGGAGTACACGGTAAGTTTCCTGAACAAGGTGTTTCCAAGGCGCTAAATGGGGCGGCTGGGTTGGCTGGTTCAGGAGGGTATCCGCCGCCGCATCACGTAGTGTGATACGCTGCTGCCGTCTTCTACCTGCACGTAGGCATTCAGAAACTCCCAGCCCTGGCTGTTAAGCCAGTTCAGGGCATCAATTACGGAGTTGAACTCCACCGGCCGGCCTTCAGCATCCCGGAACAGGTTGCGGGAGAAGAACTTCTGCTGCTGGCCGTAGTCGACGGAGATGGTAATTTTGCCGTTCAGCTTCTGCTGGGCATTCAGCTGGCAGTATTCTTCGGTGCGGGCGGGCGCTGCGGTGGCGGCGGGCTGCTGTGCCTGGGCGGTGAGGGCGCTGCCCGTCAGCAGGGCGGCGAGTAAGAATCTTTTCATAGCAGGCAGAAGGTAAAAAGTGGTTGTCCAGCCTGGGCAAACACTATACCACCTACCGGCTGCCCTCAAAGCTTCACCTAAAGGTTTTGTACGCTGCCCCGGCAGCAGCGCTACTTTCCGGCCCAGCCCCCCTATTTTCTCCGGGGCTTTGGACCGGAAATAAATGATGCTTGCATAACAATTTATCGGATTTGACGTATTACCTTTGCAGTCAACAAACTGATTTACCAATACATACACATTTTTCCATGAAAAAGACCACTGCTGCTTTCTCTTCGCTGCTGGTCCTGGGTGGACTGGGTTCTTTAAGTTACCTGGCGGCTCAGGTTCTGGATTTGAGCCTTTACTTCGACCTGCACGACGGCGAAGAGCTGCATTTCTAAACACCGGTTTACCGGCTGTTTATCCGGAACCCTGCCCTGCGGCAGGGTTCCTTTTGTTTAGCCCCGAACAAACCCGGATTCAAAATCAGGGGGTTATAAACCAAAACTGAAAAAACCACATCTATTCCCGGCTGTTTTCGGTACTTCACAGTTCGGCGGCCCGCGGTGGGCAGCCGGATACCTCTCTCACCCGCTACCTTGCCGGAGCCGGCCCTCAGCTACAGCCTCCCGGAAGCGCAGCACAACACAGTGTATTATGAACTTAACTGGCCTGAAAGAGCAGATCAGCTACATTATCGGCCGCGACCTGGCCCGCAACTTCGCCCAGCAGGGCCTCGACCTGGATGTGGACATCCTGGCGGCCAGCATGAAGGAAGGTATCAGCGGGGAGCCCAGCCGCCTGAGCCAGGAGCAGGTGCAGGAAGCCATGATGCAGCTTCAGCAGCAGATGGGCGGCCCTGAAGACGAAGACGACACTCAAGACCCTAATGCCATGAACAACAACAAAGAAGAAGGCGAAGCTTTCCTGAGCGAAAACAAGAACAAGCCCGGCATCACGACGCTGCCCAGCGGCCTGCAGTACGAAGTCCTGACCGAAGGCTCGGGCAAGAAGCCCGGCCCCACTTCGCAGGTAACCACGCACTACCACGGCACGCTCCTCAACGGCAATGTGTTCGACAGCTCCTACCAGCGCGGCCAGCCCGCTACGTTCGGTGTAAACCAGGTAATTGCCGGCTGGACAGAAGCCCTGCAGCTGATGCCCGAAGGTTCGAAATGGCGCCTCTATATCCCCTCAAACCTGGCCTACGGCAAGCGTGGTGCCGGCCGCGACATCGGCCCCGACTCGGCGCTCATCTTCGACGTGGAGTTGCTGAAAGTAAATAACTGAGGAAACCCGGTCGTCCGCCCGGCTGCTACGGTTGTTGCTGCCCCGCATTGGGTACGCAGCAGCACAGCGGCCGGGCGGGCTTCTTCTGCCCCTGCCGTGTCTGACCAATTGTTACCCGAAGAGCATCTACCGCCCGCCGAAGCGCCGGCTACGGCGCTGCCGCCGCGCCCACCGCTGCCTACGCTCAGCAGCGAAGATGGCCGCATAGTGCTGACTGAGGAGGCACTGCAGGTGAACGGGCAGCGGTTTGCGATGCTGGAGCTGGAGGCCGTGGAAGTGCAGCGTGTACGCTGGCTGCTGTGGTTTCTGCTGGGTGGCTTCACGCTGGCTGGCTTTCTGCTGGGTCTGCTGCAAAACTGGGTGCGCCTGATGCCGGCCGCGCTGGGCATCACGGTGGGCGCCTTGCTGCTGGCGTGGGGCCAGCGCGGCACCAACCGCCTCCGGCTGCACCGCCTGGGCCGCGAAACCGTGCACTTTGCCCTGCCCGGCGAGCCTACGCAGTGGCAGAAGCTGATGGCCGAAACCAACCGCCGCATCCGCCGCCGCCACGATGAAGCGGCCGAAGCTGCGGCCCTGGCGCTGTTGGCGGCCGAATCTGCAGCCCGGCCACCCGAGCCGCCGACGACCGAATAAAACAACCACTTTCTGCAGGCTGGTAAACGCCCGGCGATGATTGCGCGCCGGGCCCTACCTTTGGGCGCCTTTTTCGGCCCCTACTTCCTTCTCATTCCGCACATGGACGCCAAACACTCGCACACGGCTATTTCTACGGCCGGTTTGCTCATTGCCCTCGGCATCATTTACGGGGATATCGGGACCTCGCCGCTCTACGTAATGAAGGCCATCGTGCCAGAGCGCATCACCCCGATGCTGGTATATGGCGGCATTTCCTGCGTGTTCTGGACCCTTACGCTCCAGACCACCATCAAGTATGTACTGCTGACGCTCAACGCCGATAACAACGGGGAAGGCGGTATTTTCTCGCTCTACGCCCTGGTGCGTCGGCGAGGACCCTGGCTCTCGGCTGTCGCCATCATCGGCGGCTCGGCGTTGCTGGCCGATGGGGTCATTACGCCGCCTATTTCGGTGTCGTCGGCTATTGAGGGGCTGGAGGCCGTGTATCCGGGCATCCCGACGGTCCCCATTGTCATCGGCATTATTGCGGGGCTGTTTCTGCTCCAGAGCTTCGGCACTCAGATTGTGGGCAAAGCCTTTGGGCCCATCATGCTCGTCTGGTTTTCGATGCTGGCGGTGCTGGGCGTCCACGGCGTCATGATGCACCCCGAGATTCTGAAGGCCCTCAACCCCTACTACGCCTACGATTTACTGGTGAACTACCCCGGCGGATTCTGGCTATTGGGAGCGGTATTTCTGTGTACTACCGGAGCCGAGGCACTGTACTCTGACCTGGGCCATTGCGGCAAAGGCAACATCCGTATCAGCTGGATTTTTGTAAAGTCCTGCCTCGTGCTCAACTACATGGGCCAGGGCGGCTGGCTGATTGCCCATCAGGGTGAAATGCTCAACAAGCGCAACCCGTTCTATGAGCTGATGCCGGAGTGGTTTCTGCTTATCGGTATCGGTATTGCCACTATTGCGGCCATTATTGCCTCGCAGGCCCTTATTACGGGCTCGTTTACGCTGGTGGCCGAAGCCATTCGCCTGAACATGTGGCCTAAGGTGAAGCTGAACTACCCTACCGACGTGAAAGGCCAGCTCTATGTGCCCAGCATGAACCGGCTGCTACTGTTCGGGTGCATAGGCGTGGTGCTGTACTTCCAGCGATCCGAAAATATGGAAGCCGCCTACGGCCTGGCCATCACGCTCACCATGCTCATGACCACGCTGCTGCTCACCATGTGGCTATACTCCAAAAAGGTGCCGCTGGCCGCTATTGTACTGTTTGTAGTGGTGTATGGCGCCATTGAAATGTCCTTTCTGATTGCCAACCTCATCAAGTTTCCGCACGGCGGCTGGGTGTCGCTGGCCATTGGCGCTACGCTGGTCAGCGTGATGTACGTGTGGCTGCGGGCCTTCTACATCAAGCGCCGCCTCACGGAATTCGTCAAGATTGACCCGTACATGGACGCCCTCAAGGAGCTTTCCGACGACGATACGGTGCCAAAGTACGCGACCCACCTCGTGTTCATGACCTCGGCCGAGCGGGCTTCGGAAATTGAGTCGAAAATCATCTACTCCATCTTCCAGAAGCGCCCCAAGCGCGCCGACATCTACTGGTTTGTGCACGTCGATACCACCGATGAGCCCTACACGATGGAGTACAAAGTGCACGAGCTGGCACCCGATGATGCCTTCCGCATCACGTTCCGGCTGGGCTTCCGGGTTGAGCAGCGCATCAACCTGTATTTCCGCAAGGTGGTGGAAGATCTGGTGCGCAACAAGGAAGTGGACATTACCTCGCGCTACGAGTCGCTGAGCAAGCAGCACGTCACGGGCGACTTCCGGTTCGTGGTACTGGAAAAATTCCTTTCCGTCGAAAACGAGTTTCCGTGGGTGGAGAAGCTGGTGATGCAGGCGTACTTCTACATCAAGCAGTTCATTGCTTCCGAAGACAAGTATTTCGGCCTCGATACCAGCTCCGTGAAAGTGGAAAAAGTACCACTCGTCATCACGCCCGTGCGCGACGTGGCCCTGAAACGCGTGCTGTAAAATTTTGTGCTTTACCGGCCGTTGCCGGCTCGCCGAAAGCCCTGCTGACCCTCAGCAGGGCTTTTTTGCTTTTCAACGGTCTTCACGCACTGAGGCCCAACAAATTAGGCAAGCCGAATACTTGGATTTGGGCCGGAATTTTATTCCCTTGAAGCTCTGCGCTTTTTCCACAACCCAAACTCCCCCAACCGTATGCGTACCATTACCCTTTCTGCCGCCCTTCTGGCGGTGCTGCTGGCCAGCTGCCAGCAACAGAACGATGAGCAGCTTGCGCCCCAACCGGAAGCCGACCCGACCACGTCCCTCACTAGCCAGCAGCTCGACGAGCAGATCATGACCCGCCTGCGCGAAACCGGCAAATACGACTGGAACCAGGCCACGGCCCACGTCGTCTGGAGTGCCCTCACCCGCTCCGACTACGTGCTGTCGGTCGGCTACCGGCCCGCCGGCCACACCGGTGCTCTGCCGGATAATGCGGCCACCAATCCGGCCTGGCAGCAGGCCCGTGCCCAGGTGCTGGCCCTGATTCTGGCCGAGGAGCAAAAAGCGCACCCCGAGCTGACGGCCGAAAAGCTGGTGGCCTATGAGGAAAACGTGCTGCCCGTGCTCGACGTGACGGTGCGGGAGCTGAGCACCATCAAGGCATTGCGGGCTTCCGGGCTGGTGCGCTACGCCGAGCCCATGGGCTACGAGCCCAACCGCCCTGATGCCCACAAAGGCGCGGCCGCCCTGAGCAGCAGCGGCTGCGGCAGCAACACCGCCACGGCCGGCCTCGTGGCCGGCTCCGACTACACGGTGCTCAGCGGCGGCAGCAAGTCGTCGTGGAACCAGGCCGACCAGTACCACGGCATCCGCTCGGCCTGGAACCAGAGCACGGGCCGCGGCGTGAAGGTGCTCATCATCGATTCGGGCTGCTCCGACGCGCAGGAAAACCTGGGTTCGGCCTTCAACCAGGGCCAGAGCACCGGCCGCACCATTGAGCGCCTCGTGACCATGCCCCGCAACAGCATTTTCGGCATTCCGTACGGCGACGCCGAAACGCCCAACGACGGCTGCGGCCACGGCACCAGCATGGCCGGCGCCTGCGCCGCCCCGCGCGGCACCGACGGCGCTTCCGTAGGCATTGCCTACAACGCCAACCTGATTACGGTGCGGGCCGCCGAAGACGTGTTCCTGGACGCCAGCCGCGAAGTAAAAGGCGTGTCGGATGCCTACATCCTGGCCGGCAACCGCGCCGACGTACGCATCATCAGCATGAGCATGGGCCGCCTGACCAGCTCTTCCCAGATGCTGGATGCCATCCGCTACGCCTATGGCCGCGGCAAGCTCATCTTCTGCGCCGCTGGCACTTCCTTCGACTGGTCGGCGGGCCTTGTGGGCGTTATCTACCCCGCTTCGCTGCCCGAAGCCGTGGCCGTGACGGGCGTGAAAGACAACCTCACTACCCGCTGCGACGAGTGCCACGTGGGCTCCGACGTGGAGTTCACCGTGGTCATGCAGCGCACCAGCGTAGACCGGCGGCCCCTCACGCTGGCCATGTCCGGCGACGCGCCCAGCACCGTGGGCGGCTCCAGCGTGGCTACCAGCAGCATGGCCGGCATGACGGCCGTAGTGTGGGCCAGATACCCCACCGAAACCCGCGCCCAGATCATGAGCCGCCTCGTGGCCGCCAGCTCCAACCGCAATGCCCGCAGCAGCAGCTTCGGCTGGGGCCGCATGAATGTGGCGGCTGCTGTGGGAGCCTTACCGCTGTAGCGGCTTGGCCTTATGGCCTGTAAAAAGTCCTGCCCGGAAATTTCCGGGCAGGACTTTTTTGGTTGTGCTGGCCTTAAAGGGAGCGTATTGCTTGCTCTCCATATGAGAAAAGAAGCAGTGCTACAATCCATTTTGAGAAATTACTGATTTTCATGTACTTATTTTTCTCATACCTCCAAAAGCAATTATTTATTATCACAACGCGCCGTATGGCAGAACTGTGCGGCTGATGATGTTTGGGACCTAGCCAGGTACCGGATTCACATGGCATCAGCGTATCAGAAAATGAAAATCTATATCAAGTATATGACTGATGAGCATAGCAAAAAGATTGTGCGTGAAAGGTTAACCGCGTTAGGATTGCAGTACAAGATAGTGGAGCTAGGCAGAGCAGAATTAACCGAAAAGCTGCGCGACGAGCAACGCCAGCAACTACGGCTGGCGCTGATGAAGTCGGGCCTGGAGTTGCTGGGTAGTGCGCAGGCGTCGTTGATCGAGAAAACCAAAACGGTTATCGGGGAAATGCTGCACGATGCTGCCGGCCTGCGCAAATCCAAGAACTCAGCCTACATCAGCCGCAAGCTGTGCTACGACTACTCCTATCTGTCTACCATTTTCTCGGAGGCGACGGGTGGCACTATTGAGCAGTACACGATAGAGTGCCGGATTGAGCAGGTGAAGCAACTGCTGCTGCAGCGGCAGCTTAGCCTGACGCAGATAGCGTACGAGCTGAACTACAGCAGCGTGGCTCACTTGTCCAATCAGTTCAAGAAAGTAACGGGCCTGACGCCTACCGTCTTTAAGCAGCACAACGTTAATCAGGGTATTATTCCGGAAAGTGGGAATGGTGTAACTATGTTCTGCAATTGTGTAAGTATTGTAGAAACCAGAGGGATAAGCTTTGTAGCGTGCAGATAGTTTGCGCGCTACAAAGCTTACATTCCTATGAAAAAACAATTTCTCCTGCTTCTGACCTCGGTTGCTTTGGCAGTCCTTCCCAAGGCACTTATGGCCCAGGTTGCGCCGGCGCTGGGAGCAGCTTCAAGCTTTGCTTTCTTTACCGCAGTCGGGGCCTTCGACAACGTCGGCCCGACCGTCATCCAAGGCGACATTGGCACGAATGCCGGTGCCTTCAGCGGCTTTCCGCCCGGCGTTGTAAACGGCACGATTCACGTGGCCGATACCCGCTCTACCCAGGCTGCCACCGATGTGCAGGCCGCCTTCGGCTACATGTCTACTATTTCCTGCGTGGTGCCGCTGGCCGTATACGGCGGGCCGGTCAGTAACCCGCAGGTTCTGACGCCCAACTCCTACTGTGTAGGCGCCGCCACTACGCTGGCCGGCAGCCTGATTTTGGACGGCCAGGGCAACCCGAATGCCATGTTCTTTCTGCGCGTATCGGGCGCGCTGACCACCGGCGAGGGCTCTACCGTATCGGTTATCAACGGTGCTTCGCTCAACAACGTGTACTGGCAGATAACGGGCCGCACTGACTTGGGCCGCAACTCCGTAATGCGCGGCACACTACTCGTTGACGGAGCCATCAATCTGATTGAAGGCGCTTCGCTGCTGGGCCGCGGCCTGTCGCGGCAGGGTGCCATCACCATCGACACGGGTACGGGCGCCGTGCCGGTTGCCATTCCGACCTCAACCTTCTGGCTGGGCAGCCGCACCACCGACTGGTACACGAACAGCAACTGGTCGGCGGGTGTGCCGACCAGCCTGCTGGATGCCGTAGTCCCGACCGGCACCTCGCCTTACCCGGTGATTGGCAGCGGCAGCGCCGTTGCTAAGAGCCTGACCATCGGCACCAGCGCCAGCCTCACGCAAAACGGCGGTGCCCTCGACGTGAAAGGTGATGTGAGCAACAGCGGCACGATCAGTGCTACCGCGGGCAATGTCAACCTGAGCGGCACCACTGCCCAGGCAATTGGCGGCACGGGCAGCACCCAGTTCTGGGGCCTGTCACTGACCAACTCGGCCGGCGCTACCCAGTCCGGCGCCGTCAGCATCCACGGCCTGCTGGGCCTTACCAGCGGCAACCTGACCACCAACAGCCGCCTGCTTACTCTGCTCTCCGATGCCACCGGCACGGCTATGGTTGTGAACACCGGCGGTAGCGTGCTTGGCACGGCCACGGTGCAGCGCTATATCAATCCGAGCCTGAACAACGGCCTGGGCTACCGCCACTACAGCTCGCCGGTACAAACCACTACCGTAGCCGACCTGGCTACCAGCGGCTTCTCACCGGTAGTAAACCCGGCCTACAACACCCAGGGCAACACCACAGTCCCTTTCCCGACGGTCTACGGCTTCAGCGAGAGCCGCATTGTGGGTACCAACTCTACCACCCAGGATTTTGACTACGGCTTCTTTTCGCCGGCTAGCCTGAGCACCCCGCTCACCCGCGGCCTCGGCTACACGGTCAACATCACTGCAAATGAAAAAATAGACTTGGTGGGCACGCTCAACACGGGTAACGTACCGGTTGGCGCACTCACGCGGGGCACCGAAGCCAACTCGGGCTGGCAGCTGCTGGGTAACCCCTACGCTGCTCCGCTCGACTGGAAAAAGGCGCGCCTGAACCTGCCGGCCGGCGTGGTTGATGCCGTGTACGTGTACAAGTCCAGCAGCCAGTACCGGGGCACCTACCAGTTCTACCAGAACGGCTTCGGCACTCTTCCCAATGGCCTGATCGGCTCTATGCAGGGCTTTTTCCTGCGCGTGAACCAGCCCGTTGCCTCGTTCAGTTTCATGGATGCTTGGCGCTCGGACACATACGAAGATGCCACCTTCAACCGCACTACCACCGAAACCCGGCCTGCCGTTCAGTTGGATCTGGTATCGGCGCAGGGCACGCATGAGCCCGCCTACGTGTACTTCGAGAACGGCGCTACTGCCGGCATCGATGACCACTATGATGCCGTGAAACTGCCTAACACCACGGGCCTTAACCTGGCCTCGGTAGCCGCCGGCACCGATCTGGCCGTCAATGGCCTGCCCCTGCTTACGGCTGCCACCATCGTTCCTCTGAGCATTGGTGTTCCCGCAACGGGCTCCTATTCGCTGCAGGCCGCTTCGCTGCTGAACCTGAGCACGACCGACGTGTATCTGCACGACGCCCTGACCGGACAGCGGATAAACCTGCAGCAGCAACCGAGCTATAGCTTCTCAGCCAGCAACACCGCTCTGATTATGGGCCGCTTCTCGCTGCAATTCAGCCCGCTGCGGGCCCTGGCCACCAATAATAGCTTCACGGCCGCCAGCGTCAGCATCTATCCGAACCCTACGCACAACAGCTTTACGCTGCTGGTGCCCGCCGTTAGCGGTGCTACTCAGGCTACCGCCGTACTCTACAATGTACTGGGGCAGCCCGTACGGGAGCTGACGCTGGCGCTGCCGGCCGCCGGTGCTCAGGCTACTCTAACCGTGCAGGGCCTGCCGCTGGGCGTATATACGCTGCGCGTGAAGGCCGGCGCCGCTACCATCACCAAGCAGGTGGTGGTCAACTAGCCGGCCGCCTTTTCTTCGTATCCTCACTCACCTCGTCATGAAACAGGTTCTTATCCCCGTTACCGCCGTTTTTCTGTTCGTTCTCACTACTTCCGCCGCGCTGGCCCAGGGCCCCGGCTCCGGCGGACCCGAGCCACAGCAGCCGCAACAACCCACCGCCGTGCCCATTGATGGCGGCGCCTCGCTGCTGCTGGCCGCCGGGGCTGCCTACGGCTGGCGCCGTATGAGAAACAAAAAATAGCCGGCAGACTGCCACCGACCTATTCAGACAAAAACTCATCCGTTGCTTCGGATGGGTTTTTGTCTGAATAGGCTGTTCCAGATACCCCACCGAAACCCGCGCCCAGATCATAAGCCGCCTCGTGGCCGCCAGCTCTAACCGCACCGCCCGCAGCAGCAGCTTCGGCTGGAGCCGCGTGAATGTGGCGGCTGCTGTGGGAGCCCTGCCGCTGTAGAGGTTCTCTGCCGTGGCACCTGGGCAGAGCCATCTTGCCGGCCCCGCGCGGCACTATACAAAAACGCCCCGCCCGAAATCCGGGCGGGGCGTTTTTGTATAGTGCCGCGCGGGGCCGGCCCGCTACTGCACCCTGAACGTGAACGTGCTCTTCTGCTCGTAATATAAAGTACCCTCACTCGGGTCAGGCAGCGTGGAGTACACCTGGCTGTGCTGCTGCTGCAAGCCGAAATGCACGTTGCCATCGTTGAGCACGTAGTAGAAGTTGTCCAGAATGGCCCGCCGTGCCCGCCCGGCGGCGCCCGTCGGCGCCCGGCGGCACGGCCAGGAAGGGCAGCGGCCGCTCCGGGCCGTAGGGCTCCGGCAAGAGCGTAATCAGGCTCAGCGCAAACACGCCCCGCTCGCGCGGCACCATGCCCACCCGCGCCCGGTGCCGCTGCCGCCCCGCGTCATACACCGGCTCAAACAGCACTGAGGTACCGCTGCCCTGCTCCAGCCGGCCAATATCCGGCACCACCGCAAAGCCGCGGGCGTAGCCCTGCCGGGCCTGCGTAGGGCCGGTTAGCTTGTAGAAGCCAATGGCCGAACGCAGCAGCAGCTCTTGCCCCGGCACCCGGTAGCGGGTATTGCTGCGCAGGTCGAGCAGCGAGTCCGGGGCATCCAGGTCCAGCCAGAGCGTGTCGCCCAGCGCTACCACGTCGCCGCCCGGCTCGATGCGTGCCGGCACCACAAACGTCACCTTCACCAGCTCTGGGTACGGATCTTTTTTCTTCGGGCAGCCCGTAAGTGAGAGCAACAGCAGCAGTAGTAGAAGCGGATAACGCATAGCTACCAGCGGTAAGATGTAACGAATTGATTGAGTTGAGTGGCCTGGAGCTGGTTGTTCTGAGCCAGCACACGTGCCTGGTAGTCCCGCCCGCTGGTCACATCCGCTCTATGCAGCTGCCCTATCCTCCCTACACCACCCGCCGAATCACCACCGTGGCCTCCCCGCCGGCCGCGTCCGCAAACTGCCCCATCAGGTAGCGGGCCGTTTCCGGCCCGAGCTGCTCACGGGTCAGCTCCGTAACCTGCCCGGCCGGGCACAGCGCCGGGCTGGTGGGCGCCCCGTCTTTCTGCGCCATCCAGAGCCGCAGGGCGCTGGCGGCCCGGTTTTCCACCGTCAGCGTGTAGCGGGGGCCGTAGTTGGTGTTGGCCAGGCGGGCCGCTGCGCCATCGGGCAGGCGCACGGGCAGCGTCCGCACAATGCGCGGCTTCGTGTCCGTCCGCTACCCGCCGCTGCCCCGCCACTTTGCGGCGCTTGTTGGCCTGCTCAAACGCGGCGTACAGCTCGCCCCAGCGCGGGTCGGGGTCGTTGCGCTGGCCCCGCAGCAGCGTCTGCATCAGCAGCAGCGCCCCACTCAACCGGGACGCAGCAGCTCCGGCAGCGCCAGCGTAGCCAGGCGCGGGGCGGCTTTGGCCTCCGTCTGCACGTCGCTCGCCGCCTCAAACGCGTCGGCCGCGTCGGCCGGCGCCTGCATCACGGCCGGCGTCAGCCGGTAGTTCTTGCGCACGTCGGCCGGCAGCTCGCTCACCCGCCGCACCAGCTCCCGCACGTGGTCCACGTCCTCGGCCGCCTCGCCGTTGCGCACGTCCGAGTACGTGAGCGTAAAGGCCTGCTTCAGATCCAGACGCCCCGCCGCCAGCGCATACGCTACCGCCCGCGCCGACAGCACCTCCGTGGCCCGCGCCATGGCCTCCCGGGCCGCGTCCTTGGCCGTGGTGGCATCGGTGGTCATCGTCTGCTGCGTCCCGGCTTTCTCCTCAATGGCCTTCACCAGCGCCTCCCGGCTGGCATTGGCTTCCTGCAAGGGTCCGAAATCATCGATTTCCGCCCGATACGCCTCCACGGCCAGCCCCACGCGCTGCCCGCTTTCCAGAATGGAAAAATCCTGCTTGTTCATGTAATAAAAGAAATAAGGTAGAAGATGGAAAACCCACAAGATACTGGCCTCCCCCATTGCCTGTATCTCTCCCGCTCCTGCCCGGCTGGCTTTATTTCCGCCCCCCGGCCGCCGCCTGCCCTGCGCGCGGCGCGGCCCTCAGCCGGGACGCCGGCCGGCCCCCACTTCAGCCGCACGCTTCTGCTCCCTACCAGGAGGCGCTGGCTCGCCACGCCTACCACCGCCACGCCCACCCCGCGCCTTCTTTCGCGTAGCAACAGCCGCTTTTCCCATACGAGCAGGTAGTTCACGCTTACGAGCAGGTAGTTCACGCCTACGAGTACACAGTTGATGCCTACGTGCAGACACCGCACGCTTACGAGCAGGCACCGCACGCTTACGAGCAGGCACTTTACACCTACGAGCAGACACTTGATGCCTATGTCCTCTCATGGCACGCCTACGAGCGGATAGAGTACGCCTACGAGCAGGCTGTATCTCCTTCCGAAGCTGTGTGCGTCATCTCGTCGGGGAGACTGCGAAGGCGAGTGGCATTCCGGGCGTCTCACCACTATTTCTGCTGCTGCACGCAGCGCACCGTCTCATGCCCTGCCCCCTACGGCAGCTCTTCCGATAACAGGTTAAACACAGAAACAGGAGCGTCATGGCAGGCGTGGGAAGAGCTGACAGCCCCCCCGCCGGTCATCCGGCAGTCCGCCGCAGGGCTTTGTACCCTTCTATCCAGCCAGCCCCCACCAGCGCGGCCAGCGCGCACCAGCCCAGCGCGGCCAGCGGCACCGGCGCGAAACCAAACAGCCGCTGCGCCGCCGGCAAAAGCAGCGTCGTCAAAAGCAGGGCCAGCGTCAGGCCCAGCATCAGCCACAGAATGCGGTTGGGCACGCGTAGCGTCTGGAAGACGGACTGTGTAAACGAGCGGTTGACCAGCGTCAGAAACAGGTTGCTGAACACCAGCGTGGCAAACGTGAGCGTACGCACCACCGGCACGGGCGCCCCCTGCCGCATCGCAACGTAGTACACGCCCAGCACCGCCGCCGCAATACCCAGCCCCTGCACCAGACTGCGGCCCAGCTCGGCGCGGCCCAGAAAGGTGGCCGTGAGCGGGCGCGGCGGCTGGCGCATCTGGCCGGCTTCGGCCGGCTCGTTTTCGAAGGCAATGGAGCAGGTCGGGCCCATCACCAGCTCCAGAAAGATGATGTGCACGGGCGCAAACAGATTCGCCAGCGGCCAGCCGGCCAGCAGCGGCACGGCCACGGTCAGCACAATCGGGATATGAATGGAAACGACGTAGAACACTGCCTTCTTGAAGTTCTGGTAGATGCGCCGGCCCTGGGCAATGGCCGTCACCATGCCGGCCAGGTCATCCTCAACCAGCACCAGCGAAGCCGCCCGCCGGGCCACTTCGGTGCCCCGCCGGCCCATGGCCACCCCAATGTGGGCCGCCTTGAGGGCGGGCCCGTCGTTGACCCCGTCGCCGGTCATGGCTACCACTTCGCCGGTGGCTTTGAGGGCTTCCACTACTTTCAGCTTGGCCTCCGGAAACATACGGGCAAAAACCGCCGTGCCGGGTGCCTGCTGCTGCAAAGCCGCTTCGGACAGCGCCATCACCTGCTGCCCGGTCAGCAGCGTATCGGCGCCCGGCAGCCCCACCTGGCGCGCAATGGCCTGGGCCGTTTCGGGAAAGTCGCCGGTTATCATCTTCACTTTGATACCGGCGGCGAGGAAATCCTGAATCACGGCCGCCGCGTTGGCCTTGGGCGGGTTTTCGAGGGCCACCAGCCCCAGAAACTCCCAGGCAAAATCGTCCTGCTCGGCCGGAAATCCGGCACCGGCCGCCGCCGCCCGGGCCACGCCCAGCACCCGGTAGCCCTGCCCCGACAGCTCCTGCGCCACCCGCCGGATTTCGGCCGCTACGGCCGGGAGCGGGCGGCACACGGCCAGTATATGCTCTACGGCGCCTTTGCCGGCTACCAGCGTTGCGCCGTTTACCTGGCGCACATGCGTCATCATGGGCGGGGTGCCGCCCAGCGAGTACTCGTGCAGCATGGGCGCGGGGCTGGCGGCACCGGCCGGATCGGCGGTGGCATAGGCGTCCACAATGGCCTTCTCCATGGCATCAAAGGGCTCGGTTTCGCTGGCCCAGCGGGCGTAGGCCAGTACCGAGGCAGCAGTGGGCGCGAGCGGGCCGGGCACCGGCACCAGGCGGGCAGCGGCTCCGTCATACAGTTGGCGCACGCGCATACTCTCCTGGGTCAGCGTACCGGTTTTGTCGGCGCAGATGACGGTGGCCGACCCCAGGCTTTCCACCGTCTGGGGTTGCTTGGTAAGCACGCCCAGCCGGCTCAGGCGGGCCGCGCCCAGGGCCATAAAGCTGCTGAATGCTACCGGAATTTCCTCGGGCAGAATGGACATGGCCAGCGTAAGCCCGAAGAGCAGCGCCGTCACCCAGTTGCCGGAGTGAGCATAGTTGATACCCCAGACCAGGGCAAAAGCGCCCGCTCCTACCCAGGCCATGCGCAGCACAAACCGGCTGACCTGAAGCTGCAGGGGCGTTTTTTCGGTGACGATGCCCTCCATACTCTGCCCGATACGACCAAGCTTGGTAGTCGCACCCACGGCCGTAACCGTCAGCCAGGCGCTACCGGAAGCGGTGCTGGTGCCCGCAAAAACCGGGTCGCCCACGGCCTTGGTCACCGCCACGGCCTCCCCCGTCAGGATGGCCTCGTCCACCGAGAAGTCGTTCGGTTCTGTTACCGTGCCATCGGCGGGAAGGCGGCTGCCTTCGGCCACCAGCACGGCATCCCCCACCACCAGGTCCTCCACCGGCACCGGACCCACCACGCCATTGCGGCGCACCTGGGCGCGCGGCTGCGTCAGCTGACGCAGGGCGCTCAGGGCCCGGTCGCTGCGGATTTCCTGGTATACCGAGATGCCCGCCACCGCCAGCAACGCCACGCCCAGCGTCATGGCCTCGGCACCTTCGCCCAGCGCACTATACACGGCACAGGCCGCCAGCAGCAGCAGAAACATGGGCTCGGTTACTACTTCCCGCAACGTAGCCAGCAGCCCGGAATGAGCAGCGGCCGTCAGTACGTTGCGGCCGTGGGCAGCGCGGGAAGCAGCTACGGCCTCATCAGTCAGACCGGGCGCGGGAGCATCAGGAAGCAGCGGCATAGGCAGGCACGATGGGTAGCGGTGAGGAAACGGCAACGCCCTGGGCCGGACTTCGCCGCCCGTGTTGACGAGCATAAGGTACACCGTTATGGGCAGCTTGGCAGGGCCTGTACGCAAAAAACGGAATGCACCCTTCTGGGCGCATTCCGTTTTGCCGCGCATCTGCGCTGAAACTATACTTTGGGCTCCGAGCTGAGCTCCCGCTCCCAGAAGCGGCCGGTGGTCAGGTCCTGGATAAACTGCTTCGGACTGTTGCCCACGCTCACGCCGGGGCCGCCGGGCAGGGCTTCGGCACCAGCATAGGCGGCGGCTTTCAGCAGGGCTTCTCCTTCGGCGGCCGCGCCAACCGGCTTGCAGTGGCGGTAGGCCTCGTTGATGAACTGCACCGCGTCGGGCTGCTGCCGGAGCGTCTGCACGCTTTTCTCGCCGCCCGCCACGTACACGCCATCAAACAGCACCGAGGCAGTGGTTTGCAGGCTGAAGTCGATGCGCAGGGCCTCGCCGCCGTTTACTTTCAGCATGGCCAGGTGCGGGGCTACTAGCTTGGCCGTGGCGCCACCGGCTTCCAGCGCCTTTTTCAGGGCCGAAATGCTGGCGGCATCTGCCCCGTCGGCGGCCAGCACGGCTACCATCTTGGTTTTGATGTCCTTTTTGGCATTCACCGGGCTGAACTCAATGCTGAGCGCCGCCGACTTTCCTTCCTTACCGGTAGCGGGCTTCGATTGGTGCGCGGCCACGTCGGCATCGGCTCCCACGATGTAGTTGAGCTGCACGCCTTCGGCCGAAGGAACCTCCAGACCCAGGCCTTTGGCAACGCGCTGCGCCAGCTCGTCGGCCACCAGCCCCAGATGAATCAGCATGCGCTTCCGCACCGATTCCTCTTCCACTTTGCCCAGCTCGAAGCGCAGCGCTTTTACGATGTGCGCCTTTTCCCAGTCGGCCTGGCTGTTCCAGAACAGGCGGGCCTGGCTATAGTGGTCGACGAAGCTCTTGCTGCGGGCACGCACCTTGTTGCCGTCCACGCGCTCCTCGTAGCTGCTGAAGCCGCCTTCGCTCTGCTTGGCCTGCTTGGGCGTATTGTCGTTGAGCAGGTTGGGCGAGTAGCTGGTTTTGCCCACGTTCATCTGCTGGCGCATGTGGCCGTCGCGCTGGTTGTTGTGGATGGGCGCCACCGAGCGGTTAATCGGAATTTCGTGGAAGTTGGGGCCGCCCAGGCGCGTCAGCTGGGTGTCTGTGTACGAAAACAGGCGGCCCTGCAGCAGCGGGTCGTTGGTGAAGTCGATGCCGGGCACCACGTGACCGGGGTGAAAGGCCACCTGCTCGGTTTCGGCGAAGTAGTTGTCGGGGTTGCGGTCCAGCACCATCTTCCCGATGATGGTGACGGGCACCAGCTCTTCGGGAATGATCTTAGTGGCATCCAGCAAGTCGAAGTCAAACTTGTGCTCGTCTTCCTGCTCCACCACCTGCACGCCCAGCTCCCACTCCGGGAAGTTGCCCTGCTCGATGTTGTCCCACAGGTCGCGGCGGTGGAAGTCAGGGTCTTTGCCCGAAATCTGCAGTGCCTCGTCCCACATTACGGACTTGATGCCCTGCTTGGGCTTCCAGTGAAACTTCACGAAGCGCGACTTACCCTCGGCATCAATCAGCCGCCAGGTATGGATGTTGAAGCCTTCCATGGTGCGCAGGCTGCGCGGAATAGCCCGGTCCGACATGGTCCAGAGGATCATGTGCATGGCCTCGGGGGTCACCGAAATGAAGTCCCAGAACGTATTGTGCGCCGAGGCCGCCTGCGGAATTTCGTTGTGCGGCTCCGGCTTCACGGCATGAACCAGGTCCGGGAACTTGATGGCGTCCTGGATGAAGAATACCGGGATATTATTGCCCACAAAGTCATATACGCCTTCCTGGGTATAGAATTTTACGGCGAAGCCGCGCACGTCGCGGGCCATGTCGGTGGACCCACGCGAGCCGGCCACAGTACTGAAGCGGGTGAAGATGGGCGTGCGCACGCCCGGCTGCAGGAAATGCGCTTTGGAATACTGGCTGGCGTTGTCGTAGGCCTCGAAGTAGCCGTGGGCAGCTACTCCGCGGGCGTGCACTACCCGCTCCGGAATCCGCTCGTGGTCGAAGTGGGTTATTTTCTCGCGCAGCAGGAAGTCTTCCAGCAGCGTGGGCCCCCGCTCACCGCTTTTCAGCGAATTCTGGTCGTCGTTGACGCGCAGGCCCTGGTTGGAGGTCAGAAATTCACCGGTACCGTACTCGCGGTTCTGCTCCAAGTCCTGGGATTTGGCGTTGGTGTTTTCGGGGTTAGCTGGTTGACTCATGACTGGGAGTGGGATAGTGAAATGGAGAGCTGCCGACCCGATAGTGCCTGAATCGGCGGCTCTACCCTTGGTACGCAACCCGGATGCCTTGGGCTGCCTCACGGCTCAAGATTGTCATTATTTCTACCCGGCAGCATCAACTCACTTAGCTAAATTCATGAAAATCAAAAACATGTCATTTCACTACTAAACAATCGGTTCAATGCCCCTTATAGCTTAGTGCGCAGCGCTGTCAGCGCTGCCGTCGGCGGGCGGGGCGGTGCTTAGGCCCAGCTTTTTCACCAGCGGCCCGATGCTGAGCCCCTGCACGATGATGCTGAAAATGACCACCACATAGGTCACGCCCACCAGCAGGTCGCGGGGCATCGACTCGGGCAGCGACAGCGCCAGGGCCACCGAAATACCGCCCCGGAGCCCGCCCCAGGTCAGTATCCGCAGCGTCTGGCGGTCGAACGGGTAGAAGCGCTTGAGCAGTACCAGCGGCACGCCCACCGACACCCAACGGGCCAGCAGCACCAGCCCAATCGATACCAGGCCCACCAGCAGCGTGGTGCGGCTGATGTCGAGAATCAGCATTTCCAGGCCGATGAGCACGAACAGCACCGCGTTGAGAATCTCGTCCAGAATCTCCCAGAACTTGTCGAGGTACTCGCGGGTGATGTCCGACATGCCCAGACTGCGGCCCTTGCTGCCCACGATCAGGCCGGCCACCACAATGGCCAGCGGCCCCGAGGTATGTAGGCTGGTGGCCAGCGCCGTGCCGCCCATCACGAGGGCCAGCGTTATCATCACTTCTACTTGGTAGTTGTCGATGGTGCGCAGCGCCCAATAGGCCGCGTAGCCCAGCACTGCGCCCAGCGCAATGCCGCCCACCGCTTCCACCAGAAACAGTTCGCCGATAACGGCCGGCGTGGCCTGCTCGGCCCCGAATTTGGCAATCTGAAACAGGCTGATAAACACCACCACGGCAATACCATCGTTGAACAGCGACTCGCCCACAATGCGGATTTCCAGCGACTTATCAATGCGGGCTTCCTTAAGGATACCCAGCACGGCAATCGGGTCGGTGGGGGAGATGAGCACTCCGAACAGCAGACAGTAGATGTAATCGATGGGCTGCCCGAACAGCGGCAGCAGGTAGTAGAAGGCCGTGCCAATCAGGAACGTGGACAGCAGAATCCCGACCGTGGCCATGGTGCCGATGGCCACGCCCTGCCGGCCCAGGGCCCCCACATCCACGTGCAGCGCCCCGGCAAACAGCAGAAAGCTGAGCATCACTTCCATGAGCACGGCGTGGAAGTCGATGCCGCGTACCAGCTCGCCGGCCTGCAGCACCCACCCAACGCCCAGCTTGCCCAGCCCGATAGCCGCCAAGGACGAAATAAGGGCCAGAACCATCAGGCCGATGACGCCCGGCAGCTTCAGAAAGCGGTAGTTAAGATAGCCGAAAACGGCGGCCACCACGATGAGCAGAGCCAGGGTGTTGTACAATTCCATGCAATAGAGGGTGGATGAGTTATGAGGTAAGACGCGGATGGGAGCAGTAGGGTTTGCGGCAGTAGGGTTGGCTGCTTGCTGGTACGGGCTCCGGTGCAACCTTTTCAAAGCCGGGCGAACCCACCGCGCCCGCCACCCGCAATGATAGGCGGCTAACACGCTGTCGATATGGATACGCGACCAGCACGCGCTGGCGGCGCTGCCCAAACAGCGGCCCCGAAGAATACACAAGCTCAGCACGCACAACGCCCCGCCCGGAATCCGGACGGGGCGTTGTGCGTGCCAAAACCAACGGCGGCTTACCGCACCGGCAGCCACTTAGCCAGTACCGCCTGCTGGGCGGCCGTGGGGCTGGCTACCCGCTCGATGCGGTAGCGCTGGGCCGTGGCCGCCAGCAGCGGAAACCGCAGCTCCTGCACCTGCCCATCGCGCGAAACCAGCAGTTGTACCTCCGAGCCCGTGGCCCGGCCGGCCAGCGCCTGCGTCAGGTCGCCGGTGAGGCGGGCGCCATCCAGAGCCAGAATCTCGTCGTTCACGTTCAGGCCGCCCTGCCAGGCACTGCCCCCGCGCACGGTGTTCGTCACCACGTTCTTGCCGCTGGCGCTGCTTACCGTAGCGCCCAGTGCCGCGCCTTCGGCCACCGGCGTAGCTTTCAGCGTGAGGCCTGCATACCCGAAGGCCGTTTCGTAGGGCAGCGTTTCGGTGCCGTACACGTGGCGGCGGAAGAACTCATCGAAGCGGCGGCCGGCCACTTTCGCCACGGCGGCCTGGTATTCCTCGTCGGTGAAGCCGCGCTGCTTTTTCGTGTAATATTCGTCGTAGAGGGTGCGCATCACGTCGTCGAGGCTTTTCTGGCCCTTCGTTTCGTTGATAACCATCAGATCCAGCACGGCCCCGATCAGCTCGCCCTTGTCGTAGTAGCTGATGCCGGTGTTGGCCGAGTTTTCGTTGGGACGGTAGTACTTGATCCAGGCATCGTAGCTGCTCTCAGCGGCCGACTGCTGCTTGTTGCCGGGCGTATTTTCTACCCGCCCAATGCCGTTGCTCAGGTCGGCCAGATAGCCGTCGGGGGTTACAAAGCCGGCCCGCTGCACAATCAGGTTCGAGAAATACTCGGTGCCGCCTTCGCTCACCCACAGCATGCGGGTGTAGTTTTCCTGGTCGTAGTTGAACGGCCCCAGCGCCACCGGCCGGATGCGCTTCACGTTCCAGAGGTGGAAATACTCGTGCGCCACCAGCCCCAGAAAGCCTTTGTAGCTTCCCTCGGTGCTGTAGGCGTTCCGCGACACCGACAGCGTGGTGGAGAACAGGTGCTCCAGGCCGCCCGTGCCCCGGTCGATGTTGTGAATGATGAACAGGTAGCGGTCCAGCGGGTTTTTGCCCACCACGCGGTGCGCTTCCTCGCATACCTTTTTCATGTCGGCCAGCAGCTTGGCCTCGTCGTACTTCACGCCTTGCCCGAACATGGCAATGGTGTGCGGCGTGCCGGCAGCCTCAAAGCTCAGTACCTTGTGCGTCCCGATTTCAATGGGCGAATCCGCCAGCTCGTCGTAGCCCGAGGAACGGAACGTGAACTGGCCGCCAGCCGGCTTCAAGCTGGTGCTCACCTGCGTCCAGCCCGGGGCGGGCTTTACCTCTAGCGTGCTGGGCAGCGCCTGGTTTTCAGCGGGGTACATGAATACGCTGGTGCCGTTTACGTAGCCGTGGGCCGCGTCGAGGAAGCTGGTGCGCACGCTCAGCTCGTAGGCATACACCCGGTAGCGCACCGTGAAATCCTTGTTTTTAGGATGATACACGCGCCAGGTGTTTTTGGCCACTTTCTCTACCCGCAGTGCCTCGCTCCCGGCCTGGGCCGCAAAGCCCTCTACGTGCCGCGAAAACTCCCGCACCAGATAGGAACCCGGCGCCCATACCGGCATTTTCATGTCGGTATACTGCTTGCTGAAGCCGCTGAGCGAGGTTTCAACTTCGAAATAGTGGGTTTGCGGGGCGGGCATGGCCAGCGTGTAGCGCAGCACCGGAGCCGCCAGTGCCGCACTGAACTGGCTCAGCAGCAGCACCAGCACCGCCGCCACAAGCAGGCGGGTACGGGAATGGGTCATGAAAGGGGAATTAGGTGAGAAGTAAGGAGCCCGCCGGGTGCCACCGTAGTGCCTTCCACAGCGGGCCAAGGCAAAGAACGGGGAAAAACAGGCAGGGCTGCAAGCCTATCGGCAAAGTCTCCGCTCTGGCCGCTGGTGCCCAGCCCGCCCACAGCCGGACCGGAACCCGCTACGTAGCTCCGCCGTTAGGGAGGCAGCAGCCCGCCGCTTTCCGGGCCGCGTTACCCTATGCGCTTCGTTTGGATAGCCTTTAGTGCGCTGGTTGCTCTGCTTTTGGGCGTGTTTTTGTGGCCTAGCCGCCCGGTGGAGCGTGCTGCTGCTCCTGCTGAGGAGCCGCTGCCCGTGCAGCGTACGGCCTGGGTCACCAGCAACCGCACTCCCCCAAAAGCCGATAGTATCGTCAGCTTCGCGATGCGCCAGCTAGGCACCAACTACTGCTACGCCGGCAACACTCCCGCCACCGGCTTCGACTGCTCGGGTTTCGTGCAGTACGTATTCAGAAATTTCAATCTGCCGGTGCCCCACTCCACGGCCCTCCTGATTGAGGTCGGCCGCCCGGTGGCTCGTGCACAAGCCCGCCGCGGCGATATTGTGGTATTTACAGGTACGGCCGCCACGTCCAGCACGCCCGGCCATGCCGGCATTGTGGTGTCGGCTCCCGGTGAGCCGCTGCGCTTTATTCACTCTTCCTCCGCCCGACGTGAATCCGGAGTCAAGATCAGCCAGGTAGAAGGCACCGACTACGAGCGGCGCTTTATGCAGGTGCGCCGGGTACTATAGCCGAAAAACGGCCCTTTTGCCTAGTTGTGCCGGAGCTATAAAAGAGCGATGCCCGGCCGCCTATGCATGTCCTCCTGATTGAGGCTGCTGGGCGGGCCGGGCATCTAATCCTTCAAATCTTACCAAGCGACGAGTCTGGGGTACAGGCCCGTCATCTCCTTATATAGGTAAGACCTTGCCGTAATGCGGGAAATGCTAAAATGGAAGCAGGTTCCGCGCGAAACCTTTTGTTAAGCGCGTCCGGCGGTGAAGCGGACTACATTCGACAGGCTTGGCAGGATTTGTTTGGGACTACTAGACATTTTGTACCTCCTTTCTTTACGTTCGACATAACCCCGGCCGCGTCTCCCAATACCTTAGGGCTCCTTGGGCGGGGCTGTAGCACTCACTACGGTTGGTAAAGTTAAAAGCCTGCGGGATGGTTCAAAATAAAAAGGGCTTTTTTTAGCACTGCAAGCCGCTTTACTGGTCATAAACCTGATCCTCAGCCGTTTTAATTTTTCTTTTACGGATAAACGCAGCACTGGCCTCAAACTTGCAATCCGGGCAGGTAGCAGCTATTTGCCGGGAGTTGCTGACATGTAGGAGTTTTCTCCTATCTTTTCCCACCATCTTTTTACCCCCCTCTCTTCACACCATGAAAAAATCCCTGTTTCTCTCCCTCGCTTTCCTGCTTGGCTTGGTACGGCTGGCCTCTGCCCAGACCCTCTCCCCGCTGGGCACCTGGCAGAACGAAGAAAAGAAAGCCACGTTCGAAATCTACAAATGCGGCAACAAGCTGTGTGGCAAAATCGTGACCCTGACCGTGCCCAACGACCCGGCTACCGGCAAACCCAAAACCGACTCCCAGAATCCCGACCCCAAGCTGCGCAACCGTCCACGTCTGGGCCTGGTGTTCATGCAGGGCTTCGAATATGATGATAGCAACAAGTGGGATGATGGCAAGATCTACGACCCCGAAAGCGGCAAAACCTACTCCTGCTACATGAAGATGATCAACGCCAACACCATGGAAGTAAAAGGCTACATCGGCTTCTCCATGATTGGCAAATCGCAGACCTGGACCCGGGTCAAATAAGCCCGATTCACTTTTCAGGCGTATACTTGGCGACGCTTCCGCACGTGCGGGGGCGTCGCTTTTTGCTGCCATAGAGTTGTTGTGGCCCATGCGCTGCACCTCATCATTCCCTCTCAAACCAGCTTTTCAACGCTTTGAAATCCTTATTACTGAGTTTATTGCTATGGTTGCGGGCGCTGGTACCAGCGCCCGCCCAAACCCCGGTGCCGCTGGGCGTCTGGGCCGATGATTCCGGTGACTCCCATATTGAGCTTTACCGCTGTGGGGAGCAGCTGTGCGGACGGCTGGTGTGGCTGCGCACTCCTACTGATGCCAACGGCAAACCCCGCCTCGACGAACACCACCCCGACCAGAGCAAACGCAGCCAGCCGTTGCACAACATGACCGTGCTGCAGAACCTGCGCTACAATGCCGAGAATGACCGATGGGAAGACGGCTCACTCTACGACCCCGACAATGGCCGCACCTACTCCTGCTACCTCGCCGCCGCCGGGAAAGACCGGCTGGAAGTGAAAGGATACATTGGGTTCTCTCTTTTTGGGCGGGCGCACTACTGGCAGCGCGTGAAGTAGAAACCGGCACTGTTTTTTCTTTGCAAGGCAGGCACCTTCCAGTGCTTGCCTTTTTTCTTGCCTTCCCGAGGGGGTCAAAAAAATTTCGCCCTGCCCCCACTGAAAAAACCATTTGCCTGGGGTGGTGTTCTTCATGATATACCCGGTTCACCTTGTTACAACTCTTTAAACGGCTCTTTTCCTCCGGCGCTGCTACTCAGCCAACTGAGTGGAAGCCACTGCACCGCACGCCTGCGCAAGAGCGGCTGCATGCCCGCTGGATAGCGCAACAGGTGTATCTGAACTGGGCCGGGCCTTACTTCAAGGCCTATCATTTTTGCAAAGCCGGTATTCAGGGGCATGGCCTGCGGGTGCAGCTCCTGAATGAGCCCGGCCGCCAGGGAGCGGTACTGCTCTACGACCCCAGTATTGGTCCAGGGAATTTCCGCCACTTCTTCGACCTGCTGCGCGACCGTGTGCTGGCGCTGGGTTATAACGTCTCGACTTCGGACCAGCGCACGCTGCACCACGAGCAGTATACCGAAACCATAGAGAAGCATTTTCTGAAGCCCCGGCCCAACGACTGTACCGCCACCGGCCGTTGCAACCAGCGCTATGGCAATGTGGTGGTAGACCTGGTGCAGGTAAACGGTCAGCCGGGGTTCATCCGCTTTTTCAGCAACCCCTTTCAGGATTCCATCTTTACGGCGCCACACTCCTTTGACGAGTTGATGGCGGCAGTACTGGACCTGCCACCCGCTCCAAAGGAAGTACAGGCCCGCATCAAGCAGTACGCCAAAGGATAGTTTACCAGCTTTACTGGACTCTGTGTAGCCCCCTGTTATACAGCAAGCCCTTGCTACCATCGTGGCAGCAAGGGCTTGTTGGTTCTGTAGCGTATCGACGGCTACTCCCGCACGAAGCGGGCCAGTGCCACTTTGCCGTTGGCGAAAGTGAGACGCATGTGGTATAGGCCCGCAGCCAGCACTTTGGTATCGAGCTGAGCATGGAGCGGGTCTACCTGCTGGCGCAACAGCACGCGGCCGGTAGCATCGGTAACTTCCGCAGTGGCGCGGGCAGTCAGGTCCTGGAGCCGGAGCGTTTCGCGGCAGGGGTTTGGGTACACGGTGAACCGAGCAGTGCGGGCCGCCGCCTCGGTGCCCAGTATCAGCGTGAAGTCACGCGAGGTGATACCGTCGCCTTTCAGCAGCCAGTTGTTGGCATCTACCTCTACCAAAGCTACCGTTTTGGTGATAGGTACGGTGAAGTTGGAAACCAACTGAGACTGACGCAGACGCAACACCTGCGAAGTACCATCAGTAAAGAACAGCGTGTAATCAACGTCGGTATCGAAAAAGGGCGTTATGCCGGCCACCGATACCGTTTCGGTGTTGCGCAGGTAGAAGTTCTGGCCTACCTGATTCCAGTAAACCGAGAATGTGGGGTAGCCCTCGCCGCGGTACCATTGGTCGAAGAAGTACTGCAGGGAGCGGCCTGCTTCGGCTTCAAAAACAGCCTGCAGGTCGCGGGTGCGGGCCGTGCGGCCGCTGTACGTGCTCTGGTAGGTGCGCAGGGCCCGGAAAAACTTGGTGTCGTCGTTGAGCAGGTAGCGCAGCATATGAACGACTATCGCGCCTTTCTTATAGGTCAGATTGTAGTCGAAAATGCGGCCCACGTTGGTCGTGTCCGGCACCCGGACGCTGCCGCCCAGCGCCGGTACCCACTGCCCGCCTACGTAGCGGTTTTTGGCATAGTACTGGGCCGTTTCTATCCACTGCCTGGCATCATTCGCCGAGGCAAAGCGCGTGAGGGACAGGTATTCGCCGTAGGAAGCGAAGCTCTCATTCAGCCAGATATCTTCCCAGGACGCGCAGGTCACGTTGTCGCCGAACCATTGGTGAAATAGCTCGTGAGCCGTGAGCGTGAAGTTGAACCCGTCCTGCGTGGTCATGGTCTGGTGCTCCATGCCGCCCCCGATGGGCGCCATGCTGTGGCCATACTTTTCGCTGGCAAACGGGTAGAGCCCTACCAGGCTGGAGAAGTTTTCGAGGAAGCCCGGCGTGCGGTCAATTTCCGTCCGGTAGTAAGTCAGCGCCGCCTGGTTGTAAACGTAGTTGACGATGGGAATCTGGGGGCCGCCTACGGGATTGGCGTAGTTGATGTACTCTACATAAGGTGCCACCGCCACCGACACCAGGTAGTAGTCGATGGGTTTAGCGCGGTGCTTCCACTCGTAGCGGCTCTTGCCATTGGGCATGGGCGAAACCCGCTGCAGCACCCCGTTGGAGCCCACTTTGTTGATGCTGCTCGTTGTCACCCACACATCCAGAGAATCAGCTTTGTCGGTGAGCACCTGCTTGCAGGGCCACCACTCATGGGCCGAGAAAGGCTCCGACAGGCTCCAGGTGACGTTGTACGTGTAGTTCAGGTTGTTGATCCGGACGCTGGAACGCGTGTTGAGCGCATTGCCAATGGCCGCCGTGTTGCCGTTCGGTGCCGTGCCCCGGTAGTAGACCACGGTGCTGAACTGGGTGTTTGCCGGTACGGCCTGCGGCAGAGCGGCCGTCACATCGGAGCCAGCGCGGCGCAGGCCCGGTGAGCGGCGGCCGTTTACTACCACCGAGTCGATGGTGAACGTCTGGTAGAGCTCAAACGCAACAGAGTCCAGCGGCTGGGCGAGGGTGCGGGCCACCATCCGGACATTGCCGCCAACGTTGCGGGAGTTGTTTTCAAGCGCAATATCCAGCTTGTAGTACTTCACATCGTAGCGGTCCATTTTCTGGCGGTGGCGCACGGTAGCTGCCGGGCCGCGCTGCGCCGCCTGGGCATGGGCCCGCACGCAACTGGCGGCCCCATCATGGGTTAGGCTAAGCGGATCTGGTCGGGCGGCCGGCGACTGAGCATGCGCTCCGGAAGCGGCCAGCAATACCCCTGCCAGCAAAGAGTAGAAACGATACATAGAGAAACCGGGAATGTTAAAGAGTGAAGAAGCCGCTGCAGTAGCAAGAAGCAGCCCGCCAAGATACGCAGTACCCTTCACTAACCGTTGCTGAAAAGAACCGGGTTCCACTGTCCTGGTTGTATATTTCGGAAGCTCTTTTCAACCTGTTATATCCGTCTGCTATATGCCCGTTGCTACTCCCCGTTTCGTCCGTTGCCGCAGCCGTTGCCTGGGCCTGTTTCTGCTGCTTGCGCTGTGGCTGGGCTGCGCGCCGGCGGCCCGTGCCACGCACATTGTGGGCGGCGAAATGGACCTGCTCTATCTGCAGGGCAATACCTACCAGATTACGCTCAACCTGTATTTCGACGCGCTGAACGGCAACCCTGGCGCCCTCGACAATGACATGACGGTCAGCATCTTTGAAAAAGGCTCTAACCGCCGCATGCAAAACCTGACGCTGCCGCTCGCTTCCAACACGCTCGTCAACTACACAAACCCGGCCTGTTCGTCGCCTTCGCTCGTTACGCGCCGCATTGTGTACGCCGCCCGCGTTGATTTATCGGCCAACATCTACACCAATGCGGCGGGCTACTATGCGGCCGTAGAGCGGTGCTGCCGCAATAATGGTATCAGCAACATTGTGCTGCCCGCCGATGCCGGCCAGACGTTCTACCTGGAGTTTCCGCCGGTGGTGCGCAACGGCCAGCCCTTCCGCGACTCTACTCCCCGCATTTTTCCGCCCCTGAGTGATTATGCCTGCCTGGGTGAGCTGTTCTATTATGATTTCGGCGGGGTAGATACCGACGGCGACTCGCTGGTGTATGAGCTGGCTACGCCCTTCAATGGCTACTCTACTACGGGCGTGCCCAAGCCCACGGAAGCCCGCCCGCAGCCTTACCCTGAAGTACGCTGGGGTACTGGCCTGAGCGTGCAGAATCAGATTCCGGGGGCACCTACGCTTAGCATCAACTCGGCTACGGGCCGGTTGGAAGTCCGGCCCACCAATGTCGGGCTGTTTGTATTTGGCATCAAATGCTCGGAGTTCCGGGACGGCACCAAGATTGGCGAAACCCGACGCGACTTTCAGCTCAAGGTGATTTCCTGCCCGCGCAACGCGGCCCCCAGCATGAGCGTGCAGATGCCGGGAACCACCAGTTCCTATCTACCCGGCCGCGACACGCTGCGCCTACGCCCCGGCTTCAGCCGCTGCATCACGCTGCGCTTCACCGACCCTGACTCTCCTTCGCGCCTGGCCTTGTCGTTGCGGCCCGTCAACTTCCCGGCCTCCTTGCTGCCGTCTTTCACCGTCACGCAGGGCACCGTGAAAAGCCCGGGCGCCCCCGATACGCTGGTATCGCAGCTGTGCTTTCCGGCCTGCTTCAACTCGCGGGGCCAGGTATATCTGCTTGATATAATAGTGGCCGATGACGGCTGCAGCCTGCCCAAGCGCGACACCGTGCGTGTGGCTTTCACGGCCATCCCGGACCCCAACAGCCCGCCCACCATCACCTCCACAGCCGCGCTGCCACTGCGGGCCCGCGTCGGCGACCTGATAACGTTCGACGTAACCGGCACCGATACCGACGGCGACCCACTGTCGCTTTCGATGACCGGCCAGGGTTTTCAGCCAGCTGATCAGGGCATTACCTTCACGCAGGGGGCCAGCGGCAACCAGATCCGGGGGCGCTTCTCCTGGCGCGTGGATTGCCGGGCAGTCGGCCGGCCGCTGTACGAGCTGAATTTCCTGGCCAGCTCATCGGTCTGTAGTGAGGCCCAGACGGCAAGCCTGCGCATTCCCATTCAGATTGACTACACCAATACCCCGCCGGTCCTGACCTCCAGCCTGCCGCCCGCCCCCACCACGCCCATCGACGCGCCGGTGCGCATCCGGCGGGCCGTGGGCGGCGTGTACGAAGCCACCTTCGCCGGCACCGATGCCGACACAGACCCGCTGGTGCTGTCGGCTACGGGCAACGGGTTTGATCTGGCCGCGGCGGGCATGAGCTTCCGGGCTACCAATGGCGCTGGTCGTGCTACGGCCGTTTTTCGCTGGGATGCCAACTGCGCCGGCCAACAGCAGCCCGATGGGGCGCTGGAAGTAACGTTCCGGCTGGAGGAAACCACCTGCCGCCCTGAGCCTCGCACCCGGGTTGTGCGCTTTGAGCTGATTAACCCGGATACGCTGGCTTTCACGCCGCCTAATATATTCACTCCCAACAACGACCCCGGCCAGCGCAACGAGTTCTTCACTATCCCCAATCTGCCGCCTGACTTCTGCGACTCCCGCTTTGCCAGCATCAAGGTGTTTTCGCGCTGGGGAAATCAGGTGTATGAGAGCAAGCTCCGCAACTTCCGCTGGAATGGTGGCCAGCAGCCGGCTGGCGTGTACTTCTACCTGATTGAGTTCACCGACGGCCGCAAATACAAAGGCCCTATCACACTGGAAAGATGAAGCTGACAGGCAAGGCTACGTATCAGCTGCTTTCTGCCACCACAGCTAATAGAGCAGCACAAATACCACGAACAGTGCCACCCAGAGCACATCAATGAAGTGCCAGTAGATATTGAGCATCCGTAGTTGCAGACGGCGGTAGGGGTTGCGGATAAAAACCAGGGTGCGCACGGCATCATGGGAGGCATGCAGAGTACGCAGCAACAGCACCAGTAGGAACACCATGCCGCCCAGCAGATGCACGACGTGCAGCGCCGAAATCAAATATAGAAACGTGCCGCTGGCCCGGCCCCCGAAGGGTACGCCCTGCAGCAGCAGTTCGCGCCAGCCCAGTACCTGCAACCCTGAGAAGATGCAGCCCAGCAACAGAGTGGCACCCAAGCACCGGGTCAGGCTCTGCACATCGTCGGCGCGGTAGAGGCGTGGGGCCTGGCTTAGTACATAGCTGCTGATGAGCAGCACAATTGTGCTAATGGAAAAGAACCTTGGGAGGGACTGTGTGCTAGTAGGCATTTCGGCCGCGTAGCGGGTATAGGCATACGCCACTACCAGAAAAAGAAACAGCACCGCCACCCCCGACAGCCCCAGGTACAGAATCATAAGCAGCGGCGGTACTCGCTCCATGCGCTGGAAGGCGGAAGCCGGCCGGTTGGCACCGACTTTATCTTTGTGTTCTTTATCGGAGTTCATGAGCGGCGGTAGTAGGCAACGGTCTTTTGCAAACCAATAGAAAGGCCTTTAGTTCCGGACGCGCTGCCGCCGCTTAACCCAAGGTCTTAGAGCCAGATACGTAAAACCGGTTCGTACCGACGAGTAGGATTCGGGGCATTTTTCCAGAAAAAAACCGTCCTCCCGCTCAGGGCGGAAAGACGGCCTTTTCAGTCGCCGCGAAAGAAGGAACCTATTTTCCCCAACACGGCATTCAGGGTGATTTTAGGGCTGCGGCCGGCGCCGAACGTAACGTAGGTTTTGCCGGCTACCCGCAGATCCAGCACCAGTCCCAGCTGCAGGGCCAGGTCGTTCAGTTGCTGCAGCGGATCGGGGCCGCGGGGGCCTTTGGGTTTGGGCGGGGCGTTCGGGTCTTTGGGTGGGCCGCTGGTAAGCTTATCGAGGACCCGCTGGCTGGGTACGTTCAGGATGAGGTAGGAGCCGGAAGCTGCCACCTGAATATCGTCGCCGTCGAAGGAAATAACCAGCTGAGCCTCAATATCGAGGCCGCTAGCCAAGGGACGGCGAAGTTGAGGACGGCAGTTCCGGCCGGGCCGGCGCAGGCGGGTTTTCGCCGCGCGTCCGGATGCGCAGGGAACCGTTCAGGCGAAACGTGGTGGCCGGAGCACTGGCGTTCTGCGCATTGGGCATCTGCAGCTCCATCTGGTCGAAAGTCAGGGCCAGCTCTACGCCGCCCGACAGTTTGGAGAGCAACGAGGCAGCCGTGTCGGCCCAGGAGGTGGGTTGAGAAGAATCGGGCATAAGGAAGAGGTGAGGGTGTTGCTATGAAAACGAAGGCGAGTGGCGCAAGTTACACGCCCCATTGGATTCCGGGATGTAGACTCCGGCATTGGGCACAACGGCAGGCTGGCAACGATTTTGCACTACCGAAGCTCAGCTACTGCAATCAAAATATTGCGGACTGCGTATGTTGGCCCGTTGCTGTACGTCTCTTTTGCACCTGTTTCGCATGCTATTCTCCTGTCCTCGCCCCTTTCTGCTGATTTCGGTCCTCACATTGGCACCAAGTCTCACCTATGCCCAAACTACTCCTGCTGCCGCCGAATCCAATGCGGTGCGCCCGGCAGACAGAGCATTGCTTTCACCAGCCATAAAGCCCGCCGCCGGCCAGCCTTTCGGCCTTTCTGATAACACCGAACTGGTTTATCGTCTGCTGGATGCCAATGGCAAGCCTGCCGGCGAGCTGCACCAACGTGTAGTTCGCCTGAAGAGGGATGAGCGGGAAGAAAGCAAAAAGCAGGTAGTAACGGAGCAAACCGCGCTGCTTAAGAGCGGCCTCTACGACAAGAAAAATATTCTGGTAACCCTCCAGGACCTCACTTTCCGGGCCCGCCGCGACACCAGCTTCACCGACGGTATGGCCTGCATCAACCACGATGCGCTGCGCTCCTTCCGCGACCGGAAAATCGTGTACACCCCGGTAGCGCTGGCCTGGCCCGACCGGCCCACCGTTGGCACCGACCTGCCCGATGGTGGCGTCACCATCAACGTCAGCAGCTCCGTGGTGAGCATTGCCAACGTAAGCACCACGCTGCGCAAGCGGCGGGTGGTAGGCGGCCCTACTCCTCTTACAACACCAGCCGGCACCTTCTCCTGCTACAAAGTGGAATCTGAGCGGGAAGAGGCCACGGTGCCCCGCCCCGACATGGCCATGCGCAGCACCACGAAGCAAGTGGATTTCTATGCACCCGGCGTGGGCATCATCCGGACGGAGCGCTACACGAAAGGCGGTAAGCTTGAGCAGGTTCAGGAACTCACTTCCCGCACTACCTCGGCGGGCGCTACGGATGAGAAGGTGAAATACAAGGCAAAAAAATCGTAATTTCCGGACCGGAATATTTCGTTGTCCTCACCTTTCTTTTCCATGTCCTTCCAGCACTTCGTTTTCGCGGCGGCCCTGCTTTCCCTGGCTGCTTGCCAATCTTCTCCCGCAACCGAAACAGCGGCTACTGATAAGCCCGCTACCGAAACGCCCGTTTTGCTTACCGGCAAAACCTACGGGGCTGCGGTAAACTCGGAAGGTGCCAAGCCACTGTCAGAACTCAATCAGGTGCTCGGCACCCAGGATTCGGCGCAAGTGAAGCTGATTGGCAAAGCCGATGCCGTGTGCCAGGCCAAGGGTTGCTGGATGACGATGAAGACGCCAGATGGCCGGGAAATGCGGGTGCGGTTCAAGGATTATGCCTTCTTCGTTCCCAAAGACATTGCCGGCAAAACTGTCGTTATCAATGGCTGGGCGCACCGGGAAGAAGTGCCAGTGTCTGATTTGCAGCATTACGCCAAAGACGCGGGCAAGTCTGAGAAAGAAATTGCGGCCATTACCAAACCCGAACAGCAACTCAACTTTGAGGCTGACGGAGTGCTAATTGCAGATAAGCTGTAGCACAAGCATCTGGCCTCACGAAGAAAAGCCCCGCTCTACAAGCGGGGCTTTTGTTTTTGAAATTCACCACTGGTTAGAGGCATATGGCTGTCAGAAACGGGCCCCGGTTAGTAGCTTGCGGAGCCTTTGACCCATACTACCGAATCCTCCGATCTGGCCCCTGCTATAGCTCCGCCCGCCTATGACAACTGACATCCAGCAGCGCATCACGGCCCTTACTGAACGGCTACACCACCTCAACTACCAATATTACCAGCGCGACATATCAGAGGTTCCGGACCAGGAGTTTGACCAGATGCTGACCGAGCTGGCGCAGCTGGAAAAGCAGCACCCCGAATTCGCGCACGCCAACTCCCCTACCCAGCGCGTGGGCGGCACCATCACCAAGCAGTTCCCGACGGCTGCGCACCGCTACCCCATGCTCAGCCTCGGCAACACCTATTCCGAAGCTGACCTGCGCGAATTCGATGAGCGGGTGCGCAAGGGCCTGGAAGGGGCCGACTTCGCGTATGTATGCGAGCTGAAGTTCGATGGCGTGGCCATGAGCCTGACGTACGAAAACGGCCAGCTGACGCAGGGCGTCACGCGCGGCGACGGCACGCGCGGCGACGTGGTAACCAGCAACGTGCGCACCATCAAGAACCTGCCGCTACACCTGCGCGCCGCCTCGCCACAGCCCGCCGAGTTTGAGGTGCGCGGCGAGATTTTTATGCCGCTGCCGGTATTTGCCGAGCTGAACGCCGAGCGGGAAGCCAACGGTGAGGCGCTGCTGGCCAACCCGCGCAACGCGGCCAGTGGGGCGCTCAAGCTCCAGGATTCGGCGCTGGTGGCCGCCCGGCGGCTTCGCTTCTACGCCTATTCGTTTCTGATGCCCGGCCGCAGCGTGTTCCCCACGCACAGCGCCTCGCTGGCGGCTCTCAGCGGCTGGGGCCTGCCCGTGTCGGACACGTGGCGGCTGTGCGGCTCCATGGCGGAAGTGCTGGACTTCGTGCACGAATGGGACAAGAAACGCTTCACGCTGCCGGTTGCCACCGATGGCATTGTCATCAAAGTCGATGATTTCCGGCAGCAGGAGCAGCTAGGCTACACGTCCAAGAGTCCGCGCTGGGCTATTGCGTACAAGTATCCGGCCGAGGCGGGCCGCACGCGCCTGCGCGCTATTCAGTACCAGGTGGGCCGCACGGGCGCCGTTACGCCGGTGGCGCTGCTGGACCCGGTGCCGCTGGCCGGCACCGTGGTAAAGCGCGCCTCCGTGCACAACGCCAACCAGATAGCCGCCTTGGACCTGCGCCTCGGCGACATGGTATTCGTGGAGAAAGGCGGCGAAATCATTCCTAAGATTACTGGCGTAGATCTGGCCGCCCGGCCCGAGGACAGCCAGCCCATCGTCTATCCTACTGAGTGCCCGGCCTGCGGCACACCGCTCATCCGTCCCGAAGGCGAAGCGCACTTCCGCTGCCCCAATGACCGGAGCTGCCCCCCGCAACGGAAGGCCAAATTGGAGCATTATGTGTCGCGTAAGGCGCTGAATATCGATGGACTGGGTGCCGAAACCGTGGGCCGCTTCTTCGACTTGGGCCTCGTGACGGACCCGTCCAGCTTGTACGACCTGCCAGCCAAAGCCGAGGAGTTGGCCCAGCTGGACCGCATGGGCGAAAAATCGGTGCAGCGCCTGCTGGCCGGACTGGAGCTGAGCAAGCAGGTACCGTTCGACCGGGTGCTGTTCGGGCTGGGTATTCGGTACGTGGGAGAAACAGTTGCCGAAAAGCTGGCCAACCACTACCGCACGATTCAGGGGCTGATGGCGGCCACGGCTACGGAGCTGGCCGCCGTACCGGAAGTTGGCGGTGTCATTGCCGAGTCGGCGGCGGCGTGGTTTCAGGAACCGGAAAACCGGTTGCTGCTGGAGCGGCTGCAACTGGCCGGGGTGCAGCTGGCCCTCACGGGAGAAGCACCCAAAGCTATGAGCAACCGCTTGGACGGCCAGACGTTCGTGTTGTCGGGCGTGTTTGAATTGCACTCCCGCGACGAGTTGCAGGCACTTATCCAGGCGCACGGCGGCAAGGTGACGGGCAGTATCAGCAAGAAGCTCAGCTACCTGGTGGCCGGCGACAAGATGGGCCCCGCCAAGCGCGAAAAAGCCACCGAGCTGAAAGTGCCTATCATTTCTGAAAACGAGTTGCTGGCCATGCTTCCTTCTGCCACTGATGCTGCCACACCCGCCGCCAACGCCCCGGATATGGCGGCTACTGCGGAACGAATACCGACGCCAGACGTTACGCCAGAACCCTCAGCACCACTTAATACCCAACCGGGCCAACAGGGCTCTTTATTTTAGCCACCGGCCAGTCCCCCCACTTCTACTCCTGCTTTTCGCCATGACTACCCGCCTTTTGCTACTGGCTTCTCTTGCCGCCCTGCTCAGCTTCCAGCCAGCCCAGGCCCAGACGGCCTCCAAACCCGTTCCGCCTATTGTAGCGGCTGAATTCATTAAGAAACCGGATGTTGTAGTACTGGATGTGCGCACGCCCGAAGAGTTTGCCACCGGTCATTTGAAAGGAGCCCGGAATCTGGATTTCCGCGCCCCGGGCTTTGGGGAGCAAGTCCGTAAGCTTGACAAGAGCAAAACCTACGTGCTCTACTGCGCTTCCGGCAACCGCAGCGGCCAGAGCACCGTGCTCATGGAGGAGCTTGGTTTCCGCAAAATCGTGAATGCCGGTGCGTTCAAGGACCTGAAAGACGCCGGGTTGAAAACGGAGTAATTCTTCCCTTCGTGATAAAACAAACGGCCCCGCCTGCATAATGCAGGCGGGGCCGTTTGTTTTGCAATAGCCTTTGCCTTAGAAGCTGTTTACCATGCTGTTGTGCAACGTACGGGCACTCCAGTAGCCGCTAGCAATGATGCGGCGAATTGTGAACAACGGGTCCTGTGGGTCGCGCTTTTCGGCCAGCACGAAGGCGGCCACCATGCCGCGCTGCTTCAGCTGTGGAATAGCCTCGGGGTTCCAGAGGCCGAAAGGATAGGCGAAATACTTAATGTCTTTGCCGGTAATTTCCTCCAGCGTTTTGGTGGGCTTCTCGATCTGCGTCACCCAATCCTGGCCCTGGTATTTCTTCACGTTGTGGTGGTCCCAGGTGTGCGAGCCGATAACGTGACCCTCATCCGAAAGCTGCTTTACCTGCGCCTTGCTCATGTAGTTGGGGCGGCCTAGGCTCACAGTCATCACAAAAAACACGCCTTTGAAACCGTGCTTTTCCATCTCAGGCTTCGCAACGGTAAACTGGTCAAGGTCAGTATCATCGAAGGTCAGCATCACAGGCTTGCTGGGCAGCTTGGCACCAGTGGTGAGGTAGGCGTATAGCTGGTCGGGCAGGATGGTGTGGTAGCCAGAGTCGGCCAGCATCTGCATCTGCTTGCGGAAGGCATCAACCGGCACGATGTAGTCTTTGGCGCCTTTCGAGTCCTTGGCGCGCCAGTCCCGGATCTGGTGGTAGCATAGAATCGGAACCTGCGGGCGGGCAGTGATGGTGGCGGCATCCGCAATTTTTCCGGCCGGAATGCTGCTTGGGTCGGGAGCCGTGGTGCCGGAAGCAGTTGCGGCAGCCGAATCTTCGGCCGCGGCAGTGGCGGCCGTACCGCTCATGGCTTCACTGGTGGGAGAATCTGCTTCCGTAGTAACGGCCGACTTAGAATCGTTGCAGGAGGGCAGGCTGAGGGCCGAGGCCAGGGCCGCTACGGCGAGCAGCGTGAAATGGGTACGCTTCATGAAAAAGGAAAACACGGCCGGGCCGCAAAGGAAATGCTGTATTTTTGTCGAATTAGTCTGCTGGGGCAGCCGTGAACCGGCGCACTGGCGTTCCATCTTACAAAGCAACAGCTAATTCCCCGCATGGACAAACTCCGTGGCACCGGCGTCGCCCTCGTTACGCCCTTCACGCCTGCCCCCGACCACGCCGTAGACTACGCCGCCCTGCGCCGCCTCCTCGATTTTGTCATTGAAGGTGGGGTGGAATACCTCGTCATCAACGGCACCACGGCCGAGTCGCCGACCATTACGACGGCGGAAAAAGCCGAGATTCTGCGCGTCGTGAAGGAACATGTAGCCGGCCGCGTGCCACTCGTGTACGGCATCGGGGGCAACGACACGGCCGGCACCGAAGCTACCATCCACAGCACCGACCTGAGCGGCGTAACGGCTATTCTGTCGGCCAGCCCCTACTACAACAAACCCAGCCAGCGCGGCATCATTGCGCACTACGAGCGGCTGGCTGATGCCTCGCCCCTACCAATTATTCTGTACAACGTGCCGGGCCGTACTGCTTCCAATCTCACGGCCGCTACCACACTGCATCTGGCGCAGCACCCCAACATCATCGGTATCAAGGAAGCCAGCGGCAACCTAGAGCAGTGCCAGCAGATAGCCGCCGCCAAGCCCGCCGACTTCCTGCTCATCTCCGGCGACGACATGATGACGACTTCGCTCGTGAGCTTCGGGGCCGTAGGCGTTATTTCGGTGCTGGCCAATGTCTTCCCCCGCCCCTTCTCCGACATGGTGCGCCACGCGCTGGCCGGCAAGTTTCAGGAGGCGTCCAAGCTGCTTTTCAGCTTCGTAGACCTGAACCCGCTGATGTATGAGGAAAGCAACCCCGTGGGCGTAAAAGCAGCACTGGAAGCCCTGGGCGTATGTTCCGGCGAAGTGCGCCTGCCGCTGCTGGTCGCCTCAGAAGGCCTAATGGATCGGGTGAAGAAGCTGCTGTAGCAGCAATTTTATCTCGCTAAAAGCCTGTCATCCTGAGCGGAGCGAAGGACCTTATCACACCAGAACGATTATGTTCAACGTGATAAGGCCCTTCGCTCCGCTCAGGATGACAGGCTTTTTTACGGTTGATTCTCACCACCCACTGGCCAGCACATCGGCGACGTGCAGGGTCTTGATGGGCTTTTTCTCGCGTCGGATATAGGCGTCGAGGTGCATCAGGCAGCTAGTATCGGTGCTGATGATGTAGTTGGCGCCGGTGGCCAGGGCGTGTTCCACTTTCTGCTCAGCCATAGCCACAGATATGGCTTCGAACTTCACGGCGAATGTGCCGCCAAAGCCGCAGCAGGTTTCGTTTTCAGCCATTTCCAGGCGTTCCAGGCCCGGCACAGCGTCGAGCAGGCGGCGCGGAGCTTCCTTGATGCCGCACTCCCGCAACGCCGAGCAGGAGTCGTGGTAGGTGTAAGTGCCCGAGAGGCGGGCCTGCGGGATGGATTTCACGCCCAGCACATCCACCAGAAATTCAGTCATTTCGAAGATGCGGCGTTGGGTGCCGTGGTAGCGGCCCTGCTCCGGGCTGCCATCGAACAGCTCGGCGTAGGAGTTGCGCACCATACCCACGCACGATGCTGAGGGGCTGACGATGTAGCGGCTCGGCTCGTTAGGAAAGTCGTCCAGGAATTTGCAGGCCACTTCGCGGCTTTCGGCCTTGTAGCCGGCATTATAGGCTGGCTGCCCGCAGCAGGTCTGTTTGTTGTTGTAGTGCACCTCGCAGCCTACCGCTTCCAGCACCTTCACCATGTTCATGGCGGTGTTTGGAAAAAGTTGATCTACGAAACAGGGAATGAATATATCGACAGCAGTAGGCATGGTATGTGGCGGAAAATGGCTGTCATGCTGCGCGGAAGACCTTCTCAGGTCTGGACGAAACGTCTGACAGATATGTAGTCGTGAGAAGCTCCTTCGCGCAGCATAACAGGGGACTCAGGATGGCAAAGTACAGCTAATGCCCCGCAAATATCTGCTGATTCAGCCGCATGGCTTCTGCCAGCGCCTCCGGATTCAGGTGCAGGTCCTCCCCTGCTTCGGCAGCAAACGAAATCAGGTGCTCAGTGGGCATGTTACCCGTGAGCTGGTCGGCGGCCATGGGGCAGCCGCCGTAGCCGCCCAGCGCTCCATCGAAGCGGCGGCAGCCAGCCTGGTAAGCAGCCTGCACTTTCTCGCGCCAGCTGGTGGGTGTGGTATGCAGATGCGCGCCAAACTCAATATGGGGGAAAGCAGCCGTCAACTCGCGGAAAGGCGGTGCAATGGTGGCAGGTGTAGAAGCTCCGATGGTATCGGACAAGGCCACGATGCCTACCTCCAGCTCGTCGAGCTGCTGCGTGAATTCGCCCAGAATGTCTGGGTTCCAGGGGTCGTTGTAGGGGTTTCCGAAGCCCATGCTCAGGTACACGACTTGTTGCTGGCCGGTGCGGGCGCACAACTCCTGAATGCGCGTCACATCAATCAGCGCCTCGGCAATGGTCTTGTTGGTGTTGCGCAACTGAAACGTTTCGGACACGGACAGCGGGAAGCCGATATAGCGAATCTGGGGGTGCGTGGCGGCAGTTTCGGCGCCGCGAAGGTTGGCCACAATGGCCAGTAGCCGCGTACTTGACTGCGCCAAGTTCAGACCGTCCAGCACTTCGGCTGTATCCGCGAGTTGCGGAATGGCCTTCGCCGAAACGAACGAGCCAAAATCCAACGTATCAAATCCTACCCGCAGCAGCGTGTTTAGGTAGGCTATTTTCTGGGTAGTAGGGATGAGCGTGGGCCAGCCCTGCATGGCGTCGCGGGGGCAGTCGATGAGTTTCATGGGCAGCTAGCTGAGTGGGAGGCGCAAAGGTAGAATCCTGCACGACAACTGCCCGGTTGCCACTGGCCTGTCAGGGCTGCAAGACCCCGTACCGGCCGCCTTTGACGTCCAGCACAAGCATGCGGCCCACAAAGGGCTCATTGCCCAGCATCCCGGCCATGCCTGAAAAGCGCATCAGCGTCTGTTGCATCAGGTTCATACCTTCAATGTACGTGACGGTGCGCAGAGGAACCTCAGTGGCCCCAAAGCGGAGCTGCGCGGCAGTCGGGGCTTTGTGCACGAGTAGTTTTTTGCCCCAGGAGTTAGCGACGGTAGTACGGGCCGGGGCGCCCGGCGTAGCCATCTGCTTCCAGGTATCCTGGCTAGTTATAAGGGCATTGCCGCTAGAGCCGGAGTCAAACAGAAGCTGCTGGGTCTTGCCTTGCAACCCGGCGTCGAGTAGTAAGCGGCGGTTGGTGAAGGCCAGCGGCGCAAACTCCGTGCGACGAGCCAGACTGTCGGGCACCTGCGCGGCAAGCGTAAACTGGTTCCGGGAGTAGTCAAGCACCAGCACGCGCCCGTCGAGCACATCCGTCCCGAGCGTACCGATAATATACGGCTCCAGGCTGTCGGCGGGCAGTTCGGGGCGGCCTTGGGCCAGTACCGTGGTACGGCGCATGGCTACCTGGGCGCCACCTAGGCTGAAGTGGAAGTTGCGCACAGTATCATGGGAGGCTTGCAGTGCAGTAGACAGCGCCGGGTAGTGGGTGCGGAGCACTTCTAGCTGGTGAGCATAGAGTACTGTGTAGGGCACGCCGGTATCAAACTGCAGGTAGAAGGTGCGCGCG
Source organism: Hymenobacter duratus (assembly GCF_014698995.1). GTDB lineage: Bacteria > Bacteroidota > Bacteroidia > Cytophagales > Hymenobacteraceae > Hymenobacter > Hymenobacter duratus. Next base: position 397,060 of record NZ_JACWZZ010000004.1, read on the forward strand.
CAATTAGGTAGCCTGACAGGCACCAGCAGCGCGGTGTGCTGCACGGCGGGCTTCGCCGTAGTATCAGCAGTCCAGTGCAGGAGGCCGGTGGCGGGCAGCCCGGCAATAGTGAGCTGGTTGGCGGGTGGCGCGAACTTTTGCTTCATGTAGAAGTAGCCACCTATGCCGCTCAGCACGAGCAGCACCACAACCGACAGCAGGATTTTGAAGAGAGTTTTCATGAGGCTGAAAAGCGGGTTAGAATACGGTAGCAAACCTACCCGCTCCTCTCGCTCAGCCGTGCGTCATTTCCCCGACATTCACCCGCCACTTATCACATACAGCTATTTATCAACGCATTGCCACTACAACCGAACTGGATAAACTGCTAGATTTCCCCGCCGCAGCTGCCAGCCATAGTACCCAATTGTGGCTACATTCAGCAGATAGGTGAGCAGTAGTATCCAGAGAAACCCACCCTTGAGCGGTGCCCGCTGGTACTGCGCGGCTATTATCTGGCCCACGGCCAGCAGCACGTAGGCAAAGAAGCAGCCTACCTGCCACAGAATCTGAAAGCCCAGTACGCGGCGGCCCACTTCTGCTACATGCGCAATACTGTGTCGGCGCGCGCGCCACAGCAGGAACGGTACAACCAGATTCAGGAGCGGCAGCACCAGAAAACTGAGGGCACTCAGGTTGAGCAGTTGTAGAAAGTCCGGGTCGGAGCGCAGAGCTGGCTCAACGGGCCTGGTCACCAGTGTTGGGGTGGGTGGCGGCGCTGGTGCCAGCCCTTGCTCAAGTGAGGCCGGCAACACCTGGGGCGCTACTACTATCTCGCTGAATGGCACTGCGGCCACAGAAGCCACAGCTACTGGCACTTGCTCGGCCTGTAATTCCTGCAGTGGCACTTGTAGCGCCGAGGCTAGGGCCAGCAGCGTGTGGCCCCGTGGTACGGTGTCGCCCTGTTCTACCCGCTGAATAGTGCGCAGACTTATGCCGGCTTGCTCCGCCAGCACCTCCTGTGAAAGACCTTTACTTTTCCGGATAGCAACAACACGAGCAGCAGAAAACATAGTAGCAAGTAGCAGGGGAATGATGCCACAATAATACTTCTTTCCGCTACCAGAACCTGTGCCATAAGTAAGCGGGTTTTGTCGGGGTAGATCAGCAGAAGCAGCGAACTACCCTCAGCAATTTGAGGTTTAGAAGGAAATCGATACTTCCTATGCCCTACTCCTTGCGTTCCGCTTTTTATTTATCATTTTTTCTGCTTCTCGCTGCCTGTGGCAAACAGCAGACTCTGCAGGGCATCTTTCAGAAATCAACTCCGCATGAGGCGTATGCCCGCAAACTCCGGCAGGCTGGCCTCGACCAAACCGCCTTGGGCCGCGACTGGCTGGCCGCCGCCGACCGGGCACTGCGCGACTCGCTGGTCGTGACACTGCCTTTTGAGGAAACGGGCTACTTTGCGGCTGAGAGGGCCATTGCGGCGGCCTTCCGCTACCAGGTGCGGGCCGGCGAAACCGTCCGCATCAGCCTTACTCTTGACAAAGGCGCTGATGCCCGCGTGTTCTTGGATGCCTTCGAGCTAGACCCGGAGCGCCGTGCTACCCGCCCCCTGGCCTCGGCTGATACCACGGCGCTGGCCTTCAGCTACCTTGCCGAAGACGACCGGCAGCATCTGTTGCGCGTGCAGCCCGAGCTACTGCGTACCGGCCGGTTCACATTGCGCATTCAGCGGGCACCCAGTCTCAGCTTTCCGGTGCGCGGCAAGAACGACGTAGCGGTGGGTAGCTTCTGGGGGGTAGACCGCGACGGAGGAGCCCGCCGCCACGAGGGCATCGACATTTTTGCCAAGCGCGGCACGCCGGCCGTCGCCTCCGCCAATGGCTATATCACCCGCGTAAACGAGACGCCACTTGGCGGACGGGTAGTTTGGCTGATGGATACGGAGCACGGCCAGCACCTCTACTACGCCCACTTGGACAAACAGCTAGTGCAACCCGGCCAGCAGGTACGCATAGGAGATACGCTGGGGCTGGTAGGCAACACCGGCAATGCCCGCACCACTCCACCGCACCTGCATTTCGGCGTCTACCGCAGCGGCCGGGGCGCAGTTGATCCTTTCCCGTTTGTGCGTCGTCCTGATACAGCCCCGGCTACGCCGCGTACTGCTCCCGAGCGTCTGGGGCAGTGGGTGCGCGTGCAGGATAAGCGGATTGACCTGCGCCGGGGCCCGGTTGCGAAAGAAGCTGCAGTAGCGTCTGTTGGGCGCAACACTCCTCTGCTGGTGGTAGGCAGCCAAACAAACTGGTACCGTGTGCAGCATCCGGATGGCCGGTTTGGCTACGTGCCGGCTAAAGCGGTTGTGCCCGCCAGCACTCCTCTGCGCCAGGCAGCCCTAACCGACGTTGCTATTCTCTACACTCTGCCTCAATCCGGGTCTGCTTCGCTCGATTCGTTGCCCGCCCGCAGTTCGGTGGCGGTTCTAGGTGAGTTTGGTGGCTACCGCTTGGTGCGTAGCGCCACTGGCCGGCTGGGCTGGATAGTGCTGGCTGCTTCCTAGCCTTACCAAAAAGCGCCGCTTCACCTATTACTCATCTGGCCATCACCACTTTTGACACGGTGATTGGAGTACCGCGCGGCACGGCGTTCCTTGGATAGCCAATGCCGCGCTTCCGCAACAACCCCTCCTAACTACGTAAGCAAAAAGGCCCGCACGTTTCGTGCGGGCCTTTTTATTGGAAAACGGTATACCGTCCTACTCGGCTACAATAACTGCTTTCTGCAGTTTCTTGGCATACGCGAGGCGGCGCTCCTTGCCATTGGCTACGTAATCGAAGCCCACGGCTTTGGTGTCGGCCTTCACTGCCTGCCAAGCCTGCGCATCCACCTCGCTAGGCTGGGTGGCGTTGCGTGGCACAGCAGGCTGCGTGAACCGGTCTTCCCGGAAGAATGAGTTCATGCCCTGCAGAATGGCAATTTCCTTGTCGCGCACCGTAGCAGCCTGCGGATCGGCCATTTCCCGCTCGTCGAGCAGCGCCGTGGCCGGCATTACTTCTTTGCGCAGTGTATCGCCGGCGCTGTTCAGAATGATAAGGCGCACCCGCGAGCTGAGGATTTTAGGCCCCTGCAGTTGCAGAATGAAGTTGTCCTTGGTTTTGGTATTCGAAAAGTAGTGCGTGGCATTTACCGTCCGCAGAATAGTCCGGTCGTTTACACGGCCCCGGGCACCCTCTGGCGTAGGAGTAAATGGACGGTCAGGATTCCGGGAATTTCCCATTTCCTTTTCCGTATTAAGACACGAAGTAGTCTGGAACAGCAGCCCCGAACAGGCGGCGGCCAGGAGTATTTTTTTCATTTGGTGGTGAGCAACCATTGTCAAGTCAGATCGGCTAACTACAAAACCTCCCGACAGTGGAGAGGAACATAAAGCCGCAACAGCTAATTTTATTCAAAGCTACGGCTCTCCCTGCATCTACCAAAAAAATAGCACAGGGTTGGGGTTCTTTACTTTTTTCTTTTCTGATAAGGGGCCCAACGTGTGGTAAGGCAGTAAATATCTCCGCCGGACTGCCGCGCTTAAAAGCTGGCCGACGCTGCGTGGTAGGCATATTACAGCCAGCCCAGCTCCACTCCCACGGTCCAGCGGGGCAGCTCAGGAAAAAGCGAGCCGGCATCAGAAGTAAAGGTATCGGAGAGGCGGTAGCGGGCTACGGCGGCATACCGGCTGGAACCCAGCCGCGCCCCCACTCCATAGGACCAGCGCCGCAGATAAGGCAGGCCGTTTTCGGTCTGCTGCACCTTTTTGGGGCCCGTGCCGGGCCGGTCTTCGAAGCGGTGCGCGGTGCTCAGGGCCCAACCGCCCCAGCCCGTCAGGTCGAGGTAGCGGCCTATGGCGTCGCCGCGTTGGCCCGCATTCAGGCGCACGAAGCCCTCCACCTGCACCTGCGACATAGCCAGCGACTCGCGGTAGTGCAGGTCTGCAGTAGGCAGGAGTTTGCCAGAAGTTTGCGCTAGGTCGTAGGTCAGGCGCACAAAGCGCAGGTCGAAGCCAATGCTCAGCGGCTCACTCAGGCGAAACTTGTTGCGGACCCCTACCATAAACTCGGCCGAGCTGCCATAGCGCAGTTTGGCACCGTTTCCCGCCGACCTGCCTACCACCGGCATGTAGCCCAGATAGAGGTGGTTGAAGAAGGCCCGGTTGGGCCCGAACTGCTCGTACACAGTGTCTTCAGCCGTCGTAGACTGCAGCAGTACGCGCTGGGCCTGTCCTTTGGCCGCTGCCAGCAGGCTGAGCCCCAACACAACGATGAGTGTACTCTTAGAGAGCTTCATAAAACCGGATAGCTATGGGTGGTGCCCAAGTAATATACCCGCACTACGTCGCCGGGCTGGAGCGTACGGCGCGGAATACGCAAAATGGCGCGCTGGCTCACTTCCACCACTTCGTAGCGGCGCAACACGCCACGCGCATCCGCTACGTGCCAGTAGAGGTAGCCAGCCGCCGGCAGTGCCAGCGCTACCGGCTCCGATTCCGGCACCACTACCGACTGTGTCTGGCCCTGGTTCAGTGGGCGGGGCTCTTCGCGCCCTACCCGGGGCACGCGCTTGGCATCAGGCAGTGCGCCCAAGGAATCAGCGTAGAATGGCAGCGTCCGCACCATGAGGCGGGTGGCTTCCGGGCGAATGTTAACAGCCAGAATGCTGTCTTCGACCACAAAATCTACTTTCGTGGCATGTGTGGCAGCCGTTTTCTGCAGAAAGAAGCCCGCCTGTGGCAGCCCGTAGCCATGCGCATAGTCGTAATACGGGTAGAGCGAGGCCGATTCCTGCAGCTTCTGAAACAGCTGCATAGCAGTAAGGCCACGCTGCTGTTGCCACACGCAGGCCGCAAACCCGGCCACGAGCGGACTGGCGAATGAGGTGCCATCGACGCGGGAGTAGCCACCTGGCGCCGCCGTCAGGACGGTACCAAATGCAGCTACATTAGGCTTCAGGCGGCGGTCGGCAGTGGGGCCAAAGGCGCTGAAATTCAGGTGAAGGCCTGTTTCAGGGTCGAGCCCGCCTACTGCCAGCACCGAATCTGCATCGGCAGGGGTGCCCACTGTGCGCCAGTCTTCGTTGTCGCCATCGTTACCGGCAGCATTCACCACCAGCATGCCCTTGCGGGCCGCCAGGTTGGCAGCCCGCGCCACTAGGCTCAGGCGGCCGTTCATTTCTTCCGGAAAATAGCGCCGGGCCGTGTATCCCAGCGACGAATTGATGATGTCGGCACCGTTGCGGTCAGCCCACTCCACAGCGGCCAGCCAGTCTAGCTCTTCGGCATATATCTCGCGGTGCATCCGTTCGGTACGGGCCAGCAGGTAGTCGGCGCCAGTAGCTAGGCCCAATGGTGTGCCATCGGGCAGGCGGCCTGCCAGGCAAGCCAGCACCTCGGTGCCGTGGCTGCCGCCATGAAATACGGCGGTAGTATGCCGGGCAAAATCGTAGGTAGCCACTACCCTTTTCTGGGCAAACAACTCCCGAAAAGCCGGATGCTGGTCGGCGCCATTGAAGCCGACATCGAACACCGCAATACGCAGCCCCTTGCCATCCAGCGCGGCCTGGCCGAAGGCATCAGAGCCAAGCGTGCGCACCTGACGGCGCGCCAGCAGCCGGTCGGTGGTGCTGATGGTTTTATGGCCTTCCTTGCCTGGCGCTACCGGGCGAGCCGCCACCACCAACTCCGTATGGCCCAGAGGCCGCACCTGGCGCACGCCGGGTAGGCGGGCCAGCGCCGCAGCCTGCGCCGGGGTGGCACGGCAGGCCACGGCATTGAACCAGCGGCTTACCAGCAAAATTGAATCTGAATGCCGGCGCACGGCACGTACATAATCGGGACGAACAGCAAAGTCAGTGCTATCGGCGGCGGGTAGGTGCTGACGCTGGCGGCGGGCCCGCGCCTCGGGCACGAAGTACGTAGCGGCGTCAAACCGGACACCGGCTTTGTCGCGAAGCTCTACCCAATAGTGCGCTACCGATGGCGCTGCCTGTGCAACGGCGCTACCAGTTGAGGCCAGACTCAGCAGAAAGAAAAGGAAAGGAAGAGGCCGCAATAGCAAGGATAGATAAGAGAAAGGTAGAAGACCAAGTTGGCAGGTAGGGGCCGGGCACGCCGGGCGCCAGGCTCAACAGGGTTGTCTACGTAAATCGAAGGCGGGCTGCCATCCTTCCTCACTAAGCAACTGGCCCGCCGTGTAGCTGGGAGGGCAAGATAACCAGAAACCCAACAGCACTGGCCCAGCCGGCAACTCCATACTCCGGCTGTCCGTTTGAAGCCCAACAGCATCTGCTGTGCTGTTTCTCACCTTTCTGCTTCATTTTTATGTATATGCTCCCCATGCGTGCTTCTCTCATCACGGTTCTAAGTGCCGGTTCGCTGCTGCTCGGCGGCTGCAACGCCAAAGAAATTGCGGCGCTCCAGCAGCAAAATGCGTCCCTCTCCTCGTCCCGTGACCAGCTTCAGGCCCAGAAAACAGCACTTGAGCAGGAAAAAGCCCGCAACGAAGAGGCGCTGCGCTCCAGCCTGCTCAATAAAAACCAGCAGGTAAATCAGCTGAATGACAACTTGAGCGGCGCCCAGCAGGCCAACTCGGCTCTTTCTGCTGATCTGCGCTCCAAAGAGCAGCGTATTGCTGAAATGCAGCGCATTCTGGACCAGAAAGACGCGGCTGTGAAGGCCCTGCGCCAAAAAGTTGGGGATGCCCTGCTTGGGTTCAATGCCCAGGACCTGCAGGTGAATGTCAAGAACGGCAAAGTATACGTGTCGCTCTCGGAGCAGCTTCTGTTCAAATCAGGCTCAACCAAAGTAGACCCCAAAGGTCAGGATGCCCTGAAAAAGCTGGCTACAGCGCTGAAAGGCAACCAGGATGTGAATGTGCTGGTAGAAGGCCACACCGATAACGTGCCGCTGAAGGGCGTGGTGAGTGGCGCTAAAGACAACTGGGACCTAAGCGTACTGCGGGCCACTGAAATTACCCGCATTCTAACCGAGGCAGGCCTGGCCGCCGGCCAAGTGACGCCTTCGGGCCGCTCGATGTTTGTGCCAGTGGCCGCCAACGACTCCCCAACGAACAAGGCCCTGAACCGCCGCACCGAAATCATCCTGACGCCTAAGCTTGATGAGTTGTTCCAGATTCTGGAAGCCAACTAGCCTGGTGGAGTAGCGCAGTGTCCGCTACTATCTGTGCTTAATACATTGCTTACGTGCAAGTAAAAAGCCGGCTGCTCCTAGTGAAGCAGCCGGCTTTTTTATGGCTGGCCAGTCAGCTGAAATGTCTCTACTCCTACCCATTGCTGGCCGTTGTGGCGAAACAATTCGAATGTAGAGACCGGAAAAGTGGCTTCATAGCAGCGAGCAGCAAATTCCTGGCGTAGCGCAGGCACTTGGGCTTCGGGCAGGTCGCGGGTGGCTAAGGTCATATGGGGCGTGAAGGGGCGCGGCTCCTGCGGCACGGCCGGCAGGTACTGGGCGCAATGCGCTACCAGTGCTGCGTGAAACTGCCGGAGCGCCTCCGCCACTCGCACCTCCACAAACAGCGTGCGGCTCCCGAACCAGTTAAAGCCTTGCATCCCTACTGCAAACGGCGCCTGCGAAGCCGCAAAGTCACGAAGCACTACGCTGGCTTCGGTAGTGAAGGTATCCGGCTGGCGCATAGGTGGCAGCAGCGTGATATGCGGTGGCAGCCGGATGGCATTGCGGCTGCCGGTGCGGTGGTGTAGCTCCTGCTTCATTTCCCACACCTGCTGCCGCACCGGCTCGGGAGGCAGCAGCGCCAGCAGGTACAAGGTGGCAGACTCTTTTGTATGGCTTCGCATGTAGTTTGTAGCAACTAAAATGCACAACACACGAAAATTAATAGGCCCTATCCTCCTTGATACACAAAAACCTTTCTCCTATTGAGTGGCCTTCGAAGTAAGCAACTTTGCCACGTATGAATGAGATAATAGTAGTGCTACATGTGCCGACAATTGCATCCAGCGCCTCCTCAATAGGCATTGTCTGTTGATGATAGCCCACCATGGGAGACATGATATAACACACCTTCAATTTATACTTAGCTATTGCTTTCAGCACAAATTCAATGTCATGCTGTTTGCCGCCTTTGGGTAGCTGCTTGCAATACCGAATATCTAACTCTCTCCCCAAACCATCCATGCCAAGCATAGGGTTTATGTGACGGTGTCTTGCGCTGCGCTTTGCGGCTTTTTTGGACACTTCGCCTTGTGGCAGATAGTGCCTTCTAGCGGAAGAGTGCCTTTCAGTGAAAGCAGCCACAAAAGCCTCCAACTGCTCCTGCATATACAAATGCGCTTGGTAGTCAGGGTCCATTCCGAAATTTCTTCAGGTACCTATGAGGGACAATTGAGCAGCCTAGTAATCAGCAACACGCCTTCTACAGCCCATACTTGCTCAGCAGATAAACCAATGCGGCCATACTGGCACCGCCCAGCTCTAGCTCACGCCGGTTGACTTTATCGAAAGTATCGGTGGCGGCGTGGTGAATGTCGAAGTAGCGCTGGGAGTCGCAGTCGAAGCCGATGAGGGCTTTGGCCTGGCCTTTCAGCGGGCCGATGTCAGTACCGGCATGGCCAGCATTGAACTCGGCGCTGCCATAGGGCTGGAGGAGCGGCTGCCAGCGCTGCACTTTCCGCACGGTAGCGGCGTCGGCCTCAATATTGAAGCCCCGCGGCGTAAATCCGCCGCCGTCCGACTCCATAGCCGCCAAGTGCTTCTCATTGGCCGACTTAGCTACTTCAGCATATTTATTGCCGCCGCGCACCCCGTTTTCCTCGTTCATAAAGAGCACGGCGCGCACCGTACGCTCCGGCTTCAGGCCAGTGGCTTTCAGCAGGCGTAGCACTTCCATACTCTGTACGCAGCCAGTGCCGTCGTCGTGAGCACCCTGCGCCAGATCCCAGGAGTCGAGGTGGCCTCCCACCGTAATAATTTCATCAGGATATTTGGAGCCGCGGATTTCACCCACCACGTTATAGCTCTTCACATCGGGCAGCGTCTGGCAGGCCATTTCCAGCTCGAAGGTTAGGTCGGAGTCGGCTTTGAGCAACTGGCTGAGCTGGTCGGCCCCGTTGGTGCTGAGGGCCGCGGCCGGCACCTGCGTCACCCCATCCTCGTAGCGCATGGTACCCGTATGCGGATAGTCATCGTGGGCCAGCGAGAGGCTGCGCACTAATGCGCCAATGGCACCACGCTTGGCTGCTTCGGACGCACCGCTACGGCGCTGGTCGCCGGCCTCCCCATAGGCACGGCCGGTTTCTACATAGGCTGGGTTCATTGGCCGGTTGAAGAACACAATCTTACCCTTCACTTTATCAGCGGGTAATGCAGCTAGCTCTGCCATGCTCTTCACCTCTACTACCTGGGCTTTCAATTTGCCATTGGTGCCTACTGAGCCGCCCAGCGCGCACACGTTAAAGTCAATGCCCTTGCCTTTTGCGCCCGTCGCGCGCGCCCTTTCCTTGGCTCCACGTACCCAGTGTGGCACCATCACCTCCTGCAGATATACCCGGTCCAGGCCTATCTTCTCCATTTCCGTTTTGCCCCACTGCACCGCCTGTTCTGCCTGTGGCGAACCACTCAGGCGCCCGCCAATGCGGGTGCATAGGTCACGCAGGTTGGCGTAGCTCTGTCCCCGCAGCAGGGCCTCATCATAGAGCTTGCGAATGTTCAGCGAGTCGGTTTTGGAAGAGGTGGCAGCAGCAGACTGCGCCGTGGCAGACCCGGCCGCGGCCAGGAGCATACCGGCCAGGGCGAAGGGACGGAAGATGTTTCGCATGCGGAATAAAAGAAGCGTGAAAAGGCATTTGGGCGCTTTTCACAGGAATACGGATGGGTAAAGTAGCCGAAAAAGATGGCAGGTTGCAGCATCTAGCCCCTGCCCCAGCCTAATACATCTGCGTTTCGACTGTTGCGGCCTGCGTAGAATCGCGCGGTATTTTCACTTTGAACAGGTAGCCGTACTGCTCATCCGGGACGCTTGCTACCGGCCGGCGGGCGCCTAGCGCTTCTACCGTTTCAAGAATAGTATTGGAGTGCCCCACTACCACTGCCACCCGCCCCCGGTGGTCGCGCCGGATCTGGCGGGCCAGGGCAGGTAGCTGCCGCGCGTCGTAGGTCTGGGGCGTCAGCTTCATCAGGTCTGCTAGGGGCTGCACCGTGGCGCGGGTGCGGGCCGTATTGGTAGTGAAGATGATGCTGGGCCGGGCCTGCTCGAATATTTTCTCCCGCAACGCTACTGCCCGCTGCCGTCCGGCCGCCGTCAGGGGTGGGTCAGTTAGACCGGGGGTTAGGTCTTTTTCGGCGTGCCGCACTACATACACGATAGTTACGTAACGGTCGTGCTGCGGCGTAAGCAGGCCGCAGTTACTGCTCAGTAGCAGTACAAGCAGCGGCAGCAGAAAGTAGAGAGGGCGGCGCGGAAAACTCATAGCGGGATGCGGGAAGATGTAGATGGAAGGCTACCCGGCGGCGGCAAAGCCCTGCAGGGTAGCTGGGGTGGGAAGCGGCTATCCAGCCCTAAATATCGGGTTTCCCTTCTACCTTACGCTGGCCAGCCGTATTTGCTCCTGTGTCTGGCCCCAACCTGACTATATGGTGCCTCCCGTTACTCCTGCCATCCGCGCCCAGCACCTTAGCAAGCACTACGATGGCCACGCGGTGGTGCAGGACGTTTCGTTTGAGTTAACTCCCGGCGAAACCTTGGTGCTGCTGGGTCCCAGCGGCTGCGGCAAAACTACCCTGTTGCGCATGCTCAACCGCCTCGTGGAGCCCGACAGCGGCACGGTGGAAGTATTTGGGCAGGATGTGCGCCACCCGCGGCCCGAGCAACTGCGGCGGGGCATTGGCTACGTGATTCAACAGGTTGGGCTGCTGCCGCACTATACCGTAGCCGAGAACGTGGGGGTAGTCCCCCGCCTGCTTGGCCATGCGCCGGCCTCAATAGCAACACGTACCGAGGAGCTACTCAACAGGCTGCACCTGCCCCCGGCCCGATACGCTAATCAGTATCCGCACCAACTTTCGGGCGGGCAGCAACAACGGGTGGGCCTGGCCCGCGCGCTGGCCGCCGACCCGCCGCTTATCCTGCTCGATGAGCCCTTCGGCGCCCTCGACCCGATTACACGGACCAGCATCCGACGTGAGTTTCGGGAACTGGAGGAGTTGCGGCGCAAAACCATGGTGCTGGTCACGCACGATGTGCAAGAAGCCTTCGAGTTGGCCGACCGGATTCTGCTGCTTGACGCCGGGCAGGTCCAGCAGTTGGGCACGCCCCAGGAGTTGCTGTTCAGCCCAGCCAACGATTTTGTGCGCCGGTTCTTCGCAGCCGAGCAACTGGCGTTGCAGCTACGCACGCTGCGCCTTACCGACCTGCTACCTTATTTAGTCTCTGGTTCAACAAATAATTCACTATCAAACCGTAACACCATTCCACCTACAGCAACGATACAGGAAGCCATTGAGGCGCTGAGCAATGCATCTGAACTGACTACTCTGGCTGAGGAGCAGGTACTTTTCGTGCGGTCTGCCGATACCGGCTCGCCAATAAGCCTCACTATTTCGTCCCTGATGGGGGCTTTTGGCCAAGCCATTCAGCACCTGCGCCGCTCATGAAACTACTCACTGACCTCTTCTCCTTCTGGCTGGCGCAGGCTGGAAAGCTGGGCGAGCAAACCTTGCAGCACATTGGTCTGACGGCGGCGTCGCTGCTACTGGGTGTGCTGGTAGGAGTGCCGCTAGGGCTCTGGCTTACGCGCCGGCCCCGGCTGGCACCGTGGGTGCTGGGCGCCGCTGGCATCCTCCAAACCATTCCTAGCATTGCGATGCTGGGGTTCCTGATTCCACTTATGGGCATCGGCCACTGGCCCGCTATTCTGGCTCTGTTCCTGTATGCGCTGCTGCCCATCATCCGCAACACGGTAGCGGGTGTTCAGGGCGTGCCGGCTGCCGTGGTGGATGCGGCCCGCGGCCTGGGCCTCACCGATGGGCAACTGTTGCGCCGGGTAGAGCTGCCGCTGGCTTTGCCCGTGCTGTTTGCGGGCATCCGGACGGCAGCGGTTATCAATGTGGGTGTGGCGACGCTGGCAGCCTATGTGGCGGCTGGTGGCCTGGGGGAGTTCATTTTTGGCGGCATTGCTCTCAACAACCCGGTCATGATTCTGGCGGGTGCTATTCCGGCGGCGGCGCTGGCACTGGCTTTCGATGCGGCGCTGGCCGGCGTGCAGCGCCTCTCAGTACGAAACTTGACGCGGGTGGGCCGTGCCCTGCTGGTGGCGCTGCCGCTGCTGGCGGGCCTCTACCTGCTGCCCAGAGCCACGGGCAAGCTGCTAGCCGGCTTCAGCCCGGAGTTTGTGGGGCGTGCCGACGGACTACCGGGGCTGCGGCAGGCGTATGGATTGCGCCATCTGCCTAGTGTGGTGCTGGCTCCGGCCCTGGTGTACGAAGCGGCCCGCAATGTCAACGTCGATGTGATTGATGGCTACTCCACGGATGGACGCATCAAGGCCTACCAGTTGCAGGTGCTTCACGACGACCGACGCGTTTTTCCGCCCTACTATGCCGCTCCGGTGGTGCGGCCGCAGCTGCTGGCAGCCCATCCGGAACTGCGCGCCGTGTTTGCGAAGCTCACCGGGCAGCTTTCCGACTCCGTAATGACGGACCTCAATTACCGCGTCGATTATCTGCATCAGGAGCCGAAGGCAGTGGCCCTGCAGTTTCTGCGGCGGCGCGGGCTGTGGCAGGCACCCCGGCCGCTGGCCCCAGATGCTGCCGTCGTGCGGCTGGGTTCCAAGATTTTTGCCGAACAATACATCCTGACCGAACTGTACGCGGCGCTTATCCGGGGCTATACTTCACTCGACGTCAGCACCAAAACCGGACTGGGCGGCACTACTATCTGCTTTGAAGCCCTGCGTACCGGCGCCATCGACATGTATCCGGAATACACCGGCACGGGCCTGCTGGTATTGCTGCAGCCGCCACCTGCCGTCGTCGACTCATTGGGTGGCAATGCCGACGCAGTGTTCCGGTATGTGCAGCTGGGTTTCCGGCGACGCTACGGGCTGGAATGGCTGGCGCCGCTGGGCTTCAACAACACGTATGCCCTGCTCATGCGCCGGCAACAGGCCGCCACGCTGGGTATTGCGTCGATTTCCGATTTGGGGGCGTACCTGCAGCGGTAAGCTTCGGCCCGGCAACCAGCCGGAACCTATGTTTTCCGGTAGGTGGCCTTCTGGTGGTCTACTTCATGTACTCTTCACGGCTGCGGCTCGTATGTTGCAGCACCATTTAAGCTACATGCTCCATGCACGTCCTGATTGTTGAAGATGAGAAAAGCCTGCACGAAGAAATGCGGCAGTTTTTGATTCAGTCCCAATACATCGTCGATTCCGCCTTTTCCTTCGCCGATGCGTCCGAAAAGGTCTTCGTGAACAGCTACGACTTTGTGCTGCTGGACCTGGGCCTGCCGGACGGCGACGGCCTGACCCTGCTCCGCGAAGCCCGCCAAAACGACCAGCAGGAAGCCTCATTTATCATTCTTACGGCCCGCGGCGACCTAGACGACCGGATCAAAGGCCTCGACTTGGGCGCCGACGATTATCTGCCCAAGCCCTTCTCGCTACTGGAGCTGCAGAGCCGAATGCAGGCCATCACGCGCCGTAAGTTTGGGTTGAAGCGCCAGGAGGTTGCGTTTGGGCAGGGCTTTCAGATGGATGTAACGGGACGCGTGCTGCGCCACGGCGAGCAGGAAGTGCCGCTCACCAAAAAGGAGTTTGACCTGCTCCACTACCTAGTGCTGCACAAAAACCGGGTTCTGACGCGCCTGCAGCTGGGGGAGCACCTCTGGGGCAACGTGCTGGAAGACGACTCCGATTCCAATTACATTGATGTGCACATCAAGAACATCCGCAAGAAACTCACGCCCTTCGCCCCCGCCGATTTTTTGGAAACGGTGCGCGGTATCGGCTATCGGGTGGCGGAGTAGGCGGCCGTCATCTGCTACTGCCGCCCGTCCAGCAACACAGCCCTTTGTGGCCCCTCCAATTCTCGCTTAGTGAGCGAAGCAGCCCTCACTCCACCATCCGGCTATGCGCTTAGAAGCGAAACTCGCCCTCTTTAATGCCCTCTCAAAGCTGCTGCTGGTGCTACTGGGGGCACTGGTGATTCCGCCGGTAGTGAGCCGGGTGGCCGTGTCGCACACCGACCAGCGCCTACATGAGAAGAAACAGGAAGTTCTAAGCCTCATTGCCCGCGACGGACTGGCCGCTTTTGTGCGGCAGGAGCAGGATGAGGCTTATGCCGACTACAATATTCTGAAGCAGGAATACATTACGCTCACTCCGGAACAGGGCCCGGCCGTGGCGCTGCCAGAGGAAAAAGTTTTCGATGAGCAGCGGCAGGTGGATAAGCAAGTGGAAGACTTCCGGATTCTGAGCTACCGTTTCCTGGCCCAGGGCCGCCCCTACCGGCTCGAAATCGGCTCGTCGCTGGCCACGGTGGAGCTGCTGGAAGATACGCTGCGGCGGCTGGCGCTGTGGGTGCTTATCATCGGGGCCCTGCTGACCATTGCGACGGATGCCGCCTTTGCGCGCTTTCTGCTGCGGCCCCTGGGTGAGCTGATTACGCGCAAGCTGCGCAACGTGCGCCACCCTTCGGCTTTTCCGTTTGCCCCCATTCCCACCTCCACCACCGACTTCCGCCGCCTCGACGACAGCCTCAACGAAATGATGCGCCAGATCCAATCGGCGTTTGAAAAGGAGCGGGAGTTTATGAGCAATGTGTCGCACGAGCTGCTGACGCCGGTCAGTATTCTGCAGTCGAGGTTCGAGAACATGCTGCAGGACCCCGAGCTCAGCCATGCGCACTCGCTCAAAATCGTGGATTCGCAGAAAACGCTGTATCGCCTGCGCAACACCGTCCGGACGCTGCTGCTCATTGCCAATATCGAAAATGAGCAGTACCTGCGCGAGGACACCGTGTCGCTTTCGGCGGTGCTGGCCGAGGTAATCAACGAGTTGGATGACCGGCTGGCCCAGCGCGAATTGCACCTGCGCGTGCAGCTGGAGCCCGACTACGTGCTGACCCGCGGCAACCACACGCTCCTGTTTACGCTCCTGTTCAATTTGGTCAGCAACGCCATCAAGTACAACCGCTGGGGTGGCAACATCACCGTAACCGGCCAGCCCCTCCCCGGCCACGGCTACCGCTTGGCCGTAGCCGACACGGGCCCCGGTATTGCGCCCGAAAACCTGCCGCATCTTTTCGACCGGTTCCGGCGGTTTCAGGCGGCCGGCGCGGCGGCCCCCGAAGGCTACGGCCTGGGCCTGCCCATTGCCCTCACTATTGCCACCTTCCACGAAGCTACGCTCACGGCTACCTCAGAAGTGAGCAAAGGCACGACGTTCGTGCTGGAATTTGGCGCGGGCCAGCAGTCGGCGGCAGCTAGCTGAAGCCAAATTCCTCATATAGTCTTCATGCAGAAGCAGGTAGCTTCGTGTTTCCACCTGTTTCCTGCCACCTCATGAAAACGAGTCTGCTGCTATTGCTGGGGCTGGCTGCTATACTGCTGCTGGGCTGGCTCCTGACGCATAGGCCCCCCGCGCCACACACTGTTATTGCCCACGGCAATGTGCCCGTACTGCACCGCACAACCGGGCAGGCCCTGCGGCGCGTCCGGCCGGGGCCGCCAACTTCGCAGCACCCCCGCCTGTAAGGCACAGTAAGCCAGCTGTTGCTTCCGCAGGAAAACCAATGGGGGCCTATGGCTTAGTAAAACGCTGCCCGTTGAATTTCAGCGTCAGCCGGGGAGTAGCCTCCAGGCTTCGAAAGCCCCAGCGCGCCAGTAACCGGCGGGGTTCATCCTGAGGCTCATAATACTCGAAGTCAAACTCGGTTACATCGAGGCGTAATAGCTGCTGACGGACGTCAAACTCCATCGACACGTCGCACAGGCTTAGATAAGGACTTTGGTCGAAGGCTGGCGCGTCGAGTAGCAGATAATTTCCCTTCAGCTCCATCACGTATGCGATTCGCTGCATGCAGCGGCTGCTGCCCTGCTCGTCGGCCAGCAGCAGATAGAGCTTTCGGCCGGAGCTTTTCAGCTTGTGGATTTCATAAAACCCGGCTTCCAGCGCCGGCGCATAGGAAAAAAGCTGCCCTGCCTGGTTTTTCCACTGCATCACAGGCACATTCACCTGCCCACGAGTGCCACCCGAATGGTAGTTGAATAGATATACCCGAAACTGCGCGGCATCTTTCGAGTCAACGGACAAATACAAGCCTAGCTTCCTGGCCTCGGCAGCCGAAAGCTCGTGGAATAACAGGTAGAGGGCTACCTGCCGGGCCGTTTTGGCAATCAGCAAGCCGCCATCCTCCTCGCCCTTGCTGGAAACGAGAGCAATATTTTTCTTCAGCTCAGCCGCTGACGGGCTACCGCTGCCAGCTGGCTGCCCAAACCCGGCCACGCTGCCCGCCAGCAGGCCGAGCACCAGTACACCGAAGCGCATTATCCTGTTCATCATCACCCGCAGACTGCTATTACCGAGCTACCTAGCGCGAAAGATAGCAGCCCGACGACAGCAACATACCACCTGGCTGGCTGAAAACCAATGAAAACGCCGCCCGCCAAACCCTGCGTGGGTTCAACGGGCGGCGTTTGCTTTTCCTGTCCCTTACCCCAGCCCTTCCGCCGACTCGCCGAGAGCGGGCGTGGCGCTGCCCAGGTGTGGCGCAGGCTTCTCCTGAACCGGAAGGCTGGGGCCGAGCTGCCAGCCGGCATTCATATTCCCGATGACGTGATGCGCCGTCAGATCGAACTGGCAGGGCACGATGGAGACGAAGTTGTTGGCCAGCGCCCACTCGTCGGTATCGGTGCCCTGGTCGAGGTTCACGAATTCGCCGATCAGCCAGTAATAAGGGCGCTTGTACGGGTCGTGGCGCAGGTCGAACTCCTCCTGCCATTTGGCGCGGGCCTGGCGGCAGATCCGGATACCGGCAATAGGCGCCTCCGACTTCTTGGGAATATTAACGTTCAGAGCCGTTCCGGTCGGAACGCCGTGTTCCAGCGCCTGCCGGGCAATGTGCTCTACCCAGGCTTCGGCATGCTCAAAATCGGCGTTGTGGCCATATTCGCAGAGCGAAAACCCGATGGCCGGCAGCCCTTCAATAGCGGCCTCAATGGCCGCCGACATCGTGCCCGAGTACAGTACGTTCACCGACGAGTTGGACCCGTGGTTGATACCGGACACCACCAGGTCGGGCTGGCGGTCCTTCAGCACGTGGTGCTTGGCCAGCTTCACGCAGTCGGCAGGCGTGCCGCTGCACTCATATGACTCAATGCCCTCGAAAATGGTGCTAGGGTCGAGGCGCAGCGAAGTACCGATGGTAATGGCGTGGCCCATGCCGGACTGCGGCGAGTTGGGGGCTACCACCACCACTTCACCGATGCGGCGCATCACGCGTACCAGCGTGGCAATGCCGGGCGCAGTAATACCGTCGTCGTTGGAAATCAGAATCAGCGGTTTGCGGTTTGTGCTAGTCACGGGCAGAACAGTGTGGTGAACGGAATGGATGCCAAAGGTACGCAGCCGATGGGCGGCGGCCCGCGGCGTACAGCAACCAGCCAGCCGAACGGCCAGCCGGGCTAACGCACACGCGGCTGTGGCCGTATGCAGAGGATGCTGAACCGAATATCCCTGTTTGTACCGGCGCTTTCCGTGGCCCTACTGACCAGCCTGCTCACCGCCTGCGACTCCCGCACCGCTTCTGAGTCCGGCGCCCCGCCCTTCGTGCCTCCTGCCGGCGCCACCGACCCGTCGGCCCTCCGGTCCGGGTCAACGGCGGTAGAAAAGAAGCCGGGCACGTCCGCAGGGGCCCTCCTTCCTGACTCTCTGCATCTTATCAGTCCCGGGCAGGCCGGGCGGCTGCGACTGGGAATGCGCGAAGCCCAGATCAAAAAGCTGATTTCGCCGGCCCTGCTCCGTGCTACCACCTACAATGACCAAGGCACGCTGCGGCCGGCCTACGAGATGCGCGACGCCCAGCAGCCCAATGCTCCGGCCTCCATCCTGCACCTCATCGGCGACTCGGCCACTGGCTACCGGCTGCGCCGCATCCGCCTCTACGACCCGCAATACCGCACGGCCGAAGGCATCGGGGTAGGCTCGCCGTTTGGGGCGGCCCGCCAGAATCTGGGCCTCACCAAAGTCCGCAACACGCCCGCCGGGTTTGCCGCCGTATCGGGCGAGGTGAAGATAGCCTGGGTCATCGACCCGAACTCACTACCCGACAAGCACCCCGAGGAAATGAGTTCCGCCGACATACCGCCCGCCGCCCGCATTACAGGGGTATTACTTTACCAGTAGAGGACGCGGGCAAGGGATTGTAGTACATGATATTTCTTGTACTTTGCCAACGCAAGCCGTATTCCTTTCTGCGGCCTTACCCAATTCGTCACGCCGGCCTCCTGTACGCCCTATGGTTCTGTTTGAAAACCGCTACCGCACCCACGATTTTGGTCTGCTGCTTCTGCGAGTAGGTATCGGGGTCATGTTCACCATTCATGGCTACCCCAAGCTCGTTGGTGGCCCGGAAATGTGGGCACAGGTAGGAGGCGTCATGAAGCTGGTGGGGCTGGACTTTGCGCCCGTGTTCTGGGGGTTTCTGGCCGCCGTAGCAGAAGCAGTAGGTGGGCAGCTGCTGGCCCTGGGCCTGTTTTTTCGGCTGGCCTGCGCCTTGCTGCTGGGCACCATGATGATGGCCACCATCATGCACGTCAGCTCTGGTGATGCCTTCGGGGCTTATTCGCACGCGCTGGAATCGGCGTTTCTGTTTCTGGGGCTGCTGTTCACCGGTCCCGGCCGCTACAGCCTCGACCAGATGCTGTTTCCGTCGCGCACGCTGCGGCGGCTGTATTAATCGGCGGCACTGTTTATCTGATTTAGCCGGAATGAGACGCTGCATGCACCGGAAGCCATTTGGTTTTCCTTCCTTTGCCGCATGCTCTCCGTTCTGCTTTCTACCCTCCTGCTGACCTCGGCTCCGCCGAAAACCGACTGGCGCACGCCCTACGAGCTGGGCAACGGCACCACCACCACTACCTACGCCGAGTGCATCCGCTACTATCAGAAGCTGGATGCCGCCTACCCCGAAATAACGATGCGCGCGGCCGGCTTCTCCGACAACGGCCTGCCGCTGCACGAAGTCGTGGTCAGCCTCGACGGCGACGCCGACCCGGCTTCGGTGCGGGCCAAAGGGCGCCGCGTGGTGTTTATCCAGAACGGCATTCACCCCGGCGAGCCAGAAGGTATTGACGCCGCCATGATGCTGGCCCGCGACTATGTGCAGCAGAAAAAGCTCCGGCAGCAGCTCACGGACATCACACTGGT
Source organism: Hymenobacter duratus (assembly GCF_014698995.1). Taxonomy (GTDB): domain Bacteria; phylum Bacteroidota; class Bacteroidia; order Cytophagales; family Hymenobacteraceae; genus Hymenobacter; species Hymenobacter duratus. The sequence continues at coordinate 416,485 of NZ_JACWZZ010000004.1, forward strand.
TATCATCCCGATTTATAACGTGGATGGCTCGCTGAACCGTAACTCCACGACCCGCACCAACCAGAACGGGCCCGAATCGTACGGCTTCCGCGGCAACGCCCGCAACCTCGACCTGAATCGGGACTACATCAAGCAGGATTCGCGCAATGCCCGCTCGTTTGCGCAACTGTTTCAGCGCTGGCAGCCCGATGTGTTCGTGGACACGCACACCTCCAACGGCGCCGACTACCAGCACACCATGACGCTCATTGCCACGCAGCCCGACAAACTGCACCCGGCCCTGAGCCAGTATATGCGCAGCCAACTGCTGCCCGCCCTCTACGGCGGCATGGCCAAGCGCAAAACCCCGATGACGCCCTACGTGGACTTCCAGGGCCGCACGCCGGATGCGCGGGGGCTGACGGGGTTTCTGGAAACGCCCCGCTACTCCACCGGCTATACCACGCTGTTCAACACCATCGGCTTCGTGACGGAAACGCACATGCTGAAGGCGTATGCGCCCCGCGTGAAGGCCCAGTACGATTTCCTGGAGCTGCTGGTACAGGCCGTGGCGCAGCAGAAAGACGCGCTGGCTCAGGCCCGCACCGACGCCCGGCAGCAGCAGCAAACGCAAGCCACCTTCCCACTGGCCTGGAAGCTGGACACTACTGCCGCCGAAAAAACCATGTTTCTGGGCTACGAGGGCCGCATGAAACCCAGCGACGTGAGCGGCCAGTCCCGCCTCTACTACGACCGGAAAGCGCCTTTCTCCCGGCAGATTCCCTACTACAACACGTTCCGGCCCACTGTGCAGGTGCAGCGGCCGGCGGCCTACCTCATTCCGCAGGCCTGGGGCGAGGTGCTGGAGCGCCTGCGCCTCTCGGGCGTGCAGCTGCGCCGCCTGCGCCGCGACACCACGCTCACGGCCGAAGTCTACCACATCCAGGACTACAAAACCGGCCAGCGGCCCTACGAAGGCCACTACCTGCACACTGCAGTAGAAGTGCGCCCCACCCAGCAGCCGCTGGCCTTCCGCCAGGGCGACTACGTGGCGCTGCTCGACCAGCCCGCGGCCCGCTACCTCATCGAAACGCTGGAGCCGCAGGCCACCGACTCATTTTTTGCCTGGGGCTTTTTCGACGGCATTCTGCAGCAGAAAGAGTATTTCTCCGACTACGTGTTCGAGGATGTAGCGGCCACCCTACTCCGCCAGGACCCAGCGCTACGGGAACGGCTGGAAAAACTCAAGCAGCAAAACCCGGCCTTCGCGGCCAGCGGCGCGGCCCAGTTGGATTGGGTATACCGCCAGTCGCCGAACTACGAAAAGACCCACCTGCGCTACCCCGTGGCCCGCTGGCTGGGCGGCCCGCTCCCGACGGTGGAGTAAGGCGCCGATTGGCCGCCGCTTGAAGTCATTCCGAGCGCAGCCGAGGAATCTCGCTAGTGTGGTAATAAGTACCACCACAACCTCAGCTCAACACGCGAGATCCCTCGGCTGCGCTCGGAATGACGTTCTAACGTGCGAAATGACGGTCTGATATTGCAACCTCCTCTCTCTTCTCTCTAGCTTGCCCACATGCCCATCCTCGAACTTGAAAACCTTTCCAAAACCTACGGCGGCACTACGGCATTAAAGGGCCTGACGCTGCAGGTGGAGCCGGGCAGCGTGTATGGCCTGCTGGGCCCGAATGGCAGCGGCAAAACCACTACGCTGGGCATTGCGCTGGGCGTGCTGCGGGCTTCGAGCGGCACGGTGCGCTGGTTTGGGCAGGAACCGACGGCCGCTAACCGCCGCCGCATTGGAGCGCTGCTCGAAACGCCCAACTTCTTCCCCTACCTTTCGGCCCGCCAAAACCTGCTGCTGGCCGCCGACGTGAAGCAGGCCGATACGCGTAGCGTAGATCAGGCACTGGACGCCGTGGGCCTGGGCACGCGCCAGCACGACGCGTTCCGGGGCTTTTCGCTGGGCATGAAGCAGCGGCTGGCCCTGGCCTCTACCCTGCTCGGCAGCCCCGAAGTATTGGTGCTCGATGAGCCTACCAACGGCCTCGATCCGCAGGGCATTGCCGAAGTGCGCAGCTTGGTGCAGCGCCTGGCAGCCGAGGGCAAAACCATCATTCTGGCCAGCCACCTGCTCGATGAGATAGAGAAAGTATGCACCCACGTAGCGGTGCTGCAGCGCGGCGAGCTTCGGGCAGCCGGGCCGGTCAGCAACATCCTGGCCACCGCCGACCGGGTGCTGCTCCGGCCTGCTCCCGACACTCCGGCCGCGCTGGTGCAGCAGGCGCTGGCCGCCCTGCCGTGGGTATCGGATGTGCGCCCGGAAACCGGCGGCATCTTGAGCGCCGCTGTTGCGGCCAGCCATGGTCCGGCCGATGTCAATCGGGCCTTGTTTGAGCAGGGTATTGTGCTGGCCGGCCTCGAAATCCGCCACCGCAGCCTGGAGGCGCAGTTTCTTGAGCTAACCCGGTAGTAGCGGGTGGTTGATTGCCGGTTGCTGATTGCAAAGGAGAAACCTTCTGCTTTCAGAACCATCCATCCCCCCCCCCCGACCTACTGGCAAGTGACAACTCTACCTGCCAGCAACGAACAACTGACCATCAGCATCCAACCATAATTCCTATGCTTTTCCGCGCCGAACTTCGCAAGATTCTTCCTTATCGTACCGTCTGGATTATTCTGCTGGCCTACGCGGTACTGTTGCTGCTGTTTGTGTCGGCCGGTGGCAGCCTGACAGTGAACGGCCAGAAACTGGGCGAGTCGTTGTACGTGTTTCCGGCGCTGTGGAGCAAGCTGGCGTACGTGGCCAGCTACTTTACCATGCTGCTGGGCGTGCTGTTCATCATTCTTATCACCGACGAATTTCAGTTCCGCACCTTCCGCCAGCAGGTCATCGACGGAGCATCCGTAGGCGAGCTGGTACAGGGCAAGCTCGCCGTGTCAGGGCTGCTGGCTGGCTTTGCGGCGCTGGTGGTAGTGGGCATAGGCTTCTACTTTGGCCTGACGCGCGCCGCCGGCACCGCCGATCAGGCCGCCGCCGGGCTGCCGACCGTGCTGCTCTATGGCGTGCAGGTGCTGGGACTACTGTCATTGGCGGCGCTGGTGGCCGTGCTCGTGCGCCGCAGTGGAGCCGCCATTCTGGTGTTTCTGCTGTATCTGTGGGTGGCGGAGCCGCTGCTGCGCCTTTCGCTGCCTGATGAGCTGGACCGCTATCTGCCAGCCAAAATCTTCAACAGCCTCACACCCATGCCCGGCCAGGAGCTGATGGATACCGTGGCCGGCCCTTCGCTGGCACTGCTCCCGACGCAGGCGCTGCCGCTGGCGTTGGCCTACACGGCGCTATTTTGGGGCCTGAGCTACTTGGTGCTGCGCAGCCGCGACCTGTAGACGGTAGCGGGTTGGTGGCATGGTGGGTCAGTGGATTCAGTATGCTCTAATCCTCCAACCCGCCACACCGCCAACCCGGCTTATTCCTTCACCAGCGAGTTGGCGTAGTTCACGATGAAGGCCAACTCGCGGGCTACCGTGAAGCTGAGCTTGTTGTCTTTGGCATATTGCTCCAGCTGCTTCGCCTGGGCCTGAAACACGGCCAGCAAGTCCTTTTTGGGGTTGCGCAGCGGAATAATGCCCCCCGCCGGCGTGGCTAGGTAGAAATCGTCTTTTACCTGCGTGAAGGAGCTGAGGTAACGCCCGCCGCCGTAGCCGTAGCCACCGCCATACCCGTAAGGGCCGTTGTTGACGGTGCGCTCTACCAGCGACTCACGCCGCAGCAGCATCCGGGGGCCATTGCTGAGCTGCTCGAAAAACGCCGGCGACTTGAAGTCACTGTAGTCGTTTCCGCGGTTCCAGCGAAAGGTGCGGAATACACGCACCCGGTTCAGATTCTCCGTTTCCGGCCGCATCCGAGGCACCCCGTACATGGGGTTGCCATAGAAATAGCCATTGCGCGCATCATAGAAATTGTCGTAGTAGCCGCTGCCGCGGCGGCTGTCTACTTCTTCTCCCTTCACCGCAAAGCTGTTGATGGAAACAGCCGACAGGGTGGTAATGGTCCCATCGGGCTGGGCCATAAGCAACACGTCCTGGTCGCGGCGCAGCGTAACAGGGCCCCGTAGCGTATCGCCGTTGGCGAGCAGAATGGTGCTGCCAGCAAACTCCTGTACCATAGGGCGCTGGCTCTGGGCCTGTGCCGGCAGAATGGTTAGGAGTTGGGCGGCCAGCACCAGCAGGACGAGTAAATAGGTGGGTTTCATAGGAACGGGGCGGTGGGACAAGATAAGCGCAAGGCCGGCTTTTACCATTTCATCATGCGCCGGTCCGTTTTCAGACTACCCAAGATATACAGAAGACACCTTGTAGCTATACTTCCTATACACGCCACCAAACAAGAAAGTGCGCAGCCCACGCTACGGTAATACGCCCACACAAAAAACGCCCATAGCCTTTCCAGCTCTGGGCGTTTTCATGGAGACAAAGCAGACTACACTGGCTCCTGCTACTCTGTAGGCAGCATTTCGGCGGCCGTCTGGGCCGGGTGCGGGCCCCTGTCTTTGCTCAGGATGGTGTGCCCCAGCTTGTCGCGCTTGGTGGTCAGGTACGTCTCGTTGTGCTGATTGGGCTCGATTTCTATGGGCATCGTGTCCACGATTTCGAGGCCGTAGCCGATGAGGCCTGTACGCTTGCGGGGGTTGTTGGTGAGCAGGCGCATCTTCGAAACGCCCAGGTCGCGCAGAATCTGCGCGCCCACGCCGTAGTCGCGCTCATCCATCCCGAAACCCAGCTCCAGGTTGGCTTCCACGGTGTCGCGGCCCTGCTCCTGCAGCTTGTAGGCCCGCAGCTTATTGAGCAGTCCGATGCCCCGGCCTTCCTGGTTCATATAAACCACCACCCCACGGCCTTCTCGCTCAATCTGAGCCATGGCGCGGTGCAATTGCGGACCACAGTCGCAGCGGCAGCTCCCGAAAATGTCGCCCGTAACGCAGGAGCTGTGCACGCGGGCCAGCACCGGCTCGGGGCCGCTGATGTCGCCTTTTACCAGGGCCAGATGCTGGGCCCCATTGGTGCGCTGGGTGTAGGCCACCAGTTCAAAGTCGCCCCACTGGGTAGGCATCTGCACCGAAATGTCGCGAGTGATGAGGCTTTCCTTTTCGAGACGGTACTTGATGAGGTCCTGCACCGAAATCAGCTTCAGGCCCCATTTCGTGGCTATTTCGCGCAGCTCCGGCAGGCGGGCCATTTCGCCATCTTCCTTCAGAATTTCCACCAGCACGCCGGCCGGCTCGAAGCCCGCGAGGCGCGACAGGTCGATGGCGGCTTCGGTGTGGCCGGCGCGGCGCAGTACGCCTTCTTTCCGGGCCTTCAGTGGGAAAATATGGCCCGGCTTTCCCAGCTCCTCTGGCTTGGTGTCGGGGTCGATAAGGGCCAGGATGGTTTTGCTGCGGTCGGAGGCTGAAATGCCGGTGGTCACGCCGTTTTTCAGCAGGTCGATGCTCACGGTGAAGGGCGTGGCGTGTAGCGCCGTGTTACGGCCTACCATCAGCTCCAGGCCCAGGGCTTCGCAACGGTCTTCGATGAGCGGGGCGCACACCAGGCCGCGGCCGTGGGTGGCCATGAAATTGATGACTTCCGGCGTAGCGCAACGGGCAGCGCAGATGAAGTCGCCTTCGTTTTCACGGTCTTCGTCGTCCACTACTACCACCACCTTTCCGGCGCGGATATCGGCAATGGCCTCTTCAATGGAATCCAGCATAGCGGATTAAAACAGATGAATGGGACTTCGCGGAGTTGGTTGTTCCGGCGGGAACCGGCGCGAAGCTGCTGCTACAACCAGCAACAGTGCCGCGAAGTTACGCAAACGCAGATTGCGAAAATGGGAACTGCCGAGATTCGCGTTCTGCCTGATAAGGCCCAACTTCACCTTGGCCCCATCAGGCAGACAGTAGAGCCGCATCGGCCACGGACTTGCCGAGCAGGCAGGACTACTTGCTCTTCTGAAACCGTTGCGTGGGCTCCCAGACCGTGGTGCGCACGCCACGCAGAAAGCGCCACAGGCCCACCAGCAACGCGGCATTCATGCTGTAGAAGTGCGTGATAAAGCGCAACAGGCGCGAATGAGTGCCCAAGCGGCGCAGGCCGGCATCGAGCAGCAACAGCAGCGGCACGCCTATCTGCCCGGCCAGCATCAATTGGTAGAACCAGCCGCCGCCCTGCAGCACCAATACCGAGTTGGCCAGCAGCATGAGCAGCAGCAGCAGCGGCGTGAGCCAGCGCAGCACCTTATGCGACCAGAAGGCAAAGCTCACGCCGCGCCACGGCGGCCACAGCAGGCGCCGGAAAGCCAGCAGGTTCTGGAAGTTGCCGGCCGAGATGCGCGCCTTACGCCGGAACTCCTCCGGCAGCCTGTCCGACACGTCTTCGTAGCACACGGCCTCCAGCTCGTTGATGGCCTGGTAGCCGTCCTGCAGCACGGCCATGGAAATAAAGAAGTCATCCACCAGAAACGAAGCCGGGGCCGGATGGTAGCAGGCACGCCGCACCGCGAAGCAGCCCCCGAAAGCACCAATCATAGCGCCCCATACAACGCCTTCCTGATACTTGATGAGGTTTTCGCGCTCCAGATAGGCCTTTTCCTGACCCGATATGCCTTCCTGGCGGTGGTCTGGGTTGAGGATGTTGCCGCCTACCTGCCCGATTACCGGATTGCGAAAGTGCTTCACCAGTTGATACAGGGTATCGGGGGCGAAAAACACATTGGCATCTGTGAGTACCAGCACCGGCGCGGTAGCCTCGCGAGCCAGCGCCTCAATTACGCCGGGCTTGCCGGTGCGCTGCCCAAACGGCCGGAACCGCAACTGCGGATGCTTGGCGGCCAGCCGCTCCACCAGCGCATTAGTACGGTCCTGTGAGTTGTCGGAGCCGATGTAGAAGGTGAGCTTGTGGAGCGGGTAGGTGGTGGCGAAAGTGGAGCGGATTTTCTCCTCAATCACCTGCTCCTCATTGTACACGGCCAGCAGAATATCCACGGCAGGCAGGTCCGGGGCATCTGGCGCAAACACCTGCTGATTCTGGCGGCGCGTGCGGGCCAGCCGGGCCAGCAGCAGCGGAAACAGCACGTAGGTGTGGGCCACCAGCAGCAGACTGCCCCAGAGTACGCCGGCCGCGAGGGCCGCGGTCAGTGTCATACGCGTACAGGCGTCAGGATGGTGTACAGGTCCAGGAAGCTCTCCACAATGCGGCGGTTGTCGTAAAGCCGCCGGATGGTATGGGCGGCTTCCTGGCCGATCAGGTCGGTGGGCAGGTGGCCTTCATAGTAGCGGCCCAGCACTTCCAGCCAGGCGGCGGGCTCATCGCGCAGCACGATGTCGTAGCCGTCGCGGGCATGAATGCCTTCGGCTCCCAGTGTAGTGCTCAGAATGCATTTGCCCAGGGCCATGCCTTCGATAATCTTGATGCGCATGCCGCCGCCGCTCAGCAGCGGCACCAGCATAATATCGTACTGTTGCATAAAGGCCGCCGCTGACTCTACGAAGCCGTGCACCGTGATGCCATGCTGCTGCAACTCCCGGAACCGGGCCGGCATCTGCTTGCCGGCCAGATGCAGCTCCAGCTCCGGATACAGCGCGTGCGCCTTCGGCCACACCTCGGCCAGAAACCAGTCGAGCCCTTCCTGATTCGGCAGCCAGTCGAAGGAGCCAATCATAAACAGCGTGCGGGGCTTGGGCCGGATGGCCGGATCGGGCTGAAAACGCTCCAGGTGCACCCCGGCCGGCACAAATACCACCGGTTCTTTGCAACCCATGTGGCGCAGACGCTGCTGGTCGGGCTCCGTGATGGCCGCCACCGCATCGAAGCGAGGCAGGTAGTCGTGCTCGAACTGCTGCACGCGGCTGGCCAGATGGCGCAGGTAGAAGCGCTTCAGCGGGTTCCGTTCGCGGCTGGCCAGCATCTGCCAGATGGTGTACTCTACGTTGTGCGCCCGCAGCAGCACCGGCACACCGGGTGCCACGCGCCGCACCACATCCACGTACCACGCCACGAACGAGCCTTCCATCTGGACCACGTCAATAGGCTGCGTACGCAGAATCTCGGTAAGCTGGGTGGCGGCTTCTTCGCTCACAAACCGCTCCACGTTATAAGGAAGGCTGCTGCTCATCAAGTTACGCAGGGCTTTCACCGGGGAGAGGCGCGTATCGACGTCCACGGCTACTAGGCGCAGGTTGGGGCCCAGATGGTTGAGGGCATCGGCGGGCTGGTGGTGTTTGGGCGTGTTCAGGGCCAGCACCGTGACGCGGTGGCCGGCCCGCACGAGGCCCGCCGCCACATCGTACATGGCAATAGCCCCGCCATCGGTGGGCGGATACGGAACGCGCGGACAGAGTTGCAGAATGTGCACTGAGGGGGAATTGGGTAGTCGGTTGGGCTTTGGGCGACTTTGGCCTGGTAGCTCCAGTTTCAAGCACCAAAAATCACAAACAAACCGCCAAAAACAAGCCGGCTAGGCGCCGCGCGGAATGACCGTGCCCAGCAAATTGGCTAGTTGGTTGTCCATCTGCTTGAGCAGCCGGATGGTTTGCAGGTGCTCCATCATGGTATCATCATCGAGGGGGTGGCGCAGGGCTTCCAGCCGGATGGCCAGCTCACGCTCCACGTTCACCTTGTTGAGGCGCAGAATGGCGTTGTCGCAGGCGGTCTGGAGCAGGTCCAGCTCCCGGGGCACATGAATCTGGTGGGTGGTCCAATTGGGGCTCAGCTCGTACTTTTCCGTGGCCAGCTCCGCTACCATGCTCCGGATATCGGAGCGGTTGTGCTGGATGAGGGTACGCACTTCGGGCCAGCGGCCCTGCTCCAGCTCCTGCCGACACAAGTACATCAGGTCGGCATAGATGCCCGTTTTGAAAGAGGTGTCGTCGAGCTGCTGGAGCAGGTATTGCGCCACGGCTACTTCTGGGGCCAGCGGCTGCGCCGAATACAGCAGCAGCAGACGCACCACTTCCCGCTCGCATTGTTCCAGCACGTCGGGCACGGGCTCCAGGTCCTCGCGGGTGAGGGTCTGCAAGTCGCCGCCCCCGCCCATCAGGTCTTCCGGCGACGCGCCGTACATCAGCGCCTCGGCCTCCTCTTCGGGACTCATGGGCCGCGGAGCCGGGCGCGAAGCCGGCGCGGTGCCCGGACTGCTTACGTTGCTGCCCGCCGAGGTGCTGCCTCCACTCCCACCGCCGCTGTTGCCGCCGGCCGCCTTGCCGGAAGCGTTGCGCACCAGCTTATTGTATTCCGTGATAAGCACCTGCTCATCAATCCCGAAAGCCTGCGAGGTCTGCTGCAGAAACACCTGCCGCTTAATCGGGTCGGGCACTTTGGCAATGCTTTGCAGCACCTCCCGGATAGCTTCGGCCTTCTTCACCGGGTCCTGAGCGGCCTCGCGGCTTACCAGTTCAGTTTTGAACTGGATGAAGTCCTGGCTGGCCTGCTCCAGATGCTCCCGGAACTTCTGGTCGCCGACTTTGCGGATGTAGCTGTCGGGGTCGTCGCCGTCCGGGAACAGCACCACGCGCACGTTCAGGCCGCCTTCCAGCAGCATGTCAATACCCCGCAGCGAGGCCCGGATGCCGGCCGCGTCGCCGTCGTAGAGCACCGTTACGTTGTCGGTGTAGCGCTTCAGGAGGCGAATCTGCCCATCAGTGAGCGAGGTACCCGACGAGGCCACCACGTTTTTGATGTCGCCTTGGTGCAGACTCAGCACGTCGAGGTAGCCTTCCACGAGGTAGCACAGCTCCTCCGTCCGGATGGCCTGCCGGCCTTGGTAGAGCCCGTACAGCACATCCGACTTGTGGTAGATTTCCGACTCCGGCGAGTTCAGGTACTTGGCCGTCTTGTCGTTGGGCTTGAGCGTGCGCGCCCCAAACCCAATCACGCGGCCCGACACGTTATGAATCGGGAACATCACGCGGCCCCGGAACCGGTCGTAGCGGCGGCCGGTGTCCTGGCCCTGGTCGTCTTCGCGGCGAATGACGAGGCCGGTTTTCTCCAGGTATTTCTGCTCGTAGCCGGCCTTTTGAGCAGTTTTGAGCAGGTCATCCCACTGATCAAGCGAGTAGCCCAACTCAAAGGTCTTGATGGTGGTCTGGTTGAGGCCGCGCTGGCGCAGGTAGCTCAGCCCGATGCTCTGGCCCTCGTCGGTGTTGAGCAGCAGGTGGTGGTAGTGGTCCTTAGCCCAGTTCGAAACGATGAACTGCGAGTCTTTTTCGTTTTGAGCGAGCTGCTGCTCGGGCGTCTTTTCCTCTTCCTGAACCTCGATGCCGTACTTTTTGGCCAGGTATTTCAGGGCCTCCACGTAGCTGGTGCCCTCAATGTCCATGATGAACTGCACCACCCCGCCCGCCTTGCCGCAGCCGAAGCACTTATACAGCCCCTTGGCCGGCGCCACCGAGAAGCTCGGCGACTTTTCGTGGTGAAATGGGCAGCAGGCCCACATATTCTGGCCCTTGCGCTTCAAACTCACGAAGTCGCCCACCACCTCCACAATGTCGGCTTGGTGAATTATCTGATCAACTAGTTCTTTGGGAATGCGGGCCATACTACCCGCAAAGGTAGGCAGGAAGTCCGGCGAAGTTTCTGCCGCATCGTGCGAACACCCTCCTACAACAACAGCGTGTCATGCTGAGCTTGCCGAAGCATCTCTACCGCTTCGTTGCAACAGTAGTAAATAGCCAGAGGTAGAGATGCTTCGGCAAGCTCAGCATGACGTGCTTTTAGATGTGCTTTACTTTATGACGTTAATAATTCCGGCTGGCAGTGGTTTCGGGGATGATGACAACGTAATCGTAGCCTAGGATGGTGGCTTGCAATTCCTGGTCGGCTACGGGCATTGCTTTATAGAGCATGGCCCGGCGCAAGGGGCGCATATCATACACCTGCCAGGCTGCGCCGGCTGGCGTGGCAGCCATAAACGGTTTGAGCATGGCTTCGTCGGCGGCGGTGTAGCTGGTGGCGTTTTTGCTGAAATCCACTGGGTTTTGGCCAGTTACTTTTTTGCCTTGTTTGCCCATCACGAAGATGTGCAGCGTTTTCTGGTCGTGCGCGTCGGCCAGGTTCACGGCCACGTTGCCCACGTCGTAGATGTCGCCCCAGATGCTGCGGCCCCGCCCCAGATGATAAGCTCCAAACTTAAACAGCATGGGCGGCAGCGGCTGCCCGGCCTTCTGATACGGCGCCAGCTCCTGCAATAGGTTGCGTTTCATCAGGTTGATGCGCGTTTGATGACCACCGGGCTTACCGGAGGCATTGACCTTGAAAATATTCACGCTGGCCTCCAGGTCCTGCAGCAGCTGGCGCACCGCTACCGGCTCGGTGCTGGTCATTTTCCGCAAGCTGTCCAGCAGCGTGGAGCGCATGCCGTTGATGGTAATTTTGCCGTAGTCGGCGGCTATCAGGGCCGCTCGGTCGTGGGCTTGAATGGCGGTGGCTTGCTGCTGCAGGAAGGCACGGGTGGATTTACTTTTCACCTGCTCGGCCATCAGCATTAGCGTGCGGCCCGTGGAGGCAAACCCGAGTTGCTCTATGCCCACCAACGCCGTATTCTGTGCCCGCAGCGCCCGCGCCAGCTCAAACTCCTCGGCCCAGCTATAAAACGACAGGCTCATTGGGTACTGCTGCACAAACGCCGTGGGCAAGCCCGGCTGCGCGGTCAGGCGGGTCAGGTCCTGAGCCTGATACTTGTCGATTTCGGCTACATACACTTTAGGTTTCAGCACTTGTGCCACAGCCTGCGTGAAGGCCGGAATCTGGGCCATGCCGTGGTCTTCACCTACCAGTACCAAGGCAGTTTTGCGAATATCCTGCTGCAGCTTGTCCCATCCTGGCCCACTGAATTGAGTGCCCGTTTGCGTGAGGCTGAACTGATTTTGGCGCAATAGGCGCTGGAACGTGGTATCGGTGGGCGTTTGCGCGTGCGCACCAGAACTGAAGGTGGCAGCCAGCAGCAGGGCACCAGTTCCGCGCAGACAGTAGCGCCGAAAACGAGAAGAAACGAGCATAAGGAAACTGAAGTGTAGAAATAGAACGCGCAAGAATACCGGCTTTCCACCGAATTACAGGGCCAGCTGCCGGATAGAGGGCAATACTCACTGGCTGGTTGTATGGCCCGAACAGAAATCCTGCCTGCGGCGGCGGTCCGGCAAGTGGCCGCACAACTTCAGCTTCGGTTTCCGGGTTATCTTTGCGCATTGCACCCGCATTTTCCCGACTGACTATCCCATGGCACCCATCACCAAAGAAGCCGTCCTCAAGGCCCTGAGCTATGTGGAGGAGCCCGACCTGGGCAAAGACCTCGTCACGCTCAACATGATTGAGGACGTGGCAATTGACGGCAACCGAGTATCCTTTACGGTCGTCCTGACCACGCCGGCCTGCCCGCTCAAACAGCTTATTCACGACGCCTGCGAGCGGGCCATCCATACGATGGTAGATGCGGAGGCCGAGGTAGTTATTGTGATGACTTCGCGCGTGACGAGCATGCGCCAGAACCGCGACCTGCTGCCTGGCGTCAAGAATATCATTGCTATTGCCTCGGGCAAGGGCGGCGTGGGCAAAAGCACCGTGACGGCAAACCTGGCCATTGCGCTAGCCAAAACCGGCGCCAAAGTGGGCCTCGTGGATGCCGATATTTCGGGTCCCAGCATGCCGCTCATGTTCGGCGTGATGGACGCCCGCCCGCACGTCTTTCAGGGTCCCGATGGCAAAAACCTGATTCAGCCGGTGGAAGCGCACGGCGTGAAGCTGATGAGCATCGGTTTCCTGGCCCCCGCCGAGTCGGCTATTGTGTGGCGCGGTCCGATGGCCTCGTCGGCGCTGAAGCAGTTCATCACGGAAGTAGACTGGGGCGAGCTGGACTACCTGCTCCTCGACATGCCTCCCGGAACCTCCGACATTCACCTGACCATGGTGCAGACCGTGCCCGTCACCGGCTCGCTCATCGTGACCACGCCGCAGAAAGTAGCGCTGGCTGATGCCGAGAAGGGCCTGCAGATGTTCCGGTTGCCTCAGATCAACGTGCCGGTACTGGGCATCGTGGAGAACATGGCCTGGTTTACGCCCGCCGAACTGCCCGACAACAAGTATTTCATCTTCGGGGAAGGCGGCGGTGTAGCGCTGGCTGAAAAGCACCAGGTACCAATGCTGGGCCAGATTCCGCTGGTGCAGAGCATCCGCGAAAACGGCGACCTGGGCACGCCGGCCATCCTGCAGGAAAACACGCCGGCCGCCGCCGTCTTTGCCCAGCTGGCCGAGGAACTGGCCCGTCAGGTGAGCATCCGCAATGCCATTGCGCCACGCACCCAGGTAGTACAGATGCAATCCTAAGGGAGTAGCGAGGGGCAGCATTTCGGCGCAAACCGAAGCTCCTCGCTAGTTCCGGCAACTTTACCGAAACGATTCGTGTTTCGGGTATCCCTGCCAAAAGCAGTACTTTTACACGCTGTCTGCCCCGGCAGCCCCGCTAATTCAATACCCTCAGCGTTACTTTTCCTTTCATGACGCATTCCGCTGCTGTAGAAGATCATCCGCTCCTGCCCCGCATCGAGCAGGCCCTGGACACCATCCGGCCCTATCTGGCCGCCGATGGAGGCAACGTGCGCGTGCTGGGCATTTCCGACGACATGGTGCTCCAGCTGGAGCTACTCGGTGCCTGCGGCACCTGCCCCATGTCGCCGATGACGCTAAAGGCTGGCGTGGAGGAATCAGTGAAGAAAGCCGTGCCCGAAATCCGGGCAGTGGAGGCCATCAACCTCACGCCCATGTCGGCCCAGCCCGCCGGCCAGACCGGCCACCCTCAGTCGCCTGCGCCGGTGCCTACTCCGCAGTTTTAAGTTTCTTAGGTTACACACAGCAGCGCCCCGCTCCTGCCGGTTTTCCGGTTGGGGCGGGGCGCTGTGGTTATTATGGCTCGGTTGCTAATTTGAAGGCTAGCATTTTTGAGTTTTGCGTTCGGCTTTACGTTTCCCAAATGTCAAGCCGAACGCAAAACCGATAAAAAACCGAAGTGAAAAATTTATTCTATTGTTCAGCTACGTTCCTTATACCGAAACTGATGTTGAACAGCATTACTGTTCCCAGTACTGCATTCCATCGCACCCACTAACGTAAAACAGTTGTTGGCTACTGCTTTAATAAGCACTTCATTTTATACCAATTGAATAAAATTCACTATTCATTTGCTCTAAGCCTAAAAACAGATCAGTCGCTATGAACTGTTCAGCTTTCTCATAGTATTGCCTTCCAATTACTTGGGGGTTGATATAGACATTATCCCAGATTGTTTTTCCATTTGAGAGTTGAACAGAAGCCCAAAGTCTACAGAACGGCTTTTGTGCCAAACCCAGTCTTTTAAATTCATTTATGATTTCTATACTCTTAATAACAACAGTCCACTTATCACTTTCAGACACCTTTTTTTCAACATCAATTTGCTTAAATATTAAATCAGCCGAAGAAGAAAATGTAGCACCAAATTTTATTGAATAATGAGTAATTGTAGCAGGCTTTGGACCGTCATTCACTATTGATATTTGGAGCTGATCAAATGGCAATTCCACAGTTGAAATTATGATCAATTTTATCCTATGATCTCTGCGGAACTTTATGAACTCAATTATACCAAGCACAGTCGCTAACCCTGCACCCCAAATTGATAGTATCAAATTTGCTTTTTCCATCTTCATAGCGTGAGTATATAAAAGTAACAGCCAAAGTTCTACTGTCGAAACTCTGTCGAACCTATGCTTCGGTTATAAGTACAACGAGCGTTATATAACCTAAACTAACCCTGCTGTAGCAGTTGAGGCAATTTGTATCATGAGCTGCGGCACAATATAGCGGCTCCGTAGGATTCTGCCTCTCGTACCCGCATTCCGCCGGCCCCGTTACCTTTACCGCTCCTACCACCAACTATCTACCGAATGGCTAACCCCAACGACCCCGCTCTGCACTCCTGGATTGATATTGCCCCCGGCAGCGACTTCCCTATTCAGAACCTGCCGTTTGGCGTGTTTGAGACGGAGGAGCGCGGCCCGCGACTGGGCGTGGCCATTGGCGAGTACGTGCTGGATTTGTACGCCGTGTCGCAGTTCGGCTTTTTCGAGGATCTGGAGCTGGGGGCCAAGATGCCCAAGGTGTTCCGGCGCCGCTCCCTCAACCAGTTCATTGCGCTGGGCCGGCCGGCGTGGCGGGCCGTGCGCCAGCGCGTCTCGGAGCTGCTGCGCCACGACAACGCCGCCCTGCGCGCCGATGAGGTAATGCGCGAGTGCCTGCTGCGCCAGAGCGAGGTGCAGATGCTACGCCCCGTGAAGCCTCACAACTACACCGATTTCTATAGCAGCATCGAGCACGCCACCAACGTGGGCATCATGTTCCGCGACCCGGCCAACGCCTTGCTGCCCAACTGGCGCCACATTCCCATCGGCTACCACGGCCGGGCCAGTAGCATCGTTGTGTCGGGCACCGATATCCGGCGGCCCAATGGGCAGCGCAAGGCTCCTGATGCCGCCGCGCCCACCTTTGGCCCGTCGCAGCAGCTGGACTTTGAGCTGGAAGTAGGCTTCATCGTGGGCAAAGGCACGCAGCTCGGCGACACAGTACCGATTCAGAATGCTGAAGACCACATCTTCGGGCTGGTGCTGTTCAACGACTGGAGCGCCCGCGACATTCAGAGCTGGGAATACGTGCCGCTGGGGCCATTTCTGGGCAAGAGCTTCGGCAGCAGCGTGTCGCCGTGGGTTGTGACGCTTGATGCGCTGGAGCCGTTCCGGGTGGCTGGGCCTGTGCAGGAACCTGAGCCGCTGCTCTACCTGCGCCAGCTGGATAAGCACAACTTCGACGTGAACCTGGAAGTGGCCATTCAGCCCGAAGGCGGGCCTGAGACTACTGTTTCGCACAGCAATTTCGGGCTGATGTATTGGAGCATGGCGCAGCAGATCACGCACCAGGCTTCCAATGGCTGCAACCTGCAGGTCGGCGACCTATACGCCTCGGGCACTATCTCGGGCCCTACGCCCGACTCGCTGGGCTCCATGCTGGAGCTGGCCTGGCGCGGCACCCGCCCCCTGCCCTTGGCCGACGGCTCGGAGCGTAAGTTCCTGCTCGACGGCGACACCGTGACCATGCGCGGCTACTGCGAGCGGGACGGTCTGCGCATTGGGTTCGGCGAGGTGACAGGCAAAATACTGCCGTCCCCAGTGCTCTAGCGCTCCGCTACACAGTCTCAACAACTGCCCCGTTTCCCAAGGAAGCGGGGCAGTTGCGCTTGTAGCTCATGAGAGCAAAGGTCTGCACTACGTATTTATACCGCGGCGGTGAGTGCAAATACGTATTTAGAAGTTCATATAGGCGTTGGCGCAACTTTGAATAGGCAGGGCAGTACAATTTAAACGGCTGCAGGAGGTATTCTTGGGAGCAGCCGGCTTCGGCAAGCTCCCTGCAAAACTCCGCACCCCTTACTACTGTCATCCGAATCTAAAGCCCCAGCCTTATGCTAGCAATGGAATATCGTGGCCCCAAGAGGGTCCGAGCCGTTCAGAAACCAATGCCCGAAATAAAGCACCCGCAGGATGCCATTGTCCGGGTCTTGCGCACGTGCATCTGCGGGTCTGACCTGCACTTATACAACGGCAACGTGCCCGATACCCGCGTGGGCTCTACTTTTGGCCACGAGTTTGTGGGAGAAGTAGTGGAAGTCGGCTCCGAAGTGACGAAGGTTAAAACCGGCGACCGGGTGCTGGTACCGTTCAACATTGCCTGCGGCGAGTGTCACTTCTGCCGGCAGGGCATGTTCGGCAACTGCCACGAATCAAATACCGAGGCTACGGCCGTAGGCGCAATTTTCGGGTACTCGCACACGGCGGGTGGCTTCGATGGCGGCCAGGCGGAATACGCGCGGGTTCCCTACGCCAACGTGGGCCCCACCGTCATTCCGGCTGATATGGACCTGGATGATGCTGTGCTGCTCACCGACGTGGTGCCAACCGGCTACCAGGCCGCCGAAATGGCCGGCATCCAGACCGGCGACACGGTGGTGGTATTCGGAGCAGGCCCCATCGGCATTATGGCCGCACGTTGCGCCTGGCTTTTCGGGGCGGGCCGCGTCATCATCATCGACCAGGAAGATTACCGCCTGGAGTTTGCCCGCAACTACTCGTACTGCGAGGCCTACAACTTCAAGGAAATGAACGACCCGGTGGTGTTCATCAAGAAAATTACGGACTGGATGGGCGCTGACTGCGTGATTGACGCTGTAGGCGCCGAAGCCGCTGGCAACACTATGCAGACCATTACGGGCCGCAAGCTACTGCTGCAGGCGGGCTCGGCCACGGCGCTGCACTGGGCCATCAACTCGGTGAAGAAAGGCGGCGTGGTGAGCATTGTGGGCGTATATGGCCCTACTGATAACCTCGTGCCGATTGGCAACGTGCTGAACAAGGGGCTTACTATCCGGGCCAACCAGGCGTCGGTGAAGCGCCTGCTCCCGCGCCTGATTGACCACGTGCAGAACGGTATTATCAACCCAAAAGGCCTGATTACACACCGCCTGCCCCTGGAAGAAGTGGCCGATGGCTACCGTATGTTCTCCGCCAAGCTGGACAACTGCATCAAGACCGTGCTCCTTCCCCCTACCGCCAACCAGTAATTCTGCCCGACCATGAAAAACAAAACAATAGATCCTAAGCAGATCAAAGGCTGGGGCATAGACGCTGACCCGAAGAACGACCCCACCTACCCGATGCGGGACCGGATGAACGTGGGCGAAGACCCCGACAACAAGCACCGGCCCACACTGCAGCCTACCCACCAAGTGGAGAAGCTCCGCTCCATTGAGCGTCCCAATATATCGGCAGTATATGGCACTACTGTGCCGCCTAAGGGCCTGAGTGGCATGATTCGGCGGGCGGCCTTCAAGTATAGCGAAAACCGCTACCGCCACTGGCTACCCTTGGTAGTTGCTGACCGCGTAAGCGTGGTGGAAGGCGTGGTGGATGACCTCATGCACGGCCATGTACCCAACATCTACGCCGAGAAAGGCTACCCAGTAGAGTGGAAGCACAACCGCACGGCTTTTATCACCAAAATGGCCACTATTGCGCTGGCTACTGCCGGCGTTGTGGCGCTGCTCAGCTCCGGCAAAAGCAAAAAGAAATCTAAAAAGAAAGACTACCTCAGCCGCTACTAGCCGCCTTTAGCTGGCTACCTCACGAAAGCAAAAGAGCCCTCTGCTACCAGCAGAGGGCTCTTTTGCTTTCGTGAGGTAGGTACAGGCCTACTTCTTGCCAGCTATAATCTCATCTACTACGGCTGGGTCGAGCAGCGTAGAGGTATCGCCGAGGCTGCTGGTTTCGCCTTCGGCCACTTTACGCAGGATGCGGCGCATGATCTTGCCGGAGCGGGTTTTGGGCAGGCCCGTCACAATCTGAATCTTATCGGGCTTGGCAATCTTGCCGATTTCCGCCACGATGGTTTCGATGATGCTGGCCTCTATGTGCACCTTATCGGCCTCTTTGCTGACCGCGCCCTCGTGGCAGATGACGTAGGCGTAGATGCCCTGCCCCTTCACATCGTGCGGGTAGCCCACCACGGCGCTTTCCACCACATGCGAGTTCTGGTTGATGGCGTTTTCGATTTCTGCAGTCCCGAAACGGTGGCCCGACACGTTTATCACATCATCGACGCGGCCGATGATGCGGTACAGGCCCTGCTCGTCGCGGCGGGCGCCGTCGCCGGTGAAATAGTAGCCGGGATACGGCGTGAAGTAGGTCTGGCGGGCACGCTCATGGTCACCCCAGGTAGTACGGATGATACCGGGCCAGCTTTGCTTGATGGCCAGGTAGCCTTCCTGGTCGTTGCCCTCGATTTCGGAGCCATCCTGGTTGAGCAGCACGGGCAGCACGCCGGGCAGCGGCAGGCCGGCGCGGGCCGGCACCGAGGGTGTAATGCCCGCCATGGCCGATATCATAATGCCGCCGGTTTCCGTCTGCCACCACGTATCCACCACCGGGCAGCGCTCTTTGCCCACGTGCTGGTAGTACCAGTACCAGGCTTCTTCATTGATCGGCTCGCCCACTGAGCCGAGCACCCGCAGCGAATCGAGCGAGTAGCTGAGCACGTTGTCGAGGGGGGCGGCCATGAGGCTGCGGATAGCCGTGGGCGCGGTGTAGAAGATGCTGACCGAGTGCTTGTCGATGACTTCCCAGAAGCGGCCGGCATCCGGATACGTGGGGATGCCCTCGAACATGAGCGAGGTGCTGCCGGCCAGCAGCGGGCCGTAGAGCAGGTACGAGTGGCCTGTTACCCAACCTACGTCAGCGGTGCACCAGTACACGTCGTTTTCTTCTACCTGAAACACGTTGCGGAACGTGTAGTCGGTCCAGACCATATAGCCGGCAGTAGAGTGTACCACCCCTTTGGGCTTACCGGTGCTGCCCGACGTGTAGAGAATGAACAGCGGGTCTTCGGCGTCCATTTCTTCGGCCGGACAGGTTTTGGGCACGTCGGCGGCTTCCTCGTGGTACCATACGTCGCGGCCTTCCTCCATGTGCACGGGCCAGCCCAGGTGCTCCACCACAATCACGCGGCGAACGCCGGGGCAGGTTTCCAGGGCCTCATCCACCACGCGCTTCACCGGAATCTGCTTGGCGCCGCGGTTCAGGCCATCGGCGGTGAGCACCACGGTAGCCTGGGCATCATTCACCCGGTCGGCAATGGCCGTGGCCGAAAAGCCGGCGAATATCACCGAGTGCACGGCCCCGATGCGGGCGCAGGCCAGCACCGCAATGGCCAGCTGCGGAATCATGGGCATGTAAAGGCACACCCGGTCGCCTTTTTCCACGCCGTTGTTGTGCAGCACGTTGGCGAATTTGCAGACTTCCTGGTGCAGCTCGCGGTAGGTAAGGCGCAGGTGGCGGGTTTTGGGGTCGTTGGGCTCGTAGATGAGGGCCAGCTTGTTGCCGCGCGAGGCCAGGTGGCGGTCGAGGCAGTTTTCCGTGATGTTGAGACGGGCGCCCTCAAACCACTTGTTGTGGCCGCTGGCCATGTCGGAGCTCATCACTTTGTCCCATTTGCGCCGCCACGTGAAGGGCGCGGCTACCGAGGCCCAGAACTCTTCGGGGTGGTGAATGCTGAGGTGGTAGGCCTCGTGGTAGCCTTCGATGCTACGGATGCGGGGGTGTTTGGCAGGAGTTTCGGGCATGGGAGAAAGATGATGGGTGATGAGGTGAATCGTGACAGGTGACGGGTGACAGGTGAATCGTGACAGGTGAATGGGGGTGTCATCCTGAGCTTGCGAAGGCCCTTATCCCGCTGCACGGAATCGTTCCGGCGTGATAAGGTCCTTCGTCGCCGCTTGATGCGCTCCGCTCAGGAGGACAGGTTTGGCTGCTCAAAGGCCTGACCGATGCCCCGGCGCTGGAGCACAGCCCCGATTTCCGCCAGTATAGCGGGGTCATCGATGGTGGAAGGTACGCTGAACTGCTCGCCATCGGCCAGCTGGCGCAGGGTTTTGCGCAGGATTTTGCCGGAACGGGTTTTGGGCAGCCGCTTCACCACGGCCGCCTGCCGGAAGCTGGCCACCGCCCCGATGTAGTTGCGGATCTGGCTTACGAGTTCCTGCTCCAGTTGCTCCTCTCCCACCGTCTGGCCGTCTTTCAGCACCACTAGGCCCACCGGACGCTGGCCCCGCAGCTCGCACGCAATGCCCAGCACGGCGCACTCGGCCACGGCCGGATGCGAGGCTAGGATTTCCTCCATTTCGCCGGTGCTGAAGCGGTGCCCGGCCACGTTGATGACGTCATCGACGCGGCCCATGATGAACAGGTGGCCGTCGGGGGCACGGTAGCCGCCATCGCCGGAGAGGTAATAGCCGGGAAACGTATCGAGGTAGCCGCGCTGGAAACGGGCATCATCCTGCCATAGCGTGGGCAGGCAGCCGGGGGGCAGTGGCAGGCGCACCGCCACCAGGCCGGTGGTACCGGCCGGTACGGGCTGGCCGGCTTCGTCCAGAATCTGCACATCGTAGCCGGGCACGGGGTGGCCGGCGCTGCCGGGCACGGGCGCGGGCATAGCAGCAAGGCCGGTGAGCGTAGCCAGCATCGGCCACCCCGACTCGGTCTGCCACCAGTGGTCAATCACGGGCACGCCCAGCGTGCGGCCGGCCCACTCGTAGGTGGCGGGGTCGCACCGCTCGCCGGCCAGAAACAGCCGGTGCAGGTGGCTCAGGTCGTAGTGGCGCACCAGGGCCCCGTCGGGGTCTTCCTTCTTGATGGCCCGGATGGCAGTAGGCGCCGTGAACATCACGCTGGCCTTGTACTCGGCGAGCAGGCGCCAGAACGTGCCGGCATCGGGGGTGCGCACGGGCTTGCCCTCGAACAGAATGGTGGTGCAGCCGTGCAGCAGCGGCCCGTACACGATGTAGCTGTGGCCCACGGCCCAGCCGATATCGGAGCCGGTGAACAGGGTTTCGCCGGGCTGCAGCCCGTAGATGGCCGACATGCTGTACTTGAGGGCCACGGCGTGGCCGCCGTTGTCGCGCACCACGCCTTTGGGCTTGCCGGTGGTGCCGGAGGTGTAGAGGATGTAGAGCGGGTCGGTGGCATCGAGCGGCACGGCCTCCACCGGCGCAGCCCGCAGCAACTCCCCAAAATCCACGTCGCGGGGCCCCGGCCGGTTATCCTTCGAGGACATCTGATGGTCCTCCGAAGTGGTCCGGTGGTCCTCTGAAGTGGTCCGGTTGTCCTCCGAAGTGGTTGGATGGTCCTTCGAACCTATCTGGTTGTGCTCGGAGGACATCTGATGGTCCTCTGAAGTGGTCCGATGGTCCTCCGAACCTATCCGGTTGCCTTCGGAGGACAACCGGAGGCCTTCGGAACCTGACGGGTTGGGTTCGGAGGACAACGGGTGGTCGTTGGCGGGGTGCGGCCGCAGGGTGGCGGGGCAAAAGTCGCGCTGGAGCACCACCACGTAGTCGGGTTTGTGGGTGGCGTGCGCCACGGCGGCATCCACGAGCGGCTTGTAGGGCACGGGCTTGTCGAACTCCATGCCCGCAGAGGCACAGATGAGCACGCGGGGCCGGGCGTCATCAATGCGGATGGCCAGCTCGGGCGGCGCAAAGCCCCCGAACACCACCGAATGCACCGCTCCCAGCCGGGCGCAGGCCAGCATGGCCACTACGGCCTCGGGCACGTTGGGCATGTAAATAATGACCCGGTCGCCCTTCACTACGCCCAACTCGCGCAGGCCGCCCGCAAACCGGGCCGTCAGGTCCAGCAGCTCACGGTAGGTATAGGCGCGCTTGGTGCCGGTTACGGGCGAGTCGTAGAGCAGGGCCGGCTGTTCAGCGCGGCCGTTCTGCACGTGGTAGTCAAGGCAGAGCCAGGCGGTATTGAGCTGCCCGCCCCGAAACCAGCGGTAAAAGCCGGTGGCAGCATCCTGGCTCAGGACGGGGCGGGGCGGCTCCCGGAACCAGGCCAGCTGCCGGGCCTGCCCGGCCCAGAAGGCAGCAGGGTCGGCGAGGCTGGCGGCGTGGGCGGCAGCGTAGGAAGTAGCGGGTTTCATAGCAGCGTGGGAAATGGGATGAGACGGGCGGCGGCGCGGGGTCAGGCGGGCGTAACGAGCAGCTCTTTTACTTTTTCCATGAGCTGGCGGGTGCTGAACGGCTTGGGAATGTAGAGGTCGGCCCCCACTTCGTAGCCCTTCTGGATATCGGCCTCCTTGCTTTTGGCCGACAGGAAAATGACGCGGGTGCTGGTGCGGCCGGGGTGCTGCCGGATATGGCGGCACACCTGGTAGCCATCCACATCGGGCATCATAATATCGAGCAGCACCACGTCGAAGGCGGTGTGGTCAACGGCTTCCAGGGCCTCGGTGCCGTTGCGCGCAATACTGACCTGGTAGCCACTTTTGCGCATCAGAAATTCGAGCGACATCACAATGTTGGGCTCGTCATCGACAATGAGAATGTGGGGCGTCGGCATGAGCAGTTCGTTTGTTTTCGGGTAGATGGGCAGTTTGGAGCGGGTTGGGCGGGTTGAGTGGTGCGAGCGGTGCGGGTTGCTTATTCTTTCACGGGCAGCTCAATGGAGAAGCGCGCGCCCTGGTCGGGCTGGCTCTCGACCCAGATGCGGCCGGCGTGCAGCTCTACTATTTTGCGGGTGATGGCCAGGCCCAGGCCGGAGCCTTCAGGCTTGCGCGTGGTCTGGTTGCGGGCCTGGAAAAACTTGTCGAAGATGAGTTGGTGAAACTCGGGCGCAATGCCCTTGCCGTTGTCCTGCACCCAGATGCGCAGGCTTTCGGCATCGGCCTGGGCCACTACCTCAATGCGCCCGGTGCCATCGGCGCGGCACGACTTGACGGCGTTGGAAAGCAGGTTCACGAGCACCTGCATCAGCCGGTCCCGGTCGCCGGGCAGGCTGGGCAGGCCGGGTGGCACGGCCAGGTCCAGCTGAATCTGCTTGTCGCGCAGCAGCTGGCCCACGGCTTCCAGGGCATCGGTTATCACGTCGGCCACGTCCACGGGGCTCTTTTCCAGCGTCGCCTTCCCCGACTCAAACTTCTCCAGGTCCAGCACCAGCGTAATCAGCCGGCTCAGCCGCTCCGATTCTTTGGTGATGGTGAGCAGGAAGCGTTGCCGCTCCTCGTCCTCCAGGTCGGGGTTGTCGGACAGGATTTCGGACAGGGCCCGGATGCTGGTGAGCGGGGTGCGCAGCTCGTGCGTGACGGTGTAGAGGAATTCGTCTTTGTGCTGGTCCAGCTCCTGCAGCTGGTCGTAGGCGGCCTGCAGCTGCTGGGTGAGGCGCTGTAGCTGGCGCTGCTGTTTCTGGAGCTGGCGGTTGGCTTCGAGCAGCTGCTGGCTTTCCTTGAGAATCCCCACCACGTTGTCGAAGCTGATGTCTTCGGCCGCTACCGACGTGCGCAGCAGCAGCCGCGCCGACGCGGGGCCGATGGAGCCGGCCAGCAGCTTTTCGGCGTAGGCCAGCAGGCGCGGATCGGCCTGGGGCGGGGTGAGGTCGTCGGTGGCGTGGGCATCCGGAAAACGGTCCTGGAAGGCACGCAGGGCCTGGTTGGTACGCTTTTTCCCCAGAAACCCGGTCAGCAGGGCGCGCACGTCGGGCAGCGGGGCGGCGCTTTGCCAGCCAGCGGGCCCTTCAAACGCGTTGCCGTTGCGGAACACGTCCACGAACACATGAGCTTGGTGCTGCTCCAGCGCCGTGGGCTCGCGCAACAGCGACACGCCCACGTAGAGCCCCACATTGAAAAACCAGCTCCAGAACAGCCCGTGCGACAGGTAGTCGAGGCCTTCGAGGCCGAACAGCGCAAACGGCCGCAGCCAGCTCAGCCCAAACAGGCCCTCATTCAGTACCGTTTCGGGCAGCAGATCGGGCCCCACCATAGTGGGCAGCACCAGCGTAAAAAACCACACCATAAAGCCCGCCAGAATGCCGGCTGTGGCGCCCTGCCGGGTGCCACCCTTCCAGTAGAGGCCGCCCAGCACCACCGGCACGAACTGCGCCACCGCCGCAAACGACACCAGCCCAATATTGACCAATGGCAGCAGATGGCCCACCGCCGCGTAGTAGCCATAGGCCAGCAGCAGCACCAGCACCACGGCCAGTCGGCGGCTCTGCAGGGCTACCTGGCTGAGGTAGGCAAACCAGCGGGCCCCTTCCGCGCGGGCCGTCGGAATCCGGACCAGCAGGGGCATCAGCAGGTGGTTGCTCATCATCACGCTCAGGGCAATGGTTTCGACGATAATCATGGACGAAGCCGCCGACAGCCCGCCCAGGTAGATAAGCAGCGCCAGCCACGGATGCCCGGCCTGCAGCGGCAGCGCCAGCACAAACGTGTCGGCGTCGAGGCGGCCGGTATCTTCCAGCAGCCGCCCGCCGAAGGCCAGCGGCAGCACAAACAGGTTGATGACGATGAGGTAGAGCGGAAACAGCCACATGGCCTTGCGCAGGTGGTCCTCGTTCACATTCTCAACCACCGACACCTGAAACTGGCGGGGCAGCAGCAGAATGGCGGCCATGCTCAGAATCAGGAGCGTAAACCACTGCGCGCCGCTGGTGCCGGCCCCGTGCAGCGTGAACAGGCGGCTCAGGTCGGGCACGGCGGCGGCGCGCTCAAACACATCCGCAAACCCATCGAACAGCCCGTAGGTGACGAACAGGCCCGCCGCCAGAAACGCCACCAGCTTCACCAGACTTTCCAGCGCCACGGCCAGCACCATGCCCTCGTGCCGCTCGGTGGCTTCCACGGAGCGCACCCCGAAAATGATGGTAAAGAAGGCCAGCGCCACGGTGGTATAGAACGCCGAGCCGGCCGCCGCGGCATCTTCCACGGGCAGGCTCAACGTGTTGATTGGCTTAGTCAGGATGTCGAAGGAAACGGCAATGGCCTTAATCTGCAGCGAAATGTAGGGCACGATACCCAGTACGCACACCACCGTTACGAGGGCCCCGAGCGAAGCGCTTTTGCCGTAGCGCGCCGAAATGAAGTCGGCAATGGAGGTGAGGCGCTGCAGCCGGCAGATGCGGATGATTTTGCGCAGCACCAGCCACGCCGCCGGGGCCATAAGCGTAGGCCCGAGGTAGATACCCACGAACTCCAGCCCGAAATGCGCCGCCCGCCCCACCGAGCCGTAGTACGTCCAGGCGGTACAGTACACGGCCATGCTCAGGGCGTACACGTAGGGGTTGCTGACGAGACTGCGCCGCCCCGAACCGGCCCGCCGCTCCGCCGCATACGCCACCCCGAACAACAGGGCGAGGTAGCCGAACGAAAAGCCGATGACGAGCCAGATGGGCATTGCGGTTTGAATTAGTAGTTGAGAATTAGCAATTAAGAATTCTCAAGGTGGCTTCAAGGTGAGTGAACGGGCGTTGGTCGGGTGGTATAGTGGGGTTACAAAATACCTATGCGGCTCCTGGCACCTGCAATACTCATTCAATTCTTAATTACTAATTCTCCTCACCAGCCAGCCTGTCAACAGTACCAGCGCGCACCAGGCCAGCAGCACGTAGAGGTAGAGCACCGGAATGCCGGCTACCCGGCCATCGTGGTCGAAGACGGCCAGCAGCGGGAAGTTGAGCAGTATTGCAAACAGCAGCGAGACGAACAGCAGCCGTTGGCCGCGCCGCTGCTCCGGGCGCTCCTGAGAGGAAATGGGTGGCATAGGCGACGAAGAAGGAAAGAGTGGCAGCACAGCAGCAACATAATAAAGTCCGCCGAACCAACGGCCCGGCGGACTTTATTCGAAAGCAGCCCGCAGGCTATTTCGCGTCGCCGGCCGTTTCGTCCATCAGCTTCACGTTGCGCACGTCCTTCATCAGCGCCTGCCCGATAAACCAGCAGATCAGGGCAATGCCCACCGGATACACGAGGCCGGCCAGGGTGCTGTGCTCCTTGATGAACGCCGTGTCGGAGGCGGCGGCGCGCAGCGTGAGGGCCGTGGCAATCAGCGGCACAAAGCCCCCGAACACACCGTTGCCGATGTGGTAGGGCAACGACAGCGAGGTGTAGCGCACTTTGGTCGGGAACAGCTCTACCAGATACGCCGCAATCGGGCCGTACGCCATGGTCACGAAGAGTACGAGACAGAACACGAGGGCCGTCATGGCCGGCAGGTTGGGGTCCAGCGCCTTCATTACGGCCGGAATGGATTTGCCGGTAGCATCGACGGTGGCTGCCGTTACTTCCGTAATGGGGCCGGCAAACTGCTTGAGGCCGTAGAAAATCGGGAACGTAAACAGCGCCCCGCAGAGCAGGCCCATCATGATGATTTTCTTGCGGCCAATCCGGTCAGACAGCGAGCCGAAATACACGAAGAACGGGGTGGCCAGCACCAGCGCAATACACAGCACGAGGCTGGCGTCCACCAGATCCAGCTTCAGCGTGTTCTGCATGAACGAGTAGGCGTAGAACTGGCCGGTGTACCACACTACGCCCTGGCCCATGGTAGCGCCAAACAGCGAAATCAGGACCAGACGGCGGTTTACGGGGTTCACGAACGACTCGCGCAGCGGGTTGGCGCTGGTTTTGCCCTCCGACTTGGCCTTGGCAAACAGCGGCGACTCATGCAGCTTACGACGGATGTAGTACGAGGCAATAACGAGCAGGCCTGAGAGCAGGAACGGAATGCGCCAGCCCCACTCCTTGAAGGCTACTTCGCCCATGGTTTTGCGCGTGATAATAATCACCAGAATGCTCAGCAGCAGGCCGGCTGTGGCCGTAATCTGGATGAAAGAGGTGTAGTAGCCGCGCTTGTTATCCGGGGAGTGCTCGGCCACGTAGGTGGTAGCGCCGCCATACTCGCCGCCCAGCGCCAGACCCTGCAGCAGGCGCAGAATGGTCACGATAACCGGCGCGGCAATACCGATTTTGTCGTAGCTCGGAATCAGGCCCGTCACGAACGTGGCCCCGCCCATGATGAGCAGCGTGAGCAGAAACGTGTACTTGCGCCCGATCATGTCGCCGATGCGCCCAAAGAACAGCGCCCCAAACGGCCGGACTACGAAACCCGCCCCGAACACGGCCAGCGTGCCGAGAATGGTGTCCTCAATCTTGCCCGTGGAGCCGAACAGCACCGGCCCGATGATGGCCGCCAAGGACCCGAAGATGTAGAAGTCGTACCACTCGATGACGGTCCCGACCGAGGAAGCCGTGATTACCTGCCATATTTTGCTGGTCGAAACCGCGTTGTTGTCGTGCGCAATGGCATCGTCGGGCGTGCCACTGGTCAGGGGCGCGGCCCCGGCGTAGGCCGCGGCGTCGCGCTGAGGTAGGTTTTCTTTCATGACTGATTGGTGGGAGTGTTGGAATAGTGTTGAAAGGCAGCTACTGGCAGGCCCTCTGTTCCTGCCGGCGGGCGGCTACAGGAAAATCTGCGTCTGGAGCGTGATTTCGGGGCGGTACTTCACGCTGTTTACCCGGGCCGGGCCATCGGGCGTAAGCGTCTGGTCGGTGAAGTCGGGCCGGGCGCGGTAGTTGAGCGTGAACTTGGCGTTGTGGCTGTCGAGGTAGAAGTTGGCGCCGCCGTCGAAGATGTTGGTGTTCTGAATGTCGCCGTCGGGCTTGCGCAGGCCCTCATAGGCGGCCAGCATGTAGGATGCGTAGGGCTGCACCCGCACCTTGGGCCCGAGCAGATTCTTGGGCAGCAGGTAGCCCGCTTCCACAAACCCGATATTGCCGGTGCCCGAATGCGGCACGGCATTGCCGCGCAGGGCATTGGAGCCGTAACCCGGGTTGGCGGCCCCGATGTAGCGGACGTGGTTCGGCCCGAAATTGTAGTTGTAGTACACCCCGTAAACGGTGAAGGCCGTGCCGGTTTCCTTGTTGAGGGGCGTGTCGAAGAACACGTCGGCCGACAGCAGCACGATGTCGTCCTTCTTGGTTTCGATGGCGGCAATCTGGGCCGGCGTGAAGCCCGACCCGTTCACCTGCACCGTACTTTCCGTGGGCCTCGACACCATCCCGTCCTGGTTGTAGAAGAAGCCGGCACCCACGTTAAACACGCGCTTCGTGCCCAGGTACGTGCCCACGTTGAAAGGCAGCAGGTTCGATTCCTGGTCGAGGAACTCGTAGCTCAGGTAGCCTTGCCAGATGTGGTTGGTCCCCTGCGGATTGTACTGCGCCCGGTTCACGCCGGTGCTGGTGGCCAGTTGGCTGGTGCCGGTGCCGCTGACCACGGTCGTGCCCAGGCTCAGGGCATTAGCGGCCTGGTTGGTCAGGAACGACTCGTTCACGCTGAAGGCGTAATCGAGCTTGCCCGCCCGCCCCTTGGCGTAGGCCCCGATACCACGCGCAAACTGGTCGATGGTTTCGATGACGGGCCAGTTGGTAAGCGGCGCGTCCAGCGTAAGGAAGTTGAGCGTGCTGGAGCGGGTCATGCGCGAGAGGCCGTTCTGGTAGTGCATGCCGACGCCCAGGCTCACGTATTTGTTCAGCTTGTACTCCACCACCGCCTCGTGCACGAACAGCTGAGGCTTCTTGCCGTCGGCGGCGGCATTGAAGCCCCCACTCACGGCCGTCTGGTTGTTGATGCCGATGTGGGTATAGATCATAAAGCGCGGATTCAGCTGCGACAGAATGATCAGACGAGAACGGCGAATGGCAAAGTCCACCTGCTCGTCCTGGGGCTTGCCCGGTGCGCGCTCCGTACCGGTGTTGTTCTTGGTGTAGCGAGTCCAGATCTGGTGCCAGGTAATGAAGCGCAGGTACTTGGAGCCATCGGGCGAGAGGTTCACCTTCATGCCGGCACCGTACGGCACCGATTCCGTGGGAGCCGGCGGCGGCGCTACCGGCACCGACGATTGGGCCGCAGGAGCCGGCTGGCCCGGAGGCAGCGGAGCGGCGGGCGGGGGCGCGGGCTGGCCAGGCTGTCCTGGGAGCGGGGGCGTCACCTGGGCCAAGGCACCGCTCCCCGAAAGAAGCGCACTCAGCACCAAGGCATAACGGGCGTTTTGCATGGACGTGGTGGGAATAGTGGTGAAGAAAGATCAGAGGATGCCGCCCATCACCTCTTCGGCACCAGACGACAGCACCAAATAGATAAATCCCACCGTGGAAGTCACTTTTCTGCTATACTTCCGCTAATTCCTATAGCCGCGCTACCCCTGCCGGAACCGTTCCCAGCGAATCATCATGTATTTGTCGCCCAGCTCAGTCACCATCATGCCCGCTCCTTTCAGGTTTTCCGGCCGGGCAAAAAACTCAGCCAATTCTTTCTGATTAAGGATTTTGTACGTCGGATGATACT
Source organism: Hymenobacter duratus (assembly GCF_014698995.1). Classification (GTDB taxonomy): domain Bacteria; phylum Bacteroidota; class Bacteroidia; order Cytophagales; family Hymenobacteraceae; genus Hymenobacter; species Hymenobacter duratus. The sequence continues at coordinate 446,249 of NZ_JACWZZ010000004.1, forward strand.
CCGTCTGGCGGGGGGCCTTCACGCCGTATTTCTTCACCCAGTTCATCACCGACACGTGACTGACTCCCAGCAGCCGCTCAATCTCGCGGTAGCTCACGCCCTCCACGTACAGCTGCAAAGCCTTGATGACGTAGTACGGACTGGTTTCCTTGCCCGTTTTGGCCACCGAGTAGTGGTAGCCGCAGTTCTTGCACTTATACCGCTGCCGGCCGCCTACAATGCCGCTTTTAGTGGCTTCTTTCGATTCGCATTTGGGGCAGCTGAGCTGGGCCATATAACCAGTGAGTAAGTCCTTACTATAAACCTATAGCATTTTAGTAAAGATATACCAACTTAGCAAGTATTGCCCGATTACAAGCCCTTTATCTTCGTCAGCTATGACCCTTACACGCCGCCGGAAGGTACGGGGCAGCAAACGCCGCCTCAAACATCTTGTACATCAAAGCGTTATTGCGGCGCCACTTTCAGAACCAAGGCTGCAACGCTATGGCTACGACTACAATAAGCTAGGCCTCGGGCCCTGGCACCACCGGCAGCCTCCGCAACGGGTGCGGCAGTTAGCTGCCCGGCATCTGCTCACCACCTTTTTCGACTGGCAGCGGCAGCTAGGAGCTCAGCCAGAGCCTTTTTATCTGGCCATCTGGCTGGTAGATTCCGACTTTGCGCATAGCTCGCAGGTGGTAGCAGGTATTCGGGAGCGGCGGGAGTGGTACCACAGCCTGTTTGGCAAGCCCGATCCAGCGGGCCCTCCCCTACCAGCGGAATACCAGTTGCTACCAGGCGCCGACCAGCTTACTTGGCACCCGCACCCCAGGGAAGTGGAATTGGATGTGTTCGACTACCCCGGCGGGTGGCCCGCCTGGGCGCTTCGCAAACCGAACCGCCTCCGGCCATCCGGCGAGGGTGGTGAGTGCATGCTAGTGCAGACCGGCTGGGTGTGGGTGGGCCAGGCTACTCCGGTGCTTACATAGCCAGCACCACGGCCAGCACGGCATCTACGGCCAGTCCCAGGCGGCGCATATCCAGGCGAGCCAGCGTATCGGTAGGCTCGTGGTAGTGTTTGTTGCGGTAGAAAGCCGTGTCGGTGAGCAGCACGGCGGAATAGTCGAACTGCCAGTAGTTGAGGTGGTCGGAGAAGTCAATGCCGGGCAGCCAGGCCGGCGCCTTGAACCGCTTTACGGGCAGGGCCGCCGCTCCTTTGTAGCGCCGCGCAAACTGCCGCCCGAACCGGCCGTTCCCAAATTTCTGCGCCACCGTTACGTAGTTGCCGCGGCTGCCATAGATCCATTTCAGCGGACCCAGCGGATAATCCTGGCTGCCTTTTTGGTCGTCGTAGTAGCCCAGCATTTCCAGCGCCACCATGCCGCGCACCGGCACCCCGGCATCGTGCAGGGACTTGGCGTGCACGAAGCTGCCCATCTGTCGGGTCCGGAAAAACGGCGGCTCCTCCAGCGTGTACGCCACCAAATCGATGCGGAAAGCCAACTGCTTTTGCTGGCCCAGCAGGCGCGCCAGCTCCAGCAACGCCGCCACCCCCGTGCCGTTGTCGTCGGCGCCGGGCTGCTCCCCGCACACATCATAGTGGGCTCCAATGATGAGCCGCGGGCCGGTTTCGGGGCCGAAACTGCCGAGAATGTTCCGGTAGATGCTGCCCTGCACCTCATAGGGCTGCTCGGCGGGCCGGGCGCCGGCAGCCTGTAGCTCCGCTTTGATGTAGTCGGCGGCCTGGTTGAGGCTGGCCAGGTGCTGGTAGTTGCGCGGCGCGGGCGTGGTGGTGAGGGCCAGCAGGTGGCGGCGCAGGCGCGTAGTATCGGCCGCCGACCGGGCAGAGGCCACGGTGGCGTTCAGGAGCAAGAACAGCAGCAGAGCGGTACGCGGCATAAACAGTAGGAGTAACTGATAGCAGGAAAGGCGCCGGAAGATAACGGACCGCGCCGGCCCCCTAACCATCCCCAACGAACAGACTATAGTGTGGCGCATGCGGCCAACCTTTTTAACTTCACGCATGATTGTACGCTTTCCGGTGGTGGTGCTTGTGTTTTGGCTGCTGATGGCTACCTGGGCTTCTGCCCAAAGCCCGCAGACGCCCCTGCTGCGGCGGGCGCTGGCCCGGGCCTCCACCGACACCCGCCGGGTCCTGCTGCTCGCCGACCTGAGCGCCTCCTACCGCTACTCCCGCTTTGACTCGGTGCGCTACTACGCCCTGCGCGGACTCCGGCTGGCCCGGCGCATCGGCTACGCCAAGGGCGAAGGGCGGTGCCTGTCGCGCATCGGCATTCTGATGAGCGAGCGGGGCAATCTGCCGGCCGCCCTCCGCATCAATCTGCAGGCGCTGCAGCTCAACGAAGACAGCCACGATACGGAAGGCACAGCCCGCACCCTCAACCAGACCGGCCTGCTTTACTATGCTCTCGACGATTTCCGGCCGTCTCTGGGCTACTATTTCCGGGCTCTGCAGCTCTATGAGCAGGGCCGGATTAAGGACGATTCGCAGCTAATCAGCGTGCTGACCAACATTGGAGCCAGCTACGAAGGCCTGCGGCAGCTGGACTCCGCCGCTTACTTTCTGAACCGCGCCTATACCCTTACCACGGCCCCCCGAACGCGCGGCTGGAGCTGCTGGGGCAACCCGCTGCCGTACGTGCTGCGGGAACTGGGCCTGCTGCAGGCGTCGCAGGGCCACGTGGCCGAAGCAGTGCGCTACTACCACAGCAGCGCCCGGGCTGCCGCCGCCGAAAACGACCGGCGTAGCGGTTGCCGGGCCTACCAGTATCTGGCCGAGCTTTACCATACCACTCAGCAGCCCGATTCCAGCCACTACTACGCCCGGAAGGCGCTGGTTGTGGGCCAGACGCTGCCGTTCATATTGGGAGTGCTGCACACCAGCCGCCTGCTCTCCGAGTCGTTTGAGAAGCGAGGGCAGCACGACAGCACGCTGAAATACCTGCGCATTATGCTCACGGCACAGGACAGCCTCTACAATCCGCAGCGTATCAAGCAGCTCGATGCCATCGGCTTTGCCGAGCAGCAGCGGCTGCGGCAGCTCGAGGATGAGAATACGCGCTTTACGGCCGATGTGCGAACCTACGTGTTGTGGGGCTCTTTGGCGGCGCTGCTGCTGCTGGCGCTGCTGCTGGCCCGCCACATCCGGCAGCAGAAGCGGGCCAATCAGCAGCTACAAAGCCTTAATGATCAGATTGGCCAACAGAAACGAGAGCTGACCCAGCAGCGCGACCGGCTGGCCCAGATGCTGCAGGAACTGCGGGCGGCCCAGGGCCAGTTGCTGCTACGCGAAAAAATGGCTTCTCTGGGCGAGTTGATGGCTGGGGTGGCGCATGAAATTCAGAACCCGATGAACAGCGTCAAGAACTTCGCTGCCATCAGCGTAAATCTGTGCCAGGAGATTCGGGAGGAACTGGCAAAGGTGCTGCTGCCCATCGACGACCAGCAGATCATTGATGATATGTTCCAGAATCTGAGCCAGTATCAGGCCCATATCGTGAAGCACAGCCAGCGGGCCGAAGGTATTGTGGAAGGCATGCTCGAATATTCTAGCAGCAGCCCGGCCCAGCGCCAACTCACCGACCTCAGCATGCTGGCCAACGAGTACATGCGGCTTACCTACCAGGATCTGCGCCTCAAAAATCGGCGCTTCAATGCCGCCCTCCTGCCCCATTTTGCTTCCAATCTACCGGAAGTGCCCATTGTGCGGCAGGACATCGGGCGGGCACTGGTCAGTCTTTTCACCACGGCTTTCTATGCCGTGCAGCAGCGCCAGCGCCTGGGCGAGGAAGACTACGTTCCGCAAGTGAGCCTAACCACCGAGCAGGCGGGCGAGTATGTCGAAATCAGGATTCGTGACAACGGGTCCGGCATTTCGGAGGCCGTGCAGGCCAGCATCTTTCAGCGTTTTTTCACTACGAAGCCCGTCAACGAAAGCTCCACCCTGGGCCTGGCCGTCAGCTATGACATCATTACGCGCGGGCATGGCGGCACTCTTCGCGTGGAAAGCCAGGAAGGTGTGTTCACGGAGTTTATTGTGCAGCTTCCGGTGCAAGGCAAGCCCGCAGTGCCCGCCGAATGGGTGCTCTGAGCGGCGCTTCGGTTCTGCTGTGTTGCGTCCTTACCTTTACTTTCTCACTACTGCATCCTTCCCACCGTATGTCCTTCCGCACCATCACGCCCGGCACGCTGCCCGGCCCCGAGTGGCACCAGTTTCTACTGGGGGCCGTGGCGCCCCGGCCTATTGCTTTCGTCAGCACTGTTTCGGCTGATGGCGAGGTGAACCTGAGCCCGTTTTCGTTCTTTAACGTCTTCAGCTCCAACCCGTCCACACTTATCTTCTCTCCTGCCAACCGCGTCCGTGACAACACCCAGAAGCACACGCTTTTCAACGTGCGTGAAGTGGCCGAATGCGTGGTTAATATCTGCGACTACGCGGTGGTGGAGCAGATGTCGTTGGCCAGCACCGAGTATGAGCGGGGCGTGAATGAGTTTGTGAAAGCCGGCCTCACGGAGCTGCCCTCCGACAAAGTGCGCCCGCCCCGCGTGGCGGAGTGTCCGGTGTCGCTGGAGTGCGTGGTGGAGCAGATTATTGCCATCGGCGACTCCAACGGCGGCGGCAACCTCGTGATTTGCCGGGTGGTGCAGGCCCACTTCCGCCAGGACATTCTACTGGCCGATGGTGCCGGCATCGACCCGCATAAGTTCGATGCTGTGGCCCGCCTCGCCGGCGACTGGTACAGCCGCGTGTTACCCGAAAGCCTGTTCATCGTGCCCAAACCCAACCGCAACAAAGGCATCGGCATCGACCAGCTCCCGGAGCATATCCGCACCTCCGACCTGCTCACCGGCAACAACCTGGGCCGCCTCGCCAACATCGAGCAGCAGGCCCTACCCACTCCCGAGCAGGTGCAGGCGTTCCGGCAGGACCCGTTGGTGAGCTACACGCTCAGCAAACACGCCGCCGACCCAGCAGCGCAACGCCAAGAACTGGTAGTGCTAGGGAAGAAAATTTTGGAAGAAGGCCGCCTGCTGGACGCCTGGAAAACGCTACTGCTGGCCACGCCCTCTGCAGGCTAGCCTAAGGGCCGCACCATTTCATAGAGCGACAAGGGCTGCTGTTCCCATCCGGCAGCCCGCAATACTTCGCGCACCGACCCCTCCGGCACCAACGATGCTACCAGCGGCACGCCTGGGAATTCGGCCTCCAGTGCCTGCAGCATGCGCGTAGCCCACCCTTGGCGACGTAGGCCACGCGGCACTACCAACGTCAGTAGCAGGCTGCGCTCAGCTTCCGGCCGCACCACAGCGTAGGCGCTGTGAGCCAAATGGAAAGCACGCGCAGGTGGCGCCGCAGCCGCAAGAGTCTCGGCCGAGAACATCCAAGGCAAGTCCGGTTCTCCCTCTGTTGTTACCAGCCGCGCAACCGTTAGCGGGTCCAGTTCGCTAAGGGCAGTCATGTTGGAAATTGGGGCTGGCATACGCCTAAAGCTGAGCAAGTGGCGGGTATTGCGGAAGCCCAGCCGCTCATAGAGGCGCCGAGCCGGCTCGTTTTCAGTGAAAACTTCGAGCATCATTTCCCGGTCACCGCGCATCGTGGCCTCTTCAATGGCGGTTTGCAGCATGGTCCGGCCATAGCCTTGGCTACGCGCTTCCTTCACTAGCCCCATACCAGCTACCCGGCAGGTCCAGCCGCGCCGGGCCAGGTATACCACTCCTACCAGTTGGTCGCCCCTAAACCAGAGCCGGCTGGCAGCGGGGTCAAGATGCTCGCTCCGGAAGCGCCGCTCAAAGCTGGCAGCATCAAAGTTGAAGGGCACGAAGTACTCTTCAAACGACCGGTTCATTGCCTGAGCAAGCTCCTGCGAAGTAAACTCCAGTACCGGCCGGGCTATCAGTTCGGCTTCTGTTTGGCTGTTCATGTGCTGCAGAATTTCTCCCGCCTTCCGGACGACGTGTGAGGTGGACTTCTGACTATTGTGCCCTCCGCCTGTACGAAACCATCTGTCAGTTACGCACGGCAATCATCAGCCCCAGTTCCTTATAGCGCATGTTGAAGCGCTTGGCAATGGTGGCGTTGGTGAGCGACCCTTTGTAGATGTAGACGCCGCTACGGAAATGCTCATTCGTGAACAGTACCTCATTGATGCCACCGTGCTGGCTGATTTCCTGCAGAATGGGCGTGAAGATGTTACTCAGAGCATTGGTGGCAGTACGCGGCACGCGGCTGGCAATGTTGGGCACGCAGTAATGAATCACGTCGTACTTGCGGAAGACGGGCTTGCTGTGGCTGGTCATTTCGCTCGTCTCGAAGCAGCCACCCTGGTCGATGCTCACATCGATGATGACGGAGCCGGGCGCCATGCTGGAAACCATGCTTTCGGGCACCATAAACGGCACCCGGCCGTCCTCGGCGTTCAGGGCCCCAATCACCACATCGGCACGCCGGATCTGCTGGCTCAAGGCAAATGTATCGAGGGTACTGGTGTATAGCTGTGTACCTAGATTCTGCTTCAGGCGCCGCAGTTTATACAAGTGATTATCAAACACTTTTACCTCAGCCCCTAGTCCGGTAGCAGCGCGGGCAGCGTACTCAGCTACCGTGCCTGCACCCAGAATCACGACCTGTGACGGAGGCACACCCGTGATACCGCCCAAGATGATGCCTTTGCCTTCGTTGGAGCGCGCCAAGTATTCGGCCGCAATCAGCATGACGGTGGAGCCGGCTATTTCGCTCATGGCCCGCACTACCGGCCGCGCTCCGCTCGGGTCCTTAATCAGCTCGAAGCTGATGGCGCTGATTTTTTTGCGCGTGAGGGCCGTAACGTACTCGGAGGTGAGTGTACCAAACTGCAGCGCCGATATCAGCGTCTGATTGGAGCGCAGAAACTCGATTTCGTCGTGGGTGGGCGGCGCCACTTTCAGGATGAGGTCGGCTTCGTATACCTCTTTTTGCGAGTAAGCAATAGTGGCCCCGGCTTCGGAGTAGTCGTGGTCGGAGTACTTGCTGGGTTCACCGGCCCCGCTTTCCATCACAATTTCGTGTCCTTCTTCCACCAGATGCTTCACGGCTTCCGGCGTCAGGCAGATGCGGTTTTCCTGCAGCGAGGTTTCGCGGGGCAGCCCAATAAACAGCTTACGCTTCCGGGTTTCCACAGCCAGCATGGATTCCTGCGTGAAGTAGGCGCGGCTCGTGGCCAACGACTCAAATCCGGGTGGTACTGCTTCGGGCATCTCTGATAGGTATGAATTAGAAAGTAGTAGATCTGAAATTCAGCATTTTACAAACGAATTCTTTACAACTCGCTGCCTCCGTCTGATTCCTTATTTCTTAATTTCTAATTGAAGAGTGCGAGACTCTTCGCCGGTGACATGAAGGGTGATGAGCAGCCGCTCTGGTGGCAACAGCGCCTCAATGCGGCTGGGCCACTCTATCAGGCAAAGATAGCCGGAATCGAAGTACTCCAACGCCCCGATGCCTACTGCTTCGGCTGGTTCATTGAGGCGGTAGAAGTCGAAGTGGTAAATGGGCTGATTCTGCGCGTCGCGGTACTCGTTTACCAGCGCAAAAGTGGGGCTACTCACCTCATCCTGCACGCCCATACTCTGGCAGAGCGCCTTGATGAAGGTGGTTTTGCCGGCCCCCATTTCGCCTTCGAAACACACAATGGAGTGCTCCTGTAGTGCCTCACGCACCTGGGCGGCTACGGCGGGCAGCGCCGCCAGCGTCGGAAGTTCAAAAGTCAGCATGGGCTGCAAGGTAGGCAGAGCGTTCAGCAAAATCCGCACTACTGTGCACCGTTGGCCGTAGCATTTGCCGCTGCACCTCTTACTTTTGGCCGACCACAAACCCCTTCCTCATGCAAGTTTCGCGAATGGCCGGCAGCCTTATCGGCTCCGAAATCATCAAAATCGGCAATGAAGTCAACGACATGATCCGCAAGGGGGAGCAGATATGCAACCTCACCATCGGTGACTTCGACCCGGCTATTTTCCCCATTCCGACGGAGCTGCAGCACGAAATTACGGCAGCGTATCAAGCCGGCCATACCAACTATCCGCCTGCCAACGGCATAGCCGCGCTCCGCGAAGCTGCCACCGCCTTCACAAAGGAGCGGCTGGGCCTGGCCTATTCCCCCAACGACGTACTGGTGGCGGGTGGCTCCCGGCCTCTCATCTATGCCACGTACCTCGCCGTGGTAGACCCCGGCGACAAAGTAGTATTTCCGGTGCCGAGCTGGAATAACAACCACTACTGTCACCTCTCGGGCGCCGAGGCCGTGATGGTAGAAACCTCGCCCGAAAACAACTTCATGCCTACGGCCGCCGAGCTGGCTCCGCATTTGGCCGGCGCCACGCTCCTGGCCCTCTGCTCGCCGCTCAACCCCACGGGCACAGTATTCACCAAAGAAAACCTGGCGGACATCTGCGACTTGGTGGTGGCGGAGAACCAGCGCCGCCAGCCCGGCGAAAAGCCTCTTTACCTGCTCTACGACCAGATTTACTGGATGCTCACCTTTGGCCAGACCGGACACTTCGACCCAGTAAACCTGCGCCCTGAGCTGCGCGACTATGTCATCTACATCGACGGCATCTCAAAATGTCTGGCTGCTACCGGCGTGCGGGTGGGCTACGCCTTCGGGCCGGCGGTGGTCATCGATAAGATGAAGTCCATTCTGGGCCACGTAGGAGCCTGGGCCCCGAAAGCCGAGCAGGTAGCCACAGCTAAGTTTCTACCGAATACGCCGGCTGTCGACGGTTTTGTGGACGAGTTCAAGGACAACATCCAGCGCAGCCTCGACACCCTGCACCATGGTTTGCAGGAGCTAAAAGGCGCTGGCTACCCCGTCGACTCCATCGTGCCGATGGGCGCTATTTACCTCACGGCCAAGCTGGATGTATTGGGCAAAACCACGGCGACCGGGCAGGTACTACGCACCACAAAGGAGCTGACCTCCTACCTCATCAGCGAAGCCCGGCTGGCGCTGGTGCCGTTCAGTGCCTTCGGGACCTCCGATACGGCTCCCTGGTTCCGGATGTCAGTGGGAGGCGCTTCGCTGGAATCTATTGAGGCAGCCCTGCCCCGGTTGCGGGCAGCGCTGGATGCGCTGAAATAGGTCGTCGTTCTGCTGTTATAGACTGCCTTCGAGCTACCTCGGTCCATTAGGGCCGGGGTAGTTTTGTTTGGGCTATGTAGCTTCAGTTCCGGCGTGCTACTGGGCTGCCGGTTTTCCCAAAACCTGCGAGGCCAAATCGGTCTTTCTTTCTATCTTTCCTTCCACTACTCAAAAGCGGGCCTTGGTAAAGGCCCAAAACAGTTTAGTTAACCGCTCTATACTCTACCCGGCTTTGCTTCTTTCCAGCCCTGGAATTGCGAGGCCTCGCCACACGCCACCTATTGCACGCTCCACTTTTTTACCACCGGACTGTGCACACACGCTTTTCTACCAGCTTTCTGGGCTGGATATGGCGCCTCTCAGTAGCGCTGCTTTTTTTGCCTCAGGTTTCTGCTGCCCAGATACCTGCTGCTCCAATTCCGGGAGTGGTGCGCTCAGCCGCAGGCCTTCCCCTGGCCTACGCTACCGTTGTATTGCACCGTGCCACCGATTCCGTGGCCGTTAAAACCGAATTCAGCGACGCGGAGGGCAAGTTTCTGCTCATGCCGCCGGCGGCGGGCCGCTACCTGTTGTCGGTGCTACATATCGGCTACCGGCAGGCCTGGGCGGGGCCGCTGGAAACCAGTGCCGCCGTGGGGCCAGTGCTGGTCGTTACGCTCACGCCCAGCGCGGCCCAGCAACTGCGCGGCGTGACCGTGACGGCGCAAAAGCCGGCTTTTGAACGCCTGCCCGACCGCACGATTGTGCATGTGGAAGGCAACACGCTGGCTGCCGGCAACACGGTGCTGGAGGTGCTGGGCCGGGCACCGGGCGTGACAGTAAGCGGCAGCGACAATCTGAGCCTGCGCGGCAAGCAGGGCGTACTGGTGCTCATTGATGGCAAGCGAGTACCGATGACCGGTGCCGAGCTGGCCTCGATGCTGCGTGCCCTGCCCGCCGAGCAGGTGAAAACTATCGAGCTGATAACGAACCCGCCGGCCAAATACGACGCCCAGGGCGGTGCCGGTATCATTGCCATCAACCTCAAGAAAGACCAGCGCTTCGGCACCAATGGCAGCGTGAATGCCAGCTACGGCCGCGGCCAGTACGGCAAGCATACTTCCGGTTTTTCCCTGAATCATCGCAGTGCCCACTTCAACCTCTACGGCACCTACGCCTACACGGACCGCCGCAACTTCCAGAACCTGACCTTCAACCGCCGCTATCTGCAGGACGGGCAGGCGCAGACCAGCAGCCAGCAGCTCAATGAAATGCGCAACCACCTGCAGTCACACACCTGGAAAACGGGGCTGGACTATACTGCGGGCAAACGAACCACGCTGGGCGCCATGCTCAGCGGCCTGGCCAGCAACTCGCCGTGGGAAGGCACCAACGCATCGGAGTTTTTCAACGCCCAGAATGCTTCCACGGCCCGCTACAGCTCCTGGAACCTGCGCAATCTGCGCACGCCCAATGTAGCCGGCAACCTGACGCTCCGCCATACGTTCCGGCCCGACTCAGCAGGCACTCCGGAGCTGACCGCCGACGCCGATATGGCCCGCTTTGGTATCACGCGGCTGCTGAATCTGGCTACCTCCTACGCGCTACCGGCTCGCACTCCTGCTTCCCTTGTTGGCACCCACGATGGCACGCTCACCATTCAGTCGGTGAAGGCCGACTACGTGCGGCCGTTGCCGCGGGGCCTGCGCCTGGAAGCCGGCGCCAAGTCCAGCTGGGTGCAGTCAAACAACAGCCTGATATTCTACCGCACCGAAAACGCCGTTACCTACCTCGATACAAACCAGTCGAACGATTTCAGCTACGACGAGAATATCCATGCCGCTTATCTGAGCCTGACCCGCACCCGCCCTGCCCTGACGCTGACCGCCGGCCTGCGGGCCGAGCAAACCAACGCCACCGGACGGCAGACCATTGGCAACGAAAACTTCGACCGGCACTATTTCCAGCTCTTTCCGAACCTGAGCTTGAGCCGCACGCTTTCGGAAACGCAGGCCGTGGGATTTTCGCTGAGCCGCCGCCTCGACCGGCCCACCTACAACCAGCTCAACCCCTTTCGCTCCTTCGTGGATGCTACCTCCTACCGCGCCGGCAACCCCTACCTGCTGCCCCAGACCAACTACAGCGCCGAGCTGACCTACACCTGGCGCCAGAAGTACGTCACCGGCCTGAGCTACGCCTACGCCCGCCAGCCCATCGTGAGCGTATACCTGGCCCAGCCCAGCCTGCTGGTAGCGGCCACCGACGTGAACCTGCGCACGCGCCACTACTACGCCTTCACGCTTACGGCCCCGCTGGCGCCCACCAAATGGTGGCAGCTCTACGCCGATGCTGAGCTGTTCTTCATCTATTTCGAGGGCAGCCTGGGCGACACAGCCCCACCCGCCGGCCAGCCGGGCGCTATTCTGAATGCCAACAGCACATTTACGCTGGGCAAGGGCTGGACCGCCGACCTCAATGGCAGCTACCATTCCCGGGAGCGGTATGCGTTTCAGGTAGTGAATGCCTTCGGGCAGGTGGGCATAGGCATCCAGAAAAGCTTTTTCGACGGCCGCGCCACACTGCGGGCCAATGCCACCGACCTGCTCTATACCGCACCGGTGCAGGCCACCTCCCGCTACGTAGTCTTCGAGGAAACCTTCCGCTCCACGCAGGACACCCGCGTGGCTACCCTGGCCTTCACCTACCGGTTCGGCAGCAACGAGGTGGCACCGGCCCGCAAGCGCGCCACTGGCGCCGAGGACGAAAAGCGCCGCGCCATCAGTCAGTAACCTTCAAATTGCTGCCACTGTATCCGGCGTCCGATGTATTGGGCGCCGGATTTCTTGTTGGGTACTCCAAAGCCATTAACCACGGATTACCAGACTTAGTGGGCAGAGCGCACAGCATCTCCAATATTTTTTTGCTCAGCAAAGCAACTTCAATGATATATCATACATCTATAGGTTATCATTCCTGAAATTCCCTTTATGCTCTCCAGTGTCATCTTTTACTCGCTCGATAAGGCCATCCGGCAGTACCGGAAGCTGGCGCAAGCCAACATCGACCGGGCCGGTATTGCCATTACCATCGACCAGTGGCTGGTGCTACGCGTGATTCAGGAGCACGACGACCTCACCCAGGCCGACATTGCCGATCGGGTTTTCAAAGACCAAGCCTCGGTAGCGCGCATGATCAGTCTGCTGACCAAGCGCGGCCTGCTGGCGGCGGTGCCTCTGCCCTCCGATGGCCGCCGCAGCCAGCTCCGCGTGACCAAGGAAGGCGAGCAGGTACTGAGTGATGTGCAGCCAGTGGTGCTCAGCAACCGCAGCTTAGCACTGCAAGGCCTCTCTGAAGACGACCTAACCCTATTGCGCAACATGCTGGAACGCATCTACCTGAATTGCAGCGCACGGGCCCCTACTCCCTAGTAGTTAATTCACTCTCTGTCAGCCGCCTTAAGAACCACCTGTTGGTAGCACTTGATAAATAGTAAAAACAAAATTTGCTTCTACGAAAATATTCGTATATAATTGTACGAATAAATTCGTAGACATATCGAATCCTTCCTACAGCGGCTGACGAGCGGTGTAGGAAGTTCCACTACAAGCTCGCTGCTCCGGCCTTTCGGCCGCCTCTGCTACTCCGCTACCTTCTTCTAGCAGCTCATCCTTCCTTTCCTTCTTTTCACTAGCGACACGTCGTCTGGCTCATGAAAACCCTACTTACTCGGCTGCTTGGGCAGCTGGCCTTCCTTGTTATTGCTTTTCCGGTAGCTGTCTTTCCTGCGCACTATGCGGCGGCACAGGCTACCGGCGCGGTTCGCGGCGCGGTACAGGATGCCACGGGCAAGCCACTGGAGTTTGCTACGCTCACGCTGCACCGGGCTGCCGATTCGGTGGTCGTAAAATCGGAGTTCAGCGACGAAAAGGGTACGTACCGCCTGGGGCCAGTGGCGCCGGGGCGCTATCTGGTACTGGCCTCACAGGTGGGGTTTGTGCGGCGCTGGAGCACACCGGTAGAAGTGGCCGGCAGCGACGTGAGCCTGCCGCCTCTCGCGCTGACAGCCAGCGGGGCCACTACCCTGAAGGAAGTGACAGTAGTAGGCCAGAAACCACTGTTTGAGCGCCTCGCCGACCGTACCGTGGTGAATGTGGAAGGCAGCACGCTGGCAGCGGGGGCCTCGTCGCTGGAGGTGCTGGGCCGTTCGCCGGGTGTGACGGTAGACGGCAATGACAACCTGGCCCTACGTGGCCGCCAAGGCGTGCTGGTGCTCATTGACGGCAAGCGCCAGCCCATGACGGGCACTGAACTGGCCGACTACTTGCGCGCCCTTCCCGCCGACCAAGTGAAGAATATTGAGCTGATAACGAACCCACCAGCGAAATACGACGCCCAGGGTAGTGCTGGCATTATTGCCATCAACCTTAAAAAGGACCAGCGCCTAGGCACCAACGGCACTCTCAATGCCAGCTACGGACGGGGGCAGTCCAGCGTTGATAAATACACAACGGGCCTTTCGCTCAACCACCGCCGCAAGGGCCTGAACCTGTTTGGGAGCTACACCTACGCCGACCGGGAGAACTTTGGGGACCTAATGATTCATCGGGACTTTTTCAGCTATCCGGACGGGCAGCGCACCTTCACGGGCAGCACCGAGCAGGACAACTTCAGCAAAGGGCGCGGCCGTTCCCATACCTGGAAAGCCGGCCTCGACTACGACCTGACCGAACGGACAGTGCTGGGCGCAACAGTAAGCGGCGTGAACTTTCGGTTCAACCAGGATGGCACCAACAACTCCGATCAGCTGGCCGCAAACAACAGCCTGCAACGCCGGTATCAGTCGCTGAACACGCGCAGCATTGTGGCGCCCAACGTGGCCGGGAATTTAAATTTCCGCCACACCTTCAAAGCCGATTCGGTGGGGCCGCGCGAGCTAACGGCCGACGCCGATGTGGCGCGCTACGACGCACGCCGCCTGCAGCAGCTGAGTACGACTTACACCTTCCCCACTGATTCCCTCGATTTCCTCGACAGCAACCAGCACGGCCAGCTCGACATCTGGTCGGTGAAGGCGGACTACACGCAGTTGCTGAGCAAGCACCTGACGATGGAAGCCGGCGGGAAAGTAAGCTGGGTGACGTCGGACAATGATCTGCTGTTCCGGATTCCGGGGCCGGACGGAGTAGGACTGGTGCGCGACGCCCGCCGCTCCAACCGCTTTCTGTACGACGAGAACATCAACGCAGGCTACGTAAATTTCAACTACGCCAAGCCGGGCTGGACGCTGCAGGCCGGCCTGCGGGGCGAACAAACCAAGGCCACAGGCGTGCCCGAAGACCCAACCCAGGGCTTCGACCGCAACTACTTTCAGCTGTTTCCGAGCGCGGCCGTGAAGCGGGAATTTTCCAAAACGCACGAGGTTTCTCTGTCCTTGAGCCGCCGCATCGACCGGCCTTCCTATGGACAGCTCAACCCATTCAAATCCTACATCGACGCAACAACCTATGGTGCCGGCAACCCCGATCTGCTGCCCCAGACGAGCTACAACTTTGAGCTTACGCACACTTTTCGCCAGAAATACAGCCTCGGGCTCAGCTACAGTGTCACAACTGACCCCATTATCGGGACGGTGCAGCCAGCGCCGGAAGGTGGCCGGGCCGTGGTGTCGACGAACCAGAACTTAGGGCAGCAGCAGTACACGGCCCTCACCCTAACTGCTCCGCTGGAACTGGCCAAGTGGTGGAGCATGACCAATAACTTGGTGGTGTATTACAACCATTTCACCGGTGACCTGGCTGGCACGCGCCTCAATGCGGGAAAAGCGGCTTACAATGTCAATAGCACTAGCTCTTTCACTATTGGCAAAGGCTGGAGCGCCGACTTAACGGCTTTCTACCAGTCGCCGGAAGTGTATGGCTTTTTTCAGGTGCGGCCACAGGGCCAGGTAACGGCCGGAGTTCAGAAGACGGTGTGGGACCGGAAGGGCACTCTAAAGCTGAACATGACGGATATCTTCTTCACCGACTATGTGCGTGCTACTTCCTCCTACGAGAACTATGTGGAGCGCTTCACTCAGCGCCGCGACTCCCGCGTAGCAACCCTTTCGTTCAGCTACCGCATCGGCAACGACAAGGTAGCACCTACCAAGCGCCGCTCAGGCGGCGCTGAGGACGAGAAACGCCGTGCTGGCGGATCATAGCCAGCATGCTCTGCGCAAAAAAAGCGTCAGCCAGGTAGGCTGGCGCTTTTTTATGCGTGTTGTGGCCAGCCGGAAGCTACTGATGTGGGCATAAAGCAGGACCTTTGCTCGTCTTCCTTTGTATTTCGCGCCGAGTGGCCAATTCCTATTTCCAGTTCAAGCAGTTCCGCATCGAGCAGGGTGAGTGCGCCATGAAGGTGAGCACCGATGCCTGCGTACTGGGTGCCGCCGCCGACCTTGGCCAGGCGCATCGCATACTGGATATTGGCACCGGCACCGGGCTGCTGGCCCTGATGGCTGCCCAGCGCAATGCCGGCGCCCGGATAGAAGCCGTAGAGCTGGAGCCGGCCGCAGCGGCGCAGGCGGCGGCCAATTTCGCGGCCAGCCCTTGGGCCGCGCGGCTCTGGCTGCACGCGCTGCCGCTGGCACAGTTCGCGGCCACCCAGCCCATTCCCTTCGACCACATTCTCTGCAACCCGCCCTTTTTCCGCCACTCACTCCGCTCCCCTAATGCGCAGCGGACCACTGCCCGCCATACCGCCGACGATACGCTTTCCTTCCCCGAACTGGCCCGCTTTGCATCTGATTTTCTGACACCTATCGGGCGTCTCACGGTACTACTACCGCCGCCGGAAATGCGGCACTTCGAGGAAGCTGCGGCGCAGGCAGGTCTGTGGCCGCTAACAAGGCTGGTGCTCCAGCACCGCGCCGGTAGTAAGCCGCTACGCCATATCACGGCTTTTTCGCGGCAAAAACAGCCGGCTCAGCAGCATGAGCTGTTGGTAAAAGATGACGTGGAGGAATACTCAGCAGCGTTTCGGACGTTGCTACAGGATTTTTACCTAGCGTTTTAGTAGAGAAGCCTCCGGTATTTGCCCGTTACAGTGGCAGCAAGCGGTGTACCTGCGCCAGCTTATTCTGGTAGAAACCGTCGAGCAGGTCGGCCTGCACCTGGCCAAACTCGGCCGCCTGGTAGCGGCGGCGTACGGTACCATCAGCCAATACTGTGAGTTCGTCGCAGAGTTCGGTGAGGGAGCCCAGCAAGTGCGAGGTCAGCAGAATACCGGTACCCTGCCCGCGTAGCCGCCGCAGTATTTCCATCAGCAGCAGGTTGGTGTTGAGTTCGAGGCCGTTGAAGGGCTCATCCAGGATAAGGTAGCGGAAGGGCTGCACGAGGAGCGCTAGGAGTGCCAGCTTCTTCTTCATGCCCGCCGAATACTCCTCGGCATATTGGTCGAGCGGCAGCTCCAGAAGCTGATTCCAGCCCTCAAAATCAACTAAGGCTCGGCCACGGGCCTGCAGCGTAAACTCTAGGTACTCGCGGCCAGTGAGGCGCGGATAGAAGTACGGCTCGTAGGGCAGCAGGCCTGTACACGGGCGAATAGATAGGCCTGTAGTTTCGCGCACGGTGCCCTGGTAGTCGTGGTGCAGGCCGTAGAGGCAGTGCAGCAGCGTGGTTTTTCCGGCCCCATTCGCCCCGACGAGGCCATGCAGGGTGCCGGGCCGCAGGTTCAGGCTGACATCGTGCACCACTTCATGCGTGCCGAAAGCCTTGCGCAAACCACTTACTTCAATCATGGCGAAAGGTGGAAAGCCGCTGCCGACTTTTCCAGATAAGTCCGAAAAAAGCCACCGCCAGCAGCGCCGGATACACCGGATGGCCGGCGGCCAGCACGCTCAGGGCCAGCACCGCGCCCTGCGTAAGCCGCACCAGCACCGCGCTGGGGTAGAAAGCATAGCGGGCCAGCACTATCATTATGAGCAGCGCCGTGCCCCAGAGCATGAGTAAGGCTGCGCCGCCTCTTCCGGCAGGCCCGCTGCCCATCACCCAGGCAAAAGGCAGCGCCGTCAGCCCGAAATAAAGCAGTGCCAGCCCCACCCGCCGCTGCAGCCAGGTACCCGGCTGCCGAAGTGCCGGCAGCAGCAGCGTCCAGGGTTCCGGCGTGCCGTAGTGCGAGGCAAAAAGCATTGTCCAGATGCCAAGCCCCAGGGCCGGTGCCACCGAATACTGATGCCACCACAGCGCCCCCCCCCAATAGCGCCAGCCACCACAACCAGGCGCTGGTCTGCCGGAAGCCGCTTACCAGCTCCAGCGCTTCGCTCCGCAGCATACTGCGCCGGGGCCGCGCCGAACTCCGGGCCTGCGCGGCAGACACCCAGGCACAGGACAGGGCCAGCGCTACGGTCAGCAGGCTGGCTCCTACCCTGCCAAAAGCCAGCAGCGCACCTGCCGCCGGCAGGCTCCACAACGCGTATTCGGCGGCCAGCCACCAGCGATACTCAGGCGCGGCAAGATGCAGGAAGGACAAATCAGCACGGCGGCGGTGCTGGCTGCAAACCAATAGCATCACCAACAGCGGCACTACCCACTGGCCAGCCGGATGCGGAGCCAACACAAACAGTGCGCGGGCCAGAGCCAGTAGCAGCATCGGGCCCAGCAGCACCATTCGCCACCAGCCCAGTTCAGCCAGCAGCCGGCTCAGCACGCGCAGCCGCAGCAGTAAATAGGTAGTCATGGAGTCGGGAAGGAAGCGGAGCCTGCACAACGCCGAAACACGCTTCTTCGTCTGGCCTTAGCTCGCAAGCATATTCCGGGAAGCCACGTTTTCCGTTTCCTCGAACCGAATGCTGTAGTCGGCGGCCAGCTCTGCCAGAATCGGCTGGTACAGGTCGGAGCTGGTGGGAATGACGACACCGCACCGCCTTACTTCGCCACGCGCCAGCCGCCGCACGGCCATGCCCAGTGGCAGGCCCACGGTTTTGGCCATGGCCGTGTGCGTGGCATCATCGCCGAGCACCACCAGTGAGGAGGTACTGTGATAGTGTACGCCTTCCAACACGAACTCAAACAGGTGCTGCATCACAATCATGTCGTGGTCGTGGGGCTGCAGCTGCCATTTGTCGGTCAGCAGGCGCTCCAGCAGCTGTGCGGGCGTTGCATCGGCCAGCCCCACGGGCCTGTCGGTGAATAGTTCCAGCCACTGCAGGCGCTGCATTTCGGGGCCGGCCAGCGGCAGGTTCAGGTAGCTGGCGCACTGGCTGGCCAGCTCGGTTTCGGACGCCGCTCGCGGCACCGCTACCGGCAGGTATGACTCGATTAGCTCCCGCCAAGGCAGGTCGGCGGTGTTTCCGATATGCACGGAGTCATCGGTGAGGCCCAGGCGCACCAGCGCGTGCCAGGCGGCGCAGTAGCCAGCCCGGCGCAGCGTGCCGCGCAGGATGGTCGGGATGTCGTCGAGGCCATAAGGGGCGCGGTAGCTGAGCGAGTCGCGGTTGGCGTAGCCGTCGAAGCTGCCGTAGCCGGGCACTTCTATCGGCTCGGTGCGCGCAAACAGGTGCTGGTACGGAATAAAGCGGGCCCGGCCGTTTTCGAGGTACTTAGCCGTGCTCTGGCCGGCCAACACTACATTGCGCGGGTTCCAGGTGAACTTGTACTTCCACGGATTGTCGCCCTCCGAATCGGGGGCCAGCAGCCCGCCGCAATAGGACTTGAACGAGGTGATATGCCCGCCCCGCGCCCGGATGTGCTCTATCACGGCCATTGCCGACATATGGTCGAGGCCAGGATCGAGGCCGCACTCCATAAGCAGCGTGATGCCCGCCTGCTGCGCTTCGGCATGCAGCTCCCGGATTTCCTCACTCACATAGCTGGCCGTGGCCAGGTGCCGTCCCAGCCGCACGCAGGCCCGCGCCACAGGCCCATGAAACAGCGCCGGCAGCATTGAAATAACGATGTCGGAGCCAGCTACCAGATTCTCCAGCCGGGCCTCATCCTGAATATCGAAGGACACAGCGCGGGCGTACTCACTGTGCGCAGCCAGCACCGGCACCAGATGGGCCGGATTCACATCAGCCACCGTGAGCTGCCAGTTTTCGAGGGGCGCGTAGCGAAGCAGGTACTGAATAAGCGAGGAGGCCGAGCGGCCGGCACCGAGCAGGGTAATACGGGTCATCGGGGAAAATTGGGTGGAAAGGGACCATCAGCAGGAGCCGGCTTGTGTAGAGTCAGGCTCCGGATCAGCTGCCAAATCAGGCCCAATTCTAGCGAATTCCGGGGAGTATGGAAGGTTAGCTACTGGCTTCTTCGACCTTTTTGGCTCCTCTGCCAGCTCTGGTTCTCCTCCGCTTGCAGCAGCAGACCATGGCGCACTCATCCCTAAAGGAAATTGTAGTACATTCACCGCCCCTTATCCAACCGGGGCCGCCAGCGGTACCGGGCTTTCCTTTTCCTGCCTACTCAATGGCCCATCCGCTCCACCTCACCATCAACGTCGAGGTTCTTTCTGAAGCCGAACTGACACCCGCCGAAGCCGCTACCTGGCAGGCTGCCCGCGCCGCCACCGACCACGCTTACGCCCCCTACTCCCACTTCCACGTCGGCGCGTCGCTGCTGCTGGATGACGGCACCATTTTCCGGGGCACCAATCAGGAAAACGCTGCCTTTCCCTCGGGTCTTTGTGCCGAGCGCACGGCGCTGTTTGGCCTAGCAGCTTCTCAGCCCGAGCGCCGCATTCTGGGCATGGCGGTAGCGGCCCGGCCCGCTTCCGGCGACTTTGTAGCCGTAACGTCGTGCGGGGCCTGCCGGCAGGTGATGGCCGAGTATGAGCACCGCCAGCAGCAGGCCATTCCGCTGCTGCTGCCCGGCCCCGATGGCAGCATCTACCGTTTCCGCAGCCTCTCCGACCTGCTGCCTTTCGGCTTCACCGCCGACGATTTGCCGCAGAAAGGCTAAGCCGGATGGCCCAGGAGCACCATCTTGCCGTCACGCGCACAGCTCGCTATTTTCAGTTGGGGGAACTGTCAGCCACTACCCGGCAGGTGTGGTTTGTGTGCCACGGCTACGGCCAGCTGGCGCAGTATTTCATCCGCCATTTTACTATCCTCTCCGCCTCCGACCCAACGCTGGTAATTGTTGCGCCGGAGGGTCTGTCGCGCTTCTACCTGCAGGGCACCGGCGGCCGTGTGGGCGCTACTTGGATGACGCGCGAAGACCGACTCACGGAAATCGACGACTATGTTGCGTACCTGAACCAGTTGGCGGCATCAGTACTAGCAATCGTGCCGGCTGATGTGCGCGTGACGGCACTGGGCTTCTCGCAGGGCGCCGCTACCGTAAGCCGCTGGCTGGCCCGAGCCGCTTTCCGCCCGGCCCGGCTCATCCTCTGGGCCGGCGCCTTCCCGCCCGATATCGATTTCACGGTGGCTTCGCACTTGCTGCAGGGCCTGCCGGTTTCGCTAGTCTGCGGCGACGAAGACGAATTCATCAAGCCCGAAGACGTGGAAAAGCAGCGCGCATTTCTGCGGCGACTGGGTGTAGAGCCCCTAGTCATCGGCTTTGCCGGCAAGCACACGCTGCACCCCGGCGTGCTGCAGCAGCTGTCGGCTTCCTGAATAAGTAAGTAAAACCTACGAAAAAAGCGCCGGGCTTTGGGGCCGGCGCTTTTTTGTTTGGGGGGTTCTACTGTTTGTGGATAGTAGTGGCGGCCCCCTGCGCGGTCGGGAACAGCAGTACTTCGGCCACATTCACGTGCGGCGGGCGCGTCACCATGAACTGGATTACGTCAGCCACGTCTTCGGGCCGCAGTGGCTCGAAGCCCTTGTAGACCTGTTTGGCCCGCGCTTCGTCGCCTTTGAAGCGCACGTTGGAAAACTCCGTTTCCACAGCTCCGGGGTTCACTTCAGCCACGCGGATATTGTGCGGCAGCAGATCCAGCCGCATCGTCTTGGTCAGCATCGATACGGCGGCTTTAGAGGCGCAGTACACGTTGCCATTGGCATACGCCTCCGAGCCGGCCACGGACCCGATGTTGATGATGTGGCCCACCTGGCGGCGCGTCATGGCGGGCAATACAGCGCGACTCACGTAGAGCAGGCCTTTCACATTACCGTCGAGCATGGCATCCCAGTCGGCGGGGTCGCCGTCCTGCACTGGCGCCAAGCCGTGGGCGTTGCCGGCATTATTGATGAGGACGTCAATAGCAGCAAACTGTGTGGGCAGGCTCGCGACTGCCTCCTCTACGGCAGTCCGGTCGCGCACATCAAACGTCAGGATATGGACTGGTGTGCCGCTCAGTTCCTGCGCCAGTTCCTCCAGCCGCTCCCGGCGGCGGCCCGTCAGGACGAGTTGAAAGCCGGATTTTGCCAACGCAACGGCCGTAGCCCGGCCAATTCCCGACGAAGCGCCGGTAATAAAAGCAGTCTGCATGTCTTCAGATAAAGGGTTGCAAAAAGACCGTCTTGCGGGACGGTCTTTCGGGATTCGATTTGCTATTCAAAATTAAGGTACAGCGTCACAGTGTTGCTTTTCAGGCTCTGTAGACTGCGGCTGTAGACGTTGTCCTCGGGCTGATACTGGTTGCTCAGGCCGTGCGAAAAGCGCAGTTCAGGCGCAAATTTGAAAAACGGATAGAACAGGTCCAGCCCTACGCCATACTCAATGGCCATGTCGCTGCGGGCCGTAGTGAGCTGGTTTTTCAGGGGGTCTTTGCGGCGGTTGCCCACGCTCACGCTGGGCTTGAGGCCACCCACCACATACACACGTGTGTTGCGCCGCCGCTCCGAATGAAACTTGAGCAGGACCGGAAAGTCTACTTGCGTGGCTCCGACCTCCTGGGTGGTTATTTCGGCCGGGTCATCCTCGTTCGTCGGATCGGGCGCGTAGCCAGCTGGCTTGAACTCAATCTGGCGCGTGATGAAGCTAACGCCCGGTGCAAAGCGCAGATTGAAAAAGTCCCCCAGGCGCGCGTCACCCACAAACCCAACTGCGAAGCCGGGGCTGCTGATGGCATTTGCCGTCACGCCACGGTTGGTGCCCTGGTTGGTGATGTAAGCCGGTGACTGCTCCAGCTTGTAGCGCGAAAAGTGCGGAGCAATGTAGAAACCGGGGTGAAACCATTTATCGTCGTAGCCAGGCAGGTTTTCCACCGTAATGGATTTGACCTTGCCGCCTTTGCCACGGCTGGCGCTGGCCCGGCTTTTTTTCTGGGCTTCGGTACTCAACGGCACAGCCAGAGCCAGCAGCCCCAGCAATGCGAAGCGGCCTATTTGTGCGCGGTGTAAATGGAGCTTATGCCGAACGTGAGGGGTTGCCATGCGGGAGAAGTAAAGCCAACCTGCCGGAGAATAGCCAGAAAGTCGGGGCCGTCCGGGAAAGCCTGCACCGATTCGGGCAGGTAGGTATAGGCGGCGCGGTCTTTGGAAATCAGTTTACCGAATACCGGCAGAATATGCCGGAAGTAGAAGTTGTAGGCCTGCTTCATAGGGAAGGCCGTGGGCTTGGAAAACTCCAGTATCACGAGTTTGCCGCCCGGCCGCAGTACCCGCCGCATTTCGGCGAGGCCAATGGCCAGGTTTTCGAAGTTGCGCACCCCAAACGAAGCCGTTACGGCGTCGAAATGGTTGTCGGGGAACGGTAGGTTTTCGGAGTCGCCCAGTTCCAGTTGGATCCGGTTGGTGAGGCCTTTTGCCTGCAGCTTGCGACGCCCCACCTCCAGCATGCCTTCCGAAATATCCACGCCTGTCACCTGCGCGTCTTTGGAGGCGGCGCGCAGCGTTTCAATGGCGAAGTCGGCCGTGCCGGTAGCAATGTCCAGAATGCGGGCCGGGCGCAGCTGCTTCAACTCTCCTACCGCTTTGCGGCGCCAGTAGATGTCCGTGCCGGCGCTCAGGAAGTGGTTCAGGAAGTCATATTTCCCGGCAATGCTGTTGAACATCTGCGCTACCTGCGACTTTTTGCCGGCGGTGTCGTCTTTATAGGGTACTACGGCCATGGTTCTGGGGCGAACAACGAGAATTCAGGGGCGAAATTGCCCAAACATAACGTGGGTTGGGCCATTATGTTGAAAAAAAACGGGCCGGACAAATTGCCCGGCCCGTTTTCTAGCGGTTGAAAGCGGCTTAGTCGTTGTCCGTCTTCACTTTGGTCTTTTCGCCATTGGCGTCTTTGGTCTTGGCATCGATGGTACCGTCTTTGGTCTTGGTCTTCGATTCCTCGCCGTTAGCGCCTTTGGTTTTCACTTTTACTTTGTCGCTGTCCTCGTCCACTTTGGTTTTCACCTTGGTGCCGTCGGCCATCTTCACCTTGCTTTTGCCAGGTTGCAGCGGCGTAGTGCGGGCCGGAGCAGCGGAAGTCGGAGCAGGCGTGGTCATGGTTGGCATAGCTTCGCCTTCCTTCAGAATCACGCGGAACTCTACGCGGCGGTTAAGCTGCATGTTCTCCGGCGAATCATTGCCGGCAGCCGGACGACGCTCACCGTAGCTAACCGTTACCATGCGCGTTTCGCCGATACCCTGCTTCTTCAGGTAGTTATAGGCGGCGTCAGCACGGTTCTGGCCCAGTACCATGTTGTACTCGTCGGTGTTGCGCGAGTCGCAATGGCCTTCGATGGAGATGTTTACGCCGGGGTTAGCCTTCAGAATCGAACTGATGTTGTTCAGCTCGGTAATAGACTCCGGACGCAGCTTGTATTTGTCGGTGTCGAAGTAAATCTTCTTGAAGGCAAACATGCCCGTAGCACTCGTGTCGATGTAGTCAACATAGAAATCCTTGTTGATTACCGTCGAGTCGTTGGTCGACACAGGTATGGCAAATTCCTCGGTACCTACGTTCTGGCCATCTTTCGACAGCGCTACCTGGTAGGTACGGCCCGAAAGCACACTTACCTGATAGTCGCCGGTTTCAGGCTTGGTGATGTCGCGGTAGCTAAGTGCCGTTTTATCGGCTTGCGTGCCACTAAACACCAGCTCTACACCCGGAATAACAGTGCTGTCACGCTTCGTATACACCTTACCACGGATGATGGCGTTTTTGATGTAGTTGATGGTGTAGATATCCTTTTCACCGTAGCCACCGATGCGGTACGACGACAGGTAGGCATACGAACCATCTGGGCTCAGGCGGTAGTAAGTATCGTCATCCGGCGTGTTCACGGGGTAGCCCATGTTCTCGGGACGGCCCCATTTGTTACCAATCGAGTCAAACTCCGACTTGAAGATGTCGTAGCCGCCCATGGTGTTGTGGCCGCGCGAAGCAAAGTACAGCGTCTTGCCGTCCTTGCTCAAGAACGGGCTGTCGTCGTCATACTTGGTGTTGATGGCGTTGCCTACCGATTTGGCTTCACCCCAGTCACCACCCTGCTGGCGGGTAGCGTAATAGATGTCCAGCGTACCGTCTTCCGAATACTTGCCCGTAGAGAAGTAGATGGTCCGTCCGTCTGGCGTGATGTACGCATCCGACTCGAAAGCCTTCGAGTTGATGTTGTCGTTGAGCTTCTTAGGCTCCGTCCAGTCCGTACCCGACTTCTCGGCATACATGATGTCGCCGTTCTCATCGTTGCGGTACATCAGCAGCTTCGTGTCGTTGTCGAAGACCTGAATAGAAGCGTCGTGGCCTTTGCCATTAAGCACGGAGCTCAGCGAGCGAGGCTTCTCCCAGTTCTCATCGTCGATGCGGGTAGCCTCGTAGATGTTCTCGTAGTACTGACCGTCAGCAGCAAGATTTTTGTCCTTCTTCTTGCCTTTCGCATCATCCGCTACCGGAATGTTGCTCATGTTGTCAGAACGCGAGGTGAACAGCAGCAGCTTGTCGTCCTGCGAGATAACCGGGCTATGCTCCGAGTACGGCGTGTTGATGGTGGGCCCCAGGTTTTTCACGAAGATGTCCTTGGGGCTGTTGAACTGCACCTTGGCATTCTTCGAGTGCTGGATCAGCTGGGCAAGCTCCGCTTTGCGGGTGTCCTTCTGTTTCAGCGTAGCGTTGTATGCCTGGTAGTGCGAAATAGCCTCATCAAAGTTGTAGTTGAGGTGATCCACACGGCCCAGCCAGTACTCCACATCTTTCGAAACCTTGGGTTTCAGTTTCTGAGCCTTGTAGATATAGTCGCTGGCTTTCTCTTTGTCGAATGACATGTAGGAGATGCCGGCGCGGAACAGGGCCAGGGCGTTGTTGGGCTCCTTGGCCAACACTTGCTCGTAGAAAGGGATGGATGCCCGGTAGTTCTCTTGTTCAAAGAACTTATTTGCAGTCTTCAGCTGCTTCCGCACGCTCTGGGCCAGCGCGGGCTGGGCCACGGCCGCGGTAAGAGCGAAGGCGCAAGAGGCTTTCAATAACCTTCTGACTAAGTTGTCCATTTTAGGAGGGGTTTGAGGAATAAGGAGTTGCAGAGGAGATTCCCGAGAACGGAAGGCAACCTGTCGGTGCTGTGCTTTGCGTAAGATGCCTCTTATACTGAAAACACGTTCTAGGGTTAAGCAGGGAACTATTTTTTTCGCGACAGAAAGGCTTCAACTAACCGTTCCGCGCCACTTCACATAGCTTTCCTGCTGGTGCGTAAGGCATCAATTTGGGGGCAAAGATAGAAATTTTATAATACCACCTCAATCTTATCCAATTGACGCAGAATTTTACTGCGGAAAATGCTCAAAATCATAATTCTCAGTTGTTAGCTGCCTTTCAGCAAAGAATGTGAAGCACGCAAATATAGAGGCGCTTTGTATACTACAAGAATTTCAATCAAAAATTTATATTCCGTTTGCGCTATTCGGAAGTAGCGTTTACAAACCCTCTACCTTTGCCGCAGTACTCCTTACTATTTTCCTATGCAAATCCGTGACGCAACCTTTCTGATGAGCAATTCGCGGGTAGAGCAATGCCCGCCGCCCACGCTGCCCGAATACGCCTTTATCGGCCGTTCCAACGTGGGCAAGTCCTCACTCATCAACATGCTGACTGAGCGCAAGGGCTTGGCTAAAACGTCTTCTCTGCCTGGCAAAACGCAGCTCATTAACCATTTTCTCATTAATAAGGAGTGGTACCTCGTGGATTTGCCGGGCTACGGCTACGCGAAGGTGAGCAAAGAGAGCCGCGTGCAATGGGCCCGGATGATTAATTTCTACCTCCGCCAGCGCGAAAACCTGACGTGTGTGTTTGTGCTGATTGACTCCCGTCACTCGGCTCAGGCCGTCGACCTGGAGTTTATGGAAATGCTCGGATCTGAGGGCATTCCGTTTGTGATGGTATTTACCAAAGCCGACAAACAATCGGGCAGCCGCACGCACCAGAACGTGGTGGACTACATGCAGAAGATGAGCGAAAGCTGGGACGAGGTGCCGCGGCATTTTATTACGTCGGCAGAAGAGAAAACGGGCCGCGAAGAGATACTCGGCTTCATTGCCGACATCAACCAGCAGCTAGTCCAAACGCAGGAGAATGTGTAGATTGGCCCTGTAATTGTCATGGCGCCACCCGTAGCCACGTGGGCTTACTTCACTCCTTCACTCCTCCTTCCACTCACATGAAGAAAATCACACTCGTGCTGGCGCTGGGCCTGATGGCCAGCACTGTACCAGCGTTGGCGCAGAAAACCAAGGTAAAGATCAAAACCGACGGCCCGGCTCCGGAAACGACGGCCCCTGCTACGGAAGCCGCGCCTGCACAGGCCCCAGCTGCCGGCAATGTAAGCAAGGCCATTCCGGTGGCTGAATACTATGAAGGAGGCCAGGAGGCAATGTATGCCTTCATCGAGAAAGAAAAGAAATACCCTATTCTGGCCCGCCGCAACCGGATTCAGGGCACCTGCATCGTAAGCTTCACGCTGACGACCAGTGGCACGCTGGAAGGCATCAAGCTGGTAAAAAACATTGGCGGCGGCTGCGGCGAAGAAGCGCTACGCGTAGTACGTTTGCTCCAGTTCAAAAAGCCCGATTACGCTATTCTCACCAGCCTGCCCATCGTGTTTAAGCTGGGCGCCCCCGGCCAAGCCGCCGCAACTGAGTAACTTTGCCCGTTCAAACAACCATTCTACCTATGCCCTACGACCTGAAGGAAATTGCCGCTATCAGCGGAATGCCCGGTCTGTTCCGTCTCGTAAAGCCAACCCGCGCAGGCGTTATCGTCGAATCCCTGGATGAGCGCGGCACACGCTCTGTAGCTTCGGCCCGCAACAAGGTGTCGCTGCTGCAGGAAATTTCCATCTACACCCAGGACTACGACCAGACGGTGCCGCTGTCGGAGGTGTTCGACCGGATTCACCAGAAGCACGGCACCAGCCTGGCCCTCACGCACAAGTCGGACGACCGGGACCTGACGGCCTTCATGGGTGAAATCATTCCGGACTATGACCGGGACCGGGTGTACATGTCCGACATTAAGAAGCTGGTGCAGTGGTACCACGCCGTAAGCAGCCGCCTTGAGTATCAGGCGCCCGTTACGGAAGAGGCACCCGCTGCCGCTGAAGCCGCTGATACTGAGCCGAAGGCTGTAAAAAAATCTTCTGCTAAGGCCACTTCGGAAGCCGCTGTAGAAGAAAAGCCAAAAGCCAAAAAGAAGACGTCTGCTTCGGATAGCGACAGTGAAACAGCCGCCGAAAAGCCAGCAAAAAAAGCCGCTAAAAAGAAAGAGTAATTTCTTTTTAGTCAGCATAAAAAAGCCCGGATGCTACAGTAGCATCCGGGCTTTTTTTATTAGGCAAACCGGAAACGGAATAAAACCAAATGCGGTAGGCGCTTTCCGTTTTTCCGCTCCGTTTTATTTCGCTTCCACAAACTCTTTCGCCAGAAATTCCTCTGCTTTATTTACTAACTCAGTAGAGCCAATAAATAGCGGGCACCGGTCGTGCATGTCCTGAGGTTCGATTTCCATAGTACGCATGCGGCCGTTGCTGGACTTGCCGCCGGCCTGCTCTACAATAAACGCCAGCGGATTGCACTCGTACATGAGGCGCAGCTTGCCCTTCGGCGACTTCTGCGTGGACGGGTAGATGTAGATGCCGCCTTTAAGCAGGTTGCGATGGAAGTCGGCGACCAGGGAGCCAATGTAGCGGGCCGAGTAGCCCTGTTCCTTGCAATGCGCCACGTAGTCGGCCACACCCGGTGAGAAAGAGGCAGAGCTACCCTCATTCACGGAGTAAACCGTGCCGGTTTTCGGCGACTGAATGTTGGGGTGCGAAAGGAAAAACTCGCCGAGGCTAGGCTCGTAGGTGAATCCGTTTACGCCATTGCCGGTGGTGTACACGAGCATGGTGCTGGAGCCATAAATAACGTAGCCGGCGGCCACCTGGTGCGTGCCTGCCTGTAGGCAATCGGCCATGGTGCCCTCGTTGCCGGTCGGCGACACGCGCCGGTAGATGCTGAAGATGGTGCCGATGGATACGTTTACATCGATGTTGCTGGAGCCGTCGAGCGGGTCGATGGCCACGATGTACTTGCCCTGCACGTTGCCGGTCTGGATAACTTCCTCGTCTTCCTCGCTGATGATGGTGCACACCTCGCCCCCATTGCGCAGCGCCCGGATAAAGCGGATATTGGCAATAACATCCAGCTTCTGCTGGTCTTCGCCCTGCACGTTGCGGTTGCCATAGGCCCCGGCAATATCAATGAGGCCGGAGCGGTTGATTTCGCGGTTCACGATTTTGGCGGCCAGGGCAATGTCGCGGAGTAGCTGAGACAATTCCCCGGTAGCATAGGGAAAATCTTCCTGCTTGCGCATGATGAAACGGTCCAGAGTAGTGCCTACGGGCAGCGCCAGTTTGTCGTGTTGATTCATAAAAGCCTGAGAGAATGAACAGATGGGTGGGAAGCCAAAATTAACCTTTTTCGGGCGTAGTGGCACCAATATCCGTTCGGCGCTACATTTGGCCCCATGCAGGAAGCTTCTCAGTTGAAAGTATACAAGTTCGGCGGTGCCTCGGTGAAAGATGCGGCGGCTATCCGCAACCTCAGCCGTATTGTGCGGGAATATGGGGCCGGTACGCCGCTGCTCATCGTGGTTTCGGCCATGGGCAAAACCACCAATGCCCTCGAAGAACTGTACCAGCTGGCCCACACCGGGCAGGATTTCGGCAGCCAGCTGGCCGCGCTGCGCACGTTTCATCTGGAGGTAGCGGCGGCACTGGAAGTGGCCGATGAGCACACCGCCGACCCGCATGCGCCTACCCTGGCAGCCTTACTGGAGCAGCTCGGCGACCGGCTGGCCACCCTCACTCCCGGCGACTACGACAAGCAGTACGACCAGATAGTGAGCTTTGGAGAGCTGCTGGCGACTCTCATTGTGGCCCGCGCCCTGCACGCCCGGTGGCTCGACTGCCGCCCTCTGATCCGGACCGACCGTACTTGGCGCGAGGGCCGCATCGACTGGCCGACTACGGAGCGGGCCCTCACGGCGGAGGTACTGCCGCTGCTGGCGCAGGGCCCTATCGTCACGCAGGGCTTTGTGGGTGGCACTGCCAGCGGTCAGACGACCACGCTGGGCCGCGAAGGCTCCGACTATACGGCGGCCATTCTGGCCTACTGCCTGGGCGCGGAGTCGGTGACCATCTGGAAGGATGTGGCGGGGCTGCTGAACGCCGACCCCAAATTCTTCCCGGACACGGTGCGCTACCCCGAAATCAGCTACCAGGAAACCATTGAAATGGCCTATTACGGGGCTTCCGTGATTCACCCCAAAACCATTAAGCCGCTGGCCGTGCGCCGGATTCCGCTGCTGGTGAAGTCGTTTCTGGACCCCAGCGCCGAGGGCACCCGCATCCACGACTGCCGGCACGGGCTGCTGGTGCCGGCCTTCATCCGCAAAGACGGGCAGTGCCTCGTGTCGTTTGAGAGCAAGGACCTGACCTTTATTTCGGAAGAAAACCTGGAGGTGATTTTCGGGGCGCTGGCGCAGGTCCGGCTTAAAATAAACCTGATGCAGAACTCGGCCATCAGCTTCTCGGTCTGCACCGATTTTTCCGCTTATCGCCTCGAAAAGCTACTGGCTGTATTGCGTGAGCAGTTCACCATTCACTACAACACGGGGCTGGAGCTGTACACCATCAAAAATTACGATGCCCCGAGTATTCAGCGCCTCACGGAAGGGCGCGAGCTGCTGCTGGAGCAGCGCAGCCGCCAGACGTTTCAGTTTGTGTGCCGGGGCAGCCGCAATAAAGCCGCGAAATAACGGGCAAGCCAGCCGTCCGCCGGTTTTTTCCGGTGGCTTCAGGTCCTGAGTGGCAGCCTGTTTGGGTAGCCGCCCGCCGTAATTTCTGCACCGGCACCGAACAATTTTGCCTCAATGCGCCTTATGGGCATATCTTTGCGGAGAATCATTCTTAGCTAGTGAGCCACTTTTCAGACCATTTGCCGCCCTCGCCGGGCCATTTGCGTGCCCGACTGGCCGAGGCCGGACTGCGGGCTACGCGCCAACGCTTGGTCATTCTGGAAAGCCTGCTGCACCTGCCCGGCCACCCTACGGCCGAGCAGGTACACCGCCGGGTAGTGGGCCAGGAACCCAGCCTGTCGCTGGGTACGGTATACAAGGCGCTGGACTCGTTTGTGGCGGCTGGCCTCACGCGGCGCGTCGCCTCGACGGAAGGCTCCTGCCGCCGCTACGATGCCGACTGCTCCGCCCACCACCACCTGTTCTGCACGGATACGCAGGAAATCATCGACTTCCACGACCCGCAGCTGGACACGCTCATTCAGGAGTTTTTCGCGGTCCGCGGGCTGCAGGGCTTTCAGGCCCAAAGCTTCTCGCTGCACATCACCGGCAATAAGCTCGCCGGTGACGAGCCCCGAAAGTAAGGCCGCCAGACATGCCGGTGCTTTTTCTCCGCTCACCGGTTCTCCATCAACGCATCATCTTTTTTCACTTTCATAAATTCAGTAACTCATGGCAGTTCTCGTAGGTAAGCGTGCCCCCTCGTTCAAAGCTACCGCCGTTATCGACGGCGAATTCGAGGAGGATTTCTCCCTCGACCGGTATCTGGGCAAGAAGCACGTCATCTTCTACTTCTATCCCGCCGACTTCACGTTCGTTTGCCCCACCGAAATTATTTCATTCCAGGAGCGTCTGGCTGATTTTGAAGCCAAAGGCGTGGCCATCGTAGGCTGCTCCACGGACACGCACTTCTCGCACTTTGCCTGGCTGCAGACTCCGCGCGACAACGGCGGCATTGAGGGCGTAACGTATCCGCTGGTAGCGGACGCCACCAAAACCATTGCGGCCAACTACGACGTGCTGGGCGGCCACTACGACTACAACGAGGCCGGCGAAATGACCTTCGTGGGCTCGCCCCTCGCCTACCGCGGCCTGTTCCTCATCGACAAGGACGGCATTGTGCGCCACCAGGTAGTGAACGACGGTCCGCTGGGCCGCAGCATCGACGAAGCCATGCGCATGGTAGACGCGCTGCAGTATTTCGAGGTGAAAGGCGAAGTATGCCCCGCCAACTGGGAAGAAGGCAAGGAAGGCATGTCGGCCACCCGCGAAGGTGTAGCCGACTACCTCGGCAAGCACCACTAAGCCGCATCAGCCCGTGAGTGGGCTGATGCCTCTCAAAAAGCCTCTGCCGGTATGGCAGAGGCTTTTTTATAATAGTCTGAGGAAGACTGTACTTTTGTGCCGTTAACTGAATGATGCATCCCGGAGGGCCGGTGCCGGGTATTTCAGACTCTGCACTCCTCCTTTCATCCGCAACGAAACCGCTCTTTTGCCTTTCCTATATTCCATAGCCCTGCGCCTGTATGCGCTATTGCTGCAGCTGGTAGCCCCTTTTGTGCCGAAAGCGGCCCAGTGGGTGGCCGGCCGGCAGGGGCTGCTGCCTCGCATTCAGGCGGCGCTACGGCACGAAACGGCGCCGCTGGCCTGGTTTCACTGCGCCTCACTGGGCGAGTTTGAGCAGGGCCGCCCCCTAATAGAGGCCTACGCCACGCGCTACCCCCGCCACAAAATCGTGCTAACGTTCTTCTCACCTTCGGGCTATGAAGTGCGCAAAAACTGGCCCGGCGCGGCTTACGTGTTCTACCTGCAGCTTGATACGGCAGCCAACGCGCAGGCCTTTGTAGCGGCGGTGAAGCCCCGGCTGGCGGTATTCGTTAAGTACGAGTTCTGGTACCATTTCCTCACGGAGCTGCAGCGCCGCCAGGTACCTACCATTTGCGTATCGGCTATTTTCCGGCCGGAGCAGGTGTTTTTCCAACCTTGGGGCGGTTTCTTCCGCCAAATTCTGAGCCGCTTCACCCACATCTTCGCCCAGAACAAAAGCTCCGTGGCGCTGCTGCGCGAAGCCGGCATTACCCAGACCAGCGTGGCCGGCGACACCCGTTTTGACACCGTGGTGCGCACGGCCGCTGCCGCGTCCCAGCCGCTGCCCCTCGTCGATGCTTTTACGGAAGACTGGGTGCCGGTTCTTATTATTGGGAGTAGCTGGCCCGAGGATATGCCGATTCTGACGCCGCTGATGCGCCAATACGCCGGCCAGATGCGCTTCATTGTGGCTCCCCACGAAATCAGCGAAACCAACCTGCGCCTCGTGGAAGAAGCCATGCCGGGCCAGGTAGTGCGCTACTCCCGCGCCGACGCGGCCACCGTAGCCGACGC
This sequence comes from Hymenobacter duratus, assembly GCF_014698995.1. Taxonomy (GTDB): domain Bacteria; phylum Bacteroidota; class Bacteroidia; order Cytophagales; family Hymenobacteraceae; genus Hymenobacter; species Hymenobacter duratus. The sequence continues at coordinate 478,896 of NZ_JACWZZ010000004.1, forward strand.
CCGCGTGCTGCTCATCGACAACGTGGGCCTGCTCAGCCAGCTCTACCGGTTCGGGCATTTCGCCTACATCGGGGGGGCGTTTGGCAAAGGCCTGCACAATACGCTGGAAGCCGCTGCTTTTGGCCTGCCACTATTCTTTGGGCCTACCTACGATAAGTTTCAGGAGGCGAAAGACCTGGTAGAAATCGACTGCGCCTTCCCGATAGAGTCGGCGGAAGAGCTGCTGGCGGCATTTGGGCGACTCTTCTACCAGGAAGAGGCCCGCCTCGCCGTGCAGGACCGCAGCCTCGACTATGTGCACGACAACAGCGGCGCCACCGGCCGGATTATGCAATGGGTGGCGTCGCGGGTAGCGGAATGAGCCACCTACTTTCGGCACAGTCTGCTGTCCTTTTCCGTTTTATTCTGACTTCACCTTCTCACGCATTTTCCTCATGACCGGAACCGTTGTAAGATCTACTGGCTCGTGGTACGTGGTGCGCGAAGCGGGCACCGGGCAGCTGCACCACTGCCGGCTGCGGGGCAAGTTCAAAATGAAAGACCTGAAGGTGAGCAACCCGCTGGCCGTTGGCGACCAGGTAGACTTTACGGTGGAAGAGCAGACCGAAGGCGCGGGCGTTATTCACCACATCGAGCCGCGCCGCAACTACATCATCCGCCGGTCGGTGCACAAGAGCGAACATGCCCACATTGTGGCCGCCAACCTCGACCAGGCCATGCTGGTAGTTACGCTGGCCTCGCCGGCCACCTCGTTTGGCTTCATCGACCGGTTTCTGGTGACGGCCGAGGCCTACAGCATTCCGGTTACGCTGCTCTTCAACAAAACCGACCTGTATGACGAAGATCTGGCCGACTACCAGGACCAGATTCTGAAGATGTATGAGCGAATCGGGTACCCGGGCATGCGCTGCTCGGCCCACACGGGCGAAGGCGTAGCCGACATCGACGCGCAGTTGGATAACAAAACCACGCTGCTCTCGGGCCACTCGGGCGTGGGCAAAAGCACGCTCATCAATGCGCTGGTACCCGACCTGGACCTGAAAACGGCCGAAATCAGCCAGTTCTCTGACAAAGGCGTGCACACCACCACCTTCGCCGAGATGCTGGAGGTGCGGCCCGGTACGTTCCTGATTGATACGCCCGGCATCAAGGAACTGGGCCTCGTGGACATGAAGCCCGGCGAGCTGGCCCACTTCTTCCCCGAAATGCGCGCCCTGCTCAACCAGTGCCGCTACCACAACTGCCAGCACCTGCACGAGCCCGGCTGTGCCGTGCGCGAAGCCGTGGACAAAGGCCGCATTGCCCTGCCCCGCTACGACAGCTACGTGAGCATGCAGCAAGCCGACGACAACCGGAAATAACCGGTTCGGCTCCGGCCGCTACGTCAGTTTCACTCCCTCATCCCTAGCGGTGCGGCCCAGAACACGCGGAAAGTAGTGCCTATGCCGGGCGTACTGTCTACTTCTATGTGCCCTCCCTGGCTGGTTACAATCCGCTGCACCAGATACAGCCCTACACCGGTGCCCTCTACCTGCGTATGCTGGCGCGCAAACAGCCGGAAGGCCGGGTTGTGCGGGTCGTCTATGCGCATTCCCAGGCCATTGTCGCGAACTTCCAGCACCGGCTGGCCGTCGTCTGTCAGGTAGTTGCGCAGCAGCACCTGCGGCGGGCGCAGCGGGTGCGCAAACTTCAGCGCATTGCTCACCAGGTTGTGCACCACGGAGCGGAAGTTGGCCCGGCTATAGAGTAGCCCCGGCGCTTCCTGCACGTCTATCTGCACGGATGCTCCCTGGTGCACAATCTGCGGGCGCAGGCCCAGCAGGATTTCTTCCAGCCCCAGGGCCAGGTCCAGTATTTCCACGGGCTCCTGCTGCTGGCGCTGGGTTTGCACGGTAGCAGTCAGGTCGGCCAGTGTACTGTCCAGGTGCGTCAGGGCCGTATCTACCATGCGCAGCATCAGCGCCTGCTCGGGGTCAGTGAACCGGACGGAGCGGCGCAGCTCCTCAAACAGCCCCCGCAGGTTGTGCGTGGGCTGGCGCAGATCGTGGGAGGCCGCGTACACAAACGTGTCGAGGTTGTGGTGGGCGCGGGCCAGTTCGTCGTACTGGGTTTGGAGCACCTGGCGCAGGCGATGCTGCTCTTCCACATCGGAGGCCGCCCCAAACCAGCGGGGGCCGCTGCCGTCGTTGAGGCGCCGTGCCCGGATGGTATGCCAGCGGTACACTCCATCGGCCCGCCGTAGCCGGTATTCGCCCTCAAAATCTTCGCCGCTGGCCACACTCTGCACCCAGCGCCGGGCGGCGGCGGCCTGCTCCTCGGGGTACAGCAGCCCCACCCAGCCCGTGGGGCCCAGCTCTTCGGTGGTCAGGCCACTGTAGCTTTTGGTGTAGTGGTTGTAATACTCCACCAAGCCCTCGGCCGAAGTGGTCCAGACCAGCTCCGGAATACTATCGGCCAGAAAGCGCAGCTCGGCCTCGCCCCGGCGGCGGGCTTCGCTTAGCTCCCGCTGAAGGTGCACTTCGGTCAGGGCGCCGTGCCACGCTACCGGCTGGTCGGGCGGATGCACCTCGGGCAAGGCCCGGCTCAGCATCCAGCGGTATTGCCCGTCGTAGCGGCGCAGGCGGTATTCGTAGTTCCAGCCGGTGCCGGTGCGGCGGGCAGTTTCCGATTCGAAGAGCACCCGCAACCGGTCATCCGGGTGCACCAGCAGCGGCCAGATGGCCGTCAGGTCGGCCGTATCAGGCTGGCCCGTGAAGCGGTACCACTGCGGGCTCACGTACGTTACCTCTCCCTGCGGCGACATGGTGTAGGTAAAGAGCGGCGCTGTTTCGGTCAGTACCCGCAGGCGCGCATCCAGCTGCCGCGTAGTGAGGGCCAGCTCGTGGGCACGCTGGCGGGCAGCTTCCTGCTCGCTCACATCCACGGCCAGCAGCAGCAGCCCGGCCGGCTGGCCGGCCTCGCCGTCGTAGGGGTCCACTACCAGGTCGAAGTGGCGCACGTTCGGGCTGTCGGCTGCCGAGCCGCACGCGCAGGCCCGGGCAGCATACGGAGTGCCCGCCGCAAATACTTTTGGCAGCACCTCCAGCAGTGCCGCAGGCAAAAGGCCGGGTTGCTCGGCCAGGGTACGTCCTTCGGCATTGGTTCCTACCAGCGCCTGCATCTGCTCATTCACGAACCCATAGCGTAGTTCAGGGCCTTCTAAAGTAGCTACTCCGGCCTGAAGCCGACGCAGCAATTGCTCAAAATGGGGGGCTGGCATATGTCGTAATTCGATAAAAGTCCTGGCCTGGGCTAACTAATGGGAGGCCCCGGATAGAGCGGCTATGGCTAAGTGTAAATGCAGGTAAGATGTGCCGACACCTACGCATCCAGCGCTCCGGGCGGGTCGGCATGCCGGTGCTGAAACGGCTGCGTCGGGTCGGGGCCGAACACAGCCAGCTGCACCAGTTGCACCAGCAGCGCATCGGCAATCGTCAGCGAGGACGGGAGTGGCGGCAGCTGATGAGGCAGCAGAAAACCCTCCAGGGCCGCAAAACCGCTCGGTTCCAACGGATGAAACGCCATCGACCAGCTTGGAAAGCTGCGGGCTTCGATGGGGGCGTCCACGAGCTTGCGCACGTGCGAGTGCCGGCCATCGCGGCAGATGCGGTCAAAAAGCGGATCTACCTGCTCGGCAGGGCCCTCAAACAGCTGCGCAATGTTGCCGTGGCTGTAAAACAGGATGCCCGTGATGCCCTGGCGGACATTATCATGCCGGCTCTGGTCCAGCAGCTCCTGCAAATCGGGGTCAGTCATGGGGCGCACGGCCCGGCTCATATATACAATATGCTTCATCAACAACAGAAAAGGCGCTGGCCAGCGCTACGGAACAGCAAATTACCGGAATTGCTCCACTTTAGCCTGTGGCCTCTGCAGGCGGAGATGCCAGCGTAGCAAGGCCGCCCGCGTCTGCAATCCGATGGCAGCCCTACACCACACGGCTGCCGCCACCCTGCAAAAAAAGCCCGGCTGAAACAGCCGGGCTTTTCAACCAATCAGGAAATCAATTCCCGGCTATTGGGCCGAGGGCAGCAGCACGCCGTCAATGACGTGCGTAACTCCGTTGCTGGATACCACGTCGGCGGTTTGCACCGCTACGGGGGCATCCTTGCCATTGCTGATCATCACTTTGCCGTCTTTCACCGACACCGTGATTTTCTGACCATTTACGGTCGTCAGCTGTTGGCCATCTTTCAGGTCCTGGGCCAGCAGGCGGCCCGCAATGACGTGGTAGGTCAGCACGCCTTTGAGCTTATCCTTGCTTTCGGGCTTCAGCAAGCCGGCGAGGGCGCCGTTGGGCAGTTTGTCGAAGGCGGCATTGGTGGGTGCGAATACCGTGAACGGGCCCGGTCCGCTGAGCGTGCCGTCGAGGCCGGCCGCCTGTACGGCTTTCACCAGCGTGCTCACGCTGGGCGCCATTACGGCGTTCTGCACGATGGTTTTGTCCGGCGTCATCGGAATGCCATCTACCAGCACGCCCTCCGACTTGCCCATACGGGCCGAGTCGCTCATCATGGCCGTCGAATCGACGGTAGTGGCCATATCGGTGGTAGTGGTAGTAGTTTCGGTGGTAGCCGAGTCGCCGCAGCTGGCAAGACCGAAGGCAAACACGCCCGCTGAAAGCAGGCTGAAGGAAGCAGAGCGCAGGGTTTTGTTCATGGGATACACGAAGGGTTGGTTGGGAAGTGTGAGAGTTGGAAGCAAACTACCGCGCCACGGACAGCCGGGCGGCGGTAGTGTCTCTACGAAACCCAACTGTTGCCCGGATGTTTGGCCGCGCGCAAATTGGCTACCTTTGGGCCGGCGCCGCATCTGCCGGTTCCGCCGCATCGTACAAATACCCGTTCCATCCGTTTGCAAGCCAACATGAAAACTGCCGAAATCCACACTGCCAAAGGTGTAATGAAAGTGGAGTTCTACGAAAAAGACGCTCCCAACACCGTGAAGAACTTCACCGACCTGGCCCAGAAAGGCTTCTACGACGGCCTGAAGTTTCACCGCGTCATTCCCAACTTCGTGATTCAGGGCGGCTGCCCCAACTCGCGCGACGGCGCTAAAGGCATGGCCGGCACCGGTGGCCCCGGCTACAAAATCGACTGCGAGCTGTCCGGCGACCATCAGTACCATGAGCGTGGCGCCCTGAGCATGGCCCACGCCGGCCGCAACACCGGCGGCAGCCAGTTCTTCATCGTGCACAGCCGCGACAACACCGCCCACCTCGACCGCAACCACACGGTATTCGGCAAGGTGGTAGAAGGCCTCGACGTCATCGACCAGATTCAGGCCAACGACGAAATCCAGAAAATCGTGGTGACGGAGCAGGCGTAAGCCTCCCCGCCCCTACAAACGAAAAGCCCGCTGGTTAGTCCGGCGGGCTTTTTTGTGTTTTACAGATACGCGTGCCGTTAGGTAGTCAGCGAGCTGCGGTGGTTCGTTACCTGCGTTTGGGCATCGGTCAGCACGGCTACCTGTGCCGTCACCTGCTCCCCATCGACGCCGGCCAGGAAGCGAGCGGGGCCGCTGCGGGCGCTGCCACGGTCCAGTAAGTTGTCGCGCCGGTCGTTGGCGCGGCGCAGCTTGGTTTCGTTTAGCTTGCGCAGGGAGGGGGTAATGGCAGGCGAGGCCAGAATAGACGTGTAGGCCGTAATTTCCGCTTCGAGGCCAGCTACCTGCCCGCTTACGTCGGCCTGAGTACGGTCGGCGCGCCGGTCTGCGTAGTCGAGGTTGCTGGTGCGCTGCTGGTAACCATCCAGCTCGGCGGCCAGGTCGTCCAGCACTTCGTCGCAGTCGGCGCGGGTGGTCAATAGTTTTAGATCAAAAGGCATAAACGGTAACGGTTAAATGGTGAGGAATGCCCCAATATAGACGACCAAAACCCTCCCCGATTCTACCTGCGTTATAATTATTTTGGGAAATATCTTCTCGTTTTGAGACGCCTACCCGGCCGCAACGGCCAGCAGTTCGGCCAGCGCGGCGGCTTCGGTTTCGAGGGCTTCGGCGCGCAGCCGCAGCAGGTGCCACTCAGCCGTTTCTGCGGGGGTCAGCTCGGTGGCCAGCTGGTGCAGCCGCGCGCGGGTCGTACGGGCGGCGTTCCAAGCGTGCAGGGCTTCCAGGTCGGAGGCCGGGGGCAGGTTCGTGAAGTCGGCTTCGGGTATGGCGGCCAGCAGCGTAGGCAGCGCCTGTTGCCAGCGGTGGGCATAGTTGGCGCGGGTAGTGTAGGTTCGCAGCTGCCGGCGCAGCCGGCCGGCGTGGTGGCGGCAGTAGTCGAGGCGGGCTTCCAGGGGGCCGGCAGCGGGCGGAGCCACGGTAGCGGCCAGCTCGGTTTCGGAGAGCGGGGCCGGGGCCTCCGGGGGCAGCAGCGCCGCCAGCGGGTTCAGGCGCAGCAGCACCTTGCTGGTAAGCGTGCGGCGGCCGGCTTCGATGTGACCGACTTGAGCGGCAGTGACTCCTAACAAGCCTGCCAACTCTCGCTGCTCAAGACCAAAGTATTTGCGGACCTGGGCCAGGAGCGTAGTTGAAGGAATAGATTGACGAGGCATCAATGTTTGTAGGTCATTTTTATAATCATCAATAATAACCTACAGATTTTAAATAACCTTATCCAGATTGCACCTTTTCAAAGCAGCTAAAGCTATAGGCAAGTTCTGATGGCCATGCAAAGTCATATTATTAACCGCTTTTACAAACCATTCTTTCGCATTAATAGTGTCTTGTTGTTTTTCGTATATTCGGCCTATTTGATAATAAGTGGAACCTATGTCATAAGTATTACCAATTTTCTCAATGTATTTTACCGCCTTATCGTAACACAATAAAGCATCTTTCCATTCCTTTTTTAGTTCGTGTATGAATCCAATATTGTGATAATTAAGTGCATACCCTTCCTCATTACCTGATAAATAACACGCGTACAGACTTATTTGGTAGTACAATAGCGCTTTTTTCAACTTATCTTGCTCCTGATGCATTGTTCCTAATTGATAATAAGTAGCTGACATATCGAATATATTAGACTGCACTTTGTACTCCCTCAATGATTCGTAATAATATTTCAGCGCTTCATCCCAACGGTGTTGCTGCTGATAGACAACTCCTATCTGATGGTATGTATCTCCCTTAGATGACTGGCCATCATCAGTATATTCCTGCAATGACAGTTGAAAGTACTCCAATGCATTAGACCATTTTTTTTGTTCCTGGTATACTCGACCAAGTTGATGATATATACCACTTAAACTATTGTTGTTATTAGTACGCTTATACCACATTGCCGATTTTTCATAGTAATCTATTGACATACTCCAATTGTGCTGCATTTGATAAACTAACCCTAATTGATGCAGGATAGATCCGTAATTGTAATCTGCACTTATAGCATAACACTCTTTATATACTTCTTCTGCCTCTATCAATCTTCCCATACGCAAATACACATCCCCTAGTCTAAACCAAGAATGAGCTATTAATCCATTCGGTTCCCGCAGCCGTTTTTGTAATGCTATAGCTATATGGTAGTATTCTGCGGCTTCCGAATACCTGAATGCTTCTGTCAATTCCTGCGCCAACAAACTCAGGATACCAGTCTTATCCCGAAGCAGGCGTTTCTTGTCGCTACCATCTAGGCTCAGATGATCGTAACGATCCTGTAATTCCTGGATGCGATACTGTCGCTCTGCAATATTGCCGCGCTGAGGCAGGCGTTCCGGTGGTAGCGGAGGCAGGCTTTCCACGGAACGGGCGGTGTGGTCTTCGAAGCGGAAAGAGTACGTTACCCAATGGCACAGGTCGGGGGCCTCCAGCCGGAGCGTCTGGAAGAAGTGGGCATCGCCCCACAGCACCAAGATGTAGGGCACTTTCCGGAACAGTAACTCCCGCTCCAGATTGAGTTGGCGCGTTAGAGCCGAGGCGGCTAGTTGGCCATCTTCGCTTACCAGCAAACTATTTTCGAGGCCGTGAACGTGTACTACGTACGAAACCGGCTTTGACTCCTGGACCTCTTTCGGCAGCTTTTCCTGCAATACCCGCAGTAGCGACACTACCGGGTAGGGCGTGACGTCAAGCGTGTAAAATGTGTACTCCGACAGCCGCTCGGCCATCTGCTTTTCTACCTCGTCGCGCTTGGCCAAGCTGGCGCACTCTACAAAGGCCACCGTAGGCTGGTCGTGGTGGGCCAGCGAGAACACCATTTCTTCGAACATGGTCGACTCCTCCAAGGCAGCAGCGGATGTGGGCGTAGTATTCATTCGAAAATAGGTATGATACCTTCCAACAACGGATTCAGCCGTAAGTGCCCATTGTACTTAAGCAGTACCAACTGAAACAGCATTTCGCGCACCTCCGCATCACCCGGACGCAATTTGTGCAGCCCCAGATTCAGCGTGTCAATATGTTTGGTCGTGAGTAGCTGGTTCATGTCGCTGCCCAGAGCCCGGATGGCCGCCTGCGCTACCTCCAATGAAGCCCGACCGCCCCGAGCCTTCCGAATCACGGCATTCACAATCCGGAGCAGCTGACGCACGCAGCCCCCCGAGCGGCGGACGCATTCATCCAACACGCCGGATTCGAAAAATAAATCGGTGGCAATGCGGCGCTCAATTACTTCTTTAAAACACTCGTCGGCCGGGTTGCCCGGGCCGGCCAGCTTGATCATTGGAATAATCAGGCTATGCGAAAAATTCAGCCCTGGTCCAGCTTCTATTTTGTAGTATGAGTCAATGGGCACTGCCATAATCATGTTCAGCGCCAGCGTTTGGAGCAGATTCGGATTTTGAATAAACAGGTATTCGTACACCTGAAACCGCAATTTCTCTGAGCCATCAATAATAAATAGCACATCCTGCCCCAGCCCTGCCTCGGCCACTGCCTGCCGCATGTCTACCAACGCCGCATTGATTCGGTTGATGATAGCTAAAGGATTCTTACGAATCTCTTCCCTGATTTTAGTAGATGTGGCGTTGTTGGTGGAGAATACCGCTTTGGCCTTTGTCTTCAGCTTAAACAGGCTAAAGAAATTGATGCCCCCTTCCGTCTCCGCTCCTACTTCCACCCCAAAATTATCCTTTAGCTCCTGTTCTACGGTCTGGCTGGATAGAAACTGCCGAGCTAACTCATTAAACTGCGTACGGCTGGCGGGAATGTCGTATTCCTCAATAGCGGATACCAGCTTCAGCAGAATCCACACAAAAATATCCTCCGGCTGCAACGAGCCATATTCCATTTCTTCCTCAATACTCAGGAAGATGGATAGGTAGCGGTCGGGATGGTTGAGGTAAGTGTGGAGGCGCTTGAGTTCCGTGGTTTTGCCACAGCCCCGATGGCCCGAACAGATGATCTTGATGTAGTCGTTAGGTAGTTCCATCAGTCTACCGTCCTCTACTGCCAGCGTAAAGAGAATATCATCCTGGAATTCAGAACCCCGAACTTGGTCCAGATCTACATACAACTGTTGGTCGTCGCCGAACAACTCTGGTTCAAAGCTCGGCTCCGTAACGGCCCGCGCCTGAAACTTATCGATGACGGGGAACTGGTAGACAGACATGTTAAAGCAGGAAAGGGAGCAAATGAAGTTACAAATATCTAAAGTTTATGATCTGGAGTCTGCAAGCAGCCACACACCTAGCTCTTGTAGGTTATATTTATAATATTAAAAAATAACCTACAAGAGCTAGGTGTGATAAAATTCACTCATGTCTATCAAAAACGCCCCGCGCACCTTTCAGTACACGGGGCATTTACTTAGGTCATCAGGCTCCCCTTCTCCCTGAGGAGGGGGGCCGGGGGGTGAGGTCCCTACCGACGGCGGCCGCGCTGGGGCTTCTCGTCTTCGTCGTCCTCGTCGTCATCCTCACCGAAGCTGGGCATGGTGAACATGCTGCTGAGCAGGTCCTTGAACTGGGCACCGGCCGTGAGGCGGTTGCGCGAAATCAGGCTGTACTCGCTCAGGCCGTGGAGCAGGAACTCCATCAGGAAGTAGGTGTGCTCGGGCGTTTCGTTGGGGTGCAGCTCCGTCACGATGTCGCGCAGGCCGGGCACCTGGTCGAGCACGGCGCGGTAGTCTTTGGTGCTGGCATCGTGCAGCATGTCCACGGTGTGGCCCGAGCCGAACCACTCCTGCACCGTTTTGTAGGGCGAGGGGCGGCCTTTGAGCTTCTTGGCTTTGTCGGGGTCGGGGAAGTACTGCAGAAACAGCGTGCGGATGGCTTTGCCCATCAGCTTCTCGGCCACGATGCCGGCTCCCTCCTGCTCGCCCTCGTACACCAGCTCCACCTTGCCCGTTACGGCCGGCACCGCCGAAATGAAATCGCCGACGCGCACGTAGGTTTGCTTCTCGCCGTTGATGAGGGCGCGCCGCTCGGCCCCGGCCACCACCTGCTCGTAGGCCGAGATGGTGAGGCGGGCCGATACGCCGCTCTTGGCATCCACGAACTCCGAGGCGCGGGCCTCCACGGCCACCTGCTCCACCAGGTCATGAATGACTTCGTTGCTGGTCACCATGCCCTTCTGCACGTCTTTGATGCGGGCTTCCTGCTTGGTGATGCGCTTGCCGATTTCGATGCTCTTGGGGTAGTGCGTGATAATCTGGGCGTCGATCCGGTCTTTGAGCGGCGTCACGATGGAGCCCCGGTTGGTGTAATCCTCGGGGTTGGCCGTGAACACAAACTGGATATCGAGCGGCAGCCGCACCTTGAAGCCCCGGATCTGAATGTCGCCTTCCTGCAGAATGTTGAACAACGACACCTGAATGCGGGCCTGCAGATCGGGCAGCTCGTTTATCACGAAAATGCCCCGGTGCGCCCGCGGAATCAGCCCGAAGTGAATTACCCGCTCGTCGCTGTACGGCAGCTTGAGCGTGGCCGCCTTGATGGGGTCGGCGTCGCCGATAAGGTCGGCTACCGATACGTCGGGGGTGGCCAGCTTCTCGGTGTAGCGGTCATTGCGGTGCACCCAGGCCACGGGCGTGTCGTCGCCATGCTCGGCAATCAGGTTTTTGGCGAATACGCTCAGCGGCTGCAGCGGGTCGTCGTTGAGCTCGGAGCCGGCCACTACGGGCATGTACTCATCGAGCAAACCCACTAGTAGGCGGGCAATGCGGGTTTTGGCCTGGCCGCGCAGGCCCAGCAGGTTGATATGGTGGCCGGCCAGAATAGCGCGCTGCAGCTCGGGTATCACGGTTTCCTCGTAGCCGAAGATGCCGGGAAACACGTCTTCTTTGCTTTGCAGCTTGGCAATCAGGTTGTCGCGCAGCTCCTGTTTCACGGAGCGGGATTGATAGCCGGATTTTTTCAGGGCACCAAGGGTAGTGAGTTGCTGGAGTTGGTCGGCGGAGAGAGAGGAATACGAAGGCATACAGTGTAGGGTGCGGGGCTTGCCCCCGCCCGTCGTTGAACGATGTTAAATGAAGTGTCGGGTGCTTGCTACGTGTGCGGAAGGCCGAACGGCGCGGTTCAGCGGGCGGGGACAAGCCCCGCCCCTACCGGCACGAGCTACACGTTTTTGCGTCGGTTGCGCTTGTAATCCTCAAAAATTAGGTGGCCCAGTCCTTTGAGCGAGCTATAGTACGCCTTGCCCTGATTCACTTCCGTGAATTCGTTGACGAACTGCTGCAGATACGGGTCGGAGGCAATCATGAACGTGGTGATGGGCACCTTGAGGCGGCGGGCGGCGGCGGCCAGGTTCAGGGTCTTGTTCACCACCTTGCGGTCGAGGCCGAAGCTGTTTTTGTAGTAGCCGTTGCCTTCTTTCAGGCAGGTAGGCTTGCCGTCCGTAATCATGAAAACCTGCTTGTTGGGCGTTTTGCGCTTGCGCAGCAGGTCCAGGGCCAGCTCCAGGCCGGCCACCGTGTTGGTGTGGTAGGGCCCCACCTGCAGATACGGCAAGTCCTTCACCTCAATCTGCCAGGCATCGTTGCCGAACACCAGCACGTCCAGGAAATCTTTGGGGTACTTCTGCTTCACCAGCTCGGCCAGCGCCATGGCCACCTTCTTGGCCGGCGTGATACGGTCTTCGCCGTACAGAATCATGGAGTGCGAAATGTCAATCATGAGCACGGTGCTGGTCTGACTCTTGTGCTCGTTTTCGCGCACTTCCAGGTCGCCTTCGGTCAGCATGAACTCGCCGGTGCCCAGGCCGTGGTTGAGCTGGGCGTTGCGGATGCTCTCGGTCATGGAAATCTGGTCGAGCGAGTCGCCAAACCGGAATTCGCGCATGTCGGTGCTCTGCTCGTCGCCCTGGCCGGTGTGGGGCGTGCGGTGGTTGCCCTGCCCCGATTTCTTGAGCTTGCCGAAGATTTCCTCCAGAGAGCTTTTGCGGATCTGCTGCTCGCTTTTGGCCGTGATGTTGAACTCGCCTTTTTTCTGCTCGTCTTCATCGATATAGCCCTTCTTTTTGAGGTCTTCGATGAAGTTGCCCATGCCGTACTCATCGTTGGTGAGGCCGTACTGCTTGTCCAGCTCATTCAGCCACGAGAGGGTTTCGCCCACGTCGCCGCTGGTGATGGTGATGAGCTGCATGAATATCTTGAAGAGGGAGTCGAAACCTTTATCGGTCGACTCTTCGGGCACGTAGTCCCGAAAACGAAAGCCTGAGGACATAATGGAGGGGGATGAGCTTTCAGAACAACCACCGGGCGAAGTTGGTTTATGGTTGCTGGTTTTCAGGGGGCCGCTACTGGCAGCCATCTGGCGGTTTCGGCACCTCCTCTCCCCCGTATACAAGCCCCCAAACAACCCATACCCACCATGAAAGCCATCTGGAACAATACCGTAGTAGCGGAGAGCAACGACACCGTGGTAGTGGAAAATAACCACTATTTCCCGGCCGACGCCATTAAGCGCGAGTATTTCGAGGACAGCATTGCGCACACTTCCTGCCCCTGGAAAGGCCGCGCCAGCTACTATTCGCTGCGCGTGAACGGGGAGCTGAACAAAGACGCCGCCTGGTTTTACCCTGAGCCCAAGGAAGCAGCCCAGCAGATCCGGGGGCGCGTGGCGTTCTGGAAGGGCGTACAGATTCAACCCTGAGCGCGGGTTTGTAACCTCCGGCCGGGCTCTACGGTATGCAAAAGCGGAGCTGCTTCCTGCCGGCGTTGGCAGTAGGGCCGCTCCGCTACGCATATGAAACATTCTTTCCCTCTTCTGTCGGCGGCCCTGCTGCTCCTGCTGGCGGCCGCCTGCGATGCGCCCCGGTCCGCCACCGAAACAGCCGACCCGGCCACGTTGCGGGCCAGTACCTCCGCAGCCACACCGGCCGCTACCGTCAGCTTCCGCCGCGAGTTGAGCCAGAACGACCACCGCTTTGTGGTGCAGACTACCGGTGAAGGCAGCCAGCGCCAGATGCAGCTGCGGGTAGAAAAAAACGGCCGGGAGCTGACCACCACCACCCAGACGGTGGAGGGCGTGGTAGCCAATGCCGTGGCCACTAACTTGAACGAAGACAAATTTCCGGAGCTTCTGGTGTTTCTGACCGATGCCGGCAGTGGCTCCTATGGCCAGCTGATTGGCTACGAGTTTCTGAACCAGGGCCGCCGCAACCTCACGCTGCCCGAACTGGTAGGGCCGGCGGCCAAAGGCTATCAGGGGCACGACGAATTCCGGGTGCAGAGCCGCCAGGTGCTGCGCACTTTCCCGATATATCTGGAGGCTGACCCCAACTGCTGCCCCAGCGGCGGCCAGCGGACTATTCAGTATGCGCTGCCGGCCGGCGCAATGATGTTCCGGCAGGTAGGGTTTAGCAACCAGATAAAGTAAAAGATAAACGCCACGGTGCAGCACTTTTGCCGGAATTACGTAAAGCACTGATAGAATGAAGCCAAGCTCTGGAAAAAGCCATTTAAAACTAGCACGTGTTTACTTTTTATTTGCATTTCACCTAGAACGTAATACCTTGCGTAGATATTACCGCTCTCATGCCAGATACGCAGCCATTTAGTTGCTGTCTGTTTTCACATTCTTTGCTGCCGGCTCTGCCGCTTGCGGGGCCAGCCACCCGAATTGCGGGTCGTACTTGTTTCTCTCCTCCAAACCACCATATCTATGAAAGCTTCCGCTTTTGCTCTGCTAGGCGCCTCGCTTCTCGCAGCTACTGCCTGTGACTCTTCGCGCAATGCCGTTGAAGATGCTTCTACTGCTGCTCCTACCGCAGAAAACACGGCCTCGACGGAGCCAGTAAGCTTTACCCGCGAGCTGACCCAGGGTGATGCACGCTTCGAAGTGCGCACGACCGGCTCTTCGGCGCAGCGCCAGCTTACCATCCGCTCCTACCGGGGTTCGGCCCTCACCACTGATCCGGTTCGCGTTGACATCAACGGGGCCGTGCGCGACGCCGTAACGGCGGACCTGAACGGCAATGGCAAACCCGAGCTGTACGTCTTCACCGATAATCCTGCCTCCAACGCCGGCTTCTACGGTTACGAGTTTGCCGAGCGTGGCTACACGCCCATCAGCAGCCCCGGTATGATTCCGGGTACGGCAGGTGTGGGCTACTCCGGCAAAGACACCTACGTGCTGAACAACGGAACGCTCAGCCGCACCTTCCCCGTGACCACGACAACGGCCGCCGCTGATGGCACTACCCCAGCCGCCGCCAGCAACCGAACCATCAGCTACCGTCTCGGCGCCGATGGCAAATGGACGATGGGCCAGGTAATGGACGCGCAGCCATAGTCTGGCTGGCACCGCCCACAAAAAAGCCCCCGCAACCAATGTGTTGCGGGGGCTTTTTTTGTGCGTGAGCAGGCCGGTTAGTCAATCCACTTGAAGCGGTACTCCAGCTTGGGCACCGGCATACGGTCGGCTACACGGCGCAGGCGGTTGGGCAGCGCCATCACATAGTCGCGCGCTTTTTCTGCAGCGCCATTCAGGCCGGGTATCTCGGCTATTTTCCAGTCGGTGATGAGCGTTTCAAGGATGTCGGTGTAGTCCTGGCTGGTGTACACGCCCAGCCGCTGCGCGGCATCGGTGAAGTGCCCGAAGGTTTTGCCCATTTCGATGCCCATTTCGCGCATGTAGTGCGCCGGCATCACAATCTTCTTGCGCATCATGTCCTCAAACGCCAGCATCATCTCCGAAGGATCCACTTCAAAGATTTTGTCGACGAAGGTTTTGTAAACGCGGGCATGGCGGGTTTCGTCGCCGGCAATCATCCCGCAGATCTTGGACAGCTGGTCGTCGCCGGCTTTGCGGGCCAGCTGCCCTACCCGGCGGTGCGAAATGTTGGTAGCCGTTTCCTGGTAGCTGGTGTAGATGAAGGCGCGGTACGGGTCGTGGGCCGTGCCCAGATCGAAGCCGTCGGCAATCAGGTACTGGGTGCTTATCTCAAACTCGCGCATGTTTACGCGCCCCGAGAGGTAGAGGTAGCGGTTGAGCAGGTCGCCGTGGCGGTTTTCCTCGGCTGTCCAGCCCCGGATCCACTGCGCCCAGCCGTTGTTGGGGTCGCGCCCCAGGTCGTCGAGCTGGTGAAACCAGGCTTCGTAGTTTGGCAGTGCTTCTTCCGTAATGGTGTCGCCGATGAGCACGGCCATCAGGTCGTAGCTCAGCTCCTTGGCACGCTCACGCAACAGCTTTACTTCGTCGAAAAAGGTATCCGTCCGGGAATCGGGCAGGTAGTCCGATGGTTGCCAGCTATTGTCTACGCTTTTCAGAAAAGTGCCTAGGTTTTCGCGCAAAAAAGGTTCGAGGTGCTGCAAAACCTCTCCGCGGGAGGTGGTGGTTGCAATCATGGCAGTAGGTCTAAATGAAGGAACGTAGGAAGGGAGCCCAAAGGTATATACTCACTACCCGGTATTTCGTTGAATAAGTCCCTTAACCCGCCTACAAAATTTTGGCTTTTACCTATAGTTGGCACTTCCTAAATATGGTAAATACGCTTTTACATTTTTTGAAGAATCCATTTGCCCTGCGGCCGGAACTAATTGCACATGCCTTCCGGGCAGTTGTGCCAGCTGGTAATTGAAAATCCGGGCACTACCCAGCGTGAGTATCCAGCCTACATCGGTCCTTTGTGCCAGCCGGCGCAGCCCCTCAGCAAAGTTTCTGGTACCGGTGAGCTGCTGCCGCCACGCCGCCTGAGACGGGTGTAGCGTGGTCCAGCCGGCCACAGTGAGGCGGCGTGCCACTAGGCTATGCTCCGCAAACGGTGATTCCGCCTTGTAGGTAGCTTCAAAGGCATCGGACAGTATCAGCTCGGGCAAGGAGGCCGGGGGCTGGTGGACCAGCGCAAAAAGCCGCTGCCGCTCGGCCTGGTTGCGCTGCCGCTCCTGCACCAGCGTGGTACGGCGGTGCCATGTTTTGTAGGCATACGGCACGAATGCCACCGCCAGAACCACCAAGATACTCCACGGTGCCTGCCGGGCGGCGGCGGGGCGCGCCAGCACGAACGCCAGATTACTCAGTACCCACAAATCCAGCAGCGGCAGCGCTATGCGGGGCGGCAGCTTGAGCACGGCGGCCAAGGCCAGCAGCAGCCCTACGTAACCTGCCTGCAGCAGCCAGAAGCTTTTCTTCTGCGGCACTCCCCTTCCTGCTTGCAGCAGCACGCTGGCCAGCAGCAGCAACAGGAGCGGGAAATAGTCGCGGACCAGCTGCGGCAGTGCCTGGCTTAGCTTCGCAGGGGCAATATGGGTAAGGAAATAGCGCGGACCAGGCAGCGGCGCGGCGCGGGCAAAAAAGCCTTCATTAACGAGGGTTGAGTCGGCCAGCAGCCACTGCTGCGCGGCGGCCAGCCCCAGGCTGTCGGTCGCGCTTAGCGACGTAGCAGGCGGCGCGGCCAGCTGAAAATCCAGCAGGTTGGATTTCAGCACATCGAGGCGGCGAAACGTGGCGGCGGCCGGGCTCCAGGTGAGCTGTAGCCACACGGCCCCAGTGATGGCCCAGGCCACGGCGCCGCCCAGCACCGGCAGGGCCCGCCGGCCGGCCAGCCACCAGGCCCCCGGCGCGGCGGCCAGCAGCCCCAGCAGCGCGGCACTGGGCCGGATCAGCCAACTCAGGGCAAACGCCAGCAGTCCCCAGCATAGCGCCCACCGGCTTTGCGGGCGCTGCGCCGCACACAACACCCCTACTCCTGCCAGCAGAATGGGCACGCGCACGTAGTTGAACCAGAAGCCGTGCTCCAGCCACGCCACCAGAAAAAACAGCGTCAGCAGCAGAGCCGCCCAGCCCGCCGGCAGTTTGCCCACCAGCAACCGGTCGAGGAAAGTGAAGGCGCCGGCCGTAGCGGCATAGAGCAGCGCGTAGAGCAGCAGCGCATACCAGGGCACTGCAGGCATGGCCTGGTAGAGCCAGGCCAGCGCGGCACCCAGCCCATGAAAGTACAGATAGAGCGTGGAAACCGGCGCAGCGGCCGTGGTACCGCGCAGAAGCTGCATAATAGCCGCATCGTCGTTGGTTTCGAAGTAGCTGCCCAGACCGGTAGCTACTGCCAGCAAGAGCAGTGCCGGCAACAGCACTCGGCGAAACAGCTTACCAGCCATTGGTGAAATCGGGAGGAAGGATAGAACGGGTGAATTCCGGAGCAAACCTACTGGCTTAATTGATAATCGTAGTGTAGCCGCTGCTAGTTGCCAGCCAGCCGGCGCAGCTGCAGATATGCGCCTATGGCGTGTTCCGGCAGCCTCGCTCCGCCTAGTTCGCGCAACAGGCTATACAGGTGCCTGGCTTGCGGCAGACTCCCGAACCGCGCCGCCTGCCTCAGCTCCCACCGTACCCGCACCGCCAGTGCTTCGCGCTCTGGCGGGGTACGGCACAGCGCCAGCGCCTTGCGGCACACCGCAACGGTAGAGGCCAGCAGCGGGTCGTGGGGGCGGTAGCCCTGCGCCGACTTAGAACGCGGATGCAGGCGCTTACGGGTCAGCACGTCGGGTTGGTAGCAGAACTGCCAGTCGCGGGAGGCGCGCACCCAGAAGTCAAAATCCTCATAGGCCAGGGTTTCGTCGTAGCCGCCCAGCGCCTGCAGCGTGGCCCGGCGCATCATCATGGAGGGGGCACTGATGAAGAACCGCCGCAGCACGTCCTCGAACACCCAGCCGGAGGCCGGACGGGGCTGCAGCTGGCCTGCCTTGTCGGGCCGATGAAAGTAGCGCTGAAACTCGCCGGCTTCGCTTATCAGCTCCAGGTTGCCGTAGAGCATGCCGTAGCTGGCATCGAGCTGCCGGAACTGCGCTACCTGCCGGGCTACCCGCTCGGGCAGCAGAATGTCATCGGTAGCAAAGTCGATGATGTACTCGCCCTGGCTCTGGAAAAAGGCTCGATTGAACGCCGCGCAGTTGCCCACGTTTTCGGGCAGAAACACCGTTTTCCAGGCTGGCTGCGCGGCGGCATACTGGCGCAGCACCGCTACACTGCCGTCCGTGCTGCCGTCGTCCACGAGAAACACCTCCAGCCGCGGATATGTCTGGGCCAGGATGGAATCCAGGGCCGCCGCCACAAACCGGGCGTGGTTGTGGCACAGAGCCACCACAGTAACCAACGGCAGCGAGTCGGGAGAAGGCATAAGGGAGCGGCATGTGATGAAGCAGCAGGCAAATGTATCGTTTGGGCCCGGAAAGCGCACCGGCCACGGGTCTGCGCCGCCGTGCCTGGCAAGGTGCTCCTGCCCTTTCCCTGGCCAGCCTATCTTCCGACTCCTGGCACTGCTCAGCGCCAGAACCGGCGGAAATACCAGCCACACCACACCAGCAGCAGCGCGTGCCGCGCCGCCGAGGCCCACACGGCCCCCAGCAGCCCCAGCCGGGGCAGCAGCACTGCCAGAGCCGCAGCATAGAGCACCGCCGAAGCCGCCTGTACCGCCACGTAGCGCCCTACCCGTGCCTGCGCCGTCAGCACCATTACCAGGGGCCAGGCCGCAAACCGGCACCAGTCGCCGAGCAGCTGTGGGCCCAGCAGGCCGGCGGCGGCTTCAAAACGGGCCTCAAAAAGCAGCGGCAGCAGCCAGTAGCGCAAGCCATACAGCAGGCCCAGGCCGGCGGCCAGCAGCGGCACCAGCAGGCGTAGCACGGTGCGCACCCAGGCCCGCTGAGCAGCGGGCTGCGCCGATAAGGCCGCCAGCCGGGGATAATACACGCTGCTCATCACGGCCGTCATCACCATCGTGTAGTTGTCGGAGAGCTTGGCCACGGCCTGCCAGAGGTCAGTTTGGGCCAGGCTGAACTGCCGGATCAGCACTTCCCGCACCGCAAAGTCCACGGCTTTTCCGAACAGCAGCAGCCCCACCGCCATGAGCAGAAACCGGCTCAGGCCCCACAGCGCCGGGCGGCTGAGGCGGCCCGGCAGTGGCGGCAGCAGCCCGGCCTGCTTCGCCAAGGCCCAGGCGGGCAGCAGCGTGATGCCCTGCGCCAGCAGATACGCCAGCAGCGCCGTGGTAGCCGTACCACCTGCGGCCAGCACCGCCGCCACGGCAGCCGGCCCCAGCAGGCTCAGCGTCACCGTCAGGCCAATGTAGCCCCGTAGCCGGCCGGCTGCCAGCAGCACCGCCACTAGCAGTGCATAGCCGGTAAGCAGCACGATGCCCAGCCCGAACAGCAGCAGCCAGCCGAGAGTGGGCCGAAACACCCCTACCAACGGACCAGGCACCAGCAGCATCACAACCAGCCCCAGCAGCATAGCGGCCCCGTTCAGGGCAATGGCCGCGCCCAGCCACGCCCGGTAGCGGCCCGACGCAGGCCGTAGCGGGGCCAGGTATTTCACGACGCCCACGTGCGTGCCGTCATTGGGCAGGGTCGTGAACAGGGCCATCAGGTTCTGAAAGTGCGCCAGCAGCGTGAGTCCGCCCGGCCCGCCGTATACGGCCAGCAGCTTGTTGAGCAGCAGCGCCCCCGCCGCACGGGCCAGCACACCAGCCCCGGACCCCAGCGACCCGCGCACGAAGCGCCCTACCCCCGGCGAGGCAGCAGGCTCTGTGGCAACGGAGGTTTCAGGAGGGCGCATGGCCGCAAAAGTAGCGGAAGCCGCGGCAGTGTCCGGCGCACAGGAGCCCAAGCGGCACAAGCGGCAGCTGTTCCCGCGTGCTGCCGAAGCCCACGCCGGCCACCTTACGCATGGTGTGCCGGGCCGGCCGGGTGGCGACCTGGCGTCGGTAGCAGTTCAGGCGCTATTCTGCAGCCATACCCGGCCTTCTGCCGTACATTGGCCCAGCCTTCACTTGTTCTATGGAACCTTCTGCCTCCTCTGCTGTCGATTCGGCTGCCGACACCGCCCCGCTGCACCCCGACGATGAAAAGCACAACTCAATTGCCGACCGCGCCGATACGCGGCTGGCCCGGGAAGCACACGTAGGCCAGCGGCCGGGCACGCTCACCATCCGGGCCGGCGCCATGACCCCTCGCCTGTTTCTGCTTTCTTACGACGAAGGCTCGTGCACGGAGCAGGAATACTCGGACTACGATGAGCTGTGGCGCTTTTTTTCCACGCATCCGGAGTTGCGGCACTGGATTGATGTCCGGGGCTACAACAACTTGCCGCTCATGGAGCGCATTATGCAGGATTTCGACCTGCACCCGCTGCAGATGGAGGATGTGCTCGGCGACTATCAGCGGGCCAAAGTGGACGTGTTCGGTGACAACCGCCTGTTTCTGGTCTCGCGCATGACCGAGTTTACCAAGCTGCTCGAAATCGACGATGACCAGCTGTCCATTTTCACCGGCCCCAACTACGTTCTCACGTTTCAGGACGACTACAACGACTGCCTCGATACCGTGCGGCAGCGCATCCGCTCGGGCTACAGCCAGATCAAGCGCAAGCCGCCGCTCTACCTCGCCTACGCCCTCACCGATGTGGTGCTCGACCAGTACTACCCAACCATGGCAGCCATCGGCGACTATGTTGAGCGGCTCGAAGACCGGATTCTGCAGGACCGCCCCGACCGGCGGGTGCTGAGCCGCATTCTGCGCATGAAGAAGGACATCATCCGGTTCCGCCGCTTTGTGTACCCGGAGCGGGAGAAAATTGCGGAGATTCTGCGCATGCCCGATGACGTTGTGCCCGAGGAAATGAAGGTCTACTTCCGCGACTGTTACGACCACGCCATTCAGGCCCTGGATCTGGCTGAAAGCTACCGCGAATCGGTGACGAGCCTGGTGGAGCTGTTTATGTCGAACCAGAGCAACCGCATGAACGAGGTAATGAAGGTGCTGACTATTATCAGCTCCATCTTCATTCCGCTCAGCTTTGTGGTGGGCCTGTACGGCATGAATTTTCAGCGCGAAAACCCACACGGGGGCATCAACTACCTCAATATGCCCGAGCTCTACAGCCCCTGGGGCTACCCTATTCTGCTCGCTATTCTGGCCGTTATTGTGATGTTTCAGCTCCTGTATTTCTACCGCAAAGGCTGGCTGACCAACAGGTGACGTGGTGGAGTGGCAGGATGGTAGAGTCGTTGATTGAGCCGTTATCCTGCCAGGCTGTGTCCAAAGCGCCAAAACGGTCATGCTGAGCGGGTAGCAAACAACTTTTCAGGCACCGTCTGATCCACTACTCCGCTTTCAGCCCCATTTGCGCGGGTCGGCGGCCGTGACGGCGGCGTGCTGGGGCTGGCCAAGTACGGCGTACACCTGCTGCAGCCGCTCTTCCACGGTGCCCGTGAGCAACGTATACGGAATCTGCAGCATGTCGAGCTGCATGGCTACCATGCCGTGGTGGAAGTCGCGCAGTGCCTCCGGGTCGCGCCAGCCATCGTCTTCATACGGAATGTCGGGGGCACACAAAAAGGTATGAAAGTAGCGCTGCCGGCACTCAGCGGCCAGGGCCAATAGCTCAGGCGCACAGCGGGCATAATAGAAGTAGGAAAACTGCGCCGTAGTGGCAGCATTGGTATCCACGAACAGGAAGTGCCGGGCGTGCGGCACGGCCTCATCTTCCAGCTCGCGGTGCCGGTGCGCGATGTACAGCAGGTCGTCGAAGTCGGTGGCGCCGTTTTTCTCTTCGTGCAGCGTGCGGCCATACTCGTGCACCCACACCGTGCCGTAAGCCGCGGCCAGCGCCTTGCTCAGCGTCGATTTGCCCGTGCTTTCGGCCCCCATCAGCACAACCTTCCGGATGAACTGCGCTGAGTGGAAATGCGCCTGCACAACCGGATGCAGAAACTCCGCGTGCCCATACAGGTCGTCCCGAATCTGCGTGCCGGAAATGGGCACGGCCGTCCGGGGTGGGTCCACGGCCACATACTCGGCCCCGATATGCGCCGCGAAGCCCGGTCCGTATGCTTCGGAAGAAAACACCACGTCGGGCTGCAGCGGCTGCTGCCGGAGCCAGCGCCGCACAAATTCGCGCTGGGTGTAGTCGTCGGCATCGTTGGGCGGCACAGGCAGCTGGCCCACCGGCAGGGCCACCACGTGCAGCACGGCGCTTCCGATACGCGGCGGCGTGCCAGGGTCTGCCCCTGCCGGAGTATAGATCTGCCGAATCCAGCCAGCCCGAGTTTCAGCGTCCATGGTGGCCGGGTCGGGGTTGGAATATACCAGCACATATAGGTCCTGCACCTGAGCGGCAGCCTGCTCAAGCAGTACTTGGTGGCCTTTGTGGAAGGGCAGAAACTTTCCCACAACCAAGCCAATGGGCCAGCGGGACGCAGAAGTAACAGAAGAGGCCAAGCAGAAAAAGTTGAAAACGGCATGCTTTGCTGCCGCCTGGTAGTGCAAATGAAGGAGTCTATCCGCCTCAAGGTACTCAGTTTGGCCACAGCTCAGCAGCCCGCCTTACTTGAGTTCCAGCGACGTGCGGCGAAGTTCGGGGCCGATGGTGCGGTAGAGATGGTAGGTTTTGGTCGTTGCTTCGTATTCAAGTCCGATTTCCGGGGCGCTGCTGTCGAAGGGCTGGCCACCCAGCAGCCGCCCCAGCCGGTCATAAACGTAGGCTTTGCCAGGTCCGGGCTCGGTCAGCACATACACTCGCTGCTCCGCGCCGAAATCAAAGAACTGCACGGGCTTCTGGCCCGAAGTCAGGAATTTCTGGCCCAGCAGCTTCCGGCCCGTGGGGTCGAACAGATCCAACTGCCCTCCTTCTTCGCGGGCCACCACGTAGGAGCGTCGCCGCTGATCCGGAATAAGCCGGAAAACCGAGCTGCGGCTCCAGGTAGCCACACGGCTGCGCCCTACTACGTCGCCGGCCAGCGAAAACGTGACCCGCTCCCCATGCTGGTTCACGACCGTAATGCGGGTACGGTTGAGCGTCGGGCCCACCGTTTCGGCCAGTGCCTCGCTTTGCAGCCGTGCCCCCAAGCTGATGGGAAACCCCGGATAGACGCCGCCCTGCTGATCGAAGGCATACACGTAGCCATTTTCGAGTAGCACCACCACCACGTCGCGCCCACCCACTACTAAGTACAGCGGCGGCGCAGCAAGGTTGAAGTCGAGGCGCTTGGGCAGCCAGTTGGGGTAGGCATTGCCTTTGGTGTCGTAGAGAAACAGGTTGCCACCACCGCCCGTCACCAGGAGGCGCGGGGCTCCGAATGCTCCGACCGGCGACACACTCAGGCCACTGGCCCGCACTGAATCGGGCAGATTGAGGGGAAACGTCGGCGTGGAGCGGCCCTGCTCGTCCAGGAAGTGGAGCTGGCTGGGAGTGGCCAGCAGATACCCCGAGCGGCCGGCTACCGTCTGGCGCTGAATCCGCCCGACGACCGGACCAGCCAGCGTATCAGACCAGGCCACCACGTTTTCGGGCGTGATATAGTGCAGCACCTGCGCCGCATCCTGCACCAGCACGCCGGGCCGCGTGGCCCCTGCCACCGAAACCAGCGTGGGAGAACCAGACAGGGGCGTTTTGAACGCCAGCAGGCTGCCGGTACCGATGCTGCCCTGCGGACGGGCTACGGCGGGCCCTACCAGCGGGTGACGCAGCAGCAGCTGGGTGAAATACTGGGCACCGGTTTCGGCTTCGTTAGCGGCCGGCACAAACTGCAGGGCCACCTGCGGAAAACGCTTGAACAGCGACTCATTGCGCAACAGCCCGGCCCGACGCTCTTCCACTAGTCCGCGCAACAGCAGGTTCCAGGCGTTGCGGGTATCCAGCACCACGCTCAGGCGAGCCAACGGCTGGGTTTCCTGCAGAAAGGACACCTGCGTGGGCGAACGGGCCCACACCTGTCCGGCCACCACGTCCTGCAGCCAGGTGCGCAGCGCCGCCGCATCATCTCCGAAAACCACGTAATTGCCAACTACGGCCATTGTTGGCTGCCGGAAACCGGCGAACAAGGGCCCCAGTAGCCGGGCCGGCAGCTCCGGCACGCCCATCTGATATATCTGGTAGCTCCCGACCCGTTCAAACGACGGGCTGGCTCCTACTACCCGGCGCAGCTGGCCCAGCAGAATGGCCTGCCGCGCCGGTTGCGCGCACCACACCACGGCCAGCCGCCCCGGACTGACGCGGGCCGAAGCCGGGGCCAGATACGCCAGCGCCGCTTCCTTGCTCATGCCGGCCGTCAGGCTGTCGAGGAGCGGGTTGATGCTGGCAGCGAGTGAATCAGTAGTAGCGGCCGGACGGGCACCGCGCAGTACGCGGGCCTCCCCAATACCCAAGTGCACCAGTAGTGCAGTTCGCAGGCTTAGCACGTCGGCCATGCGCAGGCGCTGGGCCGGCTGGCCGCGCAGCTGCTCGTGCAGGCTCCCGGCAGTGGTTTCCGGATTTGCAAATCCGCTGAAGACCACCTTATTGCCCGCCAGCTTCATCTCTAGTTGCCCATCAAGCACCAGACTGGTTACGCTCCCGATTCCCGGCACTACGTCGGCACGGAAGAACACGCCCAGCAATTGCGGTAGGCGACGGTAGTTGATAAGCAGCGTGGCGTCTACATCGCGCAGCCGGAAAAAGTCAGTGTTCTGGAAGTCGGCCGCGACGCTGGGCTGCTCGGGTGCAGCCAAACGGCGCACTACTGCTTCTACCAGCCCCGGATTAGGGCTCATCACCAAATGGTTGCGGTGGTTGAGAAACGTAATACCTCGGCCGGTACCCACCTCGCTGATTTCGGTGAGCAGCGCGCCTTCATACTCACGGGTCCGGACCCGAAACTGGGGGTCGCGGCTCAGTGCGTCTACAAGGCTGCGCACCTGCCGGTATTCGCGCACACTGCCAATGGGCAGCTGCAGCAGCACATCAAAGCGCCCCTGGCCAGTGACGTGCACCGAAGTCAGCACTTTTTTGCGACCCAGAAAGCGCATCAGCACGTTGCGGGAGCCAGTGAGGCTATCAATCAGTACTACGGTATTTTCCAGGCCCTGGAAGTAGCGCACGGTGGTCAGGTTGTCCCAGACCTGGGTTTCCTTGAGGTGGCGTACCAGCGTTGGATGGTCGCGGGTAGCGGCCACTAGCACCGCATCGTCGGGCACCAGCGCCCAAGGGTCGACGGGCACGGCCGCCACAGTACGGCGGTAGTACACGTACGACGCCAGCGACGCCAGCAGAAACAGACCCGTAAGAAATACCAGTAGCTTTTTGGACATGCAAGGGTGCCGGTGGGCGGGCGGCAAAAATAGCTATTCGGAAGCAGGTGACAGAAACCCTGGCCGTAATACGGCAGAAGGCTAGTCTACGCCTACTATTTCACTGGCTACTATTGAAATTCAGAAGCAGATTGGCTACAACAGCTACTACCGATGCCCGGCCTAGTTGCCGCTTAAGCGCTGGAGCTCAACCGAAAACTGCTTACCTTCAAGGCATGGCTTCACGATGGAAAGCTTTGCCGGTTTCTGCCTCTACCCAACCTTTGGGCGGGGCACAGGTACGCCCTTCATCCTGCCGCAAAGCCGGACTGCTGGCGTGTGCCCCACTTTTACTCCTGACGACAGCCTGCTTCGAACTGCGCGACCCGGAGCCAGCGGCCGCCGCCAGCGACTGGCTTCCGCCCACCCAGATTGATATTCTGCTGGCCAACTTTACTACGGCTGTGCAAACGCTGAACGTGGTAAACTATGAGCGGACGTTTACCGGGCCACAGTACCGCTTCATTCCCGATCCTACGGCGGCCGGTACCGCTACCACGCTGTTTGCCAACTGGAGCGTGAACGAGGAGCGTGACTACCTGAACGGCCTGCGCCGCCGCTCCCCAGCCAGCGGCCAGAACCAACTCACGCTCAGCAGCCGCCGCGACCAGTTTTTCACGGCCGATTCGGCAGAGGTTTCTGCGCTGTATCAACTAAAAATCACGCAGACTGATACGGCTTTCCGGGCGACGGTGCTGGAAGGCAACATCCGGCTGCTGGTGCGCCGCCGCAACAATGAGTGGAAAATAGCCAGTTGGCGCGACCAGCGTACGTCTAACACCATGTGCTGGACGGACTTGAAAAAGTATTTTATTCGCAACTAGCAACGCCGTACTGCTGAGCTTGCTGAAGTTTGACGGGGAATTCTACGCTTTCCAATGCCTGATCTTCTGCCACCTGCACTTTCTGCCCGTCGTCGTAGCCGTATGGTGGGCGGTGGCTTGGCCGTGGGGGCTGTGCTGGCGGGCTGCAACCCTTTCGCGCCGGGCCTTGATGATATGCCCACCGACCCGAACCAGCTACTCGGCAACCCCGTGACCGTGCGCGGCTTCTTCGACCGGTTCCGGAGTGCCTACCAGCTGCGCGACTCCACCCTCTACGGCCAGCTTCTCGACCGGCGCTTTACGTTCACGTACCGGGACTTCGCGGCCAACGTAGACCGCACCTGGAACCGCGACGTGGAAATATCCACCACCTACAAGCTGTTCAGGGCCGCCCGCACCGCCAACCTGCAGTGGACTCAGTACCTGCCCACCACCGACACGCTGTTTTCGGATACGCTGGTGTACGTCGAAAGGTCCTTCCAGCTCAGCATCGAGCAGCGCGACAACCAGCAGTTCCAGGGAGCCGGCTCGGCGCGGTTGGTGTTGGTGCGCAAGCAGAAGGGCGACCCATGGCGCATGCGTAGCTGGTATGACCGGAGCGAGTTCTAGCGCGCCAGCCGCCAGCCGCATAGTCAGAGCGACTCGTAGAAGGTCTGCTCCCGCTGCCGGGCTTCGCGCTTTTTCCGTTGATTGCGCGCAAACAGCCAGTAGATTCCGACGCAACCTGCTACCACTGTCCCGCCCACCAGAAGCAGCACCAGCAGCGCCAAGTGCTCCAGGGTGCTGCCCAGGTTATCGAACTTCTCCGCCCGGGCGGTGGAGGTGCCTAGCAGCAGCAGCAATAGCAGCGTCCTCTGTTTCAAAATCCGGAGGTTTGGCGCTGTACTATTGCAGATTCGTCAGCTCGACATCAAAGCGCAGCGGCGCATCCGGCGGAATGAGGTTGCCGGCCCCACTCGGGCCGTAGGCCCAGGCCGAAGGAATCAACAGAATGGCTTTTTCGCCCTTGCGCATCAGCCCAATACCCTCTTCCCAGCCCGTAATTACCTGGTTTGCCCCCAGCGTAAACAGGAACGGCACAGGCCGGCCATCGGGGCCAGGGCGCGACTGGTCGAATACCTGGTTTGTGAGCAGCATGCCTTTGTAGACCACGGAAGCCGTCTGGCCGTTTCGTGGCAGGTCGCCGGCGCCCGCTACTTTGGTCACGATGCACAAGCCTGAGGGCTGGCGGCGGACGTTCACGAAGCTGCTGTCGGCAATGTACTTGGCAATAGCCACCGAATCGGCTCGTAATACCTGCTTCTGGCGCTGCAACGCCTGTGCGTTCAGGGCATCAATATCGATATTGTTTCCGCCGCAGGAAACCAGCAGCAGCGGCGTCAGAAACGCAAGCAGGCCGCCGGCCAGGCGCTTGCTAAAAGATTGTGAATGAAGCATATCAGATGGAGAAGAAGTTCTTACAGGTTAGGGAGCGACAGCCAGGGCCCAGGGCTGCACAACCGGCAGCCCCGCCCCAGAGGAGCCGGGCCGCCCTGCTTCTGCTACGGCCCACCCAAAAGTAACACCGGAAACCCGAGCACCCTTGCAGACTATACTGCACGAGGTCCTTTCCGGGTTTGAGCGGTACGTTATCCGCGCTTCGTCAGCCCAAACAGTATGCTCAGCCATTCTACCTTTTCAGCAGGCTGCTGCCCCGCTTTCTGCCAGCCATTTCTGTTCGTTTGGCACGCCTGGGTACCCAGTGGCCAACCGATAGGCTGCTCGAGAATGCACAGCCGACACGCTGGCTGGGGCATTCGCGCAGCGGGAATGAAAGCTAAATGACAAGTGCCACATCGTCTTCAACTCCATCAAACCCCTATCTTCCCGGCCTCAATCCTGTTTCCTCTCCTTTTATGTCCGAAAAGCAAGGCCATTTTCAGCGGGCCATTACGCTGTTTGACGCCATCATGATTGTAACCGGCAGCATGATTGGCTCCGGTATTTTTATTGTGTCGGCCGGTATTGCGCGGCAGGTTGGCTCGGCGGGCTGGCTGCTGGTGGTGTGGCTGATTACCGGGTTTATTACGCTGGCGGGCGCCGTGAGCTACGGCGAGCTGGCCGCTATGTTTCCGAAGGTGGGTGGGCAGTATGTGTACCTGCGCGAGGCCTATAACAAGCTAGTGGCCTTCCTCTACGGCTGGTCCTTGTTTCTCGTAATTCAGACCGGTGTAATTGCGGCGGTGGCGGTGGCATTTGCGCGCTTTGTGGGGGTGCTGGTGCCGTGGTTTTCAAAGGACAACATACTGTTTGAAATCGGGCCACTGAAGTTCTCTACCGTCATGCTGCTGGCCATTGTTATGCTGGTAGGCCTCACATGGGTGAACTCGCGCGGGGTGCGCGGCGGCAAGCTGATTTCCAACATTTTCGGCAGCACTAAGCTGGTAGCGCTGGCGCTGCTCATTCTGTTCGGGCTGGCATTGGGCATCAACGACCAGGCCGTGAGCCTCAACTTCCATGATATGTGGAACGCCGTGAGCTACGATGCTGCCGGCCAGGGTACCCCGCTCACCACTTGGGGCCTGATTGGGGCCATCGGGCTGGCCATGACCGGCTCTCTGTTCAGCTCCGATGCCTGGAACAATATCGGCTTCTCCGGCGACGAAATCGTGCGGCCCGAACGCACGATTGTGCTGAGCATGGCCATCGGCACGGGCATCGTAACGGGCCTGTATCTGCTTATCAACTTGGTATACCTGCTGGTGCTGCCCATGCACGGCGACCCGGCCGCGGCAGCCACCGACATCATGAGCCGTGGCATCATGTACGCCGCCGATGAGCGGGTAGGCACGGCCGTAGCGGGTAGCATTCTGGGCAGTATCGGCGCGGGCCTGATGGCCGTCCTGATTATGATCAGCACGTTCGGAGCCAACAACAGCATTATCCTGAGCGGCGCCCGCGCCTACTATGCCATGGCCAAAGACGGCTTGTTTTTCCCCCGTATGGCCCGCCTTAATAAGTTTGGCGTACCGGGTGTGGCGCTGTGGGCGCAGTGCATCTGGGCCTGCGGGCTGTGCCTGTCGGGCTCCTACGAGCAGCTTCTGAACTACGTCATGTTCTCGGTGATTCTGTTCTACGTCATCACCATCATTGGTATTTTCATTCTGCGCCGCACCAGGCCCGACGCTCCCCGGCCCTACCGGGCCCTGGGCTACCCGGTCATTCCGATGCTCTATGTGGTGCTGGCGTCTGCTTTCTGCATTATCCTGCTCGTGTCGCCGGCCACGGCTCGCGACGCTGGTTTTGGGCTTGGGCTCGTCGCAATGGGCGTGCCGGTCTATTTCCTGTTTGGCAAGCGCTTCGGTGGGCAATAGCAGCCTCCACAACGGTCCAAAAGAAAAGCCGCTCCGGATGTCCGGAGCGGCTTTTCTTTTGGGAATTCACTTCCTGACGACAACTACCGACGCCGGCGTTTGCCGTTTTCGCTGGGCAGCAGCGTTACGTTAACAGGCTGTGAGCCACGGGTGCGGACCTCTTGGTCCTGGTAGCCACCGTAGCCATACACCAGCGCATTCTCGCCGGCCGGCACTTCAATGGAATAGTTGCCATTGGCATCGGTTCCAGTGCCCTTGCGCGAACCTTTTACCAGAACGGTAGCACCAGCCAATGGCCGGCCGTTCTCGTCCAGAATCCGGCCGGAAAGCGTCACATTAGCGGGGGCCGCAGCTGCTTCGGGCGCGGCGGCCGGAGCGGCGGCTTCCGATACAGGGGTGGCTTCAGTTGTCCCTACCGACTCGGTGGTCCGGGTAGCCAGATTGCCATCGATGGTAGTGCGGGTAACTGCTTTCTTGGTCTTGTCGGTGGCCGGCTTGGTTGCTGCATCTTCGGTTTCAGCGGCCACAGCCGTGGCAGCAGCCGGCTCAGCGGCGGGGCGCGTGCCCGTTACGCTGGCTTCACCGAGCATCACGGACGGCATGACGTTGGTGATGACCCGCCGCCCGCCGGAACCGGGCATAAACATGTAGCCAACAATGGCCAGCAGCAGAATTGCCCCAACGATAATGGCCAAACGGCCGTTGCCGGAGGACAGAGAATCCTCTTCACTCAGCAGCGCGCCGGCTTCGTCGGTTTCGGGTTCAGGGAGAGTATATTTTGAGGGCATGCGAAAAAATAAAATGGTGGGAAAATGCTCAGAACAGCCCCTTCCTGAGCCCGTGGATTGCACAATATTTCTATGCAGCCCCGGCCGGACTCAGCACGGGTCCCTAAAGATATAGGATTAGTCCCATGCCATCCTAATAATGCTGCCGCCGACTTAATTTCATGGCTGGCGGGACGCTGCCACGTGTTTCGGCTAAGACGGATGCCGCTGGGCAGCCAACCGCTCTGGCTTGTATTAGCATCAACAAAAAAGCCCCGTTCCTTGCGGAACGGGGCCAGTTGCATGCCGTATTTCGGAAGGTTTAGTCCTGTACCGGTTTGGCCGGCCCGCTGGGTGCGTCTTCCCCAAACTTTTGCTCCCGGGTGCGCAGCTGGTGGTCCAGCTCGATGCTGCCTTCCGACTCAAAACCGGGGCCTTGTGCCTGCTCGCCGGCGGCGTGGTGCTCGTTGCCGCCTTGCGGCTCGGTTTCGCTGCCCCCGATGTGCAGGTTTTCCAGCTGGTCTTTCTGGTCGCTGCGTTGGGTATAGCCGCCAGCGCCCTGGTTGCGGTGCGCCGAAGCATCATCGGCGCTCTTGCCGTTGCTTTGGTCGGCTTTGAATTCCTTTTCCTTTTCGAGCTGCTCGTTGTGGACAGCTGGTTTCCCTTCCGTTATTTCGCTGTTTTCCTTGTCGTTATCGTCGATGTTGTCTTTGCCGAACAGGTTATCAAGCATCATGGCCGTGAGAAGTTAGAGTGAAGCAGATTGCCGTTTTGCTTTACGCGCGGACCGAGCGGGGGTTGTACCGCACCGCCCGCCTAGTTGCATTCTGCAGACTTCGTTGCGCGCTCCCTCTGGCTAAGCCGGCAAACCGGCAGCCGAACTGCCCCCGTATGAGTAAAGTCGCCAACAGAATGTATCATGCGGGAGCAGAAGTTAGCGGCGGGCACTTGTTCCAGGGCTGATTGGGGCGGCCGACCGGTGCAGCACCAATTTCTTGCTCACCTTTGCGCTGGCTGTACCTACTACCCCGGTCATTCCACTATATTTTCTTTTCAATGCATCTGGTTATCATCGGCAATGGCATTACGGGCGTCAGCTGTGCGCTGACGGTGCGCCGGCTGCAGCCCGAAGCCCGCATTACGCTCGTGTCGGATGAGACGCCGCACCACTACTCGCGCACAGCGCTGATGTACGTGTACATGGGACACCTGCGCCCGCAGGATATTAAGCCTTATGCTGACTGGTTCTGGCCCGAAAACCGGCTGGAGCTGGTGTATGCCACTGCTACCGCCCTCGACACCGACCGCAAAGCTCTTTCGCTGAGCAACGGCCAACACCTTTCCTATGACAAGCTGTTGCTGGCTACGGGCTCCGTCAGCCGTACCTACGGCTGGCCCGGCCAGGAGCTTGTGGGCGTGCAAGGCCTGTATTCACTGCCCGACCTGGAGCAGATGCACCGCCACACGCACGGCATAGCGCGGGCCGTGGTAGTAGGCGGCGGCCTGATTGGGATTGAGCTGGCCGAAATGCTGCATTCGCGCGGCATTGCCGTGACGATGCTCGTGCGCGACGACCGATACTGGGGCTCCGTACTGCCAGCTGCCGAAGCGGCTCTGGTAGACCAGCAACTCCGCGAGCATCATATTGATGTGCGCTACGGGACCGGGCTGGCGGAAATATTGGGTACTGATGGCCATGTGCGGGCCGTGCGCACCAGCCACGGCGAGGAAATTGAGTGCCAATGGGTGGGGCTGGCCACCGGCGTCACGCCCAATCTGGACCTGGCGGCCTCCTGCGCTACCTTAGAAATCGACCGGGGTATTCTGGTAGACGACTACCTGCAAACCAGCGCCCCCGATGTGTACGCCGCCGGCGACTGTGCCCAGCATCGGCAACCGGCCGCCGGTGAAGTACCCATTGAGCAGCTCTGGTATACGGGCCGCATGCAGGGCGAAACCGTGGCGCATACTCTTTGTGGGCAACCTACCCGCTACCGCCGCGGTCCGTGGTTCAACTCAGCCAAGTTCTTTCACCTCGAATACCAGACCTACGGCCGTGTGCCTGCTGAGCCGGAGCCGGGCGAATCCTCCTGTTACTGGCAGCACCCAAACGGGCGCCATGCGTTGCGTATTACCTTCCGGCCTGCCCAAAACAATGCCGTAACGGGCGTAAATGCCATGGGCATACGGCAGTGCCACGAGGTATGGGAGGCGTGGCTGCGGGCCGAAACTCCGGTGCAGCAGGTGTTGGGCCAGCTCGGCAAAGCCAATTTCGACCCTGAGTTCTTCCGCCGCCACGAACCTGACATGTTACGCTCGTTTAAGCAGCAACTGGTGGCGGCTTATACGTAAGTCCAAAGTACAGCAGGGCAACAGGCCTCGCCTCTGCCGACTCCCTTTTCTCTTCTCAGTTATTCCGTAAAAGCGCCGTGGATTTCTCTAAACTTTACCGCCCGAGTGCCCTCAACAGCTTTCAATTCATTGCCGTGACGGGCCTTATTATGAGTGCCGGCGCCCACCTGATTCTGCATTTCTTCGCAGACCGCACGCTGCCGGGCTACAACTGGCTTTACGTCTGCTGGGCGGCGCTGTATGTGATAGGCTCACTGATGAACCTGTTCGGCAAGCCCGACCAAGGCCACCATCACCATCATTAGGAGCACCTTTCGCATTCCTATTTTCGTCCGTTGCTGCCGCTGAATGACGCGCAGAAAAAGCAGTATCGGTCCGTTGTTGTTGCTTTCCTATGGCCTTCTCCCCCGACCTCACCCTGACCCGCCCACCGGTACCCGACACTTCGGCCACCGAGAAAACGCTGCTCACAGCTGTGGGGCTGGGTTTGCTGGCGTTGCTGACCGTAGCCTTCGATGCCGATGCCGGCCGGGCGCGCCTAAGCTTCTGGGTGGGCCTGCTACTGCTGAGTAGCGGCACGCTGGGCTGGGCCTGGTATAAGTTCGGGCGCACGCCGGCCGGCGTGCAGCACGACAACATGTGGCTACGCGGCAGCACCAGCCGGGGCGCCGTAGCTTGGCTGACAGCCGTGGTACTTACCGGCTTCTACGTGGTGCTCTACTGGTTCAGCAACAACGATGGCCAAGGTAATTTTGGGCCGCTCAACCAGTTGGTGCACGCCCTCGACCCAGCCAGCCTAGCCCTGCGCCAGCGCCCCTCCGACCAGTGGTTCCTCTACGGCACGTTCTACACGCTGGCGATACTGGTGATGGGCGGCCGGGCGCTGTGGAAGTACCGCCACTCGCCGTATCAGCGCATCCGCACGGTGTCAGTAATGCTCTTTCAATTGGGTTTTGCGTTCCTGCTGCCGGGCCTGCTGTTGGCGTTTCAGAAGCCCGAATACTACTTCTCCTACTTCTGGCCGCTTAAGTACGACTATCTGTTTCCTGGCACCGTGAGCTACCTGCTCAAGGATGGCGGCCCGGCCTTGGGCGTGTTCATGGTGTTTTGGGGCGCGGTAATGTCATTGGTAGCTACACCGGTGCTCACCTACTTTTTCGGGAAGCGCTGGTACTGCTCGTGGGTGTGCGGTTGCGGCGGCCTGGCCGAAACCGCTGGTGACCCGTACCGCCACCTCTCCGACAAAAGCCGCACCGCATGGCGCTGGGAAGTACGCATCATCTACCCCATCCTGGCATTGATCGTGCTGCTTACAGCACTGCTGTGGCTGGGTGCTTCGGGCGTGGCGCCGGCGCTGCAGCCCATCACCGAGCCGCTGTCTAAGTTCTATGGGTTTGCTATTGGGTCAGTGTTTTCGGGCGTGATTGGGGTGGGCTTCTACCCGCTGATGGGCAGCCGGGTGTGGTGCCGCTTCGGGTGCCCAATGGCGGCATATCTGGGGCTGCTACAGAAGCATTTCTCACGGTTCCGCATCAGCACCAACGGCGGCCAGTGCATCTCGTGCGGCAACTGCTCCAACGTCTGCGAAATGGGCATTGATGTGAAGCAGTACGCCCAGCGTGGGGAGCCTATCATCCGGGCTTCTTGCGTGGGTTGCGGGCTGTGCTCTACGGCCTGCCCGCGCGGAGTGCTCAACCTCGAAAACGGCCCGCGCGAAGGCCGCTACCAGAGCAGCCAGCTGATTCACGCCGACTCGCTGCGGATTCTGAGCTAGTCATTTTAACTCAGCTACAGACAACATAAACACCTGGTCTTCTGGCGTAACTACCGCTTGAAGTCGAGCAGGCCTCTAGGCTTGAGCCACGGTGTGAGGGTGGCGTAGCTGAACAGGTAGTCGGTTTCCGGCTGCAGCGCTTCGAGGACGTGCGGGAAGCCAAAATCGTAGTAGAGTGTGAGGCCGAAGGGCGTCAGGGCGAAGTCGTAGAAGCGCGGGTCGTCGCCTTCGAGTTGGCTGGTGAGGGTGCTGTCGTTCCAGTGCAGCCGGCGTTTCACCTCCGCCAGCAGTGGGGCATCCAGCTGGGCATACTCGGTGGGCAGCTTGCTGATGTGGTCGGCCACACGGCGGTTGATGGACTCCTGCCAGCGCTGGCGTAGCGCCAGCGTATCGGCCAGTAGGTCGCGCACTTCCAGCAGCCGGCCCGTCCGCAGCTCAAACGTGGCGTGCCGCGTCACGGACGACGCGTATGCCCCCAGCAAGTCGGACGTAAGCGCTACGGAGAGCAGGCCGTGGTCATTATAGAGCACCTCGTAGCGGGCCCCCACAAAGCCTTTCTGGTCACGCTCGGTGTACTCGGAAACTGCCTGCCGCAGGCCGGTAAGCGCCGTGAGCGGCAGCGGCACAACCTGCAGGTCTTCGCCCAGGGCCGCATCCACCAGCTCGGCATTGATCCGGGCGGCGGCGGCGGCATCCGGCAGCTGCACCTGCGGCACCACGAAGCGCCCATCCAGCGTGTCACCTACGTTCAAGATGGTGGCTTGACTGATAGCTGGAACTGTGGCTTTGGGTTTCGCTGGCTTGGCGCGGGCCGCTGCCCGGCGGGTGGCCGCTTTGCCGGGGGCCGGGCGCTGCGCGTGCACAGTATTGAAACTCAGAAGAAGAACCGGCAGCAGCCAGCGCAGGCACATAGCACGCATAGAGAACAGTCGAAAAGCCCCGCAACTTACGGCTCAGTTTCCATTCGCCCTCCCGTGAGGAGGCAACGGCCCGGGCCGACTCCTACTGTAGGAAGGCCAGCAGCGCCTTCCGGAACTCAGTTGGGGCATCCAAATGCGGAATGTGGCCTACACCCGCCAGTGGCACCAGCTTCGCGCCTTTGATTTGGGCCGCGGTGCGGCGGCCCAGTTCCGGATACTGCCCCATAGCAGCCAACACTTTGGGGTCTTTGATGAGGCCTTTGCCTACCACCGTGCGGTCATCCTGCCCGATGATGAGCAGCGTAGGAACCTGCAGCCGGCTGAACTCGTAGCTCACGGGCTGCTGATAAATCATGTCGAAGGTGAGGGCATTGGCGCGGGCTACTTTCGCGAAATCGGGGTGGTGGGTCTGGGCAGCCAGGGGCAGCAGCCATTCGTCGTGGGCCTTGGGGTAGCCGTGCGGATAGTAGGTGGCGTGGTATTTCCGGATGCTTTCCTCGGTGCTTTTGCGCTCCGTAGCCTCGGCTTGGTCTACACTCTGGAACGGCACGCCTACGCGGTAATCTTCCAGCCCAATCGGATTTTCCAGCACCAGCTTCTCGGTGGCGTCCGGATATTGCAGTGCGAACCGAGTGGCCAGCATGCCGCCCATGCTGTGGCCTACGATAATGGCCTTTTTCACGCCCAGCGTATCAAGTAGGTGCTTGGTGTTGCGGGCCAGCTGGTGGAAGGAATAGTGCAGATCCGGCTTGTCAGACTTGCCGAAGCCAATCTGGTCGGGTACCACTACCCGGAAACCGGCCGCCGTCAGGGTCTTGATGGTTTCGCGCCAGTAGGCCCCAAAGAAGTTTTTGCCGTGCAGCAGCACTACCGTGCGGCCATTGGTTTTGGCGGTGGCCGGCACGTCCATGTACGCCATGCGCAGCGTCTGGCCTTCCAGCTTCAGAGGAAGCTGCCGCACCGGAAACGGGTATTCGTAGCCGTCGAGGGTGGCATTTAGCGAGGTAGGCGCGGTTTGAGCGAAACCGGTACGAACCAGCAGCAGGGTTAGTAGCAGCA
The DNA here is from genome assembly GCF_014698995.1 of Hymenobacter duratus. Classification (GTDB taxonomy): domain Bacteria; phylum Bacteroidota; class Bacteroidia; order Cytophagales; family Hymenobacteraceae; genus Hymenobacter; species Hymenobacter duratus. The sequence goes on from NZ_JACWZZ010000004.1 coordinate 515,449, forward strand.
GAAATAAGCGGGACATAGAACAAGCATTGATGACCCGACCAATACGCGAAACAGGGCAGCTGTAGCTATACACCAAGAGCAGTTGTATTGCTTCCGGCGCGCCCTTGAGGCTGCCCTCAGAACGCAGGCATACTTTCTTCCCAGATAAAAAAGGAGCCCTAATCAGCCGCCGTTGCCCGCCGCACTCTGCTTCAGCAGCAACTCAATGGTGCGGGTGTCCTCGTCGCTCCAAACCACTGTCCGTATCTCCTCAAGGCCCAGCACTGTGTGGCCGTCGGCTTCACCATATTGAGTATACACCTCTACCAGCAGCTCATCCTCTGTCAGACGCACAACATAGCCGTAAATGTCATGCTCGCCGTGGGTTTCAAGCAGCACCAGTTGCCGCGCTTCCTGCGCCCGCTGCAACAGCAGCGGTATTGTCAGATACTGAGCATCAAGTCCATCGGGCGCGGCAGGCAAGCTATACACGGTTTCTGGGTTGTGTTCCTTGAACTCGATCAGCCGCATATACTTATCATCGAAATGCACCTTCGACACCGAGTCGAGGCTGATAGTGCGCACGCCGGTAAGCAGGCCCTGCCGCGTGATGGAGCGGAGCAACAATATCTCGGGATTGAAGCTGAGCACGTAGCCCAAAAACATTGTACTGCCCGACTGCAGCGCCACAATACGCCGGCTGCGCTGGGCCCGCTGCAGCATATCCGTCAATAATGCTCCCATAATTCGTCTGGTGAATACCCCAAAGATAGGTTTTACGCCAGTCGCCTGCATCACCAAGGCCGGCTCCGATGTAGCTACTTTTCCTGACAGAGGAAGTCAGCATTGGGGTGCACTCAGAAAACAGCAACAAGTACTCGCCCTTCATCGGCAACCCGGCGCAACTGTGCATCTTTGTGGTTTGTAGTATTTCTCTGCCCTCCAACGTGGGCGGCTGCGTGCCGCTCCTGCCATGCTGATTGACGTAATTATTCCTGCTTTCAACGAGGAGCAGTCCATTGCCAAAGTGCTGGCCGAAATTCCGGCCGGCCTGGTGCGCGAAGTCATTGTGGTGGATAATAATTCCACGGACCGTACCGGCGACGTAGCGCGGGCAGCTGGCGCCACGGTGCTGCGCGAAACCCGCCCCGGCTACGGCCACGCCTGCCTGGCCGGCATGGCGCACAGCTTCGCCCGGCCCGCCGCCGAACAGGCCGACATCATCGTGTTTCTGGATGGCGACCATTCCGACTACCCCGAAGAAATGCCGCTGCTGCTGGCCCCCATTCTGCGCGGCGAGGCCGATATGGTCATTGGCTCCCGCGCCCTGGGCCAGCGCGAAACCGGCTCCATGATGCCCCAGCAAATCTTCGGCAACTGGCTGGCCACTTCCCTGCTGCGGCGCCTCTACGGCGCGCACTTCACCGACCTGGGTCCGTTCCGGGCAATCCGGCGGGAGGCGCTGCAACGTATTGGCATGGCCGACACCACCTACGGCTGGACGGTGGAAATGCAGCTCAAGGCCGCCAAGCTGAAGCTGCGCAACACCGAAGTGCCGGTGCGCTACCGCCGCCGCATCGGGACCAGCAAGGTTTCGGGCACGGTGCGCGGCACCCTGGGAGCAGGCTATAAGATTCTGTGGACCATCTTCCGCTATCTGTAGTTTGGCTTCAAGCGGTGCCGGCACCGGCGCTGTTGCTTACCTTCGTCGCCCCATCCCGGTTGCCTTCCTCTGACTTCGCTGGCCCCGGCGCTGCCGGCGGTGGCCCGGCCTCTTCTCCCGCTCCTGAATGCTCTTTCTAGAACTCACGCTGCTGATACTCTACGGGCTGTGTCTGGCCTTCGTGCTGGGCTTCAGCCTGACGCAGTTTCAGCTGACGCGGCTGGCCCGGCAGGCTTACCGGCGTGGCCTGCCGCCCGAGCCTGCGCCGCCCGCCGTCTGGCCCCGCGTGACAGTGCAGATGCCACTGTATAACGAAGTATTTGTGGCTGAGCGTCTGATTGATGCCTGCGCTGCGCTCAACTATCCCCTCAACCGGCTGCACCTGCAGGTTCTCGACGATTCGACCGACGAAACCGTGGCCCTAGTGGCGGCCCGCGTGGCGCACTACCGGGCCCAAGGGCTGCGCATCGACCAGGTGCGCCGGCCCGACCGGCAGGGCTACAAAGCCGGCGCGCTACGCTACGGGCTGGAGCAGACGGATGGGGAGCTGATTGCCATTTTTGACGCCGACTTTGTGCCGGAGCCGGACTTTCTGCTGCGCACCGTGCCGTATTTTCAGGAGGCCGGGTTGGGTGTGGTGCAGACGCGCTGGGGCCATCTGAACGAGGAGTATTCGCTGCTGACTGAGCTACAGGCCTTCGGGCTGAACGCGCACTTTCATGTGGAGCAGGTAGGACGCACGGCGGGCGGGCACTTCATCAATTTCAACGGGACGGGTGGCGTATGGCGGCGCACCTGCATCGAGGACGCCGGCGGCTGGCACACCGACACGCTCACCGAAGACCTGGACCTGAGCTACCGCGCCCAGCTGCGGGGCTGGCGCTTTCACTACCTGCCGCATGTGGTGGCACCCGCCGAGCTACCCGCCACCCTCGACGCCCTGAAGTCGCAGCAGTTCCGCTGGACCAAGGGCGCGGCCGAAACCGCCCGCAAGCACCTGCGCAACGTGCTGCGCTCCTCCGAAACCCTGGCCACCAAGCTGCACGCTACGTTCCATCTGCTCAACAGCACGGTGTTCGTGGCCATTCTGCTGATGGCGCTGGTAAGTGTGCCGCTGGTATTTGTGCGCGCCGACCTGCCGGAGCTGAAGCCGCTACTACGGGTGGCCTCGGTGTTTCTGTTGGCTTTCGTACCGCTTATCTACTACTACTTCACGGCCTGGCGGCTCGATAAGCCCACGGCGCCGGTGTGGCGCTTTGTGCCGCAGTTTTTGCTGTTTCTGTCGGTATCCATGGGGCTGACGCTGCACAACGCACGGGCCGTGCTGCTGGGCTATAGCGGGCAGCAGTCGGCCTTTATCCGGACGCCCAAGCTGGGGCTGGTGCGGCGCCAGGGCCGCTGGCAGGGCCGCCGCTACCGCACCGGCGACCTGCTCGATGGCCTCACGCTCACCGAAGGCCTGCTCGCGCTGTACTTCGCCTTCGGTATCGGGGCCGGCCTGTACTTCGGCGACTGGGGCCTGATTCCCTTCCACCTGATGCTGACGGTAGGCTACGGCCTGATTTTTATGTATTCCGTCCGGCATCGGAAGTAAACCGGCTCCGATGCTTCTGTCTCAGTCAGCTCCTTTTCGCCGGATTGCGCACCTGCTGGCCTTGCTGCTGTTGGGGGCGGTGTACGCCGGGCTGGCATACGCTACTCCCCGCACAGAATTCGGGCAGCTGGCCGGGCTGTTTGCGGTGGCGTTCGGGCTGTACTGGTTTCTGCTAAAAACGAAGCTGCCGCTACGCTCGGGGCTGCTGGCGGCACTGCTGCTGCGGCTGCTGTGGCTGCCGGCCCTGCCCGCCTTCTCCGACGACTACCACCGCTTCCGCTGGGACGGGCTGCTTGTGTCCTCGGGCGTCAACCCGTTCCAGTACCGGCCCGATGAGCTGGTAGCAGTTGCGGAAATTTCCCCTAGTACCACCGCAGCAATCTGGCAACTTGCGCCGTACAGTCAGCAGCTGGAAACGCTTTATCCGAAGCTCAACTCCCCGCACTACTATTCGGTATATCCGCCGGTGTGCCAGGCAGTGTTTGGGCTGGCCTCGGGGCTCTTTCCAGCCAGTGAGCGGGGTGCGGTGCTGCTCATGCGGCTGGTGCTGCTGCTGGCCGAAGCGGCTACGGCCGGGCTGCTGCTGGCGCTGCTGCGCCGGTTTGGGCTGCCGCCGGAGCGCGCCCTGTGGTACCTGCTCAACCCGCTCGTCATCGTAGAGCTGACCGGCAATCTGCACTTCGAAGCCCTGGTAATAGCGTTTCTGCTGCTGGCCCTGGTGCTGCTGCTGCGCGGCAACCGGGGCTGGGCCGCAGGGGCGCTGGGGCTGGCCATCGGCACGAAGCTGCTGCCGCTGCTGGTGCTGCCGCTGCTGGCACGGCGGCTCGGCGCACGGCGTTTTCTGGCGTTTTCGGCAGCTGTCGGCCTGGTAGTCGTTCTGTTGTTTCTGCCCTTCGTGTCGGCGGAGCTGGTGCGCAACATCAGCCGTAGCCTGGACCTGTATTTCCGCAGCTTCGAGTTCAATGCCAGCCTCTACTACCTGCTGCGGGCCGCCGGCTACTGGCTCACAGGCTACAACCAGATAGCCCGCATCGGCCCGGCACTGGCGCTTACGTTCGTAGCCATTATCGGGGGGTTGATGCTGAGCGAAAAGCGCCCGGCCTGGGCTTCTCTGCCCCGTACGCTGCTGGTGCTGCTCACGGCCTATTACCTGCTGGCCACCGTAGTGCATCCGTGGTACCTGACGCCCCTGCTTGCCCTGAGCCTGTTCACCAACTACCGCTACCTGCTGGTGTGGTCGGGGCTGGTGGTACTGTCATACGCGGCCTACCATACTGCGGCTTACACCGAAAACCCGTGGCTGCTGACGCTGGAATATACGGGGCTACTGGCCGCGCTTTTTCGGGACTGGCGCCGCAGCGCCCCGGCCACAGTTGTCCCCGACGCCCTTTAGAGCGGAGCCTGCGCGGTATCCGGCGCTACACGGTTCCAGTAGGCATAGCGGCTGAGCTTGCGCAGGCGCAGGTTGCGGCCGTCCCAGGTAGCCTGGCGAAGCAGCACATTGGGGTATTTCCGCGCAAACCAGTAGGTGCTTTCCTTGCCTTCGGCCAAACGTACACGCACTTGCCAGGCGGCCTCCTGCGTATCGGCGGCAGATGCCGGCTGAACGCTTATTTCGGACTCGTAAATAGTCGGAGCAGCGGCTTTGCTGGTTTGCTGCAGCTCACAGATGCTCGCCCGAAAGGCCAGCGTATCACCGAAGCGCAGGCTGCGAAGGGTGTACGGCAGCGCATCCTCAAACAGAATGTCGCGGCGGAGCTTGCGCTGGCCGGCTCCCTGCCCGTCCCAGTAGGAGTTGTAGGTTTCCACGTACTGCAGTCCATCATCCAGAAACGCCTTGAACGTATTGCCGCACCATTCCTGCGACGAGGTGGTCAGCTTGGACAGACTGGTGGGACTTTCGCGCCGGAAAAACAGGGACGTCAGGAAATGGTACGGGTACTGCTCAGTAGGAATCCGGCAGAACTGGTTCACTTTCATCACCGGATACAGGTCCGTCCGCTGGTAGTCGTCGGTCTTGACCTGGTACTGCTGGTTAAACTCTTCCTTCACGGTCAGCTGCACGTACTCGAAGCGGCGCACCCGGTCGTAGATTACCCGTTCAGCGTCATACACGGCCACTTCTGCCAGGCCATCTTCCCACAGCTTATCCATGGCCCATTGTGGGTTGAACTGCGGGGCCAGCCGACGCAGGGCAACAGGCGGCGCGGCAGGCAGATCAGACAGGTCCGGGCGTTCCGGTTCAGAACCTTGGGTTGAGCATGCAGTCAGCTGCATGGCCAGGCAGCATCCCAGCAGGAGGCGTTCAACGGTGGCAGGCATGGTGAAAGGTCGGATGTAGCCCCCAATAATACGCCGAAACTCGTCAGTCTCCTGACAAACTACCTTTCCGTGGCCGCTCGCCACGCGGCCAGATCCGTGGCATCGTCTACGTCGCGCAGCATAGGAAGCTGTTTCACCTGCAGCCCCAGCCGGTCGGCGTCAGCCAGTGTGTGCGGCAGAACAGAGTTGGTGCTCCAGCTTTTTCTCAAAAACAAATCCGTGCATACTTCTTTCATACCCAGCAGATAATACCCGCCATCTTCAGCCGGTCCTATAACTACCTCGTGCGTGGCCAATGCCACAAATGCCTCCTGCACCAACGCGGCCGTGAGGCCCGGGCAATCAGTGCCGATGATGATGGCGGCCCTAGCCCCGTTGGCAAAGGCATGCGAAAAAGCCATCTGCATTTTAGTGCCCAGGTCGCCGGGCAGTTGCAACTGCTGCTCATAGCCGGCCCACAGGTCGGGCGTGGCTGAGGGCGTGGCGGGTGGCTCCGCCAGCCATACGGTTTTATGCACCTGCAACTGTTCGGTAGCGGCACGGGTGTGGGCCAGCAGCTCACGGTAGACGGCCAGGGCGGCTTCCGGACCAATAGCCGCCGCCAGCCGGGTCTTTACCCGACCCAGCTCCGGATGCCGGGCAAAAATGAGCAAGTGAGACGTCATCGTATTCTTCAGCTTGGTATATGTCCCGATATGCTCCAGAGGGCGTTGCGCCGGTACTGGGCTGGCTACTGGTATACCTTTCGGCCTTTGGTCAGCCAGGTACTCCATAGCGCGGAATAGGGATGTACATCCTGCGTAAGCCCCTGCCGGTTGTACACCGGATGGCCGTCATTCACCCACTGAAAAATACCGCCGTACAGGTTGCGTACGTCCCGGAAGCCCAGCGCTTTCAGCCGCTCCCCTACCCGCTCACTCCGGTAGCCGACCGAGCAATATACCACCACGGTCCGGTCGCGGGGCAGCTCCGCAAATTCGGCCTGCTCAAACGTGTTGAAATCGACGAAGCGGGCGCCCTGCAGGTGACTGACGCGGTATTCGGCCGGCGTACGGGTATCGAGCAGCAGCACGGAAGAGGGGTTGCTGTGCAGCGTGGCTGCCAGCTGCGTCGGCTGCACGAGTGGCACGGTGCCCCGGTACAAGGTCCGGAGCAGTTGCGCATACGCCGAACTTGGGCGTTCATCGTCGGCGGAGCGCCCGCAGGCACTGGACGCCAGCAGCCAGAAAGCGGACAAGGCCAGCCCGATTCGTTTAAGAAAAGCAGGTGTATTCACTTCAATCCCGATAGCAGAAGCAGTTGGCCGGTTTTGGTGCCCTTCGGCTCGCCACCGGAGGCCCGGCAGGCAGGCACTGTAGCTGCCTGCCACACAACCTACATCGACAGTTCCTTGGCCTTGTTCATCATCTGAACACCATGTACCAGCACGGCACCTCCTTTTATGGCAGCGGCCACGTGCACGGCCTCCATCATCTGGGCTTCGTCGGCGCCTTTCTGCAGCGAGTCGGTGGTATAGGCATCAATGCAGTACGGGCACTGCACGGCATGGGCCACGGCCAGCGCAATCAGCGCCTTTTCGCGTTCCGAGAGGGCGCCTTCCTTGAATACTTCGCCGTAATAGGAGAAGAATTTGTTGCCCATCTCCGCCTGCCATTCCGTGATGTTCCCAAATTTGGCCAGGTCGGCGGGGTTGTAGTAAGTTGACTTTTCCATGTGGCAAAGAAGCTGGGCTGTGCGCCAGCCATCTGGCGCAGGAGAAGAAAAGGTGGTTCAGACTGTTATTCGACGGCGGCCAGACGCCGCACCCGGATATATACCCGCTGGCCATCTTCGCTGGTTTCGGGGTCTATTACTATCCGGTCGGCTTCGTCGTAGTAGGCGGCCACACCGCGCACGATACCGACTGCCAAAGCCCCCATGCGCCGCTCCGACACATACTTGATTTCCAGTTCGTCTTCGGAAAGACGAGTGACCTCCAGTACGGGCGGCGTGTTCTCAGCGTGCTCCTGCCTGACCTTCCGATGCATCGTATTCTCCGTGTGCTCCAGCATATCGAGCGTAGTCCACTCGGGTTGCAGCAGCTTCTGGTACATATACATCAGGTCGGGCACGAGATACTCGCCAAACTTCTGCTGCAGCTCGCTGGCCGGGATGCCCGTCATTTCGGCCGCCTTCCCAACCAGCGCGTACATCTGCTCGTCGGGGTATACGCTTTTGTGGTCGAAATCCGCAGCGCTGAGGCCCACGGATTCGGTCAGCCGAACCCAAGTGCTGTGGTCGTATTGCGTCTGGACGTAGCGCTTGAGCAACGTAAAAATTGTTCCGTGCACGGGCTCAATGAAGGAAAAAGTAAATACGTCCCACTAGTTACTACCAATTCGCCGGAAACAGCCCAACAAAAAGGGAGCGGGAAGAAGCTTGCTTCTCCCCGCTCCTCTTTGCGTAGCAGTTGGCTACAGCATTTTGCCCAGCACGGTCATCGTGGAAAGCGTAGGCGAAGCACTGCCGCCCGCATCCTCTACGGTCATGGCAAAGGCCTGGGCGCTGGTGATGTCCTTCATCTGCTGCAGACTGTCGCCGGCGGCAGTAGTGGCGGCCAGAACGCCGGCATCCACGGGCTTGCCATTGTCGAGAGCCCAGAGCTGATACTGCTTGCCAGCCGGCGGGGCCGGCAGGCTATGCACATCCACATACACGGCCTTGGTGGCTGGGTTGTAAAGAACCCGCGCTTTGGCCGAAGGGGCAGCCGGCGTACCGGCCAGCGTCACGCTCTGAAACTGCACGTCGCGTAGCACGGCCAGTTCTCTGCCCTGGCTGCTCAGCTGCTTCTGAGATGCCTGCTGCGCTGCCGCGAAGCGCGCCTGGTCGTTCTGGGCGGCAAACAAGGCCGTTTCCGTGTTCTGCCAGCGGTTGTAGAGAATGTAGTTACCAGCCAAGCTGAGCAGCAACGCCACGGAGGCGGCCATCAGCCAGCCGAAGCCACGACGGGGTGCCTCCTCATACGAAGGCGTTTGCGGCGCACTGCCAATAGGGCGAACTACTGGCTCGGCAACTGGAGCCGCGGCCTGTGGAGCGGTATAGGGCGCTTCTGCAACCGGCGCAACCGGAGCTGTAGCGGCCGGCTGCTCGGCCCGGATAGCTTGCTGCCAGCCAGCCAGCACCCGCTCCCGCATCCCCGAAGGAGGCGTCAGAGAATGGGCTTCGGCATAGGTATCAAGGCCGCCGACTATGGAGTTCAGTTCGTGTCGGATTTCGGGATAAGTGGCGGCTATGCGCTCCACTTCCGCCCGGTCCGCTTCCGGAAGCACGCCCAAAGCGTATTCTTCCAGGATTCCAGATTCGATATATTGCTGAATATCCACGGCTATCGAATCAGTTTGGAAAGTACTTTGATAGCCGCCCGGGCGCGGGTTTTCACCGTACCAAGGGGCAAGTTCAATTCGTCGGCCACCTCACTTTGCGTGTAGCCTCCGAAATACAGCATATCAACGACCTGCTGCTGGTCAGGGGAAAGTTTCTTTGTCATTTCCTGCAGGCCGATGTGCTCGGGCCGGAACGTGGGCGATGCGGGCTCACGTACTGCGGCGCTGTCCTCAAGCGGCTGGGTACGAGTACCTACGCGGTACTGTCTGGAGCGGATTCTGTCGATGGCTAAATTCCGACACACATTCATTACCCACGTAAATAGCCGGCCTTTGCTGGCATCGTAGGAAGAAAACGAGTTCCAAATTTTGACCATGCCCTCCTGGAGCACGTCTTCGGCCTCTTCTTCTTTCTTGACGATGCGCATGATGACGCCGTACAGCGCCGCCGAGTACCGGTCGTAGAAAAGGGTCATGGCTGCCTCGTCCCGGTCGCGCAGACGCTGCACCAGCAGGTCTTCTCCATCGGACACAGGGGGCATTGCTTCGGGGGGGGGTATGGTCACGGGCAATGGGATATGGTACGGGTGAGCACTGGTACAGAACCCGCCGACAAACGAAAGTACACTACGTGAGCAATTGTTCGCTCTCCCCCAACATTAAATTCCGCTTAAATCGGTGGTCTGGTTCGTAACCTGTCTGCTACGGTTGCGTTTTGCTCTATGTTGCACCCAAGGATGAATAGAGCGAGCCAGCTCCTACGCTGCTTGCTAGCCCTGCTCACCTGCCACAACGAAAGGCCCTTCCCTATCTACCGTCGCGCTCTGCGGCTCACCGCTTTACTGCTCGTATGCCTATAGAATCCGTCAACCCCTACACTGGCCGCGTCGAGCGCCGCTTCCGGGCATTCTCCTGGACTAAAACTGAACAGATTTTGAGCCAGAGCCACCGGGCTGCGGCTACGTGGCGCACCACTTCCTCTAAGGAACGCACCCGCCTTATGCACCGTGCCGCCGAGCTGCTGCGCGAGCGGCAGGATGAGCTAGCCCGCCTGATGGCCTTGGAGATGGGGAAGCCCATAGCCGATGGCCGTGCTGAAGCCGTGAAATGCGCCCTCTGCTGCGACTACTACGCCGACCACGCCGAGGAATTTCTGGCCGACGACGAAATCAAAACCGACGCCCAGCGCAGCTTCATCAGCCATGAGCCCATTGGAGTGGTGCTGGCCGTAATGCCCTGGAACTTCCCATTTTGGCAGGTAGTACGCTTTGCCGCCCCTGCCCTAATGGCGGGCAATGTAGGGCTGCTCAAGCACGCCTCGAATGTGCCGCAGTGTGCCTTAGCGCTGGAAAAGATTTTCCATGACGCCGGCTTTCCGCCGGCCACGTTCCGGACGCTGCTCATCGGTTCGGAAATGGTAGAGCAGCTCATTGCCGACGACCGGGTGCGGGCCGTGACGTTGACCGGCTCAGAGCCAGCTGGGGCGCAAGTTGCTGCCACGGCCGGCCGCTACATTAAGAAGACTGTGCTGGAGCTGGGTGGCTCCGATGCATTCATTGTGCTGGCTGACGCCGACTTGGAAGTAGCGGCCAAAACCGCCGCACAGGCCCGCATGATTAATGCCGGGCAGAGCTGTATTGCGGCCAAACGATTCATCGTGGAGAAACCAGTGTTGCGCGAGTTCATTTCGAAGATGAAAACGCACCTGCTGGCTTACCGCCCCGGCGACCCGCTTTCGGAAGATACGCAGTATGGCCCCCTGGCCCGCCCCGACCTGGCCGACGAGCTGACTGAACAGGTGACTGATTCGGTGGCGCAGGGTGCCAAAGTGGAACTGCACGGCGGCCAGAGCAAGCCTGGTACCGCTCTATTTCGGCCTATGATTCTGAGTAACATCAAGCCCGGCCAACGGGCCTACTCCGAGGAGCTATTCGGGCCTGTAGCCTTAATTCTGGAAGCCAAAGACGCCGACGATGCTGTACGCCTCGCCAATGACTCCCGCTTCGGGCTGGGCGGCTCCGTGTGGACGCGTGATGTGCAGCGCGGCGAGGAACTGGCGCGCCGTGTGGAGGCTGGGGCCGTGTTCGTAAACAGCATGGTGAAGTCGTCGCCGGAAATGCCGTTTGGGGGCGTCAAGAAGTCGGGTTACGGACGGGAACTGTCGTACTTGGGTATTCGGGAGTTCGTGAATCAGAAATCCATCTGGATAGCCAAGGACGAGAAGCCGGCCCCGAAGAAGAAGGTGGAGTAGGCCGATCAGGCCCAAAGAACGTCATGCTGAGCTTGCCGAAGCATCTCTACCGGAGCAAATCAGATAGGATAGCACTGCGGTAGAGATGCTTCGGCAAGCTCAGCATGACGTTCCTACTTACCCTTGCAGTCCACTCACCTTATAAATACCCCAGCACCTTATACACCGCATACCCGCTGATTTCGTGCAGCAGCAGGCTCCAGCGGTCCAGTGCATCGGAGGAAGGTACCAGCCAATAGTCGGGGCTGGCGGCACGGTTGGAGCTAAAGAAGCCGGCCGGAAAGGGCTGCGGCTGCAGGCCCACCCGGGCGAAGCAGCCCAGAGCGCGGCGCTGGTGAAAAGCGGAAGTCACCAACAGTAACGTATCCAATTCGGGGCGCGCCTGCACGATACGTTGCGTGAACAGAGCGTTTTCGCGGGTGTTACGGCTCTTGTCTTCCCGAATAAGTACCGAATCGGGGACGCCAGCCAGATGGAGCAGCGTGATGAGGTCGGCGGCTTCGGTGTGCGCTTTCCGAAGCACTGCCCCCGAGCCACCCGACACCAGAATATAGCGCACCCGCCCGGCTCGCCACAGCCACAGCGCATTCGTCAGCCGGTCGGCCCCATCGTGCAGATACACCCGGTCGTGCGGCGACTTACCTGTATTGGTGATGCCGGTAAGCAGTATAGCTGCGTCGGCATGGCGCGGCAGCTCACGCAGGCCCACTGGCGGAAGTTCCCACGCCAATAGCGCCTCGTTTACCAGTGCGTTGTTGGTGCCCAGCACCAGCAGCACCAGTGTGAGCAGCAGCAACCGGCGCTGCCGGCCCGGACGGCGCGTGAGCAGGGCCGCCCCCAGCAGCACCAGTAGCCACAGAACCGGCAGCAGCACAAAATCGAGGAGCTTGGAGAGCAGAAAGAACACCAGGAAACCGTTTTAGTAAGTACGCCTCCGGCCAAGCCGCCAGCCGGCCAATAGCGGGGCGCAAGTTCATAAAAAAGCCCGCCTTCCGCAGCATAGCCACGCAAGACGGGTGTTGGGCGGCTCCTGCCGGCCGCCGGTAGCACATCATCAGCCAGAGAGCACCTGAAACCGGGTGCCCCACAACGCTCCTGGAAGCTGGTTGGGTTACTTTCAGAAGACATCAGCACGGTGTAGAGGCGCACTGCTACCGTCAGACAGCTTCTTATGGATGCGCCCGGCTCAGGAGCTTACCGGCCGGTACGCCAGCAGCCGCCCCAGCATGTCCAGCACCTCGGCTTCCGTGGTCAGCATATCACATTCCAGCAGCCGGCCCTGGCAATACGACACAAAGAAAGGCGCCACCTTTTCCTGCATGATCTTCTTAGCCACGGGGTTTTCATCTGAATCCAGGCGTACGAACAGGATAGGTTTGAACTCTTCCTCATCGGCAAACTTGACGAAAGGCGGCGCAAGCAGCTCGCATATTTCGCAATTGGTGGAGGTGAACTTGGCAAATACTTTCATGTGCTCATGCGTGAGCTGGCGAAGCTCGTCGTCATACACATCACGCACCTGCTGGCGGTCAGCAACTTTCATACACTAGAAGGAAATGGGCGTAGTTGCCGCTTGAAACTGCAGGCCCTAACCCTCCAATATACATAGGATGGATGGCACTGCTGGCAACGCAGACAAAAAAGCCTGCCTAGGAATTCCACTCCCGGCAGGCTTTTCTGCTATTGTTGCTACAGGCGGCTATTTCTTGAGCATCATCTCCCGGATATACTTCACCGGGGCGCTGCCATAGCTCAGAAACTGCTCATTAAACGATTTGAGGTCGAAGGCACTACCCTGGTTCTTTTTGAGCTCCTGGCGCAGGTCGTAGATTTCGGTGTAGCCCGTGAAGTAGCTGCTGAGCTGCACCTGGCTGAGCGTGGCGCGGCGCCACTTGTTGCGGGCTTCGGCTTCCTCCTGAAACCCGTCGCGACGGAGCAGGGCTACCACGGTGGCTTCGGAGGCGTTGTTCACGTGCACCTCATGGTCGAGGATGGCGTTCAGCGTCACGCGCATGTTCCACTTGTCCCACATCAACCAGATTTCGTCGGAGTTGCCACCATAGCCGCTTTCCAGCATCATGCGCTCGGCATACACGGCCCATCCCTCAATCATGGCCCCGTTGCCGAAGATGGACTTGATGAGCGAAGGGCTGCGGTTGGCATACACGAGTTGCGTGTAGTGCCCCGGAATGGCCTCGTGAATGTTCAGAATTTGGAGCGTGTACTGGTTGTACTCGCGCAGGTAGCTTTCGGCCTGGGCAGCAGGCTGTCCTGTGAGGGGCTCCACATTGTAATAGGTGTTGGCGGCCTTGTCGTAGGGGCCGGGGGCCGAAATGCTGGCGCCCGCCCCGCTGCCGCGCATGTACAACGGCGTTTCGCGCACCACCAGCGGCTTGGTGGGGTCCTGGGTGAGCAGCTTCTTGTCGTTCACGAACTGCACCAGCGTCGGAATCTGCGCTTTCACGGCCTCCACGAAGCCCGCCTGCGTGGCGTGCTGCTCCGACAGCTTACTGATCATCTGCTGCACGGCCGCCAGCGAGTCAGCGGGCATCGGTTGCGCCGAGAAATACTTAGGCCACAGCCGCGCCGTGCGCCGCTTCATGTCCTGCAGCAGTTCCTGCTTGTGGGCCAGTGCCTTCTCATACACTTGCTCGGCGCTGTACGTGGACTGAATGTCGTAAGAGAACTTGCGGCTGAACAGGTCCTCACCCAGCCGGAAGCTGCGGAACTTACCGGCCGGCAGCACCTCCGTTTTCAGGAACCGGATGTAGTTGCTGATGCTGAGCCGCGTGGTAGCCAGCCGGTTGGCAAACTCCTCCTTCTCCCGCGCCGTCAGGCCCGAGCGCGCAATGGAGTCCTGCAGCGCCTTGCCCAGCACCTCCAGCCCGCCCTGGTTCTGCTGAATAGCCAGCTCGGTGTGCTCTTTGGTCGGGGTGCTAAGGTTGGCTTCGGCGGCGGCGTAGAAATCCGGCGCGTGGGAAATCTTGTGGCTAATGGCCCGCAGGCGCCGGTCGAGGGGCCAGTAGCGGCCGTTCAGGATTTCGCCCACCGAGGCGCCCAGGTTGTAGCTGGCCGGGTTCCACTGCCAGTCGCGCAGCGTATCGGCGTAGAAGCGGCTGCTCTGCACGTAGTTCTGCAGCAGCCGCCAGTCGGTCTGGTTGTTCACCGACAGCTCCTCCACTTTAAAATCGGCCAGCTCGGTGCCGCGACGCTTCAGCATCTTGGCCTCCGTGCGGCGCCGCCCTTCGGTGGGCACTACCAGCAGCGAGTCGTAGCGGTGGTAGCCCTGGCTGCTGGCCCACTCGGGGTTGTAGTACCACAGCGAATCGATGAAGCGGGTTTTGTACCGCTCAAACACGGCATCGGGCTGGGCATCGGCGTCAGCCAGTTTGCGGCTCTTGGAGTCGCCGCAGCCCGTAAGGCCGACCGCCACGGCCAGCGAAGCCACGGCCAGAATGGTTTTCAAGGAGTAGTGCTGGGGCATATCGTGAGGCAGGAATGAAGCGGCAAGGTAGCGGGCAAGGACGGGGTTTGGTACCCCGCGTCATTTCCATCCATGCTCGCGTCACTTCCACCCGTGCTCGCGTCACTTCCACCCGTGCCCGCGTCATTTCCACCCATACACAGTGCATTTCCACCCATGCCAATACCATTTTAACCTATGCGCTCAGCATTTTTATCTGTGCCCACGCCGTTTCCACCTATACGAATTCCATTTCCACCCATATCCGCATTATTTCCATCAGTGCGCAGCTGGTCTCCGGTTATACTAGCTGAAGGCCGTATACACTACCGCTTCTGGCCTCACGTTTGCACCCGGCAGCCGGCCACGGTCACTTTGCTTCCCTTCTGCTTTCCTGCTTTTCCATGCGTTTTCTTTACCAACTACTCCTGCTGCCCCTGCTGCTGCTGCTCACCCTCGCCACCCACGCCCAGTCCGTCACCCGGCTCGACCTCGCCAATGGCTTCCGGGGCCTCACCTTCGGCTCGCCGCTCACCGAGGCCCTGAATCTGAAGCTGGTACAGGACAAAGGCGACGAGAAAATCTATGAGCGCCTGGGGGAGCAGCTTCACGTCGGGAGTTTCACGGCGGCGCGCATTCACTACAAGTTTTTCCGGGGCCAGTTCGCGGCCGTTACCATCATCGTCAAAGGCGCCACCGACGCGCAAAAGGTGCGCCCCACTTTCGAGTCCCTCTACGGCCCCGGCCACTTAGAAGGCTTCAGCTGCAAGTGGCAGGGCACGCTGGTGGCCCTCTCCTGCGCCTCCCTCTCCGACGACCAGACCATCCTGGCCATGAGCAGCCTGCCCCTGGCCGCCCAGATGCAGCAGGCCAAAGCCCCCACCGGCACCACCAAGCTAAAAATCAAGCAGAAGTAAATCCGCCCGTCATTCCCGGCAAGCCCGAGGAGTCTCGCTGGTGTGCCGGCAGCATGTTTTTTCAGCTTCGAAAAGGGAAATAAAAGGTTTAATGTAGTTTTCAGGCCCATTTGCGAGTCATATCCTCGCGGCCGGTCTTGGCCCGGCTGCGGGCCAAGCTTTGCGCCGCTACCTATTTTCCCACTGCCCTGTTTCGCTGCTATGCGCTTCATTCCCCTGCTTCTGCTCCCGCTGCTGGCCTGCTCGCAGGCACCCGTCGAGAATACTCGCCCGCCGCTGCCCGAGGGCCCGCCGGCCATTCCAGTAGAGTCGGGCAGCCGTAGCGTGTCACAAGCCCCCGCCGCCTTCCCCGAAACCTTCGAGGCCGGCAGCAAAGGCGCTTACACCGCCGCCGAAGAGGCCCTAGGCACCGGCCGCTGGCTGCTGGAGGATGCGCTGATTGGCACGTCGGAGCAGGACCACAAGCATGGCGCTCGGGCCGCCCGCCTGCGCGGCCAAGGCCGGCTCCGCATGCAGTTCGATGCCCCGGCCGGGGTGCGCACCATTCGGGTGAGCAGCGCCATGTACGGGCAGGATGCGGCTGGCACCTGGGAGCTGTGGGGCAGCGTAGATGGCGGCCGCACCTACCGCCGCATCGGGCAGCCGGTACGCGTGCAGGGCCCGCGCCTGCTCAGCACCACCTTCCAGGCCGGCGCCACCACCACGCCCCTGCGCCTCGAAATCCGCAAAACCGACGGCGCCGCCACCCGCCTCAACATCGATGACATTGCGCTGGAAGCCGCCAGAGGTGCAGCCGTAGCGGGCGGCAGCGTAGCCACCGCGCCCACTTCCTCGCAGCCCGGCACCTCGCTGCCGCCTGCCACCACTGCCCAGGCCGACGCTGTCGTCACGAGCCGCGACGACAACATGGCCCTCGGCAATCCCAGCGGCGCCACCGCCGACGTAAATAATCCGACCAATTACCTGCTGGTAAAGCCTCAGTTCACCATCGGCTACAACGCCCAGCGCGGCACGCCTACCTGGGTAAGCTGGCACCTGAACCGCGCCTGGATGGGCTCGGCCCCGCGCCAGGACGACTTCCGCCCCGACCCGGCCCTGCCCCGGCCATTCTACCAGGTGAGCCGCAACAGCTACACCGGCTCCGGCTTCGACAAAGGCCACAACTGCCCCAGCGCCGACCGCACCACCGACCTCGACGACAACTCGGCCACGTTCCTGATGACCAACATGATTCCGCAGGCCGCCAACAACAACCAGCGCACCTGGTCGGGCCTCGAAGAATGGACCCGCGGCCAGGTGCAGCGCGGCCAGGAAGTATACGTGGTGATGGGTTGCTACGGCAAAGGGGGCACCGGCCTCAACGGCCTCAAAACCACCATCGACCAGGGCCGCGTGACCGTACCGGCCCGCGTCTGGAAGCTGCTCGTGCTACTACCCGAAGGCACCAACGACCTGCAGCGCATTGCCGCCGGTCAGGCCCGCATCATCGCCATCGACACGCCCAACGACCAATCCGTGAGCCCCGACTGGAGCCGCTACCGCGTAAGCGTGGATGCGCTGGAAGCCGCCACCGGCCTCGACCTGCTCAGCAAGCTGCCCCTGGCCGTCCAGACCCGCCTGCAAAAATCCGCCGACACGGGCCCCATACGGTAGAAAAACACGCGCTGCCGCCTCAGCATGTCCTGGGGCGGCAGCGCGTGCTATCTGCGCAGGAACCGCTGCACGGCCGCCGTATACAGGTCGCCGTAGTCTCCGGGCGCTGAGGTCAGGGCCATCAGGCCGCCGCCGTGGGCTCCCTCGAACGTCAGCAGCTCCCGGCGCTGGTGGCGGCGCGCGGCCTGCACAATGCGGGTAGAGTCGGCCAGCGGCGTATTGCTATCCTGCGTGCCGGCCACCAGCAGCATCGGGCACTTGATCTTCGGGAGCAGCTGCGGATAAATGGCCGCCTCGGTCGGCAGCGTCACTATTTTGTTCTTCGCCTGCCTGATAGCCGCTACCAGGGCCGCCGGGTCGGCTACGTAGCCCTCCCCGATCAGGAAATCGGGCTTGTCGGTGGCCGCTACGTGCGTGGCCATGAGCGTCCCCATCGAGAAGCCAAAGATGCCGGTACGCGCCTTCGGGTACTGCTGCCGGGCATAGCGCAGCACTGCCCGCAGATCAGTAGCAAACTCAGGGTAATAGAGCCGCTGCTGGTCGATGGCAAAGTCGGAGCTGTGCCCAAAGCCACGGTAATCAAAGAGCAGCACCCGGTAGCCCACGCTGGCCAGCATCCGGGCATGAAACAGCAGTTGCCCCATGTTGCCGGCGTCGCCTTCGGCCACCACGATGGTCGTGTGCTGGTCTGGCCCCTGTTGGGGCTCAATCACCCAGCTGTGCAGCCGGGCATGGTCGGGCGTTTCAATCGTGACTGTGCGGTACGGCAGGCCCAGCGAGTCGGGCGTGTAGGCATAGTCGCGGCTGGGCCGGAGCGCCCACGCCGGCAACATGCCCAGGCAAAACAGCAGTACAATCAGGCAGTATTTCATAGCCGAGAATCTGAAAGTGGTAAGTGGTATAGGAAAGATGATGTAGAAATGCTCCGCCACTACCGGAACTATTGGCGCAAGAAACGGCATTTGCCGTAACTCTGCCCCTGCGGCGGCCACCCGGCCGGCCCTGGAGCTGGCAGCCACCGTCCGGCTTCGGGCGCACTCCCCTATTCCGCAGTATCTTTGTTCCGGCTTCGGCCTTGCTGCTCTCCCTCTCCACTCCCGCCCACTATGCCCGCCAACGGGTATGCTGGGCTTTTTTGTGGCCGGCAGCAGCGTTTCCACCTCTGATTTTCCGCTTATGCTTACGCTTCGTCTTCCTGCATTAGAGTCCCGCCCGCCCCGCCAGATTTACCGGGCTGCCGTGGGGGTGTTGTTTTTTCTGATGGGCCTCACCTTTGCTACCTGGGCCTCTCGCATTCCTACTATTCAGCAGCAGCTAGGCATTTCGGAGGCCCGACTGGGGCTGCTGCTCCTGGCGGCTCCAGTTGGGTCATTGGCCTCGTTGCCGGTGGCAGGCTGGCTGGTGGCACGGCTGGGCAGCCGCCGGGTGGTGCTGGGCGGCATTGTGGGCTATGCGCTGGGGCTGGTGGCGCTGGGGCTGGCTACGTCGGTGGTGCCGCTGGTGGCGGGGCTGGTCTTGTTCGGCTTCGTGTCCAACCTCTCCAACATTGCTGTCAATACCCAGGCGGTGGGCGTAGAAATGCTGCACCGCAAGTCCATTATGGCCTCTTTCCACGGCCTTTGGAGTCTGGCCGGCTTTGCAGGCGCGGCACTGGGCACGCTCATGATTGGCAACGGGGTGCCGCCGCTGGCGCATTTCATTCTGGTGGGTGCGGTAGTAGTGGCCGGCGTAGTCCTGAGCAGCACCTCCATTCGCCCCCGCGACGCCGGTACCGGCTCTGCCGATGCCCCCCTGTTCGTGCTACCCGACAAATCGTTGTTGCTGCTGGGCGTGCTGGCGTTCTGCTCCATGATCTGTGAGGGCGCCATGTTCGACTGGAGCGGGGTGTACTTCCGCAAAGTGGTGCACGCCGAAAAGGCCTGGATTGGGGCCGGCTACACGGCCTTTATGTGCACCATGGCCGGCGGCCGCTTCATAGCCGACTGGTTTGCGCACCGATTCGGCTTGCGCCGCACGCTGGAAATCAGCGGCTTGCTCACGGCAGCCGGGCTGCTGCTGGCCGTGGCTTTGCCAGCACTTCCTACGGCTATTCTGGGTTTCCTACTGGTAGGCTTTGGCGTGTCGTCGGTGGTGCCGCTGGTGTATGGTGCAGCTGGCCGCTCTACCCAGATGCCCCCAAGCTTAGCGCTGGCCGCCGTGTCTACGGTAGGATTTCTCGGGTTCCTATTCGGCCCGCCCCTGATTGGCATTGTGGCTGGCTTCACTAGTTTGCGGGTGTCGTTTTCAATTATTGCTATGCTGGGTCTGTGCATTGCCGCGCTGGCCAGCCGCGCTAAGCTGTAGAGAAGTAGCCCAGCGGAGTAAGCGGCTAGATAATGTGAGGAATCTGCGGGAAGCCTAGGATAACAATATCTTTACCCTCCTGCTTCCCTTACTCCTGCTTGCCATGTCCGACTCCGTCTATACGTCACGCCAGCAGCGGGTGCTGCTTGTGGTGTGCCTGCTGCTACTGGCGGGCATGGTGCTGTTTGGGCTGGGAAGCTACATCACCGGGTTTCTGGGGGCGGGCATTCTGTATGTGGTGCTACGGCCTTGGTTTGCGGCTTTGGTGCACCAGCGCGGCTGGAACCGGCAGGTCGTCACGGTGGGGCTGCTGGTGTTTGCGCTGGTGGTTATCATCCTGCCCTTCACAGCACTTAGCCTGATGCTGTTCAACCGCATCCGCTACTATGCCACCAACACCGATATCAGCCAGATTATGGCGGTACTCCACGCCATTGAGCGCAAAATCGGCATTACGTTTACGGCCGAGCAGAATGTGCAGACGCTGGTACGGCAGGGCGTGGGCTGGCTCAGTCAGCGGCTGCCTTCCGTCGCCAGCAGCCTGCTGCATTTCACGGTGGTTATCGGGCTGATGCTGTTCACGCTTTACTTCATGTTTGCGCAGGAAGAAGGCTTTCTGCGCGGGTTGCGCCGCTATCTGCCCTTCCGCCCCGACACTCTGCACGAACTGGGCGACTCGCTCAAAAACAACGTCAATGCCAACGTGCTGGGCCAGGCCCTCATCTCGCTGGTGCAGGCCATTCTCACGGGCCTCACCCTCTGGATTTTTCAGGTTCCCGATGCGCTGTTCTGGGGGATGGTAGCGTTTTTTATGGCCTTCATTCCGGTGCTGGGCACGCCGCTCGTGTGGGGGCCGGCCGCCATCCTCAAGTTCACGCAGGACCATACCGGCCAGGGCGTAGGCATTCTGCTGGTCGGTGTCATTGTCATCATGAACATCGACAATCTGCTGCGCATCGTGCTGGCCCGCCGCATCGGCGACATTCACCCGCTCGTCACGCTGGCCGGCGTGATTCTGGGCGTCGATATTTTCGGCATCCTGGGCCTGGTCATTGGCCCGCTGCTGCTCTCCTACTTCATTGTGCTGATGCGGGTATTTGAGCGCGAAAACCGCCTCCACACTTCGCTCCGCAAATCCGACTGACAATCAATCCAGCTAGCCGGGCTACTCCGGGCTTGCGGTTTTGCTGAACCGCTCCCCGAAAAAATTGCCCGGATTCCAGGTGGGGCGTTTGGCCTCAGCGGCTACCAGATAGCCAATCAGAAAGTTGAGCTGCGCATATTTCCTGCCGGCCTCAAAGTCAAACTGTCCGTTGATATCGTCCTGGGGCTTGTGGTAGGTGATGGCGCGCCACTTCTGCACCAACTCACTGAGGTTGTTGCGGCCATCAGCGGTTTTGTTGCCGTATTTGATGTGCAGCGCCGGAATGCCCTGAGTCACGAAGCTGTACTGGTCGGAGCGGATGAAACGGTTCTGGGCTGGTTCCGGGTCGGCTTCTACCGTGAGGCTCAACGCTTGGGCCGCCTGCGCTACCGGAGCCGCCAACGAAGAGTTTTCAGCTCCCAGCGGCACCACCGAAAGCAGCGGCGCAATAATCGTGGGCATATCCGTATTGACGTTGGCTACAAGTTGCTCTTTTGGCACCGTGGGGTTGCGGGCAAAGTACGCCGAGCCCAGCAAACCCAGTTCCTCGCCCGTCACGAGCGTAATCAGCACCGAGCGTTTGGGCTGGTGTTTCGGCTTCAGGTGCTGATAGATGCCCGCTATTTCGAGCAGCGTGGCCACGCCCGTAGCATTGTCGTGGGCACCGTTGTAGATGGAGTCCCCGGCAAGGGGTACGCCCACGCCCAGATGGTCGAGGTGGGCCGTATGCACCACGTACTCATTGCGCAGCTGCGGGTCAGTGCCCGCTATTTTGCCTGCCACGTTGTAGCTAACCATATCCTGGTAGCGGCTCCGCTGCCTAGCCTGCAGCCGTGGCAGCAAGGCTACCGATGCCGGCTGGCCGGCGCGCAAAGCACCCAAAACGCGGCCGGTATCCTGAGCAGCGCCCACAAACAGCCGCTGCAGGGTAGCCGCGCTGATGGAGCCGGCCAGTTGCAGCCCGCCCCCCACGTAGCTTCTCGATACGGCCACGTTCCCGGCCGAGTCCAGCACGCTCACCAGGCCCCGGAGCGGCTCCGGTGGCTTCGCGGCTGGTTTCACGCTGGCCCACAGCACCCCCACGGCTCCCTTACGCTGCGCGGTCTGCAGCACCGTGAGCAGGTCAGTAGTATAGAGGCGCACCGCGTCCGCAAAGCGAGTAGGCTCCTGCCGCGTCACCACTACAACCTTGCCTTTCACATCCAGCCCGGCATAGTCATCGTAGCCGAGCTCCGGGGCACTGATACCGAATCCGGCGAAAACAAGCCCTGCCTCTACCGCTGTTTCCGTCTGCTTGGGATTGGGATAGAAGGTAAAGTCTTGGCCGTATGTGAGCGGAGCCGCTGGACCCGTAGGCGGAGTCAGGCGCAACGATGAACTCACTTCGGTAAAAGCCCGCCGCAGCCGCACCGTTTGCAGAAACGTACCCTTCTCGCCAGCTGGCTGCACGCCGCGCTGCTGCAGTTGGGCCACCACGTAGTCTATTGCCATCTGGTAGCCCGGCATGCCCGGCTGCCGCCCCCGCAGCTTATCATCAGCCAGATACTGCACGTGCGACTTGAAAGAAGCCGTATCAACGGTATTTAAAGCCTTTCGGAGCTTCCTGATTGGTTTGGGCGTAGGCTGGGCCGTAGCTAGGCAAGTATGTAGCACAGCCAGCAGAAGTAGCCGCAGTCCTTTGCCGTTTATAACGACCCGATTTATTCTCCTCATTCGTGTTCAGACGTTTGGCTCACCGGCCAGCTTAGGTTTCGGTCAGGACTGTCTTGAAGCCGGCCAGCTTGCCGCTCTCCGTGCGGCCCAGCGCATACGCCTGCACCTGCGGGCCAGTGCCCACGCGGTACACTTTCACGTCCTGCAGCTCCTGCTTCAGGTACATCTGCAGCGCCTTGAAGCGGTTGGCCAATGCAGGGTCGCCGAGTACACCATCGTCGGCGGTGTGGTTGCGCAGAAACAGCGTCAGCTCCTGGGTTTCTACTTTGCTGCCAGCATCTGCTCCTACTGCTTTCAGTAGCGCAGCATCGGTGAGGGTGCCGGCCGGGGCGTTGTAGCTCACCGGCTCCAGCGCTGCATCCGATTCGCTCATGTACACGAGGCCCTTGGTCAGCTGCTGCAACTGGTCAGCTGCCGTGTCAGGGGTGCCGGAGGCTGCCGGCTCGTTGGCTTCTTCGGTTTCGCGGGCACCTTTAGTAGCCTTTAAGTCAGGAGCGGCGCCACGGCTGGCAGTATCGGCAGGTACCTGGGCACTGATGGCGGCGGCCAATTTCTGCATCCGGTCTTCGGCCACCTTGATTTTAGGATTGGCAAAGTTCATATCGGCTACTTTATTCATCGGAATCAGATGAATGTGCGCGTGAGGCACCTCCAGTCCGATGACGGCAACCCCAATGCGTTTGCACGGCACGGCCGCCAGCACACCTTTGGCTACGCGCTGTGCAAACAGATGCAGCGCTGCTAGCTCAGCCGCCGGCAAATCGAAAATGTAGTCGACTTCGCGTTTCGGAATTACAAGCGTATGGCCTTCCACCAGCGGCGTAATATCAAGAAATGCCAGATGATGCTCATCCTCGGCTACTTTGTAGGCGGGCAGCTCGCCCGAAACGATACGCGAGAAAATGGAAGGCATGCGGTAGAGAGTTACAGGATGACTGAACGAGCACAGCAAGCACACATGCTGCTGCGCCAAAGTACGCGGCAAAATAGAAAAGGGCGAAGCCATTGGCTCCGCCCTTTTCTATTCTGATGCCGAAATGCTCAGCTATTTACTTGTGCCGTATGGTGTTAGCGGCTGATTTCCAGTATCTCAAACTGCAGCTTACCAGCCGGCACCGTAATTTCTGCGGTATCGCCAGCCGACTTGCCCAGCAAACCCTTACCGATAGGCGACTTCACGGAGATTTTGCCGGCGGCTAGGTTGGCCTCTTCTTCCGCTACCAGCGTGTAATCGAGCACCATATTGTTTTTCAGGTTCTTGAGTTTCACCTTGCTCATAATAAGCACTTTGGTGAGGTCCAGGCCCGACTCATCGAGGATGCGGGCGTTGCCCACCACTTCCTCTAGTTTGGAAATTTTCAGCTCCAGCAGGCCCTGTGCTTCCTTCGCCGCGTCATACTCCGCGTTTTCGCTCAGGTCGCCTTTATCACGGGCTTCGCGCAGCGCTTCGGCTGCTTCGGCCCGGCCGCGGATTTTCAGATCCTGCAGTTCGTCCTTGAGTTTTTGCAGGCCTTCGGCAGTGTAATAGTTGATGGTGGCCATGATGGTTGGTGGTAAGCTAAAAAACAAGGAGAACGGCCGGCGTAGCCGACCGTTCTCCAACACAGGTTTACGACAAATATACGAACCTGCCGCGAATGATGCCAGCCACACTGAAAGGTAGCGCGCAGCAGACAAAGGCCTTATTTAGGCCAAGCTACGCACTACCTGATGGTTAGAGCATCTGCCTCATGCCGCAGAAATGCCCCAATCTTCTGTGCCAGCACCTCATTTATGCGCTGATACGACTGAAAACTCCAGCCTCCCACATGCGGCGAGAGGACTACGTTAGGAGCCGTTGCCAAATACGTAAAACGGGCCTGCTGTTCCGGTGTCAGAGCGGCTAGTTTCTCGTTTTCCAGCACATCGAGCGCCGCACCACGCAGATGGCCACTCTGTAGCCCCTGCACTAGTGCCGCATGGTCGAGCACTTCGCCACGGGCTGTATTGAGCAGCCAGATAGGGTTCCGGAAGCCCAGCAGCAACTCTTCATTCGCATAATGATGATTGGCAGCCGAGTACGGAATATGCAGGCTCAGTACCTCAGCCCGCTCCTGCAGTTCCGACAAGCTGACCAACGTGGCATACTGGTCGGCCACTACGGCCGGGTCTTGGTCGTGGGCCAGCACGGTGCAGCCAAAGGCGCTGAGGCGTCTGGCAAACGCGCGGCTCATGTGCCCGTAGCCCAGCAACCCAATGATTTTGCCCCCGATTTCCTCGCCCCGGTTGGCCTCCCGGCGCCACTCGCCTGCCCGCACTTCCCGGTCGGCCCGCACGATGTTCCGAAACAGGGCCAGCAGCAGGCCCACAGCATACTCGCCTACGGCGTCGCGGTTGCCCTCGGGTGCATTCAGCAGCGTGACGCCGGCCGCAGTCATAGCCGCTTCATCAATATTATCGACGCCGGCACCCGCGCGGGCCACATAGCGCAACTGCGGACCATGCCGGAGCAATTCGGCTGTCACATGCAGTTTGGAGCGCACCATCAGGCCATCATAGGGGTGCGCGGCCAGCGCGGCTGGTACTTCCGCCGCCCGCAGATCGGGGCGGTAGTGCAATTGCACCCCGATTTCCTGCATCAGGTCGGGCAGGCTGGGGTGCATTTCGTCGATGACGAGGCAGAGGGACATAAGGGTAAGGTCGAGTATCCGTTGCCGTTAGCTACTTGTTGTCCAGCCGCTCTCGCTCCACCAACTGCGTCAGCCCCACGAAATCGGCTACACTGAGTTGCTCGGCACGCTTGTCGAACAATGGATCCGCAGTGGATTCGGGCGGCATACCGAAGGGCTTTAAAGCATTGCGCAGGGTTTTGCGCCGGGTAGCAAAGGCCTGCTTCACCACTTTGAAAAACAAGACCTCGTCGCAGGCCAGCTTTTCGGTGGCATTGCGCGTGAGGCGTATCACGGCCGACTGCACTTTGGGCGGCGGGTTGAACACGTGCGGAGGCACCGTGAACAGGTAGTCGATAGTGTAATACGCCTGCAGCAGCACGCTCAGAATGCCGTAGGTTTTGGAGCCGGGCCCTTCGGCCAGCCGGTCGGCTACTTCCTTCTGTATCATGCCCACTACCTCGCGCACCTGCTGGCGGTGGGCCAGCACCTGAAAGTAAATCTGGCTGCTGATGTTGTAGGGGAAGTTGCCGATGATGCTGATGGGCTGGCCATCGTAGAGCTTGCCGAGGTCCATTTTCAGGAAGTCATGGGAATGAATGCGGCCTTCCAGCGCCGGGAAGTACCGGCCTAAGTATTCCACCGATTCCCGGTCAATTTCTACTACCGACGTACGGTATTCGGGGTGTTGCAGCAGTGTTCCGGTGAGCACGCCCATACCCGGCCCGATTTCCAGCACCTCCGCCACGCCATCCGGCAGCCGCAGAGATTCTACAATCTTGCGGGCAATATTGGAATCGGCCAGGAAGTGCTGGCCTAGGTGTTTTTTTGCTTTAACGGAGTCCACGGGCAGAGGAATTGAGAGTTGAGGCAGCCCGGAGCAGAACAGCTCCGGCATACCGCACTTCTATAAAAAGTCGGCTACCTTCACGGGCTCAAAGGTACGTCCCTGCCTGCTGAATCCGGCGGCGGCGTTCCATTTGCTTCATTCAGAATCTGTTACTCTGCTTTATGTCGCTCCAACTTGCCTACGCCGCCGATTTTCCTTCCACGGCGGATACCGTTTTTATCCTGCCCACCGGCACCACTGAACTGCCTGTTACTGCCTCCGCCGACCTGCCGGCGCCAGCCCGCCAGTACGTAGCCGACCAGCTGGCCGCCGACAGCAAGCTGATTCGCGTCAACCAATATTCGCACCACCACTATTATATAGTGGCCGCCGATAAGAAAACGCCAGACCTGACTGCGGAGGCGCTGCGCAAGAGCGGGCACCAGCTACATGCTCTGCTAAAAGCCGACAAGGTGCGCGAGCTGTATATCTGCGACCTGACCAACACGGACTCCGGCGCCCTGCCGCTCGCCGAAGGGCTGGCCCTGACCAGCTATCAGTTTGAAGGCTACAAAACTGACGCAAAATCTAAGGAAGCACCTGAGCTGCAGAAACTCACGTTGGTTTGCGCTGGTATCAACACCGAGCAGGTGCAGGAGTTGGCTCACGTGCTCGACGGCGTGTTCCTGGCCCGCGACCTGGTAAATGCGCCGCTCAATAAGCTCAACGCCATCCAGTTTGCGGAGCGCATGGCCGAAGCTGGCGAACTGGCCGGTTTCCATACCGAAATTCTGGACTTAGTACGGATTGAGGCCCTGCGCATGGGCGGTCTGCTGGCCGTGAACCAGGGCAGCCCCGAGCCGCCTACGTTCACCATCATGGAATACAAGCCGGAGAGTGCCCGCAATACCAAGCCCTACGTTCTGGTAGGCAAAGGCGTGGTGTTCGATACGGGTGGCCTGAGCCTGAAGCCGACTCCGGCCAGCATGGACATGATGAAGTGTGACATGGCCGGCGGCGCCGCCGTGGTGGGCACGCTCTACGCGCTGGCCAAAAACCAGGTGCCGCTGCACGTCATTGGGCTGGTGCCTGCCACCGACAACCGCCCCGGCGGCCTGGCCTTTGCTCCCGGCGACGTTATTACGATGTACAGCGGCCTGACGGTGGAAGTCATGAACACCGATGCCGAAGGCCGCCTGCTGCTCGGCGACGCGCTGGCCTTCGCCAAAAAATACGACCCGGAGTTGGTGCTGGACTTTGCCACGCTCACCGGCTCCGCCGCGCGCGCCATCGGCAAAGAAGGCATTGTGTGCATGGGCACGGCCGACGATGAGGTGCTTAGCGAGCTGAAGAAAGCCGGCAACCGCACCCACGAACGGCTGGTGGAATTTCCGCTCTGGGACGAGTACGCCGACCATATCAAGTCCGACATTGCCGATATCAACAACATTGGGAAGGCCGAAGCCGGTGCTATTTCGGCCGGTAAGTTTCTGGAGCGCTTCACTGATGGGTACCCGTGGGTGCATTTCGACATTGCCGCTCCTGCTTTCCTCACCGCGCCCGACTCTTACCGCGGCAAAGGGGGAACCGGCACTGCTGTGCGCCTCACCTATGAGTTCCTGAAAGGCAAAGCTTAGCCGAACTGAGCTGTCGACCTTCACTCTCCTTCCTCACTTAATTACTTCCCATGCTCCCACGCATCGGTATTTCCGTTGGCGACCTAGCTGGCATTGGCCCGGAAATCATCTATAAAACCTTCCTCGACGCGCGGCTCCTCAAGTTTTGCACTCCAGTAGTGTACGGTACGGCCACTGTGCTTTTCGACGATTTTCCGCGTTCCAACGACGCCGAGCCACTCACATTCCGCCAGGTGCGCGAAGCCGCCGATATTGCGCCCGGCAAGCACAACGCCGTGACCTGCTGGGAAGACGATTTCCACCTCACGCCCGGCCAGCCCAGCCAGGCCAGCGGCACGGCCGCCCGCCAGAGCCTGCTCGCTGCGGCCCGCGACTTGAAAGCCGGCCTGCTCGATGCCCTCGTTACGGCTCCTATCAGCAAGGAAAACACCCAGGCCGACGACTTCCGCTACCCCGGCCACACCGAGTTTCTGACCAGCTTTTTTGAGGCCAGGGAAAGCCTGATGCTGCTGGCCTGCGACGAGCTGCGTGTGGCCACTGCCACCGGCCATATTCCGCTCAAGGACGTACCCGGCCGCGTGACCAAAGAGCTGCTGAAGACCAAGCTGCAAATTCTGCTCAAGTCTTTGAAGCAGGATTTTGGTATTGAGAAGCCGCGCGTAGCGGTACTCGGCCTCAACCCGCACGCCGGCGAAAACGGGCTGCTGGGCACCGAGGAGCAATCTGTCGTGACGCCCGTTATTCAGCAGCTGCTCCACGACGGGCACCTGGTGTATGGCCCCTATCCCGCCGATGGATATTTCGGCACCGGCCAGTACCGGCAGTTTGATGCCACCTTATCCTTGTATCACGACCAGGGTCTGATTCCGTTCAAGACGCTGGCGTTTGAGCGGGGCGTCAACTTCACAGCTGGCCTGCCCGTCATCCGCACCTCCCCCGACCACGGTACGGCCTACGGACTAGCCGGCCAGTTTAAAGCCGACGAAACCTCGTTCCGTGAGGCCTTGTACATGGCGTGCGAATTGGTACGCCAGCGGCAGCTGCTGGCCGGCATCAAGCCCCTGATTCCGGGCCCGCCGCTTCGGGGTGGCCGCCACGAATAGCCGCATAGCCAGGTTTTATCGTGCAGCAAAACAGCCAATACCGGGTCCGGCATTGGCTGTTTTACTATACAAAAACCGAAACATTCTTTCCAGAATCGAAATTTTGTTTGCTGTTTTAAAACAACTGCCGTAGCTTTGCACTCTTATCGGTCACCTCCGGTCTGCCTTGAGTTCTCTTATGACGCTTCTCACTCCTTCCGATTACCGCACTGCTTTGCGCCGCCTCGACGCATTGGTAGCCGCCGGAGTGGAAGGCAACGCCACCCTGGAAACGGAGTTGCGGGAGCTGATTATGGCGCTTGATACCTACGAAAGTAAGCTGGGCCTACTCCCGATTCCGAATCTGCCGACTTCCCTGGCCGATATGATTGAGCTGAAGCGGCAGCAGATGCGGCTGAAGCAAAAGGATCTGGCCGAGTTGCTGGAAGTACCGGCCGGCCGCTTATCGCAGATTCTGAGCGGTAAGCGCCGCGTGACGCTCGACCTGGCCAAGCGGCTCTACGAGCGGCTGGGCATCCCGTCAGACTTCATCCTGAAAAACGCGTAGATACTTGCTTATCCAGCTTTCTGCTTTTACAAAACGGGGAAATCTTTTTACTTTTGCCCCCTGCTATTAACCCGACCGTGAAGAAGGACTCGCAATACGACATCAACATTGCTAAGCTGGCCGATAAGACGCATCACTTTGCGTTTGACTTGGATCGGGCCTTTTTCGAGCAGTTTGATCAGCAGCTGATTCCTGACGGCAACGTGCATGCGGATGTAACGCTACATAAAACCGACCGGCTCCTCACCTTCGATGTTGACTTGCGTGGCACTGTTCGCCAAATCTGTGACCGTAGCCTCGACGACTACGACCAGGAAATAGAGGCGCATGAGCAGCTGTTGGTACGCTACGGCGACCGGGAAATGGAGCTTGACGACAACGTGCTCCAGATTACGGCTGATACGCAGGTACTGCCCTTTGCCCAACACTTGTTCGACTACATCGGGCTGGCGCTGCCCATGAAGAAGCTGCACCCCCGCTTCCAGAATGAGCCCGACGAAAACCCGGACGCCGCCACTAAGCTCATCTTCACAACCCGCCAGGAAGGCGACGACGATGATGACGACGACTCCGACCCGCGCTGGAACGCGCTGCGCAACCTCAATTAGCGCCCCGCCCGACTTTTTTGCCTGTACATTTTCTCTTTGCTTTTAATACCTTTTTTCAGCCATGGCACATCCTAAACGCCGGACCTCCTCCGCTAAGCGGAACAAGCGTCGCGCCCACGACAAACTGACCCCTAAAGCAGTATCTATCTGCACCACGACCGGCGAACTGCACCTGCGCCACAAGGCTTATGTGGTAGACGGCGACCTGTACCTGCACGGCAAAGTAGCTATCAAGGACTATGCTCCTGTAGCTGCCGCCGCTGCTGCGTCCGACAACGACGAAGAATAGTTTTCGTCTTCCGGCTAGCTGCCAGTTGCCCCGGCTTTTCATTGCCTGAGAAGCCGGGGTTGCGCTGCCCGGTTCCTCTCCCTCGACTCCTTCTTGATACCCCATACATGAAAATAGCCCTGGACGCTATGGGGGGCGATTTTGCGCCCCAGGCCGCAGTGGAAGGCGCCATTCTGGCAGCCGCTAAGCTCGTTGGCAAAGCGCAAATCGTGCTCATCGGCCAGGAGGCTGCCGTACGCCCGCTGCTGGAGCAGCATGGTGCAGACGCTGCCGGTCTGGAACTGGTTTCGGCTTCGCAGATCATTGAAATGGGGGAGCATCCTGCCAAAGCCTATCAGCAGAAGCAGGACTCCAGCATTGCGGTGGGCTACCGGATGCTGCACGCCGGCGAGGTAGAAGCGTTTTGCTCGGCCGGCAACACCGGTGCTATGCTTGTGGGTGCCATGTTCAGCGTGAAGGCCGTGCCTGGCGTGATGCGTCCGGCCATTGCCAACTTCGTTCCGAAGCTGCACGGTGGCATGGGCATTCTGCTTGATGTAGGGGCCAATGCGGAGTGCAAGCCGGAAATGCTGGAGCAGTTCGGGGAGCTGGGGTCGTTGTATGCGCAGCATGTGCTGGGCATTACGGCTCCTAAAGTTGGCCTGATGAACCTGGGCGAGGAAGAAGGAAAAGGCACCACTATTACTCAGGCAGCTCATCAGCTGCTGAAAGTAAACCCGCACATCCACTTCATTGGCAATATCGAAGGCCGCGACTTGTTCAATGACAAGGCCGACGTAATTGTCTGTGACGGATACACGGGTAACGTGATGCTGAAAATGGCAGAATCGGTCTACGACATCATTGCTGAAAAGCAGTTGCATGACCCTTTCTTCGACAAATTCAACTACGAAGCCATTGGTGGCTCCCCTATTCTGGGCATCAACGATAACGCCATTATCGGGCATGGCGTCAGCACCCCGCTGGCTATCTGCAATATGCTGCTGCAGGGCTACCAAATGGCGCATTCTGGCATTTCTGACCAGATAAAAAACACCTTCAAGTCATAATTGACTAAGTCCGGCTCCGGCCGGATTTTTTCTTGCCGCGCTTTCCGTTTTTTCTTCAATGAAAATCACCGCTGCCATCACCGGAGTGGGCGCTTATGTGCCCGACTATGTGCTTACGAATCAGGAACTCGAGACGCTGGTTGACACTACCGACGAGTGGATTACGACGCGCACGGGTATCAAGGAGCGCCGCATTCTGAAAGGCGAAAACCAAGGCACCTCCGTGATGGCCATTAAGGCGGTGCAGCAGCTGCTCGAAAAGACTGGGACCAAAGCCGAAGAAATTGACCTGCTGATTTGCTCTACTACGACTCCTGATCTGGTGTTTCCGGCTACGGCCAACATCGTATCGGCGGCAGTAGGCACCACCAAGGCCTTCAGCTTTGATATGCAGGCCGCCTGCTCGGGCTTTCTGTTCGCGCTGGCTACCGGCGCCCAGTACATCCAGACCGGCACCTACCGCAAAGTAATAGTAGTGGGGGCTGATAAAATGTCGTCTATCATCGACTACACCGACCGGGCCAACTGCATCATCTTCGGGGATGGCGCCGGGGCCGTGCTACTGGAGCCAAACACGGAAGGCTTCGGCGTGCTCGACCAGGTACTGCGCTCCGACGGCAACGGCGAACAGTATCTGCACCAGAAAGCGGGAGGCAGCCGCCGACCGCCTTCAGCAGAAACGGTAGCCAACCGGGAGCATTATGTGTACCAGGAAGGCGCGACCGTCTTCAAGTTTGCCGTGACCAACATGGCCAACGTAGCCGCTCAGGTGATGGAACGAAACCACCTCACCCACGACGATGTGGCGTGGCTGGTACCGCACCAGGCCAACAAGCGCATCATTGATGCTACCGCCAACCGCATGGGCGTGGGGCCTGAAAAGGTGATGCTCAACATCCAGCGCTACGGCAACACCACCAACGGTACCATTCCGCTCTGCCTCGCCGATTACGAGTCGCGGCTGCACAAAGGCGACAACCTGATTCTGGCGGCCTTTGGCGGCGGCTTTACCTGGGGTTCGGTGTACATAAAATGGGCTTATGACCCCAAACCTGACCCGCAAAACGCGTAACATAGCGGCGCGAAAACGGAAATACTCTATACTTGCACTCCCGTCGTGCCGCCCCGCCATCTTACCGGGACGGCACTTCTTTTTGAACTAAAAAGTACGCATCATCTGGCTAGCTGCTCTGGGCCCGTTTCCAACTGAGTAGCAGGATACGTCCCGCTTTTTGGTTCAGAGCTTTTACCACTCACTCCATTCCCATCATGGCCACTACTGCAGATTTCCGCAACGGGCTCGTTCTCAACTACAACGGCGAGTTGCATGTCATCACCGAATTCCAGCACGTGAAACCCGGCAAAGGCCCGGCCTTTGTACGGACCAAGCTTCGCAACATCAAAACCGGCCGTGTACTTGATAACACGTTTAACGCCGGCGTAAAGGTGGAAACGGCCCGCGTGGAGCAGCGTCCGCACCAATACCTGTTTAAAGACGATTACGGCTACACGTTCATGGACAACGAGTCGTTTGAGCAGGTAGTGCTGCCGGAAGCCATGGTGCCTTTCGCCGACCTGATGAAGGAGGGGCAGGTTGCCACCATCCTGTTTCATGCCGAAACCGAGCAGCCCCTCACGGCCGAACTGCCGACGACGGTAGAGCTGATGGTAACGTACACGGAGCCCGGCCTGAAAGGCGACACCGCTACCAACACCCTCAAGCCCGCCATCGTGGAAACCGGTGCCCGAATTCAGGTGCCTCTGTTCATTGATACCGATACCAAAATCCGCATCAAGACCAGTGACTACTCCTATGTCGAAAGAGTCAAGTAAGCAGCCCCTCAAGCCTTCTGCCATGAAAGCCAAAGAACTCCAGGAACTCATCGACTTCATTGCGAAGTCAGGACTGAACAAGGTTAACATCGAAACCGAAGAATTCAAGATTTCGGTTCAGCGCGAGCCCAGCACGAAAGTGGTGAGCAGTGGTGTAGTAGCAGCGCCCGCTCCTGCTGCCCCGGCAGCCGCACCGATTGCTGCTCCGGCTGCAGCCCCTGCTTCGGCACCAGCTCCTGCTCCGGCCCCCGCCGAAGCCACCGGCAATGCTTACGTCCCCCTGAAGTCGCCGATGATTGGCACCTTCTACCGCAGCAACAGCCCCGATTCGCCGGCCTTCGTGCAGGTGGGTGACCTGGTAGAAAAAGGCCAGGTAATCTGCATTATCGAAGCTATGAAGCTCTTCAACGAAATTGAAGCCGAGCAAAGTGGCCGCGTAGTGAAAGCCATGGTCGAAAATGCTTCTCCCGTGGAGTACGACCAGCCGCTGTTCCTGATTGAGCCGATGTAATTTTGGAACTGAGAAATAAGAGCTTAGAGCTTAGAACTGCTGAGTTGGCCCTAGGCCTCTCGCTTCTAAGTTCTAAGCTCTTATTTCTCGCATCTACCCTAGAGCTGTGTTTAAGAAAATACTGATTGCCAACCGGGGCGAAATTGCACTACGTATCATTCGTACCTGCAAGGAAATGGGCATCAAGACGGTAGCGGTGTACTCCACTGCCGATAAGGAAAGTCTGCACGTACGCTTTGCCGATGAGGCTGTATGCATCGGCCCGCCGCCCTCGTCGCAGAGCTACCTGAGCATCCCGACGCTGATTGCCGCCGCCGAAATCACCAATGCCGACGCTATTCATCCGGGCTACGGTTTCCTGAGCGAAAACGCGGAATTCTCTCGGGTTTGCCAGGAAAACGGCATCAAGTTCATCGGGGCCTC
Source organism: Hymenobacter duratus (assembly GCF_014698995.1). Classification (GTDB taxonomy): domain Bacteria; phylum Bacteroidota; class Bacteroidia; order Cytophagales; family Hymenobacteraceae; genus Hymenobacter; species Hymenobacter duratus. The sequence continues at coordinate 549,330 of NZ_JACWZZ010000004.1, forward strand.
GCCCGAGATGATCAACCAGATGGGCGACAAGGCTTCGGCCAAGGCTACCATGATTAAGGCCGGCGTACCCTGCATTCCGGGTTCCGTGGGCCTGCTGGATTCGGTGGAGCAGGGCAAGAAGATTGCCGCCAAAATCAAGTATCCGGTTATTCTCAAGGCTACAGCCGGGGGCGGCGGGCGCGGTATGCGCATCATCAACTCCGAAGACGAGTTTGAGAAGGCCTGGAACGATGCCCGCACCGAAGCCAAAGCCGCTTTCGGCAACGACGGCGTGTACCTGGAGAAATTTGTAGTAGAACCCCGCCACATCGAAATCCAGATCTGTGGTGACCAGTTCGGGCGGGTGTGCCACCTGTCGGAGCGTGACTGCTCGATTCAGCGCCGCCACCAGAAGCTGGTAGAAGAGGCTCCTTCGCCGTTCATGACCGATGAGCTCCGTGAGAAGATGGGGAAGGCAGCCATTGCAGGTGCCTCAGCCATCAGCTACGAAGGTGTAGGCACGATTGAGTTCTTGGTGGATAAAAACCGCGACTTCTACTTCATGGAGATGAACACCCGGATTCAGGTGGAGCACCCCGTGACGGAGGAAATCATCAACTACGACCTCATCAAGGAGCAGATCAAGGTAGCGGCCGGCATCCCGATTTCGGGCGACAACTACTACCCCCGCATGCACGCCATGGAGTGCCGCATCAACGCCGAAGACCCGACCAAGGACTTCCGCCCCTCCCCAGGCAAAATCACGACGCTGCACATCCCCGGCGGCCACGGCGTGCGCGTAGACACGCACGTGTATGCCGGCTACCAGATTCCGTCAAACTACGACTCGATGATTGCCAAGCTCATCACCGTGGCCCAAACCCGGGAGGAGTGCATCGTGAAGATGAAGCGCGCCCTGAGCGAGTTTGTGGTGGAAGGCGTGAAAACCACGATTCCCTTCCACTTGGCCCTCATGGACAACGAGGACTTCAAAGCAGGCAACTTCACCACGAAATTCCTGGAATCTTCCTTCGACTTCTCAACTGTGTAGGCGTTCCGCTTGATTTAAGTTAAAAAAAAGACCAGCCCCTAGGCTGGTCTTTTTTTTTGTTCCCTGCGTCAGGCTTACTGATTATACCTGCGCGGCGCCGTGCTCAATTTCGCGCACCAGCTCGCCGTACCAGTCCTCGCCGTACTTGCGGATGAGGGGCTCTTTGAGAAATTGGTAGACCCGCACGCCCAGGTTGGCCCCGTTGGCACAGGCTGGGTTGCAGATGCCCCACCGGTCATAGTTCAGCGCCTCGAACCCGTCGTATTTGGTGATGCGGATGGGGTACAAATGGCAGCTGATGGGCTTTTTGAAGCTTGTAGCGCCGGCCAGATAGGCCTGCTCGATGCCGCATTTCAGGATGCCCCGCTCGTCGTAAAGGGCGTAGGCGCACTCCCGGTCGTTGATGGTGGTGGTGCTGTAGTCGCCTTCCCAGTCTTTGATGTACGTGCCCTGCTGCGCAATGGCCTCGCGGCCCGCTTCGGTGATGAAAGGCTTGATGGCTTCATACTCGGTTTCGAGAATCTGAAGCTCGGCTTCTTCCAGCGGCGCGCCCAGGTCGCCTTCCACGCAGCAGGCGCCTTTGCAGGCTTCGAGGTTGCACACGAAGAAATTGTCCCGAACGTCGTCGGAAATAAGGGTGTTCTGTATCTGAATCATGGTGCGGTAGGCGGCAGAAGCTCCCAGGCACGTTCAGGTTGCCAAGTCACAGGGACTTAAAGCGGCAACGGACGAGCCTTCGAGAAATGTGGCTACAAAGATAACCCCGTTTCCTCACCCGCCCTGAATGCTGTACCTTTGCTAACAAGCCAAAAAGCTTAGTTTCTGACTGACGACGAATGGGACTGGACTATCATTCTTTATTGAACCCCTCGCAGGCGGCCGCCGTGATGCAAATCGAAGGCCCTTGCATGATTATAGCAGGTGCCGGCTCTGGCAAAACCCGGGTGCTCACCTACCGCATTGCCAACCTGCTGGAGCAGGGCATCGACCCGTTCAACATTCTGGCCCTCACCTTCACCAATAAGGCGGCCCGTGAGATGCGCGCCCGTATCGAGAAGGTAGTAGGCCCGAATGCCAAGAATCTGTGGATGGGCACCTTCCACAGCATTTTTGCCCGCATCCTGCGCTCTGAGGCCGACAAAATCGGCTACCCCCGCTCCTTCACCATCTACGACACACAGGACTCCAAAACCCTGATTGGGCAGATTCTGAAAGAGCTGGAGTTGGACGACAAGCTCTACAAGCCCAACATGGTGCTGGGCCGGATTTCGTCGGCGAAGAACAAGCTGATTTCGGTGCAGCAGTACCTCAACGACCCCGTAATCCGGCAGGATGATGAGGCGGCGCTGCGGCCCAAGCTGGGCGTAATTTACCAGCAGTACGCCAACCGCTGCTTCAAGGCGGGTGCTATGGACTTCGACGACCTGCTCTACCAGACCAACGTGCTGTTCAAGGAGCATCCGGATGTGCTGAACAAGTATCAGAACATCTTCAAGTTTGTGATGGTAGACGAGTACCAGGACACCAACTACTCGCAGTACCTGATTGCGCGCAAGCTGGCTGCCAAGGAGCGCAACATCTGCGTGGTAGGCGACGACGCACAAAGCATTTACGCCTTTCGGGGTGCTGATATTCAAAACATTCTCAACTTCGAGAAAGACTACCCGGAGCTGCAGGTGTTCAAGCTGGAGCAAAACTACCGCTCCACCCAGATTATCGTGAAGGCGGCCAACTCCGTCATCAAGAACAACCAGGCCCAGCTGCGCAAAGACGTTTTCTCCGACAACGAGGAAGGCCCGCTGATTGAAGTGCTAAAGGCGGCCTCCGACAACGAGGAAGGTAAGCTGGTGGCCCAGAGCATCTACGAGGACAAGATGAACCAGCATCTGTCGTACGATGATTTTGCCATCCTGTACCGCACCAACGCCCAGAGCCGCGCCATGGAAGAATCCCTGCGCAAGCTCAACATCAAGTACAAGATTGTAGGCGGCCTGAGCTTCTACCAGCGCAAGGAAATCAAGGATCTGGTGGCCTACCTGCGCCTCACGGTGAACCCCAACGACGAGCAGGCCCTGCGCCGGGTCATCAACTACCCCAAGCGCGGCATCGGCGACACGACCATTGCCAAGCTCATCGGCGCGGCCGAGGAAGCTAACCACACCATTTGGGAAGTGGTAGCCAACGCCGACCAGTTTCTGCCGGCCCGCGCGGCCAACCCGATTGTAGACTTCGCCGAGAAAATCAAGGCCTACACGGCTATAGCAGCGAAAGACGACGCGTTTGAAGCGGCCAAGTTCATTGCCAAGAACTCGGGCATGATTGAGGAGTTGTATGCTGATAAAAGCATTGAGGGCCTCTCGCGCTACGAGAACATTCAGGAACTGCTCAACGGTATTAAGGCCTTCGTGGAAGACCCGGAGCGCGAGGAAAAGACGCTGGGTGCCTTCCTGCAGGACATTGCCCTGGTAACGGACGCCGACACCAAAGACGCGCAGGCCGAAGGCGAGCAGGTGACCATGATGACCATTCACTCGGCCAAGGGGCTGGAATTCCGCAACGTCTACATCGTAGGCATGGAGGAAAACCTCTTCCCGAGCCAGATGATGATAACCTCCCGGGCCGACCTGGAGGAGGAGCGCCGCCTGTTCTACGTGGCCATTACGCGGGCCGAAAAGAAGCTAACCCTCAGCTACGCCACCTCCCGCTATCAGTGGGGCAACCTGCGCAGCTGCGAGAAAAGCCGTTTTCTCGACGAAATCGACCCGCAGTACGTTGATTTCAAGTATTCGGCGGGGCCGGGGCCCGACCGTGCCGGGCCGGGCGAGTCGCCGTTTGGACATGTATTTGAGCGGCGCAGCAACCTCATTCCGGCCGCACCGCGTAAAACAGCAGCCACTAAATACGTAGCTCCCGCCGATTTTAAGCCTTCTGATACCAGCAACCTGCAAACCGGGCAGCGCGTGGAGCATCCGAAGTTCGGCTTCGGCGAAGTAACCAAGCTGGAAACCGTTTCGGGCTCCACCAAGGCCATTATCAATTTCGAAGAAGTCGGCGAGAAGACGTTGTTGCTGAGTTTTGCGAAATTGCGCGTACTGGGCTAACGCTCAGCTTGCGGTTTCGGCCGGAGAAACACAGCCAGGCACTTTTTCTAGGCTTCCGCTGCTTTTCGTCCGGTCCGCACCAACCATCCTAATTATTGCACAAGTGCCGGCCGCTGCCGGCCCAACTCTTCTCTGAATGCCCCTTCCCATCTTACATAAACACGAGCTCCTGCAACGCGAGTACGGCCAAAGCACCTTCCAACTGGTGCAGGGCCTGCGCGACATCGAGGATAAGGCCGAACGTACGCGCCGCGCCACGCAGATTGTGCAGCTCATTTTCCGGCTGCAGCCCACCCTGCGCGACCAGCCCAACTCGCAGGAGAAAGTCTGGAACCACCTCTACGAAATGGCCGATGAGGACCTGGACGTGGACGCACCTTTTGAGTTGAAAGGACTCAGCCAGCTGCACCAGCACCCAAAGCCTCTGCCCTACCCCGAGAAAACGTTGAAACTACGTGCCTATGGCCGTGGTGTGGAACTCATGGTGGAGAAGGCGCTGACGATGGAAGACCCCACGGAACGTGAGCAGGCCACCATCACCATCGGCCGCACCATGAAATTCCTGTACCGTTCTCACAACAAGGAAAACGCCAAGGACGCTACCATTCTCAAGCACCTGAAAGACCTTTCGGGGGGCCAGCTCACGCTGGATCCGGCGCAGGTGGAGGCACAGGGCCTGTTCGAAATGGCAGCCGCACCTGCTTCGGCAGCCGCCGGGCGCCCGACGCCATTCATTGTGCCACAGCCCCGCCAGGAGCGCGAAGGCCGGCGTAGCGGTGGCGGCAATGGCAACCGGCGCGATAAACAGCGCCGGGGCGGTAAAAAAGGCCGTCAGGAACCACAACAACCTCCGCAGTAATTTTTTGAAGACAGAAGCAGGAAGCAGATCTGCCTGCACCAAATGCCCGGCAGACCTTTTAGCTCTCCACTTCTAACTCCTCTCTCATGGCCTCATTTGAAGTACTTGGCGGACATCCGCTGAAAGGTGAAATCGTGCCCCAGGGCGCCAAAAACGAAGCGCTCCAGATTCTGTGTGCGGTTCTGCTGACCTCTGAACCGGTTACCATCTCCAATATTCCCGACATCCGCGACGTCAACAAGCTGATTGAGCTGTTGCGCGACATGGGCGTGAAAGTGGGGAAGCTAGCTTCAGACACGTATCTGTTCCAAGCTGATGCTGTAAACCTCGACTACCTCGATACGCCGGAGTTCGTGGAACAGGGTCGGGCCCTTCGCGGGTCCGTCATGATTCTGGGCCCGATGCTGGCCCGTTTCGGACGCTGCCAACTGCCCAAGCCCGGCGGCGACAAAATCGGGCGCCGGCCGATGGACACCCACTTTTTGGGCCTTGAGAAGCTCGGGGGCAAGCTCACCCTGGAAGGCCTGGACTTCTACCGCATTAAGGCAGAAAATGGCCTGACCGGCGCCTATATGATGCTGGACGAAGCCTCCGTGACGGGCACTGCCAATATTGTGATGGCCGCCGTGCTGGCGAAAGGCACTACTACTATCTACAACGCCGCGTGCGAGCCATATCTGCAGCAGCTCTGCAAAATGCTGGTGCGCATGGGTGCAAAAATCAACGGTATCGGCTCTAACCTGCTGACCATTGAGGGTGTTACGGAGCTGGGCGGCACTGAGCACCGCATGCTGCCCGACATGATTGAAATCGGCTCCTTTATCGGCCTGGCAGCCATGACAGGTTCGGAAATCACCATTAAGGATTGTCAGATTGCGGAGCTGGGCCTGATTCCGGATACGTTCCGCAAGCTGGGCATTCAGATGGAATTCCGCGGCGACGACATTCATATCCCCGCCCAGGAGCACTACGAAATTGCTACGTACCTAGACGGCTCCATTCTGACGGTTTCCGACCACACCTGGCCGGGCTTCACACCTGACCTGCTCAGCATTGTGCTGGTGGTAGCCACCCAGGCCAAAGGCACGGTGCTGATCCATCAGAAGATGTTTGAGTCGCGTCTGTTCTTCGTCGATAAACTCATCGATATGGGGGCCCAGGTAATTCTCTGCGACCCACACCGCGCCACCGTTATCGGCCTCGACCAGCAGAAGCAGCTGCACGGCATCACCATGACGTCGCCTGATATTCGGGCGGGGGTTGCGCTGCTGATTGCGGCGCTGTCAGCCGAAGGCCGCAGCGTGATTGAGAACGTGGAGCAGATTGACCGCGGCTATCAGTACATCGACAAGCGTCTGAACGCGCTGGGGGCTCAGATTCGTCGCCTCTAAAACCTGTTTCTATTGCACAAAAAGGCCCGGCTCTCCAGATGAGAGCCGGGCCTTTTCTATACTGTAGCAGCGCTTTAGGCTTAGTCTACAACCATATCCACGATGGACGTTACGACGGAAAGCACGACGCTAAACAACAGCGCCGAGAGGAATCCATCCAGCTTGAAGCCAGGAATCAGATAGTCGGCAATCATGACGATAACCGCATTGATAACCAGCAGAAACAGGCCCAGCGTCAGAACCGTAATCGGGAAACCGAACAGTTTCAGAATAGGCTTGAGGATGGCATTCAGGACTGCCAGCACAATCACCAGCATGATAGCCGCCCCAAACCCGTCGATATGGGAGCCAGGCAGGAATTTCGCCAGCACAAAGGTGATGATGGCAGAGAGCAGAAATTTAACAATGAAACCAACCATAGGAGCAGGTAGCTGAAGTGTGAAAACAGGGAACAGAGGACGATTTTGGCCGGTGTACGAGGCCAGCGCGCAGAAAGATAGGGTTTCACGAATTCTTTCCTAAACTCGTCCTTTCACTCAGCCTGTTACTTTTCTGCGCCCCGGTCCTGAAGAAGCCCCTGGGATACTCCCATCCAGTTGGCCATATTGTAGAGCAGCCGGGCACCCACTATAGCATTCCATTCCGTGTCGCCGGGAGCCACCTCGTTCAGGTCGCAGCCAATGATGGTGCGGCCCGAACGCACCACAGAGCGGATGAGGTAGAGTGCTTCTTCAAACTCCAGACCACCGGGTACGGGCGTACCAGTACCGGGGCACAGTTTGGGGTCCAACCCATCAATATCAAAGCTCAGGTACACTTTCTGCGGCAGCTGGGCAATGATTTTGCCGCAGACCTTCTTCCAGGACTTCTTGGCAAACCGCTCGTCGCTCAGGAACCGGTTGTGGAACATGGTGATGCGGCCCTTGCTCTGCTCCACCATTTCGGCTTCCTGCTGGCACAGGTCGCGGATGCCCACCTGCACCAGCTTTTTAACCTGCGGTAGTTTCAGGGCGTTGTACATGATAGAAGCGTGCGAAAATTCGAACCCCTCGTAGGCAGGGCGCAGGTCGCAATGGGCATCAATCTGCAGAATTCCGAATTCCTCATGACGCTCGGCCAGGGCATGCAGATAGCCCAGCGGGGTGCTGTGGTCACCGCCGAGCAAGACCACGCCTTTGCCGGCGTCGAGGTAGGCCCCCGTTTTCTTTTTCAGATACTTTACCAACGCTTCTCCACGCTGGTTGATATGGACAGGAGCCGTCGAGAACTTCGCGTGACTTTCTTCCGGCTCGCCTTCCTCTAGCCAGCCTATGTAGTCTTCGGCCAGAGGGCGAAGCTCCCGGCTTTCATCGGCCGTTTTTTCATCGGGCTCCTCCATAGCCAAGCCCATGCGCCAGGCATCGGGCAGGTCAGGGTCGAACAGATCGACTTGTAGCGAGGCGTCACGAATGGCCGCAGGACCTTCAGCAGTACCGGCGCGGTACGACACGGTCACTTCCCACGGCACAGGCACTATTACGACTTGCGCTTCTTCGACCGTGAAAGGCAACCCATATACGCCGCCCTGGGTGTCACCCAGAGCATTGGGGTCGAAAGCAGCTAATTTTTTCTCCAAGCTGGAGGACGTGGTGTTAGCCATAGAAGTAGTAGGAAAAGGAAACAGACGTGCGAAAATAAATAACCACTCCATAAGAGCGGTAAGCCGGACTTAGGAGTGGTTATCAGGAAAAGTACAGATCGGTGCAGCTAATTCGCAGTACCGCCGAAGAAGTCATACGTCCGGATAATCTCGAGGATTTTCTCGAAAGTCGGCCGGTCAAAGAACAGCATTAGCGGCAGCTCTACTGAATTTTCCTTATCAGAAAACTGCGTAATGACGCTGAATATCAGGGGTTGGACCTGGGGCTGAGCATCCAGCAAGTTGTGCAGCGAGTTGGCAATGTCGCCACGCGGTGCCGTGGGGGGGGCGCCGTAGATTTTTGCCTTCAGAATATTGGCCAACTGCGTGACTAAGGCTCCCGTGATGATGTTGCTGATTTCCAGCAACAAGGATTCCTGCATCTCGTCAATAGCCGTAGACGCTGGGGTATCCATCCGCAGGCATACCCGCGACAAACGCTGGATATGTTGCCCCGAGAAGAACATCAGCGTTGTGCCATTAAACTCACCCCGGATGTCGGACTGAATAGCGACGTTGGTCTGCTGAATTTCACGCACCATGTCCAATATCCCGTTGCCGGGCATCAGATCAAGGCTGGGAACTTCCAGCAATACTTTCTCCTGGGCAATTACCGCAAACGAATCGGCGGCGCGGGCCAGTCCTATGTTCAGAATTTCACGGACGACGTCTCGCTCCAGTTCTGTCATGTGCAAGTCCATATATTTCAATCAGTTGGCCGAAGGTCGCTGGAAACAACTAGTCCGGAATCAGCAGTACGCATTTTCATAGCCGTCGGGCTAGAAACAGTCGAGTTAAAGCAGGAACATCCAGTACGAGGCACACCTGCCCACTTCCGAGCAAGGTAACTCCACCGAACAATTCAATGGTGTCAAGCGGTTTGGTCATTGGCTTGATGACGATGTTCTGCTGGCGCAGAAACCGGTCGACAATCAGGCCCAGCTTACGGTTATTGTAGTTCACGATGATGATGTCCTGACGGCCCTGTACCTCGGCACGAGTAGCCGGTTGCAATGGCTCGTCGCCATTTTGCAGCAGACGGCGCAGGCTCACAACCGGCACATTTTCGCCCTGTACTTCGGCCATCAGCAGCCCCCCCACCACATGCAGGTCGTCGGGCCACAACGACACTACCGAGTCAGTGTGCATCAGCGGAATGGCATAGCTACGTTCGTCCAACTCGAAAAGCAGTGCCCCCTTCACAGCAATGGAAGTCGGCAGCACCAGCGTGAACGTGGTGCCCTGGCCCAAGACTGAGTCGACGCGCAATTGCCCACCCAACGAGTCGATGGCCAGCTTTACCACGTCCAGCCCTACCCCACGGCCCGAAATTTCGGTTACTTCTTTTGCCATCGAGAAGCCCGGTTCGAACAGGAAGGCCCGCACAGCCTTGTCGTCGAGTTGGCGGGCGGCCTCTTTGCCTACCAGCCCGCGCTCCACCGCTTTGCGGCGCACACTCTCCACATCGATTCCCCGTCCATCATCCGTCACCTGAATCAGGACGTCGTCGCGCTCGGTCTGGGCCGACAGCGTGAGCTGGCCCTGAGCGGGCTTCCCGGCTTTCTCGCGCTCCGCCGGGGTTTCGAGGCCGTGCGCAACGGCATTGCGCACGAGGTGCAGCAGCGCATCGGTGATAATCTGCAGGATGTTGCGGTCAATCTGAATATCCTGGCCGCTTAGGGTAAGCTCCACCTGCTTCTGCTCAGCGCTGGCCACGTCGCGGACCACCCGCGGAAACTTGTTCAGCAAGGATCCCACATTTACGAGCCGGGCATCCATTACGGAATACTGCAGTTCGTCGGTGATGCGGAACAAATGGGCGGCGGAGGTTTGCAAAGCCGAATTGCCAATCTCCTGGCTCAGAGTCAGGATACGGTCCCGGTCAATTATTAATTCGCCTACCAGGTTGAGCAGATGGTCGAGTTTCTTGATCTGGATGTAGACGAGGTCCGATAACTCCAGCTTCCGGGTGGCATCTTCTTCGTCGGCCAGCTCGCCTTCCAGCACGGGCTCTTCTCCACGTACCAGCCGGTCAAGATTGTCGAGCAGCACGTTGCTGTCAGGAACTACTTCGTCGTCTCCGACAGCCCGAATCATGGCCCCTATCATGTCCACCCCGGTAAAGAGGACGGCTGCCAAACTCCCACTGAATTCGCGCTCCTTGCTTCGGATTAGCCCAAAAATGGTTTCCATATGGTGCGCCACTTCCCCGATGGAAGTATAGCCCATAGCCCGCGAGTTGGATTTCAGATTGTGCATGAGCCGAAACAGCTCATTTAGCGCCTGCGAGTCGTGCGGATTACGCTCCAACTCGCTGATATGGCGGCTCATGGCATCGTAGGCTTCCAGCGCCTCGGCCATGTACATTTCGCGGTATTCCTGTTCGCGTGATTTCATAGCTGAAAGGAGCGAACGGGAAATGAGCCAACGGCCTGAGCGGTTGGTACAGGCAGCGCAAAAAAGGAAGTATGGCGCGTTATGGCTGCGGCCAGTTGCTCCAGCGGCAGTACTGCATTGGCCCAGCCGTGTTGAATCACAGACTGCGGCATAGAAAACAGCGCGGAGGAGGCTTCATCCTGAACCAGCACCATTCCGCCATGTTGCCGGATAGCCTGTGCTCCCAGCGTACCGTCGCGGCCGAGGCCGGTCAGCACTACGCCCAGCACGTTGCTCCCGATAGTGCGGGCTGCTGAACGCATCAGCAGGTCTACCGATGGCTCATCACCGGACGGGCTGGGTTCGGCCGTGTACTCCGTCTGCCATGCCTGCCACGGACTGTTGGTAGCAGCTTTCACCAATAAGTTGCGGCCACCCGGAGCTACTACAATATGGCCGGGCTCCAGCACGGTGCCGGGCCAGCCTGCCACTACCGGCAATGACGTGGCCCGGCGCAACCGCTCCACGAAAGAATTGAGGAATGAAGCAGGCAGATGCACCGCCACCAGAACAGAGTAGGCTAATGAGGCCGGCAGGCCCCGCACCAACTGCTCAACGGCCGTAGTGCCGCCGGTAGAGCCCCCGATAATAACCAGTCCGCGCGAAATACCCGGAATAGCGCTTTTCGTTACCAGCTTGGCTGCTGCTCTGGCAGACTTCTGCGGAATAATCCGGCGTACTTTCCGCAGCACCTCGGCACTCCATTCCGCTGGCACGCTATTGGGCCGGATGGTGTCGAACACTCCCCAATGGGCAGCCTCACGCAGCATTCCAGGTAAAGGCTGCCCCTCACAGTACAGAAGCGCAGGTATGGACGTGTAGCGGCTAAGCTGCTCTACATCCCGCAACTGGCTTTCCCCCACGATTACCAACCCCGGCCGCAGACGCCGAGCTACCGCCAGCAGCTCAGTCGCGCCGGCACTGACCACTTTTAGGTCGGGCTGGCTCTGGAGCAGGCGTGTCAGCCCCAGCCGCAAAGCCGTAGACAGGTTGCCGAGCAGAATGGTGAAAGAAAGGGAACGTTCGGGCACGGAGAAAATAGAGAATACCTGTGTGCTACAGGCAGCAGAGCATCAGCCCGCTGGCAGCACGAAGTAGAAAACCAGAGGAGGCTGCTATTCTGCCGTCTGCAGCGCGCCGCTTACGATTTCCAGGACTTTTTCCTCGGAAAATGGCTTCACGATGTAAGCCGAAGCGCCGCTTTCCAGTGCTTCATTCACGATTACCTCCTGCCCAACGGCGCTGCACATGACCACTTTCACGTCCGGATCGTTCTGGCGAATGCCTTTCAGCACGTCCAGGCCCGTGTTATCCGGCAGAATTACGTCCAGCGTGATGAGGTCGGGCTTGGCTGAAGCGGCCATTTCCAGCGCCTGCTGGCCATTAGCGGCCTCACCTACCACCTCGTAACCGGCGTCAGTGAGCATATTCTTGAGCATCGTGCGCATATAGAAGGAGTCGTCTACGATGAGGATGCGGTTTTTCATAGGGGCAATTCAAAAATCAGAGAGAAAAAGAAGGCAAAAGGTCAAAAGCCGGACCTTGTACGGGTAGCAGCCAGCAAAGATGCTACCGGGGCTGTAACTGCATTATCTCATTAGGAGTGAGCAGCTTCAACATATCCAGCACAATGATGATGCGGCCATCTATTTTTACAATTCCCTCAATGTACTTGTCGTTGATGTTAATGTCTTGGATGAACTCTGGGGCTTTTTCAATGCTGGAAACCGGAACTGAAAGAGGCTGAGGCACCTCGCGCACTACAATACCGATGGTGTAGTCCTTAGCTTCAATGGCCAGCGTGTAGGAAACGGTTGGTAACTCCTCGTCAGCAGGCCGGAGCCGGAACCGTTCTTCCAGGTCAATGATGGCAATGATGTCGCCCCGCAGGTTGGCAATGCCCTTCACGAAAGGCGGGGTTTTGGGCATCCGCGCAATTTCGGGCGTCACGGTTACTTCCTTCACCTGCTCGATGCGCAGCCCATACTCTTCCTCCCCCAGGCGGAACACAATCAACTGAATGATGGTGTCCGGCTTATTTTTTTTGTCGGTGGTCAGTTCTGCGTCAGGCATTCGACGGGAGTATTCCAGTTTCAGGGCAGGGTTCCGCTGTCGGCCCCTGCCCCTTCCGGAGGTTAGCTGCTGGAATTATTTACTGGCTTTGGCCTTGGCCTTTTTCACTGGCTTCTCAGCCGATGCGGCCGGGGTTGGCGTCGAGCCATTGCCGTTAGCAGAAGCGGTGGAGGCCGTAGCCCGGACCCGCCGCTCTGGCTTGGTAGCTTCAGGAGTGGCTTTTGCTTTGCGGGCGGCAGCTGGCTTCTGGACCGTCGTTGGTTTGGCCGTGTTAGTACGGCGCCCACCCGGAGCTGGAGCAGTAGTGTTGGGAGCAGCGGCTGTAGCGCGCCGTCCTACCATTCGCTCAGACGGAGTGGAGGCAACTGGAGCTGCTGGCTGTTGGCGCATTGACCGGCGCATTGGCAGTGGTTCCGGCTCTGGCTCATCCTCCACATACTCAATCAGCTGGAAGTTGGACAGGCCCAGCTGCAGGTCGTCGGCAATGTCGGTGAGGCGCTGGCTCGATACGGTCAGCTCGTGCATGGACGTGGAGAGCTGCTTGGCCGTGCCGGCTACCTGCTGCGTACCCGAAGCCGTCTGCTCGGCAATGGCTACCACTTCTTCCACGTACTTCACCACGTCGCCGATAGACGTTTTCTGTACCTCGGTAGCCGTCAGAATGTCGCGGGAGGTGCGGAGCGTTTCGCCGGAGCTGGTGGCAATGTTCTTAAAGGCCGAGCTGGCCTCGAAGGTAGCGTTCTTGCCTTTCAGTACCCGGCCTTCCATGGTGCTGATTGCGGTTGCGGCCGACGTGGTATCTTTCTTAACGTCGTCTACCAGCGTCCCGATTTCCGAGGCGGAGCGGCGGGAGCCTTCGGCCAGCTTGCGGATTTCTTCGGCTACTACCGCGAAACCGCGGCCGGCTTCCCCGGCGCGGGCCGCTTCGATGGCGGCGTTCAGAGCCAGCAGGTTGGTTTGCGAGGCAATGTCGGTAATCACGCCCAGCGACTTGCTGATGTCTTGGGAGCGAACCGAAAGAACTTCGATGGTTTTAGCCGTCTGGGCTGCCGCCGCCGAAATTTCCTCCATGTTCTTTACCACTTCCGCTACGGTTTTCAGACCGAGCTGCGAGGTTTGCTCACCCAGGATAGCTGCCTTAATACCGATATCGGCTTTGCCGGCCGTTTCCTTGGTGGCCTGCATGATTTCTTCAATTAGCTTGAAAGCCTGGTCGGTCTTGAGGGCTTGGTTCTGCGCGCCTTCGGCCATCTGCTGCATGGCCAGGGCCACGTCAACCGTTACCCGGCTCATCTCCTGCCCTTTCGCCGCCATTTCTTCCGACGACGTACCCACTACCTGCGACGAATCGTTGATTTCCGCCAGCAGGTCGTTCAGCGTATCCACGGCGAGGTTCAGCGCGTCAGCCATCGACTTGATGTCGCCAGCCGTCTGGATTTCAACCTGCTGCGTCAGGTCGCCTTCAGAAATGGCCCGTACCACGCGGCTCACTTCCAGTACCGGCGAGGCAATGGATTCGAGCAGGTCGTTGAGCGTATCCACGATTTCCTTCCACGAGCCGCTCACGCCGCCTACCGTGGCGCGTTCGGTCAGCTTGCCTTCCACACCGGCCACTTTGGCCACGCGGCTTACTTCCTGCGCCAGTCGGTTCAGGTCGTCCACCATGCGGTTGATGGTGTCGGCTAGCTCGGCTACCTCGCCTTTGGCGTCCAGCGTCAGCTTCTGGGTCAGGTCACCCTGCGATACGCCGGTTACTACCTTCACAATGCCTCGTACCTGTGTGGTGAGGTTGGCCGCCAGCGTGTTTACGTTGTCGGTCAGGTCCTTCCATACGCCGGTTACGTTCGGAACTTCGGCCTGGCCACCCAGTTTACCTTCGGTGCCTACTTCCTGCGCTACGCGGGTTACTTCGCCGGCGAAGATGTTGAGCGAGTCCACCATCCGGTTGATGTTGTCTTTCAGGTCGAGCAGCTCGCCTTTTACATCTACCGATACCTTCTGGCTCAGGTCGCCGCGGGCTACGGCGGTGGTTACGTTGGCAATGTCGCGCACCTGGCTGGTGAGCGAGGCGGCCATGAAGTTTACGTTGTCGGTGAGGTCTTTCCAGGTGCCGCGTACGTTCGGTACGTCGGCCTGGCCGCCGAGCTTGCCCTCGGTGCCTACCTCGCGGGCCACGCGGGTTACTTCGTCGCCGAAGGTGTTGAGCGAGTCCACCATCTGGTTGAGGTTTTCCTTCAACTGCAGCAGCTCACCACGCACATTCACAGTCACTTTCTGCGACAAGTCACCTTTCGCTACAGCCGTAGCTACGTTGGCAATGTCCCGTACCTGAGAGGTCAGGTTCGAGGCCATCGTGTTTACGTTGTCAGTGAGGTCCTTCCAAGTACCGCTCACATTCGGCACCGATGCCTGGCCGCCCAGGATACCCTCGGTACCTACTTCGCGGGCCACGCGGGTTACTTCGCCGGCGAAGATGTTGAGCGAGTCCACCATCTGGTTGAGGATGTTTTTCAGGTCGAGAATCTCGCCTTTCACATCCACCGTCATCTTCTGGGTCAGGTCGCCTTTGGCTACCGCGCTGGCTACGTTGGCAATGTCCCGTACCTGAGAAGTCAGGTTCGAGGCCATGTAGTTTACGTTGTCCGTCAGGTCTTTCCAGGTACCCGATACGCGGGGTACGCTGGCTTGGCCGCCGAGCTTGCCTTCGGTACCTACTTCGCGGGCCACGCGGGTTACTTCGTCGCCGAAGATGTTGAGCGAGTCCACCATCTGGTTGAGGATGTTCTTCAGCTCCAGGATTTCTCCTTTTACATCCACGGTCATCTTCTGGCTCAGGTCACCGCGGGCTACGGCCGTGGCTACGTTGGCAATGTCTCGCACCTGCAAGGTCAGGTTCGAGGCCATGTAGTTTACGTTGTCGGTCAGCTCCTTCCACACACCGGCCACGTTCGGTACGTCGGCCTGGCCGCCAAGCTTGCCTTCGGTGCCTACCTCCAGTGCCACGCGGGTTACTTCGCCGGCGAACAGGTTGAGCGAGTCCACCATCTGGTTCAGGTTCTGCTTCAACTGCAGCAGCTCGCCTTTCACGTCTACCGTAATTTTCTGCGACAAGTCGCCTTTGGCTACGGCGGTAGCTACGTTGGCAATGTCTCGTACCTGCAAGGTCAGGTTCGAGGCCATGTTATTTACGTTGTCGGTCAGCTCCTTCCATACGCCGGCCACGTTCGGAACGCTGGCTTGGCCGCCCAGACGGCCTTCGGTGCCCACTTCCTGCGCCACACGGGTTACTTCGCCGGCAAACAGGTTGAGCGAGTCCACCATCTGGTTCAGGTTCTGCTTCAACTGCAGCAGCTCGCCTTTCACGTCTACCGTAATTTTCTGCGACAAGTCGCCTTTGGCTACGGCGGTAGCTACGTTGGCAATGTCTCGTACCTGCAAGGTCAGGTTCGAGGCCATGTTATTTACGTTGTCGGTCAGGTCTTTCCAGATGCCCGATACGTTGGGCACCAGTGCCTGGCCGCCGAGTTTACCTTCGGTGCCCACTTCCTGCGCCACGCGGGTTACTTCGCCGGCAAACAGGTTGAGCGAGTCCACCATCTGGTTCAGGTTCTGCTTCAACTGCAGCAGCTCGCCCTTTACATCAACGGTAATCTTCTGGGTCAGGTCGCCCTTGGCTACGGCCGTGGCCACGTTGGCAATATCCCGCACCTGAGAAGTCAGGTTCGAGGCCATGTAGTTTACGTTGTCCGTCAGGTCTTTCCAGATGCCGCCCACGTTCGGTACGCTGGCCTGGCCGCCGAGCTTGCCTTCGGTGCCTACTTCCTGTGCCACGCGGGTTACTTCGCCGGCGAACAGGTTGAGGTTGTCGATGGTCTTGTTGATGGTTTCAGCCATCACCTTGAAGTCGCCGGAAACCGGAATCTGGAAGGTTTCGTCCAGATTGCCTTTGCTGATGTTCTTGAGCACTTTGCCCACTTCCAACACCGGCACGGCAATGCTATCCACGAGGCCGTTGATGTTGTTGATCATGTCGCGCCAGAAACCGGCGGCGTTGTCGGCGGAAGCACGGGCTTTCAGGTTGCCTTCTACCCCGGCTACCTTCGAGATGCGCGACACCTCGCCGCCTACCCCGCCAATCATTTCCACCATGGAATTGTAGGCTTCGGCTATTTCGGCGAAGATGTCGTTGTTCTGCTTGGTCAGGCGCACCGATACGTCTCCCTTCTTAAAGGCGTCGAGAGCGTAGAGCACCCGGTTGAGCTGCTCGTTGATGTAGTCGGCATTTTCCAGGGCTCCGCTGCTGCGTACGTTCGAGCCTTTGGCACTACCGCTGCGGCGCGTGATATCCCCGACGGTATCATCGTCCACATCCAAGGCTTTGCCCTTGGCGCTTACGACGGCGGCGGAAGTAGTGCCTGCGGAACTAGTATCGGCCGGATTGGTGGCAGCCGAACGACGGGTGGTTGGAGAAGTCTTACCTGATGCCATAAAAAGCAAGGAGTAGCGGGACGTGCGGGAAGGGCAAAGGAGGTGCAGAAGACGCAAAACCGCCTCTGCCCAACTAGGCAAAGGTAGCGAATACGCCTAGTTCAAAGCGAATGATTCTTCAAGATCTGCAGAAAGTGTGGAATCTGCTTTCGGTGAACCAGTTGCGGTTATTTCGCTGTTGCCCCCACACGCCCCAACCCCGCGGCCGGTTCCGGCATTATAGCGCAGGGCGTCCGGTTGCCGGATTATTCCAGCATCTTTGCGGCAAAATTCAACTTCCTGCCCGCTGCCGCGTTTTCTATAGGAAACCGCCTACTGTCAGCCTCCCATTCCCGCCTCTACGCTTCCCTCATGGTCAAAAATCTAGTCATCGTCGAATCCCCCGCGAAAGCCAAAACCATCGAAGGCTATCTGGGGAAGGACTTCGTCGTTAAGTCATCCTTCGGCCACGTCCGTGACCTGCCCAAGGATAATAACGCCATCGACATTGCCAATGGCTTCAAGCCGACGTATGTGGTGTCGGCGGATAAGCGCGAAATCATCAACCAGCTCAAGAAACTGGCGAAGGAAGCCGAAACGGTGTGGCTGGCGAGTGACGATGACCGGGAGGGAGAAGCCATTTCCTGGCATCTGGCCGAAACGCTTAACCTGACCGGTGGCGGCAAGACGCGCCGCATCGTGTTTCGCGAAATCACGAAGAATGCCATCCTGGCGGCCATTGAAAACCCGCGGGAAATTGACCTGAACTTGGTGAATGCCCAGCAGGCCCGCCGCGTGCTCGACCGGCTGGTGGGCTTTGAGTTGAGCCCGGTGCTGTGGAAGAAAGTAAAGACCGGGCTTTCGGCAGGCCGCGTGCAGTCGGTGGCTGTGCGCCTGGTAGTAGAGCGGGAGCGGGAAATCAACCAGTTCAAAGTATCGTCGGCATACCGTGTGACGGCACGCTTCGATGCCGGCAAAGGGGCCGTGCTGGAGGCCGACCTGCCGACGCGCTACAAGACCCGTGAAGAGGCGGAGGCGTTCCTGGCCCGCTGCGTGGGTGCCGACTACCGCATTGAAAACCTGGAGAAAAAGCCGGGCAAGCGCAGTCCCGCGCCACCCTTCACTACCTCTACCCTACAGCAAGAGGCCTCACGCAAGCTGGGCTTCTCGGTAGCGCAGACCATGAGCGTGGCCCAGAAGCTGTATGAAGCCGGCAAAATCTCCTACATGCGTACCGACTCGGTGAACCTCTCGCAGGATGCACTGACGGCCGCTCAGGAAGAAATCAGCCGCGCTTACGGCCCTGAATACGCCCAGACCCGGATTTACAAAACCAAATCGGCGTCGGCGCAGGAAGCCCACGAAGCCATTCGGCCTACTGATTTTGCGCTGGTAAAAGCCGGCTCCGACTCGCAGGAGCAGCGCCTCTACGACCTGATCCGGAAGCGGGCTATGGCCTCGCAAATGGCGGACGCCCAGATTGAGCGCACGGTAGCCACCATTGGCATCAGCACCCAGCCCGGCACCATGCTCACGGCTACCGGGGAGGTTATCACGTTTGAGGGTTTTCTGAAAGCGTATGCCGAGAGCAAGGACGAAGAAACCCAGGACGATGAGGCCAGCCAGGAATCGTCGTTCTCCCGCGGGCTGCCGCCACTCACGGTGGGCCAGCAGTTGCCGCTACAGCTGTTGCGGGCCGTGGAGCGCTATGCTGCCCCAGCCGCACGCTACACGGAAGCTTCGCTGGTGAAGAAGCTGGAGGAAATGGGCATCGGCCGGCCTTCCACGTACGCCCCCACCATCAGCACTATCCAGAAGCGGGGTTATGTTGAGAAAGATACCCGTGAAGGCAAGGAGCGAAAATTCCATGTCCTGACGCTGGACGGCAGCGAAGTAAAAACCGAGGTAAAAACGGAAACCTACGGCGCCGACAAAGCCAAGCTGTTCCCGACGGATACGGCCATGGTAGTCAACGACTTTCTGGTGGAGCACTTCCCGGTGATTGTGGACTACCAGTTCACGGCGAAAGTGGAAGGCGAGTTTGACCGGATTGCCGATGGGGAGGAGCTGTGGACCGACATGCTGGCCGGCTTCTATGGCACCTTCCACGAAACGGTGGAGCGCGGCAAGGACATTGAGCGTAATACGCTCGGCAGCAACCGGGAAATTGGTGTTCATCCGGAAACCGGGCAGAAGCTGACGGCCCGGCTCGGCCGTTTCGGGCCGTATGTGCAGATTGAGCCCAAGGAAGGCGCGCCTGAGGATGAGAAGGCCGTGTACGCAAGCTTGCGCAAGGGCCAGTTTATCGAGAATATCACGCTGGAAGAGGCACTGGAGCTGTTTAAGCTGCCGCGCATCGTGGGCGAGTTTGAGGATAAGTCGATGACGGCAGCACTGGGCCGGTTTGGCCCTTACATCCGCCACGACAGCAAGTTTTACTCGCTTACCAAGGAGCAGGACCCGCATACTATTACGGCGCAGGAAGGAATCGACCTGATTGAGGCCAAGCGCAAGACGGATGCAGAGCGGCTTATTAAGGCGTTTCCTGACCGGGAGGATGTGCAGGTGCTGAACGGGCGGTTTGGCCCCTACATCGTGGTGGGCAAGAAAAACGTGAAGATTCCGAAAGGTGAAGAGCCCGCCGACCTCACACTCGAGCGTTGCCTGGAACTGGCCGACGCTACTCCGGACAAGCCGGCCAAAGGAGGCCGTTTTGCCAAGAAAGCGCCGGCGGCTGACCCTAAAGATGCCGCCGACAAGCCCGCTAAGAAAGCTGCTGCTAAAAAGCCGGCTGCCAAGAAGCCAGCCGCTAAAAAAGCCGCTGGCACTACCGCGAAGAAAGCTACTGCCAAATCGAAGTAGCGTGTTTTTTCACCCCATCAAAAAGGCCTGCCGGTAATTCCGGCGGGCCTTTTTGATGGCGTTTATTCACGGATTTGCTGCATAGCAGAAATTTCTTTCTTGCTTCAACCTAGCAGCACGCAAGAATATAGCAGAAGGTCGTTATAGAAGCCCTGCCGGTTGCGGCATTTGTGTTATCAGAGGCTTCCTGCTCTATGTCATTCCGTATTCTGCTCCCCGTGTTTGCGTCCGTAGTATTGGCTTGTGGCCAAACGGAGTCATCCCCCGCCGATTCAGTTTTAGCGCCGCCCGCTACTTCTCCCCCTGACGCAGCTCCTCCTACAGACGTGGCTAAAGGGTATTCCTGGCTGGCTCCTGGGACATACAATCCGAAACAAAACCTGGCTTCCCGGTTTGCGCCCCCACGTGGTTGTGCGCGCGTAGCAGTAACCCCCGGCTCATTTGGCCAGTGGTTGCGGTACCTGCCACTGCTGCCGTCCGGTACGCCTGTAAAGCTTTTCAATGGCCAGCTGAAAGACCCGCAAAACGTACATGCGGCCGTGCTCAATATTGATGTAGGAAGCCGGGATTTGCAGCAGTGTGCCGATGCCGTAATCCGGCTGCGGGGAGAATATCTGTTTGCGCAGGATCCGGCGCAGGTACACTTTCATCTGACCAGCGGCCACGACATTGCCTTTGCCGATTGGTACGGTGGCAAAGGGTTTCGGGTGAGTGGGGATGAGGTGCTACCCGCTCCCCGGCCGGCGGAGCGCCCAACGCACACGGTGTTCCGCCGTTACCTCGACCAGATTTTTACGTATGCCGGCACCCTTTCCCTCAGCCGGGAGCTGAACCCTGTGCCCTTAGCAGATGTGCAACCCGGCGACGTATTGATTCGCGGTGGCTCGCCGGGCCACGCCGTGCTGGTGCTGGATGTAGCCGAGCAGCTGGGCACCGGGCGCCGCTACGTGCTCCTGGCCCAAAGCTACATGCCAGCCCAGCAGATGCATGTGCTCCGCAATGTCTGGGGCGACGCGACCTTAGGGGCGTGGTTTGCCGTAAATCCGCAGGAAGCCCGCTTCAGCACGCCGGAGTGGACTTTTGCACGGGAAGAGCTGAAGCGGTTCTGAAGCTCGGCTTTTGCTGAGACCTTACTTACTTGTAAGAAGTAAACGGCGCATTTCTTAACCCAACCGACTGCAGCATATGAAGAAGAAACTTGTGGCGCTTACCGGAGCGGGCATCAGCGCCGAAAGCGGGCTGGCCACCTTTCGGGGTGCTGACGGCCTATGGGAAGGCCACCGGATTGAGGAAGTAGCTACTCCCGAGGGCTGGGCCGCCAACCCCGAGTTGGTACTCGAATTCTACAACCAGCGGCGCGCAGCAGCCCGGGCGGCTCAGCCTAACGCCGGACATCTTGCGCTGGCAGCCCTGGAGCAGGAGTTCGACGTCGTCGTCGTGACGCAGAACGTTGATGATTTGCACGAGCGGGCAGGTTCCAGCCGTGTTCTACATCTGCACGGTAAGCTGTTTGAATCCCGGAGCTCCTATTTCGACCAGTTGGTGTATCCGATGAGTTCCGACCGAATTGAGTTGGGCGACCTGTGCGAGCAGGGCCACCAACTGCGGCCTAACATTGTGTGGTTTGGCGAAGCAGTACCGATGATGGAGCAAGCCATGGAAGAAGCTGCCAAAGCAGACGTTTTTCTGGTAATCGGCACGTCGCTGCAGGTATATCCAGCGGCAGGGCTGGTGAGCTACGTACCCAGCAACTGTCCCATCTACATCATTGACCCGCAACAGCCTCCCGTCTCGGCCCGGCGGAATCTGCATTTCGTGCTGGAACCAGCCAGCACTGGTGTGCCCCGCGTAGCCGCCGAGCTTATACGCAACGCCTGAGCCGTTCCTGCATATTCTGGTTGCTGCTTTTTTAGCTTCCAGCCCATTCCAGTACCTTCTACCAGATTCAGGAGTTCCGGAGCAAATGGGCTGTAACAGGTACCTGAAAGTGAAGCACTCTGAGCAGGCCTGCCCTGCTTGGTTGCAGTGGCTATTTGCAGGGTGCTAACTGACCGAACCACCTCTGCTTCCACGCGACGAAAAGCTGGAAAGTGTAAAATTAAATTTAGGTTAAATCGTCTTTTCTGATTCTGCGTATGTGGGTGTCTAGCACTCCTCCTATGCACTTACTCTACCGTCGTTTGTTGCTGGCCTCCCTGGGTCTGGCAATGGCGCAGTCTGCGCTTGCGCAATCCACTTCGGGCCCGGCTCATACCGTTTATCTACTCGGAAACACGGCCACTGCGGCCCTGCCTACCGCTCGTCTGCAGACGTTGCGCCGCACGCTGGAGCAGCAGTCTGGCCCATTTACCGTAGTTCACCTCGGCGACATTGTCGGGCATGATGGGCTCGGAACGAAGCAGGATTCCAGCCGCGCCGACGAAACCACTCGTGCCGATGCGCTGATTGCGCTGCTGCAGGGCCTCCCGAATGGCAAAATGTATTTTGTACCCGGCGACCGGGACTGGGCCAATTCCGGGCCTGATGGTCTGAAGCGCGTGCGCCGCCTGGAGGAGTATATCGAAAAACGCTTGCCAGGGCAGAATGCCTTTGCTCCAACCGGTGGCTGCCCTGGCCCTGAGGTGATTGACGTAGCCCCGACGGTCCGCCTTGTCGCGCTTAACTCACCATGGTTCACGCACCCCTACGACCGGCCCGAAGCGCCCGATACCGACTGTAAAACACTTACACAACAGGAATTCCGGGAGCAGCTGCAGGATATCCTGGATGACACAAAAGGCCGCAATGTGCTCCTGGTAGGGCACCAGCCCGTTATCAGCAACGGGGTATATGGTGGCAAGCAGCCACTGAGCCGCCATTTGTTGCCGCCGGTAGTTGGCTCCGTGTATGCCGCTTACCGCCAGAACGTAGGCACTCCGCGCGACTTGGCTAATCCCGCCTATCAGGGGTTTCGGAAGGAGTTGCTGGGCACCCTGAAAGACCACCCCGGAGCGGTGTATGCCGCTTCCCACGACTACAGCCTGCAGCTTACGCGCTTTGAAGACAATTACCACCTCATATCCGGGTCTTTTGCCGAAAAGCAGCACGTAGGAGCTGCAGGAACTTCGCAGTACAGCAAATCCGAAGAAGGATTTTCTAAGCTCGAATACTACACTGATGGCACCGTAAAGGCATATTTCTATGCTTTTGATGCGGCAGGCACAACTACCAAAGAAGCGTACAACGCCGTGCTATTTCAGTCGGCGTGCCAGGAGCCACGCCTACCCAATGTGCCGGTAAACAGCTTCATTCCCGAGTGCCCAACAGCACCCAAAGGCGTGGCTGAACTCAAGCCGGATGCGCCGTTTCAGCCTACGCAAACCTTGGCCGCTGGCAAGCAGTATGCAGGGTCCGGCTCCGCTAAGTTTTTTCTGGGCGAAGGGTACCGCACTTCCTGGACCCAACCCGTGCAGGTTCGTACGCTGAATTTGGCGACCGAAAAAGGCGGCCTGCGTGTGTTCGGGCGGGGTGGCGGCCGCCAGACTACGTCGCTCAAGCTGATTGCGGCCGATTCGTCGGAATACGTTTTTCGATCCGTAGACAAGGACGTAACCAAGATTCTGCCGCCGGAACTGCGCAACTCCGTGGCCGCCGATGTACTGCGAGACATCACGCCCACCGCCCACCCCTATTCGGCGCTGGTCATCAGCTCCATGCTCGACAAGACCGATATTCTGCATGCTCGCCCGCGCCTGTTCGTGCTACCCGACAACAACACGCTGGGCGCGTACCGGCAGGAATATGCAGGGCTGCTGGGCACCCTGGAAGACCGTCCCGGCGACCCTAAGCCCAATCTACCCGGTTTTGGGGGTGCCGATGACGTGCGCCGGTCGTTCAGCTTCTTCCGCCAGCTCTACAAAGACCACGACAACCGTATTGATGCAGAAGCTTTCGGGCGCGCCCGGGCCTTTGATATGCTGGTGGCTGACTTCGGCAAGCACGAGGACAACTGGAAATGGGCGGGTTACAAGCAAGGGAAAAACACCGTTTATAAGCCCATCCCGCGTGACCGGGACCAGTCGTTTACGCTTTGGAACGGTCTGCTGACTTATCTGGCGAACCGCGAATGGGCTATACCCAGCATCGAAGATTTTCAGACTGAATTTCACGATCTGAAAAGCCTCAACTGGCCTGCCAAAGACCTTGACCGGTTCCTATTACAAAGCCTGACACGGGAAAACTGGCAGGAAATCGGCAACTACATGCAGAGCCGCATTACACCCGCTGCCATCGACGAAGCAACGGCTCAATTGCCCGCCGAAATAACGCCACTGTCCGGCAACGACCTCAACCGCAAGCTCAAAGCTCGGATTCAGGAGCTACCCAGAGCGCTGGATGACTACTATCTACTGCTGGCCCAGCGCGTAGATGTGGTCGGCTCCAACAAGGCCGAAGTATTCCAGGTAGACCGCCAAGCCGACGGCACTGTGCGGGTACGCATGTTTGACAAAGGCAAGGACGGTGATGCGCCGGAAGGCACCCCGCTGTTTGACCGCACGTTCAAGCCCAAGGAAACCCAGGAAATCAGCCTCTACGGCCTCGATGGCAAGGACGTATTCACGGTAACCGGCACGGCCAAAAACAGCGTGCTGGTGCGCATCATAGGTGGCGACGGCAAGGATAAAATTACCGACAACTCGCGGGTGAGTGGTCTGCGCACCCTCACCAAAGTGTATGATGTGCCGGATACGGACCTCAAACTGAGTTCAGAGTCGGACAACCGGACCTCGCTCAACCCCGAGGTAAACCGCTACGACCAGGAGTCCTTCCAATACAATGGCTATACCCCGCGTGCTACTGTCATTTTCAATAGCAGCGACGGATTTGGCGTAGGTGCCGGAGTGGATTTTGTACGGCAGGGTTTCCGCAAGCCTGGCTACAAAAACCTGTACAGCTTTGATATACAGGGCACCGGCAACGGCAATTTTCAGGTAAGTCTGGCGTCGCGCCATCGGCATGCCATTGGCCTCTGGGATGTTGGAGCCCGCACCGAATACGGCAACTTCTTCCAGTTCTACAACTTCTTTGGTCTAGGCAACAACACCACCAAGAACGACGACCTGTACGACAATAATTTCTACAAAGCCCGCTACAAGGGGTACACCGCGGGGCTATTTACGGAACGGGTGTTCTTTCAGCGCAGCCTGGTGCGGCTGGGGGGCGGTTACGAGCACTACACTTCCAACTATGCCAACGGCAGCTACCTGGGCCAGTTGCTGGGCAACGCGCCGCTGCCTGAAACCGGAGTGCCTAATGCCAGCTTCCAGCGCCTGGTGGGCTTGAATGCCCTGCTGGACCTGGACCTGCGCGACCGGCAGCGCTTTGCGCGGCGGGGGGTGCGGCTGCGCGCCCAGCACGACACCTATTTCCAGCTGAACCGCGACAAGAGCAACTTCGGGCTTTCGCAGGGTTTTGCCGAATACTAT
This sequence comes from Hymenobacter duratus, assembly GCF_014698995.1. GTDB lineage: Bacteria > Bacteroidota > Bacteroidia > Cytophagales > Hymenobacteraceae > Hymenobacter > Hymenobacter duratus. The sequence continues at coordinate 574,692 of NZ_JACWZZ010000004.1, forward strand.
GGCACGGCCCGGCTGCTTTTTCCCGTAACGCTGGTGCTGAAGGGCGGCGGTGCCAAAACCTACGGGCCCGACGACGAAATTCCGTTCTACAAATTCGCCTACCTGGGCCAGCGCGAGAACCTGCGCGGTTACGTCCGCAACCGCTTCACCGGCGACGCCAGCCTCTACATCAACTCGGAGCTGCGCCTGGCCCTGGGGCAGGTCAAGAACAACTTCCTGCCCTTCTCCTACGGGCTGTTTGGCTTCTTCGACCGAGGCCGTGTGTACTACAAAGGCAGCTCGCCGGGGGGCTGGCATGATGGCTATGGTGCCGGCTTCTACCTAGCCCCCGTCACCGATCAGCTAGCCTTGTCGGTTTCCTATCAGCTCTCGGACGAAGAAAGCGGCCTAATCCAGTTCGGCCTCGGTTTCCGGATTGATCAATAAACCATTGCTCCAGATGCCATTGCCCTCCCCTGCTCTGGGGCGGGGCAGCGGTATGTACAACTGGCACGAGCAACTGCCGAAGCGCCGCTACGTGCGAGAACAGCACCAATGGCACAATGAAGGTAGGGAGCCAGACAAATGGCCAATGGAGCACTGCCACATTCGGCTGCCCGAAGCTAAGCTGCTGCCAGGGTGTGGGCATGCTCAAAACGGCTAGCACCACTACGTTCAGCAGTAGCGCCAAAGCCCCCACATGCCATATCAGCAGCAAACGCCGGCCCATCAGCTTCGTCCGGAACCAGTAAGCAGCCAGCGGCGCCGTGAGGCCGGCCGCAAGGTCCAGATTCCGGTCGGCGAAGGTCATGAGTTCAGGAACCAAATGCCGAATTGCCAAGCCATAGAGGCATATTTCCACCGGAATGCGCACAATGCTCAGGCGCGTCAGGTCCACCAGATCAAAGGCGTTGAGCAGGCGTCGGCCGGAACTTGTGAACAGCAGTATCCCCAGTGCCAGCAAGGGTGGCCCAACCCCGAATAGCAGCAGGCGCGGCGGCCGGGCATACAGGTTCATGTAGAAGCCCATATAGGACAAGCACCCCTGGAGCAGCAGCCACCAGAATACGAGAAGGGCCGGCGGCAGCAGCCACAACCCTGCCCGGTCACACAGATGCAGCAATAGGCCAATGGCTACCAGCATCGTACTCAGGAACAGCACCACCAGCCATAGCGGAGCCGGGGCGTCTAGGAAGGTTAGGTCGGAGAGCATGTGTTGAGAATTGATTGAACATATATAATTTACTAGATATTAATTAGATATACTTAATTAATGGCCGTCGAAGGCGGTTTTTGCCAAACGGCTATCTTTGCTGCACTTTCTCTGTAAACCCTGCTGCCCATGGATTATCCCCTGCTGAAGCTTGCCGCCATTGATATCGGCTCAAACGCCGTTCGTTGTCAGATTTCAGCAGTGCTCCATTACGGCGACCGGTATCGGCTGAAACGGGTGGAATATGTGCGGTATCCGCTGCGCCTGGGCGAAGATGTATTCGCCACAGGCACTATCTCGGAGAAGAAACAGGAGAAGTTCATCAAGTTTCTGCACGCGCTGCGTCTGCTGATGGAAGTGCACGACGTGGCCCCGAACCACTACCTTATCTGCGCTACCTCGGCCATGCGCACCGCTACCAATGGCGAGGCCGTGGCGGCCCGGATTAAGCAGGAACTGGGCATGACGGTGCAGGTAATTGACGGGCAGGATGAGGCAGCCTACATCAACCGGGTAATCGAGCACCTGCTTGAAGACAAGAAGCACTACCTGCATATTGACGTGGGTGGTGGCAGCACCGAGTTCAACATCTACCACGACCGGCGCAAAGTAGCCTCGCAGTCGTTTGAAATAGGCTCGATCCGGCGCATGCAGCAGGAAGAAAGCGGCCTGAAAAGCACCGATGCCCAGAACAGCCTGTGGCAGCGCATGGAAGAATGGGTCACGGAAAATGCCCGCCGCTACCACGTTACGCGCGCCATTGGTACCGGCGGCAACATCAACAAGCTCTATAGTCTGGCGCAGCCACAGCTGGACAAGCCCGTTACACGCCGTCGCATTGCCACCGTCCTCGACCACCTTACCAGCATGAGCATGGATGAGCGGGTGAACGTGGCCATGCTCAACCCTGACCGCGCCGACGTGATTGTACCGGCTGGCCACATCTATCTTTCCGCCATGGAATGGGCCAACATCAGCCAGATGATTGTGCCAGACATCGGCCTGAAAGACGGTATGCTTCAGACACTGTTTGAAGACCATTTCGACGAAATACGGCCCAAAGCCGACCATTCAAGCATGACGCCCACGCCATCGGTGCAAAGCCGCCCTACGGAAGTGGAATAGCTACTACGAAGAAGCCCCGGCTGCTCGCGCAGTCGGGGCTTCTTTGTTATTAAGGCTTATGCTGCCGGGTCTTTCTGGTGAGTACGCTATTTGATTTTCACCTCCGCTACCTGCACTACTTGCTTGGTTGCGTCATCGGAGAGGAACGCCACAATGGCGCAGTGCTTATCCTGCCACTGAGTAGGCAGTTCGTAAGTCAGGTAGGTAGCCACGCTTTGGCCGGTAGTGGGACTGGCCGTAAGCACTTGGCCAAAGGTTCCTCGCAAAGCACTGCGTAGCACATGGCGGTGGGCATAGTTTGGCACATCGGCGGGGTTGCGGCTGTAGTCCTTCTGCCAGCCCAGCAGGCTGTCCTCGCTCACATAGATACCCAGCCGGAATGTGCGGCCGGGCTGCGGCGTGAGGTAGCGTGCATTCACTTTGAGGCGCAGGCGGCGGCTGGCTGGGTTATACAGCTTGGTAAGCCGTAGTTCCTGCTGCGGCGTCTGGGCCAGCTGCGTTGCCACGGCGTTGCCCCAGTCGGCGTAGTCCAGCACGGCGCTGCTGGTGCCAGCGCGCGGCGTACGGCTAACCGCTCCTTTCGGCAGGCCCAGCTGGCTCAGCCCGAAGGCATCATCCAGCTCCTGGCTCACTACCGGCACCCGGAAATCGGTCTGATACTTAGGCTCGGTGGCTTTAGGGCCGGCGAAATAGTCGGTTACGTGGTCTTCCAGCACGACCAGCCGCTCGCCGTGCTGCTGCTTGAGGGCCGTTACTACCACGCCGGCGCGCGGGCAGTTGCCGCAATATTGGCCGGTGAAGTCTTCCAGCATAGCCCGCTGCACAAGGAGTGGAGCCGGCTGAGCCGTTTCCGCCGAGTCGAGGGCCAGCGTGTCGCGCTGCCCCGCCGATAAGGTGGCCTGTGGTGGTACTGGCTGGTCGATTACGTCGCAGCCCGGCAACAGGCTCAGGCCAGCGGAAGCCGCTACTCCCAGCAGTAGCGCAACAGTGAAAGAGTGTTTCATACTATCAATACTCGTGCAGCCAGTACCCTGACGCTGCGGAATTTACGAAGAATTTGCCGCCATGGTCGGCGGTACCCGATGGCAGCATTGGCACCGCCCCATCTGAGCAGGCACACATGCGCTGCTAGAAACTGCTTGTGATGGAAATAGCGAGGCCATTGGAGGCCGGTACGTAGCGGCATACGCCCCCTACGCACACAATACCAGCCCGCTGCCGGCCGTAGCCCATAGCTATACGCGTGGTGCCGCCCACATACCCAACCTGCCCGGTGAGGTAGTGAATGCGCTGCTCCTCATGCGAATTGCCATAGTTATACTGGTCGAATACGGTCAGGAACCAGTGGGGTGAATAGGTGTATTCCAGCAGGGCCATGGCCCATGAGCCCTTGTCCTGCTGCGTAAACAGTCCCTGCAGCTCGCCACGCAGGCTGTGGCGCGGCGTAAACTTGTGCGTCACATCGAGCACGCCAATGTGGCTACGGACGATGCCGTAGCCAGTGCCCAGGTTTTCCACTACGTCTTTGTTGTAGACAAAGCGCGCATACATGGCATTGGCTTTCCATTTCGGGGTGAAGCGCCGGTGCAGCTCCACGTTAAAGTCGCGGTAGTACACGGCGCCCCCCACTTTCAGAAAGCCCGACTCGTACCCTTGGCGGGCCGTCAGGTCGTCGTTGAGCAGGCGCCGGTCAATACCGTTTACAGCCGAAAAGTTCACGCTTACATCCGTCCCGTATTCTCCTCCCAATGGGCTCTTGGGAATATGGTATGTCAGTTCGGCCTGCCCGCTCATCTCCCCTAGCGGCTGCGTGGCATAGGGGTAGATGCTGGCCGCCAGTGCGTAGGTGTGCTGCTTGGTGAGGGCCGGCAGAAAGTTGAGCACGGCCGCATTGCCGGTGGCGGCACGGTCGGCCCGGAAGTCCATGTTATCTACCCGCTTGGCGGCCAGCACCAGCCCAATGCCATTGCGGGCATAGGAAGTTGTGACCAACAGGGAGCGGCCAGGGCGGTAGATGAAATTGTTTACAACGGACGGGTCGTTGGCTTTCTGGGCGTACTCAGCGGCGAAGTTGAATCCGCCGTTGTTCACGCTCACGCGGCCAGCAGCAGCTCCCACGTTTTCAGGCAAAACCAGTTGCGGGTCCTCATCAGCCTGGTACTTGCTCAGGAAGCTCCCTCCCACCGTGATGCGCGTAGCGGCAGAATCGAGGCCGGGCAGCAGGTCGTTCAAGGTTACTTCCGCATCGACGCCACGCACAATTGCGGGGCTTTTATCGAAGAAAAAGCGTTGGCGCCCTAGCATACCGGTGATGCGCACGCCCGGCACCGGCTGCAGGCGCACCCGCAAGCCGTCAATGGAATTGTCGATGCCGAGGTTGCGCTCCTCGTATGCCCTGAAAATCAGTCCGTTGCCGAACTGTTCGTAGAAATTGCCGACCGTCACCTGGAGGCGGCCGCCATCATAGGTGGCGTAGCGGTACGGAATGCCACTGCCCCGGTAGCGGGGGTCGAAGCCCTGTAAAGGCGCCAGATACGCTTCATACCGCACGCCGGCCGAGAATTTCCCGGTTGTCAGAATCAGGTTGGCGAAGGTATTGGAGCGCAGTTTCTCCGGCACTTCCGGCGCCCCGATGAGCGAGTCGGGCCGGTAGGTTTGAATATCGGTCTGGAAGTCGCCGTGCAGTTGGGCACCTTCCAGCGCATCGCCGGTTCCCTGAGCGGCAGCACCATGCCCCAGCAACAAGCCTAGGCCGGTGCCGGCCCACACGGCAGGCCGCAAGTAAAAGTGTTTCATCAATCGTCCTGTGCTTTGTGGGAGTGCCGGTTACTGCGACACGGCTTCGCCCTTGTTCAGCTTGCGTACCAGCTCCAGCAGATGCGCTTCGTCGCCCTCGTTATAGGCGTTGTGCTGCCACACGATATTGCCCTGGCCGTCCAGCAGGAAGGTATGCGGCACATTGTTCACGTTCAGGGCGCGCTTCAGATCCTGGTTCTGGTCGAGGTAAACGGGGTATGTCCAGCCCCGGCCCCGCACGAAAGGGCTGACCTTGGCAGCATTGCGGGCATCGTCGATGCTCACGGCCACCAGTTGCACCCCGGTTTCCTTCTGCCAATCGGCATACTGTTCCGAAATATTGGTTAGCTCGGCAATGCAGGGTTTGCACCAGGTAGCCCAGAAACTAATAATGACGGGCTTCCCCTGCCCTACTCCCGGCAGCGTGGCCGTACTGATGGGCTTCCCATCCAGCGTGCGCACCTGCACTGCCGGCAGGCGGCGGGTTTTCAGGTCTGTGTCGTTGGGCGTAGTGGCTTGCGCTGAGCTGGGCGTCTGGGCCTGCGCAGATAGTGCCGTGAAGGCCAAAAGGCAGCTCAGGACCAGAATAGTAGTACGTGCTTTCATGGGTGGTGAAGGGTGGATATAGAGTAGGCCCTGTTTCGAAGGTAACGAAACAGGGCCCTTGTTCTATGCTGATTGGCTGTGATTATTCAACGAGCAACTGCTGGGTGCGGACTCCATTGGTGGTGGTGAGGCGCACAGTATACAGACCCGGGGCCTGGCCCGTCAGGTTCAGTGGCAACTGCTGGGCACCACTTCCCAGCATCGGCGAGGTATGCGCCAGCACCCGGCGGCCCAGGGCATCCAGCACTTCCACCTGCACGGTTTCGGCGCGGGCCAGGCTTACGAAGAGCGTGGTGCGGCCGGTAGTGGGGTTGGGCGCGACATCAAAAGGCAGGCCGCTTTGCGCTTTCTGCGTACCCAGCACGCCATTCAGGCGGGCATAGCCGCCCTGCAGAATCTCGTTGTTTGAACGGCGCTGCAGAAACACCACTACCCGCAGGCTGTCGAAGTTTTCGACCCGGCTGATGGCATTGCCGGGCGTGGAAGCCGGAAACGCAAACGTCTGATTCAGATTCCAGGATTGGTTGGTGGCCAGCGCTGGCACCGCGCTGCCATTCTGGTCGGGCATCATCTTCTTCACCACGTCCACGAAGCTGGTTTCACCGTTGGTGGCTACGTTCTGCCGTGTATGGCGCTCTGTGATGAGCATGTGCGCTACTAAGTCGTTGGCTGCTACATCTACATAAGGCTTAATGCGGGCTGAAGCCGTTACCGTGCGGGTAGCTACGTTTAGGGTGTACACCACATCCACATCGGCCACGGAAATTTCCTGCGCCAGTGCGTCCACGGTGCCGCCGTTCATCACCTGCGGGTTGCCTACCCAGCCGTTGCCGTTTAGGTGCGTTTCCGGAATACCCTGAATGCCGTAGAAGTTGTGCCGCGCGCCGGTTTCGGTGGTATAGTAAGGGTCGCCGGCCGGAAAAGCAGTGTTGCGCGGATAGTTCTGCTGGTATTTTACGACCACCATCTTGTTGCGGCGAGTAGAGCGCACTGCCTCAAACTGGGCATTGCCCGGGTTGCAGGGCGGACAGGTGCTGCTCGTGAATACTTCGGCCACCACTTGACGGGGCACCACGCGGGCGGCAACCTGCAGAGTTAGGCGCAGCGTGTCGTTGGCGCGGTTGCCATCCATCTGCCCGGCGTTGGCGCTACGCACATTGGAAGGCCAGAATTTGAAGCGGTACGTACCCGGGCCGGGCGGCGTCCAGCTCTGGCTCAAGGCAAAGGCTCCTACCCCACCAGCCGGCACCGTGCCCGGCACCGCCTCCGACGTAATTGGGCCATTGTTTACCCGGTAATTGATGTTGTAGCTCAGAATAGCCTCGGTGCCCACATTGCTCAGGTCACCTTCCAGCAGAATGGCCCCAGGCCCCGCGTATTGCGGCAGATACACGCGCGACACGCTGGCATCCAGCGACGACTGCGCCAGCGCGGTAGCAGATAAGCCCAGCAGCGGAGTGGCACAGGCAACAAATACGTAGAGTTTTTTCATACTGGAAAGAATGTGTGGAGGAAGGATGCAACTGCGCGAAAGGGCCACTAAAAGGCTAGTATCTCAAATCTAGGGTTTTTTATAAGTAAGCTGACAATCAGCTCCAACAAAGTAGCTGGAGCGCACCAAAGCGCACTACCGGCAAAAAAATATCCGGCTGCTCAGGGGCGAAAGGAGCAGCCGGATAGCAACAGAAACTGGCTGACCAGGCTATTCTACCACCAGGCGGCGCGTAGAACTGCCTTCAGAAGTAGTAAGGCGCACCACGTATAGCCCCGGGCCCTGCCCGGCTAGGTTCAGGAATACCTCGCGCTGCCCGCTGGCCTGCACCGATGGTGTCGCTACCGGTACAACGCGCCCCAGCGCATCCAGGAGTTCTACCCGTACTGTTTCGGGGCGGGCCAAAGAGAATCGCAGTGAAGTGCGGGTAGTGGCCGGGTTTGGAGCCAGCAAAAAGGGCTGCCCGGCCTGCGCTTTAGCAGCGCTCAACGGCGCGCTCAGAAAGCTCCAGTAGGAGTTGTCGAGCAATGACGGGCTGCCAGTCGTGCGCGACTCCAGTATTGGGGAGCCGGCTATTTGCAGCGCGGTAGTAGCATTCACCTGCACGCCTGCCGTTAGGGCCAGACCAGTAGTTGCATTGGTGCGCTGGTCCACGATGTAGATGTTATTGGTTGTTTCTTCCAGCACGATGCTCCAATACGTGAACAGCGCCGGGTTGCCGGGCTTGCTGAACGAATTGAACTGCACCCAGTGCTGGCGGTTCGGAGCGGTTCCGAACGTTTTCGTGATGATAAAGTCGCCGGTAGTGGCACCAATACCCCACACGCACACCGATTTATCGGGAATCTGGGCAGAGGGCAGGGTGGTATTGGTAGAAGACGGAACGGTCGTGGCGCTGGTCGTGAAGGTCAGCACCCCACTACTCGACACTTTGTAGCTGGAAGCGGGTTGGCCATTGAAGAAAAACGCAAACGGCACCGAATTCGTCTGCGACCAGGCGGGCGTGGCAAACGTGGCCGAAGTACCGGTGAACAGGGTGGTCCAGCCCGGTGCCAGCCCTCCGTCTATCGGGTATTCGGTATCCAGGTTGAGACTTCCGGGATTTTGGCCGGCGTTCAGAAAGGGAACCTGCGTATACTGGGCCATGGCGGGCGCAACCCCAACTGCCAGCGCAAAACCAGCCGTGAGTAATAGTCTTTTCATACAGGAAGAAAAAAGCGAGAGAGACGGTTCCGGCTACCGAAGTTCTTAAATCACCGGCTATATTTAAAGTATCTCCCTCGGATACAGAGGTTAAAACTAGCTTAGTTTTTTAATAAATTGCCAACTAACGGTATTATTTTAAGTACGTATTGTCTATTTGCTATCTGCTACTCAGGGCTTTGTTTCACTCAACTAATTTCTTTCCCCCAGTTCTTTTCACCCATCTGCATGAAAAAAATCTACCTTTCTTGTGTTGCCTTGGCTTTGAGTGCCGGTTTTGCCCAGGCAGGCCGCCTACAGAACGTTGTGCTGAGTGGTGCGCCCCGCATTACCATTCTGGGCGGCTATCAGCAGGCGGGCCCTCTTCAGGCGACCTTCACCATCACAAATAACAACACGCGTAGCCTGCAGCTGGGTCTGCAGCGCCAGATTATCAGTGAGGTAAGCGGTACCGAAAACAACTTTTGCTTCGGCACCGGCTGCTACCCGCCCAGCGTCACAACGGCTCCCTCCCCGATTACGGTAGCCGCTGGCGCCATCGACAACACGTTTCTCGGTGACTACGTGACCAACGGCCGGGCCGGCATCACGACTATCCGCTACGCGGTGTATGAAGTAGGCACTCAGGATTCGACTTACGTGACGGTCGTGTATGATGCCTCGCGGCCGCTGAAAACCAGCCCGATGGCAGCCAATGAGCAGGTGCTGAGCCAGCCCGCGCCCAATCCTGCCGCTGGTGGTGCGGCTTTTCGCCTTACCTACAACCTGCCCTCACACGTTCGGCAGGCTCACCTGGTCCTCGTCTCCCTCTCCGATGGCCGCCGGGTATACGACCTGCCCCTCCAGGGCGCCGGCTCCTTCAGCGGCATTCTCGCCGGGGGCCGTATCGTTGACAAGGCAGGTGCCGTTACCATCTCCACCGTAGGTCTCGCCCGCGGCCTCTATAGCTGCCTGCTCATCACCGACGACCGTAGCACTCCCCTCGCTGCTCGGCGCCTGCTGGTGCAATAGCGCCAGCATTCCTTCGGGCGTGGCAGCGGTCAGGCGTTCCTCATCCCGACGATAAAAGTCGCGGTGTACGTTTACCACTGCCTCGTCCGGAGCCGGCTGGCGCCGGATGTAAGCCCCATCTTCCCGCATCATGTAGCTGTTGTGGTTATCGAGCAGGTTGAGCATCAGAATGCCAATGGCTTCGCGCTTGAGCTGCGGATTCACAATCAGAAACAGCGCCTCAATCCGCCGGTCAAAGGAGCGCACCATCACGTCGGCGGAGCCAGCGTAGAGGCGCGGCTGCCCGGTCTGGTGGAAGTAAAACAGGCGCGAGTGCTCCAGCAGGTCGCCGACCACGCTGCGCACTTCAATGTTTTCGCTTAGGTTGGGGCGGCCCGGCCGCAGGCAGCAGATGCCGCGCACAATCAGGCGGATGGGCACGCCGGCCTTCGAGGCTTTGTATAACTCGTCAATCACCTCCTTGTCTTCCAGGGAGTTGATTTTGATGACAATGCCACTCGGCAGACCCTTTTTAGCGTTGCGGGCTTCTTCCCGGATCAGGTGCACCAGCTGCTGGCGCATGTCTTTGGGCGCCGTAATCAGGTACTCGTAGTCGTCGGGCTGCGAGTGGCCGGTGATGACGTTGAAGAATTCCGACACGTCGTGACCATACACGTCATTGGTCGTGAGCAGGCTCACGTCGGTGTAGAGCTTGCTGGTCTGCTCGTTGTAGTTGCCGGAGCCGATGTGCACGTAGCGCGTCACCTTCTCACCTTCCTTGCGGATGACCATCAGCATCTTGGTGTGCGTCTTGTACTTGCTCACGCCATAGATGACGAAGCAGCCGGCTTTTTCCAGCCGCGCGCCCTCCCGGATGTTGCGCTCCTCATCAAAACGGGCCTTGATTTCAAACAGCACCGATACGTGCTTGCCGTTCTCGGCCGCTTTCAGCAGGGCCGCCGTCACGCGCGAATCATCGGCGAGGCGGTAGATGGTTTGCTTGATGCCCAGCACCTGCGGGTCTTCGGCCGCCTGCTCCAGCAGCCGCACCATCGGCTCGATGCTGTTGTAGGGGTGGTGCAGCAGCACATCATGGTGCTTGAGGTACTCAAACAGGTTTTCGTCAGCCCCTTCGGGCAGGCTGAGCGGCGCAATCGGGGCGGGCTGGCGCGAGGTTTTACCCCGGAAGTTAGGGTGCTTCAGAATCTGCAGCAGGCCCTTCAGGTCAATCAGCGAGTTGATAACGAATACGTTGCCGTTGTCAATTTTCCAGCGCTCCTTGAGCACAGACATCAGCAGCGCCGAGGCGTTGGGCTCCACTTCCAGGCGCACCACGCGGCCGCGCTTGCGCGTCTTCAGGCCCTGCTGCAGCTCCTTAATGAAGTCGGTATCAATGTCCTCGGACTCTTCCAGCGTAAAGTCGCCGTTGCGCGTGATGCGGAACAAATCAGCCGACTCGATTTCCACGTTGCGGAACAGCTTGGGCAGGTTGGCCCGCACGATTTCCTCAATCGGCACGAACAGCACCTTTTCCTTGCGCGTGAGTTCAAAGAAGCGCGTCAGGTTCTGCGGAATCTGCACGAACGTGAGCCGCTCCTGCCCTTTCTCAGTTTCCAGGTCGCCGGTACCGGTGCGCGTCACCACGCCCAGAATAAGCATCTGGTTCATCATCAGCGGGAAACCGTGGTACGAGTCGTACACCATCGGCGTGAGCAGCGGAAAGATGGTGTTCTTGAAGTAGCCGTCGGCCTTTTTCAGCTCCAGCTCCGTCAGCTCGTCCATCCGCAGAATGTTGAAGCCGTTCTTCTCGAACTGCGGCTTCAGTTCGTTCAGGTACGTCATCGACTGGTCGTTGACGAAGCGGTGGGCGAAGTCGAGCAGCTTGCGCCGAAACGGCAGCTCGCGCAGCCCCGAGTAGTCCACCCGCTCCTTGCCGTAGTCGAGGTAGTTATAGAGCGAGCCGACGCGAATCATGAAGAACTCATCCAGGTTCGACGACGTGATGCTCAGAAACCGTAGTCGGTCAAACAGCGGCCGGCCGGTGTCCTTGGCCTGGTCGAGTACGCGGTAGTTGAAGCGCAGCCAGCTCAGGTCACGGCTGATGTATTTGCTTTTGCGGATAAGGTCGGCGGACTTGAAGAGTTTCATATCGGAAGAAAGGCATCCAGAGGGCAGTACGGCAAGATACACGCTCGTAGCGGACCTTCTATTGCGCTTTTAATTAAATGTAGCTGCTTGTACGTGGTTTGCCGGCGGGCAGGCAGCAATAAAAAAGCCCGCTTACTCAGCGGGCTTTTTTATTTTCAGGCCGTTACACGTCCAGCTTGGCGTACTTGGCGTTTTTCTCGATGAAGTCGCGGCGAGGGGCTACTTCGTCGCCCATCAGCATGGAGAAGAGGTGGTCGGCTTCCACACCGGAGTCTACATCCACGCGCTTCAGGGAGCGGGTGACGGGCTGCATGGTGGTGGTCCAGAGCTGCTCGGCGTTCATTTCGCCCAGGCCTTTGTAGCGCTGCACGTTCACCGTTTCGGGCTTGCCGCGGCCCAGCTCCTCCTGAGCGGTTATGCGGTCCTGCTCGGTCCAGCAGTAACGCTCCTCTTTGCCACGCTTCACCAGATACAGTGGCGGTAGCGCAATGTAGATGTAGCCTTTCTCAATCAGCTCCGGCATGTAGCGGAAGAAGAACGTCAGGATCAGGGTCCGGATGTGCGAGCCATCGATATCAGCATCGGTCATGATGATGATTTTGTGGTAGCGCAGCTTGTCCAGGTTCAGCGAGCGGCTGCTGCTGCCGTCATCTTCGTCTGTTTTCTTTTCGAAGCTTACCCCAAGGGCCGTAATCATGTTCCGGATTTCCTCGTTTTCGTAGATGCGGTGCTCCTGCGCCTTCTCCACGTTCAGGATTTTGCCGCGCAACGGCAGAATGGCCTGAAATGCGCGGTTGCGGCCCTGCTTGGCGGTGCCGCCAGCCGAGTCTCCTTCCACCAAATACAGCTCGCAGATGGCGGGGTCCGACTCAGAGCAGTCGGCAAGTTTGCCGGGCAGCGAGTTGGAACCCAGCACCGACTTGCGCTGTACCATTTCGCGGGCCTTTTTGGCGGCCACGCGGGCTTTGGCGGCCAGAATCACCTTCTCGACGATGACACGGGCTTCCTTAGGGTTTTCCTCCAGGTACTGGTTGAGAATCTCGCCCACTACCTGGTTCACGGCGCCACTCACTTCGGAGTTGCCCAGCTTGCCTTTGGTCTGACCTTCAAACTTCGGCTCGGCTACTTTCACCGAAATAACGGCGGTGAGGCCTTCGCGGAAGTCGTCGCCCTGAATCTCAATCTTGGCCTTGGCCACCTCTCCCGATTTCTCGGCGTAGCCTTTCAGCACCCGCGTGATGGCCGAGCGGAAGCCCGCCACGTGCGTGCCCCCCTCGTGGGTGTTGATGTTGTTGACGTAGGAGAAAATGTGCTCCTGATACGAGTCGTTGTATTGAAACGCCACTTCCACCGGAATGCCGCGCTCCGTCGCCACGTACACGGGCTTGGTCATGAGCACGGTGCGGCTGCTATCGAGGTACTGCACGTATTCGGCCACGCCGCCTTCCGAGTAGAACTCGGTGCGTTGGGGTTCTCCCTCGGTGCCAGCCGCCCCATCGCGCAGGTCGGTGAGGATGATACGGATGCCACGGTTGAGGTAGGCCAACTCCCGCAGACGGGTCGCAATCCGCTCGTAGGAATACTCCAGCGTTTCATCGAAGATGGTCGGGTCGGGCTGAAACCATACGCGGGTGCCACGCTCCGTGGTGTCGCCAATCTGACGCACATCGTACTGCGGCACGCCAATGGTGTATTCCTGCTCGTAGACGTGGCCGTCGCGCTTAACGGTAACGTGCGTGTGGGTACTCAGGGCATTCACGCAGGACACGCCCACGCCGTGCAGACCGCCGGAGGTCTTGTAGCTGTTCTTATCGAATTTGCCGCCGGCGTGCAATACGGTCAGGGCAATTTCAAGGGCAGATTTGCCGAATTTCTGGTTGATGCCGACCGGGATACCACGGCCGTTGTCCTGCACTGAAATGGCGTTGCCGGGGTGAATGTTCACCTCGATATGGTCGCACTGGCCGGCCAGAGCTTCGTCAATGGAGTTATCGACTACTTCCCACACCAAGTGGTGCAGGCCTTTGGCGCCAGTATCGCCGATGTACATGGAAGGACGCTTGCGTACCGCTTCGAGCCCTTCGAGTACCTGTATGCTATCCGCGGAGTAGTCCGAGGCACCGATTATCTCTTGTGTTTCGCTCATGTTTCGGGCGTAAGTTCAGCTATGATGCTATCCTACAAAAGTACCGAAAATATCCCGTTTTTGCTAGCGCCAGCCCCGAATACGCCCCAGCGAATACAGGCAGGTTTTCACCCGAAAAAGCCCTGCCTCGGGTTACGAAACAGGGCTTTCGGGCGGAGTGCTTCCGCTGGCTTGCGGCCGCTTAGCGCACCACCAGCCGGGGGCGGATAATGCCTTGCGGCGCGGGTAGCTCCAGCACGTATACTCCGGGGGCCTGGCGGCTCAGATCCAAGCTAGCAGGGGCAATAGCGGCGGCACTCCACGGCTGCGACACAACCACGCGGCCCAACGCATCCAGCACGCTTATGCGGCTGGCTGACTTCAGGCCCGGAGCCTCCACCGTGAACCGGCCATCGGCGGAGGGGTTGGGATACACCTGCAGCCCAAGCGCCGCGGCCAGCGCCGCGCTGGTGCTGAGAGCCGGCCCATTGTAACGGTTTACCCCATTGTTGCTGATGTCGCCGACGGCATCCACCACCAGGCTACCCGACCAGCCCACCGTGGGACCGACAAAGCTGATCAGCGCGTGGTTACGGGTGCTTTCAATGGCCGTCCAGGTCTGGCCGTCGTTGGTGGAGTAAGACGAGCCGGAGCCGCCAAACTCCCCATCAAGTCCCGCCGATATGTAAGTATTGGTGCCCGGCACTGCCACCATCGACACGGCGTGTAGTGGCCCGCTGGGAGTGATGCGGGTCCAGGTCTGGCCGCCGTCGCTGGTGCTGGCAAGCGTTCCGTTCTCGCCCATTACCAGGCCGTTGCTGGCGTCGCGGAAGGCAAGATTGGCAATGTAGCTGGTTAGTCCCGTGGAAGAAACGCTCCACGTCAGTCCCCGGTCAGACGAACGAAACACGCGCCCCTCATCCGTAGCAAACCAAGCCCGGGTACCCAGCACCTGCAGCACCGGAAAAGGAGACACGATTTCTTCGCCAACAATGCGGGCGGGAATGTTGCTGGCAACGGTCTGCTGCCAGCTGGTGCCGCCATTGCTGGTGGTCAGCACCTCAAACGCGCTGGTAGAGTTGATGCCTTCCCCTACCGCAATGCCGTGCGTGGCATCCGAAAACTTCACCTGCCGGGGCAGACTGCCCGTACTCACGAACACACCCGAAGCGGCCGTCCAGGTCTGGCCACCGTCGGCGGTTTTCAGGAGCTTGCCGCCGGCCGGCGCGAAGTTGGAGCCCACCGATACCCAGGCCGTGTTAGCATCCAGCCCGTGCACCGACGTCACGTAATCATTGGCCGTCAGACCGCCCACCGTCAGCGCATTCCAGGTCTGGCCGCTGTTGCTGGTGCGGATCAGCCGCTGGGTGTATTCTCCGTTGTTCGTATCGAACGTGGTACCCCAGGCGGCTGACGCATTCACGGCGGAGAGCTGAAATACAATTTCGGTAGGAGCCGGTAGAACAACCGGCTGGTTCACCCACTGCGCCTGCGAGGAGCCGGCAAAAAGAGTAAGCGCTCCGGCCAGTACGAGTAGTTTCGTGTTCATATATAATTCAGGAATGGCAAAAGTGCTCCGCATGCGTCTGCTCTCGCGAAGGAGCTCACCACATAGCGGACCGCGCTGGGGTTAGCGCACCACCAGCTTCTGGTGGCTGGTCCCAGCCTCCGATAGGATTTCCAGCGAGTAGACCCCTGCCTTGTACTGGCTCAGGTCGAGGGTGAATGGGGTAGTGGTGCTGCCCTGCCAGGTGCGGCGGGTTACTTCGCGGCCTAGGGCATCGGATACGCGCAGCTGCACGCCGGTGCGGGCTACCTTCGAGCCCACCATGAAGCGGCCATCGGCACTCGGGTTGGGATACACGCTGAAGCCCAGCTGCTCGGCTGCCACTGGCTTCGTGCCGAGGGTTGTTGCAGTGAGACGGTTCATGCCCAGGCCGCCAAACGTGTTGTCGTCGATGGCTCCCGACCAGATGGCCGTGGGGCTCACGGCATCAACCCGCGTGTGGCTGATAGCCGTTTCCAGCGTTACCCAGGTCTGGCCGTTGTCGCGCGAGTAAGAGGAGCCGGTTGCATTGCCGGTACCAGCCAGGTCGAAACCGGTAGCAATGTACTGCTGGGTGCCGGGCACGTTATCGAGGCCGAAGCCCGGGAAGAGGCCGGTATACGTCACCGAAGTCCAGGTAGCGCCGCCATCCGTGGTGCGTTTCAGAACTCTTGCGCCCGTGTCCAGGTCGAGGCTGTTGGCCAGGCCGTTTTGCGCGTCGCGGAATGCTAGGGCAAAAACACCGTCCGGCAGGGCCGCATCAGCTACGGTCCACGTAGCGCCTTTGTCGGTGCTGTGGTAAACGCGGCCATCCAGCGTACCAAACCAGATGTTATTGCCGGCTGCAGCCGGCTGGGCTTCCGCACCATATTCGCCGCTCAACGAAGCAGGCGTAGTAACCGGAGACCAGGTAGTACCGCCGTCCGTGGTCCGGTACATTTCAAACGAGCCTCCATCCGTCAGCGGGTCACCCTGC
This sequence comes from Hymenobacter duratus, assembly GCF_014698995.1. GTDB lineage: Bacteria > Bacteroidota > Bacteroidia > Cytophagales > Hymenobacteraceae > Hymenobacter > Hymenobacter duratus. The sequence continues at coordinate 590,891 of NZ_JACWZZ010000004.1, forward strand.
GCTACTCCTTCATTGGCATTGAAGAAGTGGATCATGTTGGGGTAGCTGTCAGGCGACGAAAAAGCCGTGCCCTGCTGCGTCCAGGTAGTGCCACCGTTCGTGGTTTTCATGATGCGGCTGCCGCTGGCGCCAAGTACCGTCACCCAGGCAGTATTGGCATCTACGGCCGTCAGCGACGTCACAATACCCGTTGTGGCCGTTATGCCCGTCACGGTGCCGGCCGTCCACGTTACACCGCCGTTGGTGCTGCGAGCATAATTGGTGCCACTGCCATTATCAAGGTCGTAGCCAATAGTCCAAACGGTATTGGCATCAACTCCCTTGATGAAATAGGGTGTTGACAAGGTATTAGGGAAAGCAATAGGCTGAGTTGCCCACTGAGCTTTGGCGGTTGTACCCAGCGCGAGAAGACCTGCTAGTAATAGTACGTGTTTGTGCATATTCAGAAAAGTGGAAAAGGTTAAGGTTCGTGTGTTGTAGAGGCCAGTAGCTGGTAGATGGTTGGTTGACCGAGGGAATATTTCATAAAAAGGCCCTCATCCTGCCAGAATGAGGGCCTTTTTATGAAATGTTAGGAGCAGATTATTCTACTACCAGTTTCTGCTGTGCTACACCGGCTTCGGTGCGCAGTTCCAGCGTGTAGATACCGGCTTTCTCATTGCTCAGGTCCACAGTCGTCGACTTGGCAGCAATAGCCGTAGCGTTCAGGGTCTGCGAAGTTACCTGGCGTCCTACTACGTCGAAAACGCGTACCGAAGCACCCGATTTCAGACCCGAGGCCAGCTGCACCGTGAAGATGCCGTTGGTGCTGGGGTTAGGATACACAGCCAGTGCCTTCTGCAGCTCTACGTTGCGGTTCGACAGGATATTGGCGCCCGTGTACTTGCCGATACCGCCGCCACCGGCAGCAGCCGTGAATCCACCAGCCCAGCCTACCGTGCCCGAAGCAAAGCTAACTGACAGGTATTGCGCCTGGTTGTCGATAGTCGTCCAGGTAGCACCATTGTCGCGGCTGATCGAAGTTCCGATATCGGCAGCCGTTGGCGAAGCAACGCGAGCATCCAGACCAACAGCTACGTAGGTGTTGCCACCGGGAATAGCCGTTACGTCAGAATCACGGAAAGGAGTAGAATAGGCCTGAGTAGCCCAAGTAGTACCACCGTTCGTCGTTGTGCTGATGTTTTCAGCATTCCACAGCAGGCCGTTGTTGGCACTAGCAAACACAACACCGGAAACCCGGTTCGGAATGTTGCTGTTGCTGTTGGTCCAAGTGAGGCCTCGGTCCGTGGATTTAAACACACGAGCTGGCGAAGTAATCGTGGCCGGGTCGTAGAGGGTGCTGAACCAAATAGTGTTGCCTACTACCGAGTACTGGTTGGTTACACCGTATTCGCTGCCGTTGCTGATCAGGCCGGAAGCGCGGGGTACGCGGGTCCAGGTAGTACCACCGTTGGTAGTAGTATACATCTCGAAGAACTTCACCGAGCTGGCAGCAGTACGGTTCGGGTCACCCATGCAGACACCATTGTTGGCATCCCAGAAGTATACCCAGTTAGCGAAACCGTCCGGAGCCGAGAACTGGTAAGCACCAGTAGTGCTTGGGTCCGTCTGCACAGTCCAGTTAGTACCGCCGTTCGTGGTTTTCACAATAATGCCGCCGCCGCTGGTAGCGTTGTACATAGCCGACCAAGCCGTGGTAGCGTTCAAAGCAAACAGGTTGCCGGCAGCATAGCCCGTAAAGCCGCTAGGGGCAATTACGCCACCCTGCCAAGTGGTTCCACCATTGGTGGTGCGCAGGTATGTGTTGGCCACGATGCTGGTTCCAGCAGCATCAGGCAAACCCGACAGGCCCCAAGCCGTGTTGGCATCAATAGCCTGAATACCAACGATACGGTAGTTGGCACCCAGGTTGGAGTTCTGAGGGGTAAAAGAGGTAATGGCTGGAGTGCCTTGGCCAAAGCCTTGCAGACCTAGTCCAAGCAGGAAAGAAAGGCCGAGTAGCGTTTTTTTCATGGTGAATTGAATGTTGTTTAGGGTGATATGGAGGGGAAACCAAAGTTTTCGCTGCCCAATGTAATGACTTTCCCGCATTACGGGCAACTGACAGGCAGCAGAAGTTCGATAAAAGCAGTTGCAACAGGCTCATTCTGTGTGTCACGTTGCGCAACTACATCAGTCACTACGCCCATTCTGCTTGTTGGGTTGTAGCCAAGTCAGGCAGCCTAAAGAATGGCCCATTGCTAGCTCCTTCTGCCCTCCAACCTGTTCATGGCAGTAGCTGCTCTTCTGGATGCTTCAGAGTGGTGTGAGCCTTGCCGCTTTATCCATCTGATAACTTAATGTGCGGGTTGGAAGGCCAATTATTTTTCGGCGCTTTACTCAGTACGCAGTGCTTCTTATTGTAAGAGTCGCCCACAAAATTCGCCCACAAAAAAGCCACTCAGCACTTAAGCTAAGTGGCTCGTTTTCAGCGTGGCCCCGATGTGATTCGAACACATGACCGGCTGCTTAGAAGGCAGCTGCTCTATCCAGCTGAGCTACGGGGTCAAAAACAAATAGCCGCCCGCCCCAAAGGTGGGCTGACGGCTATTTGATAAGTCGGGGTGGCAGGATTCGAACCTGCGGCCTCCTGCTCCCAAAGCAGGCGCGATACCGGGCTACGCTACACCCCGAAAATAGAATGAGGAACTGAGCGTACGGAACAAAGAATTTAAGCAATTCTTCTTTGCACCTTCTCAATTCCTCATTTCCAAGAAATGCGGAGAGGGGGGGATTCGAACCCCCGGTAACCTTTAGAGCTACGGCAGTTTAGCAAACTACTGGTTTAAGCCACTCACCCACCTCTCCATTTGGTGGTCTCTTCCGGCTGAAGAGTGCGCAAATATACGAGGAGAACGGATAAACAACCCTTTTTCAAAAAAAATATCTTCACCTTGGTCCCTGTAAAGGCTGCCAAAACAGGAAGCCAAGCACCTATCTTTGTCCGAAATCAGGGCGGGCCCCAAGCCGCTTCTTGTATGACTTTCATTTCGTTGCCTTTCATTTTACTGTGCTGAACTGGGCGTATTCCATCACGTGGAAAGAGGGTCTGGCAGTCGGTATTTTTTTTGCGCTGTACCTCGGATTTATTTTGCGCACACGCCGGCTGGCGGCTCCGCTGGGCCAGCAGGGCTGGCGCCTGAGCCTGAAGCTGGTGTTGCGGATGCTCTATTTCGGGTTACTGGGCATGGCACTGCTGGGGCCGGCCTATGGCCTTACCCGCCGCCCTGTGCGCACAACGGGCAAGGACGTGTGGCTGCTGGTTGACCTCTCGCGCTCCATGGACGCGCCGGATATTGCCCCCACCCGCCTGCAAAAAGCCAAGGCAGAACTAGCAACACTGGTCAGCCGCTTTCAGGCTGACCGAATAGGCCTCATCGTATTTGCCGGCGAAGCTTACGTGCAGTGCCCTCTCACCTACGACCAGAGTGCCCTGCAACTATTTCTGAGCACGCTGCAAACAAACCTGGTTCCGGCTGGCACTACCGACCTGACGCCGCCGCTGGAACTGGTGATGAGCCGACTGGAAAAGCTTCCCCCAACAGCCACGCCACGCGCCACGGCTTTGGTTTTGGTGAGCGACGGCGAAGATTTTGGGGAGAACCTGGAGCCCACACTACGTGTGCTGGCCCGTTCCGGCGTGCGGCTCTTTGCGCTCGGGGTCGGTACGCTGGATGGCGCGCGCCTGCCTCGTGCCAAAGGAGGCTATGTGCGCGATGCGCGGGGGCGTGATGCTGTGACTCGCCTGGCTCCTACCCCACTCCAACGCCTAGCCGAACAAACCGGCGGCCGCTATTTCGAGTTGTCAGACCGGCGAGACGAGTTTCCGTTGCTAGTGAATGCTCTGAACCGGTTGGAAGGCCAAACGGAACAAGTCCGAACCGTATCGGTAGCCGACAACCGCTACCGATACTCACTGGCGCTGGCGCTACTTCTCATGGCGCTGGATATACTTCTGACCGTGCGTGTTATTAAGCTATGAGGTTTCTGGCAGTCTTATTAGTGGCGATTCTCAGCGGTTGGGGCAGCCTCACCCGCATCCACGACCGTAACCAGGCGGTACTGGAAGCAGAGCAGGCTTATAGGAAAAAGGACTTCGTGGCAGCGGCCCGCTTATATAAAGCAGCAGTACAGCAGTACGGTGTCCAGGACGAGGCAGTGTTACTTAACCTAGGACACGCCAGCATCCAGGCAAATATGCCCGCTGAAGCCCGGGCCGCTTACGGGCGCCTGCTCACCAGCCGCACGGCCGCACTGCGCAGCGTAGCCCAGCAGCAGCTGGCGGTGCTGGCAACCCGCAAAGGTGATTATGCGCAGGCACTGAGCCTGCTGCGGCAGGCATTACAAGCCAATCCGGCTAATTCGGTTGCCCGCTACAACTACGAGGTTCTCAGTGACTATCTGAATCGTCGGCAGCAAAACCCCGATATACCGCCACCGGCCACCGACTCGTCTCCACCCAGCACGGACGGTCAGCCCGACAACGACCAAAGCCAGTCTCGCCAGCCCCAGCCTCGTGCCGGCCAGGATCAGAAGGGCCAACTGAACGACCCCAGCCAGCGCCAAGACCCGCGCAATGCGCCGCAACCTCGCCCCGACCAACAGGGCCAACAAGACCCCAACCGCCCTTCTGATCAGGCTGGAAGCACCGCCAATGGCAATTTTCAGCCGGGACAAGGTGCCCAGCGAAACGTAGCCCAAGGCACAGAGCCCGGCACTACGCGCGGCTTGAGCAGCCAATCTAACGGCTCTGAAGCTGCCAATAGCGCCAGCCGGCAGGATGGCACGGAGGCCGCAGCACTCGACGATGCGCAACTACAGACGCAACGCGCCCGCCTGCAGCAAATGAACCTAAGCAGCGGCCAGGCCCGGCAGGTGCTGGAAGCGCTGGGCGCTGCCGAGCAGCAGTACATTCAGCAGCTACCACGCTCCAGTTCCAGCAAACCTGATTCCGGCAAGCCAGCTTGGTAGACATTGTAGGCCAGCTATTCGCACTGCCTGAAACCCGAATATTTCGAGCCAGCCTACCTCATTCTCCATAGTTGCTACCTTTACGACACATTCCAACCAATTCCCCACCCCGCGTTTTATGCAAATCAAAGAAGTAGTAATTGTCGCTGCGGTACGCACGCCTATCGGTTCATTTGGCGGCAGCCTGGCCTCTCTGTCGGCTACGGAGCTGGGAGCCATTGCTCTGAAAGGTGCGCTGGAGAAAGCCGGCGTTGACGGAAAAGAGGTGCAGCAGGTGATTATGGGCAACGTTATTTCGGCCAACTTGGGCCAGGCTCCGGCCCGCCAGGCCGCTAAGAAAGCCGGCTTGCCTGATACCGTGGAGTGCACGACCGTTAATAAAGTATGCGCGTCGGGCTCCAAGGCCATCATGTTCGGTGCCCAGGCCATTATGCTGGGACAGGCCGATGTGATTCTGGCCGGCGGCATGGAAAGCATGTCGAACGTGCCATATTACCTCGACAAAGCCCGCTTCGGCGCTAAATACGGCCACGGCCAGATGATTGACGGCCTGATGAAGGACGGCCTCTGGGACCCGTATCACGACTACGCCATGGGCAACGCCGCCGACGCCACGGCTGCTCATTACGGCATCACCCGCCAGGACCAGGACGCCTTTGCCCAGCAGAGCTACGAGCGGAGCGCCGCTGCTGCCAAAGCCGGCAAGAAGAAAGACGAAATCATTCCGGTTACTATCACCGTGCGCGGCAAAGAAACCGTTGTCAGCGACGACGAGGAGTACACCAAAGTAGACTTCAGCAAGTTTGCGGGACTGAAGCCGGCCTTCACCAAGGAGGGCTCCGTAACGGCCGCCAACGCCTCCACCCTGAACGATGGCGCGGCCGCCGTACTGCTGATGAGCCGCGAAAAAGCCGACGAGTTGGGCATCAAGCCATTGGCCCGTATCCGTGGCTTCGCCGATGCCGAGCAGGCGCCTGAGTGGTTCACCACGACACCTTCGTTGGCTATTCCGAAGGCGTTGAAAAACGCTGGTGTAGAAGCCTCAGAGGTTGATTTCTACGAAATCAATGAGGCTTTCTCAGTGGTTTCGCTGGCCAACAACAAGCTGCTGAACCTGGAAGGCACCAAGGTGAACGTGTACGGTGGGGCCGTGAGCCTGGGCCACCCGCTGGGAGCCTCCGGCGCGCGCATCGTGACGACGCTGCTGAACGTGCTGGAAAATGAAGGCGGCAAAATCGGTGTAACCGGCATCTGCAACGGTGGCGGCGGGGCCAGCAGCATTGTGCTGGAAAAGCTCTAATCTGTAGCTTCCAATGAAGTTTTGAAAGTCCTGCTGCAGTTTTGCGGCAGGACTTTTGTTTTTCGCGCCGGGCTGCTTCTGCAGGCGGCTTCAGGTGGTCACCTAATTGACCTTCCGACCTGCGTGAAATTACTTTGGCATTTCCCTCGTTCTTGCGCCTATGAAACGAATTGCTTTTGCCCTGCTGCTTCTGACTGCCACCTCGGCTCAGGCCCAGAAACTGCGGCGCTTTACTACTTACTACGACTCCACCAACACCCGCAAGCGTGAAGTTTACTCGGCCGTGGTGGCCGGCGACACGGTGATGGAAGGCCCGTACAAACGGTTCTACCGCTCCGGCCGGTTGGAGGCCCAAACCCGTTTTGCGGGCGGCAAGCGCGACTCAGCGTACGTGGAGTTTCACCCGAACGGGCAGCGCCGGCTGGAAGTGACCTACCAGCAGGGTGTGCGCCAGGGCCCCTTCAAAACCTACTACGACTCCGGTAAGCTGGCCCAGGAAGGCACCTACGAAAACGACCAGCCCAGCGGCAACCTGCGCTACTACCACCCCAACGGTGAGGTGAAGCTGGAAACCACCCTCGCGGCCGGTCAGCCGGCCGGCGCCGTGAAAGAGCTGTACCCGTCGGGCAAAACCAAAGTCGAAATCACCTACCAGAACGGGCAGGCCAACGGCCCGGTGAAGACGTACTACGAAAACGGCCAGCTCCAGAGCGAAGCTACCTACAGCCGTGGTTTGCTAGCCGGCCCCTACAAAACCTACTATGACAATGGCCAGGTAGAAACCGAAGTACTGGCCGACAAGTCGGGCAAGGGCAGCTACCGCAGCTACTACCGCTCCGGCAAGCTCCAGACCGAAGGCAACTACGTGGCTTCGACCTTCACAGGACGCGCCGTGAAAAATCCGCTCGGCGACGACCTCACCAAGCAGGCCCGCAGCATGGCGGGCGGCACTTCCAACCTCGAAGGCCCCGCCAAATCGTACTACGAAAGCGGCGCGCTCAAAAGCAAGATGACCTACCGCCAGGGCGTGCTCACGGGCACCCAGGATGATTTCTACGAATCAGGCAAGCCGCAGCAGAAAACCGAGTACGCCAACCAGGCCCGCGACCGGAAAGTGACGAGCTACTTCGAAGATGGTGCGGTGCGCGAGGAGCAACAGTTCAAGAACGGCCAGCCTACGGGGGTATGGCGCACGTTTCATGCCGGCGGCAAGCAGGTAGCCAGTCAGAAAACCTACCTGAACGGCCGCCAGGCCGGCGAAATGCTCACTTACTCCCCCACCGGCACCGTGCTCAGCAAGCTGCTCTATGAGAATGGCAAGCCCACCGGCCTCGGGCAGGAGTTTTTTCCTTCGGGCAAGCTAAAAGCAGAAACCACCTATGTGAAGGGCCTCAAAACCGGCAATTACCGCCTGCTCCGCGAAGACGGCACTCCGGAAGTCACCGGCTTCTACCGCAACGGCAAGGAGTCGGGAGTGTGGAGCTACTTCGGGCCCGATGGCAAAACGGTGCAGGACAAAAAGACCTTCCGCAACGGCCAGGTAGTACCGGAAGGTGCGGCTGCTCCCGCCAGCAAACCAGCGCCAGCCCGCAAGCTACCCGTGAAGAAGTAGACTATTTCATCAATCAGCCGTGCCCTTCATTTCTGTCGTCCTGAGCAAAGCGAAGGACCTTATCACGCAAGAACATCAGGCGTGATAAGCTCCTTCGCTTTGCTCAGGACGACAGATTACTTTCGGGATATGAGTACACACAAAATCACTGCGGCTAAAACCAGATG
>NZ_JACWZZ010000005.1 GCF_014698995.1 Hymenobacter duratus
GGGCAACAACTATTTTGTCTGACCCGCCGTAGCAGGGCGCCGTAGCTGCGAACCGGACGCTGGCAGACAACCACTTACACCCTCCAGTTAGTTCACAAACACCTGGAAAATATTTCACAATCTGGTGCAGCTACTTCAGAATGGCTTTTTTGAGCACTGATACCTATACAAGTCGACCTCCTCTACTCTGCTAAGCGACAAGCAAAGCGTGTAGAGGAGGTCGAGTATGAGCGGGCTTTGACGGCTCCTATATGTATCGTGAGAGGTTAGGCTTCGACGGCCAAGCGCTGTTCTATGGGGGCGCCAGTGGTTTTGAGCGTTGGCACTACGGTCACTACTACGTACTTAGAGGTGGGAGTATTGCTGGTTTTGGCCACGCTAGATATCGGTACGAGCGGGTTGGCTTCGGGGAAGTAAGCGGAAACGTTGCCTTTCGGGATGTCATAGGGGACGGCTACGAACTTCTCGACGGTGCGGGTTTCGCCTTTGTAGTGGCTGGTAATGTCGATGAGGTCTTTGGCGCTAATGCCCCGCTCGGCCATATCCTGCGGATTCATGAACAGCACGCGCCGCTCGTTGAAGACGCCGCGGTACCGGTCGTTGTAGTCGTATATAGTAGTGTTGAACTGGTCGTGGCTGCGCACGGTCATCAGGATGAGCTGGTCGGGCTCCAGTTCGCGCTGGTAGTGCTGCAGCTCGGTGGTGGTAAAGTTGGCCTTGCCGTTGGGCGTGGTGAACTTCCGGTCGCGGGGGCCATTGGGCAGGTAGAAGCCGCCGGGACGGCGCAGCTTCTCGTTGAAATTCTCGAAGCCGGGAATCACGCGGCTGATATGGTCGCGGATGACGTCGTAGTTTTCGGTCATGGCTACCCAGTCGGCAATGTTGGTACGGCTGCCGAGGGTGGCAATGGCGACGCCGCTGATAATGGCCACTTCGCTCATCATCTGGCCTTCCAGCGGAATCAGTACGCCTTTGTTCTGGCTGACGACGCCCATGGAGTTTTCGCAGGAGGTCATCTGGTGGCCGGACTTCTGCATATCTACGTCGGCGTGGGTGAAGCAGGGCAGCAGCAGGCTAGTTTCCCCGGTAATAAGGTGGCCGCGGTTGAGCTTGGTGCCGACAAATACCGTCAGCTTCTGCTTGCGCATGCCCTCGGCAATGACTTCGGTGTCGGGGCCGGCGGCCAGCAGGTTGCCGCCCAAGCCGAAATACACTTTGGTTTTACCCTTGTACATGGCTTTGATGGCTTCTACGGTGTCGTAGCCATGCTCATAGGGGGCCTGGAAGTTGAATTCCTTGCCCAGCGCATCCTGAAACGCTTTGGTCGGCTGCTCCCAGATGCCCATGGTTCGGTCGCCCTGCACGTTGGAGTGGCCGCGCACGGGGCAGGTGCCCGCGCCAGGCTTGCCGATGGCACCCTTCATCAACTGCAGGTTCACGATTTCCTGGATGGTCTGCACGCCCTGGCGCTGCTGCGTGACGCCCATGGCCCAGCAGGTGATGATCTTCTTTTTAGTGGCCAGCATATTGGCGGCTTCCAGCAGCTGGGCGCGGCTGATACCATTCAACTCCTCAATGTCTTCCCAGGAAGTGTTGCGGATGTTCTGCTCGAACGACTCGAAGCCGGTAGTGTATTCGGCAATGAAGGCACGGTCGACTACCTGACCAGGGTTGAGGTCTTCGGCTTCGAACAGGTGCTTCATGATGCCGCGCAGCAGGGCCATGTCGCCGTCTACCCGTACCTGCAAGTACAGGTCGGTGATGGGTGTGCCGTCGCCCATCAGCGCGCCCAGCGCCTTGAGCGGGTTCATGAAATCCTGCGGGTTCTTGAAGTGGTTGAGGCCGGCCTCAATAAGCGGGTTGATGCTGATGATTTTGGCGCCGTTGCGCTTGGCCTTCTGCAGGGCTGACAGCATGCGCGGATGGTTGGTACCCGGGTTCTGCCCTATAATAAGGATGACTTCGGCCTCGTAGATGTCGTTGAGCGTGACGGAGCCTTTGCCCAGGCCGAGCGTGGGACTCAGGGCCGCGCCGCTGCTTTCGTGGCACATATTGGAGCAGTCGGGCAGGTTGTTGGTGCCGAACTGCTTGGCGAAGAGCTGGAACAGGAAGGCCGGCTCGTTGGGCACTTTGCCCGATGTATAGAACACTGCCTCGTTGGGCGAATCCAGCGCGTTCAGATGGTCGGCAATAACCTGAAACGCATCGGGCCAGGTGATGGGCGAGTAGTGGTTGTCGCCGGGGCGCTTCACCATCGGGTGCGTGAGGCGACCGGCATTGTTCTGGTCCCGGTCGGTCATCTTAGACAACTGAGCCAGGCTATGCCGTGCGAAAAACTCCGGGCCGGCGGCCTTATCGTCGGCGTCGGAAGCGGTGGCTTTGGCGCCGTTTTCGCAGAACTCGGCAACTGAGCGGTGGTCGTCGGGGTCGGGCCAGGCGCAGCTGGAGCAGTCGAACCCGTCCTTCTGGTTCATTTTGAGCAGGCCACGGGTGCCGCGGTTCAGGCCGCCTTCACTCCAGCTGAACTCCATGGACTTGATAACGGCCGTGACGCCGGCCGCTACTTTGGCGCGCTCTTCGAGCCGGATGCCGGTGAGGGCTTCGGGCGGCTGAGCCAGGATGGGATGGGTATACTTTGCGTTGGCCACGTCCGGAGGGGTTATGTTGCTCTCGTCACGCGCCGCCTGCGGGTCGGGACGATAATGGTCGGGAGCCGGCGCTTCGCCTTGGTCGGGCCGCTCCCCGCTTTTGGGTGCATTGCTGGCTTTTTGCTCGTGCTGCTTGCCTGCTTTGTTCGGATCGGCGACGGGAGACTCTTCCATGGTATGAGGGGGCTTCGGTGGGAGCAGAAAAGGCGGCTAGTGTTTGCAGCCCAAGTCCTTCTCTACCAATATATGTAGCACTTGGTTGCCGGCTACCGGATAACTGCCCCGCAGGCTGATGGTTTCGGTGGTCATCCACTCATCGGCCAACGCAGCCGGCACCAGTACCGTGATGTGCCCCGGAGTATAAGCCAGCTGCAGCTCCGGACCGGCAGCGGTAGTACGCTCCAATATATAGGTCAGCGTATCCTCCGGAACCGGCCCGAGCGGCACTGCAGTATGGAGTCGGCCGGCGTGGCCGAACTCCATTACCTCTTCCGGAGAAAGACGCAGGCGCAAAGTGTTGTCTTCGAGGCGGAGTTTCATGGAGTGAGAAGTGGGAAACGGCAGAAATAGCGAATCAAAGCCAGAGAGGAGCCTTAGCTTGTCGGCTCCGCCTCACCGGTGATGCGCCAGCTGTGGCTGTAGACGTTGAAGCGGTTCTGGCGCACGAAGCCGCAGAGCGTCATGCCGAAGTTATGAGCAGCTGATACGGCCAGGGAACTGGGAGCTCCCACTGCAGCCAGCACCGGAATACCGGCTACGGCTGCTTTCTGCACCAGCTCGAAGCTGGCGCGGCCACTTACCAGCAGCACCGCGCCATGCAGCGGCAGTTGCCCGGCCAGCAGCACCGCCCCGATTACTTTGTCCAGCGCATTGTGGCGGCCGACGTCTTCGCGCAGCAGCAGCAACTCGCCGGCCGGCGAAAACAGCGCGGCCGCATGCAGGCCGCCGGTTTGCTCGAACAATGCCTGAGCCGCGCGCTGCTGTGCGGGAAGCTGATGAATAACGGCCGTTGCTACATAAGGCCCCTGAGTAGGCAACACCGGGCAGCTGGCCGCGTGCACCGCCTCGATGCTAGTTTTGCCGCACACACCGCAGCTGCTGCTGGTATAGAAATGGCGCTCCAGCCGGGGCAAATCGGGTACGGACGCGGGACTGAGTTCGGCCCGCACTACGTTTTCGCGCTCCTCTTCCTTCGCCACATCGGGGCAGTAGAGGATGCCCTGCAGATCTTCGCGGCCGCGAATAATACCTTCAGTGAGCAGGAATCCGGCCGTCAGTTCAAAATCGTGACCAGGAGTACGCATCGTGACGGACAGTGTGCGGTGCTGACGCCGGCTTTCGGGGCCGTAGCCGACGCGAATTTCCAGCGGCTCTTCGGCGGCCAGCACGTCGGAGGCTTCCGTGGTTTCCGAGCCCTGCACTTTCTGCACGGTCACGTAGTCGTAGCTGGTGGGAGGCAGAAAAACGGGAGTTGCCACTGAGAATCCGGATAACCGATGAGGAGAAACCGCGCAGATGCAGCCGGCACGTAGTATCTTAACCTTACGGGGTAGTTGTAAGTTTAACCGAGTCACCGCCACAATAACCAGACGTTTATCCGGTCGTCTAATTTTTCCAGTTATGCTTACCACTGAAGAACGCCAACGGTACCGCCGCCACCTGCAGCTACCCGAGATAGGAGAAGCCGGCCAGCTACGCCTGAAAAATGCCCGCGTGCTGGTGGTGGGGGCTGGCGGCCTGGGCTGCCCGGTGCTGCAATACTTAGCCGCTGCCGGCGTAGGCACGCTGGGTATTGTGGATGCCGACAAGATAGACATGAGCAACCTGCAGCGCCAGATTCTGTACGGCCCGGCCGATGTGGGCCAGCCCAAAGCCGCTACGGCCGCCCGTGTCCTTCAACAGCTCAACCCACTGGTGCACACGGAGGTGCACAGCTGCCGGCTGATGCTGGGCAATGTGCGCGAGCTGGTGGCGCAGTACGACGTAGTAGTGGATGGCTCCGACAACTTCCCGACCCGCTACCTGCTCAACGATGCCTGCGTGAGCCTGAACCGGCCGCTGGTTTCGGGGGCCATCTACAAGTTTGAAGGGCAGGTATCGGTGTTCAACTACCAGGGCGGGCCCACGTACCGCTGCCTGTTTCCGCAGCCGCCCGCTGCCAGCGAAGCCCCAAATTGTGAAGATACCGGCGTACTGGGCGTGCTGCCAGGGCTGGTAGGCATGGCGCAGGCCACCGAAACGCTGAAGGTGGTGCTGGGAATCGGGGAGCTGCTGGTGGGGCGGCTCTGGATGCTGGATGCGCTGTCGTTTCAGACCCGGATTCTGAAGTTTCCGCGCAAGCCGGAGCAGGCCGTCATCAACCTGGATACCGCCAACCGTGCCGATTACGCCGACTTGTGCGGTGTCGGCATCAGTGCGGTATCGGCGGTGGAGCTGCACGAATTGCTGGAATCGGGCCACCCGCCGTTTCTGCTGGATGTGCGTGAGCCGGAGGAATTTGTCCTGACGCATCTACCGGGCGCTACGCTGCTGCCGCTGAGTAGCCTGGAAAAAGGAACGGCCTCTATTCCGCGGCACCATCCGGTGGTGGTGTACTGCCGGTCCGGGCGCCGCAGTGCGCAGGCCATCGAGCTGCTGCAGAATACGTATGGCTTCACCAATCTGCAGAACCTGACCGGCGGTATGCTGGCCTGGCAGGATACCGTGGAAAAAGCGGTTTAAGCCATATTACTCCTGGTTTTTAGGGTGCCGGCTTTAGGCTGCGCCGGAAGCCAAACAGAGCCACTTTTCCCTGCCCGAAACATCCTTTATGCCGCTTACTGCCACCCGTTCTGCCCGCCCACGCATCCGATTCGACAGAAATGAGCTGGCCGGGGCCTTTGGGGATTTAGGGACGGATCTGCCGCTGCTCATCGGTATCATTGCCGCCTCAGGCATGGATAGCGCCGGGGTGCTGATCATGTTTGGGCTGATGCAGGTGTTTTCGGGCCTCTGGTACGGTATGCCAATGCCGGTACAGCCGCTGAAGGCGTTTGCCGCGCTGGTTATTGCGCAGAAGATTCCGGGGCGCCTCATTTTCGGGGGCGGACTGGCTATTGGCGTCAGCATGCTGCTGCTGTCGGTCACAGGACTGATTGACGCGCTGGCCCGGCTCGTGCCCAAACCCGTGGTGCGCGGAATCCAGTTTGGGCTGGCCCTGCAACTGGCTACGCTGGCCCTGAAAGAGTACGTGCCCGCCGATGGCCTGCCGGGCTACGCGCTGGCCGCCGCCGGCTTTCTGGTGACGGTAGTGCTGCTGGGCAACCGTCGCTGGCCGGCGGCGCTGGTGGTACTGGCACTCGGGGTGGCATATGGCCTGGTTTTCAAGCTCGATCTGGCCACCGCCCAACGCGCTATTGGGCTGCACCTGCCGGCTTGGCACGTGCCCGCTACCACCGATATTTTGACGGGCGCCGTGCTATTGGCGCTGCCCCAGATTCCGTTGTCGCTCGGCAACTCGGTGCTGGCTACGCGGCAGGTGGTGCAGGATTACTTTCCGGAGCGGAGCCTTACAGTGCGGCAAATCAGCTTTACGTATGCCCTCATGAACCTCGTGAATCCACTTCTGGGTGGCTTCCCGGTGTGCCACGGCTCGGGCGGCATGGTGGGGCACTATACGTTTGGCGGCCGCACCGGCGGTTCCGTTTTGATTTACGGCGGACTATTCCTGGTGCTGGGACTGTTCTTCAGCCAGGGTTTCCAGCAAATCGTGCAGATTTTTCCGTTGCCAGTGCTGGGCGTATTGCTGCTGTTTGAGGCCCTTACACTGGCCACGCTGCTCCGCGACATCACCACGCACCGCTCCGATTTGCTGGTGGCACTGCTGGTAGGGCTACTCTGCGCCGGCCTGCCGTACGGCTACTTGGTGGGCTTGGTGGTCGGCACGACGGTATATTACGCTATGCGGCGCGGCTGGGTAGGGCTGGGAAAATAAGCCAACGGGCAAACCGGTCGTAGCATCCGCAGTTACCCGCCAATCGTGCTCATCGACTCAAAGCTGAGCTGATGCACGGGGCGGCGCTGCTCGGCCTCGAAGCCATTGGCGGCGCGGTAGCGGAAGGCGCTTTTCAGGGCCTCGGCCACTTCTTCATCCGTAGAGCCGCCGCGCAGCAACGCCCGCACATCCAATACGCCCTGGTCGTAGAGGCAGGTCTTGAGGCCGCCTTCGGCCGTGAGGCGGATTCGGTTGCAGGTGCCGCAGAACGTGCGCGAATACGCCGCAATGATACCGATGCGCCCCTGATGACCGGCAATGCTGTACTCGGAAGCCGTGGCGCCGGCGGGCGTAGCCACGGGCACAAACTCGCCTAAGTGCGCTTCCAGATGCTGCCGAATGCGGCAGTGGTCCCAGGGCAGCGTGGCGGCGTGGCTGCCGCCGTTGAAGGGCATTTCCTCAATGAAGCGTACTTCTACGGGCAGTTCCCGCGTCAGCTCGGCCAGCGGCACCAGGTCTTCGATGTTCTGCCCGTCCATCACCACCGCGTTGATTTTCACCTGAATCCCGGAGGCCAGCAACGCGTAGAACGTGTCCAGCACCCGCGGTAGCTCGTCGCGGCGCGTGATGCTGGCGAACCGGGCACGGTCCAGGGTATCGAGGCTGAGGTTGACGGCTTTCACGCCCAGGCGGGCCAGCTCGGGCACATACGGGGCCGTGAGCACGCCGTTGGTGGTCAGGCTCAGGTCGTCGAGGCCGGGAATAGCGGTGAGGCGGGCCATAAACGGCACCAAGTCGCGGCGCACGAATGGTTCGCCGCCCGTCAGGCGGACTTTGCGTACTCCCAGGCCCGTGAGCAGGCCAACCAGCCGCTCCATCTCCTCGTAGGTCAGGAGTTCCTGCTTGGGCATGTACTTGATGCCTTCTTCGGGCATACAGTAGAAGCAGCGCAGGTTGCACCGGTCCGTCACGGCCAGCCGCAGGTATTCCAGCGGACGGCCATGATTATCAAACAAAACAGACGGAGCGGCACCAGCCATAGCAGCAATAAAAAAGAGAGTAGCCCGGTAAGGGCCGGAATCTGTCAACCAAAACGTAACACGCGCGTTGTGGTTCGGGTTTGAAGTGCGTACTGTTACTATATTTTGCTCCCCGACCCTATGAACCTAAAAATAGCGCTTTTTGGCATTGCCAAGGAAATTGTGGGCCAACCAGAGCTAGCTCTGAACTTCCCCGAAGGCCAGCCCGTGCACCAGCTCCTAGAGCAGCTTCGCACCGACTACCCGGCCCTGCGCCAGCTCAGCAGCTTAGCCGTAGCCGTGAACAACGAGTACGCCGAAGACACACAGCTACTGCAGGAACGCGACGAAATAGCCCTGATTCCGCCGGTATCCGGCGGGTAGCGGGCGCACCTCAACGTTGCTGATGCTGCTTCGTTGGCGCGGTTCCGGTCGTTCAACGACGAAACGCGACTACGCGTCTCTACACCGTTCAGGTTTCCCTGAATGCCAGCACTCTGGGTTCCTCACAGGCCCTGAACGACTTTCCGTTTACCTGTCACTATTTTCTTCCTCACCGCATCACTCCCTTGATTCACATCGACCTGACCGACCAGCCCATTGACGTAGCCGCTGCCCTGCGTAGCGTGGAAGCCGACGGGGCAGGCGCTATCAATACCTTTATCGGCACGGTGCGCAACCAGAGCACCGGCCGCCCCGTGGTACGCCTCGAGTACGAAGCCTACGACAGCATGGCCCTGCACCAGCTGCGCAAAGTGACTGAGCAGGCGGCTGAGCGGTGGCCGATGGTGCAGAAAATAACCGTCGTGCACCGCAAAGGCACCCTGTATATCGGCGACGTGGCCGTAGTCGTGGCCGTATCCACGCCGCACCGCGCCGAGAGCTTCGCCGCCTGCCAGTACATCATTGACACGCTAAAACAGGTGGTGACTATCTGGAAAAAGGAGTTCTACCAGGACGGCGACGTGTGGGTGGCGGCGCACCCGTAGCGGCTACGAATCCAGCTCCTGCCGCACCTGCGCCGCTTCTTCGGGCGTATTGATGTTGCGCAATTCCTGCGGGGCCGGAGCGGCCAGCAGCTCTATATCGGAGTTGATGAGCGTTTTGCGCGGACAGCTATAACTCAGGCTCAAAAAGCGCAGCAGCTGCGGGTAGCTGGCCGGCTCCCAGATAGTGATAAGCGGCTCGGGCCATTCATTCTCCGGGCTTTGGAAAGCCGTAGCCATGCGAGCCGGCTGGCGGTGCTGCACCAGATGCGCCAGCGTAACTTCCGACAGCAGCGGCAGGTCACAGGCCACCACCAGCCAGGCCGCGTTAGGGTCGAGGCGAAAAGCCGAGAGGATGCCGCTGAGGGGGCCCAGGTCGGCGAAAGTGTCGGGCAGAGGGCGCAGGCCGGCGTATTCCAGCTCAGTTATCTGGTCGGGGCGGCAGGAAACGTGCACGTCCTGGCAGAAAGGGGCCAGCAGCTCGGCGGCGTATGCGCGCTGCTCCTGGCCGTGGTAGGCCAGCTTGCCCTTGTCCTGGCCCATGCGCTGGCTGCGGCCCCCGGCCAGCACCAGGCCCCGTAGCGGCGGCGCGGCCGCGTGCCATTCCTGCAGAATAAGGTCGGCAATGGCAGCCGTGTCGTGAAGGGACAACACGGGCACCTGCGCTTCCGCTAAATGCGCCCGCAGATACGCCGGCACCTCCGTTACGCCTTCGGGCAGCAGCAGGGCCCGCACGTCGGTGAGTCGGTCTAGCTTCTTCTCCACGGGTTTGGCGGGGTCAAGAATCACGAGCTGCTGGCGGGCCCGGAAATGGTTGCCATTCACGAGTACTAAGTTTTGGTGTTGCAGCAGCTCCTGTTGGCTGAACTTGTCCAACGGGCGCTTCACATCAAGACGCGTAAAGGTGATTTTGTCGGTCAGCTCGGCGGCGGCACCGGCCTGTAGAATAGCATCTTGGCCCCCGCTGCCACCTTGCGCCGCGTCGTCACCGGCGGCGTGGTCGGCATCCACGTAGGCCGCGCGCAACGTGGGTTGCAGCAGAGGCAGCAGTCGGGCCGCCAGCTCCTTGATTCTACCACAGGGCGCACCCAGAATAGCCAACTCGTACCGGCCGAATTCGCCAGCGTGCGGGCGGGCCAGTTGGGCGTGCTTGCTGCGAGGCGCGTCGTTGGGGGTTGGCTGGTTATCCGGCATGATGAAAATCCTGTTTGCCGCCGGTTTTACTCAGCAGGCGCGTTTCCTGAATCACGATGTCGTGCGACAACGCTTTGCACATATCATAAATGGTGAGGGCCGCCACTGAAGCACCGGTCAGAGCCTCCATTTCGACGCCGGTTTTGCCCGTGACGCTGGCCGTGCACTCAATCAGCACGGCATCAGGCCCATCTACTTCAATGCGCACCTGGCAGTCATCAAGGCCCAGCGGGTGGCACAGCGGAATCAGCTCGGAGGTGCGTTTGGCCCCCATAATGCCGGCCAGAATGGCGGTCTGGAAAACCGGTCCTTTGCGGGTGGGCAGGTCGCCCTGCTGCACCAACGCTATAATTTCGGGGCCGAGCACCACGCGGCTGCGGGCGCGGGCCACACGGCGGGTGGCAGTTTTGGAGCCCACATCGACCATAGCGGGCTGGCCGGCGGCGTTGAGGTGCGTGAGTTTAGGAGAATCGGACATAACTAGGAGACGAAAACGGAGGGACGCATCTTTGCGTCGTGTTGTTGCCGGCAGCACCTTACGGCGCACCAAAAGGCGGTATCAGCACAACCTGTAGCACCGCGCAGAGTTTCTTATACGGCAACGGTCGGCCGACAACGGTCGACGGCAAAGATGCGCCTCACTTCTGACTTCCGAGTATGATTTCTGCTGAACAGGCTACCCAGCTTATTGCCGCCACCATTCGGCCGCTTTCCATCGAACTGCTGTCGTTGCCGCTGGCCGCCGGGCGCGTGCTGCGCGAAGACCTGCGCGCCGACCGAGACTTTCCGCCCTTCAACCGGGTGGCTATGGATGGCATTGTGGTACAGTATGCGGCCATTGAGGCTGGTCAGACGGAGTTTCTGGTGGAGCGGACGCAGTTCGCCGGCCAGCCACCGGAGACCCTCCAAAATCCGCAGGCGGCCATCGAAATCATGACGGGCGCCTCGCTGCCTGATGGTGCCGACACTAGCATCCGCTACGAAGACCTAACTTTCCGGACCGAAGAAGCCACCGGCCAGCGCTACGCGCAGGTGCAGGTGCCGCCGCCCCGCGCAGGCCACAACATCCACCCGCGCGCCGCTGACCGCCGCCAAGGCGACCTGCTGCTGCCGGCCGGTACCGTGCTGGGTCCCACGGAACTAGCCGTGGCGGCCACTATTGGGGCGGCTACGGTGGCCGTTACGCGCCGCCCGCGGGTAGCAGTGGTCAGTACCGGCGACGAGCTGGTGCCCATCACGGCCACTCCCCTGCCCCATCAGATCCGGCGCTCCAACGGCCTGATGTTGCAAGCTGCCGCCAATACTGCTGGGGCCGTTACGGCGCTGTTCCATTTCAACGACGACGTAGCTGCACTACAGCAGGGCCTGCCGGCACTGCTACACGACTTTGACGCGGTGGTGCTGAGCGGCGGCGTATCCAAAGGCAAGGCTGATTTTTTGCCGGAGGTGCTGCGTGGGTTGGGGGTGGAGCAACGGTTTCATGAGGTGCAGCAGCGGCCAGGCAAGCCGTTTTGGTTTGGGCAGCACCCGAGCGGAGCGGTAGTGTTTGCGCTGCCCGGCAATCCGGTGTCGTCGTTCGTGAATTTTTACCGCTACGTGCACCCGTGGCTGCAGGCGGTGCAGCATCCTGCTGGCTTATCCAGTGTCCCCGTGCCCTCCGTGCTGGCCACCGACATCAGCTTCCGGCCGGTTCTCACGCATTTTCTGCTGGTGCGGCTGGAAGATGCGCCCGACGGCCGGCGCCTCGCGCACCCCGAGCGGGCCGGCGGCTCCGGCGACCAGGCCAGCCTGCTGACCAGCAATGCTTTTCTGGAGCTTCCTGCTGAGCAGGAGCATTTCCCGGCTGGCACCGTGCTCCCGGCGTGGCGGTTCCGGTGAAATAGTGATGAGTTGATTCCCGCACCTCTGAAAGCCTGGAAAGCAGCTACCGATTGTTTATCCCTCAAAATCCAGCCCGCAGTGGAAGCAGTGGCACTGCGGTTTCTCGGGGTCTAGGAGCCAGAGGCGCAAGCGGGTAAGCAGGGTGTGGGTGGGCTGTGGCGTCTGCTGGCAGACCACGTCGGTATGGTGGCAGCGGGGGCAGCGGGCAGCATCGGCGGTGGTTTCCTCTTCGGAGTGCGCCAGCGCATGCATGCTCGTGCGGCTGGCTTCTAATATTTCCTGTGCCTCTGTTAAGTCCTGCTCCCGCACGTGCAGCCGCACGCCGCCCGAAATAGGGCCATACGGGCGGTTTTCGTTGCTCAGGAAGCTGGGAATACCGGCCGCGTCCAGTTGGTTTTTGGCCAAGTGCGCTGAAATAACATTGGCGAAGGATGCCAGCAGCACAATCGGGGTATCAGGAGACTCGTCGTACATGGGCCGCTGGTTTTCAGATAAAACAAAAGAAGCACCCTTTCGGGTGCTTCTTTCATTAGCCGCAGCTTTTTTCTGCAGAGCGCCTTATTGAAACAAGGCCAAGGCTTTGATAAAGGTCTGGGAAACGCCCCACGCCAATGGAACGCCCACGAAGAGCCAGGCGAAAGCCACAGCTCCGGTAGAACTGGGCGTGGCATCAGAAGTAGGATAAGAGGTTTTCTGGTCCATGAGTTCAGGATATGTAGGATGATGGCAGCGGATTAGGCCGCTGCTTTTTTAGCAGCTTCCTTCTCGAAGTATTGCTCCGCCACAGGCCGCACCAGGAAGTTGGCTATCAACCCCACGACCAGCAGGCCCGCCATGGTGTAGAACACTGACTGATACGCGGCCGCCCCTACCAAGCCATTGGCCTTGGCATTGGTATGCAGGTAGTTCACGATGACAGGGCCCAGCACGCCGGCCGTACTCCAGGCCGTGAGCAGGCGGCCATGAATGGCACCTACCTGCAGCTTGCCGAACAAATCGGAGAGGTAGGCCGGAATGGTGGCGAAACCGCCGCCGTACATGCTCAGAATCACGCAGGTTACTACCACAAATAGCGTAAGCTGCGCCCCGGCTCCCAGTGTGGGCACCAGTGCGTAGAGCAGAATTCCCAGCCCGAAGTAGATGGCGTAGGTGGTTTTGCGGCCCATCTTATCCGAAGCCGACGACCAGAAGAAGCGCCCTAACAGATTGAACAGACTCAGCAGGCCCACAAACCCGGCCGCCGCCGCCGCCGTCACGCCCCGGCCCGCGCCCATCACTCCATCTGAGAAAGATTCCTGGATGAGTGGCGAGGCCGTTTCGAGCACGCCGATACCGGCCGTCACATTCATACACAGCACCACCCACAGCAGCCAGAATTGCGGCGTCTTAATGGCGTTGTCGGCCGTGACGTTGCCGGTCGTAATCAGGGCGTTGTGCTCGTTGGAAGGCACGTAGCCTTCGGGCTTCCAGTCATCGGCCGGCACCCGAATGGTCCAGACCCCGAACTGCATGAACAGCAGGTAAATCAGGCCCATGGCCAGGAACGTGGCGGCTACGCCCAGCGTGCCGGTACCGGCCGCCTTGAAGTGGTCCATGAGGGTTACGGCCAGCGGCGAGCCAATCATGGCGCCGCCGCCAAACCCCATGATGGCCATGCCTGTAGCCACGCCCCGGCGGTCCGGAAACCACTTGATGAGCGTGCTTACGGGCGAGATATAGCCAATGCCCAGCCCGATGCCGCCCACAAAGCCATAGCCGAAATACACCAGCCAGATACTGTGCAGATGTACCCCCAATGCCGCAATAAAGAAGCCGCCGCCAAAGCACAGCGACGACGCCAGCATGGCCTTGCGGGGCCCTACCCGCTCCAGCCACTTCCCGAAAATAGCCGCTGAAAGACCCAGCAGTACAATAGCAATGGAAAAGATAACTCCCAGCTGCCCGGGCGTCCAGTCAGCAGGTGCGGGGGCGTCGGGGTTGCCGCTGATGAGGGCACCGAGGGGCTTTTTGAATACGCTGAATGCATACGCCTGCCCAATGGCCAGGTGAATGGCCAGGGCGGCGGGGGGCACCAGCCAACGATTGTAGCCGGGCCCGGCTACGGTGCGGCTGCGGTCCAGTAAGGAGTCTTCTGCCATGTGCATGGTGGGTTTGGTTGGGAAAAAGAGCATCGGCATTCGCAGTATCTGCTTGGTAAGCAGAGCTGAGAATGAGGAAGATATCGGCTTTGTACGCCGATAATCCCCAAACACACAACTATTTTTTGCTAAAAAACTATAGCAACCCCTGTAGCAACATCATTTTGTCTGCTACTAAAGCCATTGCGACGTCCTCGGCCCTGCTTCACGCTCTATTCTGTAGCTGCCTGCTTACTCAGCCACCCGCGCAGCCCTTTCTTCCGTGCAGCCTTCAAAAAGTCGTCGATTCCGGCCGACATAGCCTTGGCCATCTGCTCCTGCCGGATAGGGTCAGTCAGCAGTTTCTCGTCTTCCGGATTTGATATAAAAGCTGTTTCCACCAGCGCGTTGGGATATTCAGTGGGTCCGTTGAGGCCAAAATTGAAATTACCGACCAAGCCCCATCCCGGTAAGCCGGTTTCCTGCATGCGCCCATACAGCGCCTCGGCCAGCGGCCGGAAAGCGGTGTAGCGGTAGAAGGCACTGGTACCACGCGCCGTAGTGCCACCGGTAGAGTTGACGTGGATACTGACCAACAGGGCCGGCCGGCGGCGGCGTAATAGGGCTACCCGTTCTGCTATTTCCAGGCTTGCGTCGGTTTCGCGGGTCATAAGTACGCGGGCTCCCCGGCGCTCCAATTCCTGCCGCAGCTGTTGGGCTATAGCCAGTGTAAGGTCTTTCTCACGAGCTCCGCTGGCGCCAATAGCTCCTACATTGGTGCCGCCGTGCCCGGCATCAATAGCCACCAGCAGCCCCTTCAGGCGTAGTTTGGCGGGTGGGCGCGCCACCTGCACAACAAGGGTATTCTGCTCGTAGCCAATGTGGTAGCCCCAGCTTTGGCGGTGGCGCAGAGGCAGTACCATCCTGAATACATCGGGTTGCGGCTGCTCGTAGTAGATGGCACCCAACTCACGCAGCCCGTCCCGCTGCGTTATCCAGTTGGTGTTAGACGTGGCGCCAAAAACATCTATCACTAGCCGCGTGGGGTTCTGAAGCACCTGCGAACGGTAAGGCAGCCGCTGGGTGAGCGGCACACGCACATAGTCGTAGAGGGAGTCGCCGCGCACGCTCCAGGAACCGGTGAGGGAAGCAGGCACAAAGCCGCCGGGCGGAAGCAGCCGGACGCCTGTTACCGGCGACCAGGCATAGTGCCCTTCCGCCAGCCGCACGCGGTACTGGTCTGCCACCCGGCCCGTCACATGTAGCAGCACCAACGAATCGAGGTAACCTATCTTGGCCCCACCCAGTCGGTCATCGCCGAGGCCGTAATTGAGGTGGGACAGCGCGCCTTTGGTCACGGCCAGCAGGGGCTGGTTTGGGTTGAGCAACCGCACCGGAAAAGCCGTTTGCAGCGAATCATGGCGGCCATCGGGCAGGCGCAGGTGCAGCCACAGCGGCTGGCCTTCGCTCAGCGTATCGGTGGGGCGCAACTGGTAGGTACCCTGGTACACTCCTCGCACCCCCTGGGCCTGTTCAGGACTCAGTTCCGTCAGGGGCTGGCCGTTCAGGAAAGAGGCCTGGCCGCCCGGCTCTCCCAACACGCGGACCTGCAGCGCATCGCCGGGACTTAGCCACAGCTCGCCAACTGGTATGGTTTCCGCTTTGCGAATAAGACGCTGCGCCTGTGCCGCCTGCCCTAGCAGCAGCAGGGCTGCCACGCAGGCTATCCAGTTGCTACTCTTTGCCGTGCTAGTTTTCTGCGCCATTACCGGAAAAAGAAAGCCCCGCACTGCGGCGGGGCTCATTACACATTCAGTTGAGGACATTTACTTCTCCTTCACGGCATCCCCAAGGTCTTTCATGTCGCGGCCGGTTTCAAGCGCTGTAAACTCGGTCTGCAGCGCCCGGATGTGCAGCTCGTCTCGGCCTCTGATATCAAGGCGAATGGTACGAAACCGCGCATTGAGGCGGCGGCTGAGCGCGGTGGCATAGTCCCAGTCGCGCTGGGTCCACTGCTTGCGGTTGGTGCGCACCTGCTGCATAAACTGCACGAATGCCGGCTCAATAGTGGTCGGCGTCAGCTGCTCGATATTGCCGTAGCTGCCCAGCAGCTGGCCGGCAAAGGCGCGGGCCGCTACCGTATCGAGCGGCTGGCGGCTGCGCTCCCGCGACACCGAATCGAATCGGGCGGCGCGGCGGCCAACAGTGCGGAGCTTATCGGCGGCCCGGTTGGCCAGCGTGTCGAGGTTGCGGGCTTCTTCGCGCACTGCTTCCTGCCGCTCGCGCGGAGTAGAGTCGCAGGCAGTGAGCAGAACGGCCGCCACACTCGTGGCTGTCAGGAGGCGGAAGGTTAGGAACGGGTTCATGGAGCCAATGTACGCAAGCAGGGCCGGTTGAGGTTAGGCTCGGCTCGGCACTATGCCCGGCTAGCGCGGCGTCTGCAGCCGAAACGTAAACGGCAGTTCATATACTACCGGCACGGCACGGCCATTCAGGCGGGCCGGAATCCACTGCGCCGGAATGGTACGGCTGAGGCGCAGCGCCTCTTCGTCGCAGCCACCCCCAATGCCCATCAGAACTTTGTGGGAGGTAGCACGGCCCAGCGTATCAATGGCAAAAGACACCAGCACGCGGCCCTGAATATTGCGGCTTTGGGCCAGCTGCGGATAGTTTAGGCGGGCCATGTAGGCTGCCAGCGCCGCCTCGCCGCCAATGAACAACGGGGGCTGTTGCACACGCGTCCGGGTCCATTGGCCGGGCGTCACTTCCGTTTCATACGGAATGTCCTCAATGGGCCGGTAAAAGAGGAGCTTATTGGCAGTATGGTCGTAGCGCTGCACCAGTACCTGGCGGCCGTCGCGGGTGAGGCTGAAATATTCCCAGACGCCTACCTTCTGGCCCTTCACCATTTCGCCGGATTCCAGGTCGTTTTTGCGGCGCTGCGCCTGAGTATCGGGACTTACCAACAGGAATGCGAGGGCACAGAGTGCCCCCAAAGCGTAAGCGTGTTTCATGCGTGGGTGGGAAGAGGTACGGCCAGCCTGGGGGGAGTAGGCTAACCGTTGTCAGATCAAAAAAATAGCATTTAAATCCAATATCTATTCTTCTGCATTTTCCATCCTCAACCGGGTGTTTTATGGCTCAATACACGTCAGACGATGCTTTAGAGAACCTAACAACCCAGTGAGGCGCTGAAAGGCAGCAGGTTAGATTCCGGAAATTTACAAACGTCCACACACAAATACAAACCGGGGCACTTAGCTTTCTGCCTCTCCTAGTCGGTTGCGCAGGTCATGCAGCTGGGCCTGAAGGCCGGGCCAGTAGCGGCAGATGCGTTGCAGCCGCAACAGCACGCGCAGGGCGCCGGCATCGTCGCCGAGCATGCGGATCA
Organism: Hymenobacter duratus; assembly: GCF_014698995.1. Taxonomy (GTDB): domain Bacteria; phylum Bacteroidota; class Bacteroidia; order Cytophagales; family Hymenobacteraceae; genus Hymenobacter; species Hymenobacter duratus. Next base: position 17,210 of record NZ_JACWZZ010000005.1, read on the forward strand.
TGGTGGCCCAGCCACTCAGCGCCCCGAAATGGCGGGGCTCCAGGCGCAGGGTCTGCTGAATGTCGCGGATGGAGGCCCGGTATTCTCCCCGCAGGTAATGGGCGGTAGCACGCTTGTTCCAGCCTTCCGCGTACGAGGGGCACTCTTCTATCAATACCGTGAAATCGGCAATGGCGTGGCTGTAGTCGCCGGCCGCCATGGCCCGCATACCGGCTTCCAGGTGCTTATCCAGCCGCCGATTTCCCGTAGACAGCCACAACTGCCAGATACCGTTCTGCAGGGCTTCTATCTCGGTAGGAGTAGTAGCCACGCGCAAACGCTCAAATAGCTCATCCAGCGTGTCCAAAAGCAAAATCCTGAGAGGTAAGACAGAGAATGAAAAGGAATACGCAGGCAGCAATGCCACGGCTGGTGCGCTTACCGTATTGGCTAAAATAAAGCCGCCGCCACCCGCCGGATGCTCTCCGACTTGCCCATGCTGTAGTAGTGCAGGCAGGGCACGCCGTGGGCCATCAGCTCGCGGCTCTGGTTGATGCACCACTCAATGCCGATTTCGCGGGCTGCCGTGTTGTCGGGGGCCAAGTGCACGGCATCGGCCAGTTCTTCCGGAATGTTGAGGTAGAAGGCCCGGGGCAGCATCGTGAGCTGGCTTTTGGTGGTGAGCGGCTTGAGGCCGGGGATGATGGGCACGGTGATACCGGCCTCGCGGCAACGCTTCTCGAAGGCAAAGAACTGCTCGTTGTCGAAAAACATCTGCGTCACGATGTAGTCGGCGCCGCGGTCCACCTTGTGCTTGAGGTAGCGCAAATCGGCCCCGTAGTTCGGCGACTCGAAGTGCTTCTCAGGATAACCGGCCGTACCGATGCAGAAGTCGGTAGCCCAGGTGTCGTCCTGCTTTTCATCCAAATAGGCACCCTTGTTCAAGTCTGACACCTGCCCGATCAGGTCGCAGGCGTAGGCGTGGCCGTCGGGGTCGGGCTTGAAGCTGCCTTCCGATTTAATAGGGTCGCCGCGCAGCGCCAGCACGTTGTCGATGCCCAGAAAGTGCAGGTCGATGAGGGCGTTTTCGGTTTCCTCCTTCGAGAAGCCACCACAGATCAGGTGGGGCACGGTGTCGACGTCGAAGCGGTTTTTGATGGCCGCGCAGATGCCCACGGTGCCGGGCCGCTTGCGCACGGTTTTCTTTTCCAGCAGGCCGTTGGGGTGCTGGCGGTACACGTACTCCTCGCGGTGGTAGGTCACGTCAATAAACGGCGGCTTGAACTCCATCAGGGGCTCGATGTTGGAGAACAGGTTCTTGATGTTCTCGCCCTTTTTGGGGGGCAGGACCTCGAAGGAAAACAGCGTTTTGCCGTTGGCGCGGGTCAGGTGTTCGGTTACTTTCATCAGAAGCGCCAACTGGCAGGTGGCGAGGTATTGGATGTAGCGCGAAGCTTTTGCTTCGCGTTTCGTTGATAAAAACAGATGCCGTGGCTGCGTTACAACACCATCAGCAACGGTACGCGAAGCAAATGCTTCGCGCTACTGGCTACCCTGCCGTTACGGGCACCGCCGCCGGCTCGTAGTTCAGGTTCGGCATCAGCCAGCGCTCCAGCTCCGGCAGCGGCATGTGTTTGCGCGCGGCTATGTCCGCCACCTGGTCCTGGCCGATGCGGCCGAGGCCGAAGTAGCGGCTGTCGGGGTGGGCGTAGTAGAGGCCGCTCACGGAGGAGGCGGGGTACATGGCCAGGTTTTCGGTGAGGCGGATGCCGGTGGCGGTTTCGGCGTCGAGTAGGTTGAACAGGGTGATTTTCTCGGTGTGGTCGGGGCAGCCGGGGTAGCCGGGCGCGGGGCGCACACCTTTATATTTCTCCTGAATCAGGTCCTCGTTCGACAGGTTTTCGGCCGGGTCGTAGCCCCAAAACTCTTCGCGCACACGCTGGTGCAGGCGCTCGGCAAAGGCCTCGGCGAGGCGGTCGGCCAAGGCCTTCATCAGGATGCTGCTGTAGTCATCGTGCTCGGCCTCGAACCGCTCCAGGTGCTTCTCGATGCCGATACCAGCCGTGACGGCAAAGCCGCCGATGTAGTCGGCCCGGCCGGTTTCCAGCGGGGCCACGAAGTCGGAGAAGGCCAGGTTGGGGACGCCCTCGGCCTTTTCGCTCTGCTGGCGCAGAGTGAAAAACTCGGTGGCAACTTCCTGGCGCGTGTCGTCGGTGAACACCTGCACGGTGTCGTGGCCGACGGTGTTGGCGGGCCAGAAGCCGATGACGGCGCGGGCCGTGAGCAGCTTTTCGTCGATGATCTGGCGCAGCATCTTCTGGGCGTCGTGGAAAAGCTGGGTGGCGGCCTCGCCCACGTTCGGGTCTTCCAGGATGCGCGGGTAGCGGCCCTTCAGTTCCCAGGTCTGGAAGAACGGCGTCCAGTCGATGTACTCGGCCAGCTCCGCCAGGTCGTAGTCTTCCAGCGTTCTGGTGCCGAGGAAAGTGGGCTTCACGATGGGCGTGGCGGCCCAGTCGGCCTTGAAGCCGTTTTCGCGGGCGGCCTCAATGGTCAGGTAGTTTTTCTCGCGCTGGCGGCCGGCGTAGTCCTCGCGCAGCTGGCGGTATTCCTCGCGCACGGTGCGGGCGTACTCCGCATCGGCCGAGCCGAGCAGGGCGGCGGCCACGCCCACCGAGCGGGAGGCGTCGTTGACGTGCACGATGGGGCCGCTGTAGTTGGGCGCGATTTTCACGGCGGCGTGCAGGCGCGAAGTGGTGGCACCGCCGATGAGCAGCGGGGTTTTCAGGCCGCGCTTTTCCATCTCCTGGGCCACGTACACCATCTCATCCAGGCTCGGCGTAATCAGGCCGCTGAGGCCGATAACGTCCACCTGCTGCTTCTGAGCTTCGTCGAGGATGCGCTCCAGCGGCACCATCACGCCCAAGTCCACGATGTCGAAGTTGTTGCAGGCCAGCACCACGCCCACGATGTTCTTGCCGATGTCGTGCACGTCGCCTTTCACCGTGGCCAGCAGAATTTTACCGGCCGTCTGCCGGTCGCCGCTCTGCTTGTCGGCCAGCAGGTAAGGCTCCAGGTAGGCCACCGCCTTCTTCATCACCCGGGCCGATTTCACCACCTGGGGCAGGAACATCTTGCCGGCCCCGAACAGGTCGCCCACCACGTTCATGCCGGCCATCAGCGGGCCTTCAATCACCTCCAGCGGGCGGCCTACCAGCTGCCGCACTTCCTCGGTATCCTGGTCGATGAACTCGGTAATGCCCTTCACCAGCGCGTGCTGCAAACGCTCCTTCACCGGGAGGCTGCGCCAGGCGTCGGCTACCACTTCCACCTTGTCCTTCTGCTTCACCGTGTCGGCGAAGTCCACGAGGCGCTCGGTGGCGTCGGGGCGGCGGTTGAGCAGCACGTCTTCCACCAATTCCAGCAAGTCCTGGGGCACCTCGTCGTACACGGCCAACTGGCTGGGGTTCACGATGCCCATGTCCAGGCCGGCGCGGATGGCGTGGTAGAGGAAGGCCGAGTGCATGGCCTCGCGCACCACGTCGTTGCCGCGGAACGAGAAGCTGATGTTCGAGACGCCGCCGCTGGTGAGGGCGCCGGGCAGGTTGGCCTTAATCCAGCGGACGGCCTCGATGAAGTCCAGCGCGTAGTTGCGGTGTTCCTCCATGCCGGTGCCCACCGTCAGGATGTTGGGGTCGAAGATGATGTCCTCGGCCGGGAAACCGACTTCGTTCACCAGAATGTCGTAGCTGCGGCGGCAGATTTCGATGCGCTTCTCGTAGTTGTCGGCCTGGCCGTTCTCGTCGAAGGCCATGACCACCACGGCCGCGCCGTACTGGCGCACGGTGCGGGCCCGCTGCCGGAACACGTCCTCGCCTTCCTTGAGCGAAATGGAGTTGACGATGCTTTTGCCCTGCACGCACTTGAGGCCGGCTTCCAGCACGCTCCACTTCGAGGAGTCAATCATGACGGGCACCCGCGAAATGTCGGGCTCCGAGGCAATCAGGTTCAGGAACGTGGTCATGGCCTGCTCCGAGTCGAGCATGCCTTCGTCCATGTTCACGTCAATCACCTGCGCGCCACCTTCCACCTGGTCGCGTGCCACTTGCAGGGCCTGCTCGTAGTTGCCGGTCCGGATGAGGCGGGCAAAGGCGCGGCTACCCGTCACATTGCACCGCTCGCCCACGTTCACGAACAGGCTGTCGGGGTACACGCCAAACGGCTCCAGACCGCTCAGACGGGTGGCTCTGGGCACTTCCGGTAAGAGGCGCGGCGCGTACTTTTCGGCCAGGCGGGCCAGCTCGCCGATGTGCTGGGGCGTAGTGCCGCAGCAGCCGCCCACCACCGTCACGAGGCCGTCGGCCAGGTAGCCTTCCACCACGCCCGCAAATTCCTGGGCCGACTCATCGTAGCCACCAAACGCGTTGGGCAAACCGGCGTTGGGGTAGGCCGAAATGTGCACGTCGGCAATGCGGCTCAGCTCCTTGATGTACACCTTGAGCTGGTCGGCGCCGAGGGCGCAGTTCAGGCCCACGCTCAGCAGCGGCAGGTGGCGGATGGAGTTCCAGAAGGCCTCCACGGTCTGCCCGCTCAGGGTGCGGCCCGAGGCGTCGGTAATCGTGCCCGAAATCATGACGGGCACCACTTTGCCGCCTTCATCAAAGAACTTCTGCACCGCGTACAAAGCGGCCTTGGCGTTGAGCGTGTCGAAGATGGTTTCGATGAGCAGCGCGTCGGAGCCGCCGTCCACGAGGCCGCGCACCTGCTCCAGGTAGGCGGTGGCCAGCTCGTCGAAGGTTACGGCCCGGAAGCCGGGGCGGTTCACGTCGGGCGAGAGGCTGGCGGTGCGGTTGGTGGGCCCCACGGCCCCGGCTACGAAGCGCGGCTTGTCGGGCGTGCGGGCCGTGAAGGCATCCGCCGACTCCCGCGCCAGCCGCGCCGACTCGTAGTTCAGCTCATACACAATGTGCTCCAGCGCGTAGTCGGCCTGGGCGATGGTGGTGCCGCTGAAGGTGTTGGTTTCCACCATGTCGGCCCCGGCGGCAAAGTACTCGTCGTGGATGCCCCGGATGATGTCGGGGCGGGTGAGGCTGAGCAGGTCGTTGTTGCCGCGCAGGGGCTTGGGGTGGTCGGCGAAGCGCGTGCCCCGGAAATCCTCCTCCGTGAGCGTGTGGCGCTGGATCATGGTGCCCATGGCGCCGTCGAGAATCAGCACGCGCTGACGCAGGATGTCGTGGAGGGGGGACGTAGTGGCGGGGGCAGGGAGGACGGTCGGCATATCGGCTCTTCTAAAGAAAATCAGCGGCAAAAAGGGCCTATCCAGAAAGAGCCGGGCGCGAAGGCCGGTTCCGTACTTATCTTCTTCCAATGCTCGCAAAAGCATCGGAAAGGGAGTTAGCACCTTGTTTTATTTCAGGTTGCTAAGACGTCGTCGGGCCCAATCCCTCGGTCTTTCTGGATAAGTAACACAGCGAAGATACAACCGGAATCTTCAAATTTCAATTCGGAGAAAAGAGGCCTAGCAAGCCAGGAGCCAGCCGGAAGAGCAAAGAAGTTTTGAGCTGAATTAATATAATTGCTAGCATATAGTATCGTTTCCTAGTTGGTCGTTTCTGTTTCCTATTAGTGATTGACTATGCTACTTCGTTTCTACACTGTTGTGCTGCCGGGGCTGCTCCTATGGGCCGAAAATAGCCTGGCGCAGAGAATGCCCGCCGGTGCTGGCCTGCAGGGTACGTATTACAACGGGATGAACTTTGAGCAGAAGGTGCTTACCCGCGCCGATGCGGCCATTGATTTCAACTGGAACAAGCAGCCGCCCGCCACCGGCGTGGGGGCCGAATATTTCTCGGTGCGCTGGGAAGGCTGGCTCCTGGTGCCTGAAACCGGCGAGTATGAGTTCGGTACCGTGATGGATGACGGGCTGCGTTTCTGGCTGGGCAGGAAGCGCCTCATTGATTCCTGGCGCGACCAGGACCACGTGCCGGCTTCCGTGCGCATCCGGCTGGAAGGTGGCCGCTACTATCCGCTGCGGGTCGAATATTTTCAGAACCGCTGGGAGTCGCGGGCGCTGCTACAGTGGCGCCGCACCGACCAGCCAACAGCCGAATTCCAGCCCGTCAGCCAGCAACAGCTTTTTGCCGCTCTTCCGGCCACGGCCAAACCGATTCCTGAACCCACTCGCCCGCCCACCAGACCCGCACCCGCGCCACCTGTTGCGGTGCAGCCGGCGCCCCGGCCCGTCGCCGCCGCGCGCCAAACACGCCAGTCGGTGGCGGCAGCGCAGCCCAAAGCAACGGCGGATGCGGCCCCACCCCGTGCCAACCCTACCACGGATACGGCTGCCACGCTACCTGACTTAGGTGCATTACGGGCTGGTTCCGCTGTTACGCTGCCTAACTTGTATTTCACGCAGAGTACAGCTGCACTGCTGCCCTCGTCGCGGCCGGTGCTGAATGAACTGGCCCGTACGTTGCGGGCTCAGCCTACACTGCGCCTCGAAATAGGAGGCCACACGGATAATGTGGGAGATGCTGCTCTCAACCTGCGCCTGTCCGAGCAGCGGGCCCGCGTGGTGCGGCAGTACCTGGTGCAGCAGGGCATCGACTCGGTGCGGCTAACGGCCCGTGGCTACGGCGGCACCCACCCCGTGGTGGACAACCGCGACCCGCAGCAAAGGCCTCGCAACCGCCGCGTGGAAGTGGTGGTGCAATAAACAGTACCAAGTCCTGTGTTCGGCCAGGTAGATTATAGGGAACTGCGGGACATTGTTTAGCAGCAAGCTGTACGTTGTACCTGCTGCTCGCACCTGCTCAAAAAATTGACAGAAAAAATAGGAAGTCGAAAACATATATGTAGCAACATCAGTTACAGTTTGCGAATCGGCACACAGCTGATTCCTGAAACCGTTTCTATACATGAGCCAGACTCGCCATCTTTTTACGCCCGTGCAAGTGGGCGCGCTTACCCTGCCCAACCGCTTCGCCATGGCTCCCATGACGCGCAGCCGCGCCACCAATGAGGCCACTGCCCCCACCGAATCTGTAGTGAAATACTACGTGCAGCGCGCTTCGGCAGGCCTTATCATCACGGAAGGCTCGCAGGTGTCCGCTCAGGGCGTGGGCTATATCAACACACCCGGTATCTACACCGCAGAGCAGGTAGCAGCCTGGAAGAAAGTAACGGATGCCGTGCATGCGGCAGGGGGCCGCATGTTCATTCAGCTTTGGCACGTGGGCCGCGTGTCGCACCCTTTTTTCCATAACGGCGAACTGCCCGTAGGCCCCTCGGCCATCAAGCCGGAAGGCGCCAAGGCTTTCACCGGCCAAGGCTTCGAGGATGTTCCCGCACCACGCGCACTGGAACTGAGCGAAATTCCAGGGGTGATAGACCAGTTCCGCCAGGCTGCCCGCAACGCCAAACTAGCCGGCTTCGATGGGGCTGAGATTCACGGAGCCAATGGCTACCTGCTCGACCAGTTTATTCAGGATGGCTCGAACCAGCGCACCGATGCGTACGGCGGCAGCCTGGAAAACCGCGCCCGCTTTACTCTGGAAGTGGTGCAGGCTGTAGTAGACGAACTGGGTGCCGACCGGGTGGGCATCCGCCTCTCGCCGCAAGGCAGCGCCAGTATCCAGGACTCCGACCCGGTGAAAACGTTTAGCTACCTCACCGAACAGCTCAACCAGTTCAACCTAGCCTACCTGCACGTTATCGAGGCCCTGCCCGGCCACCCGATGGCGCAACCGCAGGCGCCGACCGTAGCCGCGCACCTGCGCAAGATTTTCAACGGCACCTTTATCCTGAACGGTGGCTACACCCAGGAAACCGCGGAAGAAGCGTTGGAAAACAACGAGGCCGACGTAATTGCCTTCGGCGTGCCGTTTATTGCCAACCCCGACCTAGTGGAGCGCTTCTGCATCGGGGCCGCCCTCAACAACCCCGACCCCGCCACATTCTACGTGCCCGGCGATAAAGGCTACATCGACTACCCGTCGTTGCAGGAGCAAGGAATCCACACAAAAGAACCTGTTGATTATCAGAATAATTAAGCTCCGTTCTTCGGCTGCTCCGATAAAAACCCGTCCTGGCGTAAGCTGGGGCGGGTTTTTTCATGTATTGTGCGGCTCATCAGCAGATATTTCCCCAATAGTAGCAAGAAGTTGCTGGCCATAACTTCAGCATAGGAAGAGCACCAGAAATTTGCCGGATATGTTGAAAATTTCTGGCGCATGAGCAGCTGGATTCTGTATCTTACGCCTGCTCTGTCCTTCGCTCTCAGGTTCTTATCGGCCTATCTACTTGCTTCTATTGTACTCGCGCATCAGCTATTTTACCCTGCTTTTGGCACTGCTGCTGGCAGGAGCGCCAGCAGGCTGGGCGCAACAACTGCAGGTAACAGGCCGCATTACGGAGGCTGCTACTGGCAAGCCGGTTCCGTTTGCGTCCGTATTCGTGCCCGGCACTACAACCGGCGCTACCGCCGACGAAAACGGCCGCTACCAGCTCAGCACGGCGCCTGCCGATACGCTGGTGGCTTCAGCAATGGGTTTTGCTCCGCTCCGAAAAGCGCTAAAACGCCAGGCGGCCCGCCAAACCATTGATTTTGCGCTGGGCTCAGGAGCTGTATCGCTGGGGGAAGTGGTAGTACGCCCCCACGAAAACCCGGCCTACGTGATTATGCGCCGCGTGCAGCAGCACAAGGCCCGCAACAACAAGCAGCAGCTGGATGCCTTCGAGTTCGACTCCTACAACCGCACCGAAATCAGCCTCAACAACCTGCCTGACCAAGTAAGCCGGCGCAAAGTGCTGCGCCAGATGACTGCCGTAGCCGACAGCCTGGGGCTGGAGCGCGGAGCCGATGGCAAGCCGGTGGTTCCCATTTTCGCCTCTGAGATGCTTTCCCGCTACTATGTGCTGCGCCAGCCAGTGCGGCGGCGCGAGGAAATCCGGCATACCCAGATGCGCGGCATGGCCCCGCGTGAAGGCTCAGTGGTTTCGCAGGTTACAGGCTCGTCGTTTCAGGACTGGGACTTCTACCGCAACTGGCAGCAGATAATGGGCAAGGATTTCGTGTCGCCGATTGCTGACGGCTGGAAGTTCTCCTACGAGTATGAGCTGCAGGACTCGCTGTTCATCGGCCAGGACTACTGCTACCAGCTGGCCGTGGCACCGCGCCGGCCGCAGGATCTGGCCTTCACCGGCACCATCTGGATTACGGCCGACACCTATGCTCTGCGCCGCATCGATGTGCATGTGAGCCCGGAGGCCAACCTCAACTTCATTGATCAGATTCGGGTGTGGCAGGAGCTGACCCCAACGGCTGCCGGGCCATGGCTGCCATTGCGTACCCGCGTGGTGGTCGGCATCCGGCCTACCAAGCAGAGCACCGGCGTAGTGGCTCGCTTCGTCACCGTCAATTCGGCTTTTGAGGCGCAGAAGCCGCACCCGCTGGCCTTCTACGACCGGCCGCTGGAAACCGTGACCAACGCCCCGAAGCTGCCCGCCGACTTTTTTGAGAAGAACCGGCCCGATACCCTTTCAGTGCAGGAGCAACGCACGCTGATGGTATTGGACTCGGTGCGCAAACTGCCGGCGGTCCGCTCGCTGCTGGAAGTGGCCGATGTGGTGGTGAACGGCTACTACCGGGTGGGCAAATTCGATGTAGGACCGGTACTGGCCACGCTCGGCTACAACAACATTGAAGGGCTGCGGCCCCGCATTGGGTTCCGCACTACCCCTGAAATAAGCCGCGACTGGACACTACGCGCCTATTTGGCCTACGGCACCCGCGACGGCCGCTTCAAGTACGGCGCCCGGGCCACCCACGTCCTCGACCGCCGTACCTGGACTACCATCGGCTTCGAATACCGCCACGACCTGGACCAGGTAGCGTTGCTTGATAACGACTACGCCCTTGAAAATCCACTGTTTGAGGCCTCGGCTCGCCTCGGCAACATTGATCGGGGCCGTCCCGTCCTGCGCGACCTGTCTTCCCTGTCGCTGCAGTCGGATTTGTTCCGGGGCTTCACCCAGAAAGTAACCTTCCGCCACCAGCAGTTCCGCCCGCTCTACCGCTTCGCCTACTACACCGGCGACTCGCGGCTGGGAGCTCCCACCGAAGATCAGTTCGGCGTTTCGGAGATTGTATTGGAGTCGCGCTACGGGCCCGACGAAGTGCTGGTACAGAACGAAAATCAGAACCGCCGCACATCCATTGGACTGAAGCGGCTGCCTGTCACGACACTACGCTACACGCTGGGCCTCAACCGGTTTTTGGGCGGCGACTTCCGCTACCATAAGCTCAATCTACTCATCACGCAAAGCGTGCGGCTGGGCCAGTTGGGGCGGAGCACTTACACGCTCGATGCGGGCTACATCCCGAGCACCGTGCCGTATCCGGTGCTGAAAGCACACCTCGGCAACCAGTCGCCGTTCTACAATGCCGGTGCCTATAACCTGATGCGCTACTTTGAGTTCGTGAGTGACCGGTACGTGGCCCTGCGTCTCGACCATCATTTTGAAGGCTTCCTGCTCAACTCGGTACCTGCTATCAAGAAACTCAACTGGCGCTTGGTAGCTACCGGCAACATACTGTATGGGGCCGTAGCCCGCGCCAACGATGCCATTATTCCGCGCCTCGACCCCGAAAGTGGCGAGCCGCTGCCCCGGTTTCAGCCACTAGGGCGCCTACCTTATGCTGAAGTGGGCTATGGCGTGGAAAATATCTTTCGGGTAGCCCGCGTTGACTTGCTTCACCGCCTTACCTATCGTAACTCGCCCGGGGCTCGTAACTTTGGGGTGAAATTCAGCTTACAGTTCCGGCTGTGAGGCAAATAAGCCGCGCTGCTTTGCGGAAATCTGCTGCACAGATGGTTATCCATTACTGAATGCAACCCCGGAGCTGGTTTCAGGCTCCTTAATGAATCAAACTTCTCCGCTTTTTGTAAGAGAACTTATGGCATACGAAGTAGACAACCTGACCCTGGCCGAAGCCACCCGCCACGCTCCCTTTGTGGACTATGCCCGTTGCATCGACGCCAGCCAACGCCCTTATAACCACGTAGGTGACTGGCCCGAGGAAGGCGGCTTGTACCCGGTACGCGTGGTAGACTCCCGCACCGAAGGCATGGGCCTGATCCATGTGCTCGGCTTTCAGGGCGAGGCTCCCTTTTACAACGCCTTTGCCCCGCACCGCTTTGAGGTTATCCTGACGGTGTGGCTGAACTAGCCTGACACTTCCCTAAACAGAACGGGCCGGTCTACAGATGTAGGCCGGCCCGTTCTGTTTTATGCTTCAGATATCAGATACTAGAGAGCAAACTAGGCTAAAAAAGAACGACCCGGCTGCCGAATGGCAACCGGGTCGTCGGAGGTAGCGGGGACTGGACTCCCCAACAATAACATGAATTCCACTAATGTTAATCAAAAACTCAATCAGGGCTTATCTTAAGGTATTTTGGTTTGTTGTTTACATAGCTATTCACTAGATTTACTGTGTAACAACTGTGTAAATCAGTAGGACATGAAGCCCCAGCCCCGCAAACCTCAGACCCGTAACGCCGCCTCAACTAAACTCAGGCTGGTTAACATCAGCCAGAAATCTGGATTGGGTTCTATCGTGGTGCAATACAGCCACAGCGGCAAAGTCAAGTGGTTTACCACGGGCCAACGGGTCACAAGTGGACAATGGCAGGAAGCAAAGCAAGAGATTAAGGCCGGTGCCCTAGATGACAACACACGGCCCAAAGCAGAGCAAAACCAGACTGCTAAAGCCAACGCACATATCCGCACTGTGAAGGCTAACCTAGACGGAATTATAACCGCCTACATCCAAGCCCACGGCGAAAAGCCCAGCCTTGTCACCTTAGAGGCTCAATACAATCTGCTAAAAGCTCCTGAGGCCCCAGCTATCCCAGACCGTACAAACGTTTTGGAGGCACTAGAATCCTTCATTCAGAACAAAGACGTAAAGCCCAACAGCCTCAAAGCATACACGTCCCTGCGGCAGAACCTTCGACTCTATGCCCCGGCAGCCGCTTGGGAAGTGGAAACGCTTACCATTGCCGATTTTGAGGCTTTTCAAAAATGGTTAGTTGGGAGGGAGTTTCACAATACCACGGTAGAACGCCGAGTCATTGCTATGAAGAAATTTCTAGAATCACATACTGATAAACTTACCTTCCACCACCGGGATCTGAAGCCAATATATAAGGTAAAAGCTCCAAAGAACTTGATAGTTGTAACACTAGATACTGACGAATTGAAGGCGTTAGAAGCTCTCGACCTAAGCACCCAGCCTAGGCTAGAGCGAATTAAAACCTTGTTCTTGTTGCAGTGCTGGACTGGCTTGCGCTTCTCAGATGTTATCTATCTGAACTCAACTCATGTGCATAACGGCGTGGTGAATACTGACATCGACAAAACCGGGGATTTTTCGTCGGTACCGTTATTTCCGGCTTCAAAGCGGATACTGGATAGCATTGGACCGAATCCCATCACGGTAACCAACCAAGAGTACAACCGGGTCATCAAAGACGTTATCCGCATTCTTTCTGAGCAAGTTCCCAATCTTCAAAGGGAAATAACTCAATTTCACCAAGTTGGTAATGTAAGAGTAAAGGAAACAAAAGCGAAATGGCAATGGATAACGACCCATACGGCCCGCCGCACCTTTATTACTATGTGCATAGAAAAGGGTGTTGCACAGCACTTTGTAATGAAGTGGTCAAATCACTCAGATGCCCGCAGCTTCCGGAAGTATCAGAACGTAGTGCAAGGTGAAACGGCAGCAGCACAACAGTTGATAGAAGCCTTTGAAGCCAGTTAATACCACTGGCTATTTTGACTTTGCATCATAGATATTTCCTTCTTGTAAGGAGCTGTTACGTATAGATATGTAGTTTTTTATATGCTTTATAGACTCCGATAAAGGGCGTTATGAGGGAAAAAACAACGATAACAATAGAATGATTGATTATGCAAAGCTTTGGTGTACAGACTCATGCGGTGCAGGAGTCCAGTATCCCCCCCGCCCTATAGGAGGAGGAGGCCCCTCCCCTTTAAAAAGTAGGAGGTACGCGCACAGAATTTTTGGGAAGAAGTATTCTGTAAATCAGGATTATAATAAAATATAAAGGGTTAGACTTTAGAAGTTGAAATTCTAAGGCTACGTTGAGGGTGTAGCTTAATATCATCGCTACTTCTGCCTCACTTTTGAGGAACTACCCAATCCGCATTGAGACAGGGTGGCAAGAATAATACCCAAAGCCAATCCCTTATTTCTTATGTGGTAGGGGACGGCCTTTGGCACAAGGGAGAGAATGCAGCGAAGCGGAATGAAAAACCGCAGTAGTCACCGCTACTCTCCTGCCTATTAACCTTCACCATTATATGATTGAGTATGACATGCTCAAATTACAATTACCACTCCATTACGTTGACGTTAACACTAGTTCTAACGAATGGAAGGAAAGCGGATCTATGGGAGCCGTTTGCAAGCTTAGGGTTGGCAGCCTGAAAGAAAAGAAAGCCCGGCACTACCCGCACAATTCAATTTCTGCTGTACGTCCGGGAATCAACTACATAGAAGTTGATTACACTCAACGAGTGGTCACAATTCGCATAACCGGCAAAATACTCCCTAGCTCAAACAAACTTATCAACCGAGAAACCATCTGGGAAGCATTTGAAGCCGTGAATAATACCGGCCTTATACGAATTGACTTAGTAGAAGCGTACCGCGAAGCTCTTGTACTGGCCTCTGATGCGACGCAAGACCACCGCATGAAGTATGCCCCGGCTCACTATACCCGGTGCGTCAGTAGGTATAATACTGGCCGCCAATACATCGAAGCTCGCAGCTATGCTCCCAACTTCCAGCTACAGCGCACGGTGAAAACAGCCCGAAACGCCCGGACATTAACGGCTTATGACAAGCACAGAGAGGCTCCGCAAGCGGGTTATCATCCCAATACATTACGATTAGAATTGCGGCTCACTTCGTTTGAAATGATGCGCAAATACTTTGGGTTGGGTAAAGGGCATATTCTACTATCTGCAGCCCTAGAATCATCTGCTAATCCCATTGCACAGGTATTTGATGAAGTATTGAAAGGCATTCAGTTGCCCGTATTACATAGTATACAAGCCCCTGATGCTTCTCCACTCACACCCCGCGAGGCCGCATTTAGCTCTCAATTGACGTTTGACGACAAAGCACTATTTGCCCGCTTGAAAGAGTTGTCATTCAACCTTGCTCCACTACAGCACGAATTAACGGGTAATAAGAATGCAGCCCGTAAGCTCAAGCCATATCAAGAATTACTTACCTGCTGGCAAGCCTTTACCTCTGATTCAAGCCACGATATGGAACTGATCCGGGAATTGATGGAAAGAATTAGAAACCCCAATGCTCGTAACCTGCTGAGCGTTCGCTAAAAATATTGTCATCCCTGTCAAGGTATCAAGGTAAACTAAGTATCTTAGCTACAGGTCTTCTTGATAACAAGCATGCGCATTATACTATGTATTGCTACCTCACTACTATTAACTGTAGGGATGTATGATGTGAAAGGACAGGCTGCAGTACCTGTAAGTCCTTCACAAGGGCAAGTTGCCGAACTAAAACGAGAGAACATCAGACTCAAAGAAGATTTAGCTCAACTGAGAGAGGACGTTGATAGGCTAAAGCAGATTCACAGCGAGGACAACGCTAGAGCCAAGGAACAGCAAAAGGAAATCTCTGATGACGTTAAGGACATAAAGCCATTTGCTGAGTACTGGAAGCTTTTCCTTTTGTCGATAGTAGGAGTTGGTAGCCTGTGGGGCCTTTGGATTTACTTCAAAACTATTCCTGCAATAGCAAAGAAGGAGTTCGAGGCCCGTATGTCGTCTATTTTTCAAGACAAAGCTGATGACTTGTATGCTTTGATGAGTGGCTATGATTTAGATCAAGCAATAAAGAAAAAGTACAAGATTGTATTGTTGAGTCACATGGATGATGGTTATCACCGTACTCTGTTAACGGAAAATGGATTTGAAGTCGAATACCATCCTAGGATTGCATCACTGTCTGAAGCAAATACATTTGCCTCAATACAACCTGAAAACGTTGTAATAATTAACAACGAAGATGGACACTGGGACCCTGAGCAGGTACAGACGTTTATCAATGGGGTCCCTAACCATTGCTTTTATATCGGTAAGCACCACGTGCCAATACAAGGGGAAGCACTTCATCGCTTTGCTGCTGTCAATTTTCGGGCACAATTCATTGGGAACTTGATGAATGTGCTCAGGTACAGATCGTAACGAAAAATAAATCAAAGCCAATGCCACTACCTGCCTCTTACTTTAACGATTTCTTAAGAGAAATTCGTCTTACGAGTAGCCAACGTGACGACCTGATAACTGGGCATAAAACCCTCCGAAAGCGTCTGGAGCAAGACGCAGAACTAAGCAAAATAATCGTCAGCACCTTCTTGCAAGGGAGCTACCGTCGTGCTACAGCTCTACGACCACTTGGTGAGAAGCGGGCAGATGTTGACGTGATAGTTGTAACCAACCTAGATAGAAATACACACACACCAGCTGAGGTAATAGCCTTATTCGAGCCATTCTGCGAAAAGCATTATAAGGGCAAATACGAGGTACAAGGTAGGTCAATAGGAATAGAGCTTTCCTATGTTGACCTAGACATTGTAGTTACTTCTGCTCCGTCTCAGGTGGATCAAACTAAGCTGAGGGCTGCCAGCGTCGTTACGAATGAAAGCTTAGAAGATGCCATTGATTGGCGCTTAGTACCTCAGTGGGTGGAGTTTAGCCAGAGAACGGGAGCGGTTGCCCTGTTGACAGAACAGATACGGGCCCAAGCAGAATGGCAGCTAGAGCCATTGTGGATTCCAGATCAGGACGCTCAAAATTGGGCAGAAACGGATCCTTTAGAACAAATACGTTGGACAAGAGATAAGAATAAGGAGACCAACAAACACTTTGTTAATGTCGTCAAGGCTATCAAATGGTGGAGAACCCTCCGTTTGACGGATTTGAGATATCCCAAAGGTTATCCTATTGAGCACATGGTAGGCGACTGCTGCCCTGATGGGATTACCTCGGTTGGAGAAGGTGTCGCAAGGACGTTAGAGGGCATTGTTAGCGCATACAAACTCAACCGATTACTGAAAAGTACACCTTCGTTATCTGACCGTGGAGTTCCTGCGCACAACGTGTGGAAGCGAGTGTCCAATGATGATTTCGTGGCTTTTTATGACCGTGTGCAGGCCGCAGCAGTTATTGCCAAGGAGGCTCTAGACGCGAAAACCAACAAAGTGGAAGCCACTAAATGGCGGGAGCTATTTGGCAATAAGTTTCCCGATGCACCCGATGACGAAGGTGATGATCACGGCAGCGGCCCTGATAAAACAGGAGGCTTCACTGCGAGAAACAGTAGTTCTAATCCTGCCGGAACCAGATTTGCTTAGGATTGACCTCGAATGGAGCCTACAGCCGAGTTGCTTCTTGGTCGGAGACATATTGAAGGCGTTTCTGGCTACGAACTCGTAGATGATTTTGAATGGAGTAGCAAGAACCAGCGGTGGGTTTTGCAGTTCCAGCTTACTCTTCCTTTAAATGAGGAAGGAGTAAACGGGATTATACCCAATACAACACGTTGGTATTTGCTAGTTAGCTCGTCTTATCCGCAAGGCGAAATTGATATCTATCCTGCAAAGGAGGACGGAATAACCGTCACTTTTCAGCATCAAAACTATAATCACGCTGGTGGTAGCGCCCCTTGGCGTAAAGGGAATCTATGCGTGAACACGGGTCTGCGTAGCTTCTCTAGACGCGGGTATGATTCTGAGCCATATGATCCCGCCAAGCGTCTCAGATGGCATATTCAGCGTTGTAAGTTGTGGCTGGAATTAGCCAATATAGGGCAGTTAAGCGTCATAGGTGAACCGCTGGAATTGCCTCACTACCCAACTAAGACACTTAAGACAATTGCTTTCTCAGAGAATGCAAAGAGCTTCGCTAACTGGCAGCTTCTGCCTGACCGAGCGGGACTAGTGCGATTGAAGCAGTTGAACGCGAAGCTCGGTGTTTTTTATACTGAAAGCTTTCAAGGCAAAGCCAACAAGACAATTGTAGATATGACCTGGGGTACTTTCCTCACCGAATCTAATTTCAGTGAGACGTCAGGTATATGGATTATGCTGAAAGATATCGTAGTGCTAGAGCCTTGGCAAGCACCTGCCACATGGGAGGAATTAGCAAAAATTGCTGAAAATCAAAATATTGATATAATAAAATTAGCTAGAGAGACTTACTGTAAAGCTTGGAAATTTCAGCCTTCAATACTCCTCTTGGGATTTCCTATTCCGGAGAAGGTAGGCGAGGATCCAATACAGTTACACTGGCTGGCGGTTCAACTTGACAAGCCTCCAACTTTCAAGGGCTTTCGTCCAAAATCTGCTGAACTACCTAAAGCTTGCGCTAGCTACATCTTTCGTAAAACAAGTACAATAGAGTGGTTGACAACAGAGAATTGGGATCGTGCTCAGGTCAGTTCTAGAGGAAAGTTGCCCTCTTCGATAATTGGCCATAACATCTTAGTGATTGGTGCAGGCTCCCTAGGCTCTGCTTTAGTAGAGTTGTTAGCACGCGCTGGCTGCATCCACATAACAGTGCTTGACAATGATATCTTAGAAGTTGGGAACATGGCTAGGCATGTTTTGACTCTAGATGATCTGAAAAAGAGTAAATCAGAGTCTCTAGTTCGACGAGTAAATAAGATTTTCCCTTCAATCAACGCGGTAAGTAATACAAAGAGTATTCGCGAGGCTTTGCGGATCAATAATGATTTCCTATTGGGCTTTTCATTAATAATAGACGCAACTGCTAGCGACCAAGTGCTCTATGAGTTAGCAAGAGCTAATTTTTTAAATGGAAGCATATTCGCCTCTTTCTCATTGGGGCTGTATGCTCACCGCGTATTTTGCTATACAGCTCCTTTTCATAGTGATATAGATTCGGACTTCAACAACAATATGGATAAGTGGATGGAGAAGGAACAGGCTGCCTATCATGAGGCGGAAGAGTTGCCTCGCGATGGCCTAGGGTGCTGGCATCCATTGTTTCCGGCAAGGAGTGATGACGTCTGGATGCTAACTGCAGTTGCTCTTAAGACCCTAGAATCTTTTATCATCAATGAGGTAAAATCAACATCATTTTCTGTTTTTGAACAGAGTTATATTGATGGGGCTTTTGCTGGCATAATAAAAGCCAAGCTCTAGATATGACTCACTTCATATCTGCAAATAAGGACTTCAATTTGTTCCTTAGCAAGAAGTTGCTTGAAGAGGTGGTTAATTATTGCCGTATAGCTCATCGCAACGAAACAGGGGGCATTATCATAGGAAGCTATTCAGCTGACCTTAGTGGTGCAACAGTGAGTAAAATAATGGGGCCACCTGTAGATTCACGCAGTGGATTCAGTTGGTTTGAAAGAGGTACAGAAGGCGTAAAAAAAGCCATGGATGACCTTTGGCAGAAGCAACAGCAGTTCTACCTAGGTGAGTGGCACTACCATCCATACTCATCGCCCAATCCTAGCCGTAGGGACTTACTGCAGATGCGCGAAGTTGCTGAAGATCCGAATTTCGCCTGCCCTGAACCTATCATGCTGATAGCAGGGGGGAACCCTAAGAAGTCTATGCTTTTTAGAGCCTTTGTCTTTCCGGCAGGAAAGATGGTAGAATTGTTACCTACAGGCGAAGAACATGAGGGTTAGCTTGGCCCGCACACTGGGCGTCGAGCCTCACGAAGGGAATAAATTCTAGCGTAGGCGCTTCAAGTAATGCGCAACGTCAGTTTCCCGCACTCGCCACGAGGCCCGCACCCCTGACACTCCTTTGTTGGAGTTATCCGCCCCCAACCGCCCACGGGCAATTTCATCCCGTACAAACTTCTCAGAGCGTCTTAACCGCTTAGCTACCTCCCTGACGGTCAGAACTGTATCAGCATAAGAAGCAACAGGGGTAGCCGTGTGTTGTTTCAATGCTTCAAGTGCAGCCAAAGTCAAAAGCTCTTGTAGTTCTTGAGGAGTAAGTAAGGCAAGTTTCGTATTGATTTCCATTGATCTTATACCAGCGTCCGAACTGAATTGTTACAATTTGACGCCTCTTGGGTACACCGTTCTAATGGAAAGCTTGAGAAATTAATCGAATTATTCACCCTCAACGAGTGTAACTGTGTATTAGCTGTGTAAATGCGAAACAAAAAACCCGGAAGCTTCTCATTATGAGAGACTTCCGGGTTATCTAGGTAGCGGGGACTGGACTCGAACCAGTGACCTTTGGGTTATGAGCCCAACGAGCTACCAACTGCTCCACCCCGCACTGTTTGGTAATGCAAATGTAAGAGGATTTTTTGGGGAAACGCTATCCAAGGTTATAATAAGCCCCAACTTGTTGCTTGCAGCCTGATTGTCAGTCGGAAAAATTTACTCCCGCAGCTGTGCTAGAAGCGGCTGGTGATGCCAAAATGAATTTTACCGGCGCCCAACGCCAGCTTTTGCTGCTGGTCGCGGCCGAGGGCGTACACGAACTGAAACTGCCCGGCCCCGGTGCGGAAGCTCAGGCCCACTCCCAAGCCGGTAGGAGTATTCTTATTGGAAGCCGTTTCGATGTCGAGGCGCAGGTAGCCCTGGTCGGCGAAGGCGAAAACGTAGGCATCGGGCCCGGTGAACTGCCGGTATTCTAGCGTGCCGATGGCGTATTGGCTGGCGTAGAAATTCAGCTCATTGAAGCCGCGCAGCGTGGCCAGCCCGCCTACCCTGAACATGTCGTTCAGAAACAGGCGGCGGTTGAACAGTGCCTCTCCCCGCACCCGGACCAGCAGCACCCCGCCCCGCCCGATACGGTTGTAGCGTTCCAGCCGCGTGCTCACGCTTACCTGGGTAGTGCGCAGCGGCAGGCTGGAATAGAGTTCCTCTTTGAGCTGAGCGTTCTTGCTGATGATTTTGCTGCCCACGGCCGCCTGCCCGCCGGCCAGCACGCCGGTGCGCGGGAAATAGGGGTCGTCGAGGGTGGTCCAGGTGTAGTCGAGGCCGTAGGAGGTGAAGCGGGTGTCGATGTTGGGCGGCAGGGCCGTAGCGAGGCTATCGACGAACAGCAGGCGGGAGCTGCGCCACTCCGTGAAAAAGCCGATGCGCCCGGCCCGCGCCGTAGGGTACGTCACCTGCAGGCGCGGCCGCAGCGTCTGAAAGGCGTTGATGGGGTCGGTCTGGCGGTAGAGGTTGAAGGTGCCGCCCAGCTCCAGCGGCGTCCCGAAGAAGGTGGGGTGGCTGTACTGCGCGTCTAGCTGCTGGGAGTTGGCATCTACCTTGCGCCACTGCAGCCCCAAGCCCTTGCCCCCGCCCTTGATGTTGCGCAGCGCAATCGTGACGTCGCCGGTGAGCTGCACGCGCTTCTGGCCGAGTGTAGGCGTAGGATTGGGCAGCACACCCACAATGGCATCGAACTGGTTGGCAGTGCGGTCTTCGAGCAGCAGGTAGACCCGCGCCCGGCCTTTGGCGAAGCGCACTTCGGGCTCGGCTTTGAGCTGCAGATACGGCAACTGGCGCAGCCGGCGGGCGGCTTCGTCGATGCGCTGCTGGCTGAAGGGCTGGTTGGGAAAAATCTGCAGGTACTTGGTCAGGAACCGTTTCTTGGTTTTGGTATTGCCCACAATCTGCAGCGAGTCGAAGACAATGGCCGGACCACGCTCCAGCAACACGCGGCCCTCAATGTCGGCACCGCGCAGCTGCACCGAGTCGAGGCGGACGGTAGCGAAAGGGAAGCCCTGGTTTTCAGCCTCTGTGAGTACACGCTGCTGCAGCCGGCTCCACTCCTGCGGCTGAAACGGCTGCTCGCGGTAGAGCTTTTCGCGGTAGCCGGCCCGCGTCAGCAGCCCGTCGCCGAGGTTGCCGTTGCGCAGCCGCGCCCACCGAAACTGCTCCCCGATGTAGAGCCGCACCCGCACTGTGTCGCGCCGCCAACTGATATCGTCGGCGGAGGCCGTGAGGTAGGACTGGCTTTGCAGCGCCAGCACCAGCTCACGCATCTCCCGCAGGGCCGTCAGCGAATCGAGCACTACGGCCCGGGTGCGGTAGCGGCGCAGCACGGCGCGGTCGGCCGCTTCGGTATCGAATACCAGCACGCGGGGCCGCCGCACGGGCAAGGCCGCACGGACTGGCCGGGTTGGCCGGACTGAATCGGGGCGAGTGGCGCGCTGGGTGCTGTCGGGCCGCAGGGCGCGGGCCGTGTCTGAGGGCAGCGGTGCCTGTACGGGCGGCAGGTTCAGGTTGAGCGGCGTGGCCGGCGTGGTTTGCGCCCACGCGGCGCCCGGGCTGCCTGTCAGCAGCCAGCACCAACCCAGAAAAAGCAGTAAGCGGGCAGCCATGATGGCAAGTAAACGCGAAACGTGGGTTTTCGTGCGTTGTGGGTGGACGCTATAATTGGATTGGGGGTAAGTTGACTTTCGCGGCTACGTATCAACAGTGCTGTCCCATTTCTATATCTTTAGGCTATTCAGTAGCAGAAATTGAGTATTGGAGGACGGCCTATAGAATGGCATAACATAGACAACGATGGGGTATAAAAGTATTTGTCTAGAATGCAGATTAGCATGGAACAGACCTTTGGACCCTGGCTCTGCTAGGCTTTACCCATGTTCAAGGTGCGGTAAACCAATGACGCTTTTATCTCACAGATTCAGGCCTCCTAGAAAGACAGATGACCAAGGATGGAAAACAGTTACATACCTCATAAAGAGTGGATTCCCTTATGACCACGTTTATCAGAAAATAGAAACTCCTAACGGAGTACCGAATTATCATACCTATGCAGAATACCCTGATAATATCAGGGACGCTAAAGAATTTGTAGAGAAGTACAAAGACCAAGCACGAAAATGAGTAATTCAGCAACTGCCTCCTCCACACGTAGATTGGTATAGCGTACGCACTGTGTATCGACTTGGCTAGGACTCATCCGAGTCCGACTCATCCTATCTGTACGAAGAGAGAATTGTAGTCCTGCAATCAATTTCTTTTGACGCTGCCGTTGCACAAGCAGAGCAGGAAGCTGCGACTGAATCAGGAATTGCCTACCTGGGGTTTGTAAACGTGTTCAAGATTGTTGACGACAGCATTATCAACAACACAGAAGTATACTCCTTGGCAAGAGAGAGTAGACTGGGTTCAAACGATTATCTGGACCGGTTCTTCGATACAGATGCTGAGAGAACCAAGATGGATTAGCGTCTGGAAAAGCGGCAGCCTGCCCGCCCACGCTCCCTACCGTATCTTTGCCCTCCCGTAGCGCCACGCCCCATTTCCGCGCCGCCTCCTACCTGCCAATGCCTGGACTTTACCTCCATATTCCCTTCTGCAAGCAGGCCTGCCACTACTGCGACTTTCACTTCAGCACCAGCATGGCCCTGAAAAGCCGGCTCGTGGAGGCCATTACGCAGGAGCTAGCGCTGCGCGCCGACTACCTGGGCCCGCAGGCGACACTGGAAACCATCTATTTCGGCGGCGGCACCCCTTCCTTGCTGACTCAGGCCGAACTCGACCAGATTTTTGAGGCCATTCACCGGCACTTTCGGGTGGCGGCGGATGCAGAAGTCACGCTGGAAGCCAACCCCGACGACCTGACGCCGCAGAAGGTGCGCGAGCTGGCGGCCTCGCCCGTCAACCGGCTCAGCATCGGGCTGCAGAGCTTCCACGAGCCGCACCTGCGCCTGATGAACCGGGCACATTCGGCGCAGGAATCCACGGCGGCGGTGCGGCTGGCGCAGGACGCGGGCTTCGAGAATATTTCGGTGGATCTGATTTATGGCGTGCCCGCCGCCGACCACAGCATCTGGGAGCAGGATATGGCGGCGGCCTTTGCGCTGGGTGTCCCGCACCTTTCCTGCTACGCCCTCACCGTGGAGCCCGACACCGTGTTTGGCCGGCGCCAGCAGAAAGGCACGTTCCGGCCGCCGCCCGACGAGTTCGTGGCCCGGCAGTTTGAGCTGCTGCTCCTAGAAATGGCCCGCCACGGCTACCAGCAGTACGAAATCAGCAACTTCTGCCGGCCCGGCCGCGAGTCGCGGCACAACTCGGCGTACTGGCGCGGCGTGCCGTATCTGGGCCTCGGGCCGAGCGCGCACTCCTTCAACGGCAGCAGCCGGCAATACACCCTCGCCAACAACCCACAGTACGTGGCGGCCGTGCTGGAACGGGCCGAAGTGCCGGCCACCGTGGAGCACCTCACGCCCCTGGACCGCGCCAACGAGTATCTGATGACCAGCCTGCGTACCGCCCAGGGCACCGACCTGCGCCACCTGCGCGACGCCCTCGGCGTGGATCTGCTCACGCAGCAGGCCGCATATCTACGTGAGCTGCAGGCTACCGGCCTAGCCAGTCTGGGCCCGGATGATGTGTTGCGTCTCACCGACAAAGGCAAGCTGCTGGCCGACCACATCACGCTGACGCTGTTTCAGAGCTAAGCCGTGTGTACCCCAAAGCGGCGCTTCGGTAGGCTGCGCAGTTCGCACGATTGTCGTTCAACGACCGAAGCGACGCTTCGGGGTACAGGCGCAACTGTCGCAAAATTCTTACATTCTTACTGCGCTTGCTCTCTGCCAGTTTGAGCCAGCCCGGCGGCGTACGCAGCAAATTGGGCTGCTTGGTGCGACAGAATCTGAAAAATCCGCGTAATCTTCGGTTATGAGAAGACTGATTGATGCCCTGGCCGACGACACGGACTTTTTCATCGAGCAGGTGCAGATAACTGCCATTGTGTTCGACAACTCGGATGACGTGACCATCTGGGGCACCACGCACTTCGACCAGGAGCCGCACTTCTTCCACCTGGGGCTGCAGTTTCAGCAGCTCGATTTGCTGTTGCGCCTGGCCGCCGACCGGGCCGGCAAGCTGCAGGAAGATGTAGCCGAGGCGCTGGCCACCGTCACGGAGTGGCCCTGCCTGCTGGAATACACATCAGAAACGGAGCCGCCCGTGCCCCTGCCCAATGTGGCTCTGAAACTCTCCTGCACCTACCCCGCCGATGGGCCTTTTGAGGAAGGAGAGGAAGAGGACGAGGCGGAAGAAACCTTTGACATCAGCGTTGACCCAGAAATAGAGAACCCTGATTCCGAGGAATTTGAATCCGGAATGGCACATAATATCTTTTACCTGGAAGGCGTATTTCTGCGCGTGGAGCCTTAGCCCACCAACCTAACGGCCACCCGCGCCTTCTTTACTCCTACCCATACCCTATGTTTTATCTTATTCCCGGGCTGGGCGCTGATGAGCGGGTCTTCCGCAATATTCTGCCCCTGCTGCACGGCAACACCCACGTGTTGCACTGGCTTACGCCCGAACCCGTTGAATCCCTGCCGCACTATGTAGCGCGCATGGCCGAAGCCATTCCGGCGGAGCAGCCCTGCCTGCTGGTGGGCGTGTCGTTTGGCGGAGTGGTAGCGCTGGAAATCTGCCGGATCCGGCCATTGGCCCGCGCTGTACTTGTGAGCAGCGTGCCCGATGCCAGTTGCATGCCCCCGCTGCTGCGCCTGATTCGGGGGAGCGGTGTGTACAAGCTCTTTCCGCCGCAGTGGCTCAAGCTGTTTCCGCGGGCCGGGCAGTGGTATTTCGGAGTGAAGCAGAACGAGTACCCGCTGTTCCGGGAGATTCTGCGCGATATGGAGCCGCGCTACACGCGCTGGGCCATTCAGTGCCTCCTGCATTGGGACAGCACCAACGTGGGTCGGAGCATCCAGATCCTGGGTACCCACGACCGGGTATTTCCGCCCGGCCCCACACCCGTCGACTACCTCATTCCTGGCGGCGGCCACTTCATGATTATCAGCCACGCTCAGGAAATTGCCGACATCCTGAATCGGTTAAACGAAGGAGTGAGCAGTGATGAGGTGAATGGTGACAGGTAAAAAGAGCGTCATTCCGAGCGCAGCGAAGCCGAGGAATCCCGCGTGCTGAAGTTCTGATGGTAATTACCACACTAGCAAGATTCCTCGACTCCGCCGCGCTGCGCTCGGAATGACGTGCAGCCTTTTCCCTAATCACCATTTACCTGCCACCTCATCACCATTCACCCGTCACCCCATCACTAAAAGATGTTCGCTACCTACCCGCACCACGGCCGCACGTTTTCCTTCAACCCGGCCGCGCCGCTGGATATTTCCCTGCCGCTGGCGCCTGGCCCAAACCAAGTGAACTGCTTCTGGGCCGAGCCGGTGCAGTTTGATGTGATTCGGGTGGGCAGCTTTGTGGGCAGTGTGGCCGAGGGCGGCAGCACCAACTACAAGCGGGTGCACCTCACGCCCCACGGCAACGGCACGCACACCGAATGTTACGGCCACATTTCGCCCGACCCGCAGGCAACGCTCAACCGCTGCCTGCGCCGCTTCCTGTTTGTGGCCCGGCTGGTATCGGTGCAGCCCCGCCCGCAACCCAACGGCGACGAAGTAGTGCTGCTGGAAGACTTTCGGCGGGAGCTGGAAGGAGGCCCCGATGCCGCCGTGCGCCCCGAAGCTGTTATTCTGCGCACCCTGCCCAACCACAAAGCCAAGCGCACCCGCCAGTATTCCGGCACTAACCCGACTTACCTGGAACCCGCGCTGGCGCACTATCTGGCCGAGCACCACATCGAGCACCTGCTCCTCGATCTGCCCAGCGTCGACCGGGAAGAAGACGCCGGCCAACTGCTGGCCCACCACGCGTTCTGGCAGTACCCGCACGCTACCCGCAGCCACGCCACCATCACGGAGCTCATCTTCGTGCCCGATGAGGTGGAAGACGGGCTCTACCTGCTCAATCTGCAGGTCACGAGCCTGGAGCTGGACGCCAGCCCGAGCAAGCCCGTGCTCTACGCCCTAACCTAGCAGCCGCCGCAACACACAAAGGGACGGCCCGTAAGAGCCGTCCCTTTTGCTTGAGCAATGTGGCGCGAGTGTTACTCGGCAGCTGAGGCGTTAGCCGAAGTGTGCACGTCAGCCGGGTTCACCTCTGCGGGTACTACCGATACGAACGAACGGTCTTTGCGGCCCTTGCGGAACTGCACCGTGCCGTCGATCATAGCGAACAGCGTGTGGTCCTTGCCGATACCCACGTTCTGGCCGGGGTGGTGCTTGGTGCCGCGCTGACGCACGATGATGTTACCGGAAATGATGGACTGACCACCGAAAATTTTAACGCCGAGGCGCTTGGATTCTGATTCGCGGCCGTTGTTGGAGCTACCGACGCCTTTCTTGTGTGCCATGGTATTGTTAAGTTGAGAGTTATCAGTTGCCGGTTACCAGTTAGTTGAAGCCGAATCCTACACAGACTGGCAACTGGCAACACAAAACAGGCAACTCAATTACCCGATGCTGTCAATCATTACTTTGGTGAACTGCTGACGGTGACCGTTCAGCTTCTTGTAGCCCTTGCGGCGCTTCTTCTTGAACACCAGCACCTTGTCGCCCTTTACGTGCGCCAGGATGGTGCCGCTCACGGCCACGTCCAGTAGCGGAGCGCCAATGGTGATGGTACCGTCGTTATCGGTCAGGAGGGCTTTGCCCAGTTCCACTTTGTCGCCGACGTTGCCAGCCAAGCGGTGAGCGTATACAAATTTATTGGCTTCGACTTTCGTCTGCTTCCCAGCTATGTTGACAATTGCGTACATCGGCGTCTTCGCGGTTTCTGAAAAATGGAAGGCAAAAGTAGAAGGATCCTTTCACATATCCAAGCCCTAACTCACTAAACATCATTGCGCATGCCTCTGCAGCCTCTATACCGGGTTACTGAGGAACGCGCCAGCGGGTACGCGAATAGCTTTTTTGTGGAAAACATTGATTGTCCACAGATAAAATGTGGATAACTTTCCCGAAATGAGCGTTTCCTTGCTCAATACTGGCCGGTTTTGAAAAAGCGGCTCCTTGTCCGGCCAGGCAGACATATAGAAAAATTAACAGAGAAAAAATGGGTTTGGCCCGCCGACCAACCCGCAGGAGGGGGTTATATTTGGTGCTCCGCCCTCCGGCGGTGCCTGCCCAGCGCCACGAACAATCTGGTCCGTGACAGAGTTGTCAGCCGCCGGATTCCTTCTGCTGAAGGACCAGCCCGGCCGCATTATTCACCCGCTATTTTCCTGCTTATGGAACCCCTGCTCACTGAGAATCCCAACCGCTTCGTTCTGTTTCCCATTCAGCACAACGACGTGTGGCAGATGTACAAGAAGGCCGAGGCCTCGTTCTGGACCGCCGAGGAAATCGACCTTTCGCAGGACCAGAAAGATTGGGAATCCCTCAACGACGGGGAGCGGCATTTCATCAGCCACGTGCTAGCCTTCTTTGCGGCTTCCGATGGTATTGTGAACGAAAACCTGGCCGTGAACTTCATGCAGGAAGTGCAGATGGCCGAGGCCCGCTGCTTCTACGGCTTCCAGGTGATGATGGAAAACATCCACTCCGAAACCTACTCCCTGCTGATTGACACCTACATCAAAGACCCCAAGCAGAAGGACTACCTGTTCAACGCGCTGGAAACAGTGCCGGCCGTGGCCAAAAAGGGCGAGTGGGCCATCAAGTGGATCAACTCCGAAAACTTCACGGAGCGCCTGATTGCCTTTGCCGCCGTGGAAGGCATCTTCTTCTCGGGCTCATTCTGCAGCATTTTCTGGCTCAAGAAGCGCGGCCTGATGCCCGGCCTGACCTTCAGCAACGAGCTGATTTCGCGCGACGAAGGCCTGCACTGCGACTTCGCCTGCCTGCTCTACAAAGACCACCTGCAGAACAAGCTGCCCGAAAGCCGCGTGCACGAAATCATCAAGGACGCGGTGCAGATTGAACAGGAGTTCGTGACCGATGCGCTGCCCGTGAACCTCATCGGCATGAATGCCAAAACCATGAGCCAGTACATTGAGTTTGTGGCCGACCGCCTGCTGGTGAGCCTGGGCTACAGCCCGATCTACAACGCCACCAACCCCTTCGACTTCATGGAGATGATTTCGCTGCAGGGCAAAACCAACTTCTTCGAGAAGCGCGTGGCCGAGTACCAGAAAGCCGGCGTGATGAGCGAGCGAACCGAAAACGCCTTCTCGCTGGACGAGGACTTTTAATAGCTGCGGGCGCTCAGCCGCTCTGCTACCTGCCGTGTCATCCTGAGCAAAGCGAAGGACCTTTTCACCTAAGAACGACGGACAAAGCACCGTCTTGTTCTGCCCTGAGAAAGTCCTTCGCTTTGCTCAGGATGACACGTTCTTTATTGTCCCTTCTCCTCGCAGCCGCCACTCCCAGACAATACCACTTCCCCGCCAATCCGCCAACCTAAAATTCCGGCTACTATCCGGGCTATATAGCGGCCTCCGAATCACGAAAAAGCGGCTGAACTGCACTGTTTTACGCTTATGTGGAAAACTTCTGAAAAGAAGGTTTGTCCTACAGCCCGGATAGAAATATCTTCCGCTATCAATGCATGCTGCCCGCCGCTGAACGGGCACTTCTGGCGCCTCTTCTGAACTATTGCCGGGCTCCTGGCGGAGCCGGCAGCAACATACCCCAACACTCCCCACATCAACTGCTACGCTTATGTTGGTACTCAAACGCGACGGCCGCCGCGAATCCGTGAAGTTCGATAAGGTTACGGCCCGCATCGAGAAGCTTTGCTACGGTCTCAACCAGAACTTCATTTCCCCGATTGAGGTAGCCAAGAAGGTTATCGACGGCATATACGACGGCGTGACCACCGTGGAGCTGGACAACCTGGCCGCCGAAACCGCCGCCTCGCTCACCACCAAGCACCCCGACTACGCCATCCTGGCCGCGCGCATTGCGGTGAGCAACCTGCACAAGGTCACCAGCAAGTCGTTCAGCAGCACCATGAAGCGGCTGCACACCTACGAGGACCCCAAAACCGGCGAAAACGCTTCCCTGATTGCCCAGGACGTGTGGGAAATCGTGCACGCCCAAGCTGCTACCCTCGACTCGGCCATCATTTACGACCGGGACTACAACTACGACTACTTCGGCTTCAAGACGCTGGAGCGCAGCTACCTGCTCCGCCTCGACGGCAAGGTGGTGGAGCGGCCCCAGCACATGATCATGCGCGTGGCCGTGGGCATCCACAAAGAGGACATTGCCGCCGCCATCGAGACGTACAACCTCATGAGCGAGCGGTGGTTCACGCACGCCACGCCTACGCTGTTCAACGCCGGCACGCCCAAGCCCCAGCTCAGCTCCTGCTTTCTGCTCACGATGAAGGACGACTCCATCGAGGGCATCTATGACACGCTGAAGAAC
Source organism: Hymenobacter duratus (assembly GCF_014698995.1). GTDB lineage: Bacteria > Bacteroidota > Bacteroidia > Cytophagales > Hymenobacteraceae > Hymenobacter > Hymenobacter duratus. Next base: position 46,511 of record NZ_JACWZZ010000005.1, read on the forward strand.
TGCGCCCTGATTTCGCAGAGCGCCGGCGGCATTGGCCTGGCCGTGCACAACGTGCGCGCCACCGGCTCCTACATCAAAGGCACCAACGGCACCTCCAACGGCCTCACGCCCATGCTGAAGGTGTTCAACGACACGGCCCGCTATGTGGACCAGGGCGGCGGCAAGCGCAAGGGCGCTTTCGCCATTTACCTGGAGCCCTGGCACGCCGACATCATCGACTTCCTGGACCTGAAAAAGAACCACGGCAAGGAGGAAATGCGCGCCCGCGACCTGTTCTATGCCCTCTGGACGCCCGACCTGTTCATGAAGCGCGTGGAAGCCAACGGCGACTGGACGCTGATGTGCCCCCACGAGTGCCCCGGCCTGGATACCACCTACGGCGAGGAGTTCGAGAAACTCTACCAGAAGTACGAGCGCGAAGGCCGTGGCCGCAAAACCATCAAGGCCCAGGAGCTGTGGTTTGCCATTTTGGAAAGCCAGACCGAGACCGGCACGCCTTACATGCTGTTCAAGGACGCCGCCAACAGCAAGAGCAACCAGAAAAACCTCGGTACCATCAAGAGCTCCAACCTCTGCACCGAGATTATGGAGTACACCGACGAGAACGAAATTGCCGTGTGCAACCTCGCCTCGCTGGCCCTCCCCCGCTACGTGCGCCCCGACGAAGCCGGCAACCTCATCTTCGACCACCAGAAGCTCTACGAGGTTACCTACCACGCCACGCTGAACCTGAACAAGGTTATCGACATCAATTACTACCCTGTAATTGAGGCCGAGCGCAGCAACCGCCGCCACCGCCCCATCGGGCTGGGCGTGCAGGGCCTGGCCGATACGTTCATTGCCCTGCGCATGCCGTTCGAGAGCGACGAAGCCAGCGGCCTGAACAAGGACATCTTCGAGACCATCTACTTCGCGGCCATGACGGCCTCCAAGGACCTGGCCATCCGCGACGGCCACTACGAAACCTTCCCCGGCTCGCCGCTGAGCGAGGGCAAATTCCAGTTCGACCTCTGGAACGTACAGCCCGACTCTGGCCGCTGGGATTGGGACACGCTGCGCGCCCAGGTGATGGAGCACGGCGTGCGTAACTCGCTGCTGGTAGCGCCCATGCCTACCGCCTCCACGGCTCAGATTCTGGGTAACAACGAGTCGTTTGAGCCTTACACCTCCAACATTTATGTGCGCCGCGTGCTGAGCGGCGAGTTCATGGTGGTGAACAAGCACCTGCTGAAAGACCTGGTGAAGCTGGGCCTGTGGAACGAGCAGATGAAGAACGCCATCATTGCCGCCAACGGCTCGGTGCAGGACATCCCCACCATCCCGCAGAACATCAAGGACCTGTACAAAACGGTGTGGGAGATTTCGCAGCGCCGCATCATTGATATGTCGGCCGACCGGGGCGCGTACATCTGCCAGAGCCAGAGCCTGAACCTGCACGTGCTGAACGTGAACTTCGGCAAGCTCACCAGCATGCACTTCCACTCGTGGAAGAAGGGCCTGAAAACCGGCATGTACTACCTGCGCACCAAAGCCGCCGCCGACGCCATCAAGTTCACGGTGCAGAAGCAAGCCGCCGAGACCCTGGAGCCGCTGAACGTATCGGCCCAGAACGCCTCCGACATGGCCTGCTCCCTGGATAACCCGGACGCCTGCGAGGCCTGCGGTTCGTAAGAGGAGACAAAAAATACTTAACTAGGACAAGCCGCAGCACTAATTGCTGCGGCTTTCTTTTGCACTAGAAATGAATCCAGTACAAGTCTCCATACCAACTGAAAAGCTAGTTCTGATACAGCAGCTTTATAATATCATAGAATCACGCGTTACTGGTGGCGCTGAACACCCAGACCACTATCGGGAGCTACGCAAGGCAGCTATAAAAGACGCTGTCATCGAGCCTATGCTTCCGGAATTTGTTAAAAGTTGCTTTGAACTCGAACATATCTGGTAGTTTATTAAAGCTAATGTCACTGGATATGCTCCCTGTAGGGAATACTTAAGAGAGGCCTTTGCACCTATTATTTACCGGCTTGAACGAGTAAATGGTGCACCTTTGGATGGTCTGGTAACCGAAGAAATTGAGAATTTTAACGAGTCCTATGTTACAGAAGCTTGGAATAAAGCACTGGAGAGGAGAGATTCTGACCCCGAGGGTGCCATAACGATTGCCCGCACATTATTAGAGGTGGTCTTCAAGCATATTTTGGGTAAACTTCAAATAGAATTCGATGACAGTGAAGACTTACCCAAGTTGTACAAGCAGGTAGCGACAGGTCTCAATCTATCACCAGACCAGCATACTGAGCAAATTTTCAAGCAGATTCTCACCGGTGCCAGAAGTACAATAGAAGGTATTGGAGCGCTGCGCAATAAGCATGGTGATGCTCATGGAAAGGCTATGGGCAAGTTTAAACCTGCTGCAAGACACGCAGAACTTGCAGTAAATATGTCTGGTGCTGTTGCTTTGTTCCTACTGAAAACTTACACCGAAAACTATCAGCAAGGGTGAGCAAATCTAATGCTTACCTGAGTGCTGCCCCCGGCAGCGGCTGGGTTGTTTTTAGAGTGTTTTTTCACTTTCTAAAATCTGCTTCTCGTGAAATACCTGATACTCGGCATTTGCTTCATTTCTATACTTGCAAGCAACGATAGTTTAGCTCTCATGCGCCCCCCCAAGGTTGTTCGAGTAAGCTTCCAGTATTTGGAAGCTTGTGAAGCAGGGCCGGAATGCAAACCGATTAGCATAAGCCGAAAAGTTGGTGAAAAAGTAGAATTAGCGTTACCCAACTTATCCCGGACATCCGTCAGCATATGGGACGAAGAGAACTACAAGAAGCTGATGAAACGTACTGGCACTTATAAGTCTATATACAGAACCGGAAGCAGCGAGGCAGGCAAAAGGCGCGAAATCGTTTTACCCCTGAGCAAATTGAAAGACGGTAATTATCGTGTTTGGATAGTAGGTGATTCGGTGGGAGGCATGCTTGAACTCCACTTAAAAAAGGAGTAGCTTCTTTAATTTCCCTCGCACTCGCTCAGCTGTGCCAAGTGAGCCCTACGCCTGAGGGGCTGTGCCCTGAATCCGGCCGCGCCACTAGCCCAGTTACAGCGGACGCACGCAGCATAGCTGCTGGAGCGTAGTGGGTCACTCGCATAGCCGAGCAACTGCAAGGATAGCCCCAGAAGCCCTCGGAGCACCGAAACAAATGTTTCCATCCTCTGAGGCCGCCTCATTGCCCGAAACCGAATGGTTTGGGTGGGTGAGGCGGCCTCAGGGCTTCCAACCGATTGGTTTTGGGCCGTGAGGCCGCCTCAGGGCTTCGAACAAAATGGTTTCAGGCAGTGAGGCGGCCTCACGACTCCGAAACCAGTGGATTTGCGGAGTGAGGCGACCTTCCGGCCTGAAAACACCTGATTTTGCGCGGGCAGGTATAGTGCAGCTTGTGCGGAATCAATACCTTATGGCCAGTATTCATTAACCCCCATTCTCTATGCTTACCCCCACTACCGAGGGCCCGAACGCGGCTCCCCAAACCCCCACCATCCAGCGCACCAGTCAGCTGCCGTCCTCCGATGTAGCGCTGTCGGCTCTGGCCACCACAGCAGCCGACGCCTAGACTACCTCGGCGCTGCCGCCGCTGCTGTGGCTCTCCAAAGCCGAGTTCACGGCCCTAGCCGCCGCCTACGCCCAGGGCCGCGACGCCGCCGATGCCGCCGGCGACCAGCGCACCCCGCAAAGCCAGCGTCTCCAGCAGCTGGATAAGCTGCTGGACAAACACCTCCGGTACGTGAAAGGCTACCTCGCCGAAGCCCACGACGAAGACGAGGGCCGCAGCTACTACCCCGAGTTCGGAATTACGCGCGAAAACAAAGTATACAGCCTGCCCAGAGCCCGCACCGAGCGGGTGAAGGCCCTGAATAAGCTGCTGCTGGCCCTCCCGGCCCACGACCTGGACAAGAAGAAGTACGGCACCGCCTTCTGGCAGCCGCTGGCCCAGGAGTACGCCCAGCTGGTGCAGGCCAGCACCGAGTCGGCCGGGCAGCGCAGCGCGAAAGTGAGCGGCAAAGACCAACACGAAGCCCAGGTCCGCAAAGCCCTGCGCGCCCTCATCCACCACCTCAAAGCCAACTACCCCGATACGTTCGAGGCCCAGCTCCGCGCCTTTGGCTTCCAGAAGGAAAGCTACTAGGGTATGCGGGCAACATAAGAACGTCATGCTGAGCCTGCCGAAGCATCTCGCGTGCTGACGTTACTTCACTAGCCCAGGGTTTAAACCCTGGGCTACGGAGCGGTTGCCGTTTGACGATTTATCAACGTCAGCCTGACGTTCTACCTTTCTCTGGCTTCCCTGGCGCGGGTTTAAGCAAAGCCGTAACCTCCACCCTGTCTAAAAGCAGAGGTTGTACCTCCACTGCCGCGCCAGCGGCAAACCGATACCGCGCCGCCTGGAGAAATCCGGGCGGCGTTGTCGTGTTGGCTTAGACAGGCTGTTTTCTTCGGGAAGCTCACAGTATCGAATACTATATTTTCTTAATATTAAAGCCGTATACACTCGCCCTTATACCTGGAAGAAATAGTGAAATGGATTCGTCGGTTGCTGCTGGTTGTTCTTGTGCTGGTCGTTGGGTTCGGGGCAGTCATGGTCCGGTCTGCCCTGCGCACAGAGCGGCCGGTAGGGTTCCAGCTGGCGCGGACCACTGACCCGGACGGCAAACCCTTGGCCGTGGGCATCTGGTATCCCACCCAGGCCCGCACCTGGCCGACGACGTGGCTGGGCCTGGGCCTGATGGAGGTAGCCGCCGATGCGCCCGTGGCGGGCCGCAGCCTGCCGCTCGTGGTGATTTCGCACGGCAACTCCGGCGGCCCCGGCAGCCACGCCGACTTGGCCCTGGCCCTGGCCAACGCGGGCTACATCGTGGCGGCCCCCATGCACAGCGGCGACAACTACGCCGACCAAAGCGCGGCCGGCACCGTGGGCTGGCTGGGCGGGCGCACCCGGCAGCTGCACGCCACCCTGGACTACCTGCTCACGAGCTGGCCGGGACACGCATACATCAACCCCGAGCGTATCGGGGCGTTCGGATTCTCTGCCGGCGGCCTGACCGTCCTGACCGCCGTGGGGGCCCAACCCGACCTCCGCCTGATTGCCAAACAGTGCACCGACTCGTCACCGGAGGCTATCTGTAAGCTGCTCCGCGCCGGCAACTCCCCCTTGCTGAACCCCGATGAAGCGGCGAAGGGCAACCGCTACCAACCCGACGCACGAATCAAGGCCGCTGTGGTGGCCGCCCCCGGCCTGGGCTTCACGATGGGCCCCGGCGCCCTCACGGCCGTGCGGGTGCCGGTGCAGCTGTGGAGCGGCGACCAGGACACCGTGGTATCCTATGCCACCAACATCAAACAGGTGCGGGATGCCCTCGGGGCCGGGGCTGAGTTCCATTCGGTGCCGGGGGCCGGGCATTTCTCGTTTCTCGCTCCCTGTGGTCCGCTGGCCCCGCCGCTGCTCTGCACCGACCAGGGGCAGTTTGATAGAGAAGCTTTCCACCGAAGTATGAATGCCAGCGTGATTGCCTTTTTCGAAAAAGCTATCCGCTAAGCATTGGCCGAAGGCCATACTCCCTAAGTATCTCCGACTCCTGACTGTTGCCCACCCTACACTGACGCGAGTGTAGCGCCGTGTAGTCCGCGCCTACTCATAACACGGAGGCCGTGCTTGTGCTGCCGCGCCAGCATCAGCCTGCAACCAACGCCGCCAGGAGGAATCCGGGCGGCGTCTTTCGTTTGGGCAGGGAAGGCACCGCCTCCCGGCGGAAAGCAGCCCGAAGTAGGCTCTGCTATATTCCGGGCACGGGCACAACGGATTACTGCGCGCCGGCCAGCAGCTGCTGGGGCTCCCGCACTTTCAGCTGGCGCACCGCTACGGTCTGGCCGGTGGGGCCGGGCTGCACCTGCAGCGTGTAGCGGTAGTGGGTGCTGGCCGCGTGCAGCAGCAGGGCATAGCGGCCGGCAGGCAGCGTCCGGAAGTTGAAGCGGTGACCGTAGGCGGGCGCGTCGTAGGCTTCATCGAACAGAACCTGCCCGCTGCCCAGGCTCACGACCTGCACCCGGCCGGGCTGCCGGGCCGCCTGATTGATGCGCACCCGGATGCTTTCGGCATCGGGGCTGGTAACGGACACCGGGGAGGCGTGCTGGGCCTGGGCCGGCGAGGCAGTGGCGGCCAGGGCCAGTAGCAGGCCGGCCAAAGCAACGGAACGGGTCAGCGGCCGGGGGGCAGCCGCGGAAACAGCGAGAGAGAAGCGGCGCATAGCAGGAAGAAATAAAGGGTGAGACCAGAAGTGGCCGGGGCAGGCACCTGTGCGCTATCGGACAGCGCCGCCCCGGTTCCGGGGTAGAAGAGCCAAGGGCCGTGCCATTTCTTCAAGCCGCTTTTCGTCAGGCAGTTACCATTGCCTCGACTGGTTTGCGCTGGCAAAAAAGTGTCCGGCGGCGGGCATGGGCGTCCGGTTTCGGGGGTGTGAGGGCCGGCCGGTGGGCAGCCTTGCAAAAAAGTGGACCGGTACCTCTAAAAAACCGGTGTTCCGGTGCAACAACGCCGTTTTTGCCCGCGTATCAGGGGCGCTTGTGTTCGTTTGTTTCACTTCAACCTTTCACAGCCATGGCTATTCAAAAGTATCAGGACTCCTTTTCTGATCTGCCGGCCTCGAGCTTCAGTTCCATGCTCGACCGGTTTTTCAGCGACTCGCTGGCTTCGCGGGGCCGCGTCAGCAGCTTTTCGCCGCACATCGACGCCTACGAAACCGACAAGAGCTATGAAGTAGAGGCCGCCCTGCCCGGCCTGAAGCGCGAAGACATCAAGGTGGATTTCCACCAGGGCCGCCTCACCATTTCCGGGGAGCGGACCTTCCGCAACGAGCAGAGCCAGCGCCGCTACCACGTGGTGGAAAGCTCCTACGGCTCGTTCAACCGTTCCCTGCAGCTCCCCGACACGGTGGATGCCAGCCGGATTGAGGCCAGCTTCGAGGACGGCGTGCTGCGCGTGAGCGTGCCCAAAGACGAGCAGAAAACCCGGCGCCACCAAATAGAGGTGCGCGGCGGCCAAAGCAGCTCCGGCCAGCCGCAGGGTCAGATGTCGGAGCGCCTCGGCGAGCAGGCCACCGATGTGAGCGTGCAGTCGGGCCAGAGTGGCGGCAGCGCCGCCCGAAGCAAAGGCACCACTGCCGCATCCGAAATGCAGAAGCGGCCAAAAAGCTCCGGGGTAGGAGCCTAACGGGCCTCACAGCCAAACAAAACGCCTTCCCGCCGAACAGGAAGGCGTTTTTCTTTTGGCTGTGAGGTGTGCTGTAGAGACAGTACTGCTTAAAGAGCTGCCGACCGGGGGTGCTGCAACAGCCACTCCACGGCCTCGGCATCCGTTTCAAAAGACCGGTACACCAAGGCCGACGCCGGCGCCTGCGTAGTGATGTAGGCCGTGGCCAGGCGCACCATCACATCGGCCGAAACCACCACGGCACCGTGGCGGTAGCCGGCCTCCACCGCGCGGGGCAGCCATTCCCGGGCTACCCACTCCTGCTCGTCCGGCGCAAACGGCACCATACGGCCTTGGTCGATGAGGATGCGGCTCCAGTTGTTGCGGCTGATTGCCTGCATCATGTGCATAAAAACGGCCCGCGTATCCTGGGGCTGGCGGGCGGCAGGCTTCCAGGTGACTCTCAGGAAACCGGCCGGGTCTTCCTGCAGCAGCGCGGCAGCATTTTCAAAATAGACGCGTAATGGCAGACCTGGCTTCATAGCTACAAAGCTAACATGCGTAGGTACATGATTTGTTCTACAGAACCTTCCCCCTCTGCTTTTGCCACCACAGAACCGCCGTGTGTGACAATTGAGGTGGCTTTTCTTATCCCTGTAAGGCGAGTTGCGTATGCTGCGGAACAGATACCCCTCTCTTCCTTTCACCTAGCTTTTCGTCCTATGTCTCGCTTTGCATTTTCGCTGCTCTTGCTGCTGATACTGGGCGGCAGCTGGCTTTCGCCGGCCGGTGCCCAGTCGGCCGATGGCCTGCCGGCCCGGCCCACTCCGTTTCGGTTTGTGAATGACGGCGGACAACTGCTGAGTGCGGCCGACGCCCAGAAGCTGGAAAACGGCCTGCGCCGCTACGCCGACAATACCGGCACCCAGCTGGTAGTCGTCACGGTGCCCACCCTGGGCGGCCGCGACATAGCCGATTATGGCCGGGCACTGGGCACGGCCTGGGGGGTGGGCCAGCGCGACCGGAACAACGGCATTGTGCTCCTGCTGGCCGCTCAGGAGCATCAGGTCACGATTCAGGCCGGTTCGGGCTTGCGCAGTCAGATCACGCCGGCCCTGACGGCCCGCGTGATTACGGAGCAGATGACGCCCAGCTTCAGGCAGGGCCGCTACTTTGCGGGCCTGCGCAACGGCCTGAACACGCTGATGCAAGCCGCCAACCCCGATTCGGCCCCGGTGCAACCCCAGGCAGACGCTGCAGTTGATGCAGCCGCAGCCGGCGCACTCCCCAGCTCCGAACCGACCATAGCCGACCAGCGCAGCGCTAGTGACGAGCCCGCCAGTGAGCCGTTCAACCCCAATTCTTCCTCTTCCGGGCTTGGCGATATGGCCCCTTCAACTGTGTTGGGCCTGGGCGGGGGTGCGCTGCTGATAGGAGCAGTAGTAGTCATTGGGGGGATATGGCTGCTGGTGCGCCTGTTTCGGCGGCGCTCCGCAGCAGCTGCCAGCCCACAGGCAGGGTCGGCTCCTACTTTCTACCCGCCTCAGAGTAACCAGCCTCCGGTTCAGCCCAATGGTCCGGCGGGCAACTACGGCCCAGGCTACAGTAACCGCCCGAGCCCCGACTTTCTGCCGAACCGCACCGGGGGTGGCAGTGGTATGGGAGGCGTGCTGCTGACGGGCGCGGCAGCGGCGGCCGGTGCCTACCTCGGCAACCGCATGGCGAATGGCCAGAACCAGCCAGACAGCACCCCATTGCATCCTGATACGCCTTCCCCCAACCTCGACTCTGGTGCCGCCGCCGGTGGAGCCGCCGGTGCGGGTGGCTTTCCGTTTCTCAACGATTCGGGCGCCGCACCCGAGCCCGCCCCAGACTACTTCTCTGATGCCCCCGACGCTTCGCCGGATTATTTCTCTTCCGACAACGATGGGTCCTCATCCTACGACGATACCTCTTCCGGCGACACTGGCGGTGGCGGGTTCGATGATGACAACAGTAACAGCGGCTCCTGGTAAGCTACCGGCTTCCTCATACCAAAGCGCCCCGGCCATAGATATGACCGGGGCGCTTTTGCGTGGGGCAGGAACGGTGCTACTGTGTTTTTTTGGGTGCTGCGGCCGGAGCAGCAGCCGGGGTAGCCAGCGGCGGGGCGGGCACCGGCTGACGTAACAGTCGGTCGTTGTCGGCCGTTGCCTGGCGGGCGGGCTCGCCTGTGAGGCCCGGCGCAATGTACTTACCCCCCTGCCCTGCCGATGTGCTGGTAGTGCCGGAGGCAGTGGACGGAGCCGGCATCGGGGTGTTGGGGGGCGGAACCTTCACGGCACCCAGCTTGCGCTGCGTGGGCGTTGAGGGGGCCCGGTTCTGGGCGGTAGCGGCGCTGCCAGCCAGCAGAGCGAATAGCAACGTGATTGTAAGGAGACGAAAGTTCATAGAAGTGAAGGCCAGGATACAGTGGATATACGGAGCACTCGTGGTTTGTGGCCAACTAGTGGCGTAGCCGCCCTCATCCTGGCACCTGTAGCGGGTGATGCGCGGCTACAGTCCTCAACGCAAACCGCCGCACTTTCCCGGCTGGGTAAGTGCGGCGGCTACTGGCATGGGCAAGTATGTTCGGGAGTTAGTTAGCCGATTTTGGCATGGTGCCGGTGGGCTTATCCACCCTGATTACCCCTTTGGGCTCCGTAACCTTCTGCCGGCGCTTGCGCATGGCCTTGCGCCGAGCTGCCCGCTTACGGAAGAAACCCAGCTTGCGCTTTTTGGTGCGGCTGTTGCCTTTGTAGCGCTTGTAGTTGGGCCGGGGAATAGCCTCGCTTTCCGTAGCACCTGCCAAAGCGGTGGTTTCTGTATTGGGAGTAGCAAGTGCTGTCTCCGGCTCCAGCAATGCCAGCAGCACGCACATGAGCAATAGTATTATTCTGGTCATAAGAAGGAGGGAAAAGGAGATAATGAAGGCACAAAGCGCCAGTCCATCTGCGCAAGTTACCTACGTTACACGTACTAAATACGCATAATATTATCCATTACCAGGCCAAAATTCCTATTTATATATAATATCCAATCCTTTTGAGGATTAGTGTATTTTTTAAATAATTCTAATAAAACTCACCTCTGCAAAAGCAGCTTGTTTGCCTATGCACTCACGGTGCTATGCCTGCCTCGACACCAGCCAGCGGACTGCTTCGCCTTCGTCTACAAACTGGTTGAGCGAACAATAGTCGCCGTGTGTGTAGGGCAGAGCCGGCAGGGAGTCGTCGTGCACATGCTCGGCCTGGTAAGGAGCAATCAGGAATGCCACGTACACGTGCGCGTTCAGATGGTGGCGCAACGTCGGGTAAAACTCTTCCGTCAGCCAATGCACATCCCGCAAATCCACCTGCACCCGGCGGCGCGCGTCAATCAGCCAGCGCGTACAGCTGGCGCAGGAAGCGGCGTACCGAAGCATCTCGTGGTAGCCGGCGCGTAGCTCGTGCGAAACGGTAGGGCGGGTCCAGCGGGCGGCTACAATCCCAAGATCCGGACGGTGGCTCAGGTCCAGAAAGTCAAGCTGAGTGGATGGCGTCATGCGCAAAACGACCAAATCGGTCAGGGTACGAATGCGCAAAGGTACGCGGGCCAGCAGACTTGTGTTCGACTACTCCTCCGGAGCTGAACAGTTGTTAGGACTTTGCCGGACCTGTTTTAGCCGGAAAATAACAGCCTCATGTAACCGCTTACACAAGCTAACAGGGCCAATCGAAACACGTTCGGCTGGCCCTGTTAGCTTGTGTACATAACAATGAGAATGGTTTACCGGGTTGTGACCACCACTACGCCGGTGCGGCCTTTTGCCCCATACTGCTTCTCGGCTTCAGCCCCTTTGTAAACGCGCATATCCTTGATGCGCGCCGGCGGAATTTTCTTGAGCTCCGCCTCTGTGGTTTCTTTCCCATCTACCAGGATGTAGGCGGTGGCCAGATCCATTTTCTGGGTGGGCGTCACTTCTTCCACCCGCTTGTTGAAGGCCTGGACGGCAGCCGCGTCTTGGTTTTTCCTGGAAGTAATGATAATGGCACTGGTGGGCGCTCCATCTCCTAGCAATTTTCGCACTGCCTCGCCCTTCAACACATGCATGTTGACAATGGCGCCCTTCTCGCTCTCCAGCTTTTTCGCGTCAGCAGCCGTAGCAGGCAGTCCATCAATATAGTAGGCCGCCTCCGGCAGTTCCATCTGGCTTGGTGCCGGAGCAGCAGTCTGAGCGGTGGCAGTACCAGCAGCGCCTAAGGCCAGCCCTAGCGCAAGCGGAGCCAGGAGCAAGCGGCGGCGCAGCGCGTAGGCCGCAGGAAGGAAGTTAGTTGTCATAACGGTCTTATATTAAAAGTGAGAAAACAGAAAGTGGGATATAGCGCGGCTCCGGCCGTAGGCTACTGAGTAAGTGCGTGGCCCTGCTCATCGAACAGCATGGACAGTGGCCGGCGGCCTTTGGCTATTTCGGCGCGGTAGCGCACCGGCTGGCCCTGGGTAGTTACTTTCCACACGCCGGTAAGCCGGTGGCCCGGATAGGTTTTCACGATGTACGCCAGCGCCTCTGCCGACAGGTAGCTCATGTCCACCGGTTGCTCATGAGGCAGGCGGGCGGCCAATGCCTCCGCTTCCGGCGAAGAGGCTCCTGCCAGCGTGGTAACCACTACAACGGGTTGGGTAGTACCGGCAAAAGCGCGCGCCGCGTCGGCTCCTTTCAGCACGGCTACGCCGGCTATGGTTTTGGTGTCCAGCCGCTGTATGTCGGCCAAAGGCACCTGTTTTCCGTCCAGATAGAACACAGCATTGGTGGGCAACCCTAGCGGGGCCGCCGGAGCGACTTTAGCCGCCGAAGTACTGACCGGCACAGCAGACGGCAGGGCCAGGAGTAGCGCAAACGCTACCGGCAGGGCCAGAAAATACCGCAGGGCTTGAAGGCGCTTAGACTTCGGCTGGTTCATCATAGCAATGCGGTGTTTAAGGGGCAGAAAGGAGAAGGAAGAGGCAAGCGGCGGCCCCGGCAACAAACTACTCACACGCAACAGGCTGTACTGGTAAGCTTTGCGAGGCAGCTGGTCCGATTCCAGCACCACGGCATCCGTCAGAAACTCGAGGTTGCGCTGCACCAGTTCCGGCAGCCGCAATGCCGCCGGATTAAACCAGCACAGGACTCTGAGAAGATGCGCCAGCAGTACGTCCAGGGTGTGGACCTGCCGGGCATGCACCTGCTCGTGCAACAGCACAGCGTGTAGGTCAGCGGCGGTGTGGGCCCCTGCTCCGATATAGATGTCGGGGCCAAAAGTGAAGGGACTGGCCACAACGGCCAGCTGCCGATACGCAATGCCGTGGGCGCTACCGGGAATGGAAGTGTTGCGCAGCCGCAACAGAGCCGCCAGCCGCAGCAACAGCTGCCCGGCCAGCACCGCTACTCCTAGGCTATAGAGCACTGGCACAGCCTGTAACAACCACTCCGGCGACGCTGCGGCCACCGTGGCTACCGGTGTAGCGGCCCCTTCGTACACCACCACGGCCCAAGGCTGAGCCAGAGCCGTAGCGTTCCAATAGCTCAGTTTCAGAAGCGGACACATAGCCGCGAAAATCATTGCACACAGTAGATACAACCTGTTCAGGAAATGAAAGGTGAGGCTACGCAACAGGCCGTAGTAAAGTCCCAATAGCACCAGCAGTGCTAGGTTGGCTTTCAGCATATACAGCAGCAGTGGAGTCATGGCCGGGACTTACGGTTTTCAATCATGTCGATGATGTCTTGCAGTTCCTCGGGGCTGATTTTCTGCTCCTGCGCAAAGAACGAAACCAGCTCTTTGTAGGAATTGCGGAAATAGTCGCCGACGAAATTGCCCAGGAACCGCCGCCGGTATTCCTCTGCCGTCACTACCGGAACAAAACGGTAGGTGTTGCCGAGCTTGCGGCTGCTTACATAGCCTTTGCGTTCCAGATTGCGGACAGTGGAGGCCAGCGTCGTGTAGGGAGGCCGGGGTTCAGGCAGCCGTTCCAGCACGTCTTTGATGAAGCCGCCGCCCAACTCCCAAAAGCCACGCATGGCTTCCTCCTCAGATTGCGTTAATCGTTCCATAATTCCTTTACGATTATTTCGTAATTCTACGAATGTTTCGTAATGACTGATATGCAATTCATTAGAATAATTTTCAGGTAAAATCAAAAAAGGCTCTGGCGTGACGCCAGAGCCTTTTTGGTACCCGACAATTTTTACTGGAATCTGTGCACAGGCAACGCAAAGGACGGCCTCTGCGAAGCATTCCCCCACACGTTGCTCTTTTCTTAGAACGAATCCTCAGTAAGTCTAGCCCAACGTTGCTAGCGGGGGCGGGCCCGCAGATACTGGTCGGGCCAGGTGATGGAAGCTCCCAGCTCGTGGGCCGCATGGAGCGGAAAGTACGGGTCGCGCAGCGCTTCACGCGCCAGTAATACCAGGTCGGCCTGGCCGGAGGAAATGATGGCCTCCGCCTGCTGCGCACTGGTGATAAGGCCCACGGCGCCGGTGGGCAGCCCGGTTTCGCGCCGCACCTGCTCGGCAAACTGCACCTGGTAGCCCGGCCCAACGGGAATGGGCGCTACGGCCACGTTGCCACCTGTAGAGCAGTCCAACAGATCCACGCCTTTGCCTTTCAGAATAGCCGCCAGCGCTACCGTATCCGCAGCGGTCCAGCCACCATCTACCCAGTCGGTGGCCGACACGCGCACCAGCAGCGGCAACTGCGCCGGCAGCACGGCGCGGGTGGCTTCTACTACTTCCAGCAGCAGCCGGATCCGGTTTTCGAAAGAGCCGCCGTACGCGTCGGTGCGGTGGTTGCTCAGCGGCGAAAAGAACTCGTGGAGCAGGTAGCCGTGGGCCGCGTGCAGTTCTATTACTTCGTAGCCGGCTTCCAGCGCCCGCAGCGTAGCCGCCCTAAAATCGGCCACTACCTGCCGGATTTCGTCCAGGCTCAACGCATGCGGCACAGGTTCCTCAGGAGTGAAGGGCGTGGCGCTGGGCGCTACGGTCGTCCAGCCGCCGGCTTCGGCGGGCACCACCTGGTTGCCCTTCCAGGGGCTGGAATGGCTGGCTTTGCGGCCGGCGTGAGCCAGCTGAATGCCGGCTACGGCACCCTGCGCCTTGATAAAATCGGTAATACGACGCAGGAATGGCACGTGTTCCGGCTTCCAGATACCCAGGTCGTCGGGGGTGATGCGGCCTTCCGGGGCTACAGCCGTAGCTTCCTGAAGGATGAGGCCGGCGCCCCCTACCGCCCGGCTACCCAGATGCACCAGATGCCAGTCGTTGGCGAAGCCATCCTGGGCACTGTACATGCACATCGGCGAAATGGCAATCCGGTTGCGAAGGGTAATGCCGCGCAGCGTAAGCGGCGAAAATAGCTGTGACATACAAAGAAGTTGTTCGATACAGAAGCGAATAACTCCTGTAGCGGGCCGGGGGTTTTCGGGGTGCCATTCTGGCCGGGTAGCAGGGCACCGGAATTGGCCGGCCTTGAAACCGCATTAGCAGCAGCGGAATAGTGGGCTTTATAAAACCGGCCCACAGACCAAACATGTAGCCGCGTTTTGGGTACTTGTCTGCAGGATATTTCCTCTTTCCTCAAGTTCCGCATTATGCGCACCATCAAGCAACAGCACCGCGCCATCAGCGCCCCCATCGACGACCTGGTAACCTACCGCGCCCTGCCTACCCGGGCAGTTGAGCACCTCGACCCGTTTCTGTTTCTGAACCACCATGGCCCGCAGGTATATCCGGCCCCCAACCGTGGCCTGCCTTTCGGCCCGCATCCGCACCGCGGCTTCGAAACCGTGACCTTTATTCTGGACGGCGACATTATGCACCAGGATTCAGGCGGGCACCAGAGCGTTATCGGGCCGGGTGGCATTCAATGGATGACTGCCGGCAGTGGCCTAATTCACTCTGAAATATCCTCCGACGAGTTCAAGCGCACGGGTGGGCCGCTGGAGATTTTGCAGCTCTGGGTGAACCTGCCAGCCAAAGACAAGATGACAGCGCCGCGCTATGTGGGCCTGCAGGAGTCCGAAATTCCAGCCATTTCGCTCGATGAGGGCCGCGTGACAGTGCATGCCGTATCGGGCGAATGGGCCGGCACGGCTGGGGCGGTGCAGCCCCTGGCCGATGTGCAACTGGCTACCATCAATTTTGAGGCGGGTGGCAAGCTGCAACTTCGTATTCCGGCCGAGCGGACGGTTTTCTTTTACACCATTCGGGGGAAGCTGCGCGTGAATGGGCAGGAAACTGAGGCGCGCCAGCTGCTAGAGTTCAACTATGATGGTGAGGAGCTGCAGGTAGAAGCCCTCACGGATGCCGTGCTGCTGCTGGGCCACGCCGCGCCGTTTCAGGAGCCTATTGTCGCCTACGGGCCGTTTGTGATGAACACGGAGGCAGAAATCCGGCAGGCGTATCAGGACTACCAGGCAGGAAAGTTTGGGGTCTGGAAGGACTAGTCCGACATCCGGGAATCGACCTGTCTGGTAGCTGCCGAAAAGTAGGCGAGCTACTATAAAGTAATTCGGACAGGTAGCCGTCTGCCCGGCTACGCTGCGGCCCGGCTACCACTGCGTACCCGTTCCCAAAAATTGTCCGCCCTCTTTTAAATGCGTACATTTGCAACCAAATCAGTTACACTTATTGCATGAACACCCGTTTCGCGGTTGCCACCCACATTCTCGCCTATCTGGCTCACGCTGAGGGTCAGCCGGTATCATCGGAGGTACTGGCCAGCAGTGCGGGCACGCATCCGGTGGTGGTGCGCCGCCTGATGGGTACGCTCCGCAGCGCCGGCCTTGTGCGCACCCAGCTGGGGGCCGGCGGCGGCGCCCTGCTGGCCCGGCCCGCCGCCGGCATTTCGCTGCTGGATGTGTTCAGGGCAATGCGGGAGCAGAAGCCCGACCTGTTTGCGGTGGGCAGCACCAACCCCAACTCGCACTGCGACCTAGGCCGTGTGATGCAGCATACCCTCGAAGACCTGCTGGGCAGCGCCGAAAAGGCCATGCACCAGGCGCTGGCGGCCGTGTCGCTGGAGCAGGTGATGCAGGATCTAGCCGCCCGCCTGCCCACCGACTGTGGCTGCTCCGGCACGGCGGCAGCATAAGCTTTTATTTGTTGCTAAATGTAACCAAGTCAGTTACCTACTCTTTCTCAGGCACTACCCTCGTGCACACCCAAACACTTGTCGCGCATCTGCTCAGGGTCCGGCTGCGCTGACTACCTCCTTGTATGAAAAAGCTCATTAGGACGACACTTGTCGTTCTGCTGGGAGCCACCGGAAGCATTGCCTTGTTGCGCAGTGCCCTGCCCGAGGCCACCCAGGATACTCTTCCCGCTACTATCACCGCTTACCTCGCGCCGCCTACTGAAGCCCCTCTACCTTCTGCCGTTTCCGGCACGGCCGTATCCGCCAACGTAGCGGGCCGGGTCTGGGAAGTGTACTTTTCAGCGGGCCAGCGCGTGCGCAAAGGCCAGGTGCTGGTGAAAGTGACAGAAAAGCTCCGCACCACCGAACAGCACCGGCTTCAGCTATTGCTGGCGCAGCAGCAGCAGGCCTATAACGCCCTGGCCGCTCAGCGTCCGGCGGCTTTAGCCAACACCCTGGCCACCGCGCAAGACCTGGTGTCCGAAACGCAGAAGAAGCTGGCAGAAACCCCGGCCCAGCTAAGCTTTCTGTTCGTGACGGCTCCTCAGGATGGCATTGTGGCAACCCGCACAGTTGCTCCCGGCGACTATCTGGCCCCCACAACTATTGTAGCCACACTGGCCGCCCCGCCGGCCGACGATACCACCCTGCTGCTTTCCAGTATCGACTAGGCTACTATTCACACCCGTTTTTCCCCTGACTCTATGGAACATCTGATTAAGTATCAGGTGGAACGGATGCTCCGCCGCAAACGCCGCAACTCCGACCTCCTCCTTCAACCCACCACCCGCCTTATACACGACATCGGGCTTGACTCCATCGACCTGATAGAGTTGACGATGAACCTGGAGTACCGGTTCCATATTGTGATTCCCGATGCCGAGCTGGAGCAACTGCGTACTGTGCAGGACGTGCTGGACTGCGTTGACACACACCTTGCTGCCAACCACACCTGATAATCGGCTGATACCAGGCCCTACTACCCGCTCCGTAGCAGGGCCTGTTGCTGTATCACCCGCCTAGATTATGGGTGGCTGCGGGGCTCGATTGCACTGCGCGCAGAAGCCGTATTTAAGTAGCATTTTTCTCGCTTACAGGCAGTTGCCTTTATTCCCTGTTCTGTTCTGCGAACCTGGGCCACAGGTTGCGGAGTAGTAATGCGGCTCAACCTTCCGTATCTTGCGCCTTCCATTGCCTGCCCTGCTTCCATGGTTGTTTTTTCAGGAGAAGTACACCACATACTGACGGAAGCCGGCTGGCACCCCGGCCGGGCCGTAGCCACGCAGGCCTACCAGCAGGCGGCCCACGCCGTGCAAATGCCCTGGCTGCCGACGGCAGCCGCTTTTCTCGGCGAGTTTGGAGGCCTGCACTGCTACTTTGCCCGGCAAGACCACAGCATTGCCTCAGTGCAGTTTGAGGTGCAGCAGGCGGCCACCGTACTTGATCTGCAGCGCCTGCGCAGCGACTATGTCCCGCGCGTGCCTGGGGGCGAACTCAGCATCATCGGCCAAGCCTATACCGATCCGCTTTGTTTGCTGGTGGCTTCTAATGGGGCTTTTTACGGTGCCTGCGAAGAAGGCCTGTACTACATTGGCGCTACGGTAGCCGAAGCACTGGAGGCCATTGTGATGGACCTACCGTTTCAGGAAGTCTGAGTAGTTCTTCTCAGCTGGCAGGAGCCAGGCTCTGTTGCAACTGCAGCCATTCTATGGCCAAGCGCTCATCAATGAACCGGTCTGAGATAAAGGGTTTATCCTTGAAGTAGCTCGCCGGCGGAAAGGCCGCATCGGCGGCGGCGTTGCGCAGGTGCACGGGCGGCAGCAGATAGGCCAGCGCCGTGGTGCCGCCCAACAGCCCCTGCAGGCGCGGCAGAAACTCCTGGGTCATCCACTGGGCTCCTTCCTCGTCGGTGTTGTTGCGGCGGCGGGTATCCAGCAGCCACTGGCGGCACCTGTGCTCCACCGCTGCCTGCAGCAGCAGCTCGTAGCCCTGCTGCATTTCAGCCAGTGTCACTACGCGCATCCACCGGCCCACCAGCACGTGTAAGTCAGCTCGATAAGACAGCAATAGAAATTCGGCGGCAGGTGCAGGCATGGAATAAGCAGAACGGGAAGTGCAAAGCTACGGGCCCGGCCTGCCATCTGCTACACGGCAGCCAGGTATTTCCGCCGCTCCCATAGCCAGCGAACCGTATATTTCGCCCATGATTCCGCTTATTACCCGTACGCCCCGTCTCACGCTGCTGGCTGCCAGCCGTGCGCTGCTCACTGCCGAGCTTCACAAGCCCCACTACTTTCCGGTACTGCTTGGAGCGGCCATGCCCGCCGACTGGCCCCCCGGCGAGTACGACGAAGAAGCCAGCCGCTATTTTCTGGCCCAGCTCACGGCCGGAGGGCGCACGGCGGCCGGCTGGTACGGCTGGTATGCTATTCTGCGCGCAACCGATGAGCAGCCAGCCACGCTGATTGGGGCCGGCGGCTTCTGGGGCCCGCCGGACGCGGCCGGCACCGCCGAAATCGGCTATTCTATTTCGGCTGACTGGCGCGGCAAAGGCTTGGCAACGGAGCTGGTAGCCGGCCTGATTCAGCAGGCTGACAGCACGGGCATGGTGCGCCGCCTGATAGCCCACATCCGCCCCGATAATGCCGCCTCACAGCAGGTACTGCTTCGCAACGGCTTCCAACTCACTGACCCCAATACGGAAGGCCGCATGCGGTTTGAGCGGGAAGTGACACCCGCAACCGAAACCCTCTAAAACGCTGCTACGGCCAGCCGCGGGGCCTTTTTGTCCGGCTTCTTTCCCTCACCATCTTATCCGTTCTGCCATGCTGCAAGGTCTGCGCACCGTTGTCTACCCCGTCGGAAATATTACCAAGGCCAAGTTGTGGTATAGCGAGGCGCTGCACCAGGAGCCCTATTTCGATGAGCCGTTTTATGTGGGCTTTAATGTAGGGGGCTATGAGCTGGGCCTAGTGCCGGACGCGCCGGTGGCCGGGCAGTGCGGCCCTATTACCTACTGGGGCGTGCCGGATGCGCATGCGGCCTACACCCACTTGTTGGCGCTGGGCGCGGCAGCCCACGAGGCCATCTACGACGTAGGGGGCGGTGTTCTGCTGGGCTCCGTGCAGGACCCGTTCGGCAACCTGCTGGGTGTCATTGAGAACCCGCATTTCCGTCTTCCGGCTGAATAATCTACCCTCATTGTCAGCAGCATACCTTTTGTCTATATATTACGGTATCGTTTCACTTTATCCCTTGCGTATGCAACACTTCTCCTCCCTGTTTTCTTTGCGCTACCTCGGGCTGGCAGCCATAACGGCTGTTACCTGCCTCTCCGCTTCGGTGGCGCAGGCGCAGAGCCCGGCCATTATCACGACCGGCACGGTGGCCACTCCGTCCTATCACCCAGGGCCCATCTACCGCTCATCGGCCTCCAGCGGCTACTACTACAGCCAGTATGCCTACCTCTTTGATGCGGCGGAGCTGACGGCAGCCGGTATTACCCCCGGTTCGGCCATCACGCAGGTAGAATGGGAAAAGACGAATGCCGCGGCCACTGTTCGCACGGGCGTGTTCCGCATTCTGATGAAGAACTCGACTCAGGCCACCTATACTACGGCTACTCCCTGGGCGACTCTGACCACCGGTGCCACGCAGGTGTACAACAATGCTACCCAAGCCCTGCCTGCTACTATAGGGTTCGTGGCATTCCCACTCACGGCACCCTTTGCTTATAACGGGCAGGCGCTGGAAATATTTACCGACTGGGACAACAGCGTAGGTACCGGCAATGCGGCCACTGATGCTTTCAACTGGGCGCAGTACACCGTCGTCGACCATATCCTGGGCTACTCCAACTTCGCGGCTATTACGGCACCGCTCTCTCCTACCTCAAACAGCATTGGTACGCTGGACAACCTGCGGCCCAAAATCCGCATTACGTACACCCGTACCAATGGTACCCGCGGGCAGCTTCTACTTTCGGGTGAGGCGTACCCTAACCCAACGGCCGGGCCAATCAAGCTGAAGCTCAACCCATCATTTGCCGGCAAAAAAGTAGAATTGACGGTGCTCGATGCGACCGGGCGTACGTTGCGCACGTTGCCCCTGCCCGCCAGCGGCTTGCTGGACCTGAGTGACCTGGCTGCCGGCACGTACATGGTGCGCGCATCGCACAATGAGCTAACCGAAGTTCATCGGGTACAGGTGGCACACTAGCCGCTATTGCCTCTCTTGTCAGGAAGCCCTGCTAGTTGTACTGGCAGGGCTTTTTTGGTCTGTCCAGGTTTCAAAGAGGCTGAGTGCTCTGAGGTAATACCTAAAGCAAGTACGCCTCTTTCGTCTCCCAAGAAGGTTTCTGCTGGCACGTAGTATACCTTCATCATACTACTACACCTGACATAGTGGCCGCACAGGAACCTGCAAAACCACTTAAATCAGCCATACTGGCAACAAACAGATATCTAAGACAGCTGTTCTAGGTTGGTACATGCTTTGCAATAGAGCTCATACCACTAAGAGAGGAACACACGCTATGAACCTGATAAGCCGAGAATTCATCCGTAACCTGGCCCCGCAGCTGGATCTGCTCAACACGCTGGGTGGGGGCATCGCGCAAGCCCAGCTGCGCGTGGACAAGCAGGAGCAGGGCGTAGTTATTCGAGTGGCTGCCCCGTCGGTCAGCCCGGAAAATATCCACGTGGTGCTCAAAAACAGCCGTCTGTCGGTGTTTGGCGAATTCCGTCATCAGCCCGAAGACCAGCTGGCTGCTCCCCTGTTCACCCGCGTCCTCGATTTGCCCGCCGACTTGGACCTGACGCGCATTGATGCGGTACACGAGCAGGGCGAGTTACGCGTACGCATTCCGTACGCCGACCCGACCAGCCAGCAGCGCGAAATCAAAATCAAGCAGCGCTAGTTTCAGCGCTTGCCTATAACGCCGGGGCCGACCGGCACTTGTTTCACCAGCCACTGCTTCCGCAGTGGCTTTTTTATTGCCTTATAGTCAAGACATTATCACAAACACCACAACAAAGCCTGCCAGCAGCGAGAGGTAAAACCACCCCATTATCTGGCCCCGGTAGCGGCGAGGCAGCTGGTTGCTGAGCGTCAGTACGGCCGCTACTACCAGCAGCAGATAGAGCAGCAGCACTATCACGGCTTTCGCCCAGTTCGGCACAATCGTGTTTTCCGGCTGATACTGGTCGGGCATGCCCAGTGGCGACGTCACCCAGCGCAACAGGTAGTACGTTCCGGTTTCGAAGGCCAGAAAGCCGACAGTTCCCGCGGCCATAGCCAGCGGGCTTGATTTTTCGGTGACGTCAGCCATATAGAGCAGCGAATGAAGGAAAAACGGAGCGGTAAGCGTGGGCTACTCTGTTGGTTTGCCCTGCACTTCGGCAGTGCGCGTCTGAATGTAGAGTTCCTCTACTTTGGTGCGCGCCCAGGCCGTGCGGCGCAGAAAGGCCAGCGCCGATTTCACGCTCGGATTCACGGCAAAGCAGTTCATGCGCAGGCGCTGGTCGAGGCCGGGCCAGCCATAGTGCCCGTGCAGGTATTCCACGATAGAGGCCAGTGTGACGCCGTGCAGTTCACGAATGAGGTGGCCGTTTTCGTCGCGGGCATCGGCAGGAGTTGAAGAGGCAGACATAGAAACAGCAGCGGATGAAGCAGGAGAAGCGGCAAGTTCGGGAAAAAGCGGCCACACTGTACCTTTTGCTGCCGCGGGCACTATTCCCAAACCGTCCGGCGTTACTTTTGCCATGACCACGCTGATGAAACGCCCTGCTCCCACTTCCCTCCACCGCTCCAGGTTGCGCCCGCTGCTACGCTGGGCACTGGTGTTGCTAGTAGTGGGGGGGCTGGCGCTCTATGGGAAATACCGGCGGCAGCTGAACCGCTACGCACGGCGGACCTGGGCCACGCTTATCAGCAGCCACCTCACCGGCCGCGAGAAAACGCCGCTGCTGGATGGCTACTCCGTACATGGCATTGATGTATCAGCGTATCAGGGACGTATCGATTGGTCGGAAGTGGCTACCCACAACGTGAAGTTTGCCTTCATCAAGGCCTCAGAAGGCGTGACGCTGCGTGACGCCCGGTTCCGCCACAACTGGGAAGCCGCCCGAAAGGCGGGCGTGTACCGGGGCGCGTACCACTACTTCCAGCCCAACTACGACGGCACCGAGCAGGCCAACCTGTTTACGCGCACCGTCCCGTTGCAGCCCGGCGACCTGCCGCCCGTGTTGGATGTAGAACATGCTGAATTTCATGATGTAGCGTATATGCGCCGCAACGTGGCTACCTGGCTGCGGCTGGTAGAGCGCCACTATGGAGTCCGGCCGATTCTGTACTCCAACTACAGCTTCTACAAGCGCCACCTGGCCGGCCATTTCGATAAATATCCGCTTTGGCTGGCTCACTACGAAGTAGCGCAGCCCAGCCTGCCCCGCGAAAAATGGATTATCTGGCAGCACTCCGATGAAGCGTATATTCCAGGTATCCGGGGCACTGTGGACTTCAATGTTTTTCAGGGCAATTTCGAGACGCTGCTGGCCATGCGTATCCCACCCAAGTCCAGCGGAGCGCCCAACTAGGCCGCCCCGGAAAGCTGGCTGGCAACGCCGCGGTATCTTGCCCTATATAAGTAAGTGCTGCTTTGCATGTTGTCCTGCTGATCATAAACCCATTGCGTATGAACATGAGTATTCCGCCCACTGAGCCGCCTTCCTCACCAGACTTCGCCTTACGCACCGTGTGGGCTCGTTGCCAGCGGGCGGCTACTGCCGTGGCGCTGTTGGTAGCCGGCCCGCTTCTTCTGGGGGCCTGCGCGGGTGGCAAAGGCTTTACACAGAGCGGAAATGCGTCTTACTACGCCGACAAGTTCGATGGCCGCAAAACCGCCAGCGGCACAATTTACCGGGCTGGCCAACGCACGGCGGCCCACAACACCCTCCCCTTCGGCACGGTCGTGAAGGTCACGAACCCGCGCAACCACCGCTCCGTCAAGGTGACCGTCACGGACCGGGGCCCGCACGCCAAAGGCCGCATCATCGACCTGTCCAAGAAAGCGGCCCGCAAAATCGGTATCATCGATGCCGGCGTAGCGCCGGTACAGCTGAAGGTGATAAAGAAAGGGTAGGAGCCCACAACACAACAACTAGTTGCTGCATGCGAATCAAGAAAAAAGTAAGCTGGACGCTGCCTGCCAAGCCGGGCCGGTTTGTATTGCTCGAAGCCTTCATCAAAGCCGCAGAAGCCCAGCACTGGTCGGAAGCCGAAGTTCAATTCGTTATCAACGAGGTAGTAGAAGCCGTCAGCGACGCTGAGGCCCTGGAAATTCTGCAGGATTACACGCAACGCTGAGCCCACCACCTGACAAACAAAAAGCGGGACGCTCTAAACCTCAGTGGTT
Source organism: Hymenobacter duratus (assembly GCF_014698995.1). Taxonomy (GTDB): domain Bacteria; phylum Bacteroidota; class Bacteroidia; order Cytophagales; family Hymenobacteraceae; genus Hymenobacter; species Hymenobacter duratus. The sequence continues at coordinate 70,339 of NZ_JACWZZ010000005.1, forward strand.
CAGGGCGTCCCGCTTTTGCCGGTTGTGGTAGGCGAACTGCTTAACGACCTTTCTTCTTGCTTTTTTTGCCTTTGGGGTCTAGTTGCGCGGCCTTCATGAGGCTATCCTGCTGCGCCTTCATTACGGCCGTAGTCAGGCGGCCCGTCAACGACATGTAGTCGCCTTCCTTCATGATGGTGCTGGTGCCGTCAGTCATCGTCACCGTACCGTCGGGCTTGATCTTGGTACCGTTGATAAGGGCGGTTTCCTGCAGCACGGGGTTGGTAAGACCGTTCTGGGTCAGCACCACCTTGCCGTCTTTCATCACGGCGCCGTCCCGGGTAGCGGTGCCTTTGCTGACCATGCGCCCTTTGGGCTGCACAGGTTTGCGTGCGGGAAGCTTGGTTTGGGCCTGAGCAGCGAAGCAGCCGGCAGCCAGCAACAAAGTGAGAACAAACGTTGAAGTCCGTTTCATTCTAGAAGTAAAGTGAAGATTGTAAGTGGGAATGAAAACGTAATTTACAAAAGCTGGGCCAGTTATGTTCCGGCAACCTGCCTGTAGAAGCCTTCGTTTGAAAAATAGCCTTTGGAGCATACAGTAAGCATTCTTTTTTTGCCTTTTTCCGATATTGTTTCTCGCCTGAACTTCGACTTGGCCCAAAAACAAATCTGACAAGCTCCACACTACCACCCTCATTCACCTTTTTGCCCCGTGGATTACAAGGACTATTACAAAATACTGGGAGTGGACAAAACTGCTACCACCGACCAGATTAAAAAAGCCTACCGAAAGTTGGCCCGCCAGCATCATCCCGATGTCAATCCGAATGACCCGGAAGCGGAGCGCAGGTTCAAGGAAGTGAACGAGGCCAACGAGGTGCTGTCGGACCCTGACAAGCGGCAGAAGTACGACCAGATGGGCGCCGACTGGCAGCGTTATCAGCAGGGCGGTGCGGGTGGCCGGGGCGGCTTCGATTGGGGCCAGTACCAGCAGCAGGGCGGTGCCCGTGGGTTTGGCGGACCCGAATTTGGCGAAGGCGGCGACTTTTCTGATTTCTTCAGCTCCATTTTTGGCAATATGGGCGGCGCGGGAGGCCGCAGCTCCACCAGAGCCAGCGCCGGCCAGGACTACCAAGCCGAGCTGGAGCTGACGCTGGAAGACGCCTACCAGGGTGGCCCACGCACGCTCACGGTAAACGGCAAGAAGCTGCGCCTCACTATTCAGCCTGGCGTGGAAGACGGCCAGACCATCCGGCTGCGCGACCAGGGCGCGCCCGGCCGCAATGGCGGGCCCAGTGGCTCGCTTTTCATCACGCTACGCATACTGCCCGATGCACGCTACGTCCGCACCGGCCACGACCTGACCCAGGAGGTGAAAGTGCCGCTATATCGGGCGCTGCTTGGTGGTGAGCAGGTAGTAGAAACCCTGGCGGGAACCGTCAAAATCAACATCAAGCCCGAAACCCAGAACGGCACCCGCCTGCGCCTGCGTGGCAAAGGCTTCCCAGTATACAAGCAGGCCGGCGAGTTTGGCAACCTGTATCTGCACCTGACGGTGCAGCTTCCGCAGCACCTCACCGACCAGGAAAAAGAACTACTCCGCCAGCTCGCCGCACTGCGCCCCGACTGAGCCGCCGCCTGAGCCGCCGCCTGAAACCCAACCTATTTACCGGCAGCAATCAACCCAACTGCTATGGAAACGCACATAATCACCATCACATTCCACGACTGCGCCAGTCAGTATGAGCTAAGTGAAACCGATTTGCAGGGCTTTGTGGAACTGGGCCTGCTCGGCGCGGGCCCCACGCCAGGCACCATCCGCGACGAGCCCGCCCATCTGGCGCGTCTGGCCCGCCTGCACCACGAGCTGGGCCTGAGCCGGGAGGGAATTGATGTGGTGCTGGCTATGCGGCAGCGGCTGCTCAGTTTGCAGGCGGAACTGGTGTACCAGCGGGCTCGGGCCCGGCAACTGGAGTTTCTGCTGCAAAACACGGGCCCGCTGCTGGATGCCGACGACTTAGCAGGCATGCACTAGCAACCGCTTAAGCGGGGCCAGCTGCCTAAGCGGCTGCTTGCGGCTAGAGTAGCTCCACGGCTAGTGCTAGGGCCGTGCCGGCCATGGTAGCGGCCAGCTTAGGCAGATTCAGGCGGTGTTCCGGGCTGGTTTCGAAGAGAATGGTAGTAGACACATGTAGAAAGTTGCCGGCCACAAAGCCCAGCAGCGCCGCATACAGGCCGCCGGTAAGCAGCTGCTCCAGCACCACAAAGTTGCTCACCACAATGCCCACTGGCGCCGCCAACGCAAACAGCACCAGGAAAGGCAGCGCCCGGCGAAAAGTACCCAGCCGAAGTCTCAGGGCCGCCATCAGGGCAAAGGCCGCCGGAATGTGGTGCAGCGCCACGCCCGTCAGAATAGCGTAGAAATTGTCGCTCACGGTGCCCACTTCAGGCACCTTCACCAGAATGCTGCCCTCCAGAAACGAGTGGATGATGAGCGAAAACAGCAGCAGGAAGGGTACATGCCCGGCATGGGACGTGTGATGATGCACATGCCCGTGTTCTACCCCCTGCGAAAACACTTCCAGCACCAGCTGCCCGAAAAAGCCCGCCAGCACAAAGTAGCCGATGCGGTGCATGTCATCGGGCACGAGCAGCAGGGCCTCGGGCAGCAGGTGCGTGATAGTAAGCGTGAACAGGTATGCCCCGCTGAATGCCAGCAGGGGCTTCATCCAGACAGTACTTGCCGTTGGCACCAGCCGCGTAGACCAGCCGGCCCCAAGCACGGTAAGAAACAACAGCAGGACAGCAAACCACATAGCGGTTGATAAGGTGAAGGGTGATGGGGTGAAGGCGAACAGAGCGGTGAGTGAGCGTGGCCAGCAGTAGACTTTGCAGGAGTGTGCTGGCCACATGTCGTCTCGCTACTCTGTCACCTCTTCACTTTTTAAGAATGAATATCATCCGTGGGCTGGTTTCCTCATTGTAGGGGGTGAGGTGGTAGTCGCCGAACACGTCTACCAGCCGCAGACCAGCCAGCAGGAAATACTCCTCAAACCGCTCCCGACTCAGGGCCCGCACCCGCTCCTCGTAATGCAGCAACGTTCCATCGGGCGCCCGAAAGTCGATTTCCTTCACGATGAAGTCGTGGTAGAGGTGGCGGTGCAGGTGAAAGTCGATGCCTCCCACCTGCTTGTGCTCGTGTGCCACCAGTTCCCGCACGGTACGCTCCGTGTTTAGAAAATCGATGACCATTTTGCCGCCCGGCCGCAGAGCGGTGGCGGCATTGCGCAGGGCCACCACGTTTTCGCTCTCGTGCAGAAAATAGCCGAAGCTGGTAAACAGGTTGAAAATGAAGTCGAACGGACCACAGGGCAGCGGCTCCCGCATGTCGTGCACCCGAAAGTGCAGATGCTCCTGCGCAGCAGCCTGCGCCGCGGCAATGCTTTCCGCCGACAGATCGACGCCGGTTACGCTGTAGCCCTGCTCGCTCAGGTAAATAGAGTGCCGGCCTTTGCCGCAGGCCAGATCCAGCAGCTGCGCCATAGGCTTGGGGTGCAGATGCCGTAGCAGCGCATCGATAAAGGCCTGCGCCTCAGCCTGGTCCCGGTCGTGGTACAGCAGGTGATAATACGGAGAATCAAACCAAGTACTAAACCATTCCGGCTCAACGGCAGCAGGTGACATCATCGTGGAAGGCAAAGCGGGCCGGCAGAAAAGCCAGCCAAAAGAGCAAAATCAGGAAAACGAATATTTTGCAACAATGTTACAAAATAACTTCAACAACAGTTGTTCCACTTGCTCCGCGCTTGGTACGCTACCAAGCTGCGGGGCAAGTGGAACAGAAAGGGAATAGCCTACTGAACGGTGGTTTTGGCAGCCGGATTGGGCTCAAGTGCCATTTCGCACACCGGGCATTTGCCGGGTTTGTCGCTGGCGCTGCCTTCGCAGGCCATTGGGCAGATATAGGCAGCGGCTACTACAGGAGCCGAAGTGCTGTCAGCAGCAGCGGCCGTTGCGGCCGGAGTGCTAACTGTTGCCGTGTTGCTTTCACAGCCCGTCAGGCCAGCGGCCAGCAGCAAACCAGCTGCTATAGAGCGCAGAAAAGAAGTACGCATGCGCTACCGATTATTTCTTTTTGGCTTCGGGGTCAGCTACCGTAGCTTTTTCTTCTGCCGTCTCGTCGCTCTTGCTTTTCAGCGTTTCGTGCGCATTCGCCGATGTAGCGTGCTCAGCCGAGGGCTTTTCACGCTGGTCCAGAGTTGCATGCGAGCTGATAGGCTCTGCAATAGCACCGCCTTTGTGCTGGCTGGCAGCCGCTTCCGTGTGCTGGTCGAAGTTGTCGGAAGAGCGGGAGCCGGGCTCCACCATATCCAACGATACTTTCTTGTCGGGGCGCCAGTCGGAAGGCTCGCTGCTGCAGGCAGACAGGGAAAGGGCGGCTACGGTTAGGGCAGAAAGCAGGAGTTGCTTGGTCATGGGAAGAAGAGAATGATGTTGAGTATATATGAACGGGGGTCGCCGAGATGGTGCCTCCTTATTTAGTGTCCGCCGGCGCATCAAGAGCAGGCAGCAGGTTTTTGCGCCGCAACAACGATTCGAACAGCTTCTGGTCGTTGGGCGAATTGAAGATCTTAAACGGAATGTGCAGGAACATGGGCGTCTCGAAGGTGCGGGCTACCCAGGCACGCCACCCCGTAATTTCGGCAGGCACTTCCTGGGTGCGGAACCACAGCACATAACCGTCGGGCTCACGCTTTACTTTCCCAATCATGTCCCAGTTCACGCCCATACCACGGCCTTCTTTCTCGTTCTGCATCAGCCCAATCTGGCGCTGATCAATAACGTAGCTCATGCGCTCAAAGAGCGGCTTGGTCTGCTCTACCTGCGTCACGGCCGTAATCTGGGAAGAACGCAGCAGCACGAATAGCAGCGCCAGTACCAACCCAGCGGCTAGCCACCACCATGAGGGCCAGATGGCGGCCGGCAACACCCCTAGTACAAAGGGAATCAGGGCATACCACCATTCTTTACGCCACACGTGGGCCATGGCCACACGGGTGTACATATTGGTATCAAGCTGGTGCTTCTTGGTACGGATAGCCAGCGGCGAGCCAGCGGACTGTTGCTGCTGGCGGTAGCTGCCGCGTTGGTTGGGGAGTTGCATTTTCAGAAATAGTGAGTGCGTGAAAAGGCAAATGAGCAGCCTACTGTGGCCTCTGCAAATGAACATTCACTCAAGTGTTCATCTACCCATTCGCGCAGAATTTAAAACGCTTTCAGGCTCAAATCGAGGCTTTTGGTGGAATGAGTCAGGGCCCCAACCGAAATGAAATCGACGCCGGTAGCCGCTACTTCCGCAATGATATGCTCTGTGATACCGCCGCTGGCTTCAGTGGAAAAGCGCCCAGCTATCAGCTGCACCGCTTCCCGAAGCTGAGCCGGTGGCATGTTGTCGAGCATAATCCGGTCGATGCCGCCGGTATCCAAGGCTTGCTGCACCTCGGCCAGTGTGCGGGTCTCTATTTCGATGGGGAGCTTGCGGCCAGTGCGGGCCAGGTACGCCTGCGTGGCTTCAATAGCCTGCCGGATACCTCCCGCGTAATCCACGTGGTTGTCCTTGAGGATAATCATGTCGAAGAGGCCGTAGCGGTGGTTTACGCCGCCGCCAATCAGCACCGCCCATTTCTCACAGATCCGAAAATTAGGCGTGGTCTTGCGGGTATCGAGCAGGCGGGCCTTGGTGCCAGCCAGCAGGCTGTTGAGGTGAGCCGTATGCGTGGCAATGCCACTCATGCGCTGCATGCAGTTGAGTACCAGCCGCTCCGCCGTCAAAATGCTTTGGGCGCGGCCCTCCACCGTCAGCACCACGTCGCCGTGCTTGATACGGGCGCCGTCGGCCAGTAGCGGCTCCACCTGCAACTCCGGGTCTACTTCTTTAAAGATCAGCAGGGCCAGTTCCACGCCCGCCAGCACTCCTTCATCCTTCACCAGCAGCCGGGCACGGTTGCAGGCGTCGGCCGGAATTGAGGCCAGGGAGGAATGGTCGCCGTCGCCGACATCCTCGCGGAGGGCAGTGCGGATAAAATCAACTAGAGCTTCGGAAGTGAGGTAGGGGGTGTTTTGCACGGTGCAAAAATAGCAAAAACACCCCATTACCCGGCCATATAAAGCGGTGGGCCTTAATCTGTCCTACAAGCCTCCAGAGCCCGAAACGCAAACCGCCCCTGGCACTACGTAGTGCCAGGGGCGGATAAATAAAGACTGGTGCCGCTATTCCTTCGTAAAGTCGATGGCGTTAATCACGGGCCGGCCGCCTTCCGGCTTCATCTTCACGAACATACGGTACGCACCGCTTTTGCTCACGTACTTGCCTACAGCGTAGGGTTTGCCGTCGTTGCTGCCGCCGGAATGCACGAAATCGAAGCTGGCCGGGGCATTCTTAGCGAAAAAGTCTTTCATCACGGCTTCTGCCTGCGTGGCGCTATAGCCCTTCCGGTCACCATCGAAGCTGATTTCTACGGCGGGCCCGAAGCTTTGCGCCAGTTCCTGAGACGAGCCACTCCGGATAGCATTGCGGATGGGAGCAAACGTGTCGTTCTGCGCCTGCGTGACACCCACAAGCAGAGTCAGCCAGAACAGGGTCAGAGACGCGAAGAGTAAAGTAGGTTTCATCAGGTTCTTGAACATGTATAGCCCTATATACGAGAACTATGCCAAACTGGAACTACCCGATTACGACTAGCGGCAATAAAGCCCCCAGCGGCTTCGGAAGGCGGTTTTAGCGACTATTTGCAACTAGCCAAATAAGGATGGCACCTAATGCAGCGGTGAATTTGAATTTGAGCAACCAGTTCCTAAATAACGAAGATTTAACAGGCATAAGAAAGGCTCCCACTTTCACGGGAGCCTGTTTATTTCATTACATCAGTAGCGGTAGCTACTCTTTAGTGAAGTCCATGGTATCGATGCGCAGGGCACCATTCGTGTTTTTCATTTTGATAAACACCCGATAAGAGCCGGACTTGCCATTGTATTTGCCAATTGCATACGGAATACCGCCCTGGCTGGCTCCCTGATGCACTATTTCGAACGTAGAAGGCGCGGTTTTGGCGAAGAAGTCCTTCATCACAAACTCCGCCTGCGTGGAGCTATAGTTCTGCCGGTCGCCATCGAAACTGATGCCAACTGTGGCACCAAAATACTGAGACAATTCACGGGAAGAAGCGTTACGCAGAGCCCCGCGTACAGCTCCAAACGCCTCGCCCTGCGCCTGCACCATCACCGAGGACAGCAACAGCCACACGAGCAGAAAGGCTGGGAAGAAGATACGTTTCATCTTAGAGTAGAGAATTCACCATCCAGTGCGCGAAAATTATGCCAAGCTGCCGTTACGAAGGCTCCAGGCGTGAGGTTATTTTTGCCGTGGGAGCCAAGATAAGAAAATGTGGTCGGTCCGGTGCAGGCCGCCTATCTTTGTGCCTATGAACAAACAGGTATTGTTGGTGATTCTGGACGGCTGGGGACTGGCGCAGAACAAAGAGGTTTCGGCCATCGACAAGGCCCACACGCCCTTCGTTGATTCTTTGTTTGAGCGGTTTCCGCACAGCAAGCTGCAAGCTTCCGGCGAAGCAGTAGGCTTACCTGACGGGCAGATGGGCAACTCCGAGGTGGGCCACATGAACATTGGGGCCGGCCGCGTGGTGTACCAGGATCTGGTGCGCATCAACAAAGCCATTCGGGAGCGGAAGCTGGCGGCCATGCCCGCCCTGGAAAAAGCCTTCGAATACGCCCGCGCTAACAACAAGCCGGTACACCTAATGGGCCTGCTCTCCGATGGCGGTGTGCATTCCCACCTCGACCACCTGAAGGCGCTCTGCACGCTGGCTCATGACGCCGATGTGCACAATGTGTTCATTCACGCCTTCACCGACGGCCGCGACACCGACCCCAAAGGCGGCGTCAGCTACGTCAATGACCTAGAGCAGCATCTGCAGCGCGGGGCCAGCGGCAAAATTGCGTCTATTGTGGGGCGCTACTATGCCATGGACCGCGACAACCGCTGGGAGCGGGTGAAAGTGGCGTATGACCTGCTGGTGAATGGCAAAGGCACTGCTTCGCAAAACCTGATTCAGAGCATGCTCGACTCCTATAAGGAGGGCGTGACCGATGAATTTCTGAAGCCGATTGTGAAAGTAGCCGCCGACGGGCAGCCACTGGCCACCATTCAGGAGGGCGACGTGGTGCTGTGCTTCAACTTCCGCACCGACCGGGGCCGCGAAATCACGCAGGCCCTGACGCAACAGGATTTTCATGCCTTTGAGATGCACCGGCTGAACCTGCACTATCTCACCATGACCAACTACGACGCCACATTTACGGGCGTCACCCCGATTTTCGAGAAAGATAACCTCGAAAATACTTTGGGCGCGGTGCTGGAGGCCAATCATAAGAAGCAGATCCGGATTGCGGAAACGGAGAAGTACCCGCACGTAACGTTCTTCTTTTCGGGAGGCCGCGAGAAGGAGTTTGAAGGGGAAACCCGCATCATGCGCAACTCGCCCAAAGTAGCTACTTACGACCTGCAGCCGGAAATGAGTGCCTTTGAGCTGCGTGACGCGCTGGTGCCGGAACTGCAGGCTAAATCAGCGGATTTTGTGGTGCTGAATTTCGCTAACACCGACATGGTGGGCCACACAGGGGTGTTTGAAGCGGCCGTGAAGGCTGCAGAAGCGGTAGACCAGTGCGCCAAAGACGTAGTAGAAGCGGCACTAGCTGCCGACTATGCCTGCATCGTTATTGCCGACCACGGCAACGCCGAGTTTATGGTGAATGCCGATGGCTCACCCAACACGGCCCACACCACCAATCTGGTACCCTGCATTCTGGCCGACAACAACTACCACGGCACCCTCGCGGATGGCAAGCTCGGCGACATTGCGCCTACCGTGCTGGCGCTGATGGGCCTGCCGCAACCCGCCGACATGACGGGCCAGAGCCTGCTCCAACCTGACGCCACTCCCGGTGCCTAACCGCGGCTGGGCCATGGCGGCGCTACTGTTGCTTGCGGCCTGCGGGCCGGAAGAGGCCACCGTGCGCCCCAACCCAGCCAACCGCAAGCCCGACTACTTTGACGTGAAAGTCTTGCTGGATGGGCAGGTAGCACGCCTCAATCAGCAACAGCCAGTGGTGGAAAAACGCGTGCAGCTGCGCAACGGCAACACCGAAACCACCCGGGTCACGAAAACCGATTGGAGTAAGGAGTTGCAGGTTTTCTATCAGGCTGACATCAACAAGCCGGCCCTTCGGGGTGCGTACTCCAAATCTGTTTCAGCCTCGTACAATACCCCTGACGGTGTCAGCACTTACAAGCTGAAGCCAAGTACGGAAGCGCCCGTGGCGCTGCTGGTGATTGGTAATGCTGCCGCCACAGCCACCGCTAGCCCCACGCAGGAGCTAGCCGCTGTTATTCGGCAGGACAATCCATTATTCTATAGCCAGAAGCGCCTGCGCCTGAGCATAATTAATGACCAGCTGGCAGAATACAGTGTGCAGGGCGTGCAAAAGCTCGTGCTCTTCGACACAGTACGTTACTCAGTACGAGTGAAGGTAGTGCGCTAGCTGCAGCGCTTAGTCCCAGTAAGGCTGCACACGAGCTACGCTGGGCTGGCCAGCTGTAAAGGTCGCCGACACGTTGTTCGCGCGTTCTGTGTCCCGGATGCGAAGCTGGTTGCAAGGGCCACCGTTCTGCCTCGTCGACTCGGTGAGCGTAGCCCGCAGCCGCTGCCCGTAGCTCGGCCGGAAATTGGTGATAACCGCCTGGCGCAGCAGGTCCTTCTCAAATGTGCGGTAAAACTCAAACTGGTTGCCTTGGTGACGCAGCGTAAGGATGGTATCCATCTGGCCGGCCACGTGCAGGTTAGCAAAGGGCTTGCGGGAACTGACTTTGGCGCCGGCGCGCAGCAGTTCCTCCACCGTCGGCTCGGCCCCAAAAGGCTGCCCGGCCAATGTATCATTGGTGAGAGTGCAGACGGCTTTAGGAGCCGAAGGCTGCCTGCGTACAACCGGCTTTACCTGCTGCCGCTGCACTGGCTTTGGGTCTGAAGCGTCTACTGCTATACGGCTGGTGTCCTCCGTGCCACAGCCCAGCAGGCCCAGTACACTGTAGAGCAGCGCGGCGGGCAGGGCTTTGGAAGCAGATAAGAACAGAACAGAAAGCATGAAGGCAACAGCGAAACTTTTGCCTTCATACGTAAAAGCGCCAGCGGCGGCCCGTCTAACCCCCAACTATTCTGCGTAATGCCGGTGCGGGCCTACTCCGCTCCCATCAGAGTAGCCACTACCCACCGCCGCCCGCCCTGGTTGCGGTGCTCCCCCAGATAGATGCCCTGCCAGGTGCCCAGTGCCAGTTCTCCATTGGTTATCGGAATGCTTACGGCATGGCCCATCATGGCGGCCTTCAAGTGAGCAGGCATATCATCGGGGCCTTCCTGCGTGTGGCGGAAATACGGCGCGTTTTCAGGCACCGTATGGTTGAAATACGCCTCGAAATCTTGGCGCACCGTAGGGTCGGCGTTTTCGTTGATGGTAAGGCTGGCGGAGGTATGCTGAATGAAAAAGTGCGCCGTGCCCACCCGCAGCCGCTCCAGTTCAGGCAGTTCCGCCACCAGCAGATCGGTGATGAGGTGAAAGCCGCGGCGTACCGCCGGGAGGCGCAGCCTTTTCTGGATATACACCATCAGCTTAGGGATTTACCCGCTCGTAGGCTCCCAAGTCGGGCGCAGTTGTGCTACGGGTTTTGAACAGTAGGTCGCGCGGTATAGCGGAGTTGTATACTGCCTTGTTGCTGGCTGGCGACAAGGTATCAAGACGGTAATCGTACCGGTCGTTCACCGTTTCCGGAGTGCGTTTAAACCGGGGGCTTTCGTTCAGGATATTGCTCAGGGTCTGATTTCCTAGCCCTGGTTTGCCAGCGGCATCACTGGCCCCGGCGTAGTCGCGGGTGCGCAGCAGGCTGTTGCGAACGTTGATGCCGCTACGGTACTGGTCGCTGTTTTCGAAGCCCAGCTCCTCCGGAATGGAACCCCACACAATAGAGTTTCGAATGCTGATGCTGGCCGTAATCGGGCTGACCAGAGGCTCGTCGGAGGCCGGCTCCGTGGTGAAGAATAGAGAAGGGGTTTTGCGCTGAAATTGTGGCGTATAGTTGGCTACAGTGCAGTAGTTCAATGTATAAGCACCTCCCCCAATACCAAGAATAGCGTATTCGCCGCAGTTGGTAAACAAGCAGTTGGTCAGATTGAAGTCGCCGGAAAGCCCGATAATGCCGGCCCCGTTGCCGTTGCCATTGAAAGACAGATTTGCGCCGGAAATATTGCGGAAGATAGAGTTGCTAACCGTGACCAGCGGGTGCGGCAACTGGTTGCGGACGTTGGCAATGACCAACCCAAACGCAGCGTTCTTGATTTCCGTGAAGTTCACCACACTGTTGCGGCTGCTGGCATCAAATTGAATGCCACCCCATTGCCCGGGAATCTCGGCGTAGAAAGGTTCCAGCCGGTCGCTCTGGAAGCGCACGAATGTGGCCGTATCGTTAGGAGCCAACTCGGTGGTAGGCGTAGTGTTTTCGTTGATCAGCAGCGTACCACGCACAACCAGCGCTGCGCCGGCATGAGAGTAGATGCGGGTGCCCGGCTGAATGCGCAGCGTGACACCGGCATCCACCACCACTACGCCATAAATAACATGCGGCCGGTTTTTGGGCCACGTAGTGTTGCGGCTGATTCGCTCTTCCGGACCGTGGAAATACGCATTCTGGCCGTAGGCAACCAGCTTCACGTCCTGCTCGTTGCCGTTGGTTGTAAACAGGAGTTGCTCCGTTACCAGGAAGGGTCTGTTGGTCAGGTTGCTGGGCCCGAGCTTAGCCTTCACCAGAATAAGGAGGCTGTCATTGCCCCGAATTTCGAGGCCGGCTGCCGCCTGCCGTTCATCACCATTAATAATCAGGGAATAGGTGCCGGGGTTGGTATCAGACAGCCGGATCTGGTCCACCTTTACTGCGCGGTTGTTGCGGTTGTACACCCACAGGCGCTTGCTGACGGTACCAACCTGCGCAAAAACAGTATCGAAGATGACCGTATCACGTGAGAATTCCAGCTTGGCGCTGGCATCGGTGGTGAGCAGGTCTTCCTTCGGTTCGCAGCCAGGTAGCAGGCACAGCAGGGCCGAGCAGATGAGCAGCAACGGGAGTAAAAAACGCATACGCAGCAACTTATATAAACAAGTTCATCCTGAGCGGAGCAAAGGATTCTCGCACCAACTAAACGATTGTCAATACAACAACTCGTCTGGCGTGATAAGGTCCTTCGCTCCGCTCAGGATGACAGAACGAGTAGATCAGCAATAAATTACGAAACGCCTTCCTTCAGGCGCTCAGCACTTTCTGCGAGGCGCAGCTGCTCCACGAAGTCGTCGATGTTGCCGTCCATTACGCTGGCCAAGTTGTATACCGTGAAGCCGATGCGGTGGTCGGTGACGCGGCCCTGCGGGTAGTTATAAGTGCGGATTTTGTCGGACCGGTCGCCGCCACCAATCATGTTTTTGCGGGCAGCGCCTTCGGCTTCGTTCTTCTTGGCCAGCTCAATTTCGTAGAGGCGCGAGCGAAGTACCTGCAGCGCCTTATCGAAGTTCTTAAGCTGCGACTTCTGGTCCTGGCACTGGGCCACGAGGCCTGTAGGCAAGTGAGTGAGACGCACAGCCGAGTAGGTCGTGTTTACCGACTGCCCGCCCGGGCCCGACGACATGAACAGGTCCTTGCGGACATCGTTCATGTCAATCTGCACGTCCAACTCTTCCGCTTCCGGCATCACCACAATGGAGGCCACGGAAGTGTGAATGCGGCCCTGGGTTTCGGTGGCCGGCACGCGCTGCACGCGGTGCACACCCGACTCAAACTTGAGCTTGCCGTACACGTCCTCGCCTTTTAGGGCCAGAATAATTTCTTTGTAGCCCCCCGAAGTGCCTTCGGTGGCATCAATGAGGTCCATTTTCAGGTTGTGCTTCTCGGCGTAGCGCATGTACATACGCTGCAGGTCGCCGGCAAAGATGGCCGCCTCGTCGCCGCCCGCTCCGGCCCGGATTTCCATGATAACATCCTTGGAATCGTTCGGGTCTTTGGGAATGAGCAGCTCTTTGATAACGGTTTCCAGGCGCTCCTGCTCCGGATACAGGCTTTCCAGCTCATCCTTGGCCATCTGGCGGAAGTCTTCGTCCTTTTCAGTGGCAATGACTTCTTTGGCGCCGTCGATGTTGGCCAGCACGTTCTGGTAGGCCTTATACTCGGTCACAATTTTGCCGAGGTCCTTATACTCCTTGTTCAGCGTCTTGAAACGCTTCATGTCGCTCATGGCGTCAGGCTGTGTCAGCAGCTCGCTCACGTCGTTGAAGCGCTGTTGAATGGCCTCCAGTTTATCTAGCATCTTGCCTGCAGAGAATTGTATTTGCAACTACAAAGGTACTGAAAACAAACACGCGTGCCAGGGGTGCCGGTTCCGCATCACAGAGACGCTGCCGGAGGCCCGCGAAAAGCAATTACGTTGCCGCTTATCCGCTACATGTGGCTTCTGCAGGCCGCACGTGGCTTGCGTGGCAGTCAGCCGGGCATGCCGAAGTCTGGGTGAGCCAACCGAACGGCGGCGTGACTTGTTTATCTTGCTCCCTCCTTTCCATCGTCTTTCGCCATGCGCTACCTGTTTCGCGCCGCCGGAGCGGCCCTGTTGCTGCTCTCGGCCGGCTGCCGCCCCGACCAGATTGAGCACCTTAAAGAAAGCCAACGCATTGGTATAGAGGCAGAGAACTGGCAGGTGAAGCGCATTATGCCCGAAGACCTGCTCCGCGCAACCCGCTGGTCCGGCGACTCGCTCACGCGCCACGCCGACCGGGAACTGCTCCGCGTACTTACCGAGAAACTGGCTCAGGGCGGCATAGCAGCGGCCCTACCCTACTGCCGCCCCGAAACCTTTCCGGCCGTAGACTCGGTGGCGAAGATGCTGCAGGCCAACGCCCGCCGCGTGAGCAACAAACCGCGCAACCCGGCCCAGCTGGCCGCACTTACGGCCGCCGACCTGCAGCCCGATACGGCCCGCCAGATTGCGCGCCCCAACACCGAAACGTTTTTCTACCAGCGTCCTATCACGGTGAGCGACGCGCTGTGCCTACGCTGCCACGGCAAAGTAGGCCAGGACCTCAGCGCTGCCGACTACGTCCTCATCCGGAAGCAGTACCCGCAGGACCAGGCCACCGGCTACGTGCTGGGCCAGAGCATGGGCGTGTGGCGCCTGACGCTGAAGCGCCCCGGCGTGGCCGAGTTCTGGACCATGAAAACCCGCAAGCTGCCGCGGCACCGCACGGTTCGTTGAGTAGTTGGCTCAATCTATTGCCCGTCCCCAGTATGACGCTATTTATGAGGAACGGCCGGCCAGCTTTGCTGATGAGTGTCTTGCTGCTAACCGGTTCCGCCACGTGGGTTCAGCAAGGCCTGCCCGCAAAAGCGTCGCTTGACCAGTGCTACCGGGTGCTGGGCAAAGACAGCGTAGGCTTCTTCTATTCCGAAGACTACCTCCTGACCCCGCCGGGCTGCGCTACCATTCGCCGCCACACCCGCCTCGACAGCGCCGGTCGTTTCATGGGCTTCGTGCGCGACTACCGCATGACCAACAACCTGCTGCTGCTACAGGGCTCCTACCGCGAAGGCCGCAAGGAAGGCGTGTTCGAAACCTACCATGCTACCGGCGAGCTGGCCGCGCGCGGGCGCTACATGGCTGGGCGGCAAGTGGGCGACTGGGCCTATTGGTACCCGTCAGGAAAGCCACGCCAGATTCTGAGTTTCCGCAACGGCCAGGACCCACTGATTCAGCAGTTCTGGGAAGAGTCGGGCCAGCAACTCGTGAAGGATGGCAACGGCACGTGGTACCGCCGGGAACTGGGGCTGGAGCTGCGGGGCAAGGTGGTGCAGGGCATTCCGGACGGCCGCTGGCAGTTGCGCAGAGTATCCGACCAAAGCCTTGTAGCCAGAGAAACCTTTCTAAATGGGCACTTTCGCAGCGGCATACTCGTCGAGCAGATGGAGCCGTACCGGGACGAGTCGCGCCTGGACCTGGCCGACTGGGATACCTACAGCATGGCCGAAGCGTACAAGCTGGGCCCGCCCTGCCCGCCCGCTGAATAGCCGGGCTTGCGGCTGGTTTTCTAACCTTCGGGCGCGTTTTGGAGTTTGGGGCTGATATGACTCCTTCTGATTCCACTTCCGCGCCTATCGTTATTATCGGGGCTGGCATGGCCGGCCTCACCTGCGCCAACTACCTGCACCGCGCCGGCCGGGCCGTGGTGGTGCTGGAAGCCGCCGAAGCCGTAGGGGGCCGCGTCCGGACCGATGTGACGCCCGACGGCTTCCGCCTCGACCACGGCTTCCAGATCCTGCTCACCAAATACCCGGAAGTGCAGCGCCTGCTCGACTACGGCGCCCTGAATCTAAAAGCGTTTCAATCCGGAGCCGTTATCCGGCTGGCTTCGGGCCAGGAAACGACGCTGCGCAACCCACTGCGGCAGCCGGCCGCGGCCTTGTCGGCGGCCGTGTCGCCCATCGGGAGCCTTCCTGATAAGCTGCGCATTGCCAGCCTGGCCCAGCACGTAAGCCGCCGCCGCAGCGAAGAACTGCTGGCGCGCCCTTCCACCGATACGCTCACGTTTCTGCGCCGCTACGGCTGGAGCGAGCATATCATCGACAGCTTCTTCCGGCCGTTCTTCGGAGGCGTGTTTCTCGACCGGGGCCTGAGCACGGGTAGTAATTTCTTTGAATTCGTGTACCAGCAGTTTATAGAAGGCGAAGCCGCCGTGCCGGCGTTGGGCATGCAGCAGATTCCGGAGCAGCTGGCCCAGCGCCTGCCCGCCGGCACCGTGCGCCTCAACACGCCCGCCGAAGCCGTGGAAGGCACTACCGTCCGGCTGCGCGGCGGCGAAACGCTGGAAGCGGCAGCCATAGTGGTAGCCACCGATGGCAACACCACGGCCCGGCTGCTCCCGCATCTGCCGCAGCTACATGCCACGGCCTGGCGGCGCACCACCTGCACGTATTTCTCGGCGCCTTCCTCGCCCGGCCGCCAGGATAAGCTGCTGCGCCTGAACGCCATGCCGGGCCAGTTGGCCCACAATGTGAGCTTTCCTTCTGATGTATCGCCGGACTATGCTCCCGAAGGCCGCACGCTGGTATCAGTAAGCACCCACGGCGAGCATGGCCTACCCGAAACTACACTCACGGCCCTGCTTCGCGCGGAGCTGATGCTGTGGTTTGGGGAAGAAGTGGCCCGGTGGCAGCACCTGCGCACCTACGACCTACCACACGCGCTGCCCGTGTACCCCGGCGGCCAGCCGCCGCGCCAGGAGCTGCGCCTCACCAGCACCCTGTACCGCTGTGGCGACTACACGGCCTATCCTTCCCTGAATGCCGCCATGGCTACCGGCCGCGAAGTAGCCGAAATGCTGCTGGCCGGCTAACCGCTCTGCGGCATTCTGCAACAGGCTTCCGGCTACCGAAATGGCCGTTGCAGCCTTCTGCGGAAGCCTTTCCGGTGCCCGGAAACCGGCTGCGGCATTCTGCAATGCCCAATCGGGTAGCCGGAAGCCGGCTGCGGCATTCTGCAAGGCCTGTTTGGATGGCCGTCAGGGCAGACGCTACGCCAGATGCACCCAAGCCGGGCAGTGGTCGGAATGCACGACATCGGGCAGCAGGCCGGCAGCGGATACCTGTGGCACCAGTTCGGCCGCCACGAGCAGGTGGTCGAGGCGCCAGCCCACGTTGCGGGCCCGTGAGCCAGCCCGGTAGCTCCACCAGGAGTAGTGGCCGGGCGCGTCGCCGTGGTGGTGGCGGAAAGAGTCCGTGAAGCCGTCGGCCAGAAAATCCTGAAACCACTGCCGCTCTTCCGGGGTGTAGCCGGGGCTGTTCTGGTTGGCTTTGGGGTTGTGCAGGTCGATGGCCGTCTGGCAGCAGTTGAAGTCGCCGCCAATGACCAGCCGGCGGCCTTCGGCCCGCAACTGCCGCACATAGTCGCGGAAAAAGTGCAGCCATTCCACCTTAAACGCCTGCCGCTCGGCACCGCTGGTACCCGAGGGCATATATACGTTCAGTACCGACAGATCCTCGAAATCCAGGCGCAGCACGCGGCCTTCGGCATCGTACAGCTCAGTGCCGCAGCCTTCCACCACAGCCGTGGGCGGGTATTTCGAGAAGGTAGCCACGCCGCTGTAGCCCGGTTTTTGGGCCGGATGCAGATACGCCGTGTAGCCCAACTCCGTGAAGCCCGACACATCGAGCGGCTCGCGCCCGGCCTTGATTTCCTGCACGCATAGCACGTCGGGCTGCACTTCCCGCACCCACTCCAGCAGGCCTTTGCTGAGCGCCGACCGCAACCCGTTGACGTTGTAACTGATGATGTGCAATGCGTGAGTTATTGAATGAGTGGATGAGTGAATGTCTGTCATCCTGAGCGAAGCGAAGGCCCTTCTCACGACAGTTGGTCAAGCGTGAGAAGGGCCTTCGCTCCGCTCAGGATGCCAGAGGGCTGTAGCTACTCGTCGCCCATTTCGGCGAAATACTCCAGAATGTGCCATTTGAGCATCCGCTCCTGCTCTTTGAGGCTGGCAAACGGCACAGGCTTCACCAGCCGGAAATGCGGCCAACCTTCCTCATCCACCTGCTCCAGCTCGTAGTAGCCGGAGAGGCTGAACAGGCGGCAGGTGGCAATGTGCATCAGGTCCTGCTTCTGCTCCTTCGTGAAGGGCCCCGCCCCCTGCCCCAGTTCCTGCACGCCAATCAGCAGCAGCAGCGCGTTCAGGTCGGGCTTTTTGCCGAACCGCTCGCGCATCTGGTTCATAAACTCCCACCAGCGTTGCTCGAACTCGGTTTCGGTTTCGTCGGGGTGCATGGTGCTCATACCTCGTGCCGGTGTTCGGGCGCGGCTTCCACAGCTTCCGTTTTCAGAATCTCCCAATACTCCACGGCCCGGCGGAAGTGCGGTATCACAATGCTGCCGCCGATGAGGTTGGCAATGGCAAACACCTCATAGATTTCCGCGTCGGTGAGGCCTTCCTCGTGGCACTTGCCGAGGTGGTACTTGATGCAGTCGTCGCAGCGGAGCACCATGGAGCAGGCCAGGCCCAGCATTTCCTTGGTTTTCACGTCCACGGCGCCGGCCTGGTAGGTGTTGGTATCGAGGTTGAAGAACCGCTTGATAACCTTGTTATCGGCCGCCATGATCTTCTCGTTCATGCGCTGGCGGTACTCGTTGAATTCAGTGACTTGCGACATATCGGTGATGGAGTGATGAGGTGGGTGAGTGCGCTGTACCACGAAGCGGCGCTTCGTCACGAGCAGGGCCCGCAGCTACGCGGTGGCGCATTGCCATCTATGCGCTCCGCTCATGACGAAGCGTCGCTTCGTGGTACAGGCAAGAAATTGTAGCGCCGAATTACTACTTTCAATCCGGCCTGTGCTAACCGCGAAATTAAACAGAAGTTCGCCAGCGTTAACCGTGGGGCTTCATTCGGGTGCCTGTTATTCCTATTCTGCTATGCGTGCCGCCGCTGCCACCATCCTCTCCGATTTCTGGGGCCTGATTTTTCCGCGCACCTGCCTGGGCTGCCAGGAGCCGCTGGCCCGCGGCGAGGAACACCTCTGCACCGGCTGCCGCGCCCAGCTGCCCTACACCGACTACCACCTGCTGCCCGAGGCCGAAAACCCGCTGGCCCGCCGGTTCTGGGGCAAGCTGCCGGTACGCCATGCCCTGAGCTACCTGCGGTTTCTGCGGCGCGGCCGGGTGCAGCACCTGCTGCACCAGCTCAAATACCAGAACCAGCGCGACGTAGGCTTGGCCCTGGGCCGCTGGTACGGCCACGACCTAGCCCGCGCCGGCCTCACCTTCGACCTGATTGTGCCCGTGCCGCTGCACGCGCGCAAGCTGGCTCAGCGCGGCTACAACCAGTCCGACCCGTTTGCCGAGGGCCTGGCCGAAGCGCTGCACACGCCCTGGCACGCTACCGCGCTGCGCCGCACCAGCCACACCGATTCGCAGACCCGCAAAAACCGCCTTCAGCGCTGGCAGAACGTAGCCGAAGTATTTGAGGTGGCCGATCCGGAAGCCGTGCGGGGCAAACACGTGCTGGTGGTAGACGACGTACTGACCACCGGCGCCACCCTCGAAGCCTGCGCCGCCGTGCTGCTGGCCGCCGGAGCCACCGAAGCCAGCATTGCCACCATTGCCTGCGCGGATAGGTAATAGCCGAATTGCTTAGCAACAAAAAAAGCCGTCCTGTTTAGGACGGCTTTTTTTGTTGCTAGTAGCTTGTTGCTTCCTACTTGTTCGAGCCAGCGTTGATCATGGCGCAGCGGAAACCGATAGTAGCGGTAGCCGAATCTTCTGCCATGAAGCGGCGCGTGCCCGGCGACAACCAGTACGCTACGTCGCGCCACGAGCCACCTTTGTAGACACGTACGTGGTCATCGATGAGCGACTGGTAGCCTTTCTTGTCGTACTTCTCCGAGGGGTCGAGGAAGCCGTTGCGACGGAAGGGGTTCAAGTCTTCCACATCTTCAAACGACAACGGACGGTAGATATCCTGCACCCACTCGTTCACGTTGCCCGACATGTTGTACAGGCCGTAGTCGTTCGGCGGGTAAGCGTAGATGTACTCCGTAATCATGGCGCCGTCGTTCAGCGAGCCGGCAATACCGGCGTAGTCACCGCGGCCACGCTTGAAGTTGGCGAGGAACTGGCCCATTTTGCCACCGTAGGGGTTCCGCACCTGACGGCCATCCCATGGGTAAATGCGCTTATTCTCTTGGTTTTCGTTGCCGGTTTCTTGGGTGCCGATGAGCGCCTGCGCGGCGTATTCCCATTCAGCCTCCGTGGGCAGGCGGTAGTTCGGCAGAGTGTTACCGTTTTCGATGGCAATTTTGGCTTTGCCGTCGCCGTCGGTTCCTTCGGCGGCGTCGCCGCCTTTCTTCTTTTTCTTGAACAGGCCACCACCGCCTCCACCGCCATCAGCGTTGGAAGCCAGCGTTTCGTTTACCTTCGACGTACGCCACGTGCAGTAGTCGTTGGCCTGCAGCCAGCTTACACCCACTACCGGGAAGAAGCGGAAGCCGGGATAACGCAGGTAGTAGTCTACGTACGGGTCGTTGAACGACAGCTCGCGGGCCCATACCGTGGTGTCGGGCAAAGCCGACTGGTAGAATTCTTCCGACGAGTCTTTGCGGATATAGTGCAGATATTCAAGCCAGTGAATGTTCGCCACTTCGGCCTCGTCCATGTAGAACGAGGCGATAGTAACGGTGCGCTCCACGTTGTCGTGGGTCATCGTTACGTCTTCTTCCTGCGAGCCAAGCACCGTGCGGCCACCTTCGATGAAGATCAGGCCGGGACCTTCCGGAATGCCTTTGTAATCGGCCACCTTCATCCCCTCTTCGGTATTATAATCGATGCCCGTCGTCGAGCTGTACTTACCGGGTTTGGTAGCAGTGGGCGGACCGCTTTTGCAGGAAGCCAGGGCGCAGGCTCCTACGACCGCAAAACGCAGGTACTTGGAAAAATTCATGATTGAGTTGAAACTACCTGTTAGAAAAGGGGTTAGGCAAGGCAAGTTGCTGCAATAATACAACAATTCAAAAGGATGGACAAGGAGGCGCCGGGGAATTTCTGCGTTTCAGTCGGCGCCATGCCGCTTCCAGCGAATCAAACGCACGCAGGGTCAAAGATATTTCATGGGCTCCGCCTAAGTCGGCACTCAAGCTGCTCAGGCCCACATCATAAGCATAGCCGACCCGGAAACTCCCTACGCTGACACCGGCAATGGCCGTCAGAATTTGTTGAGGACGTGGAGCGCCGGGCAACGGAATGCCGCGGTACAGGGCACCCAGTGTGATGGGTGTCACGGTAGCGTACAATCCGGCCTCAGCGCGCTGCGAGCCGCCCTGGCGCACATAGTGCACGGTAGGCGTCACGCTGATTTCGCGGTAGACGCGCTTCTCTGTGCGCCGCACGAAGTAGTGCTTGTAGCCGGTGCTTAGCTCGTAGCGAAGCGGCAGGCTGCTTTGGGAGCGGAACCCCAGGCTGGGCTGGTTGAGGTGCTGCCCGGCCACCGACACCCAGAAGTTGTCACTATATAGGATAAGGCCGGTGCCCAGGCTCAGGTAGCTGACGGGGCTGAAGTCCAGCGGCTCGCGGGTGGTGGGTGCCGTGGAGCCGTCTTCCGAAATCTGGTCACCAAAAATCAGGTTGCCGTAGCTGATGCGCTGGTTGCCGTAGCTAGCGCGCAGCCCGCCGCTGAAAGCCAGGTTTTCGTTGATGCGGGAATGGTAGGCGTAGATGCCGCCCACCTCGAAGCGGGTGTAGCCGAGGCCGCCGGTCCGGTCGTGGTTCACCAGTAGCCCCACAGCGCTGTGCTGGTCTTTGAAGCGCAGATCGGCGGCAAGCTGGCTGGTCTGGAAGGTGCCGGCCAGGGTCGGGAACTGGTTGCGGTAGCTGAGCGTGATGCTGGCATCATCGAGCAAGCCCGCGAAAGCCGGATTCTGGTGCAGGCGGGTGGCGTAGGGCTGGGAGAAGTACAGATCCTGCGCGGCAGCCGGCAGAGCCAGCACAACAGCCACCGCCGTAAGGGGCTGGCGCAGGCGGCGCGGCACACGGCAGCAGCTGTTATTTATCCGTAGCAATAACCCCATCATCAAGCTGTTAAACGCCTTCCGGCCCCGAATCGTACGCGGCCAGTCTTCTTTGCGGAAACTAAATTGCCAATTTCCCTGCTCAATAACGGTATATCAGGCCCATAAATCGACCAACGGCCTGATTTTGCAGACTGGGCCTGCCGCACCGGCAAGCTGAGGCTGCTACTTTTGCAACGGACCCAGCTAGGTGCC
This sequence comes from Hymenobacter duratus, assembly GCF_014698995.1. Classification (GTDB taxonomy): domain Bacteria; phylum Bacteroidota; class Bacteroidia; order Cytophagales; family Hymenobacteraceae; genus Hymenobacter; species Hymenobacter duratus. The sequence goes on from NZ_JACWZZ010000005.1 coordinate 92,279, forward strand.
TGCGGATAGCGGCAGCCTTGTTGCCCGGTTTCTGCCCGCCGGACCAAAGTGCAACTATAGCGGGTTGTATTACCTCTCTCGCATGGCGCGTTGCGCCTGGCTTTTGGTCAGTCCTGTAGCGTTTTAGCCGCGGCCTGCTCTTTGTTTTTCCTTCATCACTCTTTCAATTATGCGCAAATTCTGGATTGGCTTACTGATTTTTCTGGTGGTGCTGGTAGCGGCCGTGGCCCTCACGCCGCTGCTGTTCAAAGACAAAATCAAGCAGGCCCTCGATAAGCAGCTGGCCGAACGGGTGGACGCGAAGGTGGAATACAACCCGAGCAACGTCAGCCTGAGCTTATTCAGCACGTTCCCGGACCTGGCGCTGGGCATTGACGAGCTGCGTGTGATTGGCAAAGACTCTTTTGCGCGCGACACGCTGGCTTACCTGCCCTCTTTCCGAGTGGGTATGGACCTGATGAGCGTCATTAGCGGCGACCAAATCAAGATTAAGAGCATTCTGCTGGACCGGCCCGAAATCAGCGCGAAGGTGCTGAAAAGCGGCAAGGCCAACTGGGACGTGATGCTGTCGGACTCGGCCGCGGCCGCCCAGGGACAGGACACGACTTCGCTGAACCTAGCCATCAGCAAGTGGGAAGTGACCGACGGGCACCTGCGCTACGAGGACCGTACGATTCCCTTTAATATGGAGCTGCGCGGCCTGAATCACACCGGCTCCGGCGACTTTGCCAGCAACATCTTCGATATGGTGAGCCAGACCACGGCCGACCAGTTTTCGATGACCTACGACGGCACCGAATACGTGAGCAAGAAGAAGCTGACGGCCGACGTGACCATGGCCATGGACCTGGACAAGATGCTGTTCACGTTCAAGGACAACAAGGTGCAGCTGAACGATTTCCCGGCTTCGTTTCAGGGTTCCATTGGCCTACCGAATGCCACCGACATCACCTATGATCTGACCTTCAAGGCGCTGGAAACCGACTTCAAAACGATTCTGAGTCTGGTGCCGGGCGTGTACACCGAGCAGTTTAAGGACGTGCAGGCCAGCGGCAAGGTGGCATTTGACGGCTACTTTAAGGGTGTGCAGAACGAGGTGAAGATGCCCGGCTACGGCGTGAACCTGCAGATTAAGAACGGCATGTTCAAGTACCCGCAGTTGCCGCAGGCCGCTAAAAACATCAACGTAGATATGGTGGTGGACAACCCGTCGGGCTTCACCAACAACGTGAAAGTGAATGTGAAGCAGTTTCACCTGGACCTGGGCGCCAACCCAATTGACGGCAACGTGGCCATTGATGGGCTAGAGCCGATGAAGGTGGATGGCCGCGTGAAGGCCAATGTGGACCTGGCTGAGATGATGAAGGTGTATCCGGTGCAGGACCTGCTGCTGCGCGGCAAGCTGTTCGTGGATGGCACCGCCAAGGGTATCTACTCCAAAACCCAGATGCCGGTGGTACAGGCCAAACTAAACCTGACCAACGGCTACGTGAAGAGCAAGCAGTTTCCGGCCCCGATTGAGAACCTGACCGTGGCGGGCGTGGTCATGAACCCCACGGGCCAGCTGAACGATACGCGCTTGGACATCAGCAACTTCCGGATGCTGCTGGACGGCGAGCCGCTAGCCGGCCGCGTGAGCACGCAAGGCGTGGACAAGCTGCGCTTCGATGCCGACGTGAAGGGCACCGTGGACCTCACCAAAATCACGAAGATCTTCCCGCTGGACGGCATGACCGTGACGGGCCGCCTCAACGGCAACGTGGCTGCCAAGGGCAACATGGCCGATATTGAGGCCGGGCGCTACCAGACGGTGGTGGCCTCGGGCACGGTGCAGGCCCAGAACATCACCTACAAAAGCGCCGACCTGCCGCAGGGCATGCGCGTGACCCGCGCCACGGCTACCTTCAACAACGACAAGATCGTGCTGCAGAACATGGCCGGCTTCGTGGGCTCGTCGGACGTGGCGGCCTCGGGCACCATCAGCAACTACATGGGCTACCTGTTTGTGCCCGGCCAGCCGCTGCGCGGCAACCTGACGGTGAACTCCAGCCGCTTCAACGTGAACGAGTGGATGGTGGACGAGGTGACGGCAGCGCCGAGCAAGGGCGCCACGGCCGCCACCAAAGCCCCCGCCGCCGCTACCAAGGCCGACGGCGTGCTACAGATTCCGAAGGAGTTCGACCTGACGCTGAACACCACCATGGGCCAGGTGATTTACGACAACCTCAAGCTGGACAACGTGAAGGGCACCGTGGGCGTGCGCGACCAGACCGCCACGCTCAACGGCCTGACGTTTAATACGCTGGGCGGCACGTTTGCTACTACCGGCTCGTATAGCAGCAAAAACCTGGCGCACCCGAAGTTCAACTTTGGGCTGAATATCAAGAACCTGAACTTCCAGAACGCCTTTTCGGCCTTCAACTCCATCAAGACGCTGGTGCCGCTGGCCGACAATCTGGAAGGCGTGTTCTCCACCAATTTCAACGTGAGCGGTGAAATGGGCCCCGACATGATGCCCAACTACAGCACGCTCACCGGCAAGGGGCTGTTTGAAGTGGTGCGGGCGGCCGTGAGCGGCTCGCCGGTGATGGAGAAAATCAGCAGCCTCACGCAGTTTCAGGAGCTGAAGAGCTTCGCGGTGAACAACAAAGATGTGGCGGCCGAAATTATCAACGGCAACTTCATCGTGAAGCCATTTGACCTGAACGTGGGCCAGATTAAGATGACCGTGGGCGGCTCCAACAACATCAGCAGCGGCGGCCTGGAGTACGTAACAGCCCTGAACGTGCCCACCGGCAAGCTTGGCTCGCAACTCAGTGGCCAGCTCACGCGCCTCACCGGTGTGGCGGACATCAAAGGCACGGAGCGCGTGACGCTGGGCCTCACCATTGGCGGCACCGTGAGCAACCCGCAGGTGAAGCTGACGACGGGCAGCGTGAAAGCGCAAGCCAAAGACCTGGTAACCAACATCGTGCAGGCCAAGGTAGACGATGCCAAGCTGCAGCTGCAGGCCAAAGCCAAAGTAGCCCAGGACAGCCTGCAACGCGAGCTGCAACGCAAGCAATTGGAACTACAGGCCAAGGCCCAGCAGGAACTCGATAAGAAAAAGCTGGAGGCCCAGGCCAAGCTGAAAGAGCAAGCCACCAAAGGCCTCAACTCCCTGTTCGGCAAGCCCAAGACGCAGCCCGCCAAGCCAGTTGAGCCAACCGCAACCCCGACTCCTACACCCGAGCCAACAAAGCCTGACACCACCAAAACCGGTGGATAGCACAAAAAGAAGGGCAATAGAATTTTATTGCGCAACGTTCAGGCCATCTGCTGGCCCGCTTGTTGCCACAACGGAGCAGCTCGGCGGACGTATACCGCCGCACTGCTCCGTTTTTGCTTTCTCACGCTTCCTTTTCCACTCTTATGAAACCGACTCGCTTCCTCCCACTAGTTTTACTGGCTGCCCTGGCTTTCACCGGCTGCAGCAAAGACGATGACTCTGCTTCCGGCAACACCAAGCTGGAAGTGCGCCTCATGGATGGTCCCGGCGACTTCCAGCAGGTGGTACTGGATGTGCGTCAGATAGAAGTGCACCTCAAAGACGAAAACAACCCCGACGGCTGGCAGACGCTGCCCTTCCAGACGCAGTCCATCAATGTACTGGAGTATGTGAATGGCCGCTCAGCCCTGTTGGTAAGCACCGATTTTGAGCCCGGCGACCTGAAGGAAATTCGCCTGCTACTGGGCCCCGACTCGTACGTAATCGGGCGCGACGGGCAGCGCTACGATCTGAAAACGCCCAGCGGCCAGTCTTCCGGCGTGAAGCTGAAACTGGACAACGTGACCGTACGTGCCGACCAGACATTCCAACTCCTGCTGGACTTCGACGTGGCCAAATCCATTGTGGAGCGCGGCAACTGGAACCCTGGCAACGACAAGAAAGAGCGGTATCTGCTGAAACCCGTGATTCGGGTGCTGGCCCAGGAGTTGCGAGCCAGCCTACGCGGCACCGCTACACCGGCTGCTGCCCGGCCCCAGGTGCTGGCCATCCGCCAGTCCATCACGCCCGCCGACACGTTCAGCACCGCGGCCGATGCCACGTCGGGCGCATTCCTGTTTAGCGGTTTGCCCTCGGGCACCTACCGCGTCGAGCTGTTCCCGACGACTACCGCCCCTACCGGCCAGCCCGCCTACCGTGTCGTCACTCGTACCGGCGTTGCCATCGTAAATGACCAAGTAACAGATTTGGGCTCGATTTCACTGCAGTAATCCGAGTCGGTACAACACTAGAAAAGCCCCGCTTGCCGAATGTGCAAGCGGGGCTTTCCTTTTATAAAGAATAGCCCTGTGGGCTAGGCTCTACAGCTTTTGCAGCAGGGCCAGCAGTTCACCCTGAGTGGTCTGGGTTTTGTCGTGGGCGTACCAGCCGTGTACCTGCTCGGCGTATTCTTCGTGGGTGGCGCCGCGGGCTTTTAGGTCCAGCAGCAGCTTCTGGGCCGGAGCCGGGCGCGGCCCCCAGTGCAGTGCCTCTGTGAGCGTGTCGGCGTGTAGCACCACCAGTTTCGGGATGGAGCGGGCGCCGTCGGTCAAATACTGGTCCATCAGGTCCGGGTGCTCGTCGCGGAGCATATAGTGTGTTGTAATCTTCCCTTCCGACGCCTGCGCCACGGCTTCCAGCACCGGCACAATCTGCGAAGCATCACCGCACCAGCCTTCCGTGATGATGAGCCACACATATTGGCCCTGCATCCGGCTTAGAGTGGTTTGGATGGCGGGCAGCAACTGTACCGTTTTGTCGAGGCGCTTCATGCGCTGCACGTTCAGGCGGGTATACTCGGTCAGTTCCTCCGACTGCTGGGGACCGGTGGTTTTGCCGTCGGCCAACAACTCATCAATAAGCAGCCGATAGCTGACGTAAGAATAGGCCGTAGCGAGGCGCTCGGGCGTGAGAACAGGAACGGGCTGGGCGGTAGTGGACATGGGCGGAAGGGTTAGATCAGAATGCAGAAGCCTTTTCGGCAATACTCCGAAAAGGCTTCTATAACCGGCAAAGCGGCAATGTTCTTACAGGCTCACCGTTTCTTTTCCGGCTGCCGTCAGCTCACGACAGTAGGTGATGTAGTCGGTGTTGATGGGTTCGAGGCCGTTTTCGCGCAGGCGGGTAGCCACCTGGGCCCGGTGGTAGTTGGCGTGCACCGGCACGTGGGTGAAAATATCCGACACCTGGCTGGTGTAGCTTTCCCCGGCCGAGTTGGTATAGGAAATCAGGCGCAGCTGCTCGGCTTCGTCGGCGTTCTGCACGTATTGCCGGAACCGTTCCGACGTCTGCTCATGCCAGTGGTGCAGGCCCTGCAGGTCGTGCTCCTGCCACACTTTCACGGGGCTGGGCGTGGCCGTGAGACGGCCGAGCCAAATGGCCTGGGCATTGAGCACGTGGCTGAAAAGACGCAGGCAGACGGCCGGAATTTCCTGGCCGTTGGCCACAAGGCCGTCGAGGTGGCGCAGCAGGGTTTTGTTGGCCCACACGTTGTAGGCTCCCAGCTTTTCGTTGGTATTAATCATGGTACTTGGGCGTTAGAGCCGGCCACGGCAGGGCTGTTTGCCGCTTACTGCGCCGGGCTCCGGTTACTGTCTCGGGTCCTGCCAAACCAGCTTTTCCTCGGTTTTGTTTTTGTTGAAATCTGCGCAGTTGCCGTCGCCGCGGCCGGTAAAGCCGCCATCGGGGTGGCAGATGAGCTTGCCCTTCTGGTCGTAGAGGTTGGTAAACTGGTCGCAGCACGGCGACGTTTCGTAGTACACTACGGCATCCTTGTAGCGGTAGCGGAAGATCTGGATGGGCGGATTCTGCTTTTTCTCAGCTAAGTGCGCGTCTATTTTGGCCCGCAGCCAACCAGGGCGGGCCGTCGTGTCGAACTTAGCCACCGGGGCGTCGGGCACGGGCGTGGTCGTGTTCTTGGCGGCCGGAGCCGGCGTCGAGGTGATGCCCGTTGTGCCCGATGCGGGCGCATCAGTAGGGGTCGTGACATTAACTCCTTTCTGACAGGAAAACCCGAACAGCAGCAGACTTACCGCCGCAGCCGGCAAAAACGAGGAGGAGCGCATAAGCACGGGAAAAGAGGGCGCAAAAATAGGCAGGCCAACCCGAAAAGCCAGCCGCACACCCGAGCTTACGCCCTCATCTGCCCCAAGGTTCGGCCACTACGCGCCCAGCAAGGCCCATATCCGCGGCCCGAATACCAGCAGGCCCACTGCCAGCGCCGCCACGGCCCCCGCCAGCACAGCTCCGGCCGCTACGTCTTTGGCCCGGCCCGCCAGCGGGTGGTACTCCGGCGACACCAGGTTTACCACCGCCTCAATGGCCGTATTCACCAGCTCCAGACTCCAGACCAGCCCCACGGCCAGCGCCACCAGCGCCCACTCCCACCGCTCCAGCCCGAAGTACCAGCCCAGCCCCAGCACCGCCACCGTAGCCGCCGCATGAAACTGCAGGTGCACCTCGCTGCGCAGCGCCGCTGCTACGCCCCGGAAGGCGTGGCCGAAGCTGGCTGCCCGCTGGCGCAGCAACGCCGGAAAGCGGCGGGGTTCGGAGGCAGATTTAGCCACGGGCCGTATCGAAAGCGCCGAAGATAGTGTGGCGCAACTGCTGCCACTCCGGCCGGATGATGCTGAAAATGATACTGTCGCGCCGGATGCCGCCCTGCGTGGGACGGTGGCTGCGTAGCCGGCCTTCCTCGGTGGCGCCCATCTGCCGCATAGCGTTCTGCGACTTCTGGTTGCGGGCATCCGTTTCCAGCTCCACCCGCTCACAGCCCAGCTCGTCGAAGGCGTAGCGCAACAGCAGATGCTTGGCCGCCCGGTTGAGGCCCGTGCGCTGAAAATCAGTACCAATCCAGGTGTAGCCGATGCTCAGGCGTTGCTCCTCGGGCACCACGCTGTAGTAGCTGGTGCTGCCCGCCGCCCAGCCCGTTTGCTTATCGATGATGACGAACGGGTAGCGCCGCGCCTGTGCCCGGCCTTGCAGCGCAGCCGCCACATAGGCCTCCAGGCTGGCCCGGTTGTCGGCGCGGGTGAGGGTATACAGCCACAGATCCGGGTCGGCGGCAGCGGGCTCCAGCAAATCCACGTCGGTGGCCGCCAGCGGCCGCAGCAGCGCCCGGTCGTTTTCCAGAACTATGTCGCGGGTGAAGTCCATACGGGCGGGGCAAGTGGCGAAGTACACCGTAAAGATGCCGGATTTCCACCACCTGCGCCACCTGCCCCCGCTGCTTCGGCCTCTTCCGAAATGCCTCCCGGCAACTTCTAGGCCCTTCCCGGCCCACCCGAAGCAGCTTCCGGTCCACCCAAAGTGCCTCCCAGCCCACCCGAAGTGCTTCCCGGCCCACCCGAAGCGCCTCCCGGCCCACCTGAAGCAGTTTCCGGAGATGATTCCGGGATTTCGGGTAGGCAGGAAGCTGCTTCGGGCGCCGGGGCCGGGGCCAAAAACAAGCCGGCCACCCTTTGGCAGGGTGGCCGGCTGGCTTAGGGTGCGCTGGCTGGTGCGTTCGAGCGGGCAGCGGCAGCTTCCCCGGTTACCGGGTGGCCGTGCCGCATACCGTCCGGCGCTACCGCCTACTTCTTGATTTCGCCCACCATGTCCTCGGGCTTGAGCCACTCGTTGAACTGCTCCTCGGTGAGGTAGCCGAGCTGGAGGGCGGTTTCCTTCAGGGTCGAGCCGTTTTTGTGGGCCGTCTGGGCAATTTCGGCGGCTTTGTAGTAGCCAATGTGCGGGTTGAGGGCCGTTACCAGCATCAGCGACGAATCCACGTGCTTCTTGATGTTGGCTTCCAGAGGCTCGATGCCCACAGCGCACTTGTCGTTGAAGCTTACGCACACGTCGCCAATCAGGCGGGCTGAGTGCAGGAAGTTGTAGATCATGACGGGCTTGAACACGTTCAGCTCGAAGTGGCCGTTCATGCCGCCGATGTTGATGGCCACGTCGTTGCCCATTACCTGGGCGGCTACCATCGTCATGGCTTCGCACTGGGTGGGGTTCACCTTGCCGGGCATGATGCTGGAGCCGGGCTCGTTGTCGGGGATGTGCAGCTCGCCGATGCCGGCACGCGGACCCGAGGCCAGCAGGCGGATATCGTTGCCGATTTTCATCAGCGAAGCCGCTACAGTCTTCAACGCGCCGTGGGCTTCCACGATGGCGTCGTGGGCGGCCAGGGCCTCAAACTTGTTTTCGGCCGTGATGAAGGGCAGGCCGGTGAGGTCGGCAATGTGCTTGGCCACGTTCTCCGAGTAGCCGGCGGGCGTGTTGATGCCGGTGCCCACGGCAGTGCCGCCCAGGGCCAACTCGCTCAAATGGGCCAGCGTGTTCTTGATGGCGCGCAGGCCGTGGTCGAGCTGCGAAACGTAGCCTGAAAACTCCTGGCCCACCGTCAGTGGCGTAGCGTCCATGAGGTGCGTACGGCCGATTTTTACGATGTGCATGAACTGCTCGCTCTTGCTTTTGAGCGTGTCGCGCAGCTTCTCGATGCCGGGAATGGTGGTTTCCACCAGGATTTTGTAGGCCGCAATGTGCATGGCCGTCGGGAACGTGTCGTTGGAGCTTTGGCTCTTATTCACGTCGTCGTTGGGGGCTAGCACCTTCTTTTCGTCCGAAAGGCTGCCACCCTGCAGCACGTGGCCGCGGTAGGCTACCACTTCGTTCACGTTCATGTTGCTCTGCGTGCCCGAGCCGGTCTGCCATACCACCAGCGGGAACTCCTTATCGAGCTTGCCTTCCAGGATTTCGTCGCACACGCGGCCAATCAGCTCGGCTTTGTCGGCGTCGAGAATGCCGGCGTCGCGGTTGGTGAGGGCGGCGGCTTTCTTGAGGTAGGCGAAGGCGCGGATGATTTCCTTGGGCATCCGGTTAATGTCCTGGGCAATCTGGAAGTTGTCGATGCTGCGCTGGGTCTGGGCGCCGTAGTAGGCGTCGGCTGGCACCTGCACGGTGCCCATGGTGTCTTTCTCGGTGCGGAACTGCGTCATGCTTCTGTGGGGTGAGAAGGGAATGAAGTAACAGGGAAGGTAGCTACGGCCGGAGCCGCCGGGGCAAAAGTACGCAACCACACCCGGCGCCCTATCGAAACCCCAAAATTCTGCGGTTGCTGGGCATGGTCCCTTGCCAGCAGGCTGCGTATAGCCCAACAGGCAGTATATCCGCTGCCGTTATAGAAGTCACCCGCCATGAAAAAGACATTCGAAGACGAATCCGACGCCTTATCTGCCAAGCCCGACACCCCCATTACTGCCCAAGCCGCCAGCACTACCCGTCCGGACAGCACCACCGAAACGCCAGTAGCTACCGCCGGCAACGGTACGCCCGACTATAGCAAGGTTGAACTCAAAACCGAACCAGAGCTGCCCACGCCCGACAAAGCCGGTGGCAGCGCCACCGAGCCGGAAAGCGGCGGCGGCTACAGCGGCTAACTGCTTCGCATTCTGAAAAGTGCAGGAGGCGTTTGCCTTCAGGCTGCAACCGGCACCCTGAAGGCAAACGCCTCCTTGGTGTATCCGCTTACTGATGGTCGGCAATTCGGAACGGGATGCTGATCTGGACCGTGCGCGCCGTGCGGCGGCCATTGATGATAGCCGGATGCCAGGCGGGACCTTCCTGTAGTAGCCGAATGGCTTCGGCATCACACTCCTCCGTGAGACCTTTCACCACCTTGATATTCTGCAGCGTACCATCGACGTTCACCAAGAAGCTGAGTTTGACGCTGCCCTCTTTTTCGTCCTTCATTGCTTTTTCAGGGTACTCCAGGCTGTCCCGCAGATAGTCTCGGAAAGCACGTTGCCCACCGGCCGGCGTAGCTGCCAAGTCTATTGTTGCCGGGGCCTTTTCGCGGCGCACCAGTACAGGCGCTTCGGTTGGCTTCGGGGCAAGTGTCAGTTTTACTTCGTTGGAATCCTTGGCAAGTACTTGTTCCTTGAGCAGATACCCAGCAGCTTCAAAGGCCAGCGTGGTGGCAGCAGCAGGTATTGAGACGCTGAAAGAGCCATCGGCAGCAGTGCTTACCCCGGTGCTCACGCCATTGGCTCGTATCTGCACACCGCCCAGGCCTTCTCCACTCACGTAGTTTGTGACGCGGCCCCGAACCGTGCGGGTGCCGGCGCTGAGGACCGAAGCGTCTATAATGCGGTTTTTTGCCATATTATCAATAGCTGCGGGCGCGGCCGCAGCCTGCATACGGGCTGTAGCGGCTTTGCTTTTCGCCTTGGTCATAACCTGCGGCGCTGCTACAGTCTGTTTCGTTGCTTCATCGTCAGCCGTGCTGATGCTATTGGCAGCAGACGCTGCTTCTCCCGAAATACCCTGCCCGCCTTCCGCATTGGCTAGGGCAACAGGGGCGCTGGCCATAGCTATGCCACCGCTACCCGATTCAAGCGCTGTATCCGCTGGTATCCGCGTCGGTTTTGCTGAGCGGCGGGCTTTCACTGGGCTTGTGTTCAGCGCAACTGACGGAACTGAGGCGGCTGCTTCAGGCGTGACGACGGACTTGTCAGCTACCTCAACGTCAGGAGCCGGCGAAGTTGCGGCTGGTGGAACGGTGGCATATGTTTCGGGAGTAGCAGCTGGCTGGCGCAAGGCAACAGGTGGTGCCGCCGTTGGCCCATCGGAGGAGCGGCGTAGGCCCAGCCATACTCCAGTGCCTACCAGCAGCAGCAGTACCACGGCCGCTAGCTGCTGCCAGGGCCGCACGAACATCCCGGCCGGAACTACCACATCGGGCTCCAGCTCGGCTACGCGGGCACGAAGACGAGCCTGCAGTTCAGAAAGGGACTTATCTGTAGCCGCTTGGTTGGTCAGAGACAACCCTTCCAGCACATCGGCGCAACGCGGACAGGCTTGGGTGTGGCGCTCTACGCGGTACTGCTCAGTGGCAGGCAGCGTACCGGCCACATACTGCCGCAGCAGAGCCAGCGGCAGATGCTCCCCAGCCGAACCGGCGGGTAGCAGAGAGGACGGAGACTGATTATCGGGCCGCATCGGAGGAGAAAGGCGAAGTCGTAGGAGGAGATTCAAGGTGGCGGCGCAAGTTGCGCTTGCCGTTTTGCAGATGGCTTTTCACCGCATTCAGGTCGTAGCCGGTTTCCTGAGCAATGTCGCGGTAGCACTTCTTTTCCAGGAAAAATAGCTCCAGACATCGTCGTTGGCCATCTGGCAGGGTAGCCAACGCATGTTCCAGGGCCTGCAGGCGGGCTTCGTTGAATTCGGCTTCTTGGGGGTCATCATCATTCAGATGCTCCGCCACTGCCAATTCCATACTGGCCGCGTCCGGAAAATGCAGGACTAGCCCCCCACCCCGGTCGGGGCCGGGCCGTTGCCGGGCCCGCAGCAGCATCAGGCAATGGTTGCGGGCCGTGGCATGCACCCAGGCCGGAAAATTATCCACCTCATGGCGCCGGAGCTTATCTACTAGCTGTTCAAACAGCTGCATCACGGCATCCTGCGCATCGGCATCGTCGCGCAGGTAGCGCCGGCAGATGGCAAACACCTCCGGCATATGCCGCTCATACAGCACGCCCAGGTCCGCTACCGCGCCCTGCTCCCGGTAGCGTGCCAGCAAGGCAGCATCGGGCAGTGCAGTAGGGTCAGCAGGACGGCGACGGAAGAACATAGTGTGAGAAAGAGCCGGGCAACAGCCCGCAGGTTCAGCCAAGATACGGGCCAAACGCAGAACCCGCCTGCCCTTCACGTGGAAGAGTAGGCGGGCTCAATAATCAGGTCAGGTTTGTCGGGTACTACACTTCTACTGCCACTTTAGGCGCACCGGCCAGGATTTCGTCGTTGGCGAAATCGGCATACTTCTGGAAGTTGGTTACAAACTTCTGGGCCAGGTCGGCGGCCGTTTTGTCGTAAGCTTCCGGGTCGGACCAGGTGGCGCGTGGGTCCAGGATTTCGGTGGGCACGCCCGGCACCGAGGCTGGCACTTCCACGCCAAAGATGGGGTGCTTCTTGAATTCCACGTCGTTCAGCTCACCGTTGAGGGCGGCCGTAATCATGGCGCGGGTGTAGCCAAGCTTCATGCGCGAGCCGACGCCGTAGCTGCCGCCACTCCAGCCGGTGTTCACCAGCCACACGTTCACCTCGTTTTCATCCATCTTCTTGCCCAGCATCTCGGCGTACTTGGTGGGATGCAGCGGCAGGAACACGGCGCCGAAGCAGGCCGAGAACGTGGTCTGCGGCTCCGTAACGCCCATTTCCGTGCCGGCCACCTTGGCCGTGTAGCCGCTCATGAAGTGGTACATGGCGTGGCTCTTGTCGAGCTTGCTGATGGGAGGCAGCACCCCGAAGGCGTC
>NZ_JACWZZ010000006.1 GCF_014698995.1 Hymenobacter duratus
GCCGGGTACGCTAGGCCCATGACCGACCGCTTCACCAACCCCGAAACCGGCGTTTTCTACAACCAGCTCGGCCTTACCGATGCCGAGGAGCTGGACCGGGAAACCAAGCGCCTGTCCCTGCGCCGCCTCACGGAACTGGCGGCGGGCCGCGGCCCGCAGGGTGAGCGCTTCGACGCTGAGCGGCTGCGGGCTACGCACCGGTACCTGTTTCAGGACGCATTTGAGTGGGCCGGCCAGACCCGCCGCGAAGCCAGTTTCCAGGGCGTCAAAGCCGCTGACCTGCCCGGTATCGAGCGGCCCATGCACTTCGCGCCCTACGAGCGCATTGACGAGCGCCTGAACGCGCTGGGCGAGCAGCTCAAGCTTGAGAATAACCTCAAGGGCCTGCCTACGCCCGAAGCCTTTGCCGAGCGGGCGGCCTACTACTTCGACCACTACAACCACGTGCACGCTTTCCGGGAAGGCAACGGTCGCACCCTGCAGGCCGCGTTCAGCGAGCTGGCCCAACAGGCCGGCTACCGGATGGACTTTGGACGGGAGCACGAAAAGCTCAATCCCGCCCGCGACCAGGGCATCGTGAGCCTGCACGGCGCGCCGCACAAAAAGCGGGACCTGCAGGCCCTGCGGGACTTATTTGCCCGCAACACCACGGCCCTGCCCGGAGCAGCAGCCGAAGCAGCCCGGCACCCCAGCCAGGCGCGTCCCCTGACGGATGGACCCACGCCCACCGTGCGGCAGATAGAGCAGCTACGAGACCTGGTTGCGGCAGCCCCGGCCATGCAGCAATTGGTAGCCGGTGTGGACTACCGGCGCACGCAACGAGCGGACGCGCTGCTTGCGCAAGTACTCGACATCGACCGCAACCCTCAGCAGGGCCTGCCAAAGCATGGTGCGGGCCTCAGACAGCTGGTGCAGGAGGTGGTGCAGGACAAACGCTTCCAGGACCCTGTTTCTCAGCAAGAGGCCGCCCGGTTTGGGGCCGCACTGGCCGTTTTGCAACCACCCGCACAAGCACGAGCCGTGGATGTAGTGCCGGCAGTAACGCCTCCCCAGTCCCACCCTTCCGCAACAACTGCGTTTGTGCAGGCGGCTAAGCAGCTGGTCGAAGGTTTAAAGGAGCAGGGCTACCCGGGCCCGGCGGATTCCTTATCGCGGGCAGCAAAAGCCGTGGAGAAATCTGCTTACCTGGGCGGCGCCAACCTGCAGGCAGTCACGGAGGCCTTGTCCAGGGCTGAGAAGATACCGGCATTGGCCGACGATGCCGCCGCCCTGCGGGGGGCTGGGCGCAGCTTGCAGGAAGCGCAGCGCAACCTCGCGCCATCGAAGCCGGCCCAGGAGAAGGAAGGCGTAGAACGGTAAGCACCCGGCATCTGCGCACGTAACTTTAAACCAGACCCATGAATTTATACATAGAAGCCGAGTACGAAGCGGCCAGCTGGGAGCTGGAGCAATTGCTGGACCAGTGGCCCCGGAACGCGGAGCGTACGCTCACGCTGCTGGCAGCAATCGAAGAATTCTTTCGGCAGGGCGCTTGCCACTGGCCCGCGCCAGTGCCCCCGCGCCTGCCCGAAGGGCCAATTGAGGAAGCGCGTCGGGCCAGGGCCTGGGCCCACCGCGAAAATCCCGCGCTGGCCCGGCATTACCTTTTCAACTTAACCCAGGCCAAAGCGGCCTTAGCCGCCCGGGAAAACCAGGTGAAGAATGAGTGAGGCTTCAACTGACTACTGCTAATTGCTACCTTGCCACCGATGAAGGACGATGAATTAGAGTTCCTGCAGGAACAGCTGGAGGCGACGGAGTTGCTGCCCTGTGCCACCTGCCGGCAGGAAACGCTACACGCCCACGAGGAGGTGCTGGAGCGCTATGCGCACGCCACGGAGCTGTTGATGGCGTGCACTGCCTGTGGTACTCGCCGTACCTGGATGCTACTTGAAACGCCTAATTAGCAGTCCCACTACACCCTTAACACCCTTGCTTTTTCGGATGGTAATCGGGTAGTGTTAATCCCATCTCCAGCAGAGTCCCGGTACATGGTGGGTTATTGTCCCGGTTCCTATTTGGTCAATATTTCAATGACCTGAACCGGTCAATACAGGGACAGGCAAGTACTCATTGAGGGCCTGGTGGTGGAAGTGTATTTTAGCGTTTGCTTAAATAAGAAAACATTACCTTTGAAAAAATTTAAGGTATGTCTTCTTCCTCTTGCATCCGGGTTTTCGCTGATACGGCCCACATTGAACAGAGCAGGCACCGCTTGGCCGCCGCCGAGCCGGAGCTGCAGTCACTGGCGGCCGTGTTGGCACTGGCTGGCAACGAGGTGCGCCTGAAAATGCTGTTTCTGCTACTGGACAAGCAGCAGCTGTGCGTGTGCGACCTGGCCGATGTGCTGCAGATGAACGTGTCGGCCATCTCCCAGCACCTGCGCAAGCTCAAGGACGGCGGGGTAATACAGGCCCGCAAAGTCGGACAAACGGTATTTTACTCGCTGTCGGCGGCGCATTTGTCCGTACTGCAGCCGCTGCTGACCCCGGCATCCACCTCTGCTTTCCTCACGCCCGCCCGATGAATACCACGCCCGCTACCCCAACCAAGTCCCTGGCCGGCACGGGCCTGCTGGCCGCCCTGGCCGCTTCCCTGTGCTGCATCACCCCCTTGCTGGCCATTGTCGGCGGGCTGGGGGGCGTGGCCAGCACGTTTGCCTGGCTGGAACCGTTGCGTCCCTATCTGGTAGCCCTGACCGTGGGCGTGCTGGGGTTCGCCTGGTATCAGCAACTGCGACCCGCGCCCGCGGCAGCCGACGACTGCGGCTGCCCCGTGCCGGCCAAGCCCTCGCTGATGCAGTCGCGGGGCTTTCTGGCCACGGTCACCGTGCTGGCCGCGCTGCTGCTGGCCTTTCCCTACTACGGAGCGCGGTTCTACCCGTCGGCGGCTCCCCAGCCCGTGGTAGCCACCAGCGCGGCCCCGGTGCTGCAAACCAGCTCCTACCGCATCGGCGGCATGACCTGCGAGGCCTGCGCCCGCCACGTCGAGCACGACGTGCAGCAGCTGCCGGGGGTGCAAAGCGTGCAGGTGTCCTACGAGCAGGGCACGGCCCAGGTCCGTTTCAATGCCGCCGTCACGCCCGTGGCCCAGGTAGAGGCCGCCATCAACGGCACCGGCTACTCGGTGCTGAACCCTTCTGCTACCCGCTAATTGCCCTGCTATGATTTCCCTCACACCAGATACCCCCACCCCGCCAGTAACGCTGACCTCGGTGCTTACCTGCCCAGTCTGCCAGCACGCGCAGGCCGAGCAGATGCCGACCGATGCCTGCCAGTGGTTTTACGAGTGCACCAGCTGCCACACGGTGCTCAAGCCCCTGGCCGGCGACTGCTGCGTGTACTGCTCGTACGGCACCGTACCCTGCCCGCCTATTCAGGAGCAGGGCAAGGGCGCCTGCGGCTGCTGCTAGTTACTTCTCGTTGACTTTTCCCCTTTTATCTCCCTTATTCATGTAAAGCTATTGCTTTGCTGCTTGCTAATAGAGCTTGCTACTTTTGTCCAACTTTACCCAACATGGCTGACTTAATTGTATACGGTACCTCAAGAGGCGCACCTAAGCACTACACAGAACTTCCACGCACCAAAATGCGCTATCTGGCGATAAGAACTGTGCCTAACAGTTCCAAGCTTCAGGTAATTGTAGGCGCTGAAGACTTAAACAATGTGGCCCGTATCGGATACCAGCAAATTGAGAAAACAGGTGAGGTATTGGTATACGAGAACGTGGTTGAGTTCTTGGAAGACTGGACCAACATTTTTTCAGACCAGTTGTAACTGAGGTGGTCTAGGCAAGACGGACAGAAGAAGGACGTATATTTCTTCTGTGATGACAGCCAAAAAGAACGGGGCGTCGCCCGACAAACGGCGTAAATACGACGAGGCGTTTAAGACCGAGGCCCTGCGCCTGGCCAGCGAGAGCCGCAGCACCCAAGCGGCGGCGCGGCAGTTGGGCATCAGCCCCAAGCTGCTCTACCGCTGGCAGCAGGCGCAGCTCGTGGCCGAAGTGGGCAGTGAGGAAGTGGCGCGCGACCCGGAAGTGCGCGCCCTGCGGGCCCGACTGAAACGGGCCGAGCAGGAGCTCGACATTTTAAAAAAAGCCTTGGTCATCTTCGGCCAGCCGACCCGGTGAGCACCTACCAGCACATCGCCCAACGCCGGGCCCACGTACCCGTGCGCCAGCTTTGCCAGGTGCTGCGCGTGGCCCCGGCCGCCTACTATGCGTGGCAGCGCCGCCGGCAGCAGCCGGTGGTCGAGCCGGCCTGGCAACTGGCCGTGCGCGAGGCATTTGCGCACCACAACCAACGCTACGGCACCCGCCGGCTGCGGGCGGAGGTACAGGCGCAAGGGCATGCGGTGGGCCCTGCTGCATCTTGTAGGGGTAGCACAAGAGTAGGAACAGAAAATATCGGTAGGGAAAATTTGTGCAGGGAGCTGTCTCGCGAAACGGCCGTTTTAGCGGCCCACCTGCCTCGGCTGCTTAGCGCCCTGAAAAGCTACCACAGATTGTCTCATTTGCTGTTCTCAGTAATCAACGACTCGCTATCTTCGCCCTCGTTGACTTCTTGAGAAAAATGGCGATGATTTTCGGCTATGCCCGCGTGAGTACCTCCGACCAGCACCTGCATCTGCAGACTGATGCCTTGCAAGCCTACGGCTGCGTGGAGGTGGCCCAGGAAAAAGTGTCCTCCGTGAAAGAGCGCCCGGCCCTGCAGCACCTGCTGACGCGGCTGCGGCCCGGCGATACGCTCGTCGTCTGGAAACTCGACCGCTTAGGCCGCTCACTCAAAGACCTAGTCACGTTGGTGACGGGCTTTCAGGACGCAGGGATTCACTTCGTCAGCCTGCAGGACCATTTGGACACGACCACCGCCCAAGGCCGGCTCATGTTCAACCTGTTTGCCTCGCTGGCTGAGTTTGAGCGCGACCTTATCCGCGAGCGCACCAAAGCGGGGTTGACTGCGGCAAGGGCCCGGGGCCGGCAGGGCGGGCGGCCCAAAGGCCTCTCCAAAGAAGCCCTGTCCAAAGCCCAGGCGGCCAAAACGCTGTACCTGCAGCAGGACAAAACTGTCGCGGAAATCGCCCAGTTGCTCGGGGTCGGTCGGGCCACCATTTACCGCTACCTGGGGCAGCTGGGCGTACCGACGGGCATGCAGGCGGCGCACCAAACGACCTGATACGCGCCTCGTGATGAAGACTTGCTCCCCACCACCGGCTGCCGCTATTTCCCTGCCCGAGTTTGAGCACCGCTACTTAGGAAAGGTGCCGTCGGTGGGCGGGCTGCAGGCGGGCCAGTTTGCGGCCTATTCTCGCGCTGACTTCGGGCAGGTATCCCTGCCCTACCAGCGGCGCGACTTCTACAAGCTCTCCTTGTTGACGCGGGGCACCAGCCAGCTGCACCAGGCTACGCGGGGCTGGGCCATTGCCGGGCCGGCCGTAGTGCTCTCGCATCCGCTGGTGCCGCACGCCTGGGAAACCCTATCGGACGAGCAAAGCGGGTTGTTTTGCCTGTTCACGCCTGAGTTTCTGCACGGCGGGGCGACGGCCGACCAGGCCCTAAGCCCACTGCTGGCCCTGGGGCGCGACCCGGTCTATGTACTGGAGCCCGGGCAGCTGCCGGCATTTGAATCGTTGTTTAGCCAGCTGCTCACGGAGTTGGGGACCGATTACCCGCACCAGGCCACCGTCGTGCGCCACTACCTACACCTGCTGTTGCACCAGCTCCAGCGCCTGCGGGCGCCCGCGCCCAACTTCGTGCACCCTACCGCCGCCGACCGGCTCGCCGCCCTGTTTCTGGAGCTGCTGGCCCGGCAGTTTCCGGTAACCCGGCCCGACCAGCCGCTGCGGCTGCGCGCCCCCCAGGATTTTGCCCCGCTGCTGGGCGTACACGTCAACTACCTCAACCGGGCCGTGCGGGCCGTGACGGGCAAAACCACTACCGCCCACCTGGCCGAGTGGCGGCTGGCGGAAGCGCGGCGCCTGCTGCAGCACACGCCGTGGTCCTTGACCGATATTGCCGAAGCGCTCGGCTTTGCGTACCCCACTCACTTTCACAATTTCTTCAAGCACCACACCGGCCTCACCCCGCAGCAAGTCCGTCAGCCCCAGGCCCTGGTGGTTTGAATTTCGTAGCCCTTGGGTGCAAATCGGTTATGTAGCCCCTGCGGGTGCGCCGGACCTTTGCACGGCCGGGTGCTACATTTCCCCGGCGCTACGTCGTATGCAGTATCGCTTGCTGGGCCAGACCGGCTTGAAGGTGTCGGCCCTGTGCCTGGGCACCATGACCTTTGGGGGCAAAGGCCGCTCGGCCGTCACCGGGGCCCTCGACCAGACGGCCGCCGATGAGTTGCTGCGCCGGGCCGTGGCCGCTGGGGTCAACTTTATCGACACGGCCAACGTGTACTCCGAGGGCTTGTCGGAGGAAATTACCGGCCAGGCCATCCGCAACCTGGGCCTGGACCGCGACTCGTTGGTGCTGGCCACCAAGGTGCGGGGCAAAATGGGCGAGGGCCCCAACGAGGTAGGCCTCACGCGCAAGCACATCATGCAGCAGGCCGAAGCCAGCCTCAAGCGCCTGCATACCGACTACCTCGACCTCTACCAGCTGCACGCCTACGACCCGCTCACGCCGCTGGACGAAACCTTGCGGGCGCTCGATGACCTCGTGCGCCAGGGCAAGGTGCGCTACATTGGGGCCAGCAACCTGGCCGCCTGGCAGCTGATGAAGGCCCTGGCCACGGCCGATAGCCGCCAGCTGGAGCGTTTCGCCTCGCTGCAGGCCTACTATACCATCGCCGGCCGGGACCTGGAGCGCGAAATGGTGCCGCTGCTACTTGACCAAAAGGTGGGCCTGCTGGTATGGAGCCCGCTGGCCGGCGGCCTGCTCTCAGGCAAGTACACCCGCGATGGCCAAAACCAGGAAGGCGGCCGCCGCGACCGGCTCGACTTTCCCCTCGTCGACCGCAACCGGGCCTTCAATGTCCTCGACGTGCTACACCCGCTGGCCGAAACCAAAGGTGCCACTGTGGCCCAACTCGCCTTGGCCTGGCTGCTGCACCAGCCGGTAGTAAGCAGCGTCATCATGGGGGCTACCAAGCCCGAGCAGCTCGACGCCAACCTGGCCGCCGTGGACGTGACGTTCACGCCGGAGGAGTTGCGCCATCTCGAAGAGGTCAGCCAACTGCCGGCTGAATACCCCGGCTGGATGCTCAACTACACCACCAGCGACCGCACCATCAGCTAACGGGCAGGCCCGGTGCCGGTTGCCTCCTGACACCTGTCGGTCTGGGGCGAACAATGAAAAGGGCCGGCCGCTTATTTCACCCTGGATTCGGTCAGGTTACCAGACCGAGCGGGAAGCGAGCGGCTGGCCCGAATAGGGCCGCCGCCAGCGGGGACACGCGACTACAGGACAATGCCGGTAGAATTTCTGAGCGACGAGCAGGCGGCCCGCTATGGGCGCTACCAGACGGACCTTAGCCCGGAACAACTGCCCCGTTTCTTTTACCTGAGTCCGCAGGACCTACAGTTTCTGGCCGACTACCGCCGGGCGTACACCCAACTCGGGTGTGCTGTGCAGTTGTGTACACTCCGGTTTTTAGGCACGTTTCTGCCCATCCCTACCCAGGTGCCGGCCGTCGTGGTGGCCACCTTGGCGCAGCAGCTTCAGGTAGGCACTGACGCGTGGCCTGCGCGGTATACCCGCCCAAATACGCTCTCGGACCACCAGGCCCGCATTGTGGCGTACCTGGGCTTTGCGGCCTATGGGGGCCGGCAAGCATTCCGCCTCACGCGCTGGCTCTACGCGCAGGTCCTCACCAGCACCGTGCGGCCCAGTGTGCTCTTTGATTTGGCGACCGCGCACTTGGTGGCCCAGCGCGTCGTGCTGCCCGGCGTGACGGTGCTGGCCCGCCTGATTGCGCGGGTCCGCGAGCGTACGGGCCGTCACCTGTACCACCAACTCCGCAACCGGTTGAACCCGGTACAGCAAGAGGCCTTGGAATCGCTGTTGCTGGTAGCGCCTGGCCAGCGACTCACCCGACTGGAAACGTTGCGCACCGCGCCGACCCGCGTTTCCAGTCCCGCTCTGGTGGCCGCGTTGGGACGGCTGGAGCACGTGCGCGCCCTCGGCGTAGGGGGCATTTCACTGCACGACCTGCCCGAAGCCCGAGTGGTGCGGCTGGCCCGCCACGCCCAAGTGGCCTGGGGGCAGACGTTGGCGCGGATGGGAGAAGAACGCCGCCTGGCCACCCTGCTAGCCTTCGCCCAGGCCCTTGAACGCACGGCCACCGACGATGTGCTCGACCTCTTCGACGGGCTGCTGACAGCGCTCGCCCTACGGGGCGAAACCAAGCGCCGCCGCCAGCGGCTGCGCTCCCTGAAGGATTTGGACCACGCCGCGCTGGTCTTGCAACAGGCCGTGCGCATGATGTTGGACGAATCCGTGCCCGAAGCCCAGATTCGGGCACAGGTGCTGAGCCGCATTGGCGAAGCCTCCTTGCGAGAAGCAACCGACGCGGTGCAGGCGCTGGCCAGTCCCGCCGACGACCCCCGGTTCCAAGCCCTGAGTGGTAGCTACGCGACCGTACGCCGGTTTCTGCCGGCCCTGCTGAACGGAATTGCGTTGGAAGGTTCCCCCTCGGCCAAACCCCTGCTCGATGCCTGGTACTTTTTACGAGCCCAGGAAGCAGGTGGGCGGTGCCGGCCCAAATGGGGGACTGCGCCCCGCACCTTTGTGCCCAAAAGCTGGGCGCGGCAGGTGTTTGCCAGTCGAGACGAGGTGAACCCCGCCGCGTACACGCTCTGCGTGCTGGACCGCCTACACCAGGCGTTGCGCCGTCGAGAAGTGTTTGTGACGACGAGTGAGCGCTACGGCGACCCGCGCGCGGAAATGCTACGCGGCGAGGACTGGGACGCGGCGCGTGAATCGGTGGCGCGGGCGCTGGGCCGTTCGCTCGACCCGGCCCTGGAACTGGCGCGGCTCCAAGCGCAGCTGCGGTCGGCCTATGCGGACGTTCGCGAGGCCCTGCCCCACAATACGGCGCTGCACGTGTTGCAGCACGACGGCTTGCCCTACGTGCGGGTAAGCCCGTTACCCGCCCAGGAAGAACCCGCAAGCTTGCTGCAACTGCGGACGCAGCTTACCCAGCAGTTGCCCCACGTGGAACTGGCGGCGCTGCTGCTGGAGGTGAATGCGTTTACGGGATTTGCCGACGCTTTCACCCACGTGGCCGACGGCCAAAGCAAAGCGGCCGATTTACCACTGAGCATCTGCGCGGTGCTGCTGGCCCAGGCGTGTAACATTGGCCTCAAGGCCGTGGCGCGGGCCGAGGTACCGGCCCTCACCTTGCCCCGCTTGTCCTGGGTGCAGCAAAACTACGTGCGCGTGGAAACGCTTACCGCTGCCAACGCCCGGTTGGTGGACGGCCAGGCGCAATTACCCCTGGCCCAGGCCTGGGGTGGCGGAGAAGTCGCCTCGGCCGACGGGATGCGCTTCGTCGTGCCCGTGCGCACGCTGCATGCCGGGTGGAACCGCAAATACTACGGCTCCCAGCGCGGGGTGACCTACTACAACTTCACCGGCGACCAGTTCACCGGCTTCCACGGCATCGTCATTCCCGGTACGCTGCGCGACTCCCTGTTCATCCTGGCCGGGCTGCTGGAACAGCAAACCAACCTAGACCCACGTGAAATCATGGCTGATACCCACGGCTCCAGCGAGGTAGTCTTTGGCCTGTTCGCCTTATTAGGCTACCGTTTCAGCCCCCGCTTAGCGGACCTCTCCGACCAACGGTTCTGGCGCCTCAGCAAGGACGACGATTATGGTTCCCTCAACGAAGTAAGCCGGCACGTCGTCAACGCCCGGCTCATCTATGACCATTGGGAGGATATGTTGCGGCTGGCCGGCTCTCTTAAATTGGGCCGGGTGAAAGCCACGGCGGTAATGCGCACCTTGCAGCGGGCGGGGTCGCTCTCGGGCCTGGGCCGGGCGGTGGCCGAACTGGGCCGGGTGGAAAAAACGCGCTACCTGTTAGCCTACGTCCACGACGAGGCCTACCGGCGGCGCATCCTGGTGCAGCTCAACCGCGGCGAGGGCCGCCACGCGCTGGCCCGCGCCGTTTTTCACGGCAAGAAAGGCGAGCTGCGCCAGCGCTATCGCGAGGGAATGGAGGACCAACTCGGGGCGCTGGGCCTGGTCGTAAACGCCCTGGTGCTGTGGAATACGCGCTATTTGCAACAAGCATTAGAGCGGTGGCAGGAAACGGAGGAGCACGTAAACCCGGAGGATGTGGCCCGCCTCTCGCCCTTGCTGCATGAACACGTGAATATGCTGGGCCGCTACGATTTTACGCTGCCCGAATCTGTTGCGGCTGGGCAACTGCGTCCCTTGCGCACCCTCACACCCTGGGAAGCATCGCTTGGTGAATGGGCCTAGCGATAGTTTCTGTTCCTACTCTTGTGCTACCCCAAGTGCTGGGCCTGATTGAAGAGTTGATTCACCAGAAGCGGTGCCGGCTGATTCTGGTCAAGCAGGGCCTGGACCTGGACCCGCAGAATCACCGCGACATGACCCACAAAATCCTGCTCACCATTTTCGCCATGCTGGCCGAGCTGGAGCGGGACTTCGTTTCCGATCGCACGAAGGAAGGCTTGCGGGCGCGGCGCGAGCAGGGCATCGTGCTGGGCAAGCCCAAGGGTGTGGTGCAGCCCTCCATGTACGACGCCGACCGCGAGCGGATTCTGCACCTGCACGCGCTGGGCGTACCGCTCACCACCATCGTCGAGGTGCACCTGAAGTACGGCAAGTACCTCTCCCTGAAAAACTACCTAGCCAAACTGCAGCGGTAACCGAGCCGAAATGCCGCCCCCTAACCGGACGACTCGGAGGTTTTACCCTATTTGTTTAACACCACCTAAATTACCTATATAATTATAATTTTTTTATATACTATGCGCCGTATGGGGTCTCTTTGGGAGCCAGCAGCCTATAGAAGAAAGCCTGCGGTCTGGTTGAGAAAAACGATTTCTCCAGCCAAACGCTAGCAGCTCAACAGCGCTAGCTTTCTTCTGCTTTTGCGAACCCAACTGATTCACGAAAAAACTGCGGCGATACGGCCGTATTTTTCTTGAAGAAGCGGCTGAAATAGTATTCATCCCCGAAGCCCAGCGCGAAGGCGATAGCCTTGACGGATTGACTGGTTAGGTACAGTTCGCGCTTGGCCTCCATAATGATTCGCTCCGTGATGAGTTGGCTGAGCGTCTTCTGATAATGGGACTTGACTAGGCGCGTTAGGCTTCGGGCGGGAACTCGTAACAGGTCGGCATACTCCCCGGCCGTGTGCAGGTGGCGGTAGTGCGTATTAATGGCATCTTGAAGTTGCTGCAGGAGCCAGGGCTCCCGGCCAGACGGGTTCTGCTCGGTGCCTAACGCGGGCTGTGCAGTACGAATACGGATAGCTTTCAGCAAAAAGAGCTTCAGATATAATACGATGGACTCTTGTTGTGCTACCTCTTGACGCCGTACTTCCTCTTGCATCACAGCTGCCAGGGCGGCAAATTCACGCACCGCCTCTGTTGTAACCGGGAAGAAGGGCGGCTCAAAAATTGTGTTGAACAAGATGCCATTGCTAGCTACCTCCTGCTGATGCCGGTAGATGCAGAAAAAGTCGGCATGAAAATCCAGGACCAGGCCCGCTACAGCGGTGCTGGCTTGGATAGTGTAAGGTTGGTAAGGGCCAAAACAACACAGCGTACTGCCAGCAAACAGGTAGGTGGCAAAGTTGGCGCGTATCTCGCCGCTGCCCTGCGTAAGCAGAATGAGGGAGTAATAATTATTGCGTTGTAAGTAATTAAACGGGGTGTCGTCGCTAAAGGAGTAGCTTCGAAACGCTAATTCACCCGTGTGCGGATGAGTTAGCAGGAGACAGTCAATCGCCATCGCGTGAGAAGAATAGCAGCTAGCCAACTGGACTAACTGCCCGCCAGCCCCTAAAGCGACCTATGCCCAGGCATAGGTCGCTTTAGGGGCTGGTAATTATTTGGCAGCCAAGATAGCTACTTGTTCAATGACAGGCGGCACGGCCAGCAAGTCGGCCGCATGGGCCATCAACGCAGCGGCAATAGGGCCGTTCAGATGCGCCTGCCGGCCTGCTTCATCCGGAAAGGTATCAAAGATACCGAAGGTGGCCGGCGCCAGCTGAATAGCATACCAGGTTATGGTAGCCGGCTCTTGCTGAGCCAGGGGCAGAGCGCCCGTCAAAAAATCGAGTACTGCCTGCTCTTTACCGGGCTTCGCTTCGAGCCGGACCAGCAATCCTACATTCTTCATGGAAGTGGGGGTTAGGTAAATTGATATAACAAAGGTGCTGCCTCTCTGAAAGGATTAACATGGACGGACGCAACTAGTGGCTGGACAAAAAGACCATGGCCGCTTCAAACCAGTATGTGAGCTCGTGTATCATGGTTTAACTGGCCCCGAATGGTGCAGTGGCTGTTGCAGAACTCGGCACGATGCAAAACGTGAAGGGCTTGAGGCTTCGAGCCAGGCTAGAAAAGAACATGAGCAGGCCGTTCATCTAGGCTCAGGAACTATTCTACGTAGTTGCTGAGCTGCCTTGAGAATTCTGTAAGGGGTTCTTTTGCCAAAAGGGCGGATTTACACGCTAAGCCCGGTTATCAAAGAGGGTTATAGTACTGCCTGAGAAAGACTGATTCTACGCTGTAGAGCGGGTGCGTGCTGCCTATCAACAAGGAACTCCTTTTTGATAACCTCCGATGCCCGCCAACCCGACCGACCAGCCCACCCGCGTGGCGCTCTATGCCCGCGTCTCCACCCTCGACAAAGGGCAGGCCCCGGAGACGCAGCTGCGCCCCCTGCGCGAGTACGCCCAGCGCCGCGGCTTTGCCGTTGTCGATGAATACGTGGACTAGGCCTCGGGTACCAGCGAGGAATGAACTCAGTACAAACGGATGATGGCGGCGGCCAAGAACCGGTAGCTCGACGCGGTGCTGGTCCGGCGCTACGACCGCTTTGCCCGCTCGACCCAGGCGCTGGTCAACGCGCCGAAGGAATTCCAGAGCCTAGGGGTGGACTTCGTCTCCTACCAGGAAAATATCGACACCACCACGCCCACGGGCGAGTTGGTGTTCCACGTCATGGCTTCGCTGGCCCTGTTTGAGAGCACGCTCATCAGCCAGCGCGTGCGCGCCGGCATGGCCCGGGCCAAAGCCCAGGGCAAGCATGTGGCCCGGCCGCCACTGGCCCAGTCTAAGCAGGAGGCCATTGCGCAGCTTCTGCGCAATGGCTTATCTATGAATCAAGTCATCAAGCAGTTAGACCTGGCCTATGGCACCGTCTACAATTACGCCCAGAAGCTAAAAAGTGCTTAGCGTGTAAATCCGCCCTTTGGGAAGAAGAACCCCTTTTAGCCATGGACTCGGAGGTTTTACCCTATTTGTTTAACAACACCCTCAATACTTAGGTAGCGCCTATTTGGCGTGAAGGTCAGGAAATAGCGCTCCGGGCGAGAATGGCCTGTAAATCAGCTGGGATGGGCATGGACTGCTCCGCCGGCACATTAGCCCCACCGGTGTTGCCGGTGGGGATGCGGCCGAAAAGCGAGAGCGGAAAGCCGCCGATGAGGCGCACGAGCTGGCCCAGGATTTCGCGCCCGTCGCGGGTGCGCAGGCCGTGGCGCAGCATCAGCAGGTGCGTGTGGGTGTGCGGCAGCGCCCAGCGCTGGCCCAGAACGTGGGCGCGTTCGAGGTGGGCGAAGGCCGCAGCCATGTTGTGGCGGCCAGCAGCGGCGCGGGCAGCCTGCAGCTCAGCGCGGTAGTACGGGCGTAGGTGGGAAGGGAGACGGAAGTTGAGCATAGGGTCGGTGGCTCAGCCAGGTGGTGCCCGCCCAATTAACGCAACGCCGGCAGAGGCTACAACTGCGTGCTGATGACCAGCATTCCAGCGAGTACATACAGGAAGAAGCGTTGCAGCTTATGGACGGGTTTGTGGTGTTCACACATGCGCCTGTAACAGCGGCTGCCTGGCTGCTGGTTCAGAATTTACTGGACTGTCGTGCCAACTATGTGGCTGCGGGCTTCCTGCTCCCCCTGCTGGCTTTCGTGCTGCACGTAGTATTCCAGTTGGGTACCGGGGGCGAATGCATCCTGGTCGTGGTAGGGCGAACGGGCGTTGACGGCCACCCGCTGCCAAGGCCCGGCCTCTCCGCCCACGCGGCGGAAAACGTGGGCCACTTCCAGCATTTCTTTGGAAAAGGCCAAATGCCGGCCGGTGGGGGTCAGCGTGAGGTCAATTTTTGCGGTGTGCATAGCGAATGAAACTTAGGGAGTAAGGGTGGGATGCGTTTGCAGCCAGCGCTGAAACTGCTTGATTTCCGGCTGTTGGTCGCGTACGATGCGCCGGGCGGCCTCCCGCAGCTCGGCGTTGCGGCCAAACGCCAGCTCCGCCTGGGCCAGGGCCACGCCGCTGCGGTGGTGCAGCGCCATAAGCGTGGCAAAGTCGGCATCCGGGCTGCCGGCTAGCACCGGCAGCTGACGCAGGGGAGCCAGTGCCGCCGTGATGCGCCGCACGAAGGGGTCTTTGCGGTTGCCCGGTCGGTACTCCTGCCCGGCGGGCGGTTCGCGCTTCAAAGCCAGAGCGAGTACATGGGTATCCTTTTCGTGGCTTTTGAGCACCTGCTGAGCCATTGCGCGCAAGGTCGAGTCTTTGCCCCGCGAGAGTTGCACGGCTGCCAGGCGCTGGGCCCCGGCGTGGTGCACGGCCATGAGGGCGGCAAAGTCCTCGTCCCAGCAGCCAAGTCGGCGCACCGCATCCAACTCGCGTACCATGAACTGCAGGGAGTCGGCCAGATTCAGGGGGGCAGCCGCCGTGGCTGAAGCCGGAGCGGGCTTGGCCGTGCCATGGATTTCGGCTTCGTGCGTCGCCGAATCGTCGGGCTCGGAAGTACAGCCGCTCACGGCCAGGGCCATGAGCAGGGCCGCCAGTAGCCGCGCCCCGCCGAAACGGAAGCAACGGCCGTGAGCGGCAACCAAGAGCGAGCAACGCAGGATATGGAGCATCAGTAGCAGGGTTACATATTCAGGGCCCCCAGGCCCGAGGCGTTGAGGCAGGCTTCCTTAAAGGCTTCGGCGTAGGTAGGGTGGGCGTGCGACATCAGGGCTACGTCTTCGGCCGCCCCGCGAAAGCTCATCACGGCCACCGCTTCGGCTACGATGTCGGCAATGCGCGCTCCTATCATGTGGACGCCCAGGATTTCATCGGTGTCGGCGGCGGTGAGCACTTTTACCAGCCCTTCGGTATCGGCCCCGGCCAGGGCCCGGCCGGAGGCGCTGAACGGAAACGAGCCCGACTTATAGGCCAGGCCCTGCTCCTTCAACTGCTCTTCGGTGTAGCCCACGCCGGCCACTTCGGGCCAGGTGTACACCACGTTGGGAATGAGCAGGTAGTTGACGTGCGGCTTCTGGCCCGCAATCCGCTCGGCCACGAACACGCCCTCATCAGAGGCCTTGTGCGCCAGCATGGCCCCGCGCACCACGTCGCCCAGCGCCCAGATGCCGGGCACGTTGGTTTGCAGCTCGTCGTTGACTTTCACCCGGCCTTTCTCGTCTACCTCCACCCCGGCCGCGGCCAGGTTCAGGCCGTCGGTGTAGGGCCGGCGGCCCACCGATACCAGACAGTAGTCGCCTTCCAGCTGCAGGTCGGCCCCGCCGGCCGCCGGAGTGGCCGTCAGCTTCACCGTCTCCCCTTCCCGTGTTACGGCCGTGACCTTGTGGGAGAGGTAAAATTCCAGGCCCTGCTTTTTGAGGGAGCGCAGCAGCTCCTTGCCCAGGGTGCGGTCCATGCTCGGAATAATGGCGTCGGTATATTCCACGACCGATACTTTGCTACCCAGCCGGGCGTACACCGACCCCAACTCCAGGCCGATAACGCCGCCGCCCACGATAATCAGGTGCTTGGGCAGCTCGCGTAGCGCCAGGGCCTCCGTGCTGGTGATGACGCGCTCCTTATCTAGGGTGATGAAAGGCAAGGTGCTGGGCTTGGAGCCGGTGGCGATGATGATGTTCTTAGCCGTGAGCCGCTGCTCTTCCCCACTGCCCCCGTCCGTTGGCACGACGCGCACGGTGGTGGCATCCACGAACGAGGCCACGCCGTGGAGGATGTCCACCTTGTTTTTCTTCATCAGGTACACTACCCCGTCGCACACCTTGCTTACCACCTTATCCTTGCGCTCCATCATGCGCGGCAGGTCGGCGCGCAGGTTGTCGGCGGCAATGCCGTGCTCGGCAAACTGCGCCGTGGCTTTGTGGTAGAGTTCGGTGGATTCGAGTACCGCCTTGCTGGGGATGCAGCCCACGTTGAGGCAGGTGCCGCCCAGGGTGGGATATTTTTCGATGATGGCCGTTTTCAGGCCCAGCTGGCCGCAGCGCACGGCCGCGATGTAGCCGCCGGGGCCGGAGCCGATGATGAGAACGTCGTAGGAAGAAGCAGACATGAGCCGGAGCAGGTTAAGGTGAAAAAGTAGCCAGAAAGTACTTACAGGTGCGTTTCGTGCCGGGCGAAGTCGCCGCGCTCCACCTGGATGGTGGCGTGCTGTACGGCGTGCTTGCCCGTTACGTAGGCATGGGCGCGGGCCAGCACGTCGTCGTGCTGGGCACCTTCGGCCAGCACGACATGGACGCTCAGGGCGTTGACCCCGGAGGTGAGCACCCAGGCGTGCAGGTCGTGCACGGCCGCCACGCCCGGCTCGGCCAGCAGGCCCTGGCGCAGGGCTTCCAGATTCACATCGGCCGGGGTGCCTTCCAGCAGCACGGCCACCGACTCTTTGAGCAGGGCCCAGGTGCGGGGCAGAATGAACAGGCCGATGCCGGCTGAGAGCAGCGGGTCGGCGTAGTACCACTTCGTGGTGAGCATGATAGCGCCCGCGATTATCACGCCCACGGACGTAAGCAGGTCGCTGAGCACCTCGAAGTAGGCGCCCTTCATATTTAGGCTCTCGCCCGAGCTTTTGCGCAGCAGGTACACGCCGTAGAGGTTGACCAGCATGCCCACGCCGGCCACCCACATCATGGTGGTGCTTTCCACCTTGGGTGGGTTCAGGAAGCGGAAATAGGCCTCGTAGAGGATGTAGAGCGAAATCAGAATCAGCACCACCGCGTTGGTGAGGGCAGCCAGAATCTCGAAGCGGTAGTAGCCGTAGGTGCGCTCGGGCGTGGCCGGCTTCTCGCCGAAACGAATGGCCAGCAGGGCCAGGCCCACCCCGGCCACGTCGGTGAGCATATGGCCCGCGTCGGCCAGCAAGGCCAGGCTGCCGGTCCACCAGCCGCCGATGACTTCCGCCACCAGGTAGGCCAGCGTCGTGAAAAAGACGATGGTCAGGGCGCGCTTGTTGCGCGAGGCGGCGCTGCCGCTCATGCCGTGGGAACCGCTCATGACTGGGTTGCTTGTGCGGGTGAAACGGTAGGGCCAGCCGGCGCCGGGCCGCCCGTGCCCGGCGTGGCGTAGTCCATGCGCTGAATGCGCACCGCGTTGAGGATAGCCAGCAGGGCCACGCCCACGTCGGCAAACACGGCTTCCCACATCGTAGCCAGGCCGCCGGCCCCGAGCACGAGCACGATGCCCTTCACGATAAAGGCCAGCCAGATATTCTGCCACACCACCGAATGGGTGGCGCGGGCAATGCGCCGGGCGGTGGCAATCTTACTGGGGTGGTCGGTCTGAATCACCACATCGGCGGTTTCAATGGTGGCGTCCGAGCCCAGTCCACCCATGGCAATGCCCACGTCGGCCAGGGCCACCACGGGCGCGTCGTTCACGCCGTCGCCCACGAAGGCCAGCTTGCGGCCCGCGTCCTTGTACTCCTGCACGTAGCGGGCCTTGTCTTCGGGCAGTAGCCCGCCGTGGGCCTCGTCAATGCCCAACTCCTTGGCCACGCGCTGGGTGATGCTGTCCTTGTCGCCGGAGAGCATCACGATTTTAGTGATACCGTCGGCCCGCAGCTCCTGCACGGTTTGCAAAGCGTCCGCCTTGGGCGCATCGGCCACGGTGAGGTAGCCGGCGTACTGGCCATCAATGGCGGCCACCACAATGCTGTCAAACACCTGGTCTACTTCGGCCGGGTAGGCTACGTTGAATTTGGTGAGCAGCTTGGTGTTGCCGGCCAGCACGTCGCGGCCCTCCACCCGGCCCCGCAGGCCGTGGCCGCTGATTTCCTCCACGTTTTCCACGGGCACGCCCGCCGCCGCCGCGCCGACGTGCAGCACCACGGCTTTGGCAATGGGATGGGTGGATTTAACTTCCAGCGCCCCCACCAGGCGCAGCATCTGGGCCGCGTCCATGCCGGCGGCGGGCTGCACCTGCTGCACGGCAAACACCCCCTGGGTAAGCGTACCGGTCTTGTCCATAACGACCGTATCCAGCTCGCGCATCACGTCCAGGAAGTTCGAGCCCTTAAAGAGGATACCCGCTTTCGAGGCCGCGCCGATGCCCCCGAAGTAGCCCAGCGGAATGCTGATGACCAAGGCGCAGGGGCAGGAAATCACCAGGAACACCAAGGCCCGGTAGAGCCAGGTGCGCAGCACGTAGTCATCGACCACGAAGTAAGGAACCAGCACCAGCAGCACGGCCAGCAGCACCACGATGGGCGTGTAGACCTTGGCGAACTTGGTGATGAACTGCTGGGTTTTGGCCTTGCGGCCCACCGCGTCCTGCACCATGGCCAGAATCTTGGCCAGCTTGGTATCCTGGTAGGTGGCCGTGACCAGCACCTGCACCAGGCTTTCCTGGTTTATCATGCCGGCCAGCACCACCTCGCCCGTCTGCTTGGTCTGCGGAGCCGACTCGCCGGTGAGGGCGGCCGTGTTGAACGAAGCCGGACCTTTCGCCAGCGTGCCGTCGAGGGCCACTTTCTCGCCCGGCCGCACCTCAATCACGTCGCCCAGCTGCACGGCTTTGGGGTCGAGCACCAGCGACTGGCCGTCCCGCAGCACGGTGACTTCGGTCGCCTGAATTTCGAGCAGGGCCCGGATGCTGCGCTTGGCCCGGTTCACGGCCGCGTCCTGAAACAGCTCGCCCACGGTGTAGAACAGCATCACGGCCACGCCTTCCGGGTACTCGCCGATGGCAAAGGCCCCGAGCGTGGCGATGCTCATGAGCAGAAACTCGTTGAAGATGTTGCCGCTGGGAATGCTGAGCACAGCCGAGCGAATGACTTTCCACCCGACCAGCAGGAAGGCCACGCCGTACCAGGCCAGGCGTACGTAGCCGGTGAAAAAGCCCACTTTATAGTAATCCAGCGCGATGCCGCCCAGCAGCAAGACCAGGGCCACGCCAGGCCAGAGGTAAGGGTTCGCGCCCACGGGGCCGTGGTCGTGGTCGTCGCCGCCGGCGTGGTCGTGGCCGGCGTGCTCGTCGGCGGCCTTGCCCGCCAGGTCCACCACGCGCTTGCCGGCGGGATGGTCGTGGCCGGCGTGGTCATGGCCGGGCACGTCGTGGCCTTCGGGCGCGGCAGCGGCTTCGGGCGTGAGCTGGTCGCGGCTGAGCGCGCCCACGTTTTCGAGCTTGGCCTGCTTGGCCGTGTTCAGCTCTTCGTTGGTATTGGGGGAAGTAGGGTCGGGCATAGGAAAAGGGAATGTCAGGGTAAGTAATGCAGGGACGGCCAGCCGGGGCTACCAGTCCACGAAAAAGCCGGCCACGCCCACCAGCACGAGCACTGCGCCGGTCAGCTGGCGCTCGTGCCGGGCCAGCCCGTCGAGGTTCAGGCGCCGCAGACTGCGGTGGGCCAGCGCCACCAGCACGCACATGGCCGATACGGAGGCCAGCAGGTACACGCTCATGAGCAGGGCCAGCGCGGCCGGGCCGTGGGTGCCGGCGGCCAGAAAAAACGTCTGGATTTCCAGACAGGGAGCCAGAAACATGGTGGCCGCCAGCCCCAGCACCACGCGGCGGCGCGGCGGGCGTTGGCGGAGTGGCCGGGGGTCGGGGTGGGTGTGGCCGGGGCCGGAAAAAGCGTAGAGCAGCCCGATGACGATAAGCAGCAACGGGGCCACCCAGCCGGCAAACTGCGCGAAGCGGGCCGAAAGCCGCCAGCCCAGCAAGCCCAGGACCAGCCCGATGCCCACCGTGCTCAGGACGTGGGCGAGCCCGGCTACCAGCGTCACGCCCACCGCCCGCCGCAGGGGCCAGCCTTCGGCCCGCGCCACGGCCAGCACCGGGGCCCAGTGGTTGGGAATGGCGGCGTGCAGCAAGCTGAGCACCAAAGCACCGGTGAGGAGTTCCAGCATACGAGTTACGAACGGGGCCAGAACAGGATAACGGCCAGGCCCAGCAGCACGACGGTCCCGCCCAGCACATCGTACCGGTCGGGCCGGAAGCCATCGAAGTACCAGGCCCAGGCAATGGACATGACGACGAAAACGCCGCCGTACACGGCGTAGGTTTTGCCGAAGGAAGTGGACTGCCAGGTGGCCACCCACCCGTACACGACCAGCAGCACGGCCCCCAACAGCCCCATCCAGGCCGGGCGGTCAGCCTTGAGCCATTGCCACATCAGGTAGCCGCCCCCGATTTCACAGAGGCCGGCGAGAAAGAAGAGGAACAAGGGCTGTAGGTAGCTCATCGGTTGGAGTAACGGGCTGTGAACGGCGTTTGCCGGCCGGGGGCTATTCTTCCTCCTCGGCGTTTTTCATCTTGGCCAGCAGCGAATACGCTCCCTCCGTGACGAAGGTGCTGGTAGCGGCTACTTCCTTGGGCAGGGTGATTTCCGTGAAGCCATCCTCGCTGCGGCCCAGCGTGACGGGTACCATCCGATAGCGGCCGGGCGAATCCACGGCAAAGGCGAAGTTCTTGCCCTCGAAGCGCACCAGGGCCGCGTCAGGTAGCGTGGGGGCCTGGGTGCGGCCGGTTTCAATCATGGCCCGCACGTAGAGGCCAGGCAGCAGCGCGGGGTCGTTTTCCTGGTCGAGGTGGCCGTGCACGCGCACGGTGCGGTCTTCGCCAATGGCTTTGCCGACGAGGTACACCCGGGCCGTGCGCTCCCGGCGGGAGCCGGTGGAGTCGCTGGCCAGGGTGAAGCGAATCAGCTGGCCCTTCTGCACGCGGGCCACGTCGCGCTCAAACACGGTCAGCTCGACGTGCAGGTGCTCGGGGTCCACGATTTCAAACAGCGCGTCGGTGGCCGTCACGGCCTGGCCCACCGTCACGTTCACGGCCCGCACGAAGCCGGCCCGCGGGGCGCGGAGGCTGGCCGTGGTGACGATTCGCCCACCTACGGGCAAGCCCGCCAGCCGCAGCCGGGCAGCTTGGGCGTTGGTTTGCACCTGCAGGGCCCGGTAGTCGGCCTGGGCGCGCTGGTAGTTTTTCTGGGGCGCAACCTCCTGCTCATACAGCTCCTTCTGGCGGGCCAGCTCGGTGCGGGCGTATTCCAGGCGGGCGCGGGTTTCGAGGTAGTCCTGCTGCAGCGTCACGAACTCCGGGTTGCGGATAGTGGCCAGCACTTCGCCCTTGCGCACGCGGGCCCCCTGCAGCAGCTCGGTGTTCTCCACGAAGCCCCCCAGCGGGGCCGTGATATTGACGGCGCTTTCCGGCGGCACGTCCAGCGTGCCCGTCACGGCCAGGCCCGCGCCCATCGGCCGGTCGGCCAGGCGGGCGGTTTTCAGACCGGCGGCCTGCTGCTCGGCCGGGGAGAGGGTCACCACGTCGGAGGCTTCTTCGCCTGCCGCTTCACCGCCGGCTTCTTTGCCTTCGGGCGCGGTAGTTTCCGCGTCCGCGCTTTCTTTCTTGTCGGCACCGCAGCCGGCCAGGGTCAGGCCAAGCAGCAGTACCAGGGATGCAATCTTATTCATGGAATTGATATCAGGGAGAAGAGATTACCGGGCTGCCGTGCCCAGCAGGTAGTCCAGGTCGATGGCGGTTTGATTGTAGGCCAGTACGGCGTCGAGGTAGGCCGTGCGCACGCTCAGGGCGCGCTCCAGGTTGAGCAGCAGCTCGGAGTAGGTAGTTTCCCCGGCTTTATAGGCCAGTTGGCTCAGACGCACGATGACAGCCGATTGGGGCAGGCCGGTTTGCTCGTAAAACTGCACCCGGCGCTGCTGCTCCTGTAGGCGCAGACGCAGCTCATCGAGCTGGGCAGCGGCTTCGGCCTGGTAGCGCTGGTAGGTGGTCGTGGCGACCTGCTCCTGCAGCTTGGCCGCCTGCACCCGGGCCTTCTGGGGGCCGCGCAGCAGCGGAATGGCCACGCCGGCCTGCACGCTCTGGAACCGGTCGCCGGTGCCGTAGGTCGTGGCCTGCCCGTCCACCTCGTAGGTGCCCCGCAGCGACTGGTTGGTGTAGCCTATCGTCACTTGCGGCAGCCCCTGGGCCTGCTCCACGCGGGTTTCGGCCCGGCGCTCGGCAATCTGCTGCTGCAGTACCCGGGCCTGGGGCGTGGCGGCCAGTACCGCCGTGTCCACCGCTGCTCCGGGAGCGGGCAGCAGGCGCAGGACACTATCGGCAATGGCGACGGGCTGCGTGGTTTGCAGCAAGGCCTGCAGCTGGCGCTGGGCAATGGCGTAGTCGGCCCGGGCCTGGATGAGCAGGTTTTGCGTCTCGCCCTGCTGAATCAGAGCGTTGGCCGGTTCCAGGCGGGCCACCTCGCCGGCTTTGAAGCGCAGCTGCGCGGCGCGCAGGAACTCGGTGTAGATGCTGTCCTGCCCGCGCAGCGTGCGCAGGCGGTGGCGGGCGTGTACGGCCCGCTCGTAGCTTAGGCGCACCTGCCGGCGCAGCTCGGCCTGTACCTGGGCCAGCTGCTGCTCCCGGCCCCCAATCTGGGCCTGACTCAACCCCGCCTGGGCTTTGTAGTAGCCCGGCAGGGCCAGCGACTGGCCGATGCTGAGCACGTTGTCCGAAAGCGGGGAGTTGACCTGCCCGTAGGTGCCCAGCACCGTGGTGCGGCCCACGTCAAAGGAAGTCCGGCGCAGGGCCTGTTGGGCTTCCAGGGAGCGTTGGGCGGCCTGCACCGTGCCGTTGGCCTGCAGCGCCTGCCCCACGGCCTGCGTGGATGTAAGCGGCCCTTGCGCCCGAGCCGGTACCGCGGCGAGCAAACCACCCAGCACGAGCAGCAGCACCGCAACGGGTACGGCCGCCGTCGGCCGCGGCTTTTCTTCTCCCGTTGGTTTGGACTTGCGCTCCGACAGGGCGTAGAGCACCGGCAGCACCAGCAGGGTCAGCAGCGTGGCCGTGACCAGCCCGCCGATGACGACGGTAGCCAGCGGGCGCTGCACCTCGGCCCCGGCCGACTGGGACAGAGCCATCGGTAAAAAGCCCAGCGAGGCCACGGTAGCCGTCATCAGCACCGGCCGCAGGCGCACCTGCGTGCCTTCCAGAATACGCCGGTAAAGGTCCGTGTGGCCTTCTTCCTTGAGCTGGTTGAAGTAGCCGATGAGCACGATGCCGTTGAGCACGGCTACGCCGAATAAGGCAATGAAGCCCACCCCGGCCGAGATGCTGAAGGGCATGCCGCGCAGCCAGAGGGCCAATACCCCGCCGATGGCCGAGAGCGGAATGGCCGTGAAAATGAGGATGGACTGCTTCAAGGACTTGAACGTGAAGAACAACAGCACGAAAATCAGTGTCAGGGCCACGGGCACGGCGATGCTTAGCCGCTGGGTGGCCTCGCGCAGGTTTTCGAACTGCCCGCCGTAGGTGGTGTAGTAGCCCGGGGCGAACTTGAGTTGTTGCTCCACCTTGCCCTGCAGCTCCTGCACCACGCTCTCCACGTCGCGGCCGCGCACGTTGAAGGCCACCGTGATGCGGCGCTGCGCGTCGTCGCGCTGGATCTGGTTGGGCCCTTCCTGCAGGCTGACCGTGGCCACCTGCTCCAGCGGCACCTGCTCGCCGCTGGGCGTAGCGATGAGCAACTGCCGCACTTGCGTGATGTTCTGGCGCAGCTCGGGCGCCAGGCGCAGCACCACGTCGAAGCGGCGCTCCTGTTCGAAGAGTTGCCCGGCGCTCTGCCCGGCGAAAGCCGTTTGCACCGTGCGGTTCACGTCCTCGGCGTTCAGCCCGAAGCGGGCCAGGCGGTTGCGGTCGAGCTTGACCACGATTTGGGGCAAGCCGGTGACCTGCTCCACGTACACGTCTTCGGCCCCTTCTACTTGCCGTACCAGGCGGGCAGCCTGCTCGGCGTAACGGGCCAGCTGCTGCAGGTCCTCGCCGTAGATTTTGAGCACCACGTCCTGCTTGGCGCCGCTGATGAGCTCGTTGAAGCGCATCTGGATGGGCTGCTGAAAGCCGAAGGTCACCCCAGGAATGACGCTCAAGGCCTCGGCCATTTTCTCGGCCAGCTCTTCCCGGTTACTGGCCGAGGTCCATTTGCTCTGGTCTTTTTCCAGAATCACCATCACGTCGGCCGCTTCCACCGGCATGGGGTCGGTGGGAATTTCGGCGGCCCCGATTTTGGCGACCACCTCTTTCACTTCAGGGAATTGCTTTTTGAGGATGCCGCCGGCCTGCTGGCTTTTGTCCACGGTGTAGCTCAGCGACGAGCCGGTGAGCGTGCGCATCTCAATGGCAAAGTCGCCTTCCGAGAGCTGCGGAATAAATTCCCCGCCCAACGTGCGAAACAGCAGCAGAGACCCGGCAAACAGCGCCACGGCCGTGCCGAGCACCAGCGCTTTGCGGCGCAGGGCCCACTCCAGTACGGGGCGGTAGCGCGCTTCCAGCCAGCTCATCATGCGGTCGGAGATGTTGCGCTTGTGCTTGGTGTTGCGGCTCAGGGCCAGCGCCGACATCATCGGCACGTACGTCAAGCTCAGGATGAAGGCGCCGATGATGGCAAAGGCCACGGTCTGGGCCATGGGCTTGAACATCTTGCCCTCGATGCCGGCCAGCGCCAGCAAGGGCAGGTACACGATGAGGATGATGATTTCGCCAAAGGCGGCCGAAGAGCGAATCTGCGAAGCTGCCTGGTAGGTTTCCTCGTTCATTTCATCTTGGGTCAGCTTGCCGTTCGCGGCGTGGCCCGGCGCGTGCCCGGCGTGCAGGCGGTGCACGATGGCTTCCACGATGATGACGGCCCCGTCCACGACCAGCCCGAAGTCGATGGCCCCGAGCGAGAGCAGGTTGCCTGAGACGCCAAACACCCGCATCAGGCTGATGGCAAAGAGCATGGCCAGCGGAATGACCGAGGCCACGACCAGACCGGCGCGCAGGTTGCCCAAAAACAGCACCAGCACGAAAATGACGATGAGTGCCCCTTCGATGAGGTTCGTCGTGACCGTGTTGATGGCGCGGCCCACCAGGTCGGAGCGCTCCAGGTACACGTCGATGGCCACGCCTTCCGGCAGCGACTTCTCCACCGTGGCCATGCGCGCCTTGACGGCTTTGATGACCTCGTTGGCGTTGGCGCCCTTGAGCATGAGCACGATGCCGCCGGTGACTTCGCCCTCGTCGTTGCGGGTCATGGCCCCGTAGCGCACCGCCGAGCCCAGCCGGACGTCGGCCACGTCGCGCACCAGCACGGGCAGGCCGCCCTGGGTGTTGCGCACCACGATGTTGCCCAGGTCGGCGGCGTTTTCGGCCAAGCCTTCGGTGCGGATGAAGTAAGCCGTGGGCTTCTGGTCGAGGTAAGCCCCGCCGGCGTTCTGGTTGTTGCGTGAAACAGCTTGGTAAACCTGATCCACCGTTACGTTTAGCGAACGCAGGCGCGTGGGGTCGAGGGCAATTTCGTATTGCTTGAGCAGCCCGCCGAAAGAGGTCACGTCGGCCACGCCGGGCGTGCCCAGCAACTGCCGCCGCACAATCCAGTCCTGAATCGTGCGCAGCTCCCGGGCGTCGTACTTTTTCTCGTAGCCGGGCTTGGGGCGTACCAGGTACTGGTAAATCTCGCCCAGGCCGGTGCTCACGGGCGCCAGTTCCGGCTGGCCGATGCCGGCGGGTATTTGGCTCTCCGCCTCGCGCAGGCGCTCGGCTATCTGCTGGCGGGCCCAGTAAATATCGACGTCATCCTCGAAGACGATGGTCACGACCGAGAGGCCAAAGCGGGAAAAGGAGCGCACTTCCTTCCGCTCGGGAATGGTGGCTACGCTCTGTTCGATAGGAAAGGAAACCAGCCGCTCGATGTCGCCGGCGGCCAGCGAAGGGGCCACCGTGTACACCACGACCTGGTTGTTGGTGATGTCGGGCACCGCGTCAATCGGCAGCCGGCTCAACGAGTAGCCGCCCCAGGCAATCAAGGCCAGGGTCAGGATCCCGATGATGAGTTTGTTGTGAATGGAAAAATGAATGAGCCGGTCAAACATGCTGGCTGGGGTAAGACTAGAAATCCTGGAAAGGGGCGCCGGAGACGGGCTCAACGGGGCCGCGGCGGGGACGCGCACGGACGTCACACGTTAGCCGGGCGCGGACACAGCAGCGTGCCCGCGCCCGGCTAACGAGAGCCGGATGGAACAGGAAACTAGGCTTGGGGGGGTTGCCAGATGCTACCCGCCCGCTGCTGCGGGGCCGGGGGCAAAAGCCGGGCAAAGCACTGCGCCGCCGCAACGGGTACGGCCGGCAGCGGCAGGGCCGTTCCCGTGGCCGAGGGCAGGGACGTGCCCGAGCAGCAGTGGCACTGGCACAGGGGCGAGCACCAATCCAATTGCTCGTGGGCCGCCGGTTTGTGCTCCCCGGCGCTGACAAAGCTCCGCGCGCCATCCACCGGCACCGGCGCCGCGTCGGCACAGGGCAGGCAAGCCAGAATGGCTAGGTACAGCGCAAAAAAGACGGAGAAAAAGCGCATCGCTTATGGGCGGGGTGGTGCAAACATACGCAGGCGACGGCGAAAGGATATGCGCAGAACACAATTCTTTGCTGGACCGGTCGGGGTATGGGATGTGGAAGCACCAGTCAGGCGGCGGGCCACGCGGATGCAGGCACGGTACTGGAAAAACAGCTGTGGGCAGGTATTAAGTTTCCCCACTGTTGCAACGGCCCGATACCTAAGGGGGCTCTATTGGATAGGAAACAGCACCCTGCTTCAGAAGCTGGGCTCGCTCGCGAACCGGGGCCGCCCACAGAAAACCGCCGTTCCTGCCCTTTTATTTGGGCCGGGGCTCGGCTTAGAAGTACGAGGAAAATCCCAGCTGCACCGCGGCCGTGCGGGCCGGCGGGTTGCCCAAAAAATCCCGGTCCCACTGCCGGCGGTAGTTGAGGCGGATGACGGTCTGGGCCGTCGGGCGCCAGCTCACGGCGGGCACCACGCACAGCGCTTCCTCGCCGATGCGCCCCCCGGTTTCGGCGAACCGGTCGCGGTTCCAGTCCACGTATTCCAGGCGCAGGGCGGCGTTGAGCACCGCCTTCGCAAAGCCCAGCTGCGTGCCGCGCAATACCGGCTGCACCACATCCACAAAGCCGCCGGCCTGGTGCCGGCCGTACTGGGGCGAGTACGCTTCGGGAATGTTAACCCGCACCCAGGCCCATTCGCCCGTCACCGCGGTGCGGCTCCCGGGCACGGTGGTTGCCAGATCCAGCGCCCATACCTGCACGCCGCGGCGGCTATCCAACCGTAGGCCGTCGTCCTCGAATTTGTTGTAGATCCCGCCCATGTACGAGAGCCCTACTTCGCCCACGCGCCGGTGCCGCAGCGCCGCTTTGGTGGTCAGCAGGGGCACCCCGTTGAAGCTTTCCTCGAAGCGGTCGGGGTTGCGCTTGCTGGCTGGTAAGAAGGTACGGTTTTCCGCGTTGGAGATGATCTGGTCGTCGAAGCCGTTGGTCAGGTACGCCTCGTAGGCGACCACCCAGGTCTCGCCGAACTTCTTGCCGTAGAGGCCCGCGCCCACGTTGCTCCAGGTAGCCGGCAGCAGCTGCGTAGCCGCTACCGGCCGGTCCACGAATTCCCACTTCGGCCCGTCGTGGTTTTGGTTGAAGGCGCCGATGGGGTTCATCACCACCCCGCCGCGCACGTTGAGCAAGGGGCTGAACTCGAAATCGACGGAGGCAAATTCGAGGCTGATTTCCTTGGTGCCGTCTTCGAACTCGATTTCGGTCAGGAACTTGATGCGCTGGGCGATGCTGCTGGAGATGAAGAGCGTGAGCCGCCGCATCTGGAACTGGTGGCCCTCGCTTACCCCGTCCGTGGCGGCGTACTGGTAGTTGGCCTCCACGTAGCCGCCCAGGGCCACGGGCAGGCGCCCGGGCTGCGCGAAGGGGCGGTTGTAGACCGCGTCCATGTTCAGCTGCAGCCGGCTCGTGTCGCGCGGCACGCGGCGCAGCAGCACAGGGTCGATCTGCGCCGCGGCGGGCAGGGCCCCGGCCAGCAGCAAAAGGGCGAAAAGGTGCTTCATGAGGTGGCGCGCAGGTCGATGAAGAGGCGGTGGGCCGCGACCTGCACCGGGAAGCGCCGCAGGTTTTGGTCGGCCGGGCCGTTGGTGACTACCCCGCGGTTGTCGTATTCGCTGCCGTGGGCCGGGCACTGCAGCGCCTGCCCGCTGACCTGCAGCTCGGCCCCGAGGTGGGCGCACTGCATCCACAGGGCCGCGTAGTCCGCGTCGCTGAAGCGGAACACGCAGATGGGGAAGTGCAGCGCTTCGTGGCGCACTACCACGTAGGGGCGCAGCGTGCCGTCCGGGGCCAGAAACTCGCTGGCGTCGAGCAACAGCCCGTCCCGGTGGAGCGTGCCGGTGGCGTAGCGGGTCGCGGCGCAGCCCTGCAACAGCGGGGCGAGCAGGGTGACGCCCGCGCAGGCGGCGCAGCCGCGGCGCACGAATTCACGTCGGTCCATGGGGTAGGGGTTACAGGCTCTGGAGAAAACGCACCAGCTGCCGCTGCTGCTCGGCGGACAGCCCCTCAAACTGCTGGCGGCTGGCTTGTCCTTCCCCGCCGTGCTGGCGAATGGCTTCTTCGAAGCTGCGGGCGCGCCCGTCGTGGAGCAGAAAGTAGCTGCCGCCCTGCGAATTGGGCGACAGCCCCAGGCCCCACAGCGCCGGGGTGCGCCACTCGGCCGGGGCGGCGGTGCCTTCGGTGTAGCCGTCGTTGAGGCCCGGGCCCATGTCGTGCAGCAGCAGGTCCGTGTAGGGGCGCACCGTTTGGTGGGCCAAGGCCGCAACGGGCGACGCGCCTGTGGTTAGCTCCGGGGTGTGGCACTTGCCGCAGCCGATGCGCAGAAACAGCTGCTGGCCGGCCAGCACGTCCGGGTGGCGCGGTTCGCGCTGCACGGGCGTTTTGAGCAGTTTCAGGTAGGCCACCACGTCCAGCACGGTTTGGTTGCTGACTTCGGGATCCGCCAGCTGGCCGCTGTGGGCGTCCCGGG
The DNA here is from genome assembly GCF_014698995.1 of Hymenobacter duratus. Taxonomy (GTDB): domain Bacteria; phylum Bacteroidota; class Bacteroidia; order Cytophagales; family Hymenobacteraceae; genus Hymenobacter; species Hymenobacter duratus. Next base: position 29,316 of record NZ_JACWZZ010000006.1, read on the forward strand.
CTTCGTAGCTGGAGACGATGCCCATGTCCTGGTTGTAGGCCGTGGCCGTTTGGTGCAGCAAGTCGTAGGCAGCCGCTTTTTTGCCGAAGCGCCCGAGGTGCCGCCCGCCCCGGGTGCGGGTGACGGGGCGCTCGGTGACGTAGCCCGGGGCCTGAATCCAGTTGGGCCGGCCGCTGATGCCGTCGCCGTCCGCGTCCTGCGGGTCGGCCAGGGCCAGCAGGGTTTGGTCTGGCACCGCGTCCAGAAAGCCCAGGCCCGTGTTGGCCGGGGGGGTAAAGCGGCTGTGCGCCACCCCGGCCGGCAGCTGCTCAGGCTGAAAGCCCGGCAAGGCCCGGTGCTGCAGCTGCGGGCCGCCGCGGGCCAGAAACAAGTTGCCGGTGCTGTCCACCTGTCCGAAACGCGTGAGCGTGGTTGACGGGTGGCCCTTGCCGTCGCCGGCGTGGCAGCTGCCGCAGCTCGCGGCTACGAAGACCGGCCCCAGGCCCGTGCGGGAGGTGAATACCTCGTCGTTGAAGGCTACGTCTCCGCGCAGAAACTGCGCGTGCTGCTCGGGCGTAAGGCCTGCTACGGGGCCGTCCAGCACGGCGTCGTCGGCTGGGGCAGCGGGAAAAATCAGCTCGCACGAGGCTAGCATGAACCCCAGCGCCGCTGCGGCCACCGCGCTGCGGCGCAGTCCCGGTCCTGTTACGTACGTGTGCAGCCGCATAGGAGCAAGGATAAGTTTAGGCAAAAGAACGAAATTTAGACCAATCTAAAAATATTTTTAGTACGCCTTAATACTGATTAGCCTTAAGAGTGTTCACTCAGGCTTTCGGAACTCGTTGGGCCGGTCTTTGGAGGAGCAACAAGACCGGTAGCGTAGGCTCCTTGCTTGGCCAGACGCTAGCAATTCCTCCGTAGAGGGCTTGGCGAGCATATCCGCAAGGGGAAGAATCGGCTGCTACTCCAACAGCATTTGGCAAACCAGCAACATGCAGGGGCCCTTCGTTTCCGCAGCCGATAAGCCGCAGGCACGAAGGGGCCCTTTCCCCACTTAAGTAATATATAGGTTAGCGCAGCCCCTGCATTTTCAAAAACAGGCCGCCCGGGTTCTTGGTGGCCTTGATTTTATCGGTTTTCAGCTTGTAGATGAAGGCAAACAGCGCATCCACGTGCTTGGACGACTGCAGAATGTCCTGCACCAGCTTGGGCTCGGCGATGCCTAAGGTTTCAAGGTGCTTGCGGGCCAGCTGCACCTTGGCGTCGTCGGCTTCCAGCTCGAAGGGGATGGGCAGCTGCTGGGGTACCTGGGTGTTGACGTAGAACTTGATGCTCTGGTAGGAGCGGCCCTTTTTCAGGAGCTCGTACTTGATGCGCAGGTCGGTGTGCTCGTTGATTTGATTCGTGGCCACGTCGAGCACGTACTTCTGCAGGGCCGAAATCTGGGAGTACTGCTCGGGCTCCTTGCCGGCCGGGTCCTTGAGCTTGAGCATGCCCTTGAACTCGTCCAGCGAGTAGGTCTTGGTTTCCCCGATGTCCTTCCACTGCGAGGCCAGCTGGTAGATGCGCTTGGCGTACTTGCTGCTCAAGCTGAAGGCGGCCTGCAAGCGGTAGGACGTGAAGTTGCTTTTCAGGTCAATCAGGAAAGGCCGCATGCGCTCGGATATCTCCAGCTCAATGGTGCCCTCGCCCTTGCGGTACAGCGCCGAGGCCAGCAGACTCACCTGCAACAGGGTCTTGCCGTTCTCGATGTGGTAGACGCGGCTGTTGAGGTTCTCGGTGGATTCGAGCAGCTGCTTGTAGTTCCAGGTGCGGCCGGTCATCTCCATGAGCTCCTGCACCCGGATTTCGTAGATGGTGCCGGCCTTATCCTGCTTGGTGAGCTTGGAGAGCAGCGAAAAGACGATGTCCATCTCGCAGGCGCTCATCTCGTAGCGGGCCGTCGTCAGCGCGTTGTGCTGCCGGATTTCAATCGGAACGGTGGATTCGGGCGCGGCCATACGCAGCTACTGGGGTGATACAAAGCAAACATACGGCTTAAATCGGAAACTAATAGAGCCAAATCCTGAATCTATGAGCAAGGAACTGGCGCAGGGCCAAGGCGGCTTATAAAAGCTATTAGTTAGACTTATGAAAGCTATTAGTTAGCCGGGCGCGAGCTTTCCGCGAGACTTATAAAAGCTATTAGTTCGGCTTATAAAACCTATTAGTTCAGGGCCGTCAGCTTCGGGCTGCTCCTGGGGCCGCACCCGAAGTGACTTATAAAATCTATTAGTTGGGCCCAGACAGCGAATTAATAGCTTATGCAAGGACGCTCTATTAATCAGCTTATGAAAGCTATTAGCTGGACTTATAAAACCTATTAGTCCGCTTATGAGACCTATTACTTGGCTTATAAAACCTATTAGCTCGCTTATAAAACCTATTACTGAAGCGGCTTAAGTTGCTGTGATACAAAAAGTTGTGGCCCCTGCAAATACCTTAAATACTTAAAATACTCACAAGCTTGTTGAAGCTGGAGTACAAAAGCTTTTAAAGTGGTGATTTAGGCCGATACCCGAACGAAAACAACAAAAAAGGGAGTCTAAATAAGCACAAAATGGGATTGCACTTTTTAAAGAATTTTTTACCTTTTTCTACTATAAAGGACTTCTCTAACAAGCCTCTAGAGCAACCAGAAGGCTTATTAATAGTTTTTATAAGCCTAAGCAAAAGCTCCGAACTCCTAAAACAGTATCTCAAAAGTAGCTAATAAGGCCACTAGAAGCACCATTTCCCCTTTTGCAGGTCCTATGAGTGCTTATAAAATCTATTTTCTAGCCCCTCACATCGACTATGGTCGAGCTTACCTGTTTGTGAAGTAATAGATTTTATAAGCCAGAATGCGGGATAACACCACCTAGCAGCAGATTATTGAGTGCTACACAAGGTCCCACCAAGGTATTTTCTTGACTTCAATTCCTTCAGCAATTTAAGAACATACTCAATTACCTTTGAAAGTAACAGCATCCTCCCGCACGAGGTAAGCGGTTGAGGAGCCAAAATTCACCATTGTATCTAGCACCCACATAAAGCTTGTCAGGTAGTAATCCCGTTGCTGGATGGCCCGCATGTGATACTGGAATAATCGCTCAACGAAGAGGCCTGCTACTCCCGGATGATATAAGGCGGCCACTTGCTCGGGGTGATTTCTGCATATCTCAACCAACGACGGCAGCGCCTGAGGAAGCATTGTTTTATTGCCCACCGTTGCCAGCACTTTAAGCCAGGAGCGCAGGTGAGTGGGCCCAAATTGTTGGACTGCGCGCTGGTAGTAGGTCTGGCCCGTTTCAAACGGTTGCCAGTGCGTGAACGTCGGCTCCCACTGAATATCCAGCAGGGCCAAAGGAGCGAGGGGTAGCGTCGCTGGGGTAATCAACAGCGAAAGGAGATGCTCCCAGAGCTGCCAGAAGTGCTGCGTTCTGTTCGCTTGCTCGGTGGCGTTGGCTGACGTTGACCCCAGCAAATCCAACTCAATGATGACGCGAGTTAAAATATTTTTAACAAAATCCAGAAACTCATCCGCAGTGGAGAAGCGCCCGACTGGTTGCTGATTTAAGCCACGCAGTAATGTTTCCAGTAGGCTTTTCGCCAAGTCAGTATCGTTAAAAAGCATAATCTGACCCACAGCCGTACGGATACTGAACAGCTGGCTGATGCCAAATTTCCGCTCCTCGTCCCGGTCGCGGGAATAGCTGGGATGCTTCGGCAGGCTCAGGTCTGCGACCAGCAGGTGCGTCATCTGCAAGAAATAGCTAGTAAGAAGGGGCACGCTCGTCGCCGGCGGAATTAGCAGTAAGGCGCGTACCAGCAGTTCAGGGTCGTAGGCAGGGGGGCAGAGCTGGTCGATGGCTGCCGCTGGTATTGGGCCCGCAAGCAAGGTCGTCAGTGAGGCAAGTTTGGCCGCTTCGGAGTCAGCACGGCTGATATGGTGGTAGTTGTCGGCCGCCCGCACCGTGGCGACCTGCCGGGCCTGCTCAACCACAATGGCCCATATGGTAGGCAGAAGCTCGGGGTATTTGGTGAAGAAAACCCCTCGCAAGTGAGAGAAGAGATACTTCTGCTTGTGCTCGTACAGTGGTGCGGTTATCGTGCGCAGCAATAGCAGCAGGGCCGATTGCTCTGCCGTTTCGTCGGGGGCAAACCCATACAGAAGCGAAAAGCACTGAAACAAATGCTCTTCATCAAACAGGTTGTTACGCTCATCAAACACCACGTTCATTTCGTGGTCATTCATGGTTGCCAGCTTGAACTCCAGGCAAGAGCGGAGCGTGTTCCAGCACCAGTTGGTTTGGTCAACGTCGAGGCTATCGCTAAAGTGCGTCAGCCCGAGCATAGCTAACCCCACCAGGCGGTTGCGGTCGCTGGCTTTTCGACCAGGGCGGGTGTATTCGGCGTTAATTTGAAGCCAAGTATCAACTTCCCACGCGGCATTCGGCTTGCCATCCAGAAAATCCCCAATCTGGGCGGCCATGCGCAGCTGTTGACTTTGCGCCGCGGCATAAGGCTCATGCTCCGTGAGCATGGTTTGCACCGGGGCATCATAGGCCGGCTGCATAGTGGCCAGGTTCTGCTCTTTGTCGATGGTCACCTGCCAAGTGCGCAAGTCCATTTCGTTGAGCTGCTTGCGCCAGAAAAGGTTTGTCGCGTCAGTAACGGCCGCTTGGTGCAGGTCAAGAATGGCTAAAATTTGGGCACTGTGTTCCCCCTGGTGAGCCAGATAGTGCGCCACGAAGCTTCCCAGCCCATTAAAGTAACCCTGTCGGTGCGGGAGCTTGTTGGACTCGGCCCTTTCCCAGCGGGCCAAGTGGTTGTCGGTATCGCCGAAACCGAAACTGGACATGTACTCAGCATGGGCACGGCTGGCATCCCACTCGATGAATTCCTGTACGGAAAGCAGCGGTACCCAGCGGCCTTCAAATTCTTCGGGTCGGGCCATGGCTGCGCTGGCTAGCACTCCCGTCAGGGCCACCGATTCGGAGCGGGTCAGCACATACTCAAACCAATGATTTAACTGCTCCCCCGGTGCTGATTCCAGAAAGAATTTCTCCACGCTCATCAGAACGGAGGCTAGAACTGCCGGCACATACCCCCGCCCCCGGTAGGCGTCCCAGAGCGTATGGCTTCCATACTGGGTGAGCAGGGTGCCGTTAGTAGTGGTGAAAGTGTGTGTTGTCAATGCCTCATCCTGGCCTCGGTTCTGCCGATACGCCTGAGTACAGTAGTTTACCAAGTCCACCACGAACGGAATGCCGACCTCTGCCCGGTACTGGAGCAGGTTCCACACGGGCGTATTGAAGATACTTGCAGAATCCAGCGAAAGCCCTGACGCAATACCGTACTGCTCTTCGCGGTTGAGTGGCTCCTGAAAGGAAAAGTAGTGGTCAGGTTGCGTTTGGCGGGGCCGGGCGCGCCACTCATGGTTTAATACTTCTACCACTACTTCGGGTAGGTAGCGGCATACCTGCGCCGTCGCCATTCCCGACAAGCAGCGGGACACCAGCTTCTCGTGCAGGTTGGTCCGCCGGTGGCCATCGGCGTCGGTTTCGGGCGTAATGGCGCGTTGCAGGAGTCCCCGCAGCTGGTCGGCAGCTAATTCTGCCACTTCGAAAGCTAGTGTTACCAAGCCGTCGAGGCTGTCACCATCCGCGGCTATTCGCCAGAGATTATGGCCTTGCTCAAGCTGCTCAAAGAGGTAAAACACGATGCTGGCTGCCGCCGGGGCACCCGCCGGCAGCTCGTCCTGCGGCATGCCTATTGCCGCCTTCCAGCTACGCAGCAGTTGCACCGTGTCGAAGGGGCAGTGCTCCACTTGGTCCAGGTGCCGGGCGCAGAAGCCCAGCGCAGCGGCCCACCCCGACCCGATGGGAGCCACGAGTCCGGTGGCTTTCGATGCCAAGTAGGTGCGCTGAATGCAGGCGGTGTGAAGCAGGCGCAGGCAGCGGCCCAGCAGTCGGGCCTCTCCACTGAGCAACTCGCGCTCAAACTGGTCAAAAAAGACCTGGGAATTTGACGAGCGAAAGACGGCGACCAGGGTCTCATCAAGCCAGTATTTTTCGGTCGAAGACTCGCTGAGCACTTGGCTGAGCAGGGGCAGTACGCTCGCTACGTCTTCCGTTACCATTTCCTCCACCCACAGGCGAAAGCCCCGGCGCAGGGCCGGGCTGCTGCCAATGGCCGCAAAAAAAATCGCCACTCCCTGCTCCGGTCGCCATTCGCCATGAATAAACCTCACCAAGGCTAAGTCCTCCAGCACGTCGTGTGTAGGCGAAAACCCTCTTTCCCGCGTGTTCTGTACCTGAAACAGCAAATCGTCGCGCACCAATGCCTGCAACGCTGCTTCGTCCTGGTCTTCGGCTCCCACGGACATGGCCAGCCGCTGCGCCCGCCGTAGCACAATGGCTTGGAATGCTCGCCCGCGCTTGCGGGGCAGGGTCACATCCTGCTGGTTGCGTGCATCTTCAACCACGTATTCCCACAGTTGGGCTTTAAACTCTATCAGAGAAGCCGCCGACAAATCATCGAGCGTTTTGCGCGATAGCGCAACGGCCAAATCCAGGTACTTCAAGCTGCGCAGCAGCTCGCGGAGCTTTTCATTGCCCAGCAGTTGCGGAAGCTTCGGCGCCTGCGTGCTCAGGCTGGTCAGTTCCTCGTCCGAGAGTTGCGGTACGGTGACGCAACTGCTTTTCTCCAGTCGGTAGCGGTTGATGAGCAGTTCCACGGCGTATTGGCGGGCCGTCAGAACCAGCTTGACATCGCTGAAGTCTTTCACTAGCGCGAGCAGTTGGTGAAAAGCATCGTCAGCTGGGCCTTCCAATAGCTTTTCAGCGCTGTCAATGTAGAGTACCTTTTGTGGGAGCAGGGCCCAGCAAGCAAGCAGGCTGGGTAGCTCTTCCTGAATTCCCTGTTGAGTAAAGAATTGAACCAGGGTAGGTAAGTTGAATTGTTCCGCCCTAAATGCCCAGTAGCCACTGCCCGAAACGTATTCGGCTAATACGTCTCGCACCAGCGCTGATTTGCCGACGCCAGCTCCCCCAGTCACCAAGACTACCTGGCTTTGCTCCAGCGCCTGTAGTATCGTTGTTTTCCCTTCATGCCGGGGGAGAGTGACGCCGTCCACGGCATTTCTGAATGCGCCAGTCAGAACCCGGCTGTTAGCGGTCAGCCGCTGCACCGCTTGCCGGACCGGCCGCAGCCGCGTCGACGCGAATCGGCCATAAAGGGGACGAACTGGGAGGGCGGCGATATCAACCCCACCGCCGTTATTGTCCAGCTGCTCGGCTTCTTCCACCGCTTCCCGCCAAATGGCCAAGGGTGTAATCGTGTCCGGGTTGGGATTTGCCAAGTTGATGAGCTGCAGCAAAAAAGCTTCGTCCACGCTACCGGTCGATTTCAAGTCATAATCTAGCAACTCCACACAGCGCAAAAAGCGCCACAATTCATCATCGCTGATTACCCGGTTATTAACCTTGGCAAGCACGGTGCGAAATACCTCGATTCGGGTTTGCTTCTGTTGCGATAAGCCGACCTCTTGGAAGAAAGCCGCACTAGAAGAATTGAACCGTGCCCAGTTCAGCACAATCTTAATGTGATTGTGCTCATCCTTAGTCAGATTGCTCTTTACAATGACCAATCGGTCATAACTGGAGTCAAATAGGCCTGCGGCCTGATAATCCTCCCAAAACTGCTTCAGGACTTTTTCAAATGACTCGTTGCCAGCACTAAAAGTCAGGTTGTGCTTGATTTGAAGCAGCAATCGGTGTTGCTGGCCCGTTTCCGACTGTGCCGTTACCAGCAAGTCGTCCGTAGCGTACCCCAAATCAGTAGTTTGAAAATTCAGCTTCGTTATGCGCGCATCAGGGATGCATGGTGTTGCTCCGCCCGTCAGCAAGCCTACCAAAAATGCCGCCTGAATGTACTGTTCAAAATTGGTGCCCAGGCCTCCGGTGGAAGTAACGCTACTATGGTTGGGCATAAGACATCAGAGTGAAAGGTATCGAAGGTTGTAGAAGGGCGGAGTAGCTGCTAATATCTCTAGTGTTTGGGCATCCTGATGTGGCTCTTTAAGTCGAGGAGCACTCAGTTTATGCTAACTTAGTTGGCAAGTAAAGCATATTCAACGCATGGAAACAGTAACTACAGCCGTTATCGTCACGTCAGCATGGAGTTTTCTCGATTCAATAGGGTTGAACCCGATTTCGTTAGCTCAAAAAGAAGCGGGTAAGCGGGTTACGGATTATGTCAAAAACTTGGTCACGACCAAGCCTACCTATAAAAATCGGCTGGCGGCCATTATCGAGCAGCTGCTGGCCGAGTACCGTACGGAGTACAGCACAGCGATAGATGACCGACAATTCTACTTTTTCCAATCCGCTTTCCTCTGGGAGACTGCTTTAACTTACGAGCTATTCGAGCAGGATTCTCCGCTTAAGCCAGAAGACTTCCCTGCGCTGCCGAATATGCGCCCGCCCACCGTCGAACAACTCACGGATTTTTCGGCCCGATTGCGTGCCGCCATGAAAGCCGACAGGGAGCTGGAAAAGCGTTTTCTCGAAGAAAATTACAAAGCCATTACAGTGCATTTTGCCCTGTCGGCCCAAGGGCAGCTACAGGAGGTGCTGGCTCAAACGACCGAACTACTTGCCCGCCACGATGCCCAAAGCATTGGGCTGGTAAGTGCCGTGCTTGATGCCATTGAGCGCGATTTGGCTGCTTACAAACCCGTGACAGCCCAACGCCAACTGCACAACCTAGAACGGGTCATAACCCGCTACCTATCTGGTGAGCACGCGCTAATGGCTAGGCTCTATTTTTTGCTGGGTCGCACCCATCAGGAGATGGGCGAAATAGCGCTGGGTGACCGATTCATGGTACGGGCCTACCTGCTGCAACCCGACAATCTTCCTTATACGGAAGAAGCTGCGCGGGCCTACGTTAATCAAAAACAGCTGTCGGCAGCGCAAGCTGTCCTAGAGACAATTGAGCGTCTCGACCCATTTAATGCCCCAACTGCTGCTGTCCGACTAGCCTTGGGCAAGCCAGATGAATTCGACCAGAATCTACGGGCAGTGCCCGAGTTTATTGCGCAAGATGAGCGGTTTAAACTGATGGCCCTGTCGCTGCTGGTTGACGGCACGGCCAGCGGTGCGGTGGTGGCAAGCCGGCTACTGGAGAAAGATTTACGGTCTTACCAACCCAGTACCCACCTCACCCCCGAAAACCGCCGTTTTCAGGCTACCCTGGCCCTGTTTGTCATTGAGAGAGGACTGCGACAAATGTCGCCAGTCATCGTGTTAAATGACGGCCCATCGCTTCTGGACAACGCTGATATGCGGGCCGCCCATAAAGTATTGCAGCAATACACCGACCTGCTACAGCCTACTGAAAAGTCGCCTGTGCTGACGCACTACCATTTCGTGCGGGGAGTAGCGGGCTGGCTACTCTTGGCTGACATTTCGGAATACGACGAGCTACGTCGTCGCTTTCCCAGCTTACCGGTAGAAGAGCGTCAGCGCTATGCCAATCAGTTGGTTTTTGCCCTCTACCAAGCTAAGGAATACGAAGCCGTTCTGGAAATAATCGCCATGCTCGACACCCGAGCAATACCTGAAGTAGGGTTCCTGCGCTATTACACGCTACGACAGCTGAAACGGCCAAAGGAGGAAGCCCGCGCCGCACTAGGCAAACACCTGGACGAAATAGAGCACCTAGATGATTTTGTGTTTTTTAGGGCGCTGATTTACCTGGAACACTGCGACTCAGTGGCTGACCGACTGGCGTTTGTAGAGAAGTGCATCCAACGGCAACAGGTCCCCTCTGGGCTTCCTGCGTTGGTACTGCAAGCCCAGGCGCTGGTAGCCGACCCAGACCAACAAGAAGAAGTGAGGCGACTGGTCGACGAAGCCAATGCTTTGCTTCGTGCTGATACAGACACGGTGTACAGGCAAGCCTTGGCCAATTTATATCACGAACTTAAAGACTATGAAGCGACAGCTGCTGTGCTAGAAGGGTGGCCAGGCTATCCGCAGAGCTTAGAGCAAGGAGCCGAGTGGCTCCGGCTAACCAACCAGTATCACCGGCGTAGTGATAGTGCCGCGTTGCGCGAAGAGCTTCGTGCCTGGCGGTTGCGCTACGGCATCTTCACGGAGTTCTGCAACTGGGAAATCCAGCTGGCAGAAATGCTGCACGACTGGCCGCGCATCTTGGAAGTAGTGGAGGCCGCTACGGGCCACGTCACCGACGCCTCGGGCCTGCGGTGGGCCAAGCTACTGGCGCTGTATAAGTCGAAGCGCAGCGGTGAGCTTCAGACCGAGTTGGAAGATATCCTGCAAAATCCAGCGATGCTACGCCGGAAGCACCTATTCAACGTGGCATCAATGGCCGCTCACATCGGCCACCTGGATTGGGCGCAGCAATTGCTGTACCCTCACGCCAGCAGGCGCGACGACATGGTTGCGCGCGGCAAGTATATCCAGTTCGCGCTAAACCAACCTCGCAACAGCCCGCCGCCCCCCGATTACGACCGTGCAGCCCTCAATACGGTCGTGCATTACACGGTCAACGGTAAACCTCAGCGGCGCATCGCTCTAACGCAAGAAACGATGGACGGAGGCCTAAGTGTCTGGGCAAAAGAGTTGGTAGACAAAGAAAAAGGCAAAAAATACGTAATGTCGCATCCCACTACGGGCCGCGACCTGACAATAGAGCTGCTGGAAATTACCGACCTCTACGCGGGGCTTTTCAGAGATATTCTGGACGATGTAAAAGCTGGGGACCCCGAATTGCCCTTTGAGCAAATCGAGTTTGGCAATGGCAAAATCGAGCAACTGCACGCCGCCTTAAGTAGCGCCATGGGCGCCGAGGGCGCCGCTCGACAGGTACAGAACCGGCAACTCTTTGCTGAATATGCGAGTGGTCAAACCACATTCTCCGCCCTAGTGGTAGCTGTTTTCCACGGTAATTGCCTCGAAGCGTACCAAGTGCTTACCGAGCAGAGCCAGCCCGATGTGCCAGGGTTGGTAGTGTCCCCGCGCAGTTTATTCGCGGATGTAGTCATAAATCCTGACAACCTGTTCATTCTGGATTGGACTTCCCTGCCGTTACTGCACCGGATGAGCAAACAGCTAGGAATAATGCCCAAGACTAAGCTGGGCATCTCCCTGCATGTGGTAGAGCTTCTGGAGCAAAAGCTACAGGAAATGCGCCGCTCGCAGCCAGTTGAAATGACGGTCGAAATCATTGGCGATATCGTGCGGCCGCACTTCTACCCGCCCGAAATGCATGAACGTCACATCACTTACCTCACGGAGCTATTGGCATGGATTGAAACCCACTGCACAACGCGTATCGTGGCCGAGAAGCTCGATGCCCTTCGGCAGGCGTCCTTGCGGGAAGGCGCGCACGAAGAGCACACTCAGTACATGGTAGATACTGCCTTTTTGGCTGCCGTACCCGATACGATGCTAGTATCGGATGACTCGACTTTTCTGCAGCTATCCTTACGGCCCGGCAACACCATCAGCACAGAGGCCTTTCTTCTGGCTCTGTACCCAGAGGAGTTTGAGACTGTCATTCAGCCCAAGCTACTTGATTTTCACTACCTCGGCCTTACGATTAGTTCAACACTGCTGCTACAGGAACTCAAAGTGGCGGGTGGGCAATTTACCGGCAGGGCGTTGCAGTGCTTGAAGTGTCTTCCGCGGCAAATGCTGAGCGAACCAAGCTCGATGGCCGATATGATTGTCGTGCTACGAGAGATATATTTAATGGGTAGCCTATTGCCTGCTCATAAAAGCAGGGCTGCAACTACCATTCTCACGGCTTGCTTCACCTACCTGCCGCTAAACCAAAGCATCCTAACGCTGCTAAAACAGTTTATAAGTCTTAAATTCATGCTATTGCCAGAACCTATGCGGGCCGTGTTGAAAGACTTAGAGCAAGCGTGGCAAATAGCAACAGCAGGGCGAAAATGAAGCTGAATTCTTGAATCCCTGAATTTATATTATATGGGCCTTTAACTTGTTACAAGCCTAATTTTTGTGCTGCATTATGTTGCCGTACATTATCAAGACGAGTGTAACGACGAATCATTTCGCTAGTCTTGTGCTTCGTCTGGTTCATCACCTCGCTGTCGTCGGCGCCGTTGAGCTTGGCCACCGTCACGAACGAGGCCCGCAGCGAGTGGGCCGTAAACTTCGGGCCCAGGTGCCGCTGCACAATTTTGTTGAGGTGCACATCGGTCAGCCGCCGGTCCGTGAGTCGGCTGCCCTTGCGGAACGAGACAAGAATGGGGCCCGACGTGCGCTCCAGTAGTCGTAACCAAGCCTGCAGCGTGCGAATGGGGCAAAGGGCGGGGTCCGGCGAATAAAAAATGGCCTTTTCCTCCGCTTGACCCAACTGGTTGGTCTTGCTGCGCTTTAAGTTGATGGTGAGCCCTTCCTCGGAAAACGTCAAGTCATCCAAGTCCAGCGCCGACAACTCAGACCGGCGGAATGCCCCTGTAAAGCCCAGCAGCAAAATGACCTTATCGCGCAAGCCCGCCGGCGTGCTGGCATCGAGGTGCTTGAGGGTGCGCTTGAAGCTGGCCAGCGAAAACGCCGGGGCCTGCTTTTGCCTTACGCCTTTCAATCGGCTGATGCCTTCCATCAGCACCTTGAACTTCTTGTCGTCCGTGGGCGAGGCCAGGTCGCGAAGCGCGTGGGCCTTGCTAATAGCCGCGCAGCTGCGCTGAATAGTCGACACTTTTTTGCCGGTTTCGGCCAGGTGGGTCACAAAGCCCGCGAGCGTCTCCACCGAAGCCGGCAGCGCGACCTGTCCGTGCGTGGTGCACCACTCGGTGAAGCGGCGCCAATCGCCGGCGTACGCCCGGGCCGTGTTGGGCGCGCCTTGCAAGCCAGCCTCAACATACCGAGTTGTGTGCTCGGTCAGGTGCGCCAGACCGGCGGAGGTGTGCGAAGTGGTAACAGTAGGAACGGAACTCACGGCAGCCTATATATAAGGAGTGAAAACGCGAAAAATGGGCGGTTCTCAAAAGTAGTGAATAAGGTATGATAACTAAGACTTATCATACCTTATCGAAAAAAGAGTTGGCTCAGCGTTGCGCGAGAACTTTGGCATCTTAAGTAACAAGTACGACGTCCCAACTTGCTGCCTACCCATTCATGTAGCCCCATGTGAGAATTAGACACAAAGCGACTTGTCAGTACATTTACCAACCGCTACTCTGTCTTTTCCGCTGGCTTACTCTGTATGGTAAAACTTTACTTTCTGCAGTTCCTACTCCTTATTAGTACTGTTACCGCGCTGGCCCAGCGTCCCAAGCCGGCCGCGGTAACGCTTCCTCCAGCCGATACCGTCTACTTCGACCGGGACTGGGAGCGCACCGAAACGTTGGAGGAAGTGGCCTACGCCCGTATTGCCCGCCACGACGCGGCTGGTAAAACCGTGGGCACGGTGCGCGACTATTTCTACCCTTCCTGGCAAAAGCAGTGGGAAGGCAAGATGGTTAAAGAGCACCCCGACGTGCCTTCAGGGCTGTGCACGGGCTGGCACGAGAACGGAAAGCTGAGCTTTCGGGGCACGTACGTCAACGGCGCCCAGCAATCCGACTTTCGCAGCTGGCACGACGACGGCCGCGAAATCAAATGCACATACGCCGTGGAGGATGCCCTGCCGCTCAGCAGCGCGGAGATTCACTGCAGCAACTGCATGCACCTGAGCCGGAAAGTGTTTGAAATCGACGTACCCGAGGGCACGGTAGGCATCGTGTACAAGCTCGACATCCGTGACGGCCACCAGCCCGCTTCCTGGTCCACGGCCTTGAGCATGGCCGCGGCTTTGAGCAATCCGGCCACCGGTACGGTGGCCCTGTTGTCCATGGCTGCTTCCTCCTTATCGAAGCAGGACACCAAGCCGCCCACGACGTCCACCAAATGTCACTGGTACATCACCACGAATCCGGCAGCGGTGCAGCAGTTTCTGGCCACAAAAGGCTCGATAACCATTCCCAATTCCTGCCTGCGCATGGAAACCAATACCCCTCAGGAAACCCGGCCAATGTCGTTGCCTTCCGGAACGCGCCGCTTCTTCGTGTGCGTGAACAACGACAACTACACGACCGATGCCACGGCCACCCTCAGCGTGACAGCCTTGGTGAAAGCCTGCAATTAGTCTTCCAACAGCCAGGCCTTTGGGCGCTTAATAATGGAGCGTCAGGCCGGCGCCCCACTTGTAGTCGCTGTCGTAGTTGGTGCTCAAGGACACATACTTGCTGACCATGTAGCGGAAGGCGACGTTGTATTCCCGGTCCGTGTTCACCAGCAGGTCGGCGAAGAAGTTGTTGCTTAGGGGCAGGTCCGTGCGCTCCAGCTGCAGGCGCACCTTGCCGTTGCTGTCCAGGCGCAGCTCCGAGCGCACGAGCAGGGGCAGCAGGTAGTACAGGCCCACGTCGAACACCCGCCGGTTGTTTTTGGTGTTCCGCTCGCCCTCTGCGAGCAGCGTGCGGTTGTTACGGTAGTCAAAGCCGACAAAGGCGGCGAGAAACTGCCGATTGTCGAGGTAGCGCAGCAGGTGGGTTTCGGTTTCGAAGTTGCCCTGGTAGTTCACGCGGCCCTCGAATTCGAGCGCGTTGCGGTTGTTGGACAGGGTGCTTTCCAGAAAAGCGCCCTGCGAGTGCGCCATCAGGTCGGCCCAGAGGTAAGGCTGGTTGTCTTCTTTTTTCAGCTCTTTGTAGTCGGTGCGGGCGTACTCATTCTGCGGGGTGCCCTCGTAGCTCACGATGCGGGCCATGCCGGCCATCATGTGGTAGAGGATGTGACAGTGGAAAAACCAGTCCTGTTCCTCGTTGGCGTCGAACTCGATGGTGACCTTGCCCATGGACTGAATGTCGAAGGTGTGCTTCATCGGCGAATAAGCACCCTGGGCATTCACGAGCCGGAAAAAGTGCCCGTGCAGGTGCAGCGGGTGGCGCATCATGGTGGTGTTGGTAAAGGTCATGCGCACGTTCTCGCCCTTGCGGATGGGAATCTTGTCGGCCTGCGAGAGGGTCTTGTTGTCAAACGACCACACGTAGCGCAGCATGTTGCCGGTCAGGGTGAGGTTGATTTCCCGCCACTGCTTGGTCGAATCCAGCGTGGTGGGGTTAAGGGCCCGCAACATGTTGTAGTTGAAGTCGCCGGCGCTGCCGCCCATGCCGCTCATCCCGGCCATACCGCCCATGTCCATGCCCGCCATGCCGCCCATGTCCTGCATGCTGCCCATGCTTTTGCCAGCTTTTTCCTGGGCATTTTCGGGCCGGCTCTGCGGTGAGGGGGCCGTGGCAGCGGGCGCGGCGCCGTGCTGCATGTCCATGCCCGGCATGGGCGAACCAGCAGCCGGACTGGCTGGCTTCGGGCCCTGGTGGCCCGCCATGTCCATGCCTTTCATCTCCCCACTGCCCTGCTCTTTGGTCATGCCGGCGCCGCCCATGTCCATGCCGCTCATGCCTTCCATGCTGTTCATCTCCCGCATCATCTGGAAGTAGTTGATGCGGGGCAGGTCCGGGGCTTTCATCGGCTCGCCCTGCCCGATGAAGGTGGAGGTGTAGCCGGTGATGTCGTTGGCCGTGGCCCGAAACTCGGCCGCGCCCACAGCGGGCACCGTGACCAGCAGGTCGTAGGTTTCGGCCGTGGCTATTTCGAGCTTGTTGACGGGGAAGGGCTCCACGTTGATGCCGTCGGCGGCGATGACCTGCATAGGACCGCCGGCGTACTGCAGGTAAAAGTAGGACGAGGCGCTGCCGTTGATGACGCGCAGGCGCACCACCTCCCCGGGCTTGGCGTCCTTGAAATAGCCCTTTTCCTGCCCGTTCGTGAGGAATTTGTTGTAGTAGATGTCCGTCAAATCCATGGCCGGCATGCGGCCCCACTCCTGCTTGAGCTTGTCCTTGAAGTAGCCGGCGGCCAGGGCCTCGCCGTAGCTCTGCGTAGCCCCTTTCTGCACGGCGAACCACTCGCCGGTGCGCTTGAGGTAGCGCAGCACCTCCTTGGATTTGTGGTCGGTCCAGTCGGAGAGCACCAGCACGTACTCCCTCATCTCGTAGGGAATGCGCTTGGGGTGGATGACGATGGAGCCGTACACGCCGTCCTGCTCCTGCAGCATGGTGTGGGAGTGGTACCAGTAGGTGCCGCTCTGAATCAGGGGAAACGTAAACGTGTGGGTGCCGCCCGGCTCGACCGGGGCCGTGTTGAGGTAGGGCACGCCGTCCTGCTCGTTGGGCAGCAGCAGGCCGTGCCAGTGGATGCTGGTTTCCATGTGCATCTGGTTGTGCACCCGAATCACGGCGGTGTCCCCCTCGTTGAAGGTGAGCGTGGGGGCCGGAATCTGGCCGTTGATGCCGATGGCCCGGCGGGTGCGGCCCGTGAAGTTGACCAGGCGCTCGTCCACGTACAGGTCGTACTCCACCCGCTTGCCCACGTAGCTCGTGCGAGGCGTCACGACCTTGCCCTGCAGCTGAGCAGCCGGGGGCGCAGACTGGGTCAGGTGAGGCTCGGCGCTTTTGCCCATACGCATGCCCGGCGTGTGCTGCGCCCAGGCGGGCATGGCGGCCAGCAGGGCAGCCAGTAGAAAGAGTATTCGCATCGGTCGTTACTTGTCGCGTTTGGGGGTGCTGCGGGCCGGGTTGTTGTCCTCGAACCGGTACTTATCCATGGGGCTGCTGGGCATGGCCATTCCCGGCATGCCCGGCATGGCGCCCGTTCCGGGCTTCTCCATTCCCTTCCTATCGCCCATACCGGGCATAGCCTCGCCCTTTTTCATGCCCGGCATTCCGGACATATCGTCCATCTGCTGGCGCGTTGTCACAGGCTTTTGGCCGCCGGCGGGCTGCATGCCGGGCATGTTTTCCATGCCTTTCATAGTACCTATGGCGGGTTTGCTTGGGGAGGTGTTTTTCGAGCGGGCAGGACCCATGTCCATGCCGGGCATGTTGCCCATGTCCATCGGGGCGGGCGGCGCTTTGCGCGGGCTGCCTTGGCCGGAGGGACGTTGCGTGCTCATCCCGGGCATGTTCATCCCCGGCATATCGGCCATGGCTCCCTGCTGGGCGGCCCGTCCTGCCGGCGCCGGCTGCGGTTGGCCGCCGCGCCGTTGGGTGGGCATGTTCATGCCTTCCATTTGTTCCATGGGTTGACGGCGCTGACCTAGCTGGGCGGCCTGCGGGCCGGGGCCCATGTTCATGCCTTCCATGCTGGCCGGGGAGGTACCTGGCGTAGCCACTGATGGTGGGCGAGTCCCGTCGCTTGGGCCAACCTCCTCGTTGTGGGCGTCCGCTTCGGAAGCCGGCATGTCCATGCCGGGCATGGCATCCTCCCCGCCGTGGCCGTGGCTTTTATCGAGCAGGTTGCCCTTGGGACCCACGCCCTCGACGTACACCAGCTGCGCACCTCGGTGCCCGGCCACGGAAAGCGCGCCGGCCGCCGCCACGGCTGCCACCAGCACCAGCACCTCGTAGGCCCGGCGCTGCACCTTAAAGTAAAACCCGATGCCGGCCAATAGCAGCGTGATGCCCGAGAGCCAGGTGGTGTAGCCGGCGAACTGCTCGTGGGCCGCGTACACGGCCGCTGCCCGGGGCGAAAGGCCAATTGCCGCCGCATGAAACACGGTGCTGGCCGCCACCGCCCCGGCAAAGCCCCCAGCCATCACGGCCAAGGCAATCCAGCGCACCTGGGGCCAGTCCTTGAATACCAGCAGGGCCTGCAATGCCGCAGCCAGCAGTATCAGGACAATGGGCAAGTGCACCACCAGGGGGTGCAGATTGGGAAAATCTGAAAACATAGAGCCGAATGAGCCAAGGCCGGTACACGGAAAAACCCCGGCTGACCGCAAGCAGCAGTGCCGGGGCAAATCCCAATGGGTAATGGAGAGGCCGCGCTGACCACTGGTCCTAGCCAGGCGGTCGTTGCTTTCCCTGTTGGGTACCATACGTAGTCAAACCGCGACAATGTTTACACGCAAACGGCCGCACGGTTGCATAATTTCAAGCAACCTGGTCCTGACTACAGGCCGTCCCAGGAAACGCTAAAACGAAAAACGCCCGACCTACTGGGGCCGGGCGTTTTACACGAGCGTGGGCAGCTTACTTGGCCGCGCAGCAGCTAGGGGCTCCCGCCGTGCAGGCCGGAGTGCCGGCCTGGGCGCAGTTTTGCACCAGCGGGCAATCGGGGGTGCCCTTCAGTGGACAATCCGCCGCGGTCGGGGTTGGGCTGGTGAAGCCAAACAAGGCGCCGCCGGAGAGCAGCGCCGCGGCGCCGAACATCATCATCTTGCGTTTCATCGGTTCTGGTGGTTAAGATGGGCCCGCCGGGTACGGCCGTGGGGTAGTTCAAACAGCCACGGTCCGTACTCCGTGGGTGGCACTCATTAAAATGTCTAAGCCTTTTCAGCCTTGAAGCCGGCATCTTCTACGAGCGCCAGCACCTGCTCCTCGGTCACGTCGCCGGTCACGGTGAGCACCTTGTTGGGGTTGGCCGTGTCGACCTGCCAGGAGGCAATTGCCTTCTCGCCGTTGAGGGTGGGCGTTACGGCTTTGATGCAGCCGCCGCAGTTGATGTTGGTGTTGAATTGGAGCGTTTTCATGGGAGTAAATGCGTGGCGCCCGTGGTGGGCGGGTTCGGAATTAAAACACCCAAAAGTAGCGGCACGTGCCCGGGAAGGGGTACACAATTAGGCTTCAGGCTTGCATGATTTGTAGCAGCTAATCCCCCTTTGCCTGCCTGACACGTCGCACGCTAGCTTTAATGGTGGCCCATGCCCCCGCCGAGCAAGTGTTTGCCGATGACAAAGAGTAGGAGCAGCACCAGCCCGGCGATGAGCAAATAGCGGCCCCAGGGGGTGGGCATAGCAGTTGCGTGGCCCGCGGCCACGGCTTGGGCATGCGCCTGCTTTTGCAGCCGCCACTTACCAATGCGGCCCCAGGGCTTGTACACCGAAATGGCGGTGGCTGCCAGCAGCACGACCAGCGCGGCCGCGGCATCGGCCAGCAGCTGCAGGCGCAACCCGCGCAGGTCAGTTGCCGAGAGGTCGGCTTTGGCGGCTACCTCGGCCAGGTAGGCGATGGGCTGGATGTGCAGCAGCAACAGCAGCGTGGCCGCTACCGTGAGCACCAGCTTGACCAGCACCCAGTAATGCTTAAACAAGCCCCAGGGCGTGCCCAGCGCCTGCACCACGCCGGTGGCCAGCGCGGCCAGGCTGGAGGGCACAATAACAAACCAGCCGCTCAGCCCCATGGCCAGGTAGGCCGTGCGCACCAGCAACGCATCAGAACTGGTCAGGCCGGTGATGGCCAGGGCCAGGAACACGGCCACGGCGCCGAGCCAGCCCACCGAGAACGTGATGTGGGCGGTGAGCATGAACTTGCGCAGGGCGGGAGCCATTGTCATCAGCGAGGCAGTTGGGGCGGGTGAAGGACCCCGCAAAAGTAGGGGTGTCGCCCAGGCCCGGCGTACAGAATTAGGCCGCGAACCAGCATAATTAACACACCGGGGCCCACGAAAAAGCCAGCCCGTACGCGACGAGCTGGCTTCCCATGGTATCGAGGATATTTAAGCAGCAATGCCCTGGCGGCAGGCCTGCTCGCAGCGGCGGCAGGCCTCGGCGCACTGGCGGCAGTGCTCGGAGTGAGCGCCGTGCTTCTCGCACTCGTCGGCGCAGGCCTTGCAGATTTCAGCGCACTCGCGTAGCAGATGGGCGGCGTGCTCCGAGCCGCGGGCAGTGAAGCGGGCGGTGAGGGCGCAGATGTCGGCACAGTCGCGGTCCAACAGCACGCAGCGGGCCATCATCTTCACGTTGTCTTCCTGCAGGCAGGCCGTAGCACAATGCTCACAGGCGGCGATACAGGCATTGAGGGCGTCGAGCAGGCTTTGGTTTTGTGTATGCATGGGAAAGGGGTGTAGGTGAACGAACAAGGCAACCCAACCGGGTCGCTGCCTAAGTATACCTTCTCTGTGGCCCAAGGTTTTACATATTAGTCTTCTTCCCTTGCATGATTTGGGGCCTCCTCCCCTACCACCGGAGCCCTTTCGGCCCGCAGCAGCCGACGATATGCGGAAGGCGAACAGCGGGCCAAGCGCCGGAATTGGCCGGAGAAGTGCGCCAGGCTGGTGTAGCCCAGGTGCCGGGCAATTAGGCCCACGCTCAGGGAGGAAGAAAGCAGCAGCTCCTGCGCATAAGCCAGGCGCTGACTCAGGATGTAGGCCGCCAGCGTCTTATCGCCCACCAAGCGGGCAAAGGCCGCGCTGAGCTGCCCGTAGGTCAAGCCGAGCTCCCGGGCCAGCGCCGCCCCAAAAGCCCGGTGACGCAGGCTTTCGCCCGGCTCGCGCAGCAGGCGGTTCACCGCCACGCTGACCCGTTCCACCAGGGTCTGGTGAAAGGTTTCGAGCAGCGCAAACCGGGCCGCTTCCAGCGTGGCCCGCAGGCGGGGCCAGTCCAGCTCCTCGGCCGTGCCCGCCACCGTGGCCGCGCCCAGGCGCACGTCGAGCACCTGCAAGCCCAGCCCTTCCAACTCCTGCCGAACCACCCGGATACCGCGCGCGCACACCATGTGCTTGATGTAAAGCACAGTGGTGGGCGAAGCAGAAGCGGAGCGATTAGGCATCAGCAAGCGAGGTTAAGGCAGGTAAATGCCGCGCTGCCAGCATTCGGTGTAGTCCAGCACCATGTGCAGCAGGAAGCCCACGGCCCAGATGCGCGTGCGGGCGGGTAGCAGCAGTAGCACGTAGCCGCCGATGGCCCAGTAGGTGTGAAAGGTGTGGAAGTTGATGCTGCAGCGGCCCGGGTCGTAGAAGGGGGTGGCCCAGAGGTGGTCCAGGTCGAGCAGCAGGGCACTGGCCAGCACCAGCCACACCCGCCGCCAGTGGGGGCGGTGAAAGGCCAGGGCATACAGCCCCGGCACCGTGATATGCAGAAAGGCGTGCAGCATCGCTTAACGGGTGGGCAGCACCGGATTCAAATCCGAAGGCGGGGTGAGCGGCTGCGCGTCAAGTTCCTGCGGGTGGTCGTCCAGGCCCGTTTCCTGGTGCGAGGCGAAGTACTGGGCCAGGGCTTTTTCGCCCACCAGCCAGAATACCACGGGCGTCACGATGATGTCGAGGAAGGTAGACGAGAGCAGACCGCCGAGAATGACGGTGGCCACCGGGTACAGAATTTCCTTGCCCGGCGCGTCCTTGGCCAGCGTGAGCGGCACCAGGGCCAGCGCCGCCACCAGGGCCGTCATCAGCACCGGCACCAGGCGTTCCAGGGAGCCGCGGATAATCATGGGCAGGCCGAACTTTTCGCCCTCGTGCTCCACGAGGTGGATGTAGTGCGAAATCATCATGATGCCGTTGCGCGAGGCAATGCCCGTGAGCGTAATAAAGCCCACGAGCGAGGCAATGCTGAACGTGCCGCCGGTGACCAGTACCGCCACCACCGAGCCGATGAGGGCCAGCGGAATGTTGAGCATAATCTGCCCCACCATGTAACTGGACTTGAAATGGGAGAACAAGACCAAGAAGATGCCCGCCAGCGAAAACAGGCTCAGCCACAGAATTTTCTGGGAGGCCGACTGCTGGCTCTCAAACTGCCCGCCGTATGTGAGGTAGTAGCCCGGCGGCAGCTTCACCTGCGAATTCACCTTGGCTTGGATTTCCTTGACCGTGGAGCCCAGGTCCCGCTCGGCTACGTTCAGGGAAATGGTGATGCGGCGTTGGGTGTTCTCGTGGTTGACGGTGTTGGGGCCCGGCTCGTAGACGATGTCGGCCACCTGGCTGACGGGTATCATGGCGCCGGAAGGCGTTTCGATGCGCGTCTGCTGAATGGCGGCGATGTCGTTGCGCTGCTGCTCGGGCAGCTTCACCACCAGGTCGAAGCGCTTCTGGCCGTCGAGCATCTGCGAAACGACGGCGCCTTGGAACAGCGTTTCCAGGTCGCGCACCACTTCGCCGCGGGCCATGCCGTAGGCGCGCAAAGCGTCGTCCTTGGGCCGGATGAGCAGTTGGGGAATCTGCACCTGCTTTTCCACCTGCAAATCGACCACCCCGGGCACCGTGCCGGCCACGGCGCGCACTTCGTTAGCGTAGCGGCGCAGCTCCAGCAAATCGTTGCCGAATACCTTAATGGCTACCTGCGCTCGCACACCAGAAAGTAAGTGGTCCAGCCGGTGGGAAATAGGCTGGCCGATGTTGACGTTCACGCCCGTTATCAAGCTCAGCTTGTCGCGCATGTCGGCCAGAATTTCGTCGCGGCTGCGCATGGTTTTGCCCTCCTTCTCCAGCTCTTCTTCGGTCTTGAAGGCCACTTCGATTTCCGAGTTGTTCACCGACTCGGCGTGCTCGTCCAATTCGGCGCGGCCGGTGCGGCGGGCGGTATAGGCCACTTCCGGAATCTTAAGCATCTGCTGCTCGCCCAGCGTGCCCAGGCGGTTCGACTCGGCCAGCGAGGTGCCGGCGGGCGCCGAGAAGTTGACCGTGAGCGAGCCTTCGTTGAAGGGCGGCAGAAACTCGGTGCCGAAGAACGGAATCAGCGCCATGGCCGCCACGAACAGCGCCCCGGTTACCCCAAGGATGGCCTTGGGATGCTGCAGGCCCCAACCCAACAGGCGAGTATCTTTTTTCTTAAGCCAGCGCACCAGGCCCCCGTCGGTTTCGGGGTGGTCCATCTGCTTCATTTTGGGCAGCAGGTAGTAGCAGAGCACCGGCGTGACGGTGAGCGACACGAACAGCGAGGCCACAATGCTGGTGATGTAGGCAATGCCCAGCGGCGCAAAAATGCGGCCTTCCATGCCTTCCAGGGCAAACAGCGGCAGGAACACCAGCACCACGATGATGGTGGCGTACACGATGGAGTTGCGTACTTCGGAGCTGGCCTTGTAAATAACCTTGAGCACCGGCTGCGGGTGCGGCAGCTGCTTGTTTTCGCGCAGGCGCCGGTAGACGTTTTCCACGTCCACGATGGCGTCGTCGACCAATTCGCCGATGGCAATGGCCAGGCCGCCGAGGGTCATGGTGTTGATGCTGATGCCGGCAAAGCGAAACACCAGCGCCGTGACCAGCAGCGAGAGCGGAATGGCCACCAAAGAAATAAACGTGGTGCGTACGTTCAGCAGAAAGGCAAACAGGATGATAACCACCAGAATGGCCCCGTCGCGCAAGGCTTCCTCGACGTTGGTAATCGAGGACTCGATAAACTCCGACTGCTTGAACAAGCGCGTGTTCACCTGCACGTCCTTGGGCAAAGAAGGCTTCAGCTCCACCAGGGCTTTTTCCACGGCTGCTGTCAGGCCCACCGTGGCCGCGCCGGGCTGCTTCTCGATGCTCAGAATCACGGCGGGCCGGCCGTTCACGCTGCCGTCGCCCCGCTTGAAGCGGGCCCCGAACTCCACCTTGGCCACGTCGGCCACCCGGATGGGCGACTGCTCGCGGTAGCCGACAATGATGTTTTCGATGTCCGCCACCGAGCGCAGCCGGCCCAGGTTGCGGATGAGCACCTCCGAGCCGTTGCGGTCAATGAAGTTGCCCGTCGTGTTCAGGTTGGACTGACGCAGGGCTTCCTCCACTTGGTTTACCGTCAGGCCCGTGGCATTGAGCCGGGGCATGTCCAGCAGCACCTGGTACTGCAGGTTGTCGCCGCCGATGGGAATGACCTGGGCCACGCCGGGAATGCTGAGCAGGCGCTGCCGCACGGTGTAGTTGGCCAGCGTGCGCAAATCGGCGGCGTTGGTCTGTTTGCCGCCCGACAAGCCCACCAGCATAATCTGGCCCATGACCGAGGAAATGGGGCCCAGCACCGGCGTAATGCCCTGGGGCAGCTGCTCGCCCGTGGTCTGCAGCTTCTCGCTCACAATCTGGCGGGCCGTGAAAATGTCGGTGCCGTAGTCGAACTCCACGAACACCATGCCCAGGCCAATGGCCGAGTTGGAGCGCACGGCCGACACGCCGGTGGCCCCGTTCAGGGCCGTTTCCACGGGCAGCGTCACCAGGGCCTCCACCTCCTCGGGGGCCATGCCGGGCGCTTCCAGGAACACGGTCACGCGCGGGCGGTCGAGGTCGGGCAACACGTCCACCGGCAGCTGGCTGGCGGTGTAGGAACCGGCAATGATGAGGCCCATGGCGAAGGCCAGCATCAGCAGCCGGTTCTGCAGGGCAAAGCGAATTATCTTATCAAGCATGGGGTATTAGCGCAAAGTGGAAGGAGCCTCAAGGGCGACTTCGGTGTAGTCCGGCCGGTGGGCCAGTGGGTCGGACAGGGCACGCCCTGTGCGTCTTATTTCTTGACCCGGGGCGTGCGGGCCGAGGTGTGGGTGCTCATGATTTGCCACTGGCCGGCGGCGTTTTTGCGCAGCACCGACGTGGCCACCCCGCGGCGCACGATGGGCGCCTTGGCCTCTTTCTCCTTGGGGTCCTTCTTGAGGTTAATGGTGTAGGTGTAGGTTTCCGTCGCAAAAGCATAAGGACCGTCTACCTGCACGGCGGCTTTGTAGTCGCTGAAGGTGAAGGCGCTAAACTCCTTGAGCTCCGGGGCCAGGTGGTGCTCGGCGTAGTGCCGGTAGGAGCCTTCCACCCCGCCCGACTCGAACACCTGGGAGTTGGCCGTGAAGAGGCGGTGCGTGCCCGTGGTATCGAGCTTTTGCACGGCCTGCTGGTACTTGCTCAGCACCGCCCGCACGGCCACCTCATCGGCGGAACCAGCCGCGGCAGTTGTCTGGGCTTGCGCCGTGGCGGCGGCAAAGGGAAGCGTGGCAGACAGCACCGCGAGAGCAAAAAGATTTTTCATGGGGAGGGAGAAAGAAGCCACCGCGGAGCGGGACTTATTGGTTGAGGTAAATGGATTTGAGCTGGTAGGTGCCGGTGGTGACCACCCGGTCGTTTTCGTTGATTTCGCCCTGCACCAGCACGGTCTGCTGGCCGTTGACGGCGCCGGGCTGCACGTAGCGAATCTTGAACCGCTCGGGCTCGGTGTGCACAAACACCACGGGCTTGCCATTCAGATCGGTGATGGCCGAGGTGGGCACCACCAGCTGGGGCTTGCCCCCGCCGGTCTGGCCCACGACCTGCACGTTCACGGCCTGGCCGGCGCGGTAGGCGCTGCCCTGCTGGGCGTCGAGCTCCAGCACCAGCTGACGGGCTTGGTTGACCGGGTTCACCACGTTGCTGAACACCACCAGGCGGGCGGGCACGCCGGCCTGGCCCTGCAGGCCTTCCACCCGGAACACGGCCCCGGGCGTGACTTTGTCCAGATCCTGGGCAAACACCTGGGCTTCGACGCGCAGCTTGCCGGGGTTGATGACGCGAAACAGCTCGTCGCCCTGGTTGACTTGTTGACCGACAGCGAGATTAAACACGTCCACGGTGCCGCTCACGGGCGAGGTGATGCTCACGCGGCGCTGCTGGGCCTGGCCGTTGTAGATGCTGGCGTTCTGGCGGGCCTGGCGCAGGCGCAGCTCGGCGGCCACCACGTCCTTGCGGGCGGCGATGTCGGCGATGCTCTGCAGGCGGGCGTAGTCCTGCTGGGCGGCGCGCAGCTCGGCCTGGGCGTTGGCCCGCTCGGTGCTGAGCCCGATTTGCTGGGTGGCGTCCAGCGTTTGCTCGATGACGGCCAGGGTCTGCCCGGCCCGCACCGTTTTGCCCACCTGCGCGGCGAGGCTCACGATGCGCCCGGTTTGGGGCACCACGATGCGGCCCTCGCCCCCGGCCGCGGCCGACACCGTGCCGTAGAGCGTGGCCCGGCTGTAGGTGGTGGAAAAGGCGGCCAGGTTGGTGCGCACCTGAAACAGGAACTGGCTTTCCTTGGGCAGCAGTACCTCGTCGGAAAGGGCCACGCCGGTGCTGGCTTTGGCCGTGCCACCGTGGTCTTCGCCACCGTGCGCCTGCACCAAACCCGGTGGAGGGAGCAGCACCGTCAGGACCAGTCCCGCGGCGGCCGTAACGGCCAGGATTTTATGCTTGGTTTTCATATCGGGGTAGCATTAAGGGAAGGGGGTGCGGCGGCTGGCGGTCAACGCCTGCTCGGAAGTCTGGGGCACGGGCTCGGGACGGCGTCGGCGCATGAGCAGGGCCGTGAGTACGATGCCGAGCACAAAGGCCCCGGCCAAGGCCAGGATGGTTTTCCAGGAGGAAAAAAGCCCGGTTGCCTCCGCGTGGGGAGCCGCGGCGACGGGCAGCTTCTCTCCTACTTTGATGCCTTCGAGCAAGAGCAAATCGGCTTTCTCACCCGCCACGATGTTGAGGGCGAAGCTGTAAGCCTTGTTGGCCGGAAACTGGCCTTCGACGAGGTACACGCCCGGCTCCTGCTCTTTCACGGCCCATTTCAGGGTGGCATCTTCCGGGTTGGTGAGCGTGAGCTTGGCGCCCTTGATCGGGGCGTTGGTGGCGTAGTCGGAGAGGAACAGGCGCAAATCGGCGGGCTTACCCCCTTCCAGGGGCTCGTAGCGCAGCAAGGCCTCGAACTGTTCCGAGAGCGCGGCCACGGAAAAGGACGTGGCGCCCGCGGCCGTGCCGGCCTTGGGCCCGTCGCCGTGGTCCTCGCCCCCGTGGGCGTAGGCCGTGCCGCTCAGCACAAGCAGGCCCAGGAGCAAAATCAGGAGTTGTTTCATGTTATTCACCCCGCAGGTAGTTAAGTTCGATGAGGGCCTGGCGGTAGTCCCGAATGGTCGTCAGGTAGGTATTCTGGATGGCAAAGGCTTGGTTCAGGCTCATAATGAGCTGCAGGTAGCTCACTTCGCCGGCCCGGAACAGGCGCTGCGACTGGCTGATGATGGCCCGCGACTGGGGCAGGCCGGTTTGCTCGTAGTAGCCCAACGAGGCCGAGAACTTGCGCGTGTCGGCCAGGGCCTGCTGGTACTGACTACTCAGCTCCAGGCGCTGGGCCTGCAGCTGGTAGCCGGCGGCCTGGGAGCGGGCCGTGGCCGCCTGCAGCTGGGAGCGGTAGGTCCAGAACCAGATGGGCACCGACAGGCCGAATTGAAAGCGGTATTTCAGGGCTGAATTCTCAAATGCCTGGTTCTGGTAACCCACCGTGAGGGCCGGGGTGCGCCGGGCCCGCACCAGGCTGATGCCTGACTGGCTCAGGGCTACGTTTTGGGCAGCGGCGGCCAGCGTGGGGCTGCGCACCAGGGCCGTGCTGTCCTCGGCGGGCAGGCCCGCGAGCAGCGCGGTGCCCGTTTGAGCCAACTCCGCGCCGGTGCGCCCCAGGTCGGTGCTGATGGCCAGGGCTTCGCTGGGGCGGCCCAGCAGCAAGGCCAGGCGGCGCTGGGCGGCCTGCCGGTCGGCGGTGGCTTGCTGCAGCAGCACGGTCACCTGCCGGGCTTCGGCGTCGGTGCTGATGCGCTGCAGCGAGGTGACTTCGCCGGCCGTAAACAAACGCTCGGTGGCCAGCCGCAGCACTCGAAACAAGCTGTCCTGGTAGGTGAGCTGCCGCACCTGGGCCTCAGCAAATTGCAGGGTCAGGTACGCCAGGCGGGTGTCGCGCAGCACGCTGGCCCGGCTCACGTCGCGGTTGCGCTCGGCCAGGGTAATGCCGGCCTGCGCCACGCGCCGCTGCTGGCGGTAGACGTTGGGCAGGTCGATGGTTTGCACCACGCCCGGGGCCCACATCTCGCCGGTAGGGGCCGAGAACAGAAAGTCCGGGTTGGCGGGCGCAAACGAGCCCCGCTTGAGGGCGCGCTGCTCCTCAATTTCCTGGGTTGACTGCCGCAGCCGGGGGTGCCGGCGCAGGCTCTGGGCTTCGGCGCTGTCCAGGCTGATGATGGTTTGGGCGCGCGCAGCTTCGAAACCTAATCCCAGCAAAAGGGCCAGAACCAGCAGGAAACGCACGCCACTTCTCAATTTCAGATACTTCATATAATCAGGTTAGAGCGAGCCAGCGGGCCGCCTACCGTTGCAGCGGCAGACGACCCGGACGAAGCGGGTCCGGACGCCCGGCGTCCGAAAAGCAGGCGACGTCTATGACTTTTTCACCAGGGCCATGCCGCACTTCGGGCAGCTGCCGGGCTTGTCGCTGGCCGAGCCTTCGCAGTTCATGGGGCAGGTGTAGGCGGCGGCCGTGGCCTTGCTGGCTTTGGCCGCCGCGTCGAGCTTTTCAAAGCGGGCGCTGAGCGAGCTGCCGTTGGCTTTCAGGCTCACGATGGCCGTGCGCAGGGTAGTGCCGGCGGGCACGGCGGCCACGAAATGGTCGCCGGTGGGCGTCAGCTTCACGCTGGTGGTTTTGCCCGCCGTGCTCAGCAGCATGGCCGTGCCGGTGGAACGGTCCAGGGGCATGGTTTTCTCGTTGGCGTCGAGCAGGTACACGTGCACCTCCCCGGCTTGCTGCACCAGTTCGAGGTGGTACTTGCCGGCCGTGCGGACCGTTCCGCCGTGGGGGGATTTGTGGGCGTGGGTTTCGCCGGCGGCTTTGTGGCCGTGGGCAGCGGTGCCGGGCTTGTGGCTGTGCTGGGCGGCAACGTTGAGCGGGGCGGCCAGCATCAGAGCGGCGGCGAGAACTTGCGAAATCTTCATAAGAGGGGGTTATGAGTAAAGTGGGTTGGAGTAGCCTTCGGGCTACATTTTGTCGGCGTTCTTATTGTGCCAGTCCTTGAAGGCCGCTATTTCCTTCTCCTGGGCATCTATTATCTGCTGGGCCATCTGCTTGAGTTTGGTGTCCTTGCCGTGGGCCAGCTCGGCCTTGGCCATGTCCACGGCGCTCTGGTGGTGCATGGTCATGAGCATGTTGAAGTTCATGTCCGGGTCGGCCACGGTTTTTGGCATCGGCATCATGGCGTCCATTGAGGCCTTCATCTTGCTGGTGAAGGGGTCCGTGGGGTCGTTGGGCTTGTAGTTGGTCGGGGCATTGTCGAGGCGGGTGGCCGCGGCTTCCAGCTCGGCGATTTCCTTTTGCTGGTCGGCTTTGATTTTCTCGGCCATCTGGCGCATGGTGGCGTCTTTGCCGTCGCGCAGCTGAATGTCGGCCATGACAACAGCGCCCTTGTGGTGCTCCAGCATGTGGTGGGCGAAGTCGTGGTCGGTGTTGCCCTTGGGCTTGCTGGCGTGCATCTTCTGCATCATCTCGTTCATGGCCACCAGCTGCGGCGAGTCGCCGGCCGCAGTGGCCCCGTCGTGGCCCATAGCCGAGTGGTCCATGCCGGCCATGTCACCGGAGGCGGTGCCCTCGGCGGTGGTCGTTTCGGTGGTAGTAGCCGTCGAATCGGCGGCCTTGTCGCTGTTGCAGCTGGCAACCAGCAGGGAGCCCGAGCAGAGGGCTGCGAGGAAAAAAGCGGACTTTTTCATGGGTGTGGTTGGGGAAAGTGGAAGAAAGAGAGAGGCAAGCCGGAAGGGGGCCAGCCCACACGCTAGGCCTTCACGTTGATGGTGAAGTCACCGGTGTGAATCTTACCGGCGTGGTTAAACTGGAGGAACACGCGGTAGAGGCCGGGCTTTTCGAAGTTGGTGTTGAAGCCGATGTTCGGGCCCTTGTCGGCCTGGTCGTTGGGGTGCACGTGCAGGTACTGCTCCGTGTCCTCGCTGATGACCACCACGTGGCCCAGCGCGCCGAGGTAGTTGGCGAGGTCCGTCACCGGCTGGCCGTCCTTGCTGATGTTGATTTTCATGCCCAGCAGCTGGCCCACTTTCAGGTCTTTGTCGAAGGCGAGGGTGGCCTTATAGCCGTCCTTCTCCCACTGCATGTCGTCGTTCTTGAACTTGACCGGTGCGTAGGCTGCGCCCTTCACGGTGAGGGGCTGGCGACCGAGCTGGTGCCCCGAGCCGGTAGGCGTATAGTCCTGAAACAGCACGTAGTCGCCGCCCTTGGGGAAGGTGTACTGCACTTTGTAGTCGCCCTCAGCCGTGTACTCGGGGTGCTCGTGGTAGAACTGGCCCAGGTCCTTGCTGACGATGATGAGGTGAATCTTCTTCTCGTGCACCACGTCCAGGGGCACGGGAGCCGAGCCCTTGCCCGTCTCCACGGGCGTGAAGGCCAGCGTGGTGGGCTGCCCGGCCGTCACCTGCGTGGGCGTGGGCACCAGCTTCATTTCGTAAGTTTTGCCGTTGGCCACCTTGTCGTTGTGTTCCAGGTTCATGCCGCACTTGGGGCACTTGTCGCCCTCTTTGGTGCTGGTGATTTCCGGGTGCATGGGGCAGGCGTAGGTGTGGCCCCCGCCATGCTCGGCGGTGCCTTCGGCCGGGCCGTTGGTGGGCGTGGTGACGGTGTCGGTGGTTTTGCTGGACTCGGTTTCGGACGAGCAGCTGCTGGCGGTGAGCAGGCCGGCCAGGGCCAGCAGGGAAAGCGGTATGCGGTGCATAAAAGGGGAATGGGGTTAAACAGATGGGGAGACTATATCCAGTAGTCCGGGGCGCTGCTGCCGGGCGGCTAGGCCTGAAACTGCTGCCAGAGCACGATGCCCAGCCCGGCAGCTACCGCGGCGTAGAGCAGGTAGGACAGCAGGCGGCGAACCGGGCCTTGGGGGGCGGGTGCGCCGGCTTCTTCGCAACAACTTTTCATTGTCAGGCGAGGGTAAAACCAGGAAGATGAAGGAGGGAGGGGGCAGCTAAGCGCCGGGCGGACACGACAATGCAAAGGCCCGCCCCGGACATAGCAGAGCTATGCCAGGGCGAGCCTTGGGCGCGTCAAATCAATCAGACCGTCAGGGACTGAATAAAGATGCGGATGTCGGGTATTTTGGGGGGCAGGTGCTCGCGGAGCACCAGAACGACCGAGTGGGTGCGGTCCCACTGTCCGGCAGCGGGCCGGAAAAAGAAGTCGCTGCTGGCCGGCAACAAGGCCGGCGCGGGTGTCATCAGCTGCTTTTCAGCTGGCGTTGTGAGGGACTTAAGGATAGCAGCCGAGTTGTCCTTGCAGCAGTCATCCTTGCCCACGGGCTTGGAGTTGTGCTGGGCATGGTCCTGCTTGGTCTTGGTGGGTTGCTGCTTTGCCGTGGCATTGCCGTGACCGTGGCAGCCAGGGTGTGAAGGCTTCTGCGGCGGGGTGACCTTGGCCACCGGGGCCGCTTGCACTGGGTTAAGCGTGGCGCAGTAGCACTGGCCCACGAACACGTTGACGAAGACGAGCAGGAAGCTCGTCGCCAGCAAACGGCGGAAGGGGAACAGGCTACGGAACATGACAGGCGCTAAGCAACCGCAAAAGTAGACTTCTCCACGAAAAGGCGGTACCGCTTATCTACCCCATTTCTAAATAAAGAGTTTCCGGGCCGTTCCTGTGGGTGGCCGCTTAACCTGCGAAAAAGGACCGCAAATGGCCATCAGGCTGTTTTAGGCGGCAGTCAGGGAAAAAAGCCCCCGGCAAGCAGCGCAAAATTATGCAAGCCTTCGGCCGGATTATGTAAATCCCTTGTCCACCTGCAACGTGCAAATTATGCAAGTTTCGGGTGAGATTCCGTACTAACCCCGCCGCAGGGGCGCCGTTCCTTTGTACTGTACATTCTAGCCTAGGGAGCCTTGGGTTTCCCGGCCCAATGCAGCACTACGGCTGCTTATTTCTATGGAACCAACGACCAAGACCGAAACCCTCGACATCGAAGGCATGACCTGCGCCTCGTGCGCGTCCTTCGTTGAGAAGTCCCTGACCCGCACGCCCGGGGTGCAGCGGGCCATGGTCAACTTCGCTACCGAAAAAGCGACGATTGAATACCTGCCCGCCCAGGCCACCCCGGCCACCTTAAAAGAGGCCGTAGTCAAGGCCGGCTACGGCGTAACCGAGCGCGCGCCAGACACCAGCGCCGCCGACCGGCAGGCGGAAATTGACCAGCAAAAGGCCCTCGCCTACGTCAAGCTCAAGCGCCGCTTCTGGGTAGCCACGGTGCTGGCCATCGTCATCATGCCCCTGAGCATGCTCATGCTCTGGCCCGCCATGATGGCCCGCGTCAACATGCAGTGGCTGAACTATGGGCTGTTGGTGCTGACCCTGCCGGTGCTGTTCTACAGCGGGCGCGAATTCTTCACCTCGGCCTGGAACGGCTTCAAGCACCGCGCCGCCAACATGGATACGCTCATTGCCGTGGGCACGGGCGCGGCTTTTCTGTATAGCCTCGCAGCTACGGTAGTGCCGGGCTGGTTTATGCGCCGGGGCCTGATGCCCGAAGTGTACTACGACACCACGGCCACCATCATTGCCCTGATTCTGCTGGGCAAAGTGCTGGAGCTGCGGGCCAAGACGCAAACGTCGGCCGCTATCAAGGCGCTGATGGGCTTGCAGGCCAAAACGGCCCGGGTGGTGCGGCCCGACGGCCAGGAGGTGGACGTGCCCATCGAGCAGGTGCAGCTGGGCGACCTCGTCGTGGTGCGCCCCGGCGAGAAGGTAGCTACCGACGGCGTTATTGAAGAAGGCCGCTCGGCCGTGGACGAGGCCATGCTCACGGGCGAAAGCCTGCCGGTGGAAAAGAAGACCGGCGACCCGGTATTCGGCGCCACGCTCAACAAAACGGGCTCGTTCCGCTTCCGGGTGACCAAGGTGGGGGCCGACACCATGCTCTCGCAGATTGTGAAGCTGGTGGAAGACGCCCAGGGCAGCCGGGCGCCCATCCAGCGGCTGGCGGATAAGGTCAGCGCCATTTTCGTGCCCACGGTGGTCGTCATTGCCATCCTCACCTTCGTGCTCTGGTTTGACCTGGCCCCGGTGGAAGCCCGCCTTCCGCTGGCCTTGGTCAACTTCGTGGCCGTGCTCATCATTGCCTGTCCCTGCGCGCTGGGGCTGGCCACGCCCACGGCCATCATGGTCAGCACCGGCAAGGGCGCCGAGCACGGCGTGCTCATTCGCAACGCCGAGGCCCTGGAAAAAGCCCACCAGGTAAACACCGTGCTGCTCGACAAAACCGGCACCATCACGCGTGGCGAACCGGCCGTGACGGACTTTGTGCCCGCCGAGGGGCAGAACGCGGGCCAGCTGCTGCAGGTAGTGGCCGCCGTGGAGCGGCAGAGCGAGCACCCGCTGGCCGAAGCCGTGGTGCGCTACGCCGATGCCCAGCAGGCCCCGGCCATTCCGGCCACCGGTTTTCAGGCCATCGAGGGCAAAGGCGCGCAGGCGTCCGTCAACGGGCAGGCCGTGCTCATCGGCAACTTCCGCCTGCTCGACGAGGCCGGCATCAGCCTCTCGCCTGCCGTGCGCCGGCAAGCTGACGAGCTGCTGGGCCAGGCCAAAACGGTGCTCTACGTCGCCGTTAACCAGCAGGCCGTGGGCCTCATCGGGGTGGCCGACACCGTGCGCGACACGTCGGCTGCGGCCATCAAGCGCCTGCAGGCCATGGGCATCGAGGTGGTGATGATGACGGGCGACAACCCCCAGACGGCGGCCCAGGTAGCCGCGCAGGTAGGCATCACGCGCTACTTCGCCGAGGTGCTGCCCAGTGGCAAGGCCGGTAAAGTCAAAGAGCTGCAGGCCGAAGGGCGCATCGTGGCCATGGTGGGCGACGGCATCAACGACGCGCCGGCCCTGGCCCAGGCCGACATCGGTTTGGCCATGGGCGGCGGCACCGACGTGGCCATGGAGGCGGCCGGCATCACGCTCATGCGCTCGGATTTGCAGGGCGTGGTCACGGCCATTGAGCTCTCGCGCCAGACCATCCGCACTATTAAGCAGAACCTGTTTTTCGCCTTCATCTACAACACGCTGGGCATTCCGGTGGCGGCGGGGCTGCTCTACCCCTTCTTCGGCATTTTGCTCTCGCCCATGCTCGCGGCCGGGGCCATGGCCCTGAGCTCGGTGTCGGTGCTCACCAACTCGCTGCGCCTGCGCAGCTTCTCCCCCGCTAAGAACTAAGCCATGGATACCACCGAAATCATCGTGACGCTGACGGGCCTGGCACTGTCGGCTTTTGTCATCTGGTACTTCTTCTTTTCCGCCCGCCAGACGGCTGCGGCCGTTTCTACCTCCAGCGGCGTGCAGGAAGTGGACATCACAGTCAAGGGCGGCTACTCGCCCGACGTGATTGAAGTGGAACGCGGAAAGCCCGTGCAGCTGAGCTTCTACCGCGACGAGGAAAACTCCTGCTCGGAGGAGCTGCTCATGCCCGACTTCAGCATCCGCCGCGACCTGCCGGCTTTCAAAACGACGCTGGTGGAGCTGCTGCCCCAGCAGGCCGGTACCTTTACGTTTACCTGCGGCATGGGCATGCTGCGCGGTAGCCTGGTCGTAAAATAGATGCCGCTCATGAACTCCCAACTCCGCTCCGGCTTCACGCTGCCCGCCCCCGGCACCCACC
Organism: Hymenobacter duratus; assembly: GCF_014698995.1. Taxonomy (GTDB): domain Bacteria; phylum Bacteroidota; class Bacteroidia; order Cytophagales; family Hymenobacteraceae; genus Hymenobacter; species Hymenobacter duratus. The sequence goes on from NZ_JACWZZ010000006.1 coordinate 63,526, forward strand.
GGCTGCTGATTAAGAACATGGTCTGCCCCCAGTGCATCCGGGTGGTGACGGAAGACCTGACGGCCCTGGGCCTGCAGGTGCAGCGCGTCGTGCTGGGCGAGGCCGACGTGACGACTGCCGATGGCCAGGCGCCGGACCTGGAGCCCGTGCGCGCCAGCCTGCTCGCAGCGGGCTTTGCCCTGCTCGAAGACCCGCGGGCCCAACTCGTGGAGCAGATTAAGACCCTGCTGGTGACGCTCATTCATTATCCCGAGCCGGGCCCCCGCCTTCTCACCTACTCGGATTACCTGGTTCAGCACCTGGGGCGCGACTACCATTACCTGTCGCACCTGTTCTCCTCCGAGGAAGGCCTGACCATTGAGAAGTTCATCATCCGCCAAAAGGTGGAGCGCGCCAAGGAGCTCATTGGCTATGGCGAGCTGACCATTGCCCAGGTGGCGGGACAGCTGGGCTACAGCTCCCCGGCCCACCTCTCGCGGCAGTTTGGGCAGGTGACGGGCCTGACGCCCTCGGAATTTCAACGGCTCGGACCCGCCAGCCATGCCCGGCGCAGCCTGGACTCGCTGCTGTAGCCTCGGAAATTATGCAAGCAAAAAGGCCAACGGTGTAAAAACCGGGCGGGTAGCCAGGGCGTTTATATTGCTTACCATCAGACCCCATCGACCGTGCGCATGAACCGCTTATTCCGTTTGCCTATTTTGTCTCTGCTAGTGCTGGTTTCCTTGTTTTCGGCCTGCAAAGACCACGACATGGACGACATGAAGCATGACACTCCGCTGATGAAAATCATGATGGACATGATGACGCAGATGGACGCGCAGGCCAAGACCCAGGACCCCGACCACGACTTTGCCGCCCAGATGGTGCTGCACCACGACGCGGCCATCAAGATGAGCGAGGAAGAACTTCGCGCGGGCAGCAACCAGGAAATGAAAACCATCGCTCAGGACGTCATCACCAAGCAACGCGCCGAAATCACGCAGTTCAACTCGTTCCTGAGCAACCACCAGCCCACGCAGCCGCTGGTACCGCAGTTCAACCAAATTCAGAAAACCAACATGGACCGCATGATGGCCGCGAGCAACGCGCGCACCATGACCATGCGCACCGACGTGGACTACGCCCAGATGATGATTGACCACCACCAGGCGGCCATCGACAACTCGGAGGCGTTGCTCCAGCACGGCCGCAACGCCACGATGCGCCAGTTGGCGCAGGCCATCATCGCCGACCAGCGCCAGGAGATTGGCGTCCTGCAGAACTGGCTCACGCGCAACCGCTAGGTCTTGGCTTAGCCACAAAAAAGGCAGCTCTCGCGGAGCTGCCTTTTTGCTTTTAGGGTACGGTGGGTGGCCAAGAGCACTATCCGGCGGCCTGAGTCCGCTACCGGCCGAGGTGGCCACCGTCGCCCGCTACGTGGCCCTAACAACCCCCATGCTCGCACTACCTGCTTTCCGCCTCATTCTAGTCTTGGCAACCGGTGTGGTCTTAGCCGGTTGCCGGTCATCGGCTGTCGTCCCCAAGTTTTCGGCCGCCCCCGGGTACCACCACCCGCCACAGGCCCAGCACGGTGATACAGCGGCAGTCACCCCCGCCCGGGAGCAGCCCACTACCCAGCAGGGGCGGGTAAAGGCAGAAGAGCGCGCTACGTCTTCCGGCACGCGGGACCGCGTGGCCAAGAAGAAGAAACCGGCAGTCGGGCCGGGCAGCAGGCAGGCCAAAGCAACGCCCGCAGATACCGCAAGCAGCGCCATCCGGCCGATGGCCCCGCCCGGGCCCGGCCAGTTTGCCTCCCCCAAGCTCTTCAGCGCCCAAACGCTGGTCCATTATGGCCTGCACTTTGTTTTTCCGCTCGTGTTGGCGCTGGTGTTTTTTCCCTTGGTGTGGCAGACTGCTTACCTGGTTATGTTGGCCACAATGGCCATTGACCTGGACCACCTGCTGGCAAAACCCATCTTCGACCCGTTGCGCTGCAGCGTGGGGTACCATCCGTTGCACTCCTTTCATATCATACCGGTGTATGCGCTGCTGCTCCTGTGGCCGGCAACGCAAATTGTCGCTGTCGGCTTGCTTTTCCACATGTTCACGGATACGGTGGACTGCTTGTGGAACTTCAGCCACTGCCAGGACTGCTACCGGAACTCCCGTATTCGTCGCTTGTACAACGGGGTGCGGAAGCTGCTGGGCCTTGAGGTGGTCGAGTAAGCTGGGACGAGACGGGAGATTGAGCGGGCTGTTGCCTAAGTGGCCCGATTCAGAATTGTCGCTAGAACCTTCCCGAGCGACTAATGCTTTTTAACAGCTGATTCTGCAGCAGCTGGTCCCGGTAAGCGCCTTCCACCGCCTGTCGTGCCGGCCCGGGCTTGCCCGCTTCGTGAATCAGCCGGTCAGCTTCCTGGCGCAGCTGCAGGGCTTTTACCATGTTGTCGTTGGCCTGCCCCATGGCGCGCAGGCGCTCGGCCTCGGTCATGGAATAGCGGCCCGGGTTCTTCAACGTGGCCATGAGCTCCACGCTTTGGGCAGTCATCTCGTCGGCAATCTTCTGGTAGTTGAAGGCCGTTTCGACGTTCTTTTTCTTGAGCACTTCCTCGTAGGCGTATGCCGAAGCGAAGGCTTCTTCCCGCATGTTCTTATAGTCACGGTAGGTAAAGGACTGGGCCCCGTTGCGGCCGATATCCAGCCCGGAAAAGGCTTGGTATACCGTTTCAACGTCCTGCTCAGTGCGACCCTGCAGCGCCTGGCGCAGGCGCCGGGCCTTGTTCACCGGCGGCATGTAGTCGGGCTGCGAGCTGGTGTTCATGGCCATGCCCCGGCCAAACAGCTCCAAGGGGTTGGCGTAGCGCAAATCCTTCACCGATGCTACTTTGCGCAGGTCGGCCTGAATCTGCCGCTGCAGCTCCAGCCCCTCGGAAGTTAACTGCTTTACCTGACCCGTGATGTCGCGAGTGACACCGGCAATCTGCCGGGCGTCCTTGATGACCTGGTAGTTCTTGACGGTCTCGACCCATTGCTTGAGCTGCTTGGCAAACTGGCCGATGTGGATGCCCATGTGCGGCGGGTCGTTGACGACCATCTGAGCCGAAGCGAAGTAGGAAGTGGTGCCGGCCAGAACGGCCAGGACCACAACAAACAGTCCCTTTTTCATGGCTGAAGAGCTAAAGTAAGGTTTAATTGCTGGCCGTCGGCGCGCCGGCATCCGTCGCGCCCGTGGTGATGAGCACGGGGTAGCCATCGGGCAGACGCACGTCGCGCAGCTTCTGGCGGGGTGTCGATGCCCGGCCCACCATCGCGGCCGCCACCCGGCCCCCCACGCCCACTACCGAATTAGCAGCCGAGGCCGAGCGGTCAATGGCCATGCCCACTTCCTGGGCACCGATGGAGCGGGCATCGTTGAGGGGATTGTCAGCCGCGGGCAGCGGCTGGCGCTTCTGCGGGTCAATCATCAACCCCGGCAGGTAATGGTAGTCGTAGATGTCGGCGGTTACCCGGGTAGGGCCCAGCCGGGAGATGCGGATGGCCACATGGTTGGTCTCGACGCTGGCCACGCCGGCAAATACCAGGTTCTTAGGAAAGGTCTGCCCGCTGATAACGGCATCCTCGACGAGGCGCAACAGCACGACGGAACCAGTCCGAATCTTCTGCTCCCCGTTGATAACGGCCTTGTAGAAAATGTCCGGCAGCAGCTGCGCCTGATTATCGGGGGCATACCGGAAATAGCCGGCTTTAATAGTGCCAAAGGCATCGTAGCCCGAAGCGTTGTTTGCCGCGGCACCAGACGCCCCGCTGGCCCGGAGGGCAGCCCGCCGGTCGAAATAGCGGCGCCCGGTCATCTGCTCGTACGAGGCGCGGGAGGCGGCAGGGGCTGCGTCGAGCATGTCCAGCACGTCGTCGTTTTGCTCGTAGGGCACCCCGTCGGGCGCCGTGCGGGGCCGGGCCGCAGCCCGCAAACGCCGACGCGGGTCGACACTGGCACTGCTACCCCGGTAGCTGGCCTGCACCACCGGGATGCGCACGGCCCGGTAGGCACCGGTCTGCGCATCCACTGCTGTTACTTCCGTGGAATCAGGGGGCGGTAGCGCCGCCCGGTTGGCTGCGGCCCGGGCCTGACGCTCCGCGGCGGCCAAGGCCGTGCGGCGGCGCAAAGCGGCTTGCCCCACCGTATCGACCGCCATGCCGCCGGCCAATTGGTCCGGGGAGGGAACGGTGCCCAGGGTCTGCACGCCGGCCTGTCGCGCAGCCGCCTGCTTTTGCTCCAGCACGTCCGTGGGCGCCGGGGCCGCTTCGGGCGTGGCGGGCGCAATCGTGGGCTCCAAATTTTGAGAGGTAGCCGCCACGGGGCTGGCCTGCTGCGCTACTTCCTGGGAAAGGGAGCGGGCGTAGAAAAACAGCGTCACCGCCGTCAGCATGCCGATGCCCACGAGCAGGGGCAGCCAGTGCCGGCGGGCCAGCTCCCCTATCGAGGGGCGGGGCGTAGCGGAAGTAGCAGGGGCAGAAGCAGAGCCGGAGGCCGGTTGCGGTTCGGTACTGGGGTTGTCGCCGGCAGGATACACCGGCTGCATGTTGTGCTCGGACATGAGAGGAAAGGATTAAATGGCGGCCGCCGTGTTGATGACTTTGCTGGGGACTTTGAGCACCAGCACCCGGGCCCCGAACTTCTCGCGCAAGGTGATTTCAAGGTGGCCCCGGTCGGTGGCCGCATACAGCGGCACGGCGTAAAGCAGGTAGCCCGTAGCCCGGGCCGGGATGGTCTGGCTTTCGGCCCCGCCGGCGGGCGCCAGGGGCCGCCGGGCCTCGTTCTTCTTCTTGCCCAGAAACTTCTTGCGCGAGTTTTCCACCAGCTCGAAGTCGGTAAAATCCACCGCGTAGTCGATGGTGGTGGTATTGCGCAGCTTCAGGCGCAGGTAGGTGAAGTCTTTGTCGTTGCGCACGTTGGCCAGCGAAAGCACCAGGTCGTTATCGGCCGTGCGTAGCCCGCTGGAATCGGCGTGCTTGGCGGTGGCCAGCTTAGCCAGGCGCGCCTCGGCCAGCTCGCGCTTGTCGTGGCCCTGGTTCAGGGCCAGCGCGTCATCCACGCCGGCGCCGTTGCGGGCCTTGCCGCCGGCGCTCACGCCCAGGGCGCCGCCGTCCTGAAAGTCGTAGAGCTGCAGCACCGGCCGGTGGGTGTACACCAGGTGCCCCATCCAGTAGCGCGAGCCGTAGCGCACCAGAATGGGCGTGGGCGGCGGGTTGCGGCGCCTGGCCCGCACGAACACGGCGTTGCTTTCAATCTTGACCAGGTAGTGCGGCGCCTGGCCCACGTCGACCAGCGACACCGGCCCCGGAAAGACCAGGTACGTGGTGGAGGAGTCGGAAACGGCGATTTCCAGCTGCATTTTCGGCGCTACGTTGGCCGGATGCGGGGTTTGCACGCCGGCAGGACGCGTGGCAGTCGAAGCAAGGGTCTGCGCTTGCGACAGGCCGGGTAAAAGCGCCAGCAGCGCGCAGGAAGCAAAGGAGAAGGGGAAACGCATAAGAAGGGGATAGAGGTAGCTTACTGGGCAGGTTGAGCGGCGGGGGCAGGCGTCGTGGGGGCGGGTTGCGGCAGGGGCACGCCGGCGGCTTCGGCTTCTTCGCGCAGCTTGCGCTGCCGGGCCTGCTCCTGGTCGCGCAGCTGGTCTTTCTCTTCCTGCGAGACAGGCGGGTTGTAGGCGATGAAGTCGAAGTCGGTAATGAGCAGCCCGAAGGGGTTGGCATCCGAGCGGTCGGTTTCGACGAGGGCAAACTTGGCGCCCAGGGGCTTGCTCTGGCTTTGCTGGTCGCCGATGAACACCGTCTGCTTGATGTAGGCGCGGCCGGTGATGGGTCGGTGGTTCATGTCCAGGTGGATGCTGTCCACGGTCACGGCCTGGCGGGCGCCGTAGCGGATGTAGTTCTGCAGCACCTGCCCGCGCTGGAAGCTCTCAAACAGAAAACGCCCGCCGCGCTCTTCAATCAGGGGCAGGCCCGCATCGAGGTTGTGCTTGAAGGAGTACTGGTCGTGGCCGAACATGGTCAGCAGGAAGGTCTTGACCAGGTTGCGGGCCTCGAAGGGCGTGTGCCCCGCGCCGCGGCCAATCTGGGCCGAGAAGGAGCCGGTGTCACTCACCACGTACACGCGCTGGCCTGTGGATTCGTAGGCGCGGTAGAGCAGCGCACCGGAGGCCACTGTCACCACCCCCAGCAGGGCGAGGGCAGCCAGCGCCATCGTGCGCATGGTGATAAACGTCTTGTTCAGGTCTTGGACTGAGTTCATAGGTAAGTCGAAGAAGTTGGAGGATGAAAGGGGCTGAGTCAACCGGGACTTTTTGCCCCAATGCCCGCGCTTAGAGGGTCAGGTAGACCATTTTGCGCGGGTCAGGCGGCCCTAATGGGTTTTGGTAGGGATAGAGGATTAGGCTTGGCTGCTGGCTAGCGTTTGGGGTCGTCGCATAAGCGTACAGGACTCCCCGAACAGTCACTCCCTGGCCGGGCTTCACAAGTGTTGGAGTCTGCTGTGATTGCCCGGGAATCGTGGCTCCAGGCTCCAGGAGGGCGAAGGTGCCCAGCGTATCAGGCGCTTCAGGGGTGCGCAAGGCAAGGACGGCGGGGACCTTTTCTCCCTTGGCATAGCCCGTTGGTCGCCATTCCAATACTGCTTCGAAAGGCAGGCGGTAGCCAGGGGCTACGGTCGGGTAATCAGCTTTTACATGCCGCCACAGGACTGGCAGCGCCATAATTCCCGGTTGTGCGGCTCTGGTTTGCTTGACTGATATCAGCTTCAGGTAGCCCTCTTTAGGCAGTAGCTGCTCGACTGCTGGACGAAGATTAGCGGGTGAGCCATTAGGTAATGCTGGTGGGCGCGTTGTGGCAAGCTTCCAGGCTGCCTGCCGCGCTTTCGCTTCTGGTGAATTAGCCGCTGCCTTGGCTACTTGCTGTAGAGCGTCGGCTGCGGCTTCATTGTCGTTTTTGCAAGCTGTAAGAAACGCCGAGGCACTCAGCATGCTGATGAGAAGGTATTTCATTGGAAAGAAGGGTTAGCGCCGACGGCGCGTTGGCGCGCCCGAGTCGGCTGAGGATATAGTGGGCAACTCTGACGAGGCGGATGGCGCAGAAGCGCTGGCCGAGGACCCACCGGAACTGCCTCCGCCCGATTTATCTGGTCCAAAGCCCATTTTGCGACCCAGTGCGCCACTTGCCCCACCGCCGTAGGCGCCGGGGAATACTACCCCGCTAACTGCCCCAGCAGCCCCGGCTACGGCTCCGGTAAACATGCCCACGAAGCCCTGCACTGCTGAGGAGCCGATAAGGAAGCTCGTCAGCCAAGGCACCATGCAGTAGAGGATGACGAAACCGATAGAGTTAATCAAGTAGGTTAAATCATCAGCGTAAGCACTTGGCGTCAGTCCTGTGGGCATGAGCACATTACCAGTGCCTGGGCGGGTAGCCGCATAGTTTGCATAAATGGTGTCCAGCAGCGAGTAGGTCAGGGACCAGAACTGAACGGCCATGAAATTCTGCAGCCACTGTTTGCCTAGCTGTGCAAAGGGAGGCAAGGCCGAAAGGCAGATGGCAATAGGCCCTCCCACGTACAAAAAAGCCACGATGTACTGGCGAATCATGACCAGCAGCTGCCGAATCAGCGCCACGGTACTGGTGGTGAATAGCTCGGTGAGCAGGTTTATAAGCGAGAACCGGGTCAGCTTGTCGAAGGTGGAGGAGATGTTGCTTATCTGCTCGTTTACAAACCCCGCGGTATTAGTGGCCTGGTCAGGTTGAATGGCCGGCGAGCCGACCGGGTTTGTCAGGCTTCGCAAGGACTGGGCGATAAATCCCGGCTCGTCCGGCGCTACTAGGCTGGAAAACGCCCCAATGGCCCCGCCAAGCAAGTCCATGAAGTCCCGGTAGAAGAACAGGATGAAGTACACGAACAGGGCCTTGAGCAGGGGCGAGAAGTCCATGCGCAACTGCCCGCCCTGCAGGTAGCCACGGCCCACGGTGTAGAGTAGCGCTACCGAGAGAAAGGGCGGAATCAGGTAGAGCTGGCAGGCCTGCAGCACCTTGCGCAGGGCCCCGTCGGCGGCCGTGATAAAGTCGGTGTCCAGGTCCATGCCGACCAGCAGAAAAAGCGCACCACTCATGCCGACAGCGCCCCCTTGCGCTTGCGCTTTTCTTCCACGAACTGGTCGACGGCAAAGTCCAGCCGCTGCTCGGTAACGGTGGTGTAGGTGGGCCGCCCGTCGGCGTCGCGTACCAGGTTGCCCAGCGCGTCGCGCACTTCCACCGGCCGCTGGCGCTGGTAGTGGCGCACGAGCTGGTTGAGATAGTTGCGCTCGGCCGGCCGCGAGGTCAGCACGGCGTCGAGCTGGGGCGAGGCTTCGAGCGCGTACACCTTGGCCTGGGCTCCCTGCTTGATGAAGAACTCCCGGAACGAGTCGGTCGAGCGCACCGAGCGAATCAAATCCATCTCGTGCCCGGTGAGGCCCAGCGGCGCCTGCAGGCGGTTGAGCGAAGCCTCGTTGGAGTGGCGCAGGATGATTTTGGTGCTGGAGTTGTCAATCAGCGTGTAGCCGATGGGCGAGTCGATGATTTCCTGAATGCCCTGGGTGATGATGGTGATGGAGCCGTTGGTTTTGCGGATGGTGCGGTACATCGAGACGATGAACTCCTCGAGCACACCCGAAAGCAGCGCCCAGGCCTCGTCGAGGGCGATGTACTTCACGGCATCGGGAAACTGCCGGAACAGGTCCAAACTCAGCTCGGTGATGAGCATGGCCACCACCGGGTAGAGCGTGGGGTCCGTTTTTACCCGGGCCAGGTCAAAGCAGATAAGCGGGTACTGGCTTAGCTGGGCCTCGCGGGTGGAGTTGAGCACCTTGGCGTAGCGCCCGCCCGACACGAACTCGCCCAGCACGAGGAAGAACTCGTGCATGTCGATGTACTTCATGTCGGTCTGGTACTGGGCCCGCTGCAGAGCCAGCACCGCGATGCTTTCATCCGTGGCGTCGCCCTCCCCGGGCGCGGGCGTTTCGGCCCGCATCCACTGGTCGTAGCGCTGCACGTACCTATAAAAGCTTTCCATTCCGGGAAACTCCTCGTCCGACTGGCCCAGCCGCTCGTGCAGGTTCAAATCGTGGTAGTAGCCGGTCAGAAAGCGCGAAAGGATGGTGCGCTCACTCTTGCTCAGGGCGCGGTCCTTGCCGCCCTTCCAGAGCGCGGCCAGCAGGGCCAGGTGGAAGTTGAGCTTCTCGTCGGAATAGTGCCAGGGACCGTTTTCGCCCTCCCGCGGCAGCAGGAAGGGGTTGAACTCAATCGGGTTCTGCGGGTCGTACTCGAAGTAGGTGTTCTCAAAGTCCGGCCCCGTCAGGCTCTGGAACACGTTGCGGTAGGTGCCGCCGATGTCGATGATAATCTGGCGGGCGCCGCGCTCGTAGCGCTGCACGATGAAGTTGCCGAAGGTGTAGCTCTTGCCCGAGCCCGAGGGGCCGATGACCAGGGCGTTCTGGTTGTCGAGGTCGGTGTTGAACAGGTTTACCTTGACCAGGTTGCGAAACCGGTCGCAGAGGTACTCGCCCGTGGGCTCCGGCCGGTACGTGGTAGTCCAGTGGAAGTAGCAGGCCGCCCGGTCGGCTGAGGTGGTCAGCCAGCGGTCCGGCACCTGGTAGGCGTTGCCGGGCGCCAGGCCAAAGAACAGCGGCAGGGTCAGGTAGCTCTCCACCACGGCCTCGGCCCCGAAGATGGACCGGAAGGCCGCCGTGGTCTTTTCCACGTGCTCGCGCCGGGCCTGGTCGTCCACGTCCCAGAGCAGCACCGACAGGTGCAGGCCCACGACCTGCTTGCTGCCCGAGCGGACCTCGGCGGTGAACTCGTCAATCTCGGCCGCCCGCAGGTGGTTGTCCTGCGTGGCCAGGAAGGAAAGCGAGTTGTTAATTTTCTTGTCGTTGTCGAGGCTTTTTAGCTCGGCGCGGGAGTCCTGAATCAGCAGCGCCTGGGTCAGCACGTGGGGGCAGGAGAGAAACGCCGTCAGCGGGTAGAGCATGGGCGAGGTGACCCCGTAGCCGTTGCGGACGGCGGGGTGGGCCTCACTCCCCTGCCCCACCAGCGAGACGATGCTCACGCGGTTTTCGCCCACGGTGAAGGCGCCCGGCACGTTGCTGATTTCGCGGGTCAGCCCGGCGGGCTGCTGGTCGAACTCCAGGTTGAAGTACTGGGTGAAGACCTGCGGCAACTGGGCTTGATTGAGTCGGCGGTAGTCCAGGCCCCCGAGGCCGCGCAGGCTTTGCAGCAGCTCGGTGGCGATGCGCTCGGCTGTGTCCAGGGTTTGCACGACGCCGGCAAACGGGTTCTTGGCCAGCTTCTCGCCGGCGCGGTTCACCAGGGCGCTCAGGGCATTCGGCCTTACGGGCTTGGCTTCGTCCGAGGGGGCGAAGGAGATGAACAGGTACGCCCGGTGGAAGAGCACCAGCCGCTCGGCGAAGTGGGCATTCATCTTGCCCTCAAAGTAGCCGGGACGGGCGTCGCCGCCGGTATTCTGAAAGGGACGGTCGTAGTAGATGTCAGTTTTTTGCACCACCGTGCCCACGGGCAGGGTGCGCAGCGCGCCGAGCAGGGCCGACTGTAAGTTGGCAAACTCTTCGGCCTGCCAGCTCTCCATTTCGGGGCATTCAAGCACGAAGCCGACGCCCACGCGGCCATCCCGATAGATGACCTTGTCGTCCTGGAAGGCGTAGGCCGGGTGCAGGTCCGCAAAATCAGCGGTGCGGGCCGCGGTGCGGTCAGCGGCCTTAGTGGGAAACATGTTCATGCGGGGTGGGAATAGCGGCGGAGCCGCCCGCCGATGGCCCTGTCCGTGCGCGGCCCAGGGCGATGCGGCGCGGCTGCCGCCGGTGGAAGGAAAGCCAGCTGAGCAGAAAGCCCGGGGGCCGGTGCTTGGCCAGGTAGCGCAGGGCGTAGAGCAGCACCACTAGCACGACCAGAATCAGCAGGTAGAGAAAGCGTGGCACGGTAACCACCAGGCCCGCGACGCCGATGGCCAGCACGGCGGCCAGAAACAGGCCCACCACCAGCCCCAGGTCCGGCAGGTTCATGCCCAGCACCTGGGCGGGGCGCTCGATGCTTTTGTAGGAACGCATGGGCCAGTCAGCTTACGGAGTTACCCCGCCTTCACCGCCGCCCATGGCGCTGGCCAGGTCTTCCTTGAAGTAGTTGAAGCCGAACCAGAGGATGACGCCGCCCATGAGCCAGCCCAGGGCCCCGAGCGCGTCGGGGGCGCCGCTGATAAACTTCTGCACGACGCGCACCAGGCCGATGGCCAGCACGATGATGAAGAGCACCTGCACGATGCTGATGACGATGGTTTGCACGCTGCGCAGGGCGCCCACGGCGCGGCCGCCGGCGCCGGCCTGGCCGAATACCAGGGCCGGGGACGTGGCCAGCAGCAGGGCCATGGCCAGGCGTTCAGCGCGGGATGGATGGTAGGTGTGCCCGGCCGCGAGCAGGCGCAGGCCTCCGGCAGCTACCTGGGCAGCGCCCTGGTGCAGGCGCGTGAGCAAGGGAGTTTGCATGGAAAAGGAAATAGGTGGAAGGATTGGGAAAAGGTAAAAAGCAGGGAAAATGCCTTTAGGCAGTGGCCGGGGCGGCCCGCCGGTTTTCCAGGGCCGTGCTCATCAGCTCGCGCATTTTGGCGCGGCGCTGGGCGGCGGTGAGCTCCACGCCACGGTTGTGCTCGTCCGTGGCCGTGGGCGCGGGTGCCGAGAGGTAGTTGTGCAGGGCGCCCTCCGGTAAGCGGCCGGCCTCGGCAGGCGCGGGCATGGCCTCACTCTCGTCCGGTACAGCCGCTGGCGTGGGCGCCGCTCCTGCCGCCGCTTCGGCCGTGGGAGGCAGAGTTTCAGCGGGCTCTGGTGGCGTCACTTCCTCATTGGTACTAGGCGCCACCTCTGGCACTACCAGGGGCGCTGGATGGAAATCGGCCAGCCGGTAGTGCCGGGTGCGCAGCGAGGGATGGTTGCCCTCCAGGGGCGGCGGAACCACGGCGGCCCCGGCACTGGCCGGCATGGCGAAGCGCCACCAGAGTACCCCCAGCGCCGCCATCAGCAGCAAAAGCAGCAACCACAGCATCGATTTCAAGCGAAAGGCCGAAGTTTTTTATGAGCAATTGCGGCAACTATACGGAGCACTTCCGTATAAGTTCTGGTTTTGCAGAAGTTTTGAAGCAGCTATGCCGAAGCTTTGGGGTCACTAGATGGTAAGCCCGGCGTAGCCATGTACCGACAGCAATCGGGTAGTGCACGCGGCCGGCTGGTTTGTTACCTTGCACGCCCCTTATTGCTGCTGCATGACCACCTCTGTACCCACTCCCCCGGCTGCCCCCCCCATCGAGCCGGTCAACGCGGGGTTTCCCGACCCCGCGCTTATTGTTTCCTATGCCACTGTTCTGCGCTATATCCGCCACCGCCTCAACACGCTGCTGCACGGGCAGCTCAAGCCCTGGGCCCAGCAGCACAAGTTCAACTACGCCCGGCTGATTGAAATCAAGAAGCTGGAGGAGGAAACCCAGGCCGTGCTGCTGCAGCGCCTGATGGCCCACTTCCAGTTCCCCACCGAGCTGCTGCGCATCATCGTGCACCAGTCGCGCCGCCACTTTTTCCTGTTCACCTCGCCCGAGAGCCTGACCCGGTTTAAGGCCGAGCTCAACCTGTTCGACAACCCACCATTCGACGCCCCGGCGTCCCCACTTTCACCTCCTAACTAGCGGAAAGGCCCCGGAGCCTTTTCGCTCCCACGTTGCCTTTTTGCTATGCCTGCTACCGTTGCTTCCCGCCCCAAGGCGAAACCCGCGCCTGTGGCGGCCTCCCTGGCCCGCTTGCTGCCTGACCCGGCCCTGGCCATTCCCTATGACGAGGCCCGGCGCTACGTGCAGCTGCGCCTGCGCAGCCTGCCCCACGGGGGCCTGCGCGCCACCTGCAATGCCTTTGGCTTTCCCTACACCACCAGCGTGGGCCTGAAAACGGGCAGCCTGCAGCGCGAGGAATACCGCCTGGTGCAGAAACACCTGCGCGTGTTTGGCTTCGACACGGAGCTGGTACGCCTGCCGGTAAGTGGTCAGCTCTGCGAGCACTACCTCTTTTCCGACGCTGCCTTGCTGGCCACCCTGCGCGAGCAGCTGGCCGCCCACGAGCAGATGGTGAGCTAGCGCCTCTTCTTCCCTACTGCCTTCAGGATGTACTCCCCACCCCGGATTCCAGCGGTGCGGCTGGTCTGTACCCGTTTCTGTACCCTTTTCTATCACTCTTATGCCCGCAGCCTCTCCTACTCCGCGCGAAAACGACCCCCAGGAGCTCAACCGCTTCAAGCAATCCATTGACCTGGTAGACTACGCCACCCGGCGCCACGGCTACGACGTGAAAAAAGCCGGCCCCCGTGGCCACTGGCACCAGCTCGAAAAGGACGGCGAGATGCTCATCGTTTCCCGCAAAGGCGACCACCAGGTGTACCTGAACCCCGGCGACGACCGGGATTCGGGCTCCATCATCGACTTCGTAAAAACCCGCGAAAATCAGACGCTAGGCCAGGTGCGCCAGACCCTGCGCCAGTACCTGGGCGAGCCGGAGCAGGGAATGCAGGCGGCCACCTCTCCCCCACTGCCCCCCTCTACGGCCTACGCGCCTAGGCCCAGCGAGCCGGCGGAGGTGGAAACCGAGGCCGAACGCCGGGCCCGGCTCGTCGCCGCCGTGATGGGCACCCATGCTGCCCTGACGGACCGCAGCTACCTGCACCACCGCCACCTCTCGGATGAAACCATTGACAGCCCGGCTTTTCAGGGACGGGTATTCACCAGCCAGCAGGGAAACTTCCGTAACACAGCCTTTCCCCTGTACAACGAGCACGGCATTGCCACCGTGGAGCAGCGCAACGACGACTACAAGCACCTGCTGCAGCTGCCCAAGACCGGGGTGTGGGTGTCGCACCCCACCGAAGGCAAGGATACCCCGGTGCAGCGCCTGGTCGTGTCGGAGAGCCCCGTGGATGCCATGAGCTACCACCAGCTGCACCACCGCGGCGCCGAAGGGCAGCCCAACACGCTCTACGTGGCTACCAGCGGCACCGTCACCGAGCGGCAGGTGGAGCTGATTCAAAAGCTTATCGACAAGCAGGAGCCCAAGGAAGTGGTGCTGGCCAACGACAATGACGCCGCCGGCCGGCGCTTCAACATCAATTACCTCAACGAGCTGCAGGCCCCGCGGCGGGCCCGCGAAGTAGCCGACGGTCAGGTCGCTTATGACGAGGCGCCCCGCCCGGTAGAGTGGCACGCCACGGCCGCCGGCAAGTACCACACGGCCCTGCGCGTGGAGTTTCACCACGCCACCCGCGCCGAGGGCACCGAACACCTGACCCAACTCACCGCCCAGGTGCAGCAATTGCGGCCTTCGGCGGATGAAGCCGTGGCGCTGGAGGTGCAGCGGGCCACCCGGCAGCAGACTGTGGTGCGGCTGGTGGTTCCCAATGCCGACAGCCACGCCCTCGAAGAGCTGGCCCGCACACTCCACGCCCAGCGGGAAACGCAGCGCGGGCAGCTGGAGCGGCTGCCCCACGAGCCCGGCCGCCAGCCCGAGAACTTCATTCGCACCGAGTACGCCATCAGCAAGGATTTCAACCGCGACCTGGAGCTGCTCAGCCAAGGCCTCAACCGCGAGCAGGCCGCCCAACAGGCCCGCGCCGACGAGCTGGCCAAGGAGCAGCAGCGCCAGGAACGCGCCCGGCAGCAACAGGAGCAGCGCCAGCAGGCGCAGCAGCGCGAAGCCGGGCGGGAGCAGGAGGCCAGCTCCCCGGAAGCCCAGCGCCGCGAGGCTGAGCAGCAGCGCCAGGCCGCAACGATGGCCGTAGCCGCGGCCGGCGGCGACCCGGCGTTGCAGCGCGCGGTCCAGCTTACGGTGACTGAACCTACCCCGGCGGACGAGGCTACCCCCAGCCAGGCCCAGCAGATGCGCGAGCTGCTGCGCAAGGCCGGCGCGCAGGTGGAGCTGCGGGCGGAAGCAGACCCCACCAGTGGCCAGCTGCGCAGCGAGCTCGACGTGCGCTACCAGCCCCATGCCACCCCCGGCGGCCTGCGTCAGCTCAGCCAGACGCTGGATGCACTCGACAAGTCCCCGCTGGTGACGCTGCGGGAAGATGCCGCCGAGCAGGCCGAGCGCCGCCAGCTGGCCGCCCTGCCCCCGGGGCAGTCAGTTACCAAAACAGCCATCGTCCGCATTGACGAGCCCGAGCCCCGAGCCGGCGCACCCGGCCGGGCCGAAGCTGTGGCCGAGCAGCTGCGCGAAGGCGGCCTGAACACCGGCTCGCTGCGCTCGGCCACCGACCCGACCACGCACCAGCGCCACAGCGAGATTGAAGTCAGCTACCGGCTCGACCAGCCCAACCTGGCCCGGGCCAGTGCGGCCCTCGACGACGTGGCCCGCCAGCCCGGCGTACAGCTGCACGAACATTCCGGCGACCGGGCCGAGCGCCACCGTCTGGCGCCTAGCGGCATAAATACCAATGGCCTGGCCGAACGCACGGCCGGCCCGGAGCGGTAGGGACTGTTGGGCTTGCCGAGCGAATCCCCTTGGAATATGCCCTGGTTTTTTAGTTTTGCAGCATTAGCAAGCTGCCTACCATGCTGGCGAAAACAGGTTATTCTTCTTTTCAAGCGCCATTCGGTCTGCTGCAGGCAGGCCGGACCCTGGCCCCGGCTGCCCTTCACCTGCTGCCGATTTCCGAGCGCCCGGCCCTGTTCGTGGGTCCGCATCGAGGCTAATCCAACCTTCTGGTAAACACCCCCCGCAGTTGCTGCGGTTGCCCGCGGCTTGCCTGTAGCCGACGGGTCGGGCTGTCATTTCCCGGACGCCGCTTTTGCGGCCGTCCCGGAACCCTCGTTGCATTCTTTTCCACGCCATTACCCCGCTATGCTATTTACCGGCCACCGGCATTTTTCTGGGTTTTGCCCCGACATGAAGGGGATACTTTTAGAACTCATTCGCGACACGTACACGCCCTTGCTGCAGCTGCCGCCCCACCTGCCCGATGAATCCTGGCTGCTGGCAGTCAGCAAAGCCGACCCCGTGTTTTTCTACCTCTACGATGGGGTAGGCCAGTTACAGATTGGCGAAGCCTCCCGGGAGAGCCTGCTCAAATGCCTGAAGCAGGAACTCGGTAGGTCCGAATAAGTCGGGTCTCCAACAAGCAGAAGTGCCCGACAGCCCGTTCCTGTCGGGCACTTCTGTTTTTCATTCTAACAGCGGAACAGCAGCCTAAATCCAGGGACAGGGGCAGTGGGGAAAAAATGGTTTGGCGACTGCAAATAAATGGAAAATTGTTGTCATAAAAGCAACAATAAGCCCTTGTTTTGCGTTTAATAAGTAAGGAAACGGTTTTAGAAACAGTCACTTAGACCTTACTTAGCGATGAAAAAGCAAGCCCGCCCCACCGCCGAAAAAACTACCCGCCCCGACGTGTACCAGATTGTGACGGACCGCGTCATTGCCGCTCTCGAATCCGGTCAGATTGCCTGGCGCAAGCCCTGGCATGCCGCCTACGGGCTGCCCCGCAATTACGTCAGCGGGCGGGCCTATACCGGCATCAACGCCTTTCTGCTGCACCTGGTGGGCGGCACGCCGTTCTTTCTCACCTTCCGGCAGGCCCGGGAGCTGGGCGGCAACATCCGCAAGGGCGCCAAAGGCATGCCCGTGATTTACTACAACGTCACGACCCGCACCGACAAGCAAACCGGTGAGGAAGAGAAAACGCCCTTTATCAAGTACTACACCGTCTTTTCCATCGATGACGTGGAAGGCGTGGACATCGTCCTGCCCGAGCAGCCCCGGGACCGCGCCCACGAGCCCCTGGCCGCCGCTGAAGCCCTGGTCGCCAACTGGGCCGGCTGCCCCCGCATCGAGCACGGCGGCGCCCAGGCCTACTACGCCCCCGGTCCCGACTTCGTGAGCGTACCCCGTCCGGAAACCTTCGTTAGCGGCGAAGCCTACTATTCGACCCTGTTTCACGAGCTGACCCACGCCACCGGCCACCCCAGCCGCCTGGACCGCCCCGACCTGGCCGAAGCCCTGCGCCCGAGCGGCCGCGCTAGCTACGCCCGCGAGGAGCTAACGGCCGAGATGGGTGCCGCCTTTCTGTGTGGTCACGCGGGGCTGGACCCCAGCGCGACGCTGGAAAATACCGCGGCTTACCTGCAGTTTTGGCTGGAGCAGCTGCGCGGGGATAAGAAGCTGGTGGTGCAGGCCGCCAGCCGCGCCCAGCGGGCCGCCGAGCTGATTCTCGGCAACGCAACCCCCGACGAAACCGAGCCCGACCCCATGCGCACGCCTCCCGCCGCCGCGGCGGAGGTCGTGGCCAGCGAGGAAGCGCAGCCAGCGCCCCGGGTGGAGGCTGGCGCCTTGTCGCCCCGCCCGGCGCTGCCCACGCTGCCGCCGGTGGTATTGGGGCAGGAAACCCTGCCTTCGCTGACCACGGTCGTCGTTGCCACGCAGCGCATTGAGCTGACCCGCCTGCTGGAACATCCCGCTTTTACCGAGGAGCAGCGCCGCACGGCCACGGGCCGGATTCTGGCCGAAACCGACCCCGCCCGCCTGGGCCGCTGGTTGACCAACATCATGCGGCAGATAACGGAGTGGGAGGAACGCACCTTGGCCGAGGAGGCGAAGCAGAACCCGCACTTCGCTGCCTTCGAGCAGGTGCCGGAGTAGCGCTTGACCTTGACCTTGACCTTGACCTTGTCGCCTCGTCCGGTTCCGGGCGGGGCCGGGGGCGGTGGGGTATCGTCCCGCAGCCCCCGACTTACTGCTTTACTCTCTTGCTGCCTATGCCTTCCCCTCCCCCACTGTCCCCCGATGACGCCACCAGGGCGCCGCGCCGCTTTACCGACTTGCTGCGCCACGGCCGCTTCACCTTCACCGAGCGCGAGCTGATGGAGCACCTGCGCATGACCTACCGCACCATTAAGCAGCGCGAGGCTGACCCCTCTACCCTCACCATTGCCGAGCTGCTGCGCGTGGCCGACCTGCTCGACGAGCCCGTGCACGACATTATCGCCGTGGTGCTGGCCGAAGTGCAAGGGGCCACTCAGCCACCCTCGAAAGGAACACCGGTCGGTTAAACGATGTCAAGTTTTTACATGTAAAAACTTGACATCGTTTCGTACTTCTGCCCCGCCACTTCCCGCGTTACCCATGTCCGAGTCCATTATGCAGCGCGTCCGCCAGCAGGTGCTGGCTTACCCGCCGGGCGAGCTGCTGACCTATGCCGACCTGGTGACAGAGCCGGCGCAGTTCGGTGCCGTCGCCGCGGCCCTGAGCCGGCTGAGCCGGGAAGGACTGCTGGCCCGCTACGCCAAAGGGCAGTACTACCGGCCGCAAACGGGACGCTTTGGCACGCTAAAGCCTTCTGAGGGCGCCGTGATGCGCACGCTGACGGCCCCGGCAGGCAAAGTGGCAGCCTATCCCACCGGCGTCGCGCTCTACAACCAACTGGGCCTAACCACCCAGGTGCCCGCTCAGCTCCAGGTTACCACTCCCAAGCCGCGCCGCACCAGGTCCCCGCGCATGGGGTTCGTGGTGCGCCCGGCCCCGGAGCAGGCCAGCGATGTGCCGCTGCTGCAGTGGCTGGAGGTGCTGCGCGACCTGCGCCGCATTCCTGACGCCCGGCCCGACGAGGTGCTCTCCCGGGTGCAGCGCTTTATCAAAGGCCTCTCCCCTGCCCGGCGCAGCCGCCTCGTGGAACTGGCCCTTGGCCAAGCCCCGCCCCGTGCCCGCGCCGTGCTGGGGGCCGTGCTGGAGCAACAGGCTGACCAAAAAGGCGCCGCCCGGCTGCGGGCCACGCTCAACCCCCTGACCACTTACCGGCTCGGCCTCAGCGCCGCCGCCCTGCCCAACTGCGCCGCATGGAACATCCGATAAATCCTGGCCGGCACTCAAGGGCATAGAAGGGGCCGACGCATGCCGGTGCCTGCAAACAGGCTTAAGAATTGAATACGCCTATGCTATTTTACCGTGCCAAACTGCCGTTAATCGAAAATAAAAGCCGAAATTGTCGCTTTAACAGTAAATAATTAACGCCATCAGCCTGCAGCGGCCTCTTAATGGAAAAAAATGTACAGTGGCCGTTGCTGGTGTTTGGCACGTCCGACCCGGCGCTAAACCGCCGGATTCGGCAGGCGCGCCAGCGGGAGGAGCTACGCGAAGTAGCGCCGCGTATCTACTCGCCGGATTTGACAACGCCCCCGGCCGTGTTAGTGCGCAAGAACTGGCTGCCCATTATCCAGCATCTTTTCCCAGGGGCCATTATCAGCCACCGCTCCCAGCTCGAAGGCCAGCCCACGGGCGATGGGCACTTGTTTCTGACGTACAAATACACGCGCAACGTTGAGTTGCCCGGCCTGACGGTGCACCTGCTCGAAGGGCCCGGGCCCCAGCCCGGCGATGCTCCCTTTGGGGGGGGCGACATCCTTTTCGCATCGGAGGCCCGGGGGCTGCTGGAAAACCTGCAGCCGGCCCGCGTCCGCAAGGGGGGCGTCAGCAAGGCCCTGCCCATCGAGACCGTGGAAGAGCGGCTGGAGATGGTGCTGCGCGTGCGGGGGGAAGCGGGCCTAAATGCCCTGCGCGACCAGGCCCGCGACGTGGCCACGGCCCTGAACTGGCCCGATGAGCTGGCCGCGCTGCAGCGCATTGTGGGCGCGCTGCTCACCACCCACTCGATTAAGGTGCTTTCCTCGCCGGTGGCGCGGGCCCGGGCCCTGGGACTGCCCTTTGATGCCGGCCGGGTGGCCTTGTTTACCACGCTCGCGGGGGCGCTGCGCACCACGGCCCTGCCGGAGCGCGTGGACCCGGCCCCCGTGGCCCCGGCGTATTACACGGTGGCGTTCTTCGAGGCATACTTCTCCAATTTCATCGAGGGCACGGTCTTCCAGGTCGACGAGGCGCACCGGATGGTGGAAACGGGCCAGGCGGTGGGCGGACGGCACGCTGATTCGCACGATGTGCTGAGCACGTATCAACTCTGCAGCAACCCGGCCGAGATGCGCGTCGTGCCCCGCTCGGCGGAAGAGCTGCTGGCCCTGCTGCAGCGGCGCCACGGCCAGCTGATGCGGGCGCGGCCCGACAAGCGGCCCGGCCAGTGGAAAGAATACGCCAACCAGGCCGGCCTGACCAACTTCGTGGAGCCCGAGCTGGTGCGCGGCACTCTGCACGAAGGCTTTGCCCTGTGCCAGGGCCTGACGGACCCGCTGGCCCGGGCCATGTTCATGATGTTTTTAATCAGCGAGGTGCACCCCTTCGACGACGGCAACGGCCGCCTGGCCCGCCTGATGATGAACGCCGAGCTGGTCAGCGCCGGCCAGTGCCGGATTATCGTCACCACCCGGGCCCGGGAAGCCTACCTGGATGCGCTGCGCCGCCTGAGCCGGCAATCGGACCCGAGCCTGTACATCCGCATGCTAAGCGGTGCCCAGCAGTTTGTGGCCGCCCTGCGGGTAGGCACCTACGAAGAGGTAAAGCAGCAACTCGAAGCCCAGGACGCCTTTACTGAAGTGAACTCGCAGCTGCGCTGGTAGCGGGCCGCTTGCCGGTGCGCTCCCCCCCTCCCCTACCTGCCTTTGGCGGGCGGGCCGTGCTGCAAGTAATAGTTGACCGCCTCGTCGACCAGCTCTTTCAGGTACACCCGCCGGCTGTGGTGCATCAGCTCCTCGTGGATGTAAGCCAGGGCCGCCCGCTGGGTTTCTCCTTCCAAGCGAATCAGAGATGGCTGCAGCCCCGAGGAACTGCCTTCTACGGGAGCGGGGGCTTGCACTTTCGGGGGCCGGCCCCTCCCCTTCTTGGGCGCAGCGGCTACCGCGGCCGGCTGCGGTCTGGCGGGTGGCGCAGGCGCTAACACCGGTGCTGCAGCAGCTTCTGGAGCGGCTGCTACTGGCGGAGCAACTACCGTTGCTGGTTCCGGGGCCGCTACGGGCACCGGGGCGGCGGCCGCGGGCTCAGGCGCAGTTGGGGCGGCCGGCATGTGGCCGGGCTGCCCGCGCAGCATGGACATCTTTTCGTCCGTGGAGATTTTCAGGCGTTGAATCTTGGCCATTACGATATGAGTTCAGAGGTGAGTTGGGCGCGGGCAATCAGCTCATCGCACAGGGCGCGCACTTCGGCTTCCACGGAGGCATCGGCCCCCACCGCCCGCCGGTAGGCCGGGTTGAGGTAGCTGTAGCGGGTCGAGAGACGCTTGTAGCAGCCGAGCTGGCGCAGCGAAGCCTGCAGGCGCGGCAGGCCCAGCGCGTCGGTGAACTCGTCCATGTCCTTTTCCTCTTTCAGGTTGGTGCGGTGCGAGTGCACGCCGAAGAACTGGAAGTCCAGCCCCTGCTCCCGCGAAAGCCGGGAAATCTCCTGCAGCAGCTGCATAAAGGAAATCGTGGCCAGGCGCTCGGCATCGGAGGCCCCCACGGGCACGAGCACCACGTTGGCGCCGCTGAGCACGTCAATCATGGCCGTATCGTCCGAGCGGCCGGGCACGTCAATGAACACCACGTCGTAGTCGTCGCTAACTTCGTCGAGCCGGTCGTACACTTGGCCCATACCGACCGATTCCAGCGCGTAGGGAAAGGCCGGCTCGGCGAGCGTGCCGGCTTCGCGCTCCAGGTCCACGCTGGGCTGGTCGTTGGTGAGGCGCACCCCGGCCAGGGTTTGCTGGGAGTCGGCATCGACCACGAGCACGCGGTAGCCATAGTCGGCCGAGAGGGCACCGGCCAGCACGGTGATGAGGGTACTCTTACCAATGCCGCCCTTCTGGTTGGCAACGCAGATGATTTTCATAAAGCAGGGAACTAACGGGTAAAGCCACGACGGGCGCAAGCAGCTTGCAAATAAAGCAGCTTGTTTCTCAATTTTCAAAGCTACTCGGAAACTTGTTTTTTTATTTCCTAGAAAATAAGCTTTCAAACTTACTTGTAAACAAGTCATTTTGTTTTCAAGATTACTTGTTTCTGATTTTCTGAGAAATATCATTTACAATTTTCTCAGTAAACATTTAACAAAAGCTCTCAAGAAACTTATTTCTTAAAATACTAAGAAACAAAGCGTCATACGGGGCGTACTGTCGGGAGGATGCTAGGTTTTTAACCTTCCTGTTTTACTTGTTTCTCAGGAAATAAAAAATGGTTCACACTCCCATTGAATTGCCTTCTGAACGCATGGGGATGCGTTTTGCTGGTCAGCAGTCTTTCATAAGGGAAGCAAAACCACATTCAAAAACACTTTTCCGATTACGATTTGCCCAGGCAGCTTACCGGGGATGGGAAAAGCCAGGCCTGGTATCACTTACGGCTCACCGGGCACGCGCTCAACATGCCCCTAATAGGGTAGTTAGCAAGAAGACTACCATTTGCCTGCGCTAACGCGCTGGCTAAATGGTAGTTGGATGTCAACAGCGTTGATATTACTTAACCTAGCCTACTAACAGATTGACATAGAATAAGTAAGAGTTAAAACCCGCCTTATGCCGGACCAGAAACAGAAAATAGGCCCTCAGCCCACGACTGGCTCAGCCGTAAAGCACCTCACGGTTAGCGGACCGGCGCACCGGCTGGTGGGCGCGGAGGCCGCCCGGCTAGGGCTGACCCGCACGGAGTATGCCGACGCGGCCATCCGCTACTTCGCCGAGCGGAGCCTGAACCCGGTGGAAGCCCAGGCCCGGGAAGGCCAGCTCATCATGGCCGAGGTGAAGCGGCTGGGTGACCGGGTGTTCTCGTACCTACAGGAGCAGGAGCGGGGCGTACTGCTAGAAATGCTGCGCTTTCAGCTTCAGCAGCAGGCCGTGCAGCAGCAGACGCTACGGGTGGTAGAGAATTTATTGGCTCCGGAAGGCGGGGAGGCGCTGCACAAAATCCAGCAGAAAAACCAGGAGCGTATTGCCGAAGCAACGGCGGCCGGGCTGGCAGCTCTGGATATAAAGGCGCTAAATAAACCGCGCAAAAACGGTAATTGACGCGATGCACGCCAAGCTGATTAACCCAAAAGCCCACGGCAAAAAGGCCTATAATAATCAGGGTAGCGCCGCGCAGACCCTGAATTACCTGACCCAAGAGGCCCGAAAGAACGGCCTGGAGGCTCGCTTTTTTGACGGGCAGCAGGACGCGCTGGACCGGGATTCCGTGCTGGCAGCCCTGGACAACAACGTGAAAGGGCTGCGGGCCAATGAGGCCAAGTTCTACTCCCTGGTGCTGAGCCCCAGTCCGGAGGAGCTGGCCCACGTCGGGGGCGGCGAGGAAGAGAAGCTGCGCACGTTTACCCGGGAGGTAATGGCCGCCTATGCAGCGGGGTTTCGCCTCAAAGACGGAGGGGCTGTGGGGAAGGATGAGCTGGTGTGGGGCGCCATCATTCACCAGGAGCGCACCCACCGGGGCACCGACGCGGCCGTGAAAGAAGGGGAGGCCCAGGCCGGGCAGCCTCGGCCCGGCTTGCAGGCCCACATCCACGTGGTCGTATCGGCCCGGGACCGAAGCCAGCGCGTCACGCTCAACCCCGGCGGGCGCGTGAGCCGGTTCAGTTTGCGCGACTGGCAGGAGGAGGCCCGGCTCGTATTTGAGCGGCAGTTTCAGTACCAGGGCCCTGCGCCTAAACGAAAGGACGCCCCCGCCATAGCAGCACCGAACCCCAAGCGCAACGCGCGGATTGCCGAACGGGTCGGGCAGCTGAACCGGCAGGCCGCGCCCAGCCAGCGCCTGGATGCCGAGCGGGTGCAGCGCATTGCGCAGGGGCGGGGCTATGACCGCATTTTCTACGACCGGCTGCGACGGGTGGAAGACCGTGCCCGGCAGGGGCGGCCCCTCGACAATGCCTATCACTTGCTGGCCACGGGCCGCGAGGAACCCGCCCGACCCAATACCGGGCACCGGGTACGCCAGGCCCTGCACAGCCTGCAGCAGACCCTGCGAGCTACCAGCGGGCCGGAGCACGTCGCCACCCAGGACATTGGGGAGCAGCGCCGGCGCGGGCAGTGGGAGGCCGAATTGTAATTCCAAGTACTGCACGCTTAAAACAACCCGACTATGAGCATGATGAGTGCCCCCCGGCAGCCGAGCAGCCACCGCCTGACTGGCCTGTACATCGCCCTGGGATTCCTGCTGGCGTTGCTGGCCGGCGGTGAGTATTACCTACTTTCTCACCCCTCCTTCCTGGCCGGGGCCGTAACCCCTGCTGCCCCGAATGCAGGCTTGGGGGCTTCCGTTACCACCCGCCTGCTGCTGGGCACGGCCACGTTTTACCAGCGCTTTGGCTTACTCATTCGCGCGGGGATTCTGGTAGCAGGGGGCCTGCTGGCCGTGCTGCTCAAAGCCCCACCCGCGCGGCCCGGGCAGCGGCGCTGGCAGCCCACGCAGCTGCAGCTGCGGCGCGTTCAGCTGGGCGCCGCCGGGGTGGGCCTACTCACCGGGGCGCTGCTGCTGGCCATGGCCACGTTTTCAGCCGGTATGGTAGCCTGGCTATACCCCACCGCGGCCCTGCTGGCGTTGGGCGCGGGCCTGGCAGCCGGCATTGCGCGGGCCCTGCACAAGACCGAGCGGTTCGGGCTGCGCACCGAGCGCCGGCAGCAGCTCACCGAGTACGGGTTTAGTCTGGCCACGACGGACGGGGGCTGGATTAACATTCCCAACCCGTTTCGGGGCACGCTGGTGCTGGGCGGGGCGGGAGCGGGCAAGTCGTATTCGATTGGCGAGCCCCTGATTGAGCAGTTCACTGAGAAGGGGTTTGCGGGCCTTATCTATGACTTTAAGTTTCCGGTGCTGGCCGAAGCCGCGCAGAAGGCCTTTGTGCTGGCTGATGCCAAAGCCCGGGCGGCGGGGGAGGAGCCAGCTCATGTGCAGCTGCACATCATCAACTTTAAAGACCTGGAACGCAGCGAGCGGGTGAACCCGCTGCGGGCCGACAAGATGCCGGTAGTAGCCTACGCCAACGAGTACGCCCGCGCCATCATGGCCAACCTGAACCCGGAGAGCATTAAAAAGATGGACTTCTTCGACACCAGCGCCAACGCCTTTCTGACGGCCATCATCTGGTTTTACAAGAAGAACTTCCCCACGTTTTGCACCCTGCCCCACGTGGTAAACACGGCCTTGCACCCGGACTTCACCCACGTGCTGAGCATGCTCGACACCGACCCCGAGTGCGGCGACATGGTGCGAAGTATCACGACGGCTGTGAAGCAGCGGGCCGAGAAGCAGGTGGCTGGCGTCATCGCCTCGCTGCAGATTGTGCTCACGCGCATCAACTCGCCGGAAATCGCCTGGGTGCTGACGCCCGACGAGGCGAGAGGGGAGGGGTTCAGCCTGGATTTGAATGATAAGCAAGCGCCCAAGGTCTTAGTAGTGGGCAACGACCCCACGCTGAAGGAAACCTTCTCACCGGTTATCAGCTGCATCGTGGCCGTGGCCTTGAAGCTGATGAACCAGCAGCACAAGCACCCGAGCTACGTGTTTCTCGACGAGGCCGCCACCATCTACGTGCCCAACCTGGAGGTGATACCGGCCACGGCCCGCAGCAACAAGGTGGCCATGATTTACATGACCCAGGATTTGAGCCAGATGATTGACGCCTACGGCCGGGAGAAAATGCAGGTGATGGTGAGCAACCTCAACAACCAGTTTTTCGGCAAGGTCAACTCCCTGGAAACGGCCAAGTTCGTCTCGGAGCTGGTGGGCAAAGAGGACCGGGAGATGGTGTCGGCCAGTTTGGGCCGCAGCCAGAGCGGCGGCAGCCGCGGCGCCGGCAGCAGCATCAACCAGAGCGTGAGCTGGCAGGAGCGCAACCTGGTGCGCCTGCAGGATACCATTACCCTCGAAACCGGCGAGTTCATCGGCCAGACCGTAGAAACCGAGCAGCCCTTTTTCCAGGGCAAGGTGGAGCGCCAGGCGGCGCCCGGCACGTACCCGCTGCACCCGCTGGCCACGTTCGAGGGTGGCCCGGCGCCGGTGCTGGCCGAGGCACCGGCAGGGGAGGGGCAGGACCCGGATTGGCTGAGCCAGCGACGGGCAGCCCGGCAGGCGGGGAGTCAGTCCCCCGCGGAGCCGGTCAGTGCGCTACAGGCGGTTATTCAAGCCAACTTTGAGCTGATTCGGGAGGATGTGGCCAACATTGTCGGGCAGTACGCCAACACCCTCAAGCCCGGCCAGATGCCGGACAATGAACCCATGCTATAAAGGGTGTTTGGGGCACCTTAGCCGCCGGAATGGTGTTTTATAAATACCCGTCGCTTATCCCTTTTACGTAGTTTGCATGATGGAAACGCCTGCTTATCCTACCCCCCAGTTTGGCCCCCGCGAGCAAACCCGCGAGCAGCGGCAGTTCATCATCAGCCAGTCAGTGGGCATCACCCGCAGCCAGGGGCCGTACGAAGTGCCGGACTGGCAGGCCAAGCTGCACGAACAGTACGTGGAGGGCCTGGTCGACCTGGATTACGTGGGGGCCCGCCACGACGAGTACCGCGCCCAGCTCATTGCCAGCCAGCAGCCAGTTCCGGCGGTAGCCAAGTAGTTCGCTTTCGTGACACCCCAGCCTGGCTACCCGCGCCGCGCTGTTTTGCTCCCGCGTTTTTCGGTGACAAACCGCCGGGTACGCTAGGCCCATGACCGACCGCTTCACCAACCCCGAAACCGGCGTTTTCTACAACCAGCTCGGCCTTAC
>NZ_JACWZZ010000007.1 GCF_014698995.1 Hymenobacter duratus
GAGCTGGCCAATGAGCAGCTCCAGCGGGAAAACTACCAGGCGGAGCTGCAGCTGCTGCAAGCCCAGATTCACCCGCATTTTCTCTTCAACACCCTCAACAACCTCTACGCCCTCACGCTCCGGCAGTCGGAGGAGGCGCCACGGGTAGTGGAGCGGCTGCGGGGGGTGCTGCATTTTGTGATGGAGCATCGGATGGCGCTGTCGTCGGCGCTGCACCTGCCCCTGCTGCTGACGGCCGGGGCCGCCGCCGGGCTGTGGGGATACCGCCGGTGGCGCCGCAAAGAGCTGGCCAATGAGCAGCTCCAGCGGGAAAACTACCAGGCGGAGCTGCAGCTGCTGCAAGCCCAGATTCACCCGCATTTTCTCTTCAACACCCTCAACAACCTCTACGCCCTCACGCTCCGGCAGTCGGAGGAGGCGCCACGGGTAGTGGAGCGGCTGCGGGGGCTGCTGCATTTTGTGATGGAGCAGGGCCACGCGCCCCTGGTGCGCCTGCGCGACGAGCTGGCCCTGCTGCGCAACTACGTGGCCCTGGAGCAGCTGCGCTACGGCCCGCGCCTGACGGTGGTGTTTGAGGCCCCCTTAATGCCGCCCCGGGCGGGCATTGCGCCGCTGCTGCTGCTGCCGCTGGTCGAAAATGCATTCAAGCACGGCTCCGCCGAGCAGCTGGGGGCTGCCCGCATCCACATCCGGCTGGCGCTGGCGCCCGATTACCTCACCTGCACCATCCACAACACGAAAAATGTCGACACTCCCACGGGAGCCGGTGGGATTGGCCTGCGCAACGTGCGCCAGCGTTTGCAGCTGCTCTATCCCGGCCAGCATCAGATCGAAGTCGAGGTGCTGCCTGATACCTTTACCGTGCGGCTGCGGCTACGCTTGCGGGAGCTGTCCCCGGCCGCTACACCGGGCCGCCGCCGGGCCGGGTCGATGGCCGCGCGGCGCCGGCGGCCGGTCCTGGCCCGGCGGCGGGAAGTTGCAACCAGCCAGGTGCCCGCATGAGCACCGTGATGCAACACCGGTTTGTCCGGCACGGTCTGTTCTGGGCGGCGATGCTGGCCTTTTCCCTGCTCATGCAGCTGCCCGCGCACTGGGGCAACGGCGCCAAGCTGTACGTAAGCGGCTTGTTTTTCAACCAACTGCCGGCCTCGCTGCTGGCCACGTATCCGCTGCTCTACTGGCTGTTGCCGCGGCTGATGCGGCAGCGCCAGTTCTTCGCGTTTCTGCCGCTGCTGGCCGCGTGGGGGGCCGCCTGCGCCCTGCTGACAATGCTGACGGTTATGTGCTTTGATTTCGTGATAATGCCGGGCCTATTTCATGCCCGGCCTGATCCGGCGTTTCACCGCGGCAGTTACTGGGCCCTGAACTACACCTTCTTCATCACCATGCTGACGGCCGGCATTGCCGTGACGGTGAAAATTGCCCGCCAATGGGAGACGCAGCGCTGCCAGCGCCAGCAGTTGCGGCAGCAGCGCCTGCGCACGGAGCTGCAGCTGCTGAAAGCCCAGCTGCAGCCGGCGTTCCTGTTCGGCACGCTTCGGTTGCTGCAGCGCCTCACGGCCGCGAAGGCGCCCGAGTCGCCGGAGGCAGTGCTGCACCTGGCCGAGCTGTTGCGCTACATGCTTTACGAAAGCCCCCACGACTCCGTGCCGCTGGCCGATGAGGTGGCCATGATGCGGCGCTACGTAGCCCTAGAGCAACTCCGGCTGGGCCGCCGCGTAGACGTTTCGCTCAACTTCAGCGGCGCGTTTGCCAACTACGTCATCGAGCCGTTGCTGCTGCTGCCGTTCCTGGAAAACGCGTTCCGGCACGGCACCGCCCCCGCCCTGGACTGCGCCTGGATCAGCATCGATTTGGTGGTGCGCCACCACTGGCTCGAACTCAAAGTCATCAATAGTCAGCTGCCTGGCGCGGCGGCCTGGACGGCAGGCGCTGGGCTACGCCGCGTGCGGCAGCGGCTGGAGCACCATTACGCCGGGCGCTATCAACTGCACCTAGTACCGGAGCCCGATACCTTTCTCGTTATCATGCACCTGCCGCTCGCGGCGCGGGCCCAACCGGTCCCCGGCCGACCACAACAGACAGCGCCCGTTACGACACTTCAACCACAACTGCCATGAAACTAACGTGCCTGCTGGTCGACGATGAGCCACCGGCCCTGGAAGTGCTGACTGCCTACGTGCGGGAAGTGGCTCACCTGGAGCTAGTCGGTACCTGCGACAATGCCCTGCAGGCCTTTGCCGACCTGCAGCAGCAGCCTGTCGACCTGCTCTTTCTTGACATCAAGATGCCCAAGATGCTGGGCACAGACTTTTTGCGCAGCCTGCCGCACCCACCCCAGGTTATCTTCACCACGGCCTACCGGGAGTACGCCTACGAGGGTTTCGAGCTGAATGCGGTGGATTACCTGCTCAAGCCCGTGTCGCTGGAGCGGTTTTTGAAAGCCGTGGCCAAAGCCACCAAAACCGAAGCCCCGCCCGCGCTGGCCGAAGCCCCGGCCGGGCCCAACCCCGACGCCTTCCTCTACTTCCGCATCGACCGCAAGATGGTGAAGGTGGTGCTGCGCGAGGTGCTGTACGTGGAGGGCCTGAAGGATTATGTGAAGATTCACTGCGCCGCAGGGCCGGCCCTAGTAGTCAAGCAAACTATCAATAGCATGGAGGAAAAGCTCTCGGCCAGCAATTTCCTGCGGGTCCACCGCTCCTTCATCGTGGCTCTCGACAAAGTGCATACCTACTGCCCGAGCCACCTGGAAGTAGCCGGACAGGAGCTGCCCATCGGGCGTATGTACCGGCAGCAGGTCGGCGCGGTGCTCCGGTAAGTGCGTCGTCCCGGAAGGCAATCCCTTGGCGGTGCCAGACTTTGCGCTCGCAGATGCGACGGGCATGGGCTATTCAGCATAGATATGAATCATGAGCCTACTTTGGGTAGACAGCTATGGGCCTACGTGTACTGCTCTACTACCCCTCTTACCTTTGCGCTTACCTCATCCCTTTCTTCCGCTACTACATGAAGCACTTCGCTCACTATCTTTTGTTGGCCTTTATCATCGCGACTAACCTGGTGATGTCCTCCTGCGGCAGCGACGACCCGGCCCCGGCCCCGACTACTGGTACCATAAACGGGCAGATTACCCCAGCCAACGCGGTGACCACCGTCACGGCTACCAGCAGCGCCACGCCGGTCACCACGGCTACGGCCACCCCCACTGCCAGCGGCGCCTACTCGTTTCCTAACCTGGTTCCCGGCACCTACACGCTGAGCTACGCGCCCGCGACGGGCTTTGCGGCGCCGGCCACGCAATCCGTGACGGTGACTGCCGGCGGGACGGCCACCGCCACCCCGGTAACAGCGACGATGGGCAGTACGGGCGGCGGCAGCTTGGCCTACACCGTCAACGGAACCCCCACCACGGCCAACCTAGTCACAGGCAATGCCTTGTTCGGCTCCCTCATCATCCAGGGCAGCAGTAACCAGGGCAGCCGGATCGTCTCACTGAGCCTAGACGGCTTACCGACCAGCGCGCGGACCTACACCTTCGGCGGGGCAGGCAGCACCTCCGAAATCACCGTGACCGAGGTGGCAGGCAGCAGCCTGGCTGAGTGGAGCACCTCGGCCGCAGGCGGTACCGGTACGGTTACCATCACGTCGGTGAGCGCCAGTCCACGCCGGGCATCGGGCACGTTCACCGCCGTGGCCCCGCCCCGCGGGACCGGAGCGACCGGGACGCGCACGCTCACGGCCGGCTCGTTCAGCAATGTCGCCTTCTAGGCCAGGCAGCCAACACGCCACTCTCAGCAAAGACCAGTCGGCCCCGCCGGCTGGTCTTTTTGTTTCCAGGCCGGGTTCGGCCAGGCGTCAATGCCACTTACCTGCTCGGGTTCAGTGCGCATGAGAATGGTATAGGCAGCGCCACCACTATCAAAGTGGTGAGGTTCAACAAGGGGGGCGTGCTGGTAGCAGGCCGTTTCCAGGCTTACTTTTTGAAGAAGGTATCGAGGGTGAGCTGGATACCGAGGTAGGCGGCAATGAAAGGGTCGGTTTCGCCGAGGTTGCCTCGAACCTCTACCCCTGCTGTGCCATTCAGCTTGGTGTACTTCTCTGTAATTCTGGTTTTGAACAGATAGAATGCCTTAGGGCCATAAGTGGTAGTCACAATGGTTCTTCGTCCATTCGGCGGCAGTTCCTCGGAAGCCACCTTATACACCGGGTTATTGGTGCTGACACCGAAAATGGCTTGCCCATAGAAGTCGAACTTCTTGGGTATGGACACATAGGTCGTGTACCCCACGCCGAAGTAGGCTTTGGTTCTATTGGTTACCTCCACGGTGTTGACGGGCCGGGCAATACCGGTGAAGGGCCGGTTGGCATAGCCTGCATTATAGACCAGCGTATCCGCACGGATGGGTATTTTCTTGGTCGTCGTCGTGGTCCGGGTACTCAGGCCTTCCAGATGGATAGTAGGGTAGGAACGAACCATGCGTTTCTTGTCCAAATCAGCCCGGCCCAGGAGTATCTGGACAGTATAGCCCCAGGTGCGGTAGTCCGACTTCGACTCCAGATTGAATCCGTTGCGCACGAAGCGGGTGGAATCCGGGATGAGCGCCTGCGTGGCCGGGTCAAGCAGAATATTCTCAGCGTAGTTTCTTCCCCGCGAGGAATCGGCGGTGTAGTAGTGGTAGTGGAAGATGCTAGTATTAAGACCTATGGTCCATTTATCATTTACCGACCAGAGTTCCGGCATGTTCAGTGTCAAATCACCCGCAAATTCTTTGAACTGCGGTTTGCCGAAGAAATCGACTGGCCGCCGTCAGGATCCTGAGATTGTTGTAGCTCGTATCGGCAATGGCTTTCACGGCATATTTGCCTGGCACGGGCTTGTGGGCGTCCGTGATAGTGAACGTGACATACTTAATCAGCATCGTATCGGGGCTGGTGGTTTTCTGCGCCTGCATGCGCAGAATGATGCTCTCGTCCGGCTCTCCTTTCTCCGCATCGTTATTGACGATAATGGTGAAGCTGCCCAGCATGGACGTAGTATTCGTTACCGTTACCGGCGTTGGGTTGGGACTGAAGGTGTAGTCCACGGTGGGCGTAGCTTTCCCCTTGTTTCGGTCCTCAATAGAAACGGCATACACCTCACCCGGCTTGGAGCCTTTGATACTGAAGTTGATCGTATAGGTCTTGTTTTTGGTACTATCCTCGGCCAGCTTCAGCTTGGACTCGATTTCTATGCGCTGCGCCTGCGCGGCCTGCATTCCCAACAACACACCCAACAAAACGAGTAAGCATTTTTTCATAAGTAGTGGCGATGAATGTGGTAGAATTTCGGCTAAATATACCTTTAGCTATATTGTTAGTAAATACCTAGTACTGGGTAGTGGGCTCCTAGTCGCTTGCCAACCAAGTGTAGTTCAACCGAAGTCAGAGGCCATACTGGCCCACCGACAGATTGAAACGTTGAGCAGCTCGTAGCCCTCCCTCACAATTTCTCCCAAATCATGGTCCAGCAGGTACTCTTTATCCAGGGGGGCGGCGCAGAAGATGATTATGTGGCCGATAGCCCGCTCGTCACGTCGCTGCAGCAAGCCCTGGGCGATGCGTATGCCGTGCAGTACCCGCGCTTGCCTGCGGAGCCAACCCCGGATTTTGGACGGCTACAGCAAATCGGCAACGCGCTGTCGGTACTCCCATCGGGCAGCATGGTAGTAGCCCATTCGCTGGGCGCTTCCATGCTGCTGAAATACCTTGCCCAACGTTCCAAGCCGCACCCGTTCGCCGGCCTGTTTCTACTGGCTACCCCCTACTGGCAGGGCAACGAAGACTGGAAAGAAGCTCTGAAACTACCCGCCGATTTTGCGAGCAGGCTCCCGGCTACCGTTCCGGTTTTCCTCTACCACTGCCATGATGACGAGCAGGTGCCCATTGCGCACCTCGACCTGTATGCTCAGCAGCTGCCGCAGGCCCACGTGCGGCACCTACCCAGTGGCGGCCATCAGTTCACGCACGGCCTTTCACTGGTTGCCCGCGACATCAAATTGCTGTAATCCTCGCTGGGTAAGCATTCCGGCAAGCCCGTATTTAACACCCGGCAAAAGTACTGCGGCTCTTTCAAGCGGCTGGAAGGTTATTCGCTCAACGAGACAGGCAGTTTACTCTTGGTCGGTCAGCAGGATGAGTCGGCTCCAGAATGTTTCTACAGTAGGCGCCACTGAAAGCGTTCTATTACCTGTTGGCGGCGTATCTTCGGCTACGATGCGACACTCCTTTTTCCGCCTGT
This sequence comes from Hymenobacter duratus, assembly GCF_014698995.1. Classification (GTDB taxonomy): domain Bacteria; phylum Bacteroidota; class Bacteroidia; order Cytophagales; family Hymenobacteraceae; genus Hymenobacter; species Hymenobacter duratus. Next base: position 6,281 of record NZ_JACWZZ010000007.1, read on the forward strand.
GCGCCACTGCCCTCACGCTCCTGGTTGGGCACATTGGCCTGGCAGGATGACTTTCGGTCCGACGCAGTAATGCCACCGGTAGGGGCCACCATCCGGCGACAATAAGCGACGACTTGCGCCTCTTTTCTCACCCAACATCTCATTTTCTACATCCCATTCCGGTGCTTCACTTTACATCTAGAATTAGTCTGGCGCTCGTAGTAGCGGCCGGGTTGTTGGGGGCCTGCAAAACGGAAGAATCCGCAGCGCCGACTCCGGACCCGGGTATCACCAATACCATTCCTACCCCACCCCAGTACGGTACGCCCTTCGCCGGAGTACCCGACCGGCAGGATGCGGTGATGTACCAGGTGAATATGCGCGCCTTCAGCCAGGGCGGTAACTTTGCCGGCGTAACTGCCCGCCTAGACTCGATTAAGGATCTGGGAGTAAACGTGCTGTACCTGATGCCGATTTATCCGATCGGCACCGACAGCAAATCTGTGAACTCACCCTATGCGGTCAAGGACTACCGCTCGGTTAATCTGGAGTTTGGCTCCCTGACGGACTTGCGGACCCTGGTGGACGCCGCCCACGCCCGGGGCATGGCCGTCATGCTCGATTGGGTAGCCAACCACACCAGCTGGGACAACGCCTGGATTACGCAGCACCCCGAGTGGTACCAGAAAAATGCTTCTGGCGCCATCACGCCCGTATCCAACAACGGCACCACCTACAACGACGTGGCCCAACTCAACTTCACCAACGCAACGCTGCGCGTGGAAATGATTTCAGCCATGAAGTCGTGGGTGTACTCGGCCAACGTGGACGGGTTCCGTTGCGACTACGCGGACTTCCAGCCCAATTATTTCTGGCAGCAGGCGGTCGATACGCTGCGCGCCATTAAAACGCACAAGCTGCTGCTGCTGGCCGAAGGCACCCGGGCGGCCAATTTCACTTCCGGCTTCGACTACAACTTTGGCTTTAACTTCTACGGTGGCATTTACCAGGTCTATAAGAACGGGGCGCCTGCCACTACCCTTGACGCCCTGAACACCAGCGAATACGCCGGGGCTACGGGTACGCAGCAGGTCGTGCGCTACATTACCAACCACGACGTGAACGGCTCCGATGGCACGCCCGTCACCTTGTTCGGGGGCAAGGCCGGGGCCATGTCGGCCTTCGTGATAACGGCCTTGTACAAGGGCACTCCCATGGTGTATAACGGGCAGGAAGCCGGTATGAGTCAGGCAATTCCCTTCCCGTTTACCTCCGTAAAGGTCGCCTGGGGCACCAACCCTGACGTAAAGCGGGCCTATAAGCAGCTGCTGGCCGTGCGCGCCGGCAGCGCCGCCCTGCGGGTCGGTGTACCTACGGCCTACAGCACGGCCACGGTGTGCGCCTTCACCAAAACGGCCGGCGCCGAGCAGGCCTTTGTGCTGGCCAATGTGCGCAATACCGCTACGACCTATTCCGTACCGGCGGCGCTGGCCAACACTACCTGGACGAATGCGCTGCAGGGTGGTTCCGTCACCGTGGGCACTCAGATTTCGCTGCCGGCCTACGGCTACTTGGTACTGAAAAAATAGGCTGGATAATTCACTGTTCTGGTATCCTCGGCCCGGAATCCAGGCGGGACCGGGCCGAGGATACTTGAAGAGCCAGCAAACACTATCTCTCACGCGGGCTAGTCGACTTACGTTACACGTCCGGTAGTTAACGCGAATCTTGCCCTGTATACCCGCTACCCCACTTGGCGCGGGCAGCTGCCTCCTACCAGTTGGCCAGCACGGCCGCGACCACGGCTCCGGTCAGCGTGTTGAGCAGGTTGACCAGGTTGTTGGTCACCACCCCTGCCCGCTCCAGCGTGGCCCCGATGAGGGAGTCTACCAGGTTGCCCGCCGTACCCGCAACCAGCAGCCAGCCGAAAGCGGGCCCCCAGCCAAACCCGGCGCAGTACACGGCGGCCACCAGGGCGCTGCCGCCCAGTCCCAGCAGCGTGCCCTCCAGGCTCACCACGCCATTCAGGCCGCGCGTGTCCGGCCGAAGCGTGAGGATGTTATAGTAGCGGCGGCCGTAGAGGTTGCCCAGCTCGGAAGCCAGCGTGTCGGCCGTTGCAGCAGCAAAGCAGCCGGCCAGCATCAGCTGCGCCAGGGCGCCGTAGCGCGGCAGCTGCCAGGCCACTAGTCCCAGCAGGCCGGCCAGGCCGGCATTGGCCAGCACCTGACCGGCGGTGCGACGCCCCTTGTTTTCCTCGGCCAGGCCCAGCCGGCGCTTCTCACCCACTTGCCAGGCGGAGGCGGCCGTACCCAGCCCAAAAAACAGCGCCAGCACCGCCAACCCCGTAAAGCCGCCGCCCAGGTAGATAAGCAGCCCCAGCCCGCCCCCGGTCCAGACGCCGGCCGGGGTAAGCTTTCCGGCCCGCGCACTGTAGCCCATGCCCAGGGCGAGCAGCAGCAGAACCAACCCGAAGCGAAGCGCAAATGCCATAGCCCCAAAAGTACAGCCCACGGCCCATATGCGCTGTGCCTTCGGGCAGGCGGACGCGCTACCAAACCGCGAACCTTCGGCCCCTGCCTACGCTCCGGATTTTTTTAGCCTACTGCCCTAAGGCGCTGTGCCACCCTGACCGCCGCGCATATCTTTACTGCATGAAGTATCTGTATCCTCTCGCCTTATCTCTACTCATTTCGACGACGGCGTTAGCGCAGACCGGCACCGCTCCTGCCGCCGCCCCCAGCCAGCAGCCGAAAATCCGGTTAACCGAGCAGTCGGTCGTTACGGATGCTGGCGGCACCCGCTTACCATATATGGTGTGGCGCCAGATGGTCGCGACGGGAGAGTATAAGCTGACTCCCGCTCCCGACTATTCCCCCAGTGCCCCCACGTTTCGGGTGGTGAGCCAAACGGCGGAGGAGCGGGCCCGGCAGCTGGCCCGGCTCCCGGCGCCGGCGCCCAGCCCGTTCTTTACGACCGGGCAGGAATTGCCGGCCTTTAAGCTGCGTGACCTGCAGGGCCGTAAGTACGACAGCAAGGAGCTGGCCGGTAAAATCGTGGTCCTCAACTTCTGGTTTATCAACTGTGGTCCCTGCCGGTTGGAGATTCCCGAGCTCAACAAGCTGGTGCAGCACTACGCCCAGCGGGACGATGTCGTTTTTCTGGCCGTCGCCTTGGATGAGCGGGCCGCGGTGCAAGCGTTTGTTGAAAAACGCCCGTACGACTATGCCCTGGTAACCGATGGACGCTATATTGCCGAGCGCTACGGCGTTAAGTCCTTTCCTACCAACCTAGTGCTGGACCGGCAGGGCAAGGTGGTCTTTCACGCGCAGTACCATCCTAACATGGCGGCTTATCTGCAGCAGGCAATCGAGGAAGCGAAATGAGTAGTGCTATCCACTCCGCTTATACCATCCTTCGCGGGATGCGTTACCGCGCAGCACTGCTGCTGCTGGGCGCGCTGCTCCCGCTGACGGCGCTGGCATGGACTACCTGGTCTGCGTACGCCGTGGATACGCAGCTTTCCGTGCAGCTGCCCTCGCCTCCGCAGGAGATTGACCTGGCCAAACAAGGACTGTCGCAACCCAACCTGCGGCTGTTCATCGCCAATGACGAGGTCGGCATGTACCAGATCATCCGCATGCAACTCACGCCGGAGATGGCCGCACAGGTGCACAGCCCGGCTGATCGGCAATCATTTTACGACGGCTTCCTGCGCAGCCTGGTGGGTGATCTGAAGGGCCAGCTGCTGACCCGCACCACCTTCCCGACGGCAGCCGGCGAGGGCGTTGAGGTAAAATTCCGCTCGGTTCACAAAGGCACCGGCCTGAAAACGGTCAAGTTCAGCCGCGGGCTGCTGGTGGGGGATGTGTGCTACGGATTCAACTTTCTGCCGCGCGACGTAAAGGACACGGCGGGCACCAGTGGGCAGGCGGAGCGGCAGCAGTTTTTTTCCTCCATCACCGCCACACTGCGTCCCGCGAAATAATGATGTCACAATTCGGGGCAAAAGGGCCTTGAATGCGTGGAGGAATGGGTGCACCTTGGCTTGCAGTAAACGACGTGTTTACGTTCCGCTCCCCTTTTCCACAACCAAACCCGCGAATGCCCCGACCCGCCCGGTCGGGGCATTCCGGCTTTTTGGGCGCAGTTCATACTTTTTGCGTAGCTTTTCTGGGTCCATTCAATACGTGCAGAGAGCGGGTGCCCCTTGGCCCCGCTTTCTGTTTATTGGGCCCCAGGTCAGCAGGATCCGGCCTGGCGTTTCGGGGGCTTGTTTTTTACTGGCACCTCAGGGCAGCGGTCGTGGCCTGGCAGCTGCGCAGCCATTCCTCGGCTTCCGGCAAGGACTCGAAGCACTGCAGCTCCAACTCTGCTGCCAGGCCCGCCGGAAAGGTCAGTATGTCGTGGTGCGTATCAGCCTGTACGACGTGGGCCAGGTAGCGCAGACCCAGGTGCCGGGCCTGCGGTAGCCAGACGTGCTGAAGCCACTGCACCGAATCAAACCACGGGCCTTTCAGGGCCAGGTTGTCATTCAGCAGATACGGACAGGGATAGGCAGCGGCCTGCACCAGGTACTGCTGCGCGCCGCGCAGGGCTTCGGCCGTGTCAATGTAGCCTTGCCAGGTGGCACGCAGCCACTGGTTTTCCGACTCGTAGGTGAGCGTGCAGCTACTGCCGTCCACATCGCGCAAGGTAAAAAGCTGCATGGCCGGAGAAGGAAAAACAGGTTAGGGTAAGTGCAGCGGCGCATCGCGCAAGGCGCACACGTCGTCCCAGCACAGCTCCCCGGCTACATACCCCTCATACAGGCGCTGCACGCGCGCGGGAGCAGCTGCATAGCGCGCGGGGTCGACTGCATGCAATTGCGCTAGGACTTGTTGGCGCTGGGGCTGCGTCTGGGCGTTACGCAGGGCCTGAAAATGGATATCATCATCTTCCGGTAGCATAGAGGAAGGCCCAGGTAGCAGCAGAAAACATCGTACGCCCGCCGCTGGACCGGATGGTACACCTACGTATACGAGGCGTAGCCAGTAGTGGATTACTGGTTAGCCAATTAGATCTGGTGGCTTGCGCTTTAGCGGCTTTGCACCAGGACAGACGGTCAATGTCCCCGCCGTGAAGGCAGTCAGGTTAGGTAACCTGCTACTGCAGTCCTTTTAGCCTGTTATAAAACGCCTCGGCATAGGTGTCACTGATGGGAATCAGCTGGTCGGCAATCTGAATCCGGTTTTTCTCGATGTGGTCAATCTTGTCGATGGCGACCAGAAAGGACCGGTGTACGCGCGCAAACTCCTGGGCGGGCAGCAGTTCTTCCAATTTGGCGAAGCTGAGCAGGGTCATAATCTTTTCTTCCCGGGTATGAATTCGCAGGTAGTCCTTCATGCCTTCCACGAAGAGAATGTCGCGGGTTGCCACTTTCTGGATGCGGTGGCCCACCTTGAGAAAAATATACTCCTGCTCCGGCTTCGTTGCCGCTTTTTTCTCCTTCTTTTCCGGGGCCGGCCGGGGGCTTTGCTCCTGGTACAGGCGCAGCACGGCTTTGTAGAACCGCTCAAAAGTGAAGGGTTTCAGCAGGTAGTCCTTCACTTCCAGATCATAGGCCTTCAGCGCGTACTGGTCGTAGGCGGTGGTGAGGATGATCAGGGGCTTGGGATTCAGCATCGGGATGAAGCTGAGCCCGTCGAGGTCCGGCATGTTAATATCCAGAAACAGCAGGTCGGGCTGGTCAGCCGCCAGATGAGCCGCCGCCTCCAGGGGACTCATGAAGGTGCCTTTCAACTCCAGAAACGAAACTTTGCTGATATACTCTTCCAGCATTTCCTGGGCCAGGTGCTCGTCCTCAATGATGTAGCAGGTGAGCTTGTCTTTCATGGGCCGGGGCGCGAAGGCCGTGGATGGTAAGCAGGACTGTGAAGGTGTCACCGGAGTCCTGAATGGTGAGCGTATGCTGGTCGGGATACAATAACGCCAGCCTTTTCCGAACGTTGGGCAGCCCGATGCCGCCCGGCTCTTCCAGCGTGTTAGCCGGCTTTTTGGCAATGGGATTCCGGACACTGAAGGTCAAATCGCCTTCTTGTATCTCTACCCTGACCTTGAGGTCGCCGGGTTCCAGGCGGCCGGGGCTGTGCTTGTAGGCGTTTTCCAGCAGGTGAATGAACAGCAGAGGGGCAATGAAGCAGGCGGCCGTCTCCCCTTCTATCTGCAGGTCGACCACTGGGCTGTGCTTGTAGCGAAGCTGCTGCAGGCTCACATAATCCTGCAGATAGTCCATCTCCCGGGCCAGCGGCACCGTGGCCGCGTTGGACTCATAAATCATGTAGCGCATCAGCGAGGCCAAGTGCATGACGGCTTCCGGGGCGGCCGGGGCCTGCTTGTAGACCAGCGTGTGGATGTTGTTGAGGGTATTGAACAGGAAGTGCGGATTAATCTGCGACTTCAGGTTGGTGAGTTCGGCCTCCACGGCCTGCTTCTCCAGCTGCTCTTTCCGGATGGTGTTCAGCACCAGTGTCTCGGTGACCCGGGCCAGCCAGCTCAGGCACAGAAAGATGACCACCGTAAGTTGGTGCAGCATGTAATACCCGAAGTATTGCATGAACTCGAACGGTTTCTGGTGGAAAAGCAAAAACGGAACCGGCCCGGTCAGCACGATGGCCACCATTTGGAGCCGATAGTCTTTGCCTTTCCGCTGACCAGTGTACTTGGTCAGCAGGTAGAAATTGCTGTAGAAAACATACAGACAGGTGGCAATGAATCCCACCGTTGTGCTCCGCCAGTGAGCATCGTTGTCACTGCTCAGCTGCAGGACAACCAGCGAAGCGAACAAGACCCAGACAACCAGGTGAATCAGCCAGAAGATTTTTTTGACGCGCTCCATCGCACAAAGGTGGGATTTTCGGGTGGGCCCCGGGCCAGCGTTTCGACCAGCTGCAAAGGTTACTCTACGGGAGGGGAAAATGAGCCTGCCAATGATTTCGCGGCAGCAAAGCCCCACTTGGTCGAGTACTTCCCCGCAACAGCATATCGGGTTTCGCTATTCGAGCCGCTGCCAATTGCTTCGTCCTGAAATAAAGAAAGCGGCAGTGGCCAAGGTGCCGGGCTTGTCTTTTTTAGAATAAACCGAAGCAACTCAGCGGCAATGAAAAATCAACCAGGGGGCCTGACTATCCGCAATGTCTCCAAACGCTATGCGAATGGCGTGCAGGCCTTGCACAATGTGTCGCTGGATATTCCGCCGGGCATGTACGGGCTGCTCGGCCCCAACGGCGCGGGCAAATCTACCTTGATGCGCACGCTCGCCACGCTGCAGGAGCCCGATGCCGGGCACATCTTTTTGGGTGACCTGGATGTGGTGAACCAGAAGGAAGCGGTGCGCCAGACCCTGGGCTACCTGCCCCAGGAATTCGGCGTGTACCCTAAAGCCAGCGCCGAAGAGCTGCTTGACTACTTCGCGGTGCTCAAAGGCATTACCAACCGGGCGGTGCGCCGCGCCACTACCGAGGCCCTGCTCCGACAAACCAACCTCTGGGACAAGCGCAAGCAGAAGCTGGGCGGCTTTTCGGGCGGTATGAAGCAGCGCTTTGGCGTGGCGGTGGCCCTGCTGGGCAACCCCCGTCTGCTGATTGTGGACGAGCCCACCGCCGGCCTCGACCCCGCCGAGCGGGTGCGCTTTCTGAACCTGCTCAGCGAACTGGGCGAGAACAGTGTGGTGATTCTCTCCACGCACATTGTGGAAGACGTTTCGGAACTCTGCACCAACATGGCCATCATCAACCAGGGCCACATCCTGCTGGAAGCCGAGCCCCAGCAGGCCGTAGCCTCCCTCCGGGGCTGCATCTGGCGCAAGCTGACCGACAAACGGGCCCTGCCGGCGCTGGAGCAGGAACACCAGGTTATTTCTGCCAAGCTGCTCAGCGGCCGTACCCTGGTGCACGTGTTCAGCCCGGACATGCCCGGCCACGGGTTTGAACCGGTGGAGCCGGATTTGGAGGATGTTTACTTCAGCGCCATGACGGGCTGCTTCACCGCAGTTAGTCAGCAACCAAAAGCGGAGGGGATAACGCTATGAAGTTCCAACGGATTTTTGCGCTGGAATTCAGCTACCAGCTGCGCCGGGTTGCTACCTGGCTTTACTTCGGGGTCATCCTGGTCATCACGTTTCTGGTAGTCATTGCCAACTATGCCTCCGATGCGCGGGACGGGTACATTGTACTGAATGCGCCCATCGTCATGGCCGCCGTCACGGTTATCTGCTGCGTGTTTTGGCTGGTGATAGGCGCCTCCGTGGCGGGCGAGGCGGCGGCCCGGGACGTGCAGACCCGCATGCATTTGCTCACCTATGCAGCCCCCACCAGCAAAGCCGCCTACCTGGGCGGGCGGTACTTAGCCGCCTTCGCCCTTAGCACCTTCCAGCTGCTCGCCATCCCGGTGGGGATGCTGCTGGCCATGCACTTTGCCGGGGTCGAAGCCGAGATTCTGGGCCCGTTTCGGGTGGCACCCTACCTGACTACCTTTTGCTTTATCGCGCTGCCCAACGCGTTTTTCGCGACAGCCATGCAGTTTTCGGCGGCGGCGCTCAGCCGCCGGGCCTTGGCCAGCTACCTGGTGGGCGCGGCCCTGTTCGCGGCGTCCTACACGATATGGCCGCTGCTGGAAAAAGGGGGAGCATGGGGCAATCTGGCCGACCCGATGAGTTTTGGCCCGGTGCTGAGCCATCTGTCCATTGACTGGAGTCCGCAGGAGAAAAGCACGCGCTTCCTGCTGCTGGAGGGCTCGTTTCTTGCCAACCGCCTCCTGTGGTTTGCCATTTCGCTGGGCCTGCTGGCCTTTACCTACTTCCGGTTTCAGTTCGTGCTGCCCGGATCCGGCCAAAAACTACCGTCAGGCAAACCGCTACCCGCCGCGGTGCCGGCCGGGGAAAAGCTGCACTGGGGCACCGGGCAGGCGCTGCCGCCGGCTCGGGGAACGTATGGCTGGGCCACGCAGCTGCACCAGTTGCGCCTCATCACCTGGGAATCCTTTCGGCAGCTCGCCAAAAGCAAGGCCGGGCTGCCGCTGCTGGCCGTCTTCGCCCTGCTGGTGGGGGCCACCATAGCCGGCAACCTGAAGGGCCGCGGCGTGCCCTTGCTGCCCCGCACCGACTTTGTGCTGGAGTACCTGACGGCGCCGCTGGCGGGGCCGGCCGCTTTCTGGGTTCTTATTGCCTTGCTGCTTATTTTCTACGCCGGCGAGCTGGTATGGCGGGAACGGGAAACCGGGCTGAGCGAGGTTGCCAACGCGGCGCCCGTGCCCGAGTGGGTGCTGTTTCTGAGCCGGTTTCTGGCACTAGGCTTGGTGGTGGTGGTGTGGCTGGCCTTTTTGATGACGGCTGGCCTGGTGGCGCAGGCGGCCATCGGTGGTGCTGCTCCGGAAATTGGGCTGTACGTGCGGGCCCTATTCGGGCTGCAGCTACTCGACTGTCTGCTTTTCGCCCTGCTGGCCCTTACCGTGCATGTGCTGGTAAATCAGAAGTTTGTCGTGCATCTGATAGCACTGCTGGTCTACGGGTTCATGTCCTTTGCACCTACGCTGGGCATCGAGCACAAGCTGCTCATCTTTGGCGCGAGTCCGCCCTGGACCTATACCGATATGGCCGGCTTTGGGGCGACGTTGGCGCCCTGGCTGTGGTTCAAAGGGTATTGGGTGGCCTGGGCGCTGTTGCTGGCGGTGGTGGCGCGGCTGTTCTGGGTGCGGGGCCGGGAGGGCAGTGTTGCGGCGCGGCTACAGCTGGCGCGTCGGCGCTGCACGCGTGCCACGGCTCTGGTTTCGGCAGCGGCAATGGCTTGCATCCTCTTGTTTGGCGGTTTCATCTTCTACAACACCAACGTACTGCATGACTACACGTCTGCTGCTGAAACCACCGCGCAGCGGGCCGCATATGAGCAGCGCTACCGCCGGTACCTGAACGCCCCCCAGCTCCTGCTGACCGGCGTAAACCTGCAAGTGGAAATCTACCCCCAGCAGCGGGCGGTGGAGATACAGGGCACGTACCGGCTGGTGAACAACACCCCGGTGCCCATCGACTCGGTGCATCTGGCCACGGGGGCAGGCGTGGAAACCACGGCAATTCAATTCGACCAACTAGCCAAGGAATTGCTCGTGGACACGGTGCATGGGTACCGCATATACACCCTGGCCCGGCCCCTGCAACCCGGCGACTCGCTGCGCCTCAGCTTCCAGGTAAAGCACCAGGCGCGCGGCTTTTCCAACAACGGGGCCGACGCGCAGGTGCTGGCCAACGGCACCAGCTTCCGGAATCTGGAGTGGCTGCCGGTGCTCGGGTACCAGCCCTACCGGGAGCTGGACGAGGCCGGTGCCCGCAAAGCGTATGGCCTGGTCCCCCGGCCCGTTACCTACTCGCTCTACGACGTGGCGGCTCGCCGCTACGCCCCGTTCCCCGAGCAAATCCGTTTCGAGGCCATCGTGGGCACGGAGGCCGGCCAGACGGTGGTGGCGCCCGGCACCCTGCGCCGCACCTGGGCCACAGCGGGCCGCCGCTACTTCCATTACGTGACGGAGGCGCCCATTCGCAATGAATACGCCTTTTTCTCGGCCAACTACGCGCTGCAGCAAGGCACGTGGCGTACCCCGTCGGCCGGCCCCGGGCAGGAGGTGGCCATCCAGATCTACTACCCCCCCGGAATGACAGAGAACCCGGCGCGCATGGTCCGGAGCGCCCAGGCGTCGCTGGACTATTACACCAGGCAGTTTGGGCCCTATCCGCACTGGCAACTGCGCTTCGTAGCCCATGCCAGCTACGCCTTCGGCAACCACGCCTCGCCCATCAACATTACGGCGGAGGAAGGCTTTTTCCTCATGAATCCAAAGCAGGACGAGCGGGGCTTTGACCTGGTAACGGCCGTTGTCGCGCACGAGGTAGCCCACCAGTGGTGGGGCAACCAGCTCAAACAGGCTTACGTGGAAGGAGCCGGCCTGATCACCGAAAGCCTGGCCTGGTTTTCGGCCATGGGCGTGCTGGAAGACCAGTACGGCCCGGAGCATCTGCAGCGGCTGCTGCGTTTCCTGCGGGAGGAGAACGAAACCCCGCGCACCCGGGCCGCCAAGCCGCTGCTGCAGGCCAATGACTTTTACCAGAACTACCGCAAAGGCCCCTTCGCGTTGTACGCGCTGAGCCAATACATCGGCCGCGACCGGGTAAACGGCGCGCTCCGGCAGCTGCTGGCCAAGCACCGCCCCGGCACGCTTCCTCATCCCACGTCACTCGACCTGTACCAGGAGCTGCAAACGGCCACGCCGGACTCGCTCCAACCGCTGCTGCACGACCTGTTCCGGGCCAACACCTTTTGGGAGCTGGCCACGAAATTCGCCACTGCCAAACAACTGACAGCAGCAACCTGGCAGCTCTCGCTCACCCTGCAGGCCCGCAAGCTGGTAGTGGACAGCGCCGGCACCGAAACCAGGCTGCCGCTGCAGGAGTGGGTGGAAATCGGAGTATTCGCCCCCGCCGAAGCGGGCAAGCGAGTCGACAAGCCGATTTATCGGCAAAGGCATCGGCTCCGATCCGGCACCCAGACGCTTTTGCTGACCGTGCCGGCCCGGCCCGGCAGGGTTGCCGTTGACCCCCGCCAGTTGTTAGGTGACTGGAAGCCAGATGACAACGCCAGGGTGGTGCAAGTAAAAAAGTAAGTGTGAATACTGTTCTCCGCATCGGGTCAAGAGATGAGGGACGAGCACTATTTACTGGCCACGTGTGGCCAATAGTACCTGGGCGTTGCTGTTTCCGGGCGGGTGCGCCGCTACTCGACCAGTGTTCTCACTTCTGCACTGAGGGTATTTGCATGCCGGGCCAGCGTGTGCTAAACCTGTTGACTGACCCGCTGGTAGTTCTGCTGCACTACTATTGTCAACGCGGCGCTGTCCCCTTCTCCGGTCCTGAACGTGGTCATCGGGTACAACGGAATTTAGCTTCCATCGCCCGCAGGCATATCACATTGGTGTCGATGGACTGCTGCACTTGCGAGGCGTTCAACGCGTCTGCGGCGGCGCTGAAAAATATGGCCTCCTACCCCTCCCCTATCGCTTCGTGCTGCAGGTATTAAAGCATCTGCGCGCTGCTACCGGTGTTGGTATAAGCCGCTTTACTATACATTTTGGAAATAGTTAATTTAACCTGCCTCCGAGAATAGGTGGCATTTTTGCTGGTGTATTCTGGTTCTTATTCACCTTAATACTCCTGCACTACCGCCGCTTCATTCGGTTTGCTGCGCTTGCCCGGCCCTACTTTTGGGCTGCTTTTGGGCTGCTTTTAAGACTTTTTTTATCTGCTTTTCTACTGCCTTCTCGTTGCGATGAAGCAGCAGCTGCAGGGCTTGCTGCTGCCGTTGCAGCTGCGCCCCGCTGAGCGTTTCCAGCTACACATTGAGGTTGCCCACCAAGATTTCATCAGGCGTAATACCCGCTCCAGCGTGATGCGGGTCCGCAGCATTTCCTTAAGCATGGCTGTGAGCAGCGTGTGCTTCTGCTCCTGCATGAACCCGAATACTCGGTCCCCGAGCTTCTTATCTGCTGCATGATGAGCTGCCCTTCCTGGGCTTCATTCCCGTGCGGGTCCAGGCCCTGGATGGCTAAGTATTCCACCGCCGCGCTGGCGTACACGTTCAGACTGGCGCCGACTTCCACTGCGGCCATTTCCGCTTTCCGGTGGGCATTGTTGTCCAGCGTGACCCGTTTATATAGCTCCGCGCTCATCGTGGTGCTTTCTTTCGGTTTTGCAGCCTTTGGGCCAGTTCCTTTGCTTTAAATCAGCTACTTACCTTGCTATGGCCCATAAATCAGATCTGCTGATGTATAAACAACTCAAGACTAGTGCGTTAGCCATGGTGTTGGAGTGTTCTTCTTGCTGAGCCTATTCTCCGATAGCAAAAAGGCGGTTAAAAGCTAGCTTGTAGGCGCTGCATATAGGTCTGCAAGTAGAATGTATTCTCAGGAGAACTCGCTACTTGTTACATTAAAAAACCCCTTATCCTATTTATACACTAGTGTAATTCTCTTCTTTTACACCAAAAACCGACTCTGTATTCGACGATCCCAAAAGGAGTCATGGTAGAAAAAATCCACTACTACACTTCTCTACTTTTATACTAGCTCGCCCTACCGGGTCTAATTAATAAAACTATACTCTTCTATTTTTACACTTCTCTACTTTTCTACAAATCCACTACGTGGCAGCGATAAACATTTAGGGTCTTCTTCTCTACAAATCCACTTTTCTACTTATACACTAGCACAGAATCCGCTTTAGCAGAACTAAAACAGTTTTCTACCTTTCTCTACTTATACACAAAGACAGAAAGCTGTTTTTATCTAATTCTACTTTTATCTTTTTCCACTATTCTTTTTATCTACTTGTTTACTTCTCCACTTTTCTACTAAATTTACCCGCACAGTAGCTTCTCGCCGGCTGCACTATCCGCCTTTCTCCAGCTTTACTGCCCATGGCCAAAATAATCAGCTTTGCTACCCAGAAAGGTGGCTCCGGAAAATCCACCCTGGCCCTCGTGTTGGCTGCCCCACTAGCAACAGAGTATGGCCTGCGCATTGCCGTGCTCGATTGTGACTATCAGCAGAGCATTGTCAAAACCCGCGAACAGGTCGATGCCGACAACTTCGAGGATTTGCTCAAGACCGTCCCTGATGCCCGGTATCCCTATGACGTGTTCGCCCTGAGCCTGGAGCAGGTCTTCACCTTTATCGACGATCCGGAAAAGGACTATGACCTCATCATTATCGACGTGCCGGGCCGGGCCGACGGAGACGACGTGTTCAACGTGCTCACGGCCTGCGACGCCGTAATTGTGCCCCTGGTGTCGGATTATTTGGACCGGGCCTCCACGGCCGAGTTTATGGGTATTCTGGAAGCTATCAAGAAGTCTGCCGATGCCCATGGCATCGACTTCCAGTACTTCGGCCTCTCCACCAAGCGCGTTGCGGGCCGTCGGGAAGAAAAGCAGATGGACGACTATATCGACAATCTGGGCCTCTCGCGCTTCACGGCGTATCTGAGCCACCGGGTGGCCTACTCGCGGGCCTCGACGCTCTATAGCCTGCTCAACCCGGCCTGGCTGCGCTATGCCGGGGGAAACAAGGAGACTGCCGATGAAATCCGTCGCTTGTGCGAGGAACTGATCCAGCGCCTGGGCTTACCCGCCCGTAAGCCCGCAACCGCCAGCCTGCCCACATCTTCCACCTCAACTGCTGCCAACTAATGCCCACCTTCAAGCCAGCTAAGATCGAATCACGCCGGGGCCGTATTCCCGTATCAGATGAAGCCCGCCGGGAAGCCCGTGCTGGCATGGGAGGGGAGCAGACGGCCTTGGCTGCCGGTACCCCTCTGGTTCCAATTGCTCCCGCCGCCCCCATGCCTACCCCAGTGCTACCCGCAGCAACTGATGTCGAGTCTAAAACCGCTGCGGTGTCGACAACCAACGCGGCTCTTTCTCCAGCGCCTGCCGTAGTCGCCGAATCCGTTCGCCGTAGCCGTGCCGCTAAAGCGCCAGCAGTACCCGTTGCGATCAGCCCCGAGCAAGAACACTCCGTAAAGCTGCCCCGTTCAGTGGTTCAGCAAATCAAGCTCACCTTGGCTTTATTACCAGACCTCCCGGAAAATCCTTCCAACATTAAGCAGTACTTGGAACTAGCGCATCGAGTACTGGATGCCCAATTGCGTAAATCCGGCAAGCTACCGCCCGCTAGGTAATCAAGGGGGTTCCAGTTGCAATCCCTGTATAAGCAGCCTCCCACAGAGGCTGCTTTTGTTTTGGGCGGTGGGGGAGGGGAGGGGCAACCCTCGCCTCTTCTGGGGAGCCTTCGGGCCACAGGGCAAATCTTACAAGACGCAGAAGCCCCCACTTTTTGTGAGGCCCCTTGCTATCAGTTGGGATATTGTTTGGCTTTTACTTGCTGATAAGCAAGTCAAGTCTCTTCAGCCAAGCCTTTACTTCAGTCTTGACCTGCTTTTCCTTATTTCCCTCCATCACGAAGAGTACGCCATCCCGCTCAATACCTCCCCGAACGGAGAACCCTTCCAGCACGGTGCTTCGAGGTACCAGGGCCTTGACCGTGTCGAAGCTGCTGCCTATGCCGTAGACCGCATTGGTATTGAAGGGCACGATGGTTTTGCCACTCAGATTATACTGCTTCAGAAAGCTTTTCATGGGTGGGGGCAGCTGCATGTCCCAAGTAGGGAAGCCGACGAATATGACATCGTATTGCTCGATGTTTGTAATTCTGGTGCGCAGAGGGGGCAGGAAGCCAGTTTCGTTTTCCCAGGCCACCTGCTGGATTGCAGTGAGCGGCGGGCAGCACAGGCTGGAATTAGCTGCTGCGTGAACCGGTCACCGCCGGGGAACCAGCAGCCACTACCGTAATGCTGTAGGCCGAATACGGACAATACCTTGACAGCTTAACCTCTGCTGTTTTGGCGGTTCCTACTCTGCGCTGGGAGTGGGGCCGACGGGCGGCTTTTCCAGTTGAAAGGCGCCTTTGGGCTGGCGCAAGGCAGGCTCTTTTACCAGTTGCGCAAGTAATGCCGTGAGTGCTGCCGGACCGTCTGGACCGTATAAAAATGCATGCCCCCCGGTGGGGCGTGACGCGAAATGCCACTGCCGGGCCTGTCCTTGCTGTTGCGCATAGATGGCCTGCACTTCCTTGTAGGCGTATAACTCGTCATCCTGTGCATGCAGCGAATACAGCGGGGCTCCGCGCCGCAGCTGCGTAAAATTCAACGGGCCGAGAAGGCTGGCGGGCCGGGCGGAAAGCGCAAAGAACCCGGCAAAACCGGCCGGGGACTGACACGCGTACCAGAAGGCCGCCGTACCACCGTTTGACATGCCGCCCAGATATATGCGCCGGTTGTCGATATGGTAGCGCTGCTGCACGTGGGCGACCATTGTTCGCACATTGTCTAAGGCGGCCCGCTGTTCCAGCCAGCCGAATGATTTGCGGCCGAAAGGGTAGAGCACTAGGGCATTGTGCGCGGCAGCGGCGGCAAAAATGGGCTCCCCCGTCACGCGCGGGTCAGCCGCTTGAAATTGGGTGGTGTTTGTAATGCCGCCGTGCAGATACACAAGAAGCACTGTCGGGCGGGCCGGATCGTAGGTAGTGGGCACAAACACCAGATAGGGTACCTGTACGGTATCGACCGGCGCATAATACAGGGCAAAACCTGATTGCGCCGGGCCGTAAGCTCCTTGCTTGGGGGGAGCAGGAAGGGCCTGGCGCAGGGCGGCTTGTTGCCACGCAACGGCCGCTCTCTGCTTTTCTGTGGCCTGCTGTGCCGCCACCGCCCGCAGCAGGGTTAGAAAGCGGTTCCATTGCGGGAGGCGGTGCAAACTGCTCAGGCTGGCGTCCTGCGCCATGTTGTCCACGTCGGGCGCGGAGATGGTCAGCGCCGGGTGACGGGCCAGCTGTAGCAACCAGCGTACGGCCTGGACCTGCCGGCCCGGGCAGGTGGCGGCCGCCCCGGCGCCGGCATACAAGTCAAAAGGACCTACGGTGGTGCTGTCGGTAAAGGCCCGCTCAAACGCGACCGTCGCCTCGCAATAGTTTTTCTGCTGGAATTGGTGGGCAGCGCGCTCCAGTAGCTGGTTATAGGTTTGCGCCTGCACGAGCGGGCTAATCAGTAGGAGGGCCAGGGATAGAAAGGCAATGAATTTGTAGCGCTGCATAGCAGGGGAGTAATAGCCGAGTACGTATCAGATGTGGATTCTACCTGTACAGTTGCCTGCCCGGAGTCGCCAGCGCATATAAACCTGGAACATTCAGCCCGCGCTGGCAATGCTCAGGGAAGCTAGTAAGGGGCAGCGAAGGGCGCGGGCACGGCTAAAAGGCAGCGACCAGGCACTGGCACGAAACCGGCGGAGCACCCGGTACACGGCCGGAGCAGGTCACTACAGAACGGTAGGCCAGCAGTAGACGTGCTCTTTTGTGAACTCCACCCGATGTCTGCTCATGAAAACTCTTCTTGCATTGCCGCTCCTGCTGCTCGGCGCTTTCTCACCGCTGTTTCCAGTAGATCTTCCTGCAGCAGCAGGAGCCGCCCCCAAAGACTACGTCATCACGTCCTTTGGGGCGGGCACCGACAGCACCCGGCTGAGCACTGGCGCCATTCAGCGCGCCATTGACCAGGCCCATGCCGACGGCGGCGGCACGGTGGTTATTCCCCAGGGGGTGTTTTTAAGTGGGGCGCTGTTTTTCAAGCCCAGCACGCAGCTGCGCCTGCAGGCCGGGGCCAAGCTCAAGGGCTCGGATGATATTGCCCACTACCCGCTGATTCCCTCGCGGATGGAAGGGCAGAGCCAGCCCTATTACGCGGCCTTGGTCAATGCCTACCAGGTGAACAACTTTCGGGTGACGGGTCCGGGCACGATTGACGGCAACGGGCTGCAGTTCTGGAAAAACTTCTGGGCGCACCGCGACTCCATGAAGCAGCTTGGCAAATCGTCCACCAACCTGGAGGTGCACCGGCCGCGGCTGCTCTTTATCTGGGGCGGCAAGAACGTGACCATCAAAGACGTGAAGCTGCACAACGCCGGCTTCTGGACTACGCACTTGTACCAGTGCACCAACGTGCTGATCGAGGGCTGCGACATTCGCTCCCCGTTCCGGCCGGTGAAAGCCCCCAGCACCGACGCCGTGGACATCGACGCGTGCAAGAAAGTCACCGTCCGCAACTGCTACATCTCCGTCAACGACGATGGCATCGTTATGAAGGGAGGCAAAGGCCCCAACGCCCACCAGCTGCCGGAAAACGGGCCTGTGGAAGACGTGCTGGTGGAGAACTGCACGTTTGGGGAAGTGCACGCAGCTGTCACCTGCGGCAGCGAAGCCATCCACGTTAACCGCCTCACCGTGCGCAACTGTCAGGTGGACAATGACCGGCCAATGCTGCTGTTCAAGATGCGTCCCGATACGTACCAGCTCTACGAGAATATCACCGTGGACAATATAACCGGCCGCTGCGGCACCATCGTCACGCTCTCGCCCTGGACCCAGTTCTTCAACCTGGCGGGCAGCACCGAGAAACCCTTCGGCACGATTCGCAACATCACCATCTCCAACGTCAAGGTGCAGTGCAAGCAGTTTGCAGTCCTGACGGGCAACCCGGCCGATAAGGTGTCGAATTTCACCTTTAAAAACGTGGTGGCCACGGCGCCCACCGCCGCTTTCCCCAACAAGTACCCGGCGGTGAAATTCACCAACGTTACCCTAAATGGGGCACCCCTGCTGGCAACGCCAACAGTGCGGGAGGCGGACGCTGTGAAGCCCGTGAAGCCGGATTAATAGGCCCACCGGCTTGCTCAAGCACTCCACACCGGCCACTCAGCCGACCTGATTTTCTCCAGCCGTTATGCCCTTGCTACGAGCTAGCGCTTTTCATGGGCTGGTTGGGTACGAGCCACAACCGACGGAGTTACCATTGCCTCCCGCCGCTGGTTCATTTCAGGATTACCGTCCGGCGGTCGGCTACCAGCACCGTGAACACGCCCAGGCCACCCTGCACGGTACTGCGGATGCGGGCGGGCTGCGCAAAAGGATTGCCGTTGGCCGAGACGGCTCCCAGGACGCTCTGCTGGAAGTTGTAATGCGCCTGCTCCAGGTGATAGAGCGTGGCGGTGATGGTGTCGCCGGGCGTGAAGCGGTAGGTGGTCGGGGCCGTGTAGGTCTGGCCGTTGAACAGTTGGTCGTTAAGCAGGTAGTCACCCGAATCGTCGTTGGGTTCACTCACTCTATTGAGCAGCAGGTAGTAGTAATCGGCGGTAGCGGCCGGGTCGGTCCAGCGGGTGAGAATATTGGCCTGGCGGTTCGGGCCGCTCACGCCGTTAAATTCGTAGCGCACGGTGTCAATCGGAATGAAGGCGGGCACGCTGGCCGTGCCGGTGACGTGCCGGTCGCGGGTGTCGCGCACGTCCAGCTCGAAGCGCTGGCCCGGCTGCATGGCCAGCGGCGCCGTCCCGATATGGGTAAAGACCTTGCGCGTAACCGGGTCAATGCCCGGGGCAAATACCAGCGGCACCACCTGGCCGCTGGGCAGCGTCAGGCGCACGGTGACATCGACGGGCACCTGAATCGTGATGCCGTTGATGCCTATGCCGAGGGTGGGCGTCGTGGCCGTGGGCAGCGTGATAGTGGGTTGGTCGGTACCGGTTGCCGTCGGCAGGTAGGCCCCGGACTCCACCACCGAAAGGCGCGGAATTTCCCCTGCCTGCAGGTAGCACTCCACCACCAGCTCGGGGGTGTAGGCGGGTACCACCACGTCGATGTCTTTTTCCAGGTTGCACCCCGTTACAAACAAAAGGAGGCACCCGAGGCCAATCCGATTTATTACCTGCTGGAGGGACATAGGCACGGAATCAGAACTTGAAATTGTAGGTAACCGACGGAATGATGGGAAACAGCGACACCTGCCGCGCCCGGAAGCCGTCGATGACGTCGGTGTTCGGGTTGCGCGTCACTTCAAAGTACACGAAGTAGGCGTTGCGCCGGTCGTAGGCGTTGTAGACGCTGAAGGTCAGGTCGCGCTCCGTGCCGAAGCGCACGGGCCGCAGCTTCCAGACCACGCCCAGGTCGAGGCGGTGGTAGGGAATAAGACGGTAGGTGTTGCGGTCGGGATACACGGGCACGGCCAGCAGGTCGCCCCCCAGCACGTTCTGCAGCGGAAAGCGCCCGGCCGGCAGCGTGGCCGGGGCGCCGCTGGTGTACACGAAGCTGGCCGTCAGGCTCAGGCGGGTGTTGAGCTGGTGCAGCAGCACTACGTTCAGGTTATGGCGCCGGTCATAGCTGGGCACGTAGTCGCGCCCGTCGTTGATGCCGGCCGTGCCGCGCTGGGGCTGAAAGTTGCGCCAGCTCCAGGCCAGGGTGTAGCCAATCCAGCCGGTAGTCTTGCCCTGCTGCTTTTCCAGGTATAGCTCGTTGCCGTAGCTCCAGCCCCGGCCGAATAGAAACTCCTGGTCGAGGTTGGGGTTGGCGAAAATCTGGGCCCCGTCGCGGAAGTCCACCTGGTTAGCAGCCCACTTGTAGTACACCTCGTCGGTGAGCAGAAACTTGCCCCCAAACAGCAGAAAGCTGGCGCCGGCACTCACCTGCTGCGAGCGTTGGGGCTTCACGCTCAGGCGCGAGGGGTACCAGATGTCGGTAGGCAGCGAGGCACCCGAGTTGCTGACTAGGTGGACGTACTGGTACATCAGGGCGTAGTTGGCCTTCAACGACAGCTTGGGGGTAAGCGCGTAGCGCAAGGCAGCCCGCGGCTCCAGGCCGCCGTAGGTGCGGCCCCCGCTGGTAAAGCCACTCAGCCGCAGCCCCAGTTCGGCCTGGAGTTTAGAGTTGATTTTCCAGTTGTCGCTGGCGTAGAGGCCGGCCTCTATTCCGGGGTAGGAGATGTTGTCGTCGACGTTGAGCGAGTTGTCGCCCGTCTCCACCTGCAGGCGGCCCACGCCGAAGGTGTGGTGGGTGAGGCTGCCCCCAAAGCGCACCTGATGGGCCGAGTCCGGGGCGTAGTCGAAGTCGACGCGGGCGTTGTAGTCGCGGATGGTGGACGTCAGGCCAAAGGAAATGACATCCACCGCACTGCCCAGCGAGTAGCGGTAGCTGGTCATGCCCACCTGCGTATTCGCCGTTAGCTTGGGGGAAAAGGTGTGCTGCCAGCGTAGCGTGCCCAAGGTGTTGCCCCAGGAGAAATTGGCCGACAGGTTGGCAAACGAGTTGAACCCGAATACGTCGCGCCCCAGGTAGCCGGTGGCAAACACCTGGTCTTTTTCGCCCAGGGTGTAGTTGGCCTTGGCGTTGAGGTCGTGGAAGTAGTAATCGGGGATGGGCTGCCAGCTTTCGTCGTCCTGGTTGGCCTTGTTCAGGGCCCGGGTGAAGATATCGAAGTAGGTGCGCCGCCCACTCACCAGAAACGAGCCCTTACCCTTGTTGAGGGGCCCTTCCACGCTCAGGCGCGAGGCAATGAGCCCGATGCCGCCCGTGACGGTGAGCTTCTCGCGGTTGCCCTCGCGCATCTTCACGTCTATCACCGACGAGAGACGCCCCCCGAACTGGGCCGGAAAGCCCGACTTGTACAGGTCCACCGACTGCACGGCATCGGAGTTAAACACCGAAAACAGCCCGAACAGGTGGTTGGGATTGTACACCACGGCGTTGTCGAGCAGCACCAGGTTCTGGTCGGCCGAGCCGCCGCGCACGAAGATGCCGCTGCTGCCCTCCCCACCACTCTGCACGCCGGGCTTGAGCTGCAGGGTCTTTAGAATGTCGACCTCGCCAAAAAGCGCCGGCAGCAGCTTGGCCTCCCGGACGGAGAGATGCTCGACGCCCATCTGCGTGGTTTCAAGCTTCTGCTGCAGCGTTTGCTGGCCCTGCACGAGTACTTCGCCCAGCTCACTGGTGTTCGGGGCCAGCACCAGGTCGCGCTGCTGATTGCGGGTCAGATTCACGCGAAAGGTCTGCGGCAGGTAGCCCAGGAAGGAGACTGTCACGTCCTGGGAACCCGCCGGGAGGTCGAGGCGGTAGCGGCCGGCCTCGTCGGTGGCCGTACCCAGGCCCAGGGCCGGCACGGCCACGGTAGCCCCCGGAAGGGCCGTGCCATCGGTACCGCGTACCAGGCCACTGAGCAGGTGCCGCGCCTGCGCCCAGCCCAACTGAGGAGCCACAAGACCTAGTAGTAGGCCCACCATGGCGACCCGGTAACGTGCGCTTTGTCCTGTTGGCATGCGTGGCGGCTTAATACCCTTACAATCAGCTGTACTCCCTCAGTAAAGCGCCAGATAGGGTAATTGTTATTTTCTCACCCATCTACTGCAACCAAGCGCTGGCAGTTGGCGGCTCGCTACTGCCTGCCGGGCCTCTTTTTTACCAGGACCACCAGCAGCTCCACCACGAACCCAATCAGGAGCCCGCCAACCGGCGCGGGGTCGTGAGGCGAGCTGTTGACGGCCGCTGCTAGTTTTTTGTTATTGCTGACGTAAATTCCTCGCCCATGAATCGTACCTCCTTCCTGCAGTGGCTGCCCGTAGCCGTTTTTGCCTTCGTGTTATTCACTCCGCTACGCACCCCGGTACTGGGCGGCATTCAGCGCGGCCTGCTGGCTACGGGCCTGTGGAAGGCCGAACTCCCGGCCCTGGTCGGTGCACGCACCGCCCCGGCTTCTTCCTCAGCGAGCGGCAGCGTCTACCCGCACCACCTGCCGCTGGCCACGCTCGACGGGCAACGTACCACGTTGAGCGCGCTGCATGGCAAAGTAGTGTTCGTGAACCTGTGGGCCAGCTGGTGCCCGCCCTGCGTGGCCGAAATGCCCGGCATCCACGCGCTGTACCAGAAACTGGATCCGCAGAAGGTGGCCTTCGTGATGATTTCCCTGGATCAGAACCCGGCCAGGGCCCAGGCCCTGCTCAAGCGCCAGGGGTACACTTTCCCGGTGTACTTCCCGGCCGGCCCGCTCGCGCCGCCGTTTGATTCCAACTCCATTCCGTCCACCATCATTCTGGGCCCGGACGGGCAGGTTGCCGCCCGCCACGACGGCATGGCCGACTATGACACGCCCGAGTTCAAGGCGGCCCTCGAGAGCTTAGCTCAGTAAGCGACGAAACAAGCGCGGGGAAAGACACCTTCGTATGTGCTATAACCAGAGCGTATTGCATCTATCTTTGTCAACGTGACGGGGCGTGTCCCGGTCGTTGCATGCTCTGCGTATATGAAGCACGTTTCCTCTTCTGGCCGCCTGCTGGTGGCAGGTCTGCTGCTGACAGCAGCTTCGTCGGCTCGGGCCCAAACCACGCCCGGCGGGGTGCGCATCGGTACGGCCGGCCTGCCGCACGCGGCGGCGGCCCTCGATATCGATGCCACCGGCAAAGGCCTGCTGATTCCGCGCATGGACTCACTCACGCGTGTGGGCATCGGCACCCCGCCCGATGGGCTGATGGTCTTCCAGACGAACGGGCGCCAGGGCTTCTGGTACGCCATGGGCGGTACGTGGCTTTTTATTCCCGATAAAGCCCGCAGCGGCGACAACCTGGGCAACCACACGGCGACCCAGACCCTAGATCTGAATAACAAGCGCCTGCAGGGCAGTGCCACCGCCCCCCTCGGTGACTCGATTGCCCAAGTACAGATCCAATCGTCGGTACCCAGCCAGAGCGTGGCCCTGATCACGCGCAGCTACTACGGCCGCAACTACACCCGCACCATGTTCTCGGGCTACGGCAGGGGCCCCTACGGCCAGGATATCGACTACGCCGTGTGGGGCAATGCCTACCGCTCCGATGGCTGGGCCGGCATCTTCACGGCTGGGCGGCCCGGGCAGCCCCTGCGGTGGGTGGGTCTGGCCGGCCACCCTGGCTACGTCAATGCCAACGCGGCCATCCGCATCGTCGACGGCACCCAGGGCGCGGGCAAGGTCCTGACCTCCGACGCGGTGGGCAACGGCAAGTGGATGGCCATTACCGCCGCTGGGGGCAACTTCAACCTGGGCGCGTACCAACTGGTCGGCAACGGCGGAGCCAACGGCATCCGCATCAGCAGCAGCGGCGTGGTGGAGCAGGCCGGTCTGGCTTCGCCGACCTTGCTGCTGCATTCCAATACCAATGACCTCGTGACCGGGGCCACGCTGCAATGGCGCGAAGACAATACCAGCTACGGCTGGAACCTGCGCCATAACACCGGCGGCACCGAAGCCGGCCAAGCCACCGACCGCCTGATTCTGGAGCGGCTAAACGGGGCGGGGGCCGTGAGCGTGATGAGCTGGAACCAGGCCAACGGCAACGTAGGCATCAACACGCTCAATGCGGGCTACACCCTGGACGTGGCCGGCACCATCCGCGGCAATAACGTGTCGGTTTCCGATGCGCGCTTCAAGCAGAACGTTCGCCCGCTTACGGGGGCGCTGGAAGCCATACTGGCGCTGCGCGGCGTGCGCTACCAGTGGAACGCGCTGGGCGTGCAGCACGGCGGGAGCAGCGGGGCCGATCAGATCGGGGTGCTGGCCCAGGAAATCGAGCGCTACTACCCCGAGCTGGTGAGCACCGACGCGCAGGGCTACAAGGCCGTGAACTACGCCCAGCTGACACCCGTGCTGCTCGAAGCCATCAAGGAGCTGCACGCCCAGCTCGGCAGCCAGACCCGGCGCGCCGACCAGGCCCAGGCCGCCCAGCAGACTGACCACGCCGTCCTGCTCAGCCTGCAGAAGCAAGTCGCCCGACTGCAGGAAGCCGTGACTCCCACGGCCAAGGCGCAGCGCTGAGCCCATCGGCCGGGACTCTTCACCAGCCCCATCCTATCGGGGCCGCAGCACCCGGATAGCTACTTTGCCTGGGTAATGCGCCTGATCTCCTTCAATCCTGCCATGCTGGCCGCCGTGCACGCCGGCCGCAAAACGGTTACGCGGCGGCGGCTCTGGCCGGAGCTGCCGCCGCAGCAGGACCCTGGCCGCTACCGCTACCACGGTCTGGCAGAAGCGGGCGCAGTGTTCGAAGACCTGCTTACCAGCACCATGCTGGCACCAGTGCCGTGTCCGTTCGGTCAGCCGGGCGACGTGCTGCAGGTGCAGGAAGACCCCACGCTGCAGCTGCGCATCGCAAGCATCCGGGCTGAACAGGTACGCAGCCTGAGCGAGGCCGACGCGCTGGCTGAGGGAGTCAACTCGGCCGAGCACGAGGGCAGCATGCGCTGGGGTGGGGTAGAGCCCGACCCGGATGCCGCGGGCAGCTTTCGGTGGTATAGTAGTCCTGTTGCCGCTTTCCAGGGCTTGCTCACATCGATCTATCCGGCGGCCTGGGACCGGAATGAGTGGATGTGGGTTGTAGCGTTTAACCGGGTCGTCCACGAGGCGCATCTCCTGCCGCCAGGCGATGCGCGCTTACTTGAGAATACTCAGCACGGTCATCGGGTCGGTGGGGGAGGGGAGCGCCCGGGCAGCGGGCAGTAGTTGCCGGCCGGTACTTCCCATAGGGCAGTTGAAGGTCCGGGCACTGCGCGCGGGCCTGATATACCGGCACGGTGGCTTCCCCAAGCTGGAAGTAGTGGCCCGGGAGCTGGACGGGTAGGCGACCAGCAGGTTGCACTGTAAAGCCCATGGGCCTAATTACCCGGTACCGGTGACTATTCAGGGGGCAAATCACTAGGCCGTGGTGGTGCCATTTTTCACGTAGATGATTTACCTAGTGGGTCGCGTTCGGCTTGGCGGCCGGTTGGGTGCCATTTTTCACGCAGGTGCCGGGAGAGATAATATCCTTAGCGCCACGGGGTTCGTTTCGCCCGACTGAAAATGCGAAACTGGCCCAGGTACCCTTTAAAAGCCTTTTTTGTGGACTCTCCCCCTTGAAAAGCCGGCATTTACTTTCTTTTCATTTTCTTCTCAAAAAAGCTGAACCTCTTCTGTCTTCTTAAGCTATTCTTTACTATTCTATATTCAGGGCCTCGTAACTATTTGTCAGTCAATAAATAAGACGCGTTATCTGCGTGAAAAATGGCACTCTGCTGCGTGAAAAATGGCACCCTATTGCGTGAGAAGTGGCACCATCTACGTGAAAAACGGCACCCTATTGCGTGAAAGGTGGCACCACTACGTGAAAAATGGCACCATCCCAGTCAGTGCCCTCCTTCCTGCGTGAAAAACGGCACTGCGGGGGGCATAGGCTATCTACGTGAAAAATGGCACCGATCCTGGTCCCGGACCGGAAAGAGTATCTGCGTGAAAAATGGCACTGCCGAGCTTGCTGCGTGAAGGGCGCTAGCTTTTCACGTATATCGGGTTATCTTCGTGCTATCCCCTGGCCTTACCACCCCGTTATGGTGCCCGTAATTGCTCCCCCGCTTTATCCCCGGGCCTATCAGGCCAATGCACTGGTACGCGCTCCGTTGAAGCTGACGCACGTGGAGGCGCGCATCTTTGCGTTGGCCCTGGGCTGTATCCACCAGGACCAGACCGAGCTGCCCGGCATTTCGATACCGCTCAACCGGGTGATGACCCAGAAGAAAGGGGGCAGCGTGTACGAGACCATCCGGGATGCCTGCAAGAGCCTGATGTCGAAAGTAGTCAGCATTGAGTCGCAAACCGGCAACAAAAAGCGCTTTACGGCTTACTCCATCATCAGCTATATCGATCTGAACGAGGGGACGGGGTATCTGACTGGTAACTTTGCGCCCGAAATCAAGCCCTTCCTGCTGCAGCTGGCCGAGCAGTACACGCACGTGGAGCTCGAAACACTGCTCACGCTCAAGTCCGCCCATGCCCACCGCCTGTACTGGCTGCTGAAATCCTGGGATGACGTCGGCATCTGGGAAGTAGAGTTTGATACGCTGCGCAAGCAGGTATTGGGCGATGACAATGATGTCACCTACACGCTGTTCTACGATTTCAAGCGCTACGTGCTCGAGCCGGCGCTGCGTGAACTGTATTCGCTGGGCTGGGTAGTGACCTATGAGCCGGTCAAGGAGGGCAAGAAGGTGAAGCGGGTGCGCTTTGCCATTCCCAAGCCGCTGGCTCAGCTGAACCCGGAGGACGGCGCGACAACGGCCAGTGTGGGTAAAACAACCAGCCGGTCGCGCCCGCTCGAAAAGCAGATGAGTCTGTCGCTGCAGGCGGAGCTGCCCACGCTGCAGCAGCGGATCGTGACGCGGCTGCAGAAGCTGAAAATGACTGCCGCCCAGATTCAGCACGTACTCGACTACATGGGCGATGATGAGGTGAAGATTGCTCGGCTGATGAAGGTCAGCCACCCGCTGCTGCGCGATTTTGAAGCCGGCAACAAGGTGTTTGATAACCTGGGCGGGGCGGCTACCAACCTGCTGAAAACCGAGTTTCCCGGACTGTATCCTGCACTTAAGTAACTTAAGTAAGCCAGGGCAGGGAGGAGCCGGCGAGTCCTTGCTTTGTTCCTAGCCCCCAGTTGTGTTATAGCAGGATCAGCCACAGGCAGCAGCGAGCCAGCTCAGGTCGTGAACGGCGTCTGGGGTAGGTTGATGAGAACCATCTTCTGCACTTTAAGGCCCACTGAAAATTCGCAAAAGTACGCCCTACGCTGCCGTAATAAACGCTGCGCCACTATTTACTGCCCGGGCCGAGGCCTTGTCCCAACGATAGTTTAGTATAAAAAAGAAGTAGGAGAGTCGGGTTTCTAAATCAGTATAACTTAGCACAAAAATGATAAAAATGTATTGGAATTTATACTATTTTAGACTCCAGCTTTTGGGGTTAAAGATCTTGCCTTATCCCTCCCAGTTCTTGTACCACGTTGGTTTCAGCTACGTCGGCCAATAGTGGTTGGCCGCGGCAATGGTGGGCTTGAAAACCGGGGGAGAGCGGAATTCATAGCCTCTACAGTGCGCGGCTTACCTTGCCGGCCAGCTTGGCAGCAATGCAACACTGCGTCCACCAAGGAAAGCAGAACGAATTTTTTCGTTGGTATTTGCTGTGCATCCAGCTCCGTCGCTTTCGATAGCCGGCCGGGCTACCCCTGGCTGATTATGAATTCTTTCTACCGTAAAATCCGGATACTCGCGCTGCCAAGCCCGGCCGGCTAATGATGGCAAGAGCCCGTCTTCCTTTCCACCCAGGGCACGTTCATCTGCGTTTATGCGCTACACTGGCTGGTCGTGACCGGCAGCATTTTCATTTCACCGCTACTCTCCCTCGATGGAATTACTCGTTATCCTGCTGCTGGTCATTCTCAACGGCGTGTTTTCCATGTCGGAAATTGCCCTGATTTCGTCGCGAAAATCCAAGCTCGAAGCCGAGGCCAAGCAAGGCAGCCGCACGGCCCAGGCCGCGCTGGAGCTGGCCCGGGAGCCCACCCGGTTTCTGTCCACCGTCCAGATTGGCATTACCCTTATCAGCATCCTGACGGGTGTGTTCAGCGGGGCCGGCCTGACCACCCAACTGCAGGGAATCATTGCTCGCGTGTCCGTCTTGGCCCCGTTTGCGGATAGCATCGCCGTGGTGCTGATGGTCATCTTCATTACTTACCTCTCCGTGGTTATCGGCGAGCTGCTGCCCAAGCGCATCGGTCTGACCAATCCTGAAGGAATCATCAAGTTTATGGCCGCGCCCATGGCCCTGCTCTCGCGCTTCACCTCGCCCTTTATCTGGCTGCTGACCGTATCGAGCGACTTTCTCATCAAGCTCATGGGCATCAAAACCCAGGAAAGCCCGGTGACGGAAGAGGAAATCAAGGCCATGATCAAGGAAAGCGCGTCGGAGGGCACCATTCAGGAAATCGAGCACGACATCGTCAAGAACGTCTTTAGCCTCGGTGACCGGCGCGTGGGCTCGCTGATGACCAGCCGGCAGGATATCGTGTGGCTGGACCTGAACGACGACCTGACCATCACGAAGCAAAAGGTGCTCACGCGCAAGCAGTCGGCCTACCCGCTCTGCCAGGGCAGCCTGGATGAGGTGCGCGGTATGGTGTACCTCAAAGATTTGGTGAACGAAACGTTGGATGCGCAGCTGCTTCGGCTGGCAGAGCTGCAGAAGGAACCGCTGTTCATGCCGGCTTCCAGCAAGGCATATCACGCGCTGGAGCTGTTCCGGCAGCGGCGCACGCACCAGGGCATCGTGGTGGACGAGTTTGGCGGGGTGGTGGGTCTGGTCACCATCGACGACATTCTGGACGCGCTGGTGGGGGACGTCTCGCCCGATTCCGAGGAAAACCCGGCCATCATCGAGCGCAACGACGGCACCTTTCTCATTGACGCGCAAATGCCCTTTGCCGAGTTTGCCGAGCGGTTCCACATCACGGTAGCCCAGCGGCGGGGCCTTAGTGGCTTTCATAGCCTGGGTGGCTTTGCCCTGCACATTCTGAGCGTGCTGCCCCGCGCCGGGGAGCATTTCACCTGGGAAGGCCACTATTTTGAAATCGTAGATGTGGACCGCAGCCACATCGACAAAATCCTGTTTCGGCCCAAGGATAGCTGATTGCTTGTATTCTCTGCCCCGAATGCCAAGGCACATTGCCTGGAAAGGCGGGGGGGGGCCGATTCTTCTCACCACTGCTTACGCCGGTTGATATGGCCGTTAAGCTCGTTCCGCACGGCAAGGCCGTTAAGGTGAAATCATAAACTGTACTGAGAAGCCAGCTGCTATGAAGCCAACTAATAATACTATATATATAATTAATATAAAATTTAGTAGCATTGCATAAAGCCTGCCGGTGCGGCTGCACACGAACAAGCTGTAGGTATGCCGGGACGGCACCCCCGCCGCTCCGCCTTTTCACCGGTCATGAAGCGCCTGCTGCTTGTCCTGCTGTTTGTGTTGTTGGCTCCCTTCGAGGTCCGGGCTGACCCACTTAGGCCGCTGCGCCGCGCCTTAGCCCTAGCTCATACGGATACCGCGAAGGCGCGCTATTATTGGTTAGCCAGTGAGGTGGTGGAAAGCAACGACAGTATTCGCTATTTCGCTCAGCAAGCTATGCTCCTGCTGGAGCGGGCATTGCCCACCGTCCAGGGCGCTGAGCGCCGTCGCTTGTTGCGGCTGCTGGGCGGGGCCGTGAACAATCTGGGTGTCGGCTACTCCGACGGCGGGAAAGAAGCCCAAGCCGAAACTTTGTTTCTACGTGCCGCCCGTTTGCGCCAACAAGGCGGTGACGTGCGGGGGCAAGTGGAATCCCTGGCAAACCTGGCCAGCATTCTCCATTCCACTAAGCATGACTACGCCGAGGCTTTGCGCTACTACCAGCAAGGTGTGCGGGCCGGCGAACATGTGCCGGCAGCCCGCTCGGTGGTAACTCGATGCTTGAGCGGCCTAGGAAACTTGTACGGCCTGCTGGGCGACCAAGGGGCTGAGCTGCGCTATAATCTACGTGCCCTGGCCCTGCTTGAGCAAGAAGGGGAGCCCCTAGCCTTGCTCGATGCGCTGACGAACCTATCGCACGTGTACCTGGACGGATTCAACGACACCATCCGAGCGGAGGGCTACGCGCGCCGGGCTCAGCAACTGGCTTTGGAAACTCCGGGCACGGGCGCGCGGCTAAGCAACGCCCTGCTGCTGCGTGGGCGCATCCGGCTGCGGCAGCATCGCCTAAGAGCGGCGCGCGCCCTGCTGCTGGAGGCCCGCCAGTTCGCCGGGCGCCTCCAGACGACGTACTTTGTGGCCCAGGCCGAGCTGTACCTGGCTCTTACCGAAGAAGAAGCCCACCACCTGCCGCTGGCTCTGCGGCATGCCCGCCAGGCCGTCGTCACAGCGGGGCGAGGCTCCTCTATCACCCAGCGCGATGCCGAGTTAATCCAAAGCCGCCTCTACGAAAAGCTAGCCCAGCCCCAAGCCGCCCTTGACCACTATCGCCGTTACATTGTTCTGCGCGACAGTGTCCAAAACGAGCAGAACCAAAAAGCGGCTTACCGGCAGCGGCTGAGCTACGAATTTGCGGGCAGGGAGGCCCGCCTAAAAGCCGCCCAGGAGCGCCGCCAGGCCGTGGCGGCAGCCGAAGTCCGGCGCCAGCGCCAGCTGCGCACGGCCACGTCATTAGGGGCGGGCGGACTACTGCTGCTGGCCACGGGCCTCTACCACGCCCTGCGCCGGGCCGAGCGCCTGAAGCAGCTGGTGACTAACCAGAAACAGAACCTGCAAGCCCAGCGTGACCGCCTCGACACTTCCCTGACCGAGTTGCGCGCCACCCAAGCCCGACTCATCCAGCAGGAGAAGATGGCTAGCTTAGGAGAGCTCACGGCCGGTGTGGCTCATGAAATTCAGAACCCTCTGAACTTCGTCAATAATTTCGCCGACGTGAGCACGGAACTGCTGAATGAACTCGAGGAGGCCCAAACCGCTGGCGACGCAGAAGAAGTGACGGCCCTGGTGGCCGATGTGCGGCAGAACCTGACGAAAATCACCGAGCACGGCCAGCGGGCCGCCGGCATTATCAAAGGCATGCTGGAACACTCGCGCCCGAGCACGGGCGAGTGGGTCCCGACGGACGTCAACGCGCTCTGCGGCGAGTACCTGCGCTTAGCCTACCAGACCCTGCGCGCCACTGACGAAACCTTCAAGGCCGAGTTGAAAACTGACCTGGAACCCGGGTTAGGGCGAGTACTGGCCGTGCCCGGTGACCTGGGCCGCGTGCTGCTTAACCTCTTGGGCAATGCTTTCTATGCCGTGCGTCAACGCCAACTGACAGGCGAACTTGGTTATCAGCCCACTGTCGGCGTGGCGACGAAACCAGTGGGCCAGCAGGTTGAAATTCGAGTCACCGATAACGGGATGGGCATTTCGGAAGACCTGCAGCAGAAAATCTTTCAGCCCTTTTTTACTACCAAGCCTCCGGGGGAGGGCACGGGCCTGGGCCTCTCGCTGAGCTACAATATCGTCACTCAAGGCCACGGCGGCCGCCTACATGTTGAGAGCCGGCCAGGACAGGGCAGCACGTTTCTGATACAGCTGCCCCTGCGAAAACCTGTAATCAGCAGCCCCGACGATGCGGAGTAATTTCGGCTACCCGCGACCAGAACCTGGAACTGCAACTTGATGCCCTGCACTAGGCCGGGTGTAAGACCATCTTTCAGGAGAAAGCGCCTAGTGCCACCAAAGCCCGACCGGAGATTGACCGCCTGCTGGCCAGTCTGCGCAAAGACGACACCGTCTACGCAGAGCTGGTTAAAGTCTTGACCCATGACAACAATCGATTTTTCAGCTGATTAAGCTCATGTTTTGCGGTGCGCTTCCGGCCGATATTGCCGCTAAAACACGGCGCCCCGCTGGGGCCGGTAGCCGCCTGCCTGCCCATGAAATTTAAACGGTACTTGCTGCCTCTCTGGCCTGTCTGGCTACTTCTCTGGCTGGCCGGCTGCGGCGATAAGGCCGAGCGGGTGAAGCCGGTCTGGTCGGCCATTTCCGAGTCGGTGTACGCGGCCGGCACCGTGAAGAGCGGGCAGCAGTACCAGGCATTTGCTACCGGCAGCGGCGTGATTCAGGCGGTGTTTGTGCGCGAGGGCGACTCGGTGCGGGTGGGCGCGCCGCTGCTGTCCATTGCCACCGACGTGCCGCGCCTGACCCAGGAAAACGCTGCCCTGGCCGCCCGCTACGCCGACGTGGCCGCCAACCGAAGCCAGCTGCAGGAAGCGCGGGAACGGATTGCCCTGCAGCGCCGCACCATGCAGAATGACCTGGTGCAGCTCGCCCGCCAGCGCCGGCTCTGGGAGCAGTCCATTGGCACCAAGCTCACGCTGGAGCAAAGGGAGCTGGCCTACGCCGCCTCCAAAACCGCCTACGAGTCGGCCGTGCTCAGCTACCAGACGCTCCAGCGGCAGCTGGATTTCGCCGCCGCGCAGGCGCGCAAAAACCTGCAGATTGCCCGCACCCAGGCCGCCGACTTCATCGTGCGCAGCAAGGTCAACGGCCTCGTCTACCAGCTCTACCGCGAAAAAGGCGAGGCCGTGACGCCCCAAACGGCGCTGGCGCTGCTCGGCGACGCCCGCCACTTCGTGCTCGAAATGCAGGTCGATGAGTCCGACATTGTGCGGGTGCGCCCCGGCCAGCAAGTTCTCGTGACGCTGGACAGCTACAAGGGCCAGGTATTTACAGCCCGCGTCACCCGGATTTCGCCCATGATGAGCACCAGCAGCCGCACGTTCGAGGTCGACGCCGCTTTCGTGCGCCAGCCACCGGTGCTCTACCCGTTCGTAAGCTTCGAGGCCAACATCGTACTGCAAACCAACCCCCGGGCCCTGCTCATTCCGCGCCGCCTGCTGGTGGACGACTCCACGGTGCGGAAGAGCGACGGGAAGCTGGCGCGTATCAAAACCGGCCTGCGCGACTACCAGATGGTGGAAATCCTCTCGGGCCTCACGCCCGCCGACGAACTCACGGACCCCGCGAAATGAACCTGCCCCTGCTCTACGACGTGGCCCTGTCGCTGCTGCTGGCCCGCTGGCGGCAGACGCTGGTGGCGGCCGTGGGGGTCACGTTCAGCATCACCATGTTTATCGCGCTGCTCAGCTTCATGTCGGGCCTCAACCAGCTGCTCGATGGGCTGGTGCTGAACCGCACGCCCCACGTGCGCCTCTATAACGAGGTGAAACCGGCCCCGCAGCAGCCCATCGACCGCTACACGGCGGGGCAAAGGCAGCACAATTTCATCCGCTCCATCAAGCCCAGCGACGAGTTGCCGCGCATTCACAACGTGGGGGCCATCATCGCGGCCCTGCGCCACGACCCGCGCGTGCGCGGCGTCTCGCCCAAAACCCAGGCCCAGGTGTTCTACAACGTGGGCACCATCAACCTCACCGGCACCATCAGCGGCATCGAGGCCGAGGAGCAAAACCGGCTGTTTGCCTTCGGCGACTACGTGGTGGCCGGCAACCCGCTCAGCCTCAAAACGGTGGCCAACAGCATCATCCTCGGCAAAGCCGCCGCCGACATCATGCTGGTAAGCGTGGGCGACGTGGTGCAGGTCACCACCGTGAAGGGCAACCGCGTCCAGCTCAAGGTTGTCGGCCTGTTCCAGTCGGGCCTGCTCGACATCGATAAAGTGCAGAGCTACACCTCGCTGGCCACCGCCCAGAAGCTGCTCGGCGAGGCCAACAACTACATCACCGACGTGCAGGTGAAGCTCTACGACTTCACCCTGTCGCCCCGCCTGGCCCAGGAGTACGCCCAGCGCTACGAGGTGCAGGCCATGGATATCCAGACGGCCAACTCGGAGTTTGAAACCGGCACGTTCATTCGCACGCTCATTTCCTACGCCGTGGGCATCACGCTGCTCACGGTGGCGGGCTTCGGCATATTTAACATCCTGAACATGATGATTTACGAGAAGATGGACACCATTGCCATCCTCAAGGCCGTGGGGTTTTCGGGCACCGATGTGCGGCGGCTGTTCGTGGCGGTGGCGCTGGCCATCGGGCTGTCGGGCGGCGGGGTGGGGCTGCTGTGCGGATTTGGCCTCTCGGCGCTTATTGCGCGGGTGCCGTTTGAGCCGGCCTCGCTGCCCACTGTGCACACCTATCCGGTCAATTTCGACCCGCTTTTCTATGTGATTGGCGGGGTGTTTTCGCTCGTCACCACCTACCTGGCGGGGTTTTTTCCAGCCCGCAAGGCCAGCCAGATTGACCCGGTCATCATCATCCGAGGCAAATAGTACGGACTCGTAATATGAACCCGCCCGCGCTCGAAGCCCGCCAGCTTACCAAGTACTTCGACGACCCCGTGCGGGTGCAGGTGCTGCACGGCCTCACGTTTGCGCTGGGCCGGGGCGAGTTTGCGGCCGTAGTGGGCAAGTCGGGCTGCGGCAAATCGACGCTGCTCTACCTGCTCTCCACTATGGACACGGTGTATGAAGGCGACCTGCTGATTGATGGCGTGCTGATGCGGGGCAAAAAAGAAGCCGAGCTGGCCCGGGTGCGCAACGAGCAGATCGGCTTCGTGTTCCAGTTTCACTACCTGCTCAACGAGTTTTCGGTGCTGCGCAACGTGATGCTGCCCGGCGAAAAGCTGGGAAAATTCTCCCGCCAGGAAATCGAGCACCGGGCCTATGAGAAGCTTAAAATCCTGGGCATCGAAAGCGAGGCCCTCAAACTGCCCAACCAACTCTCGGGCGGGCAGAAGCAGCGCGTGGCCATTGCCCGTGCCCTGATCAACGACCCGCTCATCATTATGGGCGACGAGCCCACCGGCAACCTCGACAAGAAAAACGGCGAAATCGTGTTCGACATCTTCAAGCAGTTGGCCGAAACCTACCACCAGGCCCTGCTCATCGTCACGCACGACCCTGAGTTTGCCGCCAAAACCCACCGCATCATTGAGATGGAGGATGGGCGCATCGTCAACGGGGCGGCTACAGGTCCTGGGCAGCCTCAATAACCAGCGCCGGTCGGAATTTCCAGCGCCTCCACCTGCGGCACGGTCAGGCCGTGGAGCTGCATGCGCAACGCCCGGAGCGTGTTGCCATGCGACACCACCAGCGAGTGGCGTCCGGCATGCAGCTCGACGGCACCAGCGTTGCCTGGTAATAGGGGTCGCACAATAGTAAGAACAGAAATTCCCGTTAGGGCTGCGGCGGAATCGGGCCCGGGTCGGGGTATAGCGGGGGCTGCTGGGCAGTGGGAAGTTAGGACTCCTTTACCAGGCAGGCGGGCGCAAACATACTGTGCTTATCGCCTAGGGCATCGATGGCAAATTCAACCGCTGTATAGGCCTGCTCAATGGTGTTGGCGCCACTTGCTTTCGCTAGCATACTCTGCTTGAAAACTACCCAGTTGATAGCTGCCCGATGCGTAGGCCGTGAAAATCATCGTGCAGAAAGGCAGCCGCTACCAGCACCGGGAAAAGCGCTTTCTCCGCAAGGCTTATTCATAGCAGCGGGAAAATCGTGCCGAGCAACGCCAGCAATGGCGCAGCCACGCTTTCCTAACGCTGCTGGCTGCCTACAACGTACTGGGGATCAGGCTACAGGATGATGGACAAGGCGTGCAGTACCGGGTGCATAAACGAAAGCCCCGGCGGCAACCAGTGACCTACTAGGGAAGATGCCGGGCGCGCCATCGGATACCCTTACGAGTATACTATGGCCATGATTATGTATTTTTGTACCCGTTCGGGTATTAAAACGGTTTTATTTGTTACATCGTACCCGAACGGGTATAGCCTATGACTACTCCCCTGGCCGCCTTTGTCAAGCAGCGCCGCAAGCTGCTGCAACTGTCCCAGCCCGACCTGGCCGTGAAAGCGGGGGTGGGCTTGCGCTTTGTGCGCGAGCTGGAGCAGGGTAAAGCCACGTTGCGGCTGGACAAGGTTAACCTGGTGCTGCGCCTGTTCGGCCACGAGCTGGCGCCCACTCCGCTGGACCGCGCGCACCTAGTAGACCCGCAGCGATGAGAAGAGCCGAAGTCTACCTGCACGCGCAGCTGGCCGGGCACCTGATTCAGGATGAGCAGGGTTACACCTTCGCCTACACCCCGGCGTACCTGGCCACTGCCGGGGCGGAGGCCGTCAGCTTGACGCTGCCGCTGCGCCCGGCGCCCTACGTGGAGCGCGTGCTGTTTCCGTTTTTCGACGGGCTCATCCCCGAGGGCTGGCTGCTGGAGGTGGCGGAGAAAAACTGGAAGCTCAACGCCCGCGACCGGATGGGCCTGCTGCTGGCCTGCTGCCGGGACTGCATCGGCGCCGTGAGCATTCTCCCGCTGGAAACCGAAGACGAGTCATGAGCCGCTGCCTGTCCTGCTATCAGCCCCTGGCGGAAGGCACCGGCCCGGACTACCACCCGGTCTGCAGCCGCCGGCTGTTTGGCAAGCCTGTGCCGCCCGCCTTTCCCTACACCGAAGCCGAGATGCTGACCCTGGCCGAAGCCGTCGTGCGGCAGCACGTCACCGTGACGGGCGTACAGCCCAAGCTGTCGCTGACCATTGCCCCGGCGGGCGCGGTCGGGCAGCCGGCCCGCTTTACCATTGTCGGGGCGCTGGGCGGCGAGTATATCCTCAAGCCGCCCACACCCCGCTACCCCCACCTGCCCGAAGTGGAAGACCTAACCATGCACCTGGCCGCGCTGGTCCGGCTGCCCACCGTGCCCCACGGCCTGCTGCGCCTCGAAGGCGGGGCCCTGGCCTACGTCACGCGCCGGGTCGACCGAGTGAAAGGGCAAAAGCGGGCCATGGAGGACATGTGCCAGCTCACCGAGCGGCTGACGGAAAACAAGTACGACGGCTCCCATGAGCAGGTAGCCAAGGCCATCCTCAAGTACTCGGCTAACCCTGGTCTGGACGCAGTCAACTACTACGAGCTGGTGCTTTTCAGCTTTCTGACCGGCAACGCCGACATGCACCTGAAAAACTTCTCGCTGCTGCAGATGCCCGGCCTTGGCTACGGCCTGGCGCCGGCCTACGACCTGGTGGCCACGGCCCTGGTGAACCCGGCCGACACGGAGGAGCTGGCCCTCACGCTCAACGGCAAGAAGAAGCGACTGCGGCAGGCCGACTTTAGGCAGGCCGCCGGGCGGGCCGGCATCGACGACAAGGTGGTCACGGGCATACTCACGCGCCTGGCCAAGGCCAGGCCGGCCTGGCACGCATTCATAGCCCAGAGCTTTCTGCCCACGGACCTGCAGGAGTCGTTCCAACGCTTGCTGGCGCAGCGGTTCGCGCAACTGGACTTGGCCTAGTCGCTGGCAGCATCGTGTATAGCTGCTTGGGCGGCTTCGGCACGCACGACGGCAAACAGCTCCTTCTCCAACACCTGCAACACCTGGGTCAATAGCTGCAGTTTGCCCACCGTGCAGCCAATGGGGCTGCGCTTGCGCGTATCGTAGGTGTGCACTGACACGCCCCAGGCTTCCACAATGCGCTTGCGGGTGCCCGCTACCTTCAGCTCTTCGGCCAATATACCGGGTTGTTGCACGTGCGGGGGGCTGGTGAGCGGCTCGGTGAATGTAACGGTGGGGGCAGGCGTTTTAGGCATCGCAGAAAGGCTAAAAAGGCACAGAATAAAGTGCGTAAGGCAACCTTTCTCGCGGTAGTCAGTCCTGCAGCAAGCCTCCCTGCTGGACTGGAACGGGGTCTAGCGCCACGCCTCCCTGGTGGTAGCCGCTCCGACGCGGGCATCCGGCGCCGTGTGGCAGCCGCCTCGGGCCTAACCCTTTCCCCCTCCTCCTGCTGACTCCCTTCGGGTAGTCTGGTCACGTGCGCGTGTTCAGACTGCTGGCATATGCTCCTGGCAGCCATATGCAGCGAGAAAGCCGAGTGCCCCGCCACATCGGGCCAGGGCACCGGCCAGCAGGTCGTAACCGAAGCATTAGCCCTAACCCCACAGCAATGGATGTTTGACTGGCTGATTCATTTTTCCATTCACAATAAGCTTATCGTCGGGCTGCTCACCGGGCCTATACCCAACAAGAGCCGGCACGCGCGTTTCATCATCTCGCGCCCATATCAAGGGGCAGCGCTGGGCCTGGCCGAACACGCGGGTGCATCTGCTCCAGTTGCGGCACGGCTGGTGCATAGGCAATGGGCGCGAGATGATGGGCCAGCTGCTGCGCATGCTCTTCGGCTTTTTCGGCTCACTGGTGGGTCAGGTACCCACTGGCAACACGGGCGGGGCTAATGTTAAAGCCGAGCAGCCGATGCCTGTTCCTACGGATTTACAGGGGCTGCTTACCCCACAGGTGGAACTACGAAAACGTCGCTGAAAGCGCCCGTGATTCCTGGGTATCGGTAGCGCCCCAAATATCAAAGGCACAAAAGGGCATCAAGCAGTAGCGCCGCCGCAGCTGGAGCCGCTGCCGGCCGTGCAGCCGTAACAGTGCTGGTTGATAACGACGGACCGCTGGGCAAGCGCGGCCACATCAAAATCACGGATGTGCTGCACGGGACTGGCCACGTTCAACTCCAGCATCTGGTTGAAGTCGCAGTCGTAGAGGTAGCCGTCCCAGCTTACGGAAATCGTGTTGCGGCACATCACCCCGGCTGCCGCGGTGGGGTTGAACGCCGCCACCAGCTTTTCCATGTAGCCGGCGTAGTTGCCCGACTCAATGAGAAAGTCCAGGTAGCGGCTGACGGGAATGTTGGTGATGGCGAACAGCTCGTTAAAGACAATGCCGAAGTCCTTGCCCAAGGCCCGCTTGAACTGCTCCTGCAGCCCGCGTTGGGAGCCGGGCAGAAAGGCGCCGTTGGGGTTGTACACCAGATTCAGCGTCAGCCCCGAGCCCTCCTGGCCGTAGCCGACGGCGTTCAGCATCTTCAGCGCCCGGATGGAATCCTCAAACACCCCGTCGCCCCGCTGGCGGTCGGTGGTTTTGGCGTTGTAGAACGGCAGGGAGCTGACCACTTCCACCCCGTGCGCCCGGAAAAACTCCGGCAGGTCGTGGTATTTTTTGTTGGCCACGATGATGGTCAGGTTGCAGCGCACGATAACGTGGCGGCCCAGGGCGTGCAGCTGCTCTACAAACCAGCGAAAATCCGGGTTCATCTCCGGCGCCCCACCGGTCAGATCCACCGTTGGAATATCGGTACGGGCCAGGGCATCCAGGCAAAGCTGCATCGTCTCGCGGGTCATAATTTCTTTGCGGTCCGGCCCGGCATCCACGTGGCAGTGCTTGCAGACCTGGTTGCACATCTTGCCCACGTTGATTTGCAGCACGGCCGGCGCCACCGGCACGAGCGGGAACAGTCCGGCTTCGGCCAGCTTTTCGTGAAACAGCGGCAGGTGCAGCGTGTCGGCCACTTCCTGGCGCAGCACGGTGAGCTGAAAGGACGAGTCTGCCAGCTGGTGGCCCGTAGCCTTTAGTGATTTCATAGAGTTGAGCAAAGTGCCGGCCGTAATGCGCCGGCGGGCTTACATGGAAAGGTCTTTGGCCTTGTTCATCATTTGCACGCCGTGCACCAGAAGTGACCCACCTTTGATGGCCGCGGCCACGTGCACTGCTTCCATCATCTGGGCCTCGTCGGCACCCTTCTGCAGCGAGTCGGAGGTGTAGGCATCGATGCAGTACGGGCACTGCACGGCGTGGGCGACGGCCAGCGCAATCAGCGCCTTTTCCCGCTCGGTCAGGGCGCCTTCCTTGAATACTTCGCCGTAGTAGTCGAAAAACTTGCGGCCCATTTCGGGCTGCCACTCGGCGATGTTGCCGAATTTGGCCAGGTCCGCGGGGTTGTAATAGGTCTTCTCCATCGGGGTAGAAATGAGTGGGGCAGTAGGGAAAGGGAAATGCATGTACGAAACGCCAGGGCCAAGTAGATTGTCACTCGTACCAATGACGAAACCGGCGGAAGCTGGTGCGCACAAACCAGTCACCCAGGCGTGGGAAGTAGCTGTGCACTACCAGAATCAGCCAGCCCAGCGCCGAAATAACCGTGCGTTGCCGGCGGCGGCGGATGTGGCGCAGGATGATATCGGCCACTTCCACCTGCGTTTTCTGCCAGCGCGGCGGGCGGTAGGCAATGGGCACGGGCTGGCCGCTGGCATCAAGGACCCGCTTTCCCGCGTCGTTCTGCGTGAAGCCGATGTACACCACGCCCAGGTGAATGCCGGTGCTGGCCAGCTCCAGGCGCAGCGTGTGCGCCAGGTTGGCCACGGCGGCCTTCCCCGCGCAGTAGGCCGAACCACTTGGCATGCCGTTCAGGGCGGAGATGGACGAAATGAACGTGACGCTGCCGCGAGATTGAGTGAGCTCCGGCAACGCGGCCATGAGCGGGTACACGGCGCCGTAGACGTTGCTATCGAGCACCTGTCGGAAGACCTCCGGCTGCATGTCGGCGAAGTAGGCCCGTTGGGAGATGCAGGCATTGGCGACGAGAATATCCAGCCGTCCGAAGGCCTG
The DNA here is from genome assembly GCF_014698995.1 of Hymenobacter duratus. GTDB lineage: Bacteria > Bacteroidota > Bacteroidia > Cytophagales > Hymenobacteraceae > Hymenobacter > Hymenobacter duratus. The sequence goes on from NZ_JACWZZ010000007.1 coordinate 46,546, forward strand.
CACGGCCGCGGCCACTAGGCGCTGGCAGCCCGCGTAGTCCGTCACGTCGGCCACGCAGGCGGCCACGGCGTAGTCCGCCGCCTCAAAGTCGTCCAGCGTCTGCCCCAGGCGCTCCGGGTTGCGCCCGTTTAATACCACGGCCGCCCCCTGCTGGCACAGCAGGCGGGCCGTTTCCCGCCCAATGCCCGACTCCGAGCCGGTGACGATGGCCACCTGGCCGGCAAAAGCACCTTGGGTGGGCAGGGGGTGCGGTTGCGTCCGGGCCGGCTCTGCCGCTGCCTGGAAGGCAGCGGCCTGCTGCGCCGCCGGGGCCGGGGGGTGGGGTTCAAACATAGCCTTGGGCTTTAAACCAGTGAAACGCTTCGATAATGGCTTTTTCCAGCTCGGTCTGCGGCAGCCCGAGCTCCGTGTGGGCCTTCTGGACGCTGAAATAGTGGCCGTCGTTGGCCACCGCTGCCATGGCCGCGTTGAGCTGCCCCAGGCGGCCGGTCAGCCGTGCCTGCACGTCGCAGGTGGCCCCGTAAAGCCGGGCCAGCGGCGCCGGTATGGGCCGGACCGGCGGACGCACGCCCATCAGCCGGGCCATCAGCGCAAAAGCTTCCCGGTAGCTTAAGTTTTCATTCCCCAGGATATAGGACTCGCCGACCCGACCCCGCGTCAGGGCGTTGACCGTGGTGACGGCCACGTCGCGCACATGGACGTAGTTCTTGCCGCCGGCCGGGTAGCCAGGCAGCTTGCCGCGGCAGAGCTCCAGCAGCAGGGCGTTGGAGGTCGGCTTGGCGTCGCCCGGTCCCAGCATAAAGGTGGGATGCACCAGCACGGCCGGCAGATGCCATTCGCTCACGGCCTGCAGCACCCGGTGGGTGGCCGCCCGCTTGCTGTCCATATAGTCCAGCCCGTAGCGCTGCCCGGCGTAGGGACGGGTTTCATCACCAGGGTGCAGGCGGCTGCCGAAGCCGAAAACGTTGGCCGTGCCCACGTACACGAAGCGGCCCACGCCGGCCTGCCGGGCCAGCTGCAGCACGGCTTCTGTGCCGCCCAGGTTCGTGGCCCACACGGCCGGGTTTCGCGCCGGGTTCACCTCGGCCCGGGCGGCCGCGTGGATGATGGCCGCGCAGCCCTCGGCCAGCCCCGCCAGTGAATCCGGCTGGCATAGGTCACCCGTGCGGACGTCGACGCCCAAAGAGGAGAGGGGCGGTAGGGGAGAAGCAACGGACTCCGAGTCGGGCCGCACCAGCGCCCGCACCGAATGGCCCCGCTGCAGGAGCTCCTGCACGAGGTGGCGGCCCAGAAAGCCGCCGGCGCCGGTTACCAGTACGGGCCCTTGCATCAGCGGTAGTTGAGCAGGGCCTTGTAGGTGCGGGCAATGCGCGGGGGTGGCACCTTGAGAAAGAACATGGAGAAAGCCGTTAGGTTGGCCAGCTGCACGCGCAGCCAGGAGTTGGTTTCGTACTTGCGGGCCGACACGACCACGTCCTGCGGCACTATCAGAAAGCGGGCCCGCCGCCGGATGCGGCGGATGATGTCAAAGTCCTCCATGATGCAATAGTGCTCGTCGAAGCCGCCGAGCTCCTCGAATAAGGCGCGGGTAATAAACAGCGTCTGGTCGCCGCCGCGGCTCATAATGCCCTCGAAGCGGGTGCCGTAGCTGTTGAGGCGCAGCAAAGGGTGGGAGGAGTCGAAGCGGAAGCGGTAGCAGCCCGCCGGGTAGCCGTCACGCACGGCCCGCCGCACGGTGGTGACGTAGCCGGGGTGGATGCCCACATCGGCGTGCACGAAGTAGAGAATGTCGCCGGTGGCGTGGCGGGCGCCGTGGTTCATCTGTGCTGCTCGCCCGGGCTTGGGTGAGAGCAGCACGGTAGCCCCGGCGCTACGGGCTGCTTCGGCCGTGCCGTCCCCACTGGCGGCATCGACCACCAGGATTTCCACGCGGTGGTCCGGGTCGTGGCGGCGCAGCTCGGCCACCAGACGGCCGATGTTGTCGGCTTCGTTAGCCGTGGGAATGATAACGCTCAGCAGCATAGGGTTGGGAGATAGATGCGGGAATAGTCGAGGCACGAAAATGCGTTAAAAAGCTTCGCCGATGGTAATGTACAAGCCGCTGGAGTGCCGGCCCAGGCCGTAATCGAGCCGCAGATTCAGGTGGTCACGGCGGTTTACCGTGAAGCGCAGGCCCGCCCCGTAGGCAGCTTTCGGCGCGTCCAGGCGCAGCACGCGCGCCTCGTCGCCCAGTGCGCCCACCCCGCCAAACACCACCGCGCCCAGCCGCCGGTACACCGGCAGGCGCAGCTCCGTTTGCAGCACGGCCGCATTCTGGTCGCGGTAGCGCCCCTCGTAGTAGCCGCGCAGGCGCCGGGTGCCACCCAACAGCGACAGGGCGTTGAAGGGCGCGGTGCCCGCGGTGTAGCTGGCGAAGTAGTTTACGGCCAGCACCACGTGCGGGGCCAGGCGGTGATAGGACGACACATCGGCCGAGAGGCGGCTGAAGCGCGTGGTGCCCTCCGCCGCCGCGGCGCGGTTGCGGTGCCAGTAGGCCACGTCGGCCACCACCCCCCGGTTGGGAAAGAACACCCGGTCGCGGGCATCATAAAACAGGCCCAGTCCGCCGCCCGTCAGCCGGCTGCCGCGGCCGCCCGGCACGGCGCCGCTGCCCAGCAGGCCATTGGGTTCGGTACGGGTCACGTCGTAATCTTCGACCTGGTAGCGCAGGCCGGCGTAGAGCTTGCCGCGCCGCCCGCCCGGCACGATGCGCCGGAAGGCATTCAGGCGAATGCGCTGGAAATTGACTTCGTAGAGCTCCCGGGGCACTTCCCGCTCCCCCACGCCGAAGAAGAAGTAGCTGTAGCGGTAGTAGCCGGCCTCGCCGTAGGCGTAATAGCGGTTGTGGTCGTAGAACACCTGAAAGGGCAGGTACACGAGCAACTGCCGGTTCTGGGTGTAGGCCACGCCGAAGGTGAGCTGCGAGGGCCGGGCGGTGCTGTCGCCCGCGTCGCGGCGAAAGCGCACCGTGGCCGTAGCCGCCGCTCCGTAGGCCAGCCGGGTTTCGGGCGTGTAGTAGACCAGCGGCAGCGGAAACACCGCCACGCGCTTAGGCACGGTGTCGGGGGGAGTCGACAAGCAGGAAAGGCCGAGCAGCGAGGTGGTCAGGAACATGCGGCGGGCAAGGTGTTTATACTCTACGCACTGGCGGGGGGTAGAAGATTTACCGGGCGGCAATCTTCTGAGTGGCCGCTTGCCGTATATGCTGGCTCAACCGTATCCTTTCCTAATGCGCAGAATCTTCCTGGCCGTGTTGCTCCTGGGTGCCGTGGGTGCCGCACTCGTGGCGTTTGTGGCGCCCGCGCCCGGCCCCCTGCGGAGCGGGCCGGCGGCCGCCGTTGACCACGCAGCCTACGACCGGCTGCTGAAAAAGTACGTCAACGAGCAGGGGCTCGTCAACTACCAGGCCTGGAAAGCGGACCAGCAGGAGCTGAACCAATACTTGGATAAGCTGAGCAAGAACCCACCGGCAGCTTCATGGAGCAAGCCCGAGCAGATGGCTTATTGGATCAACGCCTACAACGCCTACACCATCCGGCTCATTCTGAACCACTACCCGGTGAAGAGCATCAAGGACATCGGCTCCAAAATCAAAATCCCCTTCGTGACCACGCCCTGGGCAGCGGAGTTTTTCAGCATCGGCGGCCAGAAGATGAGCCTGGACGACATCGAGCACGGCACTCTGCGTAAGAAGTTCGACGACCCGCGCATTCACTTTGCCCTGGTGTGCGCGTCCATCTCGTGTCCGCGCCTGCGCAACGAGGCCTACACGGCCGGCCAGCTGGACCGGCAGCTTGACGACCAGGGCCGCGACTTTCTCAGCAACCCGGCCAAAAATAAGGTGGGCCAAGCAAGCGCCCAGCTCTCCAAATACTTCGATTGGTACAAAGGCGACTGGAACAAGAACGGACAGTCAGTGGCCAGGTGGGTCAACAAGTACGCCACGACGAAAATGGACGCCGACGCGAAGGTGAGCTACCTCGACTACAACTGGAACCTGAACCAGCAATAACCTGGCTGCCGCTTACCCTTACCCATCCCCGACGTCCGGCGGGCCTGCTGCCCGCCGGGCGTTTTGCCACTTGGTATGCACCTCACTTGGTTGACCACCGCCGCTTTGCTTGGGAGCAGCCTGCTGCCGCTGGCGGTGCGGGCGCAACACCCGGCCCCGGCCGAGGTACGCCGCTACGTCATTGAGGTAGCCGGGCTGCGCGTGGGCACCATGACGGCCACCCGCCAACCCCTGAGTGCGGCCGAGGTGCGCTACACGCTGGTCAGCGACGTGCAGGTCAGCTTTTTGGTGTATCACCTGAAAGTGTATTACAAAGTCATCAACCTCGTGGGCAGTGACCAGCTGCTGCTCTCTACGGTGGAAGCACACACCAATCAGGGCAACTTTGCCTCGCGCACCGAGTGGAAGGGCGACCATTACGACATCGTGGCCGACCAGTACAAGCACCACTACCGTGGCACCCTGCGGCAGCCCATTCGGTACACGGTGACGGATATGTTCTTCAGGGCGCCCACCGGGCAGGCGCAGGCCTACGGCGAATACTTTGGCGACTATTTTATGCTCAGCCCCGCGCCCGGCAGTACCTACCGAGCCCGACGCGACGGGCGGGAAGATGAATACCGCTACGCCGACGGGCAGCTAACTACCATTATCAAGAAGAACCCGCTCAAAAACTTTGTCATCCGGTGGCAGCCATGACGGGCATCGTACCCGCTAGAAAGCCCTGATAGGCCGATTTTTGCGGTAAAGCCCCCGACAGGCTCTACCGGACTCCATCCCATTGTGAGCAAAAAACATCATGTCGTAAACATGCGCCATATTATGTCGTATATTTACGACATACTTCACGACTTCCCAGATGACTTACGCCAAAACCACCGGTTTCACCGCCGACCAGCAGTACCTGGCCCGCATGGCCAAAGCCCTGGCCCACCCGGCCCGGGTGGCCATCATTGAGCTGCTAGCCTCGAAGCACACCTGCATCTCCGGCAACATCGCCGCCGAGCTGCCGCTCTCGCGCACCACCGTGTCGCAGCACCTGCAGGAGTTGAAGGCGCTGGATTTGATTCGCGGCGAAATCGACGGCCTCACGGTCTGCTACTGCCTTAATACAGAGTTGCTGCAACGGGTTCACCAGCAGTTCACGGCCTTTTTCATTGGGGCCACGAGCGGCGCGGCCTGCGGCCCGGACGATGCCTGCGCCTGCTAATTCCATTTCCCACTCCAACCTTACCGACCATGAAAATCTCTGAAATCAAGCACGCCCTGACCACGGTAGCAGCCATCAATTTTCGCCTGCCCACGGGCGAGCACCTGCCCGCGCACTTCCACGTCACGGAAGTGGGCCTGGTGAGCAAGCACTTCATCGACTGCGGCGGTGTGGAGCGCCAGGAAACAGTGGCCAACTTCCAGCTCTGGGAGGCCGGCGACTACGACCATCGCCTGGCACCCCAGAAATTCCTGCACATCCTCAACCTGTCGGAAAAGATTCTGGGTTCGGAAGACCTCGACATTGAAGTAGAGTACCAGCAGGCCACCATCGGTAAGTTCGGCCTGACCTTCGACGGCACCGACTTTGTGCTGACCCCCAAGCACACCGCTTGCCTGGCCCAGGATGCCTGCGGCATTCCCGACGCTCAGCAGATGGCCCTGCCCCAGCTGCAAATGGCCGGCGCAGCCTGCACGCCGGGCGGCGGGTGCTGCTAAGCGAACAGCCCAACGGCGCGGCCCTTGCGGGTGGCGCCGTTGGGCTGTTCCCTTCTTCCACGTTTTCTTCTTAGTTCGATGACGATTGCCTTTTTCTCCGACGTGCACGGCAACCTGCCGGCCTTGGAAGCGGTGCTGGCTGATATGGAGCAGCGCCGCCCGGACATGATTTTCTGCCTCGGCGACCTGGTGGGCTACGCGCCCTGGCCCAACGAAGTGGTGAACGAGATGCGCCGCCGCGGCATCCCCACGCTAGCCGGCAACTACGACCAGGGCATCGGACTAGCTTCGTCGGACTGCGGCTGCGCCTACAAAACCGACACCGGAAAAGACCTGGGCGCCCAGAGCATTGCCTACACCAACCACGTGGTGGGCGAGCAGGAGCGCCGCTACCTGCGCCTGCTGCCCAAGCACCTGCGCCTGGACTTTCAGGAAGAGCCCTGCACGCTCAGCCTGCTGATGGTACACGGCTCGCCCCGTAAAATCAACGAGTACCTGTTTGAAGACCGGCCCGAGGCCAGCTTCCTGCGCGTGTTGCAGGAGGCCAAGGCCGACATCCTGCTGTTTGGCCACACGCACAAGCCCTACCACCGCACCTTCGCCTACAAAGTGGAGGGCGAAACCCGCTACCGGCACGCCTTGAACATTGGCTCGGTGGGCAAGCCAAAAGACGGCGACCCGCGCGCCGCATACCAACTGCTGCACTTAAACGAGAACACCACGCTCACCGACCCCAGCAGCGTGCGCTCGGAACTGGTGCGGGTGGCCTACGACGTGGAGAAAGCCGCGCAGGCCGTGGAAGCCTCGCCGCTGCCCAACGAATACGCCGACATGCTGCGCAAAGCGTACTAGTCCCCGTTTGCGATGACGATTCATCCCCTTACCGAAACCCACTGGCAGGCCGTAAAGGCCATTTACGAAGCCGGCATAGCCACCGGCAACGCCACCTTTGAAACCCAAGCCCCCGAGTGGGAGGCCTGGGACCTGGCGCACCTGGCGCACAGCCGCCTAGTGGCCGTCGATGAGGCCGGCACGGTGCTGGGCTGGGCGGCCCTGTCGCCGGTATCAGGGCGCTGCGTGTACGGCGGCGTGGCCGAACTAAGCATCTACATCGCCGCCGCAGTGCGCGGACAGGGCGTGGGCCGGCAGCTGCTGCAGGCCCTGATTGCCGAGTCGGAAGCACACAGCATCTGGACCCTGCAGGCCGGCACGTTTGAGGAAAATACGGCCAGTATTGGCCTGCATGCGCAGGCGGGGTTCCGCATCATAGGGCACCGCGAACGAATCGGCCAGCACCACGGCGTGTGGCGCAACACGGTGCAGATGGAACGGCGCAGCCCGACCGTCGGCGCCGCTTAACCTTACTTTTTTATGTCGACGATAAATCAAGCGGTACCCGCCGCGCCGGCGCCGGCCGCGCTGGCGGAAAAGAAGCTCTCGGGCCTCGACCGGGGCCTCACGCTCTGGATATTCCTGGCCATGGCCCTGGGCGTGGGCCTGGGTTACTTCGTGCCCGGTATCAACGACGCCGTGAACTACTTCTCGGTGGGCACGGTGAATGTGCTGCTGGCCCTGGGCCTGATTCTGATGATGTACCCGCCCCTGGCCAAGGTGAAGTACGAGCAGTTGCCCACGGTCTTCAAAAACACGCACATCATCGGCCTCTCGCTATTTCTAAACTGGATAATCGGGCCACTGCTCATGTTCCTGCTGGCCATCTGGCTGCTGCCCGACAAGCCCGAGTACATGATGGGCCTGATTCTCATCGGCATTGCTCGCTGCATCGCCATGGTGCTGGTTTGGAACGATTTGGCCGACGGCTCCCGCGAGTACGCGGCCGGGCTGGTGGCGCTCAACTCCATCTTTCAGGTGCTGTTTTACTCGGTGCTGGCCTGGTTGTTCATCACCGTGCTGCCACCTTACTTCGGGCTGCAAGGATACGCTGTGAACATCGGCATCTGGGACATTGCCCAGAGCGTGCTCATCTACCTGTGCATTCCCTTCGCGGCCGGTTTCCTCTCGCGCACCGTCCTGCGCCGCCTGAAAGGCGACGAGTGGTACGAGAAGGTGTACATCCTGGCCATCAGCCCGATTACGCTGGTGGCGCTGCTGCTCACCATCGTGGTCATGTTCAGCCTCAAGGGCGAAACCATCGTGCAGGTGCCGCTCGACGTGCTGCGCATTGCGTTGCCGCTCGCCATCTACTTCGGGGTGATGTTCGTGCTCAGCTTCGCGGCCGGCAAGTGGCTGGGAGCAGATTACGCAGAGAATGTCAGCATTGCCTTCACGGCCACCGGCAACAACTTCGAACTGGCCATTGCCGTGGCCATCGGCGTGTTCGGCCTGAATTCGGGCCAGGCCTTCGCCGGCGTCATCGGCCCGCTGATTGAGGTGCCGGCCCTGATTGCGCTGGTTAACCTTGCCTTCTGGTTCCGCCGTCGCTGGTACGGCGGCAAGACCGTGCCTTCGGCCGCGTAACTCGCCTCCCTGCTTTTTTCCCTGCTCATATCTGACCAGAAAAACGTGCTGGTGCTCTGCACCGGCAACTCCTGCCGCAGCCAGCTGCTGCACGGCTACCTGCAGCAGGAATTGGGCGAGCGGGCCGCCGTGTACAGCGCCGGCGTGGAAGTCCACGGCCTCAACCCCCGCGCCGTGCGTGTAATGGCCGAGGACGGGGTGGATATTTCGCAGCACACCAGCAACCACGTCGATGAGTACGCCGCCGTACCCTTCGACTACGTGCTGACCGTGTGCGACCACGCCAACGAGGTGTGCCCGGTGTTCCCTTCCACGGCCCAAAAGCTGCACCACAACTTCCCCGACCCGGCCAAGGCCACGGGCAGCGAGGAGGAAATCATGGCGCAGTTCCGGGCCGTGCGTGACCAGGTGAAAGCCTACGCCCACGCCTTCGTGCAGCAGCATGGGGCTACTGGCTAAGCGCCGGTTCCCGGCCGCTGCGGCCTGGGGCCATTTTTGCAACTGAGCCAGCAACCCTTACTTTTCAACCGGACTCAACGCCGGGCACTTCCCCGGCGGGCGCCGGACCTGCCACGAGCCGGTAGTACTCGACCCCGCTCCGTCGCCCATGGTTCGCGCCCGGTGCCGACTCCGCTGGCTGGCTGCGGGGACAGGGCGGCCCTAACAATTACGCGCCGATGGGACGTTTCAGCTATGTTACCCGTGCCGTATGGCTGCTTTCGCTCATCAGCCTGTTTACGGACCTGGCCAGCGAGATGCTTTAACCGGTCATGCCGCTTTACCTGCAGTCCATCGGGTTTTCGGTGTTCTTCATCGGTCTGCTCGAAGGCGTGGCCGAAGCCGTGGCCGGCCTGAGCAAGGGCTACTTCGGGCAGTGGTCGGATAGGGTGGGGCGGCGCGAACCCTTCGTGCAATGGGGCTACGGGCTGAGCGCCCTCAGTAAGCCGTTGCTGGCCGTGCTGGCCACTCCGGCCTGGGTGCTGCTGGCCCGCACCCTGGACCGGTTGGGCAAAGGCTTGCGTACCGGGGCGCGGGATGCGCTGCTCAGCGACGAAACCACGCCCGCCGACCGGGGCAAAGTCTTTGGCTTTCACCGCTCCATGGACACGCTCGGGGCCGTGCTGGGGCCGCTGGCGGCGCTGGGCTGGCTGGCCGCGCATCCCGGGCAGTACCGCCCGCTGTTTCTGTGGGCCTTCGTGCCGGGCGTGGTGGCCATCGGCATCACGTTTGCGCTGCGGGAGCGGCGGGCCGTGCCCTCAGGGCGGCCGGTGGTGCCGTTCTGGGCTTCCTTCCGCTACTGGCGGCAGGCCCCGCTGGCCTATCGGCGGGTAGTGGGCGGGCTGCTCGCGTTTGCGTTGTTCAACTCGTCCGATGCGTTTCTGCTGCTGCTGGCCCGGCAGCGCGGGCTGTCGGCCCCCACGGTTATCGGCCTGTACGTGCTCTACAACCTGACCTACGTGCTCAGCGCCTGGCCCCTGGGCCACCTGGCCGACCGGCTGGGGCCGCGCCGCCTGCTGGTGGGCGGTTTGCTGGTGTTTGCCGGCGTGTACGGTGGCGTGGCCCTGGCCCACGATTTGTGGGCGTTCGGGTTGCTGTTCGCGCTCTACGGCCTCTACGCGGCGGCCACCGAGGGCGTGGGCAAGGCCTGGGTAAGCACGCTCTGCGCCAAGCCGGATACCGGGGCCGCGCTTGGCACCTTCGCCGGCCTGAGCAGCCTGGTGGCGCTGGGAGCCAGCACGGGAGCGGGCCTGCTCTGGCAGTACTACGGGCCGGGGGCCACATTCGGGCTGGCGGCGGCTGTCGCGCTGGGCGTGGCCGCGTACCTGGCCCGCGTGCGTGTGGTATCCCAAGCGGGTGGCAGTGCCGGCCCCGCGTCCTAATCCTTGCCCCCCTGGTGATGCTTGAGCGGATGAATCCTACGCATCCTACGGGCCTCGCGGCCCGAGGCGCGTACGCCCGGCGCTTTGCCCGCCAACAATTTGCGAAGGCCTGATTCCCTGCGTGGGGCCGGAATCAGCCCCTACATAGGTTAGCAGAGGGGCAATTGAATCCCTAACAGGGAGCTGGATGAGCCGGTTTAGGGCAGCAGCGGCTGCCGTTTGAAACGGCGGTAGAGTACGAGTGCCAGCAGCAACACGGCGCTGAGCACCAGCCCGCGGCGCAGGCTGTAGTGCGTAGGCGGTTTTTGGGGCACTGCATTTCGGGGCGAGAGCTTCGTAAACTTTCTGGCTACCAACTTCCAACTCTGGTGCGAATCCGTCTCGTAGCCAAGGGCCCAGATGCCAACCCCGGCCAGATGCTGCCTCAGCACCCAGTCGTATTTTGGGGCCAGGCTAGCCGAATCTTCCCACCACACCTGCACCGGTGGAAGCCCCGCACTGTCCGGGGCCACGACAGTCCTATGGCTTAAGCTGGCCAGATCCAGCTTGGCTTCGGCATGGGTCAGCAGCGGGCGCAGCTGCCTGTTCGTCCAGTACTCGGCTGGTCGCTTGCCGAACACTTCCGCGACATCCCGGCTATCCACCTTCCAGACTTTGCCCAGGTGCGGAAAGCCTACTACCAGCTGGTTCCGGGGTACATAGCCCTGCTTTAGGTAATAGGCCACTGAAGTTTCGATGCTATGAGGTCCCCAGTCCTCACTAGGCTTCAGCGGGACCAGGGCACCGGGTATCACCTGGTTATACGATGTGTAATCAAAGGCCTTGATAATAAACAGGCTGACGAAGTTCTGCACGGCTCGCAGGTTGCGGTACGTACCGGTACCGTCCACGGCCGGAACACTCAGCGTGACGACGGCCGCTGTATCCTGCGTGTGAAGTGCCTTGGCCAGACACCCCAAAAAATACTGCAGTTCCCGGGAATGATTCGTGCGCGGCGTGAGCTCGGGGCGCCCAGCGAAGGGGCTGCTGCATCGCTGCCCTGCCTTCTTAGCCAGTCCGGCATGTCTTCTCTGGTCAAGGCCGCCCCCCTGTGCCTGGCGATTCTGCTTCCGCAAGCTGCCCTTATCCGCGCCTTCCGGCTCGTTGGCCGCCAGGCGGGCAGCATAGCCGCGGGTCAGTATCTTATTGAGGCTGATAAGCTGCTTGTTTCTGGCGTCTAGGGCTTGCATCCACATTCTCTGCTCCCTCAGCCGCTGGGCCGTGCGCTCGTGGCTGGCTTTGTCCTTCGTCTCAGAGGCTTGGGCCGTCGCATCAAGCCCAAGCCAGCCCAGCACGCGGCTCATTCGCCCAGGCACCACCTTGGGGGTCTGCAGCTGGTGCAGCGCTAGGCGCTTTTCCAGGTCCTGCTGCTGCTGGGTTAGGCGCTGGGCTTCGTCCAGGAGCAAATCCAACTGGGTGGCCAGCGACAGCAGCGAATCCGGCTGTGAAGCCAGTGTAGTCAGCTCATAGGGGCGTGTTTCTGCTTCGGAATCGAAGCGTCCCACCTGGGCACGCAGCCTGGGCTGCTGCTGATGCCCGCCGGACAACTTGGTTGGTGGTAGTTGGTCGGGGGCAAAGTCCAGGTTAACACCATCAGCCCCGGTCCGCCGCACAACCTGCACGATCGTGTCAATGAGGCGCTGCTGCTCCTTCAAACGGTTTGAGTTGAGCAGCGAAGCCGTTGCTTCCGCCCAGGGATAGGCAATGTTGAGCAGGACCTTGCAGGACTTGTTTTGCTGATGGGCATAAGCGGCGAGCCCCGCCGGCTGCTGCCCGGCAGAAGCTGCCAGCAGCAGGTCGCCGCAGTGGTTGACCCGGTAGCCGTAGTAGGCCACGTGCGTGAGCAGGCTAAAGTCGTAGCTGGCGTAGACAGTTCCCACCCAGTAGGGGTGCCAGCCAAACACCACCGCCCCCGGCCGCAGCTGCCGCCGGGGATCAACCGGCGGGGGCGGCAGGGAAGGGAGTTGCACGCCCTGCGCCGTCCAACGGAAATCCTGCTGATCTGCCGCGCTGTAGCAGTGGTAGTCCTGCACGCCGGGCGGGGGCAGGGCAGGGTAGCTCAGGGAAGGGGTGGAGGGATTCCGTGCCCTCATCTGTGCCGAGACATTACCACTGAGACCAGCTAACCCCAAAAGCAACAGACTGCCTCGCAGCACTGGAACCGAATGCCAAAAACAGGCGCTGAGAAGTTTCACGCGGCAGCAAGAGAAGGGTAAGGTGGAAGAAAGGCTAAATGTTTCTCCGTTCCGCTGGAATAGATTGCGCTTAGCTTAAGTGGGTAATATATCTATTTAACAAGTGCCTGCGGCTGAAGCAACAAGCAGGGCAGCGTTATGTACACTGCCTGGAAACGGCAGTACTTGCCGCACGAAACCTGAGTTCAGGCGCGGCTAGGGCAGCCCCGCAGGCGCCCCACCAACACTGCCCTGGATGATCACTACCGCCCTTTTTGGCTGGGACGTTATCCAGTAACCCGGCTTCGGTTTTCGAGTAGACGTGTATAGGCAGGCGGAAGAAGACAGCCTGGCGGTGGTGACGTATACAGCCCCAGCCTTGAGCAGTTCATGTTAATGGAGACCTTCTTATGGCGCGGCGACAAGCAGAGAACCCTGAAGCCCCGCTGGCAGTTAAGCGGATGCTCTATAGCCTGACCCGCAGCAAAGCCGTCCTGCTGCGCCTGCTGGCGCAGGACGGCCAGGAGTATGCCCCACTGCTCTCCGCACTGCTGAGCTGGGTTGGCCATGAACAGACCCCAACACTCAAAGTGCTGCAGCAGGCGACCGGGAGTACGCCGACCAGGTGCCGTAAATGGCTGGAGGCGTGCCACACTGGTATGATCTTGCTGCTCGCCACGGATGCGCAGGCGCTGCAGGTGCAGCAGATCGAGCATGTGCTCTACCTGCACGGCAAGCGCAAATCCGCGGAGGTGCGGTGCCGACTGCCCGTTACGCCGCGCCTGCACGAGCACGTGGAGGTTGACCTGGTCTGGGCGGAATCCGGCGAGTCCAGTTTTTACGTCATCAGCATCACCCACGAGCTGCAACAGGACCGGCTACTGGTGCACGTGGCGCTGGTGCCAGGCTACTATGACCTGTATGTCGATATGCTGCGGCGGCGGGCCTACCTCGAGGAGGAGATAACGCTTCAAGAAGAGCAGCAATGGTCCCGCTTCGAGCTGGAGGAGCGCCTGCAGGAATTATATGGGACTAGCATGCAGCGCCACAGGGCAGTACTCGCCAAACCACACTAACCTGAGGTGGCCTAGATGGGCTTGTGTAAACACAAGCTGGCAACAGAACGTGACGCAGTAAATCTGCGGCCAGCTTCCTTTCCCGTGGACGACCGATGCCTAAGGCGGCGGCCAGGGCAAGCCGCTCATTGAGCGCAGGGTCTGCTTTGGCAGCATGGGTTACCCGTGGGTAGAGCGCTTCTATGGCCACCACCCACGTTTGACTTTCAGCATCGGGCCACACCTAGAATGGCTTGGCAAAGACATGTTGGTTGAGCAACGCGGCACTATGCGCCGTGGGCAGTCCTCGTACCTGCACGCCGGGCTGCATGGGGCAGACGACTGGCAGCCCTTGGGAGCCCCCCTGCAGCAATATGCTGGTCGGGCGGAAGTCTACGGACAGCTGTTTGCGTGGTCTTTGACGGACGCTGAGCCCGTACGCGATATTCGGGTGACCCCGGTCCTGAAGCCGGGTGCCACAAATATCCTGCGCTATCTGTGCCTTAATAAGGTATCGGCCTTACGCTGGAATTTTTACGTAAACCCGTGCAGCCAGAGGGGTGCATTCAGGAAAGAATTCCACTCGGGCAACTTACCCAACAACAGCACCCGGCGGCTTGCGTATTCAGTGGGACTTTGTTCCCTGACCAACAGCCACTGTATCTTTATGCAACATCCCATAACTCAACGCTGCCTAGCCGGTGCGGCTACCATCCTGCTGCTTGGCGTAGGTGCCGCCTGCAACCGCTCCAGCCAGGAGCAGCGCACTCAAGACAAGAAGGACCCGACCGGACAAACCGCAAATCCTTCTGACCGGCCCCCGCTTGAGACCCGGACCGCGAACGTGCCGGAACAAAGTCCGACTTTTCCGGAACAAACCCGGGCCCGGGGAATGCAATCGAGTTCAGCCTTTGAGGTGATGGTGCTGGCTAAGGGATTAAAAAAGCCTTGGGCCGTGGAACCGTTGCCCAACGGCGACTTGCTCATCACTGAAAAGCTAGGCACGCTGCGCATCGTGTCCGCCGCTGGGCAAGTAGGAGACCCGATTACGGGGATGCCAGCGGTGTACGCCACGGGGCAGGGCGGCCTGCTCGACGTGGCGCTTAGTCCCACCTTTAGCTCGGACCAGACGATTTATTGGTCATTTTCCGAGCCGCGGGGAGCTACGGGCAACGCCACCAGCGTGGCCAAAGGCGTGCTGTCCGCTGACCGCCGAAGCCTGAGCCAGGTGCGGGTCATCTTCCGGGCCCTGCCGGCGTACAACGGCGACAAACACTACGGTTCCCGCCTCGCGTTTGGGCCCGACGGCATGCTGTTCCTGAGCCTGGGAGAACGCTCGGACCTGGAAATCCGGCCCCAGGCCCAGCAGTTAGACAGCCACATGGGTAAAATCTTGCGTCTGACCCCCGATGGGCAACCGGCGGCGGGCAATCCCTTTGCCGGGCAGGCTGGCGCGCGGGCCGAAATCTGGACCGTGGGGCAGCGCAACGTGCAGTCCCTGGCCTTCGACGCGCAGGGGCAGCTCTGGTCCGTCGACATGGGTCCGCAAGGCGGCGACGAGCTCAACCGAATTGAAGGGGGCAAAAACTACGGGTGGCCGTTGGTCACCTTTGGCGAGGAATACTCGGGGGAGCCTGTTCCCGGCGCCGTAACAACCAAGCCCAATTACGTAGATCCGGTTTATTATTGGGACCCCGTCATCGCGCCGTCTGGAGCGCAGTTTTACACCGGCGACGCATTTCCGGCCTGGCGCGGCAACCTGTTTGTCGGCGCCCTCAAGGACCGGGAGTTGGTACGCCTGCAGATCGAGGGGGGGGCGCGTGACGGGAGAAGAGCGTCTGCTCACCGACCGCAAGCAACGTATCCGCGACGTGCGTCAAGGCCTGGATGGAGCGTTGTATGTCGTCACGGATGAGACCAACGGCGAATTGTGGAAGATTGCTCCCCGAGCGCCGCGTCAGTAGCGCCGCCTTACCCGGGCAATGGCTGCTGCCAGCCAGCCGCTCAGGGCTTTTTAGGTCTGGTCTTCCGTATTGAGTCCCGTTTACAATCCAGCTTCCGCATCGTTGGTGGGCCGGGACTTGGCTGGGCTGGCACCCATACTATTCAGGCAGGCGATGCTGCACCCTCCATTCGCTGGGGTTTGAGACGATACCAATAAGGTCCGATAAGGTTTACTTATCGTTCCTTATATTTAGGAAACGAAAATCGCCACTTTTCACTTCGCTACTCCTTTATTATATGGCTACCGAAAATCAGCTGCACGTCATTTTGTCTACGCCAGCCGTGCGGGTGCCCGCGCACTTGGTTGAATCTACCCAGCGCTATGTCGAGTCCGGCTTGCGCGGGGCGGCTAACACGGTGCGCGCCTACGCCGGGGATTGTAAGCGGTTCTCGGCTTGGTGTGTGTTGCACCAGTTGGAGTCACTGCCGGCGTCGGTTGAAGCCTTAGTTGGATTTCTGACGGAGCTGGCCGACTCTGGAAAAAAGTATGCGACGATTGAGCGGCACGCCGCGGCCATTGCCAAGGCGCATGAATTAGCGGGTGTGGAGTCGCCCACGGCCGACAAGAAAATCAAGGTACTGCTTAAGGGCATTGCCCGGGAGATTAAGACGCGGCAAAAGCAAGCGCCGGCGTTTTCATTGGGCAGCTTCAAGCATACCATCAAGAGTATCAACATCAGCGTGCCCGCTGGCCTGCGTAACCGGGCGTTGCTGCTGCTGGGTTTTACGGGGGCGTTTCGGCGCTCGGAGCTTGAGGCGTTAAACGTCGAGGACTTGGCCTTTGATAACGATGGCTTGGTAGTATCGCTGCAGCAGAGCAAAACTAACCAGTTGGGTCAGGCTGAAGAGAAAGCCATATTCTATTCCCCTGATTCTGCCTTATGTCCTATTCGCTCTCTGCAAGCTTGGCTGCGCTTACTCGGTCGCACTGAGGGACCGGTGTTTGTTTCACTGCGCAAGAACAATAAATTGACCAGTCGCCGTATGACCACGAAGTACACTAACCTAATCGTGCAACAATATCTAGGCTCTCAATACACGGCCCACTCCCTACGAGCCTCATTCGTGACCGTCTCCAAGCTTAACGGAGCCGATGACTCCAAAATCATGAACCAGACCAAGCACAAGACCAGTGCGATGATCCGGCGCTACACTCGCCTGGATAATGTGCGGCAGCATAACTCGGCTAAGGAACTTGGCTTATAATCTGCTGCTAGGATTTAGTAGGTAAGGTTCATCATAATCACTGTACAGAGTGAGCTTACGCCGATGAACATAATTACACGGATGCGATTATCACTCCACCTTCCGCCTATCTATTAGTGAGAAGGTGCCAAGGTATTAGGTCGCCTATCCCGCTCAGGACATCCCCTCTACCCACTAGAGTGAAGAAGCCGGCAGATTATCCGTGGCAGGTGTAGTATTGAAAAGTTCATTCAGCGTGGAACGGCCAATGGCACCGCAACCACGATGCGCACCGACACGGGCTGACCATGTATGCGCCCAGGATGCAGCCGGGGCAGCTTGCTAACGGCCTGCAATACCGCCGCCTCCGCCCGCGTATGAGCGCCGGTTTCGGGAATTTCCCCGTATTGAATCTGGGCTTGAAAAATCCCGCCATAGGGGCCGACGGTGAAGCCAACCGGAATCGTGTCCAAATGCTGTTCCGTAGGATCGAGTCTGGGTATAGCATGGCGGTGGAGCAACTGGGCCAGCTCGACATACGATGCACTTTGCTGAGGTCGGTATTCGGCTTTGCCGGTGAGGCTGGGCATCTGATCAGCAGTATAGTAGGGCTGAGTAGAATCCCGGCCCGTGTACGGGTAGTTCCGAGCAACTGCTTCTTGCTCGGCTAGGTGAGTACGGGCAAGGGCTTCCCGACGGGCCATGATCAGGGCTTGCTGATCCTCTGCGGATACTTGCGGGGGGGAAGGCGGTGATAAGTATGGGGCCCAGCCACCCACAGCGTAGATAAAATAAGCGAGTAGCTCAACTGGTGAGAGGCCCAGCAGTATGGCCATCATGCAGCGGAAGCATCGGTTGATGCAACTGATGATCAGTCCACAGACGCCTAAAAAAAGACTAAAGAAAAGAAGGAAGGAGGAACCCGATTGTATGCCGTCATTGCCTTTGGTGAACAACAGGAACTCGAGGACAAGGACGGCCAGAACAACGGCGCAACTTCCCAGCAGGCAGAGAACGAACAGCACCAGGCTGCTCATGGGCCGCGGCCGGGCAGGTGCTGAGTCAATTAGCCGGAACGCAGGATCAGACATCTATGGGATAAGTGAAATTTCCGGACAACGGGACTATTCTGCTTCAGTGGTACAAATCCTGCATGCTGGCCTACGAGTAGCCGAATGATAGGGTGCTCGCTGCCTAAACTAGCCAAGATATCATTGGATATTCCGTGCTGCTGAGCCGATATGTCCCTTAACCCAATGGAGTGGTCACGACGTTGGAGCTATTCCCGCTTAGCCTCGTGCATATGTTTTGATCCTGTGAGAGAAAGTATCGCCGGCGGAAGGGCCCTAAAATACCCAGATATGGGTATTTAGTCCAGGAACCGGCCTGCTCCACGCTCGCGGGCAAGACCTCCTATAATGGGAGTCTTTCTTATAGTGGGAAGCCAGGCCGTTCTCGTGCGCCTGCCGCACTGCTACCCTCGGGCTACCCAGCCTGCTGTCTAGTGTAGCGTGTTTTTGAGTATATGAGTATTTGAATAATCTTATCTGATCTTTTAAAATACAAGTCACAAATCAGGCGAAAAAGGACTTTGAGCAAAGATGGGTAATGTGCTGCTTTACGCATCCTTTACCGCTTATCTCCAACCCTTTACCGCTTTACTGTATGCGTACACTTTACCGCTTTTCCTTACCCCATGCCGTGCTCACAGCCTGCCTGTTAACGGCCGGCTTAGGAGCCCAGGCCCAGACGGCCGCTAAGGCCCCTGCGTCCACCCAGGGCACGCCGAATCCGGCGACCATTCCCGGTCCCCCCTGCACCGGCTGCTACCCGGAACCGCAGTTGCCCGTCTGCTCGTCCATTACCAACGGCGACTTTGAGAAGTACTCACAGCTGCCGACCAACACGACGACCAACAACATGGGCGGTGGCCACTATCACGAAGGCCAGCTGCCCACAACCTGCACCAACTGGGAAAGCCCAACGGAAGGACGGCCCATTTACATGCATACGGGCGTTACCAACCCGTTCATGAACCCTACTTCGCCCTACGCGCTGGTGGGTTCGGCAACCCCGCACAGCGGCGGCGGCCTGGTGCTGCTGCGCAACCAGTACCTGAGTGCGCACCCCACCTACGGCCAGGTGCGCGACTACATCAGCCAGGCAATTCCCACGCTGACGGCCGGGCGGCAGTATTACGCCGAGTGCTGGGCCACCATTCCCACGCCCAATCAGGGCTCGGGCGGCCAATCGGCCTGGATCAACTACGGCTTTGGCTTGAGCTTTACTAACGGCAACCCGGCTCCCTGCCCCAAGTGGGATGACATCTACTGCCAGTTCGAGTATGAGCTGCCCGCGGCCCCTACCTCCCGCGTGCTGGGCGGTCTGCAGATCGACCACCAGTGGACCCGGGTTAGTGGGGCCTTCACGGCGACCGGCAACGAGAACTTTCTGACTATCGGCCTCTTCAGCGGGGCCTCGCTCGCCCCGAATGCAACTACTGGCTACACCGGCCAACGGGTGAACGTTTTTGTCGATGACGTAGTCGTGTTTGAACTGCCGGGGGCGGTGCCGCAAAGCTGCCCCACTTCGGCTACGAGCGTGACGCTGCAGACGACCTCTCCCAGCGGCTGCCAGCTGCCGGGCATGACCTACACCTGGTACGGACCGAATGGCTACTACTCGCGCGGCCCTCTCAATCCGGTGGTCACCAACTACGTGCCAGGCACGTACACGCTCTTCATCCGGCTGCCCGACGGTACCGGCTCGACCTCGACTACCGTGGTGCCGACCGCTCCCTGCTTCATTGTCATGCCGACCGAGCCTAAGCAGGCCACGCGCATCGAAGCCTATCCCAACCCGGCTAACGACCTGCTCAACCTGGTGGTGAGCGGCAGCGAAACGGAGCAGGCGCAGGCCACGCTCTACGACGGGCAGGGTACGCCCGTGCAGGAGCTGACGCTGCAGCATGGCAAAGCACAAATGCCCACGCAGCATCTGCGCAACGGCATTTATTACCTGCGTGTGGTCACCAAACAAGGCAAGCGGACCGACCAGCAGATTTCTATCCAGCACTAATCCCTCCTTCCTTTCCGCACGAAAAAGCCCCGACCACCTGGTTGGGGCTTTTTTTATGAGCGCCCCCTAGTTATGCCGCCTGAGAGCTTGCCCCCAACATGTCTAGGGCGTAGCGAATACAGAATACGACCGGCCGCGCCCGGCCCGCTCGACTTCGGCAGGATGTTCGACCAGGTACCGATCGGCAATGAGATCCAACGGGCGCTAGGCGACTTACTAAAGCGCGGCTAAGCATGCTGGATACCCTGGTATAACTCCTGGATGTCTGCATGAAACGGCAGGTATGGCCACTGCGCTTTAAACCACGCCGCCCGGCTGACGGGTAGTCAACCGGGCGGCGTGGTTGTGCCTGGAATCAATTCTTACTCCACTCTCAAGCGGCCGGTTAGCCCCTGACTGCGCACGATGTACACGCCGGAAGGCAACTCAGCTGGCAGCGGCAGCACGGTGCGGCCCGATTGCTCCGCCGTCACCGTTAGGCGCACGCGACCTAGAGCGTCGATTACTTCGATGGTGGCGTGGGCCGCCACCCCGGTCACGGTGACACTGGCCCGCGTCGGATTGGGGTACAGTTGCAGCGAAGCGATTTTATCCAGCTGCACCACCTGGATGGGGGAAAGGTGGGCGCTTCCGTTCTGGTCCACCTGCCGCAGGCGATAGTAGAGTACCGATGCCAAGCTCGGATACTGGCTGTCTCCGTAGGAGTAGTCCGTAGGACGCGTAGTCGTGCCGTGCCCGGCCACCGTGCCGATGCGCTCAAACGTATGCCCATCGGTGCTGCGCTCCACTTCAAACCGGTCATTGTTCTTTTCCGAGGCTGTCCGCCACGCCAGTTCCACCGCTTGGCCGCGCTTGGTAGCCGTGAAGGCAGAAAGCTCTACCGGCAGCGGGGCAGCACTGCCGGTCAGGTAAAACTCCGAAAAATGGTCCTGCACCGCCAGTTGGGCCACAAACCACGCAACACCGTTGCCCGGAGTACTGGCGGCCGCTGTCAGGCTGCGGAACTGACCCGCCTGAAAGTCGTTATTTTCCAGCTGGCAGTCTTCGTTGGATCCGCTGTACTGGGTCGCGTAGAGCGTAGCGTAACCGACTGTGGGGTCGGCCGTCTGCAAGCGGGCCAGTTCACTGGTTAGCCCGAAAAAGCGCACGTTCATCGTCTGTCCGGGGAAGTCGCCGCCGCTTGCAACAAGCCGGAAGTTGCGGTCCAAATACTTACGGTTGCGGCTGTCCGCGCGTACCGGACTTGCTGAACCCGTTACCTGGTAGCTCACCGTTACCGTACCCAGGCTGGCCCGGGTATCCTGCAGGGCAGCCACCACCTGACCGTTGCTGGCCAGCAGGTAGTGCCACTTGCCGTCGCCCGTGGTGAGGTACGGCACCGTGGACGGGCAGGATGTAGTGACGGCCGCGTACAGGGCGAGGACGGTGAAGGTCGTGGGACTGGGGGCCGTAGCCGCACCCAGCGTAACTACCACCGGATTGGTACCTGGTAGCGCGCCCGCCGGTACGGTAGCCGTGATGGACGTCGAAGAGTTAATGACTACGTTGAGGGCATCGGCCCCGCCGATACTCACGCTGCAGCCGGGCATGAAGCCCGTGCCGCTGATAGTCAGGGGCATGCCCGGCAGCTCAGCGTTGGCGCTCAGCGCCGTAACCGTTAAGGGCTTGGGTTCATTGAACCGGACGCTCACCGTGCCATTGCCCGAATTGGCCGACAGCAGGTCCAGGTCGCCGTCGCCATCCACATCCCCCAGCGTGGCCTGCACCGGGCTGGTTCCTACGCTCAAGCTCGCCGAGACATCCGGCACCGTGAAGTTGCCGCTGCCATCATTCACCCTGACACTAACCGTGTTGTCGTTGTAGTTAGCCGTCAGCACGTCCAGGTCGCCGTCGCTGTCAACATCGCCCAACGCCACAGTACGAGGGCCTGAGCCCACGCTCAATTCAGCGTTGCTGCTGGGAGCTACGAAGTACCCCCTGCCGTTGTTCACGCGGAGGCTGACGGTGGTGCCCGTCGAATTGGCCGACAGCAGATCCAGGTCGCCGTCGCCGTCGATGTCCCCCAGGGTTACGCCGGAGGGAGTTGACCCCACGTATAGCTCCTGCCAGTACGCGAAGCCGCCCGTCCCGTTGTTTACCGACACGCGCACGGTGTTGCCACTGTAATAGCTCGATGCGCTGGTAAACAGGTCCAGGTCGCCGTCCCCATCGAAGTCCCCCAGGGCTATGGCGTGCGGATTCTGATTCACCATAATCTCGGCATTGGCCGCCGGATACGTGAAGCTGCCGCTGCCGTTGTTGAGGCGGACGCTGACCGTGTTGGAATAGTAGTTCGCCACGAGCAGATCCAGGTCACCATCGCCGTCGATGTCACCCAGAGTCAGGCCCCGGGAATACGTGCTCGTATAGACCTCAGCATTGGCAGACGGGGCCACAAAGTTGCCGCTGCCGTTGTTCAGACGGATGCTGACCATGCCGGTAGCCGAGCTGGCCGTGGCCAGGTCCAGGTCCCCATCCCCGTCTAAATCGCCTACGGCCAGATCCTGAGGGCTATACGTGACGCCGACAGTAGCCCCGGTCGTGGGCGCGGTGAACACGCCGCTCCCGTTGTTGAGGCGCACGACTACGGAGTTATTCGCCGTGCTGGTGGAAAGCAGATCCAGGTCCCCATCACCGTCTACGTCGGCCACGGCAACCGCGCCGGGGGTCGTCCCTACGGCAGGCTCGGCATTGGCCGCGGGCGTCTGAAACTTGCCGCCGCCCGAACCCGCTACGGCGGTGGTGAATTGGTACACCCGTTTGTTGGCCAGCAGACCGCCAGCATTCTGGATAGTACCGGCCAGGCTCACGCTTATTACTTCGCCCGGCTTGAAAGAGGCGTTCGGCCCACTGCCCGAACTCGCGAAGCTCAGGGCATTGCCATTCAAGCTTACCGTCCCGGCTTTGCGCCCCCCGGCTTGCGCCGAGAATACGTGCAGCACGTTGCCAGGAGCGGCGGTTATGGATTCGCTGAATGTCAGGCCGATGCGGGAGTTGAGCACCAGGGCCGTGCGGGTATTCACTGCCGGGCTATAGGTCACCGGGGAGAGCAGCGCCGTAAACAACGTGGTGCTGACCGGACCGGCATTGGTCGTGGCCGTAATGAGATTGGTTGGGCCTACGCCGATGGGCAGCACGAAGCTGATGGTTTTGTCGGTATTGGCCGTAATGAGGGTGCTTACGCCATTCACCACCAGGTTTGAAGCGCCACCCAACAAGTGGCTGCTCATAGTAACGGCTGTGCCCGCCACCCCGCTGGCCGGTGATACCCACCCGATGTGCGGCTTGGAGACATCAAGCGCACCCAGGAAGTTGACGGTGTAGTTAGCCGGACTGGTAATCCGGAGGTCGCTGAATCTCGCTTCCGGCAGTACCGAGCCGGCCACGTAGACATACGGCGCATTAAGCGCTACTGCCGCGCCCGTATCGGTGCCATTGCCTCCTCCTACGGTAGTCCACTCACAGGTAGCCGAGCTGGTATTATCGGTGTAGCTGGCGACCACAACGTCGCTGCTGTACTTATTGGTGCCGAGTACCGGCGTTCCACCAAAACGCGGAGGGGTATCCGTCCCGGTAACGGTGCCCGTCACGTACACGGTGGTCCCGGTCACGGCAATGCCCAGCCCCTTATCAAAGTTATCACTTCCTCCAGCCTCGGCCCAGTTGAAGGCAGCACTGCTGCCGGTATCCGTGTAACGCGCTACCAGCAGATCGGTGTAATAGGGATTGGTGCCGAAGCCCGAGCGAGCAACCCCGCCAAACCGAACGGCGTTGGCATCCGTGGCATTATTGCTGAAAAAGCCGGTGATATAGACTGCGTCATTGGCAACGGCAATGCCCATGCCTTCATCCGCCCCGACTCCCCCTCCGCTAGTAACCCAGGCCAGCGTGGCGCCGGTAGTATTATCCGTGTAGCGAGCCAGCACCACGTCCGCGCTGGCCGTGGCGCTGGCGCCGGCTACGGCCATACCGCTGAAGCGTACGGCGTTGGCATCGGCCAGGGTATTAGTGATGCTGCCCGTGATGTACACTAAATTATTAGCTACCGCAATGCTGTTGCCCGCATCAGCGCCGGTGCCTCCTCCGGTCCGGGCCCAGGCTAGCGTGGCACTAGTGGTGTTATCCGTATAACGGGCCAGCACCACATCCGGGCTGGCCGTGGCGCTGGCGCCGGCCAAGGCCGTACCGCTGAAGCGCACCGCGTTAGCATCGGCCAGGTTGTTGGTGATGCTGCCCGTGAGGTAGACCGCGCTGCCGTTGACGGCAATTGCCGTGGCTTTGTCGACGCCAGATCCGCCGCCGGTACGGGCCCAGTTGAAAGCAGCACTGCTCCCGTTGTCGGTGTAGCGGGCAAGCAGCAGATCGTCGCTGAGGGTCGGGCTGGCCCCGGCCACGGCCGTTGTGCCGAACCGTACCGCGTTGACGTCAGTAGTGCTATTGCTTACAGTCCCGGAGACGTACACCGCGTTGCCGTTCACCGCAATACCGGTGCCGCCATCGGTGCCGGCCCCACCACCGGCTACGGCCCAGGCCCACGTGCTGCTGCTGGGCACCCATTTGGCCACAAACAGGTCGTTGTCGCCTGCGCTGCCTAGTGTGGTGCTGCCAAAAGTCACTTCGCCTTTGAACGTACCGGTCACAAACACTTCCCCGCTGGCATTTACGGCCGTAGCCGTAATGCTGCTGGTGCCGCCGTGGCTGCTGGTCTTGGCTGTCTGCCAGGTGGCGGAGCTGGTAGCATCGGTCAGGGTGGCTGCCACGGCCCGGTTGGTACCGGTGGTGCCGCCCAGCACGGGGGAGCCGGCAGCCGTCCCGAACGTTGCCGCCGGGCTGGCCGCGTAGCCGCCGACGTAGAGCGTGGTTCCGCTCACGGCAATGCCGCCGCCCTCATCCGAGCCGCTGCCCCCTCCCGTGCGGGCCCAGCTGAACGTGCCGTTGCTGGCATAGCGAGCAACCAGCATATCATTGCTGGCCGTCGCGCTAGTGCCCGCCACAGCGTTGCCCCCGAAGCGTACCGCATTGGCGTCAGCAGCCGTGTTAAAGGAGTAACCTGTAACATACGCGGCGGTGCTGTTGGCAGCAACGCGCAGTCCCCGGTCTTCCCCGGAGCCGCCACCGGCGCGGGCCCAGCTAAAGACCCCGGCATCGGTGTAGCGGGCCAGCAGCACATCCGTGCTGAGCGTGGTGCTGGCACCGGCCACGGCCACCGTGCCGCCAAACCGCACGGCGGTAGCGTCGGCCGTAGTGTTGGTAATCGTACCTGTCACGTACACACTCGTCCCGTTCACGGCAATGCCCAGTCCGATATCCTCACTGGTTCCCCCCCCTACCCGGGCCCAACCGAAAACCCCGGCCGTCGTGTAGCGCGCCACCAGCAGATCCGACGAGTAGGTGGAAGTGCTGCCCGGTACTGCTGTCGTGCCGAAACGCACCACATTGGCATCGGCGGCATTATTGTAGACCGAACCCGTGATGTACACGTAGCTGCCGCTCACTGCCACGTCCTGGCCCTGGTCGTAGCTTTTACCACCTGCCGTTTGCGTCCACGCGTTGGTGGCGCCGGTACCGGTATCGTCATAGCGCTGCAACACGATATTGGATTGGCCGCCCGAGTAGTAATCGGTATGACATCCTCTAAAGGCCTGACAGTGCTCGGACGAGGAAGAGTAGGGCAGCGTCTGGCTGCCGACCACGTAAATAGCGCTGCCGTCCACGGCAAGGCCTTTGGTTTGGTCCATGACCGAACTGCTTTGCGCCCAGCTCAGGGTCGCGGAATTGCCCGCATCGGTATAGCGGAGCAGCACCATATTGCCATACAGGTAGTTGGTACCCGAAAAACTGGAGTGCGTCGAGCCGCTGTAGTACGAGGTAGAGTAGCCTGCCAGGCTAATGCTGCCAAAGCGCACCGTTGGCATGCTTGGCACGGATGACCCATAGCCACTACTGTAGTAGTAGCTGAAGTCATTCATGGTCCCGGTCACGTACACATTGCTGCCGCTTACGGCAATGTCACGTGCTCTATCGTCGGCGGAGCCGCCGCCGCTGTAGGCCCAGGCCCAGGTGTTGGTGGAAGGCACCCACTTGGCCACAAAGACATCCAAGCCGCCGGCGCTGGTGAGCGTAGTGCTGCCAAACACCACTTTATTGCTGAAATAGCCCGTTACAAACACGTTGCCACTGGCATCGGTTGCCGTTCCGGTAACGGTGCTGGAACCAGTGCCGGGCGCCTGCGTAGCGCTGCCCGCCTGCGCCATTTGCCACCCCGGGCCTTGCGCCAGAGCCGGCTGGAGGGCTAGCAGCAGTGCCATTAGGCAGAGCAGTAAGCGGGCAGGCCGGTAGACATAGCGTAGCCGGGCGGCCCTGCAGGTCGTCAAAAAGTAAAGGTGTGTCACTTGATATCGAGGCGGTTACCTCACGTTAGGTTATTGGACTACTCGTGGGTAGCCGCTTAGGAAGAATGCGCTCCTGACGCAACCCACAAAAATACCCGTGCAATAGCACCGCAGACAATACCTAATAGTGGGTATTCTTCATATCGTATTGGAATAAGTGCAATGCATTCACCAGGCACAAAGCCGGCAGTATAGGCGGTCCGCCAATTTACTTTTCTATCCGGGCAACCTTCCCTGCTGTTCCCGCATCTACCCGGCTGAGCCTCACTCCTCTTTTTGGCTTCACGTGAAACCGCCGCAGGCTGCCCCTTGCGCGCGCCACACTAACCCTGAAGCAGCTGCGCTGAACTTATCTACCGTGCCTTCCTCATGACTCTACCCCTACTGCACACCTCACCGCAGACGATTGCCCGCCTTGGTGGGGCCTTATACCTGGCAATTATCGTATTCGGCGCTTTCTCAGAAGGGTTCGTTATGAGCAAGCTGTTGGTTGCAGGCGATGCGACGGCAACTGCGCGCAATATCCTGGCGTCGCCGGGGCTGTGGCAATGCGCCGTGGTGCTCAACGTGCTGCTCGTGTTGTGCGCCGTGCCCCTGCAGTGGATTGAGTACCTGCTGCTGCGGCCCGTTAACCATCGTCTCGTGCTGCTGGCTCTGGTCCTGAACCTGGTGTCGCTGTCGGTCGAGTCGGTGAGCAAAGTGTTTATGCTCCTCGTGTTGCCGACGCTGGAAAACACGCAGTACGTGCAAACCCTGGGCACGCAGCAGGTGGCCCTGCTGGGCCACCTGCTGCTGAAAGCGCACGGTGTGGCGTTCAATGTGGCCTTGTTGTTTTTCGGCCTCACCTGCTTGGTGAACGGCTACCTGATTTTCAAGTCGGGCTACCTGCCCAAAGTACTAGGGGTGGGAATGCAAGCGGCGGGCGCGAGCTATTTGGTGAGTTGCTTGGCGGCGCTGTTTGCCCCGGCCCTGGCAAAGGTGCTCCTCCCGGCTCTGTTACTGCTGCCGTTCATCGGCGAATTGTCCTTGTGCCTGTGGCTGCTGATCAAGGGAGTGAACATGGCAAACTGGCCCACCCGCGCAGCGCAGCCCCTTCAGCAAAGTGCCGTGCCTGTACTGACAGGGGCGGAATGATGCTCTAAGACGGAGCCTTTGCGGCCTTACTGCTTAAGCCGTTTTCGCACTACACATCCAAGCCCGCCGTGAAGACCGGGCAGTAGAATGCATGCCGGCAAGAAGCTAGGCAGGATAGATAATTACCTCGCAGCCATCAGACAAGCTTATGCTGCGTAGCCCCATGCTTCAGCGCACAGCATATACGCGCTGGATGCGCCGGTTTTGCCCGAGCTGGGTGGCCAGCATGGTGGAACTGCTGGGATCCTGCAGCACCTGGGCCAGGGTGGCGTTGAGCAGCCGGGCGGTGCGGCGGCACAACGGGGTGCCCGGGCTGAGGTTCAGGCAAAGATTGTCGAGGCGCTCTTCGCGCACGAGCTGGTCCTGCGCGTTGTAGAAGCGCACGAGGGTGTAGTCGCGGGTAGTGAGGTTAGTTTCCAGGTTCCAGTAGCCGCTTTGCGGGGCTCGCTGGGCGTGGACCAGGGCCGGCAGCAGCAGGCGAAGCAGGCGGCAAGAAGAGACGTTTTCATGGCGTTGGGGTAAACTACGGGTGAAATCAGGGGTCGGGGTCAGCCGCTACCTGCACTAAAGATGGCCCGCTCAAGCAGCCCGCGCTGGCCTATTCGTCCGGCGACGCCCGCGCCGGGAAATACGGTAGCCGTTGGTCGATGAACTGCTGATTCGACCGTTAGTCGATGAAGCCTTGTTGTTGGTCTATAAATCAGATCACCAGCAGCTTACCGCCGCCTAAATCGGTATATTCATGTGGGCTCAACGCACCCGGTGGATATGGCTCAGGCACTACAACAGACGCTGCGGCAAGGGCTGCGGGAGATAGAGGAGCGGCCCGGCCTGCGCCACGGGCTGTTCTGGCTGGCTATTGGGCTGCTGGAGACGGTACTGCTGTATTACCATTGTGCGTTCGTCGACCACCTGGGGCTGGCCCTGCTGTTTGCCCTGCTGGTGGTGCTGGGCACGTTCGCGCCGGCCACCTACGCGCTGCTTTACGGGGTGCTGCCTGAGCTCTGGGCCGAGCAGCCCCGGCACGGCCGCCTGCTGGGCCGGGCGCTGGGCTGGCTGGGCGCAGCGGCGCTGCTGTCCTACGCCGGGTGGCACTGGGGGCTGCTGCCCCTGCGGACGGCCATGGCGGCCGGCCCCCCGGATAATCGGATGGCGCTGTCGTCGGCGCTGCACCTGCCCCTGCTGCTGACGGCCGGGGCCGCCGCCGGGCTGTGGGGATACCGCCGGTGGCGCCGCAAGGAGCTGGCCAATGAGCAGCTCCAGCGGGAAAACTACCAGGCGGAGCTGCAGCTGCTGCAAGCCCAGATTCACCCGCATTTTCTCTTCAACACCCTCAACAACCTCTACGCCCTCACGCTCCGGCAGTCGGAGGAGGCGCCACGGGTAGTGGAGCGGCTGCGGGGGGTGCTGCATTTTGTGATGGAGCATCGGATGGCGCTGTCGTCGGCGCTGCACCTGCCCCTGCTGCTGACGGCCGGGGCCGCCGCCGGGCTGTGGGGATACCGCCGGTGGCGCCGCAA